>OY969777.1:0-4069481 GCA_963702985.1 uncultured Verrucomicrobiae bacterium
TGACCCCGTCGTCAGTAAGGTGTAAGTTCTTTGCGGGTAGCTTCAAAGATTCAATCAAAGCTTCGTATTTTAGCCGGCAAGGTCATGGATCAGGGCGAGGCGGGGCGTTATCGTTCCATCCAGGTCCGAATGGGACGTTATGTGCCCCCGCCGCCGCAGGAGGTGTCCGGCCTGATGTTTGAATTGCTGGAATGGTGGAACCGAGACTCGGGGAAGCTGTCACCCGTGCTGAGTTCTGCCATTTTTCATTACCGCTTCGAGGCCATTCATCCTTTTGCCGATGTTAATGGCCGGACAGGACGAGCCTTGGGTTTATGGGAGCTGTGCCGCCGAGGGTTTGATACCCACCACATTTTCTCCGTGGATGAATACTATTGGGAAGATCGCCCGCGTTATTACGCCGCGTCGGAAAATGTGCGCAAGCAGGGAGACGATTTGACCGGCTGGCTGGAGTATTGCGCCGAGGGACTGCAACGAACGCTGGAGCGCGCCTGGCTGCGGGTGCAGACTTTCAGCCGGAAGACGGCCTCGAAGTTGGTGCTTCGTCCCAAACAGGAACGCTTGCTCAATCTCCTGCGCGATCATGGCAGCATGGCTCCCGGCGAGATATGGAAGGCCATGGGCGTTTCCAAACAGGGAGCGATGGATCTCCTTCGCCCTTTGTTGGATGCCGGCTTGATTGAAAAACGAGGCACCAAGAAATCCGGGCGTTACGTTCTGAAAAATAGTTGAGGCAAGAATCGCATTCTCACCAGATATAATCCAGATGCCTCAGCATCTGGAATGACCCGAGGACATGCCAAAGCTATCGATGAATGGCGGTTTCCGCGGGAGGGCCTGATTCACTCTCAGCCTGCTGAGCGATTTTGCAAATGAGGCCGCTGAAGATCAGGCTGTGAATCGGGTAGAGAGCATACCAGTAAAGCAAACCGAGCAACCCCTTCGGCTCAAAGAATGCCGTCTGCAAAAGCAACGTCTGCTGCTGAGATTCGGGACGGGCCTCAAATTCAAGCCACGCCCTGCCGGGCACCTTCATTTCCGCCCGCAACCGGATCAGCCGCCCCGGTTCCACCATTTCCACGCGCCAAAAATCCAGGCTATCCCCGACCCGCAAGTCCTCCGGATCGCGCCGGCCCCGGCGCATCCCGACCCCGCCGCAAAGCCGGTCGAGCATCCCGCGCAACTTCCATGCCCAATCCATATAAAGCCATCCCCGCTGACCGCCCAGCCGCGCAAAACTCCGATAGACCGCCTCGGCTGAAGCGGACACCGTTCGCTGCCGCTGCTCGATGATAAGACCCTCCCGGGTGATGAGAGTCAGCGGCGTCCGGTCGCCTTGGCTGGAGGTCAGGGCATCAGTCCAGGCCGTCTCCACGCCGTGCGTCTGCACCCTTGCCAGCGCGAGGCGCACGGAAGTTTCGAAATCAAGCAGCCTGATGTCCGGGAAGAGCCGGAGGGCCGTGTCGTCGCGCACAATGACTTCGTTGCCCAAGCCTTTGATCAGGGGTTGGGCGATTTTGGCGGGAATGGGCGTGATAAGATGCACCCAGTAGGAAGAGAGACGCGGAGTCAACACGGGCACGGCAATCAAATGCCGTGTTAGTCCCCGGGCTCGCGCATAACCGGTCATCATACCCGCATAGGTCAGAACATCGCGCCCTCCAATTTCAAGGATTCGTCCTGCGCTTTCCGGGCAGGCCAGCGCGGCCACCAGATAATCAAGCACATTGCGAATGGCAATAGGCTGGATTCTGGTGAACACCCACTTCGGGCAGATCATCACCGGCAGGCGCTCGGTCAGATAACGAATCATTTCAAAGGAAAGGCTGCCCGAGCCGACGATGACCGCCGCGCGGAACTCCGTCACCGGCACACCCGCCTCGCGCAAGGCCTCGCCGGTCTGCTGCCGGGAGCGCAAGTGGGGCGACAAGTCCGCCTGTGAGTCGCCAAGACCGCCAAGATAGATGATGCGCTTCACGCCGGTCGCGCGGGCGGCTTGGGCGCAGTTGCGCGCCGCTGCCAGATCCCGTTCCGAGAAATCACTCCCGCCGCCCAGGCTGTGGACGAGATAATAGACCACCCAAACGTCGCGCATGGCCGCGGCCAGGGAATCGGCTTGCAGCATGTCGCCTTGCGCCAGTTCCACCTGATTGAGCCACGGTCGCCCCTGCAACCTTGCCGGATCGCGTGCCAGGCAACGCACCCGATAACCCGCCGCGAGCAGGCGGGGCACAAGGCGTCCGCCCACGTAGCCGGTGGCCCCGGTGACCAGGATCAATTTGGAATCAGGCATGGAAAACAATGATCGTGATTCGGCGCGCTTGAATTAGCCACGGATATTATCGCCGAGGCGCAAATCGCAACGCAACCCGTGAACGGCGATCTTCATCGGTTTTGAGGATGGCGTCGCGAATACTTCGAATTTCGCCGTTTGCGGAACGTTTCACTGCGGAAAAACGACCTTGAGCGCCTCCTCCAGCTTCACCTGGGTGAACGGCTTGTCGAGAAGCGCGACGACGCCCAGCGCCTTGAACTCGTTCGCCTCCCGTTCCTCCATGCGTCCGCTGGCGACGATGATGCCAGCCTCGGGCAACATGCTTTTGAGTACCCGCACAAAGGTGAGGCCGTCCATGTTGGGCATGTGCAGGTCGGTAATCACGGCGCGCAGTTCCGTCCGCTTTTCCGCCACCTGAACGAGCGCCTCCACGCCGTTGTCCGCCGTAACCACCTTAAAGTTCAGCGACGTCAGCACGGCACGCGTGGCCTGGCGCACGTTGGCTTCGTCATCCACGACGAGGATGGTTTCACCGTGGCCGCAAAAGGTCGTCTCGACTTTCGGGAGGACGGCGGTATCGACGGCGCTGGAAACGTCGGCGGGGAGGTAAATCGAGAACGTCGAGCCCTGGCCCGGCACGGAGTCAATCTGGACGAAACCGCCGTGGCTCTTGACGATGCCGATGACGGTGGAAAGTCCGAGACCTGTTCCCTTGTCCGGGCCTTTCGTGCTGAAGAACGGTTCGAAGATGCGTTCCAGAATCTCCGGCGGGATGCCTGTGCCCGTGTCCGTGACGCGCCATGCGACATAGTGGCCGGGCTTGGCATCCGGGACGGCGCTGGCATAGGTGGCATCAATCTTCGTGTTTTCGGCTTCCAGGGTCAGCGTGCCGCCGTTGGGCATGGCGTCGCGGGCGTTGACGCATAGGTTAAGCAGCACCTGGTGGAGTTGTGTGGCGTCGCCCAGAATGGGATGGAGTTTTTTCGCGTACTTGGTCCGCAGTTGGATGTTCTTCGGAAAGGTGCCCTCGATGATCTTCGCCATCTCCTTGAGCAAGTGCTGCGGATTAACCAGCAGGCGTTCGCCTTCGACTCCTTTGGCGAAGGTCAACAGTTGACGCACCATGTTCGCGCCGCGCGTGGCGCTCGACTCCACCGTATCAATCATCTCCGTCGCGTCCGGGTATTGCATCCGCAACAAGCCGGTGACCATCAGAATGGGCGCGAGCGCGTTGTTCAAATCGTGGGCGATTCCTCCCGCCAGCGTGCCGATGCTTTCGAGGCGTTGCGTGCGCAGCCGCTGCCCTTCAATTTGCTTGCGCTCGGTGATGTCCTTGACGATTCCGCCGATGCGGATGATTTTCCCGTTCGCATCGCGAATCGGCGAGCCGCTGGCCAACACCCAGCGCATGGAGCCATCGGGCCGGATGACGCGGTACTCCGTCTCGAACCGGGGCGTCCGGCCGGAGATCACGGCTTCGTAAGCGTGCTGAACACGCGCTTGGTCTTCGGGATGGATGGAGGTTGTCCAGTTGCGGGCGTCCTGATAAAATCGTCCGGCGGGTTGTCCCCAGATTTTTTCCACGGCCGGGCTGACGTAGAGAACTCGCTCCGGATTGAGGCCGACGAACCAAAAGCCCTCGCTGCTCTGCTCGGCGAGTTGCCGGAAGCGCTCTTCGCTCTCCGCCAGCGCCGTTGCCGCCTGCTTGAGTGGAGTAATGTTTTCGTGCGCCAATACCACGCGCACTGGACCATCGCCCAAGAAACGAGTGATGCGACAAAAAAACCAGCGCTCCTCTTGCGGGGAGTGGCATGGATACTCGAAGCTGGCCTCCGTGCGCTGGCCGGCAATCATCTGCCGGATAAGCGCGGCAGTCGTGGCCGCCTCCGCTGCTCCTTCTTCCGCCGCACGGTCGCAAACGCCCAAATAGTCTGATCCTTCACTGACTCGTTCCCAGTTCAACCCGTTTTGCTCCGCGAACTCCCGCCACGCCCGGTTGGTCGTCAGGATGCGCCCGTCACCATCCAGCACGGCAATTTGGGAGGAGAGCGCGTCGAACGAGGCGCGCGCGAACCGCTCGCTCTCGCGCAATTCTTCCGTGCGCTTGGCGACGAGTTGTTCGAGGTTCTCGTTCAACCACTGAATCTGGCGCCCGGCGACGCGGAGTTCGAGCAGGCGGACCACCTGGCGCGACAGCACGGTCAGCATTTCGCGCTGCTCCGGCGTGAGACGATGGGGCGTCCGGTCAATCACGCACAACGTGCCGATGTTCTGCCCGTCCGGAGTGACCAGCGGCGCGCCCGCGTAAAAGCGGATGTTCGGGTCGCCGGTGACAAACGGGTTGTCCCGGAAGCGCGCGTCTTCGAACGCATCGGCGACTTCGAATATTTCGCGCCCCGCGATGGCGTGGCCGCAAAAGGAAATATCCCTCGGTGTCTCGCTCGCTTCCAAGCCGACCTTGCTCTTGAACCATTGCCGTGCGGCGTCAACGAACGTAATGGTGGCGATGGAGGTGCCGCAAATCCGCGAGGCGAGCCGCGTGAAGTCGTCGAACTCCGCCTCGGCGGAGGTGTCGAGGATGTCGTAACGCCGCAACGCGGCGAGGCGTTCGGATTCGTTTGGGAGAATGGGTGCGGGTTGCATGGACCGTCCGCACCTTTGGGGGCCAGGTGGGGAGTTTGCTTAAAACCGGTATAGTTTAAATGGGGGTTGTCGGTTTGTCCATCGCCGACACAGGAAGAGCGCAACCCAACCGGAGGGTACGATGGAATCGTGATGATTCTCAACCAGCCGCAGACGAAAAGATTCTCTAAGCCACGTCCAAGGGAGGGGAAAATCTCCAGTAAAATCTCCAGTAAGAAGTAAGTGAAAGTAAGTGCTGGTACGTCCCAGTTCGGGCGAGTTGAGCTTGCTCGTCCTCTGAAAATCGTTGTAAGCTCTTCTCAGTTGATCTAAACGGCGCCCGATTCCGACCCTCGCCTCGTTTTCCATTTCCATTTCAAGGCTCGACTCACGACCCGTCTCATGGCTTGATAGGCCGCTCAATATGATACGTCCCGGCACGAAGTTTCTCTGGTTGGTCCTTGCTTATGGTTTTCTGCTGCCGGTCCTTGCCGTGGATACCGCTCCGTCCGCTCCACCCGCGGAGACCCCTGAGCAAAAGGCCGCCCGGATTGCCTGGTGGCGCGAGGCCCGCTTCGGCATGTTCATCCACTGGGATATGTCGAGTGTCGCCGCCACGGAAATCAGCTGGAGCCGCGGCGGCAGCAAACCCCTGGACATTACGGGCAATCCGGCCGGTTACGTGGAGGACAAGACGTACGATCACCTGTATGAGTCCTTTAACCCGGCCAAGTTTAACGCCGAGGCGTGGGTGAAATTGGCCCAGGATTCGGGCGCGAAATACATCGTCTTCACGTCCAAGCACCATGGCGGCTTTTGCAATTGGGACACCCAATTCACCGACTACAACATCATGCACACGCCCTTCAAGCGCGACATCGTGAAGGAGCTGGCCGACGCCTGCCACAAGGCCGGGATGAAATTCGGCATCTACTACTCGCCGCGCGACTGGCATCAACCCGATTATGGCGTGGGCGACAACCGCAAATATGTCGATTACATGAACGGCCAGTTAAAGGAGCTCCTGACCAAGTACGGGCCTGTGGATATTCTCTGGTTCGACAGTTATGGCAAGGGCGACCTGCTCACCTTCTGGCATGAGGACGAGACCTGGAACCTGATCAAGTCCCTTGCTCCCCAGGCGGTGATCAACGACCGACTCTGCGTACTTGGCGGTTATGGTCATCAGCCCGAGCCCTATCGGGGTGATTTCTATACGCCGGAGCAACGCATCGGGGGCTTTGATACCGGCCGTCCATGGGAAGCCTGCATGACGGTGCAGGCGGGCGGCGGGTGGTCCTACCACCGGAACAGCCCCTGCAAGCCCCTGGAGGAATGTCTCCGGTTCCTCATCTTTAGCGCCACCGGCGACGGCAACCTGCTCCTGGATGTCGGGCCGAACGAACTCGGCGAAATCCCGGATAACCAGGCCGAACGCTTCCGGCAAATCGGGCAATGGCTGGCGAAGTATGGCGCGACCATCTATGGAACCCGAGGCGGTCCGCTGGGGAATAATGCCGAATGGGGTGGCATGACCTCCAAGGGCAACACGATTTATGTCCACGTCCTGAATTGGCCGGGCAATGGCACGCTGCAACTCGACGGCCTGAAGGGCAAGGTCGCCTCCAGCCGTGTCCTGACGAATCCCTCTTCGCAGGTTAAGGTGGATTCCACGGCAAACGGCTACAGCCTGACGCTCGATCCAACCGCCTCGGTGAATCAGTTCGATACCATCGTGGAGTTGACGATGGACGGGCCGGTAACGCCGTAATTATCTTGGCACCTGATTTGCCGGACGAGTCATGACGAACATCCGCTTTTTTTATCAGTTCTGAGGAAAAGGGGGCAGGTAACATGAAAGGCAGGGGTGCGATCATGAGGTTGGAATAGAAGCATAAACCTCAACGAAAGGAAGACCTATGCAATACGTTATTGTTCCATTTTTCGTTTTTCCGGAGAGTCATTTTATCGGCCTCATTTGGACATCCTGTTACGTCCCAAAGATCATTGCGTTCTGGTAGAAAATCCACGCAACTTGATGACGTAGTCATAACTCCGTATTAATCCGCTACACATGTAGCGAAACGCAGCAAGCGATTGTCCCCATGATAACTATCATAGCTCCGGGTAGAGCTCCACTGACAGGAGTCCGAGATCCGGTTTTTCCGTGGTAATCGTCAACCGGATCACTTGAGCCGTCGTCGGTGGGAAGGTTGTTACCAATTCAGACCCCTGAGGCTTGATCTCTTCACAACACGTTATCCATTGCTTGTCCTTCTGGACCTCGCACAAAACGCGGGTAATGCTGGAGCGGTTAAGCAAAATCCGCAGAATCGCAAAAGTCTTGGGTTGCCCTATATCGAACTGGAGTGTCGCCTCGGTTTGGGTCGTCGACCATCCTCCCCCCTTCCCATCCACCAATCCCTTGGCCTTGGGCTGGTTGTCAGAGGCGGTAACCGGGCAGTTGAGGAGCAGGGAGGTGTTCGGCTTGATCTCCCCCTGAACCTCCAACCGGATGACGTTAAAATCGGGATCGGGGGCCTGGGACGGCACGTCGAGAACCGTCACATCACCCTGGAGATGAACCGAGATCTTTTGCCGCGGATCGGCCAGCAAGACCGGATTACTCACCGCATTGTCCATGGGAACCCTCAGCTTGCCATCTTTCGGCCAATGATGGACAAGCAGATACAGGTTGTTCCCTTTCCTAGTCGAGCAACCCCAAGGCAGATAAGCGAAAGGCCCGGCCTTGCTTCCGTAAATCGCCTCGCCATTGGTTTTCATCCATGCTCCTATCTCACGTAATACGACCGCTTGGTCGGCCGGGATGAGGCCCTCACGGTTGGGCCCCACATTGAGCAGGAAATTGCCTCCCTTGCCCCAGGCATCACAAAGCTGGTCCAGCAGGTAGCTGCGCGACTTGGCCTTGCCGCTGGTATAACCCCAGATGCCATTCATGGTCTCGCAGGTTTCCCAGTCCTTACCTGCCGGGGGAAAGCGGGGCACACCTCCCTCGCTGGTCTCAAAATCTCCAGGGAAACGGACCAACCGTGGATTGACGATCAGATTGGGTTGCAGCCTTAGCACCGCCGCGAAGCGTTGCAGTTGATCCCCGGTGGGCCACGCCGATCCGTCCGAATCAAACCACATGACTCCCAGTGGACCATAATTGGTCAGCAACTCCTTGACCTGCGGTACCGCGATCTTGTTGACGTACTCGTCAAGATCCCCTTCCTGGGCTGGATCCCACTTCGGACATCCAGCCCCACCACCGGGGTGTCCCCAGTCGGCCATGGCCGAGTAGTAAACGCCGAACTTGACCCCATGTTTGGGGCAAGCCTCGGAGAGTTCCTTGAGGGGGTCCCGCTTGAAGGGGGTGGCGTCGTAAATATTGTAGCTGCTGGCCGCAGAATGAAACATGGCGAATCCGTCATGATGCTTGCTCGTGATCACCATGTACTTCATCCCCGCCTGTTCCGCCAGGCCGGCCCATTCGTCGGCATTAAATTTCACCGGATTGAACTCGGCCGCGAATTTGGAGTATTCGGCAATGGACATTTTATGATGTCGCATGTACCACTCACCATCGGCCGGAATCGAGTAGATCCCCCAGTGAATAAACATCCCAAATTTAGCCTCCCTCCACCAAGCCATTCTCTGAACGTGCTGCTCGGGTGTCTCCGGATCACGCAGGGGCGGGGTTGTCTCGCCGATCAGGGGAACCAAGGTCAGGGAAAGGACGAGCCAGAGGACGGAACTGGGAATGAATAGTTTCAACGGGTAGGAGCAGATGGGTACGGTGAAGAAGGAGCTTGTCAAATTGTCCATACCCTTGTGTAAACCATCGGTTAAGAGTTCTGTTGCGCATCGTCGGTGCGCCTGCGTCGAAATCATCATTTTTGGAGTGAAACATTCCTTAAACGAAACTACCGCCTGAAAACGGGGTTAATCATGTGCCGACAAGAACCCCATCAAATGCACGCATCTTCCCGACCTCTGTTTTTACTGGCAGCCTGTCTTTGCTTTTTGGGATTCGGACAAGTCTTTGTCCAGGCTTTGGATATCCAAATCACTCCCCCCGAGGTGATTGTTGCGCCCGGCGGGGTAACAACCCTGACGGCCACGGTAAAAGATGGGGTGAATCCGGCCTTTCAATGGCGCAAAAACGGCGTGCTCATTCCTGGGGAAACCAAGCCGCAGCTCACGATCTTTAATCAATACCAGAATGTCGCCGACTACGATGTCCTCGTCGAGGCAGACAACGGCTCCGACCTTAGCAAAACGGTCCATTTTGAAGTAAGCCCGGTATGGGATGACCAATTGGCTCTCCGGTATCCACACGATCAGCCACCCGCTCGCGGTCCTCTCGCTGATTCCACCAATCATACGACGGGGGAGCTTTCCCAGGGAACTCTTCCTCGCCCCATTGCTGGCGGGGGCAATCTCCCCTTCTCCGGTGGATGGGACTTTAATGGGGCGACCGCCCATCTCATTATCCCGCCGAATCCGACGCTGGGCAGCCTGGGTGACCCCAAGCAGGGCCATGGTCTCACGCTCGCTTTTTGGGTCAAGATGCCAGGGACACCCTCCAAGCCGGGAAGACTTGGCCAGCAAATCCAGAGCGACCAGGCCATCTTGGGAATGAATAAGTTATTTTATGTGGTACCCACCGGCGAGGGCGGTATTTATGTTCAATTCGGCATTGATTATTATTATCCATTCGCAGCCTTTACGACCAAACCCATCAATGACGGAGCTTGGCATCACGTCCTTTTCACGTGCGATTTTAGATCGGCGATGAGTTGGTGCTATGTGGACGGTGTTCGCCAAAAATTCGGCCCCCTTGGGAAGGACGACTTCGCCAGGATTTCAACCGCTAAATTTGCCGCTCCGGGGCCGGTAACCGATGAAGCGCTCCACTTGGGTAGTGACGGCAAAGGAAAGAAGCCCTGGAAGGGGGCCTTGGCCGACCTGATGTTGTTTACCAAGCCAATAAAGGATGATGAGGCAAAAGCCCTTGTCTCGGGCAGCGCCAAACCCGGGGACAAGTCTCCAATCCCCGCTCCTTCACCGGTGGTTCGGGTGGTCCCCTCCCGGGTCATTATGCAACCCGGCGGGACGGATGAGGTCACCGTTAAAGTTCGAGCTATTGGCGTCGATGCCAAAGGACCTGTCTCCTATCGGTGGAGCAACGGCTACCACATGAGCAAAGAGATGGTGCAAATTACCGGGGAAAAGGAACCCGAGGCGACCATTACACTTCATGGAGTGGGGGACTTCGGAGTCGTTTGCACCATCACCAACGGGAACAAGCAAACCGATACGGACTACGGCCGTCTCACCGTCGCTTCGAACCTGGCGCCCGCTATTGGAACAATTTCTTGCGACAGCGAGGCATTGCCGCCCGGTGCGCCCCATAAGGTAACGCTGCGGACGATCGTCAATGATGATGGCCTGCCGAATCCGCCCGCTTTTACGAAATTGGCGTGGAGCGAGGTCAGCGGTCCAGGTCAGGTTGTTTTTGCCAAGCCATGGGCCTCCACCACGGAGGTTGTGGTGCCCGGAGCAGCGGGTGATTATGTTTTGCGTTTGACGGCCAATGACGGCGCCCTGAGCACGACCTCCGATATCACCGTGACGGTGGGGGGCAGCGCCGCCGTCGCCGTCAGCGCCGAGGCCGAAACTCATCTCATCGATTTAAACTCAGCGGATCACACCACCCTGAGTGTCAGCACGAAAGACGGCTCAACTGTGAGCGCCTGCCACTGGAAACAGACCGGGGGGCCTTCCGCCGCTGTTCTGGCCACGCCTGAGGCAACAGCGACTACGGTTACCGTCGACTCGATCGGTCTCTATACATTCGAGGCGAAGGTGACCACTCCGGGCGGCACGGCTCTCGCCAAAACCTGGTTGAACAGTTGGCAGCCGGGCGCCCTTCCCGTCCATGCCGGCAGCAGCCGTTTGGCCTGGCTCCCGAACGCGACTCTTTCCTTGCAGGGGAGTACCAGCGCCAGTTCGAGCGCGAAAGTCCATTGGTCGACAGTCGGAGGTCCCAGCGCGGTCACTTTCACCAATAGCGGGGCCCTGGCAACGAGCGCCACGTTCAGTGCCGCCGGAACCTATGAACTCCAACTGGATGTGGTGGATGGCAAGAATCGCGGGCAGAGCCGGATGGTCGTCGAGGTTTATGGTGCGGACGAAAACTTTGGCGGTTATACGACGGAGGAACTGGCCGGCTACACCACGGATCTTGGCCTCACTTTCGATACCACCGGGCTCGAGTGGTCCCGGATCAAGCCCGCGCCGGCTCCCGGCGTTCATCCCCGTATCCTCTTCAATCCGCAAGACCTTCCCGACCTGCGCAAACGTCTCAAGGATGGCACGGAACTGGGCCCGATCATCATGGGGAAAATCCGGGATGAAGCGGCGATTTTAACCAAAGACCCGGAAATCGCCGCCATTCATAATGCCTTAATCGCCGGTGATGTGAAACCGTTCCTGGTGCCGCGCGCTCCAACCAGCCGCCTGGTTGATGCGATGAAATACGAGGCTTTCCGCACCCTGATCGACGAGGATGCCCCAGCCGCGGCCAAAGACGCGGCAGCGGTGGCCACGCTCTCCGAATACCTGGGACAGGTGGTGGCTCCGACCGCTCGAGAGCAACTAAAGACCTACGACACCAAGGATTGGCGCGTGCTCTACGGCCTCTATGCGGAGGCCATCGCCTGGAGTTATGACTTTCTTTACAATAACATGACGACGGCCCAGCGCGCATCGGTGCGCCGGCTCTTGGTTCGAACGACCGATCAACTTCCGGTCATGGGGCTACGACACCTGCCGGGCTTAAACGCCAATAACTCGAACTGGCTTCCGCTGACCAGCCAAGGCTTCCTGTTTACCGTCCTGGCGATCGAAGGCGAAGAGGGGGCTGATCCAACGGCTATCCGCGCCTACACCGCTTTGGTCAATCGCGAAACCAGAGCCCTCGGCTGGCCCGATGGTTCCCTGAGCGAAGGAGGCGGTAAAGGATGGCTGGGCTGTGAGCAGTATCTTGCCTTGGCCAAACGGGGCAGCCTCCTGGTGGCGTCGGATACCTTCCGAAACCACTTACGCCAATTCTTCCTCCAATGCATCGTACCGGAAGGCGGCGGCTTCACCATGGATGAAATGAACGGGGGCACGGCGATCAAGGGCCAGTTTGCCGATGACTTTTTTGTCACCAAATACCTCTATCCGAAAGATCCACTCGTCGATTTCGTGTTCCGGAACGCCTTCAGTTCCAAAGGGGAGGATTCGAGCGCCTATCGAGTTCCCTTCGTTGGGGGCAATCTTCTGGCCGCCATCTGTGCGGAAAACTTCCAATCCTCCGTCCCCTGGGACGAGGCTCTGGCCAAGCAGATTCGGCCAGTGACGCCCAAGACCTGCTGGTTCCCGTATCGCGGTTTATTGGTGACCCGAAGCGACTGGACCCCGGATGCCACGCGGCTTTATTTCCAACCCCGTTGCGTTCCCGGCGGCCATACCAACCCGGACCGCAATTGCTTTGTTCTGCATGCGTTGGGCCGGACTTGGGTGCCCATGGAGATTTACCAGTCGGGTTCCGGCCAAGTTCCGGGTGACGTTTCCATGCCCACGTCGATCGTCCGCGTTGACGACCATGGCTCGGGTGACGCCCCCTCCGGCGAGGTCGATGTCTTTGATAGTCCGCGCTTGACCAGTGCGACGGGTGATGCGCGGGACGCTTACCGGGTCGGCCATGGGGACGGCAATGCCACTTCCGAGTTGATTCCTTATACCTTCAACCAAAAACACCACCTCAAAATGGCGGACGGCTGGGCGAATATGCCCATGGGAAAACTCCCCGATTGGTATAACTCTCTCAAGCAGGATAGGTCTTGGTCCCTCATTCATCCGGACGCCCGCGCCTTTCGCTCCGCCGCGTTAGTCAGGCCAGAGACGGACGGGCCCTCGGCGGCGCCGTCTTACATACTCATTGCCGATGACATCCAGATGGACGCGGCCAGCCACAATTACAAATGGCGCATGATGCTCCCGGGCGATCTGCGGAATCGCGGCCAGCAGGATGGAAACGACGTCATCTATACCGATCCCGGCGGAAAGCGGTGTCTGCTTGTCCGCCTGCTTTCCTGTTCCGCCAAGCCCTTGTTTATTTTGGACAATCACTACCAGTACTTCGACTGGCCCTGGCTCGATATCAGCGTTGATACGGTGTCCCCCGACTTCCGGGTTCTGCTCTACCCATTTAAAGCCGGGGAAAGCGTGCCGAAGACTTCCTGGCAGGGTGATATTCTCATCCTGGATCACGGGAACGGGGTCCAAGACCGGATCTCGTTCACCAAGGAAAACGAGGGCTGGACCAAGATCCGCATGGCGGGAGAGTAACTGCCCATTTCAACGCCTGTAACTCCTTACGTAACCAACCAATCCAATTTTATTCCCATGTCGATTTCAATCCGCAAATGCGTCAGTGTCCTGCTGAGCTCAGTGCTTCTTCTTCGAATACGACGGCCCGAAGGGCGACATCGGATTTGCACCAAGGATCCACCCGGAAAACTTCAAGGCTGCGTTCACGTCCGCGAAAGGCTGGGGCAGCTACAGCCAGAAGATCGACGGCTCGGCGCTCAACGCATCGCTCGAAGTCAAATGGGGGGAACTCGCGCTCAAGTCGATCCGTCTTCAGGTTCCGGATGGGATCACGTCTCGCAATGTGAGCGTGATGTTAGGCGCGCAGGCAGTCCCAGCCACGGTAACAATGGAAGAGGGCCACGCACTCATTGCTCTCGGACAGCCGACGACTGTTGGCGCGGGCCAAACCCTGACGGTCCAGCTCCAATGAAAAAAGTCATTAGGCGCAATTCCAGAAATTGCCGTTTCCGGTTTTATGTTGAATTCTGTGTCGGGGTACTCTTAGTCAATTCCCTAACTCTTCTCCTGGCCCAAGCCTCCTCCCAAACATCTCCACTCCCTTGGGACAGCCAACCTTCTCTTAAGTCCCTCAGCCGATCCGCCTTCGTGGCCGGTTCGCTCCAGGATCAAGACGCCCAGCCTAACGCCTTCGCCTACCCCGTTGGCCATGCCCTGCCGGTCACCAACTTGGCCATCCGCTCTACCATTTGGGGCCGTCCAGACCGACTCACCATCAGCCTGATGAAAAACGACGTTCTGGACCGCCGGATCAATCCCATTCACGCCCCGACCCTCGCCGAGATTACGGAAGGGGCCTTCTCGCCCAACAACGCCCAGTTCCACAATCCAAATGAAGGTCACACCAACCGGCCGTTCAGCCTGGGCTATCCGGTTCCGTCTGGGGGTTGGGTCGATCCCTTTCGCCAACCCGTCCGCTATTGCTTCCCCTGCCCCAAGCCGGTCGGCCAAATCATCTTGGGAATGAGCGATTTCTCGGGAGCTGACGCGTCTCCACTCGAACAAAGCTGCGCCAATGCGGTAGTAAACCTGACCTTACACAAGGACGGTCGCACCGCCCGCATCGAACTCGGTCTCGGCATGACCAGCAATGTCTACGCGTTGCGGGCCCAACTCACCGGCACCACGCGGCCCGTCACTCTGCGGCTCTACCGTAACCGGGACACCACCCATCAGGCGTACATGAACGAAGCCGGTACCGCCTACACCATTTCCGCCGCAGCCGTCGGTCGTGCCTGGAACGGACCCATGGACCCGCCCCACAGTGGCAAGTCCGGCGACAAGTTTTGGATTGTCCAACATTTTCCCGGCGACCGCACTTTCCCCCACGGTGAATTTTATTACGTGATGATGGGCAAGATCGTTCATGGAACTGGCATGAGCATGGAAACTGTGGAGGGCCAGCGAAATCTCGGCACCCCGCCCCCCGACAAACTCATTGCCAGCGCGCCTGGTGCCGCTGCCACCGCCACCTTTATTCCCGATTCCCATGGCAAAATCGAGGCCTTGGTCGTCGTGGTCTCCTCCATCGATGCCGTTGATCCCATGACCGAGGCCGCCGCACGACTCGATCTCATTGCCACTCGGGGCGGGTTCAGTGAGGTTTCGTCGCAAAACCGCACTTGGTTCGAGCATTTCTACGATCAACGCGAAACCGGACGGGTCTTCACCGACGATCCCAGCCATCCATGGCCCGGCGAATCCATCCAGGATATTTTCAACAGTTGGTTTTGCGGTCATGGCGGCGGCACCAAACCGGATATGAGCCGGCTCCAGGCCAGTGCTCTCTACGCAAACCCGGAAACTGATTCGATGCGATGGAATGGCCTTCCCTGTTACAACGAGGTTTTTTACACCTTCCGTTATGTCCACAACTGGCCGGACAGCGTGGATATGTGGAAAAAGATCGTGCTGCATTGGGTGCCTGGTGCTGAGGAAAACGCCAGGGATACATATGGTATGCCGGGGATGTATCTGGTGCACGGCTACCAACCGCCCATCACTCCCAATCGGTACGTCCACACCACCGCCGCTCTGGAGCTGTGCCTGGGCACGGCGGCACAGCTTCTCCATCCCCTCTGGGATGAGTGGGATTACGGAGGCAGCCCGGCCAGTCTTCAGGACTGTTACCGACCATTAAAGGAAACCGCGGAATTTTTCTCAGCTTACGTAAAAAAAAGTCCTGACGGCCTTTACCATGTCGCCCCGTGCGTGGTGGAAGAGTGCTGGGGAATCTACCCGAAATTCGCCCGCAACCGCGACTCCACCAGCGCCACCACCATGATTCAGTGGGAGCTCAACCGTGCCGCGGACGCCGCCTTGCTCCTCGGCGTTGACTCCAACGAGCGCCGGCGCTGGAGGTGGATCGCCGCCCACCTCCCTCCTCCCTGGACCTACTCCACATCTTCCGGCCCTCTCTTGGCCAGCCTCCAGGGAGTACTGCCTCAAAAACTCCCGGACGAACATCCCTGGAACGCCGCCCTTTACCCCGTGCTCCTTTCGGACGCCATCAATCTCGATTCCAGCGCCGCCGATCGGCAAATGGCCGCTCGTTCGGCCCTTCAGTGGAAGAACAGTGGCAGCTTTGAGGCCCGCACGCTGGTGGGGGATGCGCATGTGGGTGCCTACGATGGGGAGAAACCCCGGGGCACCAACAACGTCCCCGGCGGAACGGCCGAGTCCCTGCTCAACAGCCGCGACGGCATCATTCATTTCTTCCCCGCCGTCACGCCCCAGGCTATGGTGGCGTTTCGTCAATTTCAGGCCCGCGGCGGCTTCCTCGTTTCCGCCGCCCGCACCGCCTCGGGCGTCTACTACGCCTCAATCACCAGCCGACTCTCTCTCCCCTGCCGATTCGTGAATCCCTGGTCAACCAGCTCCGTCACGGTTAAGGACGTCATTTCTGGGCAAAGAGCCAGCGTGGCCCCGTTGAATCATCCCGTGGGCGGATTCGAGTTTGCGTCGGAAGCCGGACACACCTACCTCCTCAGCCCTCAATAAGCACGATCATCGGCTCTACTTTCCAAACACTCAAAAATAGTATTATGGGCTTATCCCGTTGACTCCCGTAGCGTCATTTTCTCGTAGCCCAAGGCAATTTTCCTGGTGGCCAGCCCCAGCAAAGTCTGGAACGCGGCCATGAAAGGGAGGAAAGGGGACAAAAAATAGGAAAGGGGACACGTATAATTACCGATTCAAAATGGCCATCGTAAACATGCCTGCCCCATTTTCCTTTTCTTTTCCTTCTCCTTTTCCTCGCTTTTCCTCTTCGCGACGATCAAACCACTTCCCGGTAAACATCCGGGTGCGGCCGGGCGATGACGACGGCGTTCACCAACACGCAGGCTTCGGCTATGACCGAGCGACCGGCGGCATCTGCGGCCTTGATCATGGTGGCGACGTTGAACGATTCGAGAGTGCCCAGCAGGCCGTCGCGTTGGACGGGTTGCGTGCGTCCAATCGCCGTGATGAGGTCCGGATGCAGATTGGCGATTGTGAGGCTGGCGATCCAGACACTCAGATCGGAGGCTTCGCTTTCTCTGACCTTGGTGGATCGGGGAAATTGCTCATGCAGCCGGGTGATGATGGGATGGCGGGTATCAGGGGTCTCGTTGGAAAGGTTGGCAATCGAAGCCAGGTACTTGTCGGTCAGGGTTCCGAGTTTTAACCCGGCAAGGTTAGAACCGGTCTCTTTCTGCTCGTTGCGCCCGGAGGCCTGCAGTCGGCGAGCGGTTGCCTTGCCGGTCGTCTGGAGGTTTTTCCACTTGGTCTTGCCATCTTTTTTCAAAATCGTGTAGTATGCTACTGATGCCTTGTACCGGAATAGCCCAGGTTCAACCTTTTCAAAGCGAGCTTTGCTCGTGGAATTGTTTGTTTTCATCGACGACGATTCTAAAAGTTAGAAAAAACGGTTAGAAGGCAAAATCTGGCCTCCTCGCAAGTCATTGGTAATTAGGTAAATGCCGCTTTAGCTCAGTGGTAGAGCAGCTCATTCGTAATGAGCGGGTCCCCGGTTCAAATCCGGGAAGCGGCTCCCCTCTTTCTGAGGGGTATTACCTCTTAAAATGACCTACTTAGGCATCCTGGCGGATGTCACGGAAGGGAAGGTGTGGACGCCCTTAGAAGCGTTTATACGCCCGAAAAACGGCTACCGTAGCCGTTGCGGATTCTCTCTGGCAGGAGAGATGCCAGACGTTGAGCACCCACTTGGCGTTTGGCCTGACACTACATTTATAGGGCCGGACCGATACACGGAACTTTGCCATGATTCGATTGACCAACAAGGATCGAAAAAGCCGTGTAAAACGTCGAGCAAGGCATTCGGCGCCAAAGATTCCCATGCGGCTAACTGGTCACTGGTGGCAACTCGTTCGGGCGGGAAGACAATTTGGCTTCCCGATACCTCGCGGAGTCGCTCTCGGGTAATATTTGAAAGCACGGCAAAGCTGCCAAAAGGAAACTTGGGGTTGCCGTAATAGGCTCCTCTGTCATGTACCAGCTCTCCCGCCTGCTTATCGGCCTGACACCGATTCATCAGCGCAAATTTATACTCTCTTACCTGGCGCAGAGGATGATCCTTAAGAACTTCCCTTTGACGTTGCCAGAGACGCACCGATTGCGAATCGGCCTGCATGATCTCCTTGGCGTACCACCCTTTGACCTCGATAACCAGAACGCCAAGCGTCGGCAAAATAACGACAAAATCGGGGTAACGGTTACTAATGACCGGCTCGTAGTAGACGACCATGTCTTTGGGCAACCGTTTGAGAATCGCAAATAACTGATGCTCACCCTGGGATGCTTGGCTCGGCAGTTTTTCGGGAATAGTTTGAGCCATTTTCTCGCTCCTGCCCTGTTTTCGTGGACTTCACACGCATCTAATAACCTGACGGGTTAAGAGTGAAGCGTGTGGATTCCACACGTCATGAAGAAAACCCGAAAAGCTTCTCAGCGGAACATTATCGGACATCGCGTTCGTGAAGCTCGTTTTCGTCTTAAACCGGAAGTTACACAAGAAGATTTAGCTGGTCGCATGGCGGTCAGGGGCGTGTTTGTGGATCGCACGGCCATTTCCCGAATTGAGCTAAAAGAGCGATACGTGATGGATTTCGAGGCCAAGGCCCTGGCTAAATGCCTCGGCGTTACCGTGGCGTGGCTTTTCGCAGAGAAGGATTAATTCCTCATTCATTTGTGGTTTCCCTCCGTGAGCGACTCGACGAGAACCGCAACCCCTTACTTGTAAATCGGGGTGCGAATCGGAGGCGAGTCGCGAGCGTATCATTTTTTCGAGCATTGACATTCGTGCCAAATGAGACTATAGTTTGTCTCAAATGACAAAAGCTCTTCTCGAACAAAGTCCCCAGCAATTGATAAAAAGGGTGGAGGCAGGCGTGCCTTTCACCGATCTGGAAACCTTGGGCAAGTCTCTGGACTTGTCACTGGAAAGACTCTCATCGTTGATTGGCATTGCTCGGGCCACCCTGCATCGGCGTAAGCAGGAGGGGCATTTGCAGGTTCAAGAGTCTGACCGCGTGATCCGGTATGAGAGACTATTTTCTCAGGCTGCAAACGTATTCGGTTCCAAGGAGCAAGCGTTAGGTTGGCTCCGGTCGCCGCAACGGGGTCTGGGTGGGGCTATTCCCCTAGAATACGCCCGGACGGAAGTCGGCGCTCGCGAAGTCGAAAAACTGCTCGGTCGGATTGACTATGGAGTCTATTCCTAATGGTTTCGATCTGGCGGCTGGTGCGTGAGCATCATGCGAAGAAACCGTTGTCGGGAGAGGGCGCGAAACTGAACGGAGGCCGCTGGAATGACGTTGGCGTCTCGGTCATTTACGCGAGCGAGAATCGATCATTGGCGGCTCTCGAAGTTCTGGTCCACTTGAACGGAACCAATCCCAATAGCCGATACAAGCTTCTTTCATACGACCTGGATGAAGCGATGATTCACCATTTGCCGGAAGCAGAGCTTCCTCCCGATTGGCGTCAGGAACCTCCCCCTTATTCGACGGCTGAACGGGGAACCAAATGGGCCAGAGACAAAGAGTCTGTGGCGTTGGCCGTGCCGAGCGCGGTGATGCCGGAAGAGAAAAATATCATCTTAAATCCCGATCACCCTGATTTTCGCAAAATCAAACTGGGGAAGCCCACCGACTACGTCTTCGATCCACGGCTTTTTGCCATCCGGTAGTGAGCAACTTGACGAGAACCGCAACCCCTTACTTGTAAATCGGGGTGCGAATCGGAGGCGAGTCGCGAGCGTTTTTTTGCAAAAGGTATTGACGTGACCTTCACGTGTGATACCCTCACTTACATGACTACCGCATTCGACTCCGTAGCTGCATTCATAACTGAGCATAAAGCTTCCCGTGCTGAGCAACGTGCGGAGGCGCGGAAAACTCTCGAGCGCATGAGTCAGACGATGATCGAGGAAGAGGGACTTCTTAACCACGCCCAGGCCGCTGCTGTCCTGGGCGTCAGCGTAAAGCGGGTAGGCGAACTGGTTCGGATTCGCAAGCTGTCCCGGTTTGATTTTTTTGAACGCACCTACGTTTCGCTGCGAGAGGTTCGGGAACGTGATGAGGAAGAGTTGAGGGCTGGCCGCAGAAAGCCGCGCACCGTGTTGCAGCGTGTTGGCGTTTGCGCCAAGGCTGTGTGGGAGATGGACCCGCTACAAAAGAAGATGGGTGGTCCATTTCCTCCCGAGAATAAGGTGAAGAAGGCGGGAAAGTGAAAGGCATCGAAGGACAATGGCAAAACTCGTTTCAGCAAAAGAACTAGCCGACTACTTGTCTGTCCACGTCAAGACTGTCTTGAAATGGGCGCGGGCCGGGATAATTCCTGTGATCAGGTTGTCCAAGCGTTGCGTTCGCTTTGACCTGGAACAATGTGTGAGGATAATTAGGGGACTTACGACAGGCCCAACTTAAAAACGGCTACCAAATGGCTACCAACCAATTTCCAGAGCAGAAATTCCCCATTCGTAATGAGCGGGTCCCCGGTTCAAATCCGGGAAGCGGCTCCCCTCTTTCTGAGGGGTATTACCTCTTAAAATGACCTACTTAGGCATCCTGGCGGATGTCACGGAAGGGAGCGTGTGGACGGTAAAAGTAGCGTTTACACCATTTCTCAATAAAATTTAATCTTTAGCGTTCCGTCATCCCGATCCTTCGGCAAGCTCAGGACTTAAGGCAAGTCGAGGGATCAGCTTCCATGAGTGTTGCGATCATCTTCCGGCGGCTGATCCTTCGACAAGTTCAGGATGACAGAATTCTTAAAGTAGGACTTTCGCAGAGGTCTCCATTATCTTTGAGAAATTCTTGTTGCCGTTCGATAAACTTCCTCCACCTTTGCTCCATGGCTATTTCCGCTCCCGATCTCACCCAGCGTCCTCCCCGCAGCGCCCGCGCCAAGCTTGGCGGTTATGTGATCCTTCCCCGCATGCTCGATAAAGCGCGGGCCACCATCATCGGTAAAAATGGGGAGTTTCGCTACGATTGCCCCATGGACCAGCATATCCTGAAGTTTCTTAATATTGCGGCTCCGGCCCTGCTGAAGGAGATCAAAAAGGGGAAGGGCGACGGAGAAATTTTGACCTGGATCAAGAAGAACCAGAAGGCCAGGCACCAGCCTTGGGAGATCGAACTTTGGTCCTCGTATCACGAGAAACGGTGTCCGGACAGCGATCAGGAAACGGCCGGCTTTTTTACGGGCAGACTGGTTGAGCTTGGGGCGGCGAAGCGGGAAGACGTCAAGACATGGTTTGACCTGCTTGACCTCGACGATCACGTGACTTTCGGCGGCAAGCCCTAAGGCTTTTGCAGGACACGGCCCTGGGGCTACTTGCGATCCTCCACGTTGTAGCTGCCGCCCCCGGTGCTGGTGTGTTCGCTGAAGCGGTCAATTTCCTCATTCGTCGGCAGCGTCTTGCGATACTCGTCAATATAGAGCCCGATCTTATCAACCGGTATTGGTTGGAAGTCGGGCAGATCCTTGAGCAGTTGCGCGCCGGGCTTGAGATGAAAATCAAGATGGGCGGCATCGGCAAAACCGGGATCGTCCGGATAGGCGATGTTGGTTCCGGTCGCCAGGGGTTGGCCTGATTTTTGCGTCTTGCCGCCGCTCACGGCCGTCCACTGCCACGGTGCCCCGCACGAGATCGCCACGTTATGGTCAATTTTGGAAGCGGGCCGGGGCGGGACAAAAAAGGCAAAGCCAACCTTGCACTGCATGGCGATGTTGTTCGTGCAGTCGAGTTGCTGAATGCTGGCCGGGTCGTTGTCATATTTAGGGTCGGTTTGCAGGCCGATCTTATAGAGCATCCCCGTGCCGCGCGATGACTTTTCGGCGGTGCGCAGGTCGATGATATTTCCATAGATATGCATATCGCGGTGGTCCTGATCAAAGTAGATGCCGTCACCGTTGGCGCTGCTATGAATGAGATTGTAGCGGAAGGTCTCATTCCCCATCCGGTCAAACCGGTCATAGGAATAGAAGGCGCCAAGGTCGTTAGAGACGAGGCAGTATCGGAAAACCTCGTTGTATTCGAAGACATTGTCCCAACTCGAAAAGAGAACGCCGCCGTGGGGCGTGTCGTGAATGAGATTGTGGGCCACCAACATGCCCACCGCGGTGTGATGTCCGCCGCCGCCGCCGCCCGTGAAGCCGCAATTCACCCCAGGCGTATAGATCTTCTCGATTTCCGAAAAATGATGAATATGGTTATTGAGAATTTCGTGCCCCGCCGGAACGCGCGGGTTGCTCTTTTCATCGCCGCCCGACAGCCAGACGCCACCGGCGCCCAGGTGGTAAAGGTCGCAACTCAGCACCGTGTGATGCGTCCCGCCCTCCACCCGGACCGCGTATTTGTCGATGTTTCGCACCACGCACCCGGCCACGAGATCATTCTCGCCGCCCTGGATGGAAATTCCGTCGCTTAATCCATACTCGATGGTCAGGCCGCGCAGGACGATGTTGGAGGCATTTTTAAGCTCGACGGCGGGATCGTCGGAATCGCCCAAAAATATCTCCGCCTTATCCAGCGGGCCGGGAGGGTAGAGATAGATTTTCTGGTCCGCGTAATCGATGCACCACTCGCCCGGTTCATCAACCGCTTCGAGCAGGTTTTGCAGCCAATATGTTTCCTTGCCGTCGCCGTGCGGGCGGTGATATTTGTTGCCGATTCCGCCCGGAACCCCCTGGGTAAAAGTGACCGTGTGCGCGGTCGTATCGATGGACTTCACGCGGATGCTTTCGTTTTGCCAGACCACGCGCCAATAGCCTTTCAGCCACACGCCGCGATCAAGGGCCTTCCGCCAGGTTTCAAATTGCGGGTAATCCTCCTCCCGATATTCAAAAATGCCGGGGCCGGTTTTGGGATCGCCGTTGGCCAGCACGGTTTTCATCATCATGTAGCCGTCGTTGGGATAACGGGAAAGCGGCTGGCGTTTGCCGTCGATATAGATGTCCGGCAGGCCGCCGCTGTCGTTGTAAACATTGGGCGGCGGACGATTGTGCCGGATGCCGAGGGCCTTGAGATCAAGGGCGACGATTTTGCCCCGGGCCGGCTCAACGATGCGCGCCAGCGCGGCCGCATCCGTCACGGGCTGGAAGTCGGACGCGGTCAGGCGGCGGGCGTTGATGAGCCGCGCCGTTTGTCCGTCCATGCCACGGTAAGTCACCGGCGCGTTGGCCGTGCCGGAATCGGCGGCGGACAGGGTGAAGGGTAGGGCCAGGACATAATCGCCGCCCCCGATCCAGACCGTGACGGGTTCATCCGGCTGTTGTTGTCGCAGCGTACGGACCGCGTCTCGGGCCTGCTCCAGCATGGCGAAGGGAGAGCCTTTCGCGCCGGTTCCGGTCGCCCCTGCCTGCGCGGACACGTAAACATCCGCCGCCCGGCCTGGAGCAAGGCAAGCGAAGAAAAGGAGCGGTGCGAGAGCGAGGGGAAGATGCTTGGACACGATCGCGGTTTTCCAGAGTTAGGTTTGATAAACAATGTGGCCAGGCTCAATCACGGAGCCGTCGATTTCGATCGCTCCGAGCTTGAGCAGTTGCGCGTCATCGGCATAAAGAGGCGCGCGCGCGTCCGGCAATTCGGTGCGCATCCGTATTCCATCCAGGGTGATGTTTCGCACATGGCGCAGGTAAAAGCCCCAGGAAGGCAAAGGGCCGAACGCGGGGAATTCGGGATAATCGGCGATTCGTTCCGGCACGTCGCGCCGCGCCGCCTCCTCGGCCGTACCGCCGCCGGGAAAGATCGCGTCGATATTCTCGAAGCGCACATCCTCGATCGGATAACCCGGCACACCGCCGATGAAAATGCCCGCCCGGCGCGCGAAGCCCCAGAGCGGCTCGCCCCTTTCCCAAACCCGCATCTGGATATTGCGGATGCGGATGTTTCGCATGATGCCGGTCTCGCGCCTGGCCTGGTCCTGATAATAAGTGCGGAGACGGCTGCCGAGGCGCAGAAAGATCGGCCCGGAAACATTGTCCATGATCAGATTCGAAACCTGCACGTTTTCCATCCTGCAACCATCCATGCTGATCAGCTTGAGCCCGCCGCCAAGGGTGTCGCGAATCACGCAGTCGCTGACGAGGATGTTGCGAAAATCCCCGACCGATTCGGTGCCAAGTTTTATCGCGCCCCAATCGCTCTGGATCACGCAACCCGTCACGACCACATTTTCCGTCGGGTCCGAGCGGGTCGCCTTGATGCAGATCGCATCGTCGCCCGTTCCGATATCGCAATGAGAAATGCGCACATTGCGGCAGGAGTCGATATCGATGCCGTCGTTGTTCGCGTTGGTGTAACTGCGGATGGTCAGGTTGTGGATCGAAAGCCGCTCGCAATTCAGGTAATGGCTGACCCAGCCGGGTGAATCGCGGAGCGTGACGCCGGAGACTTCCACATCCCGGCAATCGATGAAACGCACCAGGAACGGACGGCCATCCTCCTCCCAGCCAAAGGCATTGCCATTGCCGTCGATGACTCCTTTTCCGGTGATGGCGGCATGTTCAATCCCCTGCGCGTGAATGAGGCAGCGCCCTCTTTTTTGCCCCACCGCGTCGGTGAATCCGGCCAAATCGGGATAATCCTCGATCCGGGGACTTCCACGCAGACAAGCGCCGTTTTCCAGATGGAGAGTCACATGGCTCCGCAAGGAAAGCGTGCCGGTTTGATAGCAACCGCAAGGAATGACCACCGTGCCTCCGCCCTGTGCGGCAGCCTGTTCGATGGCCTGCTGAATTTCCCTGGTTTGTACGTGGTCCGCTCCGGGGCGCGCTCCGTGGTCGGTGATCGTAATCATGGTTTTATTTTGTGAATGCGATTGGGTCCGTTCGAGGGCCTGTCTCCAATCCAAGGCAATCGCGGGCGTTGGTCAAAGAAATTTAGCGGACCCAAACCGGCTTCGGCGCTTGCTGAACGGCCGCCTAAGAATGCGCGCCGCAGCCGCAGGGCGACGCGGAGGGGTTCGCGGCAGGCGCGCCCGCGAGCTTGTCGGGGTCGTAGGAGAGGCTCGGCGCGAGCCATTTTTCCATAGTGGGAAGATCAAGGCCCTTGCGGCGGGCATAGTCCTCGACCTGGTCGCGGGAGATCATGCCGACGCCGAAATACTTCGCCTCGGGATGCGCGAAATAGAGGCCGCTGACGGCGCTGGCCGGATGCATCGCGAAGTTCTCCGTCAGCACAACATGGGCGTTTTTCTCGGCTTGGAGGAGGTCGAAAAGGAGGCGCTTCTCGGTGTGGTCCGGTTGGGCGGGATAGCCGGGCGCGGGGCGGATGCCGCGATAGTGTTCCTTGATAAGCTCTTCGTTGCTCAGGTGCTCATCCCGGCCAAAACCCCAGGCGATGCGGGCCTGCAAATGGAGCCATTCGGCGCTCGCTTCGGCCAGGCGGTCGGCCAGCGCCTTGGTGAGGATCGCGTTGTAGTCGTCGTGATCTTTTTCAAACTGGCGGACGACTTCGTCGACGCCGAGGCCGGTGGTCAGCGCGAACGCGCCGAGGTAATCGCGGCGGCCCGAATTGGCGGGCGCGATGAAGTCGGCGAGAGCGTAGTTGGGCTGGTCTTCCGGTTTGTCCATCTGCTGGCGGAGGGTGTGGAAGACCGTGAGGATTTCCGAGCGCGTGTCGTCGGTGTAGAGGATGATGTCGTCGGAGGAGGCTGGGGAATTTGACGGAATTACGGAATTATCGGAATTAACGGAATTTTGTTGGGAGGATTGAACGGCGGCCGGAAAAAATCCATAGACCGCTTTTCCGTGGATCAGCTTTTCGCCGATGAGGCGGTTGAGGAGCGCCTGCGCGTCGTTGAAAAGTTCGCGGCAGCGCGGGCCGATCTCGGGATCGTCGAGGAGCGCGGGATAGCGGCCCCGGATTTCCCAGGCGTGGAAAAAGGGCGACCAGTCGATGTAGGCGGCGATTTCCCGCAGCGGCAGATCGTCGATGACCTTCAGGCCGAGGAAGGAAGGAGTGGGGATGTCGACGGTTTTCCAGTCGGTGAGGAAGGCGCGTTTGCGGCTTTCCTCGAGGGAGAGGAGCGGCTTGCTCGGCCGTTTGCGTTCGTGGGCGACGCGGGCGCGTTCGTGCTCGAGGTTGTTGTTGGCGATGAAGTCGTCCTTCTGCATCGGACTGAGCAACGCGCTCACCACGCCGACCGCGCGCGAGGCATCCAGCACATGCACGACGGCGTTCGAGTAATGCTGCGCGATTTTCACCGCCGTGTGCGCCTTGCTCGTCGTCGCGCCGCCGATGAGAAGCGGGAGGGTGAAGCCTTCGCGTTCCATTTCCTTCGCGACGTGGACCATTTCGTCGAGCGAGGGCGTGATGAGTCCGCTCAGGCCGATGACGTCGACTCCGAGTTCCCTGGCGGCGGCGAGGATTTTCTCGCTCGAAATCATGACGCCGAGGTCGATCACTTCGTAATTATTGCAGGCGAGAACGACGCCGACGATGTTCTTGCCGATGTCGTGCACGTCGCCCTTCACGGTCGCGAGCAGCACCTTGCCCTGCGCCTGTTTGTTGCCGGTGCGCTTCTTTTCCTCCTCCATGAAGGGCAGGAGATAGGCGACCGACTTCTTCATGACGCGGGCGCTTTTGACGACCTGCGGGAGAAACATTTTGCCGTCGCCGAAAAGATCGCCGACGACGCTCATGCCCTTCATCAGCGGGCCTTCGATGACCTCCAGCGGGGTGGCGTAGTTGTGGCGCGCCTCCTCGGTGTCGGCCTCGATGAAATCGACGATGCCCTTGATCAGCGCGTGGGTGAGCCGTTCCTCAACAGGCAAGGAACGCCATTGCGCCTCCTCTTTTGCCTCGGTCTTGCCGGCTTTCTTGTAGCTGTCGGCGAAGGTGACGAGCCGCTCCGTGGCGTCGGGGCGGCGGTTGAGAATCACGTCTTCGACCAGCTCTTTCAACTGCGGCTCGATCTCCTCGTAAACGGCGAGCATTCCCGCGTTGACGATGCCCATGTCGAGTCCGGCGTGGATCGCGTGGTAGAGGAAAACGGCGTGCATCGCCTCGCGCACCGGGTTGTTGCCGCGAAACGAAAAGGAGATGTTGCTGATGCCGCCGGAGACGCGCGCGCCGGGCAGGTTCGCCTTGATCCAGCGCGTGGCCTCGATGAAATCGACCGCGTAGTTATTGTGTTCCTCCATGCCGGTGGCGACGGTGAGGACGTTGGGATCGAAGATGATGTCCTCGGCGGGGAAGCCGACTTCCTGCTGTCAGGATGTTGTAGGCGCGCGGTGCAGATTTCGATCCGGCGCGCGAGCGAATCGGCCTGGCCTTTTTCATCGAAGGCCATGATGACCGACGGCGGCGCCGTAGCGGCGGACGAGCTTGGCGCGTTCGCGAAAGGCGGCTTCGCCTTCCTTCAGGCTGAGCGAATTGACGATGGGCTTGCCGGGGATGCAGCGCAGACCGGCTTCGATCACGCTCCATTTCGAGCTGTCGACCATGATCGGCACGCGGGCGATTTCGAGTTCGGCGGCGATGAGATTGAGGAAGCGGGTCATCGCCTTCTCGCCGTCGAGCATGCCTTCGTCGAAGTTGACGTCGATGATGGCCGCGCCGCCCTCGACCTGCTGGCGCGCGATTGTCAGGCCCTCGTCGAGTTTTCCCTCGAGGATGAGCTTGGCGAACTTGCGGCGAGCCGGTGACGTTGGTCCGTTCGCCGATGAGGGTGAACGGAATTTCGGGGCGCAAGGTCAGCGGTTCCAGGCCGGCGTATTGGGAGGGACCGATTGAGGTAGCCGTCGCTGTCCCTAGCGACGGTCGGTCGGAAAGGAAGGCACCGCCGCTAGGGACAGCGGCGGCTACCAAAGGCAACTTCCTCGGCGGAACGCCGCGCAGTGCTTCGGCGATGCACCGGATGTGCTCGGGCGTGTTGCCGCAGCAGCCGCCCGCGATGTTGAGCCAGCCCTGCTCGGCGAAGTCGCGCATGAGTCGGCCCATGTCCTCGGGCAGAAGCGGGAAGCCGGTGGGCGAGAGCGGGTCGGGCAGGCCGGCGTTCGGGTAGCAACTGAAATAGCAGGTGGCGATGCCCGAGAATTCCTCGACGTAGGGACGCATCTGGTCCGGGCCGAGCGCGCAATTGATGCCGACGCTGAGCGGCCGGGCGTGCGCGACGGAAATCCAGAAGGCCTCGAGCGTTTGCGCGTTGAGCGTGCGGCCCGAGTCGAAAATGGTGACGGAAATCTGGACCGGGACGCGGCGTCCGATTTGCTCGAAGGCCTCCTCGATGGCGAAGAGCGCGGCCTTGGCGTTGAGCGTGTCGAAGATGGTTTCGACCAGCAGGGTGTCGCAGCCGCCCTCGATCAGGCCGAGCGCCTGCTGGCGGTAGGCGTCGACGAGTTGCACGTAGGTGACGCCGCGCGCGCCGGGGTCGTTGGCGTCGCGGGAAATCGAGGCGGAGCGGTTGGTCGGGCCCATCGAGCCGGCGACGAAGCACTGGCGGCCCGGATTCGCGGCGACGAATTCATCGCGGACGCGGCAGGCGAGGCGCGCGGCCTCGATGTTGAGTTCCGTGACGATGGGCTCGAGGTCGTAATCGGCCTGGGAAATGACCTGGGCGTTGAACGTGTCGGTCTCGATGATGTCGGCGCCGGCTTCGAGGAAGCCGCGGTGGACGGACGCGATGACGTCGGGGCGCGTGAGGACGAGGATGTCGCCGTTGCCCTTGAGGTCCTTGGGATGCTCCGCAAAGCGCTCGCCGCGGAAGTCGGCTTCGGTGAGCTTGAACTGCTGGAGGGTGGTGCCCATGGCCCCGTCGATGATGACGATGCGCTTTTGCAGAAGCGCTTCGAGGGGATGGAGGGCGGGGTCGGACATGGATTTAACATATCAACGTATCTGGATGCGTCAATGGATAAAAGCGGAGAGCGAGCCTCCGGTAATCTCGACTGACGGAGACCCCAACGGCATTGGAGGGCCGCTACTCGGAAGCCTTGAGTTTGGCTCGGGAAATCTGGTACTCGGAGAAACCCGTGACGTTGGTTTCGACGCTTTTTTGGAAGAATGACAGCGCACCCACTTTGTCCCGCGCGATTTCGTGCGTGATGCCGATATAGAAATAGGCTTCGCAATGGTGGTTGGCGTTATATTTGGCGTCAGAGGAATCGGCGGCCTTGAGAAAGTCGTTCTCGGGCAGCTTGCCGGTCAGGAAGAGTCCCACCTGGAGAGGCCAGGCCGTCGCGTCGGAGGGCCGCGTCGGAAGGTAGTCAGAGAGTTCCTGGATCGCCCCGGCTTTGAGGACGGGATTTTCCATTTTGATGAGACAGATGAAAAATCGCGGATAATCGTGGTCGGTCGTTTTAAGTTCCAGCCCTTTTTGGAAATCAGCCTGCGCTTCGGCCAGATGGCCGCCGGCATATTGCGCATAGGCCCGGTTGAGATAGGTATCGGGATTTTCCGGCCGCAGTTTGATGGCCTGATCGTAATCGGCGACGGCCTTGGCGAAATCGCCGCTCCTGAACTCCGCCCAGCCAAGATTGTTGTAATACTTGGAACTGTTCGGACTGAGCAGAATGGCCTGATCGTAATCAGCGATAGCGCCGTCAAGATCGCCATTGTCATCCCTGGCCGATCCCCGGTTGGAGAGGGCTGTCGCGTTTTTGGGATTCAATGAAATGGCTTTGTCGTAATCGGCCAGCGCGCCGGTCAAATCGCCCTTTTTGTCTTTCGCCAAGCCCCGGTTGTCATAGAACAAGGCTTCCTTGGAATTGAGGTTAATGGCCTGATTGTAATCGGCCAGCGCCGCATCGAGGTTGCCCTGTTTGTACCTCACCAGGCCCCGGTTGTTGTAATACTTGGCACTGTTCGGACTGAGCTGGACGGCCTGATCGTAATCCGCGATAGCGCCGTCGAGGTCTCCATTGTCATCCCTGAGAGATCCCCGATTGAAGAGGGATGTCGCGCTTTTGGGATTCAATGAAAGGGCTTTGTCGTAATCGGCCAGCGCGCCGGTCAAATCGCCCTTTTTCTCCTTCGCCATGCCCCGGTTGTTATAGACAGTTGAATCGTTGGGATTGAGGGTGAGGGCTTGATTATAATCAGCGATGGCCGCGTCGAAGTTGCCCGCTTGGTAGAGGTCGAATCCCTTGTTATTGACTTCGATGGCTTCCTTGCTTTTGTCCGGGTTGACAATAGCTACAATAACGGAGACGAGCACAATCAGCAGGAAGATGAGTCGAAGCAATTTCAGGAGGCTCATGGCGGCGAATGATCGCATGGGATATGATGAACTGACGAGGGAGAAGTGGGCGGCGGAGGCTGCCTTCTTGACAAGGCCGTCTCGTCCCACGACCATTTGGGCATGAGTAGTTCCTACACCGCGATCCTGAAACAAGACGGCGATTATTGGATCGGCTGGGTCGAGGAGGTGCCGGGAGTGAATGCCCAGGAGAAGACCAAAGAGGCGTTGCTGGCTTCGTTGAAGGATATTTTGCGCGAAGCGCTGGAATTTAACCGTGAAGAGGCTCGCGAGGCAGCGGAAGCCGGTTACATCGAAGAGCCGATCACGGTATGAAGCGGCGCGACTTTGTTCGCCACTTATCTGAACATGGTTGTTTGTTGATCCGGGAAGGGGGAAATCATTCCTGGTGGGGGAATCCGAGCAAGAAACGACGTTCGGCGGTTCCGCGTCACAACGAGATCAATGATCATCTCGCGAGAAAGATCTGCAAGGACTTGGATATCCCGAAGTGTTAGGAATTCAGATTTATAGTCTGGGCAACCCGAGGCGGTCGCCTTCTTGACAACGCCGTCCTGTCACACGACTCTTCCTGCATGAGCTATCACGTGACCCTGATCAAGTCGGAGGAGGGATACGCCGTGTTTTGCCCAAGCCTGCCGGGTTGTTGCTCCCAGGGGGAGACGGAAGAAGAGGCGTTGCATAATATCCGGGTGGCGATCTAGGAATATCTGGGGGTCATGGGTGACGATTCGGAGCGTCCTGAAATCCGCGAAGTCGAGGTCGCGATTTAAGATTTTGCAGACATCCATCTTGGGTGGCCCGGACAACTTGTTGTCCGGGTGGCCGAAGGCCACAGGAGGTCGTCCGTTAATTTGCACATGCCCCGGCAACCTCCTGTGCGCTCGCGATGCCGCGCTCGCGCACCCGGACAACACAGGCACGCCTGTCATTGCCGGGCCACCCGAGGATGAATAGTGCCAAAGTTGCCGATCGTTTCCGGTCAAAGTTTGACCCACCGGCGCTGGCGGGACGATTGCTCGATCGCGGCCAGGACTTTCTGGTTTTGCAGCCCGTCTTCAAACGTGGGCTGGACCGATCTCCCCTTCACGACCGCCTCGATGAAGTCGAAAACGGTGTGCACGAAGGTGTGCTCGTAGCCGATGATATGTCCCGGCGGCCACCACGCGCCGAAGTAGGGATGGACGCTTTCGGTGACGAGGATGTCGCGGTAGCCCTGGCGGTCCGCCGGGTCGGCCCGGTTGTAAAACTTGAGGCGATTCATGTCCTCGAAATCGAAAACGAGCGAACCGTTGCTCCCGTTGATCTCGATTTGGATGTGGTTCTTCCGGCCCGCGGCGAACCGGCTCGCTTCGAGGCACGCCAGCGCGCCGTTCTTGAACCTGCCCAGCGTGATCACGGCGTCGTCCACCGTCACCCGGCCCTTTTTGGTTTTCGATCCCGGCAGGGGCCGCTCCTTGATGAAGGTCTCCATGTGGCCGCAAACTTCGCTGAGTTCGCCGACGAGATAACGGCCCAGGTCGATGATGTGCGCGTTGATGTCGCCGTGCGCGCCGCTGCCCGCGATCTTGCTTTGGAGGCGCCAGACGAGCGGGAACTCAGGATCGACAATCCAGTCCTGAAGGTAGCGCGCGCGATAATGATAGATGCGGCCCAGGTCGCCCGCGGCGATCATTTTCCGGGCCTGGGCGATCGCGGGAATCCGGCGGTAATTGTGGCAGACCATGTGGACGACGCCCGCTTTCTTCACGGCGGCGAGCATGGCGGCGGCTTGCGCGACCGTCATGGCCAGCGGCTTTTCGCAGAGCACATGTTTGCCGGCCTTCGCGGCGGCGATGGCGATTTCGGCGTGGGTGTCGTTGGCGGTGTTGATGTCGACGATGTCAATTTCAGGATTCGCGACGACGTCCTGCCAGCGGGTCGAGACGCGGCTCCAGCCGAGTTGCCTGGCCGCGGCCGTCACGGCCTTTTTGTCGCGGCCGCAAATCGTGTGGAGTTCGGGCTCGGCGGAAACCGGGAAAAACCTGGCGACCTGGCGCCACGCGTTGGAATGGGCCTTGCCCATGAACTTGTAACCGATCATTCCCACTTTTAGGGTTTTCATAGGCTCAAAGATTACCTGAACCGCGCATGGCTTTGACACATTTTTTCAACGCGGGGACCGGATTCCGCGCGTCGCCCTCGTACTCGATCACGGCCGTCCCGTCGAAGCCATTGCCGTCCAACGCGCGGATAAATGCGGGCAGATCGAGGTTTCCCTCGCCGACCACGGTGTCGATCCATTGCGCGTCGGGGCCAAAAACGAAATCCTTATAGTGGACGCCATAAATGTGACCGGCATAGCGTTTGGCCCACTCGACCGGTTTGCCCATATACGGGCCGATTTGCAGGCACCAGGCGGTGTCGAGGCAGAGTCCGACCTGCGGCGAGCCGAGTTTGATCAAATAATCGAGCACGTCGGGCTGCCCGCCAAACGACCAGCCGCCGTGACAGTGGATGCCCACGCGCACGCCGAATTCGTCCGACAGCTTTTGGGTCTGGCGGATGGCCTGCGGGAACGAATCGACCTTGAAGTGCGCGGAGATGTGCCGCGCCCCGGCGATGGCGGCGCACTCGAAGACGTCCCGTTCCTTTTCGTTTCCCACGAAGGTTTCCACGCCAAACGCGACGATGGCAACGCCGGCGTCCAGGTAGGTTTTTACAACCTCTCCGAAGGCAGCGGGATTGTGGAAATCGGCATGGATGCCGCAGAGTTCCACTTGATCCAAACCGATTTCCCGGATTTTTGCGGCGACCTCCGCGTTATTTTTGAACTCCCTGAAACAGTAGCTTTGAACTCCAAAATCGAGTGCCTTGGCCATGATGGTTTCCTCTTGTTGAGGGTGATTCTCGCAGAATTGTTGAAATTACCCTCGCAAGCCTCTGAAGAGAACAGGTTTTGAGAAAGTGCGATCGAGAGGACTCGAACTTCCATGGATTGCTCCACTATTACCTGAATGTATTTAAGATGTATGAATAAGCGGCGAAAATTGCCAAGCATTTTTTCCTTGATTCAACTCATTTACCTCTGAAAAACGCCTCATAAATTTATTTTTAAGCTGAGCGTCGTCGTCATTTTCATCAAAAATTAAAGGTGCTCCAAACGTCGCTCGGACGTCGCTCGATTTGATTCATAAGATATCGGCTGTCATTTTCCAAGGTCGGCGATCGCCTGCAACCGTCCCCTCACCAAGGGCGCTCTCGTTCTGGAAAGGGCGGAGAGATGGCCGGGAAAGGCATCCTGAAAATCAGGCTGCCTAAGGATTTCGCTTACGCAGGCACCGACAAATCCACGGATCGGTTCAGGAGAGTCGATGACGTCGCCGACGATGGAAGCGCGGCCATCCACTAAGGTGATGATGTCTTCCAAGTCATGGCTGGCGTAGTAGTCTTCGTGGCCGCGGTCTTTGAACGCCTCCAGCTTCGTCGCCAGGAACAGGGCCGGTAGTATGACGTTAGCCGAGCAGCCTTCTCCCAAGTCTCGAGTCTGTGCGGTGGCTAGTGCTTCAGGGAACCATTTCGAATTCATACCCAATGGTGCCGACGTCGTCGGCATCACATCGACCCGGCACTCGTCGATGATCCAACGGCAGATTGGGGCTCCCTCGGCGGTGTCATGCTGAAACCCAGACGAGCGCAGACGCTCCTCCAACGCGTAGTAGTCAACGAGGGTGGCAATCTCGACAATCACGTCCAAGTCCTTGGTCGGCCTGATCTCCGTCAGTTCGGGACGATCGACCAAGACGCCGATGACGGCACCGCCGACAAACGCGAAGGGAACGTCAATCGATTGTAGTCGCTTCGCGACAATACGCATGGCTTCAATCGGTGTGGGCATGAGATAGACGTTTCTTGAGTTCCTCTTCGGCTAGCTTGCGGTCGCGGGCTCTGCCAACACGAATCGCATCCACCAAAGCCAGGAGTTCGTAAAGTTTAGGATCGGACTTCGCCGCTTTCGGCACCGTGCGATAAAGTGGTTCCAAGGCCAAGCCCCGAACAGTTCCTTCCGGATCGGGCCAAACGGGGGGAAGATCGTCCGAGCTGATACGTGATGACAACGGTGGCGCCGCATAAGCGGTTGGCATACCACGTGCCACCGAGCCAAGCTTCGCTGGAAATGCGTAACGGACACCATGAAGGAGATATTCTTCCAAAGGCTTGCGCAAAGGAATCCGCGCGTCGCTGCCGATCAGTCCGGCTTCCTCGCTCCGCCGCACCGCGGCGTGAATTTCAGAAGCGCTAATCCCCAGTTCCTGTGACAATTGGGCGTAGGTCTTGCCTGATGCCGTAATGAGCAACTTAAGCAGAACAACAACATCCAATGACTTGGAGATCATCTATCTACGCTATTCGCGAATAGCGAATTGCGCAAGTAAATTCATGGCGCGTGCTTAATCTAAAGTGGGTGAAAATCCACCATTTAGCGGGTGATTTTCACCCATTTAACATGGCAACCTATTAGGCGACCTATTGCCGCCTAGCCCGGATATTTCACGCTTTTTTATGGGCGCGGGTCGGCGCGGCATTTTTTGATTTTTTTGCCCGGCCCGGCCTTGTCGGCGGCGTTTTCGGCCCGTCGCGCCGGCTGTGGCGACACTCCCCCCAACCCCCGTTGTTTTTTTAGCGTGCCGGGGACAGCACTCGTCGTGATCTACGCGCTGCTCAAGCGTTGGCAGGCGTGGCGAAAGAGGTCTTGATGCGGATAGGCGCTCGAAAAGAGCAGGCGGATGCGCCGGGTGTTGCGCAGGATCACCGTGCCGATTTTAAGGAGCTTGAGCCGGATGGTTTGCACCTGCGCCCGCGCCAGTTCGGTGCCGGCCAAGCCGAGCCGGCGGATGGCTTCGAGCAAAACATAGGCGCACGAGGAGAGCAGCAAGCGAAACTGGTTGGCCCACCAGTCGTGGCAACTGGTCCGGTCGGCAAAGAGACCAAGCTGCTGTTCCTTGATCCGGTTTTCCATTTCGCCGCGCGCGCAGTAGACCTCGTCGTAGAGAGCCTGCGCGCCGCCTTCGAGGTTGGTGACGACGAAGCGCGGGTTGCTTCCCTGCTCGGTGTGCTCGGCCTTGGCGAGGACCCGGCGGGGGACATCCCATGTCTCTGCTGCGTACTCCAGGTTGCTGAAGAGCCGGACTTTTTCCTTCGTGCGCTCATGCTCGGCCTCGGCCTGCGCCATTTGCGGCGCGAGCATCGCCCGCAGCCGCGCGTTCTGGGCAAGTCCGACAAGGTAGCCCACGTTGTTTCTTTCGCACCAGCGCAGCATTTTCCAGCGGCAAAAACCCGAGTCGCCGCGAAAGATGATCTTCACTTCGGGCCACGCCTGGCGCAGCTTTTTGACCAGCAAGGCTAAAATCGCCCAACTGTGTTGGGCCGCGTCGATGTTGCTCGGGCGCAGATAACTCACCAGTAATTGCTCGCCGCAAAATACGTAGAGCGGCAGGAAGCACCAGTCGCCGTAGTAACCATGAAAGGCGCGGCCCTCCTGCTTGCCGTGCACCCGGTCGTCGGTCGCGTCGAAGTCCAGGATCAACTCGGTGGGCGTCGCGTGAAACGACGCGATGAACTGCTCGACCAACACCCGGTGAAAGGCGAAGGCCGCCTGGCGGTTGACCCGGTTTTCCAAACGGCACAGCGTGGGACTCGACGCCAGTTCCTCGTCGCGCCCCAGCGCCGTTTGCCAGGCCAGATCGCGCCGCAGCGTGGCGTGGTCGTTAAGATCTTCGTGACCGAGAGCCAAGCCAAAGATGCGCTGGCGCAAGAGATTGACCTGCCGGTGCACAATGAAATGCGGGTTGCGCGGATCGGGCAGCACCCGGTCCAGCGCGGCGGTGAGACCCAGGCGGCGGTCGGCTTGCCGCAGCAGGAAAATACCCCCATCGCTGCTGACATCGCCCCCGGTGAAATTCGCCTCGATTTTGCGGCGATCAATGCTGGGCAAGTGGAACAACTCCTGCGTACAATCTGTCATCGGCGTCTGGCCTCCTTTTTGCTGCTGAGTTTGGTTTTAAGCAACTCAACCGGAAGCAATTATAGAGCCAGGCGCCGATGCTTTTAAAACCGGGCGTGAAATATCCGGGCTAGGTCGCTTTGGTGCTCGCAACGTCTTTCGATTTGTTTAATGAGATACTCGCTAGGACGGTTGTCGGGTGGGCCGATTATTAGCAGGTTGGAATAACACACTCAAGCGGCACAGTTTGGAGGGGCTTAGTCACCCAACTCCTCTATTCATGCAGCATTGATCTGGGCAAACGACACCGCAGATAAGGGCGTGCTTCGGCCCCCACCTTCCCGAAATCGGCGATTCGTTTATTCACTACTCTTTTGAAAAGCCTTCACTGGTGCGGGTCCGTGCGAAAAGGCAACGCAGGAAAACCGTCCAAGTTGAAGAGATTGGCCCAAGGATAGTTCCCCGCAAACGCGTAGCGGACAAATTGGGGTTGCGGTACTTGGTCCGAGGTCACCACTACGGAATCGCCATCAATGGTTGCATTGGCCCAGAACCACTTCTTGTCAGCCCCGGCAAGAGCAAAGCCCTGCAATTTGTCGCCGTTGCGAAACACCAGCCCTTTCCCAACGTGGGTGAAATGAATGCGGATTTTGTCTCCACTCACCTCGGCCTGACTAAAGACCGGGCCGCTGATCTCAATTGGCTCGTGATACACCGCTCCCAGAGCTACTTTGGCATCACGATAGCCGTAGGCTAATTTATTGGCCGGGTGGATGCCATCGCCCAGATCGCTGGTTTCGACCATGAAGGTGTTGGGATTCTGGGCGGTCTTGATGAAATTCTCCCTCGACTCGCCCCCGCCGGTGGGGACGGCAGGAGGAAGCGGAGTGAACGGGTTCGCACTCCACCCATAAATGGGGTCTGAGTAGTCGAACGAGCACCCTCCCCCGCTTGGTTTTTGGACATAAATGAACGGAAACTCTCCTTCGTTCCACTCTTGGCGCCATGACCGAATCAGGACCGCCATAACTTGGTATTGCTCGGCCTTGATGGCGGTGCCGGACTCGCCTTGATCCCACAGGGCGCCGCGCATTGCGTAGCCAATGAAGGGCTTCAAGACGGTATCATGCAAGTCACCGATGATGAGGATTCGGGGCTTGGGTGCAGGCTGGGAGGCAGCTGGTGCCGGCGGTGCGACGCTCAAAGTCGAATTGGTGGTGGGCGGTGGTGGCGGGGGGATCGGCGGCGGGGTTGGTGCGGCTGCCTGGGCCGCTGCTTCCTGAGCTGCCTCCTTTGGATCCTGAAGGGTGGCTCCGGCTTTGGCGAGGGCTGCCTGTACTTCCGGATCAGCCTTTAATGCATCGTACGATACCCAGCGCGCCGAGGGCGTTCCGCCCACGGCGGCCACCATGAGTCCCACAGGGATTTTCAGCTCGGCCTGCAAGGCAATGCCAAAGCTCTGCATTTGGGCGGAGAAAATCATGAGGTTCTCGGGAGTCGACTCCGTCCAGCCCGTTTTCCCAGGGCTGGTGATGATGCGGACTTGTGGGTAGGGCCCGGCATTGACGACCTTCAGCAAGTTTCCCGCCCCGGAGATAGGAGTATCCGGTCGATCCATAGGCGGGGGCGTTGTGGTGGAAATGTAACTTTTGGGCCCCATTTGCATGTTGGACTGTCCAGAGCCAATCCAGACCTCGCCAACAAGCACATCGTCGAAGGTTAAGGTGTTGTTGCCTTTGATCTTCAGGGCGTCTGGGCCTCCGGCTTCCATGGGATCGAGCCTGACGGTCCACGTTCCGTCAGCCCCAGCGGTTACAGTTTTGGTCTGGCCTCGAAACTCGACCGTCACGGATTCGTTGGGATCAGCCGAGCCCCAGATCGGCACCTGCATCTGACGTTGCAAGACCATATGGGAACTAAAAATCGGGGGCACGGCCACGTTTGCGAATGTCGGAGGGCAACAAAAGAGTCCAGTTCCGCCAATGACGGAAAGGAGTCGTAAAAATGCTACGCGGTGAGGATTAACAGTAAGCATAGTAGATTCAATTTTCATTCGTTCATCAATTCCACGCCATTGCGGACGATCTTGATTCGGGTACGACCATCTTGTCCTAGGGTGAAAGTTAACTGGTCGATTTGATCAGGTCAAGAGACGGTCGCGGTTGTATGATCCGTACTCCACGTGGTGGCTGGCAGCGGCTGGCCTTCCCGGTAGGGGAAAAGTAGAATCTTGAAATCGGGACTCACCGACTGGCTGGTGATGTGGAGCTTATTGATCTGCATGTCCTTCTGTGGAGGATTGGGTACGGGCATCACGTCAACGGAAGCCACCTTGCTGGCATCCAGTGCGGCGGCACTCAGGACGCGAACGAGGAGGTGAAGATCCTTTTGTCCTTCGTCGCCTTTTTTGCCGGGCACATTCGGGTTCACATCGAGCACGATATCCGCTTGAGGAAGGCTGGCATCCCCCGTCGATTTGACTGAACCCAAGCTGAGATCATCAGCCAAAACCATGACTTTGGGTTCCACCCGCGTTGATGCGGCTGTGAACATGGGGCCATTGCAGAGGTCGTGACATCGCAGAATTCGTGCTTTCTGCGTCCAGTATATCAAATGACTTTTTTTCTGAGTCGTCTTTCGCACGTAAAAAAAGGCGAGTTAATGGCGGCGCAAACGTCGCTCGGACGTCGCTCGGTGAGGCAACGTCGCTCACTGCTCGATCACTTAATCAACGCAACTCCTTGAGAATAAAGAGGGTGCGCTCGAGAGGACTCGAACCTCCATGGATTGCTCCACTAGTACCTGAAACTAGCGCGTCTGCCATTTCGCCACGAGCGCGTGACTTCTATTTACCGAGGGGCGATATTACGCGCGTCTCCACGCCTCAGGCAAGGAAAAGCGGGCGCATGGGAAGCGCGGCACGTTGAAGCGGCCAAGGCGGGGATGGCGAAAGAGGAGGGAAGGAGGCCAGTGCAGGGGGAATGCGCATGAAAAGCTTACCGGCTGGGATTGCTGATAGATCGTATGGCCGCGTTGACAACCCCATTTCGGCGGTGCGCGGACAGCTCGACATCGTCGTCCAACGCCACATGGGTTCCAAACAATCCGGATTCCAAGCGGCCTATGTTGATTTTGCGGCCATGTTCGTCGATGAAATAATGATGGTTCGTTGAGCTGTCCAAACGAACAGTCGGGAAGGAAAGCTCGAAGGAATCAATCAAGGTTTGGTCCCGCCAAGCCGCCGACGTGGAGGCAACATCGGCATGGGCTACGTGCAGGAGGAGTTCCTGATTTATAGGACGCCACCTCAGATCTTCGCTGAGCTTGTCTCCCGAGCGGTTATACCAGACGCGAGGGCGGTCGGGACTGGTGATGCAAGAATCAGATTGGTCCGCTGAACAGGGCAACTGCCACAAAGATACCGTTGCGATAATTAAAATAGTAAACCCCCGGCTCTGCCGGGGGACTCCCAAAGTTTGACAGCTCCGGGAGTCCCTTTGAATCTCGTGTGCGTGAACCGCTCAAAGTTCCACACAGGAGAAACAAAATGGCAGAAACCACAGACTCATTATCCCACACCCGGTGGGATTGCAAATATCATATCGTGTTCATCCCGAAGTGCCGCCGTGCGGTGCTCTATCGGGAGTTGAGGAAGTACTTGGGGGAGATGTTTAGAAATCTGGCCCAGCAGAAGGAATGCCGGATCGAGGAGGGGCATTTGCTGGGCGACCACGTTCACATGCTCATCTCGATCCGCCGAAGTACGCGGTGGCGCAGGTGGTGGGCTTTATCAAGGGGAAGAGCGCCATCCACCTGGCCCGCAACTTTGGAGGGCGGCAGCGTAACTTCACGGGGTGCAACTTCTGGGCGAGGGGGTATTACGTCTCGACGGCGGGGCGTGATGAAGAAATCGTCCGGCGTTATATCCGGGAGCAGCAGGCCGAAGACAAACGGGTTGAACAACTCAAAATGTTCAACGAGTAACGAAGGCCACCTTTAGGCGGCTCACAGCACAAAACAACCGCTTTGAGCGGTTCACAATCCCAAGCCTCCGGCTCTGCCGGAGGTCACTGACTAACGGGATGACGAGCGCTTTCATCCGTTTATCCTGATACCAAGATGAACTTTTCGGGAGGGGCCGGGTTAGAGGCCGATCAGGCTTCTATTCCAATATAAATAATAGACTTTAGCGGGTGCCCGAGGCTAAAATCAGCTATTTGCGCTAAAAGTCACGCAAACGTAACACATCCGACGTCTGTTTGTCATAATCCAATTGCACTTTCGTAATCGGCCTAAGGCGAACAGGCCGGGGCAGGGGAGGCATAACTGTTTCCATGCCGAGGAGAATTGCCACAACCCAGGAGAAGAGTGAAACTATACCATATTATTATTATCGGGCTAGTCGGCTTGTTCACTGCGGCTTTCATTCCGGTCACGCCGGTCCACGCCCAGGAGGACAGCGCACTGCTGAACGCACTCGTTAAGAAGGGCGTTCTTTCCAATAAGGAAGCGCAAGAGATCCAGGCTCAGGACCAAAAAGACTACAACACGACGGCGGCCAGCAAGCTGTCCATCGCCGGTTACATCAAAAACATAACCTTTTACGGAGATGGGCGCCTTCGCTATGAGAGCATTGACCAGCACTACGAATACGGCACTCCATACGTGAATGATCGTTTCCGCTATCGCATCCGTGTCGGGGCCGATTACACCTACTCGGACCATCTCAAGGCCGGTTTTGAGCTGGTATCCGGCACAACGGATGACTCGGCCAACCAAACCATGGGTGCGATGTTCACCAACGCCAGTATCAACGTCGGCAGGATTTATCTGCAATATGCGCCGACCGACTGGTTGACCGCCGATGTGGGTAAGTTCTCCAACCCTTGGTACGCGACGACCGACATTGTTTATTCCAATGATCAGAATCCCGAAGGCGCGGCGGAAGTCCTGAGTTGGACGTTGCCGCTCGATGGCTCCAGTGCTCCCGCGAGCCGGGATCCGAAAGAGATCCACTCGAAAGCGATCCTCTCGGCTTCGGGACCTTCAACCTCTTCGCTGACCATTGGCCTGACGGCCGTGCAGTACATGTATATCAAGAGCAACCAGAGCACATTCCCGCTCAACCTCAACAATAACAACGTGGGAATCATCGGGAACCAAATCCCCGTAATCTGGAAAATCAATAAGGATGTCACCTTCAAGGTCGCTCCCGGCTTCACCTTCTACACGGGTGGCGGCAATACCAATTATGATGGCGGTGTGCCGGTCAACTATAATAACGTCGGCCAAACCCCGGTTTACGCTTACGGAACGGCCAGCAGCTCAAGCGATCCTGTGTTTATCAGCCCCAAGGAAGCAGACGATCTGAACATCGTCTCCGCCCCCGGTGAGATTGACTTCAAGGTCGGAAATACTCTCTTCAGGCCCTACTGGGATTTTGACTGGAACGTCACCGGCAAACAACGCGTCCAGAATGTCTATCTCGATCCGAGCGCGTCTATCCCGGCGACTGGTTTTACTGCGGCTGGCGTGAAGTCCAAGAATCAGGCCTTGGGAGACAATGTCGCCTGGGCAGCCGGGTTGCAGATCGGCCAGAACAAAAAGAAGGGCGACTGGTCGGTTCTCGGTGAATTCCGCCAGATCGGTCTCGGCTCCGTGGACCCGAACATCAACGGAACCGACTTCGCCGATTCCTACCTCAATATGGAAGGCCTGAAGTTTAGCGCTGTCTATAACTTTACCGACTTCCTCACCGGTACGGTCACCTTCTACGACGATTGGGCTTATAAGAATAGTCTTTACGCGGACTTGAACGGGTCTCCCTCTGCTGCGCCGACGCCGTCGACTTTCTCGAATTTTGGAGCCAGTGGCGTCGCAGCTAACAAGCAAATCGCCGGTGGAACCACCCAGTCCATGGTTTCAGTAACATCGGTCCAGCGCATCCAGGTCGATCTCGGCTGGAAGTTCTAATCAGATTCGTTTGATCTAGAATAATAAATGTGAAGCGGCGGTGGGACTTCGGTCTCCCCGCCGCTTTCTTTTTTTTCCGGAGCAGGCGCAAGACCAGCGGGACAAGGACGAAAAGAGCACCCAAACCCAGCGGTTCAAGGATGCCGCGACGGTCACGGCCGGTCCGAATGGGTTTGAGATTCAATCCGCGGACCAGCAGTTCAAACTTCGTTCTTAACCCAGCTGCAACTCGCTTTTTAAAAGGTAGCGGATTATCCGGGTGGTTTTGGCTCTTCCGGAAGTGACCGCCAAAGAGTCGCCGCGCTGTTGATGGATCCGACCGTGGCCAAGCTTTGTGAGTTGAAGTGCGGTCGCATGGGCCGCGAAGCCAACCGTCTCATCCGGATGGTGGATGGTTCCGCGGAGAAGCTTCGAGGCGCGGGACCCAATGCCGTAAAGTGAGGCTGTTGGCGATGACCGAGACGCTGCTAAGCGCCATGGCGGCGCTGGCCAGCATCGGGTTGAGCAAAAGCCCAAAGAACGGGTAGAGAATCCCCGCCGCAACGGGGATGCCGACCCCGTTATAGACAAAAGCGAAGACGAGATTGAGCCGGATATTGCTCATCGTCGCGCGGCTCAATTCGATGGCGCGGACGAGTCCGCCCAGGTCGCCCTTGACCAGCGTGACCCCCGCGCTCTCCATGGCGACATCGGCGCCGGTGCCCATGGCGATGCCCACATCGGCCGCGGCGAGCGCGGGCGCATCGTTGATGCCGTCGCCGGCCATGGCGACCCGCGCGCCATTGCGCTTCAGTTGGAGGATCGCGTCGTGCTTCTTCTCCGGCGTGACCTCGGCCTCGATCCGGTCGATGCCCAGCTTTTCGCGCCACCCGTTTTGCGGTCTCGGCATGGTCTCCCGTCAGCATCACGATCTTGAGGCCGAGCCGGTGCAGGGCCGCGATGGCGGCGGGCGTGGTTGGCTTGATCGGATCGGTCACGGCGAGCAGTCCCGCGAGCGACGCCGTCCACTCCGACAAAGAAGACGGTCTGGCCTTGCTTCCGCAGATCGGACGCTTGCGCGGCCAGAATGTCCGGCAATGTCGCGCCCGTCTCGCCGGCCTGGCCCACTGTGACGACATGCCCTTCCACTTTCCCGCGCACGCCCTGGCCCGTGACGGAGGCGAATTCCTCCACGGCGCCCGGTGCGAGATTCCGCTTTCTGGCACCGGCGAGGATTGCGGCGGCGAGGGGATGTTCGCTGGCCGATTCCACCGAGGCGGCCAGGCGAAGCAGGTCGTCTTCGGCGTAGCCCGGCGCTGCCGCAATTGCAGTCAGCGTCGGCTTGCCTTCGGTCAGCGTGCCGGTCTTGTCGATGGCCAGCGTGTCGATTTTTTCGAGGCGCTCCAGCGCTTCCGCGTCGCGGATGAGAATGCCGTAGCTGCGCGCCGCGTCCGACGCCCACCATGATCGACATCGGCGTGGCCAGACCGAGCGCGCACGGGCAGGCGATGATCAGCACGGCGACCGCGTTGACCAGCGCGTAGGCATAGCGCGGCTCGGGTCCCAGCCACGCCCACGCGATGAACGTGACGACGGCGCAGAGCAGGACGGCGGGGACGAAATAGCCCGACACCGCATCGGCCACCCGTTGGATCGGCGCGCGGCTCCGCTGGGCGGTCGCGACCATCTGCACGATCCGGGCCAGCAGGGTGTCGTTGCCCACCTTCTCGGCTTTCATCACGAAACTGCCCGTGCCGTTGATCGTGCCGCCGGTGACCGCGCTGTTCGGGGCCTTCGCCACCGGAACCGGTTCGCCCGTGATCATCGATTCGTCGACCGCGCCGCCGCCGTCGAGCACGATGCCGTCGACCGGGACTTTTTCGCCGGGGCGCACGCGCAAGCGGTCTCCCACATGGACTTCTTCCAGCGGGACATCGGCTTCGCTGCCGTCGTCGCGGACCCGGCGCGCGGTTTTGGGAGCGAGGCCGAGCAGGGCTTTAATCGCGCTGCCCGTCGCGGCGCGGGCCTTGAGTTCGAGCACTTGTCCCAGCAAGACCAGGACGGTGATCATGGAGGCGGCTTCAAAGTAGACCGCCACGACGCCGTGCATCCGGAAAGACGCGGGGAAGAGGGAGGGAAAGAGGGTCGCCGCCACGCTGTAGAAGTAGGCCGCGCCGGTGCCCATCGCGATCAGCGTGAACATATTGAGATGGCGCGTGACGAGGGAGCGCGCGCCGCGCTCGAAGAAGGGCCAGCCCGCCCAGAGCACCACCGGCGTGCTCAGGACGAACTGCGTCCAAACGACCGTGGTCCGGCCGAGCGAGCCGAGGAGGTTTCCCAGTCCCGGCGCCATTTCGCCCATCGACAGGATGAGAACGGGAAGGGCCAGCGCCAGTCCGATCCAGAAGCGCCGGGTCATGTCCCGCAGCTCGGCGTTTTCCTCCTCGGGAGCCGCGCTCGATCTCACCGGTTCAAGCGCCATGCCGCAGATCGGACACGGGCCGGGCTTGTCGCGGCGAATCTCCGGATGCATCGGGCAGGTGTAGACGGCGTGCCTCGTGTCGCGCTCCGCCGGCGCTACCGGAGCATGCGCCCCCGCTTCGTGGCAGCACGCAGGGTCGGCGGCTCTGTTTTCCGGGGTGTTACTCATGGGGTTGGGTTCCAACGGGACAACATAAGGCCGTTTGGGCGGCTTTGCTCAAAAAGCTTACGTATCCTATTTTTTTAGGCGATATTGTCGACCGAGGGGATTTAGGGCGCTAATTTTGCCTGTCCCTTCTTCTCGGACCCCTTTTTCTTTTTTTCCCATGAACAAGGTCTGGCGAGACGCCTTTGTCCATTTGCATTGCGGCCCTTGAAGCCGCCAACTTCATTGACTCTATAGAATCGTAGTAATAAGTCATCTTATATTGACATTACAAAATTAGGCGGATTAGGAAGAAGTGCTTGCTGGACTCTGAAGCTGACTAAGAGGAACCCAATTAGGTAAGCCGTCATACCATAGTAAGGTTTCGGAATTTATCTGCCCTTTAGCTAGCATATCATTAATATTCTCAAACGAACATTGGCCTTCTTGTGTACCGTTGTTGAGAATGTAAACTTGGTACTCCTTTGGTTGAGTAGCTGGTGGCGTTTCAACCTGTGAAAGTTGTTCTGCTGTCGGTTGGGGTTTGGGTGCGTTCTCTGTGCGTGGTAGTTCGGTAACAAGTTGAGGTTGAATGTGACTTAGTACCTCTTTAGGATTCTGTTTACGGAGTGCCAGTGTTTGCCGAAAGTCTCTTGCTTCTGGAACTTTTATGACTTCGATTTCTGCATTATATTCCTTCACAACTTTTGCAATTTCATCTATGCTCACATCAAAGAATTCCTTCCGCATATTTACAAGATTAACAACCTTGTCGCGGAACCTATCATGTAGTTTTCCCTCAAGTTGTGGAGCATTGTCTGAACGTATCATTGCGTGAACATCAAATTCAAATGGTACGGCGGCATTACCAAGTTCATCTATTCTGTCTTGCGGATCAAGTCTTCTCGTCATGCCAATCTTAAATCGGTTTTCGCCGAAAGAACCAATGTTAGACACAATGTATACGTTTCCTGCTTTCGTCATTTGCGCCCAAGACTTGGCCCGTTCTTTATTTGCCAATGCCTCTGCTAATTGTTTCTCAAGTGCTTCGATCTTGGTATTCATCTTGGCAGCCTCTTCGCCATGAGCTTGCTCTAATTGTCTTTTGGCTTGTTCTAGGGCTATTCTTGATCTGTTCTCCTCTTCTTCTGACTCTCTTATCTTCTTCTCCGTTTCCTTTTGAACGCGTTCTTCTTCACGAATCTGTTCTTGAATTCTACGTTGTTCATCTTTCTCTGCTTTCAGTTTTTCTTGGTACTCGTAAGTAAGACGAAGTTCTTTCAACTTGAGGGCAAAATAGTCTCGCTCAATCTTAATTGTGTGAGTTTCTCCAAGCTTGTTGACAGCTTGATAGACACCTTCAAGACGTTCAATCATTCTATCGACATTATTCCATCTTACGTTTGATATGATGGCATCGGATTCACCATTAAAGGCACGAAGCATCAACTTCATGTAATCCTTGGTTTGTTTCAAGCCTGCTCTCTTGTCGCCATTAACTGTCCATGTTTGAGAGCATGTTGCCGCCCTTTCTGATTTGAGTGATGTCTTTTGATGTTCTCTGACCGCATCCAAAGCGTCTTTGTATTTTTGAGAAATATCAAAGTCGTAGACAGGAGTATACAAGCCGCAATCTACCACAGTCTGTTCACCATTGAATATCTCAAGCTGATGTTTTATTCCATCAGCCTCATTCGATAGAGTCTCATTTAGACTACGGGCGTCAGCAGTCTGTTGTTTAAGAAGAGATAGTTCAAGTGAAAGATTCTGTTTGAAAGCCTCAAGGTCAATTACATCTTTGTACTTTGCCTGTAACTGTTCCCAGTTAGCCTTGGCTACTTTAACTTTATCCAACGCGAATATTAATCCTCCCGCGAGTCCCGCTATAATGATTATGCAGACAAAGAGTAATAAATAGATCATGGTTGATGCTTGGTGTTTGTCGGTTGCGTTGAGGTGACCACAGGAGGTTGCATAATTTTCAAAGTCAAAACCTGCAACATGGTCTTGAATCTGGGTCCCTCCATGACTGTTACCGTAGTGGTAATCGTCGGGATTTCCAAGTCGGAAAAAAACCAGTCAAGATTCGTCCCAGAGTGACCGTAGGGAGGTTGTCCCCCGTTCCCCTTGCCCCACCTCTCCACCTCCACCGTAACGGTCTAATTGCTCTCTGGAATGACTCAGGAACGATCCTGTTTCAGGGAACGTCTCGTCCTATCGTCTCCCCTCTCCTTTCTGTGCCAGCTCTGGGACGGTTTCATTCACCCCTTGTTCACCGCTTCACCGCAGCACCAAATTTCGAGACGGTGAACGGGTTGAGAACATTTTTTAACGTAGGAAACCCGTAAGAAAAAGTGGTTAAATTAACCCTTAGAAAAAGTGGTGTTACCTCTCAAAAAAAGAAAAAATGGCAACTGTCGAAGGATCAGTTCATTTGTGTTCCTACCGAGGCGGAACTGATCCTTCGACAAGCTCAGGATGACGGAAGAATAGAAAAAAGGGGGCGCGGAACCGGCGGAATTTAGGTCGCCCTTACAGGGCTTGCCTTGGCGGATCGTGTTCCCAGGGCGTTGCCCTGGGCTGGGGTTGGGTCGCCCCGTTGGGGCTATGGAAGGGGAGGCACCGTCGCACGGCGTGCGGCGGCATCGCTTCCTGCGCGCTGCGCGCGCCCGGACAACGAAGTAGTCCGGGCCACCCTTCGATTCTGACATCGATGATATGATAGCCGGCTGTTCTTAGCTTAATAGCGGTCGGCGCGGACTACATATTTACTTGCCGGATAGGAAAACATCCTTATGTTAGGCACATGGCACTATTTCCAGATTCAATAAGAGAGTTCATTAACGTCGAGGCATTAAAGGCGTATGCAAAAACGCTGGAAGCGGAGTTGTCGGTAGTGAAGGCGTTGCATGAACATCTTGGCCTCAACACTCGCGGGCGCAAGCCGCGCAAGTCCAAGGCCGTCGGCAAGACAGCGGGCAAGACCGCCAGGCGCGGGCCTCGCGGCAAGGTGAAGAAAGCGGTGCTCGCCTATCTCCAGAAGAACAGGGAGGGCAAGGCGCTTGAGATCGCACAGTTGAGCGGCTTGAAAGTGACCAGCGTCAATCAGACCCTGTATGGATTAAAAAAGAGCGGCCACGTGACTCAGGGCAAAAAACGCGGCAGTCCGTTTGTGCTGGCGAAGAAATCAGGTTCTACCGCAAAAACAGTGGAATAGAAAAAGGCATAACCAAATTGCTAAATTTTCCCAAATTACCAAATTAAAGGCATCCTGCGGATGCATTGAAAGGGTTGCGGCTCTCCCACCTCAAAAAAAATTTGGAAATTTGGTTCCATTTGGAAATTTGGTCCTGGTTCCCGATCCGCTTGTTTCCAAATGGAGCCTGGGAACGAGGAAAATCGCAGCCCTCTATTTCACTGAAAATACCGAGGAACCAGAAATAATCCCTTCCGCCGCGCGAACGAGGACCGGGGGGACGCCGGGCGGCCTTTAATTTGTGAAGTCAACGTTCAATCATCCGGGTCGATATCTTCCCGCCATTCCTGGCTTTGACGATACTTGATCTTCTTCGGCAGCGCCATTTTGGTTCGGTCCGTATAGCTGGTGTCGCTGGTGTCGATGATCTCGATTTCCACGGTGTAGCTGCGCGGCGGTATGTCGAGGACGTCCTGACAGAGAAAACGAATTTGTTCGGTATAGAGTTCGAAGACCGGCAGCGTGAACGGCCTGACGGGAGATTTTCGGAGCAACATTTTGCCGGTTATGCGCTCAAAACGTTCCAGGGGGTAAAACCGCAGCGGTTCCCTGTTTGGTCCGTGCAGGTACAACTTCATCCGGATTTCCTTGACGGGGATGGGCTTGTCTGTTCGGTTGAGCCAATCAATCTGAAGCCCAATGACGAGGTGAGTGGGCGTTAATTCGACGTGACGCGCGGTTACTTCCAGGGAAACCTTCCGGTCCTGAATCAATTGCTTAATCCACTCGATCACGGTTTTTACTGTGTTGACTCTTTGATCAATCGCGGGACATCTCGTGCAAGATACTTGGTCTCCGCGGCATTTGCAAGGGCGGCAATTTCTCCATGGGACAAGCTCTTTCCATAGCGTTCGCGCAATCGTTGGATGCGGCCGCTATTATAAGTTTTTCTTTTTCGTATGTTGAAATACTTCTAGTTGCATCCTATCCGGCATTTTGTTTGTCCCTGCTCTTGGAAACTTCATGATGCCGCGTGCGTCCGGCTATCTTGAAGACAGGAATCGCTGGGCAAAAATATCTGGAGACTAGGCAAGTTTATCTGCGAACTATCCTTGATGCTTATTTATCGGACGCTTCCGTCAATAATGCTCTCCCGTACCTCCGCCAGCTTTGGAGAGTTAATCGCTTCCATACAACCTGCTTATGGAATACGTCCGCGCGGGCTCATGTGCTGTTTTAAAATACTTGGCATACAGCTTTCTTCGAAAAGACAAAATGATGAAATTGCATGGCGGCACGCGCCAGGCGCATCTAGTCGAATTTTTTGAAAAGATTTGTCACTGAGAGGAGGTGAAAAAAACAATGATCAACAAAATTATTACAAGCGCCAAAATCGCGCTGCGCCGTATGAAGAGCAAGAAGGGGCAGACCCTCGTGGAGTACGCCTTGATTCTCGCCTTCATTTCCGTGGTCGCCATCTCCGTCCTGATCGCCCTCGGGGGTCAGGTCAAGAGCGTGTTCTCGACCATCACCAGCCAGCTCCAAACTGCTGCAAGCAGCCACTAATTCTCACCATGGCTCAGAGATTTGAGAAGTTCCATCCTCTCAAATCGGGTGGGGCGCGCGGCTCCGACCTTGATTGCGTCCCGGGATAAATCAGAATATTTACAAAAAAAATTCGCGCGTTTTGCGATGTTGGCGCGTCTGGGTACATGATGCATCGAATTCTTTTCCCGGGCCTGGTCGTCATCGTTCTATGTGGACTGAATTTGAGGGCGCAACCCGCCCCCAAAAGCGCTCCGGCATCTCCAACACCCGTTGCGAAGGCGCTGGAGCACGCCCAAAAGCAATTCAAAGATCAAAACTGGGCGGAGGCGCGGGACTCGTTCGATCACGCCCGCGAGCTTGCTGGGGACTGGCATTCGCCCGAGGCGCGGCTGGCGGTGGAAGGCGCCGTGGGCTGTTGCATGAAGCTGAGTCTCTGGGACGACGCCCTCAGCCGGGCGCGGACGTTTGTCGATCAAAACAAGGGGCGCTTCGAGGAGGCGGTCGGGGAGCGTTTTCTTGGCGGGATTTATCTCTGCGTGCCGCATCAGGGCACGAAGCAGGGCGGGACCTATCATCGCGGCCAATACGGGCAGGGCGTGCAGGTCTCCAGCTTCAAGAAAGACCGCCGGGAAGCCATTCGCGATTATGAGCAGGCGCGGGACGTTCTCGCGCTTTTGGTGAGGACGGTCGGCGCAACGGCGGACAACCCCGACACACCGGAACGGCGCAAGCTCCTCAACGCGGAACAAATCGGGCTCGATTTCGATCTCGTTTCGGCCCTTGCCAGCCGCGAGTACGAAGGTTACGGCGGGTGGGGCTGGTGCTTCTGGTGGTGGGGAAGCTGGGAGCCGGAGGAGGATTCCGCAGCCGTCGAGGAGGCCGACTACGAGCAGCCCCGGTGGTACGGACGCTACCCGGCCCAGCAGGAAAAGCCGGCCGGCCTGCCGCTCGGTCCCGATGGCAAGCCCCGGTTTCTCGCGACGCCGGCGGCTTACGCGCCGGACCTGGGCGACGGCCCAAAAATCCGTTTTCTCCTCGACGAAATTCAGCGTCTCGATACGTCCGAGACGCGGGATGACGCCGCGCGGGCCCTCTTTCGGCAGGCGATGATTTGCCGTGGGCTTTATGGCCCCGACATCATCGCGCAATGGAATAGCCAGAGCATGCAGTACGACCGGTTCGGGCATCCCCTTCCGAGACCACCGGCCGCGGATGCCCCCGCCAAAAGAATCTGGGAACTGGCCGACGAGGAAGCCATCGCCATCGCGGGCGGACGGCTGCAAGTCGTGACGCTGCCCGCCGGGGAAAGCCCGCTCGCGCTGCTGGGCCAGATCGAAAAGCTTTGCCCCAAGAGCAGCCTCGTGCCCGAGGCGATTTACGCGCGCGCCCTTTATTATCAGAGCCGCCAGCAGTTTCCTCGGGCGCTCGCCGAATACGAGAGATTGCGGCAGGCCTTTCCCAAGGCATCGCGGAGCAAGGACGCGCAGGACCAAATCGCGCTCATTCGCAAACCGGGCGTCCTGCTCGAATCGACCGGCGTTCATCTGCCGGGTGACAAGCCGGTGCTCGGCTATTCCTATCGCAATGCCGGCGAGATCAGCTTCACCGCGCGGCGGTTCGATTTGTCCGGCTATATCAACCACAATCTCGACACCCTTGATCAAAATAATTTTGGGCGGCTCGGCAATCTCCAGTATGAACTTTTCCAGCACGACGACTGGAAGGCTTTCACCGGGAAGACCGCCGCGCAATGGAGCGAGAAAGTCGCGCTCAACGAGGCGAATCGCGCCAACGCGGGCAAGACCGCCGCGCCGCTGATCGAGCCGGGCGCCTACATCGTCGAGGCGCGCGTGGGTGCGGGCGCCGAGCCGTCGCGGGTGCTCGTGTTCCTCACCGACATCGCGATCCTCCACAAAAATCTTACCAACAAGGGCCTGATCTACGTGGTTGACGCGCGCACGGGCCAGCCGCTGGCCCATCATCCGGTCCGCGTCATCGAGACCTGGGAGATATATGACCCGGTGAAAAAGGGGAACCGCTTTCGCGTGGTGTCGACGATGCTCAACACGAACCAGGACGGCGCGATCGAATACCAGCGCACGAAGTCGCGCTATAACGCCGGCGTCAACATCAACGCCATCGTCACCGACGGGCATGAGCGCATGGCGTTTTCCTTTTTCCAGAACTGGCAGGAGACCGATTACGGCCAGCCGTTCGAAAACGGCCCGCGCATTTATGTCATCACCGACCGGCCCGTCTACCGGCCCGGCTCGACGGTGAAGTTCCGGGCCTGGGTGCGGAACCGCGAGAACGGCGAGTATCGGAGCGCGACCGCGGGCCAGGGCGTGACGATTGAAATTTACGATCCGAAGAACAGCAAGATGGAGACTCTCCGCCCGACGACGGACGAGTCGGGCTCGGTCTCCGGCGAGTACAAGCTCGATGAGAAAGCGCCGCTCGGCGTCTACACCATTCAGGTAAACGGCTACGGCCCGCAGGCCCGTTACGCCTATGGGACCAGCTACAACGCGGGCGGTCTTTTTCGCGTCGAGGAATACAAGAAGCCCGAGTTCGTGGTGAAGGTCACGCCGTCCAAAACGCAGGCGCGGCTCGGGGAAAAGGTGACCGCCCGGATCGAGGCGAAATATTATTTCGGCGCGCCCGTCGCGCTGGGCCAGGTCGGCTACAAGGTTTATCGCGAGGATTATCACCACGTCTACTGGGGGCCGGGCGAGTACGACTGGCTCTACGGCGCGGGCTACGGCCATGATTATTATCCCTACCCGTGGTTTCCGTGGTGGGGCCGGTGGGGCTGCTTCATCCTGGGCGACCTTTGGCCGTGGCACTACGGTTATGCGTGGCCGAACGGCGGCTATCAGTACGGCGGCGATCAGGGGGAGATGGACCGACGCAGCGCCGAGAGCGGCACGCGCCACGCGTTGCGCGAACTCGTCGCCCAGGGCGGGGGCCAGCTCAAGGCGGACGGCGGCTACGATGTCGAGTTCGACACCGCGCCCGCGTTGCGCGATTTGGGCGACCGCGATCATCGCTACACCATCGAGGCCGAGGTCCGCGACGCCAGCCGCCGCACCATCACCGGCCAGGGCGATGTCAAAGTCACCCGCCAGCAATTCTACGCCTTCGCCGAGACGCGGAACGGCTGGTACTCGCCGCAGGAGGACGCGTTTGTCGATGTCCGCACGCTGACCGCCGACAATGCGCCGGTCGCGACGCAGGGCAAGGTCACCGTCTATCGCATCCGTTACGAAGGCCCCGATCAAGCCGTCGAAAAAGAAGAGGAAGTGAAAAGCTGGGACGCGGAGACCGATGCCGATGGCCGGCTCTCCTTCAAGTATCCGATTCCGGGCGAAGGCCAGTACCGCATCACCTATCTCACGCACGACAACTGGAATCAGGAGGTGCAGGCCAACACGGTTTTCTGGGTTTGCGGCCCGAAGTTCGACGGGCGCGTCTATCGCTTCAACGATATTGAAATCATCGCCGACAAGCGCGCCTACAAGCCGGGCGACACCGCGCACCTGCTCATCAACACGGCGGAGGACAACGACCGCATCCTCTTCAGCGACGACGTTTCGCAGGACATTCTGCGGAGCTACCGCTTCATCGACCTGCCGCAGCGCAGCACGGTGATTGACGTTCCCATCACCGACGCGCGGATGCCGAATTTCTTCGTCGAGGCGACCCTCGTCCGCAACGGCCAGGTGCGTCAGGAGAGCCGCGAACTCTTCGTCCCGCCGAGCAAGAACCTGCTCAGCCTGACGGTCGAGACGGACAAGGCCAACTACAAGCCGGGCGAGCAGGGGAAGGTCCGCGTCAAGCTGAGCGACGCCGACGGCAAGCCTGTTTCCGGGCATGTCACGCTGACCGCTTTCGACGAGTCGATCACCTATATCCAGGATGAGTTCGGTCCCGCGCCGAAGGTTTTCTTTTATGGCCAGCGGCGGGAACATCGGCCCTTTGTCGATGCTTCGCTGGATCGCATCTACAACGCGAACGGAACGCTCGACGCGCCGGAGAACGAGCTTTATGGCGGCGGCGGCATTCCGGAAGGCTGGCAGGGATTCTGGAGAATCTCGGGAACGGGGCTGACGCTCAGCGGCGGGATTATCACCCATGCCTGGAACGAGAAGGACAGGGACCTCGGCGGGTACCTTGAGGATGGGCAATCCCTCCGTCGCGAATTGACTTTTAGCGGCACCGGGGCGCTAGGCGGAGAGGCTTCAGACTCGATAGCCGCGGTGGACGCTCCGATGGCTGCGTGTGCTCCGGCTTCTGCTCCGGGGGGAGAAGCCTTCGGGATGGCTGGCGGTGGCGCCGCACTCGAGCAAAAATCAGCCGAAAATCTCGGTGATGCGCGGAACGGAAGCTCGCTCTTTCCTTCGCCCAAACTCGTCGATCCGTCGATCCGCAACAACTTCGCCGACACCGCGCTGTGGCTGCCCGATTTGAAGACCGACGAGAGCGGCGTGGCCGAGGCCACGATCACGTTTCCCGATTCGCTCACGACGTGGCGCGTCCACGGGTACGGCCTCACCACGACCACGCAGGTCGGGGACGGCATCGCCCACGCCATCACGACGAAAAATCTCATCGTGCGGTTGGAGGCCCCGCGCTTCTTCATCGAGCGCGATGAAGCGGTCCTCTCCGCCAATGTCCACAATTATCTCGCCACGAGCAAAAACGTCACCGCCGAATTGGTCCTGCCCGCCGCCGAATTGCAGTCCCTCGACCAGCCCGGTGTCGCGCCGGACAAGGACGGCAACGTCCACCTCACCGCGACGGCGAGCGTGGACGCGAAGGGCGAGCACCGCTTCGACTGGCCGGTGAAGGTGCTCAAGCAGGGCCTCGCGGTGGTCACGGTCAAGGCGCTGACCGACGAGGAGAGCGACGCGATGCGGCTGGCTTTCCCGGTGCTGGTGCATGGCATCAACAAGATGGTCGCGCAGGGCGGATCGTATCGCGTGGCCGACAACGGCGCGCGCGATCTCAAGCTCGAGCTGCCCGCGGAGATCGATCCCGAGCAGACCAAGCTGGAGGTCACCCTTTCGCCAAGCCTCAGCGGCGTGATGATCGACGCGCTGCCCTATCTGGCCGGCTATCCCTACGGCTGCGTCGAGCAGACAATGAGCCGGTTTTATCCGTCGGTGCTGGTGAAGGACACGCTCAAGAAGATGGGCACGGACCTGGAGACCGTCGGCAAGCAGCGCAAGCAGATGTATCCGCCCGATCTGAAAAATCGCTTTGGACGTGGCCGCGATCCGGTCTTCGACTCGGAGGAACTCGACCGCATGGTGCGCGCCGGCCTGCGGCGCATCGCCAATTTCCAGCATGACGACGGCGGCTGGGGCTGGTGGGCGGAGGACGACTCGTCGCCGTTCGAGACCGCCTATGTTCTTCAGGGCCTCGACGCGGCGCGCGTGGCGGGAATCGACGTGGACATGAACAGCTACAACCGCGGCCTCGGCTTCCTGCAAAATTCGATCCAGCGCGAGTTGGCGAAACCGAAGGAGAAGCAGAACCTCGGCGGTTTCGAGACGCAGGCCTACGTGGCTTACATCCTCGCGCTGACGGGCCGGGTCAACAACGACGAGCAGGTCAAGTGGCTCGACGAGCTTTACGAGAAGCGGGGCGACCAGAACAATTACGGCAAGGCGCTTCTGGCGCTGACCTTCAAGCTGCGCAAACAGGACGACCGCGCGGCGCTGCTGCTGAGCAACATCCTCCAGTTCGCCGAGCGCGACGACTCGAACGAGACGGCCTGGATTCGCACGCCGCAGAACGGCTGGTGGTTCTGGTGGAATAACGACATCGAGACCAACGCGTGGGCGCTCAAGGCGCTGGTCGCCATCGATCCGAAAAACGACCTCTCGCCGCGCATCGTGAAATGGCTGCTCAACAATCGCAAGAACGGAACCTACTGGCGTTCCACGCGGGACACCGCGCAGGTCATCGCCGCCATGGTCGATTACATGCGGGCCAGCGGCGAGGGGAATCCCGACTACAGCCTGACGGTCAAACTCGACGGCGCGCCGGTGAGGAAGGTCAAAATCACGAAGGAGAATTTCTTTACGTTCGACAATCGGTTCGTCCTCTATGGGCTTCAGGTGAAGCCGGGGCCGCATGTCGTCACGTTGGAAAAGAATGGTCTCGGCGCGCTCTACTACTCCGTTTACCTCAGCTATTTTACGAAGGAGGAAGACATCAAGGGCGCGGGAAACGAGATTTCCGTCACGCGCGAGTACTACCTGCTCAAACCCAAGACCGAGACGGTCAAGGCGCAAACAACGGGTTGGAATGGATGGGGCTTTGGTCCGCCCGCAGGCAATCCCGCGGGCCAGGAACAGCCGGAAGATGCGACCAAGCACACGGAATTGCGCTCCGGCTATGACCGCATCCCGCTGCAAACCGGCGATGCGGTCACCAGCGGCGACCAGATCGAAGTCGTGCTCAAGATCCATTCCAAGAACACGTACGACTACCTCGCTTTCGAGGACATGAAGCCGGCCGGATGCGAGCCGGTCGATCTCCGGAGCGGCGGGAAATTCGCCGGGGGACTCTGCCCGAATGTCGAGCTGCGCGACGAGAAAGTCGTTTTCTTCATCGGCCTGCTGGAACAGGGGGACCACATCCTGCGCTACAAGCTCCGCGCCGAAACGCCCGGCACTTTCCACGCCCTGCCCACTTCCGGTTATGCCATGTATGCGCCGGAAGTGCGGGCCATCAGCGACGAGATGCGGCTCAAGATCAAGGACCAGTAAGACCATTTCTTAGCGTTAATGGTACTGTTGCTTTGGGTGGCCCGGACTACTTGTTGTCCGGGCGCGCGTAGCGCGCAGGAAGCAGCCAAAACACCTCCACGTAACCCTCACTTCGTCATTTTTGGGTGGCTTCTTGTGGCCTTCGGCCACCCGGACAACAAGTTGTCCGGGCTACCTGATGGCTGGCGCTTGATACCAATAACGTTGGGAATTGGTCTAACGAAGGCATTCGGATAGGGGCCCGCTTTTCAGGCGTGCACCGGGACGATTGTTCACCTAACAATCATTCCATGCTGATTCACTCGCCGGTTTTGTCGGGCCGCCCTTTTTCCACTCGCGCCTTGTCGCTATGCGCAAGCGCGGCCATCCTCGCCACCGCGTCTTTTATCCATGCCGAGGCAGAGGGCGGCGACTTCGACTTGGTCAAGTCGCTCGATGGCTGCAATGTCGTCTGGAACGAACCGGGAAAGTCGTCGTCGGATTCGATGCCGCTCGGAAACGGCGACATCGCGCTCAATGTCTGGACCGAGCCGAGCGGCGACGTGGTTTTCTACATCAGCAAGTCGGACGCGTGGACCGAGAATCCCAACGACAGCGCGGGCCTGGCCAAGCTGGGGCGCGTGCGCGTGTCGATGAGCCCGAACCCGTTCACCGCGGGCGCGCCCATCGTCCAGGCGCTGAAACTGCATGAGGGCGAAATCGAGATCAAGGAGGGCGACGACAAAACGGGGGCGACGTTCCGCGTTTGGGTCGATGCGAATCACCCGGTCATCCGCGTGGAAGCCAAGAGCGCGCAGCCCGCGTCGGTCAAGGTCGCGCTTGAGGTGTGGCGGACGGAGAAGGTCAAAAGACTCAGCGCGGACACGATCGTTCCCGATCAGAAAGACCAGGTCGTGTGGTATCATCACAACGGCCTCGATTCGGAGCCGCATGTGCTGGACTGGACCTTTGGCGGGCTGATCAAGGGCGACGGCCTCAAGAGCGTCGATGCGCAAACGCTGCAATCCGCCGCGCCCGCGACGTCGCAACTGATTTCCATTTATCCGCTCAGAACTCCCGCTTCGCCGCCGGACGCCTGGGTGGCCAAAGTCGGGCAGCAAGCCGCTGAAATCGGAGCGCTCGACCTTGAAAAAACGCGCCAGGAGCATCGGCAATGGTGGGACGGATTCTGGCATCGGAGCTGGATTTTTCTCGCCGGCGAGGCGAAAGCGAAAGAGACGACGGAGGGCTACGTCCTGCAACGGTTCGTCACGGCCTGCGCCGGGCGCGGCGCGTATGCGATCAAATTCAACGGTTCGATTTTCGTCGTGGACCATCCCGCCGAGAACATGGGCGGCAAGAAAGGCGAGCCTCCCACCATCCTGCCTGTCACCGCCGATTTCCGCGCGTGGGGCGGGCAGTACTGGTTCCAAAACACGCGCCCGATGTATTGGCCGAGGTTGATGGCGGGCGATTTCGACGAGATGCTGCCGCTGTTCAAAATGTACCACGACATGCTGCCCGGCAACGCCGCGCTGGTGAAGCAATACTACAATCACGAAGGTGCTTACTGCGCGGAGACCGCGCCGTTTTTTGGCGGATTCTCGAAGCTCGCGCCCGAAGGGATGGGCAGTTACACCCAGCACTATTTCACGGACCTTCTTGAGCTTAGCATGATGGGTCTCGATTACTACGAATACACCGGCGACAAGGCGTTTCTGCGCGAGACCGTGTTGCCGATCGCGAATGCCATCCTCACGTTTTTCGACCAGCATTTCACGCACGACCCCTCGGGCAAGCTGGTGCTCGATCCCGACAACGCCATCGAGATGTACTGGAAGGTGCACAATCCCGCGCCCGACATCGGCGGGCTGCACGCGGTGCTGGCGCGGCTCATCGCGCTGCCGGACGACCTGGCCGACGACGCGACCCGAAAGAATTGGCAAAGAATCCAGGCCGAATTGCCCGATCTTCCCACCGGCATGGTCAATGGCAAAAAGCTGCTGCTTCCTTACGAAGGCGAGCAGACGGCGCCCTCGCACAACTCGGAGAACCCGGAACTCTACGCGATTTATCCGTTCCGCCTTTACGGGCTGGGCCGACCCGATTTGGATGTCGCGCTGGATACTTTTGCCGTGAGAAAAAACAAGAGCACGGGTTGCTGGTACCAGGATCCGATTCAGGCGGCGATGCTCGGTCTCACGGATCTGGCGCAGAAGGACGTCACGTTCGATCTTACTCGAAGCGACCCCAACCTCAAATTCCCCGCCTTTTGGGCACGGGGCCACGATTACATGCCCGACGAGGACAACGGCGGCAATGGCGAGAACGGCCTCCAGGAAATGCTGATGCAGGTCAACGGCCGGCAGATTCTGCTCCTGCCCGCGTGGCCGAAAAACTGGGACGCCGATTTCAAACTCCACGCGCCTTTCCAAACCATCGTCGAAGGCAAGGTCGCCGGCGGCAAATTGGTCAGTTTGGCCGTGAATCCGCCGGAGCGCAAAAAGGACATTACCCTGCCCAATGGCGAAACGCTTCCCTAACTGCCCTCGGCGAACATTTGCAAGAAGCTGTCGTCGGCGGAATCGTCAAAATATTTCATTTGGAACCGTGAGCTTGCCGTGCCATCGCCTGCGCTTTGGCCAGATTATTTTGCGCGTTATTATCGCCGGGTTTCAGTCGTAAAGCTTCCTGGTACTGCACAATCGCCTCGTCCACCAGGCCCTTTTGCAAGAGGGCGCCGCCCAGGTCGGTGTGGGCGTCGGCGGAGTTGGGGGCGAGATCCACGCCTTTTTGAAATTGGGCAATCGCCTCGTCGACCCGTCCCTTCTGAATTAGAACGATGCCGAGGTTGTAGTACGATGACGCGTGGTTGGGGTCGAGTCCCAAGGCCGTTTGAAATTGGGCCATGGCCTCATCAAGCCGGCCCTTTTGTGCCAGGGCAACGCCCAAGTCATTGCGAGCTTCGATATGGCTCGGGTTGATTTCCAGGGCCATTTGATATTGGCTGATCGCTTCGTCCAACTGTCCCTTGTTTACAAGAACATTGCCGAGGTTGTTGTGACCTATCCAGCAGTTTGGATTCTTGGCCAGCGTATCGGTCCAGAGCGTCTCTTCGCTCTCATAAGCCCAGGTCCGTTGCCAGCTTAACAGCCCGAGAATCAACAGCGCGACCGCGGCAAGCATCGATTGCAACCCCGGCCTTCCCGAAAGGGCAAAATCCAGAAACCGGGCCATTCCCGCTCCCGCCAGCGCCAGCGGTCCCATGGCGGCCAGATATTGAAAATGATCAAAGACCAGGGAATAACGAAAAATATAATTATCGGCGAATCCGAGCACCGGCAGCAACGCGGCCAGAAAATACGCGAAGATGAAAAACCAGGGTCGGGACCACGACTCGCGTTTGAGCCACAACATAACCAGGACGATGACGACGGCCAGCAGCGGAAGATACGAGAACCACTGACTGGCATCGATCCGCCAGCGCGGATACACGGCGATCAACGGATGCGGCCAGACGAGCTTGCCCAAATAAAACCAGACCGCGTCGCCCGCCGTTGCCAGGCGCTCCGGCCAAGTCCGCACCCATTGGGGGTCGGGATTTGCCGAGAGTTGCAGCTTTTGCGTCCATAACGATACCGCACCGGCAGCTGTGGACATTAAAAGGATGGGGGCCACTCTCGCCAAGTTGCGCCAATGCCACCGGCCCTCCACCCACCACGCACACAAGCACAGCACCACCGGCAGAATCACCGTGGACGATTTGCTGGCCATGGCAAGGGCAGCGAAGATCAAGGTCAACGCATAATTCCAGCCACCGCCCGTTCGTCCGTCGAGGCCTCTTGTTCTTACCCACCTCACAAAGAAAAGGATCGAGACCAGGAAGAACAAACCCGATTCGGTGTTCTTCATCTCGGTGATCCACGCCACCGATTCCACCTGCACCGGGTGGAGGGCCCACAAGGCGGCTCCCAGCCACGCGCCCGGCACGTGCAAACTCCGCAACACCCGCCAGAGCGCGACCGCGCAGGCCGCGTGCATCAGGACATTCACGAGATGATAGGGCAGCGGCGCCAATCCCCATATCGCGTGTTCCAACCAGAAAGTGCTTCGCGTTAAAGGAGAAATATCCGCCAGCTTTGTCGTCCAGATTTCTTTGAACCCGAGAGGCCCGACAATGCACGGGTTGGCTGTCAGATGATCATCGTCATCCCAAATGAATCCGGCATACCACACCGGCTGATAGGCCAGCATAACGGCCAGAACGAGGATCAGCCCCCAAAGCCAGTCGCGCCTGAACCAGGAGGGCAGCGGTTGCACGCCTGCGCCTGAGTCGGCTACTTGCGCGGAAACCCCATCGCAGATCGCCATCTTTTTCTTGGATCGTTTCGCCATGCGCTCTGGGTAACGAGAATGAACCCTTTCCGCCTTCATAGAAGCAGATTTTGCTTTCGGTCAATCACACCGGGTGGCCCTAAGCGAACCCCAGGGAAAAAACCGCGGCTGCTTGAGAATGCCGGTCAGATGACGGCTTCCCCAAACTTCTGGCCCGCGAGTTTATGCAGCTCTTTGATGTTCTCCGCCTGGTCGGCGCGGCACACGAGGGTCGCGTCGGGCGTGTGGACGATGACGAGGTCTTCGCAGCCGAGCGTGGCGATGAGGTGCCCCGGATCGCTGGAGGCGACGAGCGTGCGCGAGGTGCGAAGGAGGAGGTGACGGGCGGCGCCCAGCGCGTTGCCGTTCTCGTCGCGCGGGCAGGTTTCGGCAAAAGCGTTCCACGAGCCGACATCGACCCACTTCAACGGCATGGGCACGGCCAGCACCCGGACCAGCGGATCGCGCGATGCCGGCTCCATCACCGCGAAGTCCACGCTGATTTTCTTCAAACCGGGATAAACCTCAGCGAGAACTTGCTGCTGCCGCGGTCCGCCCCAAGCCTCGGCGATTCGCATCAGGCCCGCGTGGATTTCCGGTTCGTAGCGGCGGATGCAATCGAGCAGTGTCGCCGCGCGCCAGACGAACATCCCGCTGTTCCACAGATATTTTTCCGGTCCGGCGGCGAAAAACTGCCCCGCCGTGGGCGCGTCCGGCTTTTCGCGAAAGCGTTCGACGATGCGCGCCGTGCCGCCGGCGGTGTCGCCGAGCTGGAGGTAGCCGTAGGCGGTGGATGGCGCGGTCGGCGCGATGCCGAAGGTGACGAGCGCGTTGGGATGCGCCTCGGCCAGCGCGAAGCCCTGCGCGAAGAGCTCGCGAAATTGGTCCTCCGGCTCGATGATATGGTCGGCGGTGCAGACGCCCATGACCGCCTCGGGATCGCCCTTTTGCAGGACGGCGGCGCAGAACCCGAGCGCGTTGACCGTGTCGCGGCCCATCGGCTCGCCGAGGTATTGCGCGTCGGGCAATTGCAAGCCGCGGCGGATGATGTCGCGATGGCCTTCGCCCGCGCAGACGTAGCGCTGGTTCGCGGGCACGACGTCCTTGAGCCGGTCATAAGCCAGTTGCAGCAGGGTCTGGCCGCCGGCGAGCGGCAGCAGTTGCTTGGGCAAAGCGGCGCGGCTCCACGGCCAGAGGCGCGTGCCCGATCCTCCCGCGAGTATGACGGCGTGACGCATGATGTTCTAGGGTCTGTTAACACGAATGTCGGTTGTCGGCCATCCTTTCAGGATGGCTTTTCCGAGTACGAGCGATCTGTCCATAAAATAGTGTTTACAGGCCCTAAGCGCTTTCCAAAATGATGTTGGCGTATTGCGTCGTGTCGCCGGTGCGGATCAGGCCGATGGCGTGCGGGACGCGTTTTTTGAACTCGACGTGCGGTTCATGGGCCAGATCAATCCCGCGCAACACCTCGGCGAAAGCGGCGCGGGTCTTGGCGCTGTTGTTTTTGAGGAACTCCTCCGCCATCCAGGCCTTGCCGATCTGAAAGTTCGGACGAAGCGCGCGCAGCACCTGCAAGACCGTGGGCGCGTCGTCCACGAGGGAGATGTCGACCGTCTCGATCATCGGCCAGAAGGGAAAGCCGCGGTCGGAGATGACCAGCGTGTTGGTGTGGCGCACGCGGCTGAGCAGCGAATTGATTTGTGGATTGAGAATGCCGGTTTTGAGCATGGAAACGTTTTCGTTTAGGGTCTGTTAACACGAATGTCGGTTGTCGGCCATCCTTTCAGGATGGCTTTTCCGAGTGCGAGCAATCTATTCATAAAATAGTGTCGACAGGCCCTAGAAGCCGCGCAGGTCGGTGCTGCTGCGCTTGGGCAGGCCGGGGGCGGGGGTGCGTTGGAGGACGAGATACTCGATGCCGTTTTGCTCGCAGTACTCGCGCTTGCCGCCTTTGTCGCCGTCGTCGTTGACGGCATAGGTGTCGGGCTTCAATTTTTGGATTTCCGGGTCGGCGTCGAGCCAGCCGTCACCGCTGGAAATCAAGGCCTGCTTCACATATTTGATCGAGCCGACGACGTAGCGGCGTTCTTCCTGCGACAGCAGCGGATGACCTTCGCCCTTGAGCAAACGAATGTTCGCGTCGTGGCCGACGATGACATACAAGTCGCCCAGAGCGCCGACTTCCTCGGTGAATCGCACGTGGCCGGTGTGAAACCAGTCGTAGCAGCCGGTGGCGATGATTTTCTTCCGGCCCGGTTCGGAGGGCATCGGCGGCGGTTCGGGAAACCCCTTCAACTCGTCCGCCTTGAAGACGCGATAGGCGATCTTGTTTTCGGCGGCGAACTTTTCGCGGGCCGGATTCGCCGTGGGTTCGTAGTCCGCCCAGATGTCGCATTTCAAATTTCCCGGCAGCGCGTCGAGGCTGTCGGAAGCGCCGGCTTCGGCGACTTTGCCGACATAGCGCACGGCGTTGAGGAAATAGAGGCGTTCGGCCAGCGAGAACTTCGGGGCCTTGCCGACGCGCCGCCGGATCATGTCGTCGGTCCACAGCAGGACGGTGAGGTCGCCGAGCTTGGCGGCTTCCTCGAGGAAACGCAGGTCGCGCGACTTGATGTCGTCGAACGCGCCCGATGCGATGATTTGTTTTTGTGTGCTCATTTGGATGATACGCGGACGTTCACCTTGAATGCGCCGGGCACGGGTTCATTGGACGCGACGATCAGATACCCGCCGCCGCAGCCGGAATACATCGCGCCGGGGAATTGCCGCTGATACGCCTTGAGCAGGCGCATCAAATCGACGCGGAGCAGCGGGTGCCGGACGATGTGCGGCATGATCGTCTCCCAGCATTTCATGTTCAAATTGAACGACGCGCCGAGCGCCTTGAGGTCCATTTTGAGGATGGCATTGTAGCAATCCTGGCCCGACTGGCCGAGGCGCGCGACCCATTTCGGATCGAGATTCTTGACGCCGAGCGGACTATAGCCGTCGGGCCGCGGCTCGACGGGGATGAGATGCAAAACCTTGTCGAGCCACCGCGCGACCCTCGGGCTGTTGCACGATTCGATGTGCGAGGGGAACACGCCGCCGTGGATATTGAAGTCGTAATCGAGCCGGTTCACGCCGGGATAAACAAGGCCGATCATGTCCTGCGAACCGCTCGGGTCGGCTTTGCCCTTGTTTTCGGCCTCGTAAAGTTCGCGCGCCAAGTCTTCCGGCGGACGGTTGGGGAGTTTTCCGTTCCAAATTTTCATCGCGATGGCGCGCGTGCCGCTGGCGATGCCGGAACGGTCCATCGGACGAAAATCGGGCTCGATCTGCACCACGACCATCGAGCCCGGCGGCTTGGGGTTGTGCTCCGAGACGAACGGCTGGTCGATCCAACCGCCCGCGAGTTGCAGGCGGTTGGCGATTGATCCCAGCAGTTTGACGACGGGCGAGGCGGCCTTGTTTTTCATCAGCCGATGCCCACGCGTTCGCCGGCCTTGCGCTTTTTGTACTGCTCCGCGATCCACTTGTAAGTGATGGCGAGGCCCTTGTCGAGCGGGGTGCTCGGCTCCCACTTCAGCACTTTCTTGATGAAGGTATTGTCCGAGTTGCGCCCGGCCACGCCTTGCGGCGCGTGGAGGTCGTAGGTGCGTTTCATGGTCACGCCGGCGATCTTCTCGACTTTGTCGGCCAGGGTGTTGATGGAGACCATCTCGCTTGAGCCGAGGTTGAGGGGCGTGGCGATGAGGTCGTCGCAGTGCGTGATGAGGTCGATGCCCTCGACGCAGTCGTCGATGTACATGAAGCTGCGGGTCTGTTCGCCGTTGCCCCAGATGGTGATGCTCAGGTCTTTATCGTCGATGCCGGCGACGACCTTGCGGCATAAGGCGGCGGGAGCTTTTTCGCGTCCGCCGTCCCAGGTGCCATGCGGGCCGTAGACGTTGTGGAAGCGCGCGATGAAGGTCTTCATGCCGCGCTCGTGCCAGTATTCCTCGCAGAACTGCTCGGAGATGAGCTTTTCCCAGCCGTAGCCGCGCTCGGCCATCGCCGGGTAGGCGTCGGATTCCTTGAGCGCGCGGACGTTCGGGTCTTTTTGGAGGAGCGTGTTGTACGCGCAGGCCGAACTGGAGAAGAAGTAACGGCGCGCGCCAGCCCGGTAGGCGGCCTCGACCATGTGGGTGTTGATGAGGATCGAGCGCAGGCATTCGACGCGGAAACGTTCGATGAAGCCCATGCCGCCCATGTCGGCGGCGAGGTTGTAGACTTCGACCGCGCCTTCGCAAACGCGCTCGCAGTTGTCCGAGTGGCTGACGTCGAGGCAGATGTTTTCGACGCCGGGCACGTGGAGATACCACTCATAGAGCGGCTTTTTGTCCACCGCGCGGATGCGGGTGAAGCCCTTGTGCTTGAAGTAAAGGGCGAGGTTGCCTGCGATGAAACCGCCCGCGCCGGTGATGACGATCAAATCGTCCTTCTTGAGCGGGGCGTCCTTTTCTACGACTCGTTTCTTTTCTTGCATAATCGATTTTGTTCCTGTTTGCGGGGTTGCTCTGGGGATGAGGATCACCATCGTGGGCGTCTCAATCTCAGCGTCAACAAAATATCTTGGACGGGGCGGCTTTGGAATAGCTAGAGTTGACCCCTCCATGGATATTATTGACTTATCCCGGTGAACTCACAACTTCCGCCCCTCAAGACTGCTCCAACCACCCCCGAGTTCTTCTCCGCCGACGTGGCGGCGGCGAGACGATTTTACCTCGATCTCAACCCGCCCCGGAACCGGCAGTTGGTGGTGGTCTGCGGCGGACTGGAACACTGCACGCCGGACTACGCCATCCGCCGCGAAACATTTCCGTTTTTCTCCATCGAGTTCGTGGCGCGCGGACGCGGCGAGGTGAAGCTCAAGGGCCGCGTTTATCCCTTGCGGCCCGGGCGCCTGTTCTCCTACGGGCCGGGCATTGCGCACCACATCACCGGCGACGCGGCCGATCCGCTGGTGAAATACTTCGTGGATTTCGCCGGGACCCGCGCGGCGGCGCTGCTGCGTTCGTGCGGCCTGCCGCCCGGCGGCGTTTCGGAGGTCTTTCCGGCGAACGCGCCGCAGGCGCTCTTCGACGAACTCATCCGGGGCGGTTTGCGGGTGCGCCGGGAGAGCGCGGCGTTGTGCGCCAAATTGCTCGAGTGCCTGGCGCTGCGGATCGCCGGGGCGCGCGCGCCGCTCGAGGGCGCGGAGACGCTCGCGTTCACGAAGTACCGGCAATGCCGCCAGCACATCGACCGGCACAGCCTGCGGTTGCGGACGCTCAAGCAGATCGCGGGCGAATGCCACATCAACAACGCCTACCTCTGCCGCCTGTTCCGGCGCTACGACGGCCAGAGTCCCTACCAATATCTGCTCCGGCTCAAGATGAACTTCGCCGCCGAGCGCCTGGAACAACCCGGCGCGCTGGTGAAGCAGGTGGCGGAGGAGTCGGGTTTCGCGGACCCGTTTCATTTCTCGCGCGTGTTCACATTGGTATTCGGAGTATCGCCAACCGCTTTTCGAGGAATCCGCCACCTTCGGGGGGATGCGAGCGAGGGGCAATGAGTGGGTTCAAACTAAAATCCGTCATCCTGAGGTGCGCCCACTCGTGTGGCACGATCGAGTCTGAAGGTAGCCGTCGCGCGCCGCGCGACGGTCCGCCGCTTTTTCCTCTTCGCCTGCGGCGGCTAACGACCGAACTAATACCAATTCCAAATTGATTTTGGTCTAAACAATCGGTCATCCTGAGCTTGTCGAAGGATCAGTTCGGAGGGGTTTTACCGAGGCGGAACTGATCCCTCGACAAGCTCGGGATGACGGAAGGGTAAAGAATAAATTTTATTGAGAAATGGTATAAGACCACTTCTTAGCGTTAATGATACTATTGCGTTTGGTAGCCCGGACAACTTGTTGTCCGGGTGGCCGAAGGCCACAAGAAGCCACCCAAGAATGATGAAGTTAGGGTTACGCGCAGAAGCGACTGGCTGCTTCTTGTGCGCTGCGCGCACCCGGACAACAAGTTGTCCGGGCTACCCGATGGATGGCGTTTAGTACCAAGAGCGTTGGGAAAGGGTATAATCCGTCGACAGTCCTTCGACCTCGCTGCGCTGCGCTCAGAATGACGTTTTGTTGCCGGCGGCTCCGCCCGCCGAGAAAAGGATGACGAACTGCTATTTTACGATATGAAAGGTCTGCGTGACGGGCGCGGCCGACGCGAACTTGGGATCGGCGGCTGAGCCCCACTGATAGGCCGTGACCTTCACCTCGATCGGGAACTTCGCGCGATCCGGGACATCCATGATCTTCAACGTATCGCCTTCGACCTCCGCCGGCCCCCAGGAGACGTAATAATCGGCCTTCCGCCCGGAATCGACCGTGGCGTTGAGCGGGACGGTTTGCGCGTCGGCCTTCACATCCGGTATCTGCGGAAAGGTGATCTTCTGCGGCGTTCCGGGGTTATTGTAGGGCACGTCGAGAGTCGCGACCACCACCGTCTCGCGATACTCGTCGTCGCCGGGATGGATCGCGCCGAGCAGGACGTGAACGGTCCGGCCATTGACGCCTTCACGATCAAAGTGGACGCGAAAGGTCTTCGGGCCGACTTGCTCCATGTTGCCCGCCCAGCCGAGGATCTGGTAGGTGATGTCGCCCTTGGCCGAGTGGCCGAGCTTTGTTCCCGCGTCGGCGAAAGGCTTGGGAACTTCATCGCGGAATTGCGCCTCGGCGGTAAAGGTCTCGCCGTCCGGTTGCGGTTCAAACTTGAGGTCCTGCACAGCCCAGCCGTTCCACCACGGGGCCGCCACGCCGTCCTGCACGAAGGCGAGCATTTGCTCCTTTTTGCCGCGGTCTTTGTCATAAAGCGGCTGCCAGGCTTTTACCTGCTCCTGGTCGAAAAACCAAAAGGCTTGCGCGGGATCGCCCTTGTAGTCCTTCACCGGCGCCGGGGGATTCTTCTCGTCCGGATCGGCCAGCCATCCGCCATCGAAGGAAACATCGACGAGCTTCGTTGGCGTCGAATCCGCGCCAGCCAGTCGCGCCATCACCGCCTTATGGATGAACATCGCCACATAGCTGGACATGTCGGGAAACCAGTTTAAATGGCCATGGCTGCGGTCCTCGATGCCGTTGATGAGCGCCCGCGGCACGGCCGCCTTCGCGGTGGCGAAACGTTTCATCTGCACGCCCCACCAGGCATCGCGCACGCCGCCGGGAGGGGCCACTTCCTCGAACTGGCCGGTCACAAACAAGATCGGAATGCCGACCAGGCCCGAGGTGGAACCGTCCTTGTCCGGGTTTGGCAAAGCGCCCTTGACGACGATGTTCGCCAGCGTGCGCTCGGGCTTCTGCCGCGCGAGAGCCTGGCAAAAGTGGCTGTTGCCCGAATGGCCGAAGGGAATCCACGGCACGGTCCGCAGTTCGTCGTAGCCGGAGATGTCCGCGAACTGGTTCAGCATCGATTCGATGAACGGCGCCAATCTCGGGGTGTTCACGAAGTCGCGTCCCCAACCCGGCTGAAAAAAGAGGAGCGCGAGGCCGTCCTTCGCCGCCTCCTCGCGTGTGATCGGGTCGTTGCAAATGCGGCGCTCGATGATGTTCGCCGGGCAAAGCAGGACCGCGCGGATTTTCGGCGCATGGGGCGGAATCCAAAGAAACGCGTGGGTGTCTCCCGACAGCGCGGTCGGATCGGGCTTGGCCGTCTTGGGCGCGTCGGGCGGCGGCGCCTCCTTGGGAACGACCAATCCGAATTGATAATCGGCCGCGTGGAGGGTCATCGCGCCGGCAGTCATTAAAACCGGCGTCATCATGACCGCGAGAAAAGCACTCTGGATTTTTTTCATGGGTAAATGGAACGATTCCGTCTTGATACGCTCAAGGCATGACGATGACAATGCCGCAAATTTCGCCTTTCGGCGCGCCGGCGGAGTTCACCGGGCCACGCTCTTCGCCTCTCTCTTGAAATACAAATTGTCCATGCCGATGCCCTGTCCTACGCTTCCCCCACGTTTCCATGCACATCCTCGGGCTCACCAGTTTCATCCATAACTCCAGCGCGGCTTTACTGGTGGACGGGACGATTCAGGCGGCGGCGGATGAAGAGCGCTTCACGCGCCAAAAATTCACCGGGGATTTTCCCCGTCACGCCATCGATTTCTGCCTCAGGCAGGGCGGGATCACCCTGGGCGAGGTCGACCGGCTGGCGTTTTATTGGAAACCCTGGTGTGGAGCGGGGCAGCGCCTGCTCATGATGGCCTCGCAGTTGCCCCACTCGCTGGCTTTTTTCCAAAAAAAGACAGCAGAGGATGCGGCTGTGCGTGGGGATTTTCGCGGCTGGTGCAACATGATGGGGGTTGGCGGCATTACCCGCCGGGCGTATCCGGGGGAACGGACCCGGTTCCTGCTCCGGTTCGTGGAACACCATCTCGCCCACGCCGCGAGCGCTTATTATCCATCCCCGTGGGACGAGGCGTTGATCCTTTCCATCGACGGGACGGGAGAATGGACGACCACGCTGCAGGCGCGGGGCCGGGGGCGGCAAATCGAAAAATTGCGGGAGCAGTCCTATCCCCATTCCCTCGGCGTCCTTTATGGCGCGGCCACGCAATACCTGGGCTACCGGACCTACGAAGACGAATGGAAGGTGATGGGTCTGGCGGCCTGCGGGACGCCGTGTTACGCGGAAAAGGTGCGCCGGCTGGTGCGGGCGCGGGACGGCGAATTCCGCCTCGACCTCTCCTATTTCCACTTTCAGCACGCCGACAAAAGCGTGTGGTACGGGCCTCGTTTTGTCGAACTCTTCGGGCCGCCGCGCCGCCCCGAAGAGCCCATCGCGACGGAGCGCTTCGCCGATCTGGCCGCCTCCTTCCAATTGGTGACGGAGGAAGTGGGGCTGGACCTGGTGCGGCATCTGTTGCGGCAAGGCGGGGGATGCCGGCGACTTTGCATGGCCGGCGGGGTGGCCCTCAACGCGGCACTCAACGGCAAAATTCTGGCCGGGACCGACGTGGAAGAACTCTTTGTCCAACCAGCCTCGGCCGACAACGGCGCCGCGCTCGGAGCGGCCCTCTATGTGCACCATGCCGAGTCGAACGGCCCGCGCACCCCCGCCATGCGCGATGTCTATTTAGGGCCTGAATACGACGACAACGCGATGGCTCAGGCGCTGCGAAAGCCCGGCCTCGACCCGCGCAAGGCCGCCGACATCGCCGCCGAAACCGCCCGGCTCCTGGCGGACGGAAAGGTCGTGGGCTGGTTCCAGGGCCGGATGGAATACGGGCCCCGCGCCTTGGGCAATCGCAGCATCCTCGCCGACCCGCGCCGCGCGGAGATGAAGGACACGCTCAACGCCAAGATCAAATTCCGCGAGGCCTTCCGCCCTTTCGCACCGGCCATCCTCGCGGAACGGGTGTCCGAATTTTTCGAGACGGACGGCGCCTTTCCCTTCATGACCGTGGTGCTGCCGGTGCGGCCCGGGCAACGGGCGCGGATTCCCGCCGTCACCCACGCCGACGGCACCGCGCGCCTGCAAACGGTGGAGCAGGCCGTCAACCCGCGCTTCCACGCGTTGCTCGGGGAATTCGACCGTCTGACCGGGGTGCCCGTGCTTATCAACACCTCCTTCAACCTGGCGGGGGAGCCGATCGTCTGCAGTCCGGAGGATGCGGTCTCGACGTTTTTGCGCAGCGGGCTGGATGCCCTCGTTCTCGGCGACACTCTCTGCCTGAAGACCCCGCCATGACAACCTTATCCACCCGGCGCAACCCGGGCCCGTGGTTTTCAGAGCCGGGCTGGGGCGGCGCGGCCCTGCTCCTGGCCGTGACGTTCCTCGCCTACATCCCGGCGTTGCAAGGCGGGTATGTGTGGGATGACGATGATTTCGTCACCGGCAATGTGCTGCTCAAAAGCGGCTGGAACGGGCTCTGGCGACTCTGGTTTGACCTCGGGGCGACCGACCAATACTACCCGCTGACGTACAGCAGCTTTTGGCTGGAATATCAAATCTGGGGATTCTCCGCGACCGGCTCCCATTTCATCAATGTGCTGCTCCACGGCCTCAACGCCGTGCTGTTCTGGAAGGCCCTGCGCGTGTTGCGGGTGCCGGGCGCGGCCCTCGCGGCCTTCGTCTTCGCGCTGCATCCGGTCGAAGTCGAGTCCGCCGCCTGGATCACGGAGCGCAAGAACGTGCTCTCCGGGGCTTTTTATCTTTCCGCTTTCCTGGCCTATTGGCGTTTTCAAATGCCGCCGGGCGCTCGGGAAGCGCCGGGACAAAAGGGCCGCTGGTATGCCGCGGCGCTCCTGTTGTTTCTCTGCGCCCTTTGCAGCAAATCCGTGACCTGCACGCTGCCCGCGGCCCTCCTGGTCATGCTCTGGTGGAAGAAGGACCGGCTCCGCGCCAGGGACCTTCTGCCCCTGCTGCCTTTCTTTGTCCTGGGGGCAGGGTACGCCGTGCTCACCGCCGCCATGGAAAAGCAATTCGTCGGCGCGGTGGGGCGGGAGTGGCACCTGACGTTCCCGGAACGCTTTCTCATCGCCGGGCGGGCCCTCTGGTTCTACGCGGACAAATTGCTCTGGCCCGCCGAGCTGATCTTTAACTATCCGCGCTGGACTCCCGATGCCGGCGTGTGGTGGCAGTGGCTGTTTCCCGCGGTCGCCCTCGCGCTGGCCGCGGCCTTGTGGGGCTTCCGCAAGCGCTGGGGAAAAGGACCGGCCACGGCTATTTTCTATTTCACCCTCACGTTGTTTCCGGCGCTGGGGTTTGTGGATGTTTTCCCGTTCCGCTATTCCTTCGTGGCCGATCACTTTCAATACCTGGCGAGCCTGGGCCCCATCGCCCTCGCCGCAGCAGGCCTTGCCCGGATGCGGGAAATCTGGAAACCCTCCGCGTGGCTCGCCCGCCTGTTCTGCATCGTCCTGCTCGGCGTCCTGGCCGCGCTGACCTGGCGGCAATGCGGCGCTTATGCCGGCCTCGAAACCTTTTACCGCGCCATCCTGGCCAAAAACCCCGCGAGTTGGCTGGCGCACGACAACATCTCCGTTGTCCTGCTGGACAAAGGGGCCGTGGACGAGTCCGTTTCCCACAGCCGCCGGGCCATGGTCCTCAACCCGGATGACGCCAAAGCGTATGTCAATCTGGGCAACGCGCTGGTGGTGAAAGGCAAGTTGGACGACGCGATTGCCTCTTATAAAACGGCCCTTCGCCTCAGGCCCAATTTCCCCGAAGCCTGCAGCGATATGGGGAATGCCCTGCTTTTCCAGGGCAAGCTTGACGAAGCTATCGCTCAATATCGCCGGGCGATCGCGCTTAAGCCCGATTATGCCGAAGCGCAGAACAACCTTGGCTATGCCTTCCTGCAAAAAGGAAAACCCGGCGAAGCCCTTCCCTTCTTTCAGAAGGCGCTGGCCCTCAAGCCCGACTACCCCCAGGCCCAAGCCAATTTGGAACATGCCCAGCAGGCGTTGCCGCGGGAAGAAAACAAACCGTGAGGATGGCCGCGAATGGCGTGCACCGACGGCGGGGACACGTCCCTTGGCGATGACGGAGAGCCACGCTCTTAGAGACCTCTGCAAAAGGCTCGTTTTAGAGCTCCGTCATTCCGGAGGAATGGCCGAGAGTAGCCCGGCGATTCATCGCCGGGACTGGCGGCGAAAAGGACAGCGTCCCGTCGGGACGCTTGATTGGCCTCCGACGAACGAGGTTCATCCGTCCCGCCGGGACGGGCAAACCCATGGGCGAGATCCCGGCGATGAATCGCCGGGCTACTCTCAAATGTCCCTCCGGGACTCGATTTCCAGTTCCAATCCCTTTTTGCAGAGGTCTCCGCCGGGACGGGCAAACCCCGTTGACGAGATCCCGGCGATGAATCGCCGGGCTACTTTCAAATGTCACTCCGGGACTTCGATTTCCTGTCCCAATCTCTTTTTGCAGAGGTCTCCGCCGGGGAGGGTCAACCTGCGCCTTGAGCCTGACTTCGGCGCATCGGCGCGGGTCGTGTCGAAAGGATTTTTTCGCCGGGGCTTTGCCGCCCGGTCATGTCACTTCAACCCATTTGTGCTCGCGGGCGGCCTGATACATGGCCTGCATGACCACGACCCGCGCGGCGGCTTCGCCGGGAGAAACCAGCGGCTCGCCCTTGGCGCCGCCGACGGCATCCAGGAATTGATCGAGGGGTTTGGGAGGCGCGGGCGGCAAATTGACCCACGGCTTATGGCTGTCGCTGCCCGCGACTTTCTGGCTCCGGTAGCGCAGTTCGTTGTCGATGATGACGGCGTGCCCTTCCGTCCCGCTGATCAGCAAGGTCACCGGATCTTCGATGTCAACCCAGCCGGCCGCCAGCGTTCCGGTGATTCCGTTGCGGAACCGAATGAGGGCCTCGCCCGTTTCGTCGCAATCCGGGTAGCGTTGGATGACAGGATGAATGTCCGCGGCGACCGATTCGATGTCACCGCACAGCCACATCAGGATGTCGAGCTTGTGCGTGCCCAGATCGCCGAACGCGCCGACCCCGGCGATCTTGGGGTCGGCCATCCAGCGCCATTCGGTGTCGAACCATCCCTGCAACGCGCCGTTGTGGCAATTGGAAGCCCGCACGCGGGAGATTTTCCCAAAATGCCCGGCTGCAATTTCATCTTTAAGGAAAATGTGCTTCGGGTCCGTCCGTGAAAAATAGCCGGTGGTAAAAAGGAGTCCCGCCTTCTCGATCGCGGCGGCCATTTCCCGGCTTTCCTCCGCGTTGATGCCCAGGGGCTTTTCGACGAACAAGTGTTTCCCGGCCTGCGTCGCGGCCAGGACCAAATCGTGATGGAGGTTGGTTTCCGACAGGATGACCACGGCGCTGACTGCGGGATCGGACCATATCGTTTTCAAGTCGCCCGCCACTTGCGCGCCGACGGATTTTGCGCGTCGTTGCGCCCGATCCGCGTCGTGGTCCCAGACATATTTGATCGAGACGTCCGCGCGCTTCGCGAGGAGATCGAGATAACCCGGCGTGTGGATATGCGCGACGCCGACGACGGCCACGGTGATTTTTGGATTCCCTTGCGCCCAGGCCGGCGGGACGATCGCGGCGACGGCGGCCGCTCCGGCAAGTTTGACAAACCCGCGCCTCGAATAATCCGCATTCATATTTTTTCAATCCGCACGTTTCGAAACTCGACGGGCACATCCCCGGATTGCAGGCCGATGTGGCCGGTTCGTTCCAGGTCCTTATAGGGCCTGGTTCCAGTGTTGGGCGATCCGTCGGGGTTCAGGCGCGCGGTCTTCCACCCATCCAGATTCATGTTGATGATTTCCTCGTGGTTGAGGAAGACGCGAATGTTCGATCCCTGGGCCAGGATCACGTAGGAGTTCCATTGGCCCGCCTGAACGGGGATGGTTCGGGTGGGCGCGAGACACCCGAGAATCGCCCCGTTGGCCTCCTTGTCGTTCGGCGTTTCTCCCTGGACGATTTGCAGTTTCAACGGGGTGTCGATCGGTTTCGCGGGATCGCCGATCCGCAGCCAGACCCCGCCGGCGCTTTTTTCGGCGCAACGGCAATCCAGGCTGAGGATGAAATTCCCGTAGCTGTCCCGGGTCCAAAGAGTGCTATTGGCCTGCGGTGTGAGAACGTCGCTTTGCCAGGACCACGAGCCGGGAGGATCAGGGACCGCGTTGCCGAAATCCGGGCCGAAGAGAGCGGCCGGTTCCAGCCACCGGGCGGATGACTTGGCTGTCGTATTGGTCAAAACTTGGTCTGCATTCGTGGTGAATCCGGGTGGGGAAATCCGGCCCGCGTCCAGATCATCCAACGATGCCTTCATCGCGAGGTTGAAGTAGTCCACGCAGCGCTTCACATCGTTTTCCAGCTGAGGGGAATCGGTTTCGTATTCGATCAAAACCACGCCGCCAAATCGCTGTCGGCGGAGTTCGGCCAACTGGCCGGCCACGTTCGTGGTCCCCGTGCCAAAAGGAACATCCTTCCCGGCCTTGGTCCACTGATCCACGTCCTTGAAGTGACTTTCCAATATCCTTCCCCTCAAGAGACGCAGCGCCGCAACCGGGTCATATCCGGAGCGAGCCCAGTGTCCCGTGTCGGCGCACACACCCAGATTGGGTCCGTACGGTTGGAGCGCGTCGAAGGCCGTCTGGGGATGGGCGTAAAGGGAGGGCGTCGGATGATCGTGGAAGGCGAGGGTGACGCCAAATTCCCGGGAGAGTTTGTCGAGGACCGGCAGGATCTCCCGCGGGGGCTCTGCGGTCACATTCCTCAGGCCCATGGCCTTGGCGAACGCAAAGATCTGCCGCCACTCCGCTTCATCTTTTCCGTTCACCACCCCATAACTCACGATTTTGACATTGCCGGCTTTCGCCAAATCGAGAATACCCCGGCGCGAGGCTTCGCTCATCGTATGATGAAACTTGCCTTCGAGGCCGCCTCCGAGCGGCTGGCCGGGGTAGGCCTCGATGTAATGAATGCCCAGACTGGAGGATTTCTCAATGGCCTGCGCCAGCGTGAAGCGGCGGAAGGTCCAGGCCTGCACTCCGAGTTGCGGCAGCGGCGGGTGAAGATACCAATCCAGGGCAAGGTATCCGGCGGCGAGCGCGGCCAGGACAACCAGCAAGATAATGACTTTTTTCATCGGACGGGGTCCTGACTTAAAACAGCCGGTATTGCTTGTGCAGCAGCGGTTCGGCTTCCGGACAATCGACGCAGACGCCGGCGACCGGGTCCCACTCGATTGTTTTGCCCAATCGCAAGGCCACATTTCCGAGGTGCACCAGTTCCGCCAAATCCGCGGAGTGATCGATAAAGTTCGAGCCGGGCTTGGGTCCGCCCTTGCAGGCCGTGATCCATTCCAGATGGGGGTTCGCGTTGGGGACCCGGGGCAGGACCTTGGGGGGGCGGTTCTTTTTGAATTCTTTCATCCGGGAATCCGGCAACAAGTTGACCGTCTCGCAGTAAGCGCCGTCGCACAGGATCACCCCTTTATCGCCCCGCAGCAGCGCCCCGTCGGAGGGGAGTTTTCCGTTGATTCCCAACTCGGCGGGCACGGGCGGTTTCTTGCCGCCATCGTACCAGGTCAGTTTAACCGGGGCTCGCGAACCGCGGGCGCCAAACTCATAGACAACCTGGGAGACGAGAGGGGCGGTCACATGGGTGATTTGCTCACACGCGGCGGCGACCTTGACGGGGCCGCGCAGGTTCAAAGCCCAAAAGGGGGCATCCAAGAGATGGCAGCCCATGTCCCCCAGCGCGCCGCATCCATAATCCCAAAAGCCCCGCCACTTGAAAGGCGCCAGATTGGGGTTGTAGGCCCGCTCGGGAGCCACCCCCAGCCAAAGATTCCAATCCAGGGTCGCGGGTGGATCGACGGGAGGCGGCAAATCAATGCCCTGCGGCCAAACGGGGCGGTCCGTCCAGACGTGAACCTCCGTCACTTGCCCGATCACGCCCGCCTCGACCCATTCCTTCAGAAGGCGAGTCCCCTCATTCGCGTGGCCCTGATTGCCCATCTGCGTCACGACACCCGTGTCGATGGCCAGTTTTTTCAGATCCCTGGCCTCGCCGATGGTATGGGACAACGGCTTTTGCACATAAACATGTTTGCCGCGCTCCATCGCCATCCGGGCGATGGGATAATGCATGTGATCGGGGGTCGTCACCGTCACGGCGTCGATCTGATCGCCCATTTCATCGAGCATCTGCCGGAAATCCCGAAACCGCGCGGCCAGGGGAAAGTTCCGGAAAGAATCCGCGCCGCGGGTAAAATCGACATCGCAAAGGGCGACGATATCCTCGGACGACACCGAGAGGACGTCGGACTTCCCCTTGCCGCCAATTCCCACGCAGGCTATCCGCAGTCTTTTTTCCGGCGAGACGAGATTTTTGCAGCCCGATTCGCCGGCCTCGGCGCCCCACGCCCAGGGAAGCGTCATTCCAACCGTTGTAAAACCCAGGGTCCTAAGAAACGTTCTCCGTGATGTAGGCGAAGCCATAAAAAGTTCGTGGGATTGTAATTCAGTAGACATGGCCCAGTCGAAAAAGTTGCGTTTAGGTCAGCGGAAGGGGACTTATGGGACCAATAGGACGGATAGGACGCCGAGGCTTAAAATGATAAGCCCCACTCCCCATCAGCCGGCAAGCCGCTCGATTTCGATGCCGACGAGGCAGACGTCGTCCCGGAAATCGACCTGCCCGGAGAACCGCCGGGCCTCGGCCAGCAGGGCGTCGAGAAAGGCCTCGCCGCGCTGGCGGGCGCAATTTTGGATGAGCCCGTGAAACCGGGGGTCGTCCGGCGTCAGGTCCTTGCCTTCGCCGAGATCGCAGAGGCCGTCGGTGTAGAGCAGGAGAAAATCGCCGGCGTTGACCGCGTCCTGCTCCGTCGGATAAACCGAATCCTCCGCCACGCCCAGGGCGAACGGATGGCGCGGCGAGAGGTCGCCCAGGGTCCGCACGGTGTGTTGGGCCCGGCGGATGTGCAGCGGCTGGGGATGGCTGGCGTTGGCGAAGCGCACCACGCCGGTCGCGGTGTCGATGACCAGGTAAAGGGCCGTGACGAACATGGAAGTCGCCAGCGGTTCGAAGAAGTGATGGAGCCGCCGGTTGAGTTCGCCGAGAAACGCGCCCGGATCGCCCGCGACGCCGTGGATTTCCTCGACCAGGACCCGCTCGACCGCGGTGACCAGCGCGGCATGGACGCCGTGGCCCATGACGTCGCAAATGAGAACGCCGGCCTGCGTGTCGGAGATTTGGTTGATGGTGAAAAAGTCGCCCCCGACGCGGCCTTCCGGCAGATAGCGGTGGGAGAAATGGAGCGCGCTGCCCGCCCCCGTCGCGCTGCGCGGGAAGGACGGGTAAGCCTGGGGCAGCAGCGCCAGCTGCACTTCCCGCGCCAGCGCTAGCTCCTGGTCCATCTGCCCCTGCTTCTCGGCCAGCGCCTCGCTATATTCCTTGAGTTGTTCGGACCGGCGAAGTTCCTCCACGACTTTTTCTTCCAGTTGCCCGTTGAGCGTGGCCAAGTCGTCGCGCGCCACGGCGAGTTCCCGGTTCTTTTGGACGGCGGCTTCGTAGGTGGAAAGCAGCAGGTTCAGGATTTGCGCCCGGTCCGAGGTGATGACGTGCTTTCGCCCGGCGAAAATGACGTCCATGCTGGTTTGCGTCTTTTCGCGTTTGCGCAAATGGACATTGGCCAGCAGATACTGTATCCGGGCCAGCAGGTTGTCCTCGTCGTAGGGCTTGGTGATGAAGTTGTCCGCGCCGCACTCGAGGCCCTTGAAAACATCTTCCGGGTCGGAAAGCGAGGTGAGCAGAATCACCGGCAGGTCGCTCAATTGGTCATCGGCGCGGATGCGGCGGCAGAGTTCGTAACCGTCCATTTCCGGCATGTTGATATCGGTGATCACCAGCGTGGGCTTGCGCGCCCGCATGGCTTCAAGGGCTTGTTGGCCATTGCACACGGCGACGACCCGGAAATCGGTTTGTTCGAGGATGAATTTGAGTTTTTCAGCCTGGGTGGGGCTGTCCTCGGCGATGAGAATTTCCACGGGATGCCGGCTCGGGGACGTGTTCATGCTTTTGTCGCGCGCAGGTTCAGGGGTTCAAATGTCGGCGCGAGAAGGTGCTGGAATCCGAAGGCGATCAGGTAGGCGAAGGCGGCATAGGAAAAGAGCAGGAAGTAGCCGGCCTGGGCGTGGCCGGGCCCGTAGATGTCGAGAATGTGTCCGCACAAGTAGATGAAGATCATGCTGCCGACGGCGCCCGCGGTGCTGCCCATCCCCGTGATGGAACCGACGGCGTTGCGCGGAAACATGTCCGAGACGGTGGTGAAAAGATTGGCCGACCACGATTGATGCGCCGCGCCGATCAGGCCGATGAGGAGCACGGCCGTCCAGTCGCCGGCCATGCCAACGAACAGGATCGGGAGCACAAGAGTTGCATAGCAAACGAGTGCGGTTTTGCGGGCGAGCGTCACTGTCCACCCGTGACGTACCAGGTAGCCGGGGAAATAACCTCCGGCCAGGCTGAGCACGGTGACGAGAGCATAGATCGTCATGAGATGGGGCCAGCTGTGCTTGATGTCGAGGCCTCGTGTTTTTTTGAAGTAATCGGGCAGCCAGATGAGGAGAAAAAACCAGACGGGATCGGTAAGGAACTTGGCGATGACAAAGGACCATGTTTGCGAATACGCGAACAGGCTGATCCACGGAACGGGAGGGGCGGTCTCGGCGGCGGTAACAGCGTCGCTGCGAATCCATTCCAGTTCCGATGCGGAGAGGAGCCTGTGCTTTTCGGGCGGGGCGTAAAAGAAGCACCAGAAGAGCACCCAAAGCAACCCGGCCAGGCTGGCCATCATGAATGTCGCCTGCCAGGGCCAGTAGGTGAGGATCCACGCCACGAAGGGCGGGCCCGCGATGGCGCCGACATTCGCGCCGGAATTGAACAGGGCCGTGGCGAAGGCCCGCTCGCCCCGGGGAAACCACTGGGCGATGGCCTTGATCGCGGCGGGAAAGTTGCCCCCTTCACTGAGACCGAGGAAAATGCGCGCGCCGATGAACCCGTTGACGGAACCGGCGAGCGTATGACAGAGCGCGGCGAGGCTCCAGAGCCCGATTGAGGTGGCGTAACCGATCTTGACGCCGACACGGTCGATGTACCAACCGAAAAAGAGCAGGCCGAGCGCGTAAGCGCCGAGAAAGCAGGAGCTGACGAGGCCGAACTGGGTGTCGGTCCAGTGGATTTGTTCGCCGATGGTCTCCTTGAGCAGCGATAGAAACTGGCGGTCCGAGTAGATGATCGTCGTGGCGAAAAAGATGATCAGGCAAATCCACCATCTCAGATGGCTGCGCCGCGCAGGGGTTGTCATGGGGAAGGGGGGGCCGGGGCCATGCCGGCAAAGCGGCGCCAGGTTTGTTCCGGCCGGAGAGTGTTGGTGGGCATAAATTCAAAGCCGATCTTCATGGGACACACTTTTCCCGAGCCACGCATGGAATTGGCTTGGAACCGCTTTTAGCCTAGGTTCGGGTCGCGATTTTGTCCATCGTCGACGCAGGGAGGGGCTCGCGACCCTGTTGCCTCAAAAGTTTTGACACCCGGGGAATAGGTCAAGGGTTGGGGAAAAAGGGACGTTGACTCAAAAAGGATGACACCGACAACCGAAAGGATGTCGATGAGTCAAAAGATACGGGAAGAGATGTTGCCGCGCTTGCGGCAGAGGTATGCGAGCCAAGGGGTGGAAGGCCGCAGCCGGATGATCACGGAACTCTGCGAGCAGTTTGGCTACAGCCGAAAGCACGCGATTAAATTGCTGGGAGCCAAAGTTGGCTGGGGAGGCGATCCGTTGGTGCGCAAAGGGCGTCCAGCGCTCTACGGCCCGCAGGTTGCGGACGTGTTGCTGCGTATCTGGAAGGCATCGGAGCAACCGTGCGGCAAGCGTCTGGTGGAGATGCTGGCGCTCTGGTTGCCTTATGATGAGACCGAGCACGGCAAGCTGGCTCCCGCGGTGCGCAAAAAAGTGCTCTCCATCAGCCCGGCCCAGGCGGATCGGTTATTAGCCCCACACAAGGCCGGCACGCGGCGCGGGCGTTGCGGCACCAAACCGGGAGGCTTGCTTAAGCACCAGATCCCGATCCGCACGGACAACTGGGACGTGACCGTGCCGGGTTATCTGGAGGCCGACACGGTGGCCCACTGCGGCGAGTCGCTGGAGGGAGAGTTCATCTGGAGCGTGACCTTCACCGATATTTATAGCGGCTGGACGGCCAACCGCGCGGTTTGGAACAAAGGGGCCGCCGGGGTGGTGGAGGCCACCCGCAACGTGGAGGCGGCGCTGCCCTTCGCCGTGCTTGGCTTTGACTGCGACAACGGCAGCGAGTTCCTCAACTGGCACTTGGTAAGTTACTTTGCCCAGAGGGAAAACAAGGTCGGCTTCACCCGATCACGGCCTTACCACAAAAACGACAACGGCCACGTTGAACAGAAGAACTGGACGCACGTGCGGCAGTTGCTCGGCTATGACCGGCTCGAAGACCCCGCGTTGCGCGAAGACATCAATGCCCTCTACCGGGATATCTGGGAGCCGTTCCACAACTATTTTTGTCCCTCAGCCAAACTCCTGAGCAAGGACCGTCATGGAGCCAAAATCAAACGCCGCCACGACCGCCCCATGACGCCCTGCGACCGGCTCCTGGCCAGTCCAGATGTGAGTGCCGCCAGCAAGAAAAAGCTGCGCCAAACCCGCGCCGCCCTCAACCCCTTCGACCTGCAAAGACGACTCAACGTCGCCCTGCGTCCGATCCTGCAACGGGCGCTGCGTTCCAGTCGCCCTACGGGCTCCTTGCACTGCGCGCCCGTTGCAGCTACACCCCAATTGAAACTATAACCACGGTGTCATGACTTATGAGTCAACGACTCCCGTCCCTCAGCACCCCTCGGGTGTCATTTACTTTTGAGGCAACAAGCGACCAGGGCGACGCCTTCACGATGGAACACGCCAGGAGATTTCTATATTTAAGGCGGGCTGAAGCAGCAATCGGGCTGCGGGGATTTGAGCCCTTGATTCGACCCGGCAACGAGTCAGGCCGCTTGCAACACCCGGTAGGGCTTAATGCCGGCCAGAAAATCAGACGATCTCTCTGCCCGCTGCAAATCATGCCGGGCCTGCAGATTCAGCCAGAACTGAGCGGAGACGCCGAAGTATTTGCCGAGGCGGAGCGCCGTGTCCGGGGTGATTGCACGCTTCCCATGGACGATTTCGTTGATGCGCCGGGCCGAAATGCCGATGTCCTTGGCCAGCCGATATTGCGAGACCCCCAGCGGAATCAAAAATTCTTCGTTCAAGACTTCACCGGGAGTGGTTAGCGGAAGCAGATTCTTTTTCATGGTAAACCTTTCTCTCAATGGTAATCGACTATCTCGACGTCATGCGGGCCGTCCGCTTGCCAGCGAAAGCAGACCCGCCACTGGTTGTTGACGCGGATGCTGTGCTGCCCCCTGCGCCGTCCCTTTAACGCCTCAAGGCGATTACCGGAAGGCACGCGCAATTCTTCCAATTTCATTGCCGCATCCAACATTTTCAGTTTCCTTTGCATCACTGCCAGCAAGTTGCCGGGGAGACGCCGAGGCCGGACGCCCTCAAAAACTTCCCTCGTCTCGTCACACCGAAAACTCTGGATCACGGGTGATAGTAACGCGACGCGTTACTAGGCACAAGCCTTCTTTTGCAAAAAAAATCGGGCTGCAGGGATTTGAACCCTGGATTCAAAAAGGCCCTCTCAAGCTTATGTAAGTTACTCATAATGAACGGATGCGATTGTTGTTGAACTATGGCGGTTGTTATGCGATAGTGTTATGCCAACAAAGGAGGCATTCATGGCCAGCATTCACAAACAACCGGGCAAGCCGAATTACTTCGCCAGTTTCACGAACGCCGATGGGAAGCGAGTCTTCCGCAGTACCGGCACTTCAAATCGAGTCCAAGCGCAACGTGTCTGCGCTTTGTGGGACCAGACGGCCAGAGAATCGAGGAATGGCCATCTTAACGTCGATAGGGCGCGTGAGCTTCTCGAACGCGGGATAGCTGACATCTTCCGCGCCGGAAGTGGCGAGGCGATGCCGGATAGCAGTCTCGGCAGTTGGATCGACCGATGGATCGAGTCGAAGAAATTGGAGACGACGCCAGCGACATTTGTCCGCTACGGGAACACGATCAAGGGTTTCAAAGAGGCGCTGAAAAACAAGCTGACGAAACCGATCAGCTCGATCACGGCTCAAGACATCTTGAGGTGGAGAGACGCCAGAGGAAAGGTAGTTGCCGCGAAAACGATCAACGTCGATCTCAAGACGATTCGCGCCCTCTTTGGCGAGGCCGTCCGCGCCGGGCTGGTGAGCGTGAATGTTGCGGGAAGGGTAAAGGTACTCAAACAGACCGAAACTTCTCGGAGAGCGTTCACCATTGCCGAAATAAATCGGCTCATCAAAAAGGCGGAAGGCGAGTTGAAAGGGCTTGTGACTTTTGGAATCTTTACCGGCCAACGGCTCGGAGATATTGCCCGCCTTACTTGGCGCAGTCTCGATCTCGACAACAACGAGATTCGCTTCCACACGGCCAAGACCGGCAAGCGCCTGGCCTTCCCATTATTGCGGCCCTTGGCTGATTACATCGCCACTTTGGATGCACCGAATGATCCCGACGCGCCGATCTTCCCCGATGCCCATGCCGCTGTTGTGAAGGAAGGCCGTGTTGTCACCTTGAGCAATCAATTCCACGCTTTGATGGCGGAGGCCGGTCTGGTGGAGAAGCGGACGCACGTTTCCAAAGGCAAGGGACGCGGAGCAAGGCGGGCAGGAGGCCAGATAAGTTTTCACAGTTTGCGCCATTCGACCGTCACGATGCTAAAGCGAGCCGGGGTAAGCGATTCGATGGCGCAAGAGATCATCGGGCACGATTCAATCGCCGTCAGTCGTGGTTACACGCACTTGGATTCGTCGGACGTGGCCAAGGCCATGAACAAGATCGAGAAAATGCTGTGAACCACTTGCGGCCTGCCATCGACAATTTACCGGACGTGACAAAATGAAGAAGCCGCGAAGGAAGCCAGCAGACAGTATCCCGACTAACGAGGGAGCCTGTGCCGCGCCCTTACCCGACCCCCATCCATCCTCGGCTCCAGGCTTGTGGATAGATTTCGCGAGGACGGCGAGAAGACTGCACTTTCTCTGCCATGCCCACCAGGTGCCGTTAAATCATGCCTTACTGGAAGGCGTGATAAGAGACTGTTTCAATATGTTATTCAAGGCCGTAAAGAACGGCGATACCAACGCCCACGCCTCACAGAAAGTGGCGATTCAGGATTGCTTCGACCTGTTAGAAAAAACTTCAAAGCTTGGGGGCGGTGATGCCGTAGCCGCCGTCATAACTCTTTTGAATGCCACGAATTATGGAATCAATAAATTGGCTGATGCGGCCAAAGATGAAAAGTCCCGTAAAGCCGTGATTGAACTTGCGTCAGAGACGGAGGAATGGCCTCTGATGCTCTCGCCCAAAGCGACCTCCATATTGGCCACAAAACATTACCTCAAGAAGCTTGGCGTTGGCACCAGAAGTTTTCCTCCGACAGCAAACACGAAAATCAGCGGAGATGTCCGCTGGACAGAGATTGCTGCGATGTTGCTCAACAAAATTAAAGGCTTCCAGCCATTTCTGCGGGCGCAGTCGATGAGCTATAAGTCACCGAGTCCTGACCAACAGAAGCGCATTGATGCTTTGCTACCGGAGGCCAATAAATACCCGGAGATTGTTGAACTGCCAGAAATGTTGAATGTGGAGACTCGTAAAGCGTGGTGGAAAGTGGCCAAGAAAATGTTGAAAGATTACTGGGAAGACAATCCCGATAAAGCAAAGGAAGATTTCAGGCTGATAAGTAGAACTCAGGAGATTAAAGACAAGCTAAAGACCGTGAAAACTATGGCAATCCTGAAAGTTGGAGACGCATTCAAGGCCATGGTGGTAAAGCGGTAAACCTGCCTGACGATTGGTCGATTTAGGGGCGCGCAAGACATCCATTCTCACCCCTATCAACCGGATTAATCCGGGCGAGAATGCTCGTATGAAATCGCTAATAACCGCCGGGGTTCAATCGGGCAGCGTCACCCGATGCGAACCTGAGTTCATAAATCTGCACGACGCAATCCTCTACTCAGGGGTTAAGCGGACCTCTTTATATTCCCTCATTTCCGAAGGAAAAATAAAAAGTATCTGTCTGCGAAGGCCGGGAACGGCTCGGGGGAAAAGATTGATCCACCTGCCCAGCCTCCGCGAGTATCTCCTCAGCTTCGAGGAGGGAGCACGCGCTTGAATGCCGGAAACGGGAGAGCCGGAGCACCCTGCAAGGTGTCCGGCCCTTCTGGAAAACTCTTCTCAAGCAGTGCCGAAAAGATGTCACGGCACATCCTGAATTTCAAGCCGGAAAGAGGCCCACGATGAGGGACCGAGTTGCTGAAATTAAGGCCCGTCACACGATCCACTCGATCTTGTCGGCTAACGGCGTCGAAGTGAAGGGTGGAAAATTCTGCTGCCCTTTCCACGACGACAAAAACCCGAGTGGCTCAGTTTACGACAATGGCAAGCGCGCCAAGTGCTTTGCCGGATGCTTTTCCGGCGACGTAATCGACCTCCAGGCGATGTTTGATGGCAAGACGGTGAGTGAGTGCCTCAAAGGGAATCCCGAGCCATCCAATGGCCACAGGCCAATTGCGACTCCTGGACGGATTGTTGTCATTTACTCTTATAAAGACGCTATCGGCAAAGAGCTTTATCAGGCCGTGCGTTTTGAGCCGAAGGACTTTCGTCCACGGCACAATGTTGGCGGAAAATGGCATTGGGGATTGCAGGGAGTCGAGCGCGTTCTTTACCGGTTGCCGGAAATTATGAGTGCCCCACAAGTATGGATTTGTGAAGGAGAGAAAGACGCCGACACCTTCGCATCATGCGGCATTGTCGCAACAACGTGCATCGGCGGGGCAAATGGCTGGGGCGATAGTTATGCAGAAACGCTAAGGGGTAAGGATGTCGTCTTGTGCGGTGATAACGACGAGCCTGGCGAAAAGTACATTCTGACCGTCCTTGCTTCCGTATTGCCCGTCGCCAAAAGCGTTCGCAAGGTACGTGTGCCCGCCCCGTACAAAGATGTTTCTGATCTTGTCGCCAGCGTCGGCCCGATTGAAGCCTGGGCACAGCTTGGTGTGGCTCTTCTGTCCGCGCCGTTGGAGCTTATGGAAACGGCGTCAGACGGTATTATCCGCAAAAGCTTACTCGAATTATATCAGGAGCCACCAAACGAAACGGATACTTTGCTCGGCAATCGCTGGCTCTGCCGTCGTGCGTGCCTGCTTTTGGTTGCGCCAACCGGCGTCGGTAAATCATCGGGATCGGCACAGATGGATGTTTGCTGGACGGCTGGCAAACCAGCATTCGGAATAACACCTGCCGGGCCTCTGCGGATTCTCACGATTCAGGTTGAAAATGACGCCGGCGATCTCCATGAGATGGTCCAGGGTGTCGTCTTCGGGATGCACTTGGATGAAGCTGAAATTGCGGCTCTCGGTTCAAATAACAGGGTGGTCACGATGCCGGGAAAAATGGGAAAGGAATTCGCCCAGGCCTTAGACCGAGAGCTTGAGGCATTCCCGTGCGACATTTTACGGATTGATCCGGTAACCGGCTTTTTTGGGGGAGACGTTAAGGATTCACAATCGGTAAACCAATTCTGCCGCGAATGGCTGCAACCGCTTCTCGACAAGCACAACTGCGGGCTAATTCTCGTGCTGCATACCCCGAAAACTAATCACCGCGACACCTCAAACTGGAAAGATCACGACTGGATGTACGCGGGGGCCGGGGCCGCCGACTGGAGCAACTTTGCCCGCGCGATTTTGATTATTGAGCCGCTGGACTACCCCGTCTTCGAGTTTAAGGCCACCAAACGTAAGCAGCGCATTGGCTGGGTCGATTCTGACGGTCGGCCCGTGAGCCAACAATTTTGGGCGCATTCCACGAAACCGGGCGCAATCTTTTGGGAACCTGCCACCGCCGACCAGCAACAAAACTGCAACGCGACCGAAAAAACCAAACACACCCTGTTGGCCTTGGTTCCAGATGAGGGAAGCATCGAGAAAAAGGCGCTTGTGTCCAAGGCTGGCAGCGCTGGCATTGGGCAAGTAAAGGCCAAGGGCTTTTTGGCTGAGCTTATCCAGGATGGCAATCTGGAAGAGGTAGCCGTGCCGCGGAAAGGGACAAGAGCCGAAGCACACGTTCAGAGGCCAAGGAGATAGATGCGTATGCCCATTCTTATCTGCCATTCACATCATACGCAGCCCTCGATTGAGATAGATATGGATGCCCCCCCACGTAGTGGGGGCATATATCACATCTCAGGGTTAAATATACCGTGTCCACTTCACGGTACTGCAAAATGGTTGTGCGGCCCGCTTTTTACCCTCTCCCACAATGATCGAACCTAATCTATCCGACATCTGCCATTTGTGTAAAAGAGCACCCATGGAAAACGCATGGCCCTACACTTACTGCCGGTCTTGCCTTGAAGCATTCGTTGAAAAAGCGAGAGCAACCCGACTTACCGTAATTCAGCACTTCCTGGATAGCCCCAAACCAAAAGACAGGGCCTTCGCTCTTCGCGCAATCAAGCGGATGCAGGAAAAGACCGTAACCGTTGTGATCCGCGAGAAGAGAAAGCGCCGGCAAAATTTATGATGAAAGCTTCCCGAACACCCAATCCCGGTAAGAAAAGCATCCAAATAGCCGAGTCTAAGCTGGCCGTTTTGCCCCCAGGCCAAGCCCAGGCGCTCTTCTCTACCTCCATGATGGAGGAAGCTGTTTCGGTGCTATTCAAAAATCTGCGCGCCACGAAGCGCATGTGGTCCCAGGCTGCGCGTGATTTTATCGAAGTTCCTGACTGTGCAACCCAGGTTGAAGCCTCCAAGTGCCTGCTCTCATACGGGGTGGGCCAACCCGTTCAACGGCTAATCTCATTCAGCAAGACGGATAGCGACTCGCCCGAAGAGTTTCAGGTGAAACTAAAACAATCACCGGCCCTGCGCAGAGCCGTCCGAGACATGCTGGATGATGCGGGCGCGTGAGACGGGACCTGCAACGACAAACCTGCCGGGACTTCCGGTCTGTTGTCCATGGCCGGTTATGGCCCATAACAACTTTCTGAATGCACGGACTTCGGTTACTGTAACAGTGACATGCCGCTGAAACCACATTTTGTGGGGGTTCCGCCCTTGCTCGACTCTTACGAACTTGATCTCCGCGAAGACGAGATCAAGTTGGAAGTGCCCGGCTATCGCCAGGTAGATGGGTATTCGTGTGGGCCGGTGGCTGCGTGGTCAGTCCTGCAAACATTCAATCCAAGCTTAAGTTTCCGCAAATTCTACCAAGACTGTAAAGTCACGGAGGATGGAACCAACGAGTATCAAATCATCCGGGCACTCCGCAAAAATGGAGTTGGGGTATCACTTCGCGATGAGATGGAATTCGACGACGTTGCCAAGGCCATCGACGATGGCTTCCCGATCCTGACCAGCATAAGTCTAGGCGGAAACATCGACCATTGGGTCTGCATCTACGGTGTCGGTCTGAACCCTCAGCGACTGTTCACTTGCAATCATGGTGGTGCCTCAGAACACCACGGTAGAATGGGGCACGCATGGGAAGTCTGGCTGAGAATCTGGGATGACTCCAGCCGCTACCTGATTTGCTGGGGCAAACTTTAGCGGAAACTACGCCTTACTTGGGTTGGACCACTCAGGGCGACCACAAGCGCTACACCTAACATCACAGCCCCAAGGCTCCCGTGGTGCACCTGACGAGAGAGGTTCTATTGGTACAAGTTTTCCACCGCATCGACGACAGAAAGCACGTCTCGGCCTTGAGGCAGCCTTAATCTTTCGAGCTTCAATTCTCTGTTTGGCTTCTTCGCTTACAATTTTTTTTTTGCTAGCCACAGTGGTTGTTCTAATTCCATTCGTACTGGCAGTCAATAAGTGCTACTCGTCCGGGTAAGCGCAACCTTTATCACGTGCTGGAAGAGGTCTTGACCTGCGCCGCCAGTTGCGAGGCCCTGACGGAACTATTCCGGCGAATCAACGCCTTTTGGTCGGAGAGACTCATAATTTTCCCGATCTTGTCGCTGTTTTTGATCGCTTCTGCAAAACTGTGTTGGACGGTTCCCTCGATCAGGTGAGCAGGTGTATCCACGGTTATCCCCGAGGCGGGGTCTTCGAGGGCTTTCAAATAGCGTTCATGGGAAGTCATTTGATTCTCAGTTTCGAGGCTGCTCTTTCAATTCTCCAACGATGGGAGCTTTAACTGCAGTCGCGGCTTTGGCCGCTTGCCGCGAGGCCGCGACGGAACTGTTCCGGCGAAACAACGCCTTCTGGTCGGAGAGACTCATAATTTTCCCGATCTTGTCGCTGTTCTTGATCGCTTCGCTGAATTGCTCCTGGACTGTTTTCATCTTGATTATTTCACACCGCTTTCCTGTCCCTTAATCCTCTTGCCCCGCCGTCTCGGGGGTCAGTTACCCCCGCATAAAGCACGCAGCTTTCCTGCCCCCTTAATCCCCTCGCCAGCAACCGCTTCTTAAGCGCCGCAAGAGTGCCTTTCAGGCTGGCATTGACCGATTGACGGCTGATTCCAAGTTCCTGAGCGATTTCCTCGCCACTCTTGCCTGCCATGAAGCCACGGACGATAGCATGAGGCCGACCGGACAATTTGGCGATCTCCTCGTCGAGAATACGCTTGGTTTCGTCATGTTCCATCGGGAGGGTCCGGGACACTTTGGTGTCCGCTGTAATCTCTTCAAGCGTGAGTCCGCTTTCGCAATCGGGTTGATCGAGCGTGTCTGTCTCGGCGTTCCGAATCCGGTTCTGTTTCCCGTACACGTCATTAAGGCCGTTGCGGATGGCCGTGCCGGCGTAAGACGCAAACTTACCCTTGGCTGGGTCGAAGGCGCACGCGGCTTTAATCAGCCCCTTCATCGCCTCTTGGATCACGTCATCCGGCTCAATACCTGGAATGTTGAAATATTTTTCCGCGATGGATCGAGCAAGACCGATGTGCTCATTGCAGAGATCGAGCGGGTCTTCGGCACACTCCGTTAGTTTTTCATCCGGTAGGTTCATGGTTCCCTTTAATAAACGACCGAATAGTAACCTCTGCCTGAAAAAAGAAAAACAATTCTGGTTTCCGAAAATTACCTAGCTCCGTATAGACTAAGGGTGGATTCAGAAAACATTGAAAAGAAACTGGGGGCGGCCCGTGCCTACGAACGCCTGGGATTACGCGAGGAGGCGAGGGCGGAATACGACTCTCTACCCCAAAGTCATCCATCTTTCGTGGACTTCCAAGCCCGAATCGTTCGCATGTTCGGCTTCGGCCCTGATTGCGCTTGGGCGGCAGAGCACGCTCTCAAGGTTATGCGTGAGCATGGTTTGTCTCGCTCCCTGTGGTTTCAGACTTGTAACGCCTTGCACCTTTCAGGACGTTCAAGGGAGGCATTCGATCTTTTCATGGGACACCCTGAGTTCATGAACAAATCTGAATACGATGCCTATTGCCTAGCTTGTTATGCGGCGCCGATACACGAAATGGAGTGGGCCTCTAAGGCACTCCTTCAAGCCCTAGAACAAGGCTCAACTTTTTGGGATAAAACCTTTCTCGACGCAGATCTTGAACCGCTTTGGGAATATGGTGTTCACGGTGCCATAAGCGTTGAACAGGCCCTACGGTTTGCACATCCCAAGATAATTCAGGTGGTTGCATACGCAGGCACGCTGAGCAAGGAACAACGGATCGATTATCAGCTGCTTGGTCGAGTTCCCGAAACGTGTCGTCCGTACCTTAGACTCAATCCATTGTTAGAATTTTATGGGCTCAAGCCGGGAACTCCTATTGGCGTGCGCGAGCTTTATCTCGACTGGCAAAAGACTACGCGGGATAGGAACGTCACCTTAGCCCAAACGGCGATCAAGCGGTCTCAAGCGGTTGTTCTGGAACACCAACTCCCGTGGGCCATCGAGAAGGCAAAAGATGGAAATCTGCTGGGAGCTCGGTATCACCTTCTGTTTGCAATTCTTCACCGAGCGGATTGGCTGTCGGATTTTGACGATGCTTTGCGCCCGTTGGGCCTGGGTTACGTCCTAGATGACCTGACTGAAGCCTTGGAAGCCGAACCAAGAACTCTGCATCTGATCTGTGATGCAGCTACCTTGAACCGCGAGGAACGGGCCTCAGAGGCCATGGACTTACTGGATGATTTGCCTCCATCAATCCGTGAAAACACCGTTGTGCTCATTCAGCGCGGACATGCGCTGGAGTCACTTGGAGACTACCGACGTGCCGTGCACGTCTGGCAGGTGGTCGCCAAACGCTGGGACAAAGATGCGATTGGATATTGCAACGGAGCGCGTGCTCTTATGAAACTGTCACAATGGAACGACGCAAAACACTTACTCACTCGGGGCGTACCGGCTGCGATTGGCAAGCTGAAGGTATTTAAGCGACTTAGGGAACAATGTCTTGCCCAAGACGTAACTGCCGGCCTGTGCTTCCAAGATTTTTACGGTCAACCGGACTTGGGCGAAATTCTCGCTCCCGACGATAATGAGCCATTTTCGGGACCCAACCTTCTCGGTGAAGCAAACTAAGCCCACTCGGTGCTATTTCGGAGGCCCCAATAAATCGTCCCATGAGCACCGGAAGGCAACAGCCAGCTTTTTCACTGTATCCAGGGTGGGACGAACCCGATATGCCTCTATCATTTGAAGCGTGCGACAACCGATTCCCGCCCTCGCAGAGCACACTTCCTGCGTCCATTTCCTTGCCATTCGCAGGCGATAAACTCTTTGTCCAAAATCACGGTTATCCACCCAGCCAGTATCGTGAAAGCGTGGCCGACAAACCCGCAGACCTCTGCGCATTTTTATTGCATCTCATGATCGTCGGGTTTAATCCTCAAAGGTCAAAGCCAGTCCTCACGCCGACAGGCAGGTATAATCCAAAACTGCGAAGTAAAAATCATCTGGATAAAGGTCAATCTATGAAATCACCCGGAGGCTGTTTTACCGCGCTCATTCCGATGCTTATCGCACTGCTATTCCTCTGGCGCAATGGCCACTTGGTCTGGCTTTGCTGGGCCGTGACAGGTTTGGCCATATTGAGCTGGCTAGTGGGCGAGGCTGTTGTTCACTCTAAAATCGATGCTGAGAATGAACCGGAAAAAGAACCGATTTATCGCTTCTGGCTCTATTTTTACGGGCCACTGACATTGTTATTATGGCTCTTATGCGGAGCTTCCATTATCGCATCATTTTTATAAATACCGACTGACCGAACCTCTCCATCACCGTATCCTCTCACCATGAAACGACACCTGTTCCTGCTATTGGTCGTGCTCTCCTGCTCCTCATGTTCGCACCACGGCTACACTGGAGAGGTTTACGGCGTTAAATACCTCCCACGCGGGGACGTGGCGATTGACATGGACGGGCGCTACCCGAACCAGAAAATGACGCTGTACGTGTCGGCGGCGGATTTCGTCTCGGTCGAGCCAATTCCTCCAGTGGGAGCCAAGGTCACGGCGAAGGGAAAGGTCACGGAGTACCAGGGCCATCAGGAAATTAGGATTCACTCCCGGTCACAGTGGAAATGGTGATTTTATGGGAATTTTCTATCTGGTTTTAAACGGGGCTTGGATTCTGGGAATAATTCTCTGCATCAAAGAAAATGAGTGGGAACCATGGCGCAAAATTATGGTTCCAATTTGCTTCATAGTCGCTGGAATATTGGGCGTCTTTGCCGCTCTTTTTGACGGAAACCGATTTTTTGGACATTAAGTTATACTTTTTCGTAGAACACGCTGACCAAAATCCTCTACCTATGAAAACACTCTTTCTATTTTTAACTCTGGCGAGCGGAATCGGCCTGGGGCAAGACACAACTCATCAGGATCAATTCAGCGGATTTGATGGGCAGGTGCAAGTATCCAAGTCGCTGGCGATGAAACTATTTCCCGATGTATCTAACAGAAATTCTCGTCTTGTTGAAGGAATGATAGCAATGGACGCTGTGCTGAAGGCAAACCACTCCGACCTTTATAACTATCCATGGAAGCCATTGATGTTAAGCATTATGTGCGCCAAAATCTTAAAAATTGCTCCTCAATGGCAATCGCTGACAGATATTGAACGAAATGAGGTCTTTGATGAGTTATCGGGAATGCTGCTCGAAACCAAAGACTTTGCCACAAGCCCCGCCTCTAAATGAACTTTGGCCTCAAATACAAGCTGATCCATGAGAGAGCTTGGTGCAAGGAGCATAATTTATCACCATGAAATTAAAACGCTTTGGGTTGCACGGCGCGCCTTTTTTCGCGCTCATGCTGGGATTCCAATGCTTGCCTCTCAAAGCTCAAGACGAAGCGATCGACGCATACAATAACGGTGTCGCGGCTGATTCCAAAGGCGATTTCGACGTTGCCATCGCAGATTTAAGTCACGCCATCGAGATTCATCCCGACTATCCATATGCCTACAACTACCGAGGCATGGCGAAGAGGCACAAAGGCGATTTCGATGGTGCCATTGCGGATTTCAGCCAAGCCATCGCGCTCAATCCCCAATTCGCCAATGCCTACTACAACCGAGGCCTTGCGAAGTCAAAAAAAGGCGACTTCGATGGTGCAATTGCGGATTACAACCAAGCCATCACGCTCAATCCCCAGTACGTTGGGGCGACGAGGTGGGGGGGGAAGGCCCCTACCCCATTCGGTAGCCCCAAACGGAGTAGAAACCCAATAAATTGCGATGGTTAAAGACCCGTATCAAACCCTAGGGATCAGTCCCACCGCAACGCTTGATGAGGCTCGGGCTGCATGGCTCCAACGTGTTCGCGTCTTGCACCCTGATCGGTTTGACCCAGTGGAGCAGAAAACAGAATGGGACATGTCAACTCAGATGTTGCAGGACGTGAACGCAGCTTGGGAGGCTATCAGAACTGGGAGAGCTTCTTATTCAAATCGAGGTACTGCCCCCCGACCTAGTCCAAGGCAGGAGTATGCTCCACCACCCCAAAGTCCAACACCAGTTCCACCTGAGCCCTCGGTGCATCAAGACGAGTTAGCTGGGTTTAAAACTAGAATCGCGGCTAGGACAATTGACACGGCCTTGGTAGTAGTGCCGGCCTTTATCTTTTCGATTCCTGTTTTTATGCTCTTTGGATTTGGAAAGCCTGAGGAATTGCTGACTTCATCCTTGCGCATATCTCCCCTATGGATTTTTTCAGTCTTAGGACAAACCATAGCTTACGATGCAGCGTTTCTGCTTTGGGATGTCGTCTGGATAGGAACTATTGGCGCGACACCGGGGAAGCTTATTTTCGGTCTTAGAGTGGTTCGTGAAAACGGGGAAAGAATGCAAATGGTGATAGCGTGGAGACGTGTATGGAGACTTTTTTATTCGCTAGCCTTCCTGTTGTTTTTTCCACTGGTAACTTTTGGGGTGGCTATATCTAAAGAGAAGGAGTTTAAAAAAACCGGAACTACCCCTTGGGATCAACGCGTGGGCACGGTAGTTACAGGCAAGAAGATCGGTGTAGTGCGAAAGTTTCTCGGCACAGTTCTGTCTATATTAAGCGTGATATACTGGCTTTACATGTTTTCATTAAGCCACCCTAGGCAATTTTATGGGCCGTCTCAACCTCCAGTAGGTGCGACACCTATGTCCTCGTCCGTGACCGTCTCTCCACGGGTATCCACTGAAAGCACCTCACAGCCTCCAACCCCTGAGCCGGTGACGCCAGCAGTCCCTGCAATAGTTGCACCTGCTCTCGCACCTGCACCGGCAACGTCCGCAGCCGTTGCGCCAGTAGCCACCGACAATGCAGAAGCTGCCAGTTTACGCATCAGTGCCGAAGGGGGCAATGTCGAGGCGGCCCGAAAATTAGGTTCGTTATACCTATTTGGGCAGGGTGTACCTAAAGATTTTACCGAAGCATTGAAATGGTTCCAAATGGCCGCCGATCACGGAGATGTTAAAGCTCAATTCAATATCGGTACTATGTATTTCCGTGGTCAAGGCGTAACTCAGGACTACAGTCAGGCAATTAGTTGGTTCCAAAAAGCTGCCAATCAGGGCGATTCCGATTCTCAATGCAATATCGCTTGGATGTACGAAAATGGCCTAGGCGTGACGCAGGATTACAGCAAGGCCTTGAGTTTGTACCAAAAGGCAGCAGATCAGGGCGACCCTAAGGCTCAATACAATATCGGCCTCATGTATCAAAATAGTTGGGGGGTTGCTCAAGATTTCGGCCAAGCCGTGCTCTGGTATCAGAAAGCTTCGGATCAGGGCGATGCTTCGGCTCAAAACCAACTTGGTTACATGTGGGAACATGGGCTTGGCCTGCCACAGGATTTTAGCCAAGCATTCAAATCATACCAACTGTCTGCCGAGCAGGGCGATGCCGACGCACAAGTCAATATCGCTACCCTGTACTTCAATGGCCAAGGCGTAACGCAGGATTACAGCCAAGCCTTGAGTTGGTTTCATAAGGCAGCAGATCAGGGCGATGCTAAGGCTCAAAACGGTATTGCTTATATGTACCGCAATGGCAAAGGCGTGACGCAGGATTACAGCAAGGCCTTGAGCTGGGTTCGAAAGTCCGCCGATCAAGGCGATGCCTCCGCTCAATACAGGATTGGTTTCATGTATGAAGATGGCGAAGGCGTGGCTAAAGACACCACTATCGCAGTGCAATGGTACAAAAAAGCAGCTGCTCAGAGGCAATCTGACGCTCAGGCGGCTTTAAAGCGGCTGGATACCGCTTCCCCTCCTGCTCAAGTAACGCCCCCAGCCATTGCTCCAGTAGCCACCGACAATATCGAAGCGGCAGCTTATCGCGTTAAAGCCACGGCGGGCGATGTCGGGGCGGCAGAAGACTTAGGCACTTTATACCTAACGGGGCAGGGAGTACCCAAAGATTATGCGGAGGCCATGAAGTGGCTCCAAATAGCAGCCGACCGAGGCTATCCCATGTCTCAATACAATATTGGTTTGATGTATGCAAATGGTCTAGGCGTAAAACAGAATATCAGCCAAGCTTTGAGTTGGTACATAAAAGCTGGCGATAAGGGCAACACTTCTGCTCAATGCTCTATCGCTAAGATGTATGAATATGGCTGGGGCGTGACGCAGGACTATAGCCAAGCTTTGAGTTGGTACATAAAGGCTGGCGATCAGGGCGATAGCACGGCTGAATACAATATCGGCTTTATGTACGAACGTGGTTGGGGCGTGGTTAAAGACACGGCTACTGCTGTGGAATCCTACCAAAAAGCTGCTGCACAGAATAACCCCGACGCTCAAGCTGCTTTGAAGCGGCTCGGGCAATAACCGTCTTACTGCGGCTTGGTTTATGGTGGAGATAGGCCCTTGACTTCCGAATAACCCGAATGCACAAATCTTGAAACACGAAAATGCCAGCCAGGGAGAAACCCCAAGATAGCCGCCCTTCATGCGCGGCGAATGGCCGGTTGCCTGGACAGGCGGGTATGCGCTGCTTAACATCAATGACTGAAATGCTGTCGGAACAGCCCCATCATTTTATGCCGACTATTGAACTCAAAAACCTTACCCAGTGGGATGACGCCTTGGTCCAGGGTATAGTTGCTCGACTTTGCGAGGAGTTGCGGCTCAGGAAGCCAGTGCGTTTTATTTTTCAGGAGACCTGGACGGCAATTGAGCAGGAAACTGGCGAGATCGTCGCCGGCACGGAAAGCCCCGAAACCGGTTGGGATGGGACTGCCGGCAAAATGACAAATGGCGGGTGGGTCCGGGTGTGCATCTCCTCTGCCACCGAATTTCCGATTGTCTGGGACATTAACCCCGCGTTGCCCGGTCAATACCTGCGACACGTTACCTGGTTCGACGATCCGCTGGAAATGCTGCTCTATCTCGCGGCACACGAGTTGCGGCATTTGTGGCAATGGGAACACCCCAAAAAAATCGAACAAATCCGTCACCTTCTGGAGATCGACGACGAAGCTGACGCGGATTTCCACGCTCTTCGCCTCCTGAGCCGGTATCGCCAAAATTCAGTGGACTTTGTTGAAAGCGAGCCCACCCAATAATTCCAGCGTCTCGGTGCCCAGTTTTTTTTACAGGGGTAACCCCAATGCAATCCATCATTTACGACCTCGACTATGTCAACCACCGCCCCAGGCTAACTGCTTCCATTGTCGGCGGAAGCGTTTTCATCACGCCCGTATTTGACCAGGCCGGCCACTTCACCCACTACGCAACGAAAATAACTTATTGGTTTTTCTCTTCCAAAACACTACCCCATACCGAAACAATCGCAGAAGCAAAACAGCTTGTGCGCGCCTACCTAAATTCATGAAAACCCGAGGACGCCCCTTCCTCCATACATTTTTTGGTATGGGGTATGGGCCGATCTATTAGATTCACGATTAAAAGGGGGATGGGGACTCCCCCCAGGGGGTGAACGAGAGAGAAAGAAGCAAAGAATGAGCATCGCTGACTACCGGCCTCGACGTAGCCGGTGGGGAAAGCGGGATTGGGTCTCCGGGTGGGTGTCGATTTGTTTGAAAGCCTTGCGCTGGCACTATCCGATCAATGAGGGGGAGAGGGTCGCGCGCGTGTAGCAAACATGGTTTGGGGGCCGCGTCGAGAGTGCCACTCACTACCCGCTCGGGGATTCCAGTAAAATTGAAAAATGAATGTGCCTATCAAGCCAGACGATGCCGCCCCGTTGCTCCCCTATTTAGTGACGGACTCCGGCTCATTTAGTGCTCGTGGGAACGAGCGTGAGAGACCGACAGTCACATACGGGCATGGATTTAGCTGAGATTTTCTCACACTCTTTTCTAAAATGAATCTTGGCGCACGATGCTGATTTAAGACGGCCTTGTTATGCCAGGGCGTTATGCCCAGAAATCTGAAAAACGTAAGTTATTGATTAACAAATACGTCGGGCTGCAGGGATTTGAACCCTGGACCTCGCCGACCCGAACGGCGCGCTCTACCAAGCTGAGCCACAGCCCGAATAAACCAACTTTCGCGATCATCCTTGTTCGTGGGAAGGATGGGGCAGCTACTCTGCCACTTCCAGCGCGAGGTGCAAGCATAACTCCTGCTGGAGGGTCAGCCTCTGGCCTGACCCTCGCTCATAACTTCCCGTAGCCGCCGGAAAAAATAGGGTCGGGACGGAGCTTGTTGCCTCAAAAGTAAATGACACCCGAGGGGTGCTGAGGGACGGGAGTCGTTGACTCATAAGTCATGACACCGTGGTTATAGTTTCAATTGGGGTGTAGCTGCAACGGGCGCGCAGTGCAAGGAGCCCGTAGGGCGACTGGAACGCAGCGCCCGTTGCAGGATCGGACGCAGGGCGACGTTGAGTCGTCTTTGCAGGTCGAAGGGGTTGAGGGCGGCGCGGGTTTGGCGCAGCTTTTTCTTGCTGGCGGCACTCACATCTGGACTGGCCAGGAGCCGGTCGCAGGGCGTCATGGGGCGGTCGTGGCGGCGTTTGATTTTGGCTCCATGACGGTCCTTGCTCAGGAGTTTGGCTGAGGGACAAAAATAGTTGTGGAACGGCTCCCAGATATCCCGGTAGAGGGCATTGATGTCTTCGCGCAACGCGGGGTCTTCGAGCCGGTCATAGCCGAGCAACTGCCGCACGTGCGTCCAGTTCTTCTGTTCAACGTGGCCGTTGTCGTTTTTGTGGTAAGGCCGTGATCGGGTGAAGCCGACCTTGTTTTCCCTCTGGGCAAAGTAACTTACCAAGTGCCAGTTGAGGAACTCGCTGCCGTTGTCGCAGTCAAAGCCAAGCACGGCGAAGGGCAGCGCCGCCTCCACGTTGCGGGTGGCCTCCACCACCCCGGCGGCCCCTTTGTTCCAAACCGCGCGGTTGGCCGTCCAGCCGCTATAAATATCGGTGAAGGTCACGCTCCAGATGAACTCTCCCTCCAGCGACTCGCCGCAGTGGGCCACCGTGTCGGCCTCCAGATAACCCGGCACGGTCACGTCCCAGTTGTCCGTGCGGATCGGGATCTGGTGCTTAAGCAAGCCTCCCGGTTTGGTGCCGCAACGCCCGCGCCGCGTGCCGGCCTTGTGTGGGGCTAATAACCGATCCGCCTGGGCCGGGCTGATGGAGAGCACTTTTTTGCGCACCGCGGGAGCCAGCTTGCCGTGCTCGGTCTCATCATAAGGCAACCAGAGCGCCAGCATCTCCACCAGACGCTTGCCGCACGGTTGCTCCGATGCCTTCCAGATACGCAGCAACACGTCCGCAACCTGCGGGCCGTAGAGCGCTGGACGCCCTTTGCGCACCAACGGATCGCCTCCCCAGCCAACTTTGGCTCCCAGCAATTTAATCGCGTGCTTTCGGCTGTAGCCAAACTGCTCGCAGAGTTCCGTGATCATCCGGCTGCGGCCTTCCACCCCTCGGCTCGCATACCTCTGCCGCAAGCGCGGCAACATCTCTTCCCGTATCTTTTGACTCATCGACATCCTTTCGGTTGTCGGTGTCATCCTTTTTGAGTCAACGTCCCTTTTTCCCCAACCCTTGACCTATTCCCCGGGTGTCAAAACTTTTGAGGCAACAGGCGGAGTCCGACCCTCCAAAAAAATAGTGCCCTATTTTGAAAACACGCCCTAATATCAACCATGGGACGTCAATGGTTGCTCGCTAAACGGGAGGTTGCTTCGCTGAGAAAATCGCAGGCGACCGGAAAATATCTGAAGGAAATCATGGTCGCGGCCAAGCACGGCGGCGCGGACCCGTCCGCGAACGCCCGGCTTTTCGCCGCCTGCGAAAAGGCCCGCAAGGAAAGCGTCTCGCGCGACGCCATCACGCGCGCGATCAACAAAGGCGCGGGCATCGGCGGCGAGAAGATGACCTTCGAGCATCTCGCCTTCGAGGGGTACGCCCCGCACAAGGTGCCGGTCATCGTGGAGGTGCTCACCGACAATCATAACCGCACGGCCCCGGAAATCCGGGTCCTTTTCAAGAAGGGCCAGTTGGGCATGGCGGGCAGCAATAAATTTCTTTTCGATCACGTCGGGTTGGTCGAGGCGCATCATCCCGATGCGGGGGCCGACATCGAGGCCGCCGCGATCGAGGCCGGGGCCAACGAAGTCGAGCCGCTGGACCACGGGCAAAACGATGACATTCCGGAGGGCGCACGAGGCGCGCGCTTTATCACCGACCGGGCCGCGATTCATGCCGTGTCACAATGGCTTTCGCAAAACGGCTGGACCGTTGTCACCAGCGAGATGGGCTACATCCCGAAGAATTATCCCGAGTTGACGCCGGAGCAGCGCGCGGAGGTGGGCGAATTTTTGCAACATCTCGACGACCACGACGACGTTCACCGCGTCTGGGCCGCGCTGCGGTAGCCGTCGCTTGGGGTAGGGACGCGAATTCCCGCGCGATAGCGCAAAAGATATTCAGGGCCTCTGACTGGAAAAGGCCGGGAGGCCAATCCCTTCGCGTCCGAAAAAAATGGGACGGCAGAGACTGCCGTCCCTACCACAAATCGGCCAACGCGCCCCATACGTCGCCCGCACGCCACTTGGCCCAGGCGCGATTGCGTTGGGCCTGGGAGAATTGCGGATCGATCCGGATGGCCAGGTCGAAATCCGCGAGCGCGCCGTCGAGGTCGCCGCTGGCCTGAAGAGCGATCCCCCGATTATTGTAGGCGTGCTCGTCGTTAGGATCGATTTGCAGCGCGCGATCGTAATCGGCCAAGGCTCCGGCCACGTCGTGCTGGTTATACTTGGCGACGCCACGGTTGATGTAGGCCTGGAAAAAGTTCCCGTCGAGCTGGATGGCCCGATTGGCGTACGCGACGGCGCCCGCCCAGTCCCCCTGGGCGCTGTGGAGGGAGGAGAGATTGCTGAGAGCCTCGGCGTTCTTGGGATTGAGTTGCAGGGCCTGCGCATAATCGGCGGCGGCTCCGGCCAGGTCGCCCTGGGTCTGCTCCACCGTGCCGCGGTCATTATAGGCGCTGTCGCACTTCGCATCGAGGAGGAGAGCCCGGTTATAGTCGCTCATGGCCGCGTTCAGGCTGGCCCAGGGCCCTTTCGATGTTGCCCCGGTTGTTGCAGGCATTGGCGTTGTTGGGATCGATCTGGAGGGCCTGATTGTAATCGGCCAAGGCGGCGCTCACGTTGCCCTTGTGATACCATGCCAGGCCGCGTTCGTTGCAAGCGGCGGAGTCTTTCGGCTCGATCTCCAGGGCCCGGTTGTAATCGGCAAGGGCCCCGTCCCAATCCTCCCGTTCGGCTTTGACTTCGGCCCGGCTGACATAGGCGTCCGCGTATTTCGGATCGATCCGGATCGCCTGGTCGTCGTCGGCGATGGCCCCGGCGGTGTCGCCCTTGTCGTCGCGCGCGATGGCGCGATTGTAATAGGCCTGATCGTCCTGGGGATTCAACGCGATGGCGCGGGTATAATCGGCGATGGCCTGGGCGCCCTCGCCCTTGGCCCGTTCGGCGACTCCGCGGTCATTGTAAGGCTGCGACATCTTCGGATCGAGTTTGATGGCCGCGTTGTAGTCTTCGATGGCACCATCCAGATCGCCCTTGCGATAGCGGGCCCAGCCCCGGTTGTTGTAGGCGTAGGCATCGAGCGGATCGAGCTTGAGCGCTTCGTTCTCGTCGGCGATCGCGCCGTCGTGGTCGTTGTTGTCGTCCTTGACCAGCGCGCGATTGACGTAGGCGTCCTGGTACTTGGGATTGAGCCTGATCGCCTGATCGTAGTCCGCGATGGCTTCGTCGAGGTTCCCTTTATCGTACCGGGCCAGCCCGCGATTGTAGTAGGCCTTGGCCAGCTTGGGATTAAGCGCAATGGCCTGGTTGTAATCGGCAATGGCCCCGTCGAGATCGCCCTTCGCGTATTTGTCGGAGCCGGAGTCGTCATACGCCACGGCATCCTTGCCCGCGTTTGCCTGCGGGATGGACGCCGGGGCCGCACCGGCGGCTTGCGAAAAGGCAAGAGCCAGCGCCAGCGCTGGGGTGGCGACTTGGCAAAAAAGCATACCCCGACTTATAGCGGGTTTTATGCCAGAGACAAGTACAGGTAGGGACGGCAGTCCCTTGCCGTCCCACTCTTGCCATCCCATTATTTTGGGACGCGAAGGGACTCGCGTCCCTACCATCCTCACGAATGGATCGCCTGGGCGAGGGGGCGGGCGAACGCCTCCAGCTTTTTCGGCAGGTCCTTCTCGCCGCCCCACTCGGCGATGCGGTTGACGAGAACGCTGCCGACCACAGCGCCGTCCGCCTGGCGGGCCACGAGGCGCGCCTGCTCGGGAGTCGAGATGCCGAAGCCGACGCAGACCGGCAGCGACGTATGTTTGCGCAACAGGTCGATCCGGCCGCCGATGCTGGTGGCGACATGCTCCTGCATCCCGGTTACGCCCTCGCGCGAGACGTAATAGACGAAGCCGCTCGCCTTTTGGACGATCTTCGCGATGCGTTCGGCGGGGCTGGTCGGCGCGACCAGGCAGATGCGGCGCAGGCTGCCGTCGCCGAGGCGCGAACCGACGCCCGCGTCCCCGGATTCCTCCGGCGGCAGGTCGAGCACCAGCAGGCCGTCCGCGCCCGCCTGGTGGGCCTGGAGGCAGAAGCGCTCGATGCCGAACGCGTAGACGAGGTTGAAATAGGTGTAGAGGACGATCGGGATTTGCGATTGCGCCCGCACTGCGCGGAGAATTTCAAAAACGCGCGGCGTGGTCGTGCCCGCCTCGAGCGCGCGCTGGGCCGAAAGCTGGTTGACGACGCCGTCGGCGAGGGGATCGGAAAAAGGAACGCCCAGCTCGACGATGTCCGCCCCCGCGCGCTCCAGCGCCCAGACCAGATCGGGCGTCGTTTCCGGCGAGGGGTCGCCCGCCGTGATGTAGGCGACAAAGGCTTTTTGTCCGCGCGCTTTCAGTTCGCGGAACTTACGGTCGATACGATTTTCGGAAGTCGGATTCATGCATCTTTGTCCAGGCGCGAAGGCCAATCATGCGCAGACCTTCAAAGACGAGTAAAGGGCGGAGCGTGTGCGGGATCTCGAGCGAATTGGCAAGATAATGCGCATCGCCTCCGGTAAGGATGATGCGGGGCTTCCCGCGGCCCGGCAACGTTTCGCTTAACTGATGGATGATCTCCTTCACCCCGCCGTGGAAATTGAGCATGACCCCGGCGCGAATGGCGTCCTGAGTCGACTTGGCCAAAGCGGTGCGGGGTTGAAGCAACGTTGTGGCGGGCAATTGCGCCGTGGCGCCGATCAGCGCGGCCAGTTGCGTTTGCAGGCCGGGGGCGATGACGCCGCCGCAAAGCCGGCCCTTCGCGTCGAGCACGGTGAAGGCCGTCGCCGTGCCGCAACTGACGATGATCGCCGGCCAGCGCCTCAGTTCGCGCGCCGCCACGGCGGCGGCGAGGCGGTCGGCGCCAATTTCCCCAGGATTGGGATAATCGAAGTCGAGGCCGAGCGCGGGCGAGTCGGCGGTGACGAGATGAAAACCCCGCTTGAAGGCGCGGCAAAAATCGAAGGTGAGCTTGGGCACCACCGAGGCAAGGACAAGGTAGTGCCCGGGAAAACTTTCCTTCAGTTCCCGGATGGAGTCCGGCGTCGCGTCCGCCGCGGGCATTTCACCTTTGACGAGAGGCAGGGCGTTCCGCGAATAAAAAGCCGGTGACGGGTCAATCCCGGGAAGGCCGGCGGCGGCCCATTTGACGCGCGTGTTGCCGATGTCGACCAAGAGGAAGGAATGGAAAATCATGGCTTCACGCGAGGCTGACGCGGACTTCCTCCACCCGGCCCGGCTCGCAGACGACCTCGATGTTCATCGGCGCGCAGCAGACCTCACAGTCCTCGATGGCCGAGTAATCGCCCTGAGAGGTATCGGCCGTCGAAGTGAAGATCTCTCCGCAATGCGGGCACTGGATTTGAATTTCGACGAGCACACTCGATCTTAGGATTTTGGACAGGATTAACAAGATTAACCCTGGGTCCTTGTTCCTTCCGTCAGTCCGATAAAAAGATAAAAAAACGTATTGCCTTTCCGATCACTTTGCAGTACAAAGCTTGAAATGACCGACTCCGATTCCGCCAGCCGCCAACTCCGCGTCATCCGTTCCCTGATGGAGCGGGCCACCATCTACCGCTCGATCTCGGCCCCCACCGCCCTCGTCGGCGGCCTCCTCAGCCTCGGCGGTTTTGCCACGGCCTATTACGCCAAGCATCATCACCATCATCCGCTTTCATCCAACGAGTTTCTCATCGTCTGGGGCGTGATCCTTGGCCTGACCTGCTTCACGAATGTCATCTTTCTTTCCCGCGGCTCGGCCCGGCGCGGCGAATCCTTTTTCTCCTCCGGCATGAAGTGCGCCCTGATGAGCGTCGCGCCTGCCTTTTTCTCCGCCGCCGTGTTGACCCTGATGATTCATCGCCCCATTCAACTGGCCCTGCTCTGGATCACGCTTTTACGGCATGGGCCTGCTCGCCACGCAACATTTCGCGCCGCGCTCGCTCGTCCTTTTGGGCATGACCTTCTTTCTCACCGGCTGCGGCCTTCTCGTCACCTGGAAGCACCTCTTCATGCCCCATCCGCACGTCGAGCCTTCCGCGCTCGTGGTTTCCGGCATCATGGCGGCCACCTTCGGCGGGTATCATCTGGCCTACGCCGCGGCGGTGTGGGCCTTGGGGGAGGACCGGGACGAGCCGGTTCCATCAACCACGGGAACCGAGAATGTTTGATTTTGACCGGCTCGACAAACTGATCCATGAAAAGGGAAGGCTTGCCATCATGACCCTGCTCGCCGCGCGTCCCAACTGGCCGTTCCAGGACCTCAAGGCCGAACTCAGGATGAGCGACGGCAACCTCGTCACCCATTTGCGCGCGCTCCACCAGGCCGGCTATGTCGCCTACCGGAAGGAAATTTTGATCCGCCCCCAGACCCGTTACGAACTGACCGCGCGCGGGCGAAAGGCTTTTCAAAATTACCTGCGCGTCCTTGAGGAAATGGTCCGCCGGGCGAAAGTTTAGAAATAGAGCCTCTTTTTTTAACGATATGCTTTGTAGGACAAAGCAACAGCAAATCATCTTATGCATATTCACCAGGGAATGTTGTCGGACCTGCTTCCGCAGGTGCAAATCGTCGTGATGATCGGCAGCCGCGCGAGCGATCATCTGCGGGAACTCGCGCGCATCGCCGAGTTCAAGGGCCGCGCGGCCTACCGCATCGAGACCGCGTCCGAACTGCAACCGCGCTGGTTCTCGGGCGTCGAGGAAGTCGGCATCGTCGTCGGCGCCACCGACCTTGAACCCGTCGTCCGCGCCGTGCGGGACCGCCTCGATCAATTCTCCGCCGCCCAGGACCAGGGAATGCTCGAAGGGCTGGCGCAATGAACGCGGCGAATCCCCCTCCATTTTCCGGCGCATCCGCCCGGCCCGCCCCGTCGGCGAATCTCAACGCTGGTCCTCCCGTTCACCTGCCGCGTTTGCTGCTTGGATTGGCGCTTGCCGTGGCGATTTACGATTTATGTTTCTGGCGCAGCAACGACTGGGGTTTTTCGGTCGCCGTCTTCTTCGCCGCGCTGGCCGCAATCATCCTGGGCAATCGTGAATCTCCGGGTGGAAGGCGAACGACCCGCCTGCTCCTGGCGCTCCTGGGCGGGGCCGTGCTCGCCGCGGCGATTGAAACAGGCGTCACCAATACGTTCGTGCTGCTTATCCTCGTTATCGCGTTGGCCGGCGACACATTCTTCAGCGAGGTCGAATCGCCCTGGGGCCGATGGCTCTCGCAGGGCGTCGCGCTCGTCTTCGCGCCGGGACGCGTTTTCTGGCTGGCCGCCCGATTGATGGAAGCCGCCTTCGGAAGGGGCTTGGGCTGGACCGGCGGATTGATCGGCGGATGCCTGCTGGCTGTGCCCGCGCTTGTCCTGGCGTTGATTTTTGGATCGCTTCTTGCCTCGGGCAACGCGGTCTTTGGCAGTTGGACGAACAATTTTTTCGACTGGCTTTGGAAGGAGATGGCTCTTTATCTCGATCCCGTGCGCATCGCGTCGTGGCTCTTCGCGGCGTTTCTGGTCCTGCCCCTGCTCCGGCCGGCCAATGTTTCCGCCTGGTGGTGGAAATGGACGGAGCGCCTGCCCCGGCTCCCGGAAATCCTTCCGGACCGCGCGGCGCTTTTCAGCAGCGGGCTTGTCCTTGTCGTGCTCAACCTCCTTTTTCTTATCGCGAATATTGCCGACGCGCTCTTTTTATGGAGCGGTCAGGCGCTGCCGGCCGGCGTGACTTACAGCGGTTATGTGCATCACGGGGTCAATTCCCTGATCGTGACGGTCATTCTTTCCGCCTTCGTCCTGACGACGATTTTTCAACAGGCGCTCAATGTGACCCGGCATCGCGAGTTGAAGGCGCTCGCCCTCGTCTGGATCGCGCAAAACCTCTTTTTGCTCCTGAGTGTGGCGCTGCGGCTGAAGCTTTACATCGAGGCGTATGACATGACCGTGACGCGCCTGAGCGTCATGATCTTTCTCGCGCTGGTCGCCGCCGGCTATGCCTTGCTCACGATCAAAATCACGAGGGAAAAATCGCTTTCATGGCTGGTTGGCGGTTGCGTTCTGGCCGTATTCGCCACCTTCTACATCACGCAATTTCTCGACCTCGCCGGATGTTCGGCCAACTACAACGTGGCGCGATGGGAGAAGGACCGGACGCGGAAACTTGATGTCGCCTATTTGATCGAACTCGGTCCGCCGGCATGGCCCGCGCGGCGCCATGCGGAGGTACTGGATCCATCCGTTCGAGGAGCTTGGCAGAAGGCGGGGCGTCAATTTACCAGTGACAAGCGCGGTCTGGATCGAGCTAAATTCGATACGGTTCATTGGCGCGGATTCAGTCTCCGCGCCTGGCTGAATCGCTGGGCGCTCGAAGAAAAGCCGAATAATTGAGGCGCGAAAAACAGGCTCGCGCTCGTTTCCATTCACGATTATCGGAATTCTGTGAGTTATCTTAACCGAATCACCTTTGACCCTGAGCAATGTGGAGGACGCCCCTGCATTCGCGGCTATCGGTTGCGGGTCAAAGATGTGCTCGAATTGCTCGGCGCCGGGATGACCGAGCCGGAAATCCTCAAGGATTATCCATTCCTCGAACCCGAGGACATCCGGGCCTGCCTGCAATTCGCCGCTGCGCAGGTCGATCACACCATCTTGCAGGCGGTCTAAAGATCCAACGGCGTTTTTACACTAATGTCGGTCATCTACGGCAACCCCAACGGGGTTGCGATCATTCAGCCCAGGGTTGGCGCAGGGGACACGTCCCCTCGCGCCTACCCTGGGTACTCGTTTATGAGAGGTGCAACCCTGTAAGGGTTGAATCAGCTACGGACTGAGGATACGGCGGATTGGATTCAACCCTTTCAGGGTAGGAGGCCGTCTTACTCATACCCAGGGTAGCTCGTTCCTCGCAACCCTGGGCTGAGTGATTTTCATCCTTTCAGGATGAAGCAAGCCGGAGCTTTTTTATCTCTTCCCCAATTAGCCCGAAATGAGCGCCTTGTTGAGGTGCGGTCGGAAATTCAATCCATTGGACGAAAAAATAATTGAGGCGCATCGCGGGCGCGGGTGAGCTACATTCCACGCTTTATGGAAGGCATTCTTCTTGGCGCGGTGATAGGCGCGATTTTGGCGGGCGTCGGCACGTGGCTCGTGATGCGGACGCGCGCGGCGACGTTGCAGGAACGGCTGGCTTCGCGCGATGGAAAGATCGCCGATCTGGAGGCGCGGCTCGGTGGGGAAATCGAGCAGGCTTCCATCGCGCAGGCCGAGTTGGCCCGGCTGCGCGAGGAAGCGGCGACGCTCGAAACGCGGCTGGTCGAGGAGCGCAAGGCGGCGGAGGCAAAGCTCGCGATTTTGAACGAAGCGCAGGCGAAGTTGTCGGACGCGTTCAAGGCGCTCTCGGCGGAGGCGCTCAAAAGCAACAACGCGGCGTTCCTCAGCCTCGCGCACGCCACGCTGGAAAAATTCCAGGAAGGCGCGCGGAACGATCTCGAAAAGCGCCAGACGGCCATCGACCAACTGGTCAAGCCGGTGCGGGAAACGCTGCAAAAATTCGACGTGAAAATCGGCGAGATCGAGAAGTCGCGGGTCGAGGCCTACGGCGGGCTGACGCAGCAGGTGCGCGGGCTGGCCGAGGCGCAGGTCACGCTTCAGCGTGAGGCGTCAAACCTAGTCAAGGCGCTCGGGACTCCGCGCGTGCGCGGGCGCTGGGGCGAATTGCAACTTCGGCGCGTGGTCGAGCTGGCGGGGATGCTCGAGCACTGCGATTTCCTGGAGCAGGCGCACGTCGCCACCGACGACGGTTCGCTGCGGCCCGACGTCGTGGTGAAATTGCCCGGCGGCAAAAGTCTCGTCATCGACGCGAAGACGCCTATGGAAGCCTACCTGCAGGCCATCGAAGCGCCGAACGAGCCGGAGCGCCGCGCCAAACTGGCCGAACACGCGCGCAACGTTCGCGAGCACATGAAACTTCTCGGAACGAAGTCGTATTGGAAGCAGTTCCAGCCCGCGCCGGAGTTCGTGGTGCTGTTCATTCCGGGCGAAAGCTTTTTCAGCGCCGCCCTCGAATTCGAGCCCGACCTGATCGACCGGCAGATCGACGAGAACCACGTCATTCCCGCCAGCCCGACGACGCTCATCGCCCTGTTGCGCGCGGCGGCCTACGGCTGGCGGCAGGAATCGCTGGCGGAAAACGCGCAGAAAATCAGCGAGCTTGGCCGCGTGCTTTACGAGCGGGTGCAGACCATGACCGAACATTTCGGCCGCATCGGCGCATCCTTGAAAGGCGCTGTGGAGAACTACAACAAGGCTGTCGGTTCACTGGAAAGCCGCGTGCTGGTCAGCGCGCGGGAATTGCGCAAGCTGAAGGTCACCGATGCGGTCAACGAGATCGAAAGCCCGGCCCAGGTCGAGGTGGTTCCGCGCGCGCTGGCGGACGCTCCCGGAAACGGCGCCCTCGAACCGCCTCCGTCCGGCGCCGCGACGAAAGAAAATTTATGAAATACAGATCACTCGGAAGAACGGGTTGGAACGTTTCGGAAATCAGCTTTGGCGCGTGGGCCATCGGCGGTTCGTGGGGCGCGCAAAGTGACGAGGAGTCGATGGCGGCGCTGCATCGCGCCCTCGATCTCGGCATCAATTTCATCGACACGGCCGACGTCTATGGCGATGGCCGGAGCGAACGGCTGATTGCGCGATTGCGCCGCGAGCGGAAAGAGGAATTTTACGTGGCGACCAAGGCGGGCCGGCGTCTGTCGCCCCACACGGCGGACGGATACAACGAGAAAAATCTGACCGCGTTCATCGAGCGGAGCCTGAAAAATCTCGAAACCGACTGCCTCGATCTGGTGCAGCTCCATTGCCCGCCGACGGAGGTTTACTACCGCCCGGAAGTATTCGACGCGATGGACCGCCTGGCGCGGGCTGGAAAGATTCGCCATTACGGCGTGAGCGTCGAGAAGGTCGAGGAAGCGCTGAAGGCGGTCGAATATCCGAATGTGCAAACCGTGCAGATCATCTTCAACATGTTTCGGCATCGTCCGGCGGAACTCTGCTTTTCGGAGGCAAAAAAACGCCAGGTGGGGATTCTCGCCCGAGTTCCGCTGGCCAGCGGCCTGCTCGGCGGCAAGCTGACCCGCGACACCAAATTTGAACCGGATGATCACCGCAAGTTCAACCAAAAAGGCCAGGCGTTCGACCAGGGCGAGACTTTCTCCGGCGTGGATTATGAAACGGGCCTGACGGCGGTTGAGGAGTTGCGTCCATGGGTTCCTTCCGGCGCCACTCTGGCGCAAATGGCGTTGCGCTGGATTCTGATGTTTGACGCGGTGACGTGCGCGATTCCCGGCGCGCGCCGGCCCCGGCAGGTCGAGGACAATGCCCGGGCGGCGGAACTGCCCGCGCTGACCGATGCGGAGATGAAGGCGGTGCGAAAGATATATGACGTGCGGATTCGCCCGCTGGTGCATCAGCGGTGGTGAGTAGTTGTAGCGGCGGTCTGTGACTGTCGTATTTTTACGCCTTTTTCGGGTGGCCCGGACAACTTGTTGTCCGGGTGGCCGAAGGCCACAGGAAGCGATTCAAAATGCGACGGTCGCAGACCGCCGCTACATCGGGATTATTTAATCCAGCCCCAGCGCGAGGTGAAAGGCCAGAAGACGAAGTAGCCGCGGCCCACCAGATTCTGGCGGGGAACGCCGCCCCAGTAACGGCTGTCCTTGCTGTTCGGGCTGTTGTCGCCCATGGCCCAATAGCAGTCGACCGGCACGTAATAGGTCTGCGAATTGTCCTTGTCGAAGGGATCGAACGGCCGTGAGGCATCGCGCGTTTCACCCGTGCCGTCTCCTCTTAAATAGTCGACCAGACTGTAGCCGGGATAGTGATCTGATTGCGCGAATTCCCTGGCGAAGGAGGGCGCGAAGTCGGCCGGCTTGCCGTTCACATAGAGAACAGGGGGCTTCACCTCGATCAGGTCGCCGGCGAGCCCGACGCAGCGCTTGATGAAGTCCTCGCTGCCTTCCTGGTCCGGGCCGCGCTCGTTGGCGAGGCCGGGAATGCCTGACGTCTTGAAAATAAAAACCTCGCCGCGGTGGGGGGGCCGGAAATTGTAGGTCACCTTGTCGACCAGGACTTGGTCGCCGGTCTGCGTGACGTAGTTGGCAAGCACGTCGCCCGGTTGAAACTCCATGCCTTCCATGAGATGAAGTTTCTGCCGCACATCATTGGGGCGAATCCAGATGCGGTCGACTTCATCGCCGATACGCACGTCGGTATATTCGAGCCAGATCGTGAAGGAACCGGGGGTCATCGCGTCGATGGTCCCGCCGTGCCGGGTGACCACGCGGCTGTACGTTTTGCCGTGGATCAGAAATTCGCACACCTGCACGAAAAAATTCGGCGGCAATTCGACGGACGGTTTCGGCTCGATGCCGTAAAGCGTCGGCTCCATCGAGCCGGTCGGAATCTTGAACGGTTGCAGGAAAAAGGTGCGGATCGCCAGCGCCATGATCGCCGCGACCACGAAGACCTCCACGTTCTCGCGCCAGCCGTCCCAGGGCGAGGGCGGGAAGAGCCTGTTGCCGAGCTTCATGACCTCCTTGTTCAGCTTTTCGAGGCCCTCGACGTCGCGCGCCTTGAGCAGGGCCGGGTAGCGCGCCTCGAGCGCCGTGACGGCATCGAGATCGCGCGCGGAGAGAATGTCCTGCGCGTAGATGCGGTTGCGTTGCAGGCTGCCCTGAATCAGTTCCGATTCGGACAGGACTTTCTTGGTTTTGCTCGGGAGAAAAAAGTTGAACATGGGAATAAACCGAGGCTAGACGGAATTAACAAAATTACGGGATTTCTTAACAGGAAAACATGAAATCATGAAATACATGAAGGAAGAAAGGAGGGAAGTCCATCTGCTTCAGTACCACTTCTTTTGAATTAAAACGCTCCAGCGATGAGTCTGGGTATCGCTAATGTCGAAAGTGAGGTTAAAAACGTAATCGCCCTTGGCGCCTTTGGGTTTGGCGAAAAAATTGTAGGGGGCAAAGCGCTCTCCGGCATGCTCTCCAACAGTCGGTCGCATCGCTCCGCCCCGGGGAGCCACGTCAAAAGTTTGATCAACAAAAGCGATGATCTCTTTATCCTGGCTTGCGATTTCTTTATGAACTTCCTCCCAAGATATGCCACCGGACGCCCAAGCGGCTGTCTGAATACAGAAAAAGGCAATCAAAGTAATAAAAAAATTCCCTGCCTTCTTCATGTATTTCCTGTCTTCATGTTTTCCTGTTAAAATTATTTATTTTCCGACTTGAGCTAAAAGCCTCCGACGTTGGGAAGGTGCGCCTGTCTCCAGGCCTCTTCCTGATCGACGAGGAGTTTGGATTTGAACTCGAATTGAGTGTCCATGAGCCGGGCCGTCGCTCCGTCGTCGCGGGTCCAAAACCGATACGTGCCGTCTGTTGCGCTCTCTTTCCACTGATGGCCTTCGCTATTGGCGGCGAGCAATGCCTGGATCTGGTCTTCGGTCAGCTTGCTGCCGGCGGTATAGGTTTCGCCGACCGAAACGTCCCTAAATAGCACGTGAATCTCGAATCCCTGTTTTTGAAAGTTTTGCAGTCTCAAATCTTTCTGTGGTCCGCTTTGGATCGTGGCCAACGGTCCGCCGATGCCGAAGCGCGCCGCGACCTGATCCGGCGTTTCCCCCAGGCGGGCCTGGACGGGAGAAGCGAGAGCGACAATAAGGGCGACGCCGAGAAAGATTTTCACCTTGTTAGTTCAACACTGTTGGATGGTTAAGACAAGTTCCTCGGAAGTGAAATCGAACTGATCCTTCGACATACAAGGATGACGGATTTTTGAAACTAAGGTTATTTGTTCTCCGATTTCAGCACGGCGATGAACGCCTCCTGGGGAATATCGACGCTGCCGATCGACTTCATCCGCTTCTTGCCTTCCTTCTGCTTTTCGAGGAGCTTGCGCTTGCGGGTGATGTCGCCGCCGTAGCACTTGGCGGTCACGTTCTTGCCGACCGACTTCACGTCCTCACGCGCGATGATCTTCCCGCCGATGGCGGCCTGGATCGCGATTTTAAAGAGGTGCGGATGGATCACTTCCTTCAGCTTCGCAGCGATGTGGCGTCCGCGCGCCTCGGCCTTGCTCCGCTCGACGATGCAGGAGAACGCGTCGACCGGCTCGCCGTTGACCAGCATGTCCATCTTCACCATGTCGGAGACGCGGTAGGGCGCGTACTCGTAATCCATGCTGCCGTAGCCGCGCGTGATCGATTTGATGCGGTCGTTGAAGTCGACCAGGATTTCGTTGAGCGGCAGATCGCAGCGGAGCATCACGCGCTTGGCGTCGAGCGACTCGGTATGCTCGCAGATGCCGCGCTTCTCCATCACGAGCTGCATGATGTCGCCGATGTTGTCGTTGGGAATCATGATGAACGCGCGGACCATCGGCTCGGCGATGTGGTCGATCACGGACGGATCGGGCATCTGCGTCGGGTTGTCGATCATCAGCACTTCGCCGTTGGTGCGCGTGACCTCGTAGACCACGCTCGGATACGTCGCGATGATGTCCATCTGGTATTCGCGCCGGAGCCGCTCCTGAACGATTTCCATGTGGAGCAGGCCGAGGAATCCGCAGCGGAAACCGAAGCCGAGCGCGACGGAGCTTTCCGTCGTGTAGGTGAGCGCGGCGTCGTTGAGCTGGAGCTTGCCCAGCGCGATCTTGAGCTGCTCGAATTCCGACGTGTCGATGGGATAGATTCCGCTGAAGACCATCGGCGTGATGGTCTTGAAACCGGGCAGCGGTTCCGGCGCGGGCTTCTGCGCGTTCGTCAGCGTGTCGCCGATTTTCACCTCGGCGGTGGTTTTGATGTTGGCGATGAGATAGCCGACGTGCCCGGCTTTGAGCGCCTCCGTGCGGATCGGCTTGGGCGTGAAGATGCCGACTTCCTTGATCTCGTATTTCAGATTCGAGCCCATGAGCAAAATGGGCGTGCCGGATTTGAGTTCGCCGGAAAAAGTGCGGACGTAGGTGACGACGCCGCGATAGGTGTCGAAGAGCGAATCGAAGACGAGCGCGCGGGTGTAATCGTCCTTGTAGGTGCGCGGGGGCGGGATGCGCTCAATGATGGCCTCGAGGATTTCCCCGATGCCGATGCCGTTCTTGGCGCTGGCCAGAATGGCCTCGTCGGCGGGAATGGAGAGCACGTCCTCGAGCTGCTTCTTGGCGGTCTCGATGTCGGCGTTGGGCAGGTCGATCTTGTTGATGACCGGAATGAGCTTGAGGCCCTGCTTGTTCGCGAGATGGACGTTGGCCACGGTCTGCGCTTCGACGCCCTGCGCGGCGTCGATGATGAGCAGCGCGCCCTCGCAGGCGGAGAGGCTGCGCGAGACCTCGTAGGCGAAATCGACGTGGCCGGGGGTGTCGATCAGGTTGAGCTGGTAGGTCGTGCCGTTTTTGGCCTTGTAATCCATCGTCACCGGGTGCGCCTTGATCGTGATGCCGCGCTCGCGCTCGAGGTCCATCGAGTCGAGGTGCTGCTCGGTCATCTGCCGGTCGCTGACGGTGTTGGTCGCCTGAAGGAGCCGGTCCGAGAGCGTCGTCTTGCCGTGGTCGACGTGCGCGATGATGCAAAAATTACGGGTGAGTGCCTGGTCCGACATGGGAAGAAATAGTGTAGCGAATCTGGCGGTAAAGGCTACTGAAAGTGCATAAAAGAGGTGTCGTTCTGAAGGATGTCATCGTGTCCGGATAGCAGACTTGCGAGCGCGGGAAAACCCCGGTATGCTATGGCCGAATGAGTGAAATCATCTTTGAGGTGCGCGAGGACGAAATCGACGGAGGCTATACCGCGTCGGCCTTGGGACATGGCATTCACACGCAGGCCGATACATTGAACGAGTTGCGCAGCAACGTTAAGGAGGCGGTTGATTGCTATTTTGACGAGACGATGGAAGCACCCAAGATGATCCGGCTTCACTTCGTGCGCGACGAAGTTTTGGCGCGATGAAGCTTCCCCGCGACGTCAGCGGGCCAGCCTTGATCAAGGCGTTGCGCTCCCTCGGCTACGTGATTGATCGCCAGAAAGGTTCACATATTCGTATTACGACGCGCCAAAACGGAGAACATCATGAGGCCATTCCGAATCACGATCCGATAAGGATCGGCACGCTGCATAGCATACTTAAAAGCGTAGCGGCGCATCACCAATTGACGATCGATGAGGTGCTTAGCCAACTCGATCTTTAGAAGCAAAAACAGTTTCACCCGCCCGCCCCCACCTCATTCGCCCGTGCGCGGAACAGGCGCACGGCTTCGGCGGCGTCCTTGGGCCCGAAGAGCGGCCGGCCCACCACGACCTGGTTCGCGCCGGACGTCACGCAGGGCCCGACGGTCTCGTCCGTCACGCCGCCGTCGATGGAGATGTCGAATTGCAGATGGTTCTTGTCCCGGTAAGCCTGGGCCAGGCGCACCTTTTCCAGCACTTCAATGATGAACGGCTGGCCCATGAAGCCGGGATTCACCGACATGCAAAGGAGTTGGTCCGCCTTCTTCAGCAGCGAGTACGCATTTTCCACCAGCGTCATCGGGTTGATCGCCAGCGAGCAGCGGCAGCCCATCTCCTGCACCAGGGCAATCGTCCGACGCGGATCGTGGTAGGCCTCGACGTGAACGATCAGCAGGTCGGCGCCCGCCTCGACGAACGCTCGCGCGTAGCGGTCCGGCTGCTGGATCATCAGGTGGACCTCGATCGGCAGCCGGGTCAGCTTGCGGACGGATTGCACCACATCGGCCCCGAGCGCGAAGTAGGGGACGAAGTGGCCGTCCATCACGTCGATATGGAGGGCGTCAACCCGCGCCTCCTCCATCCGCTTCACCTCCTGCTCCAGTTGGCCCAGGTCGGCGGCAAGGAGGCTGGCGGCGATGCGGACGGTTCTCATTTCTTCTTTTCGATCAGCTCGAATTCATAGCCTTCCGGGCCGTCAATGAAAGCGATTTTACTGCCGGAACCGGTCACCGTCGGGCCGTCGCTCAGCGGGTAACCCTTCGCTGCGGCCTCCTTCGCGAAGGCGTCGAGGTCCTCGACCTCGAATGCGATGTGGGTCAGGTCAGGCTGCACCACCACCGGGCCGCTCTTGGGATAATGGCAAATCTCGATTTGCTCCTCGCTGCCCGGCGCCTTGAAAAACGCGAGCGTCGAACCGCGCGGCGACGAATGCCGCGATACCTCCTTCAGACCGAGGACATCCTTGTAAAACGCGGCCGTCTTTTCCAGGTCGTTGACCCGGTAGCGGGTGTGAAGCAGTCGTGTAATCATGGCAGAACCTTCCGTGTCGAAGGGCGCGCTGTCAAATCCCCTGTTTTTCTGGGTGGCCCGGACTACTTGTTGTCCGGGCGGCGAAGCCGCAGGAAGCGACTCCTATTTCACGCGCCGCGCCGGAGACGCGCCTCGACCTCCTCCCAGGACGCTCCGACCCAGGGATTCTTTTCAAAGTCTTCCATCTCGCGATCGAGCACGGCCTTTTCTTCCTTGGTTGGGGTGCTGATTCCCAGCAATTGACGTTCTTCCAGTGTCCAAAGAGCGTCCCAAATCTCGCTCCTTTCCTCGGGCGTCAGCTTGGAAATTTCATCGAGAAGTTCGGCCTTGCTCATGCGGTTAATTAAAATAGTAAACCCCCGGCTCTGCCGGGGGACTCCCAAAGTTTGACAGCTCCGGGAGTCCCTTTGAATCTCGTGTGCGTGAACCGCTCAAAGTTCCACACAGGAGAAACAAAATGGCAGAAACCACAGACTCATTATCCCACACCCGGTGGGATTGCAAATATCATATCGTGTTCATCCCGAAGTGCCGCCGTGCGGTGCTCTATCGGGAGTTGAGGAAGTACTTGGGGGAGATGTTTAGAAATCTGGCCCAGCAGAAGGAATGCCGGATCGAGGAGGGGCATTTGCTGGGCGACCACGTTCACATGCTCATCTCGATCCCGCCGAAGTACGCGGTGGCGCAGGTGGTGGGCTTTATCAAGGGGAAGAGCGCCATCCACCTGGCCCGCAACTTTGGAGGGCGGCAGCGTAACTTCACGGGGTGCAACTTCTGGGCGAGGGGGTATTACGTCTCGACGGCGGGGCGTGATGAAGAAATCGTCCGGCGTTATATCCGGGAGCAGCAGGCCGAAGACAAACGGGTTGAACAACTCAAAATGTTCAACGAGTAACGAAGGCCGCCTTTAGGCGGCTCACAGCACAAAACAACCGCTTTGAGCGGTTCACAATCCCAAGCCTCCGGCTCTGCCGGAGGTCACTGACTTGATGCGCCCGGACGAGTTTGCAAGCAAGCTTTCTTATCGAACGCATGGTCCGGACACTTTTTTCAGTCTTCTGCGCCTCGCTCTTACGAGCGTGGCTGCTCCTCCGCCCTTCGTTCGCGGAAAAAATCCTGGAGCAGGCCGAGCGATTCCGCCGCGAGCACGCCGGGGGTGATCTCGCAGCGGTGATTGAGGCCGGGCAGATCGAAAAGCTGGAAAGCCCCGCCGCACGCGCCCGCCTTCGGATCGCCGACGCCGAAGACGATCCGGTCCACGCGCACATGGGCCAGCGCGCCCGCGCACATCGGGCACGGCTCCTTCGTCACGTAGAGCGTCGTGCCGGTGAGCCGCCAAGTTTTGAGCAGCGCCTGCGCCCCGGCGAGGACGAGCATCTCGGCGTGGGCGGTCGCGTCCTGGCGCGTTTCCACCTCGTTGCCGGCCTCGGCCAGGATCGCGCCGTCGCGGACGAGGACCGCGCCGACCGGCACTTCCTCGCGCGCGCGGGCTTCCCGGGCCAGTTCCAGCGCGCGCCGCATGAAGATTTCGTCGGTGGGTGTCTCAGTTTGAGGACGGTAGCGATTTATGACTGCATCGAGAGATTCAGTGGGACCACCCTGAGTTCGCGCGGCATCGTAAGCGGTGATGTCGTCCAAATCTTCGGCGTTTTCGTCCATGGCAACGGGTGGAACTGATTTTGTTCCGTGGTTCAACAAGCCTGTGAAGGAGTTTATTCCCGCGGCACGCCTTTCATAACCATCCGGGCCAAGCTTGCGCATCGAGACCAGCAGAGACTGCCGAGTAGGAACCAAAATACGAAATGAGCCGTCAGGAGCCAGATGAGACTGCTTGCATCCGGCAGGCCCGCCGCCGCTGTCATGAGATTGAGCTTTTGCTCCGAGAAAGTCGAGTTCCAGCCATTAATATGCTGCGCTTCCATGCGAGCTTCGAACGAAGCCGAGTCATGCCACCAATAAACGGTCGCGATAAGCTTGCTTAGCGAGAAAAGCGATTTCCAAAGAAAAAGGACACCGAGAAGCCGAAAGGTCAACGCGAGGTAAGCCAGCATAAAGTCTCTCACGCCACCGGTTCGGCGACTTCGCCGAAGGCGCGGAATTTGGCGTACCGCTTCTCCTTCAAATCGAATTCGTCGAGGTTCTTCAATTCCTCGATGTGGCGCAGCACGGCGTCCTTGACCGACGCGGCGATTATTTCCCACGAGTGATGGGCCCCGCCCGCCGGTTCCGGGATCACTTCGTCGACGAGCTTGAGCTTGAGCAGATCGGGCGCGGTCATCTTTAGCGCGGCGGCGGCTTTGGGCGCGTGGGACTGGTCCTTCCAGAGAATGGCGGCGCAGCCTTCGGGCGAGATCACCGAATAGTAGGCGTTTTCCAGGATCAGCACGCGGTCCGCGACGCCGATGCCCAGGGCGCCGCCGCTGCCGCCTTCGCCCAGCACCACCGCGACAATCGGCACGCTGAAGGTGAACATTTCGCGCAGGTTGACGGCGATGGCTTCGGCGATGTGGCGCTCTTCCGACGCGATGCCGGGGTACGCGCCGGGAGTGTCGATCAAGCTCACGATGGGCAGCCCGAACTTGTCGGCCACCCGCATCAGCCGGAGCGCCTTGCGATAGCCTTCCGGATGCGCGAGGCCGAAGTTGTGGCGGATGTTCTCCTTCGTGTCGTGGCCCTTTTGATGGCCGATGACCATGACCCGTTCGTCGCCGATTTTGGCCAGGCCGCCGACGAGGGCGAGGTCGTTGCCGAAGCAGCGGTCGCCGCTCATTTCCATGAAATCGTCCGCGAGCAGTTTGAGGTAATCGAGGGTGTAGGGCCGGGCCGGGTGGCGCACGATCTGCACGCGCTGCCAGGGCGTGAGATTCGAGTAGAGCTGGTCGCGCTCCTCATGGAGCTTCGCCTCGAGCGCCTCGATTTCGGGGCCGGCATCGATAATGTTTTCGGCGAACTGGGCCTTGAGGGCCTCGATTTTCTTTTCAAGTTCGACCAGCGGTTTTTCAAACTCCAGGGGAGTTAATTTCATCTTTGTGCTTGGGTGCGGGGTAAAAAGACATACTGTGCGCCTTGAGGTGAAAGATCAAGTCCCGCGGATTGCCCTGCCTGGCAAATACATCCTGCCCGTCTTTTTCCTGACGCTGTTTTTGGGCGCGATGATTCTCGGCCCGCTGCTCTACTTCGGTCTGGCCGTCGTCTGGCCCACTCCCTTTCACCGCGCGATGGACCGCGCGCTGCTGATCTCCGCCGTCGCGGCGCTCGGCTTGTTTTGGTCGCGGATACCCTTGGCGCGGCTCTGGCCGTGGAATAGAGATGCCTGGAAACGGCTGCTTCTCGGTTTCTTCATCGCGGCGGTCTCGATCCAGGCGATGATCGGATTTGACATGGCCTTCGTCGGATTTACCAGCGCCCACCTGAGCGCGAGCAAGGTTTGGGGGCGCGTGCTCCTGGCCGTCTTCGCCGCGATCCTCGCGCCGCCTTTGGAGGAGACCGTTTTTCGCGGCTTCATCCAAAGGGAGTTGGTGGAAAGGCTGGGCTGGCGCGCGGGCTGGGTGCTTGCGGCGGCGATTTTCTTGCTGGCCCATTTCCTTAAAATCCCGGTGGAACTCGACCATCAGCCGGTGCATCTCTGGAGCGGCGTGACGGCTCTCGGCGCGGCTTTCGTCAACGTGGGACACGATCTCGCCCGGTCGGAGAACATCGGGAAGGCGGTGAACCTGTTTCTCATCGGCCTGATCTTGGGCGGCGTTTTCCTGCGTTCCGGTTCGCTCTGGATGAATGCCGGCCTGCACAGCGGCTGGATTCTTGGCCTGCTCCTTTTCACCGGCTTGACGCGTCCCGTGGAGCCTCCCTACGTTTCCTATTTTGGCGGGGATATTCTTTCCAATCCGTTGACGACGCTGGTATTACTGCTGACAGGTCTATGGCTATGGCGCTTTTATCGTCATCCCTCCAATTCGCCCGGGCCCGCGCGCGGGAGTGGGGAGAATGCGCACTGAATCTGGCCTTTCCCTGGCCTGAAAACACGGCGGCGGAACCGGTGCGGATCGAACGCCCGTTCTGCCGGCAATGTGGTTATCCCTATCCCGCCCTGGAAGCCCACGACTCGGCTTTCCTTTGCGCCCACTGCACGGACCGAAAATGGCATTTCAAGTGGGCGCGGTCGGGTTATCGCACCGAGGGACAGGTCCTCGACGCCATTGTCGGCTTCAAGTACCGGGACCAATACTACCAGCAGGGGCGGCTGGTCCAATGGCTGACCGAGACCTTCGACCGCCACGCCCGGCCCGGCGAATGGCACGCGCTCGTCCCGGTGCCGCTCTATCATCGGCGGCATCGCGAGCGCGGATTCAACCAAGCCCGCGAGATAGCGCAGGGGCTTGCCGCCAGGCGAAAAGTGCCCGTTTTGGATTGCCTTTACCGTTATCGTGAGACGGTTTCGCAAACGAAGCTGGAACGGGCCGCGCGCTGGGAAAACATGGCGGGCGCTTTCCAAATGAAACGGGGATTTGACGTGAGGGCTCGCAATTTGCTAGTAATAGACGATGTTTTCACAACGGGCGCGACCGTTAACGCCTGTGCCCAAGCTCTGGCGCAAGCCGGGGCGGGGCAGTTGGCCGTCCTGACCGTTGCCCGGAGTTGAGTCCTTCCTCCCATTTAAAAACTTATGCCTAATTCCCTCACTACCTCCGGCAGCTTTTTCCCAAAGCCCGATTACGGCAAGACGCCCTCCCGCAAAAAGGAAATGCCGGAGGGTCTCTGGACGAAATGCCCCGAATGCAGCGCGTACATTTTCAACAAGGAACTCGAATCGCTGCAAATGGTCTGCAAGGAGTGCGGGCACCACTTTAACATCACCGCGCGCCAGCGGTTGCAGCACCTGCTCGATGAAGGCTCCTGGGAGGAGTTCGACGCCGGCGTCGCCTCCGTCGACGTCCTCAAATTCACCGGAGCTACGCCGACCAGTTGAAGAAATACCATAAAAAGACCGGCCTCAAGGAAGGGGTCGTCAGCGGCCTGGGCAAGATCGAGGGGCGCGAGGTTTCCGTGGCGGTCATGGAGTTCAATTTCCTGGGCGGTTCGATGGGGTCCGTGATGGGGGAAAAAATCACCCGCGCCATCGAGCGCGCGACCGAACGCGGGCTGCCGGTCCTGATCTTCAGCGCGTCCGGGGGCGCGCGAATGCACGAGGGCATGTTCAGCCTGATGCAGATGGCGAAGACCAGCGGCGCTCTTTCGCGTCACGCCGCGGCGCGCCTGCCCTATATTTCCATCCTGACCCATCCGACCATGGGCGGCGTCACCGCCAGCTTCGCCACTCTGGGCGACCTCAACATCGCCGAGCCGAAGGCGATGATAGGATTTGCCGGCGCGCGCGTGCTCAAGGAAACAACGCGCCAGGACCTGCCCAAGGGGTTCCAGACCGCCGAATTCCTGCTCGAACGGGGGCTCATTGACCGCATCATCCCGCGTCTCGAAATGCGCGCCGAACTCGGGAAGCTGCTCGATCACCTCGGCCAACGGGCGGCTTCCAAAAAAGCAGCCCATGATTCCCACCGCAAGAGCGCCCATCCCCGGTCTCACGAGCCTCACGCCGCCTCCCATCACAACGGGCATGCGCACAAGCATGCGGCCTGAACCCGGGTCATAAATAGTCTCCATGCCAGCCGTTGCGCGCCCCCACAATAGGCCGCCATGTTTTGGAAACTCAACCTGACTTCTGTTTCTTGTGGATTTTCGGCCATAAGCTTGATAGGATTTCCAACCATTTGTCTAATTTGTCCCTTATTTCGATGTACTCTTCGCAAGATGAACCGTAGCCCCGCAAGACAAACCGCGATCAGGCATGACAAGATTCGTTCACCCTTGATCGGACGTGGAATCCTTTTGGCAATGGCACTGCTGGCGGCCCAGCCGGTTTTGCGCGCGGACAACCCCGCGGATGCGCCCACACAACCAAAGGCCGCGCACAAAGGGGGTGTCTATTCCTCCAAGCAGGGCGTGCACCGGCAGTACTCGGAGCAGGATCGCGTCCGGTACCAGCTTTGGGATTACACGTGGAAGCCCGATCCCAATCTGCCCATCACGCGGGTCGAGGTGCGCCTCGGCGAGCAGAAGGTCTATGTTTACCAGGGTGACGAGATCGCGGGAGTGAGCCCGATCACCACGGGCAAGCCGGGCCACGATACGCCGCCCGGCCATTATACGATTCTGGTCAAGGACATGGATCACAAGTCGAATCTTTACGGGGTTTTCCTCGATGCCCAGGGGTATGTCATCAGCGGCGATGCCAAAGCCGGGGACACGCCGCCGGCCGGATCCGCTTACGATGCGGCGGACATGCCCTACTATATGCGCATCCGCGAGGACGGCGTGGGGATGCACGCGGGGTACCTGCCCGGCTATCCCGCCTCGCACGGTTGCATTCGCCTTCCGCACGCCTTCGCCGAACTGCTTTTCTCCAATGTCTCCCTTGGCACGCCGGTTGATGTCGTGCCGTGAGGATTCCGTAGGAATCACCGAGAGTAGCCCGGCGATTTATCGCCGGGTCTATGGCCGGAAAGAGCGGCGTCCTGTAGGGACGCTTGATCGGCGTCAAAACGAGTCTCATCCGTCCCGCTGGGACGGGCATTTGAGTTTCTGGACAACCCGGCGATAAATCGCCGGGCTACTTTCGGGAGTCCCTCCGGGACTTTACAAATCCTGCCCGAGAGCCTGAAGCTGCTGATACTGGTCGAGCGCGTGACGCAGAAAAACGAGGTTCGCTTCGATTTGCTTTTCCATCTCCGCATGGTGCGGCGTCTCGAACACGATTTCGAAGGGACGCGGCTGCGCCTCGGGCGCCGCGCAGAGCATGCCGGGATAACCTTTTCGGATCAGCCCGTCGCGCGCGGTGAAATTGTCGATCGTCGCGTCGCGATTGCGCGGCAGGACTTTTTCCGCCGCGCGCAAGGCCGGTTCCACCACGTGTTGCGTCACCTCCGCGCCAAGGGCGAACGCGTAAAGCCCGTTCGAGTCATTGTCGGCGTGGAGCGAGATCAGGCCGTCAAGGCGCAGCGTCCGGATTTGCCGTTCGAGGAGCTGCACCTCCGGCTCGCGCGAGCCGGTCCAGAATTCGCGGTTCAAATCGCAACCGCTCCGCGAATGGCGCGTGCCGTCCTCGAAGCCCGAGGGATTGCAGAGCGGGTAAAGGTAAATTTCGTAACCCCGCGCCGGGCCGGGATCTTGTGCCAGCTCGTGCAGAAAACGAATCGAGGCGAAAACACCCGCGGTTTCATCGCCGTGAACGCCGGCAAAAATGCCGACACGGAAGGTATCGCCGCCGCCGCGCGGACCCGTGAAGAGGACCTGTTCGAGAGAATAATGATCCGGGCCGACGCTCCAAAAACCCAGGGTGGCGCTCAGCCAGGGAGCCCCCGCTTTTTGCAGCGGAACCAGCGTGTCGCGAAAATTCTTGAGGCCTGTTTTTTCCATGGCGAACGGTCCGTCGGTCCCTCCCTAACGGATGGCCTGGAAAATTTCCGTCCGCATCTCGAATTGGTCTCCCAGCTCCGTGGCGGTTTGGAAAATGAGGCCGGCGGGAAGTTCGAGGACGCTATGGGCCGAAAAGACCATTTTCGATATTCGCCACGGCTTCATCTCGCGCACGAGATGCACCACCCGCAGGTCCTTATCGAGAAAGACCGCGTCGAACTTGAACCTCATGCCGAGGCTGTGGATCGAATTGCAGGGCACAAGCCACATCCCGCCGCCATACTCGAGCGGATGCTTGTCGTTGAGCAGCCCGACCAGCCGCGTATAAAACGTCTTGGCGACGCGCCCGCATTCCGTCAGCCTGACTTCGCGCGTGACGTTGATCGCGATGAGAAGGTCGGCCATGGAGGTAAGCGGTTTCGCGGCCAACCGAGGGCCTACCTGCCGAAAATGCGGTCGGCTTCCTCGAGGGTTTCCTTGCTGCCGATATCGAACCAGCGGCCCGGCACGCGCCACGTGCGCACCGGCACGCGGGGATAAAGCCACTGGATGAAGCGTCCCGGCTGGTCGGGATTGTTGCCCTCGGCGATGTAGGTGTTGATCATCTCCACCACGTCGGCCGGGAAATAATAGAGCGCGATGCCCGTCAGGGTGCTGGCCGGATTTTTCGGCTTCTCCTCGAAGAACGTGATCACGCCGTCCTTGTCGAGGGTGATGCTGTTGTACTTCTTGATCGCTTCGAGATCGCCCACATCGTACACCGCCAACACGGCGGTCTTGCCCGACCGCGCGAACTCCACGAAAGGGGCCAGCGAGGAATCGAAAAGATTGTCCCCCGCAACCACCACGAGATCGCCCTTCACTCTTTCCCTGGTGGTGACCAGATGGATGTCCCCGATCGCGCCCAGCTTGTCGGCGTCGCTGGTCGTGCCGTCGTTGATGATCTTGAAATTGAACGCGGTCTTTTCCCTGCGATATTTTTCCGACCAGTCCGTGAAATGGGAGACGAACTTCTGGTTCGTCACGATAAACATCTCATCGATGCCCTTCACCGAGGCGAGGTGATCGATGATATGTTCCAGCATCGGCTTGCCCGCCACCGGCAGGAGCGGCTTGGGCTGGTTAAGGGTGAGGGGATAAAGGCGGGTGGCGTAGCCGGCGGCGAGGATGAGGACTTGCATAGGCCACTCTTTTAACGCCTGCACGGTGGAGCGCAAGACTGGAGAGGCGAGAATAGGACCTATGTGACTTATGAGACTAATGGGACTTGTAGCAGTCCTATATGTCGTATCGGTCCTATGAGTCCCATTCGTGGGCGCCGCGCTCTACAAAATCTCGGGATAGAGGCGCCGCGCCATTTCGAGAAGCTCGCGCTGATTGGCCTCGGAGGACTCGTTGAGGATGCAGCGGGAAACAAGCTGGCGCGCTTCCTCGTAATTGAGGGCCTGGATGGCGCGCTTGATTCGCGGAATCGAGGCCGCGCCGGCGCTGAGTTCATCCACGCCGAGACCGACGAGCGCCGGTATCAGCACGACATCCGAGGCCATTTCCCCGCAAACCCCCACCCAGATGTTGTTGCGATGGGCCGCCTCGACCACCGTCTGCAGGAGGCGCAGCACGGCCGGGTGCGCGGGCTGGTACATCCCGGAGACATTTTCGTTGCCGCGATCAATGGCCAGTGTGTACTGGATCAGGTCGTTGCTTCCGATGCTGAAAAAATCGACGTGGCGCGCGAGGATGTCGGCGGTCAGCGCGGCGGAGGGCACCTCGATCATCACGCCGACCTCGAGCTTTTCGGCCTGGGGCACGTTCTGCTGGCGCAATTCCTCGCGCACTTCGTCGAGGTGGAAGCGGGCGGCCAATATCTCGGAGAGGTCGCAGATCATCGGGAACATGACCCGGACATTTCCCTCCGCGCTGGCGCGGCAGATGGCCCGCAGTTGCGTGCGAAAGATGTCGGGCCGGCCCAGCGAATAGCGAATGCCGCGAAAACCGAGGAAGGGATTCACCTCCTCCTCGATGCCGAGGTGCGGGCGCTTCTTGTCGCCGCCGACATCGAGCGTGCGAATGATGAGATGGTGCGGCTTGGAGGCTTGCGCCATCTGGCGGTACATTTCCATCTGCTGGTCTTCGCCGGGAGAGACGTCCTGGTTGAGGAAGAGGTATTCGGTGCGGAGCAGGCCGATGCCCTCGGCGCCGTGCTCCTTGATCAGGGGCAGATCGTCGAGAATCTCCACATTGGCCGAGACGATGACGCGGCGCTGGTCGACCGTCACCGCCAGGGTCTCGCGCAAGGCGTCGAGCTTGACGTCCACGTCGTGATGCAGTTTCTCGCGCTGGCCGTACTCGAGTTTTGTCTGTTCGGTCGGGTTGACGATGAGCAGTCCCTCGTAGCCGTCGACGAGCACCTCGACGCCCGGCTCGAATTTGCCGATGACGTCGCGCAGCCCGACCACCGCCGGCAGGTTTAGCGACCGGGCCATGATGGCCGAATGCGAGGTGCGGCTGCCCGCCTCGGTGGCGATGCCGAGGACCAGTTCGCGATTGAACCCCGCGGTATCGGAAGGCGCCAGATCGTGGGCGAGGACGATGGAGGGGGTGTCGAGGCCGTGCAGTTCCGTCTCCACCTTGCCCTGAAGGTTCCGCAGCACGCGGCGCGAGACGTCGAGAAAATCTCCCGCCCGCTCCCGGAAATAGTCATCGTCGAGCTCGCGCATTTTGGCGGTGTAGGATCGGACGACCTGTTCGTAGGCGAAGTCGACGTTGACCAGGCGGCTCTGGAGCTGCTCCTTCACCGATTCGATCAGCGAGGTGTCTTCGAGCAGGAGGAGGTGCGCGTCGAAAATACTGGCGTCCGCTTCGCCGATGGACCGGGCCAGTTGGTTGCGGATCGCCTGGATTTGCTGGCGTGTCTTGAGCAGGGCCGCCTCAAAACGGACGATTTCGCCCGATACATCCTCCGGCCGGATCCGGCGCTTGCGGCTGACATGCTCGTCCGCGTAGAGGAGAAGCAGCGGGCCGATGGCGATGCCGGGCGAGACGGGGGTCCCTTTGTAAATTTCCTGCGGGGGGGGTGTTCGCGGCTCCGATATCTCGTCTGGCATCGCCGTCAAATTGCTCACTCCTCGTCAAATTTGCGAGCAATTAATTCCTCGAGAGCTTTGATCATCTCGTTCGCATCTCCGCCGGTGGCCGTCACCCTCAGGCGGGAACCGCATCCGGCAGCCAGCAGCATGAGGCCCATGATGCTCTTGCCGTTGATTTCCTCGCCGTCCTTTTCCACCAGGATGTCGGAGGCGAAACGATTGGCCACCCGGACGAACATGGCCGCCGGCCGAGCGTGCAAGCCGAGCTTGTTTCCGATCGATGAGATCCCGGACCACGGAAACGCCTGATTCATTATTTTTTGCCACGGATGCCATGTTTTGTGCCGCAAGGGGTTTACTTGTCTCGGTTTGCGATAGCTTTCAACAATCTTTCATTAAATTCAACCGCCGAATTTTGGCCCATGCCCTTGAGCTTCTGATCCAGCGCCGCCACTTCCACCAAATTCGCCAGGTTTCTCCCATGGCGCACGGGTATGGTGACATGCGGAATTTTGATTTGCAAGATTTCGTAATAATCTTGTTCCAGGCCGATGCGGTCGATCTCCGGCACCTCGTGCCAATCCTGCAACGTCACCACCATGTCGAGCCTTTTCTCGAACCGGATGCTCCGCACGCCGTAGATGCTGGCGATGTTGATGATGCCCAGTCCCCGGACCTCCATGTGAAAGCGGGAAAGGTCCGAGGACGTGCCGATGAGTTCGCGTCCCTCGAGGGAGCGGATTTTGGTCACGTCGTCGGACACCAGACTGTGGCCCCGCTCCACCAGGGAGAGCACGCACTCGCTCTTGCCGATGCCGCTGGCGCCGCGCACCAGCACGCCGATGCCGAGAATGTCGACCATGCTGCCGTGCTCGCTGGCGGTCGGGGCAAAATCGAGCTCCAGGCAGATCGTCGCCATATTCACCAGGCGCATGGTCGTCATGGGCGATTTGAACACCGCGATGTCCTCTTCCTCCGCCTCCTCCAGCACCACCCGCGGTGGGTTGATGTTGCGGGCAAAAATCAGGCATGGAATGCGGTGCTTGAAGAGTTCCCGCAGACGCTGGCGTCGGACCACTTCCGGCAACGACTTCAGATACTGGGTCTCGCCGGAGCCGATGATCTGCACGCGATGGTAGGCGAACGAGCGGTAGAATCCCGCAAGGGCCAGTCCCGGGCGGTTGACGGCCCCTTCCGTTATGCGACGATGCAGGCCCCCGGCCCCGGCCAGCAGCTTGAGCTGCAATTGAGTGGCGTGATTGGTGTAGAGCTGTCCGACGGTGACGGTGGGAATGCTGGGCTTCTTCTTCACGGCAAGCAAAGGTGGGTTGGAATGGCTAGAACTCTTATCAAAAGTAGACACGGGCCGCGCCGGGGTCCTGCGGACGGCAGTATTTTTGGCCTTCCGGCGCGGAGTGAACGAGGAGCATAGCCGAAGCTACGTAACGAGTGAACGACAAAGCCGGAAGGTCAAAGAACCCCGGCCCGAAGGGTTGCCTATTTCTTGGCCTCTGACTTCGTTGCTCGTCAGTCAAAGACCGCGGAGGGTATTCTCCTTCCTCGCGCCTCGTCAGAGGCCAAAAAATTAAGGCAACGCGACCCATGGCTACTTTTGATAAGAGTTCTAGACATAACGTGCGCGATTGCAGCAGCTTTCGCAATGGAATTTAAAGCCCGCCCAAAAATACCGCCGGGCGCCGCTCATGTGGTATGTTGAAACAGACCCCACCGCTTGCCTTGCCAGACCGCCTTCCGCGGGGCAGTGTAAAAACGCTCGGGATCAGGCATGAAATCGCTTTCCAATACGCTCATCGCGGCGCTCATTGCCATAATGCTGACCGTCATCGTCGCCGCCCTTCCCTACACCCTGTTCGGCGGATTGGAATCCCAGGTCGGCGATGAAATGATGAAGCTCTGCTATCGCCTGCATAAGAATTATGCGCCCCTCCCTGCCGATCCGCGCATTGTGTTTGCCGCCATCGACGAACCATCCGTCGAAGCCTTGGGAAGATGGCCTTTTCCGCGCAGTGTTCACGCCGGGTTCCTGGAAGTTTTGGCGCCCGAAAAGCCGAAGGTGGTGGCATGGGATATTCTCTTTACCGAGACCTCAAGCTCGGTCGCGGGCGTGTCCGACACATCATCCGCGCCCCCATTGGCTCCCACGCCGGATAATGCCGCTTCCTCAGCGCCGCCGTCCTCTGCTGCCCCGGCTACCGCGCCCTCCTCACCGTCTCCTTCACCAGGCAATCCCAGTTCCGCCCCGGTGACCGCGCCGCCTTCGGCTCCCGCGTTGGATAATGCAACTTCCGCAGCGCCGCCTTCTTCCGCTCCCCCGGCGACCGCGCCGCCTTCGGCTCCCGCGCCGGATAACGCTACTCCCGCAGTGCCGCCTTCTTCCGCTCCCCCGGCCACCGCGCCCTCTTCACCGTCTCCTTCACCAGGCAATCCCAGTTCCGCCCCGGCGACCGCGCCGCCTTCGGCTCCCGCGCCGGATAACGCTACTCCCGCAGTGCCGCCTTCTTCCGCTCCCCCGGCCACTGTGCCTCCATCGGCCTCCGCGCCAAGCAGCGCCGGTTCCAACCCGCCCGTCCCGAGTTCCGCCCCTGCGACCGCACCCCCTCCGGCCCCCGCTTCGGATAACACTACTCCCGCCGTGCCGCCGTCTTCCGCTGCCCCGGTTCCTGCGCCTGACGCGGCGAGTTCCAAGGCATTGCCTGCGGAATCGGACGACCAAGCTTTTGCCGGGAACGCCGCCCTTTTTGCCCATATGGTTACTGGTTCCAAGAGGGAGGATTCCGCCCCGCCTCTCAAAGATGAGGATTTTCCGCCCACGCGGCCGCTCAAGAATGTGACGGGTGATGTCTCGAAGCTATTCGGTTCCAAGTCGGCGTTGATTCCATTCCCGGCGTTGCGCGAAAAATCCTACTTTGGATTCGTTGACGAGGAAGGCGGCGCCGGGGGAGTTCGGCGGAGCATGCCCCTGGTCGTGAACGTCGACGGGAAAATCCTGCCATCCCTCGATCTCCAGATTCTTCTGCAATACTGGGAGGTTGATCCGGACAAGGTGTCGGTGGATCTTGGCCATGCCGTCACCGTCCCGACTCCCGATGGCAATCAAGTGCGGATTCCCATCGACGACCAGGGCCGTCTGATCATCAATTACCGGGCGCGTCTCGAAGACTTTCAGGCTCGAAGTTATGTCTGGCTGGCCAAGGGATTGGCCGACAAGGCCGGCGGCATTTCCTCGACTGACCGCGACCATCTCCCCGCCCTCAAGGACAGCATTGTCGTCATCGGCGTCACGATTGCCGGGACGGATGCCGGGGTCACGCCTCTCGACTCCTATTCGCCCATGGTCGGCACTCATCTCAACGTTCTCAACAACATCCTCCAGCACGATTTCATCCGGCCCCTGAGCCCCTGGATCTGGCTGCCGGTCTATGCGATCTTCCTCTTCCTCAGCGGGAATCTGATGCTGCGCGTGAATATCGCCCCGATGATCCCGATCGGGCTTCTCCTGCTGCTGGTGGTGGCCGCGGCGTCTTTCGGTGCGCTCTGGTTCGGCAACTTTCAGGTTCCCGTGGTCGGACCGGAACTCGGCTTGTTCGTGCTGGCCAGCGTGGTTCCGACCAAGCGTTTCTTCGGCGAAGAGCGGGAAAAGCGGCGCATTCGGGGCGCCATGAGCGCCTACCTCTCCGAAAAAGTCATGACCAAGGTCCTCGAGCATCCCGACAACGTGAAGCTCGGCGGCACGAAGCAGGAAATCACCATCATGTTCTGCGATATCCGAAACTTCACCCGATATTGCGACGGGCACGATTCGGGGGAAGTCATGAATGTCCTCAACGAGTATATGGAGGTCATGACGCAGGTCGTTTTCAAGTACGACGGCACCGTCGACAAGTATATTGGCGATTGCATCATGGCCTTCTGGAACGCCCCGCAACCGCAGCCCGACCACGCGCAGCGGGCCGTTTGTTGCGCCATGGAAATGCGTTACGCCCTCGCCAATTTTAAAACGATGCGGGCCGGCAAAGACACAGAACTCTTCGAATGCGGCATCGGCATCCATACGGGCGAAGCCCTCGTTGGCAACATGGGATCGAGCCTCAAGCGCAACTACACGGCCATGGGATCGACCGTCAACATGGGCGCGCGGCTCGAAACGCTCACCAAACGTTTGAACGAACGCATTCTTATCTCGCAGGACGTCGTCGACCGGCTTAGGGGCGACTTTCCCCTCACGGACCGGGGAGAGGCGCTTGTTCCCGGCTTCGCCAAACCGATTCACGTCTATGCCGTCGGCGCCGATGTGGACATCTCCTCGGCCCTCAAGGTCGGGCGCGTCCTGGCCGGCCAGCAGGCCTTCACCGCCGGGGACGTCACCGAGCCGATCTGGAAACCGGCGCCCTTGCCCGAGGGCGCCGACCCCAATCCGTAAGCGTCGCAGACGGACCCCTCGTTCCCAAGTTGCACCCACAGCGATCCCACAGCACTCCCCGGAAACCGGGTTTCCTGTGGGACAGCCACGCCAACAAAGAGAGAAGTTCCGGTGCCGTTGAGAGGTGCGATCCCCCTCGGACAGGGCCGGATCGTGCCCCACAGTTCCTGTGGGACAGCCGAAATATCTTTAAACTCAATTCTGCCCAAAACGCCCCTTCTCCCCTCTGAAAGCCCTTGTCATTCAAAGCTCTATGGGATCGCTGTGAGTTGCACCTGGGAACGTCTCCTGCACCCGCGAAATTCCATTTCGCGCCAATTGTCCGGGCCACCAGATTCGATGCGTCGAGACCGGCAATGAAATTGCCTCGGCAAGTGCGTTCCCAAAACTTGGGCACGAGGGGAATTATCGCGTGCATATGGCCGCAGTCGTCTTCCGCAACCCCAACGGGGTTGCAATCGTATAGCCCAGGGTTGGCGCAGGGGACACGTCCCCTCGCGCCTACCCTGGGAATGCTGGGGAGGAGACCTACCCTGAAAGGGTTGAAGCCGCCCAGCCCTCTCGGAAATTGCTTGAACCCTTACAGGGTTCGGCTCCCTTGCCGTTGACCCAGGGTAGGCCCCGCTTCGCGGGACCAACCCTGGGCTGTATGCTTACAACCCCGTTGGGGTTGCTGTTTTCCCTCGCTCCCAAATTGCACTTGGGAACGTTTCCTGTTCCCCGCGAAACTCCATTTCGCGCTGACTTGTAGCCGCCGCTGTAAAGCGGTGGGCCACGCCCTTACGGGCGCGGCTACGAGATCGGCAATGAAATTGCCTCGGCAAGTGCGTTCCCAAGTGCAACTTGGGAACGAGGGCTGCGCATAATCCTTGACGCCACCCCAAAAATCTGCGGCCATGCCCGAATGAAGCGCCTGCTCACTTTGCTGGCCTGCGGGGTACTTGGTGGAACCGGGACGGCTGCAGGCGATACGACAAAGGCGTCCGAGGTTGCCGAGGCTCCGCTGGCGGTAACAACCGGCTACGGGGTGAACGGGCTTGTTCTCTGGCTGGCGGCGGACAGCGGGGTCACTAAAGACGATAGTGAGAACGTAACCGCCCTGGCGGATAAAACGGGAAATTTTACCCTTAAGCCACAGGACCCGGATCAGGCACCGACCTTTGTCCCCAATGTTCTCAATGGCCGGCCTGTGCTCCGGTTTAACGGCAACCAATCCTTGTATAGCCCGGACAATTTCGGCGATGCGCTTAATCGTGACATGGCCTTCATCGTTGTTGCCATGACGACCAACTCATCCCCCAATCATCAACAATATGCTTTATACCTCGGGCAAAACGCGACGGGCGGCGCCAATCGAGCTGTGGAATATCTAAGAGGAAAGGAAGTGTTTGACGGCCAATGGGTCGCCTATTTCGGGAAGCCAGTGGTTAAAAATGTCTTTGTCGTAACAGGCGCTACCATCAATTCAACTTTGACCCAGGCGACATTCTATCGAAACGGCACGCAAACCATGGTCAATAATCTGGCGGAGGAGGTTGGCAACGCGAAGTTTCAAGACCTTTCCGATGGCGTGACGCTGGGCGCAGCCACCGATCCCGTTCGTGGCTGGTCGGGAGACATCGCCGAGGCACTTGTTTACGACCATCAACTGACCCCTGCGGAGATGCAGATGGTCTGGTTTTACCTCTCCGCCAAGTATGGCCTTCACCAGACCGCCACGACTCAGCCTTCCGCTCAGGTGACGACGCCTGTTGCCACCAAGCCCTGACATCTACTCGGAAGGAGCCAGTTCCGTCTCTTCCACGCCCTGAACCTGCAGCAAGCGCGCCGCGCCCTGGTAGGTTTCGACATGGCCGCGCACGACCACGGTGGCGTCGAGCCATTTCTTGGCGGGAACATCGAACGAGGCCGGATAAATGCAGCGCAGGTCGGGCAGGTGGCCGCCGTCGACGCGCCGCAGGTCGAACCGCCGCAGATCGAGGTCGATGGCGCGCACGTGCCCGCGAAGCTCGACGGTCTCATTGCTCAGGACGGGCTGTTCGAGCCACGCGCGCACCTGCAGGCGCGTTTGCGGCGTGAGCAGAGGCCAGGCCCCCTTTTGCAGAGCCCGGCCTCCAATCTCCAGCGACGAGACGCCCCGCCGCCCCGACGGCGCCAACTGCCCCACCGCGCTCAGGGCCGCATCGCGCAATTTCGGATCGGCGAATTCGCGCCGGATCAAATCGTAGGCGTTCGGCTCGTTGATATGCCGGGTCACCGCGCCGAGGGTGGAAAGCGCCTGGCGCGAAGCGGCGAAAAGCGGGTCGCCCGTCAGCACCACATAGCCGGGGTTGGGCTCCGGCAGGGAAAAGCCGAGATAGAGGCTGCCCTGCGCGAAGGAGCTCAGGCCGAGGTCGATTTCGCGGGGAAGCTCCACCGCTTCGTTGATGGAACTCACCAGCGTTTTGATCATCGTCCCGACCTGTTTGCGGACGTCGCCCATGATTCCCGTCACCAGCGACAGCCGCGGATTTTCCGTCTGCAATCCCTCGCCGTCGAGATGGAGCAGGAGGTCGGAGCGGTCCAGGGCGCGCGCGATGGGCATCTCCTTTTCGTAAATCTCGTCGAGCAGGCGGTAATAGGGGGCGCAGGCCTTCGCCAGGATCTCCTCGCCGCCGCCCGAATCGAGCACCAGCCGCTCCATGGCTACGATCTGCCGGAGAAGAAGCTCCGCCCGGCGTTTCAGGACGCTGGACCAGTCGGGAAATGTCGTGGCGCCGTTCATAGCTTGATTCGCGCGATGCCCTTTCTCGCCCCTTCCTTCAGCCCGAGCGGCGCGGCGTCCTGCGGCCGCAGATATTGGAAAAAGCGCCGGAAATCACTCAGCCCGCCGGGAAATCCCTCGCACCAAAAATGGAGATGGACTGAATATTTTGTAAAAATCGAATCCATGCCCATGGCAAAGAAAGGCTCCATCGCGGCAAACGCCTCCGGGCCGTACCGCGCGCGCGTCTGCAAGATCACATCGATGTCTTCCGGGGTGGATTTGTTGGTGATGAAGCCTCCGTCAATGTAGGCGTGGGAAAAAACGCCGGTTGCAACGGCCCACCGCAAAAAATCCTGCAACCGCTCCCACAGGATCGCACGTTTCGGATTGATTGCCAGTCGCTCGCGCAATTGGTCGAGCGTCGTGTCATGCACGCCTTCGGGCAGGTAGCCGTGATAATTGAACGGCGGAAGAGGAGGAAAGGCGGCGGGTTCCATGGTCCTCTCACATTCACTCACCTTTGCCGCGACAGAAATTCCTTCGCGAGTTCGCGGTAGCTTTGCGCGCCCGCCCCCGAAGGATCGTAGTCGATGATCGACTTGCCGTGGCTGGGCGCTTCGCCGAGCCGGACGGAGCGCGGGATGATGGTCTCGAAGACCTTGTCGCCCAGATGACCGCGAACGCTCGTCACCACCTCGTGGCTCAGGTTCGTGCGGGCGTCGTACATCGTCAGCAGGATGCCCTCCAGCTTCAGCGCGGCGTTGCCGCTGATCTGCTTGATCCGTTCGATCATCTCGAGAATCCTCGCCAGTCCCTCAAGCGCGAGATATTCGCACTGGAGCGGGACCAGCACCGAATCGGCCGCGGCCAGCGCGTTGGTCATGAGCACGCCGAGGGAAGGGGGGCAGTCGATCAGCACGAATTCCACCGCGGGCTGGCTGGCGCGATAATTTTCCAGCACCCGGCGCAGGCGGGTCAGCCGATGCTCGTCGGCCGCGAGCTGAATTTCACAGCCGGCCAGGTCGAGTTCGGCGGTGACGACGTGCAGGCGTTCGATGGACGTCGGCTGGATTTGCTCGGCGAGCGAGCGCGTGCCGCCCTCCTCGGTGAGGACGGCGTGAAGGCTCCGGCCCTCGGTCGCCGTCATGCCCATGGCGCTGCTGGCGTTGGCCTGCGGATCGAGATCGATAAGCAAAACTTCGCGCCCTGTCTCGGCGAGGCACGCGGCGAGATTGACCGCCGTGGTGGTCTTGCCCACCCCGCCTTTCTGGTTGGCGATGGCGACAATTTTCATGAGGGCCCAACTTTCGCTATCTTTATCGGGCGCAACCGGCGCAAGATTAAAATTGTGTAAAGAAACACGCCGCAGGCTGCGATAAACTTGACACCGGAAGCAATCCAATTTTCTCTTAGCATGGCGTTTACTTTTTAAAAACCGCTCCATTCCGTTTTATGATCGAAGTTGAAAATCTCTCGAAAACCTACTCTGGATTCCGCGCCGTGCAGGACATCAGCTTTCATGTCAACAAAGGCGAGATCGTCGGATTTCTCGGACCCAACGGCGCGGGCAAGAGCACGACCATGAAGGTCCTGGCCGGCTACCTTCCCCCGACCGACGGAAGAATCCGCATCGCCGGTTTCGACGTCGTGACCGACTCGATCGAGGTGCGCAAGCGCATCGGCTACATGCCCGAAAACGTGCCGCTTTACACCGACATGCGGGTGAATGAATTTCTCCGCTTCCGGGCCGAACTCAAGAAGGTGAACCGGCGCAAAATCAAGGAGCGTGTCGAGGCCGTCAAGCAGCTTTGCAGCCTCAAGGACGTGGAAAACAAGATCATCGGCACGCTCTCGAAGGGCTACCGCCAGCGCGTCGGCTTGGCCGATGCCCTGGTGCACGATCCCGAACTGCTCATCCTCGACGAACCGACCATCGGCCTCGATCCCAATCAAATCCGCGCCGTGCGCGACCTCATCAAGGACCTCGGCAAGCACCACACCATCCTGCTCTCCACCCACATCCTCTCCGAAGTGGAGCTGACCTGCTCGCGGGTGCTCGTGATCAATCGCGGCCGCATCGAGGCCTCCGACACGCCGGCCAATCTCACCAAGCTCGTGCGCGGCGGCGGCTCGATCGTTCTGGAAGTCAAGGCGCCGGGCCCGGATGTCGTGTCCAAGCTCAAGGCGCTGCCGAACATCGAGGACGTGGAAATCGACCTCCCGGGCGATGGCGGATGGACCCACGCCAAGATTTTCGCGGAGCCGGGCGTCGATGTCCGCGAGGAGATTTACGGCGTCGTCCGCCAGAACAACTGGCCGCTGCGCGAACTCTCCCGGGTCAAGGCCACACTGGAAGAGGCCTTCGTCGAGCTGACTCAGGATTAACCCTCGGCCCCTCTCTTAACCGGAAAAAAACTCATGGCATTTTGGACCCTTTATAAACGCGAACTCAACAGCTATTTCCAATCCGCGGTCGCCTACGTCGTCCTCTTCGGCAGCGCGGTGGTGCAGAGCATGTTTTTTGTCATCCTCGTCCGCTTCATCATGGATGCCAATTACAAGGACCAGAGCGTGATGCAGATCTTCTTCACCTGGCCGCTTTTCTGGCTCATTTTTCTTGGGCAGGTGCCGCTGATCACGATGCGCGTCTTCTCGGAGGAATTTAAGCTCGGCACGATCGAGATGCTCCTGACCGCGCCGGTGCGCGAGTGGGACGTTGTCCTGGCCAAATTTTTCGGCGCGCTCAGTTTTTTCCTGATCCTCTGGCTGCCCATTAGCCTCGACTTGATGGCGCTCCAGCTTTTTTCCAATCCGGAACCGCCCGTTTACTGGAGCCAGATCGGCCTCACCGCGCTGACCATGATCGCTCGCCGGCGGATTTTATGTGTCACTCGGGATTTTCAGCTCCGTCCTGACCAAGAACCAGATCATCGCGGCGGTGCTTTGTTTCGCCTTCCTCCTGGCCTTTTTCGCCGTCTCCCTGTGGCGCTGGGTCCAGCACATGGATGCCGATATGCTCGCGCTGGATTTCCTATGTCTCGCTGCCGGAACATTTGCAAAACGCCGTGCTGGGCATCTTCGACACCCGCCCCATCGTCTTTTATGTGACCATGACCGCCTTCATGCTGATGCTCACCAAGAGCGTTCTCGAAGGACGCCGTCTCCGGAGTTAATTTTGCCATGAAATCCGATACTCCTTCCGCCCGTTCCTCCCGTCGTTCCGCCGGCCTGCACAGCATCGTCAAGCTGGTCCTGGCCGCCGCCATTCTCGTGATGATCAATTACGCGGGCTTCAAGCATTACAGCCACAAGGACCTCTCCGAGTCGCAGTTCTATACGCTCTCGCCAAAGACGAAGGAAGTCCTCAAAAAACTCGATTCGCCGATTACCGTCTACACTTTCCTGAGCGAGCAAAACGCAGGCCAGGCGGACGAGATCGCAAACCTGCTCAAGGAATACCAGCAGGCCGCCGGCAAGAACATGACCGTGGAAAAAATCGATCCGGCCTACGACATCACGCGCGCCGCGGAGTTGCAAAAAGAGCTCCACTTCGACGGGAACGATCACCTCGTCATCTTCAAGTACAAGGACCGCGCGCCCCGGTTCGTCAAGCAGGAAGACCTGTTCGAAATCAACCCCATGACCGGCCAGGTCGGCGCCTTCAAGGGCGAGCAGGAATTGACCGCCGCGATCATCGGGCTCGTCGAAGGCAAGGCGTCCAAGGTTTACTTCACCGAGGGACACGGCGAACACCCGATCCAGGACGCGACCTCTCCGCAGGGCTACGGACTCGTGGGGCAAAGCCTCAAGAACGAAAATGTGGAGACGGCCAGCCTGAATCTCGCCCAAAAGGGCGATGTGCCGGCCGATGCCGACGCCGTGGTCATCGCCGGGCCCCTCCATTGCGTTCTCCCCGATCGAAGCGGAGGCTCTGGACAAATATCTCGCGGACAAGGGCAAATTGCTCGTCCTGCTCGATCCCTATGTCACGCTCGGCCTCGATGATCTGCTCAAAAAATACGGCCTGAAATACGAAGACGACCTCGTCCTTTATCGCGGGACGACTTCCACCGGCTCGCAAGTGACCGTGCCCCTTGCCGCGATCTATCAGGGCGGCTTCGCCGACGCATCCGATCACCGCCAAGTTTGCCCAGGCCAATCTCCAGCTCCTGATTCAGGATGCCCGCTCGATCACGCTTCCGACCAGCGACCCGACACAACCGCGGCCCAAGACCCAATTCCTTCTCCAGACCGATGCGAATGCGTGGGGCTGGATCAGCAAGAACGGCGTCCCGCCGGCCGATCCGAAGCAACTCACCTTCAACAAGACCACCGACATCGCGGGGCCCGTTACCATCGCGGCCGAGTACGACGGCGGCAAGACGACCGATCCGGCGACCAAGGCCACGATGTTCGCCACGCGCATCGTCGCCGTCGGGGCTTCCAAGTTCCTGCGAAAATGACGCCGCCGAGTCGGTCGGCGCCAATTTCTTCACCAACAGCCTCGACTGGCTCGTGAAAAAGAATGCCGTCCTCGACATCAGCCCGAAAAAGCCCCAGCAGTATGGCATTTCCCTCAACCCCATGTCGTACCGCACCGTGGTCTGGTCCGCGGCTTTCTTCATTCCGGGCGCCGCCCTGGCGCTGGGCATCTTCACCTGGTTCTCGCGCCGCAAATAACACCGCCGTTGCGTTATGTTTCGAAACAGTTCCACCTACATCTACCTGGCCGTGGCCCTCGGGCTGTTTTGCTACCTCGCGTTCATCGATAAAAAAATTCCCGGCACCAAGGAGAGGGAGCAAGCCGAGACCCAGTTGTTTCAACTCAATCCCGACGACGTCACCGGCCTGGAAATCACCAACCTTCACGGCTTTTTCTATTTTCAAAAGATCAACAATCACTGGGAGATCGCAAAACCGGTCAACACCCCCGCCGACGGCGCAGCCGTGGACGGCGTCATCAACCAGATCGCCTTCGCCCAGCCCCAGCGCATCATCCGGGTCGATGGAAGCTCCGACAAAGACACGGCCAACCTGAAGGAATGGGGCCTCATCCCCCCCGCCGAACGCGTGGTCATCCATACCCAGAACAAAAAATACGAACTGCTCGTCGGGCGTAAAATGGCGATCAACGACAGCGTCTATGCCCGCGCGTCGGGCCGGAAAAATGAACCGGTCCGGATCATTCCAAGCACGGTCAAGGACATCCTGGAAAAGGACCTGTCCGATTTCCGCAGCCGCAACGTCTTCGATTTCGATGTCGATAAAGCGACCCAGGTTGCCACGCGGATCGCCGACACATCCACCACTCCCGGCACAGCCACCACCACCGTACAGCAGTGCGAAGTCGACCTTAAAGACGGCAAGTGGACCCTCCAATTGCCCCTCGTGGCGCGGGCTTCCGACGCGGACGTGCAGGCTCTCCTGAATAAAATCCTGGCCGAGCGGGCGGTCGACTTCGTCACCGACGACGCCAGCAATCTCAGCCCGTACGGGCTCGCCGCCCCCGCCGCGAGCCTCTCCGTCACGCTCAAGACGGGCGAGCCCATGGTCCTCGAGATCGGCGGCCCCGTCCCCGGCAAACCCGATCAGGTTTACGCCCAACGGCTCAAGTCCAATTCCGTCTTCACCCTCACCAAGGCCAGCGTCGATGACGTCCTGAAAGCCGTGCCCAACGTGCGCGACCGCCATGTCCTTCCCTTTGACCCCAATAAAGCCATCGGACTGTCCTATTCCTTCGGGGCCAAAAAGGGCCAGGTACGCGCCGACCATGCGCTCTGGAACACGGTGGGCAGCGCCGAAGGCCCCGCCGACGTGGGCAAAGTCACCGACCTCCTGGCCAAACTCAGCCAGATGGAGACCACGCCCGTCCTGAAGGATTCCGCCACCGACTTGAAGCCCTTCGGCCTCGACAAACCCCAGGGCAAAATCACGATCCAATCTCCCGAATTCAAACCGGGCCCAACCCTCAGCCTGGTGATTGGCAAAGCGGAAAACAAGCTTCTCTACGTGCGCAATTCCGCCGAGCCTTTCATCTACACGGTGCCCGACACCGCGTTCGACTTCCTGCCTGCGAACAATCTAGCCCTGCGGGATGCCCGGGCCATCAACCTCAAACGCGAACAGGTCAAGAACATGACAATCACCGCCGGATCCGGGCCGCCCGTCACGCTCAACCGCAGCCCGGGAGGCACCTGGAGCGCCGCCAACGTCAAGGATCGCATGGTCGATTCACTCAAAGCCGACACGCAGGCCAGCCTCTTTTGCCAGTTGCAGGCCAAGGCCTGGCTCGGGCCGGTGCTGCCCGCCTACGGCCTCGCCAAGCCGACGCTGACGATCTCCATCCAGACCGACCAACCGACGCCCACCGTGCTCCGTATCGGCGCAGCCCTGCCCGATGGCAGCCATGCCGCGCAAGTCGAGGGCGATCCGACCGCCTTTGCCCTTGCCGACGGCGATTACGGCATCCTCAACGCCAGCTCGCTCCAACTCATCCCGAAGGAACTCCCCGCCACGAACGCGCCTTCCGCTACGGCCCCCAAGACGAACGCCGCGCCGAAATAGGACTTGTTGGGCAAATGGGACTGATGGGACGCTCCCTCGTTCCATCAGTCCCATAGGTCCTATTTGTCCCCTTTGTCCCATTTCCCCTATGATCTCCTTCCTGCGCGGCACCGTCATTGAAGTTTTGCCCATGCGCCTCATCATCGAGGCGGGCGGCGTCGGCTACGACGTCCATATCCCGCTATCCACGTACGACAAGCTTCCCAAGCCCGGCGCGGAGGCGAAAATCCTCACCCACCTCGTCGTCCGCGAAGACGCCCACATCCTCTACGGCTTCGCCACAAACGAGGAGCGCGACCTCTTTCTCCTGCTCGTCAACAACGTCAGCGGCGTCGGCCCGAAGCTCGCGCTGGCTGTGCTCAACGGCATCACGCCCGTCATCTTTCGCGGCCTCGTCGTCGCGGGCGACATCGCGGCCCTGAGCAAAATCAAGGGCGTCGGCAAGAAAACCGCCGAGCGGATCATCGTCGAGCTGCGCGACAAGGTCGGCGTCTCCGCCGCGTGGGAAGCCGCCTCCGCGAAGCAGGGCCTCTCCCCCGAGGAACAGCACGTCAACGACGCCGTCCTCGCCCTCATCTCCCTCGGCTACAAGCAGGCCGAAGCCCACAAGACCGTCCGCGCCATCCGCGACACCCAGCCCAAAGCCACGCTGGAGGAGTTGGTGAAGGAAGCGCTGAAGACACTTTAAGCATGCGTGCCCTGATTCGCATTGCTTTAATAATAGTGGGAGTCGCTGTCTTTTTCTTTCTTATCGTCACGTTGTTTTCGATTCGGGGCGGACCGCCAAGCCACGATTTTCCACAATGGTCCACCTTAGCGGCCAAGACGGCAAAAACCTTTGTTTGTACCGCTTACGTCAACCCCGAGAAATTTCAGGTAAAGGGAAAAGTGCAGCACTTTGATGAAACGTGGATTGAGTTGAAGGTACTGACCTCAAATTCACTCTTCGGCCCTTCGAGAAAAAATGTTGGAGGATACTTTCTTTGTTTCACCGCAAAAAGGACGGAGAATGAGATTCCTTTCTTTCTGAAAGTCGGAAAAGGAAAAGAGATCGTCTATTGTTTGACGTCTTCAGATCCAAACGAAATGATGTTTTTCACGACTCTTACTGACCTTCAGTTTCAAGCAAAGCATGCTGAATTTGTCGTTCTGCCAGATTACAACGACACAGAAGGTGAGAAGATTGAACTTAGTTGGTAAACAGGAATGAAGCCTTTTAGTAATGACAACGAAAGTTCATTCCTTTTCAAAAAACTGCTCAAGGTCCCGCGCGCCATGGAGAATGTGGAAGACACTTACTCCATCGGCAAGAGGCTCATAGAAAATCAGGTAATTCGTAAAATCCTTCACCCGAAACGAACGCAGGTTGCGCAGCCGTTTATGCGAAAACTTTCTTGCGCACCCCATGCGTGGCATCCGCGCCAATTCCTGAAAAGTGGCCTGAACAGATTCTAAAAACCTGTCCGCGGCGTCTATATTATCCAAGGCGATGAATTCCCAAATCGCCGTCAACTCAGACTCGACGTATTCGGAAAAGATAATCTCAGGCATTCTGACGGCGAGCTTTGCTGCGTTGACGCAGCCTGGCAAGCACCCCTTCGCCATCCACACCCTTGCCCGCGTCCAGCGACTTGGCCGCGCTAACCAGTTTTGCTTCAAGTTCCGCCAAAGACCCGACGGAAATTCGCTTCAACAATTCCTCCTTTTCCAAGAGGCGGAGACCCTCGCGAAGCACTTCGCTGGCGGTCTGGTAATCGCCGCTTTTAACCTTCCCTTCCACGAAATACTCCCACCTTCGTCCGAGTGATACGTTCATTGGGAGTAATCTGGCGTAATAACAGAAAATGCGCAAGCTCTGTTATACTTAACTTCGATCCCAGCCCTCGACAAGCCCCGGGATGACGGGGCAGTGTGAATCAGCTGATATGCCCGCCAAGCCCGTCTTTGACCCGTATCCGTCCGGGTTTACCGCTGACCCCTTGGAGGGCACCGCTTAAACTTAGTAAGTATGAGCGTCGCTGAAATCGTCAAGGAAGTGCCCAATCTTTCTCTCGACGAGATGAAAGAGGTGGCCCGCGAGCTACGCGAAGCTATGGAGGATGCCGAAGATTTGACGGACGTGCTGGCGGTTCTGGAAAATCCGGGCATACCCATCCCCATGTCTGAAATCAGGAAAAAGTATAACCTGTGATCTGTCACCCCTACCGGGGTGAATTCTTCTTTGTGACTTTTCCGGTGGTGTCGCTTCGCTCAACCACCGGCTACGATTGAATGTTCCGATGCAAGGGTAACAAAAACTCCCGGGCACATGGGTTACACATTTCGCGAGTTAGGTGGATCATATTAAATCGCGGTCGGAGTTAGACGCCTTGTGGACCGGAGCCGGCCCTTGCGTTCGTCGTAGTGCCCGAGATGGAGGCCTTCGAAGTAGAGTTCCCACTGGCCATCGCCCACCGGTTTTAGTCCCATTTCCTGTCCGACCAGGGCATCGGTGATGTAGACATTGCGGCCCTTCCACTTGATCTGGCCGCTGGACTGCACCCGGCGTTTTTGCCACTCGTCGGGGTAACCGCGTTGGCCCGGCAGGCGTTCCGGGTAATCGCGCGCGGCAGGTTCGTAGAGTTCCGATGGAGTCCGTTGTCCCAGCGCCTCGTGCGGGCGTTCCTCGTTGTATTCGCACCGGAACGCATCGAAGGCCTCCTGCTGGCGGCGCAGGTTGGCGCGCGGCGGTTGCGCCGTGGCCGCCTTGAGCGTGCGGTGCATCCGTTCATGGCGACCGTTTTGTTGCGGCTGGCCCGGCTCGATCCGCTCCAGGTCGATGCCGAGGCGCACCCACCACACCGACAACGCGCTCAGGCCACCGAGACCCGTGCTGGCAAAGGGCGCCCCGTTGTCGGTCCGCATCGCCCGGGGCATTCCATACTCCCGGAAGGTGGCGATAAAGAGGGGCTGCACCGTCGTCATACCGGTCGATCCATCCAGGCCCTGGCAGCGCAACAGATAGCGGCTGTGGCCGTCGCTGATGGTCAACGGCGTGCACTTGCTGCCGTCGCCGGTGCGAAACCAACCCTTGAAGTCCGCGCACCAGACCGCGTTGGCCGCCTGGCACGCCGCGAAGGGCTGCGTGCTCGGTACCGCTCGACGCCGTCGCCGGGCGATGCGACTTAACCCGTGCCGGCGCAGAATCTCACTCACCGTGCTTTCGGCCGGGCATTGCTCCACGCCCAACTTTTGCTCCAACTTGCGCCGCAACTTCGGCGCGCCCCACAACGGTCGTAATTCCTTGAGCGCCACGAGCGTTTGCACCACTTCTTCGGCCACCGCGTTGGGATGATGCCGCGGTGCCCGCGACTGATCCTCCAGCGCCAACCATCCTCCCACCTCGTAGCGCTGGATCCATTTATAGACCGTTTTGCGGCTCACTCCATATTGTGCGGCCAACTCGCTGATCGCATAGTCGCCGCCCTCATGAGCGCTGATCATTTTGATCCGCTCACTCATTACACACGTTTCCTTCCATGACATCCCCCATGTGTAACCTATGTGCCCGGGAGTTTTTGTTACTCATCTCCCCGGAACATACCACGATGCTGACAAGCCTCCGGCTTGTTCAAAGCGAGCCAACTGAACTGATCCCGCAGCACGCGTGCTCGACAAGCTCGGGATGAGACGGATTTCAATTATGGAAGATGCCCGCCAAACCCACCTTTGACCCGAACCCGCCCGACCCGCGCAGCCGGAATTTATCTAGGGTTGAACAGGTCCTAACCCATATCGCCGTTGGATTCGGCTTTCAAGGTTCGCTCGAACAGGGGGACTACTTTTCCCGAGTTCGCCGCCAGCGAATCCATAAAATAGCCCCGATCTTGGGAAGCTGTTTTTGGGCTGATCTTGCCACTTGCTTGACACCTAACTCTCTTTCAGAGGGGCTACCCGACATGGATTCGAACCATGAATAACGCCTCCAAAGGGCGCTGTGTTACCGTTACACCATCGGGTAATGAAGTGGGGTATTTTCCGGTTTGAGCGGCCAATGTCAAACACAAGCGATCTGGCAAGCTGGACAAGGATGTGGTATCGTGGTTTTCTACTGGCCCTCCCTTGCGGGAGAAAGCGCTTTTACGGTCCCATGGAGTAGCGGTTAGCTCGCCTCCCTCTCACGGAGGTCGCACGGGTTCGAATCCCGTTGGGACTATTTATTTTGATTCTTCAGAGGTAATTTTCAGTCAGTGTGCTAAGAATGTACTAAATCTGCAAGCCTTTTCGCGCTTTTACTTCCGTTATTTCCATCGGCAATAGCGGCCTACTGCTCAAATCGATGGCAGCGTAATTGGCGGTAGATGTTTTCCCAATCGTCAATTTCTGGAAGCGTACCGCCGTTACCTTCCTTGGCTTCCCTTAGCACGCTACAAATGCACCTGCTCCTGTAAGCGCCGCCTCCTTGCTGGATAAAACGGTCCCTACATCCCTTTAGCCGCGTAATGAGGGATTCGACTTCTTCCTCCGTATAGGTTGAGAAGCTGAGGCTGACCCTTCTTGACTCCCGAATTGTTTCGGGGTCGTGGAAATATTTCTCGTAGGTCTCACCCAGATCAATCGCTGCCTTGGTGGACTCGAATAGGGCTTTGGTCCAAGCAAGGACCTGTAGCCATTGTTCCGGGGTCCCCATAACTGAAGAAACCTATCGGAAAGCAGATAAAACTGTCAATTTAATGCCCCGAGGGGACGCCGCTACGCCCCTCTAAGGGCTTCCCGTCCCGCCGTTGTTGACCTATCGCAGTAAAATAGCGTCGTAGCTCAGGGGAGCGCTTCCGGATGACCTCACCGGTTGCCATCAAACCGTAAACACCTTCAAACCGTGGAGCGTCACTGCGAAGGGTAAACCCATCCGAAAGATCGACTGAAAACGAAGAACGTCCCTCAATGCAATAGGGCAACGGTTGCTTTGAAAGCTGCATCCGATAAGTTTTTTTGAACCGTCCATAAAAGAAACCTAAAGCCTCAACTTTTACCGGAAATGGACTTCGGTTTCGAATCAAGATATTTAAGCTGTCAGGCCCTTCGGGCCAACAAGGCACGATCAAACAATCAAATCTAAGATTGGTGCGGTCACGAAAAATCGAACGGACAAAGGCCACCAAGCCAGCGAGGCTGCCAGCAGGGATAATAACGTTCCGCCAGACGGAGTACAAAAACTGGGGCAGATCGTCTCCCCAAGGTTGCGCGGACATTTGAGCATCATAAGAAATTCTGGCTGGAAAGCCCATGTTAAAGCAAAACGCCGATCCCAGGGTATGGCGCAGTCGTCAAATACACGCCTCGGCACTAACGCTTCAACTGGCCCAAATTTTGGTGGGGGAAATTTGAATCTTGCCATTTACGCTAAATGCGTTGATATTTACGCAATATGCGAAAGAACCGATCACTTGATGCTTTGCTCCCGAAGACCCGCCAGGGGATTTTGGCGGCCACGCTCGTGCAGCCCGAGAAGGCTTGGTACGTTTCGGAATTGGCACGTCGGCTGGGGGTACCGTCCTCTAGTCTGCAACGCGAGCTGCAAGACCTTACCGAAGCGAGAATCCTGAAGACCCACCGACAGGGACGGATGGCCTATTACCAGGCCAATGCGGACTCGCCCCTTTTTTCTGATCTCCGGGGTTTGCTGTTGAAAACAGCAGGACTGGCGGATGTCTTGATGGATGCCTTGAAGCCGCTCGCTTCCAAGCTGCGGATTGTTTTCGTCTACGGATCAATCGCCAGCGGCGGTGAGCAAGGGGACAGCGACATCGACCTAATGGTAATCGGTACCGTGTCACCAATGGACTTGGCGCTACCTCTACGCCACGCGCGCGAGCTGCTTGGCCGGGAGATCAACCCGACCGTCTACGCACCGGCAGAGTTCGAGAAGAAGCAAAAGGCGAAGGATCATTTTCTGACGCGGGTATTGGACAAGCCGAAGCTCTTTGTGATAGGTAATCAGGATGAGTTGGGCAAAATTACTGGGCCAGTACGTCACGGCTGAGCCTACCAGCAAGGCGGAGTTGGACAACCTGCGTTCAATCGTGACTCGGAGTCTGCAAGATGCCGTCGCGGTGGGCCTGTCAGCGGATGCACGATTCGTCATGGCATACGATGCCGCCCGGACGTTGTCGATGATCGTGGTTCGATCCGAAGGCTACCGCCCCCGATCAGTGGGCGGGCACTACAATACTTTTCTCGCCCTACAAGAAGCCGATCCGACCTTTGCGACTCTATCGACCTATTTTGATGGTTGTCGGATGAAGCGCAATGGCTGCGAATACGATTTCGCGGGCGGAGTGAGTGACACCGATGCTGATGGGTTGCTCAAGGCTGTCCAACAATTCAAAATCGGTGCCGAGGCATGGATGAAAGTTCATCACCCGAATCTGGCTTGATAAGAGTGTTGGCGAGAATTGTACCAAAAAAGTTCCGGCAGATACAATTCGCACTCTCCGGTTTTGAGACGTTCGGGTCATGCAAACTCATGACCTTGAAATACCAACCCTGATAAGAACATCGGAGGCTTCCAAATTCCTCAAAATTAGTCAGCGGAACCTTGTCCGCTTACGAAATAAAGGAAGGGAGCCTTACTACCGCATCGGAAAATCACTCCGCTATTCCCGCCAGAGACTATTGGCGGCTGTCGAAGTCGCAATGGAGGTGGAATATGCTTATCCGTAAAGATGAGACTGTAGTTGAGCGGGGGCGACGACCTTCCGCAAGGAATGCTGACATTGGCGACCCCTTTGCGATCAAATTTGTCGGTCGTAATTTTGAGGTAGTCTACCCCTATCACCGACTCATCAGAGCCGAAATTCGAGAGGAGATTCTCACCTTTTCCTTCGATGACGGAGTTTCAATCGAGTGCGAGGGCAGCAACCTTCGGGCGATCTCGGACTCGGTTTGGACAGCACGATTGCAGGTTGTGGAAGAAACCCGCGAAATCAGAAACGGCAGTCGTCTTCTCGCAGAAGGCGAAATCGTGGTTGAGAGCCTGCGGTACTGTGTCCAGGCGGAAGACCTCGACTTATAAAGCCCCTCGCGCCGTGCCTGCTGGCACCGCTCCGGGGACTGCTCCTTCCATGGGGCAACCGTGGCGGGCCGCTGGCTCCGTTCCTCCGCCGCGCACCGCCACCGTTGCTCATCCTGCCGTATTCCCTTGATTTTGGACATTCTCACCGGGCCTTCCGGGTACTTTTTGTCACCACCACGCCGGAGCGCGTCAGCCACCTCATCGAAACCGCTCGCCAACTTGAGCGGGGCCACCGACTTTTTCTCTTCACCGATTTTGAGTCGTTCCAACGGGCACCCTATATCTTGACCCACCCCTGGCAAACCATCTGTACAGGCAAGAAAACGACACTGCTGGAGTGATGGGTGTAGCCAACCTTCAACCCACTACGAAAACACCCATTGTATATTTTACTGGACAATGCGTATTGTTGGCGATACTGTCCTCTTAAACAGATAAGGAAAGTTGAGCTGGACATGATCAAACCAAAAAATATCTCGGAACAGGCAGCGGATGAAATGGCCGCTGTGGGCGGGGTCTCCGTGAATAACATTTCGAAGACAGATATCCTTGATCCGGCCATTTTGAATCGAGACAGGGTTTTTGCTGAGGCGGTACGTCAAACCACACCTCTGTGCCCCCAAGGAAGCCACCAAGCCGCTCGGGTATCAAGAGTGGTATCCGAAGGAGCCGCCTCTCAGCATGGTCTTCGCCCCGAAACGTGTGAACGATTGGTGACCAGTGGCAGGAAGTTAGAAAGTTTGATTTCTGGTGCGCACCCAAGCGGCAAAACGGCGGAGGTCGTCGCTCTCACAGACTACAGGGAACTTCATTCGGGCAAAAATCCCGGCATTGTAAATTCACCTGAATACGTGGCGCAAAACGTGCATGACATCAGGCTTTCTCCTCACCATGCGAGCAGAAAAGACCTGTTTTTCCAATATCGTGCGGACAACGGTTACATCATCACCAAGTACAATGGCCAAGTTAAAACCGGTTCAGCGCAGTACGTTTCAGAATCACTTGTAGAAATGGCTGAGACCCCCGGTTACGGCAAGGTTGGGTATGTCGATGCGTGTTTTGTAAATCCAGATGGCACGCCTCGGATCGCAACTGATGCTTTTAATCCTGAGCAGGCGAGGCGATTGACAGGCGCAAAGGTTCGCTTGCGTGGTATTCTCAACCTAAACAAGCGCGCAGAATACCTGATAGATGATATCAATAAACACGCCGAAGACGGTCTAAGCCCCGCTGTCCGAGAGCAACTCCAACAGCTACGGAATGATATTGCCACTGCTTACGAATACAAAAGCGTCGCTGGTCGTTTGGCTTCTGGAGCAGCCGTTACCGCAGCATCAGCCGCTCTGCTTTCGCTTCTAATGCAGTATGCGACGGAAGGGAAGCTTGATCCCACTGCCGCTGCGACGGCAGCAGGCAAGGCCTCATTGTACGGTGCGAGCGGGGTATTAGCTGACGCTGGCCTCTATCATGCAGGCGTTCAACTAGCTGGAATGACCGAGGAAGCCGCAAAGGGGTTTGCTCAACAGGGTGTTGCGGTTGGCTTCTGCGCAATCGCCATCGGCGTAGACATATACTCAGAGGTTGCTCTTTGTCGCGAAGGACAGGTGTCCGCGACTAATGCCACCGCCGCTTCGTCGATGAAAGCCGCTCTAAATCTATTGCCATTCGTCTTAGCGCCACTGGGGCTGATCGGCGTCCCGATTCTGATCGTTACACAAATAGGAGGACGCTGGGTAATTGCAAAGTCTCGGCAAGCCGATGAAATCGTCAACGAATCGGTTGAGCAGCATAGCCACCTCGTGGATGAGATAAATGGTCAATTAAGTCGTATCGAAGAAGCGTGTGCCGAAGCCACAACGCAATGTAACGAAATAGATAGGCTTCTCGGCCTTACCTCTTGAGGCAAAAGAGCCATTCAAGAAACAATAAATAATATTTAATAGATAGGATCAAGCATGAAAAACCCAAGCAATGGATTAGTTGTCGTCGTCGTTGGCGCTGGTGTGGTGCTGGTGCTCATAGCCGCCGCTGGAGTTCTCTACGGATTGGATCAGTTCCAAAAACGGCGCAAAGAGCAAAAGAACAATAAAGAAGATCTTGAGGCTCTCCAAGGGCAAGTGCAGGACTTGAAGAACAAGACCAATGGGGTCATTACGAGACAAAGCTTGCTCATCAAACGTCTGGTTTCTGATGGAGCGATACACCCCGGACTGGATGTATGTCGGATGCAGGAGGCATAGACAACATGAACGACTTGCCGGTATTGAATACTATATTAAAGAGCCAAGCGCAGAGCACTCTTGCCAAGAATCTCGCGCTTGCACGCTCTGCCTGCAACGTGACGCAGGAGCAACTTGCAGAAAGAGCGCAGTTATCCAGAGCAACGATAGCACAGATAGAAGGAGGAGACGCCGATCCGAAGCTTTCGACGATCATGGAGCTTGCTATAGCACTGGGAGTTAGTCCCGTAATTTTGCTTTTGGATGAGCAAGACCTGAAAGCACTGGCTAGGGTATCAAATAATATGCCTAAGTCGAACCTCTCCGAGTCTCAGATTGAGGATATGCGTCGGCTTATCCAATCAGGGATAACAAACAAAATAACCAAAGCAGTGAGCATAGGAGTTGGAGCTGTTGCCGGCCTTGGGTTGACAACTACAGGAGCAATGGTTGGGGCAGCGATAGGCAGCGTCTTAATGCCAGGAGTTGCAAGCATTGTTTTTGCTGCTTGTTTAGGAACGGCATTAAGTAAAAAATGGGCCAGCAAAAGCTTAGAAAATGAACAACCATTAAAACATAATGATAAAAATGAATAAGCCTACCGTTTACTTTATATATGATACGTCCTATTTAATGCTATCGTCTAGACTCGATGTTCCTCTCGCACTCAAAAGGCGTTCTGTGCATGTGCCCACTGATCCAGAGAAAAAAGAACGCTTTTTTGGGAATACAATTTATCCGCCGTATTCTCATCCTATTCTTAACTTTATGGAATTCAGGTGTTGCGTGCCTCATCAGGTGGAAGAGGAACTTAAAGAGCATTTCAACGATGAGTTAAAAGGTCCTTTAGCCAAAGTGGCCCGAAAAATAATCGCACGATTATTTGAAGATGGTGCAGAACGAATTCAGCTTCCGAAAGACACCAGTAATCTTCCAAAGGATAGACCGCTTAGCGCGGATTCTAAAACTGACAAAGGCATTATGTCATGGGCGCTTGAGAAGGCAGCTAACGATAAAACTTACGCTATCATACTTACCGACGACGGGGGCATTCTGTATGATATCGTTGATATAAGTAAAATCACTCCTAGGATATTCTGCTATACGAAGGAACGCGACTCACAACTTGACTCTTTTATTTTAAATATCGTGAAAAACACCATTGCTCCCGACTATTCGCCTGATTGGACCTGGCTTTGGGAAAGAGCTACATTTATCTAGCCTTACCCTCAATATCGCTGACTTATCATGTGCACGAAACCTAACATCGATTTAGACTACACTATTAATTTATTTTTGAAATATCTTGGAGTGGTTAAAAGCCGCATTAAATCCGAAGATGAGTCTCATCTGGCAAAGGAAGCCTTAGATCGGCTTCATCAAATGCAGTGGCTGCTCCAACGAGTGAGCCTGATCTCAATACGACTACAAAATGGCAAGCCACTAACATACAAAGATTTCTTAATGCCTATAGAGATGCACCCCAAAGAAGCTGCTGTTATAGACGAGGGAGATTCGATTCGTCTTGGATATTTTATCACTCAAATGTATGTGGACTCTTTCTATTACCTCGCGGCCCGATTCAGAAATAATGTGCGCAAAGGAATGCCCCTTCTTGAGAACTTTGAATGTAAGGGTATTCGCGATGTACGCAACTTGCTCATTGAGCACCCAGAGGGAAAGAATAGTCGTGTTTTCAATCCGACATTCGATCTCGCTCTTGGGAAAGACACAGGCCCTCTCCTGAAGGTCGAAACCGACCCCGGTATTAAGGCAGCGTGCAGCGATGAAGGAATGTTTGTAAATGCCACGGAATTTAAGACCAACTTGGATAAACTTTTAGAGGAAGCGATAGAAAAGCTGAAATAAAGTCGTTTACTTTACCTGATTAATATCCCTTTGCGAACCTTCTATGTCCTTCCTCTGGTACCACGACCCTGATTACAAGGCTCCGTTTCGCAGCGATGATGTTGAGGAAAGCTGCGTGCTGGCCTACAACTACTTTTCCACCCTCGTGGACTTCTTTATCGAAAACCTCCCGGAGCATCGCTTGCCTTTCGAATCTGACGACGATGAACCTACCTTGGCGGATAGGGTTCACCTGATCTTTCCCAACGGATTCGGTGAATACGATAAAGAGAAGAACCATAATCCCTGCGTCTGGCCGGTTTTACTTGGACTGTCCGATGCCGTCCACGAGGGGGCTAGTGAAGACTTCGCCAACGAACTCTGCGAATGGTGGGGAGAGAATTTCAATGCTGATGGTAAGTGCAAAGACCAGATGCAATTGCTACAGAGAATCTTTGATTACATTACATGCTACCTCCAACTATTTGTGGTACTGTCGGACGGGGATTCCATTAACCCCGATTTTATCTATCCTCCTGACTTGGGTGGAGTCTTATTAGGCACTCGATACAGGAAGCCTGATTCCTGGAGATTCTATTGATCGGAAATGTCGGTCAGGGGTTCGGCCACATGGTTCCGCGAAATGGATACGCATGAAATGATCGACGACATCCTCTCGTATTTCTCTCTCAAATCAAGAAATCTCTATGCCGTTTAAAGCTGAATTCCAGTGTGGATTTTGGGCTGCTGGCCCAGGCGAGGCCGGAGTTTCCAATTCCGTATGTTTCGAATATTCCGGGCCACCATCATGTGGATGGGTTTGGGCGCAGGACGACGCAATCCCGGCAGTTCCACTGCGGCCATGCGATTGTTTTCGCGTTGCACCCGTTCCTTGAGCGTCGCCCAATCATCGGTATAAACGCGTAGATTTTCGCGGCCACGGGAAAGCATGACATACCAGCCTTCCCGAGAAAGCGCCTGTCGCGGTTGAACGGGAGCCGATACGATCACGCTGTCAACCGTTTGCCCCTGCGCCGCATACGACGTGACCGCGTACCCATAGCCGAACTGCTTGAATTGTTTCGGCGAAAAAATGCGGCCTGATTTAAGAACGATCATGTCCGGGGTGATATGGGAAATGAGATCCACTTCCCCATTTCGAAGTTTGGCCTTGGGATGATTGGCACGGATCAAAATCTCGTCACCCTTGGCCAGGGCAATCTCCCGCTCCTCACCCACCGACCAGCGTTTTGAATGGTAAAACGGCAGAAAGCATTCTTTGCCCAAAGGATTTAGCGCGTGGACGCCCTTGGCGTCGGCCCCGATGACCTTGAACCGATCGCCTCGACGGCCAGTTTCCTTTATTCCTTGGACGAGGGTAAGTACCTGGCCGGATTTATATTCGGCAAAATCGCGTCGTTGTCCCGGCGTCCACTTCAAATCATCCACGACCTGCATCTTGATGTCATCGCCTTGCAACAGGCCGGTTTCACGCCGTGACTGGCGCACCGCATCGCCAATGCGGATAATTTCCGCCCAGGTGGGAGCCACCACGCGGGCCGATTTTCCTTCATTCCGCAAGCGCAGGAGTTCCGTCGCCACCGCTCGGGCGCGTTCCCCGTCATCCTTGAATTCCGTTACCCAGCCACGTTGCTGCAAGCGCGCGGAGGCCCTGCTAATCTCTCCCTTGGCCACCAGCGAAACTATTTCCAGATAGTCAGGATTCGTTTTCTGGCGATGGATTTCATAAAGCCGCTGGCTTTTGATGCCCGCATGACGTTTCAGGATGCGGAGGGCGTCGCCGGCCGGAACGCCATGATGCTGTTTGGTATCGCCGACGAGCAGCACCCGTGCGCTGACGGCTTTTGCCTCGCGAAAAATCTCGCTCAGGTCTTTGATGCCCACCAAACCCGCTTCATCCACGAGGATGAGACCACCCTTGGCCCGTTGAAAGAGCCGCTTGTTCGTTAGGGCCGCCGCCACGGTTTGTGTTTGGTCAAAAGCCTGAGCGATGCGCTGGTCTTGATGGTTTACGGCCAAGTCACGCAAACTCTCGCGCCCACCCGTGTTGGGGCTGAGCAATAACGTACCGACCTCAAAGTGGCGCAGTAATTCCTGTGTGACCGTGCTTTTTCCGGCCCCGGCATCGCCGGTCAAGCCCATGACACCATCGCGGGAACGGAGCAGCCCGCGAATAGCATTTGCCTGATCATCCGACAGCGAAGGCGAGAGCTCAGGGTTGCGAGCGAGGGGAAGCCAGCGGTTTCGCCCCTCTTTTGCAAACTTGATGATTTCCCGTTCCAGTTGGAGCGATTCAACCGTGGCCAGACGATCTCCCGACCGGATCAACACTTGCTCCCGGTCCACCGAGGCCCGGAGATCATCGAAGTTTACCGTGCTGCCACGCGCGCGCTTGACCATATCGGCGAGCAATCCCGAGTCGCGAAAAACGCTTACCCGTTCAGATAAATGCTCAATGGAGAGCTTTATCAGGTCCTCGATTCTGCGTTGGATAATCACCGCTCCCGTACCGGGACCGTGCACCATTTTCTTTTCCTCGCCGGTGATTTGGGAGAGCCATTCTTTCACCAGGTCAGGCCGCTGACGTTTCGACTTCCGATCACGCGATTCGGCCGCCGCGTAAGCATTGCCTTTCGCGGTATTGGCCAAGCCATGTTTCTCGCGATAGCGATCCAGTTGGTCCGAACGCTTGGAAAACCGGGCGTTGAACTGTTCATACCCGACAAGGTTGAACCCGTAACTTTCGTTTTTAATCCCGTAGCCGAGGGCTACGCAGCGCCGGGCCAGTTCATGCCAGTAAACTTCCCGGATGAGAGCCTGTCTTTTGAACAATTCGAGCGGATTGACCGCTTTCCATTGTTTTTCCTTTGCGTCGTAAGTCAGGTTGGGAATGGCAATGTGACTGTGCAGTTGCGGGTCGACGTATTCTTTTTCGTCGATGACGATCGGCCTGGTTGAATCATGCGTCACCACGGCCATGATGAGATTGCCGGTTTTTCGATCCTCCATGCTCCCGTTTTTGCGAACCCGTGTCAGGGCGCATTCCTTTTCCAGTACGGTGAGTGTGGCACGGACAGCTTCATTATGGGCCTGAACCAGTCGCGCATCCTCAAACACCAAGGCAGCGACACTGACCGATTTTGGAGCCGACAGCACGGCTTGGAAGGCACAGCGCCGGTACTTCTTTTGTCGGGCGGTCAGTGAGACTTGATTGCGGGCGGTACTATCTGGCGTCAAACCGCTGAGTAGATTCGCGTAGACCTTTTCCGTTACCTGTCCCGCCAGCCCGAGCCGAGTTGCCCCCGCCCCTTGCCAGACGAGCATTTGCTCCCCTTGTTCCGTCAGGTAATCTGCGTTGGACATGTGCTCTCTCAGGTAGGCGAGCGCACCTGATTTGCTTCGGGCTATTTGGATGGCAAACATTGCGTTTTAACAATAAGTTCACTGACTTGCTAAAAGCAAGTCTAATCTGTCGAACACGTCACCCCTAAGCGAAAGCTTAGGGCCTGTTTTCTCGCGAAAACGTAGCTCCGAAATACTCCGAAATAAGAGCTAGACCCACTTCGCCGATCCGAAATGATCCGATAACAAGTGCATTCAGCAGTCGCTGATCCGAAATGATCCGAAAACGGGTTTATAATGCCATAAGTTCACTATATGCTTGATCGTTACCTTGCCGCAGGATAAGGAAATCCCGTCGAATGGAAAAAACCCGCTCACATGGCCGTCCCTGGCAATCGCGCCTGATTCCCTATGAAGAGGAAATTCTGGCATTACGCCGCCGCCGTCCCCCGATGCCGTTCGACCAAATTACGGCACGACTCGCGACTAAATACGGGATGAAGGTTCATTTGGATACAGTGCACAACTTTGTGAAGGTCCGATTGGGGCTGTATCGGGAAAATTCGCGGAGGCGATCTCCCATCAGAACCGTCGTCGGAAATCAGCCGGCATCAATCCCGCAAGCAAAGGAATCCGAGTGGGACAGCCTTCATAACGATGCTCGAATTTTAATTCCCAATCCAACCAAAGGACAAGCATGAGCACAGACAAGACCATCAAGAAACCGCACAATCGCCGGATTGTTTTCACCATGGGCGGCAAGGGCGGGGCCGGTAAAACGACCGTCCTCGCGGCCATCGTCGCCTATCTCCAGGAACAAGGCGTTCCCTTCGATCTCTTCGATGCCGACATCGAAAACGACAAACGGGGAAATCTAAAGCTCTATTTTCCCGAGGCCGAGAAAGTGAATATCAGCACGGAGCGGGGCTTGGATATTTTCGTCGATAAGCTCTTTGGCGGAAATAAGTCACTGGCGGTCGCCGATCTTGGCGCGGGAGCCGGAGCCGACACGTTCCCATGGTTCGACAAGATGCACGCGCTTCTTGCGCAAGAAGGCGTTCTTTTTACCGCTGTCGGCGTGTTCGTGCGGGACCCGGCCAGCGTGGAAACGATCTTTAGCTGGGCCAGCAAGCTTCGGGACCGGGTGTCGTACCTGATCGTAAAGAACGAGCGGGATTCGGAGGATTTTCCCTATTTCGACGGAACCCCCGAAGGCGCGAAGTTCAAGGAACTGGCCAACCCGACCATTCTTCGCTTCGAGCGGCGCGAGAGTGATATTCAACATGAATTGAACGCACGCAGTCTCACCTTGGAGCAGGCCGTGGCCACGACGAACGGAAGCATGGGAACCGAACTAAAACGGGTTTCCACCCTCATGCGAATGAAGGGACTCAAAAACCGCTTTGAGGTCGAATTGGAGAGAGCCAACGATCTTCTCCTGCCATGACCGAAACGCCTCCTACCTGGCTTGATGAATTTGTGCGGAGAATACCTGACGCCGCCCTGCGAACGGACTTTCTGCGCTATTGGGGCAAACTCAAGAAGCATAACGAAAATGACGAGCTGCTAATCCTGGTCAATTTCATGGGCGTCCTCACCGCCATCATGTCCACGCTGCCCCAGGAGGCCCTACGAGTCGCACGCGAGTTGCCGCACGATCCGATCGTCGAACGGCTCAATACTTGCCGGGAAGGCTGGGAGAAATTTCTGATCCGGTTGCAGGAACCAACCCTGTCCAAGCGTTTAGACACGCTTGGCACGATTGTACAAAGCTTGGAACGATTCGGCCGCGGATTTGAACTCCGGCTGCTTCTCGCCATCGTCATTCCCTCGTATGTGGCGGGAGCCGCTACCGTGTGGCTTTTGATGCAGCTTGCCCATTAAGCATGTTCTTCAATCTCGGAACCCTGCTCGTCTCCATTTTTGGGATCTGGTGGTTTTACGACCATCCCCGGCCCTGGTCATGGCTATGTTTCGTCTTTTTGGCCTTGGGCACCTATTCGCTCTACGAGGTTCTGGCACCCAGAAAGGCCAAGGCCATCGTTCTGGAGCTTGCGGGCATGAAATGGAGCCGGGAAGATTTTTGCCGGGGTTGGCTCATCACCGGCGCCACGGGTTGCGGGAAAACGGCCAGCATCATGATGCGGATTTTATTCGGCCTTTGTACTCATGTGCCGGATTGGGGCGGGATGGCCCTCGATGACAAGGGACTCTTCTATCGCATTCTCGTAAAGATGTTCCGAACTTTTGGACGCGAAAAGCACCTTCGTCTGATTCAGGTGCGGCCCGACGACGCCCCTCCCGACTGGAAACCGTCCGACACATGGAATCCTCTCGATGACAAAACCATGCCCTATTCGACTCATGCCAAGATTATTTGCGACGTGGCGGCCTCCTTTTCCAGCAATTCCCACCCGTTCTTTTCCCAGATGGCGCAGATTGCCATGGAATACGCAATGCGGGGCTTGGACGTGGCCGATCATTACGTGACGCTGAACCAAGTTTACAATGTGACGACCAACGATGACGATTTGAAGGTTCTTTTGGCTGACCTGAGCAAAATCGAGGGAGCCCAAGCCAAGGATGCTGCGGAGGTAGACGAATATTTTACGACCCGGTTTCTCACCTTGCCGCCGGATACCCTCGGCGGATTGCGGGGTGAGATGGTGCGTTTTCTCAAATTCTTCACCGATGCAAAACTCGCCGAAATCTTTTCGCCGAAGCGGGGCACCGTCCGGTTGGAGGACATGGACAAATCCCAGGTGCTCTGCATCAGTATTCCCCAGAAATACGCAACCGAGCGGCACTACATCAACACATTGGCAAAGTTCTATTTCTACCTTCATGCCTTGCGCCGTTTTGATTTGCCCGAGCACGAACTCGCCAAGCGGACTCTCTTGGTTCTCGTCTCCGATGAGAATCAGAACATCGTGACCGCTTCCGAGGAGGGGATAAGCGATTACAAGATTGTGGACCGTATCCGCGAAGCGGGCGCAACCATCGTGGCCGCCACCCAAAGCCCGACCAGCTATTTTCCGGCCTTCAAAGCGAAGGACAAGGCGATGACGTACATGAACAATTTGCGTAACCGGGTGATTTGCACCGCCGCAGATAAGGAAGGAGCTGAGATTTCGGCCAATCTCCTGCCGCCCGTTCACATCTGGGAGAGGACATTTAGCTCAGGGAGGGGAGGATCAGGCAGCAACCGCAAGCGCGTTTGGAAGCCGCCGTTTGAGTGGGGACAATTGATACGGCTTAAGAAATTTGAATGCATCGTCCAACACTGCGAGCGGGGGATCAGGCATTGCGTTCTCGCGCCGATCAACGAGCGAGGAGTCGTTCCTGACTGGTACAAGGGAAAGGTGAAACAAATTGAACAAGACCACACGTCATTGCGAGCCGAGACAGTGCCGTCACCCTTTATCGTTGCTCATCACGGACGGAACGCTCAAGATAACTTTGTCGACCGCAACCAAATATAACGCGGAGGAATTTGATGCCTGGGAAAAAAATCGAGCGAACTATAGAATTTGCACTCAACGAGGGACGAGTGATTCTCTAGCATGGTCGGAACAAACCATTAAAAACTAAGATGTTTCGCTTCATCCACGCTGCCGACCCACACTTGGATAGCCCCCTCCAAGGTTTAGAAGCCCACGAGGGTGTGCCCGTAGAACTCCTTCGCGGTGCCACGCGCCGGGCCTTTGAGAACTTGGTCAAGCTGGCCATTGACGAAAGGATCGCCTTCCTGGTGATCGCGGGCGATCTCTATGACGGAGACTGGAAGGACTACAGCACGGGCCTCTTCTTCCGCAGCCAAATGGTTAGATTGTTCGGCAAGGGCATTCCCGTTTACCTGATCGCTGGCAATCACGATGCGGCGTCAGTGATTTCGAAGAAGTTGGATTTGCCGAAGAATGTGCATGTCTTTTCCACGCGGTCAGCCGAGTCCATGGAGGTAGAGGGACACCCTGTGGTGATCCATGGACGTGGATTTCCAAATCGTGCGGTGCCAGAGAACTTGGTAAAGGATTATCCCCCTCCCGTATCGGGTAAATTCAACCTAGGGTTGCTGCACACCAGTCTTACTGGGAAACAAGGTCACGACACTTACGCCCCTTGTTCAGAACAGGACCTCCGTGACAAAGGCTACGACTACTGGGCGCTTGGGCATATTCATCAACCTGAGATCATCAGCCGAGACCCCTGGATAGTGTTTGCGGGTAACTGCCAAGGACGACACATTAAGGAAACTGGGCCTCGGGGTTGCCAACTAGTGAAGGTGAATGATTCCCTCCTGGTGGAAAGCTCGGATTGGCAGACACTGGACGTTATTAGATGGCAGGAGGTGAATGTCGATTGTACCGGCGTCGAGAACGAACCCGAGGTGCTGCATCGGGTCAGTGAAGCAATGATCAACGCCGTGACCGCAGCGGAGGGACGCCTGCTCGCCGCTCGAATTCTAATCACCGGGGCCACCTCCCTGCATGGGTCGCTTCACCGAAATAGCCAGCATTGGCGTGCGGAAATACTCGCGAGAGCTCAAGATCAGGGAGCGGAGGCAATTTGGATTGAGCGGATCAAAATTGCTACGGCCCCGGTCTATGACGTCACCCAATTGGCCGAGCGTGATTCCTTGACGAAGGTTGTGGTGGAAAACCTTGATGAAGTTCAAGACAGATTGCCAACCCTGCCGCCCGAGATTGAGGAAATGTTCGGGGTGCTCCCGCCGGAGGTTCGAAGTGAAGTCGAAGCCGAATGGGGCGAGGACCTCCGGAGCGCCGTTCTGAACGATGTGAGGGCCATCATTCTGGACACCTTGGGGACGAAGGGAGGGCAGACCTCGTGAGATTTCAACGTCTACAGATCCAGGCTTTTGGACCTTTCACAAACTTGGATCTTCAACTCCCGGATCAACCCAGTGATCTCCACATTGTCTACGGTGTCAATGAGGCAGGCAAAAGTTCCTTGCTCCGGGCGATTCGGGATTTGCTCTTTGGCATTCACGGTCACTCCTCCGACAACTTCCTCCATGACTTCTCCGAACTCAGAATCAAAGGCGATATTCGCAATCACGCAGGGGAACAGCTGATTTTTCAGCGGCGCAAAGGAAACAAGAACACGTTGCTGGACGCGGATGGTGACGCATTGCTGGACAGCGCCTTGACTCCATTTCTCGGCAGTGTAGATCAGTCCTACTTTTCAGCCATGTTCGGCTTGGGCACCCGGGAATTACACGAAGGGGCACAACAACTACTTCGCGGTGAGGGAAACATTGGCGATGCGCTCTTCTCAGCGAGCATGGGCGGAACCCCCGTCCAAAAGGTTGTTGAAGCGCTTCAACAGGAAGCCGAACAGCTCTTTAAAGGTCGCGCGACAGCGAACGTGTCAATTCGCCCGGCGGCCAATCGCTATAAGGAACTGCTCAAGCAAAGCCGCGAAGCCATGGTCAACCCAGAGAGTTGGGGCAAGATTGAAAAGGAGTTGGCTGAAGCGGAGGCAGCGAAAGAGCTTCTCGAAGAGGAGATTTCCAAACTAGAACGGGAGGCTCAATGGATTTCACGTTGTGAGGATGCGCTGCCAACTGTCGGGCGCTTGAATGAAGAGATGCAAAAACTCGCGCAAATCCCCCCTTTGCCCGATTTAGCCAGTGATTTTGTGACGCGAGCGCAAGCCGCCCGCAATGCGGTTGGAGCGGCCCAAGCCGAAGTTCGGCGCCTGACAATTCAAATCGGTAAATTTCAATCCCTATTGCAGGGTTGTCAGACCGCACCCGCCATGCTGGCCGAAGCGGACCCATTGGATCAATTGCACCAGGACATGGGAGCGTATCGAGAGCGTAAGCAGTCGCTGGCCAATTTGGAGGCCAAGCTGGCGGGACTCGATCCGCTTATCCGCGCGAGTATGCACAACCTGCACTTAATCGGTGAGTTTACATCGTTGGGAAGCCACCGTCTTAGCAGTCCGATACGTCTTGCATGCGAAGATGCCGCCGCTGCGCTCAAGGCCGCACTGGCCGACCAAGCGGCAAATGCCAGTAAGACTGAAGATCTTGAGACTCAGATCACCGCTCAGGAAACCCAGTTGCAGGCTCTCCCCGAAACGGAGTTGACCGATCTTCGCGAAGCGTTGGCCGTTGCCGCCGAGGCCACGGAGGCGGACCGAACTCTTTCAACGAGCGAATTGGAGGTCCAACGTTTGAGCCGGAAGACAACCGACCAGCACCACCAATTAGTGGGCGCTCCGAGGGATCTTGATACCTCCGGGGGTCTTGCAGTTCCGGCCATCGCGACCATTCGCCGCTATCTCGAACAGATGAAAGGCTTCAAGCGAGATGTCGAGAGCGAGGAAGACAAAATCCTCGAGGCGAATAAACGCGCCGGAGCGATAAAAGCCGACCTTGGGCGATTGCAACGGCAGGGCGAATTGCCCTCGGAAGAAGCACTCCGCAAAGGCAGGGAACATCGAGATCATGGTTGGAGTCTGGTGCTGGAGGAGTGGAAAGGCAGCGGTGCCAGCGAAGAACTGGTTCCAGGATTGCCTCTGGAGGAGGCGTTCCCTCTTACGATCGTAAAGGCCGACAGCATCGCGGATAAGCTGCGCCTTGATGCGGAAACGGTCGCTCAAGCGGAAGAGAAGCGCTTTCAATTAAGTGAAATCGAAAAACAGGTCGCTGGTTCCAACCAAAAACTTCTCGAACTCCAGGGTGCTTTGGATCAGTGCCAAACAGCATGGCAGGCCGAGTGGTCCCACTGTGGGATCACACCTCGTTCGCCTGCTGAAATGGAAGAATGGCGTGAGGACTGGATCGAGTTTCGCGAGCAACTCGGCAAGCTAAGGACTGTAGAGGAATCTTTTAAAATGAAGTGTCACCAAATCCAGCAGGCCAAAAAACCGCTTGCTTCCGTTCTTGGCCAGTCAGAAGAAAAGGAGTTTTCATTATTATTTGCCGCAGCCAAGAAACTTGTCCAGGACGGCGAACAAGCTGCGGGACGGCGCATCGAGATGACGAATCAGCTCGGCTTACTAAAGAGTGAACTTGCTAAAATTGAGAAAAGCCGTGTTCGGATTGCCAATGCAGTTCGTAACTCGACTGAAAAATGGAATTCACAATGTGCGTCGGTGGAGTTGCCCGAAGGCACTTCCCCCGATGCTGGTCTGACGCTCTTACGGGAACGGAAGGAACTCCTCGGCAAATTCGATGAATGGCAGGAATTATCCAACGAATCCACATCTACTGCTCAGGCGATTACCCAATACGAGAAAAATGTCGGCGAGAAGGCCGCCGTTCTGGGCATTAAGGGCGACACGACCGAAGCCCTGGAGTCCGCCCTTTGGAAAGCACTCTCTGAAGCTCGCAAATCACAAGAACGGTACGACCAACTCGCCGAACAGATCGAAGAGGCCAGCGGCGAACTGGAAGCTGTCCAAGCACACTCCGGGCAGTCGGATCAAACCCTTAATGAATTGATCCATCTGGCGTGTCTAACCACAGTGGCGGAATTGGAACCGTTTTTAGCACACATCGAACAGCGTAACGCAGTGCAGGCCCAAATTGACGACTTGCGCAAGACCCTCAATGATCTCGCCCGCGGACAGGCCGTGGACGCATTTGTTGCCAAGGTTCGCGCTGAGAATTCTGAGGCCCTTGCTGAAAGAAAATCAATCGTGGCACGGGACAAAACCGAAAAGGAATCAGCCCTGCCAGGGCTCCGCGAAAAGGTTTTCCAGCTCGGGAATGAGAAAAAGACTTTAGAGAAAGCCGGGGACGTAGCTGCCGATTTTCGCCAACAGGCGGAGTCTTGTGGGGCAGCCTTGAAACAGGATGCAGCCCGCTTTATTCGACTTAGGCTGGCCACGCATCTTTTGGAAAATCAGATAGAGCGGTTCCGGAAGGAGAATCAAGGCCCGCTCCTTCAGAAATCAGGAAAGGTGTTCCAGGCCATCACGCGCGGCGCATTCAGTGGGCTGGGCGCGGAATTTAATGCCGACGATCTCCCGGTCCTCGTGGGCGTCCGGCCAGACCAGTCCAAGGTACCGGTGGAAGGTTTGAGCGATGGTTCCCGTGACCAGTTATTTTTAGCGCTACGGCTGGCAGCGCTTGATCGGTATCTGGAGGAGCATGAGCCGATGCCGCTCATTCTGGATGACCTGTTGATCACCTGCGACGACGAACGCGCAAAAGCTATCCTACCGCAACTCGGCTCCTTGGCTAAACGCACTCAAATTTTTCTCTTCACTCATCACAAGCACATTGTCGAACTCTGCCGCCAGACTCTGGGCGAAGGCAAATTTCATTTCCACGGACTTGGCAACACCGTCTGATCCATGACCACGCTCTCCGAAGACCAGCGCAACCAACTTGCTCGCGTGACGCTTATCAAAGCGACCGACTAGCATCAAATCTGGGCCATTATGGGTAAGGAAGAGGGTTCTTAAGATTCCTGAATATAAGGCTTCACGCCCATGGCTTACGGCTTAACATTGCGAGACATGAAGCGTCCTTTGCTCAAGCGTGCTCGGGCTGGAAATGGACAACTCATGACCCGCCCTCCGTTGGATCGGATGCACCAGATTTTCTGTGCCATCAAGGCGGGTGGTTGTCCTAATCGGACAGGCTTGGCTGGGAATATTGAAGTCACAACGAAAACCATCCAACGTGACATCGACTTGATGCGGGATCGCTTGAATCTGCCCATCGCCTACAACGGAGAACGGAAAGGCTACGAGTTCACTCAGCCGGTTGAAAGTTTTCCCATGGTGGAGTTGAGCGAAGCTGAGCTGATTTCTGTCTTCGTCGCCCAAAAAGCGCTCATGCAGTACAAGGGCACCCCTTTTGAGCATCCATTACGGAGCGCCTTCGACAAATTCGTTTCAGGGCTCGATGGCAAAATCACGCTCTCTTGGGACGATCTCGATTCGTTCATTTCGTTTTGTAGCTTCGAAATCGTCCCAACGGATCTGAAGACATTTCAGGTTGTCAGTGAGGCGGTGCGGAAGAGCGTGGTCTTGGAATTCGAGTACAAGAAGCTCAGCGCATCATCCTTCGAGAAGCGAACTGTCGAGCCTTACCATTTGGCCTGCATCCAAAACCAGTGGTACTGCTTTGGCCACGACATTAATCGCCGCGAGATGAGGACGTTTGTTCTGGCCAGGATGCGTCATGCCGTGGGTACCGGGCAAACCTTTACTAAGTCGAAGAAGTTCTCCTTGCAGGATCACCTCAAAGACAGCCTCGGTGTCTTCTCCGGCAAGGGTAGGCACAACATTCGGATTCGTTTCGATAAATTCGCCTCCCAACTTGTCCGCGAAAGAGTCTGGCATTCCAGCCAACAAATTCAGGAACTGACTGGGGGTGAGATTGAGTTTCGAGTAATCCTGTCCAGCCTGCACGAAATTGAGCCGTGGGTATTGAGCTGGGGGGAGCACGCAAAAGTGATGGGGCCAAAGGAACTCATAATCCATATCAAAACCAGGCTGCAAGCTTCGCTCGAATTGCTAAACTAAATGCATCGTTTTCACAGTCAGCCATGATCGAGCGACCTCCATGAAAATTATCGACAACATTAATCAGCTTCTCGGAGATAATCTCAAAGCTGCGATAGCTCCTGGGTCAAAAATTAAGATCGCAGCGTCCTGTTTTTCCATCTACGCCTACGAGGCACTAAAAAAGGAGTTGGAAGAAGTTGAGTCACTTGAATTCATTTTCACGTCGCCCACCTTTGTTCCAGACCAAGCAACGGATCAGTTCAAGAGAGAGCGACGAGAATTTCACATCCCGAAACGTGAACGTGAGCGCAACCTTTATGGAAGTGAGTTTGAGATCAGACTAAAAAATGAACTGACTCAGCGGGCTATCGCCAAGGAATGCGCAGACTGGATGCGACGCAAAGCGTTATTTCGATCCAACAAAGGCCAGGCACCGATGCAACAGTTTGCTTGCGTGGCTGGGCCGCAGGTAGAGGCCGTGTACATCCCCCTTCATGGTTTTACTGCTGTTGATCTTGGATACCAGAAGGGCAACGCGGTCTCTAACCTCGTTAATAAAATTGATGATTCCCATGCTACCAAGACCTACCTGAGCTTGTTCGCCCAAATATGGAATGACCAAGGAAAGCTAGAGGATGTCACGACTCAACTTTGTGACCACATTGCGTCCGTTTACCAAGAGAACTCGCCGCAGCGTATTTACTTTTTGATTCTCTACAACATCTTCAGCGAGTTTCTGGAAGACCTGAATGAGGATGTTCTTCCCAATGACCGCACCGGCTATCAGAACACTTTAATTTGGAAAAAACTCTACAATTTCCAGAAGGACGCTGCCACAGGGATCATCAACAAACTGGAAACCTACAACGGATGTATTCTCGCGGATAGCGTTGGCCTGGGTAAAACATTTTCTGCCCTGGCCGTCATCAAATATTACGAGCTTCGCAATAAATCCGTTTTGGTTTTATGTCCCAAGAAGCTGGCAGACAACTGGCTCAACTACAAAGGCAACCTCAAGACCAACATCTTTGTCGGAGACAGATTTGGTTATGATGTGCTGTGTCATACGGATTTGCAGCGAACCAGGGGATGCTCGCTCGGTATGGCTCTCAACCGAATCAATTGGGGTAACTATGACCTGGTTGTGATCGATGAATCCCACAATTTCCGTAACAACGAAGCCTTCAAAGATCGTGAGACTCGTTATCAAAGGTTGATGAACACCGTCATCCGCCAGGGAGTGAAGACCAAGGTGTTGATGCTTTCAGCCACACCAGTCAACAACCGCTTTAATGATTTGCGAAATCAGTTGGCCTTGGCTTACGAAGGAGATCCGGAGAACCTGCGATCCAAGCTTCGCACCGGAAAAGACATCAACGAAATCTTTCGCAGGGCTCAGGCGGCGTTTAACAATTGGGCCACCCTGCCACCAGAGGAACGCACTCCAGCCGCTATTCTTAATGCTCTGGAATTTGATTTTTTTGAGTTACTGGACAGCGTCACTATTGCCCGCTCCCGGAAGCACATAACCACCTTCTACGATACGAAGGACATTGGCCATTTCCCAGAACGGCTAAAGCCTGTGTCAATTCATTCTCCACTCACAAGTCGTAAGGATGTCATCGGCTTCAATGGTATCTTCGACCAGCTTTCACTCATCAAGATGTGCGTCTATGCCCCGGTCAGCTACATCCTCCCCAGCCAATTGGCTAAGTACGAGGCCCTGTATGATACTGAGGTAAAGGGCGGAGGGGGTAAACTAAAGCAACGGGATCGTGAGAAAAGCCTTCAGGCCCTCATGATCGTCAACCTGCTCAAACGGCTGGAGAGTTCCGTTCATTCCTTCCGCTTAACTCTACAGAGCTTGAAGGACAATCACCAGGCCACGCTGGCCAAGATCGCGGAATTCAAAAAGACCGGCCGTACCACCAATGTTGTTGATGTAGTGGAGAGGTATGAAGATGCCGAACCGGACGACGAGGAATTCCCTGAGCCTGATGACGACCAAATAGGCGGTAAGATTCAAATTAATCTTTCGGACATGGACTTACCCAGGTGGGAGCAGGAGCTCTCAGGTGACCTTGCCGTCATCGACGCCCTTCTCACGGAGATGCACAAGATAGGTCCAGGCGATGATGCCAAGCTCCAGCACCTGAAGACTCAAATTCAGAGCAAGCTCTCGTCACCGATCAATCGAGGCAATCGGAAGATTCTCATCTTCACTGCTTCTGCTGACACGGCGGACTACCTCTATTTCCATCTTGCGTCAGCTTTCTTGAAGACCCACCGGATCAATTTGGCGAAGGTCACGGGTACCGGTGGCCCCAAGTCCACGCTGGATAAGTCTTACGATTTCCAGTCGATCCTCACCCTCTTTTCTCCACTATCCAAAGACAAGGCGTCCATTTTGCCCCAGGAGCCAGCGGAGATTGACCTGCTCATTGGTACTGACTGCATTTCGGAGGGACAGAATCTCCAGGATTGCGACTACCTCATCAACTACGACATCCACTGGAATCCCGTCCGCATCATCCAGCGTTTTGGTCGTATTGATCGTATCGGCTCCAAGAACGCCTGCATTCAGCTCGTCAACTACTGGCCTGACATCACCTTGGACGAGTACATCAATCTCAAGCAGCGCGTGGAGAACCGGATGGTAATCGCTGACGCCATCGCCACCGGGGATGACAATCCGCTGAACACGGAATCCAATGATCTCTCTTATCGAAAGGAGCAGCTCCGCCGACTACAAGAAGAGGTGATCGAAATGGAAGAGCTTAAAACCGGCGTCTCAATCACCGACCTTGGGTTGAACGACTTTCGGATGGATTTGCTTAACTATATCAAAGATCACAATGACTTGGATTCACTCCCGAGCGGTATGCACGCGGTTGTCCCTGCCGCCCCAGACCAGGGTCTACCCCCAGGTGTTGTCTTTGCCCTTCGCAACCGCAACCAGGGGGTGAACGTGAACCAACAGAACCGGCTTCACCCCTATTATCTGGTTTACGTGGGTAATGATGGCCAGGTGATCGTCAATCACATGGAGGTGAAGCGACTCCTCGACTTGATGAGGGCGGTCTGCAAGGAGCGCAGCGAGCCCATTGGGAAGATTTGCGAGGTCTTCAATCGAAAGACTCAGGACGGACGAAAGATGGAACCCTACTCGAAGCTTTTGGCGAGTGGCATCCGTTCCATGGTGGAGTTCAAGGAGGAAAAAGACTTGGACAGCCTCTTCACCGGCACCCGTACCACGGCCCTGCTCAACACGATTCAGGGGCTGGACGACTTTGAGCTAATTGCATTTCTGGTTGTCCAGGACACCGCCTAAACCGCCATGTACCAATTTCCCAAACAGGCTGAGTTCAACAAGGTTCTGCCTAAAAGCAAAATCTACAGCCACGCCAAGCCAGGACGATCCGTGAGGGAACTCTTTGTTTCGGAAATCAACGAGATTGTGTGGAAATTCAAGCTTTCCCCGGACACCATCAATCTCCCAGCGAAAGACTGGATTGAGGAAATACAGGTGTTTGAAATTGAACTGAAAACCCAAGAACTGGATGAAAGCGTGCTACTGGCCATTGATAAGGCGATCCGCTTCCCCATCCTTTATCAGCTCCGATTCCAGGACCAAGTCAAGTTTGTCGCAGGCTACAAGCGACCCAATGAAGCCGACGTTTCCAAGTTGGTCATGGAAGCCTATTTTGAATCCCCTTGGCAACTTGAAGACGCTCCCCGAGGACCACTGCCGATGGTGCTCGATCTTGCTGCGCTCTATGAGGACATCCTTCGCAGTATGATTCCCATCCCGCGCATGTCCGGTGAGTCCTTGAGGGACCAAGTCAGCCGGATGCTGGAAATAAGCGCCAAAGAACGTCAGTGTCGGGAGTTGGAAACCAATCTTACCAAGGAGAAACAGTTTAACCGCAAGGTGGAGATCAACTCCGTTCTCCGTTCGACCAAGGCGCAGTTGAACCATCTTTCCTCCATCAATCCCGGATAATTCAATCTCACACTTCCATGAAAAAACTCAAACTTCACTCTCCCGATCTCACCGCCCAAAACATTGAGAAATTTGCAGCCCTGTTTCCCAACTGCGTTACGGAGATCAAGGATAAACAAGGGAATTCCAAGAAAGTCATTGATTTTGATCTGTTGCGCCAAGAACTCTCCAACTCCGTAGTCGAGGGGCCTCAAGAGAGGTATCGACTCGATTGGCCTGGCAAGCGTGAAGCTCTGGTACTTGCAAACTCACCCATTGCAAAAACGCTTCGACCTCGCCGAGACGAAAGCATGAATTTTGATGTCACGAAGAACCTGTTTATCGAGGGCGACAATCTTGAGGCTCTCAAACTCCTCCAAGAAACCTACCTTGGCAAGGTGAAGATGATCTATATCGACCCACCATACAACACGGGAGGCGACTTCATTTATGACGACGACTTCGCCGAGGATGCCGCCTCGTTTCTAGTGCGCTCCAACCAGCGCGATGAAGACGACCAACGCTTGGTCGCAAATACGGAAGCCAATGGTCGTTTTCATTCAGATTGGGCTTCCATGCTTTATTCACGGTTAAAACTCGCAAGAAATCTTCTTCAAGAGGACGGAGTTATCTTCATTTCGATTGATGACCACGAAGTTAGCAATCTTAGGAAACTCTCCGATGAGGTATTTGGAGAGCAGAACTTCGTAACCACCATCATTTGGCAGAAGGTATACTCACCAAAGAACACCGCGAACTGGTTCTCTGAAGATCACGATTACATCTTGGTATATGCTCGAAACAAAGAGTCTTGGCGACCTCAGCAGCTTCAACGCACCGCCGAGATGGAAGCAAGGTATAAAAATCCTGACAACGACCCACGGGGACCATGGAAGCCAGCAGATATGTCAGCAAGAAATCGATATGATGCTGGCGTCTATGCGGTCACCTCCCCATCGGGACGTGCAATCCCTGGACCTCCGACGGGAAGGTATTGGGTTATCGATGAGCAAAAGTTTAAGGCCCTCGATGCAGACAAAAGAATATGGTGGGGCCTTGACGGCGATAACATTCCCGCTGTGAAAAAGTTTCTGTCAGAAGTGTCTGATGGAAGAACACCTCAGACCATTTGGTTCTATGGAGAAGTTGGACATACACAAGACGCTAAAAAGACGCTTTTGAAATATGTTCCCTTCAAACATACGGAAAACGTACTCAATTCGGTTAAGCCAGTAGAGCTAATTCAACGAATGCTACAACTTGCCGGGAAGGCCAGTGATGGAGGAATAATTCTAGATTTCTTCAGCGGAAGCGCGACGACTGCCCATGCGGTGTTGAGGCAAAATCAAGAGGATGGCGGCACCAGACGATTCATCGGTGTTCAGATATCCGAGCCATTGCCCAAACCCGAGCCTGGTATGTCGTCCATTTTTGAAATGGGGTTGGTGCGAATCCGAAACGTGATTTCCGAAATCAGTAAGGACCGGGCAGGCAGCAAATTGGACGCAGTAGCGCAGAATCCGCTTGGATTTCGAGTTTTGAAGATAGATACCTCAAACATGAAGGAGGTCTACTACACCCCGGACGCGGTGAAGCAGGATGACCTTGTTGCTCACACTGACAACATCAAAGACGACCGGAAGCTGGAAGACCTCTTGTTTCAGGTGCTCGTTGATTGGGGGGTTGACCTAGCCCTTCCCATCACCCAGGAGAAGATCGCGAAGAAGATTGTTTTCTTTGTTGATGGCAACGCCCTGGCAGCATGCTTTGAGACCAACATCACCGAGGAACTCATTAAGGAGTTGGCCAAACGTAAGCCGCTGCGGGCTGTCTTCCGCGATAGCAGCTACGGCAGCGATAGCGTGAAGATCAACGTGGAGCAGATTTTCAAACTCATCAGCCCCTCAACCGAAATCAAATCCCTCTAGCCCGTGAAACCGGAAGATTTACAACCCCTCCTGGATCGACTGATCGCTGATTGGGAAAGCGAGGTTGTGGAGTTCAAGAATGTCGGGGACTCTTACTCCACCTCGGACATCGGCAAGTATTTCTCCGCCCTCTCCAATGAAGCCAATTTGCGAAACCAGGAGCAGTCGTGGTTAGTCTTTGGGGTGGATAACAAGACCCGGACTGTCTTCGGCAGTGATTATCGGACGGACCAGGATCGTCTCAATGGCCTCAAACTGCAAATCTCGCAGGTTGCCGAGCCAGGTGTGACTTTCCGTGACATCCATGTGCTCCAAACGCCACAAGGCCGCGTGATCCTCTTTGAAATTCCGCCTGCTCCGCTGGGCATTCCCATAGCCTGGAATGGCCATTATTACGCCCGTGCTGGAGAAAGCCTGACTCCTCTAGGGCTCGACAAGCTGGACACCATTCGTAACCAGACACGTCAGACAGACTGGACAGCCCAAGTGGTTGCGGAGGCTACCTTGGCCCACCTCGACCCCGCTGCCATTGCACGGGCGCGTGAAGCTTTTTCTCAAAAACATGCCAATCGGTTTCAGCCTGAAGAGATGGCGGCTTGGACGGATACCGCATTCTTGGACCGGATTAGGCTGACGATAGGAGGTCAACTGACACGGGCAGCCTTGTTGCTTTTGGGCCGGCTTGAATCGGCATCCCTCCTTTCTCCCAATCCGGCTCAGCTCACTTGGAAGCTAGATGGACCGGAACGGGCCTATGAACATTTCGGACCGCCTTTCTTGCTTACCACGACCCAGCTTTATCAAAAGATTCGGAATGTCCAAATGCGTATCCTGCCGGAAGACCAGATGGTGGCAGTGGAATTTTCCAAATACGACCAGAAGATTGTCCTCGAAGCGTTGCACAATTGTATCGCCCACCAGGACTACACCCGCAATGGCCGAGTGGTAGTCACCGAGTATCCAGATCGTTTGGTTCTGGAGAATGAAGGAACTTTCTTTGAAGGTGCGCCCACCGACTATATCGGAGGCCAAAAAACTCCCAGACGATATCGCAACCCTTTCTTGGCCCAGGCGATGGCGGAACTCAATATGATCGACACCATGGGCTACGGCATCCATGAGATGTTCGCCGGACAAGCCCGACGTTATCTCCCCATGCCGGATTATGATTTGAGCGATCCCAATGCCGTCAAAATGACTATCCACGGTCGGATAGTCGATCCGGCCTACAGTCGGATGCTGATTCAAAAAACGGACTTGTCCCTCGATGATATTTTGGCGTTGGACCGCGTGCAGAAAAAATTGCCAATCGATGAAGCCGCCATCTACCGGCTCAGGCGCAGTAAATTGATCGAGGGACGAAAGCCAAACTTTTATGTCTCCGCCACCGTTGCAAAGGCCACTTCGACCAAGGCCGATTACATTCGTACCCGTGGCCAAGACGATGATTTTTACAAACAACAGGTCATGGACTATCTGGAAAAATTCGGCTCGGCTTCCAGGGAGGAAATTGAAGATCTCATTTGGGACAAGCTGAGTGATGCCTTGGACGAGGACCAGAAAGAGAACAAAATCAGCAATTTGATCACCAGTATGCGTCGGACAGGATGGATTCAAAACTCAGGTTCACGCAAAGCTCCCAAGTGGGTAGCAGTTCCCCCAGAGAAGCGCAGAATAAACGCAGGAAAGAAAGGGGCCTAACGCAGAATAAATGCAGAAAAGGCTCTTTCTTAGCATCTTGTTTACAATGCCTTACAACCTCTGCTCGTGCGGTAAACTTTTAATATCATTTACATGAAGCTCCAATTCAAACAGCAGGCTTTTCAGACGGATTCTGTCCAGGCCATCGTCGATTGCTTCAAAGGGCAACCAAAGAGCCAAGCTTTCAAGTATGCCATTGACCCAGGCCGCAGCCCCCAGGCTCTTCCCGGCATCGAGGGGGAGGGCTTTGCCAATGCCAACCTAGCCATATCGACTTCAACGGTTCTGAGCAATATCCAGGAGGTTCAACGTCGCCAGAACCTCCCGGTTTCCACGGGATTGAAGACAACACCTGTATGTGACCTCAACTTGGATGTCGAGATGGAGACCGGCACTGGAAAGACCTACTGCTACATCAAGACGATGTTCGAGCTGTATAAGGAGTATGGCTGGAGCAAATTCATTGTGGTCGTCCCCAGCATTGCCATCAGGGAGGGGGTCTTAAAATCGTTCGAGATCATGGCGGATCACTTTCTGGAGCAATACGGCAAAAGAGCCCGCTACTTCGTTTACAACTCCAAGCAGCTCCACAATCTGGAAAGCTTTTCGTCGGATGCAGGCATCAACGTGATGATTATCAATGTGCAGGCTTTTGCCGCACGAGGCGAGGATGCCAGACGGATTTATGAAGAGCTGGATGATTTCCAGTCACGACGACCGATTGATGTTATCCGTAAGAACAACCCCATCCTCATTTTGGATGAACCCCAGAAGATGGAGGGCACAGCCACGGTGCAACGGCTGAAGGAGTTTGATCCTCTGATGATCCTGCGGTATTCCGCCACGCACAGAACAGAGCATAACAAGGTTTACCGGTTGGACGCGGTGGATGCCTACAACCAGAAGCTGGTCAAAAAAATTGCGGTACGCGGGATCACCGTGAAGGGCTTGGCCGGAACCAATCCTTATCTTTACCTGGAATCAATCAAGATAACGACGACTACACCGCCCGAGGCCCGAGCGGAATTGGAAATTCAGCAGGTCAGTGGCATCAAACGGGTTCTCCGTATGCTGCGCAAGAATGACAACCTGTATGACCTTTCAGACGGCTTGGAACAGTACCGAGGGTTTGTTGTTTCAGACATCAATGCCCTGGACAATGCAATCAGCTTTACCAACGGCGTTGTGCTCCATGCCGGTGAAGCCACCGGGGATGTCAATGAAGCAGCTCTTCGCCGCATTCAGATTCGGGAAGCGATCAAGTCCCATTTCGAAAAAGAGCAGACCCTCTTCGAGCAGGGAATCAAAGTCTTGTCCCTTTTCTTCATTGATGAGGTAGCCAAATATCGCTCCTACACCGATGCCGGGGAGCAGGCTGGAGAATACGCCCAGATTTTCGAGGAAGAATACACCAGCCAACTCAACCAGGTCCTGACTCTGGAAGACACCCCCTACAACTGCTATCTCAAGGGCATTCAGGCCGCGAGAACCCATAATGGTTACTTTTCCATCGACAAGAAGACCAAGCACTTCGTAAATCCCGAGACAAGAACACGTGGAGAATTGGCTGGCGAGGCTGACGATGTAGATGCCTATGACTTGATCCTGCGGGATAAAGAGAGGCTGTTAACCTTTCAAGAACCAGTCAGGTTCCTTTTCTCTCACTCAGCCCTGCGGGAAGGCTGGGACAACTCAAACGTCTTTGTGATCTGCACGCTGAAGCACAGCGACAACACGGTATCCCGCCGCCAGGAGGTTGGCCGGGGAATGAGGCTATCCAGAAATCAAAATGGCGACCGCATTGATGATCCTGCCATCGTCCACCAGGTCAATGTGCTGACGGTAGTGGCCAATGAAAGCTACAAGGATTTTGTGGCCGGGTTGCAAAAGGACATCAGTGCTTCCCTTTCCACGCGGCCTCGGTTGGCAAATGAGGAATATTTTAAGGGTAAGGTTTTCAGGACAGAGAAGGGCGACGTGCCGGTAACGCCACAGTTGGCTAAGTTGATCGAGCGGTACTTGGTCAAAAATGATTACTCGGACACTGACGAGCACATTACGCCAGCGTACCACGACGACAAAAAAGAGGGGAAGCTGGCACCTTTACCCCCGGAACTTGAACCATACAGAGAACAGGTCTTACAGCTCATCGACAGCGTCTTCAGCGAATCCGAGCTTCCCGAGATTGAAGACGACCGCAAGGGCAAGGTGAACCCGCTTAACCCAAATTTTGAGAAAAAGGAGTTCCAGGAGCTTTGGAATCGAATTAATCGCAAAGCAGCCTACACCGTTCACTTTGAAACGGATGAGTTGGTATCCAAGTGCGTCAAGGCCCTCGACAAAGAGCTGAAAGTCACCCCGCTGCAATACCAGGTAACCAGCGGAGAACAGAAGGAACAGGCTACCTACGATGGCATGAAGCAGGGAGACGCATTCGTCTTGAAGGAAAATGCGACCGGGTACCTAACCACATCTGCACAATCCGCAGTGAAATATGACCTGATTGGTAAAGTGGCGGAAGACACTCAGCTTACTCGTCAGACCGCGGCAATAATCCTTCGTGGGATCAACGTCGCCGTCTTTGGACAATTCAAGACCAACCCAGAAGACTTCATTCTGAAAGCGTCCCGACTCATCAACGAGCAAAAGGCCACGGTGATCGTCGAGTACCTGGCCTACAACCCCGTCGATGAGACCTACAGCACCGATATCTTCACCCAGCCGCAAAAGGAAGACTTGAGCAAGGGCTTCAGAGCCAAACGTGCCATCTACGACTATGTCTTCACCGACTCCGCCAGTGAGCGAACTTTTGTCACCGAGTTAGATGCCAGCACCGAGGTTGTGGTTTACGCCAAGCTTCCCAAGAGCTTTTTCATCCCGACCCCAGTTGGAAACTACAATCCCGACTGGGCCATTGCCTTCGAACAGGGCAAGGTGAAATATATCTATTTTATCGCAGAAACCAAGGGTTCCATGTCCTCGATGGACCTACGGAAGATCGAGGATTGTAAAATCGACTGCGCCCGTAAATTCTTCGCGAAAATTACATCAGACCAAGTGAAGTACGAAGTGGTGAATAGCTATGGGAAGCTGATGGAGTTGGTTAAGTAATAAGATCAGTGCCAACTGTCACAATTTCACTAAGACCGCAAATCTCAACCGAGAAAACGCTAAATGAAAGCCAACGCCCTACATCTTCTCAGCATTTTTGACACTAAGACCCGACTAGAAGTTCCGTTATTTCAACGCCAATATGTCTGGAATCAGGAGAGTCATTGGGAACCTCTATGGGAAGATATTGAGCGAAAGTTTAGTGAGTATCTCGAAGACCGTAAGGAGTCACCGCAGCATGCCGCCGTGTTTTGCGTGGATGAAAAGACGGCCATTCAGGCTCTCGACCGGCTTGATCCTGTTCTGCCTCTTTCTCCGGGGCGAGCCGAACGCCATGGCTTCGAGTATTACCGCCACGGCACCCTCTCGCTTTACGCCGCCCTCAATACCCCCGATGGCCAGGTCTTGGGGCGCACCGTGGATCGTCACACCAGCATCGAGTTCGTCGGTTTTTTACACCAAGTCGTGGCCAGCCAGCCTTCCGGTCGCGAGATTCACGTCATCCTCCATAATCTCTCCGCCCACAAGAGCGCCGTCGTGCAGGACTTCCTCACCTTGAATCCCTGCTTAGTTGCTGCGCCTCCTTTCGCGGCAAAGCCGAGCACTATCCCAATCTCGAAATCAAAAAAATTCCGAGGCCGTGCTCGCTATGTGCGAATGGGGCCATGACGATTACAGCTTGAAAATCGAAAATCTGCCCCAAGCACAGCCCAAACCGGGACAACAAGATTTATTCGCCAAGCCTAAGGCAAACAATGAATAAGCACGTCAATACCATCGCCGGTCGCCTCAGTTTTTCGAGGGAGCGAAGCCTCTCCCACGTAAGCACCTGGCTCAGCCCATAGCGAAGGCCCTTCTGCCCAGGAAAATAACCAAAGGTAAAACGAGCAAGGTATCCTGAAGTTGCGATGTATTGGAGTACGGTGGCTTTTCATTCGGTTGCTCGCTCCAGCACGAGGGTATGACTCGAACGGCATAGTTTCAGCATCCCGCTGCCCTTGCCACCATCCATCAGGTCTTGCGCGATGGCATTTTGAATGTTGCGCTCGACGCAATCGCGCATGGGGCGGGCTCCCAGCTTTTTGTGAATGCCTGACCGCAGGAGGAATTCCACCGCCTCGTTTGATTCGGCGACGTGATAGCCTTTGCCCAATAGTCGTTCCTGTTCGTCGCGAATCACCTTCAAGCATATCCGGCGCTGCACGTCATAGGTCAGACGCCGAAAGACCAGCTTTTCCGTGAAGCGTCCGACCAGTTCCGGGCGCAGTTGTTGGTCCACCTGCTCGAAAACCACCCTTTCCAAGGTGCGAAAGGGCACCGTGTCCGACATCTCCATGAGGTTGCTTGCCCCGATATTGGAGGTGGCGACGATGTAAAACCCGGTCAGGTCGAGGGTTTCCCCGGTGGCGAGCGTGATTCGGCCGGCATCCAGCATTTGCAGGAAGAGGTCGAGCACCAGCGGGTGCGCTTTCTCGATTTCATCGAAGAGGATCACCCTGGCTCCGCTATGCTTGATCCTTTTCCCCAGAATGCCTTCCTCGTCGCGATGTTCTCCCAGCAGCAAGCCGACTGATTTCTGTTCCTGATATTCCGACATGTCGAACCGGGCGACACGGTTTTCCCCAAAGAAGTGATGGCTGAACGTCAGCGTCAGTTCCGTTTTGCCGACTCCCGTTGGACCAAGAAAGAGGAACGAACCCTTGGGGCGGTGCGGATGGGTGAGTCCCAATTCCCCGCGCCTGAGCACCGCCTCCACCCGACCGAGGACATGATCCTGGCCGATGATATTCCGGCTTAAAATGGCGGGAAGACTAGCGAGGCTTCCGCTTGGGATCTCGGGCTGCTTCAGTGTCGCGTCGGCGCAAATCATCGAAAAAGACTTCACGGGTGGTATGAAGCATAATCAGTGAACTAGGCGTATTTCTCAAGACTAAACGTGCCAGCGATGATTTTTTTATTTTGGGGCGCAAAATCGGGCTGATCAGTTTCACGATCAGATCAAGTTTCTCCTCTTCCTGCGGGGTGACCATGCAGGACATGCGGGTAAAGCGTTTCTTGCGCCCCGTTCCCCGCTCCTTGCGCCGGTCGTCTTCCAGGATTTCCAGCGCCGTCAAGTTTAACCCCTTGTCGAGAGGACAAAGACGGATGACCAATCGCAGGATTCCCCCGAGGGTCATTTCCACGCCCATGCGTTTTCTTAAGTCTTCTTGAAGAAGGATCAGGCGATTCCGGTCTTCCTTGAACAAAACGAAGGGAATTTGCGGGCGGGCGGTCATGGATAAATAAAAATTAAGTTGACGGTTTTTTAAAATGCTCTACTAAGCACTGGCGTAATCAGTGAACTTACCAGACTATCTGCGGAAGGACAGTTTGATTGTTCACACGATAAGAGCGCAATCACAACCATTCAACCCTTAAGGAAACATCATTATGACTAAACTCTCGATCCCAATCTTCGCCCAAGCGGCCACCGGCACCGGACAGCTCCAGCAGGGCCTTGGTATCGCCCTTGGCATCATCATGGCCATTGCCTTCATTTTCGGAGTTATTCAGATCATCGGAGGGGTCCGGCAAGTTCGTAACGGGGAGGCCGAGGGGAAAATGGGCATCGTGGCCGGAATCTTGATCGCGGGGGCCGTCGCCATCATGGTCGCGCTCTACTCCGCCTTTGGTCTCGGCACTTCCGTCGTCACTCCCCAGGGATTTTGAAGTTATGTCGTCCGATTTGAATAATACCGAGACCAATTCGTCTGACGAGTCTAAAGGCAGGACGTATGGTCTGGATGGCGATCTCTTCGTCGTTGCCGTGGTGACGCTGTTTGTGGCCATTACGAGCTTCACCCTGCTTTTTACGATCTTCACCTGGGGATGGTTGCCTGCATTGATCGTTGTCGGCCTGCCTGCCGGGCTGGTCTACGGTTGGGTCTTCGGACTCAAGCAGGGCCGTCCCACTGGTTACGATGTCGATTGGTTTGAGCAACTCACCATGGGCACCTCATGGGGTTATAACCCGCAGCATCAACCTTCCCACCCGCCGGTGGTGCGCCCCGATTAAGAAATCCCCATGCACTCGCAGATGCCCAACGGTTATTATTGTGAAGACTTGATCGTTTATGGCGGTCTCAATCGAGGCTGCCAGGTCACCCAGGGCTTTGAAATCTTCACACCCGACCTGCGCCATGCCAGCAATGCGGCGCGGGTCGATGCGCACAACGCTCTCATGCAGTTGCTTTCGGCAACCTCCGACTTGAAGCAAATTCAATTCCGCTGGAAGGTCGATAGCGATTACTCCGAGGCCCTCCTGCGCTATCAGCAGGAAACCGAGAAAGCCGAGAATGTCTGGAGCAAAACCTGCCGCAACGAGCGTTTTTACCGGTACATGGACCGGATGCGTCGCCGGGAACTGCGTCGCGAGCGCCTCCATGTCTTTTTGACCACCGAGATCAAAACCGCCGAGCCGATTTTTATCAGCCGGGAAAATTTGCGGACTAAATATCATAAGGAATGGCTCCGCTTGAAAAACAGCCATCGGGAATACGGCCACGCCATCCAAACCGCGCTTGGTGCCGATACCCGCATCAAGCCGCTCGGTGACTTCGAGCATTTCATCTACTACCACCAGTTTTTGAATCCAAGTCTCCCGGATCGGTGGGAGGCGGTGGACAACCAGGCGAAAACTTACGAGCAGCTCTGGGACCCCGAAGCCTCGATTCAGGAGCTTTCTTATCCTTCCGATAATGTCAGTGATGGCTCCCGGCCCCACGGGTTCTACGCGGACGGCTATTATCACGCGCTCCTCGCCATCAAGCGGTGGCCGCAACGTACCTCGAATAGCAACCCGCCCGCCATCGGCTTGATTCATCACCTGACCGGCTTGCCCATGCTCGATTACGCGGTGACGCTCAATGCCCGGCCCCTGCCAGTCCGCGCCGAGATCAACAAGGCGGAAAAGCAACTCAAACGCAATACGGGCGATTATGCCGATTCGGCCCGCCATGAACTTTTAACCAGCGCCAGCAAAATGGAGCGGAAAATCGAGCGCCTGTCCCGAGGCTACACGTTCCCCTTTGAATCACTCCTGACGATTACCGTCTGGGCCAAGAACTACGAGGAACTCGATCAAAAGCTCAATGCGCTCAAGAACGCCGTCAACTCCATGAACGGAGCACAGACCTACGAGCCGGCCTTGGCCTCCACAACCAAAAAGCTTTGGTACCAAACCTGGCCGGGTTGGGCGGGCACCTATACCAATTACAGCCTCTACAGCGAAAATAACTTCCTCGCCGATTTGGTTCCGTTCTCATCGAGCTTTACCGGATTTCTGGACACCGCCGAGGCCCTCTATGACGGCACCAACGGCAATCTTGTTGGCGTGAGCACCTTCCGCGAGGGGACTCCGCAGCATGGCGTTCTGCTCGGCATGAGCGGCGCGGGTAAATCGGTTTTCATGGAAGACCTCCTTTCTCAGACAGAACCCTACTACGGGTACACCGTCATTATCGAGGAGGGCAACTCCCATGGCGTCTACGCCAAGACCTTTTCCTACCGGGACCGCCAGGGCGATCTCCAATGGTGCAAAACGATCAACATCAAGCCCGACAGCAATCTGACGGTGAACCTGTTCGATACCCAGGGCGCACCCCTCAATCCCGGCCATGCGGCGATTCTGGTGGCGCTGACCGCCCGGATGATCGGCGAAAGCCGCGACGAGGACGTGCAGCAGCATCGGGAGGCGCTCCTGACCCATTACATTCACCAGCTCTACCGCGACACCTACGAAAGCTGGGCGCAGGATAATCCGAGCAAGGCGCTGGAAGCCTTGAAACTCGCTTGCGCAGTCGATCTTTACCGCCGCGAACGGATGGAGCAAGCAAGTGGACTCTTGGAGAGTTATGCCGAATTCCGCGACCTCCGCCTTGCCCATGAGGATGAGCATCAGGAGTTCATCGCAAAGATTACCGAGGAACAATTGACCCGGTTTTCCAAGAGCACCGATGGCGAGCGGACGACGATGGAAATGGCCTATTCGCTCTTCGAGCCTCACGATTATCCGCAACTGAGCGCGCTCCCGTCGCTCATGCGCCATGGCCGTCTGGCCAGTCACGATAAGGACAAGGTCCACCAGATGGCCGATATGCTTGTGCCGTGGACCGTCCAGGGCAATTACCGGCTCTTCGACGGTGTCTCCAATGTCGTTTTGACCGAAAAGATGGCCCACTTCGAGTTGGGCAGCATTCCGCCCGACGCGTTGAATTTGAAGGCCGCCGCTTACCTTCTCATCAATGGTTTTGTGCGCCAGAACTTGATTACCCGGCCCCGCCAGGAGCGCAAACGGCTCATCTTCGAGGAAGCGGCCCGCACGCTAGGCGCGAAGGGCGGTCCTCAAATCGTGGAGGAGTCCTACACCGGCTTGCGTAAATTCGGCGTTTGGGTTTTCGCCATCGTGCAGCAGTACGCCCTTTTCGAGCGTTCCCCGATCCGCGCCCCAGTGATGAACAACAGCAAAAACTTTTTCATCATGCGCCAGATGGACGTTAAGGACGTGTCCAATATCGCGAAGGACACTCAACTTCCCGAAACCTCCCAACGGGCGGTGATGGATTTCCCGCTCCCCGAATATCTCCCCGCCCACGATAAGCATTCCTCCGTTTGCTATTACGTGCCCAGCGCCCATCCGCCTGTTTGCGGCAACATCAAAAACTACGTCTCATCCGAGATGGTCTATGTCAGTTCGAGCAACGGTGAAATTTACGACAAGCGCATGAAACAACTGGCGAAACATTCCAACCCCATTGAAGGCATCCTCCATGAAAGCAAACAAACTTAGTCTCCTCCTTTTACCCTTGATCCTGTCCGGTTGCGCCGGAGTTGATCCCGAGCGGCCCGCATTCGACGCGCTGGGAGGCGTCGGGGCCGGAGGCATCGCCTACGAGGTGACCAAAAATCCGCTCATCGCTGCCGGAGCCGGTGCGGGCGGAGTCCTCGTCAGTGACGTGGCGCAACAGATGATCGCCAGCGGCGATGCAAAAAAGCAGGCGGAATCCTACGCCAAAGGCCAGAGCGACGCCACCAAGGAGCTTTACTGGTCTCACGAGCGGATGAAAGCCGCGCTTGCTACCAACACGGCCACCGATCAGACCAAAACGGTTGTCTATCCCATCGACATACCTGCCGGTCAACAAAACGGCATCAATTACGAAGCGCAGACGGTTTATCTCCCCGTTCAGCAACAAAAATAACAACCCTCAAATCCAGAAAAACCATGAAATACCTACTCTTATTCGTCGCCTTTTTCGTTGCGATTAGCACGCAGGCAAAAGCTCAATACCCGGTTTCGGATGCTGGCTTGTATTCCATCCTCAATGTCCAGCAGGTTCAAATCTTGAACCAGTGGGCCACTTCAATCTCCAACCTGGAGAACCAACTTTCGACGGCCAAGCAACAATTAACGACGCTCACCAATGTGCAGCAATATATCGGCAATCCCCAGGCGATTGCGGGCGCGATCAACATCACCCAGCTCACCAGCCAGCTTCAGACAAACCCTCTCACCCAAAACCTCCAGCAGTTGGTTCAGCAAATCAACAGCGGCCAAAGTGCCGCCCAAAGTGTGGCCAGTAATCCGCTCAATTTATTTCCCGTGATTTCCAATATCACCGCTTCGGGCACGAACGTTCAACGCGATAGTTCTCAGTACACGCCTTATCAAGCCCTCGACGCGACCTACAACAACGCGGTCACGTCTACGACTTCGATTCAGCAGCAGCTTAGCCAGGTGCAGGCCGATATTGCCGCGACCGAGCAACAGATGCAGACCGCGCCCGACCAATCGACCGTGCAGAAATTGCAGGCGAAATTACAGGGCGATCAGGCACAGGCACAAAACCTTCAATCGCAAATCAGCCAGGCCAACCAGCAGGTTCTGAGTCAGGCCGCCGTAAACACCTCCCACCAGCAGGAGCAGGCCAACGCCAGTACCGAGGCCGTCAGCCAGGATATGACCAATGCCCTGCAAGGCATGAAGCAAACCGGCACCGATCAACACACAACCACCTACATGAACCCATGAACAAACAGATTCTCAACAGCATCGTTTTTATCCTCGTGATTGGTATTGGCGCGACTGTGGCCATTGCCGTCAAAGCGCGGCATGACGCAGCCGTGCAACAGCAGGGTTACGTCAACGCCCTCAATGCGATGAAACAAACCGGCCACGACCAGCATGACACCGATTACATGAACCCCAAAAAGTCTCCATGAATCTTCAACAATTTTTCAGTTACGACAACTGGTTTCCCGGTTTCAACGCGATCATTGCCAATATCCACCAGATGGCGACGATGACGGCCTTTGTCATCTTGGTTGCCGGTCTCGTTTTCAGTATCCAAGCCAACGGAATCGAAGGCATCCTTTCACCTTTTTTTAGAACCGTCGTGTTGGTTGGTCTAATCTGCATCGACGGCTACGCGATGACGCAGATCCAAACCGTCTCCTACGGGGTGGCCGATAGCATTCTGCAAGACCCTTTCACCCAAACCTTCAATGCGTTCATCGCAAACATGTCCGGGGGAAGTACGACATCCAGTCCGCTTTCCTGGCTTTTTCTGGCCAGTAATTCCGTCACCATGGCGATTGTCGGCGCCATCTGCTTTCTGTCAGGTCTTATCGTTCTTCCCATCCTTTGGCTCATTTACCTCTTCATGGAGGGTTTAAGCCGGATGGGATACGCCTTCCTGCCCATCTTTATTGCCCTGATCGGAACGAAGCGTTTTTCGGGCATGGGCACCAGTTACATCACCAGCCTGATTGCCATTCATCTTTGGCCGGTCGGCATTGCCGTCGTTCTCACTGGCACCATCAACCTTTTGAACGCGCAAGGTGGATTTGCTTTCACGCAAAACATCCCGCTCCTTAATTCCGGGCCGGAGGCGATCAAGACGCTCATCGCGGCGGGCTACACCATCGTTGCGATCGTTGCCGCTCCGATCGTGACGCAAAAGGCGGTAACTTCAGCCGGTCAGTTCGGAACACAGGCCTTCGGAACCATGTTTGGCCTTGGCCAAACCGCCGCCAGCGCGGGCAGCAGTGCGCTCGCGGGAGCCGCCGCGAGCAAGGGTGCCGCTGCCAGCGCCGCCCAACAAACATCCCAGCATACAGCTCTTGTTTCCAAGCTCGACCAAATCGTCACGACTTTGGGAGGCAATAGCGGCGGAGGTTTGGGCACCCCCAACACGCCCGCTTCCAATCCATCTTCTTCCAACGCTCCCGCGCCGGCGTCGAGCAACCCCGCAGGTTCAGCGGGTGCCCCTCGTCCCGCGCCTGCTTTCGCCGGAGGGGCCGGGGGAGGGGGATCGTCTTCGGTTGGCGCGGGTTGGACCGCCACCGCGGGCGGCAGCATTTTGTCGCCCCCCTCCTATAGCCAGGCCCGCGCCCAAACGGGCGATATGAGCGGAAGCAAGGCAGCCAGCCAGCTTGTCGCCAAATCGGTGATTCCCAAGCCCGTCATGACCTAAAACTATGGATGCCGTTGATCGAATTCAGACCATTCCTGTCCGCGCCCAGCGCAAAATGATCGACCCGGCGGGCTGGTTTGCCGACCGCAGTTATGGGGCCAAAATCTGGTTCTATCTCTTTCTCATGGCCGTGGTCCTGAACATGGCCCAAGGCCCCGTCTGGTACGCCCTCTTCCACCAAAACGAGTATGTGACGACCATCGACGAAAGCGGCACGTTTCATCGCTCGCCGCTGCTCGGTTTCGATACCTCGGTCAATCTTTTCCGTTACCATGCGGAACTCGCCACCACCGCCCTCTTTGATCGGAACCCGAACGGGTTCGACTTCCCGGACCTCCTGCCCCAAATCTTCCGGCCCAAAGCGTATAAACGCGTGGACACTTTTTTCAAAATCGACGCCCAGGATTTTACGGACAAAAAGCTTTTCCAGAAACCTTCCATTTCCAGTTACCGCATTGTCGATCAGACCGAAAATGGAGGAACGGTGATCGTCCTGGGCCAGCTCATCAAACAGGGCGAAGTGAACAACGAGCGGTATATGCCCGACCCGGACGATTTCACGCTCCTCCTTGTTTTCAAGCGCAACCCCGACATGACCAAGAACGGGCGTCTGCCCCTCGCGGTCGAGTCGTGGCAACTCAAGATCAACAACATGGTCGTTCCCCTCGACCAAGCCTTCCCTCCCGCCGCTTCCCATCCATGAAAGCTCTTGCTGTTATCCTTTTCTGCGCTTCCGTCTCGATCAGCGCCGCCCAATCGCTCGGGCACAACGCCATCAAGACTTATATTCTCGATGACGAAAATGTCTTTGTCATCCGCGTGCCGCAACCGAACAAAGGCGTCACCACGCTATCGTTCCCCGCCGCCATTACCGCCCTCCAAGGCAGCAACGTTTCATTGGTGCCCCATCCCGACGCCCGTTTCCTGATCGACTACACGCCGGGCGGCAATTTCTTTTCGCTCACCTCAACCGGGAGGGGAGAAACCAATCTCAATGTCATTTATAAAGGCAAAACCTACGTCCTGGACCTGGTGCCTTCCGATAAACCCGATTACGCGATCAATTTCGTGCATGACACGTTTCATGCCGTGAATGGACACGTCCAAACGACCCTCCCGACCTCCGTTCTGATTGGCCTGCTCGATAAGGCGAAAGCGCTTCCCGTGCTGGCGCAAGGTGATCCCGACATCATGTCCCAGGTCGAGGTTGCGACGCCGCAACGGGTGATGTACTACAACGGCTTTCAGGTTCAGATCAACAAGGTCTATCGGTTTGAAAGCGAAGACACTCTCGTCTTCGCGTTGACGCTGATCAACACCACCAGCGACAACATTTATTACCTTTCCAATAATTTCGCGGTGCGGGTAGGAGACCGGGTTTTTACCCAATCGCTTTCCGAAGCCTCTGGCCTGATTCCGGCAGGTCATCCTCTTCTCGATTCAAACGGGAAACCGCAGGTCGATATGAGCGGCCACCCAACTATTCAGCCGACCTCGACCAACGCCTATTTTGAAATCACCGGGGACGACAAAGGCAACCGCAACAATCTCCGCGCCGATAACCCCTGGAATGTGCTCATCAGCCGGATCAACAAAAACAATGAAGTGCAACTTCGCCCCGCCTCCACTTCTTCCATCGAGGACGGCCCCGGCGCTCTCGCCGCTCCCTCCGGCATGGCGGCCGATCCTAAAAATTTCCAGCGATGAACGCGCGACAACTTCTCGATTTTTTGAAGAAACCGGAGGGCCGGTTCTTTATCGCCCTTTTTCTCATCCTCCTCTTTCTCGGGTTCGTCTGGCTTTTTTTCGGTTCCAAGGCCTCCCAATCCAAGGCCGATACCTTGTCGGAGACCTTCCATAAGGGGAAGGAGGGCATTGAAGATTTAGCCAACAATGTTCCCCGTTTGAAACCGGCCTCCACCCAGCCGCCACCCGCGCCGCAATCCACCATGAATCAGCAGCGAACCCCGGCCCCCATTCCCATCGGCATCGGTAGAACGGTAACGCCCGCCGTCAGTATCAGCGACCTTTCGGCTCCCTACGGGCGTCTCGTCAAATGCAAACTGGTCATCACGGTCGATTCTTCCGTCATGGACACGCCCATCATCGGTCTTGTCACCGATGACGTTTACAACAGTTACGGGGATCTCATTATCCCTTCAGGCAGCGAAGTCCACGGGACCGCCCAAACCGACCGGGTGCGGGAGCGCATCGGTTCCAATAACCGTTGGGTCGTCGTCCTCGACACCCCCGACGAAGAGGAAATGACGCTCACCGGGCTTGCGCTCGATCAGGATGTTGCGCCCGATGGCCAATCCTGGGGGCTGACCGACGGGAGCGCCGGACTGCGCGGCACAATCATCAAAAGCGATAAGTTCGCCGAGTTGAAAATATTCGCCGCCACGTTTCTGTCGGCGGGCATCACCGGGCTGGAAAGCACCGGCACCGACCAATTCACCGGCACGCAAACCTACCAGAACACGCCCCGCAATGCCGCCCTCCAGGCCACTTCCGCCGTTGTCACGCAATATGCCCAATCCATTCTCGATACGGTGAAGCGCGACGGCTTCTTCGTCCGTGTTCCAGCGGGAAAGCAATTTTATCTCTACGTCACGCAGCCGATTGACCGCGACACCGCCCAACGCGGCGATTCCCTTTTCCACCCGGACACGACCGCCAACGACCGCGACACAGCCCAGCGCGGCGATTCTTTTTCCCACCCCGACTCGACCATCAACCGCCCTCGTCCATGAAATCCACATCACCCTTGCTCATTCTCGCCGTCGCCTGTCTAAGCGCTTGCGCTTCCCATCCCAAAATCACGGAGGTTCCATCCGCCGCCCCGGTCGTGCCCGATACCGTGCTCGACCCGGCCAATCAGCAGAATGTCCGCAATTCGTCGGTTGTGCAGACGCTTTCCGTTGGCCCGAGCCAGGACCCGACCAATCCGAACATCCGGGAGGACGCTCACAATATCGAGCGCGTGGTAGAACCGGAGTCATGGAACCTCCATCCCAATGTCCCCACCGCGATCAACATGGGGCCAATTGTGGCCGATCAACGATCCCAACCGGCAGACGGAGCCGATGACTCCCGAACTGGTCCAGAAAATTCAAGAGGAGAACCAGCTTCTCAAAGTCACCACCGAACAAAACGATGCGATGGCTGCGAAAATTGCCGAGTTGCAGGCCATCCTCAAAAACAAGCAGATGACCGAACAGGAAAACGCTGATCTTACGGCCCGCGTCGCTCAGTTGGAAAAGGCTCAGAAGGAACTGGAGGACAAATTGGAGCAGGCCAAGCCTGCGCCCAACGGCCTCCCGCCGTCAAAATCGTAAAAAAGTAAAAACAAGGGCTTGCCAAGCGTTCTGCATTTTAGTAATCAGTGAACTTATAAGACAAAAAGCCATGATTAACGCCATCAGTCTCGAACTCAACGCCGCGTCGGAAGTCACGTTTCGCAAGAACCGGGATGTCGAGTATGCCACCTTACTCGGCATCCAAAACGTTTACTTAAGCGAAAATCGTTCGGCCAAGCTCCCGATCTCGGTCCTGCTTCAGTCCAATTGCGTCGAGTACGCCCGAACGGTATCCTTGGCCAAGGGAAGACGATTCATTGTCCACGGCAGGTTGACCTACAGCGAGCAGCACAAGTCTTTTACTCTCAAAGCGGATCAGCTTACCGTTTTTCCCCTTTCCAGGTCGCAGGCAGCCGATGGCGACGGCGCTCTCGCGGCCCAAGCGGAGCAATCCGTACCCGATCTGGAATCCAGCAAAAAAAACAAAATAAAGACTAACACTAAATAAAACTATGGCCGTAGATACCCCGCCCAAAGCCGAGGCGGCGACGTTGACCCTCCGTGTTCCCAAGGACCTCAAGGACGTGTTCAACGACGCTGCCCGCATAATCAGTGAAATAACACCAAAAAAGCCCGTTGACCTTGAAGATTTAATGACCTTCATGCTGTTAAAGGAAAGCACCGGCTCGATTGTCGTCGAATTCATCGAGTTTGCCCATAACTCCACTGAATCCGTCATTTTCGAGAACGAGCCAGGTCGTTCGCAGCCGTCACCCCGGCAGCGCTCCAACGGCTAAAAATAATTTGACCTAACCCCACACGAAAACACCCCATGGCTTTACTGAAGAAAAAAACGGAAGATTCTGCCGATACCACCCCAAGCCAGAATCAAAACAAGGTACAGGAGCAGCAAGTCACCGACCGGTTGAATGCAATCAATCCGGCCATTGACCAGAAAATCACCGATTACGCTGCCGCCAACCCCAAGTATGTCGATTACCTCAACAACCTAAGCAAGGAGCGTCTTATTCGCAAACTACTCTACGAGGATGTCAAAGCCTTGGAGGCAAGGCAAAACCTGGAGCGGGGCTTTCACCAGCTTGCCGTCTCCAATCCGGCTTTAGTCGAAGCCGTCCGGGAAATCCGTGCCACCCAGCCCACTGAGAAACAGGAGCAAGCTATTGCCAAACTCGGCAGGGCTTTTGCCATCGGCACCAATACACGGGTCCAGCCGATCCGCGAGGCGGGGCCGACTCAGACTGGCCCCAAGGTTTCGGTCTAAACGTTGGTTCGCAACGGGGGAGGGGGAGGTGTGCCTTCCCCCTTCAAGCGGACGTGGTGTGACAGCGTTGCGGGGGAGTTTGGGAAAATACGGCGCCGGCACAAGATGCTAAGAACACCCTGCGTTGGGCTGGAATCGGTGTGGGGGTTGTGGCGGGCGTTTTGCGAACAGCCACTCTCTTTAAATCTTTGCGATTCGTCGGGCAGTCACGCGGGAAATAATTCTTCTTCCGCCCATCTCCATGAATTGCATTTGTGCGCCACTAATTCTAAAATAATCCTATGAATCTGAGCCTCCGCGATCTTCTCCATCGGGTTGAACCTGAACCTGATTTCATCGTGACCGCGCCCGATGTCGAATCCGGGCACGACACCTGTCCCTACCGGCTTATCTGGGCTGCCCGCCTTCATCATGAATTCCTGTTTTCCCTCCCCGATGGCGGATTTCATCAGGTCAATCTCGCTTTCTTGGTCCATCCCCAGACGAATCAGCTCCATGCATTCATTGTCGCCTCGCACGATGACCATGAAGGGCCTTGGCAGGAATTTATCTGCTGCGACGAATTGCTCGATTGTCGCGGTTGGGATGCCTTCCTGGAGGGCCTCTATAGTTATCAACTCGATTCCGGCCTTGATCTCTCCGTCACCAACCGGGATGCGTTCTTCCAGTTGACGCCCGAATGGGTCGATCTACTGGTTTAACAGACCCCTCGGCAGATGCCTAATGCCGGGCCGGTGGTGTGCCAGGAAAACCTGTCACACCACCGGCTTGGGCTGAGATGATGTCAGGCAGCTTGCTCGCACCCCCACGGAAATTCGGGGGGGTGCTCGCTGGCGCTGCGGGGACAGTTGAGTAAGCGAGAGAAGGTACTCCCTTCTCTCGCGCTCTCATCCGGGAGGAGGAAGGCGGAGGCATCCCACCCTGACCCCCGGCGTCCGCTACGCTCCCGCCCCCGGCGTGCAAGCGTTTAGACGGATGGAATGGGGGCTTTTCTGGCTTTTGCGTTGGGCGGGCCTGCGTTTGTAACATGCTGTCTGTGAAGAAATAAACTCGAAAATAATTGAAGAAAAAGCTTGTTTTATGCATGGCGGCCATGCATACTAAAAGCATGAACAATACCGCTGAAATTCAGGCCGAGCGCGTGGCCCCACGCCCCCGGATCACCACACGTCCCGTTGACCTTTGCCTCCATGCGGGAGCCCGCCGCATCGACCGCGAACAACTGGCCCTTGCCCCCACCCCCAACCGAACCGCGACATGGTGCCCCATCTCACACGATTCTTTGGTGAAGGAGGCCGAGGCTGGACTTAACCGCGCCGGTTTTTCCATCGTGCAGCAGGCCCACGCCTTGACCGAGGATGCCGCCCGCTATTTTGGCCTCTTCCAAGTGGCCGACTTAAATACGGTCGAAAGCGATTATGCTTTCGTCGTCGGCCTCCGCAATTCCCATGACCAGCGTTTCCCCGCCGCTCTCTGCCTCGGGTCGCAGGTCTTCGTTTGCGACAACCTGGCCTTCTCCGCCGAAGTCAAGATTGCCCGCCGCCATACCCGCTACATCGAACGCGATTTGCCGGAAGTGGTTGGCCGTGCCATTGGCCGCTTGGCCGACTTCCGCACCGATCAGAGCAAGCGCTTTGACACCTACCGCAACACCGAGTTAGGCCACGAAAAGGCCCATGACCTGATCATCAAGTTGCTGGACGGCAAGGCCATCACCCAGACCCAACTGCCCGATGTCCTGACCGAATGGCGCACGCCCCGCCATCCCGAGTTTGCCGAGGGTCAAAACATCTGGCGTCTGTTCAACGCCTGCACCGAAGCGGTGAAGGGGAGCCTTTGGAAGCTCCCCACCCGCACCCAGGCCTTGCAGGGAATCCTCGACGGGCATTGCGGACTCCTGAGCGCCGCCGAACGCAACTAAGACACCGGGGAGGAGCGGGGCAACCCGCTCCTCTCTCCTCGTATGACCACGTTAACCCGACCTCTCCAACGCAGCACAACCGGACGTTACGCCGTTTTGTATGTCGGCGACCACCGCCCGATTGTCGTCGCCCTCTTGCCGGGTGACGTGATCGCGTTCCGCGAATACCGCCGCCGTCAGGTCTTTTCCCTGCCCATTGATTACGTCTTCAAGTGCGCGGTGACGAGCGCCGCTCGTGCCGCGAAGTCAAAACCCAAACGCTAGTTACAACCATTTCGAGGCGGAGCTATGCCCTCATGCCTCGATCAACCCACCAAAAAACCATGAAAACCCTCAGCAAAGAAATCCCCACCGGCGAGCAGTCCACCCTGCTTGTCAAAGACATCGCCCCATCCGGCACTAATCGCATCATTACCGACGAGCAGTTAGCCGAGATGACCGAATCCGTCCGAACCCATGGCGTCATTCAGCCGCTCGTTGTCCGCCCCCTGGCTTGCGTCACCGACGAAAAGTTGCGGAAGGCCGCAGGCCGCGCCAGTCACGTTCTCGTGGCAGGGGAACGGCGCTGGCGTTCAGCGCGTGCCGTTGGCTTGGAAAAGGTTCAAGTCGTCATCCGCGAACTGACCGACCGCGAAGCCCTCGAATTGCAGGCCATCGAAAATTTGCAGCGTCAAGACCTGACCGACATCGAGGAGGCCCGCCAATATCGGCGGTTGCTCGATTGCGGCATGAAGGCCGAGGAACTGGCCTCGCGCGTGTCCAAGAGCCGCGCCCACGTCTACAATTGCATGAAACTCCTTGAACTGCCCAAGGAGGCGCAGGACGCGCTTAACAGCGGCAAACTGGACCGCGCCGTTGCGCTTCTCATTGCCCGCATCACCTATCCCGATGCCCGCAAGGAGGCGAGCCGTCAAATTCTGGAAGGGCGCTCAACCTACAACCGCCTGACGAACAAACACGAGAAAGTGCCGCTCACGTTCCGGGAAGCGAAGCAGTTCATCATTGAAAACTTCATGTTGCAGCTTGCCAGTGCACCGTTTGACTTGCAGCAAGCCGATTTGGTCGAAGGCGTCCCAAGTTGCGTCAGTTGCCCGAAGCGGGCCGGGAACATCAAGGACTTGTTCCCGGAACTGAGCGTGAAGAACCGCAACGACGTTTGCACCGATCCCAAATGCTTTGCCGCTAAGAAAGAGGCGGCATGGCAGCGGGTGAAGGTCGAGGCCGAGGCCGGCGGCGCCACGGTGCTTGACGAAAAGGCCAGCAAGAAGGCGCTCCCTTACGACAATGGCCATGTGGAGGCCAACTCCGGTTATGTCGCCCTAACTCAGTGCTGCGTCCATGACCCGAAGCGGCGGACGTGGGAGCAGGTTTTAGGGCGGAAGGCCCCCGCCCTGGTCTTTGCCCGCACGAATGACGGCAAGGTGCATCGGTTGGTTGAAGCGAAAGCTGCGTTGGAAGTCCTGCGCGATATGGGGTTGAAGACGGAGGAGCAGCCCATCGGACACACGATGCAGGATGCGGATCGAGCGGCCCGCGAAGCCTCGCTTGTTCGCCGCACCGTGCAGGAACGAGCCGTGACCGTTGTGCTGGACAAGCTCTCCAAACACAAGAATTGCACCGACAAAGCGTTGCAGTTGGCTCTTTCGTGGCTGGCGCAGGATGCCGGATTCGAGACGAAAAAGGCCATCTTGCGCGGGCGCGGTCTTGACCCGAAGGAAGCGCACACCGCGTTCGGTGCGTTTATGGCCGGGGTAAAGCCTGCCGATCATGCCGCCCTCGCGCTCGAAATCGCCCTGTGGTCAGCGTACTACAATTGCTTCCACGGCGCATCCAAGCTGCTCACCGAAACGAGCGAAGTCTTGCGCGTCGATTTGCCCGCGCTCGAAAAAACGGTGAAGGACGAGCGGAAGCAGTTCTGGAAGGAGAAGCAGGCCAAGGCGAAGGAGCGGGCGAAGAACGGAGCGGGGGGAGGGCTGGTCAGATGTTCTCATGCCGATTAGAACGGCAGAAGATGCTTATAACCATCCTAATACACGAAATCTGTCACTGTTGCCAATTGACCTGCAATGGAAACTCGCTACGGTGAAAACTGTTAATGGGCCTTAACTCCCCAGATAAAAAGCCATGAAAAACCTTGTACTGTCATTGTTGGTGTTCGTTCTGTTTTTGGTGGCTTCGGTCACTCAAAGCCACGGTCAAGTTTTGACTCAGCAGTCGATCACGCAGGCGCAGTGGAATGTGCTTGATGATTCGACAGCTAATCCGCAGAATCTTGCAGGGTTCTATGCTAAAATTGATGCTGGGTCTCCTAATCCGAGTATTCCAGAGCTTCAATTGGGCATACCGTTCAATGCAGGAAATCCTGCGGATGTCACCGGTGGATGGAATTGGGGTACTCTGTATCAATTTACCCTGACGAATGACCTCGGCGGTGCGTACCAACTGACGCTCACGCAGGGAAGTAATACATACCAGACGGCGATTTTTCGCCCAACGGTGCCGTATACTGATCTTGTGATTGAAACTCAAGGGGTCTGGTACATTCCTGGTTCTGGGATCGAAGTCACTAACCTGACCTTGAATCTCGGGGGAACTCCACACTCTTTGGGCAATTTGTCAGCGGGAACTGCTGAGCCCCAGCTCTTTCAAGGGTTTGTCCTTGATGGTGCTGGGGATAATTGGACAAGTATTACCGGTACGGTCACTCCGCTCGGTAATCCTGATTTCTATGCCACCATCAATGAATTTGCATTGATCATCGAAGGAACTACAAATCAACAGATTGGGGCTGTTCCAGAACCCTCAACATGGGCTCTGCTGTTGGTGGGTGCAGGCATTCTTGTTTGCTACGGACGAACGAGGCTGGGGAAGAACGACTCCATTATTTCCGATTTGTTCCTTCATAACTCCCCAGACAAAAAGCCATGAAAAACCTTGTACTGTCATTGTTGGCGTTCGGTCTGCTTTTTGTGGCCTCGGTCACTGAAAGCTACGGTCAGATTTTGACTCAGCAGTCGATCACGCAGGCGCAGTGGTATGCGTTGGAAGAGGGCACTGCAAATCCGTTGAATCTTTCGGGGATCTGGGCATTTGCATCTGCGGGGTCTCTTAATCCGGAGATTTCAGAGTTCGGCATTTCCTCTTTCCAGGGAGAAAATTATTTAGGTTACGTCCCCGGCGGATGGAACTTCAATACCCCGTACCAGTTTAGCTTCACTAATGACTTGGGAGGTGCATACCAACTGACCTTCACACAAGGAAGTAATACGTATCAGACGCCGATCCTTCGCCCGACGACACCCTATGTAGACTTGGTCTTTGCGGTTGAGGCAAACCATTACCCTTGGAAGCCCGCAATCGAGATCACTAACCTAACTTTGACCCTCGGTGGAGCAGCGTATTCATTACCTGATTTGTCAGCGGGAATTACTGAGCCTCAAAACTTTCAAGGATTCATCCTTTACGGTACAGGGGACAATTGGACGAGTATCGCTGGTCAGTAGCGTCCAATCTTAACTACCACAGGGGCAGTTGGTTGCAATCATATGGGTTTCGAGTTGGATCATAGGCTTTGGCAAGGAGTTCATGGAGAGGGACTTGCTCGAACGGGGTGACGCTCAAAATCTGTAGAATTTCGTAGAGGCTCGGTTCGAGATGAAGTTCCTTTTTCACGATGGCAACCAGGACGTAGACGCAGAGCGCAATCCAGATTTGGGTTTTCACGGCGTTGTCGCTGGTACCGTAAAACGTTTTGATCCGCAGGTTTTGTTTGATCCAACGGAAGAACAATTCGATCTGCCAACGCTTGGCGTAGAGCGCGGCGATGGTCGCGGCGGGAACCTCGAAATGATTGGTCAGGAAAACAAAAGTGCGGTTGTTGAGCGCGTCGTAAAATTTGATCCGGCGCAATTTGGCGGGATAATCTCGGCGCGTGGTGGTGCCCGCCGGGCGCACGGTCTGGTCGCAGCGCACGCCGGTGGCGAAGTCGACGGGATGGGAATAGAGCCGGGCCAGTCTCACTCCCCTTTTGGCGCGAGTGACAAAGAACGCTCCAGCTTGAACCAGGCGATAAAGACGGACGAAATCCAAGTAGCCCCGATCCATGATATAGAACGCGCCCGGCTCGAAAATCAGTTCGTCGAGCCAGTTGACCTCGTGAACATCTCCGGGCGTGACGTGGATCGCGGTGGGAATCGCTCCGCGCAAATCGAGCAGGGTGTTGATTTTGATCGCTGCTTTGGTCGAGCGAAAGCGCGCCCACGGAAACACGCTCAGGCACAGATCGACCGTCGTGGCGTCGAGGGCATAAACCGTTTGATCCAACTCCACGCCAAAGTCGTCGCCCGCGTAGAGGCGCCGGGCTTTGCCGATGAGATGCCCGGCCAGATCGGCATACATCTGCCAGGGCCGATGCTCGTTGGCGTGGGCCAGCGTACTGCGCGACACCGCGCCTCGAATCCCCAGTCGATAAAGCTGGCCGGAGCGCGAGCGCAGGCAGACTTCGATGTCCCGCAGGCTCTCGCGATAGGTCAACTGCGCGAAGGCCAGACACAAAAACTGGTCCCAACAGGAGAAGCTCTGCACTTTGTAGTCGCCGTGATGACGTGCCACGATCCGGCAAAACGTGTAGTGGGGAATCCACTCGGTGAGCTGGGTGAAAACCATTTTGGGCGGCGTCATATCCGCTGGTTATACCCTCGGCTCCCAGATCGTGTGCACCGGTCATTTGCTACTGGCTCTTCTTCATGAACGTCTTACAATCCAATCATCCTTCAACAGTTGGACGCCACTGATCGCTGGTACATTCGTTCCAGGCGATGATACATCTATCTATCCCGCCAGTGGTGGCGACTTCACGTTTTCTGTCGTTGGGTTGGTTGCGCAACCCGGTGATGTTCCCGAACCCTCATCATGGGCTCTGCTGTTGGTGGGTGCAGGCATTCTTGTTTGCTACGGACGAACGAGAGCCAGCATTGCAAAGAGAAATCCCTCCTTGCGGTAGGATTCAGTCTAAAATGAGGGCAAGGCTCGACACTTGACGTTTATACCGCAATTCCCGGTCAATGGAGCAGGCCGCACAGTTTGTCGCGGAACCGGAAGAATCTTCCGCCGCCTAATTCACCCGAGGGCGGGGTAAAACCGTCATCGCTTTGGCATGGACTCTTTTGGTATTCTTTTGCGCCATGGACCCCAAGATCAGAGAATATATGTCCAAGAATGGAGCCAAAGGTGGCCGCGCGAATAAAGGTACGGAATCGCGTAAAAAAATCGCAAAAGCGGCAGCAGAGGCCCGGTGGGCGAAATGGAGAGCCGCGCGTGCTTCGGGAAACGCCAAGCCGACGGAAACACCCTCGGTCAAACCGAGCTAGACTGTCAGCCGTTGTGTGCTGACTGGAGTGCCCACCCACCGCAATGTTACCATGAGTCGATTTGCCAGAAAAAAGCCGATCAGCCGAAGAGGTTTCGATCTCGCATTGAATCGACTCGAAAAAGAGGCGCAGCAATCGGGACGTTCCCTGCGGGAACAACTCATGATTTCCGTGGGTGAGTATTGGAAGGCCCAGCACTCGAAGCCCGCCGCCGCCTTGCAGTTTCAGAATCTGCCCGTCGAATTTTTCCGGGAACTGATCAATTTCGGTGCGGGGCGATCCAAACGGACGCCCGGCCAGCAGATCAAAAAAGTCCTTCGTCCCTGGGTGTCGGATGAAAATCCGAAGCACCTCCAAAACTGGTATGGCCAAATCTACGGGGAGTTCGCCCAGGGCACGCTTTCCGAAGTCATGCGCGAGGTCCTCGTTTTCGCCATGCGAAAGGATGAAAAACTAATCCAGCGCATCCATGGTGCCATTTTGCGCGGGGAGGTGAAAACCCTTGAGCAAATCACCCGTTGCGTCGCCTTGATCCATGGGATTCGTTACGAGGGCACCGGCCAGGCGGCGCGAGTGGCCAGCCAAAATAAAAAATTGATTGGCTTCGCTTACCTCCATCTTTTTGAAATCGACCAGAAGCCGCCGACTCCGGCCGATATTCGCGTCGATTTAGCGCGGGATCTTTGTCTTAAAAATCAGCGGACGAAGCGCCCGAAATTTTCGGACATCTGGTATCTCCTTCGCTCCGGTTCGACCGATGATGAGGACCAAGCCGGACCTCGCAGCCGATACGAAGTGATCGGAAGCCGATACATCAAGAAGGTGGTCAAATCCCTGAAATGGCCCCTCCGGGCTTCTCCGCGCGGCCCTATCAATGTGCAAGCGGTCAAAAACATCCTGGATCGAGCAGGCCGGGATTACGTGGATGATTCAAAAACGGTGCCGGAGTCCCTTCGCTAGGCTTCTACCGGGGGACCAATCGGTGGAAAAACTGTCAAGCATGTCGGCGAAGGCGGTTAGGTAGGTGCTTCGGAAATGGCTTCCTGTAATTCTTGTTAGGGACTGCATTTGTCCCATGGGCGAGATAGGATCACTGCATGGGCTACTTTCGTTTCAGGCGCAGTTTCAGGATTCTTCCCGGATTGAGATGGAACATCGGCAAGAGGAGTTCCTCCGTCTCTCTTGGAGGGCGTGGCTTCCATTACACCATCGGCTCAGCAGGCACGCGAACAACGGTCGGCTTGCCCGGCACGGGACTCGCCTACACCTCGGTCGATCGTCGAAAGCGTTCCGAACAGCTCTCGGACGAGGACATCGACAGGGCGGTGGAATGGAGCAAGACCCAAGAGGAGTCGTTTCACCTTAACGTGCCAGACCGGACGCCAGACGAGCCATCGGCCACGCCTGAGCAGATGGAAGCCATTCACGGGCTTGTCCACTCCATAGCGGGGTCGGATATGGCCAATCTCGGTTTCAAACAGGCCGCATTCCTCATTGATGAAATCACGAGGGAGAAAAGCCAGTTCACCGAGCGAAAGGTACACGAGTATCTCGACCAAAGGCGGAACCGGTCTGGCGCGGGGTGCCTGTTTCTGATCGTGGCCATCGTGGTCACTGGGTACGTTCTTTTAAGAGCCAGCCACTGAAATGCTAATTTAGGAATCCTGCTATCAAATGAAAATAAATTTGACCGTCTGCGGCGTCCGCGAACTGCCTGAGCAAAAGGGGAAAAGGTGGACACACATTATTTCGATCTGGGAGAAAGACCTGGAACACGACAAGGCCTGTCTCGAACTGGTCAAGACAGTCGACCCGCGTGCTGGCCTGCTTTTTAGTTATTTTACGGACACAATCGTTGCCCACCACCCACATGCCCCTCGTCTTCAGGACGTGGAACGCATTCTTGACTTCACCCGTGGCTTGTCCTCAAAGTCCAACGTCCTGGTACATTGTCGCGCAGGCGTTTCTCGCTCCACCGCCATAGCTTATGCCATCCTCTGCCAGCACAGTAAGCCGGGCATGGAAAGGGAAAATCTACTCCATGTTCAGTCTCTGCGCGAGTGGGCCTATCCCAATCGACTTATCGTCAAATTGGCTGATAAAGCTCTCAAACGAAAAGGAGCGATGCTTTTGCACCTTCCCTGTGAACCCTGACATGAATGCTTTTAAAAAATGACTCCATCATCCTTTCGGACCATGATTGTTAAATTCTGGATTTTCTTGGCATCCATTGTAATCCACAAAAATCTGGAGTTTCTATGAAAAAGTTGTTTGTCATAATTATTGCTTTATCTCTCGTTGCGTGCGCTCCCCAAGAGCGCGGGACTTTCAACGGTGGCGTCCCTGCTGTTTCGCCAGCCCCTTCCATTCACACCAGTCCCAAAGGTGTGACTGGAATGCCGGTTTCTTCGCACAATCCGAATGCACAGCTACTCAGCGAGGAAACCTTCGCTTCATCCAACTATCCGATAGGATCGAATCTCAGTGGAGCAAATCCTGCCGTGACGGGGTATTCAGGATCGTGGGTCTATGACAGTTCAGACCCCTCCGTGTCTTCCGATGGGGTAGGGAGCGGAATTGTGACCTCCGGCCCGTTGTCTTATCCGGGCATTGTCTCGTCTGGAAATACGATAATTAGTTCAAGCGGTTCGTGGATCGTTTCACGGTCTCTTGATACGGCGGGCGTCTTTAATTCTCTTACGGACTCCAACGGTAAAATTGGAAAACCTGGAAGTACGCTCTATATGAGTGTTCTTCTAAACCTTACGACTCAACCTTTCGCCCTAAATGAATCGATTCGCTTGACGGAGGGATTGTTTGGTTCAAATGGTAGCAAAACGGGAGTCGGTGGGATTTATCTGGGCTACTCGCCTTTGCAGAGTGGCAAGGATTTCTCCGCATTTCTGACCGATGTAACCGGTAATCCCATCTCAGGAACAATTGGAGACCTGGGTGCCGTTCAACAAGGAGCGACAAATCTCTTCGTCATCAAGGTTCAATTCGGATTAACCGGGAAAGACACGGTTTCCTTTTACCGTAATTCCACCACTGAGAGTAATCCTGCTTTTGTTGTAATGACTACCGGGCTGAATTATAATACTCTATCTTTGTTGCGCACGGGCGCAGGCTCGGGAACGTTAAGAGTTTCCGATATTCGCTTCGGGTCAAGTTATGGCGGCGTAGTGGTTCCCAAATAAACCCGCTTAGCAGGTATGCCTTGGCTGGGCAGGTCGTGCTGCTGGGGCCGATTCCCGCTGACACAAAAAAGGAAGGAAATCTGGGCTAGGGACTACGGATGTCCCTCCTTGTCTTTATGATGAGACCCAACACCAAACCCAGGAGCCTCTCATGAAAATCGATTGTCAGTTGGATTATCAGACTATTTTACGCAACCTAGCCCAGCCCGTACATGTGGTGGTCAAGTTGACCGCCGAGCGGATCGAGCATCAACGCCGGAACCCACTTGCTTTTTGTGTCGTCCTCGACCGGAGCGGGTCAATGGCTGGCAAGCCCCTGGAACATGCCCGCAAAGCTTGCGAGTTGGTCGTTAAAAACCTCCGAAAGGAGGATTACTTCAGCCTGGTGGTCTTCGAAAATGAAGCCCAGGTCGTGGTGCCTCTCCAACAGGTGAAGAGCAAAGACGCCGTTATTCAGGTGGTTCGCCAAATTCAGGATGCTGGCAGCACCAACCTGACCGCCGGATGGATGCTCGGTCGCGATGAACTCAAAAAGGCTCCCTCGGGCACCCAGCGTCGTCTGCTCCTGCTGACCGATGGACACCTCAACGTGGGTATCATAGACCCGGTGCAGGTTGAGCGGATTGTGGCTTCCGGTCTGGAGAAGGACACGGTGCGCACAAGTAGCCTTGGTTTCGGAGACAACTATTCGGAGGATATTCTCCGCCAGTTGGCGAAGGCATCTGGCGGTGATTTCCACGACGCTGACTCACCCGAGAAGTTGCCTGTGATCTTCAAAGAGGAGTTGCAGGGCTTACAGCAAATCACCGCCCAGAATGTTCGGATGAGGGTGAAAACGCTCGATTTTTGTGAACGCTGGGGACAACTCAGCGACTATTCGTGCACTCATTTACCCGATAACCGGGTCGAGTTCTCCATTGGCGATCTGGTCAGTGAGGAGGACCGCATCATGGTGCTTCTGATGGAGGTGCTCCCGTTGCCGCTTTTCGACGGCCAGCCCGTGGCTTCCCTCGAAGGAGAAAAATTACTGGAGTTGGAAATCCTCTGGGATGAGATCGGGGAAAAGGAGATCAAGTCATGCCGGCACGAACAATTGATCCGAGTTCTTGGTACTCAGGATGCTCAGGACGTGAAGCTCAACGAGGAGACCGTGGCTTGGGTGGCCGTGCAGCGGGCAGGCAAGGCCGTGGATGAGGCGACCAAGGATATTGATGCCGATAAGATTAACGAGGCGAAAGCCAAGCTTCAACAGGCCTTGGACGCACTCAAGCGCTACAAACTTGACGAGAAGGCGTCTGATGGGATTCGGCTCTTGCAGGACTTTCTGGGTCGCCTGGAATCGGGCCAGTACTCGGTTCGGGATCGGAAAGAAGCGAACTATGCATCCTCGTATCACCGTAGAAGCAGCAGCCACAAGGCGTGGACGTCAGCCGCTGCCGCGAAACCCTCCTTTACCAAGGTGTCCTCGGTGGAGGAGCAACTGAACGAGAAGCCAGACGCCTCCAGTTCAGGTAATAAGCAGCCCAAGAACCCTTCCAAGCCTCCTCCATCCAAGAAACCCTGAAGCACCACCATGTGGATATTCTGCCAGGATGGGTTCTACTCCATCGTGCAAAAAGGCGAAGGATTTAATGTCCGGGTTCGGCGCGAACGGGACTTGGTCAACGTGGGCCTCACTGCGACCAAGTCTTACTCGGGGGCGGACTACCCGTGGCGAGCGATCCTGCCCAATCGAACCGAATTTCTGAAGCTCATGGAACAGCTCGGCAACTCGGTCGATTGCCCAAATTTTAAGAAGCGTATTGGCGGGCGACCTGACCAGCAACATCGGCAGGGGGTGTACCACAAAATTTGGGCCCTGATGGCCCGAGAGCCAGAACCTCACGGAGGATAACTTTGAGCTTTCCCACCTACAGACGAAGCTTACGCTTCAGGGACATGACCCGTCCACGTTCTCTCACTCGTGGAAACGGCAAGCGTCTTTTTACGCGCCCGCCGCTGGATCGGATGCAGCAGATATTCCACGCCATCAAAGCACGCGATTATCCCACCCGGACGGGCTTGGCGGGTGACATCGAAGTGACGACGAAAACCATCCAGCGTGACATCGACTTCATGCGGGACCGGCTGAACCTGCCCATCGCCTACAACGGCGAGCACAAGGGGTATGAGTTCACCCAGCCGGTCGAAAGTTTTCCCATGGTGGAGCTGAGCGAAGCAGAGCTGATTTCAGTCTTCGTCGCCCAAAAAGCCCTCATGCAGTACAAGGGCACCCCCTTCGAGCATCCTTTACGGAGCGCCTTTGACAAACTTGTTTCCGGTCTCGACGGCAAGATAACATTATCCTGGGACGACCTCGATTCGTTCATTTCCTTCCGCAGCTTCGAGATTGTGCCGACCGACCTGAACACTTTTCAGGTTGTTAGCGAATCGGTGAGGAAAAGCGTCGTTCTGGAATTCGAGTACAAGAAGCTCAACTCCTCGTCCTTCGAGAAACGCACCGTCGAGCCTTACCATCTGGCCTGCATTCAAAATCAGTGGTACTGCTTCGGCCACGACATCGACCGGCGCGAGATGAGGACATTCGTCCTGGCCCGAATGCGCAACGCGGTGGGAACGGGGCAGGCGTTTGCCAAGTCGAAGAGGTTCTCGTTGCAGGATCACCTCAAGAACAGCCTTGGCGTCTTTTCCGCCAAGGGGAGGCACAACATCCGCATTCGTTTTGACAAATTCGCCGCTCAACTCGTCCGTGAGCGTGTTTGGCATCCAAGCCAGCAAATCCAAGAGTTGACTGGGGGCGAGATCGAGTTTCGAGTCACCTTATCCAGCCTGCATGAAATCGAGCCGTGGGTGCTGAGTTGGGGAGAACATGCCTTGGTCCTGGCCCCTAAGGAGCTAGTAACCGGAACAAAAGCTAGGTTTCGAGCCGCGCTCTCCGCCCTTGGCTAAATTCCTTGTATAATGTCAGACATTCGGCGGCAGTGCGCCTGCCGCCGCAAATATCACCATGAAATTGAATCACTTTGGATTGCAGGGCGTGCTTTTTTTCGCGCTCATGCTGGGATTGCAATGCTTGCCTCTCCAAGCGCAAAACGCTGCGACTGCCGCTTGCAATCACGGTGTCGCTCCCAAGGCCGGTCCACTCGCTGATCGCCTTAAGTCATTTGTCGCGAATCACGTTGCAGTCGAGTCAGCGCGGGATTTAAACGCGTGCGTTGCGGATTACGGCAATCGGGTCGACTACTTCAATAACGGAATAGTGAAGCCAGATCAGATTCGTGCTGACAAGGAAGAATATTTTAAACGTTGGCCGAAAGGAAATGAGACCGTTGACGGTGAGATTCAACTCATAAAGTTATCTGTAAATTGCTGGGCGGCCAAGTTTAAGACGAACTTTCATGTTGATAGCGGAACTGGTCGATTGATAGATGGACAAGCCCTGTACAATTACCGATTACAGATGTTCGATGGCAAGCCGCTCCTTATTGCTCAAAAAATGAAGATCGTTCATGAGCAAAAAAGCACTTATACTGAGCCTTCTTCCGCCACAAGACCTGTCGCCGGACAACCTTGGACGAACAGTCTGGGGGTAAAGTTCGTTCCGGCGGGCACCGATGGCGTTTTGTTCAGCGTCTGGGATGTGCGGGTGAAAGACTACGCGATGTTCGTAAAGGCGACTGGACATGAATGGCCCAAGCCAGGTTTTACCCAAACGGAGAATGACCCGGCGGTAATGGTGAGTTGGGATGATGCACATGCCTTTTGCGACTGGTTAACGAAGAAGGAGCAGGCGAAAGGAAGTCTGGCGTCCAACCAGAGTTATCGGCTGCCGACAGATGCGGAATGGAGTAAGGCGGTGGGCTTGAATGAGAGCAGCGAGGGCACTCCGGGTAGTAAGAGCAGGCACATCTTTGGTGTCTATCCGTGGGGTACCCAGTACCCCCCGCCGAAAGGTGCGGGGAATTATGCTGAATCCCTTACCCACGACGGTTATGCCAACACGTCCCCGGTGGGAAGCTTTACGCCGAATCAATATGGGTTATATGACATGGGAGGGAATGTCGATCAGTGGTGTGAAGACAAGTTGGAACCCGAGAGTAACCTCAGGGTGTTGCGGGGGGGGGCGTGGAGCGAATACTTAAACGACGAACTGCTCTCATCGATGCGCGGCGCTAATCCCGGTTTTGGAAATGATGGCTTTGGGTTTCGTGTTGTGATGGTTCTCCAATCAGCTCATGCCCAATCGGTCGAACCCACCCAACTGGAGACACTCCGCAGCCACTACAGCCAAGCTCAACTGGCCACGGACGAACCGATGCGCGAAAAGTACATCCTCGAACTCACCAAGCTACGCGCCCTATTATTCGCCGAGACATCTGACGAGTGGTGGAAGGCTGTCGATACAGAAATCATCCGGCATCCCGCTCCCATCAACTCAGATTCAAAATCACTCGCCAAAGCTCTCGTCGGCCAGTGGGGAGAACCCCTCGGCCAGTGGGGTTTTTCCCCTGACTATCGCCAGTTGCGTTCTCCCCCTAACAGTCCTCCCACTCACTATCTTTACCGCGCGGATGGGACATGGGCCTTGCTTAGGATCTCTCCATTTGTGACTTACGGAACTTGGTCCATCCAAGGCAATCAGCTGCATGAAACATGGACCGTGACCGACCCTCCTCATGCAGAGGACCACACCATTATTTTGATCAATGCAGACCATTTCATCATAACCAATGGAACGCAGGTATTCATCCAGAGGCGCCTACCCGATTCTCTAAAATGAATCTGATGAGGCTTCCGCAGAGTGATAACGGTGGCAAGTGAAAAGTGGACATCGGAGATGATGAGCGGAAAGCCATCTCCCACTACTCATATTTTCGTCAACGCCTGTTCTGCCAACACATGGGGACTACAATTGTCCCTGCCAACAAGGTAGTCTGAAATCATGAAAACACCGACCCTCTCCAAAAGCAGCTTCAGTTCTGGTCTGCAATGTCACAAACTCCTTTGGATTGAAAAGAATGATCGAGGCCTCGTGCCCCAGCCATCGCCTTCCCAGCAGGCCATCTTTGACCAGGGCCATGAAGTTGGGAGTTGGTCGCACAAGCTCTTTCCTGATGGGATTCTCCTAAGCGGTGAACTTGATTTTAAAATCCATCTCCAAGCAAGCCAGGATGCATTGGCTGCTCGAAAGCCACTCTTTGAACCAGCTTTTTCTATTCCTGGTGCTTATGCACGGGCAGATATTCTGGTTCCTGTCGAATCAGGTGGATGGGACCTGCTGGAGGTGAAGAGTAAATCCAACGTTTGGGAAGATGCTGCCAGAACCCGGATCAAGGCCGTTTACCTTCAGGACATTGCCTTCCAACTTTATGTCTACCGTGGGGCTGGGCTGAAAATTCATAAGTCTTATCTCGTCTTTCTCGACCGTGATTACATACGCCACGACGAAATCGATCCGCAAAAGCTTTTTCGCCAGGAGGATGTGACATGCCAGGTCGAAGCCTTGTTACCGTCCATCCCAGGCCAGGTGGCCAAGTTGTCGGAAATGCTGCAAAGCCTCAGCGCCCCTGATGTGGCAATTGGCCCCCACTGCCATGCACCGAACGAATGCTGTCTTATTGCCCACTGCTGGAAGCACGTTCCGGTCGATAGTGTGTTCACCCTCACCTATGCTGGGGCAGATGCTTGGACGTGGTGGAATAATGAGGTCATCCGCGTAGTCGATTTGCCTCCAGCGGAAAAGTATCGGTCCAATCAATCGATCCAAATAGCCGTCGAGCGCACGCAGGAACCTCACGTGGATGCCACGGCGCTCCAACATTTCTTGGAGGGGCTGCGGTATCCCCTGAATTTCCTCGATTTCGAGACCGTGATGCCCGCTGTCCCGATGTTTGACGGATGTCGTCCCTACACCCATACACCGTTTCAATTTTCGCTTCACATTCAAAAGTCAACAGGCGATGAGGTGACCCATCTGGCCTATCTCGCTGACGGGAAGGGCGATCCTCGTCCCGGCTTTCTCCAAGCTCTCCAAGCCAGCCTCGGTCCGGAAGGTTCCATCGTGAGCTATTATTCCTCATTTGAAACAGATCGGTTGCGCGATTTGGCGAATCAACTGCCTGGGTATGCCACATGGATCAAATCGATACTCCCCCGGTTTTCTAATTCAGACTTGCACAAGCCTTTCCAGAGCTTTGCCGTCTACCACCCAGTGCAGCATGGCAGTGCTTCCATTAAGGACGTTCTGCCTGCCTTCACCGATTTGGGTTACAACGACTTAACTATCCAAGAGGGAGGAACCGCCAGCAACCAATTCCTTCGTTTGCTCAAGGCCCTAGTTCCGTCGTCCGACATTCCTAGCCTACGCGATCAGTTGTTGAAGTATTGTGAACGGGACACCTTTGCCATGGTCAAGCTGCTCGAAAAACTTCGGACTTTGGTCTGACTTGGATAGGGAGTCGGTTTTAGTCTTTGGTGCTAACCCAATAGCATCTATAATTTGTCAATATATCAAGAGCCGTCCGGATTAAGTGTAAGCGTCCCGCATAGCGTCACTGGTTATGCGGATAGTAAAGGTGTGAATGGAACGGCGTTTTCAACGCACTATGCGAATGCACAACTATTTAGTATCATTCTCACCTTCAATCTTCTGGTGGTTGCCACGTTTCCAGATCGAAGAACTTTTGCTTTCCTAACAAACGTACTATTTCCTTTTCTGCCCGACGTGCATCTACCCGGTCGATTTTGGAAAACCCTTGATAGGCTACCACCAAAAGGCCGTTGTTAATAGGCTCGCACTTTGGGACGCGAAGATTCGCAAATTTATCACGCCCTATTGTTTCAAGAGCCCAGGGTCCAAAGTAGGTGGTCCAGTAAATTCCAGGCAAGGTCTTACCCGGAACAGCACCCGCCCATTGGCTCACTTCCACCTCTCGACCATCTGGCAATGTCCTTGGGAAGATGTCGAGGTGCTTCTCCCGTTTATCTTCGTAACTACAGATCGATCCAAATGCAGGGTTCAAGTGGTTGATGAGGAAGCGCATGAGGCAAAGGGCGGATTCATCGCCTGCACTGATGTCCAGCAGGATGGAATATTCCCAAGGAAATCGTAATTTTGCTATGCTTGGGTCTAAATCCTTGGTTGGCCACCAAAATCCAGAGGCTTCAATCTTTGGCTTTCTTGTTTTTTTTATGAGAATAGGCATTTTCGAGTCTAGCCATGCTTTAATTGCTCCTTCCGGCCCCTCACCAGCAAATGTCTTTCGAACTCGCTGCTCCTTACCAAAGCGATCTGGATGCAAGTTGCTCGGCAATTGATCAAACCAATCATGAATAAAGCCGGAAATGAACTTCTCCGATCCCATATTGGCGTCAGTACATACTTCAATATGGTATCTAGGCATTTTCTGTTCGTGTTTTAATTAAAATAGTAAACCCCCGGCTCTGCCGGGGGACTCCCAAAGTTTGACAGCTCCGGGAGTCCCTTTGAATCTCGTGTGCGTGAACCGCTCAAAGTTCCACACAGGAGAAACAAATGGCAGAAACCACAGAGTCATTATCCCACACCAGGTGGGATTGCAAATATCATATCGTGTTCATCCCGAAGTGCCGCCGTGCGGTGCTCTATCGGGAATTGAGGAAGTACTTGGGGGAGATGTTTAGAAATCTGGCCCAACAGAAGGAATGCCGGATCGAGGAGGGGCATTTGCTGGGCGATCACGTCCACATGCTCATCTCGATCCCGCCGAAGTACGCGGTGGCGCAGGTGGTGGGCTTTATCAAGGGAAAGAGCGCCATCCACCTGGCCCGCAACTTTGGGGGAAGGCAGCGCAACTTCACCGGGTGCCACTTCTGGGCGAGGGGGTACTACGTCTCGACAGCGGGGCGTGATGAAGAAATTATCCGGCGCTATATCCGGGAGCAGCAGGCCGAGGACAAACGGGTTGAACAACTCAAAATGTTCAACGATTAACGAAAGGCCGCCTTTAGGCGGCTCCCAGCACAAAACAACCGCTTTGAGCGGTTCACAACCCCAAGCCTCCGGCTCTGCCGGAGGTCACTGACTGAAAAAAATCCCAGCTCATAAGTGATTATTCGTTCCTGTAGCTCAAAGACCCGAAGTGCGTTAAATCGACAAGCATGGTTGTCCCCTGAGATTGCATTTCATTCCGGGAGACGTGTCAACGCCAAAAACCAATGTGATTACTCGCAATCGGCGGCCTACCGCTCGGGCTTTGGGGGTGGTTAGATACTTTAGCGTCTCAACATTTCATTATGTGACCCACTTTTCATGAATTTGCTTGTTTTACTAAGAGGCAAATGAAAAAAATAAAAAATGCACCTTTTATGCTTCTGGGAAAGTAGAAATCACCTGAGAGATATTAATTATGGCGCTAGTTATCACTTGAACCAAAAGAATAAACTCCTGCACGAGGTTAACATTGGCGAGAGCGTTTGGCCCAGGCTGCAAAATCAAAAATGTGTTGGATTGAAAAGAAGGTCACAGACTTGCGCCCGAGTTATCAAGATCAGACCGGAACTCGGTTCGTCCCGGGTCAAGCGCAACTAAGAAGTTCTCCACTAGAGAGGTCCAAGCAATTGGGCTCGCAGGGTGCTAAATCGCCTGGATATTTTCCTACACTCATTTTCAAATAACTCAGTTGTCTCAGCAATCAAGGTCTTGTAATATTCTTTTGCGTGTGGTCTTAGGATTAAGGATGGGCAGCATGACATGTAAGCTTGAATTTCATCAATCATTACATCATCATCATATCCCCGATCTTCCAACCACTTCTTAATTGGCGTCGTATTATAGCTTTTCACGATGGATTCAGCTTTTTCTCGATATTCCGGCTCAAGATAATAGAATGCATGGGCCATTTCATGTCTAAATGCCTCGTCGTCCCTCCCTTCGGAGCCAATCACATAGAACCTCCCTTTAACTCGACTCACCCTTCTAAGAATACCCTTCTCGGCATCTGTAAGGTCTGCAAAGCGTCCTTGTTGAAAAGCGTTAAGTGCTGTGTCCGGGAAATTGTAGCCATCCCAATCGGTGTAGTAAGTGAATGCTTCCGCTTTTTTCTCCTTCATGTACCACGCCTTGAATTCGTCAAGGGTAAAGCACTTATTTTTGAACTCGGGAGATTCGTAATGTTCTTGGAACCGAATAAGGGCCATGCCTAGGTCCCTCCTATTGTTGAAGATAAAATGAAATATTGATCCGTGAATTTCCTCGACTGTTTTTAGACCTTTAATCACATCCACCGTATAACACAAAGTTATATTTAGACAATTGCCCTTCTTTTTAAAATTGAACGGGACACCTTTGCCATGGTCAAGCCGTTCGAAAAACATCGGACTTTGGTCTGACTTGTTTAGGGAGTCGGTTTTAGTCTTTGGCGTTAACCCAATAGCATCTATAAGTTGTTAATATATCAAGAGCCGTCCGGATTAAGTGGGCAGAATGTATGTAACAAAAAGATCACGAACCAAGCAAATCCGTATACAATGGCAAAAAGCAGAATGGTCTTAAGTATGGTGCCGCCAATCCACCGAAAGATAAAGGAATAAAGCTGGAGGACTCCCTGCCTCTTTTCGGGATTGAAAAGCCAGACTATCGTGTATATGAACAATACCACACCCATCAGAAATAACCAGAGGAGGATAAAGAGGATCATATGTTTATTTTCGGTGAAGGAGCCTTTGGGTCTTTAACGCCGCTTATTAAAAGGCAAACGGTGACTCATCAACCTCTCAATGAAGAGTCTTGGTCATTATTCGTTCTAAAATCCGCTGGGAGAGGGCCATTTTCCCCATGCTCGCTTTCGTAAACAAAAAACCCGTATTATGGCGAAGACCCATAAGTTCATGTAAGGCGCACATAACGGTCCTGGGTTCGCCGTTTTTGATCTCTCCGAGGAGTTTCATGGTCTCGGTAGCAATCGTGGCCCATTTGTCACCGCCGTAGAGGTCGGCTTCATCCTTCCAGAAGCGGGCCTTGAAAATCCGGATGATGGACGGCCAACCGCCAACCTTTGCCATGAAATGCCCGGTTTCGCGATCAAAAGGCACGAGCGCATACTCGAAACACGTCCGGCCATCCAGCGTGACCTGGGTCGAGGTCAAATGGAACCCGCTTCGAATCTCCTCTGTGGCCTCGTTTTCAAGCCAGCTTTTCAATACAGGAGGCGGCACCAGATTGGGGTCGCAGGCGTTTTCAATCTCGTCATAACACGCGAAACAGATGGAGTCATGGGCTGCTCGGGCAAAGTCGTATAAGGCTTGCTCGAACATGTCGTCGATAAGCTTTACGGGCATTTCTGGAATTTCCTGCGAGAAAACTCCCGTTGCGCACGCTGCGCCAATCTGGCGACCGCTCCCGAAAGCGCACCACCGGGCATGGAGGGCGTAAACATCCATTAACCAAGTGGCTGTGCTCTCGGGCCTTGTATAGGCCCCTACAATTCGACGCCTCATAGATGCGCTATATGCGGTAGCCTGTCAGTGGTAAAACCCGGGAACGAAAGAGGCAAGCCCTGCTTCTGAGGTCGATTTATTTTGTCCATCGCCAGTTTTTATCCGCGATTTATAAAAAGTCAAACCGGGGGACCCATGGCGGGCGCGCATCAAAAGTCACGAAACTGTTGAACCGGCCCGCAACTCCTCCCAAAGCATGACCATCGCCAGAGTATCCAACTCGCAGTAGCGGATGGATGAATCGAGCGTAGGAGGGTCAAGCCCAACCACGCAAGCTACCTCATGACGGGATAGCGTTTGGGTCCTTTGGCCAAAACGTTTCCGTTCAACCCTAGGTCGGACTAGATCTTTGAACTCAGTGATTTTCGACTTCAGCCAACCACTCCATGAGTCCCTGGCCTTGCGATGTATCAGAGATCAGGGGGATGTGGTTTATTTTTTCTTTTTCGGTGTAGCTGAATATCTTAGACTGCCCACTTTGGATTACGGTCCCCGTTTCGGACAAAACGCGGATGATGAGGCAATCGATGGCCTCCCGATTAACTGCTATCAACATAAAAATCACATCGATGGCTGGTTGTGTCCATCCCTTCGCTCCTGCCTCGATGGTTAACATTCCCCCGTTGCGCTCGTAGTTCACCCTTATGAACCCTTTGCGAAGGGCTTCCAGCCGCGTTGTGATTTCATCGGCGAAAGAAACGCCATACTTCTCCGCTTCGCCGGGATGATCTCGGAAATATTCGTAATGCCAAGTTAAGAGCGGGACTACCTTGCCGGTGGGATCGATCCACATTTTTGCAGTGAAACGCGTTGTTCTGAGGTCTTTTAGTTTGGTTGTGTTCTTCACCAAAGCGTAAAGGCGCTCCCTGTCAGCACGTTTGATTAAGGATGGGTCCTCTTCCATAAATTACCCTGAAGCTATCACGTGTGAATCGCGCCGTGACCATGACAATCTCTGCGATGGACTACGCACTGAAACATGGGCACGATCAAAATTGTGACTAAGACTGTACCCAGCGCGATTCTTCATATTCCTCATTCTTCAAGGATCATACCACCCGCAGCCCGTACCTCAATCCTGCTTTCAGACGAAGCTCTTGCCCGCGAGGTGCTTCGCATGACCGATAGCTTTACCGACGAGCTATTCCAGGTCGATCCCTCCCTTGCCATCCCCGTCGTCTTTCCCGTCAGCCGCCTCGTGCTCGATCCAGAGCGTTTTCTGGATGACAGCCTCGAACCCATGGCCAAGCGAGGGATGGGGGCGGTTTATACGCTGACTTCGGATGGCGACACCCTACGTATGGAGGGAAACACATCCGAGAGAGAACGCCTCATCGCGGAGTATTACGGTCCGCATCACCACCACCTCACCGACGTCGTCCAGGCCGCGCTCGACCGCTGGAAGTCATGTTTAATCATCGACTGCCATAGCTTCACATCGGTTCCCCTACCGCACGAACTGGACCAGTCCCCCGACCGTCCGGAAATCTGTATTGGTACGGATGAATTTCACTCACCGAAGAACTTGGAGATGAGAGCAATCGAGCTGTTCGAGAGGGCTGGATTTCGCACGTTCCTCAACCGACCGTTCCCAGGTGCTCTGGTGCCCATGGCGTTTTATCGCCGTGATGTGCGAGTCCGGGCGATCATGGTCGAGGTCAACCGCAGGCTCTACATGGACGAAGCCTCTGGCCAACGCCTGCCCTGCTTTGCAGCATTCAGGGTGCAACTCCATGAAGTGCTGAAAAAACTTCTTGAAACGACTTGCTGAGACTCACTGACCTTCCTTTCCATGGCTAGCCGTTTTACGCGTCCGATCTGAAAACCTATGAAATTTCGCTTGCTGATCCTTCGGATGTTTCATCTCCCAAGTCACCAAGAACCCTGCGCGATATCGGCTTGGCTATTTTAGCTCCTAAAAGCCGAAGCTTCTCGACTTGCGCTACTAAACTGCCCCTTCCATCCTTAAGCTGATTCTTGGCCTTGGAAAAAGCCATACTCGTATTGGTAAAGTCCCTGTCAATTTCCTCCAGTAATTCATAAAAGGAGACAAATTTATCGTAAAGCTTGCCGCCGCGATCTGCGATGTCCATCGCATTCTTATTTTGTCGGTCCTGCTGCTCTTTCAACTTTGCGAAATCCTCGGAGGAGCAAACAATCTTAGCACTAAGCCGGAAGAACTGAATGAACCAGGCAGCGGATGCACCGATCAATAGGCCAATTACGAGGAAGAGAATATTCATTCCGGCAAGTCTGCCTAAGGGACAGGGACAACCACAGTCCCTTGGAAAATAAATTACGCTACGGGCTAGCCCGTAGCGCAATTAGCTTGCCTTCGACTCGAAATTCATTCAGAAGAAGTCTCCATGTCCAGAAAGCTGTTGCTTGAACTGAATGGGGGGTGCCATGGCGCATTCCACAAATGGCTCGACCAACTGAAGAGAGAGCCTCGCATCGCATGGTACCCATCTGCCGGTGAGGATTTTAGGGACCTGCTCTACTTGAGTAAGACCTACACGGACGGACAACCGGGAAACTACCCCGATCCGCCTCCGCCTGATATTTTCCTCCACACGGACTATTGGCCGTGGGAAGAGTCAACTTTTCTGGACACCACTCGTGTGTTTTCAGATGATTGGACATGCATTGACATTCACTTGATTGAAGAACTTCCCCGGTGCGATCTTCCATTAGACCCAGAGATCGTCACCTTTTCCAAGGGCAGCCTTGCCACAGGACGGGTTCTTTTTTTGGAACTTAGTGTTTCATCGACCACGCTCGGGACTTCCAAGGTTCCAGTGATATATGCCTTTACTGAGAATGCGGCGTTCTGTGCAGAGAAGATCATACCGAACCAGGGCAAATTGAGCCACATTGTACATATAAGATTTGGTGGTGGATGTGGAGGCGGAGGACATTCTTCAGGTTCGTGGATTCCTAATATTCTGGAGGGAATTCATTGTGAGGCGATTCTTAGCGACGGCCACCTATCCGAGCAATCGGGTGACAAGAGAGTCCTTAACCTCTACCCCACACTCAGCGGGACAGAGGATCAAACGCAACTCAACAAGACAATCAGGATTATTCCCGAAAAGTCGTGGTCAAACCATGGTGACGTACATTGGTATCTCACGTCCTGATTAATCAGGACTATGTCGCACTTCAGAGTGCCCGATTATGATTACGCCTTTTAAATGAAAACTAAATCCGAAGTTGTTAAGCGATGGGAAAAGCTACTTGTTAAAACGCGACTTGTTAAAACGCGACTTGGGCGAAAAGGCCTTGATGTCCCCGACGGGCGGTCACCCTTTGAAAAGGATGCCGACAGAATTATTTTTTCATCGGCCTTTCGACGACTTCAAGACAAAACACAGGTTTTTCCATTGTCAGGAAGTGATTATGTCCGCACACGATTGACACACAGCATCGAGGTATCAGTTGTAGGAAGATCTCTTGGGACAATCACCGGGTTACAACTGAAGGAGAAAGGCCATCTTCCGGAGGATATCAGTCCCGCTGACATAGGTGCGATTGTTGCCTCTGCCTGCTTAGCTCACGACATCGGGAATCCTCCGTTTGGCCATTCTGGCGAGGATGCGATTCAACATTGGTTTAAAACGTCATCGATTGCGAAAAGGCTTAAACGGAGATTCAATAAAAAGGAAACTGCCGATTTCTCTCGCTATGAAGGCAATGCGGCTGCGTTTAGAGTTTTAACGCAGTTGCTCCATCCCGATAGCCCGGGCTTACAACTCACCCATGCGACTTTGGCTGCGATAGCGAAGTATCCCGCTGAAGTTGGCTTAGGTCAGAACAAAGCACCAGCCCGAGCAAGTGAGAAGAAGTACAGCTTTTTTCAAACGGAAAAACGACTTTTCACAGAAGTAGCAACTGCGGTAGGTCTTGTTAAAAAGAACCAATCGAGACTCGCGTGGTTTAGACATCCTTTGGCCTTTCTCGCAGAGGCGGCAGATGATATTTGCTATCTAATCGTCGACTTTGAAGATGCTTTTCGCTTTAAGCTGATTACATTTGACGTTCTTTGCACGTTTTTCAAGGCTATCATTGCTGATCCCGGCATCGATAAGAGGATGGAGCTTATCCATTCCGAGGATGACAAAAGCCAATATCTACGCGCCCGAGCCATAAGCGTATTAGTTCAGCAGACGGCTGGACTATTCATGCATATGGAGAGCGATATTCTTGATGGACAATTCGACAAAGCATTGACCGAACATATCCCCTCCGCAGCAAAACTTGTTGAAATTCGTTCCATGATGAAAGCTAACGTTTACTCGACTCAAAGCATCATTCAGGTGGAAATAGCAGGATTCGAGGTCATCGCGGGGCTCTTGAATGTTTTTTGTGAAAGCGCGGAAGACATCGCACTCAATCACAAAAAGAAACCCCTTGGTGAAGCTTCACCTTTAAGTCGAAAAATTATTCAGCTTATGCCCGACCACTTTATGAATGAAAATAAGATAAACAAGCTGCGCCCTTACGATAGAACTATGCTGATTGTGGATTTTGTGGCAGGAATGACGGATTCGTTTGCCATCAACCTCTACAAAAGGGTGAAGGGCATTTCCATCAACTAAGAGCCTTGCGTTTCTTTGCACGCCACGACTCGCAACCATGACCTTGTTACGCCAGTTCATCATTGCTTCGCCCCGCCCGAGGCTTCTTGCTGGGCCAGACTGCATCTGCCCAGCATCAAACCGGCATCTACCCCTCCAAGGCTGACTAGCGGGTTGTTATGTTGTCGTGGGTTCAGTTCGCTAGGTGGCAACCCGCTTGACAATACGACAGTGCCGTTACGAAGGAAGCCCCCGGCCTTTGGGGAAGGTCAATAATGCAATCAACGGTCATGGTGTGTGAGTTGAACTTGCCCCGTTTCAGGATTCACCGGGCGCTTCCAGAGCGGAAAAGAATCGCCGTTGGGACGATGCCTTTGTCCAACTCGGCGCTGACTTGCCGGTAAAGCGAGGCAACTCCACGGCAGTTTGATTACTCCATCTTGCTCAAAAGCCGCGAGTTGTTCACTGCGATAAGCCCACGGCCAGTTGTCGTGGTTCCATATAAACAAGAAGGTGCTCATAATATTATTTGTTTTCTTTTATCCTCCCGATTATAAAACGGCGGTTCTCTCGGCTTGCATATCATGCGCTGCCTGGGCACTCGTCTCCTGAACCAGCTTGCAAAACAGGTTCAGCCTTTCCATCTGTTCCACCGTATTGGCCTGCGTGGTCGCGATGCGCGGATCGCCCACTACGATTGCCAGAGTCTGTGCCCGCGAGATCGCCACGTTCATCCGGTTCTTATCCAGCAGGAACTCCAACCCGCGAGACCCGAACTCGCCCGCGCTGGAGCACATGGAGACGATAACCACCGGGGCTTCCTGTCCTTGGAATTTGTCCACCGAACCGACGCGCGCCTCGGGAAACCGTTCCTGCAGTTTGTGCACCTGCATATTGTAGGGCGCAACGAAGAGGATGTCCTTCAAGTTGAGCGGCCTCGTTTTTCCATCCCGGTCGGTGAGGACGCGCCCGAGCAGTTCGCCAACAATTTCTTGAATCCGTTCTACTTCCTCCTCGCTGCCCTGCGTGTTGCCGTCGTGTTCGACCGGGGAGAAAACGATGCCGTATTCCTGGCGCACCAGCTTGCCACCGGCATCGGGAAGCGCGAGCCGCTGGTTCTTGTTCGAGTCGGCTGCTTGCAGTCGCCCCTCGTAGGCCATGTCCGAGATGAACCGGCAGATTTTCGGCTGCATCCGATGCGACACACCCAGAAAAATCCCCAAGGTGTCCGGGATCGTGGCGTGATCCTGGAGGTAATAATTCAACGCCGATTGGCCGCTCTCGCCCGGATGCGTTCCTTGGATGGGTTGCTCAAGTTGCATCTGGTCGCCCATCAGGACAATATTTCCGGTGCTTCGCGAGACTGCCACCAAATTGGCGAGCGACACCTGGCCGGCTTCGTCAATGAACAAGTAATCCACGCGGTCTTTCATCTCGTCGCGGGCGAAAAGCCACGCCGTGCCGCCGATAACGCCATCCGATTTAGTTTCGGCTGCTTCGCGATTTCCGGGAGCAATCACCAATGTAGGGCAGTCCCGTTTCAACCCCGCATCGTCGGTCTCGCTTCCGTCGTCGTCGCTCTTGCTCTTGCCCGCATAAACTCCCCGCATCTGGCCATCCATCACCTTGCCGGTCGCGCGAAGCAGATTTTGAATGGCTTTGTGGCTGTTTGACATGATCCCCACCTTCTTTCCGTCACCGACAAGGCTGGCGATGATTTTGGCCGCCGTGGTGGTCTTGCCCGTCCCGGGCGGTCCTTGGATGCAAAGAGTGGAGTGTTGCATCGTGGTCGCGATTCGCTGGGCTGCTTCGGGTGCTGATTCGCCGGGCTTTGCCAATGCGTGGCCGGAGGCTGCGCCGGGAATCTGTGGCGGGAGGCGGTTTAGGAAACATTCGAGCGGTTTTGGAATCTTGCCTTCGTCCACCCATTGCGCTGCCAAGTCCCGGATGGCGGTCACTATGACATCGGCCGTGACTTGCTTATGCAGAAAAATCGCCGTCGAACGGGGCACGCCCTCACTCAAGTTCTTTTTCAATTCGTTCTGGCTGATCTTGAGTTTGATAACTCCAACGTCCGAGTTCATTTCGACGACGGTGGCGGATGGCTTTTTTTTGTGGTCCAGCTTAACCTTGTCGCTCACGCGAATCTTTGTGTCGCTGTTGGGGTCAAAGGCGTAGGTGTAAATCCATGAGAGCTTCTCCTTCACCGGTTTTTCAGCAGAAAGGGACAACCCTTCGAGGCTGTTCAAATCCTCCTGCCGCTCCTCCGGGCATTTCTCCAGCCAGTTGAAGAGCTGCCCCCAACCGGGCTTGTCCTCGCGACGGTGAAATTCGAGCAAATGGCTGAACAGTTCGGTGGTGCGCGCTTCAGATGAGTCTTTCTCGCACGCGGCCAGCTTCTTCTCTAACTTCTTTTGCAAGTCCACGAGATCTGCCAACTTATCCAGTTTCTTCTGGTTTTCTTCGGTCTCGGGCTTGTCGCGTGGCAGGTATGCGATACCTTCAGTTTTCTGGAGCTTACGGAGCCAGATGACCAACTGGTGCGTGGACTGGCAGTCGTCTTCGTTATAGTCCCGGATGTCTTTCAACGACGAGGCATTTTCCCAGTTACGGGGTTGACCGCTCTCGATCCAATTGGCGTAGTAAACCATGGATTCGCCGGCGGTTTTGACATCGACCTTCCGCTTTTCACGATAGAGCAACTCGATTGTTTTGATGGTGTAATTGGGCCGCCCACCCGGAGGCTCTGACGAACCATCTGATACAAGTCCACAAAGACATTGTTTTGTAAAAGTTCAAACACCTCGTTTTCGCGGGTGGCATGGCGGCTGGCCAGACGCGTCAAGGCCGCCCGTTCGTAATCGCCATAGTGATAGACGTGCAGGACGGCATCCTGCCGCCAGCGGGAGCAAACCCAATCAATGAACCCCTCGAAAGCCGCCTTTTCTTCTGCGCGGTCATGCGCCCACCAGTCCTTAAATTCCAGTTTGCCATCGCTGCCGGTGCGGTCGTGGCAGACTGCGCCAAAGAGGTATTCCAGCCCGCCCTCGACCAGAGGAAAGCCCTCCATGTCGAAATACACATCCAGCGGTGAATGTGGCGGGAGCATTTCCAACCCCCGCCGGGGCGAGTCCTGATCAGGTTTGATGATCTTGAACACTGGACGGATCAAATCACCCGGCTTTGCCGGGCCTTGTTGCTCCCGGGTTTTAACCTGCAAATCCGCCTGCTCAATTAGCCGTTCCATTATCTCGGCGGGGATTTTTGAAACGTTGCGCCCGCCCGCTTTGGCCAGGTCCGCAACCGTCGTGATGCCGCACGCGGCAAGCTTCTTGATTTGGCCGACAGTGATGGCGGCGACCTGCGCAAGGTGATCAGACTCAAACAGGATTTTGTCGGCATGGGATTGCCAACGGCCATGGTCAGCCCGTGGGTCAGGCATGGGCGGTTGCTCCTGGGGATCGAAAGCCGCCATCTGATTCAGAAAAGCCGTTTTTAACTGCCGGTAATAATACCAAAAATCCTCAACGCGGAATGTCTTGACCTTCCCGTCTCCAAGAACCACCCGCACATGCTCCGGCATGCCCCACTGAAGGGCGGCGAGCATCTCCGAGTAACAGCACAACTGAACCAGATAATAGGGTTTCACCGAACGGGCCAACTTGGTATCAGCGACTTCGTAGGTGCGACCATTTCCGCCCGGGGCTTTGAAAAGGAAGTCGGCGTAGCCGCGAAATCCCTCCAGCTCCAGACACGCCTGATAAACCACTTCTCGCCCTTTTTGAAGCGCCTCAAGAGTCTGTTGCTTGGCCTCGGAGACATTGGCTTTGGAAATCTCGCAGACATCCCGGTTCTCTTGTTTAATATGCGCCAGATAATTTAACTCGTGCTTGTTCCCGGATTCGGCGATTAATTTCCTTTCGGCGCTATCCTCGTCCGGTGTAACTTTGGTGGGATCCTCCATGTAAAGTCGGCTCATCCAACTGGCAAAAGGCGACTCCATAAACCGAGTCAGGTCCGTCGGTGAGAAAATCAACTGGTTTTGATTTTTTTGCATAAATGCGCCATTAAAAAGCTTTTGAAAACGCCGCGAACCTTTGTCCGGGCGATCCCACCCCGTCAGTTTTTTATCTTAAATTTCCGCCGTGGAATCAGGCTGGCTAGTCATCTCGTCCCCTGCCAGACATTTCTGTAGCAGGTTTTCCAAGGGACTGTTTTCGAGCAATCTCAGTTTCCTGAGCATTTTCGGGATAATGGTCTTGCCTGCGAATTGGGTCACCGGCAGGTATTGGTTCATCAGTTCCAAGACCGTTTTGTAGTCGGTCCCCCCCTTCAAAGGGAATGACCCCGTCCTCACCACAGTGTAAGTTCTCCACTGGCATGTCCAAATTTTCACGCTCAGACCTCGCCGAAAAAGTTGCTGCGCTGGCATCCGTTGGAATCTACGCGGGCACGTCCTCGTGGAAGTACGAAGGATGGTTGGGACTGATCTACACCCCTGAGCGGTACCTGACACGGGGCAAATTCTCCCGCGCCAAGTTCGAGACGACCTGTCTGGCCGAGTACGCTGAAACCTTCAAGACGGTCTGTGCCGATGCTGGGTATTACCAGTTCCCCAGCGCAAAGATGCTCGACGGGTATTTTTCCCAAGTGCCCTCGGATTTCAAGGTGTCAATCAAAGTGACGGAAGACATCACGGTGAAGCAATTTCCCAATCTGCCGCGTTATGGGAAACGTGCCGGCCAAACCAACGAACACTTTCTCGATGCCGATCTGTTCATTTCGCGCTTTCTTGGTCCACTCACACCCTACCGCGAGCAGGTTGGTACGCTTTTCTTCGAGTTCTCACCGTTTCATCAGGGAGACTGGGAACGTGGCCGCGAGTTTGTCGCGCACCTCGATGCGTTCCTCGACAAGTTGCCCAAAGGCTGGGACTATTCGGTGGAGATCAGGAACGAGAGTTTTCTGCACCCGGATTACTTCAAGGCGCTGCGCCAGAATGGAGTCGCTCATGCATTCAACAGTTGGTCCAGAATGCCACCCGTTTCCGAGCAAATGAGGATGGTTGGGTGTGAAACAGCCGAGTTCACCTCTGCGAGATTCCTGCTCCAACCGGGCACGAAATACGAGCAGGCAGTGAAGTCCTTCCAGCCGTACACCGAGATCAAAAAACCATACCAAGATGCACGAGATGCAATGGCGAAACTTCTTAGTCCAGCCAAATCCAGTGCCGCCAAACGATGCTACCTGTACGTGAACAACCGGCTTGAAGGCTGCGCTGTAAAGACGATTTACGAGGTGGTTACAAGACTGGCGACGAGTATTCCAAGCGTCAAGCCAAGTCAGGGATCAAATTTGAATTAGTTGTATTTAGTTACAAAGAATATTCCGCAAACAGCCTACTGAGGTTCGACTCCTGAACGTCTCGGTAAATATTCCACGGGCGCACAGCATCTTTTCCCGAAGGCATGTGTGAGGGATCAATCTGCTTCTTGAATTTGGGTGTCCAAAGATAGCAAAGGTGGGCCTTCCAACTCCCCTCACGGAATTTTCTTAGGTTAACTTGGTGACAATTGCGACCATCACGGGTAATTCCCCATGAGTCTCGCTCATCATCAAATAGCCACCCCCGTTCGACGCAGTCCTTCCGTGCCCACGCAATGAGGCAATGCCATCGGGGTTCGTTTGATTGAGCTGACGGGTAGGGTAATCGATCCTCATCTTGAATATCGAAGAACTTGCGAGAAGCGATGTACTGGATTACTTCGCGCTTGCTCACGCTAACGCAAATGTCATCAAGGACGGCTAACAGAAGTGCCATCGTTTGCCCACGGGTTGAGTCGTAGTGTATATGGGAGAGAGTGCTATTTTTCATAATTGAGATTGTAGTATCTAGGCCACTTGCTACCGGCATTAGCGTTCAGATAAGTCCTCATTTTCAGCCCATTCCCTGACCTCATCTGGACGTCGCTTTTTGCCGTATTGGACAACGGTTGAAGCAGTCACTGATTCGTTGTCCGGCAGAGGCTTTCCTTCCTTTTTCTGGAAGAGATGAGATACCGTTTTGATCTTCCCCAAAGTTTCTGATCCATCAACAGCGTCAAGGTCATCCCGGTAGATGTCGAACCACGGGAAGCCATGCTCTTCATAAAGCTGGGCCGAAATTGGAGGTTGTGGGGGAGTAGAGCCGGTTATCGCTTTCCATGCTGGGGAATTGCAAAGGTGGACAAAGCAGCGACTCGTCAGGTCTTGGTCATAGTCCTCCAAGGAACGTTCATCTTCGTAGATTTCCTGACGCATCATTCCGCCAGCACCTAACCCCATCTCCTTAAACGAACTACACGCTAAAGATAATGTTGGACCACACATTACCACTCGGGATCTCAATTGGGGCCTCGGCATCTCAACCCTTTCCGGAACCGGAAGAAGTGCTGGCAGAACATCCACCAGACGCTCAGGAAACTCATGCTTAATAGCTTCTTCAAAGTAAATGGACGCTTTCAACGGGAAGACTTGTAATTGCATGCCACCGTGCTCTCCCTCGCCCGTAATCTGCTCCTCGGCGGTGTATCCCTTACCCAGCGGCATTGCAACAAACTGGCGAATCAAACCTTTTTTGACACAATAACCATCCAGCCACGGTTGTTCGGGCAACGCCAGATAGTCTTGGGGCTTCTGTCTTAATCCTGAGGACCACGACTTGCCAGTAACCGCATTGATTTTTCCTGCGGCCACTTTCAAGGCACAGGGATACTTGCCACGGAAAAAGAGCCACAGGGCTTCGGCTTGGTACATGGGCATCATCACTCCACCTCGTTTGTTCCATGCAGTAGGCACGGTCTTGGCGTAATCATCAACGTGCACCAGTGGAAAATCTCCCAGACTCGGGGGTAACGGATATGTTTTGCCATCGTCTGGGATACGCAAGGTACGCTGGAAGGAAACCGTGGTTACCGCTTCGGGTTTAGCCTTTGGGTTAAAGAGTCCTGCACGACCGACGAATTTCTGAATAGCTTCATTAATTGCCTGTGGCCTCAGCGACAGCAAAACTTCTGATGCTGAACGCTTGTATTCTTCCGTGACGGATTGAAAAGAATAGTTTTCTTCCATCAAAGTCGTAAAAGCAGCGGCCCGATTCTCGGCTAAAAAGCGAGTGGTGAGCTGATCGACTTCTTGCACGGCAAGTCGCCTTAGTTCAGAAGCGATTTCGGGGAACGTGAATTCGAGCTTGTCATTTTGGAGGGTTATCATGGGCGTATACCTTGTGTACTGGGTTGGTGTTACCACTCGCCATCCCGTACTTCGCGGATGAGGTGAAGCACGGCTTTGTCGGGTAGTGTTTTGAGCTTACGAAGAAGGTCGGCAAAAAGATCAGGACGAGCCCGGATAACGTTAAGCAGGTCAGAAGAAACCTTTCCTGCCATCGCCAGAAGGACATCAGCATCTAGCTCCAATTCGTGAGCAAGATTACGAATGGTTTCTTCACCGGGTGGAGGTTGCTCGCCACGTTCGATCTTACTGAGGTAGGAGGGCTCGATGCCTATACGTTTGGCGACCTGTCTCACCGAGAAGCTTCTATCCGTATCGGCGCGTTTCTCACGGCACCCTCGGACATACTCACCAAAGTTAGCAGGTTTCGCCATAACGTGTAGTATGTACTACACGATCACTAATCTGGCAAATGTTTTTTTGGGGCTCGGACTGAAATTATTGAATCGAAGCCAAAGGGATGTCCCTAAAGCTGGTGGTGAACGAAGGACTTTTTTTGTTTCGTTGCATGTCCCACCTTGCTCCAACGCCCATCATTCCGGCTCGAACCACATTCCGGCCGTACTGACCATTCAACCTGTCCATCGCTTTCATCAGGGATCGTTGCTTCTCTCGTGGTACTGCTCGGAACAGGTGGAGCTGAACGTTGGTGTCTTCTTGGATCAAACCAGTCAGAAAAATACCAGCTTTCACAAACTGGAATCCGGGGCGGTAAATCTTGCACAGCACCTTGTGGGTTTCCTCGACCAGAATGGGGGTAAAGCTCGTGGGGGTCAGTAATTCACGACAAGCTGATGCTGAATACTGAGGACGATCCGGTCGATGCACGTTTGTCAAAATGAAGCTGTGCACGGCAGAAGCAGCGAGTCTTTGCCGCCGTAATTTTTCCCCACCTCGACTGGCAAAACATGCAACAGCTTCCGCCAGCTCGTCGATGGACTCAATGGGATGGCCGAAGGATCGGGAGCAGCAGATGTTCTTTTTGTCCGGGCTGACCTCTTCCAAGGCAAGACAGGAAATGCCGTTCAACTCCAAAACGATTCGCTCCACCACCACGCCAAACTTCGCCCGGATGATACGCCGATCCGCGCGGGCAAGGTCGAGCGCCGTCTTGAGGCCAAGCGCCTCCAAACGCTTCCCCAAGCGGCCCGCAATGCCCCATATCCCATCCAAGGGCAAATCCCGCAAGACGGACTCGGGATCGGTCACGACGAACACCCCACCAGCCTTCTTCGCCGCGCGGTTGGCGATCTTGGCCAGTGTCTTGGTTGCGCCGATGCCAACCCCACACGGGATGCCGGTTTCCTGTAGCACGGCCTTGCGCACGGCTCGCCCAAAGGTGGAAAGATCGGATATGCCATCCACCTGCAAAAAGCACTCGTCGATGGAGTAGATTTCAAACGCGGGGGCGAACCGGGCAATGACCTGCATCACCCGCCGCGACATATCGCCGTAGAGGGCATAGTTCGAGGAAAAGACGTGGACGTGATTTTTTTCCAGCACCTCTCGGTTTTGGAAATAGGGATCACCCATTTTGATGCCTAATGCCTTCGCCTCCGGGGTGAGAGCGATGATGATGCCGTCGTTATTGGAAAGCACGACGACCGGCTTGTCCCGCAAGGACGGATTGAACACCCGCTCGCACGAGCAGTAGAACGAATTGGCATCGACCAGCGCAAACATGACGACTCCTAATGGAACTGGGAGATGCGGGCCGTCACGACGCCCCAGATGCAAAAGTCCTGCCCGGCCTTGATGCGTATTTCCGGGAACGCCTTGTTTTCCGGCAGGAGCCAAACTCCCTCAGCCGTGCAGCGTAGCCGCTTCACCGTAAAGGCACCGTCGAGACACGCGATCACCACGTCGCCCGTCTGGGGCGCTCTCGACTTGTCAACGATCAGCAGGTCTCCGTCCTGGATGGTGGGCCGCTCGCCGTTCATGCTGTCGCCTCGTGCCCGCACGAAGAAGGTCGCAGGGCCGTTTTGGATGAGCAGTTCGTTCAGGTCCAGTTCGCCCTCCAGATGATCGTCAGCAGGCGACGGGAAACCCGCCTCGATTCGGGCGGATACAAGGGGCAAGCGCCTAGCCAAGCGATGTTGTACGGGCGTATAATATCTCACGAGGTAGGGATAACCTCAAATCGCGCTTCACGCAAGTCCAAGGTGAGCTTGGAGCCAGAAAGGATAGGCTTGGCCAGACGGCAATATTCAAACCCGGCTTTGTCGTGACCTTAAGCTACCAAGCCTCGCCCGGACTTGCCATTAAGCCAGGAAGCTCGCACATTTTCTTCGTTGCAACCGCCGCGCCAACCTCAATCGCTTGATGACCTACTCGCACAGGCCGAGCACTACGCCGAGTTTTGCATGGGCAATAGTGGAAAAATGTCGCCCGCCCTCTTCCTGATTGGCGCGGACGGGCCACTCATGTTCGTTCCGGCTTCGTTAGCGGATGCCGACGAAAAAGACGCCTTCGTCACAACCGCCCGTTTTCTGTGCATCGCCCATGCCGCCACGGTTGTCGTCATGGCTCTCGAAGCTTGGGCCAAGTTCGCCAAGCCCGATGAAAAGCTTGATCTGACCGAGCAGCCGTCCGAGGCGTTTGACCGTCAGGAAGTCATTGTGCTCATGGGGGAATCCCACGGAGGTCAGAAGCAGAAGTTCCTGCCCATCATCCGCAGCGGCAATGGGAAATTCTTTGGCTTTGGCGAATCCAACGCGCCCGGCATGGACAAGATGGAAGGACGCTTTGCCCAAATCCTCTCGCCCAAACCGCCAACCGAAGAACACCGTGCCCTTGCCCACGCCGTGCTAAAGGTCAAAGGCGTCAACGTCGCCAAACTCGGCAAGACCGTTCGACTTCCGCGCTCCCGGCGCTGATTTTTCGCCCTAAATCATTCTCCCAGTTGGCGGTTTTTCACGGCCAATTGGAGTCCAAAAAATAGTCGCGAAGGTATCCTCTTGACGCGATCAGGAACCTTTTCGCTCAAAGAGCCAGTGGCGGTCAGGTGTGAGCCTTACGGTCCAGCCATTTTCCTCGGCAAGAAGATACGCCTCCAAGCTGAGGTCGGTGCTGTCGGCTTCCAAGAAGGCTTGCAAGGTGCTTTCAGGAATGAGAACCGAATCGGACTGAGTCAGTTCATAGCGGATAGTTTTCGCTAGTTGCCTGCGTGGACTCATGACTGCAAAAGCGTAATCAGAATACCCGACATGGATTCAAGCCATGAAAAAAACCTCTCGAATCACCGCTCCAAACTGGCATCCCGTAAAGCTTTCTTCACCGTGAGGGCGAATCCGGGGAGTTCGATCTTGTCGGAGGGCTGATCGGCCAGGTCGAGCAATGACGTGACAAATTCTTGAATCACTTCATCCCTTGTATAGCCAGTATGCCGAGCGATCTTTTGGATTTTGGCTTCAATTTCAGCAGGAAAAACGACCGGAATGTCAGTGCTCTCGCTCATGGTGGGATGGTTGAATCATTTTCAAAATAGCGCCTTTTTGCTGGTTGTCTCAAGATAATTTCCCTCCAGCAGCGAGGAGATTTGTCTTCTTAATCATCGTTTCCGCAGGTCAAAAAGGAGGATGCTGTTTTAGAGGCAGGAAGGGCGGATTGCCCTCTGTAGCGGTCCGAATCGCTGCGACCGCCATTAATTTGTCATTAAAACCCTCTTTTGACCATCTTTCAGAGGTGCCCCCGTTGGGATTTGAAGGCAAAAAGCCCCTATCAGGGGGTAAAGGGGGAGAATTGTCCCAAAAATCTTTGAGTAGTTACAATTCCCCTTTGTCGGGTTTGAGAGAGTGGCCCCATGCAAAAGCACGCTCCTGGGAAACAGCGTTTCACCGCCAAACAGAAAGCCGACATGGATATGTTCCTGTCCATGCGCGAGCTTTCGGAGGTCACCGGCTTTGGTGAAAACAAGCTCAACGAGCTAAAAAGGAAGAGTGGCTTTCCCTTGTTTGAAGGAAAAACCACCCTGTCCAAGTTCCGGGAATGGGCTTTTGCGAACTCTACTTCGGCTGCGGAAACTGTACCAGGTTCGCGAACGGCTTCAAATCGTCCGCAGTCAATCGCTGGTAAATCTTATGAACTGTTTCGCTAGAATGGTTCACCATCCGCATCACCTTTGAGGCTTCGATGCCCTGGCGATGGCAGCGCGTGACAAAGGTGACCCGCGTGCAGTGAAACGAGTGCGACTTAAGGCCGATTTTTCTCAGGAAGTTGCTGAACCGGGTCGAAGACGTTTCGTTGATTTCCACCGTGTATTGAGCCTTCGTTTTTTTGATCTTTTCGAGCATCGGAACAAGACTGTCCGGCAAGATCGTCGTGTAGGGTTTGCCTCCTTTCGGGTCAACGAAGGTGATCGTCTTGCGCTTGAAGTCGATGTTGCGGAAGTCAATCTGCGTCTCTCCTAAACGGCAACCCGTTTCCAGTGCGATACGGAAGGCGACGTACCGCCAGTCCTTTTCCTTTTGCGGCAGCTTGGCGAAAATCTTCTCGATTTGCTCGTCGGTGAATTCTTCCTTTTCTTTGGGCGGCACGCGACGGATGCCCATGCGCAGGCAGGGATTTCCGTTGGCCCATTGATTTTTGACGGCATGAGTCATCAGCAGGCGGAGAACTTTGATGTCCCGAAGGGCCGTCGATTGCTTGATTTTTCGTTTGGTGACCCCATGTGTCAGACGCCACTGGATGTAGTTGAAGCAGTGGACATGGGTCAATTGGCTCGGGACGTTGACCTCGATTTCCTCCAAGTACGAGCGCAACCAACTCCAGGACTGTTCGTAACCTCCACGGGTGACCGGATTGGCGCAATGCGTTATGAAAAAATGAGAGACCCATTCGTCCCATCTTTCCGAAGGGTTTGCCGCTCTCGCGGATTTCTCATGGGCCGTCTGGTGCGCGCAATGCGCCCGCGCGTCCTTGTCGTCCTGGGGAACTCCAATGCGGTACTTGGTCTTCTTCGTCTTCCAGTGTTCATGCGCGTCTTTGAACTGGATGTAGTAGAACGGGCTGTTGGGTCTTTGCTTCAGGGATGCCATTTGCGACTCTCACTTTCTCACTTCTTGCAGAAGTGTGCTAATGCACTAAACTACCCAAAGATTTTTGGAATCCTTTTTTGCAAGACTACCGGAGGGTAGTCCAAAGGGGACTCGAACTTTTGAGGGATTTTTCGGGTAGTGTACTAAGTGTGCTAAACTACCCGAATCGAAAGAAGTCCACCAGAGGTAACCGAAGGCAAAAAGGGGCAAAAGGCCCCTTTAGCGCCTCCCGTTGGGACTAGGCGTCAGAGAAGAGCGCGCCAAAATGCGCCGAACGGTGCGGGCGGTGGAGCGGGAATGCCAGGCTTTACGCCGTGTGATCGACACTGCCGTAGGAGGCCTCCACCCGCGGGGCCACGTCGCGGTAACTCATGTCGACCTCGTAAATCTTCTTCCACTGTTCGAGGGCCTTCTCGGGTTGCTTGCTCACTTCATAGGCGAGGCCGAGATTATAGCTGATTTCCTTTTTGACTTCGTCCATCACCGGTAATTCGCTTTCCGCCAGGGTGAGTCGATTCACGGCAAAATCGAGCATCCCCCGCTTCATGAAGGCCAGGCCCATCAGGTTCAGGGCTTGATAGCGCACGCTGGGTTGCTTGAGAGACTGTTGCAGTTCCTCCGTCGCGCGCTTGTACTGCCCGATCTTGAAAAGCGCCTCGCCCAGGTCGTAGCGGAATTCGCCCTCGTTCGGCTGGGCCCGCACGCGCGCTTCCGCCTGGAAGAGGCGCACGTCGTTGAGTTCCTTTTCCTTTTGCTCGATCGCCGTCTGCGTCTGCGCCTGCGGTTCCGGATCCGTCTGCGCGGCAAGCTCGGTGCGCAGCGCCTGCAATTCCTGCTCCACCTTTTTCAGCCGCAGATCGCCGATGACTTTCTCCAGCGACGAGTCGACCTTTCCCCCGGCTTCGAAGGCATGCTCGAACCATTGGATCGCGGAACCGTAGTCGTTTTTCTGAAGAAAAAGCTGGGCGATGGCCTTGGAATGATTCGGATTGGCTGGCTCGGCCTGATGTTTCTGGAAATTGACGGTGATCTGCTCTCCAATTGCATCGGCGGATTTCACCACCTTGGCTTCCTGCTCCAACTGCTCCGCTTCGGTTTTGCTCTTGAGCACGTTGCGATAATCGCCGCTGGCCGTTTCCCATCCGCCGCTTCTCGAAGCATGCGCGGCGCTGGCATTTTTCAGGCCGCTGAGCGCGTCGCCGTCGCGCGGGTCGATTTCGAGAATGCGCTCGTACGTCTTCTCCGCCTTCGCGGCGTCCTTCGCCTCCATGTAGGCTTCCGCCAGCGTGTTGAGGATGGCTTTATCGGTTGGTTTGCCGTCGGCCAGGGTTTCGTAGGCGAAGCATTTGAATTCCGGATAGCCGAGCGCCGTGCCGGCTTCCCCGATTATGGCATTGGCTTTGGGTTGATAGGGATCCAGGGCCAGGATTTCCTCCGCTTGGATCAATTGTTCCTGGGGCGTTTTCTTTCCGGAGGAAAGTTTCATGACCCCGCCGGTCATCCTCATGCTCGTCATCTGCCGGGCGAAGCCGCCCATGGCCTTGAATTTTTGGATTTCAATCGCGCGCAAAAATCGCCGGCCTTCGAGAAAAAGAGGCTCGTCCTTCAGCGTGGCTTGCAGCAGGGAGATCGCGTAGTCGAAATTTTTTGACTGCGCCGCTGTCTTGGCCCGGTTGACCTGGTTGCGGCTCGTCGGGTTGAGATCGCGTTCCCCCTTTAAACTCATGGGGATAAAGTTAATCTTTCGAACCTCCCGGTCAAAACAAATTGAGCAGGCAGCGGACCGTCGCGCGTCGCGCGACGGCTACCTTCCGAGCTGATCCTGCCACACGCGTGTGCGACAAGCGCAAGGATGACGGATTTTAATACGTGATGGCGCTGAAGACCGGATACTTTTCCAGCTTCTCCCGTCCGTGGAGAAAACCGAGTTCGACGAGGAAGGCCAGCTCGACGATGTCCCCGCCGCATTTCTCGACCAGCTTGGCCGCCGCTTCCGCCGTGCCGCCGGTGGCGAGCAGGTCGTCGATGATGACGACGCGCTGGTTCCTTTCCACCCCGTCGACGTGCATTTCAAGCGTGCCCTGGCCATACTCGAGCTCGTACTCGGTCTGGTGGCTCTTGTACGGAAGCTTTCCCTTCTTGCGGACGATGGTGAGGCCGATGCCGAGATAATGCGCCAGGGCCCCGCCGAAAATAAAACCGCGCGCGTCGATGGCCACGATTTTTTCCACGCTCTTGCGCTGGTAACGCTCGGCGAAAATCGTCACGGCCAGCCTGAACAACTGCCCGTTGGCCAGGATGGGCGTGATGTCCTTGAAGACGATTCCCTTCTTGGGAAAGTCGGGCACGTCGCGGATGCTGGCCTTGAGGCGCTCCATGGCGCTTTTAAACGAGGTGGTCATGAGGGCTTCAATTTGTCCTGTTTGTCGAGCGCCCGCTTGATTTTGCGCAGCGCGATGTTCTGCAGCTGGCGAATGCGCTCGCGGGTGACTTTGAACTTTCTGCCGACTTCTTCAAGGGTCATCTCCTTTTTTCCGTCGAGGCCGAAACGCATGGTGATGATTTTCAGTTCCCGTTCGTCGAGCACGTGCAGCAAATCGAGGACCGCCCGGCGGAGATTTTTGTCGCTGAGCATGTCGGACGGCATATGGGCGGCCTCGTCGCCGATCATGTCCCCGAGCGAGGCGCCGTCCTCCTCCTGCCCCACCGTGGCGTCGAGCGACGCGGGCCGGATGGCGGCGGTGCGCAACTGGGCGATCTTGCTCGGCGCCATATTGAGTTCTTCGCCCAATTCCTCGTCGGTCGGTTCGCGTCCGAACTCCTCGGCCAGTTGCATGCCGACGCGGCGCATGCGGGCGATCTTGTCCACCAGGTGGACCGGCAGGCGGATGGTTTTGCTCTGGTTGGCCAGGGCGCGTTTGATCGATTGCTTGATCCACCACGCGGCGTAGGTGCTCAACTTGCCGCCTTTCTTGGGATCAAAGCGTTCGACCGCTTTCATCAGGCCGATATTGCCTTCCGAAATCAGGTCGAGCAGGGGCAGGCCGTAGGAGGCGTAGTCGTGCGCGATTTTTACCACCAGGCGCAGGTTGGCCTTGATCATCTGCTGGCGGGCCGCCTGGTCGCCTTTCTTGATGCGGCGGGCAAGCTTCACCTCTTCCTCCCGCGTGAGCAACGGAGTCTGTCCGATCTCGCGCAGGTAGATTTTAATCCCTGAGTCGCCGTCATCCGAGTACATAAAAAGAAGCCGATGCCCCAAGCCGAGCATGGTGGCAGCATCGGGCATTGCAACCTTTAAATTTCTCCGGGTCAATTCCCTGCCGTGGCGTGGAGCGGGTAGGGACGCGAGTCCCTTCGCGTCCCAAAATAAATGGGACGGCAGAGACTGCCGTCCCTACCAAGAAACCGATCAGGAAGCGTCGGCCAGGGCCGCCTGGGCCGCCGCCAGCCGCGCGATGGGCACGCGGAATGGCGAGCAGCTCACGTAGGTCAGTCCGATCTCGTGGCAGAATTTCACGGACGCGGGGTCGCCGCCATGTTCGCCGCAGATGCCCAGCTTGATTTCCGGGCGGGTCTTGCGGCCCCGTTCAATCGCCAGTTTCATCAGGCCGCCGACGCCGGTCTTGTCGACCGTCGCGAACGGATTCTGCTTGATGATCTCGAGGTTCTGGTAAGCGGGCAGGAACGATCCCCGAGTCGTCGCGGCTCATGCCGAGCGTCGTCTGGGTGAGGTCGTTCGTGCCGAAGCTGAAGAACTCGGCTTCCTTGGCGATCTCATCGGCCACGATGCACGCGCGCGGGATTTCGATCATGGTGCCCACCAGATAATTGAGCCGGACGTTGTGCTGCTTGCTCACCTCGGCGGCGACCTGCCGCACGAGCTGCGACCTGGAGCTCGAGTTCCTTCGCGAAGCCGACGAGCGGAATCATGATCTCGGGCTTGACCTTGATGCCTTCCTTCTGGACCTCGATGGCCGCCTCGAAGAGCGCTCGCGCCTGCATGGCGGAAATCTCGGGGAAGACGATGCCGAGCCGGCAGCCGCGCAGGCCGAGCATCGGGTTGAATTCATGAAGTTCCGCCACGCGGCGCGTCACTTTTTCGACCGGCACGCCTAGTTTTTGGGCGAGTTCGGCCTGCTGGTCGTACGTATTCGGCAGGAACTCGTGCAAGGGGCGGATCGAGCAGGCGGATCGTGGCGGGCAGTCCGTTGAGCGCGCGGAAGATCCCGGCGAAATCCCCCCGCTGATAGGGGAGGAGCTTCGCGACGGCCGTTTCCCGGCCTTCCTTGGTGTCGGCCAGGATCATCTCGCGCACCGCGTCGATGCGGTCACCCTCGAAGAACATGTGCTCGGTGCGGCAGAGACCGACGCCCTGGGCGCCGAATGCCACCGCGTTGGCGACCTGGTCGGGTTGGTCCGCGTTGGTGCGGATTTGGAGGCGGCGGAGCTTGTCCGCCCAGCCCATGAGCTGCGCGTACATGCCGTAGGTGGCGCTTTCCTTCGGTTCAAGCGTCTTTTCAAGCAGCACCTGCACGATCTCCGACGGCGCGGTCTTGACTTCGCCCGCGTAGACTTCTCCGCTCGTGCCGTCGATGGAGAGGAAATCGCCCTTGTGGAAGACGCGGTCTCCGACAGTGAGGTTGCCGTTGTGGTAATCAATGTGGAGCGCATGCGCGCCGCAGACGCAGACTTTGCCCATCTGGCGCGCCACGAGCGCGGCATGGGAGCTGACCCCGCCGCGCGCGGTAAGGATGCCCTCGGCCGCGAGCATGCCGCGAATGTCCTCCGGCGACGTTTCCTCGCGCACCAGCAGCACCTTGCCCTTGAGCGCCTCGGCTTCGGCCTCGTTCGCGTTGAAGAAAATACGCCCCGTCGCCGCGCCGGGGCCCGCGGGCAATCCGGAAGCGATTTTTTGCGCGTTCTTGATCGCCTTGCGATCGAAGATCGGCGTGAGAAGCTGGCTGAGCTGATCGGCGGGAACCCGGGCGACCGCCTCCTGCCAGGTGATGAGCTTCTCCTTCACCATCTCGACCGCGATGCGCACGGCGGCGACGCCGGTCCGTTTGCCGTTGCGGGTCTGGAGCATGAAGAGCTTCCCGTTTTCGACGGTGAATTCGAAGTCCTGCATCTCGCGGAAATGCTTTTCCAGCGCGGCGCGGACGTCTTCCAACTCCCGGTAGGCGTGGGGCATTTTCTCCTGGAGCGTGGCCACGGGATCGGGCGTGCGGACGCCCGCGACCACATCCTCGCCCTGCGCGTTGATGAGATATTCCCCGTAGAAAATCTTTTCGCCGGTGGCCGGGTCGCGGGTGAAGGCGACCCCCGAGCAGCTTTCGTTGCCCGTGTTGCCGAAGACCATGGCCTGGACGTTGACTGCGGTGCCCCAGTCGTTCGGGATGTTGTATTTCTGGCGGTAAACGATTGCCCGCTCGTTGTTCCACGAGCCGAAAACCGCCCCGATGGCGCCGCGCAACTGCTCGTGCGGATCGCTCGGAAAATCGCGGCCCGTGCGGTCGCGGACGAGCTTCTTGAAGCGCGCGACCAGCTCGCGCAACTGCGAGGCATCCAGCTCCGTGTCCGGAACGTGCTTGCGGCCGGGGAAGATCTCGTGCTTGAGCGCGGTGATCACCGTTTCAAACGGCTCATGGTGTTCGCCGGGGCGCGTCTGCACGCCCATGACGACATCGCCGTACATCTGGATGAAGCGGCGGTAGCAGTCGAAGGCGAAGCGCTCGTTGGCGCTGACCGCGATGAGGCCCTGCACGGTTTCGTCGTTGAGGCCGAGATTGAGAATCGTGTCCATCATGCCCGGCATCGAATCGCGCGATCCCGAGCGGACGGCGAAGAGGAGGGGATTGGCGAGGCTGCCGAAGCCCTTGCCGAGAATCTTTTCAATGCGCTTGATGGCGTCGTCGATCTGCGCGTCGATCTCCTTCGGCAAAGTCTTGCCATGCTCGTTGAACCACGTGCAGACCTCCGTGGTGATGGTGAAGCCGGGAGGAACCGGCAGCCCGATGCGGGTCATCTCCGCGAGGTTCGCGCCCTTGCCGCCGAGGAGCGGCTTCATCTTGCCGTCGCCGTCGCTGCGTCCGTCGCCGAAGAAATAAACCAGCCGGCCCTTCTTGGCTTTGGCCGCCGCGTGGCCGTTGCGATCCACGGCTAATTTCGCGCCTGCTTTTTTCGCGGACTTGTCCGCCTTGCGAGACTTCGGGGCGGCTTTAAGGACAGATTGACGATCTTTTTTCTTGAGTTTTTTTTTGGATTTTTTGGACATAAAACGAGAAGAATTTTTGCTGGAGTGGGAAATTCGAGGCTATCATCCGAGAAAGGCGAGTCAAGCGCCGCTCAAAATTGCCTCTGAAAAAGGACAGGTTGCCAGTGGCATCCGCTGCCGTGGCAGCCGCCGCACGCCGGGCGGCGGCGCGAACACACCCGCGCTCGGAGATCGCAGGCTGCGGCGCCACTATTCTTTTGCCTTGGTGAGGCGGTTGCGCTTATAGTTTCCGGCTCGCGTCGGAACACCCCATGGAGTAGCGGTTAGCTCACCTCCCTTTCACGGAGGTAGCACGGGTTCGAATCCCGTTGGGGTGACCCACCTCGTATCAGAGGTGAAAATAGGCCAAAGTCGGAATACAGATCGGAATAAAAACGGGGATAACGTGGAGTACAATTCACCATGTTTTCGGCCTGCCCATGTGTCCCGTTTACCGGGTCGGGGTCTTCGAGCCTGGGCGCATCGGTGCTGGTTGCCCGTTTCGTCCCGTTGTCCACGTTCCGGGGTTGCTCGATCTCCGCAAAGACCGCTTCCTGTCTTTGCGGTATCGGCATCCGACAGCAGGCTGAGCGGCTCGTTCAAAAGACGTCCAGTTAGCACTGAAAGCACCTCAGCACCGTAGGCACAACCGGAGGGCATCAGGAGATGCCGACCCTCCAGAAATTCCGTTAATTCCGTCAAAACCCCAGGATTGCCCATCGCGCGGAACTGCGGGAAGATGCGAAATGACGCGATGGATAAGCTTGCCTCCGCGCAAGCTTGTATCAAAATCAGGGATGGCAAAAGCAGCTTTGGGAAAGGGACTCAGCGCGCTCATGGGCGGCGCGGGCAAGCTGGCGACGCCCGAACCGGCGGCGGAACGCGGGGAGACGATCCGCCAGGTCTCGCGCTCGGCCATTGTCCCGAGTCCGCTTCAGCCGCGAAAGAATTTTCGCCCGGAAGAGCTGGCGGAGATGGTCGATTCGATCAGGGAGCGCGGGATCATCCAGCCGCTCATCGTCCGGCTGGTAAACGGCAAATACGAGCTCATCGCGGGCGAGCGCCGCTGGCGCGCGGCGGCCGAGGCCGGGCTGGACACGCTGCCGGTGATCGTGCGCGAGGCGAGCAATCGCGACGTGCTCGAACTGGCGCTAATCGAGAATCTCCAGCGCGCCGACCTGAGTCCCATCGAGGAGGCCGAGGCCTACGCGAGGCTGATGAAGGAGTTCACGCTGACGCAGGAGCAGGTCGCGCAGCAGGTGGGGAAGGGGAGGGCCGCGGTCGCGAACGCCGTGCGGCTCCTGACGCTGCCGGGGCAAATCCAGGCGTGGATCGGCACGGGCGACCTGAGCGTCGGGCATGCCAAGGTGCTGCTCGGCCTCGACCGCGCCGAGGAGCAGTTGCTCGCCGCCGAACGCATCCGCAAGGAGAACCTGACCGTTCGCGCGACGGAGCGGCTGGTCGAGTCGATACGCGCCGGGTCGAGGCCCGCCACGAAGCGCAAGGCCGCCGCCGCGACGAGCGAGGCGATCTTCGCCGACCTGGAGAAGCGCCTTCAACAGCACGTCGGTACACGCGTGCGCATCGTGGGCAAGGCCGGCGCGGGCAAGATCGAGATTGAGTATTTCTCGGCCGAGGACCTCGACCGCATCCTCCAGCTTTTGCGGCTGCCTTCGGGGTGAAGCCTTTGGCAACCCCAACGGGGTTGCAAGCATATAGCCCAGGGTTGCGGCGCAGCCGCTACCCTGGGAAAAGTGTGCGAAAGCTCCAACCCTGTAAGGGTTGAAGCGAGTTTGTCTCCATCGGATGGCTTCAACCCTTTCAGGCACTACTGTCCGGTTAAAAGCCTTCGAGTGACAACTGGTTGGGATCGAGGGCGGGAAAATGTGCGTCATAGTCTTTGGTAAGCAGTTGATGGAGAGGCTCCTTCTCGAAAACATTTCCACTCAAAATCTGGTGAATGGCGTGGAGGCTCAACGTGGTTTTTGTTTGCTTTTTGGCGATGGCCATCAAAACGTAAACGCTCACCGCGATCCAGATTTGGGTTTTGACGGCGTTCATCGAATTGCCCCAAAAGCGCCGCAAATGGAGATGACCCTTGATCCATTTAAAGAAGAGTTCGATTTGCCGGCGGCTCTTATAGAGATCGGCGATGGTCTTGGCAGGCAACGAAAAGTTATTGGTTAAAAAGACCAACCGGCGTTTGTGTTCGACATCGTAAAAGACGATCCGCCGCAATTTATCCGGATAATCCCGGACGGAATTTTCGCTGGCCAACGAGATGATTTGATCGCAGCGCAAACCCTCGGCGGTGTCAACGGCAAGAGAGTGAAGACGGTGGAAACGCAGATCGGTTTTGGCGCGGATGACAAAGAACGCGCCGGGTTCAAAAATCAAATCGTCCAGCCCGTTGACATCATGGCGCGTGGCTCTGGTAATCGAGATGAACGTGGGGATGGAGCCGCGCAAATCCAGCAACGTATTCATCTTCACGGCGGCGGTGGTGGGACAAAAACGAGCCCACGGAAAAAGGCCCAGGCTGACATCGATGATGGTGGCGTCGAAGGCGTAGGCGGTGACGTTGCCCAGTTCCACGCCGAAGCTTTCCCCGACGTAAAGTCGGCGCGCGTGCCGGATCAAAACGGCCGCAACATCGGCGTAGATGCGCCAGTCGCGTTGCTCGTTGGCCTCGGCCAGGGTACTACGGCAAACCCGCCCGCGCAGGCCGAGATGATAGAGATGTTCGGGCCGCGAACGCAGACCGAGCTCGAGATCGCGCAGGCTCTCGCGAAAGGTCAGTTGCCCGAAGGCGAGGCAAATAAATTGATCCCAGCAGGAGAATGCGCGGATGCGGTAATCCCCATCGTAGCGGGCCACGATCCGACGAAAAACATTATGGTGAAGTGGACGCAGGAGTTGATTGAAAATGAGCTTGCCGGTGTGCATCCGGCAAGCTTATCGCTTCCGGAATTGAAATCGTGCACACCCCTTTTACCTCTCAAAACCTCGATCTTAACCGGACAGTAGTGCCTGAAAGGGTTGGACTGCTGGTCATGTACCCAGGGTAGGCGCTGCCGCGCCAACCCTGGGCTGAATGCTTGCCACCCTTTCAGGGTGGCTCAGCGAAGGAAATAAATCTTCAGGAGTCCTGCCCATAACGCGCAGGTAAAGAGTGTCGGGACAGAGATCAATTTCATTTCCCCAAGCCACCGCTCCAAATTCGGTTACCGTGACTCCAGCGAAAACGCCGGGGGTGTTCCACGCGGAGAAAACACCGCAGCCGGCCAGATCGGATAGATCGGCTACCCCTTCGATTCCATCAGAGAAACGAAGCCAGAGATGAAACTCATCCAGGGGCTTGACGGCGGTGATTTTTTTCACAACGCAAATGTTGCTCGAAATCGTGGGGAGAGCAAGGGAGATTACGTGTGTCGTGCGCAACCTACCGCCGCAGGGCCTGCGGCGGCTACCTTTCGCTTGCCTTGAACATGAGCCGGCAACGGGCGCCGCCCTCGGGGCGATTGCTGATTTCGATTTCCGCGCCGTGGAGATCGACGATTCTTTTGACGATGGCCAGGCCGAGTCCCGTGCCCTTGCCGGTGGCCTTGGTGGTGAAGAACGGGTCGAAAATTTTGCGGAGGATCTCGGGAGGTATGCCGCTGCCGGTGTCCGCGACCTCGAGCCTGACCACCGTGTCGCCCGCGTAAAAATGGCAGGCCTCGCGCGAACCCGGATCGCGATGGGTTTCCGCCAGCCGCTCGGTCCACGTCTTCACCGTCAGGGCGCCGCCTTGGGGCATGGCGTGGATGGCGTTGGTGAAGAGGTTGACGAGGACCTGCTCGATCTTCATGCCGTCGAGGGCCAGCGGGGGAAGCTCGGGCGCGAGCTGCGTCTGGATTTCGACCGGATGCGGGCCCAAGGTGTGTTTGACGAGGCCGAGCGCATTGCTCACCAGGGCATTGAGGTCCTGCGTCTTGAGCTCAAGCTTGTCCGAACGGGAGAAATCGAGCAGCCCGCGAATGATGGTGTCGGCCCGGATGGTGGCGTTGCGCATCTCGTCGAGCACGCCGTCGAGCACCGGGTCGCGGTCGGTCATCCTCTGCGACAAATAGTCGATGCTCATCAGGAGGATTTGAAGCGGATTTTGCACCTCGTGGGCGACTCCGGCGGCCATGCGTCCCACCGTTTCCAGCCTCTCGGCATGCATTAATTGCTGGTGCGCGTTCCGGAGTTCTTCCTGCGACTTCTTCAAGTCCTCCACGGCCTGTTTCAAGGCTTCCTCGGCGCGCTTGCGTTCGGTGATGTCGCGGGAAATGCCGAACGTCCCCACGATTTCCCCCTTCTTATCGCGCAAGGGCAGCTTGGTCGTGGTCACCCAGGACACCGTTCCGTTCGGCCAGGTTTCTTTCTCGTCCTTGCCGACGATGGGCAATCCGGTGCGCAAAATTTCCTGTTCATCGGCCAGGGCGGCGCTCGCGTGTTCGTATGTGAAGATGTCAAAGTCGGTTTTCCCGACCGCTTCTTCCGGGGAGCGCAGATTGAAAAGCCGCGCGAGGGCGGGATTGATGAGGATGAAGCGCGATTGGCGGTCCTTGAAATAGATGCGGTCCGGGATGTTTTGCAGCAGGTTCCGCAAAAGAAATCCGTCTTTGCCGGAGGCGATCTTCTGGGATTCGGAATTCATACAAACCTCAGTCCCGCACCGGCGCCGGGCCCGCGTTCAGGAACGAATGTGTTCCTCGATCGCCGTGATAAGCCCGTTGGCGCTCACGGGTTTGGCGATGTAGAACGATCCGCCGATGACCCCTTTGTGCTCGTCAACTTCTTTCTGCCGCACGATCGCTGTCAGAAAGATGACCGGGATGCGCTTCAGGACCGGATCCGACATGAGCCGCGTATGCACTTCGCCGCCGTCGAGTTCCGGCATGACCACATCCAGGATGATGAGGTCGGGCCAACACTTCCGGGCCGTGGCGATGGCCATGTGGGGATCATTCTCGACGAAAACTTCATAGCTGCTTTTTCCTTCCAAAGTTAGCTTGACGATGTTGGTAAAGGCGATTTCGTCGTCGATGATCAGGATTTTTTTCTTTTTCATTGCGAACCTGCTTTCTTAAACGTACCCCGTGCTGCGGACTTTTCACAAGGACTTTCAGGCGTTCCGGGCCTTGGAGGGTGGCTGGAAAGCGGGCGCAGGTCACGCTGAAAGCAATTACCCAAACGCTCGCTAAGAACGGACGTGATCCTCGATCGCTTTGACCAGTCCTTCGGCGTTGATGGGTTTGGCGATGTAGAACGATCCGCCGATGATCCCGTTGCAGGCGTCAACTTCCTTCTGCCGCACAATCGCCGTCAGAAACATGATCGGGATGTTCCTTAAGATCGGATCGGCCATGAACTGACCATGGACTTCGCCGCCGTCGAGTTCCGGCATGATCACATCCAGAAGGATGATGTCGGGCCAAAACTTGCGGGCGGTGGCGATGGCCCTTCGCGGATCATTCTCGACGCATACCTCGTACTCATCCTTCATTTCCAGGGTCAATTTGACTGCCTTTGTAAAGGTCGCCTCATCGTCGATAATCAACACTTTTTTCTTCTTCATTGTTAACCCATTTTTTAAGATATATCGTGCTCCCGATTTTCAACAAGGAATTTCAATCCCGACCCACGGTCCGGGTCTTCGACGTGAGCCGGCACTGCGCGCCGCGCGCCCGAGCTTTCCTTTTCCGAAGGCATTCTTGCGCCGGCACCGAAGGGCCAAACCTTCGGATAGGTTGCCTTCCGCGATCTTCCCGCGCCTTGCCAGGCGTTTAAAAGAAATGCAACGCAACCCGGATTTAGAGTTCTAGTGTGAACCAAAAAAATGACAGGCGTTTTGACCGTCGGCAAAACAAGGCATTCCATGGGTGCAAGACCCGATAACTTCATAAATACGTTATGATTGCAAATTTCACCATTGAACATTTCCCGAAATAACTATAAAAAGGACAAATATGGCCGACTCCGCTACTCCCGAAGGCTCGGGGCAGAAGCCCCCAAAACGCGAAACTCTCCGCATCAGCCTCCCGCCGCGACCTCTCAAGCCGGCCTCCACGAAGATCGCCTCCGCCGCGCGCCCGAATGTCTCCGCGGCAACCACGCTCCCGATGGGTTCCTCGGGCAAATTGGTGCCGGCGCCAACATCGAACGTCCCGCCGGCCTGGTCCACAGCGGTAACCAAGCCCATGCCCACCGCCTCGAAGCTTGCTTCGAGCGTCACACCCCAGCCCCAGCCATCCCCGAGGCCCTCCGCTCCGCCCCTGACCGGCGCTCCGTCCAGCGCAAAGACGACTCCTCTCTTTCCTCAAAAAAACCCCTCCCAGACGTTGCCCACACCCTTGGGCTCGGGCAATCCCCCGGCGATGGAACGCCCGGTAACCAAGTCCATCCCCGCCCCTGCCGTTGAAGCACCGTCCTCGTCAGGCCGTGTGGGTGTTCCATCACCCCGGGTCATCGTGGCCAATCCCCAAGCCAGGGTATTTGTGCAGAGCGGCAAGGTCGAAGTGCCGGAAGATCTCGAACCCGTTCCGCACAGCACGAAACCGCCTGCTCTGCCCGCCACACAACCGCTGCCCTCCGTAGCCAGAACAGAACCTGTCCCAACTCCAAAGCCAACGGTGGCCCCTGCTCAGCCACCCGCTGCCGCCCCTGTAATCGCCCGGGTGCCGGAGCCACTGTCGCCCCAGCCGTCTCTCGCGCCTCCCGTCCCGGGGGCAACGACCACGCCGGGGAATGTACGTCCCAAAAGGCCTACTGGAACTCTGCGTCTCGTCGAGCTTCCTCTTACTCCTGGAGGACCCCAGGCCGTAACATCGGCCCTGAACGCTCCCGAAGCAACACCTCCGTCTGTTTCAGAGCCGGTGGCAAAGGCAACGCCGCCCCCGGTCCCGGCGGTCAAACCTCCCCCTCTGCCGGTGGTTTCGGCTAAGGCAGCGACGCTTCCCACTGCTCCCCAGCCTCAGGCACTCGCCCCGGTAGTGGCGCCGCCCACTATTCCCTCCGCGCCCAAGCCGATTGTCAGCGCGACACCGGCCGTGCCGCCGCCGCCCACCGTTCCTCCCGCGCCCAAGCCGATTGTCAGCGCGACACCGGTCGTGCCGCCGCCGCCCACCGTTCCTCCCGCGCCCAAGCCGATTGTCAGCGCGACACCGGCCATGCCGTCGCCGCCCACGGTTCCTCCCGCGCCCAAGCCGATTGTCAGCGCGACACCGGCTGTGCCGCCGCCATTGGCGTCCATAGTTCCACCCGCACCCAAGCCGACCGTCAGTGCGGCACCGGCCATGCCGCCGCCATTGGCGTCCATAGTTCCACCCGCACCCAAGCCGACCGTCAGCGCGGCACCGGCCATGCCGCCGCCATTGGCGTCCATAGTTCCACCCGCACCCGCACCGACCGTCAGCGCACCAGCGGCCGTGCCGCCGCCATTGGCGTCCATAGTTCCACTCGCGCCCGCACTGACCGTCAGCGCGACACCGGTTGCGCCGCAGTCGCCCAAGGTTCCTCCCGCGCCCTCGCCTGCCTCATTCGTTCCGGGGAAGAGGGTAACGGGAATGATTACGCCCCCGGCGCCGCCCGCCACGGGAGTTTCACTTTCGTCGAAGCCGCCCACAGGCTCGGTTCCGGTCTCGTCCTCGTCGGCGGCTGCCTCATTCGTTCCGGCTAAGAGGGTAACGGGAATAATCACGCCCCCGGCGCCGCCAGCCACGGGAGTTTCACTTTCGTCAAAGCCACCCACAGGCCCAATTCCGGCTGTTCCCCCGGCGCCGCCAGCCACGGGAGTTTCACTTTCGTCAAAGCCGCCCACAGGCCCGATTCCGGCTGTTCCCCCGGCGCCGCCCGCTACGGGAGTTTCCCTTGCGTCGAAGCGGCTCACCGGCCAGATTCCGGCTGTTCCCCCGGTGCCTCCCGCCACGGGAGTTTCCCTTGCATCGAAGCCACCCACAGGCCCGATTCCGGCTGTTCCCCCGGTGCCGCCGGCCACGGGAGTTTCCGTTGCGTCGAAGCGGCTCACCGGCCAGATTCCGATCGTGTCCCCGACGCCGCCAGCCGGGGAGAGTTTTGTTGTGTCGAAGCCGCCTACTGGTCAGGTTCCGCTCACGCCCCCTGCGCCGCCCGCCACGGGAGTTTCCCTTGCGTCGAAGCCGCCCACAGGCCCGATTCCGGCTGTGTCTTCGGCACCGCCCGCCACAGGAGTTTCCCTTGCGTCGAAGCGGCTCACCGGCCAGATTCCGATCATGTCCCCGACGCCGCCAGCCGGGGAGAGTTTTGTTGTATCGAAGCCGCCTACTGGTCAGGTTCCACTCACGCCCCCTGCGCCGCCCGCCACGGGAGCTTCTCCTGCATCGAAGCCGCCCACCGGCTCGGTTCCGGTCATGCCTCCAGCATCTCCGGCGAGTAAAACGGCTGCGATTCCTGCGCCGCCCGCCACGGGAGCTTCTCTTGCATCGAAGCCGCCCACCGGCTCGGTTCCGGTCATGCCTCCAGCATCTCCGGCGAGTAAAACGGCTGCCATTCCTGCGCTGCCCGCCACGGGAGCTGCTCCTGCACCGAAGCCGCCGATTGCCCCGGTTCCGGTTGAGCCTCCATCTACAGCGAGTAAAGCGCCTGTCATTCCTCCGTTGCCCCTCACGGGAGCTGCTCCTGCACCGAAGGCGCCGATTGCCCCGGTTCCTGCCGAGCCTCCGTCCACGGTGAGCAAAACCGCTGTTATTCCTTCGTTGCCCGCCACGGGAGCTTCTCCTGCACCGAAGGCGCCGATTGCCCCGGTTCCCGCCGAGCCTCCGTCCACGGTGAGCAAAACCGCTGTTATTCCTTCGTTGCCCGCCACGGGAGCATTTCCTGCACCGAAGGCGCCGATTGCCCCGGTTCCTGCCGAGCCTCCGTCCACGGTGAGCAAAACCGCTGTTATTCCTGCGCCGCCCACCAAAAAGATCGAACCCGCCCCGGCTATTCCTCCCCGGCCCGCGACCGTGGCGCCGAGTTCGCTCGCGGCGCCTGCCCTTGCGGAAGCGGCGGTCGATCCGCTTGCGGCCAAGAAGAAGTCGAGCCCGGTGGTTCCTCCGCCTCGCGTTTCTCCGGCGACCACGGTTCTCATTCCTCCGACGAACGCCCCAGCTTCGATAACGCCAACCCCGACACCTCCCGGCTCTGTGCCGGAGGCTGTCGCAACTCCGCCCAGCAGGACGCAACCCATGGATACCCCTCCCAGCCCACCACCCTCATCCGGCATTCATAAGGCAGGACCTCCTCCTCCAGTCACGCCCCCGACAAGCGGAATTTCTCCGGCGAAGCCGGTGATGCCTCCCCCTCCGGTTCTTCCTGGATCCAAACCGGGTCCGGGAGCCGTTCTTCCGGTTACTCCCATCAAGCCCGTGGTTCCGGGCGCCGTTGCGCCATTGAGTCCCATCAAGCCCGTGGTTCCCGGTGCCATCGCGCCGTTGAGTCCCATCAAGCCCGTGGTTCCCGGCGCCATCGCGCCGTTGAGTCCCGTTAAGCCCATGGTTCCCGGCGCCCCCCCGGCCCCGCCGGTCACCCCGCCCGTCTCATCCACGTCGGTGATTGCTCCACCCTCTCATGGCACGGTGCCGATGAAGCCCGTCTTGCCCGCACCGGCTGCGATACCAGGAGCGTCTTCCAAGACGGGGACTTCCATCATCAAAAGCCCCCCTCCCAAAGAGACAGCGCGCATCACGGTCAAGCCCAATCTTCCCGCCGCAGCGGTACGAACGGGCGGTAATTTTCCCGTCGCAAAACCGGCGGCGGGAGGCGTCCCGGTTGCCGTGCCCGCCGCAGGGGCCGTTGTTGCGGCCAAGGCTGTCGCCAAGCCTGCGGTTGCCTCCGCCAAGCCCGCCACGACGATCGTCAAGGGCGGCGGCGCGACGACAGCGCGCGCAGTCGCGGCCAAGCCAGTCGCGGCGCCTGCGGCCGTGGCGGCGCCAGCCGAGTTCCAGGTAGAAGAGGGTTCAACGACGCTTACCACCGCGCTCGCCGCTCTGCTTGCGCTGCTTACCTGGGGAACGGCGGGTGTTTTGATCGCTAGCTATCTTGCCTGGATCTGATAAGTTGCGGGGACATGAGTACCAATGTTTCTTCCGTAGGAGCTCTTGATTTCGAGAGCGAAGTGCTTAAAGCCGACAAGCTGGTCATCGTCGATTTCTGGGCCGAATGGTGCGGCCCCTGCAAGATGATCGCCCCGTTGCTGGACGAGGTGGCCAAGGAGCTGCCCGACAAGGTCAAGATCGTCAAGGTCAACGTCGATCACGAGCAGCAACTGGCCCAGCAATATGGGATTTACAACATCCCCACCCTTCTCTTCTTCAAGGGCGGAACGGTTCGCGAACAGCTCGTCGGCACCGCCGCCAAGAAGGTGCTTGTCGAGAAGATCAATTCCCATTCTTGAACGGGCCGGCTGGCCCTATTGGATGAACTTTTTCGCGGGTGTGGCGTAAAGGTAGCGCGCGGCCTTCCCAAGGCTGAAGTCGGAGTTCGATTCTCCGCACCCGCACCACTCTGAACAGAGTGGTGGACTCCCCTGATCGGGCAGTGGCTCTAATCAGTAAAACTTACGTTTTCAGAGGTAAACGCTCGCCTTCCGGCTTCAAAACTCAGCCTTGCATTACGTCTGCATTACATTCGGCTCAAATTCGGTCTTCACCACGATCGCGGCCTTGTTGTGGATCGGTCCCGGCACCACCACCAGCACCAGCTCCACCAGCGCCACCAACTCCTGATGGTCCCAGCGGTCCCGACCATGCCGTTGATCTCCACCATGACCAGGGCGGCGGTGCTATCGCTCAGGATGGCTCAGGCGGGGCGATTGACCGTCCTGGGCCTTTCTACGCGCCAGCTTCTCGACTTCCGCGAAGGCATCCAACAAACCAGTTGGCAGGGGCATCCCCTCCAGCTTTGCGAGGGCTTCTTGGCGGCGATAGCCGTGCAGCTTTGAAAGCGAGCTTGGCCGATTCGAATGGCCGTGTGATCCCCGGCGGCTCATGGGGCGAACGCGGTTCGGGTTTTAACCTCGCGCGGAGAGAGCCGTCTGTCCTTCCCTGGGCGGGCCGGGCCTCTTCCTTGAAACCAGTACGCGGCCTTTGTTTGTTCGCCGAATGCCGCGCGAGCAACCTCGATGGCCGGTGAGCGGAGAGTTACTCCGGGGGCCAGGTCGATGGTGCCCGTTTCATCGAAGACCATGGTGCGCCCGTCCACCTCAAACGCCACGGCGCAATGACCCTGTTCATCGTCAGGATGCGCCAGCATGAGCAACCGCGTCGCAATGTTACGCTCATGTAACATCGCCTTTGCAACGACCGCCGTGATCCCGCACGCATTTTTCATTGGTGAAAGTCTATTAAGTCAGTAGAGAAACATAACATGTAGCAGGTCAATGTAAGTCGTTGAGTAAGAACATAATGCGCTCGTCACTGCGTGGCGTCAGTGAGCCAGAGAGAACCTAGCAAAAGTGCTTGCATATCAGCATGTTACGCTTGCTCGCCTCTATGCCTTGGCCGTCTGCTTCATGGCGCTGAGCAACGCCTTGGCAAGCTCGACCACGCCGGGTTGCTTCTCGGCAGGAGCAACAGGCATCGGCGGCGGTTCGACCGGCGCGGGTGCGGTGAACAACGTCGTCGAGAGCGGCACGACGACGGCCTTCATGCAGGAGAGCAAAAGCGAAAAATCCTCGCGGCCTTCAGCGGCGGTGTCGAATTCGATCACGGTGCCGACGTGAAGGAGGTGGCCTCGGCAAGCGGTGGGAGCGACGATCTTCAACCGTCTGGGTCGAAGTGGTTTTTCAAGCGGCTTTTCTGCGGTGCCGACGAGCTGATTGAATTTGAGTCTTGGCGGAATTACGAATCCGCCTGGAGGGACGATGTGCATGATTTTCCTTTCAATTATTGTGGGGGTTGACTGGCGATATAATTTCGGATGAGTGCTTCTTCTTCGCGACGACGGCGTAGCGCACGCTGATAAGTCGAGTTCTCACTTGCCGGATTCACTGATTCGGAACCGGCGGGAATCGCGCCAATGTGAAGACTGGCCATCCTTGTGGCAATCAAAGTGGCGGCGACTTCAATAGGAACGTCCGTTACGATGGCACCCGCGCATCTATGAGTTCCGCGAGGCCCATCAAAATCACATAAACGATAGCGGCCGCGCGTGTGTAAGCGAAGAGGTACGGTTTTCATAGTTAGGTCGAACCTCCGTCAAGTCCGCAATATCGCGCTTGGTTATTACTTACGAGGAATTGCGCTCGGCGTGCGGTGACAAATTCCGGCGGAAGCCAATCTACACCGACAACCTTGCCATCGGGAGTCTTCCCCCATCGAGTAAATCGCATCACGGCCACTCGGTTTTTTGAAATCTCAAACGGCCTGCGATGTCTCATCCCATCCCAGGTGCGGTCATTTCCGAAACGAACTTCCCCCCTCGGCGAAGAATGAAAGATGGCCGACGCCGAGAGGGGAGCCGCTTTCGAGCAGTTATGTGACCCGAAAATGTTCAAAGCATTCATGGTTATTGCGCGGCGCCGTCCGCGCTGACTGCGAATGACTGCGGCCTTGGTGTTCCCGCGTCCGCGTAAATATGGCAGGTTAACACTCTCTCGCCGGTGGCGCTTTTCGAGTACGGATCGACCGTGCAGAAAACTCCTTTGCCGAAAATTCCCAGATAGAGATCGCTCCAATTTCCGAAAATGCAGCGGTCGCTCGCACTGGCCGCACTCAATGCCGTGCTCGATTCGATGGGATAAATCCCGGCCACTCGATTGCCCTCCGCCAGATAGGTCGAGAGTCCTGCGCCGCGAGGGGTGGTGCGCCATTTGTATTTCGAGTCGGGACTGCATGCGAATCCCAGCGATGCGCCTTCAATATCCGCGTTTGAATTTTCGACGGCTTGTGGAAAACTCATGAGCGTTGACCACGACGGAGCGCCGCCCCACGTGATTGGAGTAGTGCCATTGGTCGAAAAAAGCCCAAGCGGTTGAGCGCCGCCAGAGCCATTGAGCGCCGCGAGGTCATGCTGCTGAAATAATTTTTGCGTAATCTGTGTCCGAATCTGGTCTTCAAAATCGCCCGCCGCCTGATCGTTGAGCTGGGTCGAATAAACAATCGACGCGCTATTGCGGAGAGGAGCAAAAACCATTTGCCCGATGCCACCAACGTCCACGGATGTCACCGCCTGATTTTCCAAAAGCCATTCCGGGGTAAAGTCAGATTTGAGCGTCGGGAAAGCGTTCGGCATTTTCAGCCCGGTCAAAATCGTTGCGCCCAATCGTCCGCAAATTGTTTTTGCTCGCAAATAGGGAATTAGGTCGGGGCGCACCTCAGTTCCAACAAACGCGCCGCCTGAGGCGAAAACTCCCATGCTCAAATCGCGCTTCAAGATCAAGTCCCACGGAATGCAAGTCCCGCCGTGCCATCCGCGCTCGTCCTCGAACCCCTCGATGGGACCGGGTTCGGCGATGAATTTCCTGAAAGTAAAATCCTGTTTTCTGTAGGTCATGCCCAGATAATAATTGCGTTTCCCGCTGCCGTCATGCCCGGCCTACTGCCAAATTACTGCCACAATCAACCATGCGCCCGTCTGGCGTTTCAACGGTTCGCAAGACTCCGGCCTTCAGGCGGCGGTAAAAAGTTCGAGGCGATAGGTGCAGCTCGGACGGCGCGACCTTCAGGCTGACAAGCCGTTGCTCCCTTTTGAGCAGGCGGTCGATCTCACGCGCGGCTTTGGCCGTCGCGCCCTCGCGGTCGAGAATCGCCGCAATCCGTCCGGCGAGTGTCGAGTCAGGCAAGCTCATGGCGCGGCTCCGGCGCTGGCGTGTACCGGGTGTACCGGGCATACCGGGCATCTTCTTATGTTGGCTCGGGTGCGTGCGTGCGCGCGCGTGCGCGTGAGAATAGGAAATGCCCGGACTACCCGGACGGGCCGGGCTTTCACAGTAGTACCACTCCCTTAATCACGCGGGTTCGAGTATCGGCTTGTGATAGTCGCGCCTCTTTCAGTTGCGGGAACCGGTCCCAGAGCTGGCGAAAAATCCACGCCTCGTTTTCGCAAGGGATAGCTGCGGCCTCGTAAAACTCGACAATGGCAGTTTTGAAATGCTCCTTTGGAGTGTGAGCCTTGCTGTCCATCCGGCAACGTGAAGCCAGGAACGCGCCTAGCGGGTCGTTGCTCACGGCGAAGCGGTCATGCACCCGTTTCGATTCGGCTCCGCCTAGAGGCATTTCCCGCAACGCGAGCAACCGGCTTAAACCTTCCAGCGCCCAAAGAAAAATTCCGTCACGCTCCGCTATCAACTTCGTTTTCAAGTCCACGTCCCGGACGGCGGGAACCTTATCGAATCGCAGGAACCGGGTGCGGCGTTGCTCGGCATCCGTGCCATGCTTGAACCGGGGCAGGTTATTGGACAGGAACCAAAGCTTTGCCGTCGTCGTCATGGTGAACGGCTCGCCATAAATCGGACGCACGGCGATATTCTCGCCAGATACCAGAGCCTTAAAATTGCCACTCTCGCCAACTTCCAGCGCGTCTAGCTCAGTGGCAAGATTGACGGCAACGTGCTTGAGTTTGGGCGCGTAGTAGCCTTTCGGATCGCAGATATTTGCCATGCCGATTCTCTCGACAAGCGGCGTGCCAAAGATGGAAGCTACCGGCTCCGCAATGGTGCTTTTGCCTGTCCCGCCTGGGCCGTAGCAGACAAGTGCGGCTTCAAACTTGCACGACGGAAAAAGCAAACTGCCGACGAAAAGCTGTAGCAAAACTCTATCGTCAATATCCGGCAGAGCCTCAGCTAAGACGCGGTCGAAATTCGGGCAACCCGCTTGCGGGTCGTAAATTGCCTGTAGCTGGCGGGTGAAATTAAGGCCGGGGTCATGTTTTAATAACACGGTATCGTCCGCCAGTTCAACGCGCACAATTCCATTCGCAGCGTTCAAAAGAACGGCGTCATTTTCGAGCATAGAGAAGCTGCGAAAATCAGTTTCGAGAGCCTGCTTTGCGGATTCGATATGCTTCAAAATTTCCATGCAACGCCGGTTGCTCACAATCGCTTTGTCCATGATGGCAAGCACGGCGGGCCGGAAGCGGTGGTAGTCAATTTCGCGCCAAGCTCCGTCGCGGTACTCACGCCAACAATCAGCAACCGTCTTAAGCGGCGGCATGGATTCCAGCGCGAGAGCGACGGCGGCGGCTTCGTTGTATTCGGTCAGAATCTTTTTCGCGCGGCCTTTAGGTTTAGGCGCGTCCTGTCCGTTCAATTCCAGACGTTCCTTTTTCAGCGCGGTGACTGGCGGTTGAATTACTCCGGGCATAAAATCCTTTCAGTTGCAAAGTCCATGACGCCTTCGACCGTATCGCGATGCGTTTCCCATGAATCAACATCGATTCGGCAAAGGTCATTCAGGTCTTTGACTCGCTTGCGGTTTGATTGCATGAGTCCATCGAAAATGAAGCCATCGACAACGGCTCCGGCCTCGATTAGCTGTCCGCTCCAGCGGGAAAAGGCATCGATTCCGCGAATGTCTTCATGGACGAAAATGCGAACACGCTTTCCCGCGAATAGCGGCAAGGCATCCGCGACAATGCGGACGCCAGCGCCGGGCAGCATAACTGGCGCGATTCGGCCTTCCAGCCCATGAGGCGCGGCATGGTGCAGGACGCTGATAAAATCCGGCACGCCTTCGACCAGAGCAATCGCAGGAAAGGGAGCGGCGGCGGTAATGCCGATTGGCCATCCGTGAATGGCTCCTGTGTCCTTCCTGGGACTGCGGGTCATGGTATCCGGGCGGGACCATCTTTGGCCACTTAGAAGACGGGCCTGGGCGTTGCGTAAGTTGGGGTCAACCGCTACATAGGCTCGACCAGCGTTGAAGTCAGCGCAGCGAAGAAGTCCGCGCACTGACATGATTTTCAGGCTGCCCGCGTCCACGTCGCGCAAGTGTGCGAGCCTTCTAAAATCGGAAGCGGTGCCGCGTTCTAATTCCGGCCATGAAAAGGGAGTTGGCGGCGGGGCAAGGTCTGGCCTTAGTTCGCAAATTCTCGCGTTGTGCGCCTTGTCACCTGGATAAGCTATGCAGTTAAATTTGCCGGACGCGTAAATGTCCAAGTTATCGGCGGCGGTGTCCTTGCCTAATACCGCACACGCCGGACAGCGTTCTTTTTTAACGGCGGCGCTCATGTCCGCGCCTCGCTTTCGGCCAGGGCCGCAACAACCTCGTCAAAGCTCATGCCGTTGACCCGGCAAGCTCTCAGCATCCGACCCATGCACCACGCGTAAGGCTCGGCCTCGTCAATGACAAGCCGCGCTCCGCAGACACACTTCGCCACGATGTCTTTCGTCGCGGGGCGGTGCTCGAATGCGATGCCCTTGGATTGAAGCAACTCGACGTTGGCCGGCGCGGATTGACTTTCGACCGTGCTCTGTGCTACGTTGTCCGCGTCATCAGAGTTGAGTTTTTCGGTTAAGCCCGGCATCGCAAGTGTCCGGGCTTTTCCGTTTTCGGCATTCAAGCGGCACCTCGCCGGTAGCGCTCGTCGAGAACCTTGTCTACGTCGCTTGACCTGTAAAGTATTCGCCTTCCGATTTTGTAAAAAGGCACAAGGTTTTTCCCTCGCCAGTTAATCAGGGTGCGGGTGCAGACTCGCAACCGCTTGGCCTCTTCCTTTTCGTCGCGCAAGCCGTCTTTAACTGCTAATGGTTCTGGATTCATGTCGCTACCGTGCGACATTTTCAGACACGCTATTAACGACGAGGCTTAGCTTTATTTGTCGCTAATTTCGGGCGTCCTGCTTTTGCCTCGTCCAGAACGTAAAGGCGCGAATTGGCAAGTGCCCGCTCCCATTCTTTCGGAGCTATTTTGCGTCCAAGCCTCTTAGAAACCGCGCCACATAATTCCTTTTTTTTCGGCGGCGCGACTTTGGGCTTCGTTTCCCGAATTTCCCAAAACGCCTCGATAGTGTGGTAAACCAGAGCATTAATGGGACGCAACGACGGGTCCGCTTGCATCGCATTGCCTAGGGTTTTCCGAGCACTCGGAGGGCCGTTTTTTTTGACGTGGTCAATTCGATGAGCTATTTCCGCACGTCGCTCATAGTTACCTTTCAGCCGCAAGTACGTCATCATTTCGTCAACGAGGCAGTAAATCTCTGTGCTTTCGCGGTCTTTCGTACCGTACCAAGCCTGTAGTTTGACCTGATCGTAAATTCCAGGGTAAACCACGCCTTCGTTCCACGACTGAAAGCTTTTGCTCTTCTGCGTCATGCTGCCCCCTGCATTTGAATCACGTTCGCGGCGGTCTTTGGCATGACGGAAAACCAGAGCTTGCCTTCCTGCTCACTGGCCACGGCGTCATAATTCGACCGGATGATTTGAGGACTATTCCCAGCTTCGACCGCCGTCCGCATGGTGTCCTTTGACATGGCCAGCCTGTAGGTGATCCATGAATGTCTAAGGGCGTTGTTCTTCCATTTTACCCCGGCAGTTTTACAAATTCCCCCGAGCCGTTGGTAGAGTTTGTCCAGGTCGATGATCTGGCCTTTCTTGCCCTTCCAGTTTGCGAGCCATGCGGCGGCGGCGTCTGTCAGCGGTGCAAGACGGCGGACCCGCGTCTTGGCGATGGCAGCAGAAATGACAACGTGTCCTTCACTCCAAAGAATATCCTGCCAGGTCAGCCGCTCGATTTCCGCCGTTCGCAGTCCACAGAATCCGCCCAAAGCAAAAAACGGCAAGACGGTATCATCGGCGGCGGTGAGCAAACTGGCAAACTCCGCCGGGGTGAACACCTCGATGGCCTCGACCTTCACTCGCGCAGCCGTTGTGTGTTCGGCGGCGGTGGTGCGGTCCCGGTTCAAGTACCCGGCAGTCTTGGCATAATTGAACAAGACGGTGATCGCGGTGCGGAAATTGTTTCTTGTCCGCGCCGATAACTTCAAACCCCGTAGCCATCCGTCTATTTCCGGCGTCTGGACGTTGGCGATACTGGTACGAAAATCGGCCGCAAACCTACCTAGGAGGGACTTGAGGGCGATCTGGTAGGATTCGCTCACCCCGTCCTTTTTCTTGGCCTGTAGCATCTCCTGCAGGACTTCTTCGACCGCCTTATCAGGGAGCTTGTCCTTGTGGGTTTCGGCGTAGGACCGTGCAGCTTCGACCAGGGGCACGTCATACGCTCTCGCCTTCAGATACTCGTCAATAACGACGTTCAGAGGCACGTCCAACGGCTTCAACTTGCGGACGGCGTAAACATAGGAGTCCCGGTCCTTCCCGGTCAATTCCAGGGCGCGTCCCTCCCCGGCGCTCAGTTGGTCCGCAATGATCTTGGCTTCCCGGCGGGCTTTGGACAATTCGGCAAACTGGCGCAACCTCCGGCCTCCGGCCTCGTGATAGCTCACGGTGAACAAGGGACGGCCACGGTTGACGGTCTGGTATACTCTGACAGTGACGGAGCCGGACTTAATCAGGATCGGCCATTTATCGGCGTTCTTTTGCATTACTCACATTACACTCTCTTTTCATTCTAATGCAAGTCCTTTCATGGTGGGAGATTCAAGAAAAGCGCGTGTTTTACCTCTCATGAGAGGCGAAACAGGCAAAATATCGCCATTGATAAAACAGGGCAGTGGCTCCTATCGAGTTGCTGCCCGTTCTTTTAGCCCGGATATTTCACGCCCGGTTTTAAAAGCATCGGCGTCTGGCTCTATAATTGCTTCCGGTTGAGTTGCTTAAAACCAAACTCAGCAGCAAAAAGGAGGCCAGACGCCGATGACAGATTGTACGCAGGAGTTGTTCCACTTGCCCAGCATTGATCGCCGCAAAATCGAGGCGAATTTCACCGGGGGCGATGTCAGCAGCGATGGGGGTATTTTCCTGCTGCGGCAAGCCGACCGCCGCCTGGGTCTCACCGCCGCGCTGGACCGGGTGCTGCCCGATCCGCGCAACCCGCATTTCATTGTGCACCGGCAGGTCAATCTCTTGCGCCAGCGCATCTTTGGCTTGGCTCTCGGTCACGAAGATCTTAACGACCACGCCACGCTGCGGCGCGATCTGGCCTGGCAAACGGCGCTGGGGCGCGACGAGGAACTGGCGTCGAGTCCCACGCTGTGCCGTTTGGAAAACCGGGTCAACCGCCAGGCGGCCTTCGCCTTTCACCGGGTGTTGGTCGAGCAGTTCATCGCGTCGTTTCACGCGACGCCCACCGAGTTGATCCTGGACTTCGACGCGACCGACGACCGGGTGCACGGCAAGCAGGAGGGCCGCGCCTTTCATGGTTACTACGGCGACTGGTGCTTCCTGCCGCTCTACGTATTTTGCGGCGAGCAATTACTGGTGAGTTATCTGCGCCCGAGCAACATCGACGCGGCCCAACACAGTTGGGCGATTTTAGCCTTGCTGGTCAAAAAGCTGCGCCAGGCGTGGCCCGAAGTGAAGATCATCTTTCGCGGCGACTCGGGTTTTTGCCGCTGGAAAATGCTGCGCTGGTGCGAAAGAAACAACGTGGGCTACCTTGTCGGACTTGCCCAGAACGCGCGGCTGCGGGCGATGCTCGCGCCGCAAATGGCGCAGGCCGAGGCCGAGCATGAGCGCACGAAGGAAAAAGTCCGGCTCTTCAGCAACCTGGAGTACGCAGCAGAGACATGGGATGTCCCCCGCCGGGTCCTCGCCAAGGCCGAGCACACCGAGCAGGGAAGCAACCCGCGCTTCGTCGTCACCAACCTCGAAGGCGGCGCGCAGGCTCTCTACGACGAGGTCTACTGCGCGCGCGGCGAAATGGAAAACCGGATCAAGGAACAGCAGCTTGGTCTCTTTGCCGACCGGACCAGTTGCCACGACTGGTGGGCCAACCAGTTTCGCTTGCTGCTCTCCTCGTGCGCCTATGTTTTGCTCGAAGCCATCCGCCGGCTCGGCTTGGCCGGCACCGAACTGGCGCGGGCGCAGGTGCAAACCATCCGGCTCAAGCTCCTTAAAATCGGCACGGTGATCCTGCGCAACACCCGGCGCATCCGCCTGCTCTTTTCGAGCGCCTATCCGCATCAAGACCTCTTTCGCCACGCCTGCCAACGCTTGAGCAGCGCGTAGATCACGACGAGTGCTGTCCCCGGCACGCTAAAAAAACAACGGGGGTTGGGGGGAGTGTCGCCACAGCCGGCGCGACGGGCCGAAAACGCCGCCGACAAGGCCGGGCCGGGCAAAAAAATCAAAAAATGCCGCGCCGACCCGCGCCCATAAAAAAGCGTGAAATATCCGGGTTAGTCGAATGGAAGGCGATGGATCGACTTTATTTTGTGACGCCGATCAGCGGCTTCTGTTGGGGAGCCGATGCACTGAACTGCCAAGACAAGTTGCCTGAAAAGATAAACGCAAGCAGGGCAATCAGAAGAAAGACGCCCGATACATAAAAGAACCAGTTATGATGAAGACGGCCTCGTATCGAGGAAGGTGGATTGCCGTCGGCGTGGCCTTCGTTGGGGTGATGATGGTGCTTGCTCATGCCGGAACCCACGGTAGGTCCATTTCAGGAGGAAAACACATCTTTGATTGCCTTTTCAATGGCCTCACGGGTCTCACCGGTGCGCTTCTGTATCCGACCAAACAATTCGTCATGCTTGCCTTCGACATATTGGAGATCGTCATCCGTGAGCGTGGCCCATTTTTGTTTCAGCTTGCCTTTGGCGATGTTCCAGTCGCCTTTGATTTCGAGTTTGTTCATAACAGTTCCTTTTTTCTTTGATTCCATTCTCCGTCAGCGTAACAGCAGAGTTAAATAACGCCCAGAAGGCGAAGCACCAGCAGCAGGACCAAAATCGAAACGATGCCGCCTCCTCCGAAGCCTACGCCACCGTAGTAATAACCGCCGCCGCCGAACAAGAGCACCAAGACAATGATAATAACCAGTAGATTCATAATTATTACTGTAGCCCTCGCGGGAGCGACTGCCAGTGGGGTGAACACCCCATTGCAATCATCCCTCCCGCCTCGTATTTTTGAAGATGGTGAATAAACACACCCTCAGCGATCTTCCAAAACTCTCAAGGAGCGGCGTTCATCTACAATGTTCGTTTTTAAATATCGAGTTCCTAAACCTTCGCGCGAAGGCTCAAGCAAAAATAATCGCCCTCAGGACAACTCCGATCCCCCGCTGGAACGAATAGCCCTATTGACTCACGGCATGATTCCCGCCCGTCTTTTTTTGAAAGTGGTGAACTCCCCCCTTAATGGAAATCGTATTATTGAGTCGCAACCTCGACTTGCGAACGAAGGGGATGGAGGGGTATGCCCAACCGCAACCGCGTCGAGGTGGCTGCGATCTCATCTGGCGAACGAAGAGGATGGAGGGGTATGCCCAGCCGCAGCAGCATTGAGATGGATGTGATGACGGGTGCCGGCAAAAGCGTCGAGGGAAGGGAAGGTGGCCGCCAACTGATGAAAGCGTACATGGGCGTGCTGGCAGCGAAGGCTTCGCCCGCCTGACGGGTTTTGAAGAAGAGATCGATCACTAATGCTTTCCGTTCTTCGATAGTATGGGCGTTTTGCCGAGCGGCCTTTCGGCTCACAACGGCGGAACCAGTATCGACGGCGAGAAATTTGCCGACTCCGGCAACTTCCACCACGCTGCCGTAAGGAATGATGCTGGGATCAACGGCGCAGTTTCCGTCATGCAAGGAGACGCCCGTGGCACTGATGAGGCGACGCGTATAGTAATCTCCCTCGCCCGCCCAATAGGCGGTTACGCGGCCTAGTCGTCCGCCGGACGAAACCGGAACCTTGCCTTGGTCCTTCACCTGGGTGGCCGAAGAGGAAACGGAGGCGGCGGAGTGGCCACTGGATGCGATCGAAGAAGTGGCCATGGCGGGCATGATGCTGTTGGCCTGCAGAGGCAAGCTCATGCAGCAAGCCAAACACCCAATAGCATAATATAACATATTAACTCCATTGCTTTTTGATGCTTAAGCATAAGCCCAAAGAACCCAGCCGCCTATGGGGTGTAAACCCCACGAAAAAGAGCGCTATCCGGACTTACTTGCCTCAATCTACGACCAGCACCAAGCCGTCTCCGGTTGAGAAACCTGTGCCGTCTTCTCGATTTTCATCCTTCCTTCTAACCACCATTTTCTTGCCTATTCCACTGCTTTAGTGATAGAAATCGAACCTTGATGGGCAACCAAAGCCGATCAACTTTTACCAGCCTGCTCGTAAGGTCGAGCAAACCGCGAAAAGTAATGGACAGAATATGCAAAGACGGGAGCGAAGGCTTGGACGTATGGTACCATGATGAAACGAGTCGCCGTTCTGTTAGCTGAAGACCACGCAATCGTTCGTCAGGGCCTGCGATTATTAGTCGAGGCTGACGGTGATATCGAAGTCGTTGGAGAAGCTAAAACGGGGCGCGAAGCGATCCAAAAAACTGGCAATCTTCACCCGGAAGTCGTGGTCATGGACATCGCCATGCCTCAGCTCAACGGGATACAGGCAACCCGGCAGATTCTCAAAGCTTTTCCTGCGACCAAGGTGCTCATTCTATCGGCACACAGCGATCCCGAGTACGTCGAGCAGGTCGTCAAGGAAGGCGCTATGGGCTATGTGGTTAAGCAGGCTTCAGGCGAAGTTGTGGCCAAAGCCATTCGTGAATTGCACAAAGGGAAAACCTTTTTTACCCCGTCGATTGCCAAACGCTTAAACGAGGATTACCAGAAATCCCCCGGTGAAGTTGGTCTGCGAAAAAAACACGGCATCCAACTGACTTCGCGTGAAGCTGAACTGCTGCAATTGATTGCCGAGGGCCACGTGAACAAACAGATAGCCTCGGAACTCGCCATCAGCATCAAAACAGTGGAAAAGCATCGTCAACATTTGATGGAGAAGCTGCATATTCATGATATTGCCGGCCTCACCCGCTTCGCCATTGCCACGGGAATTATTGAAAGCAGCATTCAGTCAACGATTTCCCAAGACGAGTCTCCCAAATAAGACAAGGCCGAGCCGGGAATGTTTAATGCCCAGTTAGCTCCTGCTGGGCGGAATCACCTTATGGGGTGAACGCCCCATAGCGAATAACCATTTGATCGCTTAGGCTACAACAGATGGGAAAAGTGGACATGAAACCATTAAAACAACAGTTGCAGCCGTGGAACGTTAATCCTCAGGAACGACTTCTAATTGCACAAATTGAACGGGACGAAATGTGGCTGTATGGGGAGAAGGTTGGGCACGAAGTCGATGCAAAATGTGCAGAAGTGATATCGAAAGTGATCGAGGTCATTCTTAGGTGTGCAGCCGGTTGGCGTGCTGATCTCGAATCCCCAAAGCGATGAGAAGCAAGGATAACTGCTAAACCTCAAGCCACACCGCAGTGCTTGTCTGTGCCAGCTTGTACCGGTTTTTCTCTTTGCTGAGGTCTTGTTCGACCGACAGGAAACCTTCGAGCTGTCCATCATTATACAGAGGACCAAGGGAGATGAACACCGGGTACGGCGTACCGTCCTTCTTGTAATTGATGATCTCACATTCACACGGCATCAATGAATGAACCGCGTCATGGAGCGTCTTGACCGCGCTAGGGTCGGACTCTGGCCCCTGCAAAACGTAGCCCGGCTTCTTTCCTCTTAATTCTTCCAAGTTGTAACCGCAGACTTGGATAAATGATTCATTGACCCATTGAATCGTACCGTTGTGGTCAGCCAGCACCACCATGTCGTTGGAGAAATCTCCCAGCAAAGCAAGCTGCGCGAAAGTTTCAGGCATCCGGTTGATTTCCTCCAGATACATCTGGTTATGGGTGGTGATTAAACCCTCAAGCTCGACATCGAGGTTCCTATAAAGTTCAGATTTCAGAAGGTACTTAGTGACCTCGGCGGCTGCGGCCAGACGCCGATCATAGGGATCGTCCGAGCCAGTCAGAATGTAAACCGGCAGGTTTCGATCAGGATAATTCTTTCGCACCCAGCGCAGCACATCCAACCCACCCTTTCTGGGCATGTCCAAGTCAAGCAACATGACCTGGGGTGCCTCCGCCGGAGCGACTCTTAGCAGGTAATCAATGGCCTTGATGCCACAATCGAGGCGAAGAATGGGCCGTTTGAAGCCAGCCTGTTCCAGAAATATCGACGTTATCTGGGCAAAATCATCGCTGTCATCCACTTGCAAGATTCGCAGAGTGTCTTTGGAAACCAGATTCATGGCTAGACCTCCTACCCAGTAATTATCTTAACACTCCATCGGTAACGTGTCTTGCAAGAAATGTGTTAAATTTGAAAGACATCGATCCTTCCAATGGCGACGTTATCTCCTGCTTAGGCCGCCGGTAAAAAACAGAACCAGCAAGATAAGCAAGATGAGTCCGAACCCACCTCCGCCTACCATCGGCCCGCCGAGGTAAAAACCGCCGCCACCGAACAAGAGCATCAATACGATTAGAACAACGAGTAGATTCATAATCATTACTGTAGTCCTCGTGGGCACGAACACCAATGGGGTGAACACCCCATAGGAGCGAACGTATTTCTCGCTTAGTTTTACGTTTATGGCGACGACGTCCAACCAATAAACATCGTCGTTAGAAAAAGTCGTATTTCTTCCCTCAAGAAGAAGCGCCTTTGAAAAATCAGTAAACCAGCAAAACAAACAACGAAAGATAATTATGCCTAAAACATTAGATAAAACAAACGCAGGTCAGATCATCGGCGGAATATTCGCGAATGAGGACAATGCCGAGAAGGCGGTGAAGGCTTTTGAGAAATTGGGGATTTCTCCTGACGATATCGAAATAATCGTTCAATTGAAGGGCGACCAAGCCGAGAACGTCTACATTGATCTCCTCTCGGATCGCGGATTCTCTGAATACCAAGCGATCTACTACGGCAACGAGCTCCGCGAGGGGAAGGTTCTGGTGGTGGTGTTTGAAGTCACTGATCCGGCTTCCATTATCGACATCTTTGATAAATATAAAGCCGAATATAATCCCAATGGTTCGCGCAACCTGCGCGAGGACGTTGCAGGCATGACGGTGGGAGCGGCTGTCGGTGCCACCGCCGGTGGCGTAGCGGGTGCCGTAATTGGTGGTCCAGTTGGGGCCGCAGTGGGCATAGCCGCTGGCGCCGTCGCTGGTGGCGGCGCTGGAGCAGCCGCAGGGAAAGCTGCCGAGCATAATAAGTAAGATATCCTGTACGCGGGTCGGGGCCAATTGCCCCGACCCTTTGGCTAAGGAATGTATGGAAACGACATTGTTTTATCTTGGATCACTGGCGCTTTTTGGTCTTTCCGCCACTCTCATTCGGGGAACTTCCCCTTATTCGCAATCAGGCTGTTTTTTTTATCAAAGAAACAGGAAGTATAGGCTTGTTGGACAGATCCTATTAATTATGGCGATATTCGCCTTGGGAATCGCGGTGCTTTCTCAATGGTTTTCAACTAATCATTAAGCCACGGTTATCCCTTCGCAGGTCTTATTCCTCCCCTGGGGTGAACACCCCATGGCGTCCGTGCTGCATTCCGGTTTACTTTAGGTCATGAACACCATCACCAAGACACATGACTGTCCATCGGGCGGTTATTCCGTTTGGGATTGCCCCCCTCCAAGAAAGTCCAACCCTCCCACTCCTGCTAAAAAGGCACCCTGATCCAGAGATTGGCTTGATCACTTCTTATCGTTTTCACAGGATTAATCGCAGGATGGGCGGGTTATGACGTTGGGCAGCCTTAAACGCCGAAGCTGATCCCCACGGCTTGGGCGGTCTTGACGACTTGGCATTCTGGCGGGACGTGCTTGATCTGGCCAATCGCCTCTTTGATCGTAACAACTCCGGTCTGGTAATTGAGATAGCTGACCATGTGGCCGAATTTCTCCTCTTGGATCAATTGCACAGCGCCAACGCCAAAACGAATGCCGAGGATGCGATCATTCGTGCTCGGGGCGCCGCCCCGTTGCAGATGGCCGAGAACCACCGACCGCGTCTCCCGCCCCGTGCGCTCCATGATTTCCTGGGCAACCCGTGCGCCGATACCGCCAAGACGAACCTCGCCTTGGGTTGCGCCGTGGACGGTCAAAACTTCGCCACCCTCTGGCGCCGCGCCTTCGGCCACAACGATCAGGGTCGAAGCCGCGCCGCTCGACATCCGCTTTTCAACATGGGTGGAGAGACGCTCGTACGAAAAGGGAATCTCCGGAATTAGAATCATATCAGCTCCACCGGCAAAACCTCCGTAGAGTGCGATCCACCCCGAATCTCGCCCCATCACTTGAAGCACCATCACCCGCTTGTGGCTCTCGGCGGTGGTGCGGAGGCGGTCGAGCGCATCAACCACGGAATGGACCGCGGAATCGAAACCGAAAGTCCAGGCGGTCGCGAAGAGATCGTTGTCGATTGTCTTCGGCACCCCGACAACCGGAATGCCATTTTCGAAGAGCTGGTCGGCGGTCGTAAGGGTATTATTGCCCCCGATGCAGATAAGGGCATGCAGGCCAAGCTTCAGAACAGTCTTTTTCGCCTCGTCGATGATCCTCTGAGGAATCTGTGTTTTTTCGCCCAAGCCCGACTTGGCAACGAAATGGCCATGGCTGGTCGTTCCAAGGATCGTGCCGCCCGTGGCGGTGATCCCCTGGGTATTTTCCAGGGTGAGAGGTATGTAGTTAACGGGGAAAAGAAGCCCCTCGTAACCATCAATGAAACCGAAAACCTCCCACCCGAGGGTATGAGCCGACGCCACCGTCGCACGAATAACCGCGTTCGATCCGGGGCAATCCGCGCCACCCGTCAAAACTCCAATACGAATACGATGCACGGATAATGGCTAACGCGCTTTACGGAAGCGTACAACTCAAATGATACTTTTTCAGGGCTCTGGTCAACCCTTGTCCCACTGCCGTGTGAAGCCGTCCGGCGGCTTCCGGCAATCCACTTTCTGGAGGCGACGATGCATGGTCGATCGCGGCTGCGCTCTTGGAAAAAGCTGGAGTATCCGCCGCCGCATCAACAAAACGTCAACACCCTTGCTTCTCTTTTTGAGCAAAACCGCGTAAGAGAAGTAGTTGATGATTTCGCCACGGTTTTTAAAGAAGTCTGTCCTCACCATGATGAGCACGGTCTTGGGTCTGAGCGTCCTGTTATTCGCGAATGACAGCACTCCCGCCTCTCCCGGTTCAGCCTGCCAGATTTTTGCCGGCCAGCCGGTCTTCCCCAAAGACAATCCGTGGAACGCCGATATTTCCCAACTGCCCGTTGATCCGAAGTCAGCCGCTTACATCGCCGCCATCGGCATGAATAAGCCGCTGCATCCGGATTTCGGGACCGGCATCAACGGCATCCCGTTTCAGTTCGTCGATCATAACACGCCGCGCGTGTCCGTCACCTTTGAGTATGCCGACGAAAGCGACAAGGGACCCTACCCCATTCCGGCGCATCCGCTGATCGAGGGCGGTCCGGGCGCAACCAGTGGAGATCGTCACCTGTTGCTAATCGACCCGCATGACTGGGCGCTTTACGAGCTATGGCAGGCCGTCAAAGGCCCGGACGGCTGGCATGCCGGAAGCGGCGCGATCTGGGACTTGAAAACCAACGCCACACGGCCCATGGGCTGGACCTCCGCCGATGCCGCCGGACTGCCGATTTTTCCCGGCTTGGTCCGGTATGACGAAGCGCATGAGAAGCGCCTCATCGCCCACGCGCTGCGCTTTACGGTGCAACGAACGCGGCGCGCTTATGTCTTTCCCGCCTCGCACTGGGCGAGCAACTCGAACGATCCCAATCTGCTGCCCATGGGCGCGCGGGTGCGGCTACGGCGCGATTTCGACATCAGTTCCTTCGATCCGGACGTTCAGGTTATTTTGGTTGCGCTTAAAACCTACGGCCTGATTCTGGCCGACAATGGCAGCGACTGGTTCATCAGCGGCGCGCCCGATGACCGTTGGAACGACGACATTCTCCACCAATTGGTCCGGGTGAAGGGAAAAGATTTGGAAGTCGTGCAGTTGGGACAAGTCGTCACGCAATGAGTAGCAGCGTTTGGGGCCTTTTCCCGTTAAGCAAGTCCGACCAGCAGGTTGTGTTATGCAAAAAAAGTAATCATTGAAACTGCGATTTCAAGAACTTACCCTGACTCCAAATTCCCCAAAATGCATATACTCAGGTCCTTCCTTTTCTTCGTCTTTATCAGCTCCTCCTTCTGCCTCGCCCAAGCTCCCACTCCCACTCCCACCCCTACTCCTACTCCTACTCCCACCTCCACTCCCACCCCTACTCCCACCCCTACTCCCACCCCTACTCCCACTCCTACTCCCCAGCCTACGCGGCTCCCAGCTACCACGCTTCCCACGAAACTTCCTGTTCCCGGCCAGCCCTATCCCGTCCTTCAGGTCACGGTTGAGCACCCCATCCTCCTCATCACCGATGCCGACCCCACACCTAAAACACGCATCGCCGTCCAGCCCCTGAACTTTCCCCCGAACGCTGAGATCGCTGGGAAATGGGCCCAAGTCCAGGACTGCATCAGCCCCTTGGCCGCTAAATTGAAAGACTGCCCCGTCACGCTTACCCCCGACGACCAGCCCTCCGTCGAGGCGACCTTCCCAGCTCCCGGGGTCTATGAAATCCGCGTCGTCGTCCACGACACCGCCCACAACCTCACGGCCACCCAGAACACCTGGATCAATGTCTGGGATTCCCACTCCCACATCATAGTCGATGGAAAGCCCGATCCCCTCTGCCCCGCCCCCGGCATCAATCCTCCCAATGTCCGCACGCTCTCGCCGGACCCCGGCCCTTTCCATCACCCCCGGCTCTACACCACGGACGCGGATTGGAAGGAAGTCAGCGACCGCTGCGCGAAGGGCAAAATCGCCTCCTTCGCCGTAAACAAACTCCAAAAAGAGGTCGCCGATTCGATTGATTCCCCCACGTCACCCTTCGGCAAACTCACCACCGATCTGGAAGCCTATGCCGATTCCAACTACTTCGGAAACCCTCCCGATCTGACGATGGGCACGCCCCCGGACGGCGATTCGAAAGAGGGGGGCAAGAAATGGGACACCGCCTACAGCAATCTCAACAAATACTATAACCAATTGAAAACCGCCTGTTTCCTCGCCTGGCTCAGCCAGGCCCCCACCGTTACCCACTTCAATGTCGACTCCGACAAGCAAAAGCAATGCCGCCGACTGGCCAAGGTCCTCGCCGCCGTCACCCACATCCAGCTCACCGGCTCGTTTGATGTCGCCACGGGCGCCTTCCACAAGGACTACCCCCTCTACATCCATAACCTCGACAGCCTCGGCGATAACTTCGATAACTACTCCTCTGTCGCCCTAGCTTACGACTTCATTGCTTCCTGGATGACCCCCGAGGAACAGCAGGAAACCCGCAACTTTCTCTTCGCCCAGTGCGTCGGCAGAACCACCGGCGCGCGCACTGTCTTCTTTGCCTCCGGCATCCACGGACGATTGGGGAGGGGCCAGGAACAAAACGGCGACTTCATGAACATCGACGAAGAGCGTGTCCTCGCCGGTCTCGCCATTGAGGGAGAGGAAGGCACCGTCCCGGAAAAAATCAGGACGACGTTTGTCGGTCTTCCTGAGCCGAAATATGACGACTTCCAGCGCCCGGAAGACTACTACGCGTACGACTGGGTCAACTACACCTACGTGGATAGCCTGCGTCAACAGGTCGGAGCCCGTCCTTACCCGGATGCCTGCGCGTGGCCCTTCGCCAGAAAAGTCGAGGTCGACAACCTCAAACGCGCCCAATGGTGGAATGACGACTGGTATGTCACCCCGTGGGGCTTCGAGTTGAACCACGAGGCCTATTACGGCTTCAGCGCCTGGGGCCTCTGGCCCACCGCCGTCGCCTATGCCCGCCATGGCGCGGAAAACCAGTACGTCGCCTCTAATTACTATCTCACCATGAACCACCTCCTTTGGTGCTGCTATGCCGGTGAGGGCTACAAGAAAATTGACGATTTCACTCCCAACCGATTCATGTATGACCACCACGACGGCGGAGGCGATTACCGTCAAAACCACATTGTCCTCATGAAGTACATGTATCCGGACGACCCCGCGGTCGACTACTACTACTCCGGCGACGCCGCCCCAAGCACCGATCCCAACAACCCCCATCCCGGCATCAATTTTAATCCCTTCATCGACGCCCTCTTCGGCCTCGACCCCGGCGTCAAGGGCCAGCCCAGCATCGACCTCGAAGCCGTGGCCAAACAAAAAGGCCTGCCGTTGACCAAGGTCGATCCGCAGGAGGGCGTGGTCGTCGCCCGTTCGGCCTGGACCGACGACGCGATGGAACTCTACTTCGATGAAGCCTGGCCCCACACCGGCCACATGCACGCGGAGAAAGGAAACTTCTCCTTCTACGCCCTCGGACGCCCCTGGAGCTTTCCTCCCGGCTACCACGTTGTGGAGAGCGGCTACCAATCGGAGGTCCTGATTCAGGATCCCCGATTCGCCTCGGACCCCAAAAATCAGGGCTATCTCGGAGAAGGACCCAATATCAATATCGAAAATAATCCTGACTACGATAAAGCCTACCCTCGTTGCTTCCCCACACCCTCCGGACATCTTTACCCCGTCACGGAAAGCCCCGACAAACTCTTCCTCGTCATGGCCGGAGAAAATACGGTTCCCTACAGCTACTCGTTTGGCCCGAATTCCGTGGATACCGGCCTGCATCGCACCCAGTTCATGTATCCCGGGATTTATGAAGATCTGATCAAGCGCCTGCCGGAAAACAAAGACATGATGGATGATGTTCTCCATCTGACGCCCAATTATAACCCGGTCAAATACGCCTACCGCACCATCTTGTTCGTCCGCGGAAATCACCCCTATGTCCTCATCATGGACGATATCGATAAGGACGACAAACCCCAGAACTACCGCTGGCAGATGAATTGCTCCGTCATCTTCGGCGGCTCCGATGGCCGCATGGTCGATACCGAGGGCAAGGGCCTTCGATCAGATCTCGCCATCATGCCAGACTCCACACCGACGCAGGCCACGCTTTACCACAGCCCTATCGATGACGCTCCGAGCACCGATCCCAATGCCAAGGGCCTGCCTCGGCTCCTCGTCCGCGATCTCTCGGAAGTCCCGCCCGCCACGGACACCCCGCCCATCGAGGTCAACAAGCAGGCCCTCGGTGACGATCCGACTGCCATTCACCGGGCTTACATCTACAAGAACCACGTCCCAGACCCCCAGTTTAAGGTGCTCCTCTTCCCCTACCGCACCGGAGACGACCTCCCACTCACTCACTGGAGCCCCGATCACTCCCGCCTTTTCATCGACCTCCGCGACCACCAAGTCGACGTTATCACCGTCGATCGCTCAAATCCCGACCACCGCACCCGGATTACCTCTGCCCTCCGCGAGCACCAATAACAGCGTGGTCCCTCAGAAGTGGTCTCAGTGAGCTGCGATAATTGTCGTTCCGTCGTTTTTGGACGGATGGTCACTGACTTCGGGCGGATATCCTGAATGCGAAATTCACCAAGGCCTGCCATCCTCAGCAGATGCGGGGAAGCTGCTCGCCGGAGAGCATGTCGACGACGCGGATGCCTCCGATCCGCGTTTTCATCAGCACGAAGCCCGCGTGGTCGGCGGTGACCTCGCCGATGATCGCCGCCTCCCGCCCCAGCGGATGCGCCCGCATGGCGGCGAGAACGATGTCGGCGGCATCGGCTGGGACAATGGCCAGCAGCTTTCCCTCGTTCGCGACGTAGAGCGGGTCGAGCCCGAGAATTTCGCACGCGCCCTTGACCTCCTCCTGGATCGGGATGCGCGCTTCATCGAGCAACATGCCCGTGCCCGCGCTCTGGGTGATTTCGCTCAAGGCGCTGGTGATGCCGCCGCGCGTCGGGTCGCGCAGAACGTGGACATCTTTTCCGGTGGCGAATATCGCCTCGACCAGGCCGTTCAACGGCGCGGTGTCGCTGGCGATCTCCGTTTCGAATTCGAGCCCTTCGCGCACCGACATGATGGCGATGCCGTGCGTCGCGATGGCGCCGCTGAGGATGATCTTGTCGCCGGGCCGGGCGCGTTTGGGATGGACGTCCACGCCTTTGGGGACGACGCCGATCCCGGACGTGTTGATGAAAATCTTGTCCGCCTTCCCGCGGTCCACCACCTTCGTGTCGCCCGTCACCAGGGTCACGCCCGCCGCGTCGGCCGCCTCCCGCATCGACCGCACCACGCGCCAGAAATCTTCCATCGGCAGGCCTTCCTCGAGGATGAAGCCGACCGAGAGGTGCAGCGGGCGCGCGCCGCACATGGCGAGATCGTTGACCGTGCCGTGGACGGCCAGCTTGCCGATGTCGCCGCCCGGAAAAAAGATCGGGCTGACGACGTACGAATCGGTGCTGAAGGCGAGACGGGCGTCCCCGACTGAAAAGACGGCCCCGTCGTGGAGCGGCTCGAGCAGGTCGTTGCGGAATTGCGGCAGGACGATTTTCTGGATCAGTTCCTGGCTCAGCTTGCCGCCGCTGCCATGCGCGAGGACGATCTCCTTGTAGTTGGTCAGCGGCAGCGGGCAGCTTCCCATCAACACGCTGACCGCGTCGCCGGCCGCGTCTGAATCGATGGAATGAGCCTTAGGTGACATTTTTGAGACCTCTGTGAAAGACTGGTTATGAGAGGGAATTGAAGTCCCGGAGGGACATATGAAAGTAGCCCGGCGATTTATCGCCGGGTAAATCCCAAAATGAAGTCGCCAGTCCCGGAGGGACGGATGAAACTCCGTCCATGCATGGCGACTCAAGCGTCCCTCGGGGACGCTCCCCTTCCTGCCGACAAACCCGGCGATAAATCGCCGGGCTACTCTCGATCATTCCTCCGGAATGATAGAAATCCTTAAAAAGAGAGTTTCGCAGAGGTCTCATTTTGTTCTCCGACGGAACCAATGGTCGTGGTCATGCGGGCGCGAGCGCTTTCTTTTCGCATTGCAAGTGCCGCCCGTAGGTGTAATAGGCGGAGCACGCGCCCTCGGCGGAGACCATCGTCGCGCCGAGCGGATGCGCCGGAGTGCAAAGCGTGCCGAAGGCGGGGCAGTCGTGGGGCTTTTTGACGCCCTGAAGGACAAGCCCGCTGATGCAGATGGAGGATTCCGCCGTGCCGATTTCCTTCACCTCGAAGAGCCGCTCGGCGTCGTGATCGCGAAATTCGTCGCGCAGCTTATAACCGCTTTTGGGGATCGAGCCGACGCCGCGCCATTTGCGGTCGCACACCTCGAACACCTTGTTCACGAGGTCCCGCGCGACCCGGTTGCCTTCGCGTGTGACGACCCGCGGGTACTGGTTCTGCACCTCGTACGTGCCCGCTTCGAGCTGGCGGACCGTCATGAGGACGCCTTCGAGAAGATCGAGCGGCTCGAAGCCTGTGATGACGATGGGCACGTGGAAATGTTCCGCCAGCGGCTCGTATTCCTCGTAGCCCATCACCGTGCAGACATGGCCGGGCCCGAGAAAGCCCTGCACGCGGTTGAGCGGCGATTGGAGGATCGAAGCGATGGCCGGCGGCACGAGGACATGCGAGACCAGCACGGAGAAATTCTTGACTCCTTGCTTGCGCGCCTGCCAGACCGCCATCGCGTTGCTGGGCGCGGTGGTCTCGAAACCGATGGCGAAGAAGACGACTTGTTTGTCGGGATGGGCGCGCGCGATCTTGAGGCAGTCCAGCGGCGAGTAGACCACGCGCACGTCCGCGCCGCGCGATTTGAGCACGAGCAGGTCGGCCTCCGAGCCGGGCACGCGCAGCATGTCGCCGAACGAGCAGAAAATGACCTCGGGCCGTTGAGCGATGGCGTGCGCCTTGTCGATCATCTCCAGCGACGTGACGCAGACGGGGCAGCCCGGCCCGTGGACGAGTTCCACTTCGTCGGGCAGCAGATGGTCGATGCCGTATTTGACGATGGTGTGGGTCTGGCCGCCGCAGACTTCCATCAGGACCCAGCGGCGCGTGACGATGCGCCGGATTTCGGCGACGAGTTTTTGCGCCAGGGTTTCGTCGCGGTATTCGTCGAGGTATTTCATGGGGCTGCGGAGCTTGCGGGCGCGGAGGCCGCGGGGGTTTCGTCCTCCACTTCGGGGTCGTCCAATTCCGCGAGCTGCTCCATGGCTTCGAGCATCTGGTAGGTCCGCGCCGCGACGTCTTCATCGACTTTGCTGAGCGCGAAGCCGACATGCACCAGCACGTAGTCCCCGGTGTTGACCTCCGGCGTGTATTCAAGGCAGACCTGCTTGACGATGCCGCCAAATTTGGCCTTGCCCATGCGGACGCCTTCGGCGTTTTCGCTGATCTCGATGAGTTTACCGGGGATGGCCAGGCACATAAGTTATCTCCTTGGGGGTGGTCTCGGCGATTCTGCCGATGGCCACGCCTTCGCAGACCAAAACCTTATCACCGGGAGTTGGGTCTGTCAGCAAGTCGCGCGAAACTATTTTCAGCGCTCCCTTGACGCCGCCCCTGGCGCGTTGGCTGTGCGTTCTCATGGGCTGACGGATTCGGCGTGAGGATGACGGCCCGCGCCGGCCGTGTCGCACACACGTGCGTCAGGATCAGTTCCCTTTGGCAGCCGCCGCTGCTCCCGCTCGCTCCGGCGGCGAAGACGGAATAGGCCGCCGCCAACCGCCGGGCCGTTCTTGCGGCATGGATCAAGCCGTCATCAAATCCGCTTCGATGGGCTTGTCCTTCCGGAACCGGCTCACGCCTTGAATGGTGAAACCGGTGACGCGGCCCTCGGAATCCACGCGCTCCATCACGGCGTCGTGCGTAGTGGCTTTCATATAGCCTGCGGCGTCTGAAAAGCGGACTTCCAGAAAATCCGCTTCCGCGTCAAACCAGACTTTTATTTTTTCGGCCATAAATTTTCTCCGGCTTTCGGTGTGTCGGTCAGGTAAGACGTGACCACAAACGCATCGTTCTCCCCATACTTAACCACAACGCACAGCCATTTGCCACCCACTAATGTTTGAGCGTAAAACTCGTAGAACAGCCGCACCTCCGCGTCCGAACGCGAACGACGCACCAACGGCGGCTGGCGCACCACCCGTTCAATCTCCGCCTCCATGCCCGCCATTTCGGCGTGCTCCACAATGTGAGCCAGCCGCTCGTCGGTGAGCCGCACCGAATGGCCGGCGTAATCCGTAAGAGTTTTCATTTTGGCGCGCACCCTTCAACCCGTTTAGATTCCCTCCGGCGTAAAACTGTAGAAGTCATCGACCAGCCGGTCAATTTACGTGTTCTTAGGGGGTGATTTGGCGCATCGAGGGGATTTAGGAGCGAAATTGACAGCGTCCTGCCGGCGGGCAAAGCTTCTTTCCTGACCGCTTCGCATCGCGATAAGGCCGCGCCTGTTCTTTTTCCACGCCCGTAAACCCATTTCCAATGAATGAAAAGTTGCCTGTTCCCTCCCTTTTCTCGCTTCCTTGAAGGCGGCTGTGCTTTGAGGGGGCGTTCTAAAACCATGTCATGGAGAGAGCAAATACTATCTAATCATTCGAAAGCACAATCGCCCGCAAGAACACCTGTGCAGATTGTTTGGGTTCCGGCTTGATCGTTAGCGTGGCGCCGGCGGGTGTGGGAACATCAAATGTGGCGACTCTATATGTCGGAATTTGTCCCACATATGGGATCAGACAGGGTTGGCAATCCAAGGCGCCGACTTTTTGATCATTTATAAACAGATCCAGTTTTTGAAGTGCTTCGCCCGTGTAAATCACTCGGATTTTCCGCGCAGCCGGCAGGTTGGAGAACGTGAGTGACGAGTCCTTGGAGAAAGTGCCCATCAGCTTCTCGGGGAAGGCCTGGTCTGTAAATACTTTCACCCCGGCAGCTGTTCCCTGGGCGGCATCCAGCCAAGTTTGAGGCATGTCTACTGTAAAGGAAAGTTCTGTTTTCAGGCCATTGGCCAGCGTGGTGACCAGCATGTGGGGTCCGTTCTTCACCATGGTAAAATCACTCCCCGTGGATGACAAGTCACCGTCCAAAATCCCTGTCCCTTCGCAATGAATCTGAACCGGCGTACTATAGGTCTTGCCGTTTTCCGCTCCCTGAATTTGAGGCGGACTGTTCCGGACGACCAGCGTCCCGGTAGAGGGGTGATAATCTCCGCCGGAATTCACCATGCAAACCTTGTACCGCCCCTCCGTTGCGGGTGCGGCGAGCTGGGTTGAAAGCGGAGAAATCACGGAAACCACGTCCTGATTCGTGGTGGGATTCGCTTCTTTCGTCAAAACCACCCGGGCTGGATTTTGTGGCAAACCCGGAATAGGGATCGAGGTGCCCCCGGGCACCATCACGTTGGCTGGGAGAATGCAATCCGCCAGCTTGGCCTTTGCATCCGGAATGATGTCCTGAAACGCCGGTTCAAGTCCCGAGGCCTGGATGATCTGAAACGCCGGCAGCGGCCACACATTGTCCGGGTTAAAGTGAAAATTGGTGAGCTTGTTACTTCCGGCGCCTCGGGAGCACTTGAGTGAGGTGCTGTAGACATCGTCCACAGTCACATCATGCTCCCCGCCCCAACGAAACGCATGAACGGTCCAAATGTCCGGCCCGATGTCCAAAACGTTGTGCGTCGTTGTGATGAACGCGGAGCCTTCGTCGTGGTGAATGCCGTACCGCTTTTGAGTCGGAAACTCCGTGCTGCCCACGCCATCGATGTAATTACCCTGCACCGTGGTGCCCGGCTGCGCTCCGAGTGTATAGATCGCACCGGAATCATTGAATCGCTGCATCACCCGGGAGAAGCGGTTGAACGACACGCTGTTGTTCTTTGCCGTGTTGGTCGCTTTCCCGGCAATATCCGTCATGTTGTGCCAGCCCCAGCCTAGGCTCACGCCGTTGAAAGCCACATTATCCACCACATTGTGCTCAATGCGCAGCCCCTCCACAAAGAACGCAGAGACGCCCGCCTCACCGTAGAACTCCTGGGTGCAATCCTGGATGAGGTTATTCGCCACCGTGTTATCCCGGCAGACGCGTTCCATGCTGGGTGGATATTTTTCCTTGTCCACTCCCGCCCCCCCCTTGATAACCAATTCGGGCGTGTCCCTTTCGAAAACATGCTGGGGATGACCGACCGCCACGCCGCATCCGCCCACATCGCGGATCACATTACCGATGATTTCCACATGGTTGGCATCGTTCGGCAACGCGAAGGCCTCCGCAGCGATGTGCTCCACCGAGTTACGGATGAACTGGATGTTATCGCAATGTTCAAACTGGATTGCTCCGGGCGGCACGTCTAGGTTCCGGTAGATGTCGTTGTGCCAGTTGCTCTCCATGGTAAACGCGTTGAAGTAGCAGGCCCCCTGAACCGTCGCTTTTCCGTGAGACCCCGCCACCTCGGCCAGGTTCCAGTCGCTGTGAGCAAAATGGAGCCCTTTAAAAACCACGTTCCGCACCAGGTGCTCCGGATCCTTCCCGCAAATATTCACCAAATGCACAAGCCGGGGCGCGAAAACGGCCGCTTTCGTCATGTCCTCACCCGGCCGGGGAATGTAGTACAGCGTCTGCCCCGCGCGGTCGAAGTAGAACTGGCCCGGTTCCTTGAGAAACTCGTAGGCATTCGAAACCAGGTGATGCCCCGCTGCGTCAAAGTTTGCCCAGTAGCACGTTTGGGCAATCGCCCCGTAGGGCTCCTGATGTTTCAGAATCACTTTGTTCCCCTCTTGGGCTACCTCCTGCACACACACAATGTTCGAGTTCCAGAGCTGGAAGTTTGTGATTTCCACATCGTCCGGATTGCGATGGATCATCGGGATGTCGGTGTAGACACTCGAGTCCGCCTTGCTGCCGGAACTCCATGCCCATGGAGCCTGCCCTGCTGTTATATTGTATTCTCCCGTCCGCGACGCCCATCCCTTCACGCTGGCCATCCGGGCACGCACTCCGTTCACGTACAGCGAGCGAAGCTTCACGCTCCGGGCCAGCGGAGCCTTCCACATGTTGTTTTCAGCCGGTTGCCAGCCGGTAACCACGGTTCCGCCGCTCAACAGGGGTTCGGCTCCCGGCATGGCCTGATACGTCACGGTTCCGGTACCCCGTCCGCTGTCCCGTTCATCCAGATCGAGCGAACTCCCCAGGATGTAGGTCCCCGCGCCGATCCACACATGAACATCCAGATTCGTGGCAGGGAGCGCCCTAACCGCATCCCGAGCCCGGGCCAAGGTCTGAAACGGTGCGGCCTGCGTGCCGGAATTCGAATCGCTACCGCTCGGCGACACGTAGATATCAACAGTGGCCTTCTGCGCCATCGCCAAATTCGTACAAGCAGTGAGAAGCGAGAAAAAAAGCGCAAGGCGCAGCTTCATAGCTCCTTAAACCGGAAAAGGTGGAATTTGTTGCTGACGTTAAAGAAAAAAATGGGCGAAAAACAAGACAGGTAAGAATGGCATGAATTTAAGCGAATCCTCCGTGGCGATTATCGCGTTTAAATTCGCGTTCTTTTCATAATCAATGACTTATAATATAAGAAGGTGAGAGGCATCTTTTTGCTTAAGGATCGGAAACTTCCAGTGACCGGCAGACGCCCCGGGCGGTATAATCGTTCACTTCTCGATGACGGGGCACGACGCTGGTCTTCCGGTTCTTGGGGTTCCACCAGACGGAATGTCTTCCGCCTTCCCGGTAGAGTTCACACCCCTGACGGCGAAGATGCCGTTCCAAGTCGCTCCGCTTCACGCAAAAACGAATTCCTCGCGTCGGGTGGCTTTGTTTTCTTTTTCGGCCAGCTCGCGGTTGGCCTCAAGCACCATTTGCAGGGCGTCCTTGAGATTCTCCCGGGCCTCTTCGAACGTCGCCCCCTGCGTGTGAACGCCGGGAATTTCCTCAATCGAGGCGGCCCACCAATCGCCCACTTTCTTGTAAGCGGCAGTCAATTTCATGTCTTTACTCTCCGTCAATTCGAACGTTTGTCGAGCCTGGGTGCAAAGTGTGGGAAAAGTGGGAAAAGATGCCAGGCGGAATTTAGGCCGCCCTTTCAGGGCTTTCCCCGGAGGATCATATACCCAGGGCGTTGCCCTGGGCTGGGGTTGGGTCGCCCCGTTGGGGCTACGGAAGGGAAGGCGTCGGCGGCGGCTTTTTCAAAAGCGCTGAGTCTGGCGGGGTCAAGCCGGAACCCCTGGCGCGAACTTCCCGTGGCGCGACCGGCGAGCTTTCTCATGGAGCTTGCATGGGACGGCTGCCGGCAAATGTCCCGGCAACCAACGATGTTTACAGAAGAAAGGACCGCAACTATTCTTCGATACGAGCGTTTGCGCTCATATCCCCCATGAAATTCACAAAGCTTTCCCCTGTTAAAAAGTCGTTCCTCGCGCTTTGCGCTCTGACGCTGACCACCGCGCCGCTTCTCGCGGAAGATGTATCCGTGAAGGACTATCCGGACGGAACCGGAGTCCGCAATCTCTCGCCCGCTCCGGCGCCCGGCCTTCATCCCCGCATTTTCTTGTCCCCGGAAGATCTGCCGGCATTTCGCGAGGCCGTTCTCAATTCAGGCCCCCGGAAACTCTATTATGCGCAGCTCAAGAAAATCGTGGCTGATAATCTGGACGCGCCGGGGACGCCAGGTGGGAAAGTCATGGCTTTACTCGCGGAAGGCAAAACCCCCAGCGACGCCGAGTTTGCCGCCGTCTCCGAACACATGAGCTATTGGCTGCTGCTGGCGGGGATCGATTGCACCGTCACCAACGATCAGGCGCGCGGGGAAAAGCTGGCCGCCGCTCTCAACGCCTGGGGCAAATACCAACTCGCGCATTGGGTGCGTCAACCCGATCCCGTGGGCCTGCACAACAGTTTCGATTACGAAATGTGCATCGCTTACGACTTCATCGCCCCATGGATGAAAGAGGAGCAGCGCGTTCCCGTCCGACAAATGATCGCCAAGATGATGGACGGCATCCACATTTTCACGTGGAACATGCCCCCCCGCTGGCGCATGTGGAACTGGGCCGCCTTGCACGTTTACCAGGGCACGGGGTCCCTCGCGATCGAAGGCGAGCCCGGCTACACCCCGCAACTGTGGGACGAGACGAGGATGGTCGTGAAGGATGTTGGCCGCTACAACGTCCATCCGGGTGGCGCGCTCACGGAAGACCTGACCTACTTCACGCTTGGTTTTGAAGGCACAGGAATGGCCATGGTGGCGATGGCGAAGCGTGGCGAACAGGATGTCTGGGACACGAGCAATGTCTCGAAGCTTAAGTATCACCTCATCAATCAGCTCTATCCCTGGGGCGGCGAATTCCAAAGCCACGCCGATGGCGTCGGCTCCGGCTTCTACACCAGCTTCACCATCTGGAAGTACATGTACCCGAAGGACCCCATCATCGATTACACCTGGCGCAACCGCGTGGGTGAAAACTACGAGAACGGCGGTCCAGGAAACGACGTGGGCATCCGCAGTTGGGTCGTCCCGCTTTTGGGGACCGACCATTTCCCCCAACCCGTGACAGCCGCGGAACTGAATCAGCCGCTGACCTATTTCAGCCCGGAACGGGGTTATCTCATCGCCCGAACCGGTTGGGACAAGGACGCCCTGAAACTCGATTTCGAAGCGAAGCAGGACTACCCCATCATGGGCCATAATCATGCCGATGCCAACAACTTCAACCTGGATGCGCTTGGCCGCATGTGGGTCACCGACACCGGTTACCACGGCTCGGGCGGCAACCAGCATAATGAAGTGATGATTGACGGCGTGCCCGAGTCGCCATGGCCGGCGCCCGGCGGCCACTGGGTCGACCTCGTCAACACGCCCGACGTGGTGATCGGCGTGAGCGATGCCAAGCACGCCTATGACTACCACTGGTCCGATACCGGTTACAGCAAGGACAACAACCCGCCGCCCGACAAGGAAAAGTGGGAAAAGGAAACGCAACCGGAAGTCGCGGCCTTTTACGCCGGCCAGGAAAACCGCAAGACCACGGGTATTTTTGATCACTGGTCTCCCTTCCTTCTTCGCTCGGTCTGGAATCCCGTGCAGCGCGCGTTCCGCACCGCCTCGCTCGTCCGCGGACCTCATCCCTATGTCTTCATCGTGGATGATATTCAAAAAGACTATTCCTCCCACCTCTATCAGTGGATTCAGCAGATGCCGGACGACGTGGAAATCCTCAAAACCGGCGGCGACTGGGTTGTCCTCGGCGCCAAGAACATGCCCTCCGATCCCAAGGACAAAAACGCCAAGCCCGTTCCGGACAATCGCCGTCTCCTGGTCCGCTTGGTCGATGTCGACGCCACGGATCACGCCAGCGCGATGGCCATCCAACTCGAGACCTTCATTTCAGACCCCAACACTCCTTACGCCAGCGGTCCCATCCGCAAACGCCTCACCATTCCCGCCCGTGGCGTCAATCCACGGTACAAGGTCCTCCTCTATCCGTTCATGGAGGGCGCGGAGTTGCCGGAAATCTCATGGAATCAGGAGCACAACCAATGCAAGTTCACCTGGAAGGATCAGGCGGACCAATACACCTTTGCCACAGCCGCCAGTGGGCGGACTGTTTATCGCCTGGCTCGCGACAACAAGACTCTGGCAACCCTCAATGCGCCGCCAGCCGCTCCGGTTGTCCTCTCTCAGGCTCAGGTGTTCGTGGACAGAACTACCGTGGAATTTGAAAATCCCGGTCCCGGTCAGGAAATCCATTACACGCTGGACGGCAGTGCGCCCACGATGGAATCGCCGTTTTATAGCGGACCGATTAGAATAACGAAATCAGTTGCGATAAAGGCGGTTAATTTTGCCCGCGCATGGGATTTCGGCAACGATAAAGCAAGCTCGGTAGTGGAGGTCAAGCTCAAGCAAGAGGCTCCACTGGCTGCCCTGTCGAACCCGGATCTGAAAGCCGGTCTGAAGGCCTCCGTCTATCAAGGCTACTGGGATAATCTGCCTGAGTTCAGCCAGGAAAAGCCAATCGCGGAGACGACGGTCGATCGCTTCGTGCTTCCGCCGGAAACTCCGGTCAAAGGCTTCGGTGTAATGCTCAAGGGGTGCGTTCAAGTTCCCACGAGCGGAGTCTACACGTTCGCACTGAAATGCGACGACGCCGGCAAGCTCTCGATCGACGGTCATCTCGTCGTGGATGCGGATGGTCCTCACGTCGTTGAGACCCGCACCGGCCAAATCGCTCTCGCAGCCGGTTGGCACCGGATCTCGGTCGGAAATTGCGACAACGCCCTTCCGCACGGGAAAGGCAAGGGCGACGGATCTTGGGCCTTTTCAGTCATGTGGGCGCCACCGTTCGCCGGAGGCCTGGCCGAAATTCCCGCGGACCTGCTGTCTCAGGAGTCCGCCGGCTTTGTCGCCAGGATTCCCGGCGCCTCGGTACAAGCCCAGGCGGGTTTGATCAGCCAAGCCGGGCTGGAATGCAGTGACTACAACCAGGCCGCATTCGCCGGTAAACCGGAATTCTTTAACGTCTCGTCCGCCGAGCCCATCAGCGACGGGTGCGTCCCTTCTGTCGAAACGCCCGATTCGTCGCCCAACCTGCTGCACGTCTACCGCGGCTTCCTCAAGATCGCTCACGACGGCGTCTACGAGTTTCGCCTGCCCTCGAGCGGCCTAGGCGAAATTTTGCTCGGGACCAACGTCGTCGAGCGGGTTGGCATTGATGAGGCCAACGTTTCGCATTCGATCCAACTGGAGCACGGCGCCGTGCCCATCACCGTCAAGCTCGCCCGAGGAGACGGCTTGATCCAATGGCGGGGGCCCGGCATGGATTGGCAGGCCGTTCAAGCGCAGGACTGGCTGCGGCCCGCCCGGCCTTCCATCTCCGTCAACGGACGCGAAACCGGTCAGTCCCAGTATGAGGTGCCCAGTTCGCAGAAGGTGGATCTCGTGCTTCCGCAAGCTCTCGACGGCTGCAAGATCCACTACACGCTGGATGGCAGCCGGCCCGGCGCGCAATCCCCCGGCTATGCCTCCAGCCTGAGCATCGACCACGATTGCGAACTCCAGGCGCTCGCGTTCGATGGCGGCAATGCTCGCGGAGACGTTTCCCATGCCAAATTCAAGATCTCCAAGGAACCTACCCAGGGACTCATGGGAATCTGGCAAGTCGCCCGGTTCCAAGGCAGCGCCATCACAAACTCGGTCAAATCAGACGCCGCCGGTGCTCTGCCGGTACCCGCTGGAACTTCCGTGGTCGATGACCCGCAGTTTGGGAAAGTTCTCCAGTTGGACCAATGCCCCAGGCTCGCTTTGGCAAATCTGAATATCCTCAAAAATGAACTGACCATCTCCTTCCGAATCAAGCCTTCCGGCAAGGGAACCTTGGTCCGTTACGGTTATGCCAATCGCGGCTTCTCGGTGGAACTCAGCGGCAACTCCGGGGTGCATGCAAACGGCGGCGGAAGCTGGACCGGCGCGGCTACGCCCTCCGACGTGCTGGATTCCCAGAAATGGCACCACGTCACAGTCACGCTTGGGAAATCCATCGCGATCTATATCGATGGCAGACTCCAGGCCTCCAAGGACATTGCGATCCCCTGCATCACCGATGAATTGGAGTTCCTCGAGGGCTTCACCGGCCAGCTCTCGGAAATCCGCATGTACAACCGGGTGCTGAATTCAGACGAAATCGCCGCTTTGGCAAATGAAGCACCCGCCAAGTAATTTGCTTAAAAGCGGGAGTTCGATTCCATGAAAACACTCTCCCTGCCTCATTCCCTCTTCCATTTGTTTCTCGGAGTCTCCCTCCTGCTCATCCCGGCGATTTTTGCGGCCGGCGAGGACCAACATGGAACGAATTCCCCTGGGAATTCACAGCCCGAGGCTGGTCCGGCAAGCCAGGGAGCCGGGACTTCAGACGCAGCCGCCATGGCAACGTTCGAAGGCAGACGGCGTGCCCTTCTCAATGCTTTTGCCGGGGAGGGCAGCGATAAATTCATGAAGGCGGAATGCCTCTTTGCCCTGGGGCGCACTGCGGAGGGACTGATCGAAGTGAACAAGGGCCTCGATCCGCTGGTTCCCGGCAACAAAATCAACCGGTGGATGCACGGCGGAAACACCGGCTTCCTGGCCTGGCCCGGCATCGACTGCTACATCCGGTTCGAAAAGTTCCTCGATGCGGCGACCAAGGAACGCTACCGCAAGATTTATACCGGGGGCGTCTTCTATGCGAGACTCACCACGAGCAACCACAAGATCATGGCCGCCATGACACGCTATCTGGCCACCCAGGTTTGGGGGCCCGACGCCTTCCATGCGGATCCCTACTTTATGGCAAAAGACCCCTATATCCAGGAGATGACGGCGAAGATGAAGACCCCGGGGGCGGTCTGGGGCACGTCGTTCGCCGCCGGAGACCCGACCGGGGAAAAGTATCTGAATGCCATCATCTCCTCCTCAGCCAAGGGCGGCCCGGGCGAGTACGCCTCGCGGCCCTACGGAGCGCAGAACGTCCTGCCGCTGCTCACGCTGGCCGACTGCGCCACGGATCCCGTCATGGCCGCCAAGGCGCGCATCGCCTACGAAGTTTGCCTCGCGCAACTGGCTCCGGCCTGGCTGAGCGGGCACCTGGCCACCTTCGCGCCCCGCTCCTATCCCGACACCGAGTGCCAGCAGCCGTGGGGTTACGCCACCCTCCCATGGCTCTACTTCGGCGGCATGGCCCCGGGGCTGCCTCACGCCAAGGCGGCCGCCGAAGCCGCGGTGAGCACCTACCGGCTCCCGGCGCTCATCGTGAACGCGGCCACCGACCGTTCCGCGCCCTATTCCTACCGCGCCCTCATTGATGGATGGGCCCTGAACCACTACGTCAATCGCACCTACGCGCTTTTCTCCCGTTCGGCGAAGCTCGGCGGGAGGCCCTTTCAAGGGCAGAGCTACCCGTGCGGCGTCATGTGGGAGGCGGAAGCCTCCAAGGGCAGCCATCTCTGGATCACAAATCCCTCCGAGGATGAACCTGGCAACATGGGCATCCACACCCACGGGGTGATGTGGTCTGAACAGGAGATTCTGGGGCGAGACAGCCTGCTCTTTGTCTTCCAGATCGGACCCAACGCCCGCTTCCACTACGCGCTGGGCTATGTTCCGGGAGGATACCTGGCGATGATCAACGACAGCGCGGCGGATGGCCGGATCTACCTTCACTACGGCACTGTGCTGATCGCCGTCACCGCCTCCCAGCCCTTTCCGTGGAATCCTTCCGGCGGAATCCTTGCCCCGGCCTCGAAGCCGCGCGAGGGCGACTCGGAATTTCGCGTGAAGGCCCCGGCTTGTGCGCTCGCGATCGAGACGGCGCAACCCGGCGATTTTCCCGGCGCGAGCCCGGCGGAGCAGTTGGGAAAATTCCGCGAGCTGCTTCGCCGGAAAAGCTCCCTCGAACTTAGAGGGGAGAAGCCCGCCTCGGCTCTCTATCGGAACCGGCTCGGCGACACGCTTGAGTGCACGTTTGACGGATCCGATTTGATCAACGGGCATGGTGTCGACTACAAAGCCTGGCCTGTCTCGGAGAGCCCCTGGACCTCCCAAAAACTTCCCCGGGGTCCGCTCGTGGTGACCGACGGGAAGACAGTGCGGACCTACGACTTCCTCAACTGGAAGATCGACGAGCAGGCCAAAAAGTGAGCTTTCTGTGGGCGCCAGATTCCATGGAGGCCTTTGCGCTGTCGCGGGATGAAAGATAGATCGATAGCGGAAGGTGACGCAGCGAAATCAAAGTTCGATTCTCCGCGCTGGCACGCCCCCGAAAACAAGAGGAACCGCAAAACCACCCGATTCGAGTTTCCGGCGGGAAAAGAAACGGGCCGCCCCAAGCTTGCATTCTTGGGATTTTAGTTGCCTCTTAGGGCTTTTCGAACTAATAGAAAGGAGTGAAAATAACCAAGGCTCTCCTGGTCGCGAGTGTTTCGCTCGCCATTTCCACGATCACCGGGAGTCTTCAGGCTGATCCCGTGGCCGCCACGGCTTTTTCGGTAAAGGGCGCGGTCGAGTTCGCCCCTCCACAATCCACATCGTTCAGTCCATTGAAGGCGGGACAAGTTTTGCCGGTGGGAAGCACGGTGCGCACGGGAGACGACGGCATGGCCGTGTTGCAGGCAACGCCCGGTGCGGCGGTCGAACTGGGCAGCAATTCCATTCTCAAAATTAATGAACTGGCCTTCCAGAAAACGGGCGGGGCGGTTACCGAGCGCAAGGCGCGGTTGGAGCTTACCTCCGGTGTGGTTAGCGCGCTGGTCGATCCCAGCACGCCGAAGGTCACGGACTTTAAGATTCAGACTCCCGAGGGAGCGCTTGTGGCCCGAGGCACGCGCTACACCGTCATGGTCAAGGACGGCAAGACTTACACCACCGTGGACGAGGGCAAGATTTCCGCCATCGCCACGCCATCGCGCGGCTCTTTTTAGGCCTGTCCGGTCCGGTTCACTTAGTCCCTTTTCCGGCCGCGTTTTTTTTGACTTTGGGCGGTTCGAGCGGAAGAAGTTTCAGCCGATTCGCAAGAAGCGGTTTCATGTTTTTAGACGCACGCATCGTGGGGTAAGGAGAACTTATTATTGCTCGATACATATTTCCGAAAAACGGGATTTTATTCTTTACAGTTATCCAACATCGGGAGAAATATACGGCTCGTTTTGTATGCTTGGAGAAAACTTGAGGAACCCTTGAAAAAACCTATGCGCCCAACACCTGGCATCGTCTCGAATCGTCCATCCGCTAACTTCCTTTTAATCAGCGGCTTTTTATTGGCGCAAACGCTCGCCTCGTTGGCGAATCCGACGGGCGGGCAGGTTGTTTCAGGCACGGCCAACATCAACACGGCGCCGGGTACGGTCACCATCAACCAGGCCACGAGCACGGCGATCATTAATTGGCAGGGTTTCTCGATCGCGTCGGGCGAGCTGACCCGATTTCAAGTGCCGACGAGCGCCTCGGCCACGCTCAATCGCGTGACGGGCGGCAATATCTCCAGCATTTACGGAACACTGCAATCGAACGGCCAGCTTTATCTGATCAACCCGAATGGGATCGTCGTGGGGGCTTCGGGCAGGATCGACACGGCGGGCTTCGTCGCATCGACGCTGAATTTTTCGGACACGCAATTTAACCAGCGGGGCGACCTCAATTTCAGCGGCTCGTCGACCGCGGGCGTGACCAATCAGGGGACGATCAAATCATCGGCGGGAGATGTCTACCTCATCGCGACGCAGGTCAACAATGCCGGGACGATCACGGCGCCCCAGGGCACCGTCGGGCTGGCCGCGGGCAGCCAGGTGCTGCTGCAAAAAGCGGGCGACCAGCATCTTTTCGTGCAGGTCGGCAGCACCGCAAAACCCCAGGCCAAGGGCATCACCAACACCGGCGCCATTCGATCCGCAACGGCGGAACTCAAGGCGGCGGGCGGAAACGCCTATGCGCTGGCGATCAACAACAGCGGCAATATCGCCGCGACGGGAATCACCAGCATCAATGGCCAAGTCTACCTGACGGGGGATGGCGCCGACATCACCAACAGCGGCTCGATTTCGGCCAAGCAGGCCAATGGCAACGGCGGGACGATCGTCGTGGACGGCAGCGGAGCTTCCCCGGCGGCCACGACCGTTCTCAATTCCGGCACGCTCAATGCCTCCGCCACGGCGGCGGGCGGGAGCGGCGGATCGGTCACGCTCAAGAACAAGGGCGGCACGACGATCCACAGCGGCAAGATCATCGCCCAAGGCGGGCAGGGCGGCGTCGGCGGCAACGCGGAAATTTCCGGCGCGCAGGTGCAATTCACCGGCACGGTCGATCTGACAGCGCCGGGCGGCGCGACCGGCGATCTGTTGCTTGATCCCGGCACGCTCAACGTGATCACCGGCGGCGGATCGAACCTGACCGCTTCAACGGTCGATCCCACGACGGTCGATGCCACGCTGGGCACGGCCAACCTCACGCTCGATGCCGACACCAACATCACCGTCACCAACGCCATCAACTGGACCAGCTCGAACACGCTGACCTTGAAGACCAACACACCGGGCAGCACGATCGACCTCAACGCTCCGATTACCTCCTATAATAGTGGCGGACTGACCATCAACGCCGCGGCAGCCGGCGATGTCATTAGCGCAACGTCGGGTGTCAGCGTGGGGTCTTTCATCCTGCAAAACGGGTTTTGGAACCAGGAAAACGCTTCGCTGCCCTACTTCTACGCCACCAGCAACTTTGCACTGCAGGGCGGCACGTTCCTCCGCGTCACCGGCGGCACCGGCGCCGTCGGCAGCCCTTACCAGATCACCGATGTCTTCGGCCTGCAGGGGCTGGCCTCGCCCAGTGGGAGCCTGCTCGGCGTCAGCGCCGAATTGGAGAACGACATCTATGCCGGCTTCTCTTACTCTTGGAACGGCAACGCCGGTTTCGTCCCGATCGGGACCATTGGGACCCCCTTCACCGGCACGTTCAACGGCCAGGGGCACGAGATCAACTATCTTGACATCAACAGGCCCAATTCCGGTAACGTCGGCCTCTTTGGCGCGACCGGTCCAAGCGCTGTCGTCGAGAACGTCGGATTGGCCGGTGCGTCAATCAGCGGAGGGAATGTGGCGGGGATCTACGACTATGTGGGAGGCCTCGTAGCCTACAACCAGGGCGCCATCACCAATTGCTATGTCACCGGGTCCGTTTCGAGCACGGGCGGAACCGATGTCGGCGGACTCGCGGGCTACAACTTCGGGGGCGCGATCAGTGCGTGCTACAACGCCGCGACTGTCTCCGATTACGGAACCAACGCCTATGTGGGAGGCTTGGCCGGAGGGATTGACTCCACCTCCACCATCAGCAACAGCTATAACATAGGAGCGGTCAGCGGATACAACGCCGGCGGGATCGCGGGATTCAACTATGGCACGATCAGCAACTCCTACAGCACCGGGTATGTCGCCGGGACCGCCGATGTGGGCGGGTTGGTCGCCTACAATGGCGGCACGATCAGCAACAGCTTTTGGGACACGTCCACCTCCGGAATCAACTCCCCGACCGGCGGGGTGGGCGGTGGCGCCAATTCGGGCGTGACAGGCGATCCCACGGCCACGCTGATGACAGCGGCCATCTACAGCGGCGCGGGCTGGAACATCGGAACCGATCCGACGCCGGTGACGGGCAATACCTGGGTCATCTTCGACGGGTCGACGCGTCCGATGCTGGCGATGGAATACAGCACGACGATCGACAACGCGCACCAGTTGCAATTGATCGGTCTCAACGCGACCACCCTCGGCGCGACCTACACCCTCAACCAATACGTCGATGCAAGCGGAACAACCAATTCGCCCGACGTCTGGGGATCCACCTTCGACGGCGGCGGCGCGGGTTTCGTGCCGATAGGGAACTCTTCGACCCCCTTCACCGGCACGTTCAACGGGCAGGGTAATCAGATCTACAGCCTCTTCATCAATCTGCCGAGCGCCACGTACGTCGGACTGTTTGGCCTCACCAGTTCAGTAGCGAACATTAACAATGTGGGCTTGACCAACGTCAATGTCACCGGTAAAGGCGGCACCAGCTTTGGCGGCCCCGATGGCGGTGTCGGCGCGCTGGTGGGGCAAAACAACGGCACGGTCAGCAACTCCTACAGCACAGGGACGGTCAACGGATATTACTATGTGGGCGGGCTGGTGGGGGAAAATAATGGAGGCCCGGGCACTGGCATTATCACCAACTCCTACAGCATGGCGACAGTTACCGCCGGCAACGGAGCCAGCATGGTGGGCGGCCTGGCAGGAGACAACGACTACGGCGGCTCGATCCTCAGCTCCTACAGCATGGGGGCGGTGAACGCCGGCACCGGAGCCCAGGCCGTGGGTGGGCTGGTGGGCTTTTGCGGCGGCCCGCTCAGCGGTTGCTACAGCACGGGAGCGGTCACGGCCGACAGCGGAAGCTCCGCCATTGGCGGGCTGTTCGGGATTAACAATGACACGGTCTCCGAGGTTTACAGTTCGGGGGCGGTGACCGTCATTGGCACCGGGATTAGCGAAGTGGGCGGGCTGGTGGGGCTTAACAGCACCAGCGGCGGTATCACCAACGCCTACAGCACGGGAGCGGTTAGCGTTCCCAGCGGAAGCACCCTGGTGGGCGGTTTCGTTGGGCAGAACGAACACACGATCGCCAACGCCTACAGCTCGGGGCCGGTTACCGTTTTCGGCGGCCCCGATATGGGCGGGTTCGCAGGGTATAACACTGGAACGATCAGCCACAGCTTTTGGGACACCACCACCTCGGGAATCGCCTCACCCGGCGGGTCGGGCGATGCGGGCGTGACGGGCGGTCCCACGGCCACGCTGATGACAGCAGCCACCTACAGCGGCGCGGGCTGGAGCATCGGCACCGATCCGACGAGCGACGCCTGGGTCATTTTCGACGGGCAGACCCGTCCGATGCTGGCCATGGAATACAGCACGACGATCGTCACCGGCCACCAGTTGCAATTGCTCGGCCTCAACACGACCACCCTCGGCGGCAATTACAGTGTGGTCAACAATACGGCCACTAACATCGATTTAACCGGGACCACCAATCCGTCCGACGTCTGGGGCGGGCTCGGCTTCGTCCCGATTGGAAACTCCTCGACCCCGTTTACCGGCACGTTCAATGGCGGTTTTTACCAAATCAGCAATCTTTATATCAACGCGCCCAATGCCGTTGGCGTTGGCCTTTTCGGCGAAATCAGTGGAGCGACCGTTCAATATGTGAACTTGACGAACGCCTTGATCACCGGGGGTCAGTCCGTGGGCGGGGTGGTGGGGTATAACAACAGCGGCTCGGTCTATGACTGCTCCAGCTCCGGCGTGGTCAACCTTAGCGGCAACCTCAACGGCGGCAGTTACTATCTCGGCGGGCTGGTGGGGTATAACACTGGCGGCACGATCAACTACGGCAGCAGCTCGGCGACGGTCAACGCCGGAACTGTCGGCGCCAGCGCATGCGGTTCCGTGGGCGGGCTGGTCGGGACGAACCTCAACAGCGCCACGATCAGCAACTCCTCCAGCACGGGGGCCGTCAACGCTCTCATCATCAATAGCTTTCAAATAGGCGGGTTGGTCGGGACCAACTATAATAACAGCTCGATCAGCCACTCCTACAGCACGGGGATAGTCACCACTAGCGCGGATAATGCGCAGGTGGGCGGGCTGGCGGGCAACTGCAATGGCGGCGCCACGATCAGCAACTGCTACAGCGCGGGGGCGGTTAATGTTCCCGGCAACGGTGCTGTCGAAGTGGGCGGCTTGGTGGGCGAACTCGACGGCGGCGGCACGATCTCTTTCTCCTACAGCACGGCGATTGTCACCGCGGGCAGCAATGCTCTCGATGTGGGCGGGTTGGTCGGCGGGTGGGACCACGGCACCGCCGGCTTGGTGGAAACGAGCTTTGCCACCGGCTCGGTGACGACGGGCAGCGGCTCCGCGAATGTCGGCGGACTCGAGGGCTATTTCGGCGGCGCCGGCACGGTGGAAGCGTGCTACGCCACCGGGGCGGTCACCGGCAGCTCGGGTCTCGGCGGGCTGCTGGGACGCAATGACGGCACGGTGGAAGCGTGCTATTCCACCGGGCAGGTGACGTCGGTCAGTTCCACCCTGAATGTCGGCGGCTTGGTGGGAGAAAATAACGGCACGGTGCAAAATTGCTACTGGGCGCAGGATACCGCCTTGAACACGGGCTTATTTGGCGTGGGCAGTTCTAGCAGCAACACAGGCGCTACCCCGGAAACTCTCGCGAGCCTGATGCAGCAAAGCACCTTTGTCCCCGCCGGAGTGGGCGTGCCCAACTGGGATTTCACCAACACCTGGACCACCAACGGAAACACCACGACGCCGCAATTGCTCAGCGTGACTCCGGGCGCGGCGAGTACTCCTCCTCCCACCCTTGACACCCTCAGCGGCACGGCCTACGCCGACAGCGGCGGAACTCCGACCGCTTCGGGCACGACCATCGATCTCATCTTCAACGGCACCCTGCTCGGCTCGACCACCACCAGCGGCACGGGCGGCTTTAGCTTCAGCATCAGTCCCGCCGACCTGACCGGCGGCATCCTGCTGACCGATCCGGCCGACAAGGGCAATACCTACTACCAGGCCGGCAGCCCGGCGGGCGCGATTGCCGGGGTCGATCTTTGGGGCGGCACCCTGCGCGTGATGGCCGACCCGGCCAGCAACACGGCCCTGGGCCAGGCGGCGGGCAGCCTGTCCGCCGTCGGCATCAACTACTCGGTCCTTTCCGGCAATCTGACCACGAATACGGGCGTGAACATGGCCATCCTGGGCAATTACACGGCCGACGGCCCCATCAACGTCAGCGGCAATTTCACCACGGGCCCGGCCGCGGTGGTCACCGGCAGCCCAAGCGTCAATGTGACGGCGACTGGTTCGGCGAATCTGTCCGGCACGATCTCGGGCATCGATGTCGATGTTTATTCACCCCACATCAGCCTCAACGGCGCGACGGTGACGACGACCGATCCGGGCGTTCCCAACTTTTCCCAAGGCTTGCAACTCGGCGAATTTACGGGCAACAGCCAAATCAATATCGTGGGATCGACCATTACCGGCCCGAGCATGCTGATTGGCTTTGGTTCGGCGGGCGTGGCGACCGCCAACCAGGTGAGCATCAATAACTCCACGCTCAACTTGGTCCAGAGTCCGACTCCCGGAAGCAGTCCCTTCCTGTATATCGACGGGACGGCGACAACTCCCGGCTCGCCCGGCGTGAGCATCACCAACCACTCGGCGATTATCGCGGCCAACGGCGGCGACGTCTATATCAGCGGGACGGGACTTCTGGCGGCGGGGAGCGATTCGACGGGCGTTTTGATTTCGGGTTCGACGCTGAGTTACGGCACGTCGGCATCTCCCGGCGCCGGCAGCCTGGACATCGAGGGCTACTCGGATGCGGGTAACACCGCTCTCACTCCGAATTCCGTTTTCGCCAATAACTCGTACGGCGTCCAGATCGTCAGTTCGACCCTCATCTCCTATTCGACAGATAAGATGCAAATCCATGGGACGGCCTACGCGGCCAACAACGCGAACAGCATCGGCGTCGATCTGTCCGGGACCTCGGAGAGCGAGAATCTCATCGAGACTTTCAACGGCAGGAACGGAATCAGCGGCAGCGTTCAGCCGGAAAGCTTCCGCACCACACAGGGAAAAGCCAATCAGGTGGCCGGCGTGGAAACCTCTTCAACCCAGATCGAGGCGAACGGCGCGGCGGCGAGCATCGGGATCAAGTCGGACACCCACAAGACCATCGCCTCCGATAATGGCGTTACCTCGGCGACCGTGACAAACGTCAGCGCTTATTTTCTTGATAACACGTTGATCTCCGCCTCGGGCTCCAACGTGGTCCTGTCCGTTCCGATCTCTATTTCCGGAAGGTCCGGTTCGGTGGAGTCCTCGAACGGGAACCCGAACGAAGCCTATACTGACGGGATTTTTGTCAGCGGCGGCACGGCTGGGGCGACGATCACCAATTCGGGCCTGGGGGCCACGCTCCTCGCCGGACTGGTCCTGCCGGGCACGGGAGAAGCATCGGCGACGGGACCGAATGTCTCCAGTGTGGGCGTCGCCATTGGCAATGCGGGCAACGCGCCCGTGAGCATCACGTCGCCGGATGGCGGTTCCATCGGGATCTTCGGATTGGGCGGAACGATGAGCGCCGGACCGAGCTCCACTTTTACCGGGTTTGCGGATGGCGTGGATATCGGAGGCGCCAACGTGTCGACGGCCACGACCAGCAGTGCGACCGGCGGCGGCATTCTGATCCTGGCGGCGGCCGGATCGACCAGCGGAGCGCTCCCGGCGGGATCGTCGGTCTATCTTGCCGGCCTGGCGATGTATTCCGCCACCGTCCAGACGAACACAAGCCTTGCGGGGACGAACCAGATTCCGAATGGCGGCTCGATTCCGCCGGCGATTATTATCTACGCGACCGACAGCACGGTGGTGAAAAACCTCTCGACGGGCAAGATCACCTTCCAGCTCGGCAGCCCTGGCGACTATGCGATCCAGGAGGATAACAGTTCCAGCCTGGTGACGGGAAACCTGGTGATGGGGAACTTTTACAGCCAGTTCACGACTTACGCGCCGCCCAGCCTGGTCGCCATGGCCCCGACAACGACGGACTTCAATAATTTCCTCACCGGCACCAGCCAGGCGGCGGAAACGATCAAGAGCCAGGGCATCGTTGTGAACCCGGCGGGGAAAATCGACCTGTTTTCGCCGCTGAACCGGATCACCAATCTTGACTCCGTGCTGGTCGGCAGCGGCGGCTTCTATCTTAACGACGGCGCGAACCTGTCGATCGATCCGATCGGCGATTCCAGCAACATGAACTTTGGCGAGATCGACGAGCCACCCATCGCTCCTGTCTACGTCGTGGCGCCGAACACGACTTACACTTATGACTTTAACGAAGGCACGCCTCCTCCAACTCAAGGTCCCACTTCTCCCACCATCACCATCGTCATTGCGCCGGTGTTCAACACCCTGAATAACATCGCGCAGATCGCCCAGTTGCAAATTATTTTCAATCCGGAAGGCAACGGCACCGGCCTCGGCGTCGGCACCGTCACCGGCGGCGTCGGAGCCGGCGGCGGTGAGAAAATCGTCGGCGGCGCCGGCGGCGTTGAGGGCAAGCAGGACTGGAATACAGGCGGGAATTTCGAAAAGGCGTTGGCGCAAAAGTTTGGACAGGCCAGGGCGGCCGAGCTGCTTCAGATCATCAAGCAGGATTTGCTGGACGGCTCGACCGTCAACACCGCAACCCTGGACGAAAAGTGGGTCGCCAATACCGGCTTGTCGAAACTCGTCACGGTCAACGGAAACGCCGAACTCTTCGATGGCCTGGCCCAGCCCGCGGGCAACGCCAGCCCGTTCGAGGGCATGACGGTGAACTTCGTCTTGTTAGACCAGGCGGCCTTTGGCCAGACGCACTAACGCAGGCATCAAGAGAATGAACACATCCCGCATTATGGAAATGATCACGAAACTTCTGTCCGGCCTGGGGCGTGTTTGCGGCCTGGGGTTGCTGCTGTGGAGCGGCGCCTTGCTGTCGCGGGGCCAGACATACCAGCAGGTTGCGCCCAGCCAGCCTGCGGCCAAGGGCAATGCCCAGATCGTCAACCAGCTTCCGGCTGCCGAAAAAGCCCGGCGCGCCGCCAAACCCGAGATCGTCGCCGCCGCCAGGCTCAAGGGCGTTTTCTTTGTGAGCAAGGCGAGCGAAGTTCGTCCCGAAGGGGTCAGCAGCGCGCGGTCGATTGAACCCGGCGATGTGGCTTTTGCCCGGCAGAATGACTTTCCCGCCGTCGTTGAGCCCTTTCTTGGACAACCGGTCACGATCAGCTCCCTGGACAAGCTCACGAGCGCGGTGGTCAAGTATTATCGGGACCACGACCGTCCCATCGTGAACGTTTTCGCGCCGCGGCAAAACATCACCAACGGCTATGTGCAAATTGTCGTGGCCGAAGGGCGTGTCGGTGAAGTCCATGCCAATGGGGCCTCCTGGTTTTCCAACGATGAATTGCGCGGCGACTTGCGCTTGCGTTCGGGCGACCCGATCAGCGGCCAGCTCTTGAGAGAGGACCTCAATTGGATGAACCGGAATCCCTTCCATCAGTCCGATCTGGTTTTTGGCCCCGGAGAAAGCCCCGGCCTCACCGACATCACCCTCAAAACGGCGGATCGGTTTCCGGTGCGTTTTTTTGCCGGTTACGATGACGCGGGCAACCAGTACACCGGCGATTACCGCTATTTCACCGGCTTCAACTACGGCGACCTCTTCGGCCTCGGCCAGCAGTTTTCCTATCAATACTCCACGGCTGAGGATTCGAATGAATTCACGGCCCATTCCGCGTCGTGGGTCATTCCGCTGCCGTGGCGCCATATCCTGACTCTTTACGGCGACTACGGGTCATCGAGCGCGAACGTGCCGGGAACAGGCGGCCTCTTTCACACCACCGGAACGTCGTGGCAGACGAGCCTGCGCTATGAAGTGCCGTTGCGCTCCCCGGCGAATCTCACCCATTCGCTCGTGGCTGGTCTCGACTTCAAGGAGAGCAGCAATAATCTGGCTTTTGGGGGCATTCCCGTCCCTGGCCAGAGCAACAACCCCGCGGACACGGCCCAGTTTGTTCTGGGCTATCAGGCGGCTTATACGGATCCCTACGGCTCGACCTCGGGCAGCATCATGGGGTACTTCAGTCCGGGAGGGCTGACGTCGGCCGATTCGGCGGCGGCCTACCAGGCCCAGACCCAGCGTCCTGAAGCGAATCCCTATTATGCGTATGGCCAATTGAATCTGCAGAGGGTCACGAAACTGCCGTGGAATTTCACGTGGACGGAGCGTGGGGAGTTGCAGATCACCGATCGGGACCTGCTGCCGAGCGAGCAAATCGGCTTGGGCGGTTATGACACCGTGCGCGGTTACGATGAGAGGGAAGCCAACGGCGACTCGGGCTTTTTCGTGTCGAGCGAACTGGACACGCCTCCGATAAGCTTGGGCAATCTTGTGGGCCTCGCCGGGGCGACCGACCAATTTCAATTGCTGGGCTTCGTCGATTATGGCCAGACGAGCATCCACAGCCCCGGGCCGGGGGATACGAATCCGAATCCCAGTTTGCTCGGCGTCGGGCCGGGCGTTCGGTACGCGATCACGCCCTACATGACCTTTCGTTTCGATTACGGCTTTCAGTTGCTCAAGACAGGGTTCGATAATCGCTATGATTCCCGGGCCCACATCGGCTTGGTGGTGAGCTTGCCCGGCGGGCCTGGCGAACGCGCGCCAACCCCGGCGGCCGGCGCCGGCAAAGGTTCCGGGCAGGCGCAGGCCATGCCCGGATTCATCGAGCAAATGGAACTCGACCAGACGTGCACCGGTTTCAACGCCAATGTTTATGGCGGGGGGACGGCCTTCCAACAAAGCACGGCCTCGTTGAGTTCGGATGCGAAGATCACGCCGAGCAGCCTCATGGCGAAGCAGGAAAGCGAGCTTGGCGGGGTCGGCGGGGTCCGCTTCGGTTATACTTGGAAAGACTTTTCGGATACATGCCCCTTGCTGATGCCTGCGCTTGACGGTGATTTCTTCTGGGCCGGTTACCAGTACAAAACCATCGCAACGACTTCGGCTTATTCGGGCAGCTGGTTGAGCGCCAATGCCAATACGTATTCGTTGATGCTGGAGCCGAAGCTAAAATTTAACTTGGGGAATTTTCGTCCTTACGTCGGTTTTGGCGTGGGCGGGACCTATATTCACGCTGACGGCACCTCGGTGAAGCTGACGTCTCCCGGAGTAGGCACTTTCCAACAGGGTTTCTCCAAGGCGCTCAATACCGGGGCATTCTCCGCCGAGGGTCTGGCTGGATTGGAATATTTCGTTGATCCCCATTGGGCGCTGACCTTTGAGTATAAATACCTCCACACCGACGCCCAGGGAACGGTTCATTCTTCCTTTCACGTTGGCCCCACGCCGGTGCACCTCCAGTACAATATTAACGGTTTGGACTCCAATCTCTTCACGGGGGGCCTCTCGTATTATTTTTAGAGCCAGGCGCGGCCGGCTCAAAACCGGCAACTGCCCAGGCCGTTTTTGTCGAGGTAATGCTGGTGGTAATCCTCGGCTTTCCAGAAAGCGGTGGCCTGGACGATCTGCGTGACGATCGGACGGCTGAAGCGATGCGAGGCCGTCAACCGGGCGATGGAAGCTTGCGCCGCCGCTTTTTGCTCCGCCGTATAGTAAAAGATCACGGAGCGATACTGGGTGCCGGCGTCGGGACCCTGCCGGTCCGGCGTGGTCGGGTCGTGATGAGTCCAGAAGACATCGAGGAGCTGCGCGTAAGTGACTTTTGACGGATCGTATTCGACCAGCACGGTTTCGGCGTGGCCGGTCGTGTCGGTGCAGACATCCTCGTAGGTCGGATGCTTGAGCTTGCCGCCCATGTAGCCGACCGTGGTATTGACGACGCCTGGAATTTTCTCGAAGTCTTCCTGCGATCCCCAGAAGCATCCGGCGGCGAACGCGGCCATCGCGGTTTTGGGATCATCCCGCTTCTCCGGCGCCTCCTTGCCCTTGGGGACAAAAATCATCGCCGCCGAGTTCAGGCAGTAGCGCAGGCCGGACGGCGGCGGCCCGTCCTCGAAGACATGGCCGAGGTGGGCGTCGCAACGGGCGCAAAGGATCTCGGTGCGTTCCATGCCCAGGCTGTTGTCGGAATGGGTGACGACGTTCTCGGGGGCGACGGGCTGGAAGAAACTTGGCCAGCCGGTGCCCGAATCGAATTTCGAGTCCGAGGCGAAGAGCGGCAGGTTGCAGCAAACGCAGTGATAGATGCCCTCCTTGTGGTTGTCGTAAAAGATGCCGCAAAAAGCCGGCTCGGTGCTTTTGTCGCGCGTGATCTCGTACTGTTTGGCGGTGAGCTGCCTGCGCCATTCCGCGTCCGATTTCACCACCTTGGGCATTTCGATGGGGGAGGTGAGTTTTCCATCCGGGCCGATGATCCGCACCTTAACCAGCGCCGGCGCGGAATTGTCGGGGGCCGCGGGCGGAAAGGCCGCGGCGGAAAGTCCTCTCAGGAATTCGGCAACGAAAGAACCCGTGGTTATCAGGAGGGCGCCGCCGCCCAGTCCGCGCAGAAAATTTCTTCGATTCATTTGGGTAATCAAGTGTGGGCCTCTTATAGGATACAGCCCTTCCTGTCAGACGCGAAAACGTCGATTTTATTCCCCGCGCTTTTACTTTTTTGCCGGGACATTATTCGGCCAGGCTTGCACCTTTTCTAAATTAATCTGGGCGTTGGCAAGGTTGGGGCAGAGTCTCAAAGCCTCTTTAAACTGATCGATGGCCCCGGGTGTCTGCCCCATCTGGTATAAAATGATGCCCAAATCATTGTGCGCCTCGGGATAATCGGGATTGATCCTCAGGGCCTCCTCATATTGTTTTTTGGCCTCCGGCAGCCGCCCTTCGTTGGCCAAGGCGTTGCCGAGATTATTGTGGGCGGGCCAGGCGTCCGGATAGCGCTGGATCGTATAGGTCCAGAGCGCCTCCGAGTTGATAAATATCTTCGCATATTGACGGCTTGCGAAAGCCAGCAAGACCATCATCACCGCGATGCCGCCAATCGCAAAGGGACGCGACGATGCGCCTAGCCGTTCCTCAACTTGGCCCAGGGCCGCCACCGCCAGGCCGAGCAACCCAAGGATCGGAATGTAAAGAAAATGATCCATCACCCACGCGAAACGCATGAAGGAAATCGCACGGAAGCCGACGAACGGCAGCAGGTTGATCACAAAGAACCCGAACCCGAACAAGACGTGCCGCGCCCAAGGCTTGCGCTTGCTCCAAAGCCAGCAGATCGCGACGCCGAGAACCGGCCAGGGCAGGAATTGGGCGGGCGAGGGGGGATTGACCTTCCATTGAGGATAAATCGGCAGCAGCTCCACCGGCAAAAAGCACCTCGAAAAATAAAACGAAATCGACAGCCCCGCACAGGCCATTCGCGAGAGAAAACCGCCCAGCGGGATGGTTTCCTCACCGACGCCATGGCGCAGGAATGCAATCAGGGTCAGGCCCACCGCCAGCGAAATGGCGAAGAAGGGCGCGCTGTTTCTTAGGTCGATCCATCCGATTCGGCCCCGCTTCCACCAGGCATAAAAAAGGATCACGACAGGGAACATCACCATCGTCGACTTGCACAGCATCGCGAGCAGAAACAGGCCGAGGGCCAGAAAATAATATTCCAGCTTTCCCCGCCGGTCGTAATCGATCCAGGCGCCCATCGAGAGCAGAAAAAACGGCATCGACAACGTGTTCTTCAATTCCGCCATCCACGCCACCGATTCCACCATCACGGGATGAATGGCGAAAAGAACGCCTCCCAGCCAGGCCAGCCGCAAACCGAGTTTGCTTAACAAGCGCCAAACCAGCAGCGCGCTGCACACATGTAATATGACACTCGTGATATGGTAGCAAAAAGGGTCGCCGGGCCACAGTTGCCATTCGAACCATTCGAGGCTGACGGTGAGGGGAAAGTAATCGATAAGATCGCTTGGCTCGAACCAGGCGTGCCATAGCCCGTCGGGGTCATGGATGAGGGCATTATTCTCGATGAGGTAGTCGTCGTCCCAGAGCCAGTCGCCATGAAGAGCGGGCCAGTAGATCCACAATACCGCCCCCGCGATTAACAGGACTTGGCAAAGGCGCATCCAGTCGAACGCCTTCGGCTTGGCGCGAAGATTTTCCCGGGCCGCGGGCGGCGGCTCGGGGACGGGCTTGGGCGGCCGGTTTTTCTTCTTCGATTTTTTCGCCATCTCATTAGAGGCTATCGGCTCGATGGAATTAGACAAACGCGAAGCGAGGGGGCTTTCTATTTGCGGCTGCCCGGGGCCGGAGCGGTCACCGCCACTTTGACCACCGCCGATTCGCCGGCGCGGATGCGCTTCTCGTAGCCGCGAATCGAATCGGGATCGAAGACGATCTTCACCGGCACGCGCTGCACGATCTTGGTGAAATTGCCGGTGGAATTGTCGGCGGGCAGCAGCGCGAACTCGTTGCCCGTCGCGGGCGAAAAGCTGTCGACCGTGCCGTCGAAGACCTTGTCGGGAATCGAGTCGATGCTGATGCGGGCGGGCTGGCCGGCCTTCATCTGGGCCAGTTGCGTTTCCTTGAAATTGGCGACGACCCATAACTCGGGTTCGACCACGACCAGGAGCGTCTGGCCCGCGGAGACCCGGTTGCCCACTTCGACATTTTTCCGGCCCACGTAGCCCGTGGCCGGCGCCTTGATCGTCGAATAGACGAGTTGCAGTCCGGCGAGTTCATATTGGGCGAGATCGACGTCGCGGGTGTTGCGGGTTTTGTCGACATCCTCCGGGGCGATGGCGTGGATGGTTAGCAGCGGCTGCTGCCGGGCCAGGTTGGACTGGGCCGTATCCAGGTTGGCTTTGGCCGCGGTTGCGAGCGCCAGATACTCCCTCGGATCGAGCTTGACCAGCACGTCGCCCGCGTGGACGAACTGGTTGTCATCCACCAGAACATCGGTGACGGCCCCGTTGATGCGCGTCGCGACGCTGTGCAGATGGCCCGTGACGTAGGCGTCGTCGGTCTCTTCATGCGTGAACGCGTCGTAGGCATAAAAGAGGACGAGGATGAGCGCGGCGATTCCCGCCAGGATGAGCGCGGGCTTTTTGCAGCGGTCGATCAGCGGATGAAGTTTTCTCTTTGACCTGTGAACGGGCGGCGCGGCCGAATGCGCGGGCTTTTTGTCCGACAGGGCGACCTCGTCTTCAAGGGTGGGTGTGCTCATGGATTAAGTTTCAGGCGGGGGGTGAGGATGGCTTCGCGGCGCTGCCCAGGAGAAGAATCAAAGGCAGCGTCAAAATGAAAACGAAGGCGACGAAGTAGAACACGTCGCGATAACTCAGCAGGGACGCCTGGCTGTTGATCGCCCGGTCGATAAGGCTGAGCGCCTGATTATGCACGGCGACCGGGTCGCCCGACATGGCGTTAAAATAGGACGTGCCCGAGTCGAGGCGTTCCTGGTACGCCGGATTGAGGTCGGAGACGTCGTAAACGAGCTGCGCGCGGTGCACGAATTGCTGCTTGGCGAGCAGCGTGGTGATCGCCGCGATGCCGATGCTGCCGCCCAGTTGCCTCGTCAGGCTGAAAAAACCGGAGCCGGAAGCCATGTCCTTTTTCGGGAGGGATCCGAGCGTGGCGATGGAAAGCGGCATGAACATGATGACGGCGCCGAATCCGCGCCACATCAGCGGCCAATAGAGCTGGTCGAAACCCGTGTCGGGGTTGATTCCCATGAAGGCGGCCATCACGCCGATGGTGATCAGGCACCCGATGGCGATCAGGATTCGCGGCGAGGCGACCTTCAAGAAAGGAATCAGCACGAACGTGCCCGCCGCCGAGGCCAGCGCCCCCGGCACCAGCATGAGCCCGGTTTTGGTGGCGGTGAATTGCAGCACCGTCTGGGCGAAAATCGGGATGACAAAGATGGTCCCGTAAAGGCCCATGCCCACGACCAGCGAGATGAAGCTTCCGGCCGCGAGCGAGCGGTAACGCAGGACGCGCAGATCGACCGCAGGATGCCCGACCCGCAGCTCCTGCCAGATGAAAAGTGCCAGGCCCGCCACGCTCAAAACCGCCATCCGCTGGATGAAGGCGGAGGAGAGCCAGTCATCCTGCTGGCCCTGTTCCAGCACGGTCTGAAAGGCGCCCAAACCCAAAGCCAAATAGAGAATGCCCTGCCAGTCGACCCGGCCGGTTTTGCGCGCATGGGGATCGTCCGGCGGCAGAAACGTGGCGGCCATGAGAACGGCCATGATGCCGAGCGGGATGTTGATGAAAAAAATCCAGCGCCAGCCGAAGTTGTCGGTCAGGTAGCCGCCCAGCGCGGGGCCGATGGCGGGACCTGAGATCACGCCGAGGGTGAAGATCGTGCTGGCCTTGGCCTGTTCCTCGCGCGGCACGGTCTCGAACATCAGCGCCTGCGCCTTGGCGAGAAGGCCGCCGCCGCCGAGGCCCTGGACCACGCGCCCGACGATCAGCAGGGCGAGGTTGGTCGCGAGGCCGCACAGGACCGACGCGAGCACGAAGGCCACGAGCGAAAAAATAAAGTAACGCTTCTTGCCGAAGCGCAGGCCGAGCCACGCCGAGAGCGGAATGACGATGACGTTGGCGATTCCATAGCTCGTCGAAACCCAGCCGATTTCCGACAGCGTCGCGCCCAGGTTGCCCTGCATGTAGGGAAGCGCCACATTGACGATGCTGACGTCGACCACTTCCAGGATCGCCGCGAACGAGGCGGTGATGACGATGGCCCATTTCAGCCAGCCGTGCTCCGCCGCGCGCGCGGCCAGGCCGGAAAGGCCGGTCGCCGGCATCGGGACGGACATCGCCCCGGTCATCGCTCGATTCCTTTCAGGAAAAGCTCCACGCAGGTTTCGACGTAACGCCGGCTGCTGTAGATCGATTCGGTGAGGGGACGGCGCAGGGCGCCCGCGAGCAGCATGCCGGAGAGCGCGTCCACCGCGATGGTCGGATCGACGTCCTTGCGGACCAGCCGGGCCTTTTGCGCCGCCTGGAGATAGGCGGTGAACTTCTGCCGCACCGGTTTCACCGATTCGACGAACAGGCTGCGGCACAGCTTCGGGTTGCGGTTCATTTCGCCCATGAAGGTGCGGACGAAATCCTCGTTGTCGCGGAGCTTGCGCGCGTGGGCCTCGGCGTAGGTCCGGACGGTGCGCCGCAGATCGTCAAGGGTTTCCACCGACGCCCCGGCGAAGACCTGCCCGTAGCGTTTGGACGATTGCAGGACCACCTGGCGCAAAAGCTCGTGCTTGTGCTTGAAATGGCGGAACAGCGTGACCTCGTTGACCCTCGCCGCGCGCGCGATCCCGCGGGTGGTGGCGCCGGACACGCCGTCCCGTCCGAAAACGCGGAGGGCGGCGTCGAGGATCCGCTGGCGGGTGTCTTTCATGCAAGTACATACTTGCATACATCCGGCGGATGCGCAAGCCGAAAGGCGGGGACGCGAGTTCCATCGCGTCCCAAAATAAATGGGACGGCAGGGGACTGCCGTCCCCACCGGAGAAGGCTTGTTTGCGGCCCCAACCTGCCGCAGACTTCGCGTTTCCCCGAATGAATGCCGCTTCCGATTCGCCGCCGCGTTTCCTGGGCCTGTCGCCCGCCGCCGCGGCCACCCTGGTCATCGCGGTGACGACCGCGCTTCGCTTTTTTTATTGCACGTGGCTGCCGATCCTGCCCGACGAGGCCTACTACTTTCAGTGGTCGCGCCACCTCGACGCCAGCTACTTCAGCAAGGGCCCCGCGGTCGCCTACACGATCGCCGCCGGCGCCGGGCTCTGGGGCGGCAACAACCTGGGCGTCCGTTTTTTCGCGGTTTTGCTTTCCGCCGGAACGGCCTGGCAGATGTTTCTCCTCGCCCGCCGCTGGTACGATGAAACCACCGCGTTGATCGCCGTCCTGATCACCAATGTCGTGCCGCTCTACGCCGTGGGCGCGGTGGTGATGACGATCGACCCCCTCTCGGCCTTTTTCTGGGTCTGGGCGGCCCGTTTATTTTCGCGCGGGATTCAGGAGGAACGCCTGCTCGACTGGCTTCTGACCGGGTTCGCCGTGGGCTGCGGCTTCCTGGCGAAATATCTCAACGCGCTGGAGCTGGCTGCCTTTCTCGCCTTTCTTCTTCTGGCTCCCTCGCGCCGCCGGTTTCTCCTGCAACCTTGTTTTTGGTTGATGCTCGCGGTCGCGGTGCTTTGCACGACGCCGGTGCTTTGGTGGAACTGGCGGCATGGCTGGGTCAGCGCCGCACAGCTCGGAAATCGCGGCCATCTCAACGGGCCGTTCGATCTTCACGTCTCTACTTTTCGGGACTTTCTCGGCCTCCAGGCGGTCGTGATGTCGCCTCTGCTTTTTTTGGCGCTCCTCGCGACCGCGGCGGCTGTTCTAATCAAGCGGCCGTGGAAAAAAGCCGCGCATGCAAACGAAGGCGAGCTTCTGTTCCTGCTCCTTTTCCTCTCCGTGTTTCTCCTCTACGCGGTCCTGGCTTGGCATCTGAGGGAGGAACCCAACTGGCCGGCGGTCTCGTACCTGACGCTGATCATCATCATGGCTTCGCATTGGCGAAAGACGCTTGCCGCGGGAACAAGAGGCCGGCCCTTCATCGTCACGGCTTTTGTTTTTGCGTGGCTGCAAACTCTCGTGATGCACAACACCAAATTCCTCCCTTTTCCGCAAAAAATGGACCCGATGGGGCGCGTCGCCGGCTGGTCCGAAATCGCGGCGCGCCTGAACGATTTGCGCGGGGAGAAACGGGCCGACGTCCTCATCGCCGACGCCTACAAGGAGGCGAGCGTGTTTTCCTTCCATCTGCCCGACCATGCTTTCATCTACACGCTGCGGCACTCGCCGCCGTCGAATCAATTCGATTTCTGGCCCGGCTATCCGAAGGAAGCCCCGCATCGCGCGCTCTGGATCACGCGCGAAAGTTCGACCTCCGCGTTGCGGCATGACTTCAATACGATTACCTTCGTCGAACGCGTCGTCGTCAGCTTCCGCGGCAAGCCGTTTCGCGAATACACGATTTATCTGTGCGAGAATCGGTGAGGGAAGAAAATCATGACGGAATTGCCAAATTTCCCAAATTAACGGAATTTTATATGGGAGAAAAGGCAGGGGAAAATATTTTGGATAGGATTAATATGATTAATGGGATTGGCTGAAGAAAAGACCACCTGCGTTTTAAAATCATTTTGAACTTATTGATCCCTATCTAAAAAATTCCGTAATTCCGTAATTCCATTAATTCCGTCCAAATTCGGCGACGGTCATAGACCGCCGCTACATTCAGAACCCATGACTTATCCCGAGGCTCTTTCCCATCTCGGCCAGACGCGCCGCTTCGGCATGAAGCTCGGGCTGGAACCGATGCGCGAATTGGCGCGGGCGCTGGGCGATCCTCAGGAAAGCTTGCGCTTTATTCACCTGGCCGGGACGAACGGCAAGGGTTCCACCGCCGCTTTTTGCGAATCGTGCCTGCGCGCGTCCGGCTATCGCGTGGGACTCTACACGTCTCCGCACCTGGTCAGCGTTCGCGAACGCATCCAGATCGGCCGCGTCCCTATTTCCGAGGCCGATTTCACCGACGGTTTCCGGATCGTGCGCCGGGCCATGGAAGAGACCGGGAATGACGAAGCCACCTTTTTCGAGCTAATGACCGCGCTTGCGCTCTGGTATTTTGCGCGGGAAAAAGCCGACTGGGTCGTCTGGGAAACCGGCCTGGGCGGACGCCTCGATGCCACCAACATCGTCCAGCCCGAGGTCTGCATCATCACCAACATCGGTCTCGATCATCAGCAATATCTCGGACAGTCTTTGAAGGAGATTGCGGCGGAGAAAGCAGGGATCATCAAGCCGGGCGTGCCGGTCATCAGCGCGGTGGAAAGCGGCGAGGCCGCCGAGGTGATCCGCGAGCGCGCCAAGGCCGGGGGTTGCGCGCTCACACTGGTTCATCGCGACAAGCGGGTGGAGTGCCTCGGCCTGCGTGGAAACAGGCAGATGGCGCGAATCGACGGCCGCGAATTCGCGCTCGGCCTGATCGGCCCGCACCAGGTGTCCAATGCCGCCTGCGCGGTCGAGGCGATGCGGCAGCTCAAGGTGTCCGACGCCGCCATCGCGCGCGGCATCGCAAGCACGGTCTGGCCGGGCCGCTTTGAAATCCTCTTGGAAAAACCGCTTGTCGTCCTCGACGGCGCGCACAACCCGGCGGGAATGGCCATGCTCGCGGAAACGTGGCGCGCTTTTCTGGCCGCGCGGCATGGATGGAGCCCGCGCGAAACGGACGCGCGCGCCCGTGTGGTTTTCGCCTCCGTGGCCGACAAGGACATTTCGGACATGGCGCAGCTGCTTCGACCGCTGGCGCGGGAGGTTTGGCTCGTGCGTCTGGCCAACGAGCGGGGCGCGGAGCCGGCCCTGCTCGCGCCATCCTTCGCCGGAGTGCCCTGCGTCTGTTACGATTCGGTGTCCGCCGTGTGGCAGGACCTCGCAACCGCTGATCCTGAGACGGTAACCCTCATCACCGGCTCGCTTTTTCTTGTTGGAGAAATGCTTGCCCGGCGGCAGGGCTATGCGGGAGAATACCAACTCAACGAACGATTGGAAAAATTCGCGGCATCCCGGTAACTTGACTTTATGGTTCGCATTCGCGCCATTGTTTTTGATGTGGGAGGCACCCTGATTTACCCCGCCGATCCGGTGGGGGAAACTTATGCGCGGTTTGCGCGCGCCCACGGCGTCAAGTTGCCGGCGGAAGCCACCACCGCCGCGTTCCGCGAGGCCGTGGAAAGTTTCTCGCCCCGGCCCAAGGGCACCGTCCCCTGCGACGGCGATGACCGCGCCTGGTGGAAGCAGGTGGTTCTGCGTTCCCTGCCGGAGAACGCCTTTGCCGAGCCGGCCGCCTTCGAGACTTTTTTTGAAGAGCTCTATCTCTATTTCGCCAAGCCGGAAGCCTGGGGCATCTATCCCGAAGTGCTGGAAGTTCTGAAGTCCCTGCACGATTACGGCGTCGAACTCGTCGTGCTCTCCAACTGGGATGCCCGGCTCCATACGGTGCTGGATGGCGGCGCCCTCGGCGAGTATTTGCCCCGGCGCTTCATCAGCGCGGAACTCGGCTGGGAAAAGCCCGATCCGGCCATCTACCGGCACGTGGCGGAAATCCTGCGTCTGCCGCCGTCGGCCCTGCTGAGCGTCGGCGACGATCCGCGCAACGATGTGGAGGGGCCGCGCAAGGCCGGATGGCAGGCGATGCAGATCGAGCGGCCCAAGCGGGACCTTGGGACGGCGATGCGGGCGGTGATGGGACGATAAGCCGCTCTTCCATAAGTTTTACTATTCCTCATAAAGCCGCACTAATAGTTGCCATCCTGCGTTGACGCTTCCCCCGCCAGTTACTAAGGTTCGCCCTTATGGCTTCCACTGTCACCCTCCCCAGACAGCGCCGGTTCGCTGAAACGACCCGCTCCGATGCTTGGTGGATCCAACCGCTTTTGGTCTTCCTCGGCTTCTCCGCGTTTATCGTCTACTCGACTTGGGCCGCGTTCGAGGGAACGGATGCGGCGCACTGTTATTATTGGTATGGCGGCATGGACGGGACGGATTACCATGCGAACTATCTTTCTCCGTTTTTTTCGCCGGAGTTCTTCGGCTCGGTCCCGCATCCAGGCCTTTTCGGCGTCGTGCCCTCCTGGTGGCCCGCGCTGCTGCCGTTTTCCCCCGCGTTTTTGATCATGTGGATTCCGGCGGGCTTCCGTTTCACCTGCTACTATTATCGCGGCGCCTATTATAAGGCGTTCTGGCTCGACCCGGTCAATTGCGCCGTCGGCGAACCGCGCAAGACCTACCTCGGCGAACGCTACTTCCCGCTCGTCCTCCAAAATGTCCACCGCTACTTCTTCTATCTCGCCGTGTGGTTCATCTTTATCCTTTCGTGGGACGCTTGGGACTCCGTGTGGTTCGCCGACGCGGCGGGTGCGAACCATTTCGGCCTCGGCGTCGGGTCGCTGGTATTGATCATGAACGTCTTTTTGCTGGCGAGCTACACCTTCGGCTGCCATTCGTTCCGGCATTTGATCGGGGGATTTTTGGACTCGAAATCGAAAGCGCCGGTCTGCGCGAAAGGCTATTCCTGCGTGAGCTGCCTCAACAGCCACCACATGTTTTGGGCGTGGGTGAGTTTGTTCTGGGTCGGTTTCGCCGACCTTTACATCCGCCTTTGCGCCATGGGCGTCTGGCACGATTTCCGGATTTTCACTCTTTAAACCGCAACCGGAAATTCTGTCATGGCCTCCAATTACGAAACATTTGAATACGACGTGCTCGTCATCGGCGCGGGCGGGGCGGGCCTGCGCGCCGCCATCGAAGCCTCGGCGGCGGGGGTGACGGTCGGGCTGGTCTGCAAATCGCTGCTCGGCAAGGCGCACACCGTCATGGCCGAGGGCGGCATGGCGGCGGCGATGGGCAACGTGGACGACCGCGACAACTGGAAAGTCCATTTCGCCGACACGATGCGCGGCGGCCAGTACGTCAACAACTGGCGCATGGCGGAACTTCACGCCAAGGAAGCGCCCGACCGCGTGCACGAACTCGAGGCCTGGGGCGCCGTCTTCGACCGCACCAAGGACGGAAAGATTCTCCAGCGCAATTTCGGCGGACACCGTTACCCGCGCCTGGCGCACGTCGGCGACCGCACCGGCCTGGAAATGATCCGCACGTTGCAGGACCACGGCATCCATCAGGGCATCACCGTCCACATGGAATGGACGATTGTCACGCTGCTCAAGGACGGCGGCCGCGTCGTCGGCGCGTTCGGCTACGACCGCGAGCGGGGGCGCTTCAAGATTTTCAAGGCGAAGGCGGTGGTCATCGCCTCGGGCGGTCTCGGCCGCGCCTACAAGATCACCAGCAATTCCTGGGAAGGCACCGGCGACGGCCATTCGCTGGCCTATCACGCGGGCGCGGACCTGCTCGACATGGAGTTCGTCCAGTTCCACCCGACCGGCATGATCTGGCCGCCGAGCGTGCAGGGATTCTCGTCACCGAAGGCGTGCGCGGCGAAGGCGGCGTGCTGCGCAACAAGGAAGGCAAGCGGTTCATGTTCGACGACATTCCGGACAATTACAAATCGCAGACGTCGAGCGATCCCGAGGAGGGCTGGCGCTACACCCAGGGCGACAAGAACGCGCGCCGCCCGCCGGAATTGCTCACGCGCGATCACGTCGCCCGCTGCATCAACCGCGAGGTCAAGGCCGGCCGCGGCAGCCCGCACGGCGGCGTGTTCCTCGACATCTCGTGGATCAAGGAAAAGATCCCGAACGCGGCGGAGCACATCAAGAAGAAGCTGCCGAGCATGTACCACCAGTTCAAGCAGCTCGCCAATCTCGACATCACCAAGGAGCCGATGGAAGTCGGCCCGACGACGCATTACGTCATGGGCGGCGTCCGCGTCAACGGCGACACGCAGATGTCGAGCGTGCCCGGACTTTTCGCGGCGGGCGAATGCGCCGCCGGCCTGCACGGCGCGAACCGGCTCGGCGGCAACTCGCTTTCCGACCTGCTCGTCTTCGGCAAGCGCGCCGGCGAATACGCCGCGAAATACGCGAAGGAAAATCCCGCCGGCCAGGTCGACGAGGCGCAGATCGAGGAAGCCGCGCGGCAGGCGCTCGAACCGTTTGAACGCGGCGCCGCCGCCGGCGGCAGCGCCGAAGGCCCGTATCAGATCCAGCACGAGTTGCAGGACATGATGCAGGAACTCGTCGGCATCGTGCGCCGCGAAGACGAGATGTCCCGCGCGCTGGAGGGCCTCGCCAAACTTCAGGATCGCGCCGCCAAGACCGCCGTCCACGGCAACCGCGAGTACAATCCCGGCTGGCACACGGCGCTCGACCTGAAGCATCTGCTGACTGTTTCCGAAGCCATCACGCGCGCGGCCATCGAGCGCAAGGAAAGCCGCGGCGGCCACTTCCGCGAGGATTTCCCGGACAAGAGCGCGGCGGACGGCGAAGATCAACATCGTCGTGAAGAAAGGCGCGGACGGCTCGATGCAGTTGCGGCGCGAACCGATTCCCGCCATGCCGGAGGAATTGAAACAGGTGATCGAGGAGATGAAAATGAGCGACGGTCACTTTCAGCATCTGGCGCCGGCGAGAAAGCGGCGGAAAATTCGTGGATTACACGACCGAGGTCTCCGAGGGCATGGTCGTGCTCGACGTCGTCCACAAGATCCAGGCCACGCAGGCCAACGACCTCGCCTGCCGCTGGAATTGCAAGGCCGGCAAGTGCGGCTCCTGCTCGGCGGAAATCAACGGCATGCCGCGGCTGATGTGCATGACGCGGCTCGACATGATCCCGATCGACAAGCCGGTGACCATCGAGCCGATGCGCGCGTTTCCGAGCCTCCGCGACCTGGTCACCGACGTTTCGTGGAACTTTCGCGTCAAAAAGAAGATCAAGCCGTTCAAGCCGCGCACGCCCGACGCGCCGGACGGCACCTGGCGGATGCAGCAGGAGGACATCGACCGCGTGCAGGAATTCCGCAAGTGCATCGAGTGTTTTCTCTGCCAGGACGTCTGCCACGTCCTGCGCGACCACAACAAGCACGACGAGTTCATCGGCCCGCGTTTCCTGGTCTACACCGCCGCGCTGGAAATGCACCCGCTCGACACCGAGGACCGCCTCCCGGAACTGAAGCAGGCCCACGGCATCGGCTATTGCAACATCACCAAGTGCTGCACGAAGGTCTGCCCCGAGAACATCACCATCACCGACAACGCCATCATTCCGCTGAAGGAACGCGTCGTGGACGACTTCTACGATCCCCTCGGCTGGCTCTGGAAAATCATCCGTCCGAAGGGGTGAACGGCAGTCTCAGCCGATTGACTTAAGGCTTGCCGTGGCTGGGAATTAGTCTCCATGAACTTCGTTCACCACGGAGCATGAAAAAGGGGAGTGCCTCGGCAACCCCAACGGGGTTGTGATCATTCAGCCCAGGGTTGGCGCAGCAGCGCCTACCCTGGGTTTCCGTCTCAGAGAAGCACAACCCTGAAAGGGTTGAATCAAGGTGAACTTGCGGGAAGTTTCCAATTGCTTCAACTCTTTCAGAGTTGGAGGCTCGCTTGCCCTTACCCAGGGTAGCTCGTTCCTCGCAACCCTGGGCTGAGTGATTTTCATCCTTTCAGGATGAAGGAAGTCCCAACCCTCTTGCCTCCCCGCTAACCGTGCAATTCTTGAAGTCTCTTGCATGTATTCCGGACATCCAAAAAGCGGTCCCGATAATACTCAGCCCCACAAGTGGGATGCTGTTTGACGAGTCCTTCAAGATGGGTGATAAATTCGTCGCAGACCCTTGCCATACTGCTCCACCATAGAGCAACTTTGTCCAAGTCTTCCTCTTTCTTTGTGCAAAGGACAACCATCCGATAGATTATCAAAAGTTGCGATTCCAAACGGCCTGCCGCCTCGTAGAACGGCGCGCAAAGTTCAGCGGGAATCGATGCTATTTGTTTTTCAAAAGATTGCAGGGAATCGGTCGAGAGTTCCTGCAAGTCTTGATTGTCCAAGCAAAGCGGCATGTGAGAATACTAATCGATTATGAAGCGTGTTGCTAAGGCAAACTTGGCCGCGAAGCGCTCGCGCCTCGCCATCCGCGCGCAGCCCGGCGCCAAAGCCAACGAGATCGTCGGTTGGGCCGCGGACGCCCATGGCGGCGAGGTCCTTAAAATCCGGCTTCGCGCGCCCGCCGTCGAAGGCAAGGCCAATGCGGCGCTCGTTGAATTTCTCGCGGAAATCCTGGGCCTGCGCCCCCGCCAGATCACGCTCGAACGCGGCGACAAATCCCGGGACAAGATTGTCCGGGTGGAAGGGATGACGAGGGAAGAGATGCGGCTGCGAATCCGATAAAATGCATTGGCAATTTGAAGCGGGCGCCTGTTAACTCGCCGAGGATTATGTCGAATCTCTCCAAGAAGAAACCGGCGGTTCTGGGGAGCACGCGGTTTCAGGGCGGCGGACTTCTCTCAACGGATTTTGGCTTGTCCGGCTGGCCGATCGTATTGTTGCGGGCGGCCTTGATCGCAGGGGTTGGAGTATGGATCTACTGGCCGGCGCTATACGGCGATTGGATTTGGGACGATGTCATGTACTTCAGCCAAAACCCGCTGCTGAACGATCCGGCGCGGCTTTGGAAAGCGTGGTTCCAGCCGGGGAGTTTCATCGAATACTATCCGATCGAACAAACCGTCCAATGGGCGCAATGGCGGCTGTGGGGCGACGACACAATTGGCTACCATCTCACCAATGTTTGCCTGCACCTGCTCAGCGCATTTTTGGTGTGGCGAGTCTTGAGCAAATTCGGCCTGCGGCTGGCGTGGGTGGGGGGGCTTATCTTCGCCATTCATCCGATGATGGTGGAATCGGTCGCGTGGATTTCGGAGCTCAAGAACACGCTGTCTTTGCCGCCGTTCCTGCTGGCGATGTGCGCCTGGATCGATTACGAGGAGCGGAAGCAACCGCGTGATTATTTTCTGGCCCTCGCGTTGTTCCTCGTCGCCATGCTCTGTAAAATCAGTGCGGCGCCATTCCCGGCGGTCATTTTGCTCTATGCCTGGTGGAAGCGGGGGCGGATCGGGTGGCGGGACGGGCTGGCCTGTGCGCCGTTTTTTGTCATCGCGGTGATGCTCAGTTTGATCAGCACCTGGTCCGGCGCCTGGTATCTGCAAAGTCAGGCCGAGGTGGTGGGCGTAGCAGGAATCGGCGGCTTTTTTTCTCAACTCGCCCTGGCCGGGCAAGCCCTCTCGTTTTATTTCGCCAAATGCTTCTGGCCCGTGGGACCGCTGCCCATTTATCCCCAGTGGAAAATTGATCCCGCCTCGCCGGTCCAATACCTGCCGTGGCTCGTCCTTGCGGGGGTGGTTTACTTGCTATGGATGAGACGCCAAACTTGGGGACGCCATGTCTTGCTCGGGCTTGGTTTTTTTATTCTGACCCTCGCGCCGTTCCTGGGCTTCATCCCGATTTCCTACATGAATTTCACGTGGGTCATGGACCATTTTCTATATGTCCCGATCATCGGATGGATCGGGATCGTCGTGGCCGGAATCGAACGAGTGGATGCGCGGCTTGCCACCTCGGTCCACCCTTTGAGCACCGGCATTCTCACCGCGATCATGGCATTGCTGGCCTTCGAATCCCACTGGTACGCGGCGGCGTTTACCAATGATGAGACTTTCTGGACGTATACCATAGATCGTAATCCGGAATCATGGTTTGCTCAGAATAATCTGGGCGTGGCCCTGGTTGCCGATGGCCTTTATCCCGAGGCGATCTCCCATTATCAGGAGGTCCTGCGGCTCAAACCGAGTTACTGCGATGGGCACTACAACCTGGGCGTGGCGCTGCAAAAAGTGGGCCGCGCTGACGAGGCGCAGGAGCAATACCGGCAGGCGCTGAAGCTTAACCCGGTCGACGGGAAAATCTACATCAACCTGGCGGACTGTCTTGTGCGCGCCGGTAAAACGACGGAAGCCATCGAGAAAGATGAGCAGGCGGTGAAGCTCCTTCCAAACTTCGCGCCCCTCCGATATAATCTCGGAAGCCTTTTCCTCCAGACGGGGAATGTTCAAGCGGCGATCGAGCAGTTGAAGGTCGCGGTGAAACTGGATCCGCGTCTTGCCCCGGCGCATGAAAACCTGGGCGGCGCGCTGGCTCAATCGGGGAACGTCGCGGCCGCGATCGAGCAATTTCAGGCGGCTATTGAGATCGATCCGGATTACGTCATCGCGCGGGATAATCTGGGGCTGGCCCTGGCGCAGACAGGCCGTGTTGCGGAAGCCATCGAACAATTCCAAAAGGCGCTCCAAATCAATCCCAACGATGAAAAAGCCCGCGCCAGCCTGGAGGGGTTGCGGACACGGGAAACGCCGCCCGACACTGCGATCAAGCATTGAGCGCAGGGTGACGGGCGCCTCCATAATAAACATTGGCCCGCGTTCGCGGCGGCGATTAAATAGGCGGGCGCCATGGCTAAATGGTTGAATAAAAAACGAACGGTGGTTCCCGAGGTCGAGGCCCGCGACGAGGGAATTTTATCGGCGGAATTTGTCCTCCCCGGATGGAAATTGGCGCTCCTCCACGCCGCCATCATTATCGTCGCGGGAGTATGGATCTACTGGCCGGCGCTATACGGCGATTGGATTTGGGACGATGTCATGTACTTCAGCCAAAACCCGCTGCTGAACGATCCGGCGCGGCTCTGGAAAGCGTGGTTCCAGCCGGGGAGTTTCATCGAATACTATCCGATCGAACAAACCGTCCAATGGGCGCAATGGCGGCTGTGGGGCGACGACACAATTGGCTACCATCTCACCAATGTTTGCCTGCACCTGCTCAGCGCATTTTTGGTGTGGCGAGTCTTGAGCAAATTCGGCCTGCGGCTGGCGTGGGTGGGGGGGCTTATCTTCGCCATTCATCCGATGATGGTGGAATCGGTCGCGTGGATTTCGGAGTTCAAGAACACGCTGTCTTTGCCGCCGTTCCTGCTGGCGATGTGCGCCTGGATCGATTACGAGGAGCGGAGGCAACCGCGTGATTATTTTCTGGCCCTCGCGTTGTTCCTCGTCGCCATGCTCTGTAAAATCAGCGCGGCGCCATTCCCGGCGGTCATTTTGCTCTATGCCTGGTGGAAGCGGGGGCGGATCGGGTGGCGCGACGGGCTGGCCTGTGCGCCTTTCCTGCTCATCTCCGTGGTCCTTGGGTTGCTCACCTCGTGGTCCGGCGCATGGTACATGCACAGTCAGTTGAAGAATCCCGCGGTGGTGGATGTCGGCGGGTTCTTTTCGCGGCTCGCGCTGGCCGGGCAAGCTCTCTCGTTTTATTTCGCCAAATGTTTTTGGCCGGTCGGGCCGCTGCCCATTTATCCCATGTGGAAAGTCGATCCCGCCTCGCCGGTCCAATACCTGCCGTGGCTCGTCCTTGCCGGGGTGGTTTACTGGCTTTGGCGGAGGCGTGAAAGCTGGGGACGTCATGTCTTGCTTGGGCTCGGCTTTTTTATTCTGACCCTCGCGCCGTTCCTGGGCTTCATCCCGATTTCCTACATGAGTTTCACATGGGTGATGGACCACTTTCTGTATGTCCCGATCATCGGATTGATCGGGATCGTCGTGGCCGGAATCGAACGAGTGGATGCGCGGCTTGCCCGCTCGGTCCACCCTTTGAGCACCGGCATTCTCACCGCGATCATGGCATTGCTGGCCTTTGAATCCCACTGGTACGCGGCGGCGTTTACCGGCGAAGAAACCTTTTGGACCTACGCGGTCGAACGCAACCCCGGGGCGTGGCTTCCCCACATCGACCTTGGAAAATCACTTCTACTGGCGGGCAAACCCGAGCAAGCGAAGGAACACTTCGATACGGTCATTCGTCTCGAGCCGGAACTCGCCGAGCCCTATGTGAATCTCGCCGGCGCCCTGACCCAGCTCGGACGGGTCCCCGAGGCGGTCGAAGCCTTGCGTCAATCGCTGAAAAGAGACCCCTTTTCAGCCGAAGCGCACAATGACATGGGCGTGTTGCTTGCCCAGACCGGCCACACGGCCGAGGCGCTGCGCGACTTTGAACTGGCCCTGCGCGGACACCCTTTCTATGCCGAGGCTCACAATAACATGGGCAATACCCTGCTCCTGGCCGGACATCTCCCTGAGGCGATCGGGCAATTCCAGGCCGCCCTACAAATCGATCCCCGCCTGGGAGAAGCCCGCGACAATCTGGGGCTGGCCCTGGCGCAGACAGGCCGTGTTGCGGAAGCCATCGAACAATTCCAAAAGGCGCTCCAAATCAATCCCAACGATGAAAAAGCCCGCGCCAGCCTGGAGGGGTTGCGGACACGGGAAACGCCGCCCGACACTGCGATCAAGCATTGAGCGCAGGGTGACGGGCGCCTCCATAATAAACATTGGCCCGCGTTCGCGGCGGCGATTAAATAGGCGGGCGCCATGGCTAAACGGTTGAATAAAAAACGAACGGTGGTTCCCGAGGTCGAGGCCCGCGACGAGGGAATTTTATCGGCGGAATTTGTCCTCCCCGGATGGAAATTGGCGCTCCTCCACGCCGCCATCATTATCGTCGCGGGAGTATGGATCTACTGGCCGGCGCTATACGGCGATTGGATTTGGGACGATGTCATGTACTTCAGCCAAAACCCGCTGCTGAACGATCCGGCGCGGCTCTGGAAAGCGTGGTTCCAGCCGGGGAGTTTCATCGAATACTATCCGATCGAACAAACCGTCCAATGGGCGCAATGGCGGCTGTGGGGCGACGACACAATTGGCTACCATCTCACCAATGTTTGCCTGCACCTGCTCAGCGCATTTTTGGTGTGGCGAGTCTTGAGCAAATTCGGCCTGCGGCTGGCGTGGGTGGGGGGGCTTATCTTCGCCATTCATCCGATGATGGTGGAATCGGTCGCGTGGATTTCGGAGTTCAAGAACACGCTGTCTTTGCCGCCGTTCCTGCTGGCGATGTGCGCCTGGATCGATTACGAGGAGCGGAAGCAACCGCGTGATTATTTTCTGGCCCTCGCGTTGTTCCTCGTCGCCATGCTCTGTAAAATCAGCGCGGCGCCATTCCCGGCGGTCATTTTGCTCTATGCCTGGTGGAAGCGGGGGCGGATCGGGTGGCGCGACGGGCTGGCCTGTGCGCCTTTCCTGCTCATCTCCGTGGTCCTTGGGTTGCTCACCTCGTGGTCCGGCGCATGGTACATGCACAGTCAGTGGAGGACTCCCGCGGTCGTGGAAATCGGCGGGTTCTTTTTCCGGCTTGCCCTGGCCGGGCAAGCCCTCTCGTTTTATTTCGCCAAATGCTTCTGGCCCGTGGGACCGCTGCCCATTTATCCCATGTGGAAAGTCGATCCCGCCTCGCCGATTCAGTTCCTGCCGTGGCTCGTCCTTGCCGGGGTGGTTTACTGGCTTTGGCGGAGGCGTGAAAGCTGGGGACGCCATGTCTTGCTTGGGCTCGGCTTTTTTATTCTGACCCTCGCGCCGTTCCTGGGCTTCATCCCGATTTCCTACATGAGTTTCACATGGGTGATGGACCACTTTCTGTATGTCCCGATCATCGGATTGATCGGGATCGTCGTGGCCGGAATCGAACGAGTGGATGCGCGGCTTGCCCGCTCGGTCCACCCTTTGAGCACCGGCATTCTCACCGCGATCATGGCATTGCTGGCCTTCGAATCCCACTGGTACGCGGCGGCGTTCACCGGTGAAGAGACTTTCTGGACGTATACCATAGATCGCAACCCGGAGGCCTGGCTCGCTTACGATAATTTTGGGAAAATACTCTTGGCCGCCGGTGAGGCGGAACAGGCCAAGGAACACTTCGAAACGGTCATTCGCCTCAAGCCGGAACTGGCCGAACCCTACGATAATCTCGCCAACGCCTATATGCAGCTCGGGCGAATTCCCGAGGCGCTTGAAGGCTATAATCAATCTCTGAAAAGAAATCCCTACGCTTCCGAAACGCACAATAACCTGGGTATTGTGCTGGCCCAAACGGGGCACATATCCGAAGCGCTGGCCCACTTTGAGCGGGCCCTGCGCAGGCATCCTCTTTATGCCGAGGCCCACAATAACATGGGCAACGCTTTGCTCCTGGCTGGGCGTACCTCCGAGGCGATCGAACACTACCGAATCGCCATCCAGATTGATCCCTCGTATGCCGACGCCCGCGATGATCTTGGGTTGGCCCTGGCGCAGACAGGCCACGTCCCGGAAGCCATGGAACAATTCCAAAGGGCGCTCCAAATCGACCCCAATGATGACAAGGCCCGAGAAAATCTCGCCAAGTTGCGTCAGGTTGAACTGCGGCGGAACGCGCCGGGCGGGAAGTAACCGCCGACTGCGGAGACTCGCACCCTGTTCCATGGAGGATTCCAAACCATGTTGCAATGGAATCCAAAAACGGCTAATCTGGAATCATGAAAACGACGGTTGATATTCCTGACAAGGAACTCCGGGACATCATGAAAAACACCCGGGCCAAGACCAAGCGTGAGGCGATTGTAAAAGCGATCGCCGAGTTCAATCGACGGGAACGCGTCGAGAAGATCATCCGTAAATTCGGCACCATGGACGGGATCATGACCCAGGAGGATTTGCGGAAGATGAGGGAGGATTCTTGATCCTTCCGAGGGCGCTCACCTTGGTTGAGACCTCGGCCTGGATCGAAACCATGAGGCCGCGCGGCGATCAACGGGTGAGAGAACAGGTGAGCGAGTTGCTTCGCGAGCGAAGGGCTGCCTGGTGTGAAATGATCCGGCTCGAATTGTGGAATGGGGCGTTCGCAAAAGGAATGCGCGACCTTGAAGAACTCTCCCCGAATGTCATTTTGCTGGAAACGACAGCTCAGGTCTGGAGCTTGGCCGAAGGTCTTTCCCGCAAGGCTCGGGGCAGGGGGATGACGGTGCCTGCCACGGACCTGCTCATCGCCGCCTGCGCCCGTTTTCACGGCGCGGGCCTTCTCCACAAAGACCGCCATTTCGACCAACTTAAGGCGCTATAGCCGAGATCGATGTCCCGCGGCACGCCAACTAGGGCCTGTTAACACTCATGTCGGTTGTCGGCGGCAACCCCAACGGGGTTGCAATCACTCAGCCCAGGGTTGGCGCGGCAGCGCCTACCCTGGGTAGATTGAGAAACATACAACCCTGAAAGGGTTGGAGCCGTCTTAACGGTGGTGGACTGATTCAACCCTTTCAGGGTTGGTCCTCGTTGCCGTTGACCCAGGGTAGGCGCGTGGGACGTTGTCCCCCGCGCCAACCCTGGGCTGAGTGACGGCCATCCTTTCAGGATGGCTTTTCCGAGTACGAGCGATCTGTCCATAAAATAGTGTTAACTGGCCCTAGCTCGGAGGCATTTCCGATGCGCGTAAAAACAAAAATACTACCTCGACGAACGAAGCCAGAAAAACACTCAGGGCCGCCGCCACCAAGATCGTCACGATGGACTCGAACGAGCTCTTCGGACTGACTTTAGGCGCTTCGGCGCGGGAGAGGATGCGGACCGGGCTGGCCTGGAGTTGCTCATCGGCTTCAGCCTGCTTGAGGCGAACATTGAGGGCGTCGAGAATGATCTGCTGCTGCTCGAGATCGCGGTTGGCTGCGAGATAGGCCGGCGATTGATCCCGCGGCATTTGTTCCAGCGCGGCTTTCTTTTCATCGACCACCCGCTGTTGCCGGGCGATTTCATCGCGGATCACGTCGTCCATACGGCTGGCGCGTTGAATTTCCTCAAGATCCCGCATGATTTTGTATTGGTCGGAGATCGCGTTCGCGATGTCGGCGGCCTCTTTCGGCACATTGCTTGAGACAGTAATTTTGACGATGTTCCGTCCGGGCTCGGATTCGATCTTCAGGATCTCGCTCATGCGGGCCAAAGCGTCCTCGTCGGGCCGCGGTTCCGGGTCTGACGAGGCCCATGCCTTGTTCAGGCCCAAGTCGTGAATGACCGGCAGCAAAACATCCGGCGACCCGATGATTGCGCATTCTTGCGCAAGGCTGGCCGTTGGCGGCGGCACGGAACCGTAGAGGCCGCTGGGTCCCACCACCACGTGAATCGTGGCAGTCGCGGTATAGGCCATGAAAAGCAAGTTCTCCGTGATGTAGCGGCCGGCCCGGATGCTCAAAACGAAAACCGCGAAGGCGACCAGGAGCCATCTAAGCAGGATCGCCATGTAGCGCTTCAAGCGGCTCGGCGCGGTTACGCTCATGAGAGAATGCATAAGGTGGAACGGTTCTGGCTTGGTAAGGATTAGCGGCAGACTTCATAACATAAAGCGAAGAATTGGAAACTTCACATGCCTCGTTTCCAAACTCCTCTTGTGAACGAGGGAAAAATGGCTTAGGTCGGCAGGCACACCTGTCGGCGACCCTCCAGAAGCGTCGAGCGCCATCCTGTCTCTACGCCGCGCCGTTTTGTCCCGGTTTTCACCAAAGACCGCTTGGCCCTTGAAACAGCCATTAGACGTAAGCATTTCAATAGGAGCACCTTAAGATATTTTATCGCGTTCGGCCCGCATCCTGCGAGGGCATGAGTATATGGCAAAGATTTTAGGCATTGATTTAGGCACCACCAACTCCTGCATGGCCATCATGGAGAATGGCGAGCCGGTGGTTCTCGAAAATTCCGAAGGCGCGCGGACAACCCCGTCAATCGTGGCCTTCACCAAGAGCGGTGAGCGTCTCGTCGGCCAGGCGGCCAAGCGCCAGGCGGTCACCAACTCGAAAAACACCGTTTTTTCCGTCAAGCGCTTCATCGGCCGCAAGTTCGCCGAGGTCAAGGGCGAACAGGCCCGCGTCCCCTACAAAATCGTCGAGGCCAAGAACGGCGACGCGCATATCGAAGTCGACGTGAAAGGCGAGAAGAAAGTCTATTCGCCGGAGGAAATTTCCTCGTTTATCCTGGGCAAGCTCAAGGCCGACGCGGAATCGAAGCTCGGCGAGAAAATCACCCAGGCCGTCATCACCGTCCCCGCTTATTTCAACGACAGCCAGCGCCACGCCACCAAGGACGCCGGCCGCATCGCGGGACTCGAAGTCCTGCGCATCATCAACGAGCCGACCGCCGCGTCGCTCGCCTACGGCCTCGAAAAGAAGAAGGACGAGGAGATCGCCGTCTACGATCTGGGCGGCGGCACGTTCGACATTTCCGTCCTCGAAATCGGCGACGGCGTGTTCGAAGTCAAGGCCACCAACGGCGACACCCACCTCGGCGGCGACGACTGGGACAACGCCATCATGGACTGGCTCCTCGCCGACTTCAAAACCGAAACCGGCATCGACTTAAAAGGCCAGCCCGACGCGGTCCAGCGCCTGAAAGAGGAGTCCGAAAAGGCGAAGATCGCCCTTTCCTCCTCGCAGACCTACGAAATCAACCTGCCGTTCATCACCGCGGACCAGACCGGGCCGAAGCACATCCGCAAAGATCTGACGCGGGCCAAGCTGGAGCAACTCACCGACGCGCTCACCGAGCGGACGATCAAGCCGGTGAACGCCTGCCTCGCCGACGCGAAGATTGCCGCCTCGAAGATCGACGAACTGGTGCTCGTCGGCGGCATGACCCGCATGCCGAAGATCATCGAGACCGCCCGCAAGCTTGTCGGCAAGGAGCCGCACAAGGGCGTCAACCCCGATGAAGTCGTCGCCATCGGCGCGGCCATCCAGGCTGGCGTGCTCAAGGGCGACGTGAAGGACGTGCTCCTGCTCGACGTGACGCCGCTGACGCTGGCCATCGAAACCGCGGGCTCCGTCGCGACGCCGATGATCCCGCGCAACACGACCATCCCGACCAAGAAAACGCAGACCTTCTCCACCTACTCGGACAACCAGCCCGGAGTGGAAATCAAGGTGCTCCAGGGCGAGCGCCCGCTGGCCCGCGACAACAAGCAGCTCGGCACGTTCCACCTCGACGGCATCCCGCCCGCCCCGCGCGGCGTGCCGCAAGTCGAGGTTACTTTTGATATTGATGCCAACGGCATCCTCCACGTCTCGGCCAAGGACATGGGCACGGGCAAGGAACAGAAAATTTCCATCACCGGATCGAGCGGTCTTTCCAAGGCCGACATCGAAAAGATGACCCAGGACGCCGAGGCCCATGCCGAAGAAGATCGCCTGGCCAAGGAAAAAATCGAACTGCGCAACAACGCCGATTCCACGGCCTACGGCGCGGAAAAAATGCTCAAGGACCTCGGCGACAAAGTCGATGCGGCCAAGAAAACCGAAATCGAGGACGAGATCAAAAAGGTCAAGGAGGCCCTGGCCAAGGACGATGTCTCCGCGATCAAAGCGGCGGTCGAATCGCTCAACCAGAAGGTCCAGGCCGTCTCCGCCGATCTCTACAAGCAGGCCGCCGCCAGCGCCGGAGCGGGAGCCGCGCACGGTTCTCCGGAAGGCGCGCCCGAAACGCAGACGCCGCCGCCCGGCGCGGGCGCGGGCAAACCCGATGACGTGGTCGACGCCGATTTTGAGATGGTCGATCCCGACAAGAAGGGGAAGAAATGAAGGTTCCTATGAAATTCCTGCGAGATCTAACCGACGGTTCGGGATGTCGTATTGAGATCGAGAGGGCTCCGGTCGTGACGCCTGGGATACTCGGGTCTCGGACCGTGACAGGGCCTCCGTATTTCGAATTCAAATCGGAAAAGCCCATTCCGCTCACATCGGCTGCTTTTCAAATTGAAGAAGAGAACGGGGCACCAATCCGAATTCAAAGGCCCGAGGAACTCGGGTCTGGACGGTACAGGGCTTACTTGACATGAATATCGGCGTCGCTATCTGCAACCCTGAAAGGGTTGCAATCACTCAGCCCAGGGTTGGCGCGAGGACTCGTCCTCCGCGCCTACCCTGGGTGGGCCGCCCCTGCGGCTCCAACCCTGTAAGGGTTGAACCAAGCAATGGAATTGCGCCGACAAGCGCGTTCCCAAGTGCAACTTGGGAACGAGGGGAGGGGATCGCTTCCTGTTCGCTTCGCGAACCCGGACAACGCAGGCGCGCCTGTCGTTGCCGGGCCACCCCAATGAGCGCGCTGGTCCTTGGCACCGTAGGCAACCCTGAAAGGGTTGCAATCACTCAGCCCAGGGTTGGCGCGAGGACTCGTCCTCCGCGCCTACCCTGGGTGTGCCGCCCCTGCGGCTCCAACCCTGTAAGGGTTGAAGCAGGCAACGGAGTTGCGCGGACAGGCGCGTTCCCAAATGGAGTTTGGGAACGAGGGGAGGGGATCGCTTCCTGCGCACTTCGCGCGCCCGGGCAACAAGTAGCCCGGGCCACCCAAACAGATTTCCGAAGAGGCTAAACCAACCCAAAGAGAAACCACATGGCCGATACAACCCAAAAAACCTACACAATCACCTACGCGGAAGGAAAAACAGTGTCCGCTAAAGCCGAATCCATCGCATGGACTGAAAACGGCGAATTTATCCTCCTTATGGACGGTGAGGACACCAAGCATGTCATCGTGGCGGCGAATGTGATCGCGGTCACCGAGCAATCCTAAAAATTTAAGACAGTCCTCCCGGGTTTGTGGAGGGATCAGTTGAGGCAGCCGTCACGGGTTCCGCGTCGGGCGCTCCAGCCATCCTTCGACAAGTTCAGGACGACTTTTTAGAAACAAACCAACAACAAAACGAAAGGAGACAGAATATGGCAAACCCAACATTCCGTCCCCTCGGCGACCGGGTGCTCGTGCAGCCGCTCGAAGAGGGAGAAGTCAAGAAAGGCGGCATCATCATTCCTGACACCGCCAAGGAAAAACCCCAGGAGGCGAAAGTCATCGCCATCGGGACCGGCAAAATCGACGACGAAGGCAAGAAAAAGCCCTTTGAAGTCAAGGTCGGCGACCGCGTGCTGATCAGCAAGTACGGTGGCACCGAAATCAAGATCGACGGCACCGCTTACCAGGTGCTGCGCGAGGACGACATCCTCGGCATTCTCGCCTGATTCGCCTGATTCGGCTGATTCGGCTGATTCGCCCCATTCGCATAAAAAAATTCAGTAGAAAGGACACATTAATATGGCAGCTAAACAACTACAGTTCGACGAACACGCCCGGCACGCCCTGCTGCGCGGCGTCGAAAAACTGAGCCGCGCCGTCAAGGCCACGCTCGGACCCCGCGGACGCAACGTCGTCCTCGACAAGAAATTCGGATCACCCGACGATCACCAAGGACGGCGTCACCGTCGCCAAGGAAATCGAACTCGAAGATCCCTACGAAAACATCGGCGCCCAGCTCGTGCGCGAAGTCGCCAGCAAGACCAGCGACATCGCCGGCGACGGCACCACCACGGCGACCGTTCTCGCCGAGGCCATCTACAAGGAAGGCCTCAAGAACGTCACCGCCGGCGCCAACCCGACCGATCTGCAGCGCGGCATTCAACAAGGCCGTCGATGCCGATCGCCGAAGAACTGGCCCGCATCTCCAAAAAGGTGAAGGACAAGGAAGAGATCAAGCAGGTCGCGACCGTCTCCGCCAACTGGGACACCACCATCGGCGAGATCATCGCCGACGCGCTCGACAAGGTCGGCAAGGACGGCACCGTCACCGTCGAAGAAGCCAAGGGAATCGAAACCTCCCTCGACGTCGTCGAAGGCATGCAGTTCGACAAGGGCTATCTCTCGCCCTACTTCGTGACCAACGCCGAGGACCTGGAAGCCGTTCTCGAGAACGCCTACATCCTCATCCACGAAAAGAAGATCAGCAACCTCAAGGACATGCTGCCCTTGCTGGAGAAGATCGCCAAGTCGGGCCGTCCGCTCCTCATCATCGCCGAGGAAGTCGAAGGCGAAGCGCTCGCGACCCTCGTCGTGAACAAGCTCCGCGGCACCATCCAGGTCTGCGCCGTCAAGGCCCCGGGCTTCGGTGACCGCCGCAAGGCCATGCTCGAAGACATCGCCATCCTCACCGGTGGCCGTCTGCTCAGCGAAGACCTCGGCATCAAGCTCGAAAACGTCGGGCTCGAAGACCTCGGCCGCGCCAAGCGCATCGTCATCGACAAGGAAAACACCACGATCATCGAAGGCGAAGGCAAGAACGCCGACATCCAGGGCCGCGTGGCCCAGATCCGCCGTCAGATCGAGGAAACCACCTCCGACTACGACAAGGAAAAGCTCCAGGAACGCCTGGCCAAGCTGGCCGGCGGCGTTGCCGTCATCAATGTCGGCGCCGCGACCGAAACCGCGCTGAAGGAAAAGAAAGCCCGCGTCGAGGATGCCCTCCACGCGACCCGCGCGGCCGTGGAAGAAGGCATCGTCCCCGGCGGCGGTGTGGCCTTCATCCGCGCCCAGAAGGTCCTCGACAAGCTCGAACTCACGGGCGACGAAGCCATCGGCGTTCAGATCATCCGCCGCGCCATCGAGCAGCCTCTGCGCACGCTCGTCGAAAACGCCGGTGGAGAAGGCTCCGTCGTCGTCAACGAAGTCAAGGGACGCAAGGGCAACGAAGGTTACAACGTCGCGACCGGCGAATACGTCGACCTCGTCAAGGCCGGCATCGTCGATCCGACCAAGGTGACCCGTTCGGCCCTCCAGAACGCGGCCTCCATCAGCGGCCTGCTCCTCACGACCGAATGCATCGTGACCGAGCTGCCGGAGAAGGAGAAACCCGCGGCCCCCGGCGGCCACGGCGGCGGCATGGGCGGCATGGGCGGAATGGACTACTAAGCGAGTCCCTTTCGAGGTGGCCGCCGCACTTCGTGCGACGGCTACCCAGAGATCAAAAAAGCCGGGCTGGAAACAGCCCGGCTTTTTTATGTATGTTATAGGGGCTGAATGCCTTACTATCCCAAGCGCTCGAATGATATTGTTCTTGCGATAATGCCATCCCGCGATATTTTGAATCCGTGCCTCGCCATATCCAAAATCAAAGCATTGTCGTGGTCGAAGACGACCCTTACATCTCAGGGGCTCTCGACGCCTTTCTAGGCGACAAGAACGTCGTCCAGACCTTTGCCAGCGCCGAGGAGGCCCTCGCCGCCACCGGCCATTTTAAGGGCGTGGGCGTTTTCATCCTCGATTACAAGCTGCCGGGCAAGAATGGCATCGAGCTTTTCCACGAACTGCGAGCGCAGTTTCCCGCCGCAAAATTCATTTTGATCACCGGCGAAATGAGCATGGACATGGTGGAGCGGACACGCAATCTCGGCCTCGACGCGCTGATGCTCAAGCCCTTCGACGCCAGGATCCTTGAGGACAATATTTCCGGCCTTCTTTCCATCGCCGGATAGTTCAAGGACGCCAACTTTCCATGTCAAAAGCAGAACCTGGCTCCCAAATCGTCATTGTTGAAGACAATGTCGAGGCAAACAACCTCTTGAGAGACTGGTTGAAACTGAAATTTTCGGTTACCTGCTTTTTGGATGCCGAGTCGACCCTCCGCATTCTTCCCCCGAGCAAAGACCGGATCGTTTTTCTGATCGACTTCAACATGCCCGGAGATAACGGCATCACCCTCAAAAAGAAATTGTCGCCCCGCTTTCCCAACGCCAAATACATCCTGATCAGCGGCCTCTTCGACGGGAAATTGATGGAGGAGGGCAAGGCGGCCGGCTTCGACGCCCTCGTGCCCAAACCTTTCGGGATGCCCGCGATCACCCAGAAAGTCGAGGAACTCCTCGGCGTCAAACCGAAGGAAAGCCTGGTCGACATGGTCAAACGCCAGACCGGCAATCTGCCCGGGTGATTTTTTCAGCCTCCGTCATCCTGACTTGTAGCCACCGCCGTGAGGCGGTGGACCGAGCCCTCACAGGCGTACCTACGACATCGGCAATGAAATTGCCCCGGCAAGTGCGTTCTCAAGTGCAACTTGGGAACGAGGGAGAGGGAATCACGCCGCGGCCAGCGCCCGGCTCTCGCGCTCTTCCTCGACGCGCCGGATCGAGTAATTCGACGACTGCATCTTGCCCTGCGTGCATTCGCGCGCGTAGGTGATGAGATGATGCGCCACCATCGCGACCTGGAACATCGTCTCGACGTTGCCCTGCTTCAGTTCCGTCCAGGCCATCTTCCAGAAGTGGCGCCGATAGTCGCCGCGAATGCCGACGCGCCAGATGATCCGCCGGAAAATGCCAAGCGCGCGCCGGATGTTCGGCCAGGTCGCCTGCCTCATCGGATTCTTCGGCTTGATCCGGTTCGGGTAGGTGTGGATGGCGTTGTAGGCATACCGCGCGTAGAGATTCTCCGGCCCGAAAACGTGGGCGATGACCCGCTGCCAGTTCCGCACCACCGTCTCGTACGGTTGCAGGAAGACGATGTTGGAGTCGCGGTCCTCCGCGTCGTGCAGGACGCGGTTCTCCTTTTCCAGGCGCGTGTAAAGAGCGGTGTTCGGCAGCGCGTAAAGGATGTTCACCGTCATGATCGGAATCTGGGAGACCTCCGCGAAATCCATCAGCGCCTGCGGCGTTTCGTCCGTGTCCGTATCGAGGCCCATGATGATGCCCGAGGCCGCTTCGATGCCGTAGCGATTCACCGTTTGCACCGCCTCGAGAATCGGCATGCGCATGTTCTGCCCTTTCTTCATCGCCTTGAGCGCCTTCGGGTCGGGCGTCTCGATCCCGAAAAAGCAATTGGTGAAAAAGGCCTCACGCATTTTCTCCAAGATGCGCGTGTGCCCGGCCATGTTGAGCGTCGCTTCGCAGGCGAGACGGACCTGGCAGTCGCGCCGCTTTTGCCATTCGATCAGCGCGTCGAGCAGGCTCTCGGCCGCCTTCGGATTGCCGATGAAATTGTCATCCACGAAATAGACGGAGACGCACCCGCCGTCGGCGAGCTGATCGAGTTCGCGCACGACCTGCTCCGGCGTTTTCAGGCGCGGATTGCGCCCGTAGAGGGCGGGAATGTCGCAGAATTCGCAGGTGTAGGGACAGCCGCTCGAAAATTGCACCGAGCCGAGCAGGTAATCGCGGATGTTGATCCGGTGATAGGCCGGCGTGGGAAATTCCGACATCGGCAGGCGCTCGACCGTGCGATAAATGATCTGCTCGTTCGGGACGCTCCACCGTTTCATCGATCCGCTCGAAAAGGCGCAACGTGGCGTCGCCGGCCTCGCCGCAGTGGAGCAGATCGACGTCGGGATAATAATCGGGCGCGGAAGAAACGGACGGCCCGCCGAGCGCGACGACCTTGCCCGCGTCGTGGGCGCGGCGGGTGATGTCGTGAATGCGATGCCGCTGGATGTGCATGCCCGAAACGAAAACCACGTCGGCCCAGGCGAATTCTTCCGGCGTCACGCGCGCGATGTTCTCATCGACGAATTTGATTTCCCACTCGCCGGGAATCAGCGCCGTGATGACCAGAATGCCCTGCGGCGGCATGAAGCCCTTCACGTCGCCCATGAGCGGGAACGCGTGGTTGAACGTGCCGAAGCTGTAACTGTAGCGCGGAAACGCGCAGAGAATGCGGCGCTTGTTGCGCGGTCGGAAATTGCGCAGCGCGAAGGATTCCGCTGTTTCCGGCGGGGTCAGCGTTTCCTGAGGCATAACCCCTAACTGTAGCACGCGGCCCCCTCGCTCCCAAACTCTATTTGGGAACGCAATTGTCCGCGCAATTCCATTGCTCAGGCCTTGTTCTCATCGGGCAATGGAGTTGCCCGCACAAGCCCGTTCCCAAATGGAGTTTGGGAACAAGGCAATTAATGGCATAATGTAGGGATGGTCGCTGAACGTCCCGATGTGATGCCAAAGGTGCGCGACTTGCCGCACAAGCCGGGCGTCTATCTTTTCAAGGACCGCTTCAACCGCGTCATCTATGTCGGCAAGGCGCGCGACCTGCAAAAGCGCGTCAGCCAATATTTTCATCCCGGACGGCAGCATCACCACGACCGCAAGACGCTGGCGCTTTTGGAAAGCATCTGGGACCTCGAAGCGCACACGGTCAAAAGCGAGCCTGAATCGCTCCTGCTCGAAGGTAAGCTCATCAAGGAATATCGCCCGCGCTATAACGTCAGTTTCCGCGACGACAAAAAGTTCCTCCTCGTGAAGGTGAACCTCAACGATCCGTTCCCGCGCTTCCAACTCACGCGCATGAAGAAGGACGACGGCGCGCGCTACTTCGGGCCGTTTCCGCATTCGGGATCGCTGCGCAAGACGCTCACCCTCATCCGCAAGAAATTCAACATCCGCACCTGCCGTCCCGAAATTCCGGGCGAGATCGATTACCGGCATTGCCTCCAGCACATCATCAAGAACTGCTCCGCGCCATGTATGAACAAAATCACCCGCGCGGGTTATCTCGCGAAGGTCAAAGAGGCGTGCGATTTTCTCGACGGCGCGTCGGGCGAGATGCTGGCCGAATTCAAGGCCGAGATGGAGAAGGCGGCGGCGCGGCTCGACTTCGAGCGGGCGGCGGAAATCCGCAACCTGCTCGACGATTTGAAACGGACGACGCGCCCGACCAAGCGCTTCGCGCGGCAATTCGTCACCACCGTGCGCCCGTCGGAGGACATGGCCGCCTTGCAGGAGGCCCTCGGCCTTGACGCGCCGCCCGCCATCATCGAGTGCTTCGACATCTCTAACATTTCCACCACGCACAAGGTCGCGTCCATGGTCTGCTTCCGAGGCGGCAAGCCCGACCGGGAAAATTATCGCCGCTACCGGATCAAGACCGTCGAGGGCCAGGACGATTTCGCCAGCATGGCGGAGGTCGTGCGGCGTCGCTACTCGCGCGTCCTCAACGAAGGCATTCGGCGGCCCGGCCTGGTCGTCGTCGACGGCGGCAAGGGCCAGCTCGGCAGCGCGAAGCGGGAACTTGACGCGCTCGGCCTCGGCGATCTTCCCGTCATCGGACTGGCCAAGGAGCGCGAGGAAATTTTCCGCCCCGGCCAAAGCGCGCCGCTCGTCATCGATCATTCCTCCGGCGCGATCCGGCTGCTCCAGCGCATCCGCGACGAGGCGCACCGGTTCGCGAACGCCTACCACCAGATTTTGATGAAGCAGCGCGTGAGCGAGAGCCTGCTCGACGACTGCCCCGGCGTGAGTGAAAATCGCAAGATGCTTCTCCTGCGCCATTTTGGTTCCATCGAAAAGCTGCGCCATGCCACGGCGGAGGAGATTTGCGCCATCGAAGGCATTGGCCCGAAACTGGCCGAGGCCGTCGTCGATTTTTTCGCGAAGCTGAAGCGGCGCGGCCCGCTAATTGAAGACGAGACCGTCGGCGATAATCCCGATTCCGATGAATCCAAGCCGGGGATTGTCACGTATCATCTCAAGCCGACTGATAGTCAGTGACCTCCGGCAGAGCCGGAGGCTTGGGATTGTGAACCGCTCAAAGCGGTTGTTTTGTGCTGTGAGCCGCCTAAAGGCGGCCTTCGTTACTCGTTGAACATTTTGAGTTGTTCAACCCGTTTGTCTTCGGCCTGCTGCTCCCGGATATAACGCCGGACGATTTCTTCATCACGCCCCGCCGTCGAGACGTAATACCCCCTCGCCCAGAAGTTGCACCCCGTGAAGTTACGCTGCCGCCCTCCAAAGTTGCGGGCCAGGTGGATGGCGCTCTTCCCCTTGATAAAGCCCACCACCTGCGCCACCGCGTACTTCGGCGGGATCGAGATGAGCATGTGAACGTGGTCGCCCAGCAAATGCCCCTCCTCGATCCGGCATTCCTTCTGCTGGGCCAGATTTCTAAACATCTCCCCCAAGTACTTCCTCAACTCCCGATAGAGCACCGCACGGCGGCACTTCGGGATGAACACGATATGATATTTGCAATCCCACCGGGTGTGGGATAATGAGTCTGTGGTTTCTGCCATTTTGTTTCTCCTGTGTGGAACTTTGAGCGGTTCACGCACACGAGATTCAAAGGGACTCCCGGAGCTGTCAAACTTTGGGAGTCCCCCGGCAGAGCCGGGGGTTTACTATTTTAATTAGGCGCAAAAGAAAAGTGCGACGGTCATGGACCGCCGCTACATTAAACAACCAATGACCACCACCTCCACCCGGCACGAGTGGAAGGCGCCCGACGGCGAGCGCTTTCCCTATTCGTTATGGGTCGCCGACCTGAGGCCGGGCCCGCGCCCGCGCGCGGTCGTGGTCGCCGTGCACGGGCTCAGCGGCGCGGCGCTCGATTACGAACCGCTCGCCACTCATTTGGCGAAGCATGGCGTTGTCACCTTCGCGCTCGAATTGCGCGGGCAGGGGAACGATCCCCTCCCGCAACGGCGCGGCGATCTCGCGCGAATCGAGGATTGGTTCGCCGATTTGAGCGCCTTCTTCTCGCTCGTCCGCGCCACCCATCCCGGCGCGCAAATTTATTATTACGGCGAGAGCATGGGCGCGGCGCTGCTCACCCGCTTTCTGGCCCAGGCCGGGGAGAGCGATCAACCCGCCGGCCTGGTGCTCGCGTCGCCTGTCGTTGCGATGAAGGCAGAACCTTCCTGGTGGCAGGAACAGGTCTTCCGCTTTTTTCTCTGGGCGCGGCCCACGCACCGGATCGACGTCAGCGAGTACACGAAGCGGAGAAATGATGATCCGGCAAGTTGGGTCACCCGCGACGAGGCGCATCGCCGCTGGTTTGAGACCGCCTCGCACAAGATCGACTTCTTCACGGTCCGCTTCTTCAAATGTCTCCGGGACCTGATCGAGGGCTGCTTCGACGCCGCGCCGCGAATCACCGCGCCCGTGCTCGTCATCTACGCCGCGAACGACGTCTACATCCCACCCGCGCGGGTCGAGCAATTCTTCGCGCAGCTCGGCAGCCGCGAAAAGGAACTCGGCTTTTTCCCCGAGTCGTACCATCTCCTCCTCCACGATCACGACAAGGCGCAGGCCCTGGAACGGATCGAGGAGTGGCTCCTGCGCCGCATCGAAGTGACGGAGCAGCGCCGGATCGCCGAACCCCGCTCCGCGAGTTGAGTCGCTGGGCCGGGCAAGTAAGGCGCAAGCCTCATTTCCCGCGTCCGATCGTTTCGAGGAATTGATTCACCACGACGGGCGCGGAGCAATATTTTTCCGCGATCTGCCGCGCGGCGCGGGCGTGTTTGACGGGGTCTTTCGCCACGGTTTCCAGGGCGGCGCGCGCGCTTTCCTCGTCGTGGAAGGCGAGCAGCCCCTCGCCATGCGGATAGAAATCGGTCCAGCCGGTTTCCTGCAAAACGACGGGCCGCCCGAGGGCGAGATAGGCGACGCTGCGGTCGCTGAACCATCCGCAGCGCGACCGGACATAGCCGTTCTTTGCCACGCAAAATTCGCCCCGGCTTTGCGCCATGTAATCGCGATACCGCTGCCACGGGGTGTTGAGGGGGCGCGCATCGGCCAGACGCCAGCCGCTTTCGAGGAATTGACCGCTCACGGGATCATCGGGCCGAAGATCGGTGCCGATCTCGAGTTTTTCCTTCGTCTTTTTGGGAAGATCGACGAGCCGGACAAACTCCTCCGATTTGTTGCCGTACCATTGGCCGTCATATTCGACCGGCTGATAACCGTACCAATGGGTGAAGGTGTTCCAGACGCCGCCCGGCTGGTCCGCGTTCGGATTGGTGAAGTAATCGAGCACGACCGGCACGCCGACCGGCAGCCACGCGCGCCCGGCGAGGGGAGCGCGGCATTCCTTTTTGCCCAGATGACGTCCAATCGAGACGAAGGTGTCGTGAACGTCGAGGTGCATGTCGGCCTTGTAGACCTCGGCCCAGATCTGGGTGAAGGCGGGATCGAGATCGAGGTAAATCCGTTCCGGCACCGCGCCGAACACGTCCCGCTGTTTGAAATGGCCGGAAATGTTGAAAAGGAACTCGGCATCGCGGGCGAAGCGGAGCAGGCCGGGCAATTCCGGCGACTCGCCATCGAAGAAAAGAGTGGCGCGGTCCTTCAGGCCGAACTCGTCCAGCACGGCGTTCCAGTGGGCGAGATTGGCGCTGAGCGCGGGCGCGCATTTTAGGCCATTGGCGTCGATGCATTTGGAGGAGGGCACATTCTCCACCATCCAGACATCCCAGCCCGCCTGCCGAAACCCGAGCGCCCATTGCAGGAAGGCCCAGGTGTTGCCCGCGGCATGGAGCGGGTACGAGGCGATGCCGACTCCGATGATGACGCGACGGGGCATGTTGAATCAGCGACGGTCACAGACCGCCGCCACATGAAATTTACACCCGGCTCTTGAACCACTCGATGGTCTGGGTCAGGCCGGTCTCCAGATCGACGACCGGCTTCCAGCCGAGCCGCTGCCAGGCGCGGGTGATGTCGGGGCGGCGCTGTTTGGGGTCGTCCACCGGCAGGGGAAGATAGCTGAGAGTGCTCTTCGAGCCGACGATCCGGATGATCCGCTCGGCGAATTCCTTGATCGTCAATTCGTTCGGGTTGCCGATGTTGACCGGTTCATGGAAGTTGCCCTGGGAAAGCTTGAAGATGCCGTCGATCAGGTCGGAGACGAAGCAAAAGCTGCGGGTCTGCTTGCCGTCGCCGAAAATGGTGATCGGTTCGCCCTTGAGCGCCTCGCCGATGAAGGCGGGAACGACCCGGCCGTCCTTGAGCCGCATGCGCGGGCCGTAGGTGTTGAAGATGCGGACGATCTTCGTGTCGATCTTGTGGTAGCGGTGATAGGCCATCGTCATCGCCTCCGCGAAACGCTTGGCCTCGTCATAGACGCCGCGCGGGCCGATGGGATTGACGTTGCCCCAGTATTCCTCCGTCTGCGGATGGACGAGCGGATCGCCGTAGCATTCCGAGGTCGAGGCAAGGAGGAAGCCCGCATTCTTCGCCTTGGCCAGGCCCAGCGCATTATGCGTCCCGAGCGAGCCGACCTTGAGCGTCTGGATCGGCAATTCGAGGTAATCAATCGGGCTGGCCGGCGAGGCGAAGTGGAAAACGAAGTCGACCTCGCCCGAAACCTCGAAATACTTGCTCACGTCCTGTTCTTGAAGGCTGTAATTCGGATTGTTTTTGAGGTGGTCGAGGTTGGCGGGGTTGCCCGTGACGAAATTATCGACGCCGACGACGCGAAAGCCCTCCGCCAGCAGACGGTCGGTCAAGTGGCTGCCGAGAAATCCGGCCCCTCCGGTGACAACTGCGGTTTTCATGAGGAGCACTCTACAAACCTTCGGCGGTTTGACGAGAAATTCATTGGAGGGACGACCTTTCGCAGAAGGAAGGCATAACCAAATTACTAAATTTTTCCAAATTACCAAATTCAAGGCATAAGGCAGATGCATTGAAAGAGGTCCGATTCTCTCTCCTCAGAAAATTTGGAAATTTGGTTGAATTTGGAAATTTGGTCCTGGTTCGCTGCCTTTTGCGGTAAAACCTCAGCTTTCTTTCCGCGCCGGGATAAGCCCGCTCTGGCGCGCAAAATCGAAGATGCCGCCCGCGTCGATGACCGGCTTGACTTCGCCCAGCGGCTTGAGCGGCTAGGCCTTGCCGTTGGCGCGGATTTCGTCCTTGTCGAAATCGACTTCCACCATGTCGCCGGTCTTGATCACGCCGCTGAGCGGGCCGGCGCTTTCGTAAGGGTAAAGCTCGCCGGTGGCGATCGAGTTGCGGAAGAAAATGCGCGCGAAACTTTCCGCCACGACGACCTGGCATCCGGCGGCGCCGAGGGCGATGGGGGCGTGCTCGCGCGAGGAGCCGCAGCCGAAATTGCGCCCGCCGATGATGATCGGGTACTTGCTCTTGGTCGCGCCTTCCTCGACGTAGCGCACGGGATAAAGCGAGTCGGGCAGGCCGATGAGCGCATAGCTGCCGAGCTTTTCGTACTCCTCGGGAATCGTTGGCACGAGCGTGAGATACTGCGCGGGGATGATCTGGTCGGTGTCGATATTATGCTGCACCACGTAGGCGGGCCCGGAGATGACTGTTGGCATAAGGCAGTAATTTAGCAGAAGCCCGCGCACTTCGCTACTGTGTTCGTTGGAGAGTCTGGCTCTGTTGGGAATTACCCATCTGTCCTTTCAGCCCCGCCCGATTGGGTAGCCCGGACAACTCGTTGTCCGGGTTCGCGCCAGTCGGCTCTGGCGCGAACAAGAAGCAGCCGAGGAGATGACATCAATTTTCGGTGGCTTCTTGTGGCTTTGCTTCGCTCCGCCACCCGGACAATAAATTGTCCGGGCTACCCTGGAGGGTCAGCCTCCGGGCAAGTTTTCGTTTTGAAAATGGCGTCGTCAGGCTAACGTGAATCCACTGCGGAAAAATTCCGCCCGCCGTCACACCATGCCCGTCCAGTTCAAAGACTACTACGAAATCCTTGGCGTGCCGCGCACCGCCTCCGCTGAGGAAATCAAGAAGGCTTTTCGCCGGCTGGCCCGGCTCTATCATCCCGACGTGGCTAAAAACAAGGTCGCCGGCGAGGCCAAATTCAAGGAGGTCAACGAAGCCTACGAAGTGCTCGGCGATGCCGAAAAGCGCCAAAAATACGACCAGCTTGGCGCGAACTGGCAGGAGGGCGCCGACTTTGGTTTCCCACCCCAGGGCGCTCACCGCCGAAGCGCCCATTTTCAAGAAGGGCCGTCTCCCTTTGAATTCACAGGCACCGGTTTCAGCGATTTTTTCGAGGCTTTTTTCGCCGGAACCCGGGACCATCCCGGTTCCTTTCGGCGCACGTCCGTCCATGCGGACGAGGCGACGCTGGCCGCGCGGGGGCACGATGCCGAGGCCGATATTCTCGTGACCCTGGAGGAGGCCCTGCGCGGCGCCACGCGGCAGATCACGGTCCGAAGGCTCGACGCGGATGGCGAAAACGAACGCACCGATACTTATCAGGTCAAGATTCCGCCCGGCGTGCGCGAGGGGAAGCGCATTCGGCTGACGGGCCAGGGCGGGCAGGGTCGCGCGGGGGGGCCGGCGGGCGATCTTTTCCTGCGCGTGCGGCTGGCGAAACATCCCGATTTTAGTGTGGAGGGACCCGATCTCCATTACGACGTCCATCTCGCGCCGTGGGAGGCGGTCTTGGGCAAGCAGGTCCGGATTCCCACCCTCGACGGCTCGGCGATGCTGAACGTGAAACCGTGCACGCAAGCGGGTGCCGTTCTTCGCTTGCGCGGCCTCGGGCTGACGAAAGACGAGGCAAAGCGGGGCGATCTCTACGCGACCGTCTCCATCGAAATACCGCCCTCGGTCACGGACGAAGAGAAAAAGCTGTGGGAGCAACTCTCGGCGAAATCGAAGTTTGATCCGCGGAATTAGCCCTGGAGGGCTCTGGTGGGAAATAGCCACACCACAGCGCCGCTTCGGAAGCTTGCCACGATCAGGGAAGGCGCCGGATTCGCGACCTGAGGCGGAAAAAATAAGCGAATCAGCCGAATGAGGCGAATGGGATTCGTTTGTAGGTTTCAGGTGAAGCCCGCGAAAATTGGAGATGAAACCGACTTTCATGGCGCGATTATGCCGTGAATGCGCGCGGGGCGTTAGCTTTGCAAATCCTGCGCAGCCTAAAACGCTTAATATCTTTAGGTCTCCTCTGAAAAAAATGCAAAAAAGGACAGTGGTGTCCAATCTTCGCTGAAGGGTGTCGCCGTAAGCTATTGAGTTGAAGCGACCAAGGCAAAAACATGGATGCTCACGACATGAGCGAGGCTTCGTTATTCTGGCGGGATGCAGCCGCCCAAAATGATTTTTACCCAGCTCATGGAGTGGGTTCCCCACTACGTCTTTCGTCGTTTGGTGACGCGACATCGCGGCGATTACAAAACTTATCGGCTTTCGTGCTGGGATCAGTTTCTTTGCCTGGCCTTCGCCCAGTTGACTTACCGCGAGAGCCTGCGGGACATCGAGGTCTGCCTGCGTTCGCGGTCTTCGCAGCTTTACCACTTGGGGATCCGAATGCTCAACCCGATCATCCGGGGCTGGGTGAATTATCACCGCCATGTGGCGGCATCGGACACGTTTGGGAAAGTAGACAATCACCTGTGGCAGAGTCTCTGGCATTGGGCCAAACACCGACACTCCGAAAAGCCTCGCCGTGTTTCGGAAATTGCTCGTGAGCTTGTTCCCGAACTTTGGTTGCGACCCAATGACGACCTTGTGGGCAAGGTTAAAGCGGCTCATCAACACTTGGACACCCTGAATGAATTCTGGTGGCTGTCGCGGTGGATCAATCCATTCAAATCGCAAGCAAACTATCACATGCATGCCGATTCTGGTCTCGATGTTGATTGGCGGCTTACCTGGGACTTTGGGCAAAGTTCCATTTCGGTGAATTTGGAGGCAAAAAGACGCCGCGATGTCTTAAGGTCTGGTGGAGAACCAATAAATCCCAAGGAAATCTTTGAGGCTGCTCTTTTCGATAAAAAAGGACGATGCAAGTTTTTCCCAAGCAAGCCAGATGAAATCAATGTGCTCGCGCTTACGCTCATAGGAGAAATTGACCATGAGGTTCAATATCATGCCGAAAATTGGCTGAAAACTCGTAAGGATATTGACGCTATTGCCCTCTTTTCTCGATTTTCTACTCGAAAAACAGGTTTTGATTTACATGTTCAACGCAAACAAGATTTGCTGAGCCAAGTTTTAAACCGTGACCTGCATGACAAAAATAAATACCTCCACAGTCTGATTCAACGTCCGTTGCCATGCACCAGCTTATTGATCAGCGCAATGTAAGATTCGGCAACAAATCCTGTTTGATGGAGATAAAAGCTCATGGCCAAGACAGACCGATACGAAGTTTTAGCCTACTTCACATTATTATGGCTGATCCTTATTACGATAATAAATCAGTAGCGTCCAATCTTAACTACCACAACGGCAATTGGTTGCAATCACAGGGCTTTCGGTTTGCATCATAGGTCTTTGTAAGCAGTTCTTGGAGAGAGATTTGTTCAAACGGGGTCACGCTCAAAATCTGTAGAATTTCGTAGAGGCTCGGTTGGAGATGAAGTTGCTTTTTCACGATGGCCACCAGGACGTAAACGCAGACGGCGCTCCAGATTTGCGTTTTCACGGCGTTGTCGCTGGTGCCGTAAAAGGTTTTGATGCGCAGGTTTTGTTTGATCCAACGGAAGAACAACTCGATCTGCCAGCGCTTGGCGTAGAGCGCGGCGATGGTCGCGGCGGGCAACTCGAAGTGGTTGGTCAGGAAAACAAACGTGCGGTGGTTGGGCGCGTCGTAAAATTTGATGCGGCGCAGTTTGGCGGGATAATGGTGACGGGCGTCGACTCCCGTCGGGCGCACCGTCTGGTCGCAGCGCACGCCGGTGGCGAAGTCCACCGGGTGGGAATAAAGTCGCGCCAGTTTCACGCCTTTTTTGGTGCGCGTGATAAAGAACGCCCCGGCCTGGGCCAGGCGATAAAGCCGGGCGAAATCGAGATAGCCCCGGTCCATGATATAGAACGCGCCCGGCTCGAAAATCAGCAGATCGAGCCAGTTCACCTCGTGGATATCGCCGGGCGTGACGTGGATCATGGTGGGAATGGCTCCGCGCAAATCGAGCAGGGTGTTGATCTTGATCGCCGCCTTGGTCGAGCGAAAGTGCGCCCATGGAAACACGCTCAGGCAGAGATCGACGGTCGTGGCGTCGAGGGCGTAAACGGTCTGGTCCAACTCCACGCCGAAGGAATCCTCCGCGTAAAGACGCCGGGCTTTGCCGATGAGATGGCCCGCGAGATCGGCATACATTTGCCAGGGACGATGTTCGTTGGCGTGGGCCAGCGTGCTGCGCGACACCGCGCCGCGAATCCCCAGATGGTAAAGCTGCGAGGAGCGCGAGCGCAGACAGACTTCGATGTCCCGCAGGCTCTCCCGGTACGTCAACTGGGCGAAGGCCAGGCAGAGAAAGTGATCCCAGCACGAAAACCGGTAAGCTTTGTAATCGCCGCGATGTCGCGTCACCAAGCGGCGAAAGGCATAGTGGGGAACCCACTCCATGAGTTGAGTAAAAACCATTTTCGGCGGTTGCATCCCGCCAGAATAACGACGCCCCGCTCATGTCGTGAGCACCCTTGATTTTTCCTTGCTTGCTTCAAGCCAAGAACTTACAGTGCAGTTCTTCCGCGAAGATTGGACACCACTGATAATAAATATACCGTTGATCGCACTCCCTTTTTTGGGCCAGAGGGAGAGTTAGTGTCTGGGTTGTTATTTATGGTTTAGTTGATGTTGTCTCACTACTCAAGCCTGGACGCAGCGAGGCCAGTAGGGCCATTAACAGCAGGCATCAAATACGTTGTTTGGAGAAAGCGGAAAATACCTAAGAGAATGAACGTACCAAGTAAGCCTAAGCATCCCATCGACTCCTTGTTCCAGTCCCTTTTCTTTTTGACTTTTGAGGCTGTAGTAACTCCCGAACGAATAGGAAGTGCAGGTGGCAGGACTGGTGGAGAAGATTCTATTTCAATGGATGCAGTATTCGGAAAAGGTGGAGGTGGGAAAGCAGGAGGAGGGTTGATAAATCCTACAAGACTCTCCCATTCTGTCATTCCTTCCTTCCAGTAGTTATCGGTGGCGACGAGTCTTCCCTCCTTGTAGAAAGCTCGTACCTGCTCCTCTGTCCATTCACCTATCTCTGTACCGTCGCGACTAATGCTTAGAGATTGTTGAGTCATAGATAGGTTATCAGTTTCATAAATAATGAGTCTAGCTAACCGAATCATGCAACCGCCATACGCTAGGGGATGATTGTATCAAGTGCATAATTCCGGTTTGTTAGGCGAAGACTTCTACGGCTGATAGGATCACGAGGCCTATCAAAAATGCTTTTATCGGGTGCTTACGGAAGCGCGACACAACGAGACCCAGTAAGATTCCATTGATGAAGACCTTTGCTGTTATTGCATCCCTTCGCGCCAATAACAATCCGTTCCGACTAAGCGCCCCTCATTGAAAAATGTCCGCACCTCTTCCTCAGTCCAATCCCCAAGTTCCACGCCATCGCGGCTAATACTGATATTCATGGCTTCAATCCCTTCACTTTCGTCTATTCAAGCGCTTGCCCGGGAATAGCGGTTAGGCGTTATCCGTATGTATAGGAAGCTCTCATCCCGCAGTCAAATTAAAAAAAATGCGCTTTAAGGTGACGCCAAGATGCATGGGTACTCTTTTCATGAAACAGAATCGTGGTGATTTGAAAGCGCCTTGATGCAATAAAAGCTGGCGATTTGTTATCGGTCAATACTGTTCCTCGACATGCGCAGACTATTGTCTGTGGTTCGATTGCTGGGTTACTTGCGAGGCTTGACCGTGCTACGGCAGGGAATATCTTCAATTTTTGGGCCACTGGTCAAAAAGCACCGACTCGCCAAGAAGCTGTCTCAAGAGGCATTGGCCGAAAAAGCTGATGTCCACCCAACATACATAGGCCTGCTGGAAAGGGGCCAAAGAACCCCTGGCATCGACGTAGCCGAGCGAATCGCAACGGCCCTTGGCAGGAAGCTTTCACAATTGGTTGCACAAGCAGAGCGGATAGCCCTTCAAAAAGCGGGTCTGCCGAAGGGTTGACTGCATAGCAGAATCACTCGGGCCTGCATAACAGGGGGTTGCCTTTTGGTGCAAAAATTTACCAAAAAAGACTTGCGCTATAAGCAGGAAGTAGCTAAGCTATATAAACTTAGGAAAGGAGATGGCGGAAGGTCATCCTTCGACAAGCTCAGGATGACTGCACTTTTTTTACAAGCTTTTAGCCCGCCAGCGTCCCGGTCGTCACGCCGAGCTGGCTGCGCAGATTCAGCTCGCGGATGATCATCGCGCCGGTGCTCGTGCCCGCGAGCAGGCGTTGGTAACCGCGCAAAATGCGCTCCGTTTCCGCCGCGTCTTCGAGCAGCAGTTCGATGCGGAACGCCGCCGGATTGAGCTTGCGGAACGCGTCGAAGAAGGCCGCGCCCGATTGCGCCTGCGCATGGAAGAGCGTGTTGCGGCAGCCGACATCGGCCTTGAGCGGATGATTAAGCCCGACCCGGTCGCGCAGCTCGACGCGGTGCGTGTCGCAGGGCCGGCCGCAGTTCGTGTAATCGGTCCCGTCCGAGAGGAAAGCCGCGAAGACGCAATGCTCCATGTGGAACATGGGTATGTGCTGATGCAGCGTGATCTCGAACCAGCCCGGCGGCGCGGCGCGGAGAAGATCGACCACCTGCCCCGCGTTGAGGTCGTAGGAAACCGTGAGCCGTTCGAGCCCCTCGGCCATGAGCAATTCGGCGGTGAGGGGATTGGCGACATTGAGCGAGAAATCGCCGATGCGGCGAAGTGGATGACTTTTCCCGTCGCTTCCTGTCGCCTTCGGCGACCCGGACAACACACGCGCGCGTGACGTATCCGGGCCACCCGGGCCGGGTTGTGCACCCTTAAAGTAATCGAGCGCGCCGAGATTGCGGATCAGCACGCCGTCGGGCTGCGCGTTCTCGATGAGTTTGAAGAAGCCCTGTTCGCCAGCCTTCTGGATGCGAGGCGTGGCGAGGAGAATTTGAGCGGGCGCGGCGTCGGCGCGGTAACCGCGACTGCGCACGGCCTCGACCGCGTCCTTGTAGCGGCGGATGTCCTCGAAATCGGCGTAGATTTCGGTGACGCCCATGCGCAAGGCGGCGGCGATTTGGTCGAGGCTGCGGCAGAGAACGGTGAGGAGCGGCTTGCTCTCAACGCGCGATTCGGTGGCGCGCCTGACATCGAGGGCGGCGAGGCGGCGGCGGACAACGGAGACGGGCGTTTTCGGGCTGCTTCTTGTCGCCTGCGTCGACCCGGACAATAAATTGTCCGGGCTACCGATTTTTTCCACCAATTCCCGGCGAAGGCGATTGAGTTCACTCACGGGCACGATGACTTGGCCCTCAAGGCGGCTCTCCAGCGAGGCAAGTTTGAGGCCTGTTTCGCCCAGGCGGCCGAGTTGCGCGCGCAGGCTCTCCCCGGTGAGAGGACGCTTTTGCGCGATCTCCAGGGGCATCCGCGATTCGACGATGCCGGTGATGCCGTCGCAGCGGCCCTCGATCCGCAAGGCCTCGCCCGCGCGGCCCGTCACGATCATTTCCAGCGCGCGCTTCGGTTTGGACAACTCGCCCGACCAGCTTTTGCGCAGCTCGCGGTTGAGTTGCGGGTCGTCCGTTTTCCAGATGCGGTCGCCCACTGCTATCGCCCCGAAATCGATTTTGCCGTGCTCGAAGCCGAGCCGCACGACGCCGTCCCGCCGCGGCGTGGCCTGATAAATCCGTCCGCCCTGTTCGCGGTCCGTGTCCCTGCCCTGGTCGATGACCACGCCGTCGCCGGGGCGCACCGGGTTTTCTCCCGGCTTCAACTCGATAAAATTCCACCCCACCGCCGTCACCGCGCCGATGAACGCGCCGCGCTTTTTGCCGTAACGGGCGTGGACCAACTCCTGGTGATTCACCCCGTGCATCCATCCCGGATAAAGGCCGCGCGAGAAGGCCATTTCGAGTTTGTAGCGGTCGTCGAAGGGTAGGGGCGGCAGTCCCTTGCCGTCCGACTTTGTAAGATGCGAGGGGACTCGCGTCCCTACCTGCGCCTCCCACGCACGATCAATCGCGCGGCGATAAACCTGCGTGACGGCCGCGACGTATTCGGGCGTCTTGAGCCGGCCCTCGATCTTGAACGAGGCGATGCCGAGCCGGACCAGCTCGGGAATTTCCCCGACCGCGGCCAAATCCTGCGGCGAGAGAAGATAGCGCCGGTCGCCGAGGTCGCGCTTCACGCCGTCGACGATCATCTCGTAGGGCAGCCGGCACGCCTGAGCGCATTCGCCGCGATTGGCGCTGCGCTGGCCGAGCGCTTCGCTGGTGAGGCACTGGCCCGAATAGGCGACGCAGAGCGCGCCGTGGACGAAGACTTCGAGCGGGAGCGATTCGCCATCCGTTGGCAGCCGCCGCACGCCGGGCGGCGGTTCTTGATCCGCCGCCGCCAAGCCTGCGGCGGCAGCCCTGAATTTCGCCAATTCGCGCAGGGACAGTTCCCGCGCGAGGATGGCGCGAGCGACCCCGAGCCGCTGCGCGAAGGCCACGCCCTCGGGCGACGTCAGCGTCATCTGCGTCGAGGCATGGATGGGCAAATCGGGCGTCCGTTCCCGCGCCAGGCTCACCAGGCCCAGGTCCTGCACGATGGCCGCGTCGACCCCGGCGCGGTCGAGCAAAACGAGCTCCTCCTCGGCGGCGGCGAGTTCATCGGTGAAGATCAGCACGTTGAACGCGGCGTAACCCTTCACGCCGTGCTCGTGGAGAAAGTCCATCAGCTTCGGCAGATCTTCCGCCGTGAAATTCTCGGCCCGCATCCGCGCGTTGAAGGCGGGCAGGCCGAAATAGACCGCGTCCGCGCCATTGGCCACGGCGGCGCGCGCGCATTCCCAGTCGCCCGCCGGGGCGAGGAGTTCGGGTTTGGCGGTCAAGCAAGTGGCAGGTATATTTTTTTCAATCGTCTTGCCCATCTAGTTCCATAGTGTATTGTGACTATATGACATTTCCGAGGACTATTGCTACCATACTTCAAGAAACGCTCAGCGCTCCTCTGAGTGCGTCATATGTCATCCCTACACGCAACGGAGAAGTTGTACTCCGCCAAAAGGGCTGTTATTCGGGGTTGGATTTGACAGGAGCAGATCTTTCCGGGCTTGATCTATCTGGCACAGACCTTCAGAACACCAAATTAATCGATGTAAAGTTAAATGGCACCAATTTTTCCGGCGCCAATTTGACTGGCTCTGTGATCCAACACGCCGAAGTGAGCGGAGCAAAATTTGACGGAGCGAAATTGGATGGTTCAAGCGTTAAGGATGTCACGTTCGAGATTCCACCTAGCGGAGTTTATTGGCGGCCAGTGGAGCGTGTGTAAATGGCGACGCCAACGCAGATACCAGCCATCTTCAAACTGGTGCTAATTTGCGTACTTGGTATTACGCTGCTGTCCTTCTTGGGGCTCGGTTGCATCGCGATTTGGGGCAATCCGGCTACGACTGAGAACGCCATTCCTATTGCTCAAAGAAACTTTCAAGCCGCATGCAATTTCGGTTGGCAGGCCGGGCTAGGAGGCATTCTTGGTTTGATCGGCGGCAAGACGACAAAATAACGTCTGAACATCCAAGATTACCAGGCAAAAGAAACGATGCAAATACTTGGCGATTTGTCACATCGCCCGGCCCGTTCCCTCAGCGCGGCGTGTAGAGAACCAGCAGCCCGGTCGGCGCGGCCTCGGCCACGCGGTAATTTTGCGCGATGGCGTCGCGCACCTCCCGGTAAATGTCGGGCCGGTACATCTCGATGTCGTAAAAGTTTTTCTCGACGAAAAGCTTGCCGATCCGGCGGGTCCGGATCGCGTCGACCAGGACGTCCATGTCCCGCGCCCGCAACAACTCGATCATGCCGGGAATCCTGAGCGGGCGGACCGTGTCCGACAGGTAATAGTAGATGCCGCTATGGTTCGAAAGAAAGAAGACGCCTTTTTCATGAGGCCGGACCCGGTGCGTGACAAAAGCAGCATTGATCCGCAACGGGGTTTGCTCCACGCTGCGCCACTCGCGCAGCACTCGTGCGCTGTTGGCCAGCAAATCGGGCAGCGCCGCCGTCATAAGGAATGCCCACCAAAAAAGGGCCATCTTGGAGGGCAGGAGAAAGTATCTCGCGCCGGCGGGCAGCTTTCCCAGCCGGGTCAGGACTTCGCCCTCGGCGCAGAGGATGCCGGAGAGCAAAACCGCGGGATAGGCGACCATGATGAGGTTCGTCTCCGCCGAGCGGCCCATGAAATAACTGAAGATTCCGATTCCGAGCAGCGAGGTCATCAGCGTCACCGGCGTCAGCCAGTTGGTCTTGCCGCGGACACAGGCGCAAAGGGCCGCGGCCAGCCCCATGACGTAGATACTGAGAATGAACACCCACATATCGGGGAAAAGCAGGCCGAGGCAAAAATAGCCCGAACCCAGCACGAACTTCTGGAAATAGAACAGCAGCCCGACGTCCGGCCATTGGCCCGAGGCCAGCCGCAGATGTAGAAAAAAGGCGGTCCAGGCCCCGGCGAGCGACAGCGTTTGGATCAGCAGTTGGCGCGCGCCCCCGTATAGCTTCCGGGCCGCCAGTTCCATCGCCAGGAGCGTGCCCAGCCAGCTCGCCCAGAGAACGAGTCCCGTGTCGAGGTTCCAAATCGAGGCCAGCGCCGCCACCCCCGTTGCCGCCGCGTAACGAAACGTGCCGGGGCGGCGAAAATAGAGCGTGGCCGCGAGCAGCCCCGCCGACGGAAAGAAAAGCCGCGCCGTGACATAACCATAGAAGATGTCGTCGCTCGTACTCAGGTAGCCGGCACCCAGCAGGGCCAGGCCGCACACAAAAAGAAGGGCCGGGCGGCGAATGACCAGCCGCGCCGTGAGCAACAGGAAGAGCATGCCCAGGACGTTCGGCACCGCCAGCGCCGCGATGAGCGTTTCAATCTCGCGCGGGAAAAGCCGGATGATGGGAGCGAGCATTTCGCCGTAGCCTCCGTAAATGTGAGGAAAGTCGACGAGCAGGTGGTGTCCGTTCACCGATTGGCTCAGGGAATCGAGCACGGAATTAAGATGATAAACATAATCCAAGTCGTCGGTGATCTCGCAGGGCGTATAAAAGCGGGCCGGGACCAAGACGGCCCAGACCGCCAGCAGCGGGACGAAGGCCCGATGGGCGTTCCGGCGCGACGCGGGCGAGGCGAGGAAAAAAAGCGCCAGTCCTCCCGCCACGAGCAAAAAGAGGGCCCGCGCAGGAGTCCAAAACGGATGGGAAAAATCGAATGGCAACAGGAGCCGCGACGGAGGAATCATCCAAAAAGGCGGATTGGGGCAATAGATCATCGGCCACGCGCAGGCCATCACCAGCAGCAGGTAGAGAACAATTCCCGTCAGGGTCAAACGGTCGATGGTTTTGTCCGAAAACATTCCCGCCCGGCGCCGCGCCAGAAAGAGGCCGAGCGCCAGCAACAAGGGGGTCGCCAGGCAACAGGCTTCGTAGGCCGCCGATTTCGCGCGCTGGCCGGGATAGAAAAAACCGTCCAGGACCGTGAATTGGGCGTCGAACGCCGGGCCATGCGGAATCGGCGCAATCGTGAACCGGCAGAACGCGGCGACCGCGCCGATGCCGAGCAGCGTCAGGCCGACGGTGACGACCAGGACGAACAGAAGACGGCGTCCCGGATTGAGGGGAGCAGGCCCGTCATGGGGAGACAAATTTGGGTTTTGCAAAACGTTCGCTAAAGTAGCTTCGCGATCCTTGCCTTGGCAAGAAGCCGATCACGCGCCCGCCCCCGGGGCGGCAAGGAAAACGGATGAAAGATCAGACTGTTCTTTTTTCCAAATCGCGGGCATGTTCGGCTGTCATTAAAATCACCCCACCGCTGAAGCCCCTCCCGCAATGAATATTCACGAGTACCAAGCCAAAGAACTCATGCAAAAATTTGGCGTCGCCACGCCGCCGGGCGCGGTCGCCGGCACACCGGAGGAGGCTGAGGCCATCGCCCGGTCGCTCCAGACCTCCGATCTCGTCATCAAGGCGCAAATCCATGCCGGAGGGCGCGGCAAGGGGACCTTCAAGAACGGGTTCCAAGGCGGCGTCAAGCTCGTCAAGACACCGGAAGAAATCAAGGACCTCGCGGCCAGGATGCTTGGCCAGACCCTCGTCACGGCGCAGACCGGCGAAGCGGGCAAGCTGGTGAGCAAGGTGATGGTCGGGCAGTCGAAGGAGCCGGTCCGCGAGCTTTATTTCGCCATCGTGCTCGACCGCGAGGCGCAGGCGCCGGTCATCATCGCCAGCACCAAGGGCGGCATGAACATCGAGGACGTCGCCCATGAGACGCCCGAATTGATCCTGCGCATGAGGGTCGACCCCGCGCTCGGCCTTCAGCCCTACGAAGCGCGCAAGCTGGCGGATTACCTCGGCCTGAAAGGCGTTTTTTTCAAGCCCGCGTGCGCCATTTTCCAGGCGCTCTACAATCTTTTCATCGCGACCGATTGTTCGCTGGTCGAGATCAACCCGCTGGTCACCACCGCGCAAAACGAAGTGCTGGCCCTCGACGCCAAGTTCAACTTCGACGACAACGCGCTCTATCGCCATCCCGACATCCTCGCGTATCGCGACATCTCCGAGGAAGACCCGCGCGAAGTCGAAGCGAGCAAGTTCGGCCTTAACTACATCGGACTCGACGGCAACATCGCCTGCCTGGTCAACGGCGCGGGCCTCGCCATGAGCACGATGGACATCATCCAGTACGCGGGCGGCAGGCCGGCCAACTTCCTCGACGTCGGCGGCGGCGCGACCGAGCAGCAGGTGACCGAGGCGTTCAAGATTCTCGTCTCGGACAGCAACGTGAAGGCGATCCTGGTCAATATCTTCGGCGGCATCATGAAGTGCGACACCATCGCGCAGGGCATCATCAACGCGGTGAAGGCCGTGTCGCTGCCCGTGCCGCTGGTCGTGCGGCTGGAAGGCACCAACGTCGCGGCGGGCAGGAAGCTCCTTTCAGGAATCGAACCTGCCGATCATCCCGGCGGACGACCTGCTCGACGCGGCGAGGAAAGTCGTCGCGGAGGCGAAAAAGTGATTATGCGCGAGCTCCGGCAGAATCGGCTACTCGACGGGCATCATTTCCTGGGAATCGATCTTCGATTCCGTCAGAGTAAGAAAGGCGCCATCGTCGTTAAAGACGCCCACTCGGGCGCCTCCCGGCGGGGTGCCGACGCAAGCCATGTCGGTAATAAAAAATTGCTTACCCTCCACCGTTCGAATCTTGAACGGAACAAAAGGCATGGCGTAACGGCACTCTCTGATTTGTTGGATCATTCCGGGCGTGGAATTTCAAGTCATGAGATTGGCTGCATCCACCGAAACGATATGCGGTCCCGACAAAATGTTGTAAAGGCCTTCGTCGTCGCACACGACGATGCTGGAAGAATTGGGCAAAGCAAGAACATGGTCGCCGCTTGCAATAACGTACTCCGTTCCATCGCTGGTGCGGATTTTAAAAGGCACGAACGGCACGGCATGTAGCAATTTTCTTATCTGCTCGATCATAAACTTCAACCTACTCCTACAATAACCCATGATCAAAGTCAACGAAGCCGCGTTCTTTGCCTACCCGGTCACCGACATGCCGCGGGCGCGGAAATTCTATGAAGGCATTTTGGGACTGAAGGTGTCCCAGGAACCGACGACAGTGCCGTGGATTGAGTATGATCTGGGAAACGCAACGCTCGGACTTGGTTCTTACGATGGATGGGCGCCTTCCCCTGACGGCGCCATGCTTTCCCTCGAGGTTGATGATTACGATAGGGCGCTGTCCGAGCTACACGATGCAGGAGTCCCTTTTCATCTCGAATCGATGGAAACCCCAGTCTGTCATTTCGCGATTATTCGCGACCCGGACGGCAACGCCGTCATGATCCACAAACGCAAGCCCGGCCACGCCTAAAGCTTCCAGATTCCAACTTCTTCCTTCGTCCTTCCAACTTCAACCTATGTCCATCCTCGTCGATAAAAACACGCGCCTGCTCGTGCAGGGCATCACTGGAAAAGCCGGCGCATTCCACGCCACCCAATGCATAGAGTACGGCACCAACGTCGTGGCGGGAGTCACCCCCGGACGCGGCGGGGAAATCTTCGGGGACGTGGTGCCGGTGTTCGACACCGTCACCGAGGCGCGCGCCAAAACCGGCTGCAACGCCACCATGATTTTCGTCCCCGCGCCCGCCGCCGCCGACTCGATTCTCGAAGCCGCCGACTCCGGCATCGAGCTGATCGTCTGCATCACCGAGGGCATCCCGGTCATCGACATGATGCGCGCCAAGGTCGGCCTGCGCGACAAGAACGCCCGCCTCATCGGCCCGAATTGTCCCGGCATCATCACGCCCGGCCAGTGCAAGATCGGCATCATGCCCGGATACATCCACAAACCCGGCAAGGTCGGCGTCGTCTCGCGCAGCGGCACGCTCACCTACGAAGCCGTCTGGCAGCTCACCTCGCGCGGCCTCGGGCAGAGCACCTGCATCGGCATCGGCGGGGACCCGATCAACGGCACGAGCCACCTCGACGCCATGCGCATGTTCAACGAAGATCCCGATACCGAAGCGATCATCCTCATCGGCGAAATCGGCGGCACGGGCGAGGAAGACGCCGCCGCCTACATCCAGGCGCACGTGAAGAAGCCGGTCGCCGCGTTTATCGCCGGGGCCACCGCCCCGCCCGGACGCCGCATGGGCCACGCCGGGGCCATCGTCTCGGGCGGCAAGGGGACCGCCGCGGGCAAGATCGCCGCGCTCGAGGCCGCGGGTGTCGCCATCGCGCGCACCCCCGCCGAAATGGCCGACGCGCTGATTCAGAAGATGAAGTGAAACTGTAGCGGCGATCATAGACCGCCGCAAGGGATGCATCGCAACCCTGAAAGGGTTGCAAGCATATAGCCCAGGGTTGCGGCGGGGACACGTCCCTCGCCGCTACCCTGGGTAAGCAGGCAACAGTCGTCAACCCTGTAAGGGTTCAAGCAGGGTCGCCGAGCGTGTGGGATGAATTTGATTCAACCCTTTCAGGCACTACTGTCCGGTTGAGCATTTCTCGCACAAAAATTCGCGAAGGCTTCAGAGGAGAGATGCTGAAAAATTCGCGGGCTTTTCGCTTTTTAAAATTGAAATCGCGCACACCCCTTTTACCTCTCAAAAACCCCATCTTAACCGGACAGTAGTGCCTTTCAGGGTTGATCGCATCGGGATTTACCCAGGGTAGGCGCGAGGGGACGATCCCCCTGCACCAACCCTGGGCTGTATGATTCCAACCCCGTTGGGGTTGGAGAAAAAGCGCCGCGGTCGATGACCGCCGTGGATGGCAACACGCTTTCTCTCTTCGTCGGCGGTCATGGACCGCCGCTACAACTGATGCCCTTTTCCAACGCTATGGGTACTAATCGCCATCCATCGGGTAGCCCGGCAACGACAGGCGTGCCTGTGTTGTCCGGGTGCGCGCAGCGCACAAGAAGCAGTCAGTCGCGTCTGCACGTAACCTTAACTTCATCATTCTTGGGTGGCTTCTTGTGGCCTTCGGCCACCCGGACAACAAATTGTCCGGGCCACCTAATGCAATAGTATCATTAGCGCTAAGAAGTGGTCTGAATCACATTTCCTTCTTTCCCCGCTCCATCGCAGGCATAGTCTGAAACATGGCCTTGTGGACACTCGAAACCCCACAAGGCGGGGAATTTCCATGAAAGCCCACAATCAAACGGTACGGATGATTTTGTCTGCCATTCTGGTCTGGCTCGTTTCCCATGCCGTCGGCAACCTCGACGCGGCGGAGAGCGTCCGGCAGATTCCGGATCAGCTCAAGAGCTGGCAAGACTGGGCGACCTGGAATGATCAGGACCGGGTCGCCCCGACGCCGTATCAAGATGCCAAGAAGCATCTCCCGGCCTGGCCTTCCGTTCTCAATTTGCGGGTGGACCACGCGGCGGGCCAATTTGATCTCGCGCTCACCGTCTTCCACGATTCCTGGGTCGCGCTGCCCGGCAGCCGCGAGGTCTGGCCTCTCGATGTCAAGGCCAACGGCGCGCCCGTCCCGGTGGTCGAACACGACGAGAAGCCTTCGGTGCGTCTCGGCACCGGCGTGTATCATTTGACGGGAGGCTACCGATGGGACGAGATGCCCCAACGCATCATTATACCGCAAGAGATCGGCGTCTTGTCCCTCAATGTCGAAGGCAAAAACATCGACGCGGCCACCTGGGACGCGGAAGGCTTTCTCTGGCTCAAACGCGAGCGGGCCGAGGCGACCGACAAGAATTTCCTGGGCATCAAGATTTATCGGATGATCGAGGACGGCATCCCGATGTGGCTGCACACCCAGGTGGAATTGAGCGTCGCGGGCAAGAGCCGCGAGGAAGACCTGCGGTCCATTTTGCCGGAGGGCTGGCAACTGGCCATGGTCGACAGCCCCATCCCCGTGGCGATTGACGAAGCGGGACACATGAAGGCCCAGGTCCGGGCCGGGAAATGGGTGGTCCATCTCGATGCTTTTCACATGACTCCCGCCGCCGAGTTCGGCTTTGCCGCGGGCGCCGCGCCGCTGCTCAAAGAGGAACTGGTCGCCTTCAAGGCCGCGCCTGATTTTCGCATGGTCGAGGTGCGGGACGTCCCGTCCATCGACGTTTCGCAAACCACCTTTCCCCAGGAATGGCGCGATCTCCCGGTCTATCATTGGGAAACCGCCTCGCCTTTTCACCTGGTGGAACGGATGCGTGGCATGGGCCTGCAGAAACCGGAAGGCCTCACCGTCGCCCGCGAACTATGGATGGACGAAAACGGCCGGGGCCTCATTTTTCGCGACCATATCAGCGGTCATTCGCAGCAAATCTGGCGGCTCGATGTCGCCGAAAACCAGGACCTCGGCTCCGTCCGCGGCGCGGGCCAGGGGCAGCTCATCACGCGCAATCCGGCTAACGGCGCGTCGGGGGTCGAAATTCGTTCGCGCGATCTCGACCTCGAAGCCACCGGGCGCATGAACCGTGCAACGGACTTCTCCGCCACGGGCTGGCGCACCGATGCCGATTCCCTTCGGGTCGTTCTCAACCTTCCTCCCGGCTGGCGGCTCTTTGCCCTTTTCGGCGCGGACTGGGTGCAGGGCGACTGGCTGACCGCGTGGACGTTGCTCGACCTTTTTCTCCTGCTGATTTTTTCGATCGCCGTCTATCGCCTGTGGGGCGTCGCTCCGGGCGTGCTGGCCTTTCTTGCCTTCGGACTGGCCTACCACGAGCCGGGCGCGCCGCGTTATCTTTGGCTCCTGCTCCTCATTCCGTTGGCACTGCTGAAGGTCGTGCGCACGGGCGCGGCCCGGTCGTGGCTGCTGGCAATCAAGTATATCCTGGTTGCGGCCCTGGTCCTCGATCTCGTTCCTTTTATCACCGCGCAAGTCCAACAGGTGCTCTATCCGCAACTGGAAAGCACGGAAATGGCGTACGACTCGTTCCTCGGCGGCATGGTCGTGAAAAACTCCTTAATCACCGGGATGAGCATAAGTTCCGGCAACGTTCGGGCATCCTCATTCAACGTCAACGCACTTCAAGCGCAACAAGCCCTGATCAATTCAAACCTCGCTTACGACGCGAAGGCGCGCATCCAGACCGGGCCCGGCGTGCCGGAATGGAGTTGGCGAAAGGTCAGCTTCGGCTGGAACGGCCCTGTCCTGGCCTCCCAGAAAATTTATCCCGTGCTGATTCCCCTCTGGCTGCATCGCATCCTTTCTGTTTTGCGGGTCGGCCTCCTGATCGCCCTCGCCTGGGTGCTCCTCGATGCTTCGCGGATTCGGCTCGTCTTTTCCGCCAAGCCAAGGACCAAAGTCATCGCGGTGGCGCTCCTGGCGCTGGGCCTGGGATTGGCCGCGCCCGCCCGCGCTCAAATACCCGATAAGGAAACTCTCGCCACCCTGCATGACCGCTTGACGGAAACCTCCAATGCTTATCCCAACGCCGCCGACATCCCAACCGTTTCCCTTTCCCTTCGCGACCGGCGCGTCGTGATGGATGCGGAAATCGATGCCGCCATCGCGGTCGCCGTTCCGCTTCCCGGACGGCTTCCGGCGTGGTCGCCAGTGAGCGTGCTTGTCGACGGCAAGCCCGATGCGGCCTTGCGCCGCGACGACGGTTATTTGTGGATCGCCCTGCCCGCCGGCGTCCATCAGGTCCACATCGAGGGCCTGCTCGCCGACGTCACCGAGTGGGAGTGGACTTTCCAGTTGAAGCCGCGCCACGTCGCCATCGACGCGCCGGGCTGGTCGGTCAGCGGCGTGCGCCCCGACGGCATTCCCGAGCAGCAGGTTTTCTTCACGCTCAAGCAGAAATCGACCGGCGCCGAAGCCAGCTATGACCGCCAGGAACTTCACACCATCGCCGCGCTCGACCGCCATTTGGAGCTTGGCCTCGTCTGGCAGGTGCATAATGAAATTTCGCGCCTCTCGCCGGCGGACCGGGCCATCTCGATTCGCGTGCCCTTGCTGCCCGGCGAAAAAGTGCTTTCCTCCAACGTCATTCCCCAGGACGGCTTTATCGACGTGCGCCTGGGCGCGAACGAAAAGTCCTTTATCTGGGACAGCGAATTGACGGTGACCGACCATTTGAGTCTCGCCACCAAAGCGGACGATGCCTGGGTCGAGCGCTGGCACCTCGTGGCGTCCCCGGTTTGGAATATCACGATGTCCGGCCTCGCCCCGGTCTTCGAGACGGACGCCCCCAATCTTATTCCCGTCTGGCATCCGTGGCCGGGCGAGAAAGTCGAGCTTGCCATCAGCCGCCCGGAAGCCATCAACGGCGCGACCGTCACGGTCCACAACGTCAACCACAACGAGACGCTCGGGGCGCGGCAACGGACCTCCCGGCTCGTTCTCCAGCTCCAGTGCAGCCTCGGTGAAGACTTTGGCATCGAGCTGCCGCCCCAGGCCGGCATCACTTCCCTCACTCAAAACGGCGCGTCCATTCCGGTCCGCAAGGACGGGCTTCGCGTGATCGTTCCGCTTCAGCCGGGCGAGCAGGCGATTTCAATCGAATGGAGGACCAACACGTCCCTCGGGATTTATGCCGCCGCCGACCAGGTCCGTCTCCCGGTCGAAAGCGCGAATATCACCACGGTGCTCAATGTTCCCGGCAACCGCTGGATTCTTTGGACAAACGGGCCTCTGCGCGGACCCGCCGTCCAATTTTGGGTCATCATCATCTGCTCGCTCATCGGCGCGCAAGTTCTGGCGCGTCTGACCTTGTCTCCTCTTACCGCCCTTGAGTGGACCCTGCTCGGCATCGGGCTGACTCAAGTGAATCTCCCGGGCCTGATCGTCGTCGCATGGCTTTTTCTTTTGGTCTGGCGCGGCACCGAATCCTTCCAGAAATTAAGCCCCTGGCTTTATAATTTGTCGCAGGCGTTCCTGCTGGTTCTCACCGGCATTTCGCTTCTGCTTTTCCTCAACGTACTGGGATGCGGCTTTCTCGGCCATCCCAAGATGTTCATCGAAGGCAACGGCTCGTACGGCTCCTTCCTGCAATGGTACCAGGCCCATGCCGACAGCGCGCTTCCCCTGCCGGGCTGCCTCTCGGTCTCCATTTGGTGGTATCGTCTGCTCATGCTCGCGTGGGCGCTATGGCTCGCCTCCTCGCTCATCCGCTGGCTCGCATGGGGATGGGGCCAATTTAGCAAAGGCGGCTTGGCGCACAAAAGGCCGAAGAAGATCATCGCTCCGCCGGCTTTTCCAAAGTGATCGAGATGAATTTCCAGGACATTTCTTTTCACAATGTTGCCGAGCTGGATTCCCGCGCGGACGGCGGGGGTCATTTGCTCCGGCGATTTCCCAGGGAATTACTGCAATGTCTTTCGCCCATCGGACGGGTCAATGGCGCCAACTCGGCCGGGTGTGAAATCCGCTTCGTGACCGATGCGCCCCGGTATGCGCGGCTGTCCGTCGGATCGCTCGGCAATCCCTACGGCCACGAATCGGTCGTTTCCATTTTCCGAGGCCCCTATCCGCACTCGACGCATCGGCTGACGCCGGGAATCAATCACCTTCATTTGGAAACGACCCCCTTCGCGGACAACCTCGCGCCGCGCGCGTCCGCCTTTTCGCCCCAGGCCTGGCGAATTCTTTTCGGTGAATTCCCCGCGATTTTTTACGGGCTGGACACCTTCGGCAATTCCCTCCGCCCGCCCCAGGCGGGGGAAACTCCGGCCCTTCGCTGGCTGGCCTACGGCTCGTCTATCACTCAGGGCGGCGGCGCGCCGCACCACAACAGCTACATCTATCACGCCGCCTTCCAGCTCAAAGCCGATGTCTACAATCAGGGACTGGCCGGCTCCTGCCTGGCCGAGCCTGAGATGGCCGATTATCTGGCGGGGCGGACCGACTGGGACGTCATCACGCTTGAGCTGGGAGTGAACATGGTCGACGCCTTCACCGTGGAGGCCTTTGCCGGGCGGGCAGGGGCCTTGATCGAAAAAGTGATCCGCGCGCATCCCCTCAAGCCCGTCTTTGTCGTCACCATTTTCCCCAACTTCAACACCCCGGGGTTTGCCGCCGACCCGACGGCCATTGCCACCACGCGCACCGAGGCTTTCCGCGAATGCCTCCGTCAAATCGTGTCCGCCGCCAACCATCCCCGCCTGCATCTCATCGAGGGAAGCGACATCCTCTCCGACTTCGATGGTCTAAGCGCCGACTTGATTCACCCCGGCGATCACGGTCACGCGCTCATGGGCCGCCAACTGGCGAAATTCATGCGCCCGGGTTTATCGGATTAGAGCCTGTTCGCACTATTTTATGGACAGATCGCTCGTACTCGGAAAAGCCATCCTGAAAGGATGGCCGTCACTCAGCCCAGGGTTGGCGCGGGGGACAACGTCCCACGCGCCTACCCTGGGTCAACGGCAAGGAGGACCAACCCTGAAAGGGTTGAATCAGTCGGCCACCATTGAGACGGCTTCAACCCTTTCAGGGTTGTACGTTTCCCAACCTACCCAGGGTAGGCGCTGCCGCGCCAACCCTGGGCTGAATGATTGCAACCCCGTTGGGGTTGCCGCCGACAACTGACATTAGTGTGAACAGGCCCTAGGGCCTGTTCACACTATGCGGGACTTGGGCTCGCCGCGGCCTCTCGGCTGTTGTCAAGCGCCCGTCCTTGGGGCATCCTCCGGGAATGCGCTTCTATCTTCTGCCTGCCGACCAGGGCGAAACGATCTGTATCAACTTCGATCACGTGGCCTACATTCGCCTGGGAACGAAATCCATCGAACTGCATTTCATGGGAGTCGAAGAACCCATGGTGGTGGCGAAGTCGCCCACGACCCTGGCCCTCGTCGCCAAAGGCATGGATCTTTCCGACTCCTCCAAGGATCTGGTCAGCACGCTTTGACTTGTATCCATTTATACCTGAAATGGCATCTGCGGCTCCGGGAAACTTGACAGAAACGCCCGCCTCCGCAAATCTTCGCATCCGCCTCCCGCACTCTATGATTCATCACCTCATGCTCCTGACCACCAAGCCGGAAGTGATCCCGACCAAGCTGGAGGAGATCATGGTGGAAACCCGCATCCGGCTCCTGAAGATACCCGAAGTCAACAATCTTCGCGTCGGCAAGCGGGTCGACACCACGAACAATCCGCACACCTGCTTTTTCTCCTTCGATGTGGAAAACATGGACAAGCTGGCCTACATCCTGGAAAATGCCGTCTACGTTCAGTTTGAAAAGCAAATCCTGGGGCCCTTCGTCACCGCCTCGAAGGTCCTCGATTACGAGATGGAACCGGGTAAAGATGTCCGGTATTCCTGACCCGCGTTTCGCAAAGCCAGGCAGCGGCGGACCGATTGATCTCGCGCCCGGCCTTAAAAAATCAGGCCCTCTTTGGCATCAGGCGGCCTTGACCTATATCGAGGACACGCCCTAACTGTCACCTATGCGGCCCGCTTCCACTCAAGCACTCACCTTCCGCTATGTGCTCGTGCTTCTGCTGATCGCGATTCTTGCCCTGCTAGGCTACCTGACGCTCAACCATCTTGTCGGCAGGGGCCGTGAGCTGCTTCACTTCATCCGAACCAGCGACGAGCAGCGGATGTGCGCGCAACGGATGGCTTATTTCAGCCTGAGGCTAAGCCAGCTCGGATCGCCCTCCGAACACGAGGTGTGCCGGACCCGGCTCAAGGAGGAAACCGGCCGCTTGCTCGAAGATGAGGACGCACAGATGCGCAACGGCGGTCCGCTCGACCGGCTCGCCTCCTTTGACCCCGAGTTGGCCACCCTCTACCGGGGCGAACCTTCCCACTTGGACAAAGAGGTGCGCGATTACGCGGCTCTCGCGCGCAAGGTCGCGGCGGTGCCCGAAGGGGAGCTGACCTTTGATAATTCGAGCGTGGCGGCCCTCCAGGAAAAAAACTACAACGAGCTGATCGAGGGCTTCAACAAAGGCGTTGAGATGCTCCGCGCGGATTGGGAAAATCAGCGCCACCTCGCGGTCTGCGCCCAATTGATCGTCCTTTTTCTCACCCTGGCGACGGTTCTGGCGGCGGGGCTTTTCGTTTTCCGCCCCATGCTGAAATTAATCGTCGCGGAGAACCAGCAGTTGACGGCTTCCGAACGCCGGCTCACCGCGGTTTTCGACACGGTGGCGGAAGCCATTTTCTCCGCCGACGGGGAGGGGCGAATCCTTTCGGTCAACAGCGAGGCGGCGCGCCTGTGGGAATACGAAATGAAGGATCTCGTCGGCCAGAGCATGGATTATCTCTTTTCCCAACCCGGATTTTTTCAGGAGGCGCGCGAGCAATGCGCCACCGACGATCCATCCACGGTGACCTATGTTGAAGCCGAAGCCATTTCCCGCCAGGGGCGCCGCTTTCCGGCGGAAGTCGCCTTTGATCTCGCCCACGTCGACGACGCGACGATCTACACCCTGGCGGCACGCGACATCACCGAGCGCCGCGAGCACGAGAACCGTCTGCTGGAAGCCAAGGAATTGGCCGAGGTCGCCAACCGCGCCAAATCCGAATTTCTTGCCAACATGAGCCATGAAATCCGCACCCCGATGAACGGCGTCATCGGCATGACCGGCCTGCTTTTGGAGACGGAACTCTCCCCCGTCCAGCATGAATTCGTCGAAACGCTCCGCACCAGCGGCGAGTCCCTCCTGGCCATCATCAACGACATTCTCGATTTCTCGAAAATCGAGGCGGGCCGGATGACGCTCAATCAATTTCCCTTTGATTTGCGTTCCTGCGTCGAGGAGTCGCTCGATTTGCTGGCGCCGAAGGCCCGCGAGAAGCGCCTCGATCTGCTCCACATCATCCATGAAGACCTGCCCGCGAGCCTCGTGGGCGACGATCAACGGCTGCGCCAGGTGCTCCTCAACCTGGTCGGCAACGCGATCAAATTCACCGACCACGGCGAGGTCTGCCTGGAGCTCTCCGGCCGGGCGCTCGCTCCCCAGGAGGATGCCGCCCTCGAACCGCGCGACTTGTGGGAAATCAGTTTCGCGGTGCGGGACACCGGCGTCGGAATTCCCCATGAAAAAATGGGCCTCCTCTTTCAAGTCTTCAGCCAAATCGACGCCAGCGCGACCCGCTCCCGGGGCGGAACCGGCCTCGGGCTGGTGATCAGCGAGCGGTTGGTCCAGCTCATGGGCGGGTCCATTTCGGTGACGAGCGAGGTCGGTCGCGGTTCCACCTTTGTCTTCACCATCCGCGCGCCCTCCGCCGGCGCCCGGCGCAAACCCGTCCCCGAGACGCCCGACGCAACGTTGCAGGGACGCCGCCTGCTCGTCGTGGACGATAATGAAACCAACCGCTCGATCCTGGCCCTCCATACCCAGCGCTGGGGCATGGAAGTGGCGGCGTGCGCATCGGCGGAGGAGGCCCTGGCCCGTTTGCGAAGCGGTGAAAAATTCGACGCGGCGGTGATCGACATGATGATGCCCGGCATGGACGGACTCGAACTCACCGAAGCCCTGCGCGAAATCCCCCATGCCAAAAAGATGCCCGTGATCCTGCTCAGTTCCGTCGGCATCGAGGAGATCGATCCCGCCCGGCGTCAGGTCGGCTTCTTCAGCACCATTCCCAAGCCGTGGAAATCCTCCGCCTTGCGGCGCGAACTGCTGCGCGTCCTCGGCCCGGACGGGACGCCGCCGGCGCCTGTTCCCGCCCCCGCCGCCGCCGTCGAACCCGAACGCGCGCCGGCGCCTGTTCCCGCTCCCCCCATCGCACCCGAACGCATGCCTGAACCGGATTCCGCGCAAAAGCCGTCGGTCCGCGTCCTCGTCGTGGAGGACAACCCGTCCAACCGGCAGGTGGTCGTCACCGTCCTGCAGGCCCTGGGCCATCAACCCGACGTTGCGGAAACCGGGCAGACCGGCATCGAAATGGCCGAGGCCGGGGCTTACGATCTCATCCTGCTCGATGTCCAGTTGCCCGACATCGACGGATTGGCGGTCGCGCGCCACCTTCGGCGGAATGTGACGGACAAACCGCTCGCCATCGTGGCGATCACCGCGGGCGTCACGCCCGACGAGCGCCAGCGCTGCTTTGACGCGGGCATGGATGACTTCGTCATGAAACCGTTCAAGATATCCACCCTCAAGGAAGTGATCCTGAAATATACCCGCAAGGCGGCATCGGACCCGGCGGGGTAGCCACCTACTTCGATTGGGTTGGGCGGGGTATTTTCGGGGCCAAAAATTGATTTGTCGACGCCGGGGCATCCTTTAGAGTCCCTATCTGCTCCAACGGCAGGCCTTCGCTCATGTCAGCCCTTCCGATCACCGACCTTTCTCGGCTGTGCCTTCATACCGTGACCACCAAGCCGTGGCCCCTGGCGGTCGCGGCCAAAAATTACGCCGCCGCCGGCATCCAGGGAATCACCGTTTGGCGCGACGCCGCGCAGAACCATCCCGATGGCATCAAAGCCGCCGGGCGCCTTTGCCGGGACGAGGGGCTCGAAATTGTTTCCTACGTTCGCGGCGGATTCTTCACCGCGCTCGATGCGTCCGGACGCCTGGCCGCCATCGACGAGAACAAGCGCGTCATCGACGAGGCGGCCGAGCTTGGCGCGCCCCTCATCGTGCTGGTCTGCGGCGCCACGCCCGGCCAATCGCTCTTCACCTCGCGCGGGCAGATCGCCGACGGCCTGGCCGCCGTTCTTCCCCACGCGCGCGACTGCGGGATCAGGCTCGGCATCGAGCCGCTCCACCCGATGTACGCCGACAGCCGAAGCGCGGTGAACACGATGACCCAGGCCCTCGACATGGCCCTCGATATCGAGGACGACCACATCGGCGTGACCGTGGATGTTTTTCACGTTTGGTGGGACGACCGCCTCGAGGCCGAAATCGCCCGCTGCGGGCGCGAAGGCAAGCTCTTCTCCTTCCACATTTGCGACTGGAAAAACCAGCCGGCGGACATGCTCAACGATCGCGGCCTCATGGGCGAAGGCGTCATCGACGTCCCAAAAATCCGGGGCTGGGCCGGGCAGGCCGGCTTTCGCGGCTTCAATGAGGTCGAGATCTTTTCCAACCGCTACTGGGCGATGGACCAGGGCGAATTCCTCAAGCAAATCATCGAGGCCTACCGAACCAAGTCCTGATCCCTCGGGCGCAACCGGAAACCAATATGAAAGAACACAAAATCGGCATCATCATGAACGGCGTCACCGGACGCATGGGCACCAACCAGCACCTCATCCGCTCCATCGACGCCATCATCAAGCAGGGCGGCGTGCGGGTCAGCCCCAATGAAGTCATCATGCCCGACCCGATCCTGGTCGGCCGCAGCGAGGACAAACTCAAGGAGCTTTGCGCGCGCACGTCGGTCACAAAATACACCACCGACCTCGACCAGGTTTTGGCCGACAAGAGTTACTCCGTTTACTTCGATGCCCAGACCACCGGCCGCCGCGCCGACGGCGTCCGCAAGGCTGTCGCCGCGGGCAAACATATTTATTGCGAGAAGCCGATCGCCGGCGACGTCCAGACCGCCATCGAACTTTACGAACTCTGCAAAAAGGCCGGGGTCAAGAATGGCGTCGTCCAGGACAAGCTCTGGCTGCCGGGCATGCTCAAGATCAAACGCCTTCAGGAAGCCGGCTTCTTCGGCAGGATTCTCTCGGTGCGCGGCGAATTCGGCTACTGGGTCTTTGAAGGCACGGGCATTCCCGCCCAGCGCCCGAGCTGGAATTACCGCAAGGAAGACGACGGCGGCATCATCGTCGACATGCTTTGCCACTGGCGCTACGTCCTCGACAATCTCTTCGGCGAAGTGAAGGCCGTCTCCTGCTTGGGCGCCACGCATATTCCCGAGCGGGTGGACGAGCAGGGCAGGAAATACAAGTGCACCGCGGACGATTCCGCCTACGCCACGTTCGAATTGGAGGGCGGCGTCGTGGCCCATTTCAACTCGTCCTGGACGGTGCGCGTCCGCCGCGACGACCTGCTCACCCTTCAGGTGGACGGCACCCACGGCTCGGCGGTCTGCGGCCTGCGCGAATGCTGGACCCAGCACTACGGCAACACCCCCAAGCCGACCTGGAACCCGGACGTCGCGCAGCCGATCAACTTCTACGACGGCTGGTCCAAGGTGCCCGAACAGGAAACCTACGACAACGCCTTCAAGGTGCAGTGGGAACTCTTCCTGCGCCACGTCGCCCTCGACGAACCGTTCCGCTGGTCGTTGCTGGACGGAGCGAAGGGGGTCCAGCTTGCCGAAATCGGGCTCAAATCCTGGGAGGAACGCCGCTGGCTCGAAGTCCCGAAGCTTTAACCTGGAGGGTCAGCCTCCGGCCTGACCCCGATTGGCAGCCGTCGCACTCCGTGCGACGGCGCAGTTGTAGCGGCGGTCCATGACCGCCGACGAGGAGACGAGACGCATCGGGGAAAAGTCGGCGGTCATAGACCGCCGCTACAGTTAATGAAACACGATGTCGAAGAACCGCAGATCGCCCTGGTTCGTGGCGGCGCGGTTCAGCATCACGGCCAATTCGCGCGCGTGGTAATCGCCCCACATCGAGGCTTCGCCGCACGGCACCTGCTGACCCGGCGGGATATAGTCCCAGCCGTTCGGGCGGTGGTAGACCGAGTGGAGGATGAGGCCTTCGTGCGCGGGATTGGTCGAGAGATACGGCTCCTGGAAAAGCGTCCGGGCAATCGTTAATCCGGCCTGGTAATAGCGCACGCCCTGCTCGGGGCGGCCGACGCGCTTGAGATAGCCGCCGAGGCGAAGCAGGCCCTGCGCGGCGATCGCGGCGGCGCTGCTGTCGACCGGTTCGTGCGCGTTGTACGGCTCCGCCGGGCGGTCGAGATAATCGCCCAGATAGGCGAGACCGGGCGCGCCGGTGTCCCAATACGGGATGCCATCGGTCGGCGTGTATTGCAGATAGAAATCGGCCACGGCTTCGGCCGCGCGGAGGAAACGGCCCAGCACTTCCTGCTTCCCGCCGAAGGGGGCCAGGTCCGAATCGGGCAGGGTTTCGAGGAACTCGATTTCCTCCGGGTATCCGCAGAGAACCCAGGCCAGGCCGCGCGTCCAAGTCGAGAAGGGTGAGTAGCCCTGCTGGCTGTTCGGGCAGCGATAGGCGCCGTCGTTCACGTTGAAGATCGATTCATGCGCGGTGCGTCCGCGCAGATCATAGGCGTCGCGGCCTTCGCCGTAATAGACGGCGTAACGGGCCGTGGCCTCCGCGTGCTGGAGCAGGCGCGCGAGAAGCGAAATCGGGCGGTCCATTTCGCCCATGAGTTTGTGGCCGAGCTGTTGGCTCAGCGCAAGCGCGCGCAGGGAACGGATCGTGTCGGCGAAGAGCGAGTGAGGGCCGTTGAAGGAATAGATATAGCCGAGTTCGGGCGTCAGTTGCGTCCAGCGCATGGCCTGCACCGCGCCGCTCGCCTTGAGCGCCAGTTCGTAGAAATTCTTTTCCCACGGGTCGTAGGGGATCAGCCCCGCGGCCATGAGCCGCAGCAGGTTCCCGTAGCTGCTGACGTTGTTGAAGCCGTGGTCATGGACGCCCGTGTGGGTGATATGCGACGCCATGAAGTTGACCGTGTTGCGCCGTCCGAGGTCGAGAAACACCTGGTCGCGGGTGACCTCGTATTGATAGATCGCCGCGCCGAACTGAAAGCCCTGGGTCCATTCCGTCCAGCCGCGCGACGTGTATTCGCCCTTGATGGTGAAGACCGGCGTGCCCTTGGCCGGGTTCCAGCGATCTTGCAGGCGATGAATCTTATCGCCGGAGAGGGTGAAGAGCCGCTGGACAGCGGGGAACAGCAGGGTGGGAGTAACTTCGTAGTCGATGTGGATCATAGGGGTAAGGGTGATGCGGTCACATTTTGTGACCGCAAGTTGTTAAGCTCTTGTCGTTGCAACTGAAATCTAGAGCATATCATTAATGTCGTGAACGCCGATTTTCGGGTGGCCCGGACAACTTGTTGTCCGGGTGGCCGCAGGCCACAGGAGGTCGTCCGTTGATTTGCACATGCCCAAACAACCTCCTGTGCGCTCGCGATGCCGCGCTCGCGCACCCGGACAACAAGTTGTCCGGGCCACCCGAGAGTTTGCGTTGACGAGGACATAGGTTGCTTCTCTACAACCGTCGCAAATGGAACCCGCCGTCGATATTGATGACGTCGCCCGTCGAGAACGGAAAGCAGCCTTCGAGGATCGCCTTGGCGGCCAGACCGATGTCTTGTGGAGTGCCCCACCGTTTTTGCGGGACGATGCCCTCGGCCAGCAGTTTGTCGTATTTTTCCTTCACACCGGCGGTCATGCTCGTGGCCATGATGCCGGGACGCAACTCGATCACCTGCACGCCCGCATCCGCCAGGCGAACCGCCCATAATTGCACGGCCATGCTCAGCGCCGCCTTCGAGATGCAATATTCGCCGCGATTGGTGTGAGCGGTGTTGGCCGACATCGACGTGATGAAGATGAGCTTGTAGCCGCCGGAGAGCCGGCACTTGCCCGGATTGGCCAGCCAGTAACGGGCGGCCAGTTGGGTGAGGAAGTACGCGCCCTTCAAATTAACATTCATCACCTCGTCGAAGATTTCCTCCGTCGCCTCCGTGATATCGGCGCGGATGCGCGGCGCGATGCCGGCATTGTTGATCAGCGCGTCGAGGTGGCCATACGCCGCAAGCACCTCGTCAAAAAGACGCTGGCGCTCCGCGGCGAGACTGATATTGCCGACGATAGGCACAAACTTTTGCTCCGGGCTGGCAGCAACTTTTTGACAGGCGGCGGCGGTTTCGGCGGCTTCCGCGGCTTCCCGATCGATGGCGTAATGAATCGCCACGGAATAACCGGCCTGCGCCAGCTCTTCGGCAATCCCGCGGCCGAGTCCGCGGCCCGAGCCCGTAACGAGAACGACTGGTGGAGCGGTGGCCATATTATTTTTTTCTGAATTGCTCTTTCCCGCCAGTGAAAGGGGACCCCGGCCAATCATTGCGCGAAACGCCGGGCTCGATAAAAGTGAGGACTTTCATAGCTTTTCTTCTTTGGATTGCGCCGCTCTTGTCTTGATCTCCTTGAGACGCGCGGCATCCTCGAACGTATTATAATCGTTGTCAAGCGGATAGCCGCCGCACGCGCAGCGGTGCAGTCCTCGGGTGGCCCGGACTACTTCGTTGTCCCGGCGCGCTCTGCGCGCAGGAAGCGATCCGCGTTAGCCGCCGCTCTGGTAGCCGCCGCTGTCCCTAGCGGCGGTGCCTTCCTCGGGTGGCCCGGACTACTTGTTGTCCGGGCGCGCTCTGCGCGCAGCAAGCGATCCGCGTTAGCCGCCGCTCTGGTATCCCGAAGGGATTGGAAGCATATAGCCCAGGGTTGGCCCACCGGGGCCTACCCTGGGTCCATGTAAGCCGCCCCCTACCCTGAAAGGGTTGTATCCGCGCCGCATATCCCCATCAACCCGTAGCCGATTCAACCCTGACAGGGTTGGAGGCTCCATCGCTGACCCAGGGTAGGCGTGAGGGGACGTGTCCCCTACGCCTACCCTGGGCTGTATGCTCACAACCCCGTTGGGGTTGTAGTCCCCCTCGTTCCCAAGTTATACTGCCCTCCGCAGGCGCTTGGGAACGCCCCTTGTTCCCCGCGAAATTCCATTTCGCGCTGATATTTGTCATCCTTGTCGAAGGATCAGCTCTGTCTGTTTCTTTCAGAGGCAAGAAAAGATGCCTTCCCCATTTTCGCTGTCCCCATTTTCGCCCCTGCAAAACAGGCTGACGCGCTCTGCGCCTGACGAAAGCTGTCATTCTGTTATGCCGTGCTCAATAATCCCGATCGATCCTGCGAGGGTTCATTGCCCGGCCCCGATCAAACCGAGTTCTGAGACATTGACCGCTGCATTGGGATCGACGGTGTGAAGGGCAACAAATTTAAAATAGCGCGCCTGCGTTTCCGCAAAGGGCGCCTTTTGCTCGACAGGAGAGGCCTTCATGTTTGCAAATTCCCCTTTGGCAACTGGATCTCCCCAGGTTTTGCCATCCATGCTGAGATAAAATTCGTACTGATCTACCGCAGTATCGGGGTCGTTTGGATAAGGCAGATAGGTAAATCCGGACAGGGTCTTGGTATCATGCAGATCCACAATCAGATATTGAGGTGCAGGATGATTCACAACACGATCTCCGTTCTTTTCCCGGGTAATCCATACCGAACGCCAATTGTCATCAATCGCATCTCCGCTATGAGGCTGGAACGAGGTCCCAACCACGGTCCACGGGCCCTTGCACATGCCAAAGCTCATGGCCGTGATTGCGCTTTGCTCCCCCCCCTGCAGAAGGGTCCGTGCCTTGACGATTCCACCATTGAGCAAGGGAAAAGGGGCCGTGTAGACTGGAGAGCTGACCGTGGGTTCCTGACCATTCAGAGTGTAGTGAAAATTCCCGGCATTCGCCACGGTGTCGGGGTTTAAGGTAATGTTTCCCTGCTTGTCTCTTGATATTTGAGGTTCCACCAGCAAGGGCGGCATCTTAAACAGGCTGAACTGTGAGAAGGCAGGGCAGGCAGCCGCTTCTAGTACCCGCACCCTCACCTTATCGGTCGTGGTTTCATGCACGGATGCAATTCGCTGACTCCCGATACTTTTTACATCTCCAATAGGAACCCATGCGGCGCCGTCCCATGCGTCGAAGGCCACCTCGCCGACCCGTTGTCCGAGGGGCAAATATTCCTTCAACTCAATCAAATTGAACTTTTTTTGAGTTCCGAGATCAACCTCGAAGCTGGGCGTCAAAACTTGATCGTCCGTGCTCCAGTAAGAGTCCTGAATTGAATTGGCTGCTTTAAGCATATTTCCGGGACCGTATTGGTCATTATTCCCCCGAGTATTGGAGGCGGTGATGGTCGCTCCAAGGGCCAAATCCGTTCCAAACGTTTTGGCCATCAAATCATGCCACTCCCGCAGGGCTTTGACATCCGCATCCGGAATCTGACCACGCCGATCCGGGGGCAAATTGAGGATGAGATTCGCGCCTCGTCCGACGCTTTTGAGATAAATGTCGAAGAGCTGTGCCGGGGTTTTTACGGTCGCTTCCTGAGCTGGGTCAGGGTTGTAAAACCAGTCACGCCGAATCGAGACGTCAGCTTCCTTGGGCTGCCACTTTTTCCCATCGTGTTCGCTCCACCCGTCCGTTGCCCAACAAGGATCCGATACCGTCCCCTGTTCGCTTCCTCCCCACTGAACGTCCCCACAACCATCCGAACCCCACGTCACAGCGTCGGGCTGTAACTGATGAATGAGGTCAAAGGTCTTATCCCACTCATAGTAGGTGCGGGAATCAATACTACGACTTTCATTTGCCCCTCCATAGTATCCCGTTCCTCCGTTGGCACCATCAAACCACATTTCGAAGATCGGGCCATACCCGGTGAGAAGCTCCCGGACCTGATTTCGATAGTACGCGATGTACTCCGGTTTTCCGTAGTCGGCTCTGTTGCGATCCCATGGGGAGAGATACACGCCAAATGCGACTCCCTGCCGATGACAGGCATCTGAAAGTTCCTTCACCACATCCCCGTGCCCGCCGCGCCACGGACTGTTTTTCACCGAATGATCGGTGTACGCGCTGGGCCAAAGGCAAAAGCCGTCGTGGTGCTTGGCTGTCAAAATCAAGCCCGCCAGCCCCGCTTCCTTGACGGTGCGTGCGATCTGATCTGCGTCAAAATCGGTCGGATTGAAAACCTTGGGATCTTCATCGCCACCACCCCATTGCCGGCCTGTAAAGGTGTTGGGTCCAAAATGGATAAACCCATAGACATGCAAAGATTCCCATTTGAGTTGCCGGGCATTGGGCACCGGTCCAAACGGAGCGGGTGGCGAGGCGGTGCTCGCAAAGAGTGGAGCCATCATCCAGCTTCCGAAAGCCAGAAGGACGAAGGGAACATTTAATTTTTTCATAAAAGGCATGGTCATCAAAAAGTTAATGGAAGTGACTGTCCAAAATACCAGATAATGGGCCAGAGGGGGAAATGGGAGAGGAAATGGGGAAAGGCAACTTTTCATTCATCGGAAATGGGTTTATGGGCGCGGAAAAAGAAACAGGCACTCCCTTATCGCGATGCGAAGCGGTCCATGAAAAAAGCTATGCCCGACGGCGGGAGGCTGTCAATTTCGCTCCTAAATCCCCTCGGTGGGCAATATCGACTAAAAATAGAGGCCGCGGAAGCCTTTTAAGCCAAGCCGCGAACCTGTCCTTACTCCACGGCCAGCACCTGCACCTCGCCGCATTCGCCGGCCGCCGCCAGCAGCTTCCCATCCGGCGACCACGCCACGCGCGTCACGCCGCTCGCGATCTTCGCCCGGCTGATTTGGTTCTGCCGCTGCGTCGGCGACCAGACCGCAATGCTGCCGTCCCGCGCGCCCGAGGCGAGCCAGTCGCCCTCCGGCTGATAATGGAGCGCGCTGATCTGGTCCATATGCCATTCCAGCAGGAGCGGCGTGCGGCCCTCCGGTCCGCGGCCCGAGCAATCCCACACGGAGATGGTCTGGCCGCCGCCCGTCGCGAGCCAGCGGCTGCCGCGATGCCACGCCAGGTGGCGCACCTTGGCCGCGTAGCCGCGCATGTGCATCTCGCCGCCGCTGTCGGTGTTCCAGACATGCACCGAGCAATCCTGGTTGCCCGTCATCAGCCATTTGCCGGACGGGCTGAATGCCATGTTGAGAATCGGCTCGCGCGAATGGAACGCGCGTTCCTCCTTGCCGGTCAGCGGATCGCGCAGGCTCACGCCCGTGCTGATCGCCACGGCCAGCGTCGTGCCACCCAGAATCCAGGCCAGCTCCGCCACCGTTTTCGGGAACTTGATCCCTTCGCCCGTCTGGTCGCCAGCGGGTGAGCCCGTCTCTGTCCAAAGCGTTACCCGGTTCCCCGCGCCGAGAGCGAGCAGATGGCCGCGCTCGCCGATCGGCTTCAAACTCCAGGCGAGATGCTCGGCCCACATCGCGCCTGCGGCGTGCTCGGCGAGGACCTTTCCGTCCGTCGCGTCCCAAAGCTTCCACGTGCCATCGCGACCGGCCGTGGCCAGCGCCCGGCCATCGGGACGCCACGCCAGCGCGTCGCATCCGTCCGCGTGGGCCTGCTCGAAAAGATGGAGCGCTCGACCTGCCATTGCATCGTAAATCGCCACTTGGCCCGAGACCGACGCCACGGCAAGACGATCCCCCGTCGGCGACCAGGCGAGGCTGGTGTTGAAGTCGTCAAGCTTGCCGTGCCAGACAAAGGCGATGGGGCGGAGGTTCATAAATGTAGCGGCGGTCTATGACCGGCGCATGATAATCTCAAATTGATATACCGGCGGTCATAGACCGCCGCTACATTAATCGGCCAGGCACGCCCTGAACCCCTCGTTCAACTCCCGGCGGTCCAGGTTTCGCCCGATGAAGACCAGCGTGTTCTGCCGAGGTTCCGCGCCCCAGGGACGGTCGGGCCGGCCATCCATCAGCATGTGGACGCCCTGGAAAACGAAGCGCATCTCGCGCCCTTTCACGGCCAGAACGCCTTTCATGCGGAAGATGTCCTGGCCCTTCGTCCGCAGCAGCGTGCCGAGCCAATCGGAGAGTTTCGCTTCGTCAAGATCGCCCGGCGCGCGGATGCCGACCGAGGTTACATCCTCATCGTGGTGATGATCGTGCTCCTCTTCATGTTCATGCTCGTGATGATCTTCGCCCTCGTAATCATGGTCGTGTTCGTGATCATGCTCGTGATTGTGTTCTTCCTCGGCAGCCTTGAGAAAATCAGGTTCAAGTTCGAGCGCCCGTTTCAGGTCGAAGCCGCCGACGTTAAGGACCTTGGTCAAGTCGACGGCGGCATTTTCGGTCCGGTATAACTTCGCCATCGGGTTCATCTTGCGAATCCGCGCCTCGGTTTTTTCCAATTCGGCGGGCGTCACCAAGTCGGTCTTGTTTAAGAGGATCACATCGGCGAAACCGATCTGCTCTCGCACCTCGCGCATATCGTCGAAGTGGAGGCCGACATGCTTCGCATCGACTACGGTCACGATGCCGTCGAGTGAGAAGCTCTCTTTCACCTCCTCATCGGTGAAAAAAGTCTGCGCCACCGGTCCGGGATCGGCCATGCCGGTGGTTTCGATCAGCACGGAATCGAATTTATCGCGCCGCTGGCGGAGTTTCCCCAGGATGCGGATCAAGTCGCCTCGAACGCGGCAGCAAATGCAGCCGTTGTTCAACTCGAAGATTTCCTCGTCCGATTGGATGACGAGTTGGTGGTCCACGCCGACCTCGCCAAATTCATTTTCGATCACTGCGATGCGCTTGCCGTGATTTTCGGTGAGGATGCGGTTCAACAGCGTGGTCTTCCCCGCGCCGAGAAAGCCCGTGATGACGGTGACTGGGATGGGTGCGGAGGTGGAAGGGAAACTCATGGCTAATCGGTCATTATAAGAGAATTGCGACGCTCCGTCCGGCAGCCTCTAGGACGGCAGGTGGCCGGACTTTCTGACGGAGGGCTTGGTGCTCTCCTGCATTTGCAGCGTCAACTGGCGATATTTATGGGTCAGGGTTTCATGCTCGTGACGAAGTTCTCTCAAGTCCTCCTCCAACTGCCGGATGTGCTGGTCCTTGGCCATCTCGACAGCCAGAGAGGCGGTCGATTTGTTTACTTCCGTCGGCGGTCGCCGCGAAGCGCGCTTTTTTTCAAAATCGACCGCCGCAACCAACGCGGTGAGGGGAAGCGACTGGTGGGTTTTCCCATGCGTGACCAGGGTTTTTTCGGTCACGAGTCCTTCGTTGATAAATTCGCGCAGGGTGCCGACCGTGGTGGGCCCATAGGTTTCCCCGCCGGGCATCTTGACGATCCACAGCATCTCGAGAAAATCGACTTCGGGGGCGATGCGCCAGTTTTCGTCGCTTTCATCCACCATATCGTCGGGCGCGATCTGGGCGGAGTTCGCCCATTCCTTGAGCGTTTCCGTGTCCACCGGCCCATAAATGGAATTATCCGGGGCCTTCCTGACCCGCCAGAGCATCGGCGCTTCATTGCCCTCTACAAGTTCACTCATAAAATTAGGTTCCGGGCTTGGGGATAAAAAGTTTCTGTCCCACCTTCAAGATGCTCTTTTCCGTCAAGCCATTGGCTTTACGTATTTCGGACACGGTGACGTTCACGCCGTTTTCCTTGTACGCGGCGCAGATCAGTGTAAGCGTCTCACCGCTGGCAACAATATGATAATAGCCTTTATGTGGCTTACCAGGCGCGGGCGTGTTGTCCACGGTCGCGCTGGTAGTGCCCTCAGTAGGGGAGGGTCCCGGCGAGGTTGAGGCCGTGTCGGGCGGGGGACGAAGAGTGGACGCGTTGGACGGCGCGTCGGAGGTTTTCGCCTGGACTGACGTCTCCGTGGTCGCCTCCGAACCCGGCGAGTCCTTCTTTTTTTTGGCGGGTTTTGCCGCGCCCGATCCCTTGTCGGCCGCGATCATGCCGGCCACGTTATCAATTATAGTCTGCCGGGCCTTGATTTGCTCCGCCTTGAATTGATCGAGAGCGGTCTGCAAATCGGCCAGTTGCTGTCTCAGCGCGGCATTATCGCTTTGCAATTTCGTCACCTCGCCCTGGAGCTTGGAGACGTCGGTCTTCATCCCGTCAACCGATGACTTCGTCGCTTCCGAATTCACCTGGATATTGTCGAGTTGGTCCGCCGCCTTGAGCAACTTTTCGCGAGCGGCCTCCGCGTCCTGACGCGCGCCCGGATCCTGCGCCCGCAGGCTGGGCGTCGCTGAAAAGCCGAGAGCAAGGCTGAGTAGAAGAGCTGGAATTCTCACGGGGTAACAAGGGTGATCCGAACATTTAACATACGAAGCCCGTGAGCTTTCGGCAAGCTAAGAGGCTGGCCGGAAAGTTGGCGTGGGTCACTCCGATTTCCCGGCCAGCATTTCGGCCAATTGGCGTTCATTCAAAACCTTGACTCCCAGCGATTGGGCGTCATCCAGCTTCGAGCCGGCGTTTTCGCCCGCCACCACGTAATCGGTCTTTTTGCTCACGCTCGATGAAACCTTGCCGCCCGCCGCGATGATCCGCTCCTTGATGTTGTCGCGCGGCTCGCTCAGCGTGCCGGTGAGTACGAACGTCTTCCCGGCCAAGTTAGTGCCGCCTGTCCGGGCCGCCGTCTGATGTGCTTTCATGTTCACCCCGGCCTCGCGCAGGCGGCGCAACAGCTCCCGATTTTCCTCCTGCGCAAACCACGTCACGATGCTCTTCGCCACCACCTCGCCGATGTCGCGGACATCGCAGAGTTCCTCCTCCGTGGCCTTTTCGATTGCCTCCAGCGAACCGAAATGGCCCGCCAGTGCGCGCGCGGCCCCGGCCCCGACGTGCAGAATGCCCAGGCCGAAAATCAGCCGCCACAAATCGGCTTTTTTGCTCGCCTCGATGCCGTCGAGGACGTTCCGCGCCGACTTCTCCGCCATCCGTTCCAGGCCGGACAATTGCTCGAGCGTGAGCCGATAAAGATCGGCCGGGTCCTTCGCCAGCTTCGCCTCGACCAATTGCTCGACGAGCGACTCGCCCATGCCGTCGATGTCCATCGCGCCGCGCTGGGCGAAATGCTCGATCCTGCGCTGCGTCTGCGCGGGGCACGAGGGATTCGGGCAGCGCAGGAAAATGCCGTCCCAGATCAGTTCCGTTTCGCAGGCGGGACATTTCCTCGGCGGCTCGATGGCCCTCTCCTCGCCCGTGCGCGCCTCGACCACCGCGCCCAGCACCGCCGGGATGACCTCGCCCGCTTTCTCGACCGTGACGTGATCGCCGACGCGGATGTCCTTGCGCTTGATCTCCTCGAAATTGTGCAGCGTCGCGCGCGACACCGTCGAGCCCGCCAGCAGCACCGGCTTCAATTCCGCGACCGGCGTGATGACTCCCGTGCGCCCCACTTGAAAGGCGACGCCCTCCAAGCGTTGTCACCGCTTTCTCCGGCTGAATACTTATAGGCGATGGCCCAGCGCGGCGCCTTCGATGTGGCGCCGAGCGCGTTGCGCAGCCGCCACTCGTTGAGCTTCACCACCGCGCCATCCGTTGCGTAGGGAAAGTGCTTTCGCGCCAGGTCGAGTTCCTCCACCGCGGCGAGCAGCTTGGCCTTCGTCCCGGCGGTCCAGAATTTCTCCGGCACGGGAAGTCCGGCTTTCTTGATGAGTTCGAGCCACTCCTGCTGCGTCGCGCACTCGACCCCACGCAGTTCGCCCGGCCCGTAGAGCACGATCGAAAGCGGACGCTTCGCCACCAGCCGCGAGTCGAGCTGCTTGAGCGTCCCGGCGGCGGCGTTGCGCGGATTGGCGAAGAGCGCCTCGCCCGCGGCTTCGCGCTGTCGGTTCAGCTTGTCAAAGGCCGCGCTGCGGATAATAGACCTCGCCGCGCACCTCCAGCACCGGCGCGTGGTTCCTGATCTCAAGGGGCAGGTTCTTGATCGTGCGCAGGTTCTCCGTCACGTCGTCGCCGACCTGTCCGTCGCCGCGCGTCAGCCCCTGGACGAACCTGCCCTTCTCGTACCGGACGCTCACCGCGACGCCGTCGATCTTCGGCTCGATCACGAAGCCGAGCTTCTCGTTGGGCAGCTCCTTCTGGATGCGGTCGACGAACGCCTCCAGCTCCGTGGCGGAGTAGGTGTTGTCGAGGCTCTGCATCGGGATGGCGTGGGCGACCGGGGAGAAGTGGGGCAGGGGCGCGCCGCCGACGCGCTGGCTCGGCGAATCGGCGGTCCGCAACTCGGGATGGACGGCCTCGATGTTGAGCAGCTCGCGGTAGAGCCGGTCGTACTCCTCGTCGGAGACGAGCGGCTGCGCCTCCTCGTAGTAGGCGCGGTCGAGCCTCCGGATTTGCTCCGCCAACTCCCGATGTTTCCTGGCCGCCTGGGACATGCCCTTATTGAATCCATCCTGCGGCGCTTGTCGAGGATCAGTTGGGCGCGGGCGGGCGCCGGGCGGTTTTCGCGGATTTGCTTAAAAAGGCTTCCGTAGCCTCCATTTTTAGTCGACCTAGTCGACCGAGGGGATTTAGGAGCGAATTGACAGCCTCCTTGTGGCGCGCAAAGCTTTTTTCATGACCGCTTCTCAGCGCGATGAGACCGCGCCTGTTTCTTTTTCCGCGCCCATAAACCCATTTCCAATGAATGAAAAGACGCCCGGCGCGGGTGCCTTCCCATTTTACGCTCTCCACAACAGTAAAGATGCACCTTCCCTTTTCCCTAAATCAGGGCTGGGCCGCGGTACCTGTTTCCGTTTCCCCTGCCTTTTCATGTTACTTGTCCCCTTTTTCTCTCTTGTCCCCTTTTTCTGCCAACTTTGAGAGTCCCCCGGCAGAGCCGGGGGATTTCCATTCTATTAAAAACCATGAAAAAAATACTCCTATCGATCATGACGGGATGGATGCTGATGCACGCGCCCGTCCTCGCGGATACGCCGTCGCCGGAAGTCACAAACGAAACCGCTCCGCAGGTGTTCTACACTGACAATTCCCTGGAAACGGGCGCCATTTCCGGCCAACCGATCCGCTCGTACCCACAGGGCATCCTCACGAACCGGATCATGGAGGTCTATAAAATTGATCCCGACAAGCAGTACCAAACCATGTTGGGCGTGGGGGCGGCCTTCAGCGAGATTGGGACGCTGGCCTTCGCAACCCTGCCCCCGGCCCAACAGACCGAGTTGATCGAAAACCTTTTCGACCCGCACAAGGGCGCGGGCTTTGGGATGTGCCGGCTGCCAGTGGGGGCCAACGACTTCGCCAACGGCCCCTACAGCTACGACGACACGCCGGACGACTACGCCATGGAGCACTTCACTCTGGAGCGAGACGAAAAGTCCATCATCCCCGTCGTGCAAGCCGCGCTGAAGACCGATCCTGATCTCAAGCTCTTTGCCTCGCCGTGGAGCCCGCCCGGCTGGATGAAAGCCAGCGGCACCATGGACAAGGGCGGCAAAGATTGTCACCTCCTGGACGACGTCAAGGTCTACCAGGCCTATGCGCTCTACTTCCAAAAATACCTCCAAGGCTACGAGGCGCACGGCATCCACATCACCCGCCTCTGCCCGCAAAATGAGATGGATTGGCCCGCCACCTACCCAGCCTGTGTCATGCCGCCGGAAACGATGACCAAGCTGGTGGTCGATTTCCTAGCCCCTCAATTCAAGTCGGCGGAAATAACCACGGAAATCTGGCCCGGCACCTTCCGAGAAAAGGCCGACAAGCCGTGGGCGCGCACCTGCCTGGAAAACGAGAAATTCCGCGCCGTCGTGGCTGGGCTGGGCTTGCAGTACTGCGACGGCAACTTTGTGAAGGAAACCCTGGCCCGCTATCCCGGGCTGGGCGCGATGTACACGGAGGCCCCGTGCGGCTGGGGCAAAAACAGTGCCCGAGAGGCCCAATCCCGCCTGACGGATATCCTCAACGCCGCCTCCTTTGGCTGCGATTCCTACGCCTACTGGAACATGCTGTTGGATGAAAAGCAGTCCAGCCACTGGGGCTGGAAGCAGGACTCACTTGTGACCATCGACACGCAAAAGCACACCATCCGCTACAACGCCGACTACCAGCCGCTCTTCCTCATCGGCAAGTACCTCCGCCCCGGCTCCATCCGCATCCAAACCAACAAGTCCACCGGCACGCCAGGAGTCACGTGCCTCAATGCCTGCCAAGCCTTCCTCCGCCCGGATGGCAACCTCTTGGTCTTGGCCCAGAACCGCTCCACCGGGAACTGCCGGGTGGAATTTAAGGCTGGCTCGGGACACGGCTGGACCGTGGACATCCCGCCCACCTCGGACCTCGCTATCGTGCTGCCCATGCACTGAAGCACTCCGTCGGGAACCACTGACCAAGCGCAAGCCAAAAAAGGAAAAAGAGGGAAATAGGGAAGGGGGAAATAGGGGACAGGTAACACCGCCGCGAGGGCCCGCGGCGGCTACCTTAATCAGCGCGAAATGGAATTTCGCGGGGAGCAGGTCCTGCGGACGGCAGCAGCGTTCCCAAGCTCCTGCGGAGGGCGGTATAACTTGGGAACGAGGGGGACAACAACCCCAACGGGGTTGTGAGCATACAGCCCAGGGTTGGCGTAGGGGACACGTCCCCTCACGCCTACCCTGGGTCAGCGATGGAGCCTTCAACCCTGTCAGGGTTGAATCGGCTACGGGTTGATGGGGATATGCGGCGCGGATACAACCCTTTCAGGGTAGGGGGCGGCTTACATGGACCCAGGGTAGGCCCCGGTTGGCCAACCCTGGGCTATATGCTTCCAATCCCTTCGGGATAGGCCCGATACTTCGATGCTGCTGACGGCGGCAGGCTCAAGCTGACGGATTGTTGAAGTCGGATCGAGTCGGCGCGAGATGGAATTTCGCGGGGAGCAGGAGGCGTTCCCAAGTGCAACTTGGGAACGAGGGGATCGCTTCCTGTCGCCTTCGGAGACCCGGACAAGCACAGGCTCGCCTGTCGTAGCCGGGCCACCCGAGGAAGGCACCGCCGCTAGGGACAGCGGCGGCTACCAGAGCGGCGGCTCAGGGGAAATCTAGAAGCAAAAAAGGGTCAATGTTGGACAAGTCAGGATAAGCGGCAGTCTTCCATCGACAGTATGTTAAAATAGATTCAGGCATCTCCAAGAAGATGCAGAGGGCGGGCGCGGTCATGACAATTGAACCCTTGATTAATAACTCTCAGGGAAGCTATTTGCGAGCCAAGTTCTCTATTTTATCCGAGGACTGGCCTTTTGACCATGGCAATCCTTGTACTTGCCCATTTCACGAGATCAGAAATTGGAGTCTGGAAGAAAGAGTGGTGTGGGTTGATGAGATGGGCGAAGAAGCTGTTATCAATATATATACTTATTGCCGACTCTGTCAGCAAGGAAGAGAAAAGTTAAAAACCAAGACCGGAGTCAACCCTGACCCTGCGTGAATTGGGCAACCGAAGCAAGGTCATGAAAATGGAACCCTTGGTTACTAACTCTCAAAGATGCTGCCTGCGATCAAAGTTCCTTATTTTTTCCGAGGCATGTTCTCTTGACCAAAGCAACCCGTCCACTTGCCCCTTGCATGAAATCAGAGAGAAGAGCCAAAAGGAAAGAATAGCGTGGTTTGACGAGTTAAGCGAAGAAGCTGTGCTCAATATTCATACTTATTGCCGGCTGTGTTGGGCGACACAGAAGTTAGGATAAAGAGTGGAAAAAAGGCAAGTTTAGGTCCGTGGCGGAGGCGTAGACCAGCGCGAAACGGAGTTTCGCGGGGAATAGGTGGCGTTCCCAAGTGGAACTTGGGAACGAGGGCGGCGGTTTCTTCGGCAAGCTCAGGACAGGCTGCAACCGCCGCTACCGACTGCACCGCCGCTGGGACAGCGGCGGCTACCTAATCGCCTGCGCCGGCCTTCGTTTTTCCGAGCGGCTGGAGGCCGGCGCGGATGGCGGCGACTTCGACGAGTTCGGCCAGGCGATGACGCAGCCGCAGCCCGTGGATGAACCAAAGCAAGACCAGGAACGAGACCGCTCCCAGCAGGTACAGGGAAATGACGGGGCGCGAGGAATTGCCGGGAAGCGTGAGCAGCGTGACGAGGGTGAAGGTGAGCAGGAGGCCGCCGACGAGCGAGGAAAAGGTGCTGACGTTGAGGAAATTTCCCACGCGGGTGAGCCGGCGTCCGCGCGGATAAATCTCGCTCATCGAGCGCAGGCGCAGATTCCACCAGCGGCTGGCGAAGACGTGCATGTCCCAGTTCGTCCAGCCGGTATCGAGGGAAAATTTCCAGCCTTCCTCGTCGAGCAGCTTTTCCGTCGTGCGCAGCAGGTGGGAGCGTTCCAGGCCGGTCTCGCTCCAGAAGGCGAGGCTGCCGGACGCGCGCCAGCTTACCGCGAGATGGGGCGCGTCCTCCTTCGCCGCGATGACGGCGGGGGGCGTCCGCTTGCCGCGCAGCCAGGTGAAGTAGCGCGCCCACGCCCGCCGCCACGGTTGCATGATGGCGAGGTAGAGCAGCAGGAGCCGCGCGGGAATGCTGTCGAATTTGGTCTCGATCCGCGCCTGCGCCATGTAGGCCAGCCCGACGATGAGCGTCAGTCCGAACATGACGAGCGGAATCAGCCGCAGCCAGGCGAGGGGCATCGAGAGGAAAAAGATGAACAGGGTCACCGCCAGCCACTCGAGGCTGCGCGAGGAGCCCGGCGAACGGCGAGTAACGCTTCGGATAAATGCATTGGAAAAGTCCCGTGCCGAAGATCCCGTGATAGATGACGGGCCGCGAGAAAAAGGAGTCCATGCGCACCTGCGAGTAGACGTTGCCGTGCCAGATGGCCGAGCCGGTCGGCCCGAAATATTGGAGGTGCTTGTAGCGCAGCATCGCCTCGGCCTCGCCGTAGCCGCTCTGCTGGCTGAAGTAGGTGCTGACCTCGAAGCGGCGGTAATGCCAGACGACGGCGGCGGGGCTGAAGCCGATGACGTAACCGCGCTGCATCAGCCGCCAGCAGACGTCCACGTCGTCGCCGGCCTTGCGGTATTCGGGATCGAAGCCGCCGATCTCCTCGAGCGCCCATTTGTGGTAGGCCATGTTGCAGCCGGGCACGTGCTCGGCGATCGTGTCCGTCAGCAGCACGTGGCTGGGCGAGCCGGGCGCGGCGCCGACCGTGGCCTGGATCCAGTCGGTGGCGGGCGGGGAAATGTTCGGGCCGCCGACCGCGGCGAAATCGGCGGAGAGGAGGGCGTGGACCAGGAAGTAGAGCCAGTCGCGGTCGGCCATGCAGTCCGAATCGGTGAAGGCGACGACCTCGCCCTGGGCCGCCGCGATGCCGGCGTTGCGGGCGGCGCTGAGGCCCTTGTTGACCTGCGCGATGTTCCGCACGCCGGGGAACTCCTTCATGATTTCCTGCGTGTTGTCCTTCGAGCCGTCGTCGATGAAGACCACCTCGTAGTTCGGATAGTGGAGATGTTGAAGCGAGTTGAGGCAGTCGCGCAGCGTGCGCGCGCCGTTGTAGGAACAGACCACGACCGAGACCATCGGGAGAGCGGCGGCCGGGACGAAGCGCTGGTAAAGGGGGCGCTCGGGATTTTTGAGGAGCGGCTGCAAGGCGCGGTAACTCAGCTTGGGCCTGCGCTCCGCCGTGACGATGCCGAAGGCCCAGTCGGTGACGTCGACGCCGTCGGTGAACCACTCGTCCGTCCACGAAAAGATGAAGGTCCCGGCCAGGCCGTTTTCAAAAACGGTCGTGACGTGCTCGGTGAGCAAGCGCGCCTGCTCCTCTTCCGGGTGGCGGATGGTGTCCATCCCAAATTCGCTCAGGATGAGCGGCTTGTCCCCGGCGAGATTTTGCAGGCGGCCCAGGTAGCCGGCGAGGTCCTTGCGGCGATGGAGATAAACGTTGTAGCTGTAGAAATCGACCTCGCTGGGCAGGAGGTACTCGGTCGGGGGGAAATTCGCATAGGCGGCGAGGGCGAGGGGATCGTTCTTCTTGACGATGCGCACGAGCGAGTTGAGGAATTCCTCCATGCGCCGCGCGCCGTACCAGCGCACGAGGTCGGGGGGGATTTCGTTGTCGATGAAGAAGCCGAGCAGGGCCGGGTGGCCCGCGTTGGCCAGGGCGGCCTTGGCGACGTTCTGGCGGATCGTCTCGACCGCTTCCCGGTTGTCGAGGAAGAGCACCCGCTTGTGCCACGGAATGGTGACCATGACGCGCAGGCGATGGTCGCGCGCCAGGTCGAGGAACCAGCGCGGCGGGGTGTGGTAGACGCGGAGCACGTTGACGCCGAGCTCGCGCATCAGGCCGAAATCGAGCGCAACCCGCTCCGGCTCGGGCAGGTTGGGGCCGCTATCGGTCGCGGGCCGGAAGGGGCCGTAGGTCACGCCCTGGAGATAAAACTTGGTCTCGCCCTCGAAGAAAAACTTCGCCCGCACTTGCAGGCGGGGGAGATCAGTCGCGGCGGCGGGCGCCACGGAAACGACATCGTGCACGCACGAGGCTGTCGGAAAAATCGGCATGGGTCACGCTGAAAGCGTTTTTGACTTGGGGCAGGAAGATGCCACGCCCGGCAAGTCGGGACTATAGCATTTTACTTATTTTGCACATGCCAATGGGGGTGTTTCGGGTCATCCTGAAAGGATGACAATCACTCAGCCCAGGGTTGGCGTAGCAACGCCTACCCTGGGGGGACGACAACCTGAACCTACCCTGAAAGGGTTGAGAAAGTTATACCATTTCTCAATGGAATTTGGTCTTTAGCTTTCGGTCATCCCGAGCTTGTCGAGGGATCAGTTCCGCCTCGGTAAAACCCCTCCGAACTGATCCTTCGACAAGCTCAGGATGACGGATTGTTTAGACTAAATTCAATTTAGAATTGGTATTAGTTGTCCCCTCTCTGATTGCAACCCCTACAGGGTTGCTCTCATCCGCGGTGTACCCAGGGTAGGCCCTGGCGGGCCAACCCTGGGCTGAGTGATTGCAACCCTGACAGGGTTGCTGAAACCGAATCGCCTTGTCTGTGCGCAGTGTTTTGATTTGCCCTAATGCTCAAGCCGGATGACCACTTCGCCCTTCTGGATTCTTACGCAGCAGGTCAGGCGATATTTCTCCGGGTCCTTGTTCCATTGGTCGAGCACGTTCAGCTCCTCGTCGGTGGGCGGGTCGAGATTTTCCATGCCCGAGGCAATTTCGACGGCGCAGGTTCCGCAGGAGCAATTAAAGCATCCCGCCTCCATCTCGACTCCGGCCTGTTCCCCGGCCTCAAGGAGCAGGGTGGCGGCGGGAACGTCGGCGGATTGGCTGCCAGGTAAAAGCGTTACTTTGGGCATAAACGTGAAATGAATGAAAAACGTGGTGCGAAACGGCGCGGTTTCATTTATAGGATAACAAACCATCATCAAGACACAAATCGTTCCATGAATTCCCCAGGCATTATTTTCGACGGCCACGATCAGGTTAAGTTTGAGGCGAAGGCCTCGACTTGCGAGCCTGAATGGCACATGATGAGCCTTATCGCGATCAGGACGAAATAAGCTTTGGCCAACAAAATGACTTCGATCACCCCGCTTCCCTTCAAGAAAGCCTCGAAACCTCTTTTCACTCCACCCGCAAAATCGTGATGGAAATTCATATCCGGCTGGCAGGCATACAATTCGGGCCCTATTCGGAAAAGCAGGTACGGGAGTATCTTTCGGAAGGCTTGTTGCTTCCCACCGACCCGGCGCGGGGGGAGGGGACGGAAAACTGGATCGTGGTGGACGAACTGCTGTCCAAGCTTCCACCTCCGACCGAGGTTCTGCCGAAGCTCGTGCCGACGCCCGCGCCCGGGGAAGTCTCCGGAGCGCCGAAAGGGGCGCCCGACAAACTGCCGCCACAGACGGACATTCCGCCGAAGCTCATGCCGGAGCCCGCGCCCGGGGAGGTTTCCGGAGCGCCGAAACCGGCGCCAGACAAACTGCCGCCACAGACGGACATTCCGCCGAAGCTCATGCCGGAGCCCGCGCCCGAGGAGGTTTCCGGAGCGCCGAAACGGGCGCCAGACGCGGCTCCGGGAGTAACGCACTTGCCCTCCAAGCCGCAGCCCCAGGACAAAAGAACCATGTTGCTTGGGCCGACCGCCCCCGCCGTTCCCACTCCATCTGGAAAGACCTCCATTTCGGTGCTCACAACTTCGCCCCTCGTGCCGGCGCCGCAAGGAACGAAAAGAATCGCGCGCGAGTCATTGGCAAAGGCGCTCGCCCAAAAAACCGCCCCGCTTCCGACCAAGGCAATCGTCTCTCCGGTCGTTCCCCCTTCTTCCCCGGCCCCAACAACTCCGGAGGCTCCGGAGCCGACACGAGAGGAAGCCCCAAAAGCGTCCCTCCCGCCGCTGATGAAAGCTCTCATGGCAAGGACTGCTCCGATGAGATCGACGTCAATTCCGGCCCCCGTGCGACCCGCTGCCACACCCGCGCCCGCGCCACCGGCGGAGCGTTCCGTCGCCGCGCCCGCGTCCACGAAGTCGGTGCGCAAACCCGTCTCGGAGCCCCTTCCCCCTCCATCCGTCGTCGATACCCTCAGCAAAAGACTGGTGATGCCCGACAAGGGGCCTGCGCCTGGCTCTCGGCCTACGCCGGAGTTGCCCGTGGAAACGGCCCAGGTTGCTCCGTCCAAGACCAAGACCAAAACCGAGGAGGCCCCGGCCGCACCGGCTCCCGATCAGCCCATTCGCAAACCGGTTCCGGGGGCTGCGTCCCGGCGAATAATGCCCGCCTTGATTTATGCCTGCGCCGCGTTGGCTTTGCTCACGTTTTATTATGTATGGTCGCCTTATCATGCCGCCCCTTCGCTGCTGAATGCGCTTGAGGAGGGCAACCCGGACGCGTTGAACGGGGCGATTGATTTTCCCTCCGTCCGGGCTTCCCTGAAGGAGCAGATCAAGAATCAGATCGCCCAATCCGGCGTTCAAGACGTGAAAAACAATTCCTCGGCGGCCTCCACTTTGTCCACTCTCCTTTCCATGATCGATCACTCGATCGACCTGTATGTCACCCCGGAGGGGATTTCGGAGCTGGCAAAAAAATCGGGTCCAATATGGGACGCACCGCAGCCCGAAACGATGTCGCCCGAGGTGGCGGCGAAGATCCTCCTGGCATTCAACAGCCTGCCGGTCAAAAATCAGGGGCTGGCCTCACTCGGCGATTTTGTCCTTGATAGGGACGCGGTCATGCTCCATCTGCGGCTAGTGGGGATGGGATGGAGGCTCGAGCAAGTCGATCTGCGACCTAACCTGGGGCTGCCGACTGCGTCCGGTTCCGCCGCTCCGCTGCTTTTTCCCATGGCGGACACCTACATGGGGCAAGGCAATGCGCGGTCTCAAAAAGGCGATTGGGACCGAGCCATCGCCGACTTTACCCAAGTCCTGGCCATCGAGCCTCAATCGACCGCCGCCTATAGCGCCCGTGGGGGCGCCCGGCTATCCAAGGGCGATCTGGACGGGGCCGTCAAGGATTACACCCAAGCCCTTGCCCTCAACCCGCAAATGGCGGCTGCCTACGAGGGACGGGGCAATGCCGAAGCCGCCAAGAATAATCTGGACGCCGCCATCGCCGATTATACCCAGGCCATTCGTCTTGATCCCGCCCGGGCCCCCGCCTACGACGGACGCGGAAACGCCAAAACGGCCAAGGACGACCTGGATGGGGCCATCGCCGACTTCACCCAGGCCATCACCATCGACCCGAATCTGGCGGGCGCCTACAACGACCGGGGTTTTGCCCGGCAGGCGAACGGCAACCTCGATGGAGCGATCTCCGACTACACGCAGGCCCTCGCGCTGAATCCCAAAACAGCCATCGCCTATTATCATCGGGGGTTGGCCCGGCAGTCCCAGGGCAACCTCGAGGCGGCGATCGTGGATTATGACCGGGCTCTGGCCTTCGATCCCAAAATAGCCGGGGCCTACTTTAACCGGGGCAATGCCAAAAATGCCAATCATGATTTGGACGGCGCCATCTCCGACTATACCCAGGCCTTGACCCTCAATCCCAAAATTGCCCTCGCGTTCTGCAACCGGGGTCTGGCCCGGCAGGGCAAAGGCGACCTCGACGGCGCCATGACCGACTATACCCATGCCCTGGCCATCGATCCGAAAATCGCCATCGCGTATTACAACCGGGCGCTGATCGAAGCGCAGAAAAACAATCTCGACAGCGCCATTGCCGACAACTCCCAAGCCCTCTATCTCGACCCGAAAAATGCCATGGCCTATTACACACGCGGTTTCGCCAAGCTGGCCAAAGGCAATCTGGATGGGGCCCTGGCCGATCTGAAACAATTCTGCAATCTCGTCCCGAGAGACCATAATGCGGACCATGCCCGTCTTTACCTCTGGCTGATCTCCAAGGCGCAGAACTCAAAGCCGGACGCGGACCAGGAACTTTCCGACGCTCTCGCAAACAGTTGGAATTCCTCCCTGGACGAGCTGACCTCTAAAACCGCTGCCTTCCTCCTGGGCCGCGTCACGGAAGCCGATTATCTGGCCGCCGCCGCCTCGCCGGATGCGAAGACTGATCAAGGCCGGCACTGCGAAGCCTGGTATTTTTCCGGGATGAAGCGTTTGCTGATGGCGGACAAGAAAGGGGCGGTCGACGCTTTCCATCAATGCCTGGCCACGCGACAAAAAGACTATTGCGAATACATTCTGGCCGAGGCTGAACTCCAGGCGTTGGAGCCGGCTCCCTCGCCCAATCCCGCTCCTTCAAACCCTCCTCCCGCGCCCGGCCCCGCTCCTGCTCCCGCCGCAACGGGGGCCGTGCCTGGAAAGAGCCCGTAGGCATCGTTTCGGAGGAATGGCCGGGAGCTTAAAGCGCATCAGAAGCGGTTATCCATGATTTCGAGATCGTATGGATTTTGAAAGACAAGGCCCGAGGTGTCATGACCCGGTGTACCAAGGCCAATCGCGCGCCCAAAAAATCGCAGCGGCCGGCCCTCTTTCCCCGCGTCCGGGCTCAGTCGAGTCGGGAAAGCCAGTTTTACCGAGACGACCGAGACCGAGTTGCTTGGAAGCGTCCCCGGGTGGGGAGTGCCCCAGCCAGTCGAAGCGCTCGTTTCATAACCAAAAGCATTGTCTGGAAGCCGGTAATCGTAAAGCTCCCGCATCGCATAAGCATCGAGATAAAGCCGCTGGGGATCGAGCCGGGCGATTTCGGCGAGGAGAGCCTCGCGCTTTTGCGGTCCGGGCGGCTGATCAGCCAGGCAATCCTCGATGACAACATGAGCATGCCCAAACGCGGCAATCGCAAAAACGAGGAGCCAGACTCCCAATACCCACGGTTTCAAGGGTTCGTTCGCGATGATAAAAAGCGAGGCGATGAGACAGCCGAACACCCACATGTGGATGCCCGTCGCCGAATTGATGCTCGAATAGCCCAGGACGAAAAATGCCGCAAGCGACAGGCCAAGAAAGAAAAGATGCTCTCTCCGTTTCGGATCGCGTCTCCATTGAAAAATCAAAATCGAAACCAGCGCGAGAAAGCAGGTTTGGACGACGATCCATTTTGCAATTCCCGGCGCGGTGAAAAGGTGGAAGCGGTGCTGCACGCCTCCCGCGCCCATCTGTTGACTGCGGGCCATGCAGTGCAGAAATTCGAGGAGGCGGCCGTCGATGCACGCCATAAAAATGAGAAAACAAATGACGTAAGCAGCGGCCAATGCAAGCGCCCAGGCAAGCATCTTCCCCATCGGCTGATTGCGGATCACCTTTTGATAAACCAGCGAGGACGCCGACAACAAGAGGGCCAGGAGGGCGACGTTGGCGAAAGTGATCAGGGCCAGTCCGAGAAAAAAGTTTTTCAGAAGGAAAGTGCCGGCATTCCCTGACCGATAGGCATCCAGGCCCAACACGAGGAACACCAAGCCCAGCGCATCGGGGCGCAAGCCAACCCCGCCCAGCAGGCCGAAAACGGCAAGGCTGATCAGAAGCCCGCATAGCCACGCATAATTCCCAGCGGGAAAGAATCGAAAAAGGAGAAGGGAAACCAGCAGCGCGAGCGTCGTATAGAGAACATGGAAGGTGAGATAGCTGATTCCCGCCAGCTTCAGCCAGCCCGCCAGCACGTAACTGTGGAGCGGCATGTAGGCGAAGAAGTGATTCGAGCAACCGATGGTCGCCAGGCAGTCGCAGAGCGGATTGGAGAAAACGCCATGCCGCGCAAGATTGATCCCCGCGCCTATATAGAAGGCGTCATCGATAAACGGCGCCGGATATTCATGGATCCCGACCCACAGCCAGAAGCCGATGATCAGGCCGAACCCAAGCCACCATGATTTTCGCGGGGAGGACATGCTCTTGGCATTTCCTTAACACGTAAGGTGAACTTGTACACGCAAATGAACAAGCAGGATGCGATTCGGCTTTTGCTGGCAGCCCGCGATTTCCGGGCGCGGGGCTTTCCGTGCCATCGCCCGGAGACTCGTCCCCCGGTGACAGCCACCCTCGAAATGCGCCGGATTTCCGGAGTTGGTTAAGAATCGTGATTCCACTTCCTGAAGGACGAGGCGGAAGCTCCCGCTTGACATTTCAGCTTCCAGCGCTTACATATCCCACAACTTATCGAGAGCGGTGGAGGGGCTGGCCCTGTGAAACCGCGGCAACCGGGTGGGTCGTTTTCGTGAGAAAATCGATTCACCGTCCAGGTGCCAAACCCAGCTCGGTGCCGTGCGCCCAATGCGTCTGGTTCCGGGGAGGATAAGGAGCGAGTGCCTGCTCGTATTCAGGCATCTCGTTTTCCTGTCCCCAAGCATGTCGAGGTCGATCCTCGGTAAGCGATGGAAACTATGGGCAAGGAATTTTTCAGCTATCTCAAGTGCCGCGAATGCGGACGCCAATACCCGAAGAAGGCCGTCCACGTCTGCGAGTTCGACTTCGGCCCGCTCGAAGCCGACTACAACTACGATCTCATTCGGCACTCCATCTCGCGGCAACTGATCGAATCGCGTCCGGACAGCATGTGGCGCTACCGGGAACTGCTCCCGATCGACGGCGACCCCACGGTCGGCCTCAACACGGGGTTCACGCCGCTGGTCAAGGCCGACCGCCTCGCCAAGGCGCTGGGCGTGCGCGAACTGTACGTCAAGAACGACGCCTTCAACTACCCGACGCTCTCGTTCAAGGACCGCGTTGTTTCCGTCGCGCTGTCGCGGGCGAAGGAGCTTGGGTTCAAGATCGTGGCCTGCGCCTCGACCGGCAACCTCGCCAACAGCGTCGCCGCCCAAGCCGCCGGCGCGGGGCTGAAAAGTTACGTCCTCATCCCCGCCGACCTCGAGCAAAGCAAGGTGCTCAACAGCCTTGTCTACGGCACGCAGGTCATCGGCATCCACGGCGCTTACGACCAGGTCAACCGCCTTTGTTCCGAGATCGCGGGCAAGTACGGCTGGGGCTTCGTGAACGTGAATTTGCGCCCCTATTACGCCGAGGGATCGAAGACCATGGGCTTCGAGATCGCCGAGCAACTCGGCTGGCGTTTGCCGCGCCATACCGTGGTGCCGATGGCGAGCGGCTCGCTGCTCACGAAGGTCGCCAAGGCGTATCAGGAGGCGATCAAGGTCGGCCTCATCGACGAGCAGCCCTTCACGATCCATGGCGCGCAGGCGACGGGATGCAGTCCCATCACCGCCGCGTTCAAGGCCGGGACCGACCTCATCCGCCCCGTGCCGAAGCCGAAGACCATCGCGAAGTCGCTTGCCATCGGCACGCCCGCCGACGGCTATTACGCGGTGAACGTGATCCGGCGCCTCGGGCGGTTTCTGCGAGGACGCGTCGGACGAGGAGATCATCGCGGGCATCCGGCTGCTGGCCGAGACGGAGGGCATTTTCGCCGAGACGGCCGGCGGCGTGACCGTGGCCTGCGCGAAGAAGCTCATCGCCGACGGCAAGATTCCCGCGAACGAATCGGTGGTGCTTTGTATTACCGGCCACGGGCTGAAGACCGCGGAAGCCGTCGCGCCGCATCTCCCTCCGCCGCGGCTGATCAACCCGAGCCTGCGCGAATTCGAGGCGCTCATCGCGAATGACACCGCCGTCCATGCGGCTGCTGCGTAAACGCACATGCAAAAACCCAGGAAGAGGCTTTACATTCCCGATGTCTATTGGGGACTGCTGATTCTCCCTTTAATAGCCATCATCGCTATGCTCACCGAACTTTTTCTTCTTTGGATAACGGCCCTGATCGACTATTTCAAAAAATGATCTTAAAACAATCCGTCATCCTGAGCTTGTCGAAGGATCAGTTCCGCCTCGGTAAAAGTAAAAGGCAACCGAACTGATCCTTCGACAAGCTCAGGATGACCGGACTTTTAATAAGAAATTTTTTCTCATGTCCTTCATGTTCCTCCTGTCTAAATCGGCCTTCCCCCAATCCTGTTAATCTTGTTAATCCCGTCCAAAAAATTCCGTTAATTCCGTCAAAAATTCTTATGCCCATACCCGTCTCCATCCCCACCCCGCTCCGGCCCTTGACCGACAACCTCGACACCGTCGAAGTCGAGGGCGCAACCCTCGGCGAACTACTCGCCGCGCTCGAAAAGAAATATCCCGGCATCGGCGAACGCCTGCTCGACGCGCAGGGCAACGTCCGCCGGTTCGTCAACATCTACGTCAACGGCGAGGACGTCCGCTTTCTCCAGGACAAGGAAACGCCCGTGAAGACCGGCGACGAAGTCAGCATCGTTCCCGCCATCGCGGGGGGATGAACGAGGCTTGAGTTGCTACCTAAAACTCCGTCATCCTGAGCGGAGGCGAACCGGAAAATTCTCTCTTAATAATGCCGTCATCCTGAGCGCAGGCGAACCGGAAAATTCTCTCTTAAAAATGCCGTCATCCTGAGCGGAGGCGAGCGGGGCGCATATTTTTCCAGTAAACCCTGTCGAGCCGGAGTCGAAGGACCTAGCCCCTATTCCCGATGATAGCCAAAGGTGGATGGGTCTACATCATGAGCAGCCACTCCCGCTGCCTTTACATCGGCGTGACGAGCGATCTGTCCGGTCGCGTGTGGGAGCACAAAAGCGGTGTATTGGAGGGCTTCACCAAGAAGTACAAAATCAACCAGCTCGTTTACCACGAATTATTTCACGACATCGAGAGCGCCATCGCGCGGGAAAAACAGCTGAAGGGCTGGTCGCGAACCAAAAAGATCGCGCTTATCGAAAAGATGAACCCCGGCTGGGAAGACCTGCCGCCAGGGTGACGCAACATAGGTCCTTCGGCTGCGGCTCGGCGACCGTCGTGGGGTAAACACACGCAATCCTCGCCTCCGCTCAGGATGACGGAGTTTTTATAGTGTGGGCTTTTCGCGGTCGCGGGTGCTAAATGACTGTCTTGAGTTTTCGGGCCGAGAGGATAAGTTGCCACTATGAGCGTCGAAGAACTCATCAAGGAATTGAACGCGCTTCCACTGGCCCAAAGATTGGAGGTTGTGGACGCGGTTTTGGACGCTGATGATTCATGGATTCCCGAATCCTTTATTCAAGGCATGGCCGATATCGAAGCGGGACGCGTTGTTGATATGGAGACGGCCCTGACTCAGAGGCCGCCGGGAGCGTGAAATACAGGCTCAAGCTCGGCAAAGGCGGAACTCACTCCATCTACAGGTAATCTCTCCACTGGCACGCGGGTAGCTTCGCTGGAGCACCATTCAGCCTCGACTTTTCAATTCCATCCGCAAGACTCACACTCATGATTGTCACCACCGCACAGCTCTTCAAGGTCGCCTACGGCAAATTCGCCATTGGCGCGTACAACATCAACAACGCCGAGCAGACCATGGGCCTGTTCAAGGGCTGCATGGCCTCGCAGGCGCCGTTCATCATCCAGATCTCGAAGGGCGCGCGGAGCTACACCGACAAGCGCATGCTGGAAGCCATCATCCGCAGCGCGGAGGAGATTTTCCCCGAGGCCATCTTCGCGGTGCACCTCGATCACGGCGACGAAAAGACCTGCTACGATTGCATCGACAGCGGCTTCTACAGCTCGGTCATGATCGACGCCTCGCACGATCCGTTTGACGAAAACATCGCCATCACCCGGCGCGTCGTTGATAAAGCACACGCCAAGGGCCTCAGCGTCGAGGCGGAACTCGGCATGCTGGGCGGCGTCGAGGAAGACATCAGCGTCGATGAAGGCAACGCCTGCCTGACCAATCCCGACGAGGCGGTCGAGTTCGTGACCAAGAGCGGGTGCGACTCGCTCGCGGCGGCCATCGGCACGAGCCACGGCGCCTACAAATTCAAGGGCCAGCAGTCGCTCCACTTCGAGGTGATCGAGGCGATCCAGAAAAAGCTGCCCGGCTTCCCCATCGTCATGCACGGCAGCTCGAGCGTGCCGAAGGACGAAGTCGCGCGCATCAACAAGGCGGGCGGCACGCTCGACCCGAGCGCGTGCGGCGTCAACGAGGACGAATATCTCCCGGCGGCGAAGCTCGGCGTGACCAAGGTGAACATCGACACCGACGGCCGCCTGGTCTGGACCCGCGTCCATCGCGAATTTTTCCGCGACAACCCGGGCGCGTTCGATTTCCGTCCCCCCGGCAAGATCTTCATCGAGGAATACGCGAAATTCATCGAGCACAAAAACGGGAAGCTCGGTTCCGCCGGCACGCTCGAGGAAGTCCGCAAGGCCGTGGCGAAGAAATAAGGCTGCCGATTTTTGACGGAATTACGGAATTACCAAATTAGCGGAATGGGAGATTAAGGATTTTTCTTTTGACGGTCCGGATGTTCAAACCAAAATGTCTCGTAAGGAAATAGTAGATTCCAAGCCCCCATTTTACTCATGAGCGATGGCGCCATCATGAACCAGTCGAACTCTCCCGTTATTCTTCCGTCGGGTCTCTGTGCGGTGAAATGGAAAACGAGATCTATCCATCTTGAATATTTGCTATCTAAGGAAATGAGCTTTTCTGAAAAGGGAGCGATCACGTTTAACAGAGCGTCCAGACGAACCGCAGGAGCGAAATTTTGATCCTTGGGTGAATCGAGTCGCCAAGTGTGATGCAAAGTCTCTTCGGTCCCAACGCCAGGTGTAAATTTGCGGAGCTTACCCTCCTGAACCTGGGTGGGCGCGATGCCCAAATGTTCAGTGACCTCACGCCCTGTAGGTTCCTTTAAGTGGGTTATTTTTGATGCGACGTAGGAATATTTCAGCATACTGGCAAGAGTAGCATCTAATACCAATTCCAAATTGATTTTGGTCTAAACAATCGGTCATCCTGAGCTTGTCGAAGGATCAGTTCGGAGGGGTTTTACCGAGGCGGAACTGATCCCTCGACAAGCTCGGGATGACGGAAGGGTAAAGAATAAATTTTATTGAGAAATGGTATAAATGAGTCGAACCAACTTCTTGTTCCACCCATCAAAAATTCCGTAATTCCGTTAATTCCGTCAAAATTCAGTCCTTCCGCCTTGGTTCCCTCATAACCCCCTGAAAATCAACCTGTAGTCGTCTTTTGTGGGCGAACACCACAACTAATAGTGGTATTTGCTTGTCAGGGGTAGGGCGTTAGGCGTAGAAAAGCGCCATGTATTTGAAGTCGCTCAACGTCGTTGGTTTTAAGTCATTCGCGGACCGCACCACCCTCGAATTTCACCCCGGAGTCACCGCCATTGTCGGGCCGAACGGCTGCGGCAAAAGCAACGTCCTCGACGCCATTCGCTGGGTGCTCGGCGAGCAATCGGCCAAGGCCCTGCGCGGCGGCGAGATGAAGGACGTGATCTTTTCCGGCACCGAAACGCGCCCGCCGCTCGGCATGGCCGAGGTGTCGCTGACCTTCGGCGATTGCGAGAAGGACCTCGGCACCGCCTACAACGAAGTCACGATCACGCGGCGCGTCTTCCGCGACGGCGCGAGCGAGTACGAGCTCAACAAGACCCCCTGCCGCCTGCGCGACATCCACAGCATGTTCATGGACACCGGCATCGGGCGCTCGGCCTACTCGATCATGGAGCAGGGCAAGATCGACACGATTCTTTCGTCGCGCCCCGAGGACCGGCGCGCGATTTTCGAGGAAGCCGCCGGCATCACGAAATACAAGAGCCAGAAGAAAGAGGCGCTGCGCAAACTCGAAAACACCGAGGCCAACTTGATCCGCCTCGCCGACATCATCCGCGAGGTGAAGCGGCAGATCGGCTCGCTCCAGCGGCAGGCGGGCAAGGCGCGCCGGTACCAGGCGAGCTTCGAGGAACTGGCCAAATTGGAAAGCCGTTTTGGTCGTCACCAGTTCGATGCGTTTTCCGCCACGATTTCCGCGCTGCAAACCGAAGTCGACGGCGCGCGCGCGCGGCAGGAGCAGCTTGACGCGGACGTGAATGGGCAGGAGGAAAAAGTGGGCGCGGCGCGGATCGGCCTGGCCGTCATCGAGGCGGAACTGCTCCGCCTGCGCGAGGAACAGGCCGCGATTCGCAACGCCCTCGAGCGGGCCGAGCAGCGGGCCGCGACGAATCGCGCGCGCGTCGAGGAATTCACCGGCCTGCGCGACCAGGCTCGGCAGGAAATCGCCGGCACGGAGGAAAAAGTCCGCGTGGGCGAGGAGCAACTGGCGCACCTCAACGCGCAGGTGGATAATTTCACGCGGCTGCGCGGCGAAACGCAGCGGCGCTTCGACGAGGAGCAGGAAGCCCTGCAAATGCTCACCGCGCGGATCGGCAACGTCGAGGCCGAGCGGGCGGAAATCGAGGCGGAGAAGCTCCAGCAGGAACGGCTGCAGCAGCGGCAGGAGCAGGAACTGGCCGGGCTGGAACTCCAGCAGCGCAATTTTCAACTGAGGATCGAGGCGCTGCAATCGGAGCAGGCGTCTTTGGCGCTGCGTCGGGACGAGGCGCAGGCCGCCGCGGCCCGGCACGCGGCCCGTCTGGCGGAAGCCGAGACGCTCCTGCGCGAACGGCGCGAGGCGCTCCAGCAGGCGCAGCAGGCGCGGCGCGAAGCGGAGGAAAAATTGCGCGACGCGGATCGTATCCGCGGCGAGACCGGCCGGGCGCATCACCAGTTGCAGGCCCGTCGCGACGCGCTGGCCCAGCTTGAGGACCAGCACGCGAGCGCCCCGGAAGCCACGCAGCGCCTGCTCAAGGCGCAAGCGGTCGAAACGGCGGGCGATCTTCACGGCACACTCTCCGGCCATATCGCGGTGCAGGCGGGCTACGAGGCGCCGCTCGCGCTGCTCCTGGGCGACGCGGTCAACGCGCTGATTCTCGATGACGATGCGGCGGCCCAATCGTGGCGCGAGAAATTGGCGGGCAAGGAACAGTGCGCGTTCGCGCCGTTGCGCGCCGCGCGGCCCGTGCCGCTGCGTTCGACCGCGGGCACCCATGCGTCGCGTTTTCTCACCGCCCAGCCGGTCGCGGCTGATCTGGTCGCCGCGTTGCTCGAAGACGCGCACGTGGTCGACGACCTGGCCGCGGGCTGGATGCTGAAAGCCGCGCAACCGCAGAGCACCATCGCGACGCGGGGAGGGGAGCTGATCACGCGCAGCGGCCTGCTTCTCGTCGGGCAGGAAGCGGGCGCGTCGCTGGCCGTGTTGACGCGGCAGTCGGAGTTGCGCCAGCTCGAAATTGAATTGGTGGAATTCTCCGCCAAAGTCGCCAAAGCGCAGGTCGCGACGGATGCCGTGCGCGGCGCGCTGGAAGAAAAGACGAATCTCGTCGAACAAGCCCGGGCGGCCGCGCAGGAGGCGGAAATTTCCGTTGCGACGCAACGCCAGGAAGAGCGCGCCGCGCAATCCGCCGAGGCGCAGATCGCCCGGCAGGTCGAGAACGCGATGCGCGAGATGACGCGGCTCAACGCCCAGGAGCAGGCCGACCACGAGCGTCATGAACGGCTGCGCGAGGCGATGGCGAGCGCGGCGGCGGCCCGCCAGGAAGCCGAGGCGCGGATGCGGGAACTCCAAACGCAATTGGACGGGCTGGCCTCCGAGGAGCAGGCCCGGACGGACGCCCTGACCGAATCGAGGATCGAACTGGCCACGCAGACGCAGCAGTGCGAGGCCTGGCAGCAGCAGCGCGAGCCGGTGGCGAACCGGCTGCAGGAATTGCGCGAACTCGTCGGGTTGCGCACCCGCGAATCGCGCGAGCACGAGCAGCGCGTCGTTCAGGCCCGGGAGGAAATCTCCTCCGCCGAGCGCGAGCGCGCCGAAAAGAGCGAGGCGCTCACGCGCGTCGCCGGCGAACTCGACCTCGCTCTCACCAAACGCTCCGATGCGCAGGCGCGGATCGACGAGCAGGAGAGCATCCTGCGGACCTTGCGCCGCGAGCACGGCGAAATCCAATCGGTCCGGTCCGAAAACGAAGTGAAGCTGGCGGAGCAGAAACTTTTTCTCGGCAATTTGCGCGAGCGGTTCCGGCGCGATTACCAGAAGGAACTCGAAGACCTGCCCACGCTGACTGCCGACTCGTCCGGCAGCGACGCCGCGACCGATTGGGCGGCGCTCGAGGCCGAGGTGGCCGCCAAGCGGGCCGCGCTCGACGCCATCGGCCCGGTGAATCTCGAAGCCATCACCGAGTACGACGAGCTGGAGCAGCGCTACAAATTCCTGACCGGACAGGAGACCGATCTGCTCAACGCGAAGGAGCAAATCCTCAAGGCGATCCAGGAGATCAACCGCACCACGCAGAAGCTATTCGCGGAGACCTTCGAGCAGGTGAAAGCGAATTTCCAGGAGATGTTCACCGAGCTTTTCGGCGGCGGCAAAGCCACGCTGAGCCTGATGGACGAGAGCGACCCGCTCGAATGCGGCATCGACATCGTGGCCAAGCCGCCCGGCAAGCAGACCCAGACCGTGAGCCTCCTTTCCGGCGGCGAGCGGACCATGACCGCCGTGGCGCTTTTGTTCGCGATCTATATGGTCAAGCCGAGTCCCTTCTGCGTCCTGGACGAACTCGACGCGCCGCTCGACGAGTCGAACATCAACCGCTTCATCAAGATTCTCCAGCGGTTCGTGCGGCAATCGCAGTTCGTCGTCATCACCCACAACAAGCGTACGATCAGCATCGCGGATGTGCTCTATGGCGTGACGATGGAGGAGCGCGGCGTCTCGAAGTTTGTCTCCCTGCGCCTGCAAAAGCGCGAGGCGGCGGCGCATGCCAACGGCAATGGCGTCCACGCGGAGGAGGAGCAAGCGCCCTCCATCGCGGAGTCGGTCAGCGGTTAGTCCGCCGCCTCACGGCGGTGGCTACAGCGCGCGAAATGGAATTTCGCGGGGAGCAGGTCCCGCGGAGAGCAGTAACGTTCCCAAGCGCAACTTGGGAACGAGGAATGAAGCAGATTGACTCGGGGATCGATGTGCTATAATTTTGTAGCACAATGAAAACGGCGACCGTGCGCGAACTGCGCAACCACTATACCTCGGTCATGAAGTGGATCGAGGCGGGGGAGGAAGTGAAGATCAGCAGGCGCGGCAAGGTCATCGCCCGGCTCGTGCCGGAAAAGCCGAAGGCCCGGCGCAAGGTCGACTGGTCGACCAGCGCGGCGGTGAAGCAGGATAAATCGAAATGGCCGAAGATAACGAACGAGCAAAAAGCGGCGCTCTTTGATTAAGAAAGAAAGCGAGTGGCTTTGATTTGTTGCGATACAAGTTTCCTGTTTTCCATCTATGGGGAAGACGGATTTAGCCGGCAGGCAATGGCGGAGCTAAGGGGGTTAAGTAGTGCCCTGAGCGTTTCCATCTTGAACGATTTCGAGCTGAAAAATTCCGTTCGATTGGCGGTATTCCGAAGACTCAGGAATGCGGCTCAAGCGAATATCATTCTTGCTGAATACACGGAGGACATGAATGCTGGCAGGTTGGTCTTGGCAACCTGCAATTTAACCATGGTGGTTGCCGAGGCGAAGAGACTTGCGGTCACCCATACTTTGACGGGTGGACATCGGTCGTTCGATATTCTCCATGTGGCGGCGGCTCTGCACCTCGGCGCGCGGGAATTTCTCTCCTTTGATTCCAACCAGAGAGAGCTCGCGAAGGCGGAGGGGTTGAAAATCAGACCTGTTTAATGCCTAAAATGGCGCTGGCCGGTGAAGATCATGGCGAGGCCGCGCTCGTCGGCTGCGGCTTTGCGACAGGGCGCGACGGAGTTTTTTTCGTTTGATGGGAATCAACGGAAACTGGCGAAATTGGTTGGATTGAGGGTTCGGCCAGCTTGAGGTTGGCGGGGGGAGGGAGGCCGGCAATGAAATTGCGGGGCCAAGTGCGTTTCCAAGTGAACTTGGGAACGAGGGGAAAAACTTGTTATACCATTTCTCAATGGAATTTGGTCTTTAGCTTTCGGTCATCCCGAGCTTGTCGAGGGATCAGTTCCGCCTCGGTAAAACCCCTCCGAACTGATCCTTCGACAAGCTCAGGATGACGGATTGTTTAGACTAAATTCAATTTAGAATTGGTATTAAGGATACACTCCATGATCCAGCCGCCAAGGATTGAAACTGTTGCAAAAGCCGGGCTCGGCGGAAGGAAAAGGAAAAAAGATGACAGGCAAGGGCAGGCATGTTTTTGCCTGCGAGGGACCGCCGCTGGGCCGGCGGCGGCTTCGCTTCTACGGCGGGGGTATTTCCAAGGAGCCGCAGATTTTTCGCGCCAGCAGGTCGGGGATTTCAGAGTGGCGCGGAACCGGTTCGCGGCGTCCGGTGAGCGGGTTCCAGTAAATCGAGTGGGAGCCGCCCTCGCGCTTCAACGGGCATCCGTGGGCTTCGAGATGGCGAAGCAGTTCGCGCCGCTTCACACCAGTTCCAGCAGGGAGGTTTCCTTTTCCAGCCTTTTGCGGGCGTCCTCGCGGCGGTCTTCCATGAGCAGCAGAATGGCTTCGCGCAAGCTCGCAAGACACTCCTGCTGGGTGCGCCCCTGGCCGTTGGCCTCGGGCACTTCGGGGCAAAAGGCCACGAACCATTCGCCGTCGCGATGAATCGCTGCTGTCAGCGGCACGTTCATCAGATAAATATGGCATGAAATCCCGCTGCCGCGCAAGAGGGAGCCTTTTTTCTCGCGCCCAGGCGCATCTTGGGAACGAGGGAAATCCCGCAGCCGCGCCCGTGAGGGCGTAGTCCGCCGCCTTACAGTGGCGGCTACAGCGCGAGATGGAATTTCGCGAGAAACAGGAAGTCCGTTTGGTTCGACATTTGGGGTATTGGCCGGTATCACGTCGGTATGAAACCAATCTTGGCTGGGCTTCTTCTGTTGATCGGGTTTACCGGACTGTCTCTCAAAGCGGACGCGCCCGCCAACCCTGAAGTGGACCGCATCTACCAATACTTTCTCCAGTCGGAGGCCTCCAAGGATCGCGGTAATCTGGGCGCGTATTTATGGATTCCGCCCCACACGCCGAAGATTCGCGCGGTAATGGTGACCATGCACAACGCGCTGCCGATTAACATTATGCAGAGCGCCCCGGTGCGGGCGGTTTGTCGCAAATATGGCATTGCGCAAATTCTGCTGACGCCCTGGGCGAAGGACATCGGCATGATGGTGAAGGACCTGTCGTACGATGTCACCGATCCCGACCGCACGGCGATCTACGACGGCTACATCCAAAAGCTGGCCGACCTCTCCGGGCACCCCGAGTTGGTTCAGGCGCCCATCGTGCCGCTGGCTCACTCGGCCTACTGCTCGTTTCCGTTCGAGGCCGCCGTGCGCAAGCCGGAGCAGTGCCTCGGCGCCATTCCCATCAAGGCCGGTTTGCCGGACGTCTATAGTATTTTCGCCGTGGGCGGCAAGGCCAAGGCGCCCAATGCCGACTTGTGCCTGCGCAATGTCCCCATTCTCTTCGTCACTTCCGCCAGCCAGGAAACCGTGAGCTGGAGCGCCTATCCGCATGGCCTCGGCGGGGCTGGGCTTGGCAGTTATCGCCGGGATCACGACGATAATCCGGGCACGTCTTACGAGCCGCGCAACGATCTCTTCGGCATGTGTTGGGACATGATGAGCGGCCACTTCGACATGTTCCCGCGCGACTACCAGTTCGTGGCCGATTGGCTGGAAGCGATTGCGACGGCGCGGTTGCCGGAAAAGGCCGGCGACCCCATGAAAAACCTCACGCTGAAGGACGGCTGGCTGATGGACCCGAAAATCCCGCCGACCGGCGATCTGCCCAAGGACTACGCCATGCCCGCGCCCTATCTTGAATACAAGGGCCATCGCAGCCAGGCGCTCTGGTTCCCCAACGAAAAACTGGCCCGCCAGCTCTATGATCTCGGCTTCAACGAGCCGCGCAAAAAAATCGAACTCTTCACCTTTCGCGACCCGACCGGGCAGCCGATCAGCCTCGCGCACGGCTCCCTGGCGACGATGCCCAACCCGGCGGCCCTGCTGCATGATGACGGGCTTTTCACTTTCAGCACCTATCATTTCACCGCGCCGCCCGACATCTCCACCGTGAAGGACAAGGACCTCAAGGCCGGGACGCCGGACCACTTGGAAAACGTGCTCTTCCCCGGCCAGACCGAGCTGCCGGTGAGCAACCTGCCGCTGTTCTACAATGCCCATAGCGGTGCGCTGGAATTGGTGAGCAGCGAGCAGTTCAAAGACGACCGCGGCGTGATGGAAACGCGCCTGACGCTGCGGCTGAAGCGGCATCGCATGGACACGGGTGACGGTTTCAACATGTCCTTTGTCCGGGTCTATGATGAGGGCAATGGGGAATTTGCGGCGGCCGGGCGCACCTGCCAGATTTCGCTCTCCCCGCCGGATGCCGTCAAAAACGGCGCGGCGCAAAAGGTGGACTTCCCCGCGGTGCCGGACGCGCCGGCGACTGCTTCGAAGATTGAACTTCACGCCCAAAGCTCAGCCGGACTGCCCGTGGACTACTTCGTTCTCAAGGGGCCGGGCATTATTCAGGACGGCGCATTCGTTCCCACGGAAATTCCCGAGGGTGCGGCCAAGCCGATTGAAGTGACCATCGGCGCTTACCAAGTGGGACTTTTTAAGGAGACAGGGGGTGTCAAACCCTCGGCGACGGTTTTCCAGACGTTCCAGCTTACGCCGCCGTTCCCTCATTCGAATTGAGGAGGGTGAGAGGGCAGGATCAGGACGGCTAATTGTGCCTGTTCCTTTTTTCTCCGTTTTTTCGCTTGATCTCAACGCGTTACTACAAGATGTGATCGACCTGGCCGCCAAGGTCGCCGACAACGGGGACTACCTCTGTTGTCGGTGGGGCTTCCCAAAGCGCATTGGTACTGTCGTAACGGCTGATATGGTTGGCCGCTGAATCGGTATATCTGCCACCGGCAAGGAACCATGCCATCATCTCCATATCCGAGCGGGGAGGTTTGTAAGTGCTCGGGCTGTTCATCATCAAAGACAACATCAATGCACGTTCACTGCGTCTACGTTTCTCCACCTGTTCTTGAATGGCCTGAGAGAATCTGTTCATAGATTCATCCAAGTCGCCGGTGGGCTTCAAGGTAAGGCCTATTTGCTCGTTGGAGGGCAATTTCCGCATCGAAGGCGATCAAAGCGGAACGGGGAATTTCAGGCCAAGGTTTCAAAAAGTTCTCCTTTCAACGTGGCCCAATGTAATCCTACTTCTCCCGGCAAGCCACCGCCGCCTTCACGAAGCCGCTGAAGAGGGGATGCGGCCGGTTCGGCTTGGATTGGAATTCGGGATGGAACTGGCAGGCGGCGAACCAGGGATGGTCGGCCAGTTCGATCAGCTCGACGAGTTTTCCATCGGGGGTGACTCCCGCGACGATGAGGCCGTGCGCCTCCATTTTCTCGCGGTAGGTATTGTTGAATTCGTAGCGGTGCCGATGCCGTTCCGTCGTGCGATCCGTGCCGTAGGCCTGCTGGATTTTTGTTCCGGGAATGAGATGGCAGACCGAGGCGCCGAGCCGCATCGTGCCGCCGAGCTTCACGACCTGCTTTTGTCTCGTCGAGCATGGAGATGACCGGGTCGGGTGTTTCGGTGTTGAATTCGGTGCTGTGGGCCTTGGTGAGTCCGAGGACGTCGCGCGCGAAATCAACCACGGCGATCTGAAGGCCGAGGCAGAGGCCCAGGTAGGGGATTTTCTGCGTGCGCGCATAACGGGCGGCGAGGATTTTGCCTTCCACGCCGCGCACGCCGAAACCGCCCGGCACCAGGATGCCGTCGAGTCCGCTGAGGTATTTCGCCGCGCCATGCTCCTCGATCTCCTCCGCGTCGACGGTTGCCAGGACGATCCCCGCGTCGGCGGCGGCGCCGGCGTGGGTGAGGGCCTCGTAGATGCTTTTGTAGGCGTCCTGGTTGTCCATGTACTTGCCGACGACGCCGATCTTGACGCGATGTTTCGGGGTGATGATCCGGTCGACAAACGAGCGCCACGCGGTCATGTCCGCCGGGGGAAGGTCGAGCTTGAAGTGCCGGGCCGTCAGCTCGTCGAGTTTTTCCCGCTGGAGCATGAGGGGCACTTCGTAAATGGTGTGGGCCACGTCCTTTTCCTCGATGACCGCCTCGGGGGCGACGTTGCAGAACATGGAAAGCTTGGCGCGCAATTCGCGGTCGATCGAGTGCTCCGTGCGGCAGATCAGCACGTGCGGTTGGATGCCGATTTCGCGCAGCTTGGCGACGCTTTGCTGCGTCGGTTTGGATTTCAGTTCGCCCGCCGCCTTGATGAACGGCACGAGCGTCACGTGGATGAATAGCGCGTTTTCGGGGCCGACTTCGAGTGCGAATTGGCGGATCGCCTCGAGAAAGGGCAGCCCCTCGATGTCGCCCGTCGTGCCGCCGATTTCGGTGATGACCACGTCGCAGTCCTGGAACTGGCCGACCTGCCGGATGCGCTGCTTGATCTCGTCCGTCACGTGCGGGATGACCTGCACCGTTTTGCCGAGGTAATCGCCGCGCCGTTCCTTGGCCAGCACCGCCTCGTAAATCTGGCCGGTGGTAAGGTTGTTCTTGCGGGTGAGCTTGCCGGAGGTGAACCGCTCGTAGTGGCCGAGATCGAGGTCGGTTTCGGCGCCGTCCTCCAGCACGTAGACTTCGCCGTGCTGGTAGGGGCTCATCGTGCCCGGATCGACGTTGAGATAGGGGTCGAATTTCTGGAGCACGACTTTCAGCCCCCGGTGTTCCAAGAGCGTGCCCAGGGCGGCCGCGGTGAGGCCCTTGCCCAGGGAACTGACCACCCCGCCGGTGACGAAAATGTATTTCATTTCTTTCTGCTCCTCGTTTTTCCTCGTGGCCGCGACGGTCGCGATCCCGCTTTGGCCTGCCGGCGCAGGGCCGATTCGACGCGGGCCAAATCTGCGGGCGTATCGACCCCGAGGCAACGATATTTGGTTTCGATCACCTGGATCGCCATGCCGTGCTCGAGCGCCCGGAGCTGTTCGAGGCTCTCCGCGATTTCGAGCGGGCTTGGTTTTAGCGACACGAAGGTGGCCAGCGCCCGGGCCCGGAACGCGTAGATGCCGACATGCCGGAGGAGGCGCATTTTGGCGTCGAAGGCGCGCTGGAAGGGGAGCGGCGAGCGTGAAAAATAAAGCGCTTCCCGGTGGCGGTTGCAGACCACCTTGACCACATCCGCGCTGCGCCATTCCGCCTCCGATTCGATGCGGTGGGCCAGCGTGCCGATGGGCGCGCGAGGGCTTTCCATCATGGCGCGGATGAGGTCGTCCACGGCGGTCGGGGAAAGCAGCGGTTCGTCGCCTTGGACGTTGACATAGAGTTGGGCGGAAACCTTGTCGGCCACCTCGGCCATCCGGTCGGTGCCGGAGCGGTGCGACTTTTTCGTCATGATCACATCCGCGCCGAATTTGGCCGCGGCGTCGGCGATCCGTTCATCGTCCGTGGCCACGATCACCTGTTCGGTGAGGCGGCTGCGCCTGGCGGCCTCCCAGACCCACTGGATCATGGGTCGGCCGTCGATCCGCGCGAGGCTCTTGCCGGGGAAACGGGTCGCGCCGTAGCGCGCGGGGATGACGATGACGGATTTCATTCCAGTTCGTGTGTTTTGGGCGTGGGGGTGTTCGACGAGACCTCCAGAATCCACTTGGCCGCTTCCGTCAGATTGGCGGCGATATAGTGCGCCTTTTCGCGTGCCAGGGCATCCTCCTGGTCCGAGTTCTCCTTGCGGCTCGATTTTTCATGGGTGAGGAGGACCGCGCGGCATCCGGCGTTGAGGCCGCACTCGATGTCGGAGAGGCGGTCGCCGATGAAGAACGAAGCGGCCAGGTCGAGATCGTGGATCTTCGCGGCCTGGAGCAGCAACTCGGGCGATGGCTTGCGATCCGTCGCGTAGGGATCCTCGGGCGTGGCGAAGGAATGAAAGAACGCGTGAATGTAGTCGCCATCAAGCTGCCGCTTCATCTCCGCGTCCACGGCGGAAACCTGGCCGCGCGTGATGAGGCCGCGCCCCACGCCCGATTGGTTGCTGACCACAAAAAGCAGAAAGTGGGCCTGCCGCAACGCATAGAGCGCCGCCGCCGCCTCGGGGAAAATTTCCACGCGTGCGGGATCGCCGAGGTAGGGGACATTGACCATGAGGGTGTCGTCGCGATCGAGAAAAACAGCGCGGTGTTTCATGGCTTTGTTGGGTGGCCCGGACTATTTATTGTCCGGGTCCCGCGAATGCGGGACAGGAAGCGAATCTTATCGAGAAACGGCATCACGCCACAGCCTCCGTTTTGGCGAACATCTCGCGCAATTCCCCGGCGTCCAGCGTGGCGGTGCCCAGCTTGCCGACGACCACTCCCGCCGCGTGGTTGGCGATTTCCGCAGCCTCGATGCCGGTGGCTCCCGCCGCCAGCGCGAGCGTGAACGCGGCGATGGCCGTGTCGCCCGCGCCGGAGACGTCGAAGACATCCTGCGCGCGCGTCGGCGTGTGGTAGGGCTTGTGCCCCTGTTCGAGCAGCAACATGCCGGCTTCCCCCAGTGTGATCAGCAGATGGCGGATGGCGTGCTTCTTCTGCAACACCGCCCCGGCGTTCAGCACGGCTTCCTCATCCTGAGAGTAGGGCAGGCCCGCGGCGAGAAAGGCCTCGCGACGGTTGGGCTTGAGCACGGTGCCGCCCGACCAGTCGAACGGATTGTTCGGGTTTGGATCGATCGCGACGATTTTTCCGTGCTCCTTCGCCTCGGTCAGAACCAGCGTGACCAGTTCCTGGTCGATGAGGCCCTTGGCGTAGTCTTCGATGATGACCGCGTCGATGGGCGGAAATTTCCGAGCGGAGCCGGCCGAAAAGCCAGCGCCGGCTTTCGGAATCGAGCGGCGCGCGCGATTCGTCGTCCACGCGGACGATCTGCTGCTGGTCCTCGATTTCAAGATGATCGTGCAGTTGCCGCGTGATCGCGCAAACGCGGGTCTTGTGCGTCGTGGGTCTCAGCGGGGTCTTGCGAATGCTGCCCGTGGCGATGCCCTCGTCCGTGAGGAGCCGGAGAAGCTGCTCGCCCGGCTGGTCCTCGCCGATGACGCCGGCGAGCCCCGCGCGCGCGCCGAGGCTGGCGAGGTTGCGCGCCACGTTGGCGGCCCCGCCCGGATAGGCCGCGCGGCGCTGGATGTCGACCACCGGCACGGGCGCTTCGGGCGAAATGCGGGTGACTTTGCCCCAGAGAAACTCGTCGAGCATCAGGTCGCCGATGACGAGAATCCTCCTGTGTGGGAAAGCCCCGAGGATTTCCGCCAGCCGTGCCGAAGTGAAATGCATGGATCAGTAAATAAAAACCGCGGCCAAAGTCCAAGCTCAATTATGGCCATGCCCCGGCGGGCGGGCGGCATTTTGACTGTTGACTCCCTCGGGAAAGGAAACTTACGCTGAAATTTCACATGCGAATCCTGGAAATTGGCGAAGGCCCCTATGTTTCCGTTTATGCTCCGGCCATCACTGATTTTTACAGCGTTCACAGGGCGGCCACGCCCGAAACGCGCCTGACTCTTCCGCGAATTTTGATTTTAAGAAAGCGGTTGAAGGCGGGCTGGTACGATTTGGTTGTCTACCACATCAGGGCCAAGGTGTCGGCGCCGTGGCATCGGCACCATGCCGCCTGGAGAATCGCGTTCGAAATCGCGATGTGGAGTTTGGCCTCGTTCTACAAAATCGCCTGGCATTGCTTCCACTACGTTCTCTCCGGCACGACGACGCCCCTGGTCATCGTCGATACCCAGGACGCGCCGCGGATATCCAAAACAGAATCCTTCTGGCTGGACCGCTGCCGGTTTTGGTTCATGCGGGAATTGCCGCCCAATCACATGAACCTTTTTTTGAATATGGATCGTCGTTGCGGCGACGTGGTCAGTATCCGGAGACAAAAACTGCTCAAGCGCAATTTTGCAAAGATCAAGCCGTTCAGCCTCGGTTTCGACCCCCGTGAAGCCGCCCCGGTCGCGAAAGCCGAGGCGCATGAGAGGATCCACGACGTTTTTTATGCGGGCGCCAATCGCTCCACGACGGTGCGGCAGCAAGGCCTTGAAGAACTCAAGGCGCTCCGGAGCGCCGGCTTGCGCGTCTTTATTCCGGAACAGCATCTTTCCTTGCCCGACTTTTTCCGCGCCTGCGCGCAATCGTGGCTCGTCTGGTCCCCGGAGGGGCTGGGGTGGGACTGCCACCGGCATTACGAGGCCCTGATGGCCTATTCCGTTCCGCTCATCAATTCGCCGACAATTGAGCGCTTGTGGCCTCTCCTTGCGGGCGAACACTGTCTCTATTATCGTCCCGAGAAGGGCGGATTGACCGAGGCGATTGAGAGCGCCTTGCGGGACCGCGAGGCTCTCCTGAAAATCGCGGAGCAGGGGCGCGCCCACATTCTCCGGCACCACACGCGAAGCCAGCTTGTGCGGCATATCCTCTCGATCGTGGGTCTGCTCGAGCAGGCCGAGGCGCATATCGTCGGCGCTTAAAGATATCTCCCCCCAAAGCCGTTCTCTCTAAGCAATCCGTCATCCCGAGCTTGTCGAGGGATCAGCATCCGTTGGTTCACGCAATATTTTCCGGAGGCTGATCCTTCGACAAGCTCAGGATGACCGAACTGTTATTTACTCACTCAATTTCCTCACCAAAATCTCGCCGACGAGCTGGGGATTCGCGGTGCCTTTGCTCAGCTTCATGACCTGGCCCTTGAGCGCGTTGACCGCGTTCTGCTTGCCCGCCTTGAAATCGGCGACGCTCTTCGGGCTCGCCTCGATGGCCTGGTCGCAAAACGCCTCCAACGCGGCCATGTCGCTGACCTGCGCGAGGCCCAGTTCCGCCACCAGCGCGGAGGGCGATTTGCCCGTGGCGATCATCTGCGCGAAGACTTCCTTCGCCTGCTTGCTGTTGATCCGGCCCGAGGCGGAAAGCTCGGCCAGTTCGGCGAAGAACTCGGGCGCGACTTTGGGCAGCGTCTCCTCGCCCGTGGCGGTGGCGAGAAAATCGTTGAGTAAAAAGTTGGCGACGGCGGCGCCGTTGGCCGGCTTGGGCGCGGCGGCCTTCTCAAAATAATCGGCCAGCATGGCGTCCGACGCGAGCACGCCTGCTTGGTAGGCGCTGACGCCGAAGTTCCGCGCAAGACGCATCTTTTTCGCTTGGGGCAGCTCGGGCATGCGGGCCTGCGCGCGCTCGTAAAGGCCGTGATCGGTCCGCACCGGCTGGATGTCGGGGTCGGGGAAGTAGCGGTAATCGTGCGCCTTTTCCTTGGTGCGCATCAGCGTCGTTTCGCCCTTGTCGTCGTCCCAGCGGCGGGTCTGCTGCTCGATGACGCCGCCGGAGGTGACCACGTCGATCTGCCGCGCGATCTCGTACTTGAGCGCGCGCCGCACGCCGCTGATGCTGTTGAGATTCTTCAATTCGCACTTGGTGCCGAATTCTTTTTGCCCGCGTGGGCGGACGGAAATGTTCACGTCGCAGCGCATCTGGCCTTTTTCCATGTCGGCATCGCTGACGCCGCCGTAAATCAGGATTTGCTTGAGCGCCGCGAGGTAGGCGAAGGCCTCCTCCGGCGACGAGATGTCGGCCTCGCTGACGATTTCCATCAGCGGCGTTCCGGCGCGGTTGAAGTCGATGCCGCTGGTGCCGTCCTCGAAGTGGAACGATTTGGCGACGTCTTCCTCGAGGTGAATGCGCACGAGCCGGACCGGCTTGTCGGCGACGGTGGCCGGGTCCTTCTGCGCGTCCTTCGGGTAGGCGAGCAGGTCGAGCGTGACCGCGCCGCCCGCGCAGAGCGGCTCGTCGTATTGCGAGATCTGGTAGTTCTTCGGCATGTCCGGGTAGAAATAATTCTTCCGGTCGAACTTGCAGCGCGTGGCGATCTGGCACCCGAGCATTTCGCCGGTGAGGAGCGTCTTCACGATGGCCTCCTCGTTTGGCACGGGCAGCACGCCGGGCATGCCGAGGCACACCGGACACACATGCGAATTGGATGGCCCACCGAATTCGTTTTTGCAGCCGCAGAACATCTTCGTGTTCGTCTTGAGCTGGCAGTGGACTTCCAAGCCGATGACGGCTTCGTAATCGGCGGCGGTGAGGGGGGCGGTTGCGGACATGGCTGAATTTTGACGGAATTACGGAATTAACGGAATGAAAAATTAACGGATTGTGAATTGGTCATCCTGATCCTTCGGCAAGCTCAGGACTAAAGGCAACGCGAAGGTTCGCCTTGTCGAGGAGTCGTGCTGCGGGATCAGTTGCCGGTCCCGGTTTCCGGTGAGAAAAAATAAGCGAATCAGGCGAATCAGGCGAATGGAGCGGTGGGAACGGGCGTCTTTGGCGGATCGGCCAGAAAATCGAGATCGTGTTGGCTGTCATGTCACCACTATGGCACAGAAAAGTCCGAAGGCGGTAGCGCTGCATGCCCTCCACGGCTAAGGTAGCCTAATATTTTTAAAGGCGGCCTTGGTGGCGGACATTCTCCTTAATGAAATCCGTCATGCCGAGCTTGTCGAGGGATCAGTTCAGTGTTTCGCTCGTGCAAGTTGACATGCCGTTTTGCGTATGAGCCTGCGAATCCATCCGGGTGCCCGCGCCGACCAGAAACATCACTTCAAATATTTGCAGCAGGCGGGCGCCGCGCCACTCACGTTGCAAAAGTTGGTCGACGCCATTCGTGAAGCCAAGAGAAAAATTCGTGAGAATCCTGCCACATGGAATTTCGTGCCGGGAAGCAAGCGTGTCAGGCGAGTGCAAATCGCGAACTTTCGGATACAGGTCGTTTATACCATCCTGCCCGATGGCGTTCCGCTCATCTTGGAATTTGTGGGTCCTGGCTTTCAGCCGCGATGGCGTGAACGCCTTTGAGTTATCGACTTCTCCATCGCTGCCAGATCCCGATCGAATTCTTCTTCGGAGATGGCTTTGACCTTGCCGGAAATGACTTCATCGGCCCGAGCCTCGAGCTCGGCCAGCGTCAAGGGTTCGCGCATTGGAGGCAAAGTCTCAAGCATTGCCTCGGCAAGTTTCATTCGTTGCTTGAGAGGAAGCTTGATTGCGAGTTTTTTAACGGCGGCGAGGGTCATCGACAGGAAGTATCCATCAAATGCGCCGCCGATTCAAGCCTCCAGGAAAGGGCCACGCGCTTACGCGCGCGGCTACGAGATCGGCAATGGAATTGCCTCAGCAATTGCGTTCCCAAGTGCAACTTGGGAACGAGGGGATGCCGACGGTCATAGACCGATGCTACATGAATCAAATCGGCGGCTTTTCCTTATGCCAGGGCGTGGCCTTTTCGTAGGCGTGGGCGACGCGGAGCATGGTTTCCTCGCCCCATTTCGGGCCGATGATCTGGAGGCCGATGGGCAATTTGTTCGAGGTGAACCCGCACGGAATGGAGACGCCGCAAATGCCAGCCAGGTTCACCGCGATGGTGAAGATGTCGGCGAGATACATCTGGAGCGGGTCCTGCGTCCGCTCGCCGATCTTGAACGCGGCGGTGGGCGAAGTCGGCGTCAGCAGCGCGTCGCATTTCTCGAACGCGAGCCGGAAATCCTCGGCGATCATGTGCCGCACTTTCTGCGCGCGATTATAATAGGCGTCATAGTAACCGGAACTGAGCACATAGGTGCCGAGAATGATCCGCCGCTTCACCTCCGCGCCGAAGCCCTCCGCGCGCGTGCGGCCATACATGTCGAGGACGTCCTTCGCGTTCGAGGCGCGTTTGCCGTAGCGGACGCCGTCGAAGCGCGCGAGATTCGCCGAGGCTTCCGCCGTTGCGATGATGTAATAGACCGCGACCGCGTATTTAGTGTGAGGCAGGGAGACTGGAATAATTTCCGCCCCTTGACCCTCGTATTCCTTAATGGCCGCCTGAACCGCTTTCTGAATCTCAGGATCAATGCCAGGGCTACTTTCCGTAATCAAAGATTCTCCAGCTTGAGTGGTCAGGATATCGTCGCTTTCTGTTGTTATGTAGTCATCAAAATATTCCCTCGGCACGCCGAGCCGCGCCCCCTTGACGCCCCGATGCAGCGAGAGCGTGTACTTCGGCACGGGCCGGTCGATGCTCGTGTTGTCGCGAGGATCGTGGCCCGCGATGATTTCAAGCAGCAGCGCCGCTTCTTCCGTGGTCTTGGTGAAGACGCCGATCTGGTCGAGGCTCGACGCGAACGCGACGAGGCCGTAGCGCGAGACGCGGCCATAGGTCGGCTTGAGGCCGACGCAACTGCAGAGCGCCGCCGGCTGGCGGATCGAACCGCCCGTGTCGGTGCCGAGCGCCGCGAAGGCTTCGTGCCCGCCGACCGCCGCCGCCGAGCCGCCGCTGCTGCCGCCGGGGATGCGGTCGAGGTCCCACGGATTGCGCGTCACGCCCCACGACGAATTTTCCGTCGAGGAACCCATGGCGAATTCGTCCATGTTGGTGCGGCCGAAGAGGACCGCGCCCGCCGCGCGCAGTTTGGTGATGACCGTGGCGTCGTAAGGCGCGACGTAGCCCTGCAAAATCTTCGACGCGCAGGTGCAGGGATCGCCCTTCACGTTGATCACGTCCTTGATCGCAATGGGCACGCCGCCCAGGGGCAGCGAGGTGTCCGCCGCGTCCGCCGCCGCGCGCGCTTTCTCGACATCGAGATGAAGGTAGGCCTTGAGCTTCGGATCGACCGCCTCGACGCGGCGGGCTAGTTGGTCGACGACTTCGCGCGATTTCACCGCGCCGCTGCGCAATTGTTGCCGGAGTTCGGGGATGGTCAGGCTGGTCATGGCGGCTATTCAATAATCCTGGGCACGACGAAAAGATTGTTGTCCTGTTTGGGTGCGTTGGCGAGCGCCTCGGCGACGGGCAAGCTGGGCCGTACCTCGTCGGCGCGGAGACGGTTTTTCAGGTCCGCTTCGCCGAGGAGGGAGACATGCGAGACATCGACTTCCGCGAGCTGTCCGACGTAGCCGAGGACATCGCCCAACTGCTTTTGGAAGGTCGCGATTTCCGTAGGAGAGAGGCGGAGCCGCGCGAGGTCGGCGACGTAAGTGACGTCGATGCTTTCGGAAGGGGAATCGGCCATAAGCGGTCAATGTTCTTCCCTCCGGCGGAAAGGGACAAGCGTTTTTTCACGCGAACAGGTGGCCGCCGCAGGTCCCGGTGACGGCTGGCCAATGCTCTCCGCAAGAGATGCCGCTCCAGATCATGGAGGCATTAATGGGCGGGATTGGGCGCGTTGTTCGTGTTGCCCGGTTTGTAATTGGGCTGTTGCGGACGCGGTTGTTGCTGGGGTTGGGCCTGCTGTTGCGGACGCGGTTGCTGCTGGGGTTGGGGCTGCTGTTGCGGACGCGGTTGCTGCTGGGGTTGGGCCTGCTGTTGTTGCTGTTGAGCTTGAAGCTGCTGCTGATGGCGGGAGTCTTGTTGAGCCTGCTGTTGGGCCTGCTGTTGAGCTTGAAGCTGCTGCTGATGGCGGGCGTCTTGTTGAGCCTGCTGCTGTGGCTGAGCTTGTTTCGGAGCTTGGGCCTGTTGTTCTTGCTGAGCTTGTTTCGGAGCTTGGGCCTGTTGTTCTTGCTGAGTTTGTTTCTGAGCTTGGGCCTGTTGCTGTTGCTGACGCGCTTGTTGCTGGGCTTGGGCCTGCTGTTGCTGACGGGCCGCCTGCGCTTGCTCTTGGTTCGGTATCGGTTTGGATGCCGATCCGGGCACGACGGAAGGCTTCATCTCGGCACTTGGTTGAGTCTTCGGCTGCGTCTGAGGATTGAGGGGCGTCACGGGGGGCTTGGCCGGTTCACCCGTGAACGGGGCATTGGCCGAAGGGTGTGCCTCGGTATTCGGCTTGGCCGTGTTCGCGCCGTTGAATCCATTTAAGGCGGGGGGCGGCGGATTCGTCGTCCGGTGGATTGGGGCGACCGGGGCCATCGAGGTTAGTGGTTTGGTCAGGGGCATCTGCACGGTTGTTTTTTCCGTTGCGATCCGGGACTTGGCCGGGGCATGAGCCTGTGCGGTCGTGGCCGCCTGAATCGCCGCGGCGCTCGGCCGCGGGGGCTGTACTGTCGCGGTGACGGCGAGGGGCTTGGTGATGGAATTGCCCCGATTGAACGTCGGATGGGCGATGGTCTGGGAGACGTTCGCGGGCTTGGCTTGCTGAACGGTGGCGGGGTTCACCGCGGGCGCGTACACCGCCAGGGAGTTGCCTTGCAGGGTGCTTCGTCCCGGCTTATTCGCCGCGACGAGCTGGACGTTGGCGACATGTTGCCGGGCCCGGGCGTTCACCTCTTTGATGGGCGGACCATTGGCAACCACTCCACTGAAGTTGCCGGCTGCGCCCGCCGTGCCGTAATTGTTGATCACGGTCTTGTTGACATTGATGTTCGTGATGTTGGTGGTGTTGTTGATGACCGTGTAGTTGCGGCTGCGATCAATGTACCTGCCGCGATAGTTGCGCTCGCCCATATCTCCGACTCTCACGAAATTGTAGCAGCCGGCCCCGATGTTGAAGTTGACATCGACATCGCCTCCGAAGTGGAAACCGATTCCCACCTGTGCGCCGGGTTCGCCATACTCCGCGCCCACGAAGGTCTCGGGCGGCAACGGCGCCCAGCCGCAATAACCGCCGCCGTAGCGCCAACTGACCCACGCCGGGGCCCAGCGATAACCCGGCACCCAGACCCAGCCGGTGCCGTCGATATTGGCCCAGCGCCCATAATGGTAAGTGGCCCAACCCCATGGCTCGTCCGAGACCCACATCCAGCCCTCATCGGTATTCACCCAGTGACCGTTGGTATAGGGCGCCCAGTCCGGATCGGAGACATTGGGCTGGAAGACGTAACCATAATCGTCCGTCTGCACCCAGGAGCCCTGGTCGCCCAGTTGATCGTAAAAGGTCTGGAAGGAGGCCCCCTGATCGGAGTCGTCCTGCGCGCGAACCAAGCCCGGTGCGAAGGAAAAGGCCAGAACCGTCAGGACGGCGAGAAATTTAATGAGGGTTTTCATGGAGGGATGTCTTTCGGAATAAAAATAATTTAACCAATCTCTTTGACGGCCTCGCTGGAGAACTGCTTCAAAGAATCGCCGATTCCTTGCGCGACGGTTGCTCCGCCACGAGGAAAGGATCGGTGGATCGAGATTAAGATGGCGTCATCGCAGGGCGGCCGCAATGGGGTGAAACCCTACCACTGCCGTGTCATGAATGCGCCGTGCCGCGGGGAGCGGTTATTTCATCCGGTCGAAATTCTGCTGGAGAATCTGCCAGTCCTTGAGGCCGGCCACCTTGCTCCGGTGGGACTCGGTGATCCCGGCTTCCTTGGCGTTCTTGGTCGGCTTGCTGACCTTGTAAAAAATCCCGAAACTGCCGGGGAACGGTTCGTCCGCGAGCTTGTAAGCCGCGAGTTCGTCCGTCACGTCGTGCGTCTTGGGGACTTCGTTGAACACGCCGCCTTTGCGCGGATTGCTCGCATCGAACGCGCCCTCGTAAAATTCCACGCATTCGCTCAAGCATTCGATGAAGCTGAAGCCGTCGTGGTCCATCGCGGCCTCCATCATCTGCAAAACGTGGTTGGGATTGGTGTGCGTCGTGCGCGCGACGAACGTGGCCCCGGCGGAGATCGCCTGCTTCATCGGGTTGATCGGATAATCCACCGCGCCCCAGGGGTCGGTCTTGCTCTTGAAGCCGAGCGGCGACGTGGGCGAGGTCTGCTTTTTCGTCAGGCCATAAACCCAGTTGTCCATCACGCAATAGGTCAGCTTGATGTTCTTGCGCGCCGTGTGGTTGAAATGATTTCCGCCGATGGAAAAGGCGTCGCCGTCGCCGCCAAAAACAAAGACGTGCAGGTCGGGCCTCGAAAGCGAAATGCCGCTCGCGAAGGGCAGCGCGCGTCCGTGAATATAATGCGCGCCGTGGGCCTGCACGAAATAGGGAAAACGGCTGGAGCAGCCGATGCCCGCGACGGTCGTGATTTTTTCGTGCAGCATCCTGCGCTTCTCGATCAGTTTGAAGTAAAGCGCGAGGACTGAAAAATCGCCGCAGCCGGGACACCACGTCGGGTGGTCGGCGGCGATTTCCTTTTTGGTCAGGCCCTTGCGTTCTTCCGCGGCGGGCGGGTTGGCGACGGCGATGGCGCCGGTAGGATTGAGGGTCGATGTTTGGATCATGCGATTTTGGGCTGGTTGAATTTACATTTTCCGCAAGCCGGCGGAGAGGTTGGTTTTGGTGCGTTCGAGGATTTCCTGCACCCTCCAGGTAAGGCCGTCGGTCTTGTTGGCGCCCCAAATTTTCGGGATGCAAAAGCGCGCGCGCAGAATGGCGCCGAACTGCCCGAAGCCGTAAAGCCCCTCGTCATTCATCTCGACGACGAAAACGTGGCTGAAGCCGGAAAAAATATTTTCGAGCCCGGGCGGCAGCGGATGGATGTGCCTGACATGGACCGAGGAAACGCTGTCGCCGGCGGCGCGCGCGCGGTCCACGGCCTCCTTGATGGGGCCTTCCGTCGAACCCCAGCCGACGAGCAGAATCTTGCCTTCCGGCGGGCCGTAGATTTTCGGCACGGGCAGGGTCGCGGCCAGCGCCTGCAATTTCCTGCGGCGTTTGGCCGTCATTCGCATGTGCATTTGCGGCGAGCCGGACGGATGGCCGAGTTCGTCGTGTTCGAGGCCGGTGGCGATCGGGTACTTGCCGCTGTTGATTTTCGTGCCGGGCGCGAGGTGCGTCGTGATGCCGTCGGGGGCGGACAAATCGTAAGGCTTGTGGTCGGCAACGGGCGCGAGGTCGGGCGAGATGTCCTGGCAAACTTTTTCGAGATCCGGTTCCGTGAACGCCTCGATGCGCGTGGCGATGCCCTGGTCGGTGAGCAGAATGACCGGCACGCTGTATTTGCGCGCGATGTTGACGGCTTCAATCGCCATGTAAAAACAATCCTCCACGTTCGCGGGCGCGATGACGACGCGCGGGGAATCGCCGTGGCCGCCGTTGACGGCGATGTTCAAGTCCGACTGCTCGATGTTGGTCGGCATGCCGGTCGAGGGGCCGCCGCGCTGCACGTCGACGATGACGAGCGGCATTTCCGCCATCACCGCCCAGCCGAGCGCCTCGGTCTTGAGCGAAATGCCGGGACCGCTCGAACCCGTGACCGCGACGCGGCCGGCGTAGCTTGCGCCAATCGCCATGGAGATGGCGGCGATTTCATCCTCGGTCTGCACAAAGCTCCCGCCGTATTTGGGAAGTTCGCGGCGCAGCAGTTCCATGATGTCCGACCACGGCGTGATCGGGTAGCCCGCTCCGAAACGCACGCCGGCGGCGATGAGGCCGTAGGCGAGAGCTTCATTGCCGTTCATCACGACCTGGTTGCCGTCTTTTTTCTGGCTGTCGACGAACTTGAAGGTTTGGAGGACGTTGCCCAGCGAGTGCGAGTAGCCCGCATGAAACGCCGCGAGCGCGTTGCCCAGGATGCTCGGGTCCTTGCCGGTGAACCGTTCGCCGATGAGCTTTTCCAGCTTCGGCACGTTGAGGTCGAACATTTTCGCGATGAGGCCGAGCGCGTAAATGTTCTTGCCCTTGTCCTTGGACGAGCCGCCGATGGCTTCGATGGTCAGCGCGGAAATGGGAATGCCAACGTGATGATAATCGCCCTGCAATTCGGGCTTCGGCTGCACGTGGTCGGAATCGTACATCACGATGCCGCCTTTTTTCAGCGAGTGGAGATGGTCTTCGTAGCTGTGCTGGTAAAACGCCAGCAGCACATCCGCCTCGTCCCCGGAACTCAGGACTTCGCCGCTGCCGATGCGGACCTGAAAAACCGACGGCCCGCCGGAAATCGTGGACGGAATCGTCATGAACGTCATGACCTCCTGTTCGCTGCGCCCCGCGAGGCGCGCGAGGAAACCGCCGATGGCCTGGATGCCGTCCTGCGAATTGCCCGCGATGTGGATCACCGCTTCGTTGATGGTCGAAACTTTTTGCGCGCCGTCCGACGGTGGCACGCCCGTTGCCGATATTGCTTTGCTCATAAGGGACTGCGGAATCTCAAAATTGCTTTGGCGGGAGGGATTGATGACGGAGGACGATTCAGTGCTGGGTTTATTACAATAACATCCTGGCGCATCAAAAGCGAGAATTCTTCGTCGAGACCGCCATGGCCGGGGTTCTTTACTTTGCATCGGAGGCCGATGCCGGTATCTTGGAATGCAGATGGACAGTCTTCCCTTTGTCAAAATGAGCGGCGCGGGCAATGACTTCGTGGTCATCGACAATCGCGCCTTGAGCCTGGCCCTGACCCGCGAAGAGATCGCCCGGCTTTGCGACCGCCATTTCGGCGTCGGCGCCGACGGCCTGCTCGCCGTCGAACCCGCTGATAGGCCGGACGCTGATTTCCGGATGCGCTATTATAATGCCGATGGCGGCGAGGCCGAAATGTGCGGCAATGGCGCCCGGTGCTTCGCCCGGTTTGTCCATCCCCTGCGCCGGGCCAACGCCGAGCAGGTGCGGTTTCTCACGCCCGCCGGCCTTATTACCGGCGACTACGTGGGCGATGAGGTGAGGATCAGCCTGACCGCGCCGACGGGGACGAAGCTCCATCAGCGCGCCGATTTCGGCTGGGGCGAAATCGAGTATCACTTCATGAATACCGGCGTGCCGCACGTCGTGGTCTATGTGCCCGAGGCGGCGCGGGCCGAAGTGTCCGCCCACGGGAGCGCGATTCGCCGCAGCACGATTTTCCCGCGCGGAACGAACGTGAATTTTGCCCAGCTCACCGATTCGGGCGAACTCATCGTTCGCACCTACGAACGCGGCGTGGAGGACGAGACCCTGGCCTGCGGCACCGGGGTGGTGGCCGCGGCGCTCGTGACGCACCGTGTCCATCGGCTCGCCTTGCCTCTTTGCGTCAAGGTCCGCGGCGGCGATGTCCTCACCGTCGATGCGCGCGCCGAGGATGACGGTTTTCGCGACGTGACCCTGACCGGCCCCGCGACCGAAGTCTTCTCCGGCGAGATCCAGTTGTAGCCGCGCTCTGCTTCCTCGTTACCAAGTTGCACTTGGGAACGCCTCCTGTTCTTCGCGAAATTCCATTTCGCGCTGACTGGTGGCCCGGACAACTTGCTTGTCCGGGCGCGCGTCGCGCGCAGGAGGTCACCAGAAGATTCCGCTCGAATATGGAGCAAGAGAGCTTGGGGTCGCCTCCTGTGGCCTTCGGCCACCCGGACAACAAGTTGTCCGGGCCAACCGAGGGGGGCGCCGTCGCCCGGAGGTCGACGGCTACCCACGTCTGCGTCTGCCTTGCTAAAACGCCCCGCCGTGGTCGTCCGCGTTGTCGGATTTGTTGGAGGGTGGAATCGGGCCGGTGATCGGGGCTGCATTGGTTGCGGGCGGCGCGCCGCTTCCGGCGTAATCCTCCGCTTTGGCAACGGGGGCAACCGGAATATTCATATCGTTGGTGTCGTCCGACGCCTTTGCGGCAGGGGGCGGGGCGGGAGTGTTCGGCGGTGCCGGCGGGGTGGGGGGTGGCGCTGGTTGGTCCATCTTATGGGTCGCGATGGGTGCGACGGGAATGTCATCCTCCTTGCTTGCGATAGGCGCGACCGGCGGGTTCACCGCGACCACCGTGTTCGTGGAGGCAGGCGGCGCGGCGGGAGTGACGGCTTCATGGGTCGCGATGGGCGCGACGGGAATGTCATCCTTCTTGGTTGCGATAGGCGCGACCGGCGGATTTACCGCGACCACCGTGTTCGTGGAGGCAGGCGGCGCGGCGGGAGTGACGGCTTCATGGGTTGCGATGGGCGCGACGGGAATGTCAACCTCCTTGGTTGCGATGGGCGCGACCGGCGGGTTCACGGCGACGACCCCGTTTGTCGAGGCCGCCGGCGTAGGGGCGGCGGCGGGCGTCTTGTCTTTCTTCGTCTTGTCGTCCCCTTGGGCGGTGGCCGCGACATCGGTCTTTTTCTCGTCCTTTTTGGCCGGCTTATCGGCGTTTCCGCCGGGTGGCGCGCTGCTCAAATTGACCGGCTGCGCCTTGAGCGTATGGGCAAGCTGCCAGCACACGTTGCCGAGCAGCGCGCAGCGCCAGTAATTGCGCAAGGCGTCCAGGGCCGAGGCGTCGTCGCCTTCGATGCGCTGATGGGCGGCCCTTTCGTAAATCATGGCCAAAACGGAAGGGTCGATCTCGGCTTTTTCGGCGAAGGCGATGCCGTGGCGGGCGCCGATCTCCGCCATTTGGAGCAGCGCGTCGAGTTTTCCCCGGTCCTTTACGCGCCATTCGTGCGTGGAGGGATCCATCGTTCCGTTCAAGCGCAGGTATTTCTCGTCGAGCGTGGCGATTTCACAGTCGTTGTTGACCCAGATGAGGCACAGCGCCACGTCGCTCAATTTCTTGGCCGCCGCCGTCGCCGCGACGACCGTATGGGGCGGCTTATAGGTGTCGCCGGGATCAAAACCGACGGCGCTCGCCGGGGCGTTGGCGTTGAGTTTGACCGCCCCGTCGCCGGGGGATGCCGGAGCAGCCGGAGTGGCCGGGGCCTGCGCGTTCGGCGCGGCCTGGGCCTCGATTTCCTTTTTTCGCTGAAGCGCGTCCCAATCCGCTTTCGATTGGCGCAGCACGTTCACGTAGGCGACCAGCCGGGGATCGAAAAGCAGGCCGTCGCGCAGATCGCCGGCCCGGATCCCATTGGTGAAGCCGCGGGCCGTGGCCAATTGGGCCGGGACCAGCTGGGGCAGGAGATGCGCCGCGTTTTCGTCCACCGTCACGGGACTTTCCTTCGAGACATGGGCGAGAAGGCCGGTGTAAAAGTCGGCCTGGGTCAGGAGATACTTGCATTGTTCGTTGGCGAAGAGGATCGCCTCGCGCGCCCGGTCTTTTTCCGCTTCGGTCGCGTCGGAGCGTTGGGAGAAAGCCTGTTTGGCGAGGAGTTGCGCGCCTTCGAGCGACGCTTTGATGTCATAAGCCCAGTCGGCCATTTCCGCCACGAGAACGGCGCTTTCCAAGCCGCCCTGGTCGATGGAGGGGGGATTCATCAGGACTTGCAGGTGGTCGTGCAAATCGCCGGACTGCGCCAGCGCCGATTTCACGTCGAAGCCGGCCCGGGTTTGCCCGGCCAGGGCGTTGGCGCCGTTCATATGGCCGTTGGCCCGGCAGAACAACTTGTAGGCGACATAGACCTGCCCGGCGCGATAAGCCTCCTGGCCCGCTTCGAAATCGGCGTAGACGCTTTTCCAGATGGCCGCGAGACGGGGCGGGTAGCTGGAAAGCTCCGATTCCTTCGGCGCGAATTTCAGGCCGCTGGCCGCTTCACCCTGCTCGTGGTGCGCGAAGTCATCGATGTAGGTGGCGACCTCGTTGCTGTACTTCGGGACGGAGGAGCCGAGCGCCAGGCCGGGCAGGGGATCGTTCATCGTCGTCTCGGTGGCCGCGACGAGATCGTCCACGGGGACGCATTCGAGGTGCAGTTCGCCGGCATGCCGCACCATGTTGATGACCTGGCCCGAGGCGTCCGTGTCGAAACGTTGCACGCTCGGGATGATGACCCGCGTCATTCCCGCCGAGGCCGCGGCGTCCATGCGCTCGACCAAGTGCGAAACCGGGCCGAGCGATCCATCCGGATTGAGGCTCCCGATGACGACCGTCTTGGGGGGGTATGGCCGGCGCGCCGAAGTGGCGATCATCCCCACGGCCAGGGCCGCGTCGAGTCCCGTGCCATCCGTGACGGGCGTTTGCAGCACCTTCCAGCGCGCTCCCTCCCACGGTTTCTGCCAGGCCAGGGCGCTGGCCAGCGAGGCGTTCCAAAGTTGCGCGGTGAAAATGGGCGCGGCGGGGTTCACCGCCGGGAGATCAAGGGTGAAGCTGGCGGCGGGGTCGTCCGGGCCCACATCCGGTTGGGAGTTCCAATGCAGGCGAATGGGCACGCATTTGGCGGTCTTGCCATCGGGCAGGAGAATGGCCAGCGGAACCTCCTGTTCGGTTTCGATGGAGGAAAGCGCGAGCGGGGCGCCGGTCGGCTTGTCCTGGGCGGAGACCGGCTCGAAAAGCGCCGTCGTCGCCAGGGCCGCACCCAAGGCAATCCGCCAGAGAGGAAGGGAATGCACCCCACAGGTACGCATGGGATGAGCTTAGCCTGCTTTCGTTTCCTGCGCACGCCTAATGAAAGCGTCGAGGGGCGGGCGATCAAAACGTGTTTACGCGGCAGCTCCGAAATCCCACTCCCGATCGCTTGCCGGTGCCGATGCGGGAGGTTTCGGGCATGCGGGGGGAGCTGCCGCGTAAAAAAATGTCACCCATTCATCGGAAGCATCAATTGCCCGGCCAAAGAGGCTTCGGAACGGGTTTCTTCAAATTCGTGTTGCATGATCCGGGAGCTTTCGAGTTCCGAGACCGAAAATTCTTCAAATACCGTGCCGTCACGTGCAATCCAGGTCGAACGGCCTTCAATCTGTTTTGCGGCCGTCTCCAGATTGGTCAAAAGGATGGAGAGTCCCTGCAAGATCGCGAGGGTCAGGAAGGACACGGCTAAGAAATCAATGGGCATATTGTGCATCTTTTCTCTTTCTTTTTAAGATAAGTAGGTCAATTTATGCGCATAGTCAAGAAATAATAGGGCATATCTTGCATATTTATTTGAGGTTATTCCTATTTATATAGGCAATAAGTGCCTAATTTTGATGCAAATGGAAGATAAGAAATAGGTTTTGAATGATCTATCCTATTGTAGCAAGGCGTGTTACATTACTAATTTATTTTTCATGCCATTCCCGGCATATAAAGAGGACATCCGAAAAAAGGATGAATGCCACCATCAACCCTAGTTTTTGATCCAGAGCCCGATGTGTTTTTCATGGGAGAAGGTGTCATGCCAGCGGTAGCCGCCTTGGATGGCCGCATTGATCTTTGCCCAAGCCAGTTCCTGATCCTGGGTCTTGAACCAAAGCACGTAGTCGATGTCCTGACTTTTCAGCCATTCTCCCGGCGCGGGCATGTCCCCCGAGTAAAAGAGCTTCATCTGGTTGTAGCGATAAGGAATATCCGCGGAAAACCCTCTCCAGAGCATTTCGTGCCCTTCCCAACCCAGGTAGCAGGGCTGCCCGGCAAAGAGGCTCATCGCGGATTGGTTGCAGTGGGATTCTGTAGCCTCCGGGTCCTCCAAGGTGATGCCGCGGGGGAGGGCCTTGAGGTACAAAAACAGCCCCCGGTTGTCATCGTTGAGGAGGAAGCTCTGGCCGGAAAGTTGGCCAACGTGGTCTTTAGCGCCTAGCCACCAAGTCTTGCCCAAGTCATAGGTGTAGACCAGGGGGTAGCCGACGAAGAAGAGGGCGGGGATGATAATCCACATCCTTGGGTTGGACAGGAGCCTGACCCCCAGAGTGAGGAGAATCAGGGCGCTGATCCAAGGCCACCATTTGAGGGTGGTGTTGAACCGGTCGAACCGTCCGGAGTAGACGTCGTCGATGAAGAAGAATTCTCCGAAGAAAAGGAGAGCGACGCCCAGCCGCCCCAGCCAAATCGTGGTTTTATCCCGTGAGAACAGAGCCAGGACCGAGATCCCGATGGGGGGGAGCAGGAAGAGCAGGAAGAGCAGGGGAGGCGTATGAGCGTTCCAGTGGACCGGTTTCAAGCTCGTATTGTAATCGCTCGAGCCAATGGCGAAGTAGCGAAAGTAGGGGTAAATCGAGGCGTATCCGGCCAGCGCCCCGGCCGCCAGGCAAAGGAATTTATTGCCTCTGAGCAGATCCCGTAAGTTGTAGAGGCACCAGGCCCCGAGGGCCAGCAGTTCCAGGGGCAGGTTCCAGGTATCGGCTATGATGCTCCAGGAGAGGCAGGCTCCTATGATCGCCAGGTATCGGCGCAGCTTTTCCCGGTGATAAAGCGTCAGGGCCAGCAAGGCCACCAGGGCCACGTAGTATCCGGAAAGGGTCGGGTGGTAGTCCCCCAGATAAATGGAATAGGAGAAGGGTTCTCCCGGGAGATCCAACTGGTTGTACTGCTGGATATATCGGGCAAGGAACGTGCCGATGGGGGCCTTGTCCAGGTCGGTGCTGCCGATGAACCGCATGGGCGCCCAAGGGTCCAGGTGCGTGGTGAACAGATAGATGATCCCGGAGACTCCCGTCCCTCCCAGGATCCATGCGGCCGCTACCAGCCAGCCGCTCCACTTCCTGGCGTTGGGGGTGGATTTGACGGTTTCCCGGCAGACCCCGATGCCGGCCGCGCCGGACAGCCCGATCAGGGTGCAGAAACCCAGGTTGTAAGTGGTTCCGGGATCCAGCCCGAGGATTCTTCCCATCAGGGCCGCCGCGTAATACTGGAAGCTGTAGTATTGCGTTGAGAGATAGGGATGCAGCCAGACGTCGGGGGCGGGAAGGGTGGCGCCTGGAAGATAGGTGCAGATAAAGGAAAGGTCCGCCATCTTTTCGGAGCTGGCGTCCACGTCGGGATAGGCGTAGCGCCAGGTGAGGGCATAGGAGAAAACCAGGATGAAGCTCAGGTAGGGGCCGGGATGCCTCCACGGGTTGAAGCCCAGCCGCCTCTGCCATTCCCTGAGGGTCGCGTGCTCAAACTCGTTCCGCCGGGTGCTTAAAAAAATCAACGCCAGGCTGGCCAGGCTGGTGATGGGCAGCATCCACTGGAGGCTTCCGAAACCGTGGAAGCATTCCAAAAAGAACCCGATGGAGCAAAACAGCCATGGGCCAAGGGTCAGGTTCAGCCAGGGATTGCGGATTTTGGTGATGGCGCCCGTGGCCACGCTGAGCCCAAACAGGTTGAGCCAGAGAATGAGGATGAGGGTCAGGTTGGCGAGGTGCAGCATGGAAGTCTTTGAGGTAAACTTGTCCGCGCCCATCAGGCGGTTCTGCCATGGACTGCAAGTTTACCCAGCGCCTCAACAGTGATTGACGCGCAGAGGATGTCTTATCCGACTCCTTTTTTTTTACAAGGCTGCAAACGCATGCGCCAGGTTTCTCAGAGGAGAAGATGAGTGCGCGGTACAGGGTTCGAACCTGTGACCTTCCGCGTGTGAAGCGGACGCTCTACCGCTAAGCTAACCGCGCTGACATGCATTCCAGGAGATCGCCGAGTGTCTTTGCCGCTACCCGTCAAGCACGGCATATTATGCTTTGGTCAAGGTCAAGGGCAAGCAACATAAACACAGTTGAAGGACGTGCTGTGACCGCCGCCCGATTACATGTGCGCGATGATGTTCTCGCCGAACTCCGAGCACTTGATCTTGGTCGCGCCTTCCATCTGCCGCGCGAAATCGTAGGTGACTTTCCTGCTGGCGATCGCGCCGTTGAGGCCCTTGAGGATCAGGTCCGCCGCCTCGTTCCAGCCCAGGTAGCGGAACATCATTTCGCCCGAGAGGACGACCGAGCCGGGGTTGACCATGTCCTTGTCGGCGTACTTCGGCGCGGTGCCGTGGGTCGCCTCGAAGATCGCGTGGCCGGTGATGTAATTGCAATTGCCGCCGGGCGCGATGCCGATGCCGCCGACCTGCGCCGCGAGCGCGTCGGAAAGATAATCGCCGTTGAGGTTGAGCGTCGCGATGACATCGAAATCCTCCGCGCGGGTGAGCACCTGCTGGAGCGTGATGTCGGCGATGGCGTCCTTGATGACGACGCCGCCGGGCAGCTGGCACCAGGGCCCGCCGTCGATCTCCACCGCGCCGAATTCCTTCTTGGCCAGCGCGTAGGCCCAGTCGCGGAACGCGCCTTCGGTGTACTTCATGATGTTGCCCTTGTGGACAATCGTGACCGACTTCCGCTTTTGCTCGACGGCGTACTTGATCGCCGCGCGGACGAGCCGTTCCGTGCCGGGCCGCGACACCGGCTTGATGCCGACGCCGACCGAGCCGGGCTGCTCCGCGCCGAAGCGGATTTTCTTGAAGTCCTTCGGGTAATTCGCCTTGCAGGAACTCGAGAATCTTGAGGGCCGGTTCGCTGCCGGCCTCGAAATCGATGCCCGCGTAAATGTCCTCGGTGTTCTCGCGGAAGATGACCACGTCGACCTTCTCGGGATTCTTCACCGGCGAGGGCACGCCTTTGAAATATTGGACCGGGCGCAGGCAGACGTAGAGATCGAGCATCTGGCGCAGCGCGACGTTGAGCGAGCGGATGCCGCCGCCGACCGGCGTGGTGAGCGGCCCCTTGATGCCGACCAGATATTCCTTGAACGCCTCGACCGTGTCGTCGGGGAGCCAGTTGTCGAACTTCGTCTTCGACGCCTCGCCCGCGAAGACCTCGAACCACGCGATCTTTTTCCTGCCGCCGTAGGCCTTCTTCACCGCCGCGTCGAAGACCTTTTCGCTCGCCGCCCAGATGTCGCGCCCCGTGCCGTCGCCGCGAATGAAGGGAATGACCGGATTATCCGGCACCGTGAGAACGCCGTTCGAGATGGAAATTTTGCCGCCAGCCGGAGGAGTGATGTCTTGGTATGCCATAAAGTGAGGGCATTGAAGCACGACTTGCGCCGCTCGGCAAAAAAATTGTCCCTGAGATTTTTTGAAGGGATTAACAAGATTAATCTCTCAGGGTAAATTCCGCGCCGCTCGCGGCGCGCAGGTCCCGCTTTCGGGTGAGAAAAAAATAAGCGAATCAGCCGAATCAGCCGAATCAGGCGAATGGAGCGGAACGAAATGGCTTGCCCGGCGGATCGGGAAGAGAGTCGAGATCGTGTCAGGTGTCATGTCAGCAGTATCGCACAGAATAGTCCGAAGGCGGTAGCACTGCATGCCCTCCATCGCTACGGCAGCCTAAAATTATTAGCGTTTTAGGCTAGGTAGAGTCCTGGCCCGAGGACTTAAGCGCGTTGGTGACGTGCATCACCCGCCCCAGCGCATCAAACGTCGCGCTCATTTTTTTTCCCTCGTTCCCAAGTTGCACTTGGGAACGCACTTGTCCGCGCAACTTCGTTGCCCCGCTACCGCCATGGATCGCAACGCAACACCGGAACCGCCCCCGGGCACCACTCGTGCGCCGACGAATACCGCCAGTGCTCGGCTCCGGCCACCAGCCCGCGTTGGACCGGATTCTCATGGATATAATCGAGCTTCTGCAACATCATTTCGTCACTTCCAATCTCCTGCGGATGCGAACCCTCCTGCCAGACTTGATACCGGCTTTCCGCCTTGTACTTGGCGCGAAAATACTCGAACTGATTCAGCAGCCAATCGCAGCCTTCCTTTTCGATTTGTTCCAAGATTCGTTGCGCGGTGTGCCGCTTGAAATCGGCGAGTACGCGCGGGAGATCGGGAGCAGCCATGATCGCATGTAGATGAGAGTCAAGAATGACCCAGGCGTAAATTTTCAGGTTCTTGTGAGCGCGGCAATATTCCAACGCCTCAACCAAGATATCGCAACGTGCTGCCGTGGTGAATACCGGGAGCCACGCGACAACGGTTGAGGTGATGAAATAGGTGCCCTGCGGTTCATGGACGCGATAACGGCTCCGCATGGCGGCGAGTATTGTGAAGCTCAGCTTCGCCGACAAGCGCGTTCCCAAGTGCAACTTGGGAACGAGGGAAAAAATTCCGTTAATTCCGTAATTCCGTCAAAATCAGTGTTCCCGCTTGATTTGTCGGCGACGGATTTTAGGATGAACAATGCTCGATGTCCGAACCGCGCCCGAACCGGCGTCAATTCCCACTCCATTTTCTCCGTCTGAAACTTCTCTCACGCCTCTGAAAACGCCTTTAGGGAATCCCTTTGCGCCGCTCGACACGTTTGCGCGCCGCCACATCGGCCCGCGGCCGGAGGATGTCGAGACGATGCTCGAATTGCTCGGCTACGCGTCGCTTGACGACCTGGCCGATGCGGTCGTGCCCCCGGCGATCCGCCTGCGCCGTCCGCTCGACCTTCCCGCCGCGAAGGGCGAGCGCGAGGCCCTCGAAGCGTTGCGCGCGATCATGGGCCAGAACAAGGTCCTCCGCTCGTTCATCGGGCAGGGGTATTACGACACGATCACGCCGCCGGTGATCCAGCGCAACATCCTCGAAAATCCCGGCTGGTACACGGCCTACACGCCCTACCAGGCCGAGATCGCCCAGGGCCGGCTCGAAGCGCTGCTCAATTTCCAGACCATGGTGGCCGACTTGACCGGCCTCGAAATCGCGAACGCCTCGATGCTCGACGAGGCGACCGCCGCGGCCGAGGCGATGACCATGCTCCACACCGTGCGGGTCAACCCGGCGGCGCACCGCTTTTTTGTCTCCAACGCCTGCCATCCGCAGACGCTCGACGTGTTGCGCACGCGCGCGGCGCCGCAAGGCATCGAGGTGGTGATCGACGACGCGCGCGACTTCAACCCCGACTCGTCCTACTTCGGCGCGCTGCTCCAGTATCCCGATACGCACGGCGCGATCATCGACTATGGAAAATTCATCCAGATGGTCCACCAGGTCGGCGGCAAGGTCGCCATGGCCACCGATTTGCTGGCGCTGACCCTGCTCAAGCCGCCCGGCGAATTCGGCGCGGACGTGGCCGTCGGTTCCGCGCAACGCTTCGGCGTGCCGCTCGGCTACGGCGGACCCCACGCCGCCTTCTTCGCGACGAAGGACGAACTCAAGCGCCACATGCCGGGGCGGCTCGTCGGCGTCTCGCACGACGCGCAGGGCCGGCCCGCGCTGCGCCTGGCGCTCCAGACCCGCGAGCAGCACATCCGCCGCGACAAGGCGACGAGCAACATCTGCACCGCGCAGGTCCTGCTCGCCGTGATGGCCTCGATGTACGCCGTTTACCATGGGCCGGAGGGCCTGCGCGAAATCGCCGAGCGGGTGCAACGGATGACCGCCCGACTCGGCGCGGCCCTCGTCGCGCTCGGTTACAAGATCGGCCAGGAACCGTTTTTCGACACGCTGCGCATCACCACGACGGGCAAGTGGAGCGCGCACGAATTGCTGGCAGGAAGCCGTTTCACGCGGGATCAACCTCCGCTTGATCGACGCGGACACGCTCGGCGTTTCGCTGGATGAGACCACCACGCTGGCCGATCTCGATTCGCTGCTGAAAATCTTCGGCAAGGGCAGGGAGACCATCCGCACGGAGCGATTGCTCGCGGAGACGCCCGCGGCATGGCCCGGCCATTTGAGCCGCGCCGGCGCCTACCTCACGCATCCCGTCTTCAATTCGCACCGCACCGAAACGGAAATGCTGCGCTACATCCGCAAGCTCGAATCGCGCGATCTTTCCCTCTGCACGTCGATGATCCCGCTCGGCTCGTGCACGATGAAGCTCAACGCCACGGCGGAGATGTTCCCCGTCTCGTGGCCCGCGGTCGCCCGGCTCCATCCCTTCGCGCCGACCGACCAGGCGCGCGGCTACCTCGCGCTTTTCCGGCAATTGGAGGAATGGCTGGCGCGAAATCACCGGCATGGCCGCCGTCTCGCTCCAGCCGAACGCCGGGGCGCAGGGCGAGTATGCCGGACTGCTCGCGATCCGCGCTTACCATCAGGCGCGCGGCGAGGCGGACCGGCGCATCTGCCTCATCCCGGTCTCGGCCCACGGAACCAATCCGGCCAGCGCGGTCATGGCGGGCATGAAGGTCGTGCCCGTGGCCTGCGATGCCAACGGCAACATCGACATCGCGGACCTGCGCGCGAAGGCGGACGAACATTCGCGCGATCTCGCCTGCGCGATGATCACCTATCCTTCCACCCACGGCGCTTTCGAGGACACCATTGTCGAGGCGGCGGAAATCATCCACTCGCACGGCGGACAGGTCTACATGGACGGCGCGAATCTGACCGCGCAGGTCGGGCTGTGCCGTCCGGGCGATTTCGGCATGGATGTCTGCCATCTGAACCTGCACAAGACGTTCTGCATTCCGCACGGCGGCGGCGGTCCCGGCGTGGGGCCCATCGCGGTCGCGGCGCATCTCGCCGAATATCTTCCCGGCCACGCGGTGATCGCGCCGGGCGAAGCGCGCCGGGAAGAAGGCGCGGTCAGCGCGGCGCCGTGGGGCAGCGCGAGCATCCTCGTCATCTCGTGGATGTACATCGCCATGCTCGGCGGGGAAGGCCTGACGCGCGCGACGCCAGACCGCCATTCTCAACGCGAACTACATGACCACGCAGCTCGAACCGCACTTCAAGGTGCTCTATCGCGGCCATTCCGATCTTGATCGCGCACGAGTTCATCCTCGATGTGCGCTCGTGGAAACAGGCCGCGGGCGTCGAGGTCGAGGACATCGCCAAGCGGCTCATGGATTACGGCTTCCACGCGCCGACCATCTCCTTTCCCGTGCCCGGCACGATGATGATCGAGCCGACCGAGAGCGAATCGAAGGAGGAACTCGACCGCTTTTGCGACGCGCTGATCGCGATCCACGGCGAGATGCGGCGCATCGCCTCGGGCGAGTGGCCGCGCGACAACAACCCGCTCAAGCACGCGCCCCACACCGCCGCCGCCGTTTCGGCCGACGAGTGGAACCATCCCTACAGCCGCGAACTCGCCGCCTATCCCGCGCCCTGGCTGCGCGAGCATAAGTTCTGGCCCCACGTGGGCCGGATCGACAATGTTTACGGCGACCGCAACCTGGTCTGCTCCTGCCCGCCGGTGGAAGATTACGAAGCGTGATTCCCGTTCGAGAAATTTACCTTCTGAACTGATCCTGCCACACGAGTGTGCGACAAGCTTAGGATGACAAACCAATATGACCACGCACGCGGATGAATTCCAGGCGCTGAGCGAGACACTCTATCACTGGTCGGTCTACGACCCGGCTGTGAAATGCGAGATCGGCTGCACGGCGCTCAAGGTCGCGAGCGGCTGGGTGGTCATCGATCCCGTGCCGCTGGCGGATACGGCGTGGAAAGAGCTGCTGGCCCTGGCGCCGCTTCGCGCGATTTTGCTCACCAACGGCAACCATGTGCGCGACACCGAGGCGCTTCGCAAGCAGCACGGTGTTCCGGTCGTGACTGCGGCCGAGACCCGGCGCGACATCACCGAACTGCGGCCCGACGTCACCCTGCTCCCCGGCGAGCTGCTTTACGGCATCACGCCTATTGCGATCCCCGGCGCGACGCCGGGCGAGACCGCGTTTTATTCCAAGACCGGCGTGATGGTCCTCGGTGACGCCATCATCAACACCAGCCCGGAGGCCGGTGCCGGCCCGGCGGCCGGGATCGAATTCCTGCCTGATAAATATTGCGCCGACGCCGAACAAAATCGCGCATCCCTGCGAAAGCTGCTTGACTATGATTTCCACACCCTGACTTTCGCGCACGGAGCGCCCGTCACGGCCCGTGCCAAGGAAAAACTAAGCGCCCTCCTCGATCACCAACCATGAAAATTCCCGCGTCGGTTCTCATCCTCTTCACCGGCTGCCTGCTCGTTCCCCTGAGCGCGCAGCCCGCCCCTGACACGACGGCGCCCGATGCGGCTTCCTCCGTCCCGGCCGTTCGCGCGATGCCGCGCAACATCATGCCATGGTCGACCAACCATAAACCCACTCCGACGAATCCTCCGCAGGAGATTGCCGGCCCGATCGACAAGTTTTTCAAGGGCCTCAAGGCCGGCAATTACGCCGATGCGTACGAGACCTTCCTCGCGGGCACCAGGCTTGGCGCGCAGAAGGAAAAGATGTCCGCCATGATCTCCCGCACGGAGGAAGGTTTCGGCCTCTATGGCAAAATGAACGATTACGAAATCTACGATAATTACAGCATCGGATCGAACGTCCTCATCCTGACTTATCTCGCCCGGCATGACATTCAGCCGCTGCGGTGGCGGTTCGTTTTTTATCGCCCGGACAAGACCTGGCAACTCAACAACATGGGCTTCGACGACTTCCTGCTCGATCTGCTGGATTAGGGCCTGTTAACACTATTTATGGACAGATCGCTCGAACTCGGAGAAGCCATCCTGAAAGGATGGCCGTCGCTCAGCCAAGGGTTGGCGCGGGGGACAACGTCCCACGCGCCTACCCTGGGTCAACGGCAAAGAGGATCAACCCTGAAAGGGTTGGATCAGTCCACCGCCACCGGGCCGGCTTCAACCCTTTCAGGGTTGTACGTTTCCAAACCTACCCAGGGTAGGCGCTGGTGCGCCAACCCTGGGCTGAATGATTGCAACCCCGTTGGGGTTGCTGTGGACAACCGACATGAGTGTTAACAGGTCATAGAAGAACCCAAGTGTCCCCGCCGACTTACAAGCTGATCGCCGGTCTGGGCAATCCCGGCGCGGAATATCTTTTCACCCGGCATAACGTCGGGTTTCTGGTTCTGGACGCCTGGGCGGATGAAGAGGGGCTGGCGTTTCATGACGAGCGCGCCCGCTTCTCGAAGTTCGTGGCGCTCGATTCGGGAGAGCGGCTGGTGAAGCCCATGACTTACATGAACGAGAGCGGCAAGGCCGTCGCGGCATGGCTCGACTGGCTGAAATTGACCGCGGCCGATTTGCTGGTGGTGGTGGACGATGTGGCGCTGCCGCTGGGCCAGGTCCGGTTAAGGCCGGAGGGTTCCGCATGGCGGCCACAACGGGTTGAAATCGATTGAGAGCCGCCTGGGCACGGACCGCTATGCGCGCTTGCGGTGCGGGGTGGATGCGGCGCCGCCGGGCTGGGCGATGGAGCGCTGGGTGCTTTCCCGCTTCCATCCCGAGGAGGAAGATGCGCTCGGGCGGATGATCCAAACGGCCCGGCTGGCGATTGAATGTTGCCAGCGCGAAGGAATTGCGGTAGCGATGAATCGGTTCAACGGGTTAAATCCCGTTGATCTCAACCAAGACAAGTGACTTTAAGGAGAAACAAATGAACAATTACGACGGCCTCTTCATCCTCAACATTCAGGGCAAGGATGAAGGTCTCAAGGAAGCCATCGAATCCATCGAAAAAGAAATCGAGGGCTTCGGCGGCAAAATCAACGGGACGCAGAAAATGGACCGCAAGCGCTTCGAGCGCATGTCGGGCGATCTCGACAGCGGCTTTTACGTGAACGTGCAGTTCAGCCTCGCGCCCGACAAGATCGAGCCGCTGCGCGTCAAACTCAGCTTGAACGAGGTGGTCTATCGCCAATTTTATCTCAAACAGGAGACGGTCGCCGCCTAAAGCCGCGACTTATTGCCCATGGCCGACTATAACAAAGTTCTCCTGATGGGAAATCTGACTCGTGATCCGGAAGTGCGCTATACGCCTAAAGGTACTGCCGTGGGTGAACTGGGCATGGCGATCAACGACAGCTACAAGGCCCAGGACGGCACCATCAAGGAAATGGTGACTTATGTTCGATGTCGAGGTATGGGGACGTCAGGCCGAGACCTGCAAGCAATACCTGACCAAAGGGCGCCCGGTTTTTGTCGAAGGGACAGCTTCGGCTCGACACCTGGGAGCAGGATGGACAAAAGAAAAGCAGGTTGAAAGTGCGTCGCGGATCGCGTGCAATTTCTCGGCGGCGGCGCCGGACGAACGGGCGGTAATTACAGCGGAGGAGGGGAGCAGCATCCCCCATCATCCGCTTCCGACGAGCCGGCCCGGCCTGCCGCGCGTCCCGCAGCCTCGGTTTCCGAGGACGCTCCCCCTCCGCCCACCGACGACGATATTCCGTTTTAAACAGCAACCTTGCCTCGAATCGATTTCCTTATGAGCGCGCCCCACGAACCCGCCTTCGACTGGTCCCAGGCCGCCTCTCTCCTGGGTGACGACCCGAATGCGGTCGATGAGGAAATGGCGGTGATCGTGCGGGAATTGGTCGAGGGAGCGGAGGTGCAATTCCAGGAATTGAAGTCGAAGAACGCCGAGGCGGATCGCAAAGCCATTTCGTCGTTGGCCCACGGGTTGCGCGGTTGCCTGCTCAATTTTGGCTTTAGCGAAGTGGGCGGGCTTCTTTTGCAGATCGAGAAGGACGCCTATCCGGCGGGTGAGTACCTTGGTCGGGTCGACCAGGCCTACGCGGTCTTCGTCGCGTCCAAAAATTTGCTGGCAGCGCGTTATCCTTCCATCGGGCTTTAATCGGCATGGCCCGATCCTTTCAGGACCGCCGGCATCCGGGAGCGCGCGCGTCGGATTACGAGTACGAGTTGCCGCCCGGGTTGATCGCGACCCATCCCGCGGCCCGCCGCGAGGAATCGCGTTTGCTCGTCTACCATCGCGCGGACGACCGGGTGGAGCATCGCCGCTTTTATGATCTTCCCGACTATCTCGGCTCGGACGATCTGCTGGTGCTCAACGACTCGAAGGTGCGTCCGGCGGCGCTGACCACCAGCGACGGGCGGCTCGAAGTCCTGCTGATGGAGGAAACCAGTCCGCAACATTGGGTGGCGCTGGTGAAGCCGGGCGCGCGGGCCAGGCCGGGCATGCGCCTGCTCTTCGCGACGCGCGCGCGCGTCGGGCCGGGCGAGGCGGGGGAGAAACCGATCGAAGCGGAGGTTTTGAAGACGCTCCCCGGCGGCGAGCGCGTCCTGCGCTTCTTCGCGCCGCTCGATCTCGATGAGATGGGCGAGATGCCCCTGCCGCCCTACATCCGCAAGCGCCGCGGGACTTTGGGCGAGAGCCAGCACACGCCCGAGGATTTCGAGCGGTACCAGACCGTCTATGCGCGCCAGGCGGGATCGGTCGCGGCCCCGACGGCGGGTTTGCATTTCACCCCGGAGTTATTGGCCCGAATCCCTCACGCGTTCGTCACGCTGCACGTCGGGCTGGGCACGTTCCGGCCCGTGAAGACCGAGTTCCTGGCCGATCACGAGATGCACGAGGAGGCCTACTCGATTCCGGAGGGCTTCGAGGCGGCCTACGAGGCGGCGCGGCGCGTGATCGCGGTGGGGACCACCTCCGCGCGCGTGCTGGAAGCCGCGCCGCACCTGCACCGCTGCAAGGGCCGGACGCGCATTTTTATCCATCCTCCCTACGAGTTCAAGCGGGTCGACGCGCTGCTGACCAATTTTCATCTGCCCCACTCGACCCTGCTCATGCTGGTCAGCGCGATGGTTGGACGGGAAAAACTGCTGGAGATTTATCGCGAGGCGGCGGGGCTGAAATACCGTTTCTTCAGTTACGGCGACGCGATGCTGATTTTATGAAACGCAGAGGTAAAAGAGCGGGACGCGAGGGACAGGTAGCCGTCGACCTCCGGGCGACGGTGCGGAAGGACCCGCGCTCGAAGATCGCGGGCTACCAATCAAAAGGCGCCGTGATCGCCGTGGCCCTGACCTGGGACGGCGCGCGCCGTCCGGTCCGGACGCTGCCGCCGAAAGCCCGCGCCTTCCTCACCGGCAAATCGGAGGGCGTCTCCGTTCCTTCCGCGCGAAAGATGGCGCGGCTTTTTGCCGATGATCGGGTCAGGGAAATACGCGTCTGCTGGGTGCCGCGCTTGAATGGCGGGAGCGACGTTTTATCGGAACCGTTCCAAACGGCGACAGGGACGCGAATTGGTTTTCGATCCGTCAAGACGGTACGCTTCGGCGATAATCTAGGCGTGATTTATCGAAGGAGCCAAGGGTAGAGCATAATAAAGAACCCCGCCGCAAGCAGCGGGGTATTGGGGAACAAATGTCAGATTATGATATATCGCCGCAAGCGGCGGGGAATTTACCCGGAGAGATTAAAATATCATGCACACAACGATCGGGTGGCCCCGACAACTTGTTGTCGGGGCGCCTCGACCGAAACCTCGGTCGAGGCGCAAGAAGCAGCCTCTGACTTGCGCACCTTGTCGGCTGCTTCTTGTCGCCTTCGGCGACCCGGACAACGAGTTGTCCGGGCTACCTTATGCTGGGCAAAATAATATAAAATGCCCTAGCCGTCGCACGGAGTGCGGCGGCTACCCAAAGGCATTTTCTCGTTTCCCTACTGCACGCGGGACGTGCGCTGGTTCTACGGAATTTGTTCCGGGTTGAGGCCCGGTTGCCCCGGCTCGGTCGGCTCCGGTGCGGAATCGGGGGTGGGATTCCACGGGAACTCGGTTTTGTCGTCCTTGCTCCGGTACTGCAAATGAAGATGGGTCTCCATGACGATGAGCGGCACGTCGCATTTGCGTTCGATCAAGTCGAGAATGCCCTCCACGCAGGCTTCCTCGACTTGGTGGGGCTCCCGTTTGAGCAGAACGGCGAGGCGATCCACCTGGGCCCGGACGCCGGGGCTGAGCGCGTTTGTTCCGCCATTCGCCCCCGGCTTCACCAGGAGCGCTATTGCCTCGCGAACGAGGTCGGAGATGGTTTCCCCGCGATCCCGCTCCGTGCGCAGTTTCTCCAGAAGGTCGCGTTCCTCGGCGGTGACGCGAACACGAAGCTGATAGCTTTTGCTTTCCTCAGGGCCCATGCGGTTATAGTACTTAATCGGTGGCGCGAACGAAGAGTTAAGAATCATTCTTCTCGGGACGCTCCGGAATCGGTTCGCCGCGCTTGATGCATTCGAGGTCCTCCCGGATGGCGCGCCGTTGTTCCGCGCTGAGATCATCGATGAAAAGCTTCCCGTGGAGATGGTCGGTCTCGTGCAGGACGGCGCGGCCGAGCAGGCCACCCGCATCGAACTCGAACACGCCGCCGTCGAGCGTGCGCGTCTTGACCGCGACGCGCTGGGCGCGGGCAATATCGAGCGTCAGGCCGGGGAAGCTGAGGCAGCCTTCATGGCTGACGACCTTGGTCTTGGTCGGTTTGAGCACCGGGTTGATCAGGACCAGCGGCATGTAGTCCTCGGGACGACCGGGACCCCTGCTGATCCACATTCTGCTCGGGCGTTCCTTGATGCCGGTGATGTCGATGACGGCCAGCCGCACCGCCTCGCCGATCTGCTGGGCGGCCAGGCCGACCCCGCGCGCGGCGCGCATGGTATCGAGGAGATCTTCGACGAGGGCTTCTGATTTCCGGGGTGATGGCGCCGACTTCCCGGCCCTTGGCACGGAGCACCGGCGCGTCGTAGTGGACGATTTCGCGGATCATGGCGCCGAGTCTCCCGAGGGGTTGGCGGTCTCCATGAAGGTGGGCAGGTCGCCGATGCCCGCGACGTGGGCCGCGTCCATCACCTTGGTAATCACGCCGAAGGGCGCCTTGGTGTCGGCTTTCATGGCGACCTTGAAGGAGGGGTCGGCCGCGATCTTGCTCTTCAGCAACCCGCCCAGTTGGTCCGGCTCGACGGGCGTGTCATCGAGAAAGATTTTGCTGTCCTTCGTCACATAAATGATCGAGGGAGGGGCGGTCTGCGTCGACTTGGCCGTGGTCGATTCGGGAACCTTGATGATGATCTTCGGCTCGCTCTTTTTGAAGACGGTGGTGGCGATATAGAAGATGAGAAGGACGACCAGGACGTCGATCAAATTGATGATGTTGATGACGGGCGTGCGGCGTACTTTCCGGGGAAATCGCATGGAGTTGGGACCTGTTTTATCCCTAGACCGTTTCGTGGGTTTCGGATTGGGTGTAGAGCTTGCCGAGCAGCTCCGAGCAGAGCGTTTCGAGGTCGATGGTGAGGGCTTCGATGTGCCGCGAGAAAAGGCTGTGCGCGATCAGCGCCGGGATGGCCACGATCAACCCGGCCACGGTGCAATACATCGCCTCGGCGATGCCCGCCGCGATCTGCGTGGGGTCGGCGGTGTTGCCCGCGGAACCGAAGATGCGGATCAGGCCGAGGATCGTGCCCAGCAAGCCGAGCAGCGGGCCGAGGCCGGTGACCACTTCCAGGAAAACCAGCCCGCGCTCCAGGCGCACGATTTCCCGCCGCGCGTAGGCCTGAACCGCGTCGGCGTTTTCGTCCTTGGGCCAGCTCGTGTACATGAGGCAGGCCCGGACCAGGCGCGAGAGGGCGGTGTCTTCGTCGATGGATTCCTGCTCGACCAGCGTCGTTTTGCCGCCGTAACCCAGCTCGTGGATCGCGTGGGCGAGGGAGGGCTTGATCACCGCGTTGGATCGAAGCGAGAGGATGCGCTCAAAAATGATCGCGAGGGAGATGATGCTGCAGAGCATCAACGGGACCATCACGTACCACGAAAAAATAAACGTCTCTGTCCAGGAACCTAACATAAGCCTCGAAAATAGCGCGGCCCGCCGCGGAAGCCATTCTTTTTCACGACATCTGGAGGGTCGGACTCCGTCCCGACCCTCCAGGCTCACTGCTCGGAATAATTCCAGGTCAAACCGCCATCGACGACCAGCGTCGTGCCGGTGATGTAATCGGCGTCGGAAGAGGCGAGGAAGGCGACGGCGGAGGAGACATCGGCCGGTGTGCCCAGGCGGTTGAGCGGAATGTTCTCGAGCAGCGCGTTGAGCTTGGCCGGATCGTTGAGCAGCGCCGTGTTGATCGGCGTTTCAATGGCGCCGGGCGCGACGTTGTTGATCGTGATCCCAAACGGCGCGAGTTCGATCGAGAGGTTGCGGGTCATCATTTTCAGGCCGCCCTTGCTCGCGCAATACGCGGTGAAGTGGGGGAAGGGGAGGTCTTCGTGCACCGAGCTGATGTTGATGATCTTGCCCGACGCTTTGCGGCCCTGGAGGTGTTTCACGAAGGCCTGCGTCGCGAAGAAAGGCCCCTTGAGATTCGTGTCGAGTACGAAATCGTAGTCGTGTTCGGTGACATCCCAAAACGCGGCGTTCTTCTCGACCCCGGCGTTGTTGACCAGAATATCGATCTGGCCGAGGGCCGCGACGCCGTCGCCGATGAGTTTGTAGACGTCGGCAACCGCGCCGAGATCGGCCCCGATGGCCACCGCGCGGCGGCCCAGGCTTTCGATCTTCGCCTGCACGTCGTCGGCCTCCCCGGGATGCGAATGATAATTCACCACGATGTCGGCGCCTTCCTCCGCGAGGCGGACCGCGATGGCCGCCCCGATGCCCTGGCTGCTGCCCGTGACGAGTGCGACTTTGCCGGCGAGTTTCATGGAAGGCCTTTCATTTGAGTTGGGAGCTGACTGCAATCCATTACGCCGGGTCTGGCCGCGCGCAAGGGAAAGTTTTGTTGGCAGCCCGCGATCTCCGAGCGCGGGTCATCCTGAACCGCCGCCCCGTTTCATGGTGGTCCGGACAACTTATTGTCCGGACGCGCGAGAAGACATTTCGAGCGCGCAGGAGGTAGTCCGTTGACTTACACAATTTCTGGGCGGCCTCCTGTTCGCGCGGAATGGGTCCGCGCGAACCCGGACAACGAGTTGTCCGGGCCACCATGGTCAGGGCACTACGACTTGCCGCGCTGCTTCTTCTTCCGCACACTCTCCACCTCATGCGTTCCCCCTCCTTGAGCGGCACCGCCTCGGCCTGGTGCGCGCTGGCCATCCTCTCCGGGCTGAACATGCTCAATTACCTCGACCGCTACGTCATGTCGGCGGTGCTGACGCCGATGCAAAAAGAACTGGGCCTTAGCGATGGCGACGCGGGCTGGGCCGCCTCGGCCTTCATGCTCGGCTATTTTATTTCCGCGCCCGTCTTCGGCTATCTGGGCGACCGGTTCCCGCGAAAATATCTCATGCTGGGCGGCGCGTTGATTTGGAGTCTCGCCACCGCCGGCAGCGGACTGGCGCACAGCTTCGCGCACCTCTTCGCCATCCGCATGGTCGTCGGAGTCGGGGAAGCCTGCTTCGTCACGATGGGGCCGAGCTGGATTTCCGATGTCTTCGCCGCGACGCGACGCAACACCGCGCTCACTCTTTTCTACGTGGCGATTCCATTCGGCTCGGCCATCGGCTTCACGATTGGCGGCTGGTTCGCGCAGCACGGCGACTGGCGCGGCGCGTTCATCTATGCCGGGCTGCCCGGGGTCCTGCTCGCGCTGAGCCTGCTCCTGCTCCGCGAGCCGCGCCGGGGCCAGTCGGACGGCATCGGGAGCGAAGCCGTTCCCAAGGCGCGGGCGGGCGAAGTCGCGGGCCTGCTCCTCAATCGCCGCTACAACCTGCTCGTGTGGGGCTACGCGGCGCAGACCTTTTCCATCGGCGCGTTCGGGGTGTGGGGGCCGACTTTTCTCCATCGCATTCACGGGTTGCCGTTGGGCGAGTCCTCGACGATTTTCGGCGCCATGCTCGCCGGGACCGGGCTGGTCGCGACGCTGCTCGGCGGCTTTCTGGCCAATGCCCTGCGCAAGCGGACGCCGGCCGGCTATGTTTGGGTCATGGCCTTGTCGATGATCGCCGCCACGCCGGTTTGTTTCTTTGCCCTGATGATCGGAAATGCCACACTCTCCCTGGCCGGTCTTGGAACGAGCATGTTTTTTCTTTTTCTGCCCACGGGCCCCATCGCCAGCGAAATATTCGAGATCGTGCCCGTCCATCTGCGCGCGAGCGCGATGGCGGTGTGCACCTTCATCATCCATCTCTTCGGCGATTTCGGCTCGCCGACGGTGGTGGGGAATCTCTCGACCTACACCGGCGATTTGCAAAAGGGCGTGCTGATTCTTCCCGTCGTGCTGATGGCTGGCGCGGCGCTCTGGTGCGTGCTCATCCGCTTCACGCGCGAACCGCTCAAGGTGGAAGCATGAAGAATTACGGAATTACCAAATTTTCCAAATTAACGGAATGAAAAGGCAATTCCCTACCTTCCTTCATCTGCCCTCATGTTCCTCCTGTCAAAATTCCTCTGCCTTTTCACTTTCCTAAAAAATTCCGTTAATTCCGTAATTCCGTCTTGCTTCCCTCCTCCATGAAAATCACCGCGCGGACTCTTCACGGCCAGGTTTGCCACGTGCAGATCGAAGATTGCGTCTTCAAAAAAATCACGCCGGACAACGAGGACATTCTCGACCTGCCCTGGATCGCGCCGGGCCTCATCGACATCCAGATCAACGGCTTCGCGGGCGTCGATTTCAACCGCGCCATCGAATCGGATGACGCCTGGCATCACGCCGCGAAGCAGCTTTACGCGCATGGCTGCACCGGCTTTCTCATCGCGCTGATCACGAACGCGGAGGAGGGTTGCCGCAAGCTCCTGGCCGAGCTCACCGGGCGGATCAATCTCGATCCGCGCAATTGCCTCGGCTTTCACATGGAAGGCCCGTGGCTGAATCCCGACCCCGGTTATCGCGGCGCGCATCGGGCGGAGTGGATGCAAAAGCCCAGCCTGCGCCTGCTCGATGAATGGGCGGGCATTGCGGGCCCGCTGCTGAAGCTTATCACCATCGCGCCGGAGATCGATCCGGAAGCGAGCGCGCAGGTCATTCGCGCGGGCGTGGAAAAGAAGATACAATTCTTCCTCGGCCATTCCGCCGCGATGGGCGAAACGCTGCGCGCCGCGATGGAAGCCGGCGCGGTCGGCTGGACTCATCTCGGAAACGCGATGCCGGCCACCGTGCCGAAGTTCGAAAACGTCATTCTCCACGCGCTGGCGCAGCCGGGTCTTTTCGCGTCGCTGATTCCCGACGGACTGCATCTCCCGCCGCACGCCTTTCGCGTCCTCGCGCGCGCGCTGGAAAAAGGCCATCATGCGCCCCGGCTCCTCCTCACCACCGACGCCATGGCGGGCGCCAGCCCTGCACCGGGTGCTGCATCGGACGGGCAGGGGAGATACACCCTCGGCGATGTGCAAGTCGAAGTCGGCGCGGACGGCTCGGCGCGGATGCCCAGCTCAGGCAGGCTCGCCGGTTCCACACTCACGCCGTTCCGGGGCGTATTTCTCGCCGAGCGCATGGGCGGCATTTTCCTCGAGGATGCCTGGACCGCTTTTTCAACGCGCCCCGCTTCGCTGCTCGGCATAAAGCACGGTCTTGCCGAGGGCAACTCCGCCGACTTCTGCCTCCTCTCGCCCGAAAAGACGCCTTATCTCCTCGCCACCTACCATCGCGGCAAATGCGTCTATGAAGCGCCGTAGATAACAAATGTCATCCCGAGCGAAGTCGAAGGATCAGTTCCGCTTTCCTCGTTCCCAAGTGCAACTTGGGAACGAGGGAAAAAAAGACGCCCTATCTCCTCGCCACCTACCATCGCGGCAAATGCGTCTACGAGGCACCTTAAATATGCCTCTCCCTTTTTCTCTCCGCATTGCTAGGGCATCTGAGCTTTCATGTCAGGGTAGCCCGCGCACGTAATGACAATTTGGTCGCCGGACTTTACAATCCACCCTTGATTGCGCCCGACTTCCTTAGAGCGATTAGCCATTACTGCCAGCGTGAATGTCTTGCGGGCGGAATTGTCAGGCCGGTTGAACTCAACGTGCAAAACCAGATTTTTATCGCCCTCGTTGCGGAACTGAGCGACGAAGGTTCCATGAATCAGGAGGCTTTCCCGGAAGGTTACCTTGACGGGCAGAGCCGATACGTCGTCAGCTTTCAAAAGACCAACGGTTAGAGCGAGAAACAAGAGGCCGAAGGTTAGGAATTTCATGGGTGATGGTTAAGGGTTAGTAAGGAGTTCCTATTAGCTGGCTATATGCACGGCTACAAGAAAAAAGAACTGCTGGTTCGCCGCGAGAGGAACCAAGGGTTCGGCACCATCAGCGGGTGCAGGATAAGGCATCGAAACGGGCTTTACAGACCCTCGGTCGAAATCTCTATCGGCTCCGCAATGCCTCCGGGCTGAGCCAGGACGCACTTGCGGTGAAGGCCGATGTGACTAAACGATATATTCAGATGATCGAAGCAGGACAGAAATGCCCAACGCTTTTTACGCTTAAGAGACTTCATGTTACGCTGGATTGCAGCTATGAGGATTTGCTGGCAAACTTCTAAAGCTTTCTGTTGTGGGAGAAAAGGAGGGCGGGCATGTTTAAGATGAGCCTGACCAGCTAATACGCCCTTGTCCGCCAGCCCTGCTCGCCGCGATGGATTGGGAACAGACGTTAAAGCGGAAGTTGCTCGACCCGGTTAAGCCAAAATGCCGGATCGGTCGCCCGAGCAACCAGTTCCAGATCGCCCACCATCTCGCCGAAACTCACCCGTCTCTGGTGGGCGAAAATCAGCCCGGCAAATAAGCGTCCCTTGCGCTGCCAATCTTCCGCCAGCACGCGAAAACGGATGTCCTGCGTTACCATCACGCGCCCCGACCCGGTCGAGATCGTCAGCAACTCTTCGTCGGTCTTGCGTTCGTGGCCCTCTTCAGTCGCGGCGGCAATGTCGACCTCGCGCAGGCGCAACTGCAGGATGACCGGGCCGGGGACGTGCACGTCGGCGTAAAGCGGCGTGGGCATGGAGATCAGGCCGCGGCAAGCTTCAGCCGCACCAATTCGGAAGCGGTGGGATGGGCTTTGCGCCAGGCGTCGGCGTCGCGGCTTTCCTCCAGCAATTCGGTGTCAATTTCCTCGCGGTGATCGAAGTAATAACCGAGTGCCGCATGCACTTCGCCGAGCGTCAAATAAGGATAGTGACGCACAATTTCTTCCGCCGACCAGCCTCGCCAAAGGTAATCCGCCGCCAGCATGGCCACCCGTGTGCGCAAATGCTTTTCCAGCCGCGCCGGTTCCCCGCCGCTTTTTATAATGTGCGGGTAGGCCGCTTCGACAGTCTTCATCGCTGCCAACCTGCCATATCCGATCCTCTTTCTCAAGCCCGAACCTCCCGTCTAGAGCGCCGTAGTTTCATGTAAAAGAATTGTCGGCTAGGGAGCTTTCGAGTAAGGAGCGACATGCCCGACATCTATCTCTATCTCGAAGGCCGGCAGACAGGACCGTATCAGCCGGCCCAGGTTCGTCAGCTTTTGGCGGAGGGGAAGGTTTCCGCCGAAACGCCCGCATGGCGCCAAGGACTAAACGAATGGAGCACGCTGGCACAGGTGCTGGCCGCGTTTCCCGCCGAGGGAGTTCCTCCCGTCTTTGTTCCGCCCGCGCCGCTTCCGCCAGCGCCGGTCGCTGCGAAAAAAGGAATGCACGGCTGTCTTTTGGCCGCGATCATTGTCGGCGTCGTCTTCGTGGGCATTTTTGTGCTCTCCTGTCTGGCGGGCATCGCGCTCCCGCCAATCGCCAAGGGAATTGAAAAAGCGAAGGAGGCCATGGCCATGCAACAGGCCCGTTCGATTGATCTCGCGATGTTCGCCTATGCCAATGATAACAACGGCGCGTACCCAGAGGGCGCGACCTCGACCGAGGTTTTCCAGAAGCTGATCGACGGGAAATACGTTTCCGACCCGGCGATATTCTATATTGCGATGCCGGGCAAGACCAAGGCGAAGTCCGATAAGCTGACCGCGGACAATGTCTGTTATGATGCGACGTCTGGTGTGACGGCCGATTCTCCCGGCGACTTGCCGGTGGTTTTTTCCACCGGCTACACCGTGACCTATGGCCCCGGTGGAGGCGCCATGCGAGATCCCCGCGCCCAAACGGCCTTTCCGGGAATAGCCGTGGCTTACAAAAATTACAGCGCCCGTTTTTGGAATGCGCATCCCGATGGCATGGCGCCTCAGATCATTCCGTCGGGGGTTGATCTTGGGACAAAGACCTACCGGCAGTTGAGGCCCTAGAACTCATTGCAAAAGTAGACACGGGCCGCGCCGGGAGGGATTTTGCCTTGCGGCGAGGAGTCGAGTGAGGAGCATAGCCGCAGCTACGTGACGAGCGAGCGACAAAGCCGCAAGGCAAAAGAACCCCGGCCCTTCGGGTTGCTTCCCTTGAAGCGCCTGGCGGCGTTGCTCGTCGGTCACAGACCTTCGGGTATGCTCCCTCCTCGCGCCTTGCCGGGCGCTTCAAGGAAATGCAACGCGCCCCATGGCTACTTTTGCAATGAGTTCTAATAGGCTGCTTATCCGGTGAGCCACCTGGTCGATTTCTGACGACGCAAAAGTTCCACCGATAGATAACTGCTGACCAATGAGGTCAAAAAGATGGAGATTTCCAGGGCCGAGGATTGGGTTCCAAAGCCAATCTTAGGCAGAATATGCTGCATTCCCTCGACAAACAGGGGGTGAATGAGATACATGCCGAACGAGGCCGCGCCAAGTCTCATGATCGATGGAACAGGCACGCGTGTCTTCCAGCTTAACGAAACCAGGATCAGTCCAAAACCGGCCACGTTCTCCATTGCCACATTTCGTCCACAGGCCAGGGCCATGACCAGCCAAAGCATGAAGAGCGATATCCCCAGGCCAAGCATCGGCAGGTTGATGCCTGCACGGAGCGGGATTTCTTTTTTCGGCGATGCGAAGGTTTCCGCCAGCCCGAGAGCAAGGGCCGCGCAGCAGCAGGGCACTATCTCGTAACCGAGGCCGGCGGCGTATCCTGCGTGCTGAATAAAACCGGGGGCCGGCATGAAGGCCAGCCCGAAGGCCGCCGCCGCGAAGACGAGCAGGAACGGCAGCCGCAGAGCCGGCGCCAGTTGCAGGGCCTTGGCCACGGAAAAGGCCCCGACCGTCGCCAAAAGCACAACCGGCAAGAACCAGAGCTGGACAGCCACTCCGTTCCAGAAAAAATCAACGGCCGATAACTTGCAAAAGCCCGTATGTTCCACGAAAAGGGAACTGGCGGAACGTATCATCCAGTAAAAGACAGACCAGACCAGAAACAGCACATAGATGCGCTTGAACCGCGAAACGATGTAATGGCCCAGCGAGGTCCGCGGATGCCGCTGGAGGCTGCCAAGCGCGAGGTAAACCGCGCTGCATGCGAAAAAAGGAACCGCGAAGCGCCCAAGCTCCTTGGACCAGGCGAGCCTGTCATTCCCCGCGACATGAATCCAAACCACTCCGATGGCGGCGGCGAACCGGATCGCATCCAGCAACGGATAATAGATTTGCGGGAGATCTTCTCTCGCCAGTTCCGTTGTGGAGTCCGCCTGCATGAAGTCGAATGCGACTTTGATCGCATGACGGAACCTGCGCAAGCAGAACTAGACAAACATGCAGACGGCCTCGTCCGCAAATCCTGCTCGCCGCGATGGATTGGGAAAAGATGTTAGAGCGAAAGTTGCTCGACCCTGTTGAGCCAAAATGCCGGTTCCCCGCCGCTCTTCACGATGTGCGGGTATGCCGCTTCCACAGTCTTCATCCTTGACACCCCGCCATATCCGTCCTTCTTTCTCAAGCCTGAACCTCCCATCACGACCATGCGGTTAGGCGATGCCTTATCTCCTCGCCAACCGGAAGCTGATCCCTCGACAATTCTTCGACTTCGCTGCGCTTCGCTCAGAATGACGTTTTATTGCCGGCGGCTCCGCTGCTGAGAAAAAACTCGGGATGACGGAACGCTAAAGACCAAATTTTATTGAGAAATAGTATGATAAGCGGTAACGCTCTGTTGAAATCATCATTTTTTAACAGGAAAACATGAAGACATGAAAATGAAGGGGAGGAAGAATCAATTTTTCATCCTTCCTGTTTCCATGATTTCATGTCTTCCTGTTAAAAGGGTTTCAACAAAGCATTTTACTGTATAATGAATTCTTTGATGCCATCGCCAGTGATGCGGAAAGCAAAGGCATAGTCGCAAGGCTTGGTTGATGGAGCGGTAATGACCAGCCCCGCGGGAGTTCGCTTCCAGTCCAATTTCCTGGAGTCTCCGAGTAATTCAACGTTTTTGATCTCACCCGTGAGCAGGGAGGTGTTGCCGGAGGCGAGTGAGGTTATGACCCATTTCCCATCGCTTGGCCAATCGAGCGCGATTGCATAAAGCACCGCGCCTTTTTTGGTGAATCGGATATCGGCCGCGGTATACGGGGCCACGGTGTTATCGTGAGCCGGTCCTTTTTTAGGAATTTGCGTTGGGCCTTCACCGGCAAGCGCCGCCGGTCGAGCGCCGTAAATGGCTTCTCCGTTCACATTTAACCAGGCGCCGAAGGCATGCAGGATGTTAGTAGCCTCATCGGGAATGGTTCCATCGGCGCGAGGTCCAATATTCAGAAGGTATCCTCCGTTTTTGCCCACCACGTCCACGAACTCATTGATGAGCAACTTGGGGGATTTAAAAATATCGTTGGGCACGTAGGACCAGGATTTGGCTCCAATTGAGGTGTCGGTTTGCCAATAACGGGGAAGCGCTTGCGGCGAGACGTCCCGCTCGATATCCAAAACGCCCGCTTTGATTGGCATGACGCCGCTCTTGTAATTGATCACGACTCCTTTGTGCAACTGATCGGCTTGGTTATAATAATGCGCGGTGAATTGTTGCAGATAAGGTTGAAGAGCCGGAGACCAACTGCCGACGACGTCAAAATAAAACAAATCAGGCTGATATTTGTCCGCCAGCTCAAGCGAACGCGCCAGCCAATCCTGGCAAAAAGCCTCGCTTTCAGGATCGCCCGGTTGAAGAAGTTTTCGGTCCTTGGCCGGCCCATAGAGACCTGCGTATTTGGGATCTTGCACATCACTCGGAAACTTGCGGCCTCCCTCGAAAAAGAACCAGTGTTCGGCCCGGTGGGAAGACAGGCCAAAGTGAAGTCCTTCTGCTCGAATAGCCTTGGAAAGCTCCCCAATAATATCCCGGTGGGGTCCCATTTTAACAGAATTCCAGGGGTTAATCGCGCTGTCATACATCGAGAAACCATCATGGTGTTCCGCCACCGGAACCACATATTGAGCGCCGGACTCCTTAAAAAGCCTGGCCCAGGCTTCGGGATCGAATTTTTCCGCCTTAAACAGGGGAATAAAATCCTTGTAGCCAAACTTGTCCTGGGGGCCGTAGGTGGCGACATGATAATCAAAAACTTCCCCCTTCGATTTGGGATCATTTTTATACATCCAACGCGGGTACCATTCGTCGTGATAAGCGGGGACGGAATAAACGCCCCAGTGAATAAAAATGCCGAATTTCGCGTCCTGGTACCATTGCGGAATTTGGTATTGCGCGGAAATAGAATCCCAATTCGGCTGAAAACGGGCGGGCGGGCTCGTTGGGGTATCGGCGGCGCTCGTAAATTCAAACGAAAAGCAGATTAGAAAAAGAGTGTGGTAAATACGTGATAGCATAAGTGATTGAGTTCAAAAAACTGGGCCCAAACGATGTAAGCTAAGCCTAACGCCAAGGTGCGTCCACTCCCCATTTTGTGTTGTGGTCAGGACCAAGGATCAGTTCCAAATTTCCTCCTGCCGTGATCTCCTTGTAATCGAGCCAACACCGATTTAGCGGTGTGCCGTTCAGCGATGCCGATTGAATATAGACGTTCTGAGGCGAGTTATTTTTGGTCATGATCGTGAAGCTGCCTCCCTTGGTGTATTTCGGGTCAAGTCTAAGCGTCACTTTGTCAAAGAGTGGCGTGAAGATCTCAAAGCGGGTTTCGCCCGGGCAGGCTTGGTGGATTCCGCTCGCCGCCAAGACATACCAGGCCGACATCTGCCCCTCGTCCTCATCTCCACATAGTCCCCGGTAATCCGCGCCGTAAGCGTCCGTACAAATTTTCCGCACCCACTTTTGCGTCAGCCAGGGAGCCCCGGCACGATTAAAGAGAAACGGAATCAAATGGCTGGGTTCATTGGAGGGGTTGTCGAAGTCATTCCACACGGCCAGGTTCGGCACCCGATCAAAGAAATCGCTCAACTTGGCGATAAACAGGTCCTTGCCTCCCAAAAGCTCGATCAAACCTGGGATATCGTGCGGGACGTGCCAACCCCATTGGTACACGGAACCTTCGACCACTCCACGATGCGATGTCAACCCGTCCAAGGGCAGCCAGTTTCCGTTTTTGTCCTTCGGGTGAAACCAGCCTTTCCAGGCCGGGTTTGAATCCTTCCCCTCTTTGTCATAGGTCCAGGGGACATTGGGGTCGAAGAGATTTTTGTAATCCATCGATTCGGCCAGGTACTTGGCGGCATCGTCCTTTTTGCCGAGCGCTTGGGCGAATTGGGAGAGGTTCCAGGTGGCGATCCCATTTTCCGCGGTATCGGCCAGGCTATTGGCGGAATAGCCCCAGGGACCATCTTTGGCCACCTTCTCCGCCGTGTTCACGGAATAGGCGTAGGCTTTCGCGATATCAAAATTTCGGATGCCCTTTTGGTACGCATCATTGATGACGGTCAGGGACGGATTTCCATCCATGCAGCCGGAATAGGCGTTGAGCATTTCCCAGCGGTCAAAGGTATGTCTGCCGTTTTGATCGGCCAACTCGATCCAGCTATTGATTTCATCGTTCACCACATTGGGTGCGATAATCGTCAGCAACGGATACTCGCTTCGATAAACATCCCAACCGCTAAAAATCGTCCGCTTGGTAAAGGCCTTCGTCGAGTGGGCCTTTCCATCGCCGCCCGGATAATCGCCATTCACATCGGCAAAAATGCGGGGATCAATCATCGCATGATACATCGCGGTGTAAAACGTGATCTTTTGGTCCTCCGTCCCGCCTTCCACGGTGATCCGGCTCAGTTCCTTATTCCACAATTGATGGGCGGTTTGCCGCACCCCATCAAAATCCCATCCTGGTATTTCCGCGCCCAGATTGGCGCGCGCGCCGTCAATGCTCACATAAGAGATACCCGCTTTTAAACACACCTGTTCACCCGCCGTGGTGGGGAACTCCGTGTAGAATCCGATGTGCTGGCCCTCTTTCTCGCGGCATCCCGGAATCTGCTCCGCTTGTTGACAGGCCGAGATGAACTCCGGTTTGCGCAGAATGTCGTTGTAGGGACCCGGAGGAAGCTTCGCGCTCCAGACACCAACCTTCGTCAGCGGCTTGCTGAACTCGGCATGATAGTAGACGGTGAAATTAGCGTGACCGCCGCCATGTCCCCAGCCTCCGCCTTCCGGCGTGCAATCGATCTGACCCTCGATCGCATTATCACCGACGACCTTCACCGTCTGATGAAGCGAGGTTCCGCCGATGCGTCGGGCCAAATCGATCTGGATGCGTGATTGCTGATTTTTGGGAAAGGCAAACCGTAGAATTCCGCTGTGCGGGGCGGCCGTAAGTTCGGCCCGGATGCCGTAATCCTTCAAGGTCACCGCGTAGTAACCCGCCTGGGCCGCTTCACTGCTTTTATCCAGGGTCGAGAGGTAGCCTGAGCCCGGCTTATCGGTCTCGCCATAGTAGGTTTTCAGCGGGCCTGTGGTGGGGGTGACGAGGAAATTGCCCAAGTCTCCAAACCAGCCCACCCCGCTCATATGGTTGAAGCTGAATCCCTCCACGGTGGTGTGGACGAAGGAGTAGCCGCCCCCGTTGTCTCCCCCGGTGATGGTGTCGGGGCTCAGTTGCACCATCCCCGCGGGCGTATCAGCTCCCGGAAAGTTTTTTCCGTGACAGGAATTCTTGTAGGTGCCCTCCATGCTTCCGGCCCCGATGAAGGGGTTCACATAGTCGGCGGGATCCTTCGCCGAGAGATTTGCGGTCGTGGTAAGAAATCCGACCATCGCCAAAATCAAAAAGAGACGGGTTCCTGTGAGTAACGAAGTAACCTTGTTATTGCGTGCGGCTTTGCCGATGAATCTCATAAAATTACTACCCTTGTTTATCGAACACCCAAAACTAAACCTGAATCAGACTCGTCACCGGTAGTTGCCGAAGAAAGGCCGATTTTATCAATCAGCTCTCCCGGAATCGTCAGGGCCCGATCATGGATGGATACCTGCGCTGAAATATCCGATTTCACTGAAAAATGACTGAAAAATGGGACAGACAAAATTAGCGTTCAAAATCTCCTACGTCGACAATATGGCCTAAAAAAATAGGCTACGCAGGCTTTTTAAGCAATGCCGCCGGCGGTGGCTAAACCAGCCCGCACTCCGCCATGAGCGCCAGCGTGACGGCGACGGGGTCGGCCGCCTTCGTGATGGGCCGTCCGATGACGAGATGGTCCGCGCCGCGCTGGAGCGCCTCGGCGGCGGAGAGCGTCCGCTTCTGGTCCTGCGCGCCGTCCTTCGCGGAACGGACGCCGGGCGTGACCAGCTTGACGTGCTCCTGGATTTGCTGCCGGATCAAGTCGATTTCGAGCGGCGAACAAACCAGTCCCTGCACGCCCGCGAGCACCGCAAGCCGCGCGAGACGCACGACCTGCTCCGCCGCCGTCCGGTCGAAGCCGATCTGCCGCAGCGCGCCGTCGTCGAGGCTGGTCAGCACGGTCACGGTTAGGATTTCCGTGCGGCTGCCCTTCACCGCCTCCTGCGCGGCCTGCAACATCTCGAGTCCGCCGCTCGCGTGCACCGTGACGTAGCGCACATCGAGGGCCACCGCCGACTTGACGGCCTGCGCGACGGTCCGCGGAATGTCGTGCCATTTTTGGTCGAGAAAAACGCCGACGCCCTCGGCCCGGAGCGCCTTGACGAAGGCCGGTCCCTCGCGGGCGAAGAGCTGGTTGCCCACTTTGAACAGGCTCAAGTGCGGTTTCAGCAGCCGCACCAACGCGAGGGCCTCGTCGGCGCGATCCACATCGAGGGCAAGAATCAGTTTGTCGGTCATCGTTGTCCCGGTATTACTAGAGGAAGTGAAACAGTTCGCTCCGGCCAAGATCAATCTCTATCTCCACATTCTGGGCCGCCGCGCCGACGGCTTCCACGAACTCGAAACGCTCATGGCGCCGATCTCGCTGGGCGACACGCTCGACATCGACCTCATCCCCGCCGGCACCGTCGGCGACGGGGGCATCGAGTTCACTTGCTCCGATCCCGCGCTGTCCGACGCGAAGGATAATCTCGCGACGAAAGCGGCTCGCGTTTTCTTGGAGGAATTCAAGCTCGCGACCGGGGTCCGCATTCATCTCGAAAAGGCCGTGCCGGTCGGGGCGGGGCTCGGCGGAGGCAGCGGCGACGCGGCGGCGGTCCTGCTGGCGCTGCGAGAATTGACCCGGATCGATTGCGCCGATGCCATGCTCGCCGAACTCGCCGCGCGGCTCGGCAGCGACATTCCTTTTTTCATCTACCGCACCCCGGCGGTCTGCCGCGGGCGAGGGGAAATCATCGAGCCCGTGCGGCTCAAGGAGAATTACCAGGGGCTTCTCGTCCATCCCGGCTTTGGCGTCCCGACGCCCTGGGCCTACAAGACCTACGCGCGCAATCCCAGCCAGGGCGCGCCGGGCCGCGCCTTCGCCGACTTCACGCTGCGCAACGATCTCGAACCGGCCGCCTTCTCGAAATATCCCTGGCTGCCCACGGCCAAGGGCTGGTTCCAGAAGCAGCCCGAGGTGCTCGATTCACTCATGAGCGGCAGCGGCAGCTCGGTCTTTGCGCTGACCGGCTCGACGGAGGCCTCCACCCAATTGCGCGCGCGCTTTCTGGCTGAGTTCGGCCCGACACTGTACGCCACGCCCTTTCGCGTCACGCGCTAAGCAGTTTCCCGCAAAAAAGCATTTTCATCCCGCGTCAACTCGCATAGTGTTCACCACTCGCGACGGTTTGCCTGTCGCGCGCCGTTTATCGGGCAGATACCCAAGTGGCCAACGGGGGAAGACTGTAAATCTTCTGGCTTTGCCTTCACAGGTTCGAATCCTGTTCTGCCCAGTTTCCTTGATTATCAAAGAAATGTGATTTAAAGAAACTCAAGGAATACGGGCGGCGGTGGTTCGTAACGCGCTAGGTGGTGCCTCTGCTTTCAAGGCGGCTCAGGAGCTGCGAGACTTGGTGCCAGCGGCTTCCAGTCGGTCGAGAGCTTCAATGGTTTCGGACGGGTGCGGCCAAGCCCCCGTCCGGCTCATGCTTGGCGAGGCTGGCTCCTTCCTTTTGCTTTGCGCGGCAGTTGTCTTTGCCTTTATCGCCCTGCGGGATATGCTTCGGTTGAGATCACGCTGAAATGCACGCAAACGCACCCGATCCTCGCAAGCAAAAATGGCATGAGCTATTGGTGCACTCCGGTTTCTTTTTCGGCGCGGTCTTGTTCCATCTGATTCTTTTCCTAATGGTCGCCACATGGGTGATCTGGAAGGCGCCACCGCCTCCGCCCACGGACGAGTTTCACGCGGTCGCCGTGCAGGTGCCGCCGCCTCCGCCCGCGCCGCCTCCGCCCCCCAGTGCCGCGGCGGCAAATCCACAGATGGAACCGCAGCCGGTGACCGTGCCGGTGGCCACGCCGAGGAGTACGATCACAAGCTTCAATAATAACTTCACGGTCGATACGTCCAAAGTGCTGGACCAGGCGCTCAGTCACCTGCCTCAACAGCAGGCGCCCCAGGGCACCGGGCTTGGCGGGTTAGGCTCCGGTTCAGGGACCGGGTTTGGCTCGGACACCGGCACAAGCGCTCAACTAGCGGGATATTTCTTTGATATGAAGCAGGCCAGCGACCGGAAGCCAACCGGAATGAACCCCGGCAAATGGGCGGCTTTATTATCGAAGTATGTGGATGCGCATTGGGATGAGTCGATGCTTACCCCATTTTATAAGAGCAAATCACCTCTCTATACGGATAGATTCGCTATTTCCACGCGAAAATCTGAGGAGGCGCCCAAGGCATTTCATCTGGAGGGAGAAGTGAAGCCCGCCATGTGGGCGGTGCACTATCATGGCAAGGTCAGCGCGCCTGCCGAGGGTGATTATCGGTTCGCCGGCTTCGGAGACGACGTCCTCGCCGTGAAGATCGACGGTCAGTTGGTTTTGGATGCCGGATGGGATCCCATGACCCGGGACGATTCCCTGCACAAACCTTACCCTGTAAATTGGTCGCCCGTTTACCTTGCCCACGACAAAACGGGGCGTCGGGGCTCTTACAAGCTTGGTCGGGTTTTTCACGTCAGGGCGGGCGACCCGGTTGACTTGGACGTCCTCATCGGCGACGAAGGCGGCTGGTGCGCTTTTTACCTCATGATCATGAAGGTGGACAACACTTACGAAACTTTGCCCGATGGAACGCCGAAGCTTCCATTCTTCCAGCTGGACAACAGGAGTGTGCCCAGCTTTGGAGCCAAGGAAGAACACCCTCCCTTCAGCATAACGCCCGAGCCGTGGCAGGGCGCCGGAAAGTGATCGGCGGAAAGATGGTCCCGGCGTCTTTGGGTGGATTTCCTCACTTCACCGACGCTGCTGGTGAAACGGCGGCGTGGTGGCGGGCGAGTTTTTCCGCGGCCTGACGCAACCATTCCGAATCCGGCGAGGCGTAGGGGCGGAAGGTTTCGAGGTAACCTTCGTGCTCGTTGTAGAAGAGGGCGCGATGGAGCCCGAGATTGCCGGCCTAGGGGGAATCGATGAGGCTGGCGGAGTCGTTCGCGCTCATCTGGAAAACGACGCGCATCTCGAATTCGCTCAGCGCTTTCCGGTTCATGAAGCGGTTGACGCTGTTGAGCGTGTCGACCGTTGTGAGGATGTGCATCCCGTGGCCGCTGCCCTCGGTGATGAGTTCGTTGAACTGCGCGCCGGGATTGGGGCCGGCCTCGGCGTCGCCCGTCGAGAAGCTGAAGTCGTCCTCGTGCCGGAGCTTTTTGAATTTGTGCAAACCGTGGATGAAAAGGAATATCGCCGGGGGTTGATTCGCGGATGTTTCGCTGGCGGCGCGCGCTTTCAGCTCCACAGCGAGGTCGTTCATCGCGGAGGAGACGTCCTGGCCTTGCGCGACGACGACCTCATGCGGGATCGCCTTCACGACCTGGTCCATGAAATGCGCTTCGGACGAACCAGGGGCCGCGCTGTGGAAGAGAACGAATTTCACGCCGCCCTTGGGAAACTGCGCCGCGAGCGCCAGCATCGAGACGCCGAGCATCGTCAGCGAGGCTTCGTCACGCTGCCCGACGATGAGCAGGTGGCTGCCGCTCTGCCGGTGGAAGGCGGCTTCCGTCGGGCCTTTGATCGAGTTCGGCGCGCCGATCCAGCAGCGCGCGGCGACGGGCGGGGCGGCGGGCGTGGCGTCGAGCGCGGAAGCAAGGAGGTCGTTTTCCCGGATGTCGGCGGGCGCGTTGCCCTCGAAGACGATGGGGTTGGGGTAGTGCCTGTGGCGTTGCTCCGCGAGGCCGTAAACCTTGTCGAGCCACGTGTCGCGCTCGTCGTCCGGCAGCCAGACGACCTGGAAGGGGCTGTTGCCTTCCAACGCGCCGGCCGCGTCGTTGTAAATGCCTTCGCCGGGGCGCGAGAGGAGGCGCGGCGCGGAGTTGTTTTCATCCATGATGAGATAGGAGTCGGCCTCGTTGCACTGAAGGGCGACGCGGATCACCATCTGCCCGAGCGTCGCGCGAGCGAGCGAATAGGCGCCGCCCAGCGTTTGCGATCCGAGCAGCACGTGAATGCCGAAGGCGCGGCCCTGGCGGACGATGCGGTCGAACAGAAGCGAGGCGGTCTGCGCGATGGGGTCGTCTTCGACGAAGAACTCCTGGAATTCATCGATGATGAGGAGCGTGCGCGGCATCGGTTCGGTCCCGCCGTCCCGCTTGTAGCCGGGGATGTCCTGCACGCCGAGTTTGCGGAACAGGTCGCCGCGCCGGCGCAACTCTTCGTCCACGCTCTGGAGCACGCTCAGCGCGAACTCGCGATCGCTCTCGATGGCGACCACTTTCGCGTGCGGGAGGTGCTTCGCGGCGTAGCATTTGAACTCGACCCCCTTTTTGAAGTCGATGAGGTAGAACTCGACCTGCTCGGGGCTGCACGCCAGCGCGAGGTTGGTGATGATGACGTGAAAGAGCGTCGATTTGCCCGACCCCGTTTTGCCGGCAAAAAGCGCGTGCTGGCGCGTCCCTTTCCCGATGGCGAGATACTGGAATTTCGTCGCGCCGGTCCGCCCGATGGGGATGCGCAGCTCGTTCGTGGTGTCGAGCGTCCACATCTCGTCCGGTTTGGGCGCGATTTGGGAGAAGGGGACTTGGACGCGGTTGGAATCGATGCTGCTCTGGCCGATCTTGTGCACCAAGGCGACGGCGAGGTCGGGATCGGGAGGCGAATCGAAGGCCAGCGCGGCCCCCATCGAGGTCTGCTGCTCGTTGAGCACGAATTCGTTTCCGGCCCGGCGGATGCAGACGCTGTTTTTCCGGAGTTCGTCGGGCACAAAACCGTCCGGCGACGGCTGGCGCGGGTCCCAGTGAATGAGCGTAAAGATCCCGCAACGCGGTCCGCTTTGCGCGATGCTTTGCAGGCGCTTGACCGCAATGTCGCTGAAATTCGCCGGGAAATCGGCCACGACCAGGAAATGATATTTTTCGGCGACGCTTCCGGCCTTTTCGTTGTATTCGGTGATCGTTTCGTATTCGTTGCGCAGGTACATCTGGATGACCTTCTCGATGTGCTCGCCGAGTTCGGCCAGCCGTTCCTCGATCTGGTCGCGCTGGGTCCAGATGCGGCGGTTGATGAGGCTCTCCTCGTAATCGGCGAGATACATGAGCCCGGCGAAGCTTTGCCCGAGTCCGACCGGGTCGATGATCGTGAAGCTGAGCTTGCCCGGGGGGGTGGTCGAGAGAAGGCGCAGGACGATGTTGTTCAACGCGCCGATGACCGTGGCTCCGCCCGAGTCGGGGGTTTCGAAGAGAAGCGACCCCTGGTTGGGGAAGGAGAGCGCGAGGGGAAGCGACACTTTCGGCGGTCCCGGAAGGGCGAGCCGCGGGTCTTTGGGGATGGCCGCCGGGGGCTTGGTCAGATCGAGGTCGAGATGGCCGAATTTCGCGGCCGGGATGAATTCCGTGGGCGGCGTCCAGGCTTCGACGAGGGCGGCGTCCCAGGCGGGAAACTTCGATGAAGCCGCCGCGTTCATCGCGTCGATGGCCTGGTAGATCGGCGTGATTTCCCGCTTCCAGTCGGCCTCGATCTCGTCCCATCGGGCCTTCTCATCGGCGGCCAGCGAGGCGATCCCGCCGCCGTGGGTTTCGGTGAGCTGTTGTTTGCGGGCCGCGGCTTCGCACTGGAGGCGCTCGTGCCAGGCCGCCCGCTCGGATTCGATCCGCTGGAGTTTTGACGGGAGGATGGCATCGATGTTTTCAAGGATGCGGGGCGCCTGCGTTTCGATCTTTTTTCGCGTGGCCGTTTCAAATTGCTGCTCGATATCGTTGGCCCGGCCCCACTGCTCCTGGATTTCCGCGCAGGTCCGGTCATAATCCTCCTGGATTTGCCGGCGGGTCTCCTCGCGCGTCGACGCCAGGATTGGCGCGGCGGCGCGGCAGGCGTCGATGATCCGGCGGGCATCGACGAGCGCGGCGGCGATGGGCCTCGCCGTTGGCCTGCACTGGCTCAGGCCGAGATAATGGATCAACCAGATGACGGCGAACAGGATGGCGGCGGCGATCCCGGCAATGGTGCAAACCCTGGGATTGAATGCGTTTTGCCAGGCGGATGCGGCGCCCGCGGCATCGACGCCATTGGCCCCCGCCACATGGGTGGGATTGAATCCGAGGAACCAGACGGCGGCCGCCGCGCCGCCGACGATGAGCAGAAAGAAGAGGGGAAGAGGCGCGTAACTGAAAAAGCGCGGCAACGCGAACCGCTCGAAGTCGAGGAGTTTTTCTTCCGCCGTTTTGAGATTCGCGTGGATGGCCTCGAGGTGGTCGCTTAAGGGGGTGTTCGCGTCCAATCCGGGGTTGCGCCTGCGGCGAAGCATGCGCCGGAGCGTCCAATAGCCGCGGAAGGAGGCGCGGGCGCGGCGTTCGAGATCGAGAAGGGTTGTCCGGTACCCCTCAAGTTTCGAGGCAAAACCGGCGTAATCGGCATCTGCGGCGGCCAGGTCCAGCGACAGCTTCCGCTGCGCGTGGTAATTTCTCATCTGGAGATCGCCGAGCCATTTCCCTTTCACTTCCTGGGCGCGCGCCGGGAGATTCCTGAGCATCAGGGCGCGGACGCGCTGAACGCGGGCGCGGCGGCCTTCATAAATCGACCTGATCCGCTGGGCCTGCGCCCGGAAGTACTCTTCCGTCTGGGCGATTTTCGCGGAGTAAGTTGATTCCGTTTTCTCGATGGCGTCCTGGCTCGTCCGATTCGCGGCGTAACGGCGACTGGTGAGTTCGCGGGAGATCTGCTCCTCCCTCTTCGCGAATTTCGAAGCCGTCTGTTTCAGGCTTCCGAGGAGTTCGAGACTCCGGTTGACGCGCAGATCGAGGCCTTTATTCACAGTCGCTCCTGATCTTCGCGAGCAGCAGATCAAGTTCCTCGATCACCGTCATCGCCTGCGTCACATGACCGGGCAGGACCTCGATGTACTTCCGCTCGAATTCCCGGCTCTTGGCGTCGTTCCAGTACGATTTGGTCTGCTCCCAGGCGTTGTTCAGGTCCTTGACAGCCTGGGCCAGGTTGGAACCGCTGCCTTTGGCGCTCATGGCGGAGGGCCCTCGGTTTCAGCCGGGCTTGTCGCGGCGGACTCCGTTTCAGACGGGGGCGCCGCGGCGGGCGCGGTTCCCGCCGCCGGAGCCTGCGTGTCGGCGTAGGCTTCGAGCGTCCTCTGCGCGTTGACGAGGTAGGAGATCGCCTTCGGCATGTCCTGGTTGAGCAGTTCGCGCAGGCTCTCCAGTCTTTTGAGGACCGGGTCGGCGCGATTGTCGAAATTCTGAGCCCATGTTTTCACCTTCCGGATTTTGTCCTCGGCCTCGCCGAGCGCGCGTTTCGCTTTGTTCACGGCCATCTGCCGGGCCATCAGGGCCGACTCCTGGTGCGATGCGAGCCGCGCGCTCATCAACTCCTGCTGCGCCTGCTCAAGCGCCTTGGTCCGCCGGCGCAGCTCGCCCTCCCAGAAGATCCGTTGATCGTGCTGAAGCCATTGGCGCGTTCGGCGCACATCGTCGCTCACATCGTCGACGGAGCGGCGCGCTTTGCTCAGGAAGACGATGAGGCTGGCCCGGAAAGATTCGAGCGCGTCGGTCGAGGTGACTCGTGCTTGGTTCGCCATAGGCTAGAACTCGCGCCTCGTCAGAGGCCAAAAAATAAAGGCAACGCGACCCATGGCTGCTTTTGATAAGAGTTCTAGCGCTGGTCCAGGTACTGTTCGATGCGCTGCGCTTTTCTGAGGAGGTAGGGCGTATGTTTCTCCGAGATTTCCATGAACTTCCTGAGGACTTTCATGGTGGTGACGAACTCCTCGGCGAACTTTTCGTGGTCCTGGTCCTGCCAGGTCGTCCCCAGCGCCGCGAACCGGGCTTGCAGCGATGCCGCCTTCATCTGGACATCGTCGTTGAAGCGCTTCAGCTCCGACGCGAAGCGCCGGACCTCTTCGGGGTCCATGATTGCCTGAGCCATAGATTTTACTTTAGGGTTAAGGATTTGAACGCGGACGAACCGGCCGCGGATCATCTCTAATTTAGGGTTGGGTTGTGGATTTGTCCATCATCGGCGCGGGCGGGCAGGGCGATGCCCGGCCGGCGGTTTTAAGAATCACGACGGAACGGGCTGCAACGAGGTAGCTGGAACTTGCCAGGGGAGGCTCGCCGCCCGGTTTCGAGAAGTCGTCCGGGCTGCCAAGGGATGTGTCGGCGACGCGCACCCAGTCGCGAGGATTACCTTCCTGGACTTCAAAGGCGTGCTCTTCCCAGTGGGCGTTGACCATGACGTAGAGGTCGTCGTCCCCGAGGGAAGCGCCGCGGAGGCAGTAGGCAAACCGGCGGGACTCAGGCCCGAGATCGACAGGACCGGCAGGCCCATGCCAGGAGACGTCGTGGCGCCAATAAAGGGGGCGTCCGATGGAAGGGTGGGCCTTGCGAAAGGCGATCATGAGCTTGAAAAAGCGGAAGAATTCGCGGTTCCGGTCGAGTCGGTCCCAGTCGAGCCAGGTCGTCGGGTTATCCTGATTATAGGGATTATTGTTGCCGTGCTGCGTATTCAAAAATTCGTCCCCGGCGAGGATCATGGGCGTTCCCTGGGCGAGCAGGAGCAGGGCGCAGAAATTCCTGGCCTGTTTTTGGCGCAAGGCGAGGACGCCGGCGGGAGCGTCCCGTTCGCCCTCGTGTCCGCAGTTCCAGCTCAGGTTGTCATCGCGACCGTCCGTATTTCCGTGTCCGTTGGATTCGTTGTGCTTGTGGCTGTAGGCGACAAGATCGTGCAAACAGAAGCCGTCGTGGGCGGTGATGAAGTTGATGCTCTGGTGCGGGCGATAGGTCTGGTAGAGTTTGTCGGGGAAGAGATCGTTGCTGCCATAAAGCCGCTGCATCGCGGCGGCCACCTTGCCCGCGTCGCCTTTGACGAACGCGCGGATTTCGTCGCGAAATTGTCCGTTCCATTGCATCCAATCCAAGCCGGGAAAGGCGCGGCCCAGTTGATAACTGCCGATGTCCCAGGCTTCGGCGACGAGCCGCACATTGATCACACGGGCGAGGAAGCTGATTTCCATGACGAGTGGAGCATCGGCCGTGAGGATCGTCCCGTTGCTCGAGCGGGAAAAAATGGAGGCCAAATCGAAGCGAAAGCCGTCGACGCCCATTTTCCGCGCCCAAAAATGGAGGCTTTCCATCACGAGCGCCCGTCCCGCCGGGTAGCCGGTGCGGAGGGTGTTGCCGCACCCGGTATCGTTGAGGTAGTGCAGGTGATCGCCGGCGAGCAGGTAATAGCTCTTGTTGTCAATGCCGCGAAAACTGTAAGTCGGCCCGCGTTCGTCGCCCTCGCTGGTGTGGTTGTAGACGACGTCGAGCCAGACTTCGATTCCGGCGGCGTGAAATGCCCGGATCATTTCCCGAAATTCGTCAAAGGCGTCGCCCGAGGCGTATTGCCGGTGCGGGGAGAAAAAGTTGAGGGTCATGTAACCCCAGTAATTGCCTTCCTGCGGGTCGAATTGATGCACGGGCAGCAACTCGACGACGGTGACGCCGAGTTCCTGAAGATAGGGGATCTTTTCGATCAGGCCCGCGAAGGTGCCGCGCCGGGACGGCGTGACGCCCGAGTTGGGGTTGGCGGTGAAACCTTTGACGTGCAACTCGTACACGATGGGGTCGGGCGCATGAGGCAGCGGCGCCATGTCGCCCAACGTGCGCGTTTTATGCGGCATGAGCAACATCCCGAGGGGAGCCGCCCCATCGGTTGGCCCCGGCTGTTCGCAGGCGCGGCGGCTGAACCCGGGCGGAAAAAAGACCTCCGGGGCGTAGGGATCGAGCAGGATTTTTTGCGCGTCGAAGCGATGGCCCTGCTCCGGGTCGTGCGGACCGTCGATCCGGTAGGCGTAAAGGGTGGCCCCGTTTAACGCGACGAGCGGAATGCGGCAGTGCCAGATGCTGCCGGTTTTATGCGCCGGATATTGGAGTTCAAAGGCGAGGCAGGGCGTGATGACGTCCTCCTGGCGATAGCAAAGCAGGGTCACGCGCGTCGCGTATCTCGAAAAGAGCGCGAAGTTGAACGCTTTCTCCGACTCGATCCACGCGGCCCCGAACGGCCACGCTTCGCCCGCGGGAAAGTCCTCCGAATTTTTCTGAACCGGCATTGCCCTTAAGGTTGGACTGAGGCCCGCAGGATTCAAGCACTTCGGGCCGGCTTTTCGCCATGCGCGGACCGCCCTATTTGACCTTGGCGCGGGTGTCCTTGAGCGCTTTCGCGGAGGCTTGCAAACCCTGCATTTCCTTGGGCCAGAGTTCCAGTTCCACATGTTGAACGACGCCCGCGCGGCCAACCACGGTGGGGACGCTGATGCTGATGTCGCGGATGCCATAGGCGCCCTTGATGTGGCTCGATACCGGGAGGACGCGGCGGCGATCCAGGGCGATGCAATCAATGACTTCACGGATCGCGACGCCAACCGCGTAACCGGCGCCGCCCTTGCGCGAGATGACTTCGGCGCCGCTTTTCTGGGTGCGCTCGAAGATTTGGGTTTGGAATGTCGGCGTGACGCCGGGGAATTTCAGGAGCGGGAAGCCGTCGAGGGTCGCCGCCGACCAGATGGGGACCATGGTGTCGCCGTGTTCGCCCAGGATCATGGCGCGCACTTGCGTGGGAGGGAGGTTGAGGGTTGACGCGATGAGCGAGCAGAGGCGCGAGGTGTCGAGCACGGTGCCGAGGCCGATCACTTGGCCGGCGGGCAGGCCGCTGTCCTCGAGGGCAAGCTGGGTGAGGATGTCCACCGGGTTCGAGACGACGAAGATGATGGCGTCCTTGCGCAGGCCGGCCTCCTTCAACTGCTCGATGATGCCGCGGAATAGGGTGACGTTGCGGGCGATGAGGTCGAGCCGGGATTCGTCAGGCTTGCGGCGCAATCCGGCGGTGATGCAGATGAGGTCGGCCTGGGCGCAATCGGGATAGTTGCCGGCGCGAATGGTTTGATCGGCGCAATACGCGGCGCCGTGGAGGAGGTCAAGGGCCTCGCCCTCGGCCGCGGCCTGGTTTGCATCGAGCAAAATAATTTCCTTCACGATGCCCGAGCATTGCAGCGCAAACGCCGCGCAGGAGCCGACGCGGCCGCCTCCGCCAATGATGGATACTTTCATAAGCTATGGGGTCTTTGCGATAGGAGTTCTAGGTCTTGAGCTTGGCGACGATTTCGTCGGTGAGCTTTTGGACGAGCGCCTCCAGTTCGGCGCTGCTCGCGTCCTTTTTGGCGTCAACCGTCATCGGGTTCCAGGGTGTGACAGGCGAGGAACAGCCGTGGGAGCCGCACATTTCCTGCCAGGGATCGACCTCGCAAAGTTCAGCGGGCTTGAGGCCGTAACGGTCGTCGGGCAGGCCCATTTTCTTTTTCAAGTCGAGCAGTTGGCCCATGCCCTCGCACGGAATGGCGCTCGCGCCGGGGAGCGCCTGGGCGAGAATGACGGTCTGGCAGTAGGCGTCCGTGATTTCCATTTTGAAATAGGCGTCCTCGACGGATTTGCCCCAGCAAATGACGCCGTGATTGCCCATGATGATGGATTGATGCTGCGGGGCGAGCGGACGGATCGAGGCCGCGATTTCCGGCGAGCCGGGAGTTTTGTATTCCGCGACGGCGACCGTGCCGACGAACACTTCCAGTTCGGGAATGAGGCGCGGCGGAGGCTGCATGCCCTTGATCGCGAACGCGCCCGCGTGGCACGGATGCGCATGGCAGACGGACTTGGCTTCGGGCACCGTGTCGTAGATGGCGGCGTGCGTGGTGAATTCGCTCGAGCGCTTCCACGTTCCGGCGAGCTGGCTGCCCTTGCCATCGACCATGCAGATCATCTCGGGCTTCATGAAGCCCTTGCTCACGCCGGTGGGTGTGACGAGGAAGCGATCGGGCGCGAGGCGCGCGGAGATGTTGCCGCCGTTGCCGTCGCAGTACGCGCGCATCCAGATGCGCTGGCCGATGTCGCAGATTTGCTGCTTGAGCGAGATGGCTTCGGGAGAGTTGAAGAGCTTCAGGTCCGCCGGGTTTCCGGCGCCAGCCGTGGATGCCGGCGCGGGAGCGGTGGTGGGAGAGGGCGCGGCGGCCTCGGCGCCAAAGACGATCTTGATGCCCGCTTCGGTGAGGATGTCCTTGGCTCCCGGCGTGAGTCGGGTTTCCCGGTCGTAACGGAATTCCTTGAGGCCCGTTTTGACGAAGACCTCGGCTTCTTTTTGTGCGAATAGTTTCATAAGTTATTCCTTGTAAAAAACGTCGTCTACCAGCGCGGCGCAGTAGGCGTCAATGGGGATCGGGGTGGGGAAGGGGCACGCGGCCTCGCGGCCTTCGCTGATGACGATATTCTGGCCGGTGTTCGCGCCGAGATGGTCGTACACCACGATCGCCGGGTCGAATTTTTGCGCGCCCGAGAGCGTCTCCCGCCGCCAGGGCAGGACGAGCAGCAGCCGTTCGCCGAGGATTTCCTTCCGGCGGACCGCAAGCGTTACCCGGCCGATGACCGTTCCGAGTCTCATAGCACAAGCGTCCTTTCCGGGTCGATGATGCCGAGCACGCTCCAGCGCGCGGGGCTGGTTTTGTCGCCGACGATTTTGCGGGCCTCGCCGCCGTCGCTGGAAATGAGGACCTTCTGCCCGATGGCCGCGCCGAGCGTGTCGAGGACCACCTGCGGCGCGACGTCGGGGCTGTCCGGCACGGCGATCAGGAGCCTCCAGCCGGTGAAGCTCTTGTGCTTGATCGTCGAGGTGACGTGGCCTTTGATCGTTGCGATTCTCATTCGGTGCGCGGGTTAAAACAGGTTTAAACTCTCCACCATCACGCATCGGCGCGAGCGGGTGAATGTCATCGGCGTGGTGACGCCTTCGCCGGTGGGTGTGGCGATGCTGAAGCTGAGGAAGCCTTCGCCGCCGAGCCCCAGGCCCGTCATGGACGGCCCGTTCTTGATGAACAGGGTGGTGTCGATCATCTGCGCCATTTTCGTGAGGTTGCTGATGTTCTGGCTGTGCATGATGCCGGTGTGCTTGTAGCCGTGCTCGGCCTCGATGGCGGCGGCGATGGCGGCGTCAACGTTCGGCACGCGGACGACCGGCATGAAGGGCATCATTTGCTCCTCGTCGACAAAAATGTGGTCGGCTTTCGTCTCGCCAAAAAGAAGTTGTGTCGCGGGCGGAACGTCGAGGCCGATCGCCTTGGCCAGCACGGCGGCGTCGCGCCCGACCAGGTCGCGGTTGACGACCGGGTGGGGGCAGCCCGCGCCCTTGCCCTGCGGGAAAACGAACGCCTTGTCCGCCAGCGCCTCGACCTGCGCCGCGTTGAGCTGCACGGCCCCCGCTTTTTTCAGCGCGGCGATGAGTTTGTCCGCGACGGACTCGACGACGAAGACCTCCTTCTCGCCGATGCAGAGGAGGTTGTTGTCGTACGATCCGCCCTGGATGATGCATTTGGCGGCGTTGTCGAGGTCGGCGGTTTCATCGACGACGACGGGGGGGTTGCCCGGCCCCGCGCAAATGGCGCGCTTGCCGGTCTTCATCGCGGCGGCGACGACCGCCGGACCGCCGGTGACGCAAAGCAGGCGCACCTTCGGGTGCTTGCACATCGCGTCGAAGGTGTCGAGCGTCGGTTTGACCACGGTTGTCAGCAGATCGGAGATGCCGGTTTCCTGGAAAATGGCCTCGTTGTAGGCGCGGATCGCGACGGCGGCGCATTTCGCGGCGGCGGGATGGGCGTTGAAAACGACGGAGTTTCCGGCGGCGATCATGTTGATCGCGTTTCCAGTGAGGGTGGGCACGCTGTGGGTCGAGGGGGTCACCGCGCCCACCACGCCCCAGGGCGCGAAATCGATGATCGTCAGCCCGAAGTCGCCGCTGAAGGCCGTGCGCTCGAGAAATTCGACGCCGGGGACGAGGTCGCCGCAGATTTTAAGCTTTTCGATTTTATGATCGAGGCGGCCGATTTTTGTCTCGTTGAACTCGATGGTTCCCCATTCCGCGGCCTTGGCGACGCACATGCGGCGGATGACGCCGATGGCTTTTTTGCGGGCGGAGATGCCGAGATCGCGCAACTTTTCAAACGAGCGGTGCGCGGCGTCGCAGGCGTCGTTCATGTTTTCATAAACGCCGAAACTGGAGGCGCCGGATTTGGCGGCGGCAACCTGCGTTTGCAGGCGGGCCAGGACCTCGCTCACCACTTTGGAAACAAGTCTTTCGTCGATGGTCGCCATGGTTTTAAGTCGTGAATGTTGTCGGGTAAAGCGCGGTTATTAGTGCGCGCGGTAGAGAATTTTTTTCGAAAGGTCCACGGTGTCCACGATGCCGATGACCACGGCGTCCACGGGCGAATCCGGGGAGTCGGCGCCGAGGCGGGCGGAGCTTCCCTGGACGACCAGGACGACCTCGTTTTCGCCAGCGCCGAGGGAATCGACGGCCACCAGCGTGGTCAGGCCGGGCTTGAATTCGCCGGCGCCGGCCGAGTCGACGACCATGGGCCTGACGAGGAGGAATTTGTTCCCCGTCATCTTGGCGTTCTTCTTGGTCGCGACGACGCAGCCTTCGACTTTTGCTAGGATCATGGCCGGGATTTGATGGTCCGAGAGGTGCCGGACAAGTCTTTTATTTTATTTTGGGAAGAACGTTGACGAGATCGTTGTGCGGGCGCGCGATGACGCTGACGCTGACGATTTCGCCGAGGGATTGGGCGGCGGTCCTGCCGGCTTCGGTGGCTGCCTTGACGGCGGCGACGTCGCCGCTGACGCAGACGGTGACCATGGCGTTGCCGACCTGGGTCATCGGGCCGACGATTTCGACGTTCGCGGATTTGAGCATCGCGTCCGTCGCCTCGACGAGGGCGACGAGGCCGCGGGTTTCGATCATTCCTAGTGCTTGTTGTGCCATATGTTTTATTTCGTGGGTGGGGGTTGTCAGTTGAGTGTTGAGAATTTTGTCCAGGCGTTGCGGGCGATGATGAGTTCCTCGTTGGTCGGGATGACGCGCACCTCGATTTTCGAGCGCGGGGTGGAAATGACGGCTTCCGTGGCCCCGACCGTGGCGTTCACGGCCTCATCGAGTTCGAGCCCGCAAAAATCGAGGTTCGCGCAGATTTTCGAGCGCAGCTCGGGGCAGTTCTCGGCGATGCCGGCGGTGAAGACGAGGACGTCGGCGCCGTTGAGTTCGACCAGGAACTGGCCGATGAATTTGCGAATGTGGCCGACGAAAACGTCGAGGGCGATCCGGGCGTCCTCGTTGCCGGACGCGGCGGCGGCGAGGATGTCGCGGACATCGCCGGTCGCGAGGCCGGACATGCCTTTGAGGCCGGCCTCGGTGGTGAGGGCCTTTTCAACCGCGTCGAGCCCGAGGCCGAGATCGCGGGCGAGGTAGATGAGGGCGAAGCAATCGAAATCCCCCACGCGATTGTTTTGCGGAAGGCCGCTCTGCGGGGTCATGCCCCAGCTTGAATCGACGGCCTTTCCATCGCGCACGGCGGCGACCGACGAGCTGCCGCCGAGGTGGCAGGAGATGATGCGGAGCTTGTCCGTGCCGCGCAATTCGGCGCACCGCTGGGTGACGTACCGGTGGCTCGCGCCGTGGAAGCCGTAGCGGCGGATGCCGTACTTGGATTCCCACTCGAGGGGCACCGGGTAGCGCCGCTTTTCCACGGGCACGTCGTCGTAAAACGCCGTTTCAAACGTGCCGATGCAGGGGAGATTCGGGTAGAGTGCGTTGAACATCCGCACGGCCGCGATGTAGGGCGGGTTGTGGGCGGGCAGGAGCGTGTTGAATTCCTCCATGGCGCGCAGGACGGATTCGTCGAGAAGCTGCGTGCCGCTGACGTTGCGCGCGCCTACGGGCTTGAACCCGACCGCGGCGAGGTTGCCGAATCCGCCGAGCGTCTTTTCCACGAACCCGATCGCCTCGCCGTGATTGGCGAAGGAGGCGGCGCCTTTCCGGGCCGGCTCGTCCCCAATCTTGAACTTGAACGGCGATTCGGCGCCGCCGATGCATTCGATGCCCCCCTGGGCAAGCACGCGCTCGGAGGGCATTTCAAACAAGCGGAACTTGAATGAAGTGCTGCCGATGTTCGCAACGAGGATCTGGTTCCGGTTCATGGATTGGCCGTCATTCCGGGCGGGTGTTACTTGGTTGGCGCGGCGGCCGGCTTGGCCCCGAGAAATTTGCCGAGTATGGCAAGGTCCTCGTGGGGGCGCGGGATCACGTTGACGGCGACGACTTCGCCGATGGAGGTCGCGGCGGTCGCGCCCGCTTCGACGGCGGCCTTGACGGCGGCGACGTCGCCGCGGATGAAGACCGCGACGTTGCCCGAGCCCACTTTTTCCCATCCGACGAGTTCAACATTGGCGGCCTTCAGCATCGCGTCCGTAGCTTCGAACTGCGCGGTGAGGCCCTTGGTTTCGATCATTCCGAGTGCTTGTCCAGCCATGGTATTGTTCCTTTCGATTTAGCCGACGAAAAATTTCAGCAATTCCGCGGCGGGGCGCGCGATGACGTGGGAGGCAACGAGATTGCCGACGCGCGTCGCCGCTTCCTTGCCCGCTTCGACGGCGGCCTTCACGCTGCCAACGTCGCCCTGCACGATGGTGGTGATCAGCCCTCCGCCGATGGGAACGGATTTGATTAGTTGCACGTTCGCGGCCTTGACCATGGCGTCGCTGGCTTCCACCAGTCCCACGTAGCCGCGCGTTTCGATAAGTCCGATTGCTTCGCTCATTTTATTTTTTGGATGTTGGGGTTGTAGTTAGGATTTCAAAAGCTCCACTTTCGCCGCGCGTTCCAGGTCGCACGCGTTGGCCTCGTCGGTGTCGATGTGCACCTCGAGCTTGAACGAGGGGTCCACGCGCACGAGGAGGTCGTCAAAACGCGTCCGGCAGCCCTTCGAGTCGACCTTGAGGGTGATTTTGTCGAGGTGCTTGACCTCGTAAAACTTCGCGTCCGACGGGGACATGTGGACGTGCCGCGCGGCGCGGATGATGCCGTTTTTCATTTCGAGCAGTCCCTTCGGCCCCATCACGTAGCCGCCCGGCGTGCCTTCGATGTCCCCCGACATGCGGACCGGGATGTCGATGCCGAGCTGGATGGAATCCGTGATGGCGAGTTCGATCTGCGTGAGGTTCCGGGTCGGGCCGAGGATGCGGAGGTTCGGGATGATGCGTTTGCGCGGCCCGATGAGGGTGACGGTCTGCTGCGAGGCGAACTGGCCCTCCTGGTAAAGCCATTTGTGGACGGTCAACTCGGCGCCCTTCCCAAAAAGCACTTCCAGGTTTTCGGGCGAGATGTGCATGTGGCGGGCGGAGCTGTTGACGACCAGCGTCGGGGCCGGGCTCGCCGGCTGCTGCCTGCCGGCCTGCCGGAAGAGCGACTCGCGGACGAGGGATTCGACAATCGAACGGTTGGGGGCGAGAGCGGTCATTTCAGCGAAAACAGAGAAAAAGTTTTACGATTGACTCCGATCATATATGTAAATCCCCGATCCTTGTCAAAACTTATCTCAACGACACAAGAGAATGGCGCGGAAGACAAGCCGAAAGCTGGAATGAATTCTCGCAGGCCGGGCAAACGGGCGCATGATGGCTCCCATGCTGCAGGACCTCACCCTCCTCATCCCGAGCCGTCCCCTGACGCCGGAGGAAATCGGCGCGGCGGCGGGTGAATTGCTGGACGCCTCCGTGGCCTATCAGTTCAAGGCCGGCTTCCTCCGCGCCTGGGCGCAGCGGGGCGAGACGGCGGCGGAACTCGCCGCGTGCGCGGAGGCTTTTCTTCCCCAGGCGCTCGATCCCGGCCTGTGCGGATCGTGGAAGGGCCGCGCGCTGCTCGACTGTTGCGGCACCGGCGGCGGCGGGCTGAACCTGCTCAATATTTCGACCGGGCTGATGTTCGTCCTCGCGGCGATGGGCATCCCGGTGGTGAAGCACGGCAATCGCGGGATCACGAAGGGAACGGGCAGCGCCGACGTCCTCGAAGCCATGGGCATCGGGATCGACCTCGCTCCGGAGGAAGTCCCCCGGTGCCTCGAAGAAGTCGGCTGCGCGTTTCTGTTCGCGCCCGCCTATCACACGACCTTCGCGGCTGTCGCCCCGGTGCGGCGCGCGCTGGCCGCGCAGGGTCAGCGGACCGTTTTCAACCTGCTCGGGCCGTTGCTCAATCCGGCGCGGCCCGATGCTCGCCTGGTCGGCGTCTTCAAGCCCGGGCACGTCGCCCTTTTCAGCAGCGCGCTCGAACTCATGAAGTGCCCCCGCTTCACCGTCGTCTGCGGCGAAGATGAGGAGAGCCGCCAGATGATCGGCGAAGTGAGCGCGCACGGCACGAGTTTGTTCGGCGGCACGCTGCGCCTGCCCGACGGCGCGCCCCTGGCCCGGCTGACGCGGACGCCCGAGCCGCCGAACCACGAAAAGCTCGACTCGCTCCTGGTGCGAACGCCGGACGAGAGCGCCTCGCGCATCGAGACCATTTTCTCCGGCGAAGAGCAGGGCCTGGATCGCGAAACGCTGTTGATAAACGCGGCGGTCGCGAGTTGGACGCATGGCACGGCGTCGTCGCTCGAAGAAGGGCTCGAGCAGGGCGCGGAAGCCCTCGACTCGGGCAAGGCGCTCGGCGTCCTCAAGCGCTGGCAGGAATTTTCTGACAAGGCTTAAGGCCTGTTAACACTATTTTATGGACAGATCGCTCGTACTCGAAAAAGCCATCCTGAAAGGATGGCCATCACTCAGCCCAGGGTTGGCGCGGGGGACAACGTCCCACGCGCCTACCCTGGGTCAACGGCAAAAAGGACCAACCCTGAAAGGGTTGAATCAGTCTACCACCGTTGAGACTTCAACCCTTTCAGGGTTGTACGTTTCCCAACCTACCCAGGGTAGGCGCTGCTGCGCCAACCCTGGGCTGAGTGATTGCAACCCCGTTGGGGTTGCCGCCGACAACCGAGATTAGTGTTAACACGCCCTAGAGCATGTCCAACTACTCCGCGATGCGCCCCTTTTATCGTTTCGCCTACAACATCGTCGGCATCGAGCTGGCCTTCCATCGCATCCGGGTCGAGGGGCGCGAGAATGTCCCGTCCGGCGGCTGCCTGATCGTGTCGAACCATGCCAGCTTCATGGACCCGACCACGGTTGGTTGGGCGGTCGCGCGCGAAATCTATTTCCTGGCACGCAAGAGCCTCTTCAAGCCGCCGTTTTGGAGCCGGTTCCTGCCCATGGTCAACGTGCTGCCGATTGACCGGGAGGGCCACGACATCGCGGGCCTGCGCCGGATCATCAAGATGCTGAAGGAGGGCCACGCCGTTTTGCTTTTTCCGGAAGGGACCCGTTCCGCGGACGGCACGATCCGGCCCGCCGAACCGGGCGCGGGTCTGGTCGCGCTCAAGGCCGGCGTGCCCATCCTGCCGGTGCGCGTGTTCGGCACGTACGAAAGCCTTTCCCGGCACGTGAAGAGTCTTCGCTTTCATCCGATCCGCGTCGTCATTGGCAAGCCTTACCGCCCCGCGATTTTGGAAGGACGAAGAGAAAAGGAATCATACGGTCCCGTGGCGCAGGAGATGATGGACCGCATTGCGGCTTTGGGATAGCCGCCGGCATCCGAAATGACCCCGCTCGGAGATCGCGGGCTGCCCGCGGAGCAAGCGGCGTGGCGTTGAGCCGGTTGAAAAGCAGGGAAACCAATGTAATTTGTGGCATGAAGCTATTGCGATTCCTCATTTTACTCGCTCCGCTGCTCTTCACCGCCTGCGGCTTGAGCCCCCAACAAAAAGCCGACTATGCGAGTGTGCATGCGAGCGGGGTTTCCTCCGCGGTTTATGACAAGATGGCGCATGGCGACGATCTGAGCCTTTACGACATCAAGGCGCTGGCGCGCGCGCATGTGAGCGACGCCGTCATTCTTCGTTACCTGCGGGACCATGGTACGGTTTACAATCTCAATTCCGACGACGTCACGAGCCTGCGCAAGGCGGGCGTTTCGCAGAGCATCGTCGATTACATGCTCCAGACGCCGGGCGCCTACGGGCCCTATGTGTATCCCCCCTACGGGCCCTACTGGGGCGATCCGTATTGGGGTCCCTACTGGGGGCCTTACTGGGGAGGAGGTGTTTGGTATAGCGGCGGTTGCCACCATCACTGGCATTAGATTTCCCGCCATTCTTCAGGATGACGGATGAACGTGCGCGCGTTCGATTTTCACCGAGACGAAATGCTTGTCCGGCGGGAAAAACTTCTTGATTTCCAGCGTGAGTTTCTTGATCGGGAACGTCTTGAACAAATCGAAAGCGATCTCTTCCGCCATGGTTTCGAGCAATTTGCGCGCGCGCCTGTCGGCGGAGTTCCTGACGTGATGGATCACGTCGTCATAATTAATGGTCCACGCCATGTTATCAGTCCCGGCCGCATGGGGAAAGGAGTCGATGCCCATTTCCAGCGAGACGAGCAGGCGCTGGGGATCGTGCCGTTCCATGTCCGGCACGCCGACGTGGGCGAGTACTTCGAGGTCAATGATGCGGATGAGATCGGACATAATCGAGGAGGGTGCGGGTGGGGCCGTTGAGATCGAGCTTCGCCGCTTCATCGGGCGAAAGCCACCGATAATTTTCGGCTTCGTCGTTGAGCGCCACGTCCGTGCTTGCGGCCGCGGCGGTGTAGTTGAGCAGAATAAAATGGGCCTTCTTGTAAAACTCGGGCGGCTCGATGCAGTCCTGCACCATCTCGAACCGGATGCCGGTCAGCGTGAGGCCGGTCTCTTCGAGGACCTCGCGGCGCAGGGCGTCCTCTGACCGCTCGTTGGATTTGATTTTGCCGCCGGGGATGCCCCATTTGTGGCTCCACTTGTGGGTCTGGATCATCAGTACTTCGCCCCGGGGATTAAAAATCAGCGCCCCCACGGTGGGGACGGGCGCAGGCGCCGCCGCGCCGCGGTGCCGGTCGAGAAAGTCGCGCACTTCGCGCAGGTTGCGGAAGAGGAGGTCGGGGTTCGCGCCCTTGAGCTTTCGCAGCGAATCGTAGCCGGTCAGCACGGCGCAGCTCATCACGCCGGCGTGCCGGGCCGTTTCGATATCGTGGACCATGTCGCCGATGAAGATCGTCTCGGAGGCGTCGAGGTCGTGCTCGGCGAGCAGATGGAGAATGACCTTGCGCTTGTCGAGCGCCTGCGTGTAGGCCTGCTTGAAATAGGCCTTCACGCCGAGACGCTCGCCCTGCGCCTCGAAATGTTCGTGGTGAATGGTGCTCAGCAGAAACGCCGGCATCCCGCGCTCGCGCAGATAATCGAGAAAATCGAGCGCGTGGGGCAAAGGCGCGATGCCGGTCTGGAGCAGCTTGAACGCGGTGTGGTAGTGGTGATCCAGCTCGGGCAGGGCCGATTCGGGCAGGTATTCTTTGTAGAACTCGGGGAAGGGGAGATAGAACTTTTCGCGGAATTCCTCCGCGCTGAAAACCGGCCTGCCGTAGTGCCGGAAAATCTCGTTGGTCGCTTCGAGGACCGGATTGAAATCATCCACCAGCGTGCCGGACCAATCGAGAATCACGTTGCGAATTTCGGACATGTCAAAGTGTAGCGGCGGTCTATGACCGTCGCACTTCAATTTTCAGCGCCCCCAGCAACGTCTTCACCGCCGCGATCTGCGCCTGCACGCGCTGCCCGATGGGAAAAGGCGCGGGCGTTTCCGTGGTGAAGCTCACGCGCGTGTGGTGGACGCCGAGGTAAATCGCCTCGGGCCAGTCGGGGCGGTCTTCGATTTGGCCATGTTTCGCGATCAGATCGCGCCGGGAAATCACGCCGCCGCGCGCGGGCACCTCCTCGATCTCCGGGCGTGGATCGATCGGCACGTGGCGACCCATCGCCGCGATGATCTCGCCGCCGAGGGTGGGCGAAAGGGCGTCGTTGAGCTCGTAAAGATAAGCGCCGACGCCCTCGAAATCCTCGTGCAGCATCATGGCCGCATCGAAACGGCCCAGGGTTTTCAGCGCGTCGATGTGGCTGGCGATTTCCACCGACTTCGGATCGCGATAGTCGCGGTTCAAGTCGATGCCATCGGCGTTGCCCCGCTCGCCGCGCGCAAGGCCGTCCGGGTTGAGCATGGGAAAAATCACGGCCTCGAACGCTGCGAAAAACTCGGGCCGGCGGAGCATTTCGAGCAGGGCCAGCGGACCGGATATTTCATCTCCGTGGATGCCCGCCGATAGATAAACGCGCGGCGCGCCGACGCCGGTTTGGCTCCCACGCCGCAACCAGGGCCGGGCGCCGCTCGCGGTGGGCGAGAGATGGCGGACCGTCCAGCCGCCCGCCCGGGCCGATTCCTCGACGTCGCGCGCATACGCCGGGGGATCAAAGTTGCCTTTCATTCCTCCCATTGTCTTTCGGGCATCCCGAGCTTGTCGAGCAGTTCCGGGGATGGAAGCCTGTTTCGCGCGGAGTTCGCGGAGGTTGCAGTGACTTATCCTCAGTTGCCCCGCGATCTCCACATGGAGGGACGACATACTGGTCGTCCGCGGACGCGCGGGAGCGCGACCCTCCATTGAAGCCGCATTGACATTTGCTCAGGGGGCCGGATGATTGGATATGCCCAACTTCGCAGCTTCGCGGCTGGTGACCGGCCCGTTCGACGAGGCCGTGATACGCGACACCGCCGTGCAGTTGCGCGAGCAGCTCAGCGGCAAGCCGGCCTTCGGCCTGGTTTTCGTCACGCCCGATTACGCGGAGAAGGCGGTGGACTTGCTGGAACTCGTGCGCGTTTACGGACACATTCCGACGCTGATCGGTTGCAGCGGCACGGGGCTGGTGGGGTCGTCGCGGGAGCAGGAGGAGGGATCGGGCTTTTCGCTGCTGGTCGTCTCGCTGCCCGGCGGCAAGGCGGCGTCGCTTTCGTTCACGCAGGATGTGGTCGAGGCGTCGACCGGCCCCGGCTACTGGCATGAGCGCACCGGCCTGAAGCCGGCCGACGTGAAGGCGTGGCTGGTGTTTCTGAATCCGTTTTCACTCAACGTGGAGATATGGCTCAAGCAATGGAACCAGGCTTATCCGCACGTGCCCGTTTTTGGCGGGATGGCCGGCGGCGCGCCGGGCGATCCGGAGGCGTGGATTTTTTGCGATGATCGCGTCGTGCCGGGCGGAGTGGCCATCGCGCTTCAGGGCGACGTCGCGGTGCGCTCGGTGGTGTCGCAGGGATGCAAGCCCATCGGCGAGCCGCTGACCGTCACCCACGCGGAGCGCAACGTGCTGCTCACGCTTGGTTCGCGTCCGGCCTACGAGGTCCTGAGCGATGTCTACAAGGAGTTGAGCGACACCGAACGCGAGCAGGCGCGCGGCCATCTCTTCGCCGGAATCGCGGTGAGCGAATATCTCGAGGACTACAAGCGGGGCGATTTCCTGGTGCGCAACATCATCGGGGCCGATCCGAAAAGCGGCGCGGTGGCGATCAACGCGGTGGCGCGCGTGGGCCAGACGTTGCAGTACCAGTTGCGCGATCCGCGCGTCGCCAGCGACGAGTTGAAACGCCTGTTGCGCGAACAGGTCGCACGCATGGACCCGCCTCCCTTCGCCGGATTGCTTTGCACGTGCCATGGGCGAGGTCGCGGACTGTTCGGCGGACCCAATCACGACGCGGGCCTGGTCAACGACTTCTATCCCGGCCTGCCGCTGGCGGGGCTTTTCGCCAATGTCCAGCTCGGGCCAGTGGGCGACCGCAGCTTCGCGCATGGCTACACGGCCTCGCTGGCGCTGCTGGGGCCTTCTTCGGCCGCGAAGCCGATATAATCTGGAGGGTCTGGCTCTGTTGGGAATTACCCATCTGTCCGTTCGGCCCCGCCCGATTCGGTAGCTCGGACAATTTATTGTCCGGGTGGCGGAGCGAAGCGAAGCCACAAGAAGCCACCGAAAATTTTCGTCAGCTCCTCGGGCTGCTTCTTGTTCGCGCCAGAGCCGACTGGCGCGAACCCGGACAACGCAGGCGCGCCTGTCGTTGCCGGGCTACCCTGGAGGGTCAGCCTCCGGCCTGACCCCTGCGGAGGTTTCGCACGGAGGGCCGCAGAGGATCGCAGAGATTGCCTCTCCGAGAACTCTTTATACCCTTTCCCAACGCTATTGGTACCAATCGGCAGCCATCGGGTAGCCCGGCAACGACAGGCGTGCCTGTGTTGTCCGGGTGGCCGAAGGCCACAAGAAGCCACCCAAGAATGATGGAGTTAAGCTGAGGCGCAGACGCGGCTGGCTGCTTCTTGTGCGCTACGCGCACCCGGACAAACAAGTTGTCCGGGCTACCCGACGCAATGGTATCATTAACGCTAAGAAGAGGTCTTAGTCCTCGTTCCCAAGTACAACTTGGGAAGGAGGAAGAGAAGGAAGCTTAGTTGTTGTTTGTCAGTGAGATGGGACGGCAGGCTTGATATTTGTCGCGTTCGAGCTAGGGTAATCTCCCTATACCCGATCAACAATAGCGCTGGGGATTAAACACCATGCAAGAAACTCTCGAACTAGCCAAACCTCAATCCCAACCACCGCAGGAACCGGCGCTGAGCGCGCTCAACGAAATCGGCGCAAGCCTGGAGAAGATTTCCGCCGAAGAACGGGTGCGCTGGGCGCTCGAACGCTTTCGCCCGGACATCATACTCTCATCGAGCTTCGGCGCGCAATCGGCCGTTCTGCTTCATATGGTGACGCGGCAGTGGCCCGAGATTCCCGTCGTGCTGGTCGATACCGGCTATCTTTTTCCTGAGACCTATCGGTTTATCGACGAACTGATGGAGCGGCTCAAGCTCAACCTAAAAGTTTATCGCGCGGCGCTCAGCCCGGCATGGCAGGAGGCGCGTCACGGCAAGCTTTGGGAACACGGCGTCGAGGGGATCGAGACTTACAACAAGCTCAACAAGGTCGAGCCGATGGAGCGAGCGATCCGCGAACTGGGCGCGCGGGGCTGGATCACGGGTCTGCGCCGCCAGCAGGCGAAATCGCGCAACGGGGTCGGCGTTTTGCAAAAGCAAAACGGGGTGGTGAAGATTCAGCCGATCATCGATTGGACCGACCGGATGGTTTTCGAGTACCTGAAGAAGCACGACCTTCCGTATCATCCGCTGTGGGAGCAGGGCTACGTTTCCATCGGCGATATGCACACGACGCGCCCGCTTTCCGCCGACATGACGGAGGAGGAGACGCGCTTCTTCGGCCTCAAGCGCGAGTGCGGCCTGCATATCGGGGAGAATATTTGAGGTAGCCGCGCGCGCCGCCGTTCCTAGTGGGCCGGACAACTCGTTGTCCGGGTTCGCGCGAATTCATTTCGCGCGAACAGGAGGTCGTCGGGAGATGTTCAATTGCCAAAATTGGCTGAGCGAAAATTACTCGGGCTACCTCCTGCAGCCTTCGGCTGCCCGGACAACGAGTTGTCCGGGCCACCAAAACCGAATGAGAAAAAAGATGCGTCGCTTGCGCGAAACGAAAAATGCCGCAAGTTTGGGAATGTCCACTCCCGCGGAAAACGACCCGCTTCACGCGCGCCTGCAGGAATTCCTGAAAAGGAACCTCGATCCCGGCGGCGGATTCGCGCCCCAGGCCGACCAGCCCGTGCAGGATGAGGGCTCGCCGTCCCCCGCCAAACAGCCGCGCTTCGATTTCAACCTGACGCCGCGCCAGGTGAAGGACTATCTCGACCGTTTCGTCATCAAGCAGGACGAAGCGAAGAAGGTGCTGGCCATTACCGTGTGCGATCACTACCACCACGTCCAGGCCATGTCGCGGGGCCGGACGCTGCCGAATTACATCAAGCAAAACGTGCTTGTCATGGGCCCGACCGGCGTGGGGAAAACCTACCTGGTCAAGTGCCTCGCCGAGCTGATCGGGGTGCCGATGGTGCGGGCCGACGCGACCAAATTTACCGAGACCGGCTACGTCGGCGGCGACGTGGAGGACCTCGTGCGCGATCTCGTCACCCAGGCCGAGGGCGACAAAGACGCGGCCCAATACGGCATCATTTACCTCGACGAGGTCGACAAGCTGGCCAGCTCGCCGGTCGCGATGGGACGCGACGTGAGCGGGCGCGGCGTGCAGACCAACCTCCTCAAGTTGATGGAGGAAACCGAGGTGCCGTTGCGCAGCCAGACCGATCTGCAGTCGCAGCTCCAGGCCGCGATGGAGTTCCAGCGGCGCGGCGGCAAGGTGAAGAAGGAGACGATCAACACGCGGCACATTCTCTTCATCGTCAGCGGCGCGTTCGACAAGCTGCCGGAGATCGTCAAGCGGCGGCTGTCGAAAAGCGAAATCGGCTTCGCCGCCGCCTCGCGGCCCGGGCGCAAGACCGAGGAGGTGCTGGCCGAGGCGGCCACGCGCGATCTCATCGAGTACGGCATGGAACCCGAATTCGTGGGGCGGCTGCCGGTGCGCGTCGCGTGCAGCGCGTTGGGGGTGGACGATCTTTTCGCGATCCTCAAGCAGAGCGAGGGATCGCTCATCCATCAGTACGAGGAGGCGTTCCGCGCCTACGGGATCGAGGTCATGTTCACCGACGACGGCCTGCGGGCGATGGCGCGGCTGGCGGCGGACGAGCAGACCGGTGCGCGCGGGCTGGTGACGGTCGGCGAGCGGGTGCTGCGGCCCTTCAAGTTCGAGCTGCCCGGCTCCGGGGTGCGGCGGTTCGTGGTGCACGAGGCGCTCGTGCTAGGTCCCGAGGCGGAATTGCGCCGCATCCTGTCGGACGGCAGGTACGAGGAGCTGCTGGTGATGGCGGAGATCGCGAAACAATTCGCGGCGCGGTTCGAGGAGAAGCACCTGCTGCGGCTGGAGCTGACGCCCGACGCGGTCGAAGCGCTGGTCGAGGGCGCGCTCCAGGCCGGGCGCAACATGCGCGAGCATTGCGCGATCATCTTCAAGGACTTCGAGTTTGGGCTGAAGCTCGTGAGCAAGAATTCCGGCCAGACCAGCTTCACCATCGACCGCGGCGTGGTCGACGCGCCCGACCAGGCGATGAGCCGCTGGGTCGTGAATTCGTATCAGGCGACGGCGTGAGCTGGCAGCCGGCTTTTAGTGTGTTTACAAAAATATCGTAGCCGCACTTCTGCCTTTTGGCCCGGAGGGCCAACGGAAATTAGCCGGTGGTGCAAACCACCGGTGTGGCGTAAACAAAGAACCCGCCCCGGCGGGGCGGCGGAATCTTCGAGAGGTAAACTCATCCGCCGCCCCATCCGGGGCGGTTGATTTTTCGGGCTAATCCGATGGCTGGCGCCACCGGCTAATTTCTTTCCGGCCCTCGGGGCCTCAAACGACCACGGCCTCATGGCGGCTACAGTATTTCTGAAAGCACTCTAGTCTTAACAAGCCCTAGTCAAGCGTCTGGCGATAGCGCCCGACGCCGATGGTGAGGGCGATGGCGGCGAAGAGGGCGATGGGCCAGATTTCCGGCGCGATGTCCCAGAGGCCGTTTCCCTTGAGCAGGATGCCGCGCGCGATGCGCAGGAAGTGGGTCAGGGGCAGAATTTCGCCGATGGCCTGCGCCCACGCGGGCATGCCCCGGAAGGGAAAAAGATACCCGGAGAGCAGAATGGAGGGCAGAAAGACGAAGAACGCCATTTGCATCGCCTGGAGCTGGTTCTGCGCGATGGTCGAGAACATGATTCCCAGGGCGAGATTGGCCGCGATGAAGACAAACGCGGCGGCCAGCAAAAGCGGCACGCTGCCGAGCATGGGCACGCCAAAGAGAAAATGGGCCATGACCAGAATCAGCCCCAGTTGCACATAGCCGACGAAAATGTAGGGCGTGATCTTTCCGACGAGGACTTCCAGCGGGCGCGTCGGCATGGAGAGGAGGTTTTCCATCGTGCCCCGCTCGCGCTCGCGCGTGATGGCCAGCCCGGTGATCATGATCATGGTCATCGTGAGAATGACGCCCATGAGACCCGGCACGATGTTGTATTGCGTGTTGATCTCCGGGTTGTAGAGCGAGTGGACCTGCAATGTGAAAGGGCCGCTCGTGCCGTTGAGATAGGCGAGGGGGCCCTTGAGATCATATTGCAGCGCGGAGGTGAGAATTCCGTTGATGGCGCCGAGCGCATAGCTGGTCGCGACGGGGTCGGTGGCATCGGCCTCGACCAGGATCGCGGGCTTGTCGCCGCGGAGCAGATCGCGGGAGAAGTTTGGCGGAATGGTGATGACGAACAGGGTCTCGCCACGGGCCAGGGCGTCCTTTCCCTCGGCCTCGGTTTTCAAGAGCCGCACAAAATCGAAATAGGCGGTATTCTTGAACGCATAAACAATGGAGCGGCCCTGCGGTCCGTTGTCCCCCAGCAGGACTTCCGCCGGAAGATGCTTCGGGTTCACGTTGATGGCGTAGCCGAAGAGAATGAGCTGGAGCAGGGGGATGCCGAGCATCATCGCGAAGGTCAGCCGGTCCCGGCGCATCTGGATGAATTCCTTCACGACGATGCCCTTGAAGCGCTCGCGCGAAAATTGAGGCAGCCAGTTCATGGCGAAAAATTGTCCTTCGATTTTTCCATGAGATGAATGAAGACGTCCTCCAGTCCGGAGGGAATCTTCTCCCATCGGTAGGCGCCGGTGCGAAACGGGGCGATGGCTTGTTCGAGCGCGGCGGTGTCATCCCCGCTCACATGGAGCTTGGCGCCGAAGACGACGGCCTGTTCCACGCCAGGCTGCTGACGGAGTTTCTCGGCGAGTTGGATGAGGTCGCCGCCTTGGACCGACCAGGTGGTGAGGCCGACGTGGGCGATCACCTCGGCAACCGTACCTTGAGTCAGCAGATTGCCGTAGGAAATGTAGGCCAGCCGGTGGCATCGTTCCGCTTCGTCCATGTAATGGGTGGTGACGAGAAAAGTCAGGCCCTGGGCGGCCAACAGTTGGATATGCTCCCAAAAATCGCGGCGGGCCTTGGGGTCCACGCCCGCCGTCGGTTCATCGAGCAGGAGCAATTTGGGCCTGTGGATCAGGCAGGCGGCCAGGGCCATGCGCTGTTTCCAGCCGCCGGAAAGCTGCCCCGCCAGTTGCTTCTCGCGGTCGGCCAGCCCGAGTTGCTCAAGGCTCTTTTGCACGGCTTCCTTCCGGTCCTTCATGCCGTACATGCGGGCGACGAAATCGAGATTTTCGGCGATGCTCAAGTCCTCGTAAAAGCTGAACCGCTGGGTCATGTAGCCGACCTGCGTCTTGATCAAGTCGCTTTCCTTGATCACATCATGGCCGAGGCAGGTGCCGCTTCCCGCATCCGCGCGCAGCAAACCGCAGAGCATGCGAATGAAGGTCGTCTTGCCGCTGCCGTTGGGGCCGAGAAAGCCGAAAATCTCTCCGGGGCGGACCTGGAGATCGATGTTGTTGACGACGGTGCGCTTGTCAAAGCTCTTCGTCATGCCCTTCACGTCGATGGCGAATTCGTCGGCCATAAATCACGGGCCGAATTCGACGTCGACCGGCTGGCCGGGATGCAGTTTCACTGCAACATCGGGGGCGAAATCGACCTCGACCATGAAGACCAGTTTGTTGCGGCTCTCCTCGCTGTAAATGACCGGAGGCGTGTATTCGGCCTGCGGAAAAATGTAGCGCAATATTCCGGGAAAGGGCTCGCTGACTCCGTCCACGAAGACCCTGGCTTTGTCGCCGGGATGGACGGTGCCGATGCGCGGCTCGGGCACGAAGGCGCGCACCTCGATGTTCGGCGGCGGCAGCAGGACGACCACCGGATGGCCGGCCTCGACCCACTCGCCCTCGCGATAAAGCGTATCGAAGACCAGGCCGGCTTGCGGAGCCATCTGGGCCTTCCGCATGTAATTCCACTGCGCTGACGCGAGTCGTTGGTTGTCCTGGTCGCGGGCGGATCGCGCAAGTTGAAGATCCCGCACAGACGCGGAGCCGGGATCGAGGCTGAGCTTTTCCTGCCGCTCAAAATCCTGCTCGGAAAACGTCAGGGAGGCCCTGGCCTGATCCAGCGCGGCCTTCTCGACGGTACGGTCGAGCTCGAAAAGCGGGGCGCCCCCGTTCACCTGCGCGCCGCGCTCGACTTTCAGGCTTTGCAGCGGTCCTGACAGTGGGGAGGAAACATAGACGAATTCGCCTTCGACGTAACCCTGAACGCGCGTGCGGTCCGAACGGCTGCACGCCGGGAGAGAACACAGCAGCACGACGACCGCGGCGAGGCGAAAGATAACGGTTTTTGCCTTGTTAGCCACGATAAGGCCTTATCACGATGGACGCCTGTCAGCAACAACAAGCTTTTTTTTCGGGCCGCGGCCAAATCCTGTTGACGTCAGGCAAACGCGCTCCTACAAACAACGCCATTATTAAAATAAACGATGGCCATCTCAACCAAAGACATTGACGGGACAATGAAAAAAATCACCTTTTTGCTGGTCGTTGGCGCCTTGTTTCTTGGCAATAGTTCGCATCTCCGCGCGCAAATTCAGAATGGTTCCTTTGCCACGGGTGATCTCTCGGGCTGGACTACCGTGGGAGGCAGCTCGGGAGGGCCGGATGTGCTCACGGGTCTTCCCACGTCAAACCTCCCCGCGCCGCCAATGGGCAGCACGGCGGCTTTAGTGCAAAGTGAAAATGGAGATACCGGCGCCACGACTGCTTCGGCGGCGGCGCTTGATTCGGCATTGGGCGTAACCTTGCCTCCGACAGTCGGTGACGCGCTCAGCGGTTACCCTGGTACCCACTTGCCTGTAAACGGACAGGCCATTTACCAGACGTTTAGGTTAAGCAGTGCCGCGACGCTTAGTTTTGCCTATTCCTTCCAATCATTTGACAGCATTCCCTTCGACTCGACAGGATATGTTTTGAATGGGGTCTATAACCAGTTGGCCAGCCCGACAGAACCCTACTATGTCTTGCCGAATCCGACTCCCACAGCTTACACAACCCTTTCTTTTGCGCTCAACCCAGGGACGTACACCTTGGGTTTCGTCGCCTACAATACGGGAGACAATACCCTGTCATCGTCGTTATTTGTGACCGACATTTCAGTGCCCGAGCCGAGCGCTTGGAAGCTGATCGTTTTGGCCTGTGCCGGCCTGCTTATCGTAAGTAGGTTGCGTTCCAAGCTCTCCGTTGGCTAGCCGAAGGCTGGTCACCCCAAAAAAAATAGGGTGGAATGGCTAGCCTCCCCGAGACGGCGGAGGCGGAGGAGGTCCGCCCATTCCAGCGATGGAGACCTGCTGGTCGACGGTCGTGAACGCGGTCTTAACCTGGCCGGTCAAGGCAGTCATGACAGAGACGCCGATGACAGAAATGATGACGAGAACAAGCCCATATTCGACCAAGGTTTGGCCTCTCTTATTCTTATTCCCAAAAGGACGCAAGGCGGGCCTAGCTTGTAAAAAATGAGTGAAAATCATGTAAAATCTCATGTAATACCGTTATGCAGGCTAGGTTATGAACTTAGATAATAAGGTCAATTGAGGTAACTTCAAGGGAAATCATCCGATTGACTTTCAAGCTATCGGCAGGTTTGATGCGTTACTTAGGTGATTCAAGCACGAATCAAAATGAAAATGACCAGGATCAGATTATTTTTTTGAGGCGATTGCCCAATTTCAACAGGCTCTGAAAATCGACCCGGCTTACGCCGACGCGCAAAAAAATCTGGCTAAAGCGCAGGCAATGGCGCGGCAGGCTCCCGGTTCCAAGTGAACCTTCCAGCGATTGCGGGCAGGGGCTCCGCGGCCGCCCAGGACCAAACCCAAGGGATGCTTGCGGAGTCTACGGCAGATTGGTTTTGCCCATGAGAAAGCGGTCGCATTCGCGGGCGGCGCCGCGACCTTCGTTGATGGCCCACACGACCAGGCTTTGGCCTCGGCGGCAATCGCCGGCGGCGAAAACGTGGGGAATGCTGGTCTGGAACTTTCCGTGCTCGGCCTTGATGTTGGTGCGGGGGTCGCGCTCGATGCCGAGGGCTTCGAGCAGCGGTTGTTCAGGCCCGAGGAAGCCCATGGCGAGCAGGACGAGTTGCGCCGGATGGACCTTCTCGGTTCCGGGGATATTCCGGGGAATAAACTGGCCCTTTTCGTCTTTTTCCCACCGGACCTGGACGGTGTGGACCGCTTTGACGTGGTCGCCCTTGTCCTTTTCAAACCGGGTTGCGGTGGTGAGATAAACGCGCGGATCGCCGCCATATTTCGCGGCGGCTTCCTCCTGGCCGTAGTCGGCGCGGAAGACCTTGGGCCATTCGGGCCACGGGTTGTCGGCGGCGCGCTCCATCGGAGGCCGGGGCAGGATTTCAAGCTGAAGGACGCTCTTGCAACCGTGGCGCAGCGACGTGCCCACGCAGTCGGTTCCCGTGTCGCCGCCGCCGATGATGACGACGTCCTTGTCCCGAGCGCTGATGGAGTCCCCGCTCTTGTTGAGAAGGGCGCGGGTGTTGGCGGTGAGAAAATCCATGGCGAAATGGACGCCTTTGGCCTCGCGGGCCTCGATGGGCAGATCGCGCGGCCGGGTTGCCCCGGTGCAGAGGACGACGGCGGAGAATTCCCAGAAGAGTTTGTCGACCGGGTAGTTCTTCCCGATTTCGGTGTCGCAGGCGAACGAAATGCCCTCCGCCTCCATTTTTCGGACGCGGCGCAGGACGACCCCTTCCTTGTCGAGTTTCATGTTGGGGATCCCGTACATGAGCAGGCCGCCGGGGCGGTCCGCGCGTTCGAAGACGGTGACGGCGTGCCCGGCGCGGTTGAGCTGCGCGGCGGCGCTCAGACCCGCGGGGCCGGAGCCGACAACGGCGACTTTTTTGCCCGTGCTCACCTGCGGCGGCTCGGGCGCGAGCCATCCCTCCTCCCAGCCTTTGTCGATGATGGCGCATTCGATGCTTTTGATGGTCACCGGGGGCTCGATGCTGCCGAGCGTGCAGGAACCTTCGCAGGGCGCGGGGCAAACGCGTCCGGTGAACTCGGGAAAGTTATTGGTTTGGTGAAGCCGTTCCAGAGCCTCGCGCCAAAGGCCCCGATAGACCAGGTCGTTCCATTCGGGGATCAGGTTCGAGATCGGACAGCCGCTGGCCATGCCGTTGATGACAAGGCCGGTCTGGCAGAACGGAATGCCGCAGTTCATGCAGCGCGCGCCCTGAATCTTGAGCTTGTCCTCGCCCAGGTGAAGATGGAATTCATTCCAATCGCCGAGGCGTTCCAGCGGCGGACGATCGGCCGGGACTTCCCGGAGGTATTCAATGAATCCTGTTGGCTTGCCCATGGTTTTGTTTTTGGTTGCGCGGCTGTTTTTTAGTTGGCGCGTGCTTTTTGATGAGAGGGCATGTCAGCCTCCTCCGACGCGGGCCGCGTCGGTCGAGTTCGCCTCGAAGGCGGCGTTGAGGGCGTCGTCTCCGCTCAAGCCCGATTGATGCGCTTTTTTCAGCGCCTGAAGGACGCGCTGGTAATCCCTCGGCATGACCCGGACGAATTTCGGCATTGTCTCTTCCCAAAGGGCGAGGATCTTGAACGCGCGCTGGCTGCTGGTGTGATCGGCGTGCTGTTTGATCAAAAGGCGGACGTGTTCGATTTCCTCCTCGTCGTCGATTTTTCCCAGGGCGGCCATGGCGGAATTGCAGCGGTCGGGAAAATCGCCGGTTTCATCCAGGACATAGGCGACGCCGCCGCTCATGCCCGCGGCAAAATTGCGCCCGGTGGGGCCGAGCACGACGACCGTGCCGCCGGTCATGTATTCGCAGGCGTGGTCGCCGACGGCTTCCACCACGGCGTTGACGCCGGAATTGCGGACGCAGAAGCGTTCGCCCGCCATGCCCCGGATATAGGCATGGCCGCTGGTTGCGCCGTAAAACGCGACGTTTCCGGTGATGATGTTTTCTTCCGGCACGAAGGTCGAATTCCTGGGCGGATAGACGATGATCTTGCCGCCGCTGAGTCCCTTGCCGAGATAATCGTTGGCGTCGCCTTCGATTTCGAGCGTGACGCCTTTCGGGACGAATGCGCCAAAACTCTGGCCCGCCGAGCCTTTGAAGATGAGATGCACGGTGTCTTCCGGCAGGCCTTTGGCGCCATGCTTGCGGGTGATTTCGTTGCCCAGGATCGTGCCCACGACACGGTCGGTGTTGCGGATGGGCAGGACCGCCTCGATCTTTTCGCCGCGCTCGATGGCGGGTTTGCAAAGATCGAGCAGCGTCGTGATGTCGAGCGCCTTGTCGAGGCCGTGGTCCTGCGGAATCTGGCAATAGCGCCCGACTTCCGGCCCGGCTTTCGGCTGATAAAGAATGTTCGTGAGGTCGAGCCCGATGGCTTTCCAGTGGGTCACCGCTTTTTTCGGCTCGAGCGCGTCGGTGCGTCCGATCATCTCATTGACCGTCCGGAAGCCGAGCTGCGCCATGATTTCGCGCAGTTCCTCCGCGACAAAACGCATGAAATTCACCACATGCGCCGGATCGCCGGCGAAGTTTTTGCGCAAGCGCGGGTTTTGGGTGGCGATGCCCTTGGGGCAGGTGTTCAAATGACAGACGCGCATCATCACGCAGCCTAGGGAGACGAGCGGCGCGGTCGCGAAGCCGAATTCCTCGGCGCCGAAGAGGGCCGCGATGGCGACGTCCCGGCCCGTTTTGAGCTGGCCGTCGGTTTCGACAACGATCCGGCTGCGCAGGTTGTTGAGGACGAGGGTCTGGTGAGTTTCGGCGAGGCCGAGTTCCCAGGGAAGCCCGGCGTGTTTGATGCTGGAGAGCGGCGAGGCGCCCGTGCCGCCGTCGAATCCGCTGATGAGCACCACGTCGGCATGGGCCTTGGCGACGCCCGCGGCGATGGTCCCCACGCCGACTTCGGAGACGAGTTTGACGCTGATGCGCGCCCGGCGATTCGAGTTTTTCAGGTCGTGGATCAACTCGGCGAGGTCTTCGATCGAGTAGATGTCGTGGTGCGGCGGCGGCGAGATGAGGCCGACGCCCGGCGTCGTGCCACGGGTCTTGGCCACCCACGGATAAACTTTCCGTCCGGGTAGCTCGCCGCCCTCGCCGGGCTTGGCGCCCTGGGCCATCTTGATCTGGATTTCGCGGGCCTCGGTCAGATAGAGGCTGGTCACGCCGAAACGGCCCGAGGCGACCTGCTTGATCGCTGAATTTTTCGAGTCGCCGAGGTCGTTCGTCCAGGTGTAGCGCTCGGGATCTTCGCCGCCCTCGCCCGTGTTCGATTTTCCGTCGATGCGGTTCATGGCGATGGCGAGCGCTTCGTGGGCTTCCTTGGAGATCGAACCGTAGCTCATGGCGCCGGTCTTGAAGCGCTTCATGATCGACTCGGCCGGTTCGACTTCCGAGAGGGGGACCGGGCGGCTCTTCTTGAATTCGAGCAGGCCGCGCAGGGTGAAGGCCTGCTTGTCCTGATCGTTGATGAGTTTCGAGTATTCCTTGAAAACCCCGAAGTCCCCCAGGCGGACGGCCTTTTGCAATCGGTGAATCGACTCGGGGCTCAGGAGGTGCGCCTCGCCTTCCTTGCGCCAGCGGTATTCGCCGCCCGCTTCGAGGGTGGGGCCGCTGGTTTGATGATCGGGAAACGCCTGGGCGTGCCGCATCAGCAGCTCCCGGCCGAGCGCGCAAAGATCGGCGCCCTGGATGCGCGACGGAGTGCGCGTGAAGTACTTGTGAATGACCGAGGAATGGAGGCCGATGGCCTCGAAAATCTGCGCGCCGCGATAACTTTGGATCGTGGAGATGCCCATTTTGGACATCGTCTTCACCACGCCTTTGAGCGCGCCCTTGATGTAATTCTTGACCGCCGTCGTTTCATCGAGTCCGGGCAGGAGGGCCTTGCGGGCCATTTCTTCAACGGTTTCAAGGGCCAGATAAGGATTGATCGCGCCGACGCCGTAGCCGATCAGCAGGGCGAAGTGGTGCACTTCGCGCGGTTCCCCGGATTCGAGGACAAGCCCGACGCGGGTGCGCAAACCTTTCTGAATGAGGTGGTGATGCAGGCCGGCCCCGGCCAGCAGCGCGGGAATGGCCGCATGGGTGCGGTCGACGCCGCGGTCGGACAAAATCAGAAGGTTGGCGCCTTTTTCAATCGACCGGCAGGCTTCGTCAAAAAGACGGTCGAGCGCCCGGCCAAGCCCCTCCGGACCAGCCGCCGCCGGGAAAAGCATCGAAAGGGTGGCGGCCTTGAATCCGGGCAGATCGATATGGCGAAGCTGCTCGAGCTGGGAGTCGGTAAGGATCGGGTGATCGAGCTTGATCATCCGGCAGTTTGCCGGAGCCGGCTTGAGCAGATTGCCCTCGGGTCCCAGCATCGTGTGGGTCGAAGTGATCAGTTCTTCGCGGATCGGGTCGATCGGTGGATTGGTGACCTGGGCGAAGAGTTGCTTGAAATAGTTGTAAAGCAGGACGGGCCGCTCCGACAGCACCGCCAGCGGCGTGTCGGTCCCCATCGAACCGAGCGGCTGGACGCCTTCCCGGGCCATCGGGCCGATGATGACCTCCAGGTCTTCAAAGGTGTAGCCGAAAGCCTGCTGCCGCTGGGTGATCGTTTGGGGGTCCGACGCGGGGGCATTGTTCTTCGGCTTGGGCAGATCGGAGAGAAGCACGTGGTTTTTGTCGAGCCACTCGCGGTAGGGCTGCTCGGCGGCGAATTTTTGTTTGATCTCCTCATCGGAGACGATCCGTCCCTGCCGCATGTCGACCAGGAACATGCGTCCCGGCTGAAGGCGGCCCTTGCTCAGGACGCGCTCGGGTTCGACCGGCAGCACGCCGACTTCGGAGGCCATGATGACGAGGCCGTCCTTGGTCACGTAATAGCGCGAGGGGCGCAGTCCATTGCGGTCGAGCACGGCGCCGATCACTGTGCCGTCCGTAAAGGCGATGGAGGCCGGGCCGTCCCACGGCTCCATCAGGCATGAGTGATATTCGTAAAAGGCCCGCTTGTCTTCCGGCATGCTTTTGTGATTTTCCCACGGCTCGGGAATCATCATCATCATGGCATGGGGCAGGGGGCGTCCGGCCATGACGAGGAGTTCGAGGCTGTTGTCGAACATCGACGAATCGGAGCCGTCCTCGTTGATGATCGGCAGGATCTTTTTGATGTCGTCGCCGAGGAGATCGCTTTCAAACAGGGCCTGCCGCGCGCGCATCCGGTTGATGTTGCCGCGCAGGGTGTTGATTTCTCCGTTGTGGGCGATGTACCGATACGGGTGCGAGCGGTCCCAGCTTGGAAACGTGTTGGTGGAAAAGCGCGAATGGACGAGCGCGAGCGCCGTCTCCATGGCGGGGTCCAGCAGGTCGGGGAAGTAGCGGTCGACCTGGGCCGGCATGAGCATGCCCTTGTAAATCATCGTCCGCGCGGAGAGGCTGGAAATGTACCACGCCGGATCGGCGTTCGTGCCGCGGATCGCATGCGTGGCGCGTTTGCGGATGACGTAGAGTTTCCGCTCGAAGGCCTGGTCGTCGAGCCGCTTGTCTCCGCGCTGGATGAAGGCCTGCCGCGAGACCGGTTCGCCGGCCTTCGCCGAGTTGCCGAGGGAGGCGTTGCAGGTCGGGACATCGCGCCAGCCGAGCAGCGTCTGGCCTTCCTCGGCGACGATTTTTTCAAAAATCTGGCGTGCTTTTTCCCGTGTCGCCGCGTCTTGCGAGGTGAAGACCATGCCCACGCCATATTGACCGGCCTTCGGCAGCGTGATCTTGATCTTGCGGCAGGCCTTGCGGAGGAACTTGTCGGGCATCTGGATGAGAATGCCGGCGCCGTCGCCGGTGTTGGCTTCGCAGCCGCAGGCTCCGCGATGATCCAGGTTCATCAGAATCGTCAAAGCCTGGGTCACGATTTCATGCGACTTGGCGCCTTTCATATTGACGACAAATCCGACTCCGCACGAATCGTGCTCAAATTGCGGATCGTAAAGGCCTTGTTTGGTCGGCAATCCGTTGGAATTCTTCATTTCAGAGGGGCGGCAGGCTCCGTTAAGGACATTTCCGATAGGAGTTTTATCAGGCAAATTCGGTTCGCATCCATGAAGCATCTCAATCAGGTTAGGTAGTAAGAATAAACGCCAAGTTGGCTTCGGACTCCACTGGCATTGCTCAATACCGAACGGATATTGCTGTTATTTCTCGTCATCTGGGTTTCGCGGGACAGCTTAAAACTTTAGCCGGGTCATGTAAAGCGTCAGAGCCAGCGCCATTAACACAATAATGGTCCAGGGCCGCCCATCGGCCAGAAAAGTGATCGCGTTGACCACGTAGGGGCCGCCGACAGCGGCCCAAGTCCAGTTCTCGGGCCGCCCGGCCCCAAGGCCGATGGCAAGAATGATCATGCCGAACATCAGAATATCTCGAAACTGGTTCATGTCATCATGTGGGACTGATAGAGCCTGTCCGAAAAGCCGGCGCGGGTCACGCTGAAAAAGTGCTGCTGCGCGGAGCGATAAATTTTCTGGAGGGTCAGCCTCCGGCCTGACTTTGACTTCATTTCTACAAATGAGGGACAAGCCGGAAAGTCAGGGTCAGGCCGGAGGCTGACCCTCCAGATTCGCCAGCAAACTCCTGGCCAGCGCGAGCGCCGCTTCGGTCTGGCCGCCGAGCATCCGGGCCAGCTCGCGCTGCCGCGCCGCGCCTTCCAGCCGCGTCAATTCGATCAGGGTCCGGTTCTGCTTGACCCGCTTTTCCACCGCGAAGTGACTCTGCCCCTGCGCCGCCACCTGCGGCAAATGGGTGATGCAGAGGACCTGGTGGCAGCGGCCGAGGCCGCGCAGTTTCCTGCCGACCTGTCCGGCCGTTTCGCCGCCCACGTTGGCATCGACCTCGTCGAAGATCAGGATCGGGATTTCGTCCACCTCGGCCAGCGTGGTTTTCACCGCGAGCATCACCCGGGCCATTTCGCCGCTCGATGCAATCGCGCGCAGGGGCCTCGGCGCTTCGCCCGGATTCGGCGCGAAAATAAATTCCACCACGTCGCCGCCCGACGCGCCCGGTTTTGACGCCGGGGTTATTTCGACCTCGAACAGCGCCTTGTTGAAGCCGAGCGCGCGGAGTTCCCGCGAAATCTTTTCGCCGAGCGGCCCGGCGATTTTTTGCCGCGCCCCGGACAATTCTGCGGCGGCCGTTTCCAGCGCACTTCGGGCGTCCTTTTCGCGCTGGGCCAGCGTGGCCAAAAATTCGGTGCGGCCTTCCAGCGCGGCCAGTTGCGCCGCGGCCTTTTCGCCGAAGGCCCGCGCGCTCTCGATTGTGCCGCCATATTTGCGCTTGAGACTCTGCACGAGGTTGAGCCGGTCCTCGAGTTGCCGCAACTGGGCGGGATCGAGATCGACGCGCTCCGCGCGCGCCTGCACCGTGCCGAGCAGGTCCTGCAACTGCGCGACGGCCTGGCGATTGAGTTCCTCCGCGTCGGCGATGGAATCGTCCATCCGCTGCCAGGCGGTGAGCGCGCGCTCGACCTGCGCGAGCTGCGTGAGCACCGCGTTCTCGGAATCGTTCAGCAGGCCCGCGATGATCCCGGCCTGTTCGAGGATGTTCTGGGCGTGGGAGGCGGCGCGATACTCGTTTTCCACGCGGGCGTCCTCGCCGGGCTGAAGGCGCGCCGACTCGATTTCGGCGACTTGGTGCCGCAAAAGCGAGAGCCGCTCTTCGCGCTCGCTTTCGCTCAATTCCAGAGCGACCCGTTCCTGCTCGATCTCGCGCAACGCGCCGTACGCGCCCGCGCAGGCCGCGCGCAACGGTTCGAGTTTGCCGTAGGCGTCGAGCAATTCGGCCTGCGTTCCCGCCGCCAGCAGGGACTGGTGATCGTGCGGCCCGTGGACGTCGACGAGCAGATCGCCGACGCTCTTGAGTCCCTGCAGCGGCACCGGGCTGCCGTTGAGAAATTGCCGGTTCGCGCCCGCCGCCGACAGGCTGCGCTTGAGCAAAAGCGTGCGGCCTTCGCATGGTTCGGCGCCGATTTCCCCGAGCGCGGCGTTGATCTCCTTCAGGCGTGCGTCGTCCGCCAGCGTGATCTCGGCCTCCACCGAGCAGGCCTCCGCGCCGGTGCGGATGAGGGTCTTGTCGGCACGCTCGCCGAGGAGCAGGCTCAGCGCGTCGATCAGGATCGATTTTCCCGCGCCGGTCTCGCCGGTAAGCGTGTTGAAGCCCGGCCCGAGTTCCCAGGTCAGGTCTTCAATCAGCGCGAGGTTTCGGATGCGCAACGAAACGAGCATGGGTGATTTTGGACGGGATCAGCGCGATTAACAAGGCCGTTTGAGTTGCAGCCGCGCTTGTGAGAGAGCGTGCAAGAGGCCACCAGAAGAAGGCCGGGAAAAAATTACTGCCCTCCGCGCGGGGAACGGCGATAGTGGCGGGATGGCTGGACATGAAAAGAGGGCGGGCATCCTCGGCATCGAGGGCGGGGGCACGAAGACGACATGGGCGTTGCTGACGCGGGACGGGAAGATGCTCGCGCAAGGCGCGGCGGGGCCGGGCAACACGCTTCTGCTAAGCGACGCGGCGCTGGAAAAGTTATTCCGGGAGATTCGCCGGAAGGCGGGGGCGCGCGCGGATGCCATCGGCGGCGCGTTCGCCGGATGCCAGCTTGCCGCCGAGAAAGCTCGCGTGGAAAGAATCCTCCGCCGCGTCTGGCCTCGGGCCGGGGCGGTCCGCGTGATGGAGGACACGCGCTCGGTTCTCGCGGCGGCGTTCGGCTCGGGGCCGGGCATCGTGGTCATCGCGGGGACGGGATCCAATGTCGCGGGGCAGAAATCGGCGGACGGGCCGCTTGAAAAGGCGGGAGGATGGGGCCATCTCTTTTCAGATGAGGGAAGCGCCTACGACATTGCCCGGCGCGGGCTGGAACTCGCCTACGCCCGCTACGATCAGAATAAAAAAATCTCGCCTCTGGCTCGGGAATACTTGACCGCGGCGGGAAAGAGTTCCCTGGAAGAACTCGTGCCGCATCTGTTGCAAGACACGGGCAAGGGCGCCGTCGCGCAATGGGCGCGGTGTGTTTTTTCCGCCGCGCAAAAGGGAGATCGAGAAGCGGGCACGCTGCTGGAATTTGCCGTTTTGCGGCTTGCGGCAAACGTTGCGGCCATTGCGCGCCGCCTCGAAGTCAGCACGCCCAAGGTGGCGCTGACCGGAGGGTTGTTCGAGAATCAACCGGGCTACACGGCATTATTTCGGCGTGCCTTGAAGAAAGTTTTGCCAGGCGCGGAATCGTTTCTCCTTGCCGTGCCGGGTGCATTTGGCGCGGCCCGGCTGGCTGTATCGGCGGTCTATGACCGTCGCACTTCGGATCGCTTCCTGTGCGCTCGCGATGCCGCGCTCGCGCACCCGGACAATAAATTGTCCGGGCCACCAAAGGGAACACCCGCGCTCGGAGATCGCGGGCTACCTGATCCGGCCCGCCTCGCGGCCTTCGCGCAGGCCTCCACGGAGCAGCGCAATCCCCGCTCGCGCGGATTGGACAAGCGATCCATTTCCGGCCTGGTCGATCTTTTTATCAAGGAGGAACGCTACGTGGAGAAGGCGCTCGCCGCGCAACGCACGGCGATTTCCCGCGCGGCGACGCTTGTCGCGAAAAAGCTCTCCTCCGGCGGCCGCCTCTTTTATGTCGGCGCGGGGACGAGCGGCCGCCTCGGCGTGGTCGATGCCAGTGAAATGCCGCCGACCTTCAACGCGCCCCCGGAGCAGGTGCAGGCCATCATCGCGGGCGGCGCGGCGGCGGTTTTTCGCAGCCAGGAAGGCGCGGAGGACGCGCGCGAGGCGGGCGCGGGGGAACTCAAGGCGCGCGGCCTGAAGAAGCGCGATGTGGTCTGTGGCATCTCGGCGAGCGGCCAGACGCCGTTCGTGCTCGGGGCGCTCGACTATGCGCGGGATCGGGGCGCGGGGACGATTTTGCTCACGTGCAATCCGAGGCGGTCGATCCGCGTGGCGGTCGACATCGAGATCGATCTTACCACGGGACCCGAAATCGTGACCGGCTCGACGCGATTGAAGGCGGGGACGGCGACCAAGCTTGTCTTAAACATGCTCAGCACCATCGCCATGGTTCGGCTGGGGCGGGTGCGGGACAATCTCATGATCAACGTTCAGGCGACCAACGACAAACTCCGCGCGCGCGCCGTGCGGTTGGTTGAGGTCCTGGCCCGCGTCAACTCCGCCGAAGCTCGAACCGCTCTGGGAAATAAGGTCTGGCGTGTGAACGATGCGGTTGAGTTTTTACACAGAATACGAAATAAGGAGCATTAATAGCTTACTTGTAATCCATGAGATGATTGACTTTTTACCGATAAACCAATTAAATCCAGCCGCATGCGTTTGCGTGTATTTTTTACGGTTGTTTTGGCGTGGATTTTGACAGTCCCGCTCTCTCTCGCCCACGCGGAACAGACCCTCCAGCAGCGGTATCTTGACATTTACCTCAAGATCAACGACGCGGAGCACCTTGAAAAACAGGGCGATTACCGTGGCGCTCTGGAGGACTTCAAGGATTGCTACGTCAAACTGTCGAAGATCCACCAGTCGGATCCGAACTGGGAATCGGCGCTCGTGGTGCTTCGCATGGCTGATTGCGAAAAAATGATCCACGACCTGCAACCCAAGGCGGATGCGCAGCCTCCCGTCGCCCCCCGGGCGCCTGCGAACGGCCTTGCCGCGCCGCCGCCGGGCGTTCCGGCCAATCCCGCTCCAGATGACGTGGCAACCCTGAAACAGGAATTGCAGGCGGTGAAAGAGGATTTGCGGATCACGAAGGATAAGTTGAAGGACTCTCAGTCCCAGCTCGAGACCTACCGGTCCCAGCTTGAAACGGTCAACGCGCAGTTGGCCGCGTTGAAGAACCAGCAATCGGTGGATGATCGCATGGGCAAGCTTTTAAGCGAAAACAAGGCGCTGACCGACAAGCTGGCCGCCGCGCAAAGCGAGCTCGACACGTTCAAGACCAACCCCAAATCGAAGCTCGCGCTGGCGCAGGCCCAACTGAAAAATCTTCAGGAACAATATGACGCCTCCCAGCAGGCCAACACGGCGCTGGAGACCACCACCACCACTTTGAAGCAGCAGCTCGACCGGGCCCAGGCCGACCTGTTCGCCGCCAACCAAAAGCTGGCCGCCGCCGGAACCGGCAGCCCCGAATATGAAACGCTCAAGCGCGAAAACGAGATCATGCGCGACATCCTCACGCGGGAGCTTCAGGAGCAGGCCCACCGTGATATGGCCAAGCGCCTGGCCCAGGAAGAGTTCGATAATCTCAAGCTCAAGTCGAAGGTCTTGCAGGAACAGCTCGATATTCTCGGTTCGCCGATGACGCCGCCGACCAACGATCAGGAACGGGCGCTGCTGGCCAGTTTGAAGGTGCCGGGGCCGGAGATCACGCAACCTCCGAACAACGGCTTTGCCGCACAAGCCCCCGGATCCGCGGCTTCGACCGACCATGCGGCGACGAATCCGCCTGCCGCACCGGCTCCGCCCGCTCCCGACACCAACACGGCTTCGGCCGCGCCGCCCGCCGCCAATGGCGCGACCGGGACGGCCCCGCCAACTCCGGCGCCGGATAACACGACGAATCAGCCGCCCGTCACCATCGTCATGAATAACACGGCGCCCGATGCCTCCGCGACCAATGGGACGTCATCCGTCACGCCGCCGGCGGCCCCCTCGGGCACGCCTGACGCCACGACTCCCCCGGTCACGCCGGCGCCGGCCAACACTCCCGATGCGAGCGCTCCCATTCCGCCCAACACGCCGGCGGGCCCGCCCGCGACGACGCCGCCGCCGGCCACGAACACGGAGACGACTCCGGCCCCGCCCGCCCCGCCAGCGCCGACCAGGGAGACCACGACCAAGCTTCCGCCCGCCACCACGACTTATACGGACACGACGATCAAGAATGGCGGCGACTCGGCGAGGCAGGACGATCCGACCCAATATTCCACCAAGGCGCGCCTCCCCGACGACATGCGCAATACGGCCCAGGAAGCGGCGGACCTCTTCAAGAATCAGAAATACGACGAATCGGCGGCGAAGTACCAGAACATCATCGACAAATATCCGGAATCGCTCTACGCGTGGAGCAACCTGGGCGTGGTCCGCTTCCAGCAGGGCAAATATGAAGAGGCGCTCAAGGCGCTTCAGCAGGCCGTCAAGCTTTCGCCCACCGACGCCTTTTCCTATGCGAACCTGGGCATCGTTTACTACCAGTTGAACCAGTACGAAAACGCGATCGACGCCCTGAACTCGGCTAAGGCCCTCGATCCCAACGACGCGAAGACCCACAACTATCTCGGCTGCGCCGAATCGCAGAAAGGGTGGCAGGAGGTGGCGGAGAAGGAATTCCGCAAGGCGATCGAGATCGACCCCAATTTCGGCGACGCCCACTTCAATCTCGCGCTGGTCTATGCGACGGCGAAGCCGCCGTCGTTCGAACTGGCCCGTCGCGAATATAACCGCGCGCTGGAACTTGGCATCGCGAAGGACCCACGGCTGGAAAAGCTGCTGCAAGGGCCGCAGCCGTAAGGCTGCCCGCGATCTCCGAGCACGGGTCTTCCCGCGCCGTCGCCCGGAGGTGGACGCCTCGACGAACGCTTGATCTGCTTGCCTCGCGCCGTGATCACGGCATAATATCCACCCTTATGAATTCGGCGCAGGCGACGCTAGGCCACGCGGTTTGATCTCGCCCGCATCGAAATCATCCAAGTAACATTATCGGGTCAGACTCGAAATGTAAGCAGCTTGAGGGGAATAAATTAGCCGGGGTAGCTCAGCGGTAGAGCAGGGGACTCATAAATCGAAACGGCTATTTTGACCCAAATTGCCACGAACTTTCTATCATTGCTTCTTGCTCCTGGTTAGAAACTTGAGCATTTTTCTGGCATGACCTGAAATGACCTCAAAAGCCCGAATTTCAGTCATCGGGTTACTTTTTAGGGTTACTTTTTTCGACAAGGTTTAGGCCGCGCCAACCAAGTCTTCCAACGGTGCCCCAACCGTAATCGCTCCAGCTTGAACATCATGGTCATGACCAATGTTATTTTGGACTTTCAAGCAACTCGGGGGCCAAATCTTTTAGTTCACGGGTGAGTCGCTCAACCCGAACTTGATTGGAAGCTGTCGGTTCAGACGAATGCTTTTTGATCGCTTCGGCAAGTTCAAACTTGGCGTAGATGGCAGCAATTTCCCGATGAAAGTGGTCGTTGGGTTTGCTCCTTTGCTTTTCGGACATCGCCTGCTTTTCGCGATAAAGACGAACGGGATCGAGCGTGGCAAAATTTGTGCCCGCATGAGTTTTGAAAATGCGTGATTTCTCAAACGCTTCTTCGGGATCGAAAGTCACGCCCACTTGGGCGAACCCGATCCTAATACCTGCGACTTCTAAATAAGGTCTGCCCGTGGAAGGACGTACAATGAAATCGGGATAAGCATCGAAAAAGTCCTCACTCCAAACGTGGGTGAAATCGAGGTCTTTTGAAACTAACCTCTCAATGTTATCGGGTATGGGGGGAGGGAACGCCGGATGGTTTTTAAGCGACAGCAACCGATGATAGAGTAGCGCCGCCCATCCGCCGATAAGAAGGCTTCTGGACAATAATGACGGATTCTTATCGTTGAGCGTATCGAGAGCGATCTCGACGTTGCTCCAAGAGATCATGGAACGGTCTCAACTTCTGATTCGACGAGTTCGAACTGGGGGCCTTTGTCCACGGCAAGGATGTCCGTGGCCTCCTGAAAGGAACACCATCCCTCTTGTTCGCGCCAAGCCGTTTTATCGGTTCGGTCGAGGGTTTCTTGGTCTGGAGGAATGGCGACACTACGGTTCATTAAGAAAAAAATGCCACAGACAGGGCGGGAAGAAAAGTTTTTCTGTTTTGGAATATCTTTATGAACAGTTCGACCGGCTCATTCCCATGGAATCTCGCCATCGACTATCTCGAATGCCTTGTCGCCGGTACATCCCCATGCGGGTGCGGAATTCGTCAAGCGTCAGCGCACACCGTCTTGAACGTCTCAGCCTACTCGGCCAAACAGGCCGTCTCGAACTTGGCACGGGAGAATTTGCCCCGTGTCATGTAACGCTCAGGGGTGGAGATCTCGACGAACGCTTGATCTGCTGTCGCTTGATCTGCTTGCCTCGCGCCGTGATCACGGCATAATATCCACCCTTATGAATTCGGCGCAGGCGGCGCTAGGCCACGCGGTTTGATCTCGCCCGCATCGAAATCATCCAAGTAACATTATCGGGTCAGACTCGAAATGTAAGCAGCTTGAGGGGAATAAATTAGCCAGGGTAGCTCAGCGGTAGAGCAGGGGACTCATAAATCATAAAACGCTTATTATCAACAACTTGCAATGACTGTTTTGGTCTCGCTTTGCCTTGCGTTCAAGCAACTTAGAATAAAAATTGATTGTTAGGGCTTTGTCGCGCTAAGTGCCCTTTTGCATCAAAAAACGGCAAGCGGTATCAGATCGCGGTATCAGATTTTACCCCTGATGGACGGTTGTCGGCGGTTGGCTTTATTCCGGGCTGCTTCTCACGCCCCAATTGTAAAATCCCGCGACCATTGCGCCTGCAAGCCAGCCGAGAACGAAGGTCGAAACGATACCAAGAAGCACTTGGCCAATCGGGACGTTTTCGCTCAGAATCGACGTCGCATCGATTCCATGCAGGAGGCTGTTGAAAAACAGGATCGCCTTTTCGCGATGTGCGGTGCTCATCGCGACAATGCAACCGAGGTAAAAAAACAGCACCGGTCAATCCGAACGCGATACCCATCCGTCGTGGACTACATCACGCCCCGCTTCGCCGAGTTTCTATCCACAGCAACATCCAGTCTTACCGTCCGATTTTGTGCCATCGGGTGCGGACATAAACTTTTGCCGACAACCGTCACAGCAAAAGTAGAACGTCTTTCCATCGCGTTCGACGTGGAGAGCGGTTGCTTCGTCCACAGTCATTCCGCAGATGGGGTCCTTGGTTACGGATTTCGTTGTTTTCATAGTCATATTTCTTTCCTGGTGGTTATTACTTTTATTTGATTCCCATTTTCACAATCCGCCCAAAATAATTGCAATGAGTAGTCCCAACCCCAATTATCCGCACGAGAGTGAGCATTTAACTGGTGACGCGGAATGCCATCCATACATTGAGCGATTCTCGCTTTTCAGCTATGGGGTCTTGACCCCATAGCGACGTGTCACCATCGATGCCATCCTTCGATTGTGTGATTACCCCGTGCGCAAATTCTGAACTTTGCACCGGGCAACTCGCAATAGCGTGATGAAAGAGACTTTATGATGAACTATACAGACGGATGGATGGGCGGAGGGATGTGGGTCTGGACAGCTGTAGGCATATTGGTGGTTGTCCTGCTCGCCGTCGTTATTAACAAGCTCACCAAAAAATAAATCAGCGGTCAGCACTGCCAAATAAACGGACTTTTACCCATGAATGAAAAACTGATGTTGATCAAACTATCTTCAAAAAAAACTGTGAGCGAGGCTGCGACTGCCTTGCAAAGCGCCGTTCAGGCCAATCACTTTGGCGTCATGCAGGTTCACAACCTCAAAGAGACCATGACGAAGAAGGGCGTCGAGTTCGACCGTGAATGTTTGATCTTCGAGGTCTGTCAGCCGCAACAGGCGAAGAAGGTTCTCGACCAAAACATGAGCATCTCGACCGCTCTACCTTGCCGAATATCCATTTATGAGGAGGACGATAAAACCATTCTGGCTACATTGAAACCAACTACTCTTTTGGCGATGTTCAATACGCCGCAATTGAAAGGGGTAGCTCAGGAAGTGGAGGACGTAATTGTTAAAATCATGAAGCAGGCGGCAGCAAGCTGATGATCAGTTCCGCTATCGCCATCATCTCCGCCGATAATTTTACCAAACCGAAAGCGGCGCATAAATTCATTGTCACTGCTTGCAAGGAAAAGTAATGAAAACCGAAATAGCCGCCCCTCCCCATGACTGTTGCCATGGCGAACTCGATCACTCCGCTCCTCCAGTAACTCCCTCGGGGAAAGCAAAGTATTACTGCCCCATGTGTCCGGGGGTCGAAAGCGACAAACCGGGGACATGTCCCAAGTGCGGCATGGCGCTGGAGGTCAATCCCGCCCAACAGTCAGCGCAAAAAGCTATCTACACCTGCCCGATGCATCCGCAAATCGAGCAGGATCATCCAGGCCCTTGTCCGATCTGCGGAATGGCCTTGGAGCCGAAAAAGACTGGCGAGGGAGACGAGGAAGAAAACGTCGAACTGAAGTCCATGACGCGCCGGTTCTGGATTGGACTTGCCCTGACCGTTCCGGTTTTGATCCTTTCCATGGGAGAATTTGTCCCCGGTCTGCGCGATCTCATACATTCATTGGGCCAAACCCACGTCGTTTGGACGGAGTTCATCTTAAGTACCCCAGTCGTTTTGTGGGCAGGTTGGCCATTTTTTGAAAGGGGCGGGCGTTCTCTCATCACGCGCCATCTCAACATGTTTACCCTCATTTCGATGGGCACCGGGGCTTCCTATGCCTACAGCGTGGTGGCGACACTCGCGCCTTCGCTCTTTCCACAGTCGTTTCGCATGGATGGCATCGTCCCGGTCTATTTTGAGGCGGCAGCGGTCATCACGGTACTGGTTCTCTTGGGGCAGGTTCTCGAACTCAAGGCCCGCGCTTCGACGGGCGCGGCGATCAAAGCCTTACTAGGCCTTGCTCCCAAAACAGCGCGTCTCGTGAAGGAAGACGGAAGTGAAGCCGATGTCCCTTTGGAACAGGTCAAAGTTGGAGATCGCTTGCGCGTGCGACCTGGCGAAAAGGTTCCCGTGGATGGAATCGTGCAGGAAGGTCAAAGCGCGGTCGATGAATCCATGGTACTGACCACGACGCGCCGACCGATTGCACTTGGCTCGATGATATAGAGCCTGTTGGGCGGCCCCTACATTGGCCGCTTTGCCCTGCCAAATCTCCAAAGCGGGTTGCTGGATGGCGCGTGCAAACGAAAATGCCAGTGCCCAGGGTAGTCGCACTTTGAATTGAACATTCATGGCGTTCAAGCGGGCCGAGGCAAGCTCGCCGGATTGACCGCCCGACAAAAACGCGATCCCTGGAACGGCAGCGGGGACGGCTCGCAAGAGACACTCCACCGTGGAGTCAGCGACCACATCCACCTCTTCCTGCTGGGGGCATGTCAATCCCGGAAGCACCATATTGGACTTTAGGATCATACCCTTCAGCATGACCCGTTGGGCGTAAAGCTCGTCGAAAACAGTTCGCAGGACTTCCTCAGTTATCCGGCCAAGGAAGCGGGCGCGTTGTCCATCGAGGTCAAAGATCCGCATGAGACGAAGCGCGCGATCGAAGCGATTATCGCTTGTTTGGAGGAAAGTTGAACATCCCGTTTCAATTGCAGCGCCTTGGGATGCTCATGGAGCCGGAAGCTGGCAACCCGCAGGAAATCGAAGGTGTTCTGAACCCGGCCGCCGCTCGTGGCCCGGATGGACATCTCTATCTATTTCCACGGCTCGTAGCTCAAGGGAATTTTTCGCGGATTGGGATTGCCCGCGTCAAATTCAACGAGGCCGGCGATCCATGCGGAGTTGAGCGGCTGGGCATTGCGCTCGAGCCAGAAACCGATTACGAGCGGACGTCCCATGGCGGCGGTGGCTGCGAGGAACCGGATTGATCTTACCATGTTTTTGCCCACGCCCAACGCAACCATTGCCTCATCTTCCTGAGCTTGAGACAAGATCGTGGGGGCCTTCTCAACAAAAGTGGCTGCTTTCGGGAGCCAAGCATACCTGCACGCGAAGGTTTCGTGACCTGTGTAACGAAATCCTTGTCCTGTCGCGCGTTTTGTCATGGATTTGATCCAGGAATAAGGAGTCGGCCATCGCCCGAGCTAAAAGAGTCTAAAGGCAACGCATTAAGTCGGTTAGAGGGGCTTGGAATTATTCGATTTAAGCGCGAGTATCCAGTCTCGTCAATAAACACCGGAACCATTCTCGCAGTTTTCAAACCTACGGCAGAACCGTTATTTTCGGGCCGGTGAGGAACGAATGCGCTGTTGGCAGGATTTGGAGGAGCGGCTGAAGGAAGGATTATGCCAGAGTCTTCAGATACTACCGCCCTCATTCCCTCCGCTGCTGCTCATACTTTGGAGGTGAATCGACCTGCTCCAGCACATTTATTGGTAGGCAGAAACATCAATCGATTGAGAAACGCTGCAAAATTCACCCAGGAGCAACTGGCTGAAAAGGCAAACATTGACCGCCGCTCCCTGCAAAGGATTGAGGCCGGGCAGTGGAACATGACAGTGGACTACCTAGATCGGCTTCGCCGATGCCTCAAATCTTCCTGGGCCGATGTTTTCCATGGAATCGATTGAGTTAGGGCGTTCCTTGCCGCGAATTATTTAGATCGAGGCAGGCGGCGGTGAGGCGTCTGGAGGTTGTTTCTCGGCCATTCGCTTCCCGATCCAACAGAGCCGAAGCATAAGCCACCAGAGATAGGGAGCGGCGGGCAGAAAGCCTCCTCGCCTTGCGCCCACCCTCAAAATGGCGAGATGCAGATGAAGACTTGTACGACCAGGAGCTTATGACCACAATTCCCATTTCCACGCCGAGTTTTAGAACCTGGCGTAGGGTCGTTATCGTATTGTTGAATCGCGAGGAGGAAATCCCCTTCCTCTCCTTTTTTGCTCCTGGTGGCCGAAATTTCGTGCCGTGTTGACGGAGCTGGCGCGCCCATTCTTGGCAAGCTGGTTTGGTGATCTTACGAAGTTCCGTTGTCTCCAGGCCCGGCCACGTCTTGAGGATCGCTCCGACGCATTGGCGACGATACTTTTTGGTTGAAGGTTTAAGGTCGGGATTACCGTCGAGTCGCTCCAAGTAAATTTTAACGGCTTCTCCGAAAGTTAGCTTACCCTGAACATCGGGAGTAGCCACCTCCGCTCGTTCCCTTTCCTGCTTAATGAGCTCAGCAAGCCGGTTTCGGGCAACACTCATGAGCGGAGTGTCCAGCGATTTACGAATGAGTCGTCCACCTATCTTGACGCGGGCAAAATATATTTTTGAGCTTTTCCAGCGAACAAGGTTTGATATGCTCGACTTTTCCCAGGGTGAATCCTGGGTTTTGGCTTCTTGCGTGTTTTCAACGGTATTCATAATATGGTATCAGATTGCGGTATCAGATTACCCGATTCCACGCGATATGTCAAATGCAAGTAGCGTATTTACAGTACAATAGCCAGGGTAGCTCAGCGGTAGAGCAGGGGACTCATAAGCCCTTGGTCGGGGGTTCGATTCCCCCCTCTGGCACTTCTTGGAATCCGCTAGGGGTCACCCTGCGGGATGGAGCGCATTCCAGATGGCCAGGCTGACAATAAACACCATGAAGACCACGTAAAAGCGCAACGCCCAGAGCAGGACGAGCGTTCCACGGCTCAGTTTGCGCCGGCCGTAGCGCATTTTCGATGCGGTGAGTTGATCGGGTTCCAGAACTTCACGCACCCACGATGTCGAGGAATCCAAGGTGCTCAGTCCTCCAATTTCTGTCGTGCAGGTTGTTTGGTGGTCCATCTATTTTTCTTTCTATTGCGATTTTATATCAGGCGGGAAGGAGCTTGGGGAAAACGGTGAAGACGGCGAAAATCAGTCCGGCCAGGACGAGAAAGACGGTCACGCCAATGCCGAAGAAATTGGCCAGGCGGCCGTTGGCGTGCCTGACCCATGATCTCGCGGTCGTTGACCAGGAGAAGGAGGAAGACGATCGCCGGCGGCATCGCCAGCACGGCGATCACATTCACAATGAGCGTGATAAAGACGAGCGGCGCATTGGGAATGAGAACCAGGACCGCCGCAATCGCCGCCGCCGAAATGAGGACGGCATAAAACGGCCAGCCTCCGCGCAAGGGGCTGTTCAGGCTGCGGGCGCTGCCGGTCACCTCCCCGAAGGCGTAGGCCGAGGAGAGAGAAATGGTCAGCGCCGCCACCAAGCCCGCCTCGAAGAGGCCGAGGGCGAACAAGGTCGCCCCGATGTTCCCGACATAAGGAACCAGGGCCGTGGCAAAGTCGGCTCCTTGAAGGCTTGATGCGTTGACGTGGTGGAGAAAGAGAGGGGTCGTCGCCAGGACGGTGGCAATCGCGGCCACGGCGGCGAGGATTGCCCCCAGCGCCGTATCGATGCGGCCATGGCGGATGTCGGCGGTCGTCAATCCCTTGTCGACGACGGCGCTTTGCTGGAAGAAGAGCATCCAGGGCGTGACGGTCGCGCCGATATTCGACATGACCAGCAGGAAGAAGCCGCCGGTCACCCCGCCGGGAAGAGGCCCCCAGGTGAAGAAGGAGCGGACCACCTCGCTGGCCACCGGATGCGCCAGGATGGCGACGGGCACGAAGATGAGGTTGAAGAACGCGAAGCCGAGGACGATCCGCTCCCAGGTCCAATAGCGCCGGCTCAGCACCACGGCGACATTTAAAAGCAGGGCGCCCAAGACGGCCAGGGCCGGAGGCACGCCAAAAAAACCCAAGCCCGCGCGGATGGCAATAAATTCGGTGACCAGCGTCAGCAGGTTGCCCAGCACCAGATCGCCCATCGCGAAAAAGCCCCAGAAGCGGCCGAAGCGCTCGTAGATCAGTTCGGCATGGCCTCGCTTGGTTGCGGCGCCGAGCCGGACGGTCATCTCCTGAACCACGTAGGCCATGGCGAAGGTGAGCACGATAAAGGGCAGAAAGAAGCCGATGCCGTAAGTCGCGCCGGTCGTTGCGTAGGAAATCATGCTCGGCCCGTCGTTCTCCCCGAGCATCACCAGGATGCCGGGACCGATGAGGAGCCAGAGCAGGGACCACGACCGCCGACCGGTCCGATGCCGGTGCACATGGCGGCGGTCATGGGCGCGCTTGATGTCTTCAAGGCTGATGCCGGCTGTCGCGGTATCGGGATATATCGGAAAATTGCTCATGCGAAAATCAACGTGTTAGTTATAACAAACATAATTTGCTATAAAAATAAAGTGTTGTCAATGCCCGCAACTGGATTTGGGCGCGGCGGAAAGGCGCGGGAGCCCGCCGGAAAGGGAGATCCCCGCACGGGAAGAGGCGCGGCGGTTTGATTCATGATCCGCATGTTGTGCCGACAACGGAGATGGCTGTCAACTACTAAAGTTTGTTGGAGCAAACATTCGCCCGAGCGGCGGCAAGCGCAAGCGCTTTGGGGGCGTTGGGCTGCCCTTTTTGGGCGCGGAGCGTTTTGAGTGCCGCCGCACCCCGTTTGCGGAATCTATTTGCAAATAGCTTGCGTCTTATGTAAAAATAAAACCTCATGAAAATTCTCCTGCTATTCACCTGTGTCGCCGGCCTTTGGCTCCCATCCCTGGCCGCGATGGCGGACGAACTCAAGATCGTGGCCGCGGAAAACTTTTACGGCGGCGTCGCCCGGCAAATCGCCGGCAGCGGCGCGGTTGTCAAAAGCATCCTGACGAATCCGAATCAGGACCCCCACGAGTTCACGACCAACGCCGGCACGGCAAAGGCGGTCGCCGACGCCGACGTCGTGATCTATAGCGGCATCAGCTACGACTCCTGGATGGACAAATTGCTGGCGACCAATGGAAAACCGGATCGCGTGGTGATCAATGTCGCCGATCTGATCGGAGGCAAGGAGGGCGATAATCCCCACATCTGGTATGACCCCAAAACGATGCCCGCTTTGGGCGCGAAGCTGGTGGAAGTGCTGGGGAAGATCAATGCCGCCCAGGCCGGCGCTTATCAAAAGCGGCTGGACGACCTCAACGCCTCGATGAAGCCCGAGCTGGATAAGATCGCGGCGATACGAGCCGCGTCGGCGGGACTTGAGGTGACCGCGACCGAGCCGGTGTTCGGCTACATGGCCGATGCTCTCGGCTTCAAGATGCTCAACTACGATTTTCAGGTCAAGATCATGAACGACGCCGAGCCGACTGCGGACCAGACCGCCGCGTTTGAAAAGAGCCTGACTTCCAGGACGGCCAAAATTCTTTTCTACAACAGCCAGGTGACCGACCCGACCACCGAGCGCATTCAAAAAATCGCCAAAAAAGCGGGAGTGCCCGTCGTCGGGGTGACGGAGACGCAACCCCCCGATGAGAAAAGCTATGTCGGCTGGATGCTGCACGAGTTGGATGGCGTTCAGGCGGCTCTTGGTGCTAAATAGCCGCGCCCATGACGCCCGCTCTGCAAATCACCGGCCTGACGATTTCCCTGGGCGGCCATGAAATTTTGTCCGGGGTCAACGCGACGATCGACACGGGCGAATTCATCGGGATTTTCGGGCCCAACGGCGCGGGCAAGACCACGCTCGTGCGCGCGATCATCGGCACGTTGCCGCCCAGCCGGGGATCCATCGAAATCCTCGGCATGACGCCGGGCCAGGCCGCGCGGCAAATCGGGTACATGCCGCAGGGCCATGCCGGATTCGACTCCACGGTTCTGAGCGCGCGGGCCTTGGTGGAAGCGGCCTGCCATGGCGACCGGTGGGGCATCCCGTGGACCTCCCGAAAATCGAAGCAGGAAGTCGACCGCGTCCTGGAGGTGACGGATGCCAGCCGGTACGCCGCGCGCCCGTTCTCCGTTCTCTCCGGCGGCGAGCGCCAGCGCGTGATGCTGGCCCAGGCCCTTCTGGGCGATCCCACGATTCTCGTCCTCGATGAACCCCTGGCCAGCCTCGATCCTAAAAACCAGGCGCTTTTGATCGAGTGTGTGGCGCGCGTGAAGCGTCTCACTCAGACGACCATCCTTTTTGTGGCCCACGACATGAACCCGCTCATGCAAGTCATGGACCGGGTGCTTTACATGGCCGGAGGAGGGGCCGTTTTGGGCAAACTCGACGACGTCGTCACCTCCGCCTGCCTTTCGAAGCTTTACGGCTTTGCGATTGAAGTCGTGCGGGTCGAGAACCGCATCTTTGTCGTTTCGGCGGAGGCCAATGTCACGGAATCGGAATGCTTCCACCATGACCACGATGATTAACACGCTCACGAATTACCTCGGCTACGAGTTTGTCCAGAACGCGCTCATGGCGGGAACCCTGGCGGCGATTCTGGGCGCGATCGTCGGCTATTTTGTCATCATACGGAACGCCGGTTTCGCCGCGCATGCCCTGGCCCACATCGGCTTTGCCGGCGCGGCGGGAGCGGCCATCCTGGGGTTGAGTTCCCTCGAAGGCATGCTCCTGCTCACCGTGGGTTCGGGCCTGTTCATGGGCGCGGCGGGAGACAAAGTGCATCGCAACGATCTGGCCATCGGCATGGTCCTCTCGATGTCCCTCGGTTTGGGCACGTTGTTTCTCAGCCTCTATTCCAGCTTCGCGGGACAGGCGAAGGCCATTCTCTTCGGCAATATTTTTGGAGTCTCCCAGGGCCAGATCATCGAAATGGTGGTGTTGTCGCTGCTGAGTCTGGCCGCGCTCGCGGTTTTTTCGCGCAAGCTTCTTTTTGCCAGCACGCAACCGCGCCTGGCGGAAGCACGGGGCCTCTCCCTGCCCGCTCTTTCCATGGCGTTCATGGCCGTGCTGGCCGTTTCGGTCACGCTGGCCAGCCAAATCGTGGGCATTCTCCTGGTCTTTACGCTCGTCATTGCTCCGGCGGGAATCGCCCTGCGTCTCTGCCGCTCTTTTTGGTGGGGCATTTTTATCTCCGCGGCGCTGGGCGTGGCGGCGGTGTGGATCGGCATTTTGATGGATTGCGTCACCGGTTATCCCGCCACGTTTTGGATCACGGCGCTTTTCTTCATCCTGTATATCCTCGTGGAAGCTTATGTCCGCTTCGTCACGCGGTCGGACCATTGACGGCGGCGTCTAATCCCATTTCGGGTAGCCCGGACAACTTGTTGTCCGGGTGCGCGCAGCGCACAAGAAGCAGCCACAAACGTCTCCATGTAACCTTAACTTCGCCATTTTGGGTGGCTTCTTGTGGCCTTCGGCCACCCGGACAACAAGTTGTCCGGGCTACCCAACACGGTATTTTGTCGCATTCGTTGATCGAACGGATTTCCGATGGTGGGAATCTGGCGGGATGTTGTAAAGTCACGGCTCCATGGCCGGCATCATTCCCCCCGAAATCGTCGAGCAGGTGCGCCATGCCAGCGACATCGTCGACGTGGTCGGCGGTTACGTGCCGCTGAAGAAAGCGGGAGGAAAATTCAAGGCGCTCAGCCCCTTCAACAAGGAGAAGACGCCCTCGTTTTACGTCGATCCCGCCAAGCAAATGTTCAAGTGCTTCAGCAGCGGCCACGGCGGCGACGTCTTCAAGTTCCTCATGCTGATGGAGAACATGACCTTCCCCGAGGCGATCCGGCGTCTCGCCCAGCGCTCCGGCATCGTCATCCCCGAAGGCGGCCCGCACGATCCGCAGGCCCGCAGCCGCCGCGAGGAATTGCACGCGCTCTATGCCGCCGTCGCGGCCTGGTGGCGGACGCTGCTCAAGTCCGATCCCGCCGCGGAACCGGCCCGCGCCTATCTCAAGAGCCGCGATTTTCCCGACGCGCTCGCGGACGAATTTTCCCTCGGCTACGCGCCCGAGGGCTGGGACGCCACGCTCAAGTGGGCGCAGAAAAACGGCTACAGCATGGAGGCGCTCGAAACGGGGAAACTCGTCGCCACGTCGGATTCGGGCCGCACCTACGATTTCTTTCGCGGGCGGCTCATGATCCCGATCCACAACGACGCGGGCGAGGTCGTCGCCTTCAGCGGACGCCTGCTCGATCCCGAGGCGAAGGCGCAAAAGTATGTCAACTCGCCCGAGACGCCGATCTTCGTGAAGAGCCGCATCCTCTTCGGCCTGAACAAAACCAAGCGGCCCATCATCGAGGCCGAAAGCGCGATTCTCTGCGAGGGGCAAATCGACCTCATGCGCTGCTGGCAGCACGGCATCCGCAACGTCGTTGCGCCGCAGGGCACCGCCTTCACCGATCCCCACGCGCGGATCCTCAAGCGGATCGCCAAGGAAGTCGTCATCTGCTTCGACGCCGACCGTGCCGGGCAGGCCGCCGCGCAACGGACCATCGACGTCCTGCTTAAGGAAGACCTGCAAGTCCGCATCGCGCGCATCCCGCAGGGCGAGGACCCCGACAGCCTCCTGCGCAAACAGCCGGTCGCCGTCTTTGAAACCATCCTGCGCGAGGCGAAGGATTATACGCGCCATCTGCTCGACACCGCCTGCGAGGAGGAGGACATCACCAGCCCGCGCGGACGCGGCGCGGTCGCGGCGAAAATGGCGCAGGTCATCGCGAAGATTCCGAATGCCGTCCAGCGCGAAGGCTTTCTCCTCGACGTCGCGCGGCGGCTCCAGGTCCCGCGCTCGGTCCTTGAAGAAGAAGTGCGCAAAGCGGAGGCGCTCTTGCGCCGCGCCGAGCTTCAGCAGCGCAATTATCCCGCCGCGACGGGAGCGGGAGAAGGGGAGGGGGAATCCGATGCCGCGCAACCTGAGCCGCTGGAGCCGATCCAGGCCGCCCCCATTATTGAGGCCTTGCTCTCGCTGCTGTTGACCACCCCGGATCTGGTCCCGCAGGTCAGCCGCCAGCTCGATCACGCCTGGGTCGAGGGCCTGGGGGGTGCGGAGGCGCTCCTGCAATTGCTCGACGCCCACGCCCACGATGCGTTTGAGAATCCGGCGCGGTTCATGGAGGAATGCGACGACCGGACCCGGGATTACCTGGCCGGACTCCTCTTTCAGCCCACGCCCGTTCCCACGGAAACCACGGTGGAGGCATATGCCGACAAGCTGGTGCGCAATTTGGAGAAGCGCTGGAAGCAGCAGCGGCTGCAGATGCTCAATCTCGCCGTCAAATCGGACGAGCTTTCGGTGGAAGAGCGGCTGAAGTATCTCATGGAAATCCAGGCCATCCGGCGGCAGTTTCCCGATTTGGAGCCGTGATAGGCGAGGATTGCGAATCGACAAAATCGGGTGGCCCGGACTACTTGTTGTCCGGGCGGCGAGGGACTTGTCCCGCGCCGCAGGAAGCGATCAGATGCCCAAGCGCCAAATCATTGATCTGCCCGGAGAGTTTCATTTCGTGACTTTCTCCACCTACCAGAGACGCCAATTTCTCGCCCCGGAACGGACGCGAACCATTGTCGTGGAGGTCTTGCAAAGTTGCCTTGAAAAGCATCAAGCGTCATGTCATGGCTTTGTCGTCATGCCCAATCACGTCCACGCCGTTCTTTCCGTTGCGTCCGAGGCGACCATCGCCTCTTTTCTTCAAGCTTGGAAAAAGACGAGTTCGTATCGAATCAAGAGGTTCTACGCCCAGGAACTCACGAAGTACCACGAACTCTGTCCCGAGGATTGCCCCATCTGGCAGGCAAAATTCTATGATTTCAATTTGGAGTCGGATGAAAAATTCCTCGAAAAACTGGACTATATGCATAACAACCCGGTTGTGGCGGGGCTGGCCTTGACGATGCTCGATTGGACATGGAGTTCGGCCCGGTTTTTTATGAGCGAGGCGAAGATGTTGGGGTGAAGATTACGCAATCGTTCTGAATCGCTTCCTGTCGCCTGCGGCGACCCGGACAACAAGTAGTCCGGGCCACCCGAAAGGCAGGGCCACCCGAAAGGGTGCTTTTCTTCACTTCGGAATATATTTCCATTCAGGTAAAAGAACTACTTGACCGAAGGCATCCTCTGTAGGATGCTAGTTAGTTCTTCGCTCTCAACTGCTTCCCCATCGCCCCTATGCCCAAATCGAGCCGATCCATTACTCCGAAAGCATCTCCCAAGACTCATCGCCAAACCGCACCCGCCCACAAGGCAATGCCCGCCTTGTTGAAGCCGTCCAAGAACGGCCATGACAAGAACGAGAAAATCGACGCCAAGAATGGCCAAAAAAACGGCCATAAGCATCGCCAGAAGGCGGATGGAACGTCGTCGGTGGCCACGCCGTCGAAGTCGATCGCGGACTCGCACGAAAAGGACGCAAAGGGGGTCCAGGCGGTATGGACGGGCCAGCCCGAACGCCAGGAACGCCTTCGCGATCTCGTCAAGCTGGCCAAGGACCAGGGCTACCTGACGTGGGACGACCTCAACGAGGCGATTCCCGAGAGCGTGAACAATCCCGAGGAACTCGAGGCGATTATCATGTTCCTCCGCAACCTCGAGATCGACGTCATCGACGCCTCGGAGGTTGACCGTTACAAGCAGACCGCCGCGGGCGTCGAGGAAGAACTCTCCGACGAGGAGAAGACCGACGCCAAGCTCGACATTCTCGACGACCCCGTCCGGATGTACCTCAAGCAGATGGGGCAGGTCCCGCTTCTCACGCGCGAGCAGGAGGTCGAAATCTCCAAGCGGATCGAGGATGCCGAGAGCATGGTGCAGAAGCACCTGAACCGTTTTGGCTTTACCGCGCGCGAGTGTTTGAATCTCGCCCGCAAACTCGAACAGGGCCGCGAGCGTTTCGACCGCGTGATCCAGGACAAGAAGATCGACAGCCGGGACAAGTACCTCGCCACGCTCAAGGCGCTCGTGCGCAGCGTCGAGTCGGCCAATCAGAAAGCCGACCAGGCCTACGCCAGGGTCGTCAAGGCGCGGGGTCACGCGAGCACGCTGGCCAAGGCCGAAAAGGAATTCGCGAAGGCCGAGAGCGCGCTCCAGAAACTGTTCGTCCGCTTCTATTACAAACAGAAGGTCACCGAGGAATTCGTCATCGTTTGCGAGCACCACCACCGCGAACTTGTCGAGGCGGAACGTTCGCTGGAAAGGCTTGCCAAGTCGCGCAGCAAAAGCCGCGAGCATCTCGCGCATGTGTCGGAGCTCGAGCAAAAGCTCCAGGACATCGAACAGCAGGTGCGCATGCCGCTTGCGCGGTTCCACGAAGACCATCATCACCTCGTCGAATGGCTCCGCAAGGCCCACAAGGCCAAGACGGAAATGGTCGAGGCCAACCTGCGCCTCGTCATCTCCATCGCGAAGAAATACACCAACCGCGGCCTCTCCTTCCTCGACCTGATTCAGGAGGGCAACATGGGCCTGATGAAGGCGGTCGAGAAATTCGAGTACCGCCGCGGCTACAAGTTTTCCACCTACGCGACGTGGTGGATTCGCCAGGCGATCACCCGCAGCATCGCCGACCAGGCGCGCACCATCCGCATCCCGGTCCACATGATCGAGACGATCAACAAGCTGATGCGCGTGCAGAAGCAGCTTGTGCAGGAATTCGGGCGCGAACCCACGCCCGAGGAGGTGGCCGAGGAAATCTGCCTGCCGGTCGAGCGTGTCCGCGCCGTTCTGCGCATGGCGCAGCAGCCGATTTCGCTCCAGGCCCAGGTGGGCGACAGCGACGACACGACTTTCGGCGATTTCATCGAGGACAAGACGGCGGAGAACCCTTCCGAGATGACCGCCTACGCGCTGCTGAAGGAGAAAATTCGCGATGTGCTTGACACGCTCACGGAACGCGAACGCGCCGTGCTCGAACAGCGCTTCGGCCTCGTCGACGGCTACTCGCGCACGCTGGAGGAGGTGGGCCGCCAGTTCCGCGTCACGCGCGAACGCATCCGCCAGATCGAGGCGAAGGCGCTGCGCAAGATGCGCCACCCGACCCGCATCCGCCACCTGCACGGCTTCCTCGAAGCCGACCAGGACGCCGGGTTGGTGTAGGGTTCGGTTCGCACGCTTCGGGTGGCCCGGACAATGCGGGCGCGCGTGGCCTATCCATGGGACTTATGGGGCAGCTGGGACGTATGGGCCGACTCTTGGAGATCGACGGCTGCCCATTCAGGTCCCTCATGTTCCTCACGTCTAATTCCGCTGCCTTTGAAATCCCGTTAATCTTATAAAGCCCGTCCCAAAAAATTCCGTCAATTCCGTCAATTCCGTCAAAATTTCAGCAGTCAGTCTTAAAACAAATCCGGGAAAGACTGGAACTGGCCGAGGATGTCGCGGGTGAAATCCTCGAAAGGATAGGCCTTGTTGCCGCGCGCCTCCCAAATGATGACGGTCGAGGGGAGTTCCTCCCACGGATGGGGATCGAGCATCGAGTTGCCGCTGTAGCCGATCCCGATTTGCTTGACCAGGTGATTGGCGGAGACGAGCGCATGGGACAGCAGAGCGCGCCGGCTGATCCGCGCCGGTGTCTCATGTTGGGCGATGGCATCGACGAGAGTCTGCGGAAATTCGTTTTCCTTCAGCCAGTTCGCACCCATTTCGGCGTGAGTGATGCCGAACATTTCCGTTTCGCAGGCGGTCAGCGGGATTGACTCCTGCAGGGAGCGGTTCATCGCGGTGAAATAGGCGAAGGGGAACAGATCGGCCAGGATCATTTTGCCGATGTCGTGGAACGTGCCCGCCACGTACTCGAAGCCGGAGTGCTTGAGATCGAGCGCGTCGTACAGGAAATCCAGCACCACTCCGACGGAGACTTGGTGGCGCCAGAGGGGCGTCCAGTCGAAGGTGGGCGATTTCGGTTTTTCGTAATTCAGGGCAAAAAAGGTCATCGCCAGGTTGCGGGCCCGTTCCAGGCCGAGTGTTTCCAGGGCCTCGAGGGGACTCATTTCCTCCGCCGAGTCGGCTTCCCCTCCCGGGTTGATCATGAAATTAACCAGCAGCCGCACGGCCGTCTCATAGCCGGGCACCTTGTCCATCACTTCCGCGAGGGCTGCGGGTTCCTCGGCGCGGGGGTGGCATAAATCCCGAATGGTAGTGACCAGCAAGTGGACCTGGAGCGGCTCCAGGCGGTCCTTCATCGCCTCCTCCACTTGTTTTCGGGAGAAATGGAGCGACGAGCCGCTCTTGGCCTCGCTGATGATCCATTGCGACTTGGTTTGCGCCAGCAGTCCGTGCAGGGTCTGGGGATTGTTGCCCGTGCGGGGAACGGAGACGGACTTGGCTTGTGGCGGCGCTTCGATAAGCATTGTTTCCTGTCGGAAGTTGTGAACATTTTCGAGAGCGGCTCGCAATTCGCGATAGTCCGCGAAGCGATCGTCCGGGGATCGTTCCATCATCTTTTTGATGAGATGGATCCATCCGGTTGGCACATTGGCTGCGCGGGCGATCTCGATGGGGAACGGCTTTTCCAGGTGTCCCCAGATAATGTCCTCGATGGTGGGTCCGTCGAACGGCTGTTTGCCCGTCATCAAATGGAAGAGCGTGGCGCCGAGGGAGTAGATGTCGGTGCGTTGATCGGTCTTTGCCCGGGAAATCTGTTCAGGCGAAACATAGGCTGGGGTGCCAAACGCCTCGCGCGAGCCGGCTTCCTCCGCGTCCTTGACGATTTTCTGTGCCAGACCGAAATCGGTCAGCAGGATATTATTGGCCCGGTCCACCAGGAAGTTGGCCGGTTTGATGTCGAGGTGAATGATATTGGCCTTGTGCGCGGAATGGAGCGCGGCGATGGCATGGCTCAGAAACCACTTGGCTTGTTCCTCATTGAACCAGCGCTTGGCTTCGATCCAGTCTTCGAACGTCTGGCCCTCGATATAGGACATGCTGAAAAAAACGACGCTGCCTTCCTGGCCAATGTAAAAAATCGGGATGATGTTCGGATGGCGCAGCGCCGCCACGGCGCGGGCCTCCTCCTGGAAGTACTGGACGTAGCTGGGATTGGCGGCGTACTCGGGCCGCAGGACCTTGATGGCGACGTAACGCTCCAGCGCCGGTTCAAGCGCCTTGAACACGGTCCCCATTCCGCCTTGGGCGATCTTGTCGGTAATGACGTAGTGCCCGAGATGCGTTCCGGATACGAGATCTTTAAGCTCCAATGGCTGCGGCATAAGGGTGATCTGCCGCCTTTGCATGCAAGGCGCGCAAACGGAAATGAATTTATCGTCCTTTTTACGAAACAACAGGGAAAATCGTCGCGAAAGGAAGATAAATTCTCTTGATCATACTCGCGTTCCTCGTTCTCAAGTTGCACTTGGGAATGGTTGGATGGCAGCTACTTGGCCTGCGGTGAGGCGGGGCCGTTGCTGGCGCCGGCGGCGATGACGGTGGAACCGGCATAGGCTTTGACCAGTCCCTGCGCGACGCAATCGGCATACTCGCGAAAAATGCTGCCGTAACTCTTGCCGTCGAAAGTCCTCTGTCCCTGGTAATCGCCGGCCAGCAATCGCTGATAAACCGTTTTGTTGTTCATGAAGTAGGGTTCCGTGCAGACGACGGGGCCGTCATATTCGCGATTGGCCGCCAGATTGCGCGCGACCACGTAGGCATTGTTCGGGATCACCGCCCGGGTGGTGCTCGAATCGCCGTACCTGACGGGACCCAGGCCGGTCCTTTGCGCAAAGACATCCGCGATGTCGGCGGCCACCTCCGCTTCGATGTCGGAACCGCCCTCGACCATTTTGTAAACGCAGCGCCGCCGCATGTCGGGATCGGCCATTTCGGATTTCGTATAGCTGCCGCCGACAAAAAAGATGTTCGCGTTGCCGGGGGTGACCCGGCCGCGGCCGCTGCGCGGCGTGGCGTCGAAGTACAGGGTGATGGTGATGTCCGGCACGAAGTTGTTCCGGATGCGGTTGCCCCGTTCCTTGATTTCGGAGCACCGGTAAAAGAGAAATTCGGACAGCTCCATCAGCCGTTGCCCGAAGAGGAGATTGAGCTTGTCCGGCGGCAGCGCGTGCAGGTTTTGGCTATGGGTGGAATGCGCGACGAGAAGCTCTCGGGCTTCCTCGATCATGTCGTCCGGGCGGTACGGGGTCACGGGTTCGGTCGAGTCGCGAACCAGGAAAACGATCGCGCCCATCGCGGTCAATTCCGCCTTGAGCAGTCGCGCGGTGATGAGGTTGAGATCGCCTTCCTGCACCGGCGCGCTGCCGTTGTAGCGGGTGCTTCGCTCCTCCATCTGCGCCCAGGGGCCGCCGATATGGCCGGGGTCGATGGCCACGCGCAGTCCGTTGAGCGGCTTGTCGAGCGGATGCGAGACGGTGCGAACTTCCGCCGGTGTGCGAAACCAGCGCATGGGCGTGCGCGGCTGGTTGGGCGGCGCGAACTCGAGCACAAATTGCGGGACGCGCCGCTCCTGGGGCGAGGGGTAAACCACCACGCGGGCATCGTTGATGTCGAGGTAAGGCGTGAAGGCGGAGAAGGGATCGTAGAGGCTGTGGAGCTTCTGCTCGAATTGCTGGCGGGTGATCGTCGCTTGATAGAGATCGATCGGAAACCAGGGGTTCGGCGTGGGCAGCTGCGGGGAGCCGGTGCCGGTTTTGAGATGGCGCAGGTCGTTGATGCTCCGCGCGCTCCATGCCGTCCACGGCGTGACGGGGGGATATGCGACGAGAGGAAGAACTTCGACGAAGGGCGGACCGGGGGGCGGCGCGGGGGCGGGATCGTTTGGCTTGCCTACGGCCCCGAGGCAGAGAAGCGAACCGGCCGCGATCTGAGCGGTAATCCCGTAAATGGTTAATCCAAGCTTACCCAACATGGCCGACTAAGCTGTCAGCGCTCTACAAAAAACGCAAGGTTGCAATTATGGCAATATACGCCTGTAATTGGAGCTTGGCGAATCGGCCCTGTCAGCTATGAGGTGAGAGGAGGGGACTATGATCGACTTCACGCGGGCGTTCGATTCGGCCTGGGAACGGATGCATGTCATCCTTTTCCGCCCGTTTGATTTTGGGAAGTGGTGCGCGATCGGCTTCAGCGCCTTTCTGGCCGGCTTTCTTCAAGGCGGCAATGGATTTAACAGCTCGTTCAACGGCAATAACTTTAACAATAACAGCTTCAACAAATCCGGCGGGGGCGGGGTCCCGAAATTCGATTTGCATCAATTCAACTCGAACCTCAGCCATGCGATTTCGGGCATCCAGATTGGACTGATCGTTATCTGCTGCCTCCTGATTTTCGCCTTTGTTTTCGGCTTCATCCTTCTCTTTTACTGGCTGGGCGCCCGGGGGCAGTTCATGTTCCTCGATAATATCGTGCGCAACCGCGGCGCGATTTCCTGGCCCTGGCAGTATTACGGGCGTCAGGCGAACAGCCTCTTCGGTTTTTATCTCCTTTTCCTGGTGATTTCGCTCGCGATCTTTCTTCCCATTCTTATCGCGGTGGTCGTGATGTGCATTCCGCTTTTTATGCAGCATCGATGGCCTGGCGTGGGAGAAATCACCGGCTTTGCCGGCTTGGGTCTCGCCTACTTCGCCCTTGCGATTGTCGTGAGTTTCATCCTGTTTGTTTTCCGGGAATTTGGCATTCCGCTGATGTTCCGCAACGGCCTGCTGGCCCGCCCCGCGTTCTGGGAGTCCATGGGCCTGATCCGGCATCATGCGAACAGCGTCGTCCTTTTTTTCATTCTGCGCATCGCGATTTCCATCGGGGTGGCCATTGTCTCGATCATCATCTGCTGCGTGACGTGCTGCATTGGGGCGCTTCCCTACATCGGGACGGTATTGCTACTGCCCGTGCTGGTTTATGTGAAATGCTTCACCCTCGACTGCCTCGCGCAATTCGGGCCGCAATACGATGTCTGGACCGTCGACGTGCCGCCGCCGGGACCGACGTTTTCCGGTTGATCGAAAAGTTCCGGCGACCTCCTGTGCGTTCGCGATGCCGCGCTCGCGCACCCGGACAACGAGTTGTCCGGGCCACCAATCACCCCCCAGCCACCACCCGGATAAATTCGACACGGTCGCCGTGCTGGAGGGCGCGTCCGGGCCACTCCTCCCTTGACAGGGTGTGGTTGTTGAGTTCGACGAGCAACCGGCGCGCATCCAGGCCGCAACTCGACGCGAGTTCTCCCAGCGTCATCGTGCCGCTCACCTGCCGCGCGCGGCCGTTGACGAAAATGCTCAGGCGTCCTTGGACCTTTTCCGACATACCTTTATTTAGTAATACGCCATCCTTCGACAAGCTCAGCAAGGATGACGGAAGCTTTGAAATGAAGACTTAGCCCAGCCGGCCCTCCTCCGCGTCGACCAGGTCGAAATAGAAGATGACCCTTTCCTGGACTTCCGGCTTCACGTTCGCCAGGAGGTAGTCCTGCACCCAAGCCTGGCGGTCCGGCGGCAGTTCGGAGATGCGGCGGCACTTCAAGGTGAAATTCCACGCGGCAATCTCGCCGGGGGAGTGGGCCTTCGCCTTGGACTTGATCCAATCCGCGACTTCCTCGTCCGTCGCGCCGGTGGCGACGAAGTCCTTGAATTCATCCGCATCGATCCCGGCGAATTCAAAGAAAACGCGGTCCATCCCGTAGTTGTATTCGTACTCGCCTTCCGTGCCGTTCAACAACGCGCGGCACTTGTCGAGAATGCGTCCGACGATGACGTAGCCCGCGAAGAGCGCGCGGGCACTTCGCGGATAATCCCTGGTCAGGTCGAGCGCGAGATCAGCGAGGTCTTCCGGCATGGCGTGTTAATTTGGGTGGAAAGCGGGCGCGATGCAATTCCGTTGTCGCTGGGTAGGGACGGCAGTCCCTGCCGTCCGTGATAGTTGGGACGCGAAGGGATTGGCCTTCCGGCCTTTTCCAGTTAGAGGCCCGGAATATCTTTTGCGCTATCGCGCAGGAATTCGCGTCCCTACCCCTGCTTCTTCGTGCTCGACCGGACGATGATCTCGACCGGCAATTGGCGGGGTTGCACGGGGTCGCCCTTCCGCAGATCGATCGCCAGCCGCACGGCGGTTTCGCCCATTTCCGTCTGCGGAACGCGCAGAGTCGTCAGGGGTACGCGAAAATTCGCGGCGAGCAGGCCGTCGCCGAAACCGACGACGGAAACATCTTCGGGAACGCGGAAGCCCTGCTGGAGCAGGGTGTCGGCGGCGCCGATGGCCACGCTGTCGTTATGGGCCACGATGGCGCTGAACGCCGCTTTTTCCGAGAGGGCCTGGGTCATGGCTTTGCGGCCCGAGTCGATGTCCTTGTCGGCCAGATAAACGCGGGCATCGCTATAGGGCACGCCCGCCGCCGCCAGGGCCCGCCGATAACCGCTGAACCGTCCCGCGCTCGAGGAGGAACCATTCGGCCCGGCCAGGAAGAGAATTTCACGATGGCCCAGTTCGAGCAGATGCTCGGTGGCCAGTTGTCCCCCGCGCTGATCGTCGCACACCACCCAGCTTACCTGGGGGAAATGTTCCGCGCCGGCGGGATAGGCGTCGAGCAGCACGGTGGGAATTCCGCTTGTCCGCACCAGTTCCAGCGTGGCCAGCCGGTGTTGCCAGCGGACGGCCGGCACGAGGAGGAGGGCCTCGACCTGGCGGGCGATGAGTTTCCGCACTTCGCGCATTTCGTTTTCGGCCCGATCGAGGGAGGAGCCGAGAAGCACCTGCAAGCCGGCGGTCTCCGCCTGCCGTTCCACCCCCCAGACCAAATTGGAATAATAGGTGTGATTGATCTGGGGCACGACGACTCCGATGAGCCCGCTTCGGCGCAGGCGCAAGTTCTGCGCGGCGCGATTCGGGATATAGTTCCGCCGCCGCGCTTCCGCCTGCACGCGAGCCTTGGTGCTTGTGCTGATGTCGGGGGCGTCGCGGAGCGCCTTGGATACGGCCATCACCGAGAGGTTTAAGGATGCGGCCATTTCCTTGAGGGTTGACATGATATCAGAAATAGCACATCCACGCATGGTTCGTCCATGGAGGCTCCGTTCCTTTTTCGGGGGTAGCCGTCGACCTCCGGGCGACGGTGGAGTGAAGGCCCGCGCTCGGGGATCGAGCGCTACCCTTGCTCTCTCGTTGCCTTTTTCGGAAACTTCGCCATGCTGAACGGCTCATGCAGTCGATTGCCGTCTTTTTGATCCGCGTTTACCGCGTCGTTTTTGCGCCATGGAAAGTCATGTTCGGCGTGCAGGGCTGCTGCCGGTATACGCCCACCTGCTCGAACTACGCGGAAGAGGCCATTTGCACGCATGGCGTCTGCCGCGGTCTTGGCCTGGGAGTGCGCCGCGTGCTGCGCTGCCATCCCTGGGGCGGCGCGGGCTTTGATCCGGTCCCTCCGGCATGCGGATTATCGAGGCAAGTTTCGCAAGTTTAAAATTATGGATCGCACGAGTCGCATTGGCCTTTTGGTCTGCCTGGTTCTATTGATCGGCATCCAGTTCACCCTGGACAGAATGTATCCGACACCGCCGATGAAGCCCCGGCCCGCGGCAACGGCCTCGACGGCTCCGTCCACCGCGGTTCCTGCTCCGCCCGCGCATATGACGTCCGAAACGGTCAGCCCGACCTTGGCCCCGCCGCCGCCGGCCCCGGTGGCCGAGAAGCTGACGGTGATCGAGAATGACGCGATGAAGGTGACCTTCACCTCCGTCGGCGCGGCGATCACGGAAGTGGAACTCAAGGAACACAAAGCCGATAACGGCGGACATGTGGTGCTCAACGAACAAGCCCACTCGAGTGTCCTCGCCCTCAGCGGATGGCCGGGCGCCGACACGGCCAATTTTCAGCAGGCCGATCTCCCCAACGGGGTGCGCTTTTCCTGCGATCTGCCCGGCGGCGTGAATTGGCAGCGGACCTATGCCTTCGGCAGGAGCACGGAGAGGGACGCCGGGATGAGCGGCTACCTGCGGGTGCTCTTTCACAAGATGGCCCGGCGCCTGGGGCAACCCGAGACGAAACCGCTGGTCTACACGCTCGACGTGAACGACACGCTGACGAACACGGGCGCGGCGGATGTGACGCTGCCCCCGTATTCCCTCAGCGTCGGCCGCGCGGAGCCGCTTTACGATCCGGCCACCCCGTGGTCCAAGCGTACGGCTTCGTCATTCAATCAGCAGTACCTTGGTTCCGGCTGGCTCGCGGGCAAGTTTCATCTGATGACCATCGGTAACTTCAGCCCCAGTTTCATTCCCGTGATCGGGATCAAAACGGGCGACGCGAAAAACCAGGTTTCCAGCGAGACTCTCGATCCGTCGCCCCTGCGGTGGATCGGAGTTGAGAATCAATTCTTTGCCGTGCTTCTGACTCCGGCGGCGGAGCATTCCATCCAAAATGGCGAGGTCCGGTGCTTCAACCAGTGGGACCCCGACGGGCATCTTGTTCCCCGGGATGCCGATCCGGACATCGAGGCTGCGGCGAACTTCCCCGCCATCAGCGTCCCCGCGGGCAAGGCCGTCACGGTGAACTATGGCCTTTATGCCGGGCCGAAGGATTTCAACCAGCTCGATGCCCTTGGCGCCGATCAGGGCGAATTGATGAATTACGGCTGGTTCTCGCTCTTGATCGTGCCGATGCTGACCGTGCTCCACTTTTGGTTCCTGATGTTTCACAATTACGGGGTCGCGATCATCCTGCTTACGCTGATGATCAAGGCCATCACCTGGCCGCTGCAAAGCATCGCCAACCGTTCCGGCAAGCGGATGCAGGCGCTGGCGCCCAAGTTGAAGGAGATTCAGGCCAAGCACAAAGACCAGCCGGAAAAGCTCCAGACCGAGACGTTCGCGCTCTACCGCGAATATGGCGTCAATCCGTTCGGCGGCTGCCTGCCGGCGCTGATTCAGATGCCGGTCTTTTTCAGCCTCTATTTCATGCTGCAGAACGCTGTCGAGCTGCGCGGGCAATCCTTCCTCTGGGTCCACGACCTGACCAAGCCCGATTCGGTGCTGACTTTGCCCTTCGTCTTTCTCGGAATGCATCCGTCGCTTCATCCCCTGCCGATCATGGTCACCGGGTTGACCATGGTGATGATGCGCATGACTCCGCAGATCGGCGATCCCGCGCAGGCGAAGATTGCCCAGTACATGCCGCTCGTATTCCTCGTCATCTTTTATAATTTCGCGGCGGCGCTCTCACTCTATTACGTCATCAACAACTGTGTTTCCATCGTGCAAATTCATCGCAATCTGCGCAAGCCGCTGCCCGAGCTGAAACGCGTCCCCCGCAAGAAAACGTCGTAAGCGGGGCTTGCCAGGAGAGATTTTTCCTATACGAAGCATTATGATCCTAGTGCTCCCCCCATTGAAAATGGGCAATGGGGGGAGCACTTTGTGGGGATTCCTCGTTCTCAAGTGCAGCTTGGAAACAGGACTTGCCAGGAGCAAGTGGTTGGGATTGGTTTTTCGATGCCGCGTCGCCCAACCGAAGTCCCCCTTTTCTCGCGTGACTTAAGCGCGACGGATGGTTTCAATTTCCCATGCACATTTTCGTCACGGGAGGGGCCGGTTACATCGGCAGCATTTGTTCGGAAGAACTCATCAACGCCGGACACCAGGTCACCATCTTCGATAACCTGAGCGAGGGGCATCGCGCCGCGGTCGACGGCCGGGCCACCTTCATCAAAGGCGATCTCATGAACCGGGAGGAGATTTTCGCGGCGGTGAAAGGGGCCCGGCCCGATGCCATGATGCATTTCGCCGCCAACTCCTTGGTGGGCGAATCGATGACCAACCCGTCGAAATATTTTCGCAATAATGTCTCCGGCGGGCTCAATCTTCTCGACGCCACGGTTGAGGCCGGGGTGAAAAAATTCATCTTTTCCTCGACTTGCGCGACTTACGGCACGCCCGAAAAAATCCCGATGGACGAACGGCTTCCTCAAAAACCGATCAATCCCTACGGCCAATCGAAGCTCATGTTCGAGCAAATCCTCAACTGGTACGACCGGATTCACGGTCTGGTCCATGTCAACCTGCGCTATTTCAACGCCGCCGGAGCAAGCCGGCAGTTCGGCGAAGATCACCGCATCGAAACCCATCTTATCCCGAACGTCCTCAAAGTCGCGCTGGGCCAAAAGGAAAAAGCCGATATTTTCGGCGACAAGTACGCCACGCCCGACGGCACCTGCGTCCGCGACTTCATCCACATCCACGACCTCGCCGCCGCTCACATGCTGGCCCTGGGACGCGAGACAAGCGTCAGCTACAACCTGGGCAGCGGCGAAGGTTTTTCCGTCCGGCAGGTCCTCGACATTGCGCGCAAGGTGACCGGCCATCCCATCCCCGTTGAGGTCAAGGACCCGCGCCCGGGGGATCCGCCGCGGCTGGTGGCCAGTTCCCATAAAATCACCACCGAGCTGGGCTGGCGCCCAAAATATCCGCGCCTCCAGCCGATCATCGAAAGCGCCTGGGCCTGGCATCAGAAATATCCGACCGGTTACGGCGACTGAGAAGTTGAAAGGTAGAAGGTAGAAGTTCGATGGCTTCCCGCTGGCTTCCCCTTCTAACTTCACACTTCTTACTTCTTCCTTCATGAAGACCGTCGTCTGTTTCGGGGCGAGCCTGACGGCGGGGACGGTCAGCTTCAATTACGTCGACCTGCTTGCCGCGCGGCCTTCGCTGGCGGGATTTCAATTCATCAATCGCGGCGTCAACGGCGACCTGGCCTGGAACGGCCTGGAGCGGCTCGACCGGGTCATCGCCGAGCGGCCCGATTTCGTCTCCATTCTCATCGGCACAAACGACGTCAACGCGACTTTGAGCGAGCGCAATTCGCTTCGGTATAAGGCCCTCAATCACCTGCCTTCGGAGCCGACCCTGGCTTGGTACGAAGGCAATCTCGGGATGATCGTCAAGAGGCTCAAGCGGGAAACGTTCGCGCGCCTAGCGATCCTTTCCCTGGCCGTGATCGGGGAGGACCTCGACCACGAGGCCAATCGCAAGGTCGACCTCTACAATGACGCGATCCGCCGCGTGGCCCGCGCGGAAAATCTCGACTATCTTCCGCTGCACGAGCGGATCGTGGCTTATCTTCGCGAACACGAAGGGGACCGGGTCCATCTCCCTCCCCGGTTGGAGTACTCCGATGGCCTGACCAACGTCGGCAACGCCTTCGCCCTCCACGCCGGCGGTCTTTCCTGGGATGAGGTTTCCCGGCGCAACGGCCTTCTCGTCACCACGGACTGCCTGCATCTCAACAGCGTCGGGGCGGGAATGATCGCCGATTTGATCGAGGCGTGGCTTGTTCGGGAGGATTTGGCCGGAAGGTAGCCCGCGATCTCCGAGCGCGGGTCTTCCCGCACCGTCGCCCTGCACACTCGTGTGGCGGTGGCGGCCACCTCAAAATCCGGTTGGTGCCCGGCCCGCTTTCAGGCATGGTAGGCTGCTCTTATGAACCGCGTTGGCATTGGTTATGACGTCCACCCCCTCGTCGAGGGCCGCAAACTTTTTCTTGGGGGCGTTGAATTGGCGCACGACAAGGGCCTCGAAGGCCACTCGGACGCCGACGTCCTGGTCCATGCGCTGGCCGACGCCGTGCTCGGCGCGCTCGGCGCGGGTGACATCGGCCATCACTTTCCGAACACCGACGAACGCTGGCGCGGCGTGAGCAGTCTCGTCTTCCTCGAACAAATCCGGGGCCTTCTCGCGGAGCGCGGCGCCGTGCTGGAGAACGTCGACGCCTCGGTCATCGCCGAAGCGCCCAGGATCGCCCCGCACCTGGAAAAGATGAAGGCCAGGCTCGGCGCGGCGCTGGGCATTTCCCCGGCGCGGGTCAATCTGAAGGCGACCACCAACGAGAAGCTCGGCTTTGCCGGTCGCGGCGAGGGGATCGCGGCGATGGCCGTGGCCTGCGTGACGCTGCCGGAAGGCAGTTAATCAAGCCCGAGCCGCTTTTTCGCCTCGGCCCAGGGGATGCCGGGTTTGCCTGCGTTTTCCTTGATGGCGGCCTCAAGCCGCCGACCATCCTCGGCATCCTCCAATTCTTCCATCAAGTCCATAAGATCTTTGGCCAAGGCCTGGTGTTTTTCGATCAGCTTACCAAGTTTATCTTGAGGGGACACCATTCGGCGTCGATTTGTCTTGGCAGGCCGCGATACAGTCTTAGTTGGCATAAGCGTCTTTTCTATCTCGTATGTCGTAAACTTGAATATCGTTTTTTGACCAGCATAAACATGACGCGGAAATTCCCAACGCGCAAACGGTATCGATTATCATGCCCTTTGAGCTTTCTGATGTCGCCACTGAAAGTTTGTTGCATGACGTCCATGGCATAGCCAATTTGCCTGCGGTTACTTTTGGGCATTGAATCCAATGCCTTCATGGCTTTATCAAAAATTTCCAGCGTGTATTTGTATTCGTCGTTGCCCATTTCTCTCTTTGCGTTTCATCCATCGTTACCCATGATGTTTCATTCGACAAGTTGATCCAGCCATGCCCCGTCCCACCTTCCAGCTCTACAACTCGATGACCCGCGCGGTCGAGCCGCTCCTGCCGCTCGCCCCACCCCGCGTCAGTCTCTATGTCTGCGGGCCGACCATCTATAATTACGGGCACATCGGCAATTTCCGAACCTACGTCGCGGTCGATCTCCTGCGCCGCGCGCTCAAGCATTTCGGCTACCAGGTCGATCACGTCATGCAGTTCACCGACGTGGACGACAAGACCATCCGCGGCGCGCGCGAGAAGAAACGGCCGCTTGCGGATTTCACCGCCGACTACCGGCAGGCCTTTCTCGACGACGCGAAGACGCTCAACATCGAAATCCCCGAGCGCACGCCGAACGCGACGGATCACATCCCGGCGATGATCGCGCTCATCGAAAAGCTCATTGGCAAGAAATCGGCCTACGTCTCCGACGACGGCTCGGTCTATTTCCGCATCGCCTCGTTTCCGAAGTACGGCTGCCTTTGCCATCTCGATCTGGCCGGCCTGATCTCCGGCGCGCGGGTGAATCAGGATGAATACGAAAAGGAAGGCGTCGGCGATTTCGTCCTCTGGAAAAAATGGACGCCGGCCGACGGCGACGTGGGTTGGGATTCGCCCTGGGGCAGGGGCCGGCCCGGCTGGCACATCGAATGTTCCGCGCTGAGCATGGAACATCTCGGCCCGCAAATCGACATCCACGGCGGCGGCACGGACCTCCGCTTTCCCCATCACGAAAACGAGATCGCGCAAAGCGAAGCCGCGACGGGCCTGCCCTTTGTCGGGCATTGGTTCCACGTCGAGCACCTGCTCGTCGACGGCCAGAAAATGTCGAAGTCGCTCGGCAACATGTACACCGTGCGCGACGTGCTGGCGCGCGGCTACACCGGCCGCGAACTGCGTTACGCGCTCCTTTCCGGCGCGAACTACGCGAAGAACCTCAACTTCACCTGGCAGGGCATGGACGACGCGAAGACGGCGCTCGCGCGGATTGATGAGTGGAGGAAGCGGATTAAAGCGGCGGCGGCTGGCGCAACGGTTCCGGATCAGGAAGCGGCTTCTTTAAACCTGTTTCAAGCGATCGATGAAGCGCTCGCGCGCGATCTCAATATCAACGATCTCCTGGGCGTTCTCTTCATCTGGATTCGCGCCTCGAACAAAGCGCTCGATGAAGGAAATCTAACCGCGCCCCAGGCGCTCGCCTATGATCTGGCGTGGGCCACGCTCGACGCCATCCTCGGCCTCGGCGAAGCGACTGTGACCGTTCCCACCGAGGTTCAGGCGCTCGTCAATCAACGCGCCGCCGCTCGCAAAGCGAAGGATTTCGCTAGGAGCGACGAGTTGCGCAAAGCCATCGAGGCGCTCGGCTGGAAAGTCAAAGACACCGCCAAGGGGCAGGAGTTGTCACCGGGTTAATTTTCAAAAGCCACGCATTCTGAGCTTGTCGAAGTATCTCTTTCCTCTCCGAAAATACGTAGTCGCTGCCGTTTTCCAATCCTGAAAGGATTGGAATCACTCAGCCCAGGGTTGCTCCGCAGGAGCTACCCTGGGTATGGGTTAGCTGGCCCCTACCCTGAAAGGGTTGAAGCCGATCCGCCTCAAGCCCGGATCGGACTCGCTCCAACCCTTACAGGGTTGTGCCTCTCTGTGACGAATACCCAGGGTAGGCGTTGCGACGCCAACCCTGGGCTGAGTGATCACAACCCCGTTGGGGTTGGCAGAAACCTTTGGTTATGTCGCGGCGCGATCAAACTGTCACTCTGTGCCATCAAAGTGTCATGTTGGTGTTGGATAGGGATAAGATCGAGTCATGGAGTCGGTCGGAGCGAAGCGTAGACCGACGGAATGACTCGATAGCGGCTTGGTCCCTGGTTAGGTTGCGGACATGAAGACGATAGGCAATTGGCCGTACAACATGCCAGTTTGCTTGCCCGCAAGGATTCAGAGGCTTTTCTCTCCGATAAACTGACGACGGTGGATGCCGCCACTGAACTCAGCATCACAATTCCCCTCTCAAACTCGTCTCGCGACTCGACAGCCTCGCTCATTTCCCTCACTGACACTTTGATCGCACACTTATGGACACTTTGTTTGCACCACGACATATGTCGGTTTGCTTATTGCCCATCCCGGCGAATGCGGCATACTGATCGATTGTCCATGACGCCACGCCACGCATCCCATTCCCCCGCGCGTCCCGGCCCGGAAAGCCAGACACTCACCCGCCTTTTCCAGGCCCGGAGCGAGTGGGACCGCCTGGCCCAGCTCAGCACGCTGCTCAAGGAAACGCAGATCGATCTGCCCGATTTTTTCGATTCCAATATCGGCGCGACCATTTGCCGCGAACCGAACAGCGAGAAACTCGCCTGGCGCCTGGCCCGGGAGATTTTCCGCCGCAACAACGGCAAGATTCCCTCGTCGCTCCAGCCCTATCTCGACCGCCCCGATTTCGAGCAGCAGGAACGGGCGGAGGAGGCCGATTGCTTCCGCAAGGAACTGCTCGAATGGCTTTCCTCGGGGCAGGACGACACTCCGGCCCATCCGCGCCGCGAGTTGCGCATCGTCTGGAAAATCGAGGCAGGCTTCGACCCGTTGGAGACCCGCGTCCAGATCGACCTGCGCGTCAATTCTCCGAAGCTCAAGGAAGGCTCCCGCAACTTTTTCCAGGTGCGGGGGCTTTGCAACGAGGCGGCCAACCGCCCGGAACTCTTCAACGCCGAAGACCAGGTCCTGCTGCGCTGGCTCAGCGACTTCCTTCCGCTCTTGCTCACCGACAAGAACCGCGTCGCCAGCCCTTTCCTCAACGACAACCGCAGCCTGCTGACCTGGCTCACGCAATGGGGCACGAGCGGACGCTGCCACTGGGAGGAGGGCGCGCCGGTCGAGTTCAGCCCCCTGAGCGCGCGCATCGTCCCGCAACTCCATCCCGCCGGGGATGTTGATAATGGCCGCTCCGGCTCCGGCGCGTCGCGGCTCGATCTTAATTTTGAAGTGGTGACCGCGGCCGGCCTGCGCGAGCCGCTGGAAAACGCGCGCCTCTTCCTCGCGCCCAAGTCGGACCATCCCCGGCCCGAACTGGAGCTTGTTTGCGTGAAGCATTGCTTCTATCGCCTCACGGAACGCCCGCCCCGTTCGCTCATGGCGCTGGCGCTCAAGCGCGGCGTGGGCGCGGTGGATATCGCCGCCGCGGGCCACCTTCTTCCGTCCCTCCTGCGCCGTTATCCGCACCTTCAGCAGCAGGTCAAAGTCCATTTGCGCCAGGTCCCGTCGCAAATCAAATTCTACTTTCATCTCGATGAGGACGACGCCCTCCAGATACGTCTCAAGGCCGATGCCCGCGAGGGCAATCTCCATTGGGAATGGGCCGACGACGGCTGGACGAAAACCCAGTCGGCACATGTGGAATTAAGCGGGAGCGGGCAGGATGCCTATATCCATATCGCGCCGCCGGAAATGATCGTGCTCGAGAATGGGACGGCGCGCCCGGGCGGTTCGCCAGGCGCACGCGCCGCCAACGACGTCGAAATCTGGGACGACGTTCCCGCCGATGCCGACACCGCGGCCGCTTTGGCTTGGCTGCGCGGTTTTGAATCGGAACGAGGCGAGCTTTGCGGGCGTCCCGACAACTCCGGCTGGTGGCTCATCCTGCAAGCCGGGCGCATTTCCGCGCTGCTGCAACACTGGAAGGACCGTTCCCCGGACTGGCAATACTTCGCCAACCGCCGTTTCCAGCACCTCATCAGCGGCAAGCGCCGCCGTTTCCCCAAGCTCAAAATCCAATCCACCGGCATCGACTGGTTCAGCGTCCAGGCCGCCTGGGAAGACGAGACGCTGGCCATGACCGAGGCCGATTGGGCCCGGCTCCATCAAAGCGACGACCCCTACGTCAAACTTTCCAACGGCGCGTGGATGGAACGCGAGGAGGTCGCCGCCATGGCCGAGGCGGTCACCGCGCTCGCGGAAATCGGCGTCCAGGTCGGCGCGGACGAGCAGCAGCTCGGCGCGTGGCAGATGTCCGGCGCGCAGCAAACGGCTTGGAAAAAGCTGGAGACCCTCGTCGACGGCGAAGGCGATAGCGTCATCCGCCAATTGCGCCAGGCCGTGACTGAGTTCAAGGGCCTGCCGGAAATCGAGCCGCCGAAGGGCCTCATCGCCGAGCTGCGACCCTATCAGAAAACGGGCCTCCACTTTCTCGCCTACGCCTCCCGCTTCCGGCTCGGGGCGCTCTTGGCCGACGACATGGGCCTTGGCAAAACCGTCCAGGCGCTCGCCTGGCTGCAGCACCTGCGCGAAACGGAGGGCCCGGCGCCGAGCCTCGTCATCTGCCCGGCTAGCGTCGTCTTCAATTGGAACCGGGAGGCGGCGCAATTCACCCCGGAACTGAAGGTCCTGCTCCTCACGGCGGGGGAACATCGCCACAGCCTGCGCCAGGAAATTCCCGCGCACGACCTGGTTGTCACCAACTACGCGCTCCTGCGCCGCGATCTCGCCGCGCTGCAAAAATTTTCCTTCCGCGCCATCATCCTCGACGAAGCGCAAAACATCAAAAATCCCGAATCGATGGTCGCGCGCGCGGCCAAGGCGCTCAAGGCCCAGCACAAGCTCGCGCTGACCGGCACGCCGCTGGAAAACCGGCTGCTCGATCTCTGGAGCATCATGGAATTCGTCCATGCCGGCTACCTGCCCGAGCGCGGAAAATTCCTCGAGCAGTACGACCGCGGCGCGTCCCAGCCGGCTCGCGCGCTTCTCTCCAGCCGGATGCGCCCGGTCATGTTGCGCCGCCTTAAGAAGCAGGTCGCGAAGGACCTGCCCGACCGGATCGAGGAGCGCATCGATTGCGAACTCACCGAGGGCCAGCGCAAATTCTATCTCGCCGAATTGCAACGCAGCCGCCAGGCGCTTTCGACGCTCGACATGCAGGCCGGACAATCGCGGATGCACGTGCTCGCGGCGCTCACCCGGCTGCGCCAGATTTGCTGCCATCCCTCGCTCGCCGGAGGCAAAAAGGGCCTTGGATCGGGCAAGACCGCTTCTCTTTTCGAACTCCTCGAGCCGCTCTACGCCGCCGGGCACAAGGTCCTCGTCTTCTCCCAGTTCGTCGAGATGCTCAAGATTCTCAAAACCGAGTTGGAAGAGAGGGGCCGTCCCTATTTCATGCTCACCGGGCAGACCACGCAGCGCGGCGAGGTCGTCCAGGCGTTCCACGACTGCAAGGAACCGGCCGTGTTTCTCCTCTCGCTCAAGGCCGCCGGCACCGGCCTCAACCTCACCTCCGCCAGCTACGTCGTGCTCTACGATCCGTGGTGGAACCCGGCCGTGGAAGCGCAGGCCATCGACCGCACGCACCGCATCGGGCAGGACCGAACCGTCATCGCCTACCGGCTCGTCACGCAGGGCACGGTCGAGGAAAAAATCTGGCGGCTCCAGCAAAGCAAAGCGCAGCTCGCGCAGGACGTCCTCGGCGAGGAAGGCTTCACCGGCAGCCTTTCGAAGACCGACTTCGATTACCTCCTCGAAGACACCTCGGAAGAATTGGAACCGACTGTGGGCTAAAACCCGGTTAAGGCCGCGCCGCCCGCGCGGATCCGGGGCCACCGCTATTTGTGGGCTGGCCGGCGGTTTAGCATCTCAATCAACTTGGCCAGATTATCCTGGATCTGGGCATCAGCCGGATTGACCTGCAACGCGGCTTGCAAGACTTCGACGGCCTCCGCGAGGCGGTTTTGACCGGCCAGCTCGACGGCGAGATTGTTGTAGGCATCCATATAACCCGGATCGAGGGCCAAGGCCTGCCGGTATTGGTCCATGGCCTCGGGAATCCGGCCTGCGCGATCCAACGCCAACGCGAGGTGGTAATGGGACCCGGCTATGTTCGGACTCAGTTGCGCGGCGGCCTGGAATTCGGTCACGGACTCGGCCACGTTGCCTGTCTGAAGCAGGAGGAATCCCAGGTTGTGGTGGGCGTCGCCATAACGGGGATCGATCCGAGTGGCCAGCCGGATTTGGTCGATGGCCTCGGCGGTCCGTCCCTGTTGGAAGAGGGCATACCCGAGGTCGTTGTGGGCCAGGGCGGCTCCGGGATTATGCGCGACATTATACGTCCAGAGGGTTTCCAGGTCGACGTAAAGCCCCGCATAGCCGTGGCTGGCCCAGGCCGAGAGGGCGAGCATGACGGCCACGATCGCGGCGCCGGCCCGGCACAGCGTCGCGGAGAGTTGCTCCTCCAACTGCTCCAACCCCGCCACGGCCAATCCGATCAGGCCGATGATCGGAATATAGAGCACGTGGTCCATGACCCAGGTGTAGTTCATGTAGGACCCGGCGTTCAGGCCGAGAAAAGGCGCGAGGTTGATAAGGAAGAAGCCCAGGCCCAGCAGGGCGTGGCGTCCCCAGCCCGCGCGTCGGGTCCAGAGGAAATAGAGGACTCCGCCGAGCACCGGCCAGGGGAGAAATTGTTGCGGCAACGGAGGGTCCACGATCCACTTCGGGTAAATGGTCATCAGGTCCAGGGGCAGCACGCACTTCGAGAAATAGAACGAGATCGACAGCCCAGCGCAGGCCAGCCGCGACATCAAGCCGCCCAGCACGACGGTTTGTTCCCCCGCGGTGCGGTGCAGGAACCAAAGCGTGGTCAGACCCATCCCCAGGGAAACGGCGAAGAAGGCCGCGCTGGCCCGCAGCTCCCGCCAACCGAGACGGCCCCGCTTCCACCAGGCATGGAGCAGGATTACCACCGGGAACATCACCATGGTGGGCTTGCAAAGCAGGGCGAGGAGAAACAGGCCCAGCGCCAGGCCGTAGTCCTTCCACTTGCCCCGGGCGTCGTAATCGATCCACGCGCTCATCGCCAACAGGAACAGAGGCAGGGAAAGCGTGTTCTTGAGTTCGGACATCCAGGCGACCGATTCGACCAGGACCGGATGCACGGTAAAGATCAACCCGCCCAGCCAGGCGTATCGCAGGCCAAGTTTGCGCAGGAGACGCCAGAGCAGGAACGCGCTGACGAGGTGCAGCCCCAGGTTGGTCAGATGATAGCCAAGGGTGTCCTCGCCCCAGAGCCGCCATTCGATCCATTCCACGCTGACCTTGAGCGGGAGGAAGTCGAACAGGCAGGTTGGCTGGAACCAAATTTTCCGGAGACCGTCCGGATCATGCACCAGTACATTGTCGGCAACGAGATCGCGGTCGTCCCAAAGCCAGCCGCCGTGCAGCGCGGGCCAGTAGATCCAGAATCCGAGGGCGAGGATCAACCCGGCCCGAAGGATGAGCTTCACATCGGCGGGCGTGGGGCCGGTTGCCGGGGCGGGGAAAGTTTTGCGGGCGGGACGGGGGGTGGGAGGAGCCGTGGCGGCGGTTGGGATTGATGTGACGGCATCAGCCTGGGGCACCCGGTTTTTCTTATTCGCGCGCTTTGCCATGCCTTCCGGGTATAGCCCGGAGAGCAGAACGGTGACACGTTTTTTTCGGCCGAAGGGGCCGTATGGCCGCGGCGAGAGCGAGATCAAAAATCTTCTTCATGTTCCTCCTGTCAAAATCCTGTTAACCGTGTTAATCCTATCAAAAATTCCATTCAGTTGGAAAATTTGGTAATTTCGTAAATTCCGTCAAAATGTCCCCGCTCCCCCATTTCATCTCCCTCGAAGGCGGCGAAGCCGTCGGCAAAACGACGCAGATCGAGCGCCTCGCGCAACGCCTGGCCCAGCTCGGCCACAACACTATCATCACACGCGAACCGGGCGGCACGCCGCTCGGAGAATCGATCCGCCACTTGCTCAAGCACGCGCCCGAGGGAAAGGGAATGACTCCGCAGGCCGAACTCTTCCTCTTCCTCGCCAGCCGCGCCGAGTTGGTGCGCAAGATCATCATGCCCTCGCTCGACCGGGGCGTGTGGGTGCTCTGCGACCGCTTCCTCGATTCGACCGCCGTCTACCAGGGCGCCGCCCGCCGCATGCCCAAGGAGGTGGTGGAGCGTCTCAACGCTTTCGCCGTCGGTCCGTGCCTGCCCGGCCTCACCCTGGTCCTCGACCTTGAACCCGAAGCCGCGCGCCGCCGCCAGGCGGACCGCGTCCATCCCGCCGGGGAGGGGACGTTCGACCGGATGGAAGCCGAGCCGGTCGATTTCTTCGAGCGCGTCCGCCAGGGTTATCTCGATGTCGCCAAGGCCTATCCGAACCGCGTCAAAATCGTTTCCGTCGCCGGCACGATTGACGAAACCGCAGATGCCGTGTGGAAGGAAGTCGCCGGCGCCTTCAAATTATAATGTAGCGGGTCTGTGACCGTCGCACCTGTTCGTTTATTCAGCGACGGTTCCTTCGACTTCGCTCAAAACAGGCTCCGTCCGCCGCTACATGATGAGTTTCCCCCTCGTTCCCAAGTTGCACTTGGGAACGCGCCTGTCATCCTAGACGCCATGCAAACGTCTCCATTCGCCCCGCGCCAATTTCTTCCCGAAACCATCGACCTGACCGACACCGCGCAACTCGCACCCGTCTTCGACCAGCTTGATGCCAAACTGAACCAAGCCGCCTCCGTCGCCGACTTGGAAGCCTGGCTGCGTGATCACAGCGAAGTCTGCGCCGCGCTCGCCGAATCGTCCTCGCTCGCCTACATCGCGATGACCTGCCAGACCGACGACGAGGCGAAAGAGAAGGCTTACATGCACATCGTCGAGGTGGTCGATCCATGGCTCAAGCCGCGCCAGTTCGCGCTCATGCAAAAGCTCGCGCAATCGCCCTGGTTCACGCAACTGCCGGGCTTCTACGAGGTCTATCGCCGCAGCGTCGAAACGCAGGTGAAAATTTATCGCGAGGAAAACGTCGCCCGCGAAACGCAGGTCGCCAAGCTCACCCAGCAGTACCAGAAAATCAGCGGCGCGATGACCGTGCAGTTCGACGGCCAGGAGCAGACCCTCGCCCGCATGGGCCGCATCCAGGAGGAACCCGACCGCCCGCGGCGCGAGGCCGCATGGAAAACCGTTGCCGAACGCCGCCTGCAGGATACCGACAAGCTGGAGGACCTTTTTGAGAAGCTGCTCGCCCTGCGCAATGAGATCGCCCACGCGGCGGACTTCCCCGATTTCCGCGCCTACACCTTCGCCCATTACGAGCGCTTCGATTACACGCCGGAGGATTGCCTTCGCTTCCACGACGCCGTCGAGCACCACGTCGTGCCGCTCGCGCGCGAGTTGCAGGAGGAGCGCCGCCGCAAGCTCGGCCTCGACCGGCTTCGCCCGTGGGACCTCGCCGTCGATCCCGACCAGAATCCGCCGCTTCACCCCTTCGCAGAATCGTCGGAACTGCTCGAAAAATGCCAGCGGATTTTTGGAGAACTCGATCCGCGTCTCGGCGATTATTACAACGTCCTGCGCAAGCAGGAACTCGTCGATCTCGACAACCGCAAGGGCAAGGCGCCCGGCGGATACCAGAGCACGCTTTCCGAAGCGCGCGTGCCGTTCATCTTCATGAACGCGGTCGGCGTCCATCGCGATGTCGAAACCATGCTGCACGAAGCCGGCCACGCCTTTCATGCCCTGGCCGCGCGCGAATTGCCGCTGCACGCCTACCGCGGCGCGCCGATCGAATTTTGCGAAGTCGCCTCGATGGGCATGGAACTGCTGGCCGCGCCCCACCTGAGCGCGTTCTATTCCGACCCGGATGCGAAGCGGGCCCGGCGCGATCACCTCGAAGGCATCATCAAATTTTTCCCGTGGATGGCCACGGTCGACGCGTTCCAGCACTGGGTCTACACCCACCCCGGCCACACCCGCGACGAGCGCGCCGCGTTTTGGCTCTCGCTCATGGACCGCTTCGGCGGCGCCGAGGATTGGAGCGGATTCGAGAAGGCCCGCGCGCACGTCTGGCACCGGCAGCTTCACATCTTCGAGATCCCGTTCTACTACGTCGAATACGGCATCGCGCAACTGGGCGCGCTGCAACTATGGCAGGCTTCGCGGCGCGATCTTCCCGCCGCGCTCGATCATTACCTGGCGGGCCTCAGCCTCGGCGGCTCGCGTCCGCTGCCCGAACTTTTCCAGGCCAGCGGCCTCGCCTTCGATTTTACGGACATGACCATCGCGCCGCTCATGCGCAACGTGAAGGATGCGCTGGCGGAATTGGCGGCTTAGCCTCGTCGCTTAGAGCACATGCTTGCAAAATAGGAATAATGATTCATACTTAAAGGTATGAAAATAGGCGAACGCGGCCAAGTAACCATTCCCAAACAATTGCGCGAGCACTTCGGCCTGAGTCCCGCGACTGAGATCGAATTTGCGGTTCAATCCGATATGCTGGTTCTGAAAAAAGTCGGGAAACCTCTCAATCTCCGGCGCTGGAAAGGCAAATGCAAAGGGTCTCTCGAAAAGCTCGGCTATCGCACTGTCGATGAATACATCAAGGATGTCAGAGGACGATGATTACCGCCCTCGACACCAATGTTCTTCTGGATGTCCTGTTACCCAATGAACACTTCGTTGACGCGGCCATCGGGGTCATTGAGTCAGGCGCACGCGCCGGTTCTCTCGTGATCTGCGAACTCGTGTACGCCGAACTCTGCGGTCACTTTTCAAACAAAATTGACTGTGATTTCTTCCTCAAGGACAACGAAATTGAAGTGGTCAATCTCAGCGGCCAAGCCTGCTTTTTGGCCAGTCGGACCTGGCGTCAATACCGCAAGCAGGGCGGCAACCGGACTCGCATCCTCCCCGATTTTCTCATTGGCGCCCATGCCCAGCTTCAAGCTTCTCGCCTGATTTCCCGCGATTCCGTCTTTTATCAAAAGCTCTTTCCACAATTGATTATTTTGGACCCTGCCGCCGGCGTGAAATAGTTCGCGCGAGTCCACCCAAAAATCGCCTTTGCCGAAGCCCGCGACTGTTTGAAACTATCTTGCTTGAAACACCGCGAAGAAAATTGAGGAGCTCGGTTGCGTTTTTGTTCGTCATGGCGGGAACCAAGATTGGTATCACAATGGAATTGGTCTTACTGCATCCCGGTATGCTGGGTCTGTTGCCGCACCAGAGAGAACGCCTCCCGCAGGCCCTCGCGCTGCGCCTGGGTGAAGGATGAGTTTTCCAGCGCGGACGCGGCCTGTTGGAAGAGGGATTCCATCTTCCGGGTCAGAAGACCAACCGCGCCCGACTTGTCGATGAGCTGCTCGATCTTGCTGACCGAGGCGTCATTCGAGGTGCGGGTGCTCAGGCAAAGCTGGAGAAAACTGCGGTCCACATCGACGAGGTGATCGTACGCCGCGCGGAGCAGGAGCGTCTTTTTGCCCTCGAGGATGTCGGTCTGGCGCAACCGGTCCACGCCCTTGAATTGGTGATACTCGATCAGGTCGTTCTGGATTTGAAAAGCGAGCCCCACCGGTTCAATCAACTCGACGAGTTCGCGCAGATGATCGTCATCGACCCCCGCCAGCAGGGCTCCGAGGACCAGCGGCGCCTCGAAGGTGTAGCGGGTGGTTTTGAGTGTGTACATCCGGGAGATGTCCGCTTCCCCCACGCGGGCGATATCGCGCGGTCCGAGGAGAATATCGTAAATCTCGCCCGCCCCCGTGTCCGAAATATAGCGGAGGAAATGGGAAAGCGCGGCGTCGCGCAAGGCGGGGGCGAAGTCGGTCGAGCGGAGCGTATCGACCGCCATGGCGAAGAGAATGTCGCCCACCACCACGGCCACGTTGCCGCCCACGCGGGCCGCGCCGTCGCTCCTGCCCAGGCGTTCCTCGACGAGCTTGTGGAAAGTCGGCAGGCGCCGGCGGCGCTCGGATTGGTCGATGACATCGTCGTGGATCAGGATGAAGGAGTGGAGCAGTTCCAGGGACAACGCGGCGCGCAGAAGCGAGTTGTCCTCGATGGGCCGGTCTCCGCCAAAGATGCGGTAGGAACCGAGCAGCAACAGGGGGCGGATGCGTTTGCCCCGGCGCGACACGAATTCCGCGATGTCGAGGTAGAGCGGCTCGAACAATTCCCCGTAGGCGTAACGCTCGGCATTTTCCTGGAAGAAACGGGCCAGGAAATCCTCGAACAACGAGGGCGCGCGCTGCAACTCGGCGCGAAGCTGGGCGGCGGGCGCGTTCATGCGTCGTGATCCGGGATGCGCATCGGGGCCATGGGGCGGATGCTAATCGAAAAACCTGGTCCGCGCAAACGATGAAGACAAATACGCACCCACAAAAAATCATCGGCATCGCCCGCAAGAGCGTTTAGGATGACGCCATGTCCGAGGAAGCCCACAAGCGCATCATGATCGATGAGTATTTCGATGTCATCGTCGAAACCAAAGCTTCCGACCTTCATCTGCAGGAGGGGCAGCCGCCCAAAATGCGCCTGCATGGCGACATTCAAAAAATCCGCGATCACGTGCTGACCCATGCGGAAATGGAGCAGATGCTGAGCGAAGTGGTCGGGCCGAAGCGCTGGGAAAAATTCGTCAAAACCGGCGACGTTGATTGCGCTTATGAACTCAGCGGGGACGCCCGTTTCCGGTGCAATCTCCACAAACAATTGCACGGTTACGGCGGTATTTTTCGTCTCATTCCGAACAAGATCGCCACACTCGAACAACTGAAAGTGCCCCAAGTCATCAAGCGCTTTGCCAATATCAAGGGAGGCCTCGTTTTGGTCACCGGCCCAACCGGCTCGGGCAAATCGACCACCCTGGCCGCACTCATCGATTACATCAACAGCAGCTATGCGCGCCACATCATCACCATCGAGGAGCCGATCGAATTCGTGCATCCAAACAAGCTGAGCATCATCACGCAGCGCGAGGTGGGCGAAGACACGCTGAGCTTCGCCGACGGCCTGCGCAACGCGATGCGCGAGGATGCCGACGTGGTGCTCGTCGGAGAAATGCGCGATCTGGAAACCATCGCCCTGGCCCTGACTGCGGCGGAAACAGGCGTGCTCGTCTTCGGCACCCTTCACACCAACAACGCGCGCAAGACGGTCGACCGCATGATCGACGTTTTCCCGAGCAGCCAGCAGCCCCAGGTGCGCACCATGCTCTCCGCCTCGCTGCGCGGGATCGTGGCGCAGCTTTTGATGAAGAAGGTCGGCGGCGGTCGCGTGGCCGTGAACGAAATCCTCATCGCCAACAATGCGGTCTCCTCCATCATTCGCGAGGGCGCGGTCGAGAAGCTCACCGACGTGCTCATCAGCGGCAAGGCCGAAGGGATGCAGTTCATGGACGACGCCATCAACTCGCTGCTCCAACAGGGCATCATCACACCGGAGGAAGCCTACATGAAGGCCATCGACAAGCAGCGTTTCGCGCCCTTGCTCCAGGGTCCGATGGGCGACATCGCCAAGGCCGGCAAAGGAAAACCCAAATAGCAATCCGGGTAGGGACGGGAGTCCCTTGCCGTCCCATTCCAAATTTGTCGGACGCGAAGTTACTGTCCTCCGCGGGATCTCGCGTCCCTACCCTCAACCTGCCGCCACAACTCCACCCACTCGGCGGGGCTGAGCTGCTCCGCGCGGCGCCCGTCGTCCGTCGGCAGGAGATTGGAAAGCTTTTTGCGCCGCTGGGAAAACCCGCGCTGGACGACGACGGCGAAGCGCTCGCGGTCGGCCGGAACAACCAGCGGCTCCGCGCGCGGCGTGAGTCGCACCGCGACCGACTCGACCTCGGGCGGCGGATAAAAGACCGAGCCGGGCAGCGTGCGTACCAGAGCGGTGTCGTAGCCCGCTTGCACCAAGACCGAGAGCGCGCCGTAGGTCTTGTTCCCCGGCAGGCCGGCCAGGCGCTGCCCGACCTCCTTCTGGACGAGGAAGAAAAGCCGCGCCGGATCGCCCGGAAGCCGCAGGCACTCCATCAGCAGCGGCGTCGAAATGTAGTAGGGCAGATTGCCGCAGATCACGGCGGGCGTCACCCCGAGCCGGGGCAGCATCTCCAGCGCGTCTCCCTCACGCAAATCGAGGGTTCCCCGCGTGATCTGCCGAGCGAAGTGGTCCCGCAGAAAAACGCACAAGCCGCGGTCCTTTTCCAGCGCGATGAGATGGAGATTTTTCTCGAGCAGAACCGAAGTCAGCGCGCCAAGGCCGGGCCCGATCTCGATCACCGTCTCGCCGGCCCTCAGTCCCGCGACCGCATGATCCGCCAGCCACTTCGCCAGATTCTGGTCGTGAAGAAAATTCTGGCCGAGCTGCTTGAGCGGGCGCAAACCCCGCGAATCGAGCGCGGCGCGTATTTCCGTCAGCGTCATGGTAGGCGTGCCTTAGAAATTTTCGGTCACGATATCGAGGACGTCGGTGTTGTTGAGAAAACCACGCAACTGGGCCGACCCCTCTCCGCGCGAAGCCAGCCATGCCGGTTCGGCGATCGGTCGCGCCTGGGTTTGAAACCGAAGGGCCGGATCGGGCTGAAGAAGGCCGGGCGCCTTCGTGCTGAACCAGCCGCTCTCGACGCGCTGGCGAACCCAGGCCGCCTGCGAAAGCGCGACGGTGGGGCCTCCCGGTCCGGTCAGCCAGGCGGGCTGGGGAGGCGGGGCCATCGGAATGGCCGGGGGTTTCACGGCGTTGCCGTCGGCGTCAACCGTGGGTGGCGGCGCCGTCAAATCGCCGGCCGAGGGCGGAGGCAGGGGGCCGACCGCGCCCATGCTGTAGTTATTGGTTACCATGACGAGGGCGTCCGGGCCGGCATATTCCACGGCCGATTCAATCGCCTCGTCCGCCTCGGCCGTCTCGTTCACCGCCAGCCTGCCGAAATTCCGCTCCGCGGCCCGCGCCACGAGGTCGTGCTCCACGACGAGGAAATAGCCGGTGCCGCTGTGATTGAGGTTGGAAATGGCCACGCGGGTCATCTCGGCCAGCGAGGGTTGTCGCCCGATCTCCGATTGCAGGGAGGAAAAATAAAACTGGTCTGGAGCAAAAAGTCCAAAAAGTTTGCGCGTGCGCAAGGTAGGCCAGGTCGAGACGTTGTTAAGCTCGTCGCGCGTGCGGAGAATCTGATAACCGGCGCTCTTCGCCTCGTCGAGAAGGTTGTGGCCGTCGCGTCGCCCCCATTCATTGGTCGCCGTCGCCGGAGTGAAATATTGCCCGCCGCCGCCCAGGACGATGTCGATTTTGGAATAAAGCAGGTCGTTGGCATTGCGGTACGGTTCCGGCGTTCCGTTGATCGTCGAATAGAAAGCGACGGGAGTCGGCTGGACGAGAGAGCTGGTGGTCACGAGACCCGTGGCGCGTTGCGCCTGCTCCGCCGCGTAAATGAGCGACCGGAGCGCCTCGTTGCTGCTATTAAGGGCGACGAAACCGTTCTCGACTCGCTGGCCGCAGGCGAGCGCCGTGGCGTCCGCGCCTTCGTCGGGCACCGGCTGGCCCGGTTCCTGGAGGCTCAGGAGCGCGATATTCCAAAAGGAATCAAGATTGAGCATCTCGCTCCGGTAAGCCGCCCGGCGCCTCGCGTCGTTGATGGCCGGGTCATCGGGGTTGCTGCGCAAGGGTGAGCGCCCCAATTGATGCCGCGCCATGTTGAGCGTGTTCAAGTCGAGGCCGTTGACGACAAAGAGAATGACCGCGTGCTGATGCTCGCGAACAAATTTATTCACGTAAAGGTAGGCGAAGCCCGCGAACATTGTGAGCACGAAGAGGACCGTCAGGACGATGCGCCATTTCATCTGCCGCGAGTAAACGGGAAACCCGCCCTTAAGAAAAGGGGGAAGTGATTGTCCGCTTACCGTCCGAACCCAATCGAGAGTTCCCGGTATTCGCCGGGTTGAGTCATATTAAGTTCTGACAAGATTATCTCAGTCATGCCTTGAAGCTTCGGCCAACTGGTAGTCGGGAGCACGAGGATCGCAAGACTGCGCTCTAAAAGATTTTGTTGATACCGCAGATTTTGATCCGTTGTGATTAGCACATCGAAGCTTGCCTCGGCAGCGGAAAGCAGTTCACCATTTTTCAAGCTGGACCAGTCGAGTTCATGCGCGGTGGCGACTTCGTGACCTTTCAAAAACAAACGCAACGGAGCCGGCCTGCCCTGGTCAAACAAAACCCTCATGCTGCCGCCAGGCTTTTTTCGGTCAGTTCAAGCACTGCTTCAACCTGGCGGCGGGTTACTCCTGGGAACCATTCGATGAAATCGTCCACGCGGGCGCCGTCCTCAAGATTTTCAAACAATGCTTTCACGGGAATGCGGGTCCCTTTGAAAACCCAAACTCCGCTCATCACGTCCGGGTGACGTTCAACCTCGGCGCATTGGTTCCAGTCGAGCATGTCGTTATTTAACTACAGAATTGAATTTATAACAATCTCTCAACCGCGATTGGAGAAAACTTTTTCCAAAATAGCGCACGCCCGCGCCACGCCATCCTCGGCGCGGATCAATTCGCCCAGGCGTTGCGCGCGGGTCGGGGCATCGCCCGCAAGCAACCGCTCCAACGCCCGGCCGATATGCCGCGCGTCATGCTGGCGCGGCAGCACAACCTCGGCCACGCCGAGCGCTTCGAGACGGCGCGCGTTGTTCGGCTGATCGAAGGCGAAGGGACACGCCACCGACGGCACGCCCGCGCGCAGGGTGTGCGAAAGCGTCCCAATGCCGCACTGATGCGCGACCGCACGCACGCGGGGCATGAGCAGGCCATAGGGGGCATAGGGCAGGGCCAGGATCGTGCCGGGCAGGCGGGCGGGCCGATTTTTTTCCAGGCCAATGAGCAGGATGCCGCGTAGCCCGAGGACCTCCAGAGCCTCGACGGCGCTTTGGTAAAAGGCTCCCGGATTTTGCACCGCCGTCGAGCCGAGCGTGAAGAGAACGGGCGGTTCTCCGCAATCGAGGAACTCTTCGATTTCTGGAGCCGGCACCGCGCCCGGCGGATCGTAGAAACAAAATCCCGCGACCCGTTTTTCCGCGCTCCAATCGGGCGGACGTGGCGCGAAGTGGCCGCTGTAAAGCTGGAGATTCAGGACGGGCGAGTGGGCTTCGAAAATCGCGTCGCGAACCGGTCGCAGACCGTGCTTCGAGCGCAGCCGGTTCACCACCGGATCAACCATTCCTCTCGTGATCATCTTTCCAGCCGACCAGATGAACCGGTTCCAGTTGCGAGCGAAAAATCCGCGCCCGGCGCGGCCAAAGCTGGCAGCCGGCAAGGAGTGTGCGGAGGGCACGACGCCGGGGGCGAGACTCACCGTCGCCCAGGGAAGCCCGGTCAATTCCGCCACGACCGGCGCGGGGAAAGTGAAGTGATGCGCGACGATTACGTCGTGCACGGGAGCCTCCGCCAGCAGCGCCGCCATGGTGTGATCGAAGCCGGGCGCGATGGCACGGTTCACCAGCGTGTGCAGAGAAACGAGGCCGCCCCATTTCATCGACAGCACCTCGGGATGATGGCGGATGAAATCCTCGCGCGACGGCTCGTCCGTCGAGACAAAACGCAACCCCGCCGCTTCGGTTTCCGCGCCCCAGTCGGGATGCCCGACGAGAGTCACTTCATGCCGGCGCGCCATCAAGCCGCGTCCCAGCGCGAGAAACGGATGCAGGTCGCCGTGAGAGCCCCAGGAAGCGAGAAGCCAGCGCATGGGAAAGAACTTAGAGCGAAGAGCGTGGAACGTAGAACTAAAACCGCTCTGAGTTCTGCGTTCTAAGTTCTTAGCTCAGCCCCGGCTGCTGCTGCGTGATGCAGTGGAACGCGCCGAGGCCCCAGATCAAGTCGAGCGCCGGCCAGAGCACGACGCGGCGCGTGGGGAAAAGCCGCTGCAAAATATCGCGCGCCTTGGCGTCGTTCGGGTGACCGAAGCCGGGCATCACGACGACCTCGTTCGCGATGTAGAAATTCGCGTAGCTGGCGGGCAGGCGCTGGCCCTCCTTCTCGATGCGGCCCGGCGTGGGGAGATCGACGATGCGCCACGGCTTGCCGTGGGGATCGCGCATGGCGGCGAGCCGCCGGCTGTTCTCGCGCAGCAGGGCGTAATTTTCGTCGGCGGGGTCTTCCTCGACAATGGTCACCAGCGTGTTCGCGTCGACGAAACGGGTCAGGTCGTCGATATGGCCGTCGGTGTCGTCGCCCACGATGCCCTCGCCCAGCCAGAGAATTTGCTCCACGCCGAGGTAATCGCGCAGGAAGGCCTCGATTTCCTTTTGGGTCAGGTTCGGATTGCGATTTTTGTTGAGCAGGCACGCCTCGGTCGTCAGGAGCGTCCCTTCGCCGTTCACCTCGATGGAACCGCCTTCGAGAATCATCGACGGCGAAAAGAGGCGCAGGCCGAGCAGCTTCGCCACGTGGCTGCGGCACGTCGTCGTCGAGATCGCACGGCGGATATTTGCCGCCCCATGCGTTGTAGCGCCAATCGACAACCGCCATCTCGCGCTCGTTGCGGACGAAGATCGGGCCGTGATCGCGGCACCAGGGTTCGTACGCGGGAAAAGGATGGAGATGGATGCGCGTGTCCACGGGCGCATCCGCCTTCTTCAGCGCGGCGCGGATGCCGGTCTCGTGTTCGGGCGAGAAGACGTTGATGTGGACCTGCTCGCCCTCGGCCAGCAACTTGGCCAGGTTCGCCCAGGTCGCGGGGATGGTGTCAAACGCATCGGGAAAGCTGATGCCCTCGGGGCGCGGCCAGGTGAGCCAGGTCGCATCGTGGCGCGCCCATTCCGCCGGCATCCGGAAACCGAGCGCCCGGGGCTTGGCGGTTGTGTCTTCGGAAGCGGCGCTCATGACATATCGCCCTCAATCCACCAGCCGCTTCGTCAAATCGCCGTAGGCGTCGATGCGGCGGTCGCGCAGAAAGGGCCAGTGTGTGCGCGTGACCTCGACCGCGCCGAGATCGATTTCATGCACGAGGATTTGTTCTTCCTCGATGCCCGCCTTGGCGATGATCTGCCCGGACGTGTTGGCGATGAAACTCTGGCCCCAGAACTTGATCCCGTCGCCGCCGATCGGGCGTTCGAGGCCCACCCGGTTGGTCACGGCCACGTAGCAGCCGTTGGCCACGGCGTGCGCGCGCTGGATCGTTTCCCACGAGGAATGATGCGCCTCGCCATACTTTTCGCGTTCGCTCGGATGCCAGCCGATGGCGGTCGGGTAGAAGAGAATCTGCGCGCCGTGCATCGAGGTTAGCCGCGCGGCCTCGGGGAACCATTGGTCCCAGCAGATGAGCACGCCGATGCGCCCAAAGCGCGTGTCCCAGGCGCGAAAACCGAGGTCGCCCGGCGTGAAATAAAACTTCTCGTGAAAAAGCGGATCGTCGGGAATGTGCATCTTGCGGTACTTGCCGAGATAGGCGCCGTCGGCGTCGATGATCGCCGCGGTGTTGTGGTACATGCCCGCCGTCCGCTTTTCGAAGAGCGAAGCCACGATCACCACGCCGCGCGCCTTGGCCAGTTCGCAAAAAGCCCGCGTGCTCGGCCCGTCCGGGATTTCCTCAGCGAGGGCGAAATTCGCGTGGTCCTCGCTCTGGCAAAAATAGTGCGAGCGAAACAGCTCTTGCGTGGAGATAATCCGCGCGCCCTGGTCCGCCGCGGCATGGGCGAGCTGAAGGGTCCGCTTCAGGTTGGAAACCGGATCGGCATCGGCCCAGGTTTGGAGAAGCCCGAGTTTGACTTTATGAGATGCGGCCATGAGGAATCCATTTTAGGACCTATTTTACGATTAGCAAATTTGAAGACACCCCGCCGTGTTCTGGCTAAGTTGAGTATGTGATCGCGGCCAATAAAAACGACATCCTCGATTCGCTGCTATTCCTCTACTTTCGACGGCTGGCCCGCCGCGCTTTTCACACCATCGCGGGGCGCGGCCTGGAGCGTCTGCGCAGCCTGCCGGCGGACCGTCCGGTGATCCTGTTTTGCAACCACACGAATTGGTGGGACGGGCTGATCATCTACCTGCTGACCCGGCAGATGCCGCACAAGGCCGTCTACTGCATGATGGAGGAAAAGCAGCTCAAGCATTACCGCTTCTTCACCTGGCTCGGCGCGTTTTCGGTCGACCTCAGCAGCCCGTTGCGATCAGCGGCGTCGCTCCGCTACGCCCAGCGCCTCCTGCAAAGGAAAGAGACGGCCATCTGGATCTTTCCCCAGGGCCGGATTAGCCGACAAAACGAACCGGTCGAAATCAAACCGGGGATTGGCTATTTGGCCCAAAGCGCGCCCCACGCGCTCCTGGTGCCGGTGGCCATGCGGTACGATTTTTTCCGGGAAGATCGCCCCAACGCGCTGATTGAAATCGGCGAGCCTTTCCCGGCGATCGAACAGACGGAGGGGCGGCTTGCCCGGGAGTGCAACGGGGCTTTCGCGCGGGTCACCCAGGCGGCGCAGGACCAGGACCTGGCCGGTTTCAGCCTTCTCTTTCAACCTCGCTGGACGATCAACAAGCGCTGGCAATGGGTCAAGCTTGCCCTGACCGGTCGCCTGCGCGAATTCAGCCCGACGAATTGAGAAGCCCAGAGATAGGGACGCGAGCCCATTCGCGTCCCACAATAAATGGGACGGCAGAGACTGCCGTCCCTACCTAATGGCTCCTGGCCGACGGGGAGGCCGGCTTGGGCGTGGTGGACTCGGGGGAATTGACGTCCACTTCCGGCTTGAGACGGATCACCCGGTTGGATTTCAGGACTTCGTCTTCCGGGGGCGGCTTGACCGTCGAGCCGCCCCAGAAAACGCGCCAGGGTTTCTCCGCCAGCGTCGCCGTGAGGGCCTTGGCATTGGTGCTCACGACTTTCAGGTTTTCCGTGGAGACGCGAAGGCTGTCGAGCATCTCGTTGAGCCGTTTGCGGCTTTCCGGGGTATTGAAATTCGCAATGACGCTGTCGCCGTCCTGCAGGAACTTGTCGGCATGATCCATCAGAGGCGGCAGAGTTCTGTCGAGCTTTTGGGTGATCCCGTCGACCCGGTCCATCACCGGCTCCAATTTGGTCACCAGCGCCTTGGCCTGTTCCAGCGCATCACCGGCCGGTTGAATCAAGTCGGACAGGTCGAACGGCATCGATCCCTGCAAGACCGATCCGTCCATCAGCGCCTTGCTGTCGTGATTCGGGCCCGGGGTGAGCAGGACATACTTGGCCGAGATGCCGAAGCCGTCCTGCTTGATGGTCGCGGCGGCGTCCTCGCCGATCACGATCTGTTTGTCGACTTCCACCACGACTTCCACGCAGTTGAACAGCTTGGTCGCGGGGTCCTGGGTCTGGTCCGCGCGCGGGATCAGCCGGACCTCCCGGACGCGTCCGGCGTGTGCCCCGGCGTACTTCACCTCGCTGTTGGCGTTGATCCCGGTGGCGTTGGGAAATTTGATGATGAGCTGGCAGCCGGTCTGGCCCCACGACCATTTGCCGATGGCAAAGCTGAGCGCGGCCGCCATGAGCACCGCGGCGATCAGGGCGGTGATGGCGATGGTGGCGTTGATTCGATTTTCTTGCATGGCGTGTTCTTTCTCTTGGTCTCTTGATTTAAGGCTCCATCAGGCGTTTGAAATAATCGTCTTTGGAGAGTTTGAACGGGATGGGGCCGTCCGCGTACCCGTTGATGAACTGCTGGAGAATCGGGTCGGGATTGTTCTTGATCTCCTCCGGCGTGCCGGAGGCGATGATCTTCCCGTCGAAGAGGAAGATCATCTGGGTGGCGATGCGGAAGGCGCTGGTCATGTCATGCGTCACCACCACCGCGGAGAGGCCGAGCTTCTTGGTCAGGTCGACGGTGAGGGTGTCGATCACGGCGGTCATGACCGGGTCGAGGCCGGCGGTCGGCTCGTCGCAAAAGAGGAGGTCGGGGTCGAGGGCCAGCGCGCGGGCCATGCCGACCCGCTTCTTCATGCCGCCGGAAATCTGGGCGGGCTTCAAATTCTCGAATCCGGTGAGGCCGACCAGTTCGAGTTTCAGTTTGACCACGAGGTCCGCGATGTGCGGCGCGACATCGCTCGATTCGAGGATCGGCAGGGCCACGTTTTCGCCCACGGTAAGGGAATTGAAAAGCGCCCCGGTCTGGAAGAGCATCCCGAAGCGTTTGCGGACCTTGGACATTTCCTCGTCGTTCAATTTGGTGATTTCCGTGCCGTGGATGTAAATCTCGCCCGCATCCGGTTTGAGCGAGCCGATGATATGCCGCAGGAGCGTGCTCTTGCCGCAGCCGCTGCCGCCCATGATGATGAGGATTTCGCCATGCTTGAGCTGGAAGCTCACGTCCGATAAAATCTTGCGCGAGCCGAAGCTGCGGCTCAAGCCGCGGACTTCGAGGGCGTAGGGCGATTTGGGTTTCGTCTCGCTCATGTAAAGTAAATTAATGCCGTGAGAATCGCGTCCGCGGCAAGCATGGAAGTGAGGGAAGTCACCACCGATTTGGTCGTCGCCTTGCCGACGCCCTCGGCGCCGCCTTCCACCCCCATGCCGTAAAAGCAGCCGACCGTCCCCACCACGGCGCCGAAAATCAGCGCCTTGAGCAGCCCGGTGAAAAGGTCCTTTTGCTCGACGGCGTCGATGGAGTTGGCGACGTAAAAAACAGGGTCGAGATGGAGGCTCGTCACGCTGATGAGCCAGCCGGCGAACAGGCCCACCCCTTCGCCCAGCACGGTGAGGACGGGCATCATCAGGATCATCGCCAGCAGCCGGGGCACGACGAGATACTTCACCGGGTCGATGCCCATGACGTTGAGCGCCTCGATTTCCTCCGCGACTTTCATCGTGCCCAGCTCGGCGGTGATGGCCGAGCCGGAACGGCCGATGACAATGACCGCCGTTATCAGCGGCCCGATCTCCCGCAGGATGGAAAAGGCGACGAGGTTGGCCACCAGGTCGGTCGCGCCCAGTTTCTGGAATTGGCCCGCGCCCTGGATGGCCAGCACGATGCCGAGAAGAAAATTCGCCAGCGCGACGGTCGGCAGCGAGGCCACCCCGATGTTGACCATCTGGTTGGTCAGGGCGGAAAGACGCCAGCCCCGCCGGCCGAAAAGAGGCGCGAAAATGGCGGCGAAGGCCCTCAGCGATAATTGTGCGTACGCGAGCAGCATGATCGTGCCCCTCTCCTTCCGCCGCTAAGATTTGAGCGCGGCCAGCGCGGAGGGAACGTCGGGATGGAGGGAAAAGATTTGTTCCAGCCGCACGATTTCAAACACATTCTTCACGCGGGGGCTAAGCGAGGCCAAGGCCAGCCTGCCTTTGAAGCTTTGCACGGCCTGAAAATATTCGATCAACGTGGCCAGACCGGAGGAATCGATGTAATTCACTCCGCCGAAGTCGAGCAGCAGCAATGGCGTTTTTTGGGACGACTTGGGCTTGAGGAACTCCCGCAATTTGGGCGAGGTTTCCAGGTCGATATCGCCGGTAATCGAGACGATGGGTATGTTCTCCTCTGTTCGTTCGGTGATTTGCATCAGAATAGAGGTATCAACCTTCCAGCATGAAGAAAGCCATTTTTTTGGCTATTCATGGGTTTTGACTATTTTTACGTTAAAAACTGGAGGGACGCGCTCCTGCGCGTCCGCCGACGACCGGGCAGGCTCGCCTGTCGGCGTCCCTCCAAATATTCCTAATACCGCGAACCGCCGGAACGCGCGAACCCTGCGCGGGTAAAGCCGACGCCGCCGGTGCGGGGGGCCGTGCGATTATTATTCGACGATGACGAGTTGGAGCGGAACCCGCCATGACGCGGCGCGGGGCGATGCGGACGGTCAATCCCGGAACCAGCATACGCGGCGGGCTCGCGCGGACCTTGCGCCGAGGCTTCCAAAGGATGGCCCTTGAGCACCGGAATGGGGCGGCGGATGAGCCGTTCGATATTGCGAAGCAGATTGCGCTCCGAGCTGTCGCAGAACGCGACCGCGATGCCGTCAAGGCCCGCGCGCGCCGTGCGGCCGATGCGGTGCACGTAGGACTCGGGTTCCTCGGGCAGATCGAAGTTCACGACGAGCGCGATGCCCTTCACGTCGATGCCGCGCGCCGCGATGTCGGTCGCGACGAGAACGCAGCTATGGCCCGCGCGGAAATTCTCCAGCGCGCGCTGGCGGGCGGGCTGCGACTTGTTGCCGTGAATGGCTTCGGCCCTGACGCCGTCCTTGGCGAGCTGGTCGACGAGCTTGTTGGCCATGTGCTTCATGCGGACGAAGACCAGGACCAGCCCCTTCGGATGTTTGCCGATGAAATGGACCAGCAGCTTCGCCTTGTCGTGGCGGTTCACGTAGCAGACGTGCTGCTCGATCCGGTGCGCGGTCGGGGCGTCGGGCGTGACTTCGATGCGGGCCGGATTGTGGACGATCGACGCGGCGAGGTCCTCAATCGCGCGTGGCATGGTGGCCGAGAAGAGGAGCGATTGGCGCTTCGGCGGCAGCTTGGTGATGATGCGCTTGATCTCGTGCACAAAGCCGAGATCGAGCATCCGGTCGGCTTCGTCGAGGACGAAGATTTCGACCTTGTCGAGGACCACGTGCTTCGAGCGTTCGAGGTCCTGCAACCGGCCCGGCGTGGCGATGAGAATATCGACGCCGCGCTGGAGCGCGCGAATCTGCGGCGAGAGGCTGACGCCGCCGAAGACCGCGGCGTGCGTGAGCTTGAGGAACTTGCCGTACGCGCCGAAGCTCTGCGCGATTTGCGCGGCGAGTTCGCGGGTCGGGGCGAGGATCAGCGCGCGCGGGCGCTTGGGCGTGGCCGGCGCGGGATGCGCCGCGAGCCGTTGCAGGATGGGCAGCGCGAACGCGGCGGTCTTGCCGGTGCCGGTCTGCGCGATGCCGAGCAGGTCGCGTCCCTGCAAAAGGAACGGAATGGCCTTGGCCTGGATGGGCGAAGGCTCGGTATAATTCTTTTCGTTGAGGGCGCGCAGGAGCGGTTCCGCAAGGGAAAGATCGGCGAATTTAATAGTGGAGGGCACCGTCGGCGGAATCGTCGAAACGGGGCTGGGTGTAACTGTACTGTGATTATGATGCATAGCTGAGCTGTCTAAAAATTGGGGCGATAACGAAGGCATTCGCCTGCGCCGGGCCGCAATTCAATTTTGTCGATGAGGTGTTATGGCCCTGAACGATCTCTCATCGAAAGACAACTAGGGGGCGATTTTGGCCGCGTGGCCGATAAAAACCGATGAGCTTGTGCTCACTAAACCGCCGTCATACTACCCGCTAAGCGTCAAGTAGCAAGGAGAATGTTTGGGCGTGGTACAGTTTCAATTTCTGAGCAGCACCCAGATAACAAAAAGAATTACAACCAAAGGAAAGGCAACAATATTACCCCATCGCGGGGCCTTTAGAAAAACGACGCACATTGCAACGGCTGCTAGACAACCCATGATAACCACGGTTTTGGTATAACTTTCGCTCGGCCAACTAAGCAGAGCGAACGCTTCGGAGTAGCTTCTCAATTGATACTAATCTAACAGCGCAATTACCTCTTCCAAGCTCCAAACGTGATCCGATTCCCTCTCGCGATTTGGTATTATCGCATCTGGGTGGCCCGGACAACTTGTTGTCCGGGTGGCCGAAGGCCACAGGAGGTCGTCCGTTGATTTGCAAATGCCATGGCAACCTCCTGTGCGCTCGCGATGCCGCGCTCGCGCACCCGGACAACAAGTTGTCCGGGCCACCCACCAAAGACAAAGCTTCTCGCGATTTGGGGCCGGGCGGGTAAGCTCGCGCCATGAACAACTGGTTCGTCTGGGCGCTTCTCTCCGCGCTGTTCGCCGCGCTGACGGCGATCCTGGCCAAGGTCGGCGTGGCCGACGTGAATCCCAACCTCGCCACGGCGATCCGCACCACGGTCATCCTCGTCATCACGTGGGCGCTCGCCTTCGCCACCACCGACAAAGCGGATTGGTCGGCGCTGACTCACCGCGCGTGGATTTTCCTCGCCGCTTCGGGGGTGATGACCGGCCTTTCCTGGCTCTGCTATTTCCGCGCGCTGAAACTGGGCGATGTCCACAAGGTCGCGCCGGTCGATAAATTGAGCGTGGCCCTCGCCATCATCCTGGCGGTCGTCTTTCTCGGCGAGCGCCTCAAAACGCAGGAGGCGATCGGTGCGGCGCTGATCGTCCTGGGCGTGGTGGTGATGGTGATCAAAATCTGAAGCCATGGGGGTAGGGACGCGAATTCCTGCGCGATAGCGCAAAAGATAATCCGGGACTCTGACTGGAAAAGGCCGGGAGGCTAATCCCTTCGCGTCCCAAAATAGATGGGACGGCAGAGACTGCCGTCCCTACCAGAGCTACGCCGTTGCGGTCAATTCGCGCTTGAGGAACAACCGGATTTGTTCCTGGTCCTGCGCGACCGAGACCAATTCCCAGCCATCCTTGCCCATGGCGTTGAGAACCTTGCGGACATGATGGCTTATGGATCCCTGGCTCGAGGCATCGGAGAGTTCGGTTTTCATGTAAACCACGTCGTATTCAAATCGTTTCATGTGCTTAATTTGCCTGAGATTCCGGGCCGCGCAACCACAACTGTAGCCGCGCTCGTAAGAGCGGGTGGCCCGGACTACTTCGCGCGTAGCGCGCAGGAAGCGAATCCTGGCGTCCTTCTCATGATAGGTAGCCGCAGGAGATGAGAACAATCGCTTCCTGTCGCCTGCGGCGACCCGGGCAACAAGTAGCCCGGGCCACCCAAAGGCACAAAATAAAACGGGAGCACCGTTGCCGATGCTCCCGGTATATGTCTCCAGGTTAAGGGTTATTGAGCCGACGAACCGTCCTCGGAATGATGATGCCCATTTTTATGCGCGGCTTCCAGCTTGGCAATGATCGGGGCCACGCCCGGATCGGCAGCCACTTCGGCGGCGTGCAATTTGGTTGCAAAGGCCTCCCTTTGCTCGTGCAGGGCCTTGCGTTGATCTTTGGTGGCGGCTCCTTTGCCCTCGCCCTTGAGGGCCTCGAATTGGGTCTTCAGGTTTTCCTGCTCCGTTTGGAGGCTCGGATCGGCGGCGAAAGCCTTTTCGCGGGCCGTTTTCAACTGGGCTTTCTCGTCCGGGGTCAGGACGGAATCACCATGGTGGTGGCACCCTCCGGCCGGGCAGGTCGGAGCCGTGTTCGTGGTTTGGGCGAAGGTCGCCGTTGCGCTTGCGGTTCCCAGCGCGAGGGCCAATAGAGCGACGCGTGGGACTGATAGCATAGTTTTCATATACCTATACAGACTCCGGTTGCCTGTTCGTGGCAATTACAATTATGTAATGTATGGCCCGCAGTCTGTAGCGGCGGTCTATGACCGCCGTGTTTTCCCAACGCGCTTTCTCATTGCGTCGGCGGTTCCTTCGGCAGGCTCAGGACAGGCTCCGACCGCCGCTACAACTGATCTACTTCCCGCGCGCCTTGGCGACAGCGGCGATGAATTGCGAGGCCAAATCCGTCAGTTTGGCCCAATCCTGATTTTTAAGGATCTCTTTGCTCACCAGGCTGCCGCCAGCCGCGACGGCGACGCATCCAGCTTTGATGAAATCGCCCGCCGTGTGCACGTCGACGCCGCCGGTCGGGACGATCTTGAGGTGCGGGAGCGGCCCGCGAATGGCCTGGATGTACTTGGGTCCAAGCCCGTCCGCCGGAAATATCTTGATGAAGTCCGCGCCCAGCTCGTAGGCGGTCTGCGCCTCGGTCGGCGAATAGGAACCGGAGAAGATCGGCTTGCCGATGCGGTTGCAGAAAGCGATGACGTCCGGCTTGAGCACCGGCGTAATGACGTATTCCGCGCCCGCTTCGATGGCGGCCTCGGCGGTCCTGGCGTCGAGGATGCTGCCGACGCCGGCGAGCACCTTGTCGCCAAAGGCGCGGCGCACGTCGGCGATGACTTTCAGCGCGTTGGGCGTGGTCATCGTGATCTCGATGCCGGGGATGCCGCCGTCGATCAGGGCGCGGCTGGCGTGGATGAGTTGTTCCGAGTTGTCGGCGCGAATGATGGCGACGACGCCCGGCGTGAGTAGTCCGTCGATGATTTGGTCTTTGGTCATAATAATTTTTTAGCCGCGAAAGAACACAAAGAACTCAACGGGGGAATGGAAGACATCTGGTTCCTTCTTCTCAATATCTTTGTGTTCTCTGCGTTCTTTTGCGGCTAAATATCGGTTCAGCGTTGCACGCGTCCCGAGCCGTCGCCGGCCAGCAACGACTCGACTTCGGAGAGCCGCACGAGGTTGAGGTCGCCGCTGATGGTATGCTTCAGGCAGCTCGCCGCCGCGGCGAATTCGATGGCGTCCTGGGCCGCTTTCTTTTTGCCGAGCGCGTAAATCAGCCCCGCGGCAAACGAGTCGCCGCCGCCCACGCGATCCACGATCTGGATGTCGTAGCGTCGGCTGAAGTGGTCCTTGCCGCCCGTGTAGTAGAGCGCCGACCAGCCGTTGCGCGAGGCGGAAAAGCTTTCGCGCAGCGTGATCGCCACGCCCTTGAACTTGAACCGTTCCGTGAGCTTGGCCGCGACTTCCACATAGCGGCCGTGGTCGATTTTGCCCTCGCTCACTTCGGTCCCAACGGCCTTGATTCCGAAGACTTTTTCCGCGTCCTCCTCGTTGGCGATGCAGATGTCCACGTGCTCCATCAAGCCGCCCATGACCTTCCCGGCCTTTTCGGTCGACCAGAGTTTCTTGCGGAAATTCAAATCGCAGCTCACGGTCAGGCCGAGCTTCTTCGCCGCGCGCGCGCCTTCGAGCGACGCCTGCGCCGCCTTGTCCGAAAGCGCCGGAGTGATCCCGGTGAAGTGGAACCAGCCGGCGCCTTTGAGGATCGTTTCCCAGTCGAGCTCGGCGGGATCGATCTCGGAAATCGCGCTGTGGGCGCGGTCGTAGGTGACCGTGGACGCGCGCTGGGACGCGCCGCTTTCCAGGAAGTAAATCCCGACGCGCTCGCCGCCGCGCACGATCGCGCGCGTGTCGACGCCGAGGCCGCGCAGGCGCTGGATGCAGGCTTCCGCCACGTCGTTCTTCGGCAGGCGCGTGACAAAGACCGCTTCCTCGCCGAGCAGGGCCAGCGAGACGGCGACGTTGGCTTCGCCTCCGCCAAAGGTCATTTCCAGGACGGAAGTCTGGTTCAGGCGGAGGTAGCCGGGCGTGGCCAGGCGCAACATGACTTCTCCAAAGGTGACTGCTTTCATGGTGATGGGCTTTCTTTCTTAAATGAGTTCGCGGTGGAAAGCGGCAAGTATGAACGGTGCCGGGCGTCGCGTCGAATCTGTTTTCTGCGTGGCAACCGCCTGCATGATAGCCGCCGCCCATCCGCCTTCGACCGGTATTTACATTCACCGCCGACTTGGGCATGGTGATGGGCTTTCGCGTCGGCGGGGCTGACCCGCCGGTGCTTGCTTATGACCTATTTCGTATCGCTCAAAATCGTCACGATCATCGTCGGCCTGCTCATCTCGCTGGGGCATCTGCCGATGGCGCTGGCGCCCGAACAGTCCTGCCGCTTCATGCGGACCCTGCCGCGCAACTATCCTCTCGGCGTGGTGCTGATGCTCTCCGCCACGCTCTGGTTCACCACGCTTACCGGGGTGATGGACCTGGGGGAGATTTCCAGTGCGCGAACCCAGTTGATGGCGGTGTGGACGGTGTCGGGCGTGCTGGTGGTGATTTTTGTGCCGGGCTTTCTCGCGGCGCGGGGCCTGGGCTGCCTGTTGCTGCTGGCCGCGGCGGTGGTCCTCGATGCGGCCTTTCTGATGACGACTCCCTGGCGTTATGTCATGACGATCCTGGCGTATTACTGGGTGATCGGCGGGATGGTGCTGATTTACAGTCCCCATCTCTGGCGCGACGTGATCAACTACATGACCCAGACGCCGGAGCGGTTGCGGTTGTCATCCTGGCCGGGCGTTGCTTTCGGGGCGGTGTTGATCGCGCTTGGGATATTCGTTTATCCGTAAGGGGTAGGGACGGCAGTCCCTGCCGTCCCATTTATTTGGGGACGCGAAGGGATTGGCCCCCCCTGGCCTTTTCCAGTCAGAGGCACGGAGTATCTTTTGCGCCATCGCGCAGGAATTCGCGTCCCTACCCCAAATCAATTCGGCACGAGGACGACGCGAAATCCGGTGAATTGGTCCGCGTATTTGGGGCCGCCGGCATTGCGCGTTTCGGCGCTGGGAAAGTGTTCCGCGGAACTGAGCCAGCAACCGCCGCGCAGGCTGTGGTCGCCTTTGTCGTCAAAGTCGTCCAGGCACCACTCCCACACATTGCCGATGCTGTCGTAAATGCCGTACTTGTTCGGCTCGGAATAGCCGGCGTCCTGGGTTGAGGCAAGGGGCGTGGCGCGCGACGTCGCAGCCTGGTTGATATCGGCGTCGGCGGAAAGGAGCGACCACTGCGACTCCTTAGGCAGCGTATAGCGATAGCCCTGCGGCAGCTTGCCGGCCTTGCGCTCGTAATCGTTGAGCATGCCGCAAAAGGCCATGGCGCCATCCCACGAAATCGTTTCCACGGGGCGGCTCGGGCGGCGGAAGGTGCTCGGATCTTTTCCGTCCACGGTTTCAAAATCGCTCTGCCGGACCAGATATTTTCCAACCCAAAAACCGCCGTCCGGCACCCAGACCATGGGCATCCCGCAGGCGGCGATGAAGTCCTTGCCCTGTTGCAGCGTGACTTGTTTGCTCACGTTGCCGAAGTCGGAAACGGGGAGATCAAAGCGCTGAATGGTGTAGGGAGGCAGATCAACGGAAAGGTGGAGGTTCCGGGGGCGCAACTGGGTGAGCGAAAGGGGCGTCTTTCCGAGAACGGCGCGGCCTTCGCGCACGGTGGCGCCCGGGGGCGTGCTGAGGATGGAAACGCTGCCATAAGGGAATTTGATTTCCTTCTGCGCGGTCTCGTGGTCGTGAATCGTGATGGGCAGAGGCGGCAACTTCCAGTCCTGTTGCGAAACCGTGATGAGATAATCGCCGATAGGCAGTTTATCGAGCTTGTCTGGCAACTGCCCTTCGTGGCTGTAATCGCCGGGGCCGGTGAGCTTGTAAGTCACGTCGCTTTGCGGGCTGGTGAGGGAGAGATCGCCGGTCTTTTGCACCAGTTGGATCGTGCCCAGGTCGGTCGGCTTGTCGGCGGAGACAGTCACCTCCTGCTTGTAATCTTCATAACCATCCGCGTGAATCACAATGGAGAAAGTTCCGGGAACGATGTCGGCAAAATTGGCAGGGGTCTTCTTGCGAAAGTCGCCAATGGTGACGGTGGCGCCGGTGGGATTGCTGTCGACGCTCAGCGTGCCGCGCACCGCGGCCAGCTTCTTGAGCTCCTCCTGATGGGCTTTTTCGGCATCGTCCTTGGCTTTTTGAGTCGCGGCATTCGCATCGGCGAGTTGCTGCTTTAAATCGGCCATCTGACGCAGCGCCGGGACATAAGCCAAATTGTACCAGCCGACCGAGACCAAAAGGCAGCACACAAACGCGCTCATGATCACGATCGGAAGGCGCTGGCTCTTGGTTACGGGTTTGACCAGGCTTCCTTTGCCAAAAGGCTTTTTGGCTCCCGCTCCCGCTCCCGGGGCCGACGGGTCGGAAGGGGACGCTCCCGGCTCGGGGGCGCGAATGGGGCCGGTCCGGGCCGGTTTTCCGCCACCTCCTCCTGGAATGAATTTTCCTGCTCGACTCATAACGCTTGGAAACCAATTAAGCTGAGGAGTTGACCCACCGCTAGTTAAAAGTGCCCTCGAAGGGGTGATGTGTAAACACCTTTAGGCCTAACATGCAAAAATTACTCCCTTCGGGTCAGTGGCCCTTCTGAGATTGTTTCGGTTTTGGTGGTTGCCCGCGATCTCCGATCCCCGGTCCTTCCATACAGTGGCCATGAGGTCAACGGCTGCCAACAAATGTTACGGATGGGCCGCCGGAAGAGGTGATCCGCCCGCCGGACCGAGGACCGTGGGAGCAGCCGAAGGAGCGTCGACATGATTGCCATGCTCCGGTTTCGTGATGGACGAATCAGCCCAGCCGCCGCCCAGGGCCTTGATCAGGCGCACTGTGGCGCCGATCCGATTGCCCTCGATTTGCACTGTGAGTTGTTCGGCATCCAGCGCAAGACCCTGCGCCTGGATCACGTCAAAATAGGAGACCAAGCCGGTGGTGTAGCGCGCGTTGGTGAGTTCGAGGGCCTTCTTGTAGGAGGTGAAGGCGCGATTTTCCGCCTCCGATTGCCGGGCCAGAAAACGCAACGCGCTCAGGCTGTCCTCCACGTCCTGGAAGGCGACCAAAACCTGCTGGCGATAATCGGCGACGTTTTCCTCATAGGCCGCGCGCTGCTGTTTGACAGTGGCGCTGATTTGGCCGCCTTCGAAGATCGGGAACTGGATGTTGGGCCCGTACGACCAGATGCGGCTTTCCCAATTGAAAAGCAGGCCCAGATCGCCGCTGTCGAAACCGGTTTGGCCCGTCAGGTGGACCACGGGAAAGTAGGCGGCGATGGCCACGCCGATTTCAGCATTCTGGGCCCCGACCCGGCGCTCCGCCGCGGCAACGTCAGGCCGGCGCTCAAGCAAATCCGACGGCAGCCCGGCCGGGATGGCGGGGAGCCTGGCGGCGAGGGGGTGAAAGCGGAGCGAAAACGTCTCCGGCGGCTGCCCGAGCAAAACGGCCACGGCATGTTCCAACTGCGCGCGATTTTGCTGGAGCGTCGCCAGTTGCGCCTGTGCCGCCGCGAGGGTCGCCCGGGCCTGCTCCACATCCAGTTGCGTGCTGATGCCGCCCTGGAAGCGGCTGTTGGTGAGCTTCAGGTTTTCCTCGTAGGACTTGATGGTGCGCCGCTGCACATCGATCTGCGCATCGGCCGTTCGAACCGCGAAATAATTGGTGGCGACATCGGCCTTCAGGGTGAGCAGGACGTTTTCGTAGTCGGCCATGCTGGCCTGGGCCCGGTCTCCCGACGCCTCGAACGCGCGGCGCACCTTGCCCCAGATATCGACCTCGTAGCTCAAGTCGAACGGGACGACCGTGGCGGAGTTGAAGGTGTGCGGGGCAGTCATCCCCCGGGGAGCCTGGGCCCCGATCTGGCCGTTGTTCGGCGAGGTGCGCTGCCGCGAACCGGTGCCCGTGAAATCGAGCGTCGGGAAAAAACTGGCCTCGGCCTGCCGCGCCACGGCCCGCGCCTCGCTGACCTTGGCCATCGCAACACGCAGGGTCTGGTTGGATGCCTGGGCCTGGGCCTCCAGCTCATTTAACTTCGGGTCGTGAAAAATAACGTACCAATCTCCCTTGGAAATATCGTCGCGCGGCTGCGCTTTTTTCCACGGCCCCGATTCCTTGTAGGCCGCCGCTTGCGGAACGGAGGGCTGGACGTAGCCGGGGCCGACGGAACAGCCGGTGAGCAGGGCAATACTGACGGTAAGGGCGAGAGCGGGACTCCTCGAAGCGCGCTTGAACATGAAGGTGTCAGCCTAGAAGGACTGGTAAAATAGTCAACCAAGAGGCGTGTTAACACTCCTTTCAGCCGTCTGCGGCAACCTCGTTGAGATTGTCACGAAAGGCGGTCTGGCCGAAGCATCCATCTGCCTAAATTGAAAACGGCCTAATTTCCCTTGACCAATTGCCAGAGCGTGTAGAAGGCGGTGCCGGCAAGCAGGAAATAGCAGAAGGCGACGCTGGGATAATATAGGGCGATGGCCCGGGTGCGGACTGGAGCCAGGATGCCGCCCACCTGGGCGCGAATGTATTGGGCCAGGTCTTTCGCCAGGTCGCGCCCCTCTCGGCCCCTTTTGCGGAAGGCGAGATAGGCGTGATATTTTTGCTGGAAAAAGTTGATGCGCACGTCGATCGGCGGTGTGACGTATCGGTTGCGTCTCTCGATCCACTCGGGTTTCAGGCCGGCCTTGACGAAGAAATCGCGCACGACGCGGTGAATGTCGTCCCGGCCGATATTCAGAACGCGCATGGTGACGTGGAGGCGGTGGAGCCGGTAGAGAAAAAAGAGGATGAAGATGATTTCAAGGACGTTGAATCCGGGTCCCATGCGTCCATTTTCGTAATGAACCCAGGCCCAATAGACCGTCATGAAAAAACGCAGGCTGCCTTCCAGGATGCAAAAGACGGCCAGCCAGCCGAGGAGGCGTTCCAACGGCGTGGGCACATAGACCTTGCGCCGTTTGGTGTGGGAGGATTTGCGCAAGGCGAGGAAGCAGGCGAGAAATGCGCCGAGTCCCGCGGCGCTCGCGCCCAAACGGGCGCTCCACTCCATCACGGGCGCGCTCTTCAGGGCGTGGAGGTGGGGATTGATGACGGAAATGCGGGGGAAGTAGCTCAGCCGCCGCCCGTTCTTGTCATAATAGAGATTCGTGGGCGAAAGGGGGTGGTCCTCGTTCGTGTTGTAGCTGAAGGCGTAATAGCCGTTGACCGGGTTCTTGATCGGCTGGTCCTTGCCGTTGCGAAGCGTGACGATGGTCGTGTCGCCCTCCACCTTGATGCGGATGGCGGGCGCGAGGTACTGGACATGCCGCGAGGGATGGCCCTGGCCGTCGAAAAACTGCTGGCGCGCGATGTTGCCCTGCGCATCGTACTCCTGGCGAATCACCGCGGCGCCCACGTTGTGCGGAATCTGCGCCGCGCCGTCGTCTCCAAAAAAGGCCGTTTCGACCACGCGATTCTTGTCGTCGTACTTATAGACGACCCGGGCGAAATCGCGCGTCTTCTGGTTGACCGTCTTGCCGTCCCCGTCGAAGAAGCTTTCGGAAAGTTCGTTGCCGCGGTCGTCGTACGTGTAGCGGCGTTCATGAACGCCGTCGCCTTGGGCGTCGGTCGGCGCGCCGCCGGTGTCAAAGTAGGATTCGTCGATGAGGAGCCCGCGCTGGTCGAGGGCGCGCTGGCGTTGATGCACGCCGGTGCTCTTTTCCTCGACCGCCAGGCCGGAGGCGTCGAAATAGCTTTCGATGACTTCTGTCGCGTCGGGATAAATGGTGTAGGTGGTGCGGACGAGGGCGACGCCCTCAGTTGTTGTTGAGCAGGTTTCCCGAGGCGTCGTAATTGCCCCGTTCCATCGGGCGCCCCTGCGCGTCGTAAACGGTGCGGGTCTCGAAATAACCGTAGTCGTCGGTGATCGCCGCGCCGAACAAGCCGATGCGCCGGAGCACCACGACCCGGTTGTGGTCGTCGAGCGTGCGGACGTAGTGAATGACGCCGTTGTTGTCGCGCGTCCGCGCGCCCGTGTCGTCGAGGTTGGTGATGTCGGTCGGACACCCCGCCGCGTTGAGCGTGAGTTCCTCGCCCTGGATGCCGTCCACGTCACGCACCGGCTGGCCCTGCGCGTCGCGAAACCAGCGGCGCTCGATGCCGGGCTGGTATTCGAAATCGATGCGCGCCACCCCCAGCAGGGGATCCGGCATCGGCACTCCCGCGCGCCGGTATTCGATCTGCCGCGGTTTGCCGTCGGAATTATAGAAGAAGCGGTAACAATTCGCGTGGGCGGCATCCTCGCTCGGTCAGGGCGCCGGCGCCGACGAACTGATAGCGGGGGTCCAGGTCGATGGTGAAAAAGTAACTGGGCGGCTGGAATGTCGCGACCGATCGCGGCGTGGGAGACGGGGCCGTTGCGGCGGTCACCGCGCCGCCGAGGAAGGTCCAAAAAAGGAGGAGGAACCCCGCCATGCGCGGGCCGTTCCGGGGAGGCGAAAGAGGAAGAGCGGCTTGGATCATGTCGCGTGCGTCGGTATCAGGACATCGGCCAGTTCGCGAATGCGCTTTTCATCCAGATGCGGTCCGATGAAGACGATCCCCGCGGTCAAATCCGCGTCGTTTTCCAGAGGCAAAAGGAGCAGTTCGGCCTGGTCGCGAACCTGCTGGAAGGTGTGGAGTTGTCCGGGAGAATCGGCAAGGCGTAGGAAGCCCTTCGCCCGGAAAACCGAGGCAGGCAGCGATCCCAAAAAACGCTGGAAAGCGGCCCGTTCCACCGGCGCGGCCAGAGGCAGAAAAAGAGTCGAGGCGGCATGGGGCAAATGTTCACCCTCATGGTGGTGATGTTCGATCTCGTGATCATGTTCGGTCTGTAGCGGCGGTCTATGACCGCCGATCGAATGACAGAGCGATGTCTCGCTTCGGCCGTCACTGAGCAGGTCCGGCGCGACTTCCCCGTGCCGGGTCGTGACGATCCGGGCCGACGGGTTGATCTGCCGCAGGCTGATTTCAATCCGCCGCCGTGCCGCGTCATCGATTCGGTCCGTCTTGTTCAGGACGATGAGGTCGGCGTAGCGGACCTGCTCCTCCTGCACCGCGCGGCCCCGCCACGAGCAGGGAAAATCGGAGCCGTCGATGACGAGAACCAACCGGCGGATCACCGTGCGGTCGTGCAATTCGGGCGCGCTGAGATGGTCGAGGACTTCCTCGGGATCGGCCAGCCCCGACGTCTCGATCCAGACGAGATCGAAATCGGGATTGTCCGCCAGCGCCGCCACCTGCGCGACGAGGTCCTCGAAACTCTGGCAGCAAACGCAGCCGCCGGTGATGCTGCGCAGTTCCAACTGCCGTCGCGCGAGCAGAGCCGCGTCGACATTGACCGAGCCAAAATCGTTGATGATGACCGCCGTTCGCTTGAGCGGCACATCGGTGTGGCTCAGCCAATGTCCGAGCGTGGTCGTCTTGCCGCTGCCCAGAAAGCCGGTCAGCAGCAGCAGGGGGAGGGGGCCATTGCGGGTCATGCGGTTCGATTGCCTTTTGCGGCCATTCAATTTAGCGTAGCGCAGATGTACCGGTCGATGGCAGTTTTTTTTGTCGCGCTGATCCTGGGCGGCCTCCAGACGGGCCGGGCCGCGGCGGACGAGTCCCGATTGGGCCTCGATGCGAGGCAGATGATCGTCTGTCTCGCGCCCGATTCCTCCTCGTCGGAGGGTATGTTACAACTTTTTCATCGGGACGCTTCCGGCCAATGGCAGGCTGACGGCAAACCGTGGCCGGTCTTGTTTGGCAAGGGCGGGCTGGCCTGGGGTCGCGGCCTTCATCCGCCGCAGCCGGGACCGCAAAAGACGGACGGCGATCACCGGAACCCGGCGGGGCTTTTCAAGATCGGATTCGTCATGGGTTACGCGCCGAAGCTGCCGGACGGATCGAAGGGCTGGCCTTATCATCAGGTCACCGACCGCGATGCGTGGATCGACGATCCCAAGCTGTCGGACTTTACCTACAACCATCTTTACACCCTGCCGCCGGGCGCGCCGCTGCCCGCCTGGTGGGAAAAAGAGCACATGCATTTGGGCGACGCGGCCTACCAATGGCTCGTGCTCATCGAGCATAACTATAACGACCCCGTGCCCGGCGCGGGCAACGCGATTTTCTTTCATGTCCGGCGCGGCGAACACTATCGCACCGCCGGTTGCACCACGATGGATCTCGATCATCTCGAACGGCTGATCCGATGGCTCGATCCCGGCTCCAACGCGATGCTGGCCGAGTTGACCCGCGCCGACTACGCCCGCGTCTGGAAGGAGTGGCATTTGCCGCCGCCGAGGTAGGGACGCGAATTCCCGCGCGATAGCGCAAAAGATATTCAGGGCATCTGACTGGAAAAGGCCGGGAGGCCAATCTCTTCGCGTCCCTGAATTAATGGGACGGCAGAGACTGCCGTCCCTACCGAATAGGGTCAGGCCGGAGGCTGACCCTCCAGGATTTTCTTCCCAACGTGGCGCGCGATCACTTTCTCCGGCTGCATCGCCTGGGGATCTTTGCGAATCCAATGGAAAAGAAACTGCTGGGCGTAGCCCCGGTAGGGGCCGAAATGGGAATCGGCGAAGGCGCGCATCCGCTCGTGTTTGACCCGCGGACTGTTGTTAAAATAAAGGCGGCGCAGCACGCGCTCGACCCATACGTCGATCGGGAAGACCTCCGCGCGGCCATAGGCGAAAAGCAGGATGCAGTTGGCGACTTTTTCGCCCACGCCCCGGATGCGGATCAGTTCGCTCGCGCGCTTCGGCGGTGGGCAGCGCGGCAATTCGATCGAGCGAGACTTCGCTCGAAGCCACCTGCCGCGCCGCGACGAAAAGGTGCCGCGCGCGGAAGCCGAGACGGCAGGCGCGCAGCTTCGCCTCGGTCGCCAGCGCCAGCCGCGCGGGGTCGGGGAACGAGTGCAGGCCCTCCCCGATCTCGTCGCCGAACGCGCGCCGCAACTCGTGGTTGATCTGTTCGATCTGCACGATCTGCTTGAGCGACGAGCAGATGAAGTTGCACAGCGTTTCCCACGGCTCCTGGCGCAGGATACGCAGGCCGGGCGCGAAAGCCCGCGCTTTTTCCAGCCACGGATCGCTCGGGAAAGTGGCGAAGATTTCCCGCACGGGAAGATCGAGGGCGAAATACGCGCTCACGGCGTCGCGGGTCAGGCCGGCGCCGACCGCGCGCAGGGCGTCCCCCTGCGACCAAACGAGGCAGGGGCGGCCGTCGATCCAGCCGCGCCAGCGCCCGTCGCCCGCGCGCTTCCAGGAGAACGCCTGGCCGCTGGTCAGCGTGGCGTCCAGGTCGAGTCCATGGGCCATTAGGGATAGCGAAACCTGCGGCGCGTCCGGTTCAGGCGTGGTTAATTCGGAGGCCATTCACTTGTCCTGCGGCTTCACGCTATCGATGACCTTGTTGAAGAGCGGCAGGTTCGCGGTGATCAGCGGCTCGGGACCGGTGAAGCGCCAGTAAATATTGCCCTGCGGATTTTCGATGACCGCGCCCAGCAGGCCGTAATTCGATTTGGTTTCGGGGGGAATGCCCGGCAGGGAAACGACCTGGTTATAGGTGCCGAAAATGACGACCTGGGAAATCTTGAGGCCGCCGGTCTGGTGATGTTTCACCTCCGCCGCCGCGGGATGGCCTTCGGCATTGAACATGGTGCCGATCCACGCCTCGATGTTTTCCCTGGCCGTGCCGCCGATGCCCGGTCCGAAGTAAAACACGACGACCTCGCCGCCTTCTCCGCCGGCGTGGAGGGGCGGGACGCGCCATTGTCCGCCCCGCGCCGGGCTCTCCACGGGCTCAATTTTCCATTTCGAGGGAATCGTGAATTTCAGGTCGCCGACCGGAAAGCTGGGGCCGGAAAGCTGGACATCCGCGTCGCGGGCCGCCGGATGGGCGGCGAGGACGACCGCACCCCCGGTGATAAACATCGCCGCCGTTATCCCCAACAGGATCCCTCGCATGGCGGTTACTATCTAGGAATTTGGGCGCGAAACAAGATCGTTGGAGGGTGGCTCGCCGGCAGGGCTTTTGTTTTACGCAAAGAGAGGCTTAACTCCGGGATGGACGTCGCTTCAGCCCGTCGCTTTCGATTGGTCGCCGGCTTTCTGCTCATCGCACCCTGGATGCAGGAACCGCTTGCCGCCTGGGATGCGGGAGGGCACGAGTTGATGGCGGCCATGACCTACAGCCGCCTCAATCCGAAGGCGCGGAAAGCCGTGACCGCCCTGGCGCGCGAGATGGAAAATCCGGACCAGGCTTATGACGCCATCACCCTCGCGTGCTGGATGGATGATCTGAGAAAGAACACGGCGATGCCTTTTCACGGCATGTTTCTGAGCTGGCATTACATCGACATCGGCATCGATCCCGGCGACCCGCGGCCTTCGCTCGAACCGGGTGGCGACAACGAGGCGCACGGGAATGTCGTCCAGGCGCTCAAGCGCGCGGTGGTCGTGCTGCAGGGCGGGACGGACCCGTATATCAAATCGAAAGCCATGGCGTGCGCGATGGCCATGCACTTGGTCGGGGACATTCATCAGCCGCTCCATTGCGCGACCAAGTACTTCTTTTCAGGCGGCGGCCTTCATCAGGACGCCGGCGGCAACAAGGAAGGCGTGCTCAATGGGCCGCCGGGCGATGCGACATTCAATTTGCACGCCTTTTGGGACTCGGCCTGGCGGGCTTCCTTCGACGATGCCAGCGGGTGCGTCGTGCTCGATCCGCGCTATCAGGAGCACGGCGCGCATGAGCCGCAAAACGTCCGGCCGCTGGCGGATGCCCTCGCGCGGCAGCCCCCGTCCCCCGGCGCCGATCTGGAGACCCACATCGACGAATGGGCGCGGGAGAGCAACGGCATCGCCCGCGATTTTGTTTATCGCGAACTGACGGCCACCGAGAACAGGAAGTACTGCCGCCTCGGCAGCGGTTACGTTTCCAGGGCCAACACGCTGGCCCGGCAACGGCTTGTCCTGGCGGCCTGGCGGCTGGCGGCGCTGCTGAACAACACACTGGGCGCCGAGGAGCCCATCCGCCCGCCGCCGCCTTATCCGGCGGGATCGCCAAGCCAGGGCTTCTGACGCTTTTGCATCGTCGCTGGGCTGGAAACGGGCTAGTTTATCGGGAGAACGTGATGAATAATCCTCCAGGGGCTGACTCAAAAACCGGCCCTCCCTCCGTGACGCCAGCCCGGCAGTGGGTGCGGTGGGTCGTCGTCCAACTGCTGCGCCTGCGTGTCTGGATCACGGAACGGGGACCGGGCGAACTTTGGGAATCGAATTATTTCTGGGCGGCCATCGTCGGTTTTTGCGGGGCGTTTTCTTCGGTGGCCTTTCGCGAGGCCTTGAGCCAGATGCAGTTGTTCCTGCTGCACTACAACGGGCCGTTGGAGGGCGCGGCGACGACCCTTCCCTGGTGGGGCCGGCTGCTGATGCCGGCGGCGGGCGGGCTGATCGCCGGGTCGATTTTGCTTTTCGGGCAAAAGTGGTCGACCGCCGGAAAGTCCGCGGACTTCATGGAGGCGGTCGTGCTCGGCAACGGCGTGATCCGCGTGCGCGCCACGATCGTTAAGAGCCTCTCTTCGCTGGTGACCATCTCCTCGGGCGGTTCGATCGGACGCGAGGGGCCCATGGTGCAACTGTCTTCCATGCTCGGCTCGGTGCTCGGACGCCTGGGAAAATTTTCTCCCGCGCGGCTTCGTCTGCTCGTGGCCTGCGGCGCCGCGGCGGGCATTGCCTGCGCCTATAACGCGCCGCTGACCGGGGCGTTTTTCGTGGCCGAGATCGTTCTGGGCTCCATCGCCATGGAGAGTATCGGACCGCTGATCGTTACCTCGGTGGTGGCGACGGTTGTCGCGAGTCAATTCCTCGGCGCGCAGCCGGTTTACCGGATGCCCGGGTTCGCGGTGCCTGCCAATTGGCAACTCGGCGCTCACGCGCTGCTCGGGGTTTTTGCCGGGCTGTGCGCCCCCCTCTTCCTGCTTTTGCTGCGGGGCGGCGAGACCATGTTCTCGCGGGTGCTTTTGCCCGTTCCGCTCAAGCTCGGCCTGGGCGGTTTGATCGTCGGGGCGATCTCCATTGGGGAACCGGGCGTGTGGGGCAACGGCTATGGCGTGGTCGAAAACGTGCTGAATAATCCGTGGACCTGGCAGGCCTTGATGACGATCCTCGTCTTAAAGGTGCTTGCCACCGTGGCCACGACCGGCAGCGGCGCGGTGGGCGGCGTCTTTACCCCGACCCTTTTTTGCGGCGCGGTCCTCGGCGCCCTCTACGGCGAAGGCCTGCGCGCGCTCCTGCCCGACGCCCAGATTTCGGTGGGCAGTTTTGCCGTGGTCGGGATGGGTTGTTTTCTCGCGGCGATGACCCGGGCGCCGATCATGTCGATCCTGATCATGTTCGAGATGACGCACGAGGACGCGACCATCATGCCGTTGATGCTGGCCTGCGTCGCGGCCTTTTACATCGCGCGCGGGGTGAGTCCCGAATCGGTTTACAGCCGCCAGCTTCGGGGCAGCCGCGCGGGTTCGGAGACGCCGCTCTTTCTGCTGCACGTGCGCGACTTGATGAAGAAGGATCCCCTTTGCGTGCTGGAAACTTCCGGTTTCGGACAGATCGCCGCGACGCTGGCTTCGCATACGTTCAAGCATCTTTACGTCGTCGATCCCGGCCGGCGGTTCCTCGGGGCGATTGCGTTGCAGGATCTCAAGCCGTTCCTGCACGAGACCGATCTGCCGCAGGTGGTCATCGCGCTCGATCTCATGCACGACGACGTGCCGGTGCTGACCAGCGACTCCTCGCTCAAGGAATCACTCGAGGTCTTCGCGCGGCACGACGGCGAACGCCTGCCCGTGCTCGATAATCCCCGCGACCGGCGGCTGGTCGGTTCGCTGGCGAAAACCGACGTGCTGCTGACCATGGCGCACGGCATCGGCGCGGCGGAGGCGGAATAATCAAGGGGAAGGCCGCCGTCAGGCGTGCCCGCCGGCCTGACCCACTCCCGCGCGCAAAGCCGGAAACCGGCGCGACCAATCGACGAGCAGCAGATAAACAAGCATGTCGTCGAAGAAGAGGATGTTCATGAAGACGAGGCTGAGCAGGTGGAACGAAAGCATCAGGGGGATGAAAATCCAGCGAAAGTGGGACGAGGCCAGGCAGAGCGGCGCGGCGATTTCAAAGAGCGTAACGACGGGCAGGCCGCTCCGGAGCATGAGGACGACCAGCGGCGATTCCGGGATATGCCAGCCGATGTTGGTGTTGAAGTAGTAGCCGCGCAGGCTGGCGTCGATGCACCAGGCTTCCATGGTGTCTCCCGTGAACACGCGAGCGCCGCCCGCGACGGTCCGGTTCAAACCGACGAGACAATAGGAAAGGCAGAGCAGCGCGACGATGGTGACGAGGGGATAGGAACTCGAGTTGTAGCGGCGGTCTATGACCGCCGATCTATGGCCGAACTTGAGCGCAATCCAATCGGCCCAGGCAAAGCCGGCCAGCGCGTAGACGGCGAGCAACGCGACGATGTCGGTATGGACGGCGGGCCCGAAACCGCGGATGAGGCATGAGTAGGCGGTCAGCAAAATGGCGGCGAGGGTCGAGACGAGAGGAAACGCGCGATTGGTCAGGCCCAGCGCCAGCACGGCAAGCGTGACGATCAGCAGCGCGGCCAGGCCGCCCGGAGTCAGCAATTCATCCAGCGCGGCCGCGGGAAGAAGGGCGAGGATGCCAATGGGTTGAAACATCTCGCGCGGCATTTCGGCCAGACGCCAGAGGGGATCGAGCAGGAGCTTGACGATCCAGAGCAGGAAGACGCCCAGCCGCGTGAGGCGCAGCAGCCTCGGCCCGGCCTGTTCGTGGATCAGGTCTAGCGGCCCGATGAGATGTCGTAATGTTTGAGAAGCTCGCATGAGGGTTGGGCGCGCGATTCGCTGGGGGGAGGGTGAAGTTTGACGGCCATGACGAGAAGATCAACCTGCCGCACGGGATCGCCGGCGTGATGCTCGTTGTAGGCTTTCGCGAGCGCGCGGGCGAGGTGTTCGGTCGTCTCGGGCGAATAACTTTCGAGCCGGTTGATCTGGACGATGGAGGGGAACAGTTGCTCGACGAGCAGCCGGACTTTGCTGCCGCCGGCGGTGGTGGCGATGAATTCGCGGCAGGTGACGGGGTCGTCTTCGTGGACGAAAGGAAAGATTTCCCAGGCGACATAGGGGAAGTAGGTGCGGTTATTGAGCGTGTAGTGGCCGAGTATTATGCTCGCGATTATGACGCCGAAAACGACGCGATGCGGGACGGTCATGGACGCAACCCACCGGATCATTGGCGGCCAGTAGCGGAAGGCGAGCAGGAGGATGAGGAGGAGATAGGCTTGTCCCGCCACCCGGAACGGGACGGCGTAGGAAACCATCCAGATGATCAGCGCGAGGCAGAGGCCGATGACGGCGAAGGCGATTGCCGGATGAAGGCGGGAAGGCGCGCGCGCGGGCGTGGTCATGCTGGCAAGCTATCTAAAACAAACCGCCTCGAATTGCGAATCTTCTCTCGTGGAGTTTAGGGGACGCATGGGCGCATGGGTGTTGATGCCATAATGCGCTTGGCAAACCCGGCGGCCGCGAGCCAGTATGATGCGGCAAAGTGCGCCTTCCAAGTGAAGGCCGATGGGTAAGACTTCACTCGGGAATATCAACCGCCCTAATTCATCTCCGCGTTCTGGACATCGGCGGAGGAATGCGTCACGCGCGTGAGAAGCTCTTCGCGTTGGAAACGGAGGGTCGTGAGCGCGACTTTTTCCTGGGGCCTGAGCCAGGCCTCATTGAGCCGGTGAAACCAGGTCTTGGTTTTGATCAGCAGGAGGCAGTTCACGATGGCGAGGAAAGAAGTGACGCTCATTAAAATCACGCCGCTGAGCGGAAGTTGCCCAGCGGCGCGCAAGGTGAAAAGTCCCTGGAAAACGAGCAGCAGGGCAATGGCCAGGTAGAGCATGGTCACCTGACGTTTGAGTTCCTGGTCGGCCTTTTGGAGATATTCGGGGGAACGAAGGATATACGCCTCGAGCTGCTGCACGCGGATCGTGACGTCATGAAGAGATTCTTCTGCACTCATTATTGTATCTTCTAGCGCATTACTACCTTAAATACATGCCTGAGATAAAATTTTTAGCAAGCTTTGTTTGGTGGCCTGAAAATCGACCTGATGGCGTGCGAGGTCAACCCTGGCGACTTCGACTTGGAGCGATTGTCCCGCGCGAAGGGTGATTTTGGTGCGTTGGCCATGAAGTTCCAACCTCTGCGGGTTGAAGACAAAGAGATCACCTTGGAGTGCGGAAAGGGGCACCATGCCCTGAATGACGAACTCGGGCAATTGGACGAGAAGGCCCGAGGAGCGGACTTCCTGGATCAAAGCATGGAAGGAGGTGCGTTTCGTGGCGTGGGCCTGCCGGTCAAAATATTCGAGCTTCTTGAGTTTGACCGATTCCTGCTCCGCTTCGGCGGCGGAGCGTTCGGTGTTGGAAAGGTGCAGCGCGAGCCGGGAAAGGCCGTCATAGTTGAAGTCGGCGCCATCGCGGCCGTGGCCGAACAAGACGCGATGGACGACGAGATCGGAGTAACGCCGGATGGGTGAGGTGAAGTGGGTGTAATTGAGCTTGGCGAGGCCGTAGTGTCCGAGCGGCTTGGGGCTGTACATGGCGCGCTTGAGCGATTTGAGCAGGCCGATCTTGACCACGCTTTCGCCCGGCTGGCCCCGGACGCGGTTGAGAAGCTTCTGGATTTCGCCGTGCTGGGTGAGGTCGCCGCAGGGAAAGCCCATCGATTTGGCCTGGGCGCGGAATTCCTGGAGGCGGTCCGGATCGGGGTTCTCGTGGATGCGGTAGAGGCCGGGGCGGTTGCGGCGCTTGAGTTCAAGCGCGACGACTTCGTTGGCCAGGAGCATGAATTCCTCGATGAGCTGGTGCGAGACGTCGTTCTCGGTTTTTTCGAGATGGGTGGGAATGCCGAGGTCGTCGACGCGGACTTTGACTTCGGGAAAATCGAGGTCTAGCGCGCCTTTGGCGAATCGGCGGCGGCGTAGCGTCTGGGCCATCTCGTTGAGATCGTGCAGTTGCCGCGCCAGAGGCGTGACGGGCGGTTTGCGGAGCTGGGCGTAGGCTTCCTTGTAGGTGAAGCGCCGGGCGCTGTGGATGATCCCGGCGGCGAAGCGGAATGTCTTGATTTCGCCCCGGCGGTCGAGCGTGATGACGGCCGTTTTGACGAGCCGGTCGACGTGCGGTTGCAGCGAGCAGATGCCGTTGCTAAGTTTTTCCGGCAGCATCGGGATGACCCGGTCGACGAGGTAGACGCTGTTGCCGCGCAAGCGGGCCTCGACATCAAGGGCGGAGCCGGTCGGCACGTAATGGGAGACGTCGGCGATGTGGGTGAAAATCTCGAAGTCGCCGTTGGGCAGGACGCGGTAGGAGAGCGCGTCGTCGAAGTCCTTCGCGTCGTCGGGGTCGATGGTGATGGTGAATATCTTGCGGAAATCCTCGCGCCGGGCGATTTCGGCCTCGGGGATGAGCGCCGCGATGCCGGCGGCTTCCCGCTCGACTTTCTCGGGGAAGGAGGTGGGCAGGTCGTGCTTGCGAATGATCGAGAGGAGGTCGACGCCGGGCGCGTCGGGCGCGCCGAGCACTTCGGTGATGATCCCCTCGGGCGGCTTGCGGCGGTCGGGCCATTCCTTGAGTTCGACCACGACTTTCTGCCCGAGTGGCGGCGTGCCCTCGGGCGCGGGGACGGAGATGTCGTGCGGAATGCGCGTCTCGTCGGGCAGGACGTAATAGAACATCGGCGTTTTGCGCAGGGTCCCGACGAGCTGGCGGCGTTTGCGTTGGAGGACTTTCACCACTTCACCGCGCAAACGGCTGTCGCGTTGCCGCCCGCCGCGCTGTTCCTTGATCCGGGCGAGAACGAGGTCGCCATGAAAGGCCGTGGAGGTGTCTTCGCCGGCGATGTAAAAATCTGGTTCGGCCGGATCGATGGGGACGAGGAAACCGAACCCGCGTTCGTTCATTTGAAGGCGCCCGACACAATAGCCGAGGCGCTTGGGCAGGACGTAGAGGCTGTGGCGGACCTGCATGATGCGCCCGGCTTTCTCCTCCTCGGCGAGGAACGCGGTGAAAGCGGCGGCGTCTTCGGGCGGAACGCGGAGCTTGCGGGCGAGCGCCTTTTCATCGAGCGGCTGGTAGTTGGGATCGGCCAGGAAGGGGACGAGGGCTTCGCGCCAATGGTGCGGAGCTGACGGCTTGGGTTCCCGCCCGTGGGCAGGTTGAGCCTGCGGCTTCGCGTGAGGCTTGGAACGATGCTGAGGCTGTAGCGGATGCGCCTTTTGCGGCCGCGACTCAGGCGAGCGAGATTGGGGCGGACGCGATTTCGAATGAGCCGGACTCGCTCCGGGACGCCAGTCGCTCGGCGCGTCATTGCGGCGCTGTTGTGAATGGGCTTGGGGCTTGTTGGAGCTGGAGCGCCGGGACCGCGGTCGGTTCATCGGGAAGGATTACCGCACGCGGCGGGCGCGTTGTCGAGCAAGGGTCTTCGTTCGGAAAGGGAAAACCTGTTTGTCGAGACGTCGAGCTTGCCCTGATATTCAAATTTGCTGGTATGGGACATGTCCCGCATGAAATTGAAGCCGCATCCGCAATTTGGTCCGCTCCGGCAGTTGATGGCGGCGAACGCGGCAGGTTTATGCCATGGCTGGAAAGGGTTGGCTTACCGATGCGCCGGGCTGGAGTATGCGTCCGCCAATAAGCTCATTTCGGGAGAAGGGACGCGTCAATATGGCGCCCGATGGATGGCGCCGGGGGTGGAACGTGTTGTGCACTTGAGCACGGCCGAGACGACGGCCCTGCGTGAGAACAGGAATCATTTTGTGCGCTATGGTTTGGATTCCGCCAAGCCTGAGCCGCGTGTTTTGGTCGCTGTTGAGTTGAGGGTAACCAACTTGCTGGATTTGTTTCGCTTCGATGCTTTGCAAACGGGATTGACGGTTGAAAGGATGCTGGAGGAGGATTGGGAAGGCTTGAATGACCGGGGAGAGGAGAGCCTTTCCCAGGTTCTCGGGCGGGCGGCATTCGATCTGGGCTGCGAAGCCATCCTGACTCCGTCGGCCAGGGTCCGTCGGGGCAGAAACCTGGTCGTTTTTCCCGAGAACCTGGCTCCGGAGAGCCGTTTTGAGATCGCCCATGAAGTTGTCTTGAAGAGATGGCTGGGATAGTGCATGCATATTTGCATGTAAAAGATGTTGCATTTTAGCGTGGCTTGGGGCAGATTAGCGGTATGGAAAAAAAGAGTTCCCCCTCCACGAGATATGTTCGCAGACGCAAAGCTCCGGCCGCTGTTAGCCCGCCCGCCTTGGCTTTGGGGCCGGGGCCGGCCAAAATCCAGGAGTTTTGCAGCACCTACGGAATGCCTCGCCAGGTGCTTCCGCGGCTGTCCGGTTTTTCCCAGCGGGCGATTGACAACTGGGCCGCGGGCAAGCAGCCGAGTGGTCCTGCCGCCATGCGGCTGACCGAATTGGAGCGGCTTTTCGAGGCTCTTTCGAAGCTCGTTGCCTCCCAAAGCATCGGGCCTTGGTTGAGTCGTCCCAACGTGGCCTTTCAAGGCTCGACTCCGCTTCAGGTCATTGAACGCGGCGAAAGCGATCGCCTTTGGCGCATGGTCTACCAGCTCGAGTCGGGCCAGCCCGGCTGAGGTTCCATGGCCTAGTTGGACTCCGCCAGCGGATGCCGCAGGAAGAAATCCCATATCTGGTCGGTGGCGTGGAACGGATCGAGTGTGGGGCCGCAAATGATGTGGGGCAGCGGCTCAACCGAGCCGGGCCAATGATGGCCGTTGCCCTCGATGGTGGTGAAGAGAATTTCCGATTGGCCCCGGCCCGGGCCGTACCGCAAGACGCGCACGCCGTTTTCATCGCTGACGACTTGGGGATCGGGCGGGCAGCCGTCCAGCCGCGCCCAGAGATCGACCGATTTCTGCACCGGCGGCATCGTGCGGGTGTTGCCCCAGGGCAGGGTGACGGTGCCGCCATCATACGGTATGAGCGGATCGGCGGTGCCGGTGAGATAATAGACGGGCAGGGGCCGGGCGAGCGCGTCGATGCGAATGAAGCTCTGCGAGGAAACGGGCGCGATGGCCGCGATCCGGTCGGAGAAGCGGGCGCCGAGCGTGAAGGCCATGCCCGCGCCGTTGGAGAAGCCGGTCACGTAGATGCGGCGCGGGTCGATGGGCAGAGCGGCCTGCAACTTGTCCAGCAAGAACTCGAAGGAATGGACGTCGTTGACGCCTCTGGCCTGCGAGCCGGACCGTTGATCGCGCCAGATGTCCGGGTTGAGGAGAAAACTGCCTTCGCTATCCGACCGCACCGGCAAGCCTTGCGGGAAGGCGGCAAAGAAATTTTCCGCGTCGGCTTTTCCGGCCCAGCCATAGGTTTGGGCCGCCTGTTCCGCCCTTCCGCCCGCGCCGTGGAAGAAGAAGACGATCGGCAGCGGATGGCCCGGCTTGAATCCTTTGGGCGTGACGAAAATGACCTTTCGGTCGCGGCCGTCGATTCGGAGGGACACGTTGTGCTTTCCGGGCGCGAGCAACTGCGTCAGGTCGGTCACAGGCGCGGCGCTGTCGGCAGTCAGGGCGGCCCCGATCACCGCTGGAAGCAGAAAAGGAGCCGACACCAGGCAGGACAGAATGAAAATAAGCCTGTGCATCGAAGTATCAGACGCGAATGGTTTTTTTCGGTTATGTTTAAGGCGGAGAAAATTCACGCCTCCGCTTTTCAAAAATAAATTGGATCAAAATGGGCAGAAAGAAAAGGGCGAGGAGCGGCTTGAGCCAGCGGTCGGTCATTTCGTGGATGCTGAAGTCGGCGATCTTGGGAATGGCATCACAGGCAAAGCCGAGCGCGGCGAAACCGAGGCCGAAGCCGAGCCATTTGCGTCCGGGCTGTTCCGCATAAAACAAGGCGAGGCTTGCCACAAAAGGACCGAGAAAAACATAGGAACAAGTTTCCGTTCGGGGATTGAATAGCATGAGATAGTCCGCGCTGAGCGCGCCCGCCGCCCAGGCGGCCTCGATGCGGCCCAAGCGCCGGAGGGCCATCGCGCCAAGCCCAAAATAAATCAGCGCGAAGAGGACGCGCGTGATGGTCTTAAGCAAGTCTGGCGCGTCATAGCCGAAGTGGGAAAGCAGCGCGGCGAGGTCGCTGTAGCGGGCTTCGTCGCCTTTGGAGGCCCAGACCAATGTCTCAAAGCAACGGCCATATTCATGCGCCACAAACGCGGGATTCCAGTGCAGAAACGGAAGCGCGATGACGATGAGCAGGCCGATGACCATGCGCGGGATGAGCTTCCAATAAAGCGCGCCGAAGAGGAGCAGCGGCACCACCGCCAGCGGCTTGAGCGCGACTGCCAGGCAGAGCCACGCGGTCGCGGCGTTCCAGCGCGCCGACGCGGTTTCCGCGGCAACCAGGACGATCAGCGCGGCCAGGGGCAGATCGAACTGCGCGTTTCTCAAACTCGCCAGGGCGCCCGGCACGGCGAGGAGGGACAAGACCAGGAATGTTTTCCCGGGGGGTTGGCGGCCCGTGGAAAGAAAAAAACCGTTCAATCGCACCAGAGCGTAAGCGAAGAGCCCGAACGTCGCGGCGCGCCAGAGAATTTCGCCCGCCATGAAGGGGACCGCGTTGAACGGGGTGAAGAGGAACGCCGCCTGCGGGAAGTAGAGAAATCCGGCGTGGGCATTCGTGGTGTAGGGGTCCTGACCAGCCCACCACCGCGTCGAGGCAAGGCGGTAGGTGGGCATGGTGGTGTGCTTCAGGGGATGCCGCACAACATCGGCATTGAGGATAAGAAAAGTCAGGAGCAGGAATCCCCACGCGGCCCGGCGTTGCCAGGGATTTTTTTGCGGAGGATCCTTCGTCATTCGAGCTTCTCGGCATCCATCCAGGTCACCAGGTCGCCCAGCGACGAGCGGCCATCGTGATGCCAGGCGAGGGGTGGAAATTGCATGCGGCCCGCCGCGCAAAAGCGGGAAACGCCGAGGCTAAGAAAGACGTTTTCCAACCGCGAAGACAAGCGCCCGGCGGGCAATCGACCCGCGATGCCGACAGTCGAGATGCGTCCCGCGACGAAAGCGAGAGCGGCTGGCAAATGGGATTCGGCAGCCTGGCGCAGATAAATGACCCCATGAAGCGGCGACGGCTGGAACGCGGAGTCGGGATCGTGGATCAGCGTCCAGCCCAGATGATTATTCGGCGGCAGCCAGACGCGCTGGCCGAGGGCGCTCGCCATGTCGCGGGCTTCGGCGATCCGCGCCGCGACGGAAAGCGGACGCGCGGGCTTTCTCTTCAACTGGCGCCAATGCGCTTCGAGGGCCTGCGCGAGCTTGCGGCCCAGCGGATCGAAATCCGTTCCCGGAGGCGCGTAGATGGCCTGGGGAGAAAGGCAGCCGAGTTGGTCGTAGGTGAGGACATCGACGGCGCAGGCGCGGGCCATGCGTGGCGTCAGCCGGTTCGGATCGGCCAGCCAAAGCAGGCTCAGCGCGTGGCCGTGCGCAATGAACTTCTGGTCCCACCGCGTCTGCGCGCGGAGGCTGCTCATGGCGGAATCGGAACCGAAGGCGACGACGGCATCGGTGCGGCGAAGGAGATCGGCATCGATCTCGCGGTGCGTCTGGACGAGCTTGCGCAAGGACTTGGGCAGGCCGCGAATGAAATCGAGAATTTCACGCCGGACGGTCGAAGAAGGGCGATTGGCCTCTTCGTCGCGGTCGCCGGGAAGTTTCACCACGTTGTATGCGCCGAGCAAAAGGCCGTGGGCCAGGCTCGTCCACGCGGAGACAGCCAGGTTCCCCGCGCAGATATGATAAATAATTATCGGGGCGCGGGCGCGCACACGCGTGTGCCCGCGAACGCCGTCGAGCTGAACCCACGCGTCGAGAGCGTCGACATGGCCGAGTTGCGCGCGCAGCAGGCGCAGCAATTCCGCGCGAGGGAAAAGCCGCGGATAAGCTCGGGCGAGAAGATCGAGGCGTTGGCGGGTGGTCATGGTTTTTTCCCGGAGGGGTCAGCGACAGGCGAGCCTGCCAGCCTGATCCTGTATTAATTCGCCCCCCGCGGCGAGGTCTTCCGCGCCGAGGGAACAGCCGCGCGGTTCAGTCCGGGGCAGGCGGCCGACGAGACGGAAACCCTGCGGAGTGCGTTCGGCCACGTCGAGGGTTTGCAACGCCAGGACCGAGTCGACATTGGCAAGATCGATCCAGCGAACGAGCCCTTGCTTTCCAACGCGGACTTCGCGGCCCGTGGCGGGATCGCAGACCAAAACGCGGGCCCACGTCGGCGTGTGATGCAGGCCCGCCGTACCGCGCGAGTAGGCCTGGCTGGATAGTTCGCTCATGCCATACTCGTTCCAAATCGCGTCATCGCGCACGGTAAAAGTCCTGGCCAGTTGCCCGTAGAGCGCGGCCTTCGAGATTTCGCGGGCCCGGCCCTTGAAGCCTCCGGTTTCAAGCAGCCAGCTCCCGCCCGGAAGGCGCAACGGCGGCAGACCGGCCCAGGCTTCGATCAGGTGGGCAAAACTGAACGCCGTGCCGCATATCGCGACGGGCCGCAGCCCGTGACCGGGCCGGCGCGACTTGATTTGCGCGGTCAAGGTTTCGCGCAGGCGCGCGAATTTGAATTGGCCATGTGAAACCCAGAAGCGCGGATGCGGGGAAATTTGGCGGACGGCTTTTTGCCAGAAGCCGAACATCGCGCTGAGCGAAGAATAGGAAGCTTCCGACGGCGAGGGAGTCAGAAAATGAAGCTCGGCCTCCCGTGCAAACAGACCCGCCCGGCGCGCGCCCTCGACTGAAACGGCGCGATAGATGTCCGTGTCCAGCAGATGCTGGCGGCCCGGCCGGCCCGTGGTCGTGCCGCTGGTCACGTAGATCGCGGCGGGAGAAACGGAACCATGGGCGTAGAGCAGGGTCTGTTTGAAGAGCTGCTGCGGAACGGCGGGGATGTCGCGCCACGAAGCCAGGTTTTTCGGCGTGACCCCGCGCGCCAGGCAGAGGCGGCGGTAGGCTGGCACGCGGGCGAACTGCCACTCGAAAAGCTCCCCGGCAAGTTCGTTCCACTTCGCGTCGTCCATCGGCCCCAGCAATCGCCTAGTCCACGCCCGGCGGCCGGCAGGCTGGGTGAAATCAAATGGCATACTCTTGTTCACTACAACTGAACGGATCGCTCGACAAGGCGAACCTTCGCCTTGGCAACGGGGGATAAAAACCACGGCCGGACTTTTGCCCTTGGCCTTCGCGCCCGGAGCCGGTTACATGGACTCCACGATGAAAGCCGTTATTCTTGCCGCCGGGAAAGGCACCCGCATGGGCGAACTCACCGCGAACCTGCCCAAGCCCATGGTGCGGGTCGAGGGCAAGCCGGTCCTCGAACACATCGTCGAAGGCCTGCGCGATGAAGCGAAGATAACCGACTTCTTTATCATCACCGGCTGGTGCGGAAATGTGATCCGCGATCACTTCGGCGACGGCCGGCGCTGGAACGTGAACATCGCTTACGGCGAGCAGGTCGTGCAGGACGGCACGGGCAAAGCGCCGGAATTGGCGAAGGATTGGGTTGGCGAAGACCGTTTTCTCCTGACCTACGGCGACATCCTGCTGCGTCCGCCCACCGATTATGCGCTGCTGGTCGAGGCTTTCCGCGAGGACGGCGTCATCGCGGTCAAGGACGGCGAGGACCTGACCAAGGGCGGCGCGGTCGTGCTCGATAGCGGCGGCTTCATGATCGATCTCGTGGAAAAGGGCGGTGCGGGCCAGGTCCCGGCCAACGCTTTTTATAACGCGGGCATTTATCTTTTGACCCCGCGTATTTTCGATCACACGGCCACGCTGGAAAAATCTCCTCGCGGCGAGTACGAATTCACCGATGCCCTGAAAGCGCTGGCCAAGGCGGGCGCGCGTTTGCGCGGCGTCACCCTCCGCCGCGCGTGGGCCGACGTCCGCGATCCGTCGGTGCTGGCGGAACTGAATAGCCGCGCCGGCAGATGAACCCCGCATGGGAAGAGGCGATCGAGGGCTGCCTGGGCTACCTGGCCACGGAGAAAAGCCACGCTCTCAACAGCCAGCTCATCAACCGCATCGCCCTGGAATCCTTCGCCGCGTGGATGGAGAAAAATCATCCTGCGTTGGAGCCGGGGCTGATCGTCAAAGAGCACATACGCTCCTATCTTCGCGCGCAGCGGACGGAAAAGCGGCTGGCTCCCTCGTCGATGAAAATCATCGTTGTCGCGCTGCGCCATTTCTTCGCCCACCTCAAGCGCGAAAACCTGATCGGGCACGATCTCCTGTCCGCGCTCGATCTTCCGCGCCTCGACCGGCTCCTGCCGGAAATGTTGAGCGAGGCCGACGTGGACCGCCTGTTCTCGTTGGAACCGCCTGAGACGCCGCTCGGATTGCGCGACCGCGCCCTGCTCGAGGTGCTCTACGCCAGCGGCTTGCGCGCGGGGGAAATCGTCGGGCTGCGCCTCGAGAATTATCTGTGCGAGGAAAAGCTTCTGCGCGTGATCGGCAAGGGGAATCGCGAGCGCGTCGTGCCGGTCGGAGAAAAAGCCGTGGCCGCGCTCGATCTCTGGCTGGCACGTGGCAGGCCCCTCCTGATCAAGCCGAAGACCGGCGGCGAAATCTTTCTCGGGGAACATGGCCGGCGGCTCACCACCGCGCGTGTCTGGCAGATCGTGCGCGAGATGGCGCGGCTCTCGGGCTTGCCCCAGAAGATTTGGCCGCATCTCCTGCGCCATTCATTCGCCACGCATCTGCTCAGCCGCGGCGCCGACCTGCGCGCGATCCAGGAAATGCTGGGCCACGCGAGCCTTGCGACCACCCAGGTTTATACCCACGTCGACCAGGCCCGGCTCAAGCAGATTCACCGCCAGTTCCATCCGCGCGCCTGAGCGAGGGGGGGATGATAAGGCGCGGTTTGCCGCTAGTCCGTCACAAAAATCCGAAAATAATCAGGCGCAAACCTCATTCCGCGCTTATATTGAGATGCCGCTTTTGGTAAGTCCGTTCAAGAATTTATTTGGAGATCAGAAAACCCCTCGATGATGCGATTACTAACTTAATAGCGACAAGCCACATGGATCTTGATTCAAGCGGCCCATGATTGAAAAGGGGGGCGTTTGACAGGTTCCCGATCAGTGTTAAGTAAAAGATAGCCTGAAAGATGCAGATTATGGCGATCCAAAGCAAAACACGGGCTGGCGAGGGAGTACCTGTTACCGTTAGTTTTTCTGATTCAATCAATCTGATCAACAAACAAATTCATTGGTCGCCCAAAGGAGTGAGTCTCCTGACGAAATGGCCTTTCCGGGTGGGCGCGGAAGTGGAATTCGCCTTCGATTACCAGGGCGAAAGGCATTGCTGCACGGGAGTCGTCGTGGCTTGTTACCCGTTGCGCCGTCCACTCGGTTATTATCAGACCGTGCTCTTTTTCGTCGAGACGCCCTGTTCCAAATTGCAGAAAGCCGCCTGCGATTGCCGGCTTGCTCACGAGCGGCATTATCCTCAGGACGAAAACCTGTTTCCGACCGGCGACGCCGCGACGGACGGGGCTTCCCACGATGGCGCCGGTTCCCCGCCCCGGGATCGTACGGCGCACGCCCGTCATTGAACGGGAAGGTCTGGCTCTGTTGGGAATTACCCATCTGTCCGTTCGGCCCCGCCCGATTGGGTAGCCCGGACAATTTATTGTCCGGGTGGCGGAGCGAAGCGAAGCCACAAGAAGCCGCCGAAAATTGATGTCATCTCCCCGGGCTGCCTCTTGTTCGCGCCAGAGCCGACTGGCGCGAACCCGGACAACGCAGGCGCGCCTGTCGTTGCCGGGCTACCATGGAAGGTCAGCCTGCGGCTTGACCCTGAATCGGAGGGGCGGGTTGATCCGAGGCGGAAGAAGGCGCGGTTTCCGTTTTTCCCTCTCTCTTCAGATTCTCAAGCGAACGGACGATGACTTCGGCCGTGCGCCTCGCGGCGCCGAGATTCGCCTGGAAAGTGGCCCGGGCGCGGTCGCCGAGTTCCCTCCGGATTTCCTCGGAAGCAAACAGGGCGTGCAGGCAATTCGCCAGCTCGAATTCATCCGTCACCTGGACGATGGCCTCCTGGTTGATGAATTCGCGCGTGATGACTTTAAAGTTTTGCATGTTCGGTCCGACGACGATCGGCAGGCCCATCGGCGCGGCCTCGATGAAATTCTGCCCGCCCTGGCCGCGCAGGCTTTTCCCGACGAAGGCGAGCGTGACGCGCTTGTAAAGAGAGCTTAGCTCGCCGGTCGAATTGACGACCACCACATCCGGCGTGTGCCCGTTGCCCAGCGGTTCGGTCGCCGCGGCAAGCTGGCTGCGGGTCACCGCGCGCAGGCCCATGCGGTCGCACATGTCCCGGATCGCCGCCCCCCGTTCGGCGTGGCGGGGGGCGAGCACCAGCCGCAACTTCGGCCACTCCTCGCGCAGTTCGCGGTAAATGCGGACCAGCACCTCCTCCTCGCCCGGATGCGTGCTGCCCCCGAGAAGAATGGTCTGCTTTCCGACCCAGCCGGTGCGGTCCCACCATGCGCTGATGTCTTTTTCCGCCGCGGTATCGAGCGCGGCCACGTCGTACTTCAGGCTGCCCAGATCGAAGATGGTTTCCGGGGCGAAGCCGGCCTGGGTCAGCCGCGAGACGTCGGTCTCATCCTGGGCGAAGATGAGGTCGATTTCCTGGAGCAGCGGTCGCACCAGCCAGCGCATGCGGCGATAGCGCTCTTCGCTGCGGTCGCTCAGCCGCGTATTGACGAGATAGACCGGGATGCGCCGTCTCTTCGCGCACCAAAGATAGTTCGGCCAGATTTCCGATTCAATGAGGACGAGCAGCTTGGGCTGGATCACTTTGAAGGCATGAACGACGCTCCAGAGGAAATCGATGGGATTGTAGATAATGAAGGTCTGCGCGTCCGCGAGCCGTTCCTTGGCCACGGTAAAGCCGGTCCCGGTGGTGGTCGAGACGACGACCCGCAGGTCGGGCCGCATCTCGCGCAGGCGCCCGATCAGCACGCGCGCGAGCTTCACCTCGCCGACGCTCACGGCGTGAATCCAGAGATCCGCGCCGGGGGCAAGCCGCTCGTGGACCTCTTTCGAATAGAGGCCGAACCGCTGGCCGAATTGGGGCAGAAGCCTGCCGCGGCGCCAGAGCCGCCAGAGGAAGAACGGTCCCGTGATCAGGAAGAACGTCATGAAACCGACGTTGTAGAACACCTGCAGGGCGAATTTAAGGATGGCGCTCATGCTCGGGGGTGGGCGCGATCATAGACGCGTTTCAGCCGTTCAACCGAGACCGAAGTGTAAATCTGCGTGGTGGTCAACTGGCTGTGGCCGAGCAGTTCCTGCACGCTGCGCAGGTCGGCCCCGTGATCGAGCAAATGGGTCGCGAACGTATGGCGCAGCTTGTGCGGCGTCAGCCTGGCATCAAGCCCCGCCGCCGCCAGGTAACGCTTCAGCGCAAGCTGCACCGTCCGCCCGTTGAGCTGCCTGCCCTGCGCGGAAACGAAAAGCGCCTCGCCGTCGAACGGGCACGCGTCGAGATAAGCTTCCAGCGCGCGGATGGCGGGATTTCCCAGCGGGCAAAGCCGTTCCTTCCTGCCCTTGCCGACGACGCGCACGGTCCCCTGGTGAAGATCGAGATGACTCCTCCGAATCTGGACCAGTTCCGAAAGACGCAGCCCGGCGCTGTAAAAAAGTTCGAGCCAGGCGACATCGCGGAGCATCTGCCAGTTCCGCGCGCTCCGCCGGTCCTTCTTGCGCCCGCCCGCCGCCTGCCGTTTCTCCTCCTGCGCCCAAAGTTTGCGCGGCGCATCGAGCAGGGCCGTGACCTGCTCCTGGTTGAGGAAAACGGGGAGCCTCCGGGGCAGCTTCGGCAGCGACAGATCCGAGACGGGATTCAATTTTAACTTATCCTCGCGCACCGCCAGCTTGTAAAAGGTGCGCAGGGCGGCGAAGCGCAGCCGGACCGTGCCGGGGCCGAGCCGTTGCGCCCGCGCCAGGCGGTAGAGATAGGCCTTGAAGTCGGCGGGCTTCAGTTCCCACCACGATTTGTCGGGGACGCCGGCCTTGAATTCGAGCAGGGCCTGGCGGTAGTTGCGCAGCGTATTGGGCGAAACGCCGCGTCCTTGTTCGAGCTGATGCAGGAATTCCGTGACCTCCCGGTCCTCATGATCCGGGCGGGTCGAGATGGAGGTCGATGGCATGGCGGGCAACACATCAGAATAAAAGCCTCCCGCGCAAGAAACCATCTTTCTTTTCATCCATCATGTAGCGGCGGTCACCGCCTGTCATGAGCTTGTCGAAGGAACCGCCGCCGAAATTTTGACGGAATTGACGGAATTACCAAATTAACGGAATGGGGGGCATGGGAACGAGGGAAACTAAAAAAACGGCCAGTGACGAACTCGCGGAAGGATTTTATTCCGTTGAGCCTACGCTCTTCCGGCCTACATTGGCCGCGTCCGGAAGAGGGAGCACTGGCTGCGTCTCAATATTGTGTCAATCGCGGCGGATTGCAAGGGTTGAAAGAGCATTCAGCCAATCCTGTTAATCTTGTTAATCTCTCCGGGTAAATTCCCCGCCGCTTGCGGCGATATATCATAATCTGACATTTGTTCCCCAATACCCCGCTGCTTGCGGCGGGGTTCTTTATTCCTGTCCGAAATTCCCCGGCCTTTTCCCTTCCCTAAAAATCCCGTCATTCCGTTAATTCCGTCAAAAGTTCGGTGCTGCCTACAGCTTCTCGACGTCCCAATGAGTCGTGACGGAACCGTTGGCCTCGTCGGCGTTTTCGCTGAACCAAAGATTGGGATTCTGGATCCACTGGACATGGGCGTCGGGCTTGCGGGGCGTGTCGAAATGGAAATCGGTATCGACATGCCACGCGAAGAAGTAGCCCGGATCGCGCCCGAAGAAATTGAGGTCCGGGTAGCCGGGCGCTCTCTGGAGGGTGGAGGAGATGTCCTCCGGTATCCAGCCGATCCGCGGATCGAAAAATTCGGCGATGACGTGCGCCTGGCGGTTGGATGTCAGGGCGACAGTCCCATCCGATTGCCGGCGTCCCTTGAAGCATTGGCCGACAAGCATCCGCGCGGGGATCCTGTTCGCGCGGCAGGCGCCGGTAAAGACCAGGGAGAATCCGCCGCAATCGGTGCGCAGTCGCCGGCAGGCGGCGGCGGAGTTCCAGGCGGTCGCCGGCGGGTAGGCATAACGGCCATGCGCCTTGAAATAGGCATAAACCCGCTCGCCAAAGGCCACGGGCGACTCGTCTTCCGCGCGGCGCAGGCCCGAGGAATCGAGCCAGTCCTGGAACGGACCGGCCTGCCAATTGATCGATTCGGTCGAGGCAAGGTATTCTCCCGGCTTCGGCGGGATGACCGGTTTTGCCGGGGACTCGGGCGGGCCGTCGACGAGTTGGCGCGTCTGGAACACCCCGGTGATCTCGACCCGCCAACGGCACCGGCGCGCGTCGCCCTCGGCGTGGCGGAGCGTGGCGGTCAGGACGCGATGGCCCCCGGCGTCGGTTTCAATCCGGCCCTTGAGCGTCGAGGTGAAGCTTTCGATGTGCTGCGCGCCCGTCTCGGGCGGGATGGGAAGGTCCATCACGGCGCTGCAACCCCCGCCTCCGGGCCAGACAAAAGAGGAGTCATAGATGATCCGCAAACGATGGCTGCCGGTGATTTCGAGGTGCTTCCGCGGAGGCGCCTCCTGGGCGCGGAGCATGGCCGGAGCCCATCCGCTCAAGCCCATGAGGGCGATCAGGCTGGCGGAGAGGAGGGGGCGGGCAAGAATGAAAGGCATCGCGGAGGGGAAGATGCACCTTTTTCTTCAGAGCAGAAACGTAAATAATCAAGACGAGCGGCGCAATCAAGCGTATGATTAGGGAAATCACCTAAAGGTAATACTCCAAAAACCGCGCTTTTTTATTGTAACGAAACCAAATTCCAGTATTATCAAAACTTATGCGTCGAAGCTTTAATATATCCCTTCCAGGCATTCTCTTCATCCTTGTCCACGTGGCGTGCTTCGCCGTGTTCTGGACCGGGATTAACATGGAAGCCGTGGCGCTCTGCGCCTTCATGTTTTTCACCCGGAAATTCGGGATTACGGGGGCGTTCCATCGCTATTTTTCACACCGCAGCTACAAAACAAGCCGGCCCTTTCAATTTTTCCTCGCGTTCCTCGGCGGCGCGGCGGCCCAGAAGGGCGCGCTCTGGTGGGCGGCTCATCACCGGCACCATCACAAGCATTCCGACACCGAGGCCGATATTCACTCCGCCAAGCTGGAAGGCTTCTACTGGTCGCACGTCGGCTGGGTGCTTTCCAAGGAATACGAGGAATATGACGCCAATGTCGTTCGTGACCTGAACAAGTTCCCGGAACTGGTCTGGCTCGATAAATACATCTTCATTCCGCCGGTCGCCGCGGCCCTTTTTTGCTTAATCGTGGGTCACTTCATTGGCGGCGCCTGGATGGGCTTGGTTGTCGGCTTTTTCATCAGCACCGTGATTCTTTATCACACCACGTTCGCCATCAACTCGCTTTGCCACATGTTCGGCTCGCGCCGGTATGAGACGGGCGAGGAGAGCAAGAACAGCCTGTGGCTGGCCATTCTCACCATGGGTGAAGGCTGGCACAACAACCACCACCATTACCCGCTTTCCTGCCGCCAGGGCTTTTTCTGGTGGGAGCTTGATATCACCTATTACATCCTCCTCGGCTTGGAGAAGCTCGGAATTGTCTGGGACCTTCAGGCGCCTCCCAAGCGCATGCTCAAGCCCGAAGCCATGACCGCGATCTACAAGCCCGGGGCCGAAGCAAGCGTCCCTGCGCCGGTGCCGGCAATGGCCGAAGTGGGATAATTGGTGACCGTCGCACTCCGTGCGACGGTTCTTCCAATGTAGCGACGGTCTATGACCGCCGCACTTTTTCTCCAACCCCAACGGGGTTGGAATCATACAGCCCAGGGTTGGCGCAGGGGACTCGTCCCCTCGCGCCTACCCTGGGTAAATCCCCAAGCGATCAACCCTGAAAGGCACTACTGTCCGGTTAAGATGGGGTTTTTGAGAGGTAAAAGGGGTGTGCGCGATTTCAATTTTAAAAAGCGAAAAGCCCGCGAATTTTTCAGCATCTCTCCTCTGAAGCCTTCGCGAATTTTTGTGCGAGAAATGCTCAACCGGACAGTAGTGCCTGAAAGGGTTGAAGCAAATTTTCCCACACGCTCGGCGACCCTGCTTCAACCCTTACAGGGTTGACGACGTCTGCCTGCCTACCCAGGGTAGCGGCGAGGGGACGTGTCCCCGCCGCAACCCTGGGCTATATGCTTGCAACCCTTGCGGCGGTCGATGACCGTCGATTTCTTGCCGACAGCGTTATTTAATCTCTTGGGTCGAATTCCTCGAAGCTTGCTTCGACTTTTCTCTCGGTTTCAGTTTGCATTCCAAAATGCCCCGGAGCTTGCTCCGGGGTTCTTTACTTTCCCCGGCGGTCATAGACCGCCGCTACAGGCTCACTCCGGCACGATCACCCGCAGTTTGCGCCGCCGGACGGAAAACTCCACCGGCGCGTGGCCGACAAGTTCGCCGTCGGCCTCGAGGGGGACGTGGCGGTTGGCTTCGACGCGGAGGCTGCGGGCCTTGAAGTAAACCACGTCGGAAAATTTCGTCAGGGAGCCGAAAAGCGCGCCGCGAAAATAGCGCACCAGCGCGAGATAATTCATGTGCTTGAACACGCACACGTCGAGCAGGCCGTCCTGCATGTCGGCTTCCTTGAAAAGCGAGAACGGACCGCCGTAAAGCCGGCCGTTGCCGACCACGACAAACGAGCCTTCCACCGTGGGATGGCCTCCGCTGATGACGCGCAGCCGGGGCGGTTTTTCCGCGGCGACCTGCGTCGCGGTGAGCAGGTAGCTCAGCGGGCCGAGCACCTGTTTGATCTGGCGGCTGTTGCGCTCGACGATTTGCGCGTCGAGGCCGATGCCCGCCATTTGGATGAAGAGATGGCCGTTGGCGCTGGCCTCGTCGATGAGGCGGACTTTGCCCGCGCGGACGACCTTCCACGCCGATACCAGATCGAACGGGATGCCGAGTTCCATGGCCAGCACGTTGACCGTGCCCATGGGAAGAATCCCGAGCGTGACGTGAGCGTTTCCGATGCCGTTGACCACTTCGTTGATTGTCCCGTCCCCGCCGGCGGCGACCAGGGTCGCGTAGCCCTGCTCGACGGCGCGTTCAGCCTGGGCCTCGGCGTCGCCGGGACCCCGCGTGGTCCGGATCACCACGTTGCGGTTCAGCCGCTTCAGGCGATCGAGACCCGCCCGGGCGCCGCGGGCCGCCGGATTCACGATGATGCAAATGCGATTCAAGATTGGCTCGGGATGAAAGGGTGCGGTAGCTTGGGACTCATGCGCTTTTTTCGTTGGATAATTATGGCTGGCGCTGTTGTCGCTGGGCTGGCTCTTCTAGCTATAGCCATCGGAACGCTCTGGCTCAACACCTTCATCCATTCCGAGGCATTTAAGACAGAGGTCGAAAGCCGGGCCTCCCGGACCCTCGGCGGCCCCGTCCAGATCCAATCCATCGACTTCGATGTTTTCCACGGCGTGAAGTTGCAGGGACTCGCCACGCGGATCAACGCGGGCCATGCCGGCGGCCAGGGCGCGCTGGAGGTCCATGTCGCCAGCGCGAATTGCGCCTATTCGTGGAGCGATCTCTTCCAGCGCAGGCTCAGGCTGACCGGCGTGACGCTCGAACAGCCAAAGATCGTCCTGACGAAACAGCCGGCCACGCCGATGGCTCCGTCCGAACCTGCTCCCGTGACCGCGGTGACACCGAGCGGTCCGATAACAACGGGGGGGCAGGGGACCGCGATGCCGTTCCAGTTTGTCCTGGATCGGGCGAGGGTGAACGATGGCAGCGTCTCAGTGCAAGATGCGAACGGCGCATTGATGGTCGAGCTGAAGGGCGTCAACGCCGAGGCGAACACGTCGGGTTATTACGAGGGCAAAGATGTGACCGGCACGCTGCGCATCGCGGACATAACAGCGTCGAATCTGCATGTAACGAACTTCTCCACGCCGTTCAGCTATCGCCAGGGCGCGCTCGACGCGAAGCCGTTCGACGCCTCGGCCTTCGGCGGGAAAATTGCCGGCGACTACCAGATGGGGAACGCAGGCCCTTCCGTCCTCGATCTCAACGCCAAGGGCCTCGATGTCGCGCAGCTCACGGCGGCGACGAACTCGAACTTGTCGGCGAAGTTGAGCGGCTCGATCGATCTGCAAAGCAAATGGCGCGGCGTGGAGACCGGCGTTCTCGACGGCGAGGGCGACGCGCAACTGGCCAACGGCAAGCTCGAAGGCGTGAGAATCCTGCACGACTTGTCCCAGATTCTGCGCGTGAAGGAACTCGACGCGCCGGTCATCACCCAGGCCAAAACTCATTTCGTAGTCCAGAACCGGCAGACGAAATTCATCGGCCTGCAAGTCGACTCGCCGATTTTCCAGATCACCGGCGACGGCACGATCGATTTCAACGGCAACCTCAACGCGAACCTGGTGCTGGTCCTGACCCGCGACGCGATGGCGAAATTGCCGAAGGCGGCGGCCGATTCCTTTGTGCAACAGCAGGACGGCAGCGGTTCGATTGCCTTTCAGGTGACCGGCACGACGTCCGATCCGCGGACCGACCTCGCCGCGCGGTTGCTGATGCAAAATACGCAGATCAAAAACGTGATCAACAAGGCGCTGAACAAGTTCTTTCATTAGAAAATCGCTTCAAAGGGCTCTTTTAAAAATCGGTCATCCTGAGCTTGTCGAAGGATCAGCCCCCGGAAGCTGTGGCGTAAACAACCGGAAGCTGATCCCTCGACAAGCTCGGGATGACGGGCCTTAAAAGTATAATTGTCACCGCAATGTAACGCTGCGTGTGTTGACAGTTATTCACAGAGTTGCTAACAACTCTGCCCAACGTGACAACCACACGTTCCATTTGCCGAGGGCTGCGCGCCCTTCGAGACTGAAAGGGATCATGGAAACGATCCTGAGCAACAACGTCCTCGTGCTCAATCGTCTTTGGCAGGCCGTCAACATCTGCAGCGTCAAGCGCGCCTTCATGCTCCTCTACCAGGGCCACGCGCAGGTCGTCGAGGCCGACAGCGGCTCCTTCCAGACGATGACGTTCGACCAGTGGTTCAGCTTTTCGCGCGGCTACGAAGGCGCCGACGTCGTGAGCACCGTCTCGTTCACCATCCGCGTGCCCAAGGTGATCCTGCTCCTCTTTTTCGACCGGATGCCGAAGAAGGAAGTGAAGTTCACGCGCCACAACATCTTCGAGCGCGACCACAACACCTGCCAGTATTGCGGGCACAAGTTCGACCGCAAGGACCTTAATCTCGACCACGTCATTCCGCGCGACCGCGGCGGCGAGACCTCGTGGGAAAACATCGTCTGCTCCTGCGTTTCCTGCAACAGCCGCAAGGGCAACCGCACGCCGAGCGAGGCCGGGCTGAAGCTGCTCCACAAGCCGAAGCGCCCGAAGTGGCGGCCGATGCTCCATCTCCAGTTCAGCAAGGTCCGCGACGACTCGTGGAAGCATTTCATCGACCTGGCCTACTGGAACGTCGAGCTGACGGACTAACTTTTCCTGGAGGGTCGGACTCCGTCCCGACCCACTCTTGGTTCCGAGGTTTCGCACGGAGGGCAGAAGAGGACTGCGGAGATTCCCTCCGAAAAACTCTTCGGTCCTCTTCAGTTCTTTGTGCGAAAATTCAGCCATCCCCGTTCCCAAGTTGAGAATGAGGGGAAGGCAATCAAGTGGGTCAGGACGGAGTCTGACCCTCCAGAAATCAGATATAATACCGCCAGTTGATGTTCGGGAAGATGTTGTCGCGCCACTCGCAATTGCCGAGGAAGTCGTTGTCGATGGTGTTGTTCTTGATCTGCTCGTAGAGGCGCGTGAAGCGCATGATGTGGTCCTGCGTGCGCTTGACCGCGTAGGGCACCATCGTGCCGGTCTTCATGATGAAGGCCCAGTCGCTCGACTGCGCGAGCAGCAGTTCGCGCGCGGCCTGCTTCATCGCCCGCTCGGTCTGGCCGTAGCAATCGCGGAACTGGCGGGCCAGTTCGATCATGCGTCCCGCGGCGACGTGCAGGTGCGGATAAATCCAGGCGTTCGGCTCGTCGAGCCACACTTTGTAATAACCTTCCGCGCCCCACGACGACGCGCTCGGCATGGCCAGTTGCTGCGTTGAATAGGTCGCGAGATATTCGCCCGGCGTGGTCGTCCTGAAAACCTGCTGGTCGTAATGGGCCTTGCGGAAAACGTAATTCAGGAATTCGGGGCCCTCGTACCACCAGTGGCCGTAAAGCTCCGCGTCGTAGGGCGCGAGCACGATGGGGTTCATGCCGAGCACGCCGTGGAGATGCTCGATCTGCTTGCTGCGGTTGAAGACGAAGTTGCCCGCGTGGTCCGACGGCCCGCTCCCGCGCGACGTTGGGCCGGTAGGGTTCCTTCCAGCCGCCCTTGCCCGTGATGCGATGGTATTTGAGGCCGGTGAATTTGCGCAGGCCGTTGGACTGGATGTAGGGCTTGATGTAATCGAAATCGAGGTCGTAGCCGATGTCGCGGTAGAAATCGCGGTACCAGGCGTCGCCGGGATAACCCTCCTTCGACGACCAGACCTGCACGCTCGACTCGATGTCGCGCCCGAACGCCGCCGGGCCGGAACGGGTGTAGAGCGGGGCGTAGACGCCGTAACGGGGGCGCGGCTCGGCGTGCATGATGGCGTGGGTGTCGACGACGAACCAGCGGATTTCCGCCTCCTGCAAAAACTTGTCGATGCCCGGCGTGTAGGCGCATTCCGGCAGCCAGATGCCGCGCGGATCGCGCCCGAAGCATTCGCGGTAGTGGTCGCGCGCGATCATGATCTGCGCCCGGACCGCCTCGGGGTACTCGGCCATCAGCGGCAGGTAGCCGTGCGTCGCGCCGCAGGTGATGATTTCGAGTTTGCCCGCGTCCTGGAATTTGCGGAAAGCGGTGAGCAGGTTGCGGTGATACTTGTCGACGAAAACGTGGCGGCAATTTTCCAGCCGGTGCAGGTAGAACCAGGCGAGCTCGTGGAACTGGTGGTCGCCCTTGGTGCGGTTGATTTCCTTGTGGGCCAGCTCGATCGACTTGTCGACGCAGCGGACATAGCGGTCCTGCAAAAGCTGGTCGCCCAGCATCGCGGCCAGCGGCGGCGTGATCGACATGGTCAGCCGGAAATCGCAGCCGTCGTTGAGCAGTCCGTCCATCATGTTGACGAGCGGAATGTAGGTTTCCGTGATGGCCTCATACAACCAGTCTTCCTCGAGAAACTCGTCGTACTCGGGATGCCGGACGAAGGGGAGATGCGCGTGGAGGAGGAGAGCGAGATAGCCTTGGGGTGTCATGACGGTTGTTGATTCTTATCGTTAAAAAAGCCGGTTGTCGCTAGAGAACTGATCGAATTCGCACAAAATTCGGGCTGAGAGGCGGCAATCCGGCTTGACATGGCGGAATCGGAGCGTTAGGCGCGGGTTTTCAATTCAGCAGAGGTCGCATCCAGGCCCCATGGGTCTTATTGGTCCTATAAGTCCCATTTCCGCCGCCCGGCGTGCGGCGGCTACCGGCCCTAATCCGTAATAATGTCCTTGAACGTCTGGTCCGCGGGAATCATCGGCAGCACGTGCTCGGTGTAGGGCACCATGACGTCGAGCGCGTAGGAATCCTTGGAATCGATCAGGCGTTGCAGCGCGCCTTCGAGGTCCTTCTTGTGCAGCACCCGCTCGCAGGTGATGCCGAAGCCCTTGAAGATCGTCGGGTAATCGGGATAGATGCCCGCGCGGTCGGAGGGGTCGCCGAGGTAGGTGTGGCCGCGGTTGCTCTTGAAGAACCGGTCCTCCCATTGCACCACCATGCCGAGATGCTGGTTGTTGAGGATGATCACTTTGGCGGGGATCTTCTCGACCTTGGCTGTGGCGAGTTCCTGCACGTTCATCAGGAAGCTGCCGTCGCCGTCGATGTCGATCACCTGCTTGTTCGGGCACGCCACCTTCGCGCCGAGCGCGGTCGGGATAGCCGAAGCCCATCGCGCCGAGCCCGCCCGAGGTCAGGAACGTGCGCGGCTTGGTGAAGTTGTAGAACTGCCCGGCCCACATCTGGTGCTGGCCCACGCCCGTGGTGATGATCGCTTCGCCCTTGGTCATTTCCCAGAGCTTCCGGATCACCAGTTGGGGCGCGATCTTGTCCTCGTAATTATGGAATTTGAACGGCTGCGCCTCGCGCCACGCCTCGATGTCTTTGATCCACGCCGGGAAGGTTTTCCGCGCGCGGCCTTCCTTGCGGATGATCGCGTTGAGCCGTCCCAGCGCGTACTTCACGTCGCTCAGGATGGGCAGATGCACGTGCTTGTTCTTGTTGAACTCGGCGTAGTCGATGTCGATGTGGACGATGGTGCCGTGCTTGGCGAACTCGGAGACCTTGCCGGTCACGCGGTCGTCGAAGCGCACGCCGAAGGCCAGCAGCAGGTCGGCCTCGTTCACCGCGCGGTTCGCGTAGTAGGTGCCGTGCATGCCGAGCCATTTCAGCGAGAGCGGATGGTTCTCCGGGAAACAGCCGATGCCCATCAGCGTGGTGCACACCGGAATGCTCGTCAGCTCCACGAATTCGAGCAGTTCCTTCGACGCGCCCGAGGAAATGATGCCGCCGCCCACGTAGAGCACCGGCCTCTCCGCCTTCTCGATCAGGCCGAGCAATTCGTTGAGCGCCAGATCGTCGGCCTTCTTCTCCGGCTTGTAGCCGCGCAGTTCGATCTTGGCGGGAAAGATCGGCTGGCGTCATCGAAATCTGCACGTCCTTCGGAATGTCGATCACCACCGGGCCGGGCCGGCCGCTGCTGGCGATGTAGAAGGCCTCCTTCACGATGCGCGGGATGTCCCTGGCGTCCATCACCAGGTAGCTGTGCTTCACCACCGGCAGCGTCAGGCCGAAGAAATCGGTCTCCTGGAAAGCGCCCTTGCCGATGTTGTAGGAGGGCACCTGGCCGGTGATCGACACCAGCGGGATCGAATCCATGAAGGCGTCGGCGAGCGCGGTCACGAGGTTGGTCGCGCCGGGGCCGCTCGTCGCCATGCACACGCCCACGCGGCCGGTGGCGCGGGAATAACCGGCCGCCATGAAGCCGCCGCCCTGCTCGTGGCGCGGGAGGATGGTGCGGATTTTCTTGGACTTCGTCAGCGCCTGGTGAAGGAACTGGCTCGCCCCGCCGGGATAGGCGAAAATCGTATCGACGCCCTCGCGCTCGAGGCTGGCAACGAGGACCTCCGCGCCGTTCATCAACTGGCCGCGGTTGGTGGCGGCGGCCGAGGTCGCCTTGGCCGCCTTTTTCGTCTTGGATTTGAGGGTCGCTTTCATAAAGAGGGAGAATAATGATAAAGGCCCGATAAGGGTTTAGCAATGCTGTTTTGGCTCGTTGTTTCCCGGATGGTGATTCGCCTTTTCCCAAAAAAATAAGCGAATCAGGCGAATCAGGCGAATGGGGCGTATCGAATCGGTGAGGCCGGCCCAGTTGCGGGAAGCGGAATGGCAAGTCATGGCAGGGAAGGCGCGCCGAACGGGGTCGGCGGTGTTTCCCGCCCCAAGGCGGCTTTCAGTTTCCCGAAAGCGAACGCGGCCTCCCGATTGTAGCGGACTTGATCCGCGAGGGCGTCGAGAGCGATTTGAATCTTGTCGGTTTGACGATCTTGGTGCTTTTGGCGGGCGAATTCGAGGTCCTTTTTGCGGAGTTCAAGCCGGGCCAAGCCGACCAGGCAGGCGGGAGGCGAGTGCGGGTTGGAGAGGACTTCGAAGGTGCGAAGTGTGACCATTTGCGCCGTTTTCTCGGTCAGGGATTCCGGCGTTTCGCCAACGGTCGAGCCGGCTTCCTGGGCGAGGCGCAGGCGCCACTCAAGGGCGTGGGAACGGTAGAGCCGCCAGACGGACGCGCCGGTGCAGGGAATGCCCCAGTCGGAGCACATCTTGGCGCCCTCCTTCCAGCGGTCGCGGATGCCGGGGGGCGGATCGTCGAGAAAGATCATGAGTTGATCGAGGTAGGACGAGTCCTCCGCCCCGGGCGCGTGCCGCAGCCGGTGCAAGAGGGAATCCAAACGGGGAACGGAGAGGGGTGGAGGCTCGGAGCAAAGTTGTTTCATGGATGCGATATTAACGCATCCGGAAAACAAGCGGTAGCGCTGCATCGCCTGCGTGGCCACGAGAGCTTAAAAAGTTGCGTGAGCCCTCGATAAATAGACCACCATTCCAACCTCCATAGGACCGTCTCCTATTTTCCACTCCGCGCTTGCTCTCGAAATCGAATCGGATAAACTGGAAACATGATCCAAACGCTAGAAGCCGTGATTGACGAGCATGGCGTTGTTCGGTTGCTCGAAGACATCCACTTGCCCGCGGCCCGTCGCGCGTTGGTAACCGTGCTTGAAGACGAGCCGGTTCGTCATCCCGCCGAGACCGCGCTGCTTAGCGAAGCAGCCCTCGTCGAAGACTGGAACCGACCCGAGGAGGACCAGGCATGGGCTCATTTACAGCAGGCTCGGTAGTTTTTGGTCCGGTTTCCGTTTTCTGATCTGTCACAGTCCAAGCTGCGACCGGCGGTCGTGCTCGCGGACTGCGGTCACGGTGATTGGCTCTTATGCCAGATTACGAGCAATCCGTATTCGGATTCCCGCGCCGTGCAACTCTCCGATTCGGATTTTCGCGCCGGTTCGTTGCGCGTCACCAGCTACGCCCGCCCGGCCAAGCTGTTCACCGCGCATCACAAGTTGATCGCGACCGGCATTGGAGTTCTAGATGAAGCTTCCCTCAAGCGTATCACGGATGTTGTTGTCCATCTAATCCAATCGAAATCCTAACCATGCGACGCAACGCGCTGGTTCCGTGCCCGGCCCCTTTTTTCACACATGGATGTAGAATAAATTTCGTTCTAGAGTGTGCAGGTAGGCCGGCGGCTACCTTTCGCCCAGGATCACCCGCGCCGTGTTGTACCCGCTGGCCGCGAAGACCCCGCCGCCGGGATGCGTGCTCGCCCCGGTGAGGTAAAGGCCGGGCAGGCCGGGCGCCTTGTAGCCGGAAAGCTCGGGCAGCGGGCGGAACATGAACATCTGGTCGAGGCTCATTTCGAGGTGCATTACGTTCGCGCGAAGCAGGCCGAGCGTCCGCTCAAGGTCGAGCGGCGTCTGGATATAACGGGCGATCATCTTGCCGCGCATGTTCGGCGCATACTGGCAGACGAGGTCGTAAAGCTTGTCGGCCTCGCGCTCGCGGATGGCGTCCCAGTTTTCGCCGTTGCCCAATTCGTAGGGATGATACTGGCCCCAGGTGAAAAGCGTGTGCTTGCCGGGCGGAGCGAGGGTCGGGTCGAGCGACGAGAAGCTCATCGCCACGACGGACGGCTTTTGCGGCGGCAGGCCGAACAGGAAATCGCGATGCGAGCTAGTTAGGTAATCCACGGACGGACAGAGCAACTGGAGCGAGGTCTGGTAATCCTTCGTGCCGGGGAGGGGACCGGCGGGCGCGGAGGCATCGCCGTAATCGGGCAGTTCCTCGACCGCGTGCCGGACCATCATGCCGAAGCCGTTGCCGATCCGCGTGCGGGCGACGCGCTTCTTTAATTCCTCCGGCGCCTCTGGAAGCATCTTGAAGAGCGTATGGAGATGGATCGCCGAGACGACGCGGGTTGCCGTAACTTCCGTGGTAGTTTCCGTGGTGGCCGCCGCTGTCCCTAGCGGCGGTGCAGTCTGATCGCTTCCTGTCGCCTGCGGCGACCCGGACAACAAGTTGTCCGGGCCACCCGAAGGGGGACCGCCGCTAGGGACAGCGGCGGCTACCACCGAGGCGTTTCGGTAAAAGATCCTCCAAAACCTCTTTCGAGGCCGAGGAGGGTTCGCTCGTTTATTCTCATAATCCAAGTGTTTGATCTCTGTCACTTCCGCATCGCAGATGATTTCGCCGCCATGGTTGAGCAAACATTTCGCCATCGCCTGGGTCAGCGCGCCGCTGCCGCCCTTGGCCCGCTTCGCGCCGCTCTTGTGGATCATCGCGTTCCAGCCGAGCATGTCGCCGCTGGCCATTTCGCCCGGCGCGGGACCCGATTGCGCGGAGAGCCACGCGAGCGCGGTGCGGACGGCGGGGTGCTCGAAGAGTTCCTCGATCAGCGCGCCGTAGGGGGCCATCAATTGCCGCGAGGTATCCATCGACGACCAGAGCTTGCGCGAGCGCCAGTTGAGCAGGTTGCGCTTGAAGATCGTGCCGAAGATTTTCCCCGGCGTGGGCGGTTTCAGGAACGTCTCGAAGATGCCCTCGTTCAGCTCGCCCCAATGCCGCACGAAGGCGCGGTAGGCCTCGGCGTCCCTGGGCGAGATTTTCGCGATGCTGGCGCAGGTGCGGTCGAGGTCGCGGTAAAAGCTGATGCCCGTGCCGGTGCCGAGAATCGGGTAATAGGCCCACGGGTCCATATCGAGATATTCGAGGCCGAACTTGTGCAACTCCAGGTCGCGCGGCACCGGCGTGAGATGGATCATGATATGCGCCGACGAGCCGACATCGATGCGGTAACCGGGGATCAGGTCGTCCTGGGTGCAGACCGCGCCGCCGACGATATGCCGCCGTTCGAGCACGAGCACCTTGCGCCCCGCCTTGGCCAGGTAGCAGGCGCAGGTCAGGCCGTTGTGCCCCGCCCCGACAATCACCACGTCGTAATGCGCCATATTCTTCTTATTCCGTCTCCTCGTTCCCAAGTACTTGGGAACGCAATTGCCGAGGCAGTTGTACTGCCGATCTTTAAAAAATAAAAGGCGGTCAGGGCCTGTTAACACTATGCGGAACCTGTCCCAGAGGGACATCCGAAAGTAGCCCGGCGATTCATCGCCGGGTAGTCGTAAAATAAACGACCCGTCCCATCGGGACGGCTGAACGAAGATGAGTGCGGAATACGTTCAGGCGTCCCGATGGGACGCCTCGCTCTCTCGCGGGAGACCCGGCGATGAATCGCCGGGCTACTCTCAAGCGTCCCTTGCGGGACTTGGGATTGCCGCAGACAACCGACATTAGTGTTAACAGGCCCTCGCGCGAAATGAAATTTCGCGAGAACAGAGGACGTTTTTAGGTGCAACTTGGGAACGAGGGACAAAACCACGCGGACGGGCAGGAGCGCGTCCCTCCAAAAAACCGCCATGCGCAGCACAAATCCCGTGGACAAAGTCGGGCGCTGCGATCAATTTTGCAGGGTAGCCCCCGTCATTTAACCAGCACTCCCTTGTCATGAAACCTTCTCGAAGCCTCTTCGGTTGCCTCGCCCTCCTCGCCGCCACGACCCTTGCGTTTGCCGCCGCTCCCGCAACGAACGCTTCGCATGGCGTTCCCGCCCCGGTGAATAACGCGGCCGACGACCAGGCGCTCGATGCTCTTCCGGAGCCCGCCGTGCCCACTCCGCCCGAGTTGAAATTCGGCGACTATATCAAGGACTTGACGGCGGCGCTCAAACTGACCGACGCGGAAAAGAAGAAGATCGAGGCTTATTACGTCGCGGACGCCGTCCAGGTGAAGAGCATTCTCGACAACGACGCGCTTTCGCCCCTGCAACAAGCCCGGCAGGTCTCCGACCTGCGCGACATGCGCAACGTCAAGATCGAGGCCCTGCTCGATGATTTGGACCGGCAGCAGGAGTTTCTCAAAATCGAGGCCAGGTATCGCGTGGCCCTGACGGAGCTGGCCGCGAACGGCGGACTGGTCGCCGCCGCGCCTCCGCCCGCCGCGGCTTCTCCGGCGCCGGCGGCCAACGCGCCCGCCGCGGCGAAGTAAGACCACTTCTTAGCGTTAATGATACTATTGCGTCGGGTAGCCCGGACAACTTGTTGTCCGGGTGGCCGAAGGCCACAAGAAGCCACCCAAGAATGATGGAGTTAAGCTTATGTGCAGACGCGGCTGGCTGCTTCTTGTGCGCTACGCGCACCCGGACAACAAGTTGTCCGGGCTACCCGATGGCTGGCGATTGGTACCAATAGCGTTGGAAAAGGGTATAACTGCTTCTCTGGAAGCCAGGTCTGATTCGTGGGCGACTACTGCTGTATCGCGTCTCTTTTTGGTGCAGCCGACTCTTCAAGCAGTTTCAGGGTTTCGTCGCAAACTGGCTTTCCCCGGCGGGGATGTCGTGCGTAACGCCATTGACGACGAGTGTGTACGGCTCATCGCTCTTGACGGTGACAGTACCGTTGCCGTCATAGACGACGTCGGTGGTGATGTTACCGAAGTGGAGGCGTTCGATGCCATGGCGGTCCGTGCGGGCAAGGCGCCAATCGAGGCGGTTACGGACGCCATCGGGATGGAAGCCCAAGACATTTTCGATCAGCAGCGTGATGGGGCCGAGGGCCGTCCAGCCAACGAAGTCGCCTTTTCCGCTTTCGGGCGCGATCTTCTCCGGCATGTAGTTTTCATAGACGGTGCCGGTCTTGTTGAAAACTTCAGCCATCGCGGCGAGGTATTTTTCGGTCGCCTCCGTGGCAAAGGCTTCCTCGCCGTTGGCTTGCAATCCCTTGATGATTTCGTAATTCGTCGGAGCCCACACCGCGCCGCGCCAGTAGTGGCCGGTAGGGTTGTTGTATCCTTTCTCGTCTGCCGCCAACGCGGGAAAGACGAACGGGCGCCAAAACTCTTTCTCATTTTTGAGATGCTCGACCATGCGCTTCACTTGCCCGGGCGAGGCGATGCCTGCGATCATGGGCCAAAAGCCGCAGGCAGTCTTCTTCTTGAACTGACTGCCATCGGCGAGGACATCGTAGTAGAAGCCGTCCTCCTCGTTCCAGCACCACTGGTTGATGCGATCGCCGATGGTCTTGGCTTCGGCGTCGTAGGTTGCGGCCTTCGCATCCTGGCCAAGTTCCCGGCAGATTAGCGCCAGTTCGCGATACTGCATGACCATCTGGCAGGACATATCGACCCACCCGGCGCCTTTGTGCGTCGGCTTGGGAATGTCGTCCATGCCGCTTCCCAGTGGTGTGTTCCAATAGAGTTGGTGCGGCGTGCCGGCGGATCGGCGCCCCTGGGCTTCCCAGGTCTTTGGATCGGCGTCCGGGTCGCCGTCGCGGTTGAGGAATTCGAGATATTTTTCCAGCACGGGAAGCACCATCGCAAAACGAGACTTGTCGCCGGTAACCTTGAAAGACTCGCACTCGGCCCAGGCGAAAAGCGGCGGGTTGATGCTATTTTTCCAGCCATCCGGGTCGTGGTATCCGCCGTGCGCGCCATACTTAAGTTCGGAGCCGTCCGCCACTAAATACTCACGGCAGATGTAACCGTCAGGGCGTTGGCGGGAATAAAAATTATCAAGCGACTCGACGGCGGGAAATTCCGCGTTCCCGTAGCGCCCGTACATCACCATAAAACAGGAGTCCCATTGAAAAAGGCGGTCCAAAAACCCGTTCCCTTGTCCTTGCCAGTTGGAAATAAACGGGCACTTCGGGGAAGGAGTCTTGAGATGCGCGAAACTCAGCTGCCAGCATTTCCAGTACATCTGAATCCAGTCGGGGTGCGCGTCGAGAATCGGCGAAGGCAACTTGTCCTTGACTTGCTCGAAGGTCGGCAGAGGCGAGCTTTTGTTCCCCTTGCCCGTGAAGTACCCGCCGAATTCGGGAGTCGGCGAAACGGACGCTCCGGGGGTTTCAGCACTGGCAAACAGCGGCAGAACGAGGAGAAATGCGAAGGAGGAGATGTGGATTTTCAAGAAGATGACTCGGAGTGAAATAACAACGGCCAGCGTGGCCGGCGAAAGTTTAACCGTCGAGATTTTCCCCTTTTTTCGAGGATGAAAGTTTTCCGATGGCGAGATATATGCGTTCCGTTATGCAAGCGCCCGCTACTCACTAGGGCCTGTTAAGGTAAAAAGGCCATCCCGCCCTTTTTACCTTAACAGGCCCCAAGTAGCTGATATTCCAGCATTCTTGCTACGGTCCCAGACCGCCGCTACATTGAAAAGATGATCCCGCCCCCCGACACGGCCGTCATTCGCGAAGCGGCGGCGCGCGCGCTCGGCGAGGACCGCGGCCCGGCCGACATCACCACGATGGCCTGCGTCAAATCGGGCACCCAGGCCGCCGCCCGCATTTTCGCGAAGGAAGCCTGCGTTCTGGCAGGAATGCCCGTGGCGGAGCAGGTCTTCCGGGAGCAAGACGCCGCGCTGGCGCTTACGGCGCGCGCCGTGGACGGAACGCCGCTCCAGCCCGGCGGCACGGCGCTGGAGATTCGCGGCGCGGCGGCGTCGATCCTGACGGCCGAGCGTTGCGCGCTGAATTTTCTCCAGCAGCTTTCCGGCGTCGCGACCCAAACGCGGCGCTTTGTCGAGGCCGTGGCGGGAACGAAGGCGAAAATACTCGACACCCGCAAGACCGCGCCCGGCCTGCGCGCGCTGCAAAAATACGCCGTGCGTTGCGGCGGCGGAGTCAACCATCGCTTCGGCCTCTACGACCGGTTTTTGATCAAGGACAACCACCTCGCGCTCATGGGCGCGGGCAACCGGCTGGCCGAGGCGGTCCGGGCCGCCCGGGCGCTCGACCCGGAGGCCGTGCTGGAGGTCGAGGTGGACCATCTCGAACAAATCCCGGAAATCCTCGCCCTCGGCGTGGACGTCCTCCTGCTCGACAACATGTCGCTGGACGAGATGCGCGCGTGCGTGGCGCTCATCGCCGGGCGGGCCGCCACGGAAGCCTCCGGCAACATGACGCTGGAGCGCGCGCCCGAGGTGGCGCGGACCGGGGTTGATTTTATCTCGGTGGGCGCGCTGACCCACAGCGTCCGGGCGATCGATTTCAGCCTGGAAATTGAGGCGCAGGTTCCGTGAAAAATCAGGCCGCCTTGTCATTATTATTCTTTTTTTCGTTTCAAGCTGGCGATAAACCGATTCAATAGCTAAAACCAAAGGACCATTGTGATTACATTAGCCATCTCAAGTCAAAAAGGGGGCGTTGGCAAAACAACCTGCGCCATTAATCTGGCCTTCTCCTTCGCCAAGCGCGGGTGGAAGACACTTCTCGTCGATGCGGATCCGCAAGGTTCCATAGGGTTGTCGCTTTCGCCCAGCGCCCAGTCCTATGTCGGCCTTTACGAAGTCCTGAATTCCAACCTGCCGTTCGATCAGGCGGTGCTTAAAACCAAGCTCGAGACGCTCAACATCGTGATGTCCGGGAAAATTCCCACCAAGGAAATCTCGAAGTGGTGCACGAGCCTGGAAGACGGCGCGCGCATGACCTCTTTCTTCAAGACGGCCTCGGATGCGCGTTACGACCTCGTCATCATTGACACGCCCTCCGGATTGCACGGCCCGGGCGAGGGCATCCTGCGCAGTTGCGGCCATGTTCTGGTGCCCCAGCAGTGCGAACCGCTCGCCCTTCGTTCCCTCATGCTCACGGTCGACTTTCTCAACCAGTTGCAGACTGAAAACGAGGAAGCCTGCTCGCTGGTTGGCGTGGTGCTCACCATGGCCGATCCGCAGGTCGAGGACACGAAGAAGATCATGGAAGAAATCAGGCGCGTCCTTCCGCCGGAACTGGTTTGCCAGGCCACGCTGCCGCGTGATCCCGCCGTGATTCACGCGAGCATGAAGGGCATGCCCCTCGGGCTGTTTCGTGGCGGCGCGCTGCCCCCCATCGCGCTCGTCTTCGATCAACTCGCGGCGGAACTCGAAGCCAAACTCGACTTGGTAGCTCCCGAACAAAGCGATGAGTACATCTCCCTCTTGGTTTGACCAGGAAAAGTTCTCCCGCCTTGTAAAGAAGGTGGGAACCAGACCCTTGCCTGAAGTGGTCCCCGGTCCGCCGGGGGCCGAGCCGGAAAACCGCCCTCCCTCGGGTGAGGCCTCGACGGCTCATATTTCCCTGGTCTCCAGGCAGCCATCCTTGCTGTCGGAGCAGCGTGCTCTCCCCACGCTGCCTCGCCGCACCACTCCGCTGCCGACGCTTAAGGCGCTTTTTCCCCAATCAACCCAGCCCCGTTTTTCTCCGCCCCCGGGCCAGCCGTCGACCGAGGCGGCGGAATCCGCGCCGACCGGGCAATCCGGTCCGTGGACGTCCGTCGAAACGCTTCCCGGCGGCGAAGAAGTCAAGGAACCGGCCGGCACCCCGCACGATGCGGACGCTGGCGCGCCCATCAGTCGGGAGGAAGAAGATTTGGCCGCGATCTGGCTAAAAATGGGTCAGTTGAACGAAGAGCTGGCCCGCGTCGTCCATGAGCGGGACCACGCGGTCAACGAAGGCAATCGTTTGCGCGAGCAATTGCGCCAGGCCCAGGAGGCCCAGAAGGAACAGGGATCCCCGGCGCTGGCCCAGGAACTTTCCATTCTGGCCCAGGAACGAGACCAGACCCGGCGGGAATATGCCGAGGTCCGCAAGCAATTTGAGACCTTGAAGCTGGAGCAGACCCCCAAAGAGCACTCCGGAAAGAGCCGCAAGGAATTGGAGGAGCAACTTGACGGATTCCGTCAAAAACTCGAGGAACGGAACAGGGAAATCGCCGAGCTTAAAGATCATGCCGGCGGCGCGGGTGAGGGGGACGAAAAACTCAAACAGGAGGCTGTCTCGCTCCGCGAGCAGCTTACCCGCGTGAAAGCGGAAGCCTCGATGGCCCAGCGCGCCCTGATTCTGAGCCAGAAGGCCCTGCATGAGACCCGCGATACCCTGCGCGAAGCCACCGAGGGCACCATGCTGAGCCGGCACAATTTCGACAATCTTAAGAACGAGTGCGCGGCCCTCATGCAACAGAACACGGTCCTTCAGGCCCAGAACGAGCAGCTTACGCGGGATCTCGCCGCCGCCAAAGCCAAGCCGGCGTGACGGTCGGTGGTGTGTCAGTTTGAAGCCCCAAGGGGGCACCCTAACCACAGCCCAGGGCAACGCCCTGGGAAAACGTTTCAGGTCGGGCCTAGAGCATTTTAACTTATTGCGCACATAACTCTTGGGTGGCCCGGGCTACTTGTTGCCCGGGTCGCCGCAGGCGACAGGAAGCGATATTCCTCATCCGCCTGCGGCAACCTAATCTAAAGATTCGCTTCCTGCGCGCTCCGCGCGCCCGGACAACGAAGTAGTCCGGGCCACCCGATGAGGAGCCGTGCACGATATTTTATACCAATTCCAAATTGATTTTGGTCTAAACAATCGGTCATCCTGAGCTTGTCGAAGGATCAGTTCGGAGGGGTTTTACCGAGGCGGAACTGATCCCTCGACAAGCTCGGGATGACGGAAGGGTAAAGAATAAATTTTATTGAGAAATGGTATTAATATGCTCTAGCCCTGAAAGGGCGACCTAACTTTTAGAGCGCCTTTTCAGGGCTTTTCTCCGGGTAAATTCCTTTCCCAGGGCGTTGCCCCGGGCTATCTTGTTTCGCCCCTTTGGGGCTGGCGGCCCGCACATTTATTTATAGCGCTGAGTTTGGAATTCAAAATGACACACCATCTGACGGTCGCGGGGCCGTGTTATTGGAGGGTCGGCCTCCCGCCTGATCCCATCTCCATGGCGGGGCCAAGCCGGAAGTTGTCCTCCCATCGGCTTCAAAAATAACCGCGAAAATCTTTGACACATCTCGGGCGGCGTGGCTTAATTTCCGGCTCCCGATGAAAACTTTCAGCGCCAAGGCCGAGCAGGTGGAACGCAAGTGGTACATTATCGACGCCGACAATCAGGTTGTCGGCCGTGTGGCCGAGAAAGCCGCCGTCCTGCTTCGCGGCAAGCACAAGGCCATCTTCACCAGCCACGTCGATACCGGCGATTACGTCATCGTGATCAACGCTGAAAAAGCGGTCTTTACCGGAAAGAAAGAAACGCAAAAGGAGTACATGAGCTACTCCGGCTTCATCGGCGGGCATCACACCGAGACGGCCAAGTCGCGCCGCGGCCGCCATCCCGAGTTGATCATCGAAGGCGCCGTCAAGGGCATGATCCCGCACAATCGCCTCGGTCGTTCCATCTTAAGCAAGCTGCACGTTTACAAGGGCTCCAAGCACCCGCATGAAGCCCAGGCCCCCGCGCCCTCAAGGTCAACCAAAAGGCCAAGGTCAAATAAGGATTCACGTCATGGTCACACCCGTCAAAAATGTCATCGCCGCCACCGGCCGCCGCAAAACCGCGGTCGCCCGCATCCAACTCGTTCCCGGAGTGGGCAAACTCGAAGTCAACGGACGCGATTTCGAGGATTACTTCACGACCCCGGCCATGAAGACCCTCGCGCTGCAGCCGCTGCAGACGGTCGATTCCGTCAAGAAATTCGATGTCAAGGTCAAGGCCCACGGCGGCGGACTCGTCGGCCAGGCCGGCGCTCTCAGCCTGGCGTTGGCGCGCGCCTTGATCCAGGTTGATCCGGCCTTGCGGACGACGCTGAAGAAGCCCGGTTTGCTTCGTCGCGATCCCCGCAAGAAGGAGCGCAAAAAGCCGGGCCAGCCGGGCGCGCGCAAGCGCTTCCAGTTCTCCAAACGCTAACCTTCCTTCGGTTCGCTCATGGAACCGCAAGGAGAAAGGCCCCAGTTGCAATCCGTACGTACGGCGGTCGTTGGCGCTACCGGTTATTCCGGGCAGGAGCTTCTGCGTTATCTCGCCCGGCATCCCGTTTTTCGCCTCTGCCTGGTCACCTCCCGGCAGTACGCCGGCCAGCCGCTTTCCGAATTTGTCCACGGCCTGCCGCGCGAACTGGGCGCACTCGCCTTTTCAGATGGCGGGCCCGGCTTCGCCCTGGCGGAGCAGGCCGATCTTTTTTTCCTGGCCGTGCCCCATGGCGCCGCCGCGCCTTACGCCATCGCGTTGCGCGAGGCGGGCAAGACCGTGGTTGACCTGAGCGCCGATTTTCGCACCACCGATCCCGCCGTCTACCGGGAATTTTACGGCCACGAGCATCCCGCGCCCGCCTTGCTGGAGGAGGCGGTTTACGGCCTGCCGGAAATTCATCGCGAACGGCTCAAGTCGGCGCGCCTTGTTGCCGCCCCCGGTTGTTTCCCCACCAGCATCATCCTGCCGCTCGCGCCGTTCTTGCGCGCGGGATGGATCGATCCCGGCTCCATCGTCGCGACCTCGCTCAGCGGCGTTTCCGGCGCGGGGCGCAAGCTGGAACTCCGGCTTCTTTTTGGCGAGGTCAACGACAACATGTACCCCTACGGCGTCCCGAAGCACCGGCATCTGGGCGAAATCGAACAGGAGCTTTCGCTGGCCGCCGGCGAAAGGATCACTCTCGCGTTTGCGCCGCATCTTGTCCCGATCCATCGCGGGATGCTTTCAACGATCACCGCCCGGCTGACCCGGCCGGGGACGGATGCCGAATTGGAAGGGGTTTTGCGCGACGCGTACGGCCGGGAGCGCTTTGTGGAGGTGCTTTCCGCCCCCGCGCTTCCCGAGGCTCGGCACGTGGCGAATTCCAACCGCATCCAGATCGCGGCCCGGGTTGACAACCGCAGCAATCGCCTCATGCTGTTTTCCGCGCTGGACAATCTTGGCAAAGGCAATGCTTCACAAGCCATTCAGGCGGCCAATCTGGCCTGCGCCCTGGATGAAACACTCGGCCTGGCATGAAGACGACGAAAAATATGGAAGCCAAGATGATCAAGGGAGGCGGCGTCACCTCCGCGGAAGGGTTCCAGGCCGCGGGCGTGGCCTGCGGAATCAAACCGCGCGGAGAAAAGGACATGGCCCTCGTCGTCTCGGACGTTCCGGCGGAAGCGGCGGCGACGTTCACCACCAACCTCGTCAAGGCCGCTCCGGTCAAGGTCTCCATGCGGCACCTGCGCCATGGGAAAAATGCGCGGCGTGGTGATCAACTCCGGCTGCGCCAATGCCTGCACGGGCGTCGGAGGCATCGCCGACGCCAAGGCCATGGTCGAGCAAGCGGCGAGGGAATTGAAGACCAAGCCGCGCGAATGGCTGGTCTGCTCCACGGGCCGGATCGGCAACCGGCTGCCGATGGTCCAGGTGCGCAAGGGAATTGAAAAGGCCGCCGCGAAACTAGGGGCCAAGAACGGCGCGGAAGCGGCCAAGGCGATCATGACCACGGACACGCGGCGCAAGGAATTCGCCATGCGCTTCAAAGTGGATGGACGCAAGGTGACCATCGGCGGGATGGCCAAGGGCGCGGGCATGATCCACCCGAACATGGCGACCATGCTCTGCATCATCACCACCGACGCGAGCATCGACCGGACGGCGCTGAAGGCCTGCGTCGAGGACGCGGTCGAGCACTCCTTCAACCGCATTTCCGTGGATGGCGACACCTCGACCAACGACACGGTGATCGTCCTGGCCAACGGCTTGTCGGACACCAACCTCCTCAAGAGTTACCACCCGCAATTCGGGTTGTTCAAAAAGACTCTCACCCATGTCATGCGGAAACTGGCGCGGATGATCGTCGAGGACGGCGAGGGGATCACCCGCGTCGTCGATGTCGTCGTCAAGGGCGCGGCCAACGCGCAGGAGGCGAAACTCGCGGCGCTCGCGGTGGCCAAGTCGGAATTGATCAAGACGTCCTGGACCGGGGGCGATCCGAATTGGGGCCGCATCATGGCCGCGCTCGGCTACAGCGGCGCCCGCGTGCGCGAGGAGATGGTGGAGATTTATTACGACGGACTGCTCGCCGTGGTCAACGGCCAGCCGAGCAAGACGCCGCTGGAGAAGCTGCGCAAGCTGGTCCGCAAGCCCAAATTCACCATCACGATTCATCTCCACTCCGGCATGGGCGAGTATAGCATCCTCACGACCGACCTCACCGAAGAGTACGTCCGGATCAACAAAGGGGAATGAAGACCGATTTCATATGAGAAGCACCAAGGCCGACGCGCTGCTCGAAGCGCTGCCCTATTTTCAACAGTTTCGCGGGCGCACCGTCGTGGTCAAGTACGGCGGCGCCGCGATGGAGAATCCCGACCTCGTCGAAAGCGTCATGCGCGACATCGTTTTCCTGGAGGCGGTGGGCATCAACCCCGTCGTCGTCCATGGCGGCGGCAAGGCGATCACCGCGGCCATGCGGCAGGAAAATCTGAAGGCCCGTTTTGTCGACGGCCACCGCGTCACCGACGAGGCCTCGATCAAGATCATCGACCGGGTCCTGACGGAAGTCATCAGCCCCTCGCTGGCGGCCAAGATCCGGGAACTGGGCGGCAAGGCGGAGGTTCTCTCCGGCAAGGACGTGCTGGTGGCGGACAAGGCCCCGCCGAGGGCCGACGCCACGGGCGTCAAAATCGATATGGGATTTGTCGGTGACATCACTTCGACCGACGTCACCGCGGCGCAGAAACTCGTCGACGCGGAAATCGTCCCGGTCATTTCGCCGCTGGGCCGGGGCCGGGACGGGCAGATTTACAACATCAACGCCGACATCGCGGCGGCGAAAATCGCGCAGGCGCTCAAGGCGCACAAAATCATCTATCTTTCGGATGTGAACGGCGTGCGGCGCGATCCCAAGGATGAAACGTCGCTCATCTCCACCCTGACGCCGAGTCAGATTCAGCAATTGAAGCAGGACGGGGTCATCGCCAGCGGCATGATCCCCAAGGTCGATTCCGCCCTCGAGGCGCTGGCCGGCGGCGTGGCCAAAGTCCATTTCCTGGACGGTAAAAAGGCCCACTCCCTTCTGCTGGAACTTTTCACCGATGCCGGCATTGGCACGGAAATCGCCGCGGGCAAATAGAACCTGACTTGCTTTGTCGAAAACTGAAGATTTCACCAGAACAAATTCAACTCAAATCATGAGCGCGCCCCTTCGTCATTTTCTCGGCCTCAAGGGCTTCGAGGAAAAAACCATCCGCGAGATTCTCACCCTGGCCGCGCGTTACAAGGCGGAGCGCAAATCCATCTCGTGGCGGCCGCTGGCCGGGCAGACCTGGGCGCTCATCTTCAACAAGTCCTCGACGCGCACGCGGGTCTCATTCGAGGTGGCCATCCGCGAACTGGGCGGCAGCGCGTTTTTCCTCAACGCCAACGACATGCAACTCGGCCGCGGCGAACCGATCAAGGACACCGCGCGGGTGCTGGGCCGCATGGTGCACGGCGCGATCATCCGCACCTACGCGCAAAGCGACGTCGAGGAATTCGCGCGCTACTCGCAAATCCCCACCATCAACGCGCTGACCGACGACGAGCATCCCTGCCAGATCCTGGCCGACATCCAGACCGTCGAGGAAAAACTCGGCCCCATCGCGGGCCTCAAGATCGCCTTCATCGGCGACTGCGCCTGCAACGTCGCGCGTTCCTGGATCTATGCGGCGGAAACGCTGAAATTCCAACTGGCCTTGGCCGGGCCCGACGGCTACCTGAGCAAGGTCGCCAACCGCTTCGTCACGCAGAGCCACGATGTGAGGGAAGCCGCCCGCGACGCCGACGTTCTCTACACCGATGTCTGGGTCTCGATGGGCCTCGAAGAGGAGAAAGCGCGTCGCCAGGCGGCGTTTCAGGGCTACCAGATCAACCACGACCTGCTCGCCCTGGCGAAGAAACACGCGCTCGTGCAGCATTGCCTGCCCGCCTATCGCGAACAGGAGATCACGGAGAAAATCTTCGAGGAACGCCAGCAGGAAATCTTCGATCAGGCCGAAAACAGGCTCCACGCGCAGAAGGGCATTCTCCACTGGCTGACGGAATTGCCGGTGGGGTGACGGAATCATTGGCCGCAAAAGAACGCAGAGAGCGCAAAGGGGTTGGGGAGAAAAGCAGCCTGTTCCCTCGTTCCCAAGTTTACTGTTCTCCGCAGGAGCTTGGGAACGAGGGGAGTGTTGTCATCGGCCAATCCTGAAGGGATTGGAATCACTCAGCCCAGGGTTGCGAGGAACGAGCTACCCTGGGTAGGTTTCATCAGGTTTCCTACTCTGAAAGAGTTGAATCAAATCCGCCCCAGCACCTGGTTGCCCTTGATACAACCCTTACAGGGTTGGCCCGAGATGAAGCCCACCCAGGGTAGGCGCTGCTGCGCCAACCCTGGGCTGAGTGATCACAACCCCGTTGGGGTTGCCGAAGGTACTCCATTTTCATGCCGCATGGGGAACTGAATTTGGATTGGCTTAACCGCCGTGCAAGCGGCTATCTTGGCGCAAGGGAAATGAGATTTATTGCCCAAAGACTTTGGATTGCGGGAAAACTTTTTCTGTATTCTTCGATTTTGCTTGTGCCAGTAATCGGTATCCCCGCTGCGTGGTATGTTGACGAAAACATAAGACCCTTTGGTTTGAGTCTCTTGGGATGGGATTTGTGCACCTTCACTCTGGCTCTCGCCGTGCTAGGAGAGTTAGCGGCAACAGGATTCATCATTCTCCTCATGGCAGCTTTGATCAGGGCGGCTGATTGGATGAAGGCTCGCATTTCAAACTAGAACACTACCCCCTTTTTTTGCGTTCTCTGCGTTCTTTTGCGGCTAACTTGCAGTCATGGTCGTCTCTTCGCCAGCCGTCATCCTCACCGACATCTGCGCGCGGCTCGACTGGCGCGAGCTTTTCGGCAACGACCATCCCGTCGAGCTTGATCTCGGCGCGGGCGACGGAGGCTTTGCTTTGGCTTTTGCGAGGCAGCATCCCGAGATCAACCTCCTCGCGGTGGAACGGCTTCTCGGCCGCGTGCGCAAAATCGAAAAGCGCGCGGCGCGGGCCGGGCTGAACAACCTTCGCGTGCTTCGGTTGGAGTTCGGTTACACGGTGCGTTATCTGTTGCCGCCGGAGAGCGTCTCCATCGCGCACATTCTTTTTCCCGATCCGTGGCCGAAGCGCCGCCACTGGCCGCGCCGTCTCATCCAGCCCGATTTCGCGCGCGATCTGGCGGCGGCGCTCAAGCCCGGCGGCGAACTCCGCTTCACGACCGATCACGCGCACTACTTCGAGACCGCGCAACAGGCCTTGCGTGATGCCAACGCGCTGAAGCCCGCGCCCGAATGGGACTGGGCCGCCGATCCCAAGACCGATTTTCAGCAGGCCTTCGATGCCGAGGGGCGCGCAACTTTCCGGGCGCGGTGGGTTAAAGCATGAAGGGACGGCGCGTGGCCGCGGCTGGTACCGAGAAGGATTGCCTCACTCCGCTTCTGCCCCTATAGTTCCTTTCAGCGTTGAATCAACCGTTCTTCGCATCGTGCCTTTCATGACCGAGCCAACACTCCAATCCGGGCGCTCCACCGAGAGCCTCAGGCTGATCGAGTCGGACCCGCTAAACCGGGCTTCATGGGAAGCGCTGGCTGAAAGAGCGCAGGCGCAAAACGATCCGCTCAGCATCAAAAGCCTCGAGGTCATCATCGACGGGTTGAAGAAGATCGAAGTGGCCAGCGCCCTCGCCCGGGAGCAAAACACGGCGCCGCCGCGAATTTCGCAATTGGCCCAATCGATGTTCATACGGCTGGCCCGGGCCTATAACAGCCCGACTCTCCTGAAGGAAGTGGGCCTGATCTATCTGCGCGACTTGGGCATGCCCAGTGTGGCCCTCCAGCATTTCGAGCGATCCATGCGCCTCGGCGGTCCGGAAAAGGAATTGCGGCCGTTGAGCGAGGCGGCGGCGGTGGCGGTGCAAAGACAAATGGCGCAACGCACCGGGGCTCAAGCGGGACATTCCGGCATCACCTCGGCGCAGCACGCCCAGCCTGTCGCGACCGATATCATTCGCAAGACCGGAAAGCTTCTCATGCCCTCCCGCCCCAAGCAGGCCGCCGTCACCACGAAGATGGCCGCCTCGCGGCCTGACGCCGAGGCGGCCGAGCCGATCCCTTCAACGGCGCAGGAATGTCTCGACAAGGCGAAGGCCGCGATGAAGCGGGGACATTTAAAATGGGCCGAAACGCTCCTCAAGAAAGCCGGCGAACAGCCCATCGGCAAGGCGGAAATGTGGCAAGCCTGGACCGACTTGGGCCAGGCCTATTTCGAGGCCGGCCAATTCGCGGGGGTGGAGGAGGCTTTTATCGAAGCGCTCAAGCTTGACCCGGATGAATTGGCCTCCCAGTTCAATGCCGGGCTCGGGTATCAACTCAACAACAAGTACGACCTGGCGCTCGCGATGTATCTCCAAGCCAACAAAATTGACCCGAAACATCCCAAGGTCTGGTGCAATCTCGGCGTTCTCTATTTTCAAACGGACCAATATCCGCAGGCGGAGTCGGCTCTGCGCTTCGCCACGGTGTCCAGCCCCGAATACGCCCGCGCGTGGGATAACCTGGCCGCGGCCCTGGGCGCCCAGGACAAGCTGGATGAGGCCCTCATCGCCTGCCAGCGGGCGGTTGAACTCCGCCCTGAGTACCCGGAAGCCTTTTTCAAAATGGGCGTCATCTATTTCAGCCGAAACGACTACCCCAACGCGGCCGCCGAGTTCCAGCGCGCCGCCCTTCTCCCGGCCATCTCCGCCTATTGCGATTCGTTCCAGGCCATCATCCATGCCCGGCTCGAACAGCCCGAGGCGGCGGAAACGACGGTGTTTCGCGCCATCAAAACCGATCCCAAATGCGACCTGCTCTGGATGGCGTGGAACGAGATCGGCCTGGCCTGGTACGCGGCGGGAAAATATTCGCGGGCCGCCACCGCTTACAGCGAGGCGACGCTCCTCGTGCCGGACGAACCCCAGGTCTGGTTCAATCTTGGCGTATGCTTTCACAAGCTCGGCGAACTGGAAGCCGCGCGCGATTCCTATCAGCAAGCCGTCAACCTGAAGGAATCGTTCCCCGGAGCCTGGCACAATCTCGGCATCGTCTGCGCGCACAATGGCGACCATCTGGCCGCCGAGAATGCCTTCCGTCGCGAGGTCAAATGGGTTCCCGACAACATTCGCGCCTGGTACGATTTGGCCGTGACGCTGGAAAAACTGGGTCGCGAAGACGAAGCGCGCACGGCGTTCGAACAGGTCGATCTGCTCAGCCATGCCGCGGCCGGCTCCGCCGACGAAAGTGCAGGCGCCCAGGAACTCAAAACCGGGCCGATCCCGAAGAAGCGGACAACTCCGCCAGCGGAGCGACTGGAGGCTGACCCTCCAGGGTAGCCCGGCAACGACAGGCGCGCCTGCGTTGTCCGGGTTCGCGCCAGTCGGCTCTGGCGCGAACAAGAAGCAGCCCGAGGAGATGACGAAAATTTTCGGTGGCTTCTTGTGGCTTCGCTTCGCTCCGCCACCCGGACAATAAATTGTCCGGGCTACCCAATCAGGCGGGGCCGAACGGACAGATGGGTAATTCCCAACAGAGCCAGACCCTCCAGGATAGCCCGGCAACGACAGGCGCGCCTGCGTTGTCCGGGTTCGCGCCAGTCGGCTCTGGCGCGAACAAGAAGCAGCCCGAGGAGATGACGAAAATTTTCGGTGGCTTCTTGTGGCTTCGCTTCGCTCCGCCACCCGGACAATAAATTGTCCGGGCTACCCAATCAGGCGACGCGGAACGGACAGATGGGTAATTCCCAACAGAGCCTGACCCTCCAAACCAAGGAAGTGGTCGTGACTTTTCGCGGCGGATGCGCTACAATTGGAGCTTCTTTTTATGCCCCGAACGCAGCTTCTCGCGCCATTTCTGCCGATCCTTGCTTTCCTGGCCGCCGCCTCTTTTTCCGGCGTCGCGGCCCAGCAGACGCATGGTTCCGCCCCGGCGGTCAGCGGCTACGACTATCGCCGTGGGGTGGAACTGGAAGCCTTTTCCCTGGTCAATCAGTACCGCAAAACCGGCAATCTGCCGCCTTTGGCCTGGGACGGCGCGATCGCCAAAGAGGCCCGCGCCCACAGCAAAGACATGGCGGCGGGAGACGTCGATTTCGGCCATGACGGGTTCGGCGACCGGATCAGCCGCTTGAAAACCGTCCTGGCCGGAGTTCGAGGCGCCGGTGAAAACGTGCTCATGACCGACAACCCCGACCAGGTGGCGCGAAACGCGGTGGCGCTCTGGCTCCGCAGCCCGCATCATCTCCGGAATATTCGAGGCGACTACAACTACTCAGGCCTCGGCGTTTGGCAGGACAGGAAGGGCGTGATTTACTTCACCCAGATCTTTGTGAAGATCGAGCCGCCGACGCAGGATGCCCAGGCTGCGCCGCCGCCTGAGCTTGTCACGCCGTTTGGAATGATGGCGACGCCTGGGACGCGGACGTCGCGTTAATCTGGAGGGACGCGCTCCTGCGCGTCCGCGGACGACGGGGCAGACTCGTCTGTCGAAGCTACCAAAGCTCGTTCGGCCCCGCCGGAACGGGGATGGTTTCGCGGCGCGCGACGGCGGGCGCGTCGCTCGCCGCCTCATCACGAAAATTCAGCGCGTGCGGCGCGGGTGAATATTTGCGAAGAAGCTCCCCGTTTTCGTCGAGAAATTGGGCTCTCCACGAGACATACCGGGCCATGAGCGCCTGGAAATCGGCGCGGGTGGAAATGCCGACGATCCCCTTGTTGAACAGCGAGGCCGGGCCGAAACGCCGGGCGTACCAGGGGCCGACCTTGCGGAACATGGTGCAGCCGAGGCTTTCGCCGAAGACGTCGATCATCAGGTCGAAATGGCGGCTCATGACGCGGACCCGCTCGGAGAAGCTTGGCTCGGGCAGCAGCTCGCCGGCCTCGAGATAATGCATCGTGTGGGCGAAAATCCACGGGTTGTAAAACGCGCCGCGCCCGATGCTCACGCCCGCGCAGCCGGTCGAATCGAGCATCATCTTCGCGGCCTGCGGGCTGGTGATGTCGCCATTGCCGATGACGGGAATGCGGCGCGCCGCGGCCACCACGCGCCGGATTCCGGCCAGATTCACCGAGCCGTCGAAGCCCTGCTGGCGGGTGCGGCCATGGACCATGATCGCGGCGGCGCCGGCGTCCTCCAGCGCGCGGGCGAGATCGGGCGCGGTGAGGTTGTCGTCGTCCCAGCCCAGGCGCATCTTGCAGGTGACGGGGATGCGGACGGCGTTGACCATTTTTCGGACGAGGGCCGAGGTGCGGTCGAGTTCCGTCATCATCGCCGAGCCGCCGCCGACCTGGCAGACTTTGCGCACGGGGCAGCCCATGTTGACATCGACGGAAGCAACGCCGAGCGATTCGAGGAATTGCGCGGCGTCGGCCATTTCCCCGGGAACGGAGCCGAAAAGTTGCACGGCCAGGGGCGTGTCTTCCGCGCGGCTTTCGATGAGCTTGAGCGCCTTGCGGTTTTTTTCCAGAAGCGACCGGGCATTGACCAGATCGGTGGTGCAGAGCCCCACGCTGCCGAGTTCGCGGATGACGCGGCGAAAAGGGAGATTGGTATAACCGGCCAGCGGCGATAATAAAAGAGGCGTGGACAGGCGAAGGCTGCCGAAGGTGAGAGCGGGAAATTTCATCGGAAATATTAATGTAGCGGCGGTCTATGAGCGTCGCTAATTTTTTGCTTCATGAGGCAAAGATGCTTTGTTGAAACCCTTTTAACAGGAAGACATGAAATCATGAAAACAGGAAGGAAGAAAAGATGGATCCCTCCTCACCTTCAGTTTCATGTCTTCATGCTTTCATGTTTTCCTGTTAAAAAATGATGATTTCAACAGAGCAATTGATTCCCAAAGGTAAAATCAGCGACGGTCATAGACCGCCGCTACATGAATGATAATTTTGTAACCGAATGGAGCAGCCGGGAGTCAACAACTTATGAGGAGGCTTGCCTCGATATGACAGACGCGGAGGTGGCGGAGTGCCTGGCGCGAGGGCGGGAAGGGGACGAAAAGGCGATCCTCGAACTATTTCATTATATGTATCCACACGTGGCCAAACTGGTGCAGGCGAATCTTCCCGCCCGGGAAAGCGCCGAGGATCTCGTGCAACAGGCCTGCATCAAGGTGATGTCCCACCTCAACCAGTTTTCCGGGAAAGTGCCGTTCCTCCACTGGGTCTCGCGGATCGCGGTCAATACCTGCCTGAACCAGATTCGGCATGAAAAGCGCCGCCCGGAAGTCCGCCTGGCCGACTTGAGCGAAGACGAGGCGACCGTGGTCGAGCATCTCGCCGCGTCGCCGGGAGACCTCGATGCGTCCGACCATGTGGCCTCGAAGGAATTGGTCGACAAGCTCCTCGGCGCGTTGCGGCCCGCCGACCGGCTCCTCATGCGGCTCATGTACCTGGAGGGACGCCAGATCGACGAGATCGCGAATCTCACGGGCTGGAACCGCTCCCTGATCAAGGTGCGCGCCTTTCGGGCGCGCGCGCAATTGCGCCGGCGCTACGGTTTGCTAATGAAGGAGAACCAATGAATCCCATCGACGACCAACTCGACAGGCTCTTCCGCGCCGCCGCGCGGGGCACTGCGGGGCAGGCCCGGCCTGAGCCGGTTTTCGCGCCCGCCTACGGGCTCGAGACCCGTGTCATCGCGGCGTGGCGCGCGGCGCAAGTGGTCGAGGCCGGTTTCTGGGACATGACGTTGTTGGTGCGGGGGTTGATTTTGGCCAGCGTGATCATGGCTTTCAGTTTCTGGCCCGCGTTGAACAGCACCGCGAGCACCGCCAATCCGTTCGCCGAATTTCTTCAACTGACGGATTCCACCGTCTCCTCGGATGACGCTCTATGAGTGCCAAATTCAAACCTTGGCTGCTGTTGGGCGTCATTTTTATCGTGGGAGTTGTCACCGGGTCGGCGCTGACCATCGGGCTGGCTCCGCATTTTATGCATCCTCCAGGCGAACTGCCGATGAGGCGTCACTGGATGGCGTATCTCAACCAACGGCTGAATTTAACCGCGGATCAACAGGCGAAAATCCAGCCAATCGTGGCCGATGCCGAAACCAGGTTTCATTCGCTGCACCGGGACGAAGTGGAGCGCGGTTCCCAAATCTACAAAGCGGCCAATGGCCAGATTGCGGCCCTCCTTACGCCCGAGCAGAAGGTGGAATTGCAAAAGATGGAAAGCGAACGAGAAAAAATGTTTTCGGGCCACATGCGCCGCTGGGCGCCTTCGCGTGACGGCGCCGACAACATGCATCATAGCGGCCGCCCCGATGACGGCATGATGCCTCCGCCTCCGTCCGCGCCGCCGGAGCCGCCGCCAAGCCAGTAGTCCGCTGGCAGCCGTCGGCCTACCTTCTCTCTCTAGAACTGCCGTTTAGTGTAGTTCTAAGCCGTAACGATGCAGTTGAGGGGTAAAAGCGCGAGGATTTTTCATGCGGCTCTCGGTTGTTGTCCAACTGCATCGCAGTTGGGGAAATCGGCGAGGATTTTCTCCCAAACGGCTCGCCACCACGGTCGATGCGCGGCGGGTATGGCGAGTCTGATGGTGGCCGTGCCCTGGGCGTGACTCAGGATGCCCGCCGCGTTGAAAAGCCGGTAGCGCAGGGTGGTGACACTGTTGCGTTCCAGCCAGCCGAGGTGGCGCAGGAACAGGACGGTGAGGTTGTAAGTCATGACGGCAAGACTCAGCGCCGCCTCGGTCGCCCAAAACTTCTGGCAGCAGAGTTTCGGCAGGGCAAACCCGTAATCGAGTTCCTTGATGACGCCTTCCATCCCCGCCCGCGCGTTGTAATCGCGCCAAACCTCCAACGGCGGGACGCTTTCGGGCAGGCTGGTAACCAGGGCCTGGAACATGTAGCCGGGGCACTCGATGAGCAGCTTGCCGCCCGCGCGTCGTCCTTCGGTTTTCTGATGGCGCAACAGGACGATGCGCCGCGCCCGGCTCCACGACGGACTCTCGTGCACCACCTCGGCCACCTCCGTGCCTTCGAGTCCGCTCGCTTGCCAGACTGTGTCGCGCGTGATCAGGCGCTGGACTTTGACGTTGAGTTTGGCCACCACGATGTAGGGCAGGCGGCGCGCTTCCAAAAGGCTCAGCCAGTCGTCCTGGCAAAAACCGCTGTCGGCCCGCACCAGGCGCACCCGCAGATGCGACGGCAAAAGCGAGAGCGTCTCCAGCGTGAAGGCGATGATGTTATTGGCGCTCGACGCGTTGCCCGCTCGCAGCCAGAACCCGGCCACCAGCTTCGCCTCCTCCAGCACGGCCAAAAGCGGATGCAGACACGGCTTGAGTCCACTGCGGGTGTAGCCGACTTTTACTCCTTCTTGCCGTCCGTCCTCATGGAGCAACTCGGTCGAATCGAAATCCAGGCTGTAGCCCTTTGCGCGGCTGGGCAACTGTTCCATCGCCCAGCGCCAGAGGGGACGAAAGGCTTCCAGATTTTTCGCCTGACCGTCAAACCCGGCTAAAAACCGCGACAGGGTCGACTGGCTCGGTAGCCGTTTCACGTCCAGGATTTCAGGCAAAACCGGATCGTTGCGCAGGTGGGCGATGCGGGTCAGCTTGTCGGCCCCGGCCAAAATCCCGGCCAGAAAGCTCAGCGCGATCTCCACCGGAGCCAGCGCATTCGGGCTGGTCGGGCGATGCGGCAACACCCCGGCGATCAAGGGCCGAAAGTTGACCCGGTGCAGAAAAGCCCAGAACGTCGCTTGGCCCGCGTGAGCGCTGAGCTTCGCGTCGGTGGTGGTGATTTTGATCGTCTTGCCGCCCGTTTTGAGCCTAATTTCCTCCGTCACCGTCTGGTGAGTCGAAGCCTTGTGGTTTTCATGTTGGAAGTGATACATCTCCAACAACTCCCAGACGGTGATTCACTTTTCAACTGCATCGTTACGGCTAAGTGACTTATTATACCATTTCTCAATGGAATTTGGTCTTTAGCTTTCGGTCATCCCGAGCTTGTCGAGGGATCAGTTCCGCCTCGGTAAAACCCCTCCGAACTGATCCTTCGACAAGCTCAGGATGACGGATTGTTTAGACTAAATTCAATTTAGAATTGGTATTATCAAGCGTAAATCGACAAAATTTGCTCTTACCTGCCACTACTCGTTTGGTCGCATTTTTGGTCACAGTGGTCGCAAATTTGGTCGCACGATGGCGCGATCGAAGCGTTGGGCGGCTTCACCGGCGATGAGCCCGGCCGGATATGATAGGTGTAGGGTAAATAAAGGCATCCCTTCAGCTTTGTGGAGAGCAGGACCGAAAAGGTAAAAAAGAAGAATATGGGGAACAAAGATCTTCGTCGACGGGCCTTTACTTTTTCCGGGGCAGAGGGTTGTCATTATGGCATGAAAACCTGTTCCCTGCTCGTGCGGCTTATTTTTCTCCTTCTCCTGTTTTTATCAGCGCGGATCGAAGCCGCGCCATTCGCGAAAGGTGCGGATGTGGGTTGGTTGCCTCAAATGGAGGCGACAGGATTCAAGTTTTATGACAAAGACGGAACTCGGCAGGATTGCCTGGATATCCTGAAGAGCTATGGAATCAATACGATTCGGCTTCGCGTTTTCGTAAATCCCTCCCACGATCGGTCCAGCGGCCACTGCAGCCGCGATGAAGTGGTAGCCATGGCTCAGCGAGCGCAGAAGATGGATTTTCGGATCATGATCGACTTTCATTACAGTGATTCCTGGGCGGATCCGGGTAAACAGAAGAAGCCGGCCGCTTGGGCCAGTCACACCTTCGATCAACTTAAGGATGACGTGGCAACCCACACGACCGATGTACTGACCGCCCTAAGAAACGAGGGCGTAACGCCGGAATGGGTCGAGGTGGGGAATGAAATCACAAATGGGATGCTGTGGCCCGATGGGAAACCGGACAACGGCTCGCACCTGGCTGAGCTGATTACCGCAGGCTCAAAGGCTGTGAAGGCCGTATTTCCAGAGGCCAAGGTGGTCATTCATCTGCATGGAGGTGATGATAACGCTCACTTCCAGCAGTTCTTTCAGGCGCTGCAGAAATATGGGACCCCTTATGACGTGATCGGGATGTCCTATTATCCTTATTGGTCGCACCAGGACTATACGAAAACCATCGATGCCCTGGGACGGAACCTCACTGACATGGTGGGTCGCTTCGGGAAAGAGGTGATGGTGGTGGAAGTAGGTGGCGAATCGAATCAACCCGGGCAAACCCGCGCGATGCTCACCGCCGTTCTGGATAAGGTGCGGATGGTGCCAGATGGAAAAGGGATCGGTGTGATTTATTGGGAGCCGGAAGGCGCAGCGAAATGGAGCCACTATGAACTAAGTTGCTGGGACGATGACGGCAAGCCGACAGAGGCGCTTGAGGCTTTTCGTTAAACCGATTGCGAAAGAAACGTTTTACAATTCATCGGGCCTGCAGCTCTGCTTTTCACGATGTTGTAACTTATGCCTCAAGGTAGCCGTCGCACTCCGTGCGACGGTGCCTTCTTCGGGTGACCCGGCAACGCCACGCGTGCGTGTGTTGTCCGGGGGCGCGAAGCGCGCGGGAAGCGATTCAAAATGCGACGGTTCCTTCGGCTTCCCCCTTCGACTGCGCTCAGGGCGCGGCTTGCTGCCGCGGCTACTGAAGGACAGGCTCCGACCGCCGCTACATGAATAGGTGCGTCGCCCGCGGGTCGACGGCTGGCTAAATATCGAGCGGGAGCTGGCGGGAGTCCTCTTCGGGATCGAGGTCCCAAAAAGAGGCGAGAATCCCCACGCCGTACGCGCCAAAAACCAGCATGGCGAAGCTCGGAAGCGGCAGGATGACGTTATAAATCCGGAACGCGAGAATCGACGACTCGAACCAAAACGCGGCCAGGACGACCAGCACCGCCGCGGCATGGACAGGGCCGAATCGGACGACCGCGGTCGCGCCGCCGATGGCGATGAGGAGATAAAGGGCGGCCAGGATCATCGGTGGAAGCGGCCGGACATAATCCTGGTCGAGGATGGTCCGCTCGGCCTGAAGCTGGACCTCGACGCGGCTAAGCCGGCCCACGGCGGTCTTGAAGCGTTCCCGCTCGCCGGGATCGGTGCGCCCGATCCAGACCTGCCGGCGCACCAGACTGCGAAGGTCCCGCTCCGGGGTGATGCCGTGCTGAAGCTGGTCGTCGTAGAGCATGAGGTTGTCGAAGCTCGCCTGCCACGACGCGGCGGGGCCCTGATGATAGCGGATGCGCATCCGGCCTTCCTCGTCGATGGGCACGGTGCGGAGGATCCTGCCGTCTTTGCGGCGCAGAAGGATGGCGCGCCCGACCTGGACCTCGGAGGAGGCAAGATCGGCCCCGAGGAATTGCGCGGCGGCCTGCAACACCAGCGAGGGCGCCATTTTCCCGTCGAGGAGGAAAACGAGCGGCAGGCGCCGCAGGCGCAGGCCCGATTCCGATTCGAGGTTGTTGGCGCCCACGGGCGAATCTCCGGCGAACGTATCCAGCGGCCATATCGCCGAACCGAAGCGCGGCACCTGGCGCGGATTGCCGCGGAAGGGAAGCGAACCGAGTTTCGCCGGCAAGGGGGCGGCGCCGGGCGGCGTCAGGACCGTGGCGGCAAAGACGACGGTGTTGGCGCGTGCGACGACATGCGAAAAGGTGTCGTCGAAAGAGGTGTATTCCGTGTCGCGGTCATTGAGGTTCATCTCGAAGACGACGCTTTGGGGCGAGTAATCGATCAGGCTGCGCAGGGCGAGGGAGTAATCGAGGCGCGACCAGGGCCATGGCTTGTCGGGGGGGACGTTGTCGATCGCAATGAGGGCGAGCTGGTTGCTGGGCGGCGCGGGATAGGAATTGAGGGAGAGGCGCCAGTCGAGGAGGGGTTCCTCGAAGGCATCGAGCGCGCCGGAGATCTGGGCCAGCAGCGTGAAGATTCCCCAGAGCAGGGCGAGCCCGGCGGCCAGGGCGACGCGGCGTTTCCGGTCGGGATCGGGCGGGGGGAAGATCGGACTTATAGGACGCATGGGACGGATAGGACATTGGGGCTGGAAGTCTTCATATAGGTCCCATGAGTCCCCTATGTCCTATCTACTGCGTCAGGCCGGAGCCTTCCGTGCCGCCGTCGATGTCAATGTAGGTCGTGGACTTGGCGATGTCGTTTTTGTCGGGAGCCATGTTGGCGACCTTCATTTCCTTGAAGACGTAAAATTTGTGAACCTCGCCGACCGTCATCACGTCCTGCACCTCGACGCGCTTGACGGTCTGCCCCTTGGCGTTGAGTCCGTCGATCCGAAGAAAAGCCCAATATTCTTTGCTGACCCAAAAACGAACGGCGGCGAAGCGGCTGTGGTCGTTGGGACCCGGTTTGGCTTGAAACACGTAGGCGTCGAGGGTCTTGATGGCGTCGGTGCCGAGAGGCTGGACATCGTCCCAATTCACGAAGTCGATGCCCAAATCTTCATAGGTGATGTCGGTATCGAGAATCGATTTGCTCATCTCGGCGCCGCTGACATCGGTCCATGCCGCGCTTGACGAGGAACGCTTCTGCACGCTGAAAGCGCCCGGATTGAGCTGGACGCGGATTTGCAGCGGCTGGTTCTGGAATTCGTAAACCAATTCGTGGCCCTTGGTGCGGAGCGTGATGGGATATTGCTTTTTGGTCTTGTCGGACCGCACGGTGCCGGTAAGCGTGAAGTCAGCCAGGTCGAGCCGCTTCCAGATCATGGCCTGGACATAGGCGATGCTGGGGACTTTGTCCTTGGTGGCGGGATCGGGCAGGGTGTCGGCCGGGGCGGGCGCGGAGAGGGAAGCGAGCGTGGTGCAGAGAGCCAGAAGGTGGAGGGAGGAGCGGGATTTCATAGAAAGTGCCAAGAGCGATGAGAAGGAGATGCGAACGCCGGTGAGGAGCCCATCCCGCATTTCGCTTGTTCGTTATCGTCCGGCATTTTAGCTTTCATCAGTTGGCGCGCCAAGTTAAATGCATGACCTTTCGGCGAGGCCATGGGATAATTTGAGGCGGGTTCGATGAGGAACGATTACATTTGGACGGGCCGCGTCCGTTGAGTTTAGCTTTATTAATTTATGGTGCATCCCGGTTATCGCAAGCGGACGATTTTTCTGCTCGTTGCCTTGCTGCTCGTGCGGTTCTGGTTCGGTCAGACCTTTGAACTGTCGGGCCAGGAAGCCTATCTCTGGCTTCAGGGGCACGGCACCAATCTCAGTCCCGCCTATTGGGAGCGCGGTCCTTTCGTGCCCCTCCTGATCCGGGTGGGCGCCGCCTTTTTTGGCGATACCGAACTCGGGGTGCGCTGGCCCGCGGCGGTCATCGCCTGCACCAGCGGCTTCATTCTTTTTTACCTGGCGCGCCACTGGTTCAATGCCCGCGCCGCCTTCTGGACGGTCGTGCTTTTTATCATCATCCCGATGTACGCGTGGAAGCTCTCCTTCATGACCGAGGCGGCGGCCGGCATCGGCCTGATGGCCCTGGCGATGTTTGCCTTCAGCCTGGCGATCGAAAAAGACCGGGGCTGGTGGTGGTTGCTGGGCGGCGCGGCCTGCGGCATGGCCCTCCTCGTCGCCTTGCCCAATGCCTGGTGGATGGTGGGCCTGGTGCTCTATTTCGCGGGCAGTTCGGCCCGCCGGGCGCGGCTTCGCGAAGGCTGGCTCTGGGGAACGGTCCTTTTCACCAGCCTGTTTCTGGCGCCTCTGGTCTGGTGGTGGAGGGGGCCGCAGGTGGCCGATGTCGCGCGCACGCACATTCTCAACGCGTGGCCGCTCACGCATGGCTTTTCGCTCAACCACGGTTTCCACTTTATCGGGCTGGAGATTTTCTATCTCTGCCCGCTCTTTCTTATTGTCCTCGTCGCGGTGCTGTGGCGTTTGGGACGCCGGCTCTGGGAGGATCCCCGGTACGCCCTGCTGGTCTGCCTGGCGGTCCCCGGCCTGGCCTGGCAGAACTTCGCGGCCTTTTTTCATGAAGGCCGCTTCGAACTGGTCCCCGCGCTTTTCCTGCCGCTGGTTCTTCTGGCCGGCTGCTACATGGCCCGCCTGACGGCGGTTGATCGGACGGCGGGATGGGTTTCCGTGGTTGTTCTCGTTTGCGCGGCCCTGCAATCGCTGGCCGGATTGAACCCCTTTTATTTCGCACCCAAATCCGACGGGCATGGCTGGGAGCTTCGCCGCACGCAAAGCGGCGAAAACGTGACCGGCTTTTATGCGAGCAAACGCCAGATTTCGTGGCGCAACCTCGCCGACGCCGTGCAGAGCCTCCAGCGGGACTTGGGCGCGACCCTGGTGATCACCGATACGCCCGAAACCGCGAGCGCCCTGAGTTTTTACCTCCCGCATAATCCGTTCGTCTATATGGAGGGCGAGCCCAACGCGATCACCCACTTTGACTTCTGGCCCGGTTACGCCCAGTCCGCTTCGCCGAACGACTCCGCCCTCTTCATCAGTCGCTCGACGAGCCCGGCGCGCGGGGCCAGCCCTCCCTCCGCCGATATCGTCAAAAATTTTGCGAGTGTGAAGCCCATCGACGATCCGCCGCTGCCTGAATCCGATAAATCGTGGGCTATATGGAACTGTCAGAACTTCATCGGCTCGGGCAGTCAGAACGCGGGCGAGGTCCGCACCAGCCCGATGGGCGACTCCGATGCTTTGCCGAAATAGGCGTGGGGGATTTTGACGGAATTAACGGAATTACGGAATTTTTTGGATGGGGTTAACACGATTGACGGGTTTGGAATGCAGGGGTTTTGACAGGAAAACATGAATTCATGAAAACATGAAAATGGCAGGTTAAATTTAAGAGGGATCTCTCCGGTTCCTTCATGTATTTCATGTTTTCATGTCTTCCTGTTAAAAGGGTTTCTATAAAGCAAAAGAGATTCTATTTATGCCCACGGACGCCGCGCTCGATCAGTTCCTCGATTTTCTTCGCTTCGGCAGCATCTCGACCGATTCGAAATACAAGCCGCAGATCCTCGCCTGCGCCGACTGGCTCAAGAACAAACTCACCGCCATCGGCCTGGAAACCGAGGTGCATCCGACGCCGGGGCATCCCGTCATCGTCGCGCGCGGCCCGAGGAAGGAGGGGCGTCCGACCGTCCTGATTTACGGCCATTACGACGTGCAGCCGGTCGATCCGCTCGACCTGTGGCGCCAGCCCCCGTTTAGTCCCGGCATCGAAAACGGCATCGTCACCGCGCGCGGCGCGAGCGACAACAAGGGGCAGATTTTCGCCCATATCCTCGGCATCGAACAGGCGCTGAAGGAAAAGGGCGGCCTGCCGGTCAACCTCATCCTCCTCATCGAGGGCGAAGAGGAAATCGGCAGCCCGCATCTCGCGCCGTTCCTCGACGCGCATCGCGACGCGCTCGCCTGCGACGTCGTGGCCATTTCCGATTCGTCGATGATTGCGCCGGGGCATCCCACCTTGACCTACGGCCTGCGCGGCCTGGCCGCCTTGGAGGTCACCGTGACCGGCCCCGACCACGATCTCCACTCGGGCATTTTTGGCGGCGCGGTGGAGAATCCGGCGACCGTGCTCGCGCGGTTGATCGCCGGCCTGCACGACAAAAATCTCAAAGTGAAACTCGACGGCTTTTACGAGGGCGTGAAGCCCCCCGCCCGCTGGGAACGCAAAGCGTGGAAACATCTCCCGCTCCAGGAACCCGAATTGCTGCGCATGACCGGCGCGCCCGCCCTGCGCGGCGAGAAGGGCTACACGGCGCTCGAGCGCATCTGGGCGCGGCCGACCGCCGAGGTCAACGGCATCGGCGGCGGCTACCAGGGCGAGGGGACCAAGACGGTGCTCCCGAGCAAGGCCATGGCGAAATTCACCTTTCGCCTCGTGCCCGGCCAGGACCCGCGGAAAATTCTCGAGATCGTGCAGGCCTACTTTCGTGAAAACGCGCCGCCGTCGGTGAGGCTCGACATCGTGCCCGGCCACAGCGGCGAACCCTACCTCGTCGATCCCAACGCGGGCTTCGGCCTGGCCGCGCAAAGGGCGCTGGGCCGGCTCTTTCCCGGCCGGAAACCGGCGCTCATCCGCGAGGGCGGCACCATCCCCATCGTGGCCGACTTCAAGAGCATCCTTCATGCGGACACGCTGCTGCTCGGCTTCTGCCTGCCCGATTGCAACGCGCACAGCCCGAACGAGACCTTCCCGCTGGCGCACCTCGATCTCGGCGCGAACTTGAACCGGTATTTGCTCGAGGAGATCGGCGGGCAGGTAGCCGTCGACCTCCGCGCGACGGTGCAGTGGTAGCCGTCACGCGCCGCGCGACGGTGCCTTCCTCGGGTGGCCCGGACTACTTCGTTGTCCGGGCGCGCGTAGCGCGCAGGAAGCGATCCCTGGTAGCCGCCGCCGGCCCGTGCGACGGTGCCTTCTTTTTCCCTCGTTCCCAAGTTGCAACTTGGGAACGCCTCCTGCTCCTCGCGAAATTCCATTTCGCGCCTGTTGACGCCTCCGCCGCGGTCCTAAACTTGCCTGCCCCGTTTCAGCTTTTTCGTCCGGGCATTCGGGAAAAGTTTCTTGGCGGATATCTCCCAAAGGGTTCATGATGGCGTATGCGCCATTATTTGATCGTCTTATTTTTTTTACCGCTCGTCATAGTGCCCGGCCACGCCGCGGACAAGGAGACCAAGGAGCAACGGGACGCCCGGATGGCGTGGTGGCGCGAGGCTCGTTTTGGCCTGTTTATTCACTGGGGCGTCTATTCCGTGCCCGCCGGGGTTTGGCAGGGCAAGCCGGTATGGGGCGGCGGAGAATGGATTATGAACTGTGGGTCCATTCCCATGGCCGATTACCAGAAGCTCCCGGCACAATTCAATCCCACGAAATTCGATGCGGACCAGTGGGTTGCCATGGCCAAGGATGCAGGGATGAAATATATCGTCATTACGGCCAAGCACCACGACGGCTTTGCCATGTTCAAGAGCAAAGATCCGTTCAATATTGTCGATGACACGCCCTTCAAACGGGATGTTCTGGCGGAACTCGCCGCGGCCTGCCGCAAACAGGGAATCAAGCTCGGGTTCTATTATTCCCAGTCGCAGGACTGGAATCACCCCGGCGCCACCAAATACCCGATCAACGGCCGACACAAGGCGAGTGTCGGCTGGGACCCGGCGCAAGACGGCGACATGGACGCCTACATCGACAAAGTGGCCGTGCCACAAGTGCGGGAACTACTCACCAATTACGGCAAAGATATCCCTGCCGTGCTTTGGTGGGACACGCCGCTGGACATGACCAACGAGCGGGGCGCCAAGCTGGAGGCGGTGGTAGACGAGCTGCGGCCCGATTTGATCATGAACAACCGTGGCGGTGGAGGCATTCGCGGCGATACGGAAACGCCGGAACAGCACATTCCCCCGCACGGTTACCCTGGCAAGGACTGGGAAACCTGTATGACGATTAACGGGACGTGGGGCTATAAATCGACCGACTCCAATTGGAAACCGGTCGACGTTTTGCTCCACGACTTATGCGATATCGCCAGCAAGGGCGGCAACTTTCTGCTCAACGTGGGGCCGACCAGCGAGGGGATTATCCCCCAGCCCTGCGTTGATCGTTTGGCCGCGGTCGGCCAGTGGCTGAAGGTCAACGGCGAGGCCATTTATGGAACCGGCCCCACCCCCTTTGGCGCCGAGTGTGGCGACTATGTGCCGGATAAGGACGGCAAGCCGAAGTTCGTGGAAAAACTCGATTGGCGGGCCACCACAAAACCGGGGAAGATCTATCTCCTGATTTTTAATTGGCCAAAGAACTCATTCCTTGTACCGGGGCTGAAGAGCAAAATCACAAGGGCCTATCTGCTGGCCGATTCCTCCAAAGCGCTGCTCATTTCGGACGGTCCAAAGGTAGCCCTTCCGGACCAGGCGCCCGATCCCATTGTTTCTGTCGTATGCCTGGAAATCGCCGACCAGGTTCCGGTAGTCGACAACTCAACGCCCCCGAGCGCGTCGCCCTCGCCAGTTCCAGCAACACGCGAGACTGGGGTTGCTCCGAACAAGTAACGAGCCATGCCTCGGCTTAAACCTCTTGGCCTAAAACAGGGAAACGGGGCATCTTTTCAGTTATGAAGTTCTTGTCAGTTCCTGATAAGCGGGCCAAAATGCCTCTTAAAGTGAAGCTAAAACCTGTCCCCTCCCTACTCACTGCACTGCATTGCATTGCTGTTCTTTGAGCAGGCTGTGGATGAAAATGAATACCGCCAGGAGCAAGAGGACTACGTCACGCGCCAGGGCCACCCAAAGATTGGACTCAAACCAAGAGGGCCCTCCAAAGCAGCCGCAGTCGATGTGCAGTCCTTTCTGAAGAGCTATTACGATTGCTCCCATAAACACTAGAAGGATGCCGGAAATTCCAATCGCACCGATCCTGATATGAAATCCCGCCAAGACCAATAGACCGCAGGTAATTTCAAAAAGGGGAAGCCCGAGGGCTAGGAGATTAATCGTATCGGCGGGCAAAAGCTGATAGGCGGCGATACTATCGGCAAAGTCGAGCGGCGAAACCATCTTTAAAATACCCGCGTAGATGAAAGCGCCTCCCACAATTAACCGGGCGATGAGATGCCAGCCGGAATGCCGGATATAAAAATTGTCCACGGTACATTCTCCTTGGGTCGGCTTCAGCAACCGCATCTTGACTGGGCCGGTAATTCAGCGTCGATCCACTCATTCCATCCTCCCCGATACAATCGCACATCCTTATAACCCAGTTTGCGGAGGGCTTCTCCTACCAAGCGGCTATCGGGGCAGCCTCTGTTCGAGCAATAAACCACGATTGTCTTGTTCCAATAAGAAGACAAGGTCTTTTGCAGAATTTGGTAGCTCTTTATAAAATCGTCCCGTGGCAGGCTCATGGCCGAAGGGATATGCCCATATGCATAGGAGGCATGAGGCCGGGCATCGAGGATCAGGGCTGAATGACTCGTTATGATCTTGCGCATTTCCTTTTCATCCACGTCCGCACCCAGGGCAACTTCGGACAAGGTCGAAGCGTCCGTATCTTCGATTAGGGAATTCAAACGAGCTTCGGGACTCAAGTAAACAAGTGGCAAGGGAGTTTTTCGGCACTCATTGACGATCAGCCCCAAGGCAAGAGAGCCCGCGAGGAGCAGGGGAATCACGAGGATGTCGCGCAAAACCATTATTCTCCACATGCCAGCCTTATAAATCCCGCTGTTTAAAAAATCAATCGAGAATCTGACAAGGAAAAGGGGAAGGCATCTTTTCGGTTGTCATTTTGAATCGGTAATGCTCTGTTGAAAGCATCCTTTTTTAACAGGAAAACATGAAAGCATGAAGACATGAAAATGAAGGGGAGGAGGGATCAATCTCTTCTTCCTTCCTGTTTTCATGATTTCATGTCTTCCTGTTAAAAGGGTTTCAACAAAGCAAATCGGTAATTATGCCTGCCGCTTTTTCTCACAGTCGCGGAGCAATTGACCGGGCAATAAATGCCTGCTTTCCGATGCCTCGTCGAAACAGGTTCACTCAATCATTTTTTTCATTCCATGAGATGCCAGTCATCCAAGCTCACGACGAACTCCTCATGTCGTTGCACATCAGATAGTTCCAAAGAACAGTCGCCGGCTGGCTTTCCCCAAAAAATAGCTTTTCCCAATGGATGGCATCCTGACAAGGGAGGGTTGGCGTGCTTTATGCCTTCAAGGTAGGCAGTCGTAAATAAACACTAAAACAAGAAAATAAATAACTATGACAGGACTTGAACTTGGGGTGTGGATGTCGGTCTACTTTGGAGTCAGCTTTATCAAGGCGAGCCTTGCTTGTCCAAGGACGGATGGGGGGCAATATGATAATAGGAGACTGCTGGCAGTACCGGGATTGTGTCTATTACTTTGCGGCCTGTTCATCTTAGGATTCAGACTCCTTCGTCACTTCCATTGAGTTATGAAAGCACCAAATAAAACAAAAACTTCCTCCTGCCGGATCGATGCCAGAAACCTGACTTTGGGGGAATTGATCTCCTCAACCTACCGGGCATGCGGGGAGCAAGGGGCTCCAAAAATTCTGCAACTGGCCATCGACACCCATCTCGTTCGGTACAAATGACCATCGGAATTCGCTTTCGCCTAGAGCATTTTAACTTATTGCGCACATAACTAAACTAAAATCATAGTTCGAACGTTGCGCATTGGCTGAAGAGCCAAACGCTCGTCGGAAAATGAGCCCCCCCGGCTCATCACCGAGGAGGCTCATCACCAAAACAACACTCCCGAACAAACTCAATTCAAAACAAAAACCGCGTTCGAAGGGTGCGCTGACGCCATGCCAGCAATACCAATCCTTTTAATCTCTCCGGGTAAATTCCCCGCCGCTTGCGGCGATATATCATAATCTGACATTTGTTCCCCAATACCCCGCTGCTTGCGGCGGGGTTCTTTATTAGCATCGCCCATGTGGTGGTAATGATACTAGTCCCCAAAATAGGGGGGTAACTTTCCCCGTTACGGCGTTAAGGATTAAGCTTATACTCTCTGTTGTAAAGCGATAATACCATTTCTCAATGGAATTTGGTCTTTAGCTTTCGGTCATCCCGAGCTTGTCGAGGGATCAGTTCCGCCTCGGTAAAACCCCTCCGAACTGATCCTTCGACAAGCTCAGGATGACGGATTGTTTAGACTAAATTCAATTTAGAATTGGTATAAGATCGTATTTTAGCATAGTCAAAAGCCCTACACTAATGCAGCGATTGCACTACGAGATGATTTTCGCTTAATCCCTGGACACGTCTCGCCCCCCACAATTCCTGCTCTTCTAGTAAAATAGGCTATAAAAGCTTATTAAGCGAAGCCGCAAAAACGGCCCCGCTTTCCGCGGCTGCCATCGGATCGCCGGCCGTGGCATGGCCAAATTCCCCCAGGGCCAGAAAGCGGGCGATCTGGGCGCAGCACCGCTTCGAGAACAACATGCCAAAGTGGTTCAGCCGAATGGTCGTGTGGTCCCGGACGCCTTGCAGCCGCGTCTCGTGGAGAAGCACCACGCCGTCGCTCGGTCGCGGAAGGGAGCTGAAAATCGCGCCGATGCCGAGGCGATATGTCCCGGCCAGCACACCGAAATCCCGCGCCCCGCGCCAGACAGGATCGCTCGGGCGCGAAATGTGGTCGGCCACCGTCCGCCCGACCATCCATCGCCCGAACCGCCGATGAAAGCGCAGGAAACGCCGGCCCACCCAGCAGTCGAGCAGCGGCGAGCCGATGGCGATGAGCCGGCCCGGCCGCGGATCGGGGTTTTGCTCGAAGACCTGCCGGACCAGAACGCCGCCCATGCTGTGGCCGATTACGTGGAGAACATCGCCCTCGGTGTCCCGGAGAAACTCGCCGAGCCGCCGCGCGTTGTCGTCAAGCCCCTTCATCATGGAGCGATAACGAAACTGGCGCACCCGGTAGCCGAGCCTGCGCAGGCGGCGCCGAAGCAGCGCCATCTCCCATCCCCGGACGATCGCGCCATGGACAAAAACCACGGTGGCGCGGGCGGACGCTGGCGGACTCCACGCCGGATCGAGCCAGGATGCGGACATACAGAGGAAGATAGTCAGGTTCCGCGAGTTCGCCATGGGTATTTTGCCTCGGAGCATTTCTTTTCCGTGAACTCGCAGGCCTCCGGCAGTCATGGATTCACATTCCGGATTGTCAGGAACCGGCTCGAGCGATAGGCTCCGCCCCATGGGACGAATTGATGACGCAATTCGAACGCTGGAAGGCATCGAGGATGGGAACGAGCGGGCGCTGCAAGTGGCGGGGCTGATCTCGACCTTGTTCAAAATCAAAGGCGTCATTCTCGTCATCATCAACGAGCTGGCCTACGACGGCTACGCCAACGTCGAGTCCGAAAAACCGGAGGTGGAACTGGCCGCCTTCGCGGGAAAACTCGCCCCGCGCGCCATCCTGGAAGTCATGCGCGGCCAGGTCCACGGCACGGGTTCCCTGTACCGCTGGAACGTGGCGGGAATTCCCGTCCGGCTCCACGCTGACGCCGTCATTGCCCATCGCGAATTGTGCCGCGATTTCACCAGCGATCACGGCGTGGTCAAGCTACTGCCGGTCGAGGAGATCACGGCGGATTGCATCCTGGCCGCCGTCTATCCGGAACCCGACCCCGAGGCCGAAGCGCGGGCGCGCAGGCTCCTGGTCAACGGTCTGGCCGATGTCTTCCAGATGGACTGGACGGTGCTCCAGAGTCTTTGTGACCGCCCCGACTATCGGGTCGGCGAAGAGCTGGCTCGGATGCGGCTGGCGGCCAAGAAGGACCTCGACGCGATGGGCGCGGCGCGCGATCCCGTCGGCGAGGCCGCGAACGTTCCGCCGGAGGGAGCGCCCCCGCCTTCACCCACCGCAACCGAAGAGGCCATTGACACCATGCCGTTGGGATCGGGATGACCGCCGTGCGGGACAGCCGCCGCCGGGCCGGATTCGCGGTTGGCTTAAAAAGCCTGCGTGGCCTATTTTTTTAGGCCATATTGCCCACCGGTGCGATTTAGGGGGCCTCGATGGGCCTCCTCGCTTGAAGGCAGGGCGAGCCGGGGATAACAAGAAGACATGCCTGGGATTGCGCGAGGCGGACTCGATCGGCCCTGCAAGCCTCGATTGCTTGCGGCAAAGTGTTGCGCGCGGCACTCCGCTGGGGCAACCTCAATGGATCGCGAACCTCACGACCGCGCATGGCATGGAATCAACCGTCCGACCTCCCGGCAGACCGCGCAAACCCATTCCCAATGAATGAAAAAACGCCCGGCGCGGGTGCCTATCCCCGTTTCTCCCCCCTCCCGTTTCTCGCCCTCCTTCGCAGAGACGGACGGGAGGACTTTTGGGTGTCATCCCCTGACGTTAACCGTCACCAATAAGTGATACCAATTCCAAATTGATTTTGGTCTAAACAATCGGTCATCCTGAGCTTGTCGAAGGATCAGTTCGGAGGGGTTTTACCGAGGCGGAACTGATCCCTCGACAAGCTCGGGATGACGGAAGGGTAAAGAATAAATTTTATTGAGAAATGGTATGAGTACCTATTTGCGGGACACTACACTAGAAGCTGTTTTTTCATAGGTACCGGTACAGAAGGTTTCGGCGGGGCAGGCCGCGTGGAGTTGGGCATTCCCCCGGAGAATTACGGCTCGGGATCAGAGGTCCGCCAGGAGTCCCGGTAGAGCCCGATTAGCCCCAGCGCAATGGGATCGAGGCTGGGCACGCTAACCTGCGCCGGGGCGGTGGCGACGGAGAAGTCGTCGGGGAGCCGGGCGTCGTTGTCAGAGCAGGCGCCCTGGGCGTCCGGATGGGAGGAGACGAAATTCGGGCAGCGCAGGCTGGCATTCCTGCGCACGATATTCTGGCCCGGGTAGACGAACAGGTCCTTCATGGCCGGGTAGTGCTGCGCGTAAAGATTGAGGTCGAGGCCCCTGGCGCGCGCCTCGGCAATCCGATTCCAGTGCGCGGCATCCCACTGGCCGATGGAGACGCCCTTGGCGCAATCGATGAAAAGATTGTTTTCGATCACGTTGTCCTTGCCGCCGTTGATCTGCACGCCGCCGAAACCGGCATCAGAGCAGTGTTCGAATATGTTGTGATCGATTTGGACGCCGGAGATGGCGTCGTCGAGGCGAATGCCGCCGCGCCCCACCCCGGGCAAGGGCGGAATGCGCTGCCAATCGCCGATGTGGTGCCAGTAGTTCGCGCGGAAGACAATGCCCCGGAAGGTTGGGTCGCCCCACGAATCAGAGCCGCCTTGATCGTCCGATTCCCGGGCCACAGAGTAGATTTCATTATCGAGAATCTGGTGGTCGTTGCCCTCCACCCGCATGGCGCTGCTGAGGACGTCGTGCAGGCGGTTGTGGACGATTTTCATGCCCACGCCTTGGATCAGCAGGGCCGGCGTGTAGGTGTGATCGATGCGGGAGAGATCATGGATGTCACAGTTGATCACTGCGTTGCCGGAGGGCTCAAGTGTGGCGCGGTCGCCGCCTTCCAGATGGATGCCGCCGCGCCCCATGGAGAAGATGTCGCAGGAGACAATAGTGTCATGGGCGCCGCTGATTTCGAGGCCGGTGCCGGCAAAGCGGGAGACGGTGCACCCCTCCAGGGTCACGTGGCTGCAATTCGTGAAGTGGAGCGCATCGGCCGCGCCGAGATTCCAGGTGAGACCGTCCCAGGTTACATAATCCAGGCCGGTGGCCTCGATCATCGGTTGGGCCAGCAGCGACAATTCCAGGATGCGCCTGGTGGTGTCGGAAGCTTGCCCGGGGGGATAGAAGAGCAGCTTCTTACTTGCGCGGTCGAGGTACCATTCGCCGGGGGCGTCAAGCTCACTCAGGGCGTTGATGGCGTAAAATTTCGAATGGCCGTTGTATCCATACTTGGACCACGGCTTGGCCAAGGTGATGAGATGCCGGGCCGGGTCGATGGCAGCGGGGCGCTCATAGGAATCGGCCCAGTCCCAGCGCCAGTAGCCATAGAGGCGCAAGTCGGGCTCCTGGCTCCAGGCGGCGGGCAGTTCTTCTTTATAACCCAACGTGCCCGATTCCCTCGAACTGACGCCGAAAATCCAGCCCGAATTGGGACCGCGGGCCAGTTGCATCGGCTGGCCGTTGCAGAAAAACTCGTGGATCGGGTGGGTGGCGAAACCCAACCCACTGGCAAATCCACCGAGTTCGAGCGGCAGGATGGACGCGATGCCGTTGGCGGCGAGGTCGGCCATGATGATGTGCGGACGGGCCTCCTTGGGAATCAGCAATTCGCCATCGGCCTCGGTTAACTTGCGCCAGCCGGTCAGCGTCTTGCCTCCCGAAAATACCGGGTGCTCGCCCGGCGCGGCGATAAAGACGATGGGAGCGTCGGACGTGCCGGCATCCGAGGAGGTCAGTTCGAGGGTGTGGGTGACGGAATAGACGCCGCCATGGATGATGACGCGAACGCCGCCGGCGGGCAGCGGACGCAGGTGGCGGATGGCCTCGCAGCAGTGATCGAGTGTGGCAAAGGGTTTGGCGTGAGTGCCATCGCCCGAATCGGACCCGTTTGGCGCGATTTCCAGCGTCAAGCCGGGCGACGCCGGCGCGGCGGGCGGCGGCGAGGAAATTCCCTCGCGCAGTGGAAGATGGGTGACGGGGCTGGCGGGCGAAAGTCCCGGCAGGAGAAAAATGACAGCAAAAAGAGCAACGCAGAGAACCATTCCCGGAATTAAACCCCGCACCGGCCCAAGGGTTGCTTTAAAATTAATTAAAATAGTAAACCCCCGGCTCTGCCGGGGGACTCCCAAAGTTTGACAGCTCCGGGAGTCCCTTTGAATCTCGTGTGCGTGAACCGCTCAAAGTTCCACACAGGAGAAACAAAATGGCAGAAACCACAGACTCATTATCCCACACCCGGTGGGATTGCAAATATCATATCGTGTTCATCCCGAAGTGCCGCCGTGCGGTGCTCTATCGGGAGTTGAGGAAGTACTTGGGGGAGATGTTTAGAAATCTGGCCCAGCAGAAGGAATGCCGGATCGAGGAGGGGCATTTGCTGGGCGACCACGTTCACATGCTCATCTCGATCCCGCCGAAGTACGCGGTGGCGCAGGTGGTGGGCTTTATCAAGGGGAAGAGCGCCATCCACCTGGCCCGCAACTTTGGAGGGCGGCAGCGTAACTTCACGGGGTGCAACTTCTGGGCGAGGGGGTATTACGTCTCGACGGCGGGGCGTGATGAAGAAATCGTCCGGCGTTATATCCGGGAGCAGCAGGCCGAAGACAAACGGGTTGAACAACTCAAAATGTTCAACGAGTAACGAAGGCCGCCTTTAGGCGGCTCACAGCACAAAACAACCGCTTTGAGCGGTTCACAATCCCAAGCCTCCGGCTCTGCCGGAGGTCACTGACTTCGGCGGCAGCCGCCGCCCGTCCGGCGCCGGTCTGTCGAGGGGCCCGCGACGGCTACCTTGGCAATAATCCCGGCCAATGCGGGAAGAGAACCGGATGCGCGGCATAAAGCCCCGGGAACTTCCGGGGCGCGAGTTTCCTCCATAAACACTCGGCCGCTTTCAAAATAAAATAAGAGTAAAAAAGCGCGACGATCCACGAGCCGAGAATGTCGCTCGGATAATGCGATCCGCAATAGATCCGCGAATAGCTTACCAGCGCCGCCCATGGCCAGAGCCACACCGCCCAGCGCCCGAAGATCGCGCAGCCGACCATGGCCAGCGCCACGTTGTTGCAGGCGTGGCCCGAGGTGAAGGACCGCCCCCTGGCGACATGCTGTTTCGGAACCGATTCGGTGACTCCCCGGACCGTCACGACGCGCAGATGCGGCTCGGTCTCGTTCGGACGCGGACGATTCACCCCCATCTTGAAATCCCAATCGATCATCCCATCGCCAATGATCAAACAAGCGGCCATGAGGACCAGGAACAGCCGCCCGCGAAAGCCCCCGAAAATCAGCGTCAGGATCACCGCCGCGGCGAGCGGGTAACGGAACGAATCAAAGTCGCTCACGCGGGCCATGACCGGATCAAGCCACGGTCCGCTCCACGTCTGGTTGATCAAATAAAGCAGGCGCAGGTCAAGCGCGTGAAACCAGGCCGGGAAGAACATTGCTGGAAGAGACTAGGGCTTGAGGTCTCTCAAAGCGAGACGCGGTTGCGGTTTTCCTCGTTCCCAAATGGAGTTTGCGAACGCGGAGCCGGGCTTAAACAGGCCTGTTGGACCTACAAGTATTGCGCAAGAACCGCCGCGATTTCGCGGCACGTCCGCGTTGTATCGAGCTTCAGGCCCGAACCCAGGCCCACCCCGGTGGAAATCGGCTCGCCCAGAGCGCTTATTCCAGAAAGACCCGATCCGCTGCCCGCGCCCGTGTCGTTCTTGGCATCGGGCACCCCGGTGCGGAAAGCCAGGACGTACTGCGTCTTGGACACATCGAGATCGTAGACGTAAACGTTGGTTTGCAGGGTAGTCTCCCCCATCCCCAGGCCGATCGCCGTGCGAAGCGCGCGGCTGCCCTGGTAGACCGTCACAAATTCGCCCGCGACCAGCCAGCCGTGGTCCGGCAGTTCATTCACCCAGCGTTGCTCCGTTGGCGCCAGCTTGTTGAGCCGCGTTTCGAGCTGATGCTGGAAATTGGTCTGAAATTCCTCCTTGAAATTGACCAGTTCAATTCCCTGGCGCTCCCCCACGAGCCACTTGCCCGTCGACGTATCGAACGGTGCGATGTAGATATGCGGGGGATTCGGCGTGAGCCTCACCCTCGCGCTTGGCAGGGGCGCGGTATGAATCGAACCGCAGCCGGTCAGGAAGAGAATGGTCGCCATCGCCAAGGAAGCCAGGCTGGCGGACAGAGCTACGAATCGTGGCATCCCTAGCGTTTACCTGATAAGTGGGATTGAATGCAAGAGAATTTACATGGAATTATGGAATAAGTCTCATTCCCCTCATTTCCCAAAGAGACCGCTCCGACACTGCTCTGGCCAAAACAGCCCGGCGATGGCAGTTTATAACTGATGCCCGCTCATGCCTGGAAACTCAAAACACGCACCCTGGAATGGCAGGACCGACCCCTGGTCATGGGCATCCTCAATGTCACTCCCGATTCCTTCTCCGACGGCGGACGTTATCTCGATCCCGAACAAGGCCTCGATCGCGCCCTGGAACTGGAGGCCGAAGGCGCGGACATCATCGACTTGGGCGGCGAATCGACCCGCCCCGGCGCGCCCCCGGTCAGCGCCGAAGTCGAGCTGGCGCGGATTGTGCCCGTGGTGCGGCGCCTGCGGGGCCGCCTGAAAATTCCGCTCTCGATCGACACGTGGAAAGCCTCCGTGGCCGTCGCCGCCCTCGAGGAAGGCGCGGAAATCATCAACGACATCAGCGCCGGGCGATGGGACCCGCGCCTCTGGGGCGCCGTGGCGCAATATCGCGCCGGGTATGTCTTGATGCATGCGCTGGACCGGCCCGCAGCCATGCAAAAGGAGCCGCATTACGCCGACGTGAGCGCGGAGATCGCCGACTTCCTCGCCAAGTTCCTCGCGCGCGCGGAGGAAAACGGACTGGCGCTCGAATCGATCGTGTGCGACCCGGGGTTCGGCTTTGGAAAGACTCTCGGCCATAACCTGACGCTGCTGCGCGATCTCGACGCCTTCCGCGCGCTCCGGCGCCCGGTCCTCGTCGGGCTGTCGCGAAAATCTTTCTTAAAATTAATTGGCGGTTCCGAGCCTTTGGAGATAACAAACCAACTGGCCCACATGTGGGCGGCGGCGCGCGGCGCGGCGATCTGGCGGGTGCACGAGGTGCCCGCGGCCCTGCGGGCGGCGCGGCTCGCCGGGGCCTTCGGCCGTGGAGCCGGCACCGTATGAACTTTCTACACGCGCATTTCTCCGTCCTGGCGGACGTAGCCCGCTCGGTGATCGAGATCCTCATTCTCACCACCGGCATCTACTCCATGTGGAAACTGTTTCGCGGGACGCGGGGCGCGCGCGTGCTGGCCGGCTTCGGCGTCGTCCTTGCCACGATGTCGCTGCTCGCCGTGATCTTGAATCTGCCCGTCATCATCGAGCTGCTCCGTTTTTCGCCCGCTTTGCTCATCACCGCGCTGGTGATTATCTTCCAGCCCGAACTGCGCCGGATTTTCGCCGAGGTCGGCAGCCGCCCGCTTCTCGGCGGAGCCCGCCAGCAGACCGAGGTCATCGAACTCGTCATTCGCACGCTCGAACAAATGCAGCAGGACGGCCACGGCGCGCTCATCGCCTTCGAGCGCAAGATCACCTACGAACCGGCCCGCGAAACCGGCACGATCCTCGACGCGAAAGTCAGCGACGACCTGCTCGCGACGATTTTCTTTCCCAGGACGCCCCTGCACGACGGCGGCGTGATTATCGCCGAGGACCGCATCGCCGTCGCCGCGGCGATCTTTCCCCTCACCCAGGCCGAAGGGCTGCAACGCAACCTCGGGCTGCGGCATCGCGCCGCGCTCGGCCTGAGCGATGAAACCGACGCCGTCGTGGTCGTTCTCTCCGAAGAAACCGGCATCATTTCGCTCGCCGTCGGCGGTGAGTTGCGACGCCCCCTGACCACCGATGAACTCCGGTCCCAGTTGATCGCGATTCTGCTGCAAAATAAAGACCATGAAAAACCACTTGTGGAACAACTGGCAGGCTAAGCTTATTTCCTTCCTCATCGCCCTCGTTATTTGGGGCTATGTGAAAAACCTGGTCGACCCCAGCTTCTTCGACCGGCTCCTGACCGGAACCTTCACGCCCGGACGTTAGAACTCAGCCGCCCGCCCTCGCAGCCCATGCCGAGTTTCGGATAGACTCCCCGGGGTTGAATCGCTAGCTTTATTCATGCCGAGTAGTGCCGTCTCGCATCGCCAATCCTGGCCCAAAAATCTCTCCAGCCTTCCCCTCTTCAAGCAGGTCATCGGGTTTCTCTGGTTCTCCCTCTACATTGTCACCTTCCTGTCCCTCCTTTCCTACGACCCCGCCGACCTCGGCTTCTATTCCTTTCCGCCCAACCCGAACCCCTCGAACTTCATCGGCATTGTCGGCGCGGCCCTGGCCGGAATGCTCTATATCGGCTTCGGCTGCGGCGCTTATCTCTTCCCGCTGCTTTCCCTGTGTTGCTGCGTGGCGAGCTTTCTCGGGATCGAGATCAAGTGGACGTGGAAGCCGCTCTGGCTCGTTCTCTTTCTCGCCAGCAGTTGCGCCCTGCTCGATCTCCAGAACATCGGCGCGTGGCACCGGATTCTTCGCGAGTTGAATATCGACAGCCCCGGCGGACTCCTCGGCAGCACCATCATCTCCGCCACCGTTCCCTACGCCCTTGGCCGCGTCGGCGCGGGCGTTCTGTTCGGCACGGTCTTCGGCGTCTCGGGCATCTATCTTTTCAACGTCAATCCGGTCATGACCGCCCTCAACGCCTTTTCTTTTTATCGCGAGTGGAAAATCCGCAGGGAGGAGCAACGGCTGGCCAACGCCCCGCCGAAGGAGCAGCTCGAAGCGCAGCAAAGACGCATCATCAGCCAAATCGAAGAGCTGAGCAAAAAGGCCGCGCTCGATGCCGGGTTTCCGGACGGCGAACCGCCGCCGCCCCGCTTCAACATCCGCCGCCCCGACGACGACGACGAACCCGCCGCGCCGCCCCCGCCTCCGGTTGCCGCTCCCAAACCGGCCCCGCCCGCGGCCCCGGCTGGCGCGTCCGCCGCGCCGGCGAAGAAAAGCGACGCGGGGATGCTCGTGCCCGCGCCACCGGTCGCCCGTCCCGATTATGTTCTCCCTTCGCTCGAACTCCTCAGCGCTCCCGCCGGCAAGGCGCGCGACGCCGGGCTAAGCGAGGACCAGCTCAACCGCAACCTCGCCCTCATCATCGAGACCCTGAAGCGTTTCGGCGTGAAGGCCGAGGGGCGCGAAATCACGCCCGGCGCCACCATCACCCGCTACGAGGTCTATCCGGGCGAAGGCGTCCGCGTCGACAAAATCGCCAGCCTGAAACGCGACCTCTCGCGCGTGCTCTGCGCCGAGCGGATCCACATCCTCGCGCCCATCCCCGGCAAGGACACCGTCGGCATCGAAATCGCCAACTCGAGCAAGGTCGCCGTCTTCCTGCGCGAACTGCTCGAAAGCAAGGACTGGCGCAACACCAGCGCCAAGATTCCCATCGCGCTCGGCAAGGACGTCTACGGCAAGACGCTCGTCGCCGACCTCGCCGCGATGCCCCACCTGCTCATCGGCGGCACGACCGGTTCCGGCAAATCGGTCTGCATCAATTGCATCCTCATGAGCTTTCTCTACCGGTTCACGCCGGACGAATTGCGCCTGATCCTGATCGACCCCAAGCAGGTCGAGATGCAGGTTTACAACGCCATCCCGCACCTCGTCGTGCCGGTCGTCACCGACCCCAAGAAAGTCATGCTCGCACTGCGCTGGGTCATCAACGAAATGGAAAAGCGCTACCGCATCCTGGCCAAGGTCGGCGTGCGCAACATCGCCGGGTTCAACTCGCGCGCCCGCAACGCCGCGCCGCCGCCAGCCGTTGAATCGCCGCAACTCGAATTCCTCCACGTCAACATCGACGACGAGGAGGAAATCGACGAGGACGCCGATGAGGCCCAGGGCCCGCCCATCCGCGTGCCGCGCGAGGACGACCTCGTCATCCCCGACAAGCTCCCCTACATCGTCGTCATCGTCGACGAACTGGCCGACCTTATGCAGACCGCGCCCGCCGACGTCGAAAGCGCCATCGCCCGCCTGACCGCCAAGGCCCGCGCCGCCGGCATCCACCTCATCGTCGCCACGCAGACCCCGCGCCGCGAAATCGTCACGGGCGTCATCAAGACCAACATCCCGGCCCGCATCGCGTTCCAGGTGCCGAGCGGACTCGACTCGCGCGTGATCCTCGACGAAAACGGCGCGGAAAATCTCCTCGGCAAGGGCGACCTCCTCTACCGCCCGCCCGGCGTGGCCGGCTTCACGCGCGGCCAGGGCGCGTTCGTCTCCGACCAGGAAGTGCAGGACGTCGTCGACTTCGCTGGCGCGCAGGCCGAAGCCCAATTCGCGCCCGAACTCGACGCCAAACTCTCCGGCAAGGCCCCGGCGGAAATGGAAATCAGCGAAGAGGACAAGAAGCTCATCTATGAGTGCTTCGACGTCATCCGCCAGGAAAGGAAGGCCAGCACGTCGAACCTCCAGCGCCGGCTGCGCCTCGGCTACAACCGCGCCGCCTACGTCATCGACTACCTCGAAAAGATCGGCGTCCTCGGCCCGCCCGACGGCGCCAAGCCCCGCGAAATCCTCGTCGATATCGAGAGCTACATGCTGGAGCTTTAGCTAAAACGGCGGGTGTAAATTTGCGTGTCCCCGTTTTCCGTTTTCGACGGGATGACAGGCCCTAAGTGGCAACGCCAAATTGCTTTTCCGCGCGGTCGAGCCGGCTGAGCACGCGATCCTTTCCCAGGACTTCGAGCAAGTGGTAGAGGCTCGGGCCGACCGAACGCCCGGAAACGGCGAGCCGCGCGGGGTGGATCAGCGCGCCGACTTTCAGGCCGGTGGCCGCGGCGAGGGTCTTGAATTCCGTTTCGAGGGCGGCCGCCGTAAAATTCGCGGCATCGAGCTGGCCGAGCCGCGCCCGCAACTTGCCGATGTTGGCCATCCCCTCCGGGGTGAAGACCTTCTTCACGGCGGCGGGCTCGAACTCGAAGTCTTCGCGTGAAGAAATAACCCATCCACTCGGGCAGCTCGCGGCCCAGCTTGATTTTTTCCTTCACAATGCACGAACGCGGCGCGGAAATAGGCTGGTTCGTAATTTTCGGTACTGATGCCGTTTTTAAGCAGAATAGAGACGCGCCAGCGGCTGGAACTCTTCTATGGTGGCCGCGCGCATGTACTCGCCGTTGATCCAGAAAAGCTTGTCGATGTCGAAGTGCGCGTTGGAGCGGTTCACCTGCGGCAGGTCAAATTTCTCGATGACTTCGGCGATGGGCAGCACTTCGCGATTGTCCTTGGGCGACCAGCCGAGCAGGCAGAGATAATTGCGCACCGCCTCGGGCAGGTAGCCCTGCTCCTCGTAATCCGCGATGGAGGCGCCCGCGTCGCGCTTGCTCATCTTCGAGCCGTTCGGATTCAGGATCAGCGGGATGTGCGCGTAATGGGGCGGCTTCGCGCCGATGGCCTCGATCAGGGCGAGGTGCTTCTGCGTGTTGGAAAGATGGTCCTCGCCCCGGATGACATGGGTGATTCCCATTTCAATATCATCAACGACGTTGACGAGGTGAAAAACGGGCGAGCCGTCCTTGCGCTGGATGACGAGGTCGGGCTCGTTGGTGCGGTCGAACTGGATGTTGCCGCAGATCAAATCGGGCACGGTGATGGGCGTTTTCGGCGTGCGGAATTTGATCGCGCCGTCGGACTCGTAGGCCTTGCCTTCGGACAAAAGCCGGTCGACGTAACGTTTATAAATCGCGGCGCGCTGGCTCTGGAAATACGGCCCTTTCCCGCCCTTGACCTCGCCGCCCGGACTGCGGGCCCTCGTCCCAATCGAGGCCGAGCCACTGGAGCGCGTGAAAAATCACCTCCACGTACTCAGGTTTGTTGCGCGCGGCGTCGGTGTCCTCGATGCGGAGGATAAATGTCCCGCCGGTGTGGCGGGCGTAGAGCCAGTTGAAGAGCGCCGTGCGGGCGCTGCCGATGTGAAACATTCCCGTGGGGGACGGGGCGAAACGGACGCGGACGGATTCCATACGCGAAGTTAATCCGCCTCCGCGCGCATGACACGGATAATTTTGTGTTTATATCTGAGGGCGATCAGGCCGGGCGATCCCGCCATGCATCCGCCTGCAACCGGCCGGTCAAGGGCCCGGCGTTGGAATGACATAGCTCTGGTTGACCAGCCACATCGAGTCGCTGTAATCACTCGCTTTCATATACCGGAGACTGCCATCCGCGAAGACGTAGTTGGACCCGCCAAAATAGGCCTGTTTGTTGAGGACGTTGTTTTGGTCGTTCTCGTTGACATCCAAATAGAAATTACTTCCACCCGGCACTTGCTGGCCAAGCAGGATGAGTTGGCTTGAAGCGGGCACAGTAAGGAGATTAACCGTGAGATTTGGATTCCCAAGAGCGCCTTGGTCGTTGAAACCATTGAAAATGAAGGAACTGTTATTGGGACTATTTACCGTCAGTTGACTCTGGGGAATTCGTCTCGCGACAGGATCACCCGGATCGACATAAAGCGTCGGATCGCCTCCAATATAGGGCAACAAAAGGGTCGGCCACTTGTCGCCCGTCTGTACGCGTCCCGGCAAAAGCCCATCGTGGTCCATGGCGTAGGATAAGAAAGCGATACCGATGCCGTGCATGTTCGACGCGCAAGCACTGCAGTGGGCATGATTGATGGCGACCCTGTAAATCGGAAAAGAACTGGCCGAAAGAATGGCGATGATGCCAATGACAACGAGCAACTCGATAAGAGTGAAGCCAGATCGTTGACCTTTACCTTGCATGCTATTTGAAACCTCCATTCTCCGATTTTGTTTCGGAAAAAAATCGCTGGCCCCGCTAGAGACATTATGGCGCTTTGGATTTTGAGCGGTCCTTAAGGTGGGTCATGATGACTCTAATTGCGTGGGCCGTCAAATTCATATGCACTTTTCTTTAAGCATCTTACGAAGATTTGGCAAATGGCATCCTTGATGCGAGAAGAGAATCAAAGAAAGGATCAATCTATGAAACTCATGCGTTATCAAACATCACCCCTCTACAGTCCCGCGGCTAGTTATCCCAGCCTACGCGACGAAATGGATCGTCTCTTTGACGTTGCCTTTCCGGCGCTAAGCTCGCTGCAACACGACGGGTTCTTCGGGGATTGGCAGGGCGAATTCCCGATAGACCTCTATCAGGACAAGGACGCCTTTACCGTGCGCGCCGAGCTGCCTGGCTTCCGCAAGGAAGATCTCAGCCTCGAAGTGGCGGACGGCATCCTCACCGTGACCGGCCATCAGAAGACCGAAGCCAAGTCCGATAAAAAGGACAAGGAAGCCGCGACAACGACGCAGGAACGCCGGGTCAGCCGCTCGATCTCGCTGCCCGAGCACCTGAACCTGGACAAAATCCAGGCCCGTTATGAAAATGGCGTGCTGACCGTGACGCTGCCGAAACGCGAGGAAGTGAAACCCAAACAAATCGCCATCGAGGTGAAATAACCCGGTGGCCCCGAAGAAAGGAACGATTATGAACCTACTCACCAAAAAAGAACCTCGCGCTTTGAGCGAAACCGCGCCGCGGCGGACTATCATCCCCCGGCACGGCATCACGGAAACGTCGGACGCCTTCATCGTCACGGCCTTCGTGCCGGGCGTGGAACGCTCCAACCTCGAGACCCATGTCGATGGCGAAAGCCTGACGGTCTTTGCCCGCCGCACGTGGACGCCGCCCACCGAGTGGACGGTCGTCTACCGCGAAACGCCGCTGGCCGATTACCGGTTCGTCCTCGAACTCGATAATCGCATCAATCGCGAAGCGGTCCGGGCCGAGTTGAATCAAGGCGTCCTGACCCTGACGCTGCCCAAGGCGGAATCGGTCAAGCCGCGCCGGATCGAAATCAAGGGTTAAGCTGCAAGGTTGGTTGGAAAAGCCGTCGCATGGGGATGCCCGTGCGGCGGTCTCTTCTTCTTCGGGTGGCCCGGGCTACTTGTTGCCCGGGTCGCCGCAGGCGACAGGAAGCGACTTGGCGTCGGTGAATGAACGGCGCTTCCTGCTCGCTACGCGCGCCCGGACAACGAAGTAGTCCGGGCCACCCGAAAATGCGGCGGCATCTTTTCATAGGCGCGCGCATAAAAGCGTGGATGCTTGAATAAGATTTCATCCAGGCCCGATAGGCCCTACCGTTCTGCCCCGTATACCATGACTTGGGCCACGCGCATCACGATTCTCCGTCTCATCCTCGTCCCGGTCTTCGTGACCTTCATCATCACTTATACCGACACGAACCCCCGGGAGGAAGCCTGGCGCTACGCCGCCATCGGCGTGTTCCTGCTGGCCTCGCTTTCCGACGCGGTGGACGGATACCTCGCCCGCCATTGGAACCAGGGCAGCGCGCTCGGGGCCCTGCTCGATCCCATCGCCGACAAGCTCCTTTTATTCGCGGCCCTTGTCACGCTCAGCCTGATCCCGCTCGGCCATCTGCGCCCGTTCCCGATTTGGTTCCCCGCGATCATCATTAGCCGCGACGCGCTTCTCCTGGGCGGCTATTGCGTCCTGCGTCATTTCCAGGTGCCCATGGAAATCCGGCCTCACTGGACGGGCAAGGTGAGCACGGTTTTCACGCTGATGGCCATCGGCGCGGTCCTCATCAAATTGGAGGCGTCGCCCACCCTTTTTCTTTGCGCATTGGGCGCCGGTTTTGCCCTGGTTTGCACGGTGATTTATGTGCGGCAGGGACTCAACTTGCTCAGCCGCAGCGGCCACACGAGCCCGGAATCGATCAAATAATTTAGACAGGAGGAACATGAGGCACATGAACGTACAGAATCCCTGGCTTCATTTTTTCACGATGAAATAACTCCCCAAAAAATCATGTTACTCTTGTTAATCCTGTCCAAAAACTTTCCTTGCCTTCCTCATGTTCTTCATGTTTCTCCTGTCTAAATTCCCCCGCCTTCCCCCCCAAAAAAAATCCATTAATTCCGTAATTCCGTCAAAATTCCCCCGCCTTCCCCCCCCAAAAAAAATCCATTAATTCCGTAATTCCGTCAAAATTCGCCTGCCTTCCCCCCCCAAAAAAAATCCATTAATTCCGTAATTCCGTCAAAATTCGCCTGCCTTCCCCCCCCAAAAAAAATCCATTAATTCCGTAATTCCGTCAAAATTCGCCTGCCTTCCCCCCCCAAAAAAAATCCATTAATTCCGTAATTCCGTCAAAATTCGCCTGCCTTTCCCCCCCAAAAAAAATCCATTAATTCCGTAATTCCGTCAAAATTCGCCTGCCTTTCCCCCCCAAAAAAAATCCATTAATTCCGTAATTCCGTCAAAATTCCCCTGCCTTTCCCCCCCAAAAAAAATCCATTAATTCCGTAATTCCGTCAAAATTCGCCTGCCTTTCCCCCCCAAAAAAAATCCGTTAATTCCGTAATTCCGTCAAAATTCCCCCGCCTTTTCTCAAAATCATGGAACATACCGTTGCGATTGTGGGACGCCCGAACGTCGGCAAGTCGGCCCTCTTTAACTGCCTGGCCGGGCGCGATATTTCGCTCGTCTTCGACCGTCCCGGCACCACGCGCGACCGGATGGTGACGACCGCCCGCTGGGACAAGCACCGGCTGACCCTGATCGATACCGGCGGAATCGGCGTCGAGGACCGCGAGGGCTTCGGCGACGACATCGCCCGCGAGGTCGACCTCGCCCTGGCCGCGGCCACGGAAATCATTTTCGTGGTCGATGCGCGCGAGGGTTTCACGCCGTTGGACCAGACCGTGGCGCGTCTTTTGCGGAAGAGCCAACGCCCCGTCTTTGTCGCGGCGAACAAGGTCGATGGCGACAAGCAGGCGAACCTCGACGGCGACTTTTCGCGGCTCGGCTTCAAGGGCGTTTTTCCCGTATCGGCGGCGCATCGGCGCGGCCTGGACGATTTGCGCGAGGCGATTGTCTCGGACTGGGGCGAACCGGCGCAGGAAGAGGAGCACGCGGTCCGTCCGGCGCGCCCGACCCGGCTGGCCATCGTCGGGAGGCCCAACGTCGGGAAATCGTCCCTGATCAACGCGCTGATCGCCGAGCCGCGCGCCATCGTCAGCGAGGTCGCCGGCACGACCCGCGACGCGGTCGACATCGCCTACACATGGAAGGGCGAGCCGTTTCTTTTCATCGACACGGCGGGCATGCGCCAGGAGCGCCGGATGCACGACGCCCTCGAACGCGCGATGACGGGCCGCACCGCGCACGCCATCAATCGCGCCGACGTCTGCATCCTCGTGATCGACGCCTCGACCGGCGTGACGATGCAGGACAAGAAGATCGCCGGGCTCATCCAGGAAGCCCATGCGCCGTGCATGATCGTGGTCAACAAGTGGGACCTCGCGCGCGAACAGGGCGATGCGGGCAAGACGAAGGAGAGGGACTATTACGACCAGGTGAAGCAGGACATGTTTTTTCTCTCCTACGCGCCCGTGCTTTTCCTCAGCGCGAAATCGGGCGAGCGGATCGAGGGCCTGCTCAAGACATGCGCGACGATCGCGAAGAACCGTGCGTTTCGTTTCCAGACCGGCCCGCTCAACCGCGTGATCAGCCGCGCCATGGAAAAGTACGCGCCGCCGCTGGTGAACGGCCGGCGGTTCAAGGTCCTCTACGCCGCGCAGCAGGCGGCGAAGGAAGGCGCGCGGGAGATTCCGACGCTGCAACTTTTCGTGAACAGCCCCGGCCTGCTCACGCCCGCCTACGAGCGGTATCTCGATCTGAAAATACGCGAGTCGTTCGAGCTGCGCGGCTGCCCGCTCCGTTTCGTCATGCGCGGTCGAGCCACCGAGGCGCGCGAAAAGACGCGTTCCCAGATCAAAAACAATCCCCCGCCGAAACGCCGCGAACCGAAGCGCGGTTCGGCCCGGGGTTCTTCCAAGCCCGGAGCAAATCGGGCGCGGGGTTGACCCTCCCCTGGTAGCCCGGACAATTTATTGTCCGGGTTCGCGCCAGTCGGCTCTGGCGCGAACAAGAGGCAGCCCGAGGAGATGATACCAATTCTAAATTGAATTTAGTCTAAACAATCCGTCATCCTGAGCTTGTCGAAGGATCAGTTCGGAGGGGTTTTACCGAGGCGGAACTGATCCCTCGACAAGCTCGGGATGACCGAAAGCTAAAGACCAAATTCCATTGAGAAATGGTATGACATCAATTTTCGGTGGCTTCTTGTGGCTTCGCTTCGCTCCGCCACCCGGACAATAAATTGTCCGGACTACCCAATCGGGCGGGGCCGAACGGACAGATGGGTAATTTCCAACAGCTCCAGATTCCTCAGGAGAGACAGAGGGCGGCCCGGCGATAAATCGCAGGATTGCGATCGACTGCCGCTCTGGGACTTTCCTTTCATCGGAGGCCAGTAGAGCTTCTAATATACTGGGTATTTAGTCATGTAACGGCCTCAATTCAAACAAGATAACTAATGAAAGCAGCATCCTGTCACCATTATTCCGCCAAAAAGTTCAAGGAGGTCTTGACACCGTGAGCATTTCATCTAGGGTCATCAGTTTAACTAATCCAAAACTATGGTTCCTATCTCTCAAGCGTGGACGGTTGCCTCGTACGTCATCTCCCAAAAGCTCAAGGGTCGCAAGCGCTATCCTCTGGTGCTCATGCTGGAACCCCTCTTCCGCTGCAACCTGGCCTGCGCCGGCTGCGGCAAGATCCAGTATCCCGATCACGTCCTCAACAAGCGCCTGACACCGCAGCAATGCTTCGACGCTGTCGAGGAATGCGGCGCGCCCATGGTCAGCATCCCCGGCGGCGAGCCTCTCATCCACCAGGAGATCGATCAGATCGTGGCGGGCCTCGTGGAGCGCAAAAAGTACATCTACCTTTGCACCAATGCCTTGCTTTTGAAGCGCAAGATCGACCTCTTCAAGCCCTCGAAATACCTCACCTTCTCCGTGCACATGGACGGCCTGAAGGAAGAACACGACACCGCCGTCTGCCGCGACGGCACCTTCGACATCGCGGTTGAGGCGATCAAGGAAGCCGTCAAGCGGGGCTTCCGCGTGACGACCAACACGACCCTCTTCAACGGCACCAATCCGGCCCACGTCCGCGAGTTCTTCGACGAGATGATGGCCCTGGGCGTCGAGGGCATGATGCTCTCGCCCGGCTACACCTACGAGAAGGCGCCCGACCAGGAAAACTTCCTCCATCGCGACCAGACCAAGGCCCTCTTCAAGCAGATCCTCCAGCATCCCAAGAAGAGCTGGCGCTTCAACCTCTCGCCGCTGTTCCTCAAGTTCCTCCAAGGCGACCTCGATTTCGAGTGCACCCCCTGGGGCAGCCCCGCCTACAACGTCTTCGGCTGGCAGAAACCGTGCTACCTCCTCCAGGACGGCTACGTGAAGACCTTCAAGGAATATCTCGAACTGACCGATTGGGACAATTACGGCAACAAGAGCGACAACCCCAAGTGCCAGGACTGCATGGTCCATTGCGGCTTTGAACCCTCCGCCGTCAACGCCACCTTTAGTTCGCTTTCCGGCCTCCTCCAAACGGCCAAGGCCACCATGGGAGCCTAAGCCCCGGTTTCGCACGCCCGCATTCGCCGAGAATATTTATGCCCGCTGACATCAAGACCCACCCCGCCTCGCATCGCCAAGCCTCGCTGGAAGGCGCCGTATTCACCTTCCAATCGGAAGCCGACCGCGTCGAGGCGATCGACAAGGCGTTCGATTACCGCGGCGACGTGAGCATCACCCTGCGCAACGAACAGATCGAAGGCTACATCTTCAATCGCGACGCCAAAGCCCGCCAGCCCCGCATCGCGGTCTTCATCAAGGGCAGCGACGAAGCCCGGATCATCCCCTACGCTGACATCACGGCCATCGCCTTCACGGGCAAAGACACCGCCGACGGCAAATCGTGGGACGCCTGGGTCAGCAAGAAGGAATCGGACCGCAAAGCGGAAGCCGAGCGGATCAAAGCCGAAGCCGAAGCCCAGGGACATCTCTAAGGTAGGGACGCGAGTCCCTTCGCGTCCGTGACTTTTCCGGTGGCCCGGACAACTCGTTGTCCGGGTGCGCGAGCGCGGCATCGCGAGCGCACAGGAGGCCGCCAGGCCGGGAAAGAGGAAAAGGGGAGGAAAAAGAAAAGAGAAAAAGGGAAAAGGGGGAAAAGGGCAGGGAAAAGATGCATCTTTTCCCTCCTTCTTTTCCCTCCTTCTTTTCCCCCTTCCGTTTTCCCTCGGTTTAGGGCGTGATGAGCAGACGTTCGATCTCGACCCAGGCGCCCGAGGAATTGGTGATTTGGAGGGTGTGCGGGCCGGGCTCGAGATGATCCAATCCGAAGCAGATGGCGTGGTCTTTTCTATCTCCGGCGCCCAGATCAACCTCAACGGGTTTCTGGTTGTCCAGGATGACCGAAGCCTTGCCGTGTTCAGGTCCGGTGACCCCGATCCACTTAATGCTGGTGCCCGAGAATTGAATCACAACAGAATCGCCACGGCTTCTGGAATGCCGGACCGGGGAGTCGCCCCATCCGCCCGTCCAGGTGATCTGCGGGGAGCTTGTGGCGAGTACGGTGATCGGATGGTCAACCGAGAGCTTGATGACGGTATCGAGCGGATTCCAGGAATCTCCTGCTGGCAAAGTGAGCCGCAATCCGGTGGGGGTGGCCTCAAGTTTGACCGGGTGATTGCCGGGCAAGAGCTGGGCGGAGGTGAACGATGCGACCGGGGTGACCTCGGGAGCAGTCAGGTCGATCGAGTTGCCTTGGGGAGGTTTGACCACATGGACATATTCACTGAGTCCGTCCTGACTACGGGTAGAGCCATACGCGGGTGCGGTGCTGAAGACCAACCCGCCCTTGACCGGCCAATCCGACCAGGGAGCGACCCCACAAATGGATTCCCGGATCGGTTGGATGTAGCTGCCGAGCTTTTGCATGACCTGGAGAATGTCCGAGGAAAATGTTGTTCCGTCGGCGGCGGGTGAAACCGCCCAGCAGATGCCCCCAGGGCTATTTGTGCAACTGTTCAGGGCGGTGAAACGAAAGAGGGTTTCGGGCGAGTAGTGACTTTTGCTCGTAAGATCGTCGCACATCCAATTCCCCGCGAAGGTGGTTGTCTGGTTGCTGCCGCCAAGCTTCAGGCCGTCGATATCATCCTGGGGACAGTGCCAATAATTGCACTCAGCAGAGAAAAAATCGATGACCGACGGATTAAAACCATTGGAGAGAATGATGGCCCGCGGCATGATGCCAAGAACGGTTTTCCTCAGGCGGGGAGCATCCAGGCAGCCGCCATTCTTGCCCCAACTGTCCCACCAAAAGCCGATGACATTCGGTTTGCTTCCATAGCGGCGCGCCAGCTCACCATACACGTCGTTGATAAAATCGTTGTATTTGGGCTGAGTTCCCGTTAGGCCGGGGGTGTAGCCAACCAAAGTCTGTTCCTGTTTGGTCAGATCGTGGGCATCACTTGGATGGGCATAGATGATCAGCTTGATGCCCCGTTCGTTCAATGCATCGGCCACTTCGCCGATCAGGTCCCGCTTGGCGGTGTGGCCCGGAAGCCATTTCTCAAGCGCATCGTTGGGGCCGAGATTGTAAATCGCCCTATGCCAGCCGGTAAAAATGACATATTCAACACCGATCGCTTTGATTTGATCGGCATAGGCCTTCACGTTGAATTTGCTGACGAAGTCATCGAGATTGGTGTAGCTGCGCTTGCCGTCCGGGGTGATGCTGGCCCCGTAAACAATGTGGTTAAAAATCCCATAGCGCATGGATCGAAACAATGATGCGTTGGGTTGCTGCGAGTCGGCCAAATCGGCCCTGGCGCCGGGGTTCAGGAGCGTTGTTAAACAGAGCAGGGTGAGCATCGGGCGGCGAAGCAAAAACACACGAAGAAAGTAGCAAAGTAAACCCGTCGGACCAAAGGGAAGAACGGGCAAAGTATTTGCACTCATTTAATCTCGTTCGGGTTAATTCCCCGCCGCTTGCGGCGTTCTTTTCATAATCTGAAATTGTTCCCCAATACCCCGCTGCTTGCGGCGGGGTTCTTTATTTTCAGTGGCGTCCAACTCTTGAAGGATGACTGAATTGTCTGGAAAACGAGACGGGTAACATGGTCTGATCGCGATGCGAAGCGGTTACGAAGGAAGCTTTGCCCGTCGGCAGGAGGATGTCAATTTCGTATGCGGCTGAGGCCGCATGTGTTTCGCGGCGTGGTCTCTCAGCCGCATACAATTAAACCGCCGCCACTGTCGTTTCGGGGGTCGGTTAGTGGCTGCTTCCGGCAACCGCAAGCTGGCTGTTGATCGTTGAAAAGACGATCCTGACTTGAGTCCCGAGCCTGAGCAGAACCGAGATGGCAACGAGGGAAATAAAAGCCAGTATCAGGGCGTACTCGACGAGGGTTTGGGCTTTCTTTGTTCGTTTATGACGGTAGGGCATTCCTTTATGATTCATCTAAGTACTCCGGTTTTTACATTAAATTTCGCTAGGTGGCTGATGATAATCCTGTAAGCCGAAAGTCTGGCCATTACTCGCTCTGAAGCAGGGTGTGTTTTAACGCATGGAGAAAACCGACTGAAATGATAAGAACTATTAGCGTGATGCTTGCATTCAAAACTTGTATCGGCATCATCGAAGATGGGATCCCAACCCATAAATCCGAGCCTATCGAGATCGCGACACTCAAAATAGCCAGTAAAATCGCAAACCTAGGCCCGACGTAAATCGTAGCAAAGCCTACGGGAAGGATGTAGACGACGAGCAGGGAAATCTGGTAACCGGTTAAGTAATCGAGATCCCCGATGATGAGCATCCCCATAAGACAAAGTAAGGCGGCGGTAAATGTTTTCTGACTTTTAAATGCTATTGTCCCGCTTCGGCTTGCATTCATAATCAATTTTTATTAACTATCATTCGATAAAGCAACTGGATTCATCGCTAGCAGCCTGTGAAGGCGAGGTCAAGCTATCTGAGAGAAAAAGGACGGGCAACTTTTCATTCATTGGCAGTCTAAGGGAAAAAGTGATCTAAGGAGAGTGTAAAAGAGGCTGGGTTGTGTTCATTCCTGGAAAAGGGGTTCCTGGAAAAGGGGGCAGGCGTAATTAACGATTCGCCAATTCCCTTTAGCCCGCCCTTAGCAGGGCTTGCTGTGGGGAATCCTATTCCCAGGGCGTTGCCTTGGGCTGGGGTTGGGTCGCCCCGTTGGGGCTGAAACCGGGTCACACGAGCAAGGCACCGTCGCACGGAGTGCGACGGCTGCCAGATCCAGCGACGGTCAACCGCACCGCCGCCCGGCGTGCGGCGGCTACCGGGCGGCGGCTACCAACGGAACCGATGCTTTGAAAGGTTCAGAATGAGGCGATCAATTCCTGGGCCTTTTGATTGGCGGCCTTGATGGCGTCCTCCTTCGGCCCGGCCTCCGTCGGTTCGACAAAGACTATTTTCAGGTCGGTGATGCCGATGAATCCGAGGATCTGTTTCAGGTAGGTGCTCTGCGCATCATAGGCCTCCATGCCGGTGCCGGGTCCGTACGCGCCGCCGCGCGCGCAGATGGCGGCGGCGGGCTTTCCGGTGACCAGGCCCTTGAAGCCCGTTTCCGGCGAAAAACTAAAGGTGAGGCCGGGTTGCACGATGACGTCGATCCAATGTTTCAGCTTGTAGGGGATGCCGAAGTTCCACATCGGCAGCGAGAAGACGTATTTGTCCGCCGCCTTGAATTGTTCGGCCACGCTCGCGACGACGGCCCAGGCCTGGACCTGTTCGGGGGTTTGGTTCTGTCCGTGCAGCACGGCATATTTCGCGTTGATGGTTGCGCCGTCGAATTCCGGGAGGCCGGCTTTCCAGAGGTCGAGCGTTTCGACGGTGTCGCCGGGATGGGCCTTGCGGTACAACTCGATGAATTGCCGCGCCACGGTGATGGAGGCGGAGCGGTCGCCGCGGGGGGATGCTTGAATATGGAGGAGTTTGGACATGGTTTTTTTGGGTTGGGGTTGGTTTGTTTTAGTCGAGGTCGAAGAGAAGAAAGGGGGCCGGCCTTGCGGCTGAGATCGTCAGGTCATCGGTCGAGCCAGCCGTGGTTGGCGCGGCCCCGTTCGTTGGATTTTCTAATCTGGATCATGGACCCTCTACTTAACGCCATGATGGGCCATTCCGCAAAGAGGATGTTGATGCCATCGCCGGATATTATCGTTAGAGATTCTTCGACAAGTCCGGGATGACGGATATTCTCAAAAAGAAGATTTTCTTATGGCCAAGACGCTCAAAGACCTCACGGCGCAGGAAGTCCTCGCGCTGGCGATCCAGGCCGAGGAGGAGGACGGCCGCATCTACGCCGACCTTGCCGAGCGCGTGCGCCAGGATTACCCCGATACGGCGAAGTCGCTTGCGGCGATGCACGACGAGGAGGACGGCCATCGGCACCGGCTCATCGAGCTTTACCGGCAAAAATTCGGCGAGCACATCCCGCTCATCCGCCGCCAGGACGTCAAGGGCTTCATCACCCGCAAGCCGCTTTGGATGAATAAAATCCTGACCGTGCCGATGATTCGCAACGAAGTGGAGACCATGGAGGAGGGAGCGCGCAATTTTTACCAGGCGGCCATCGGGCAAACGAGCGACGCGGCGGTGCGGCAATTGCTGGGCGATCTGGCCGCCGAGGAGAGCAAGCATTACAAGCTGGCGGAGGAGATGGACGAGCGGCAAAAGGCCTCCGGTGCGCGCGAGCAGGAGGACAAAACCGAGCGGCGCCGGTTCGTGCTGCAAATCGTGCAGCCGGGGCTGGCCGGGCTGATGGACGGCTCGGTCTCGACGCTCGCGCCGGTGTTCGCGGCGGCCTTCGCCACGCATCAAAGCCGCGACGCGTTTCTGGTCGGCATGGCGGCGTCCATCGGGGCGGGGATCAGCATGGGTTTTGCCGAGGCGCTCTCCGACGACGGCGTGCTCAGCGGGCGCGGTCATCCTTGGGCGCGCGGGACGGTCTGCGGCCTGATGACAACGGCGGGCGGGATCGGCCACACGCTGCCGTTTCTCATCTCCGATTTTCATTGGGCGATGGTTATTGCGATGGTGATTGTCGCGATTGAACTCGCGGTGATCGCGTGGATCCGCCATCGCTACATGGACACGCCGCTGCTCTCGGCGGCCTTTCAGGTCATCGTCGGCGGCACGCTGGTTTTTATCGTCGGCATCCTGATCGGGTCGGCGTAGTCTCTCGGGTTATGAACCCCGCGAGCCGTCCCTATTTCCTGACCTTCCTTTTCAGCGCGGCGCTTGTCTTGCCGGCCTTTGCGGAGCCCCTGCCCACGGACGGACCTTCCGAGCGCGCTTACACAGTGGGAGTTCTCACTCGGATCGCCGACCCGGTTCTCAACGCCCTGGCCGATAACAAACTTCACCAATCGATGCCGGTCGAGGGCGACGCCAAGCGGCGGCCGGTGACGCATCTCGAAGCTTTCGCGCGGCTTCTCTCGGGCATGGCCCCCTGGCTCGAACTCGGCCCGGACGAAACGCCCGAGGGAAAATTGCGGGCCCACTACATCGAGCTTGCGCTCAAATGCATTCACAACGCCACCGATCCCAAGGAAGCCGATTACCTCAACTTCAAAGTGGACGGCCCGAACAAACAGCCGCTTTGCGATGCGTCCTACCTCGCGCTGGCCATGCTCCGCGCTCCGACGCAGCTCTGGGCGAAGTTGAACGCGGCGGACCAGGCCCATGTCATCGCCGCTTGGAAGAGCGCCGGCATTCCCAGCCCGAATAACAACAACTGGGTCCTTTTCAGTTCGACCGTGCAGGTCGCGCTATGGAAGTTCACCGGCCAGTGCGACAAGTCGCAAATTGAAACCGCCATCTCGAAGATCAACGAATGGTACAAAGGGGACGGCACCTATGGCGATGGGCCCTTCCTGCAATGGGATTACTATAACAGCTACGTCATGCATCCGATGATGCTCGCCGATTTGCAGGTGTGCGTGGATGAAAACGATCCGTTGGGGAAAAATTACGGGCAGGCCCTGCTCCGCGCGCGGCGTTACGCCCTGATCCAGGAACGGATGATTTCGCCCGAGGCGGCTTATCCGGTGATCGGGCGTTCGAGTGCCTACCGCTTTGGTGCTTTCCAGGAACTTTCGCTGATGGCGCTGCTGCATCAACTGCCCGAACCGCTCAAGCCGGGCGGAGTTCGCGCGGCGCTGACCGCGGTCATTCATCGCGTCATCGAAGAGCAGGGAACTTTCGATAGCGCGGGCTGGCTGCGAATCGGCGCGGTGGGGCATCAGCCCTCGATCGCGGACTCGTATGTTTCCACCGGAAGCCTCTATATTTGCGCCAACGGGCTGCTGCACCTGGGCCTGCCCGCGAACGACCCGTTTTGGACCGATCCGGATGCTTCGTGGACGCAAAAGACGATCTGGTCCGGCCAGGATATCAAACCCGACCACGGGATGAAATGAGTGGAACGAGGGATTGGGCTTAGGCTGGCAGACGCGTCTGACGGAGGTCCTTCAAAAGATTTACTCCGCGATTTTGTCTGCCTATGCTTTGGCCATGCCCGCTCCCATCCGCCTTTCCGACGAAGCCATCAAGAAACTTCTCACTTCGACGCAACAAAACATCGCGCGCGTTTACAACGATCCCGCCGCGACGGGCGGAGACCGCGCGAGCATCGACGAACTGCTGGCGGCGCGGGCGTGGACGGAACTCGACGACCGCTTTTTTCGCGATCTCGCCTTCGGCACCGGCGGCATGAGGGGCCGCACCATCGGCAAGATCGTGACGAAGGCCGAAGCGGGCCACCCGCAGCCGCTGGACCGGCCCGAATTTCCAGGCACCGGGACGAACATGCTCAACTATGGCAACGTCCACCGCGCCGTCTCCGCGCTCGGGGCCTACCTGATCGAGGGCTATCCGGGGGAAAAGCTCAGCGTGGTGATCGCGCACGACACGCGCCATTTCTCGCCCGAGTTCGCCCAGGCCGCCGCGAAGTCGCTCAACGCGCTCGGCATCGACGCGCTTCTTTTTCCGGAGGACCGCTCGACGCCGCAGCTTTCGTTCACGACCCGCGCGGCGGCCGCCCACGCGGGAATCATGATCACCGCCAGCCACAATCCGCCCCACGACAACGGCATGAAATTCTATTCCCGCGACGGCGGCCAGGTGGTCGAGCCGCACGCGTCGGGCATCACGAAGCATTTCGCGAAGCTTTCGTCGGACCCCGCCGCGCTGCCCGCTTTGCTCAAGACGATTTCCACGCCGGGCAAGGTCATCGTCCTCGAAGCGGAAATGGACGCGATCTATCAGGACGCGGTCGGCAACCTCGTCCTGGAACCGGAGGCGATTTTGGAGACGCGCAACAGGATCAAGTTTGTCTACACGCCGCTGCACGGCACCGGCATTCGCGCCGTCCCGGCCCTGCTCGACCGGTTCGATTTTCACTATTCCATCGTCGAGGCGCAGCGCAGGGGCGACGGCCGTTTCCCGACGGTCAAATCGCCGAATCCCGAAAACGCCGAGGCGCTCGAACTGGCGATCAAGCAGGCCGAAGCCGAGAAGGCCGATGTCGTCATGGCGACCGATCCCGATTGCGACCGCATGGGCGTGGCGGTGCGGGACGCGGACGGAAAGATGATTCTCCTAACCGGCAACCAGATCGGCTCGATCATAGCCTATTACCGCTGTTCGCGGCTCGTGGCCCAGGGAATTCTTACCGAGGACAACCGCGGGAACGCGGTCATCATCAAGACGTTCGTCACGACCGATCTGCAAAGGCGCATCGCGGAGAAGTTCGGCGTGGGCTGCATCGACACGCTGACCGGTTTCAAGTACATCGGCGAAAAGATGCACGATTACGAAAAGGCGCACGGCGATCCCGCGTTCGCGAAACGGCCCGCCGCGGAGCAGCGCGCCGCCGCGCTTCAGGCCAGCAAGTTTGTGATTTTCGGGGGCGAGGAGAGCTACGGCTACACCGGCGGCGATTATGTGCGGGACAAGGACGCCAACGCCGCCGTGCTGATGTTCGCCGAGGTGGCTGCGTGGGCGAAATCGAAGGGCCAGACGCTGGCGGAATATCTCGACGCCATTTATCGCGAGCTTGGCTTCTACACCGAGCGGCTCGGCACGCTGACCTTCGAGGGGGCGCAGGGCGCGCAGCAGATCGCGAAGCTGCTGGCGTCGTTTCGCTCGCAGCCGCCCGCGCGGTACCAGGGCCAGGCGGTCACCGGCGTCGACGATTTCGGCCTGCAGGATTTCACCGATGCCGACGGAAAGAAGATTCCGAAGGAGACGATGCTCCTCTTCCACATGGCCGACGGCAGCCGGATGGTGGTGCGCGGCAGCGGGACCGAGCCGAAGATCAAGTTTTACTTTCTGACCCGCGCCGACGCGAAAAGTGAAGGCGATCTCGCCGCGATCAAGGCGGAGCGCAAGGCGTTTCTCGAAGCGTGGTGGACCGAGGTGCAGGAGGACGTGAAGAAAAGAGTGGCCTGAACGATTTTGACGGAATTACGGAATTATCGGAATTTACGAAATGGGTACGACTCTTGATACGAGTTCGTCGGAAATGCAGCTTGGTTTCAAGTGCGCGTTCTGGCTTTCTCTGCTTCTGCTCGTCATCTCCTCTTGGAGTATGCGGTAGACATACACGCCCGACTTAGTCGCCGCAGGTCTTGCTTTACCTGGTCTTTTAATCTTTTTGGGTCTAATTCCCCGCCGCTTGCGGCGTGCAGTAAGTTAGCTGGGTGAGTGTCTATCTCCATAAAAGCCATAACGTCACGGTCCTGCTCTATCACTTGGTCTTTCCGGCGAAGTACCGGCGAGCGGTGATCGATGCGCAGGTAGACGAGGTGGTCAAAGAAGTGTGTTTGGCCATCGAGCGGCGATACCAGATCAAGTTTCTGGAAATCGGTACCGATGAGGATCACGTTCATTTTCTGGTGCAGTCGGTGCCGACTTACAGTGTGACCAAGGTAGTGACCCTGGTGAAGAGTCTAACGGCCCGAGAGGTGTTCGAGCGGTGTCCGCATGTAAAAAAACAACTATGGGGAGGGGAGTTTTGGACAGATGGGTATTTCGCCAGCACGGTGGGCAAGCACGGGAATGAGCGCATGATCGGTACTTACGTTAAGCAGCAGGGTCACACGTACAAAAAGCTTCATGAGGACTACCAACTGGTTCTATTCTGATTCCCCAATACCCCGCTGCTTGCGGCGGGGTTCTTTATTTCCCCCTCCGCTTGCGGAGGGTCTCTTCATCTGGAAGCGTGGGGGATTGAGTTTGTCATTCGCGGGAAGGCATGTTAGCAGTTTGCCGGTGGCGACGCTGTTGCGATCTTTGATGGTTTTGATGTTGGTTTTGGCTTTGGGCGGGGTGGGTTGGGCCGCGGATGCGGGAGGGGGATCGGGAGCGGCCGCGGCGCCGGATAATAAGCCGGATACGAAGTGGTTTACGGATGCGGGTTACGGGATTTTCCTGCACTGGGGGGCGTACTCGCAGACAGGCGGGCGGTGGAAGGGGGTGGAGCGCAATCGCGATTTGTGGGACGCGTGGCTCAAGAATCGGGCTTCTATTTCGACGAAGGATTATGAGGATATGGCGCACTCGTTTAATCCGAGTCAGTTTAATCCGAAGGATTGGGCCGAGGTGTTCAAGGAGTCCGGGGCAAAATATGTGGTGCTGACAGCCAAGCATCACGAGGGGTTTGCGATGTATCACTCGGCGGCATCCAAGTTTAACAGCTACGACTGGCCGGAACATTATCACGGGGAGCCGGTGAAGGAACTTGGGGACGCGGTGAGGGCGACGGGGCTGAAATTTGGCGTCTATTATTCCCAGCAGATTGACTGGCACAACCAGAGGTGGAAAGCCCCGTTTGAAGAGTACTTTAACAACGTTTGCGCCCCGCAAGTAAACGAGTTGACCACCCTGTATGGGCCCATGGCCGTGATCTGGTTCGATATCGGCATGCCCAATCACGACGAAGCGGTGCAGTTAAAGGCAATCGTGCGAAAAAATCAACCGCAGGCGCTGATTTCCCCGAGGATCGGGGGTGGGGTTGCCGGGGATTACAGTGGCGGCGGTGATAACGAGGTGCCGTCGTCGAAGAAGCCCGCGCCGTGGGAATCATGCATGACGCTGACGCAGCACTGGGCGAGTTATCCTCAGGACATATCGCAGAAGAGCGCGCGCGAGGTGATTCGGCTGCTGGCCGATATTCGGAGCAAGGGAGGGAACATGCTCCTGGACGTGGGGCCGGATGCGAAAGGGTGTTTGGCGCCCCGGGATGTGATCGTGCTGCGGCAGGCGGGGGTGTGGTTGAAGCGCAATGGGGAGGCGATTTACGGGGTGGGGATGAGTCCGCTGGCGCGGGTTCCGTGGGGTTGTGTGACGGCGAACGGGGACATGCTCTACCTGCATGTGTTTGATTTGCCGTCGCGGGGCGAGGTCCTTGTGCCGGGGGTGAAAGGGAAGGTGGAGAGCGCCTGGCTGCTGGAGGATCCGGCCAGGACGGCGCTGCCCGTGACGGCGGACGGGGCGGAGGATTACCGCATCGGACTGAATGTGGACCATGTTCCCGCGGAGGCGCTGGATGCCGATGACATGGTGGTGGCGGTCAAGTTGGCGCCGGGCGCGGCCTTCGACGAGGAGTACCTGGTGGATGATGATATGACCAATGAGTTTCATCCGGCGGTGGCAAAGTATTCCGGCGGGGCTGCCTGGTCACATCCCCGCGTGGTTTACTCGCAGGTGGATGAGCCGGCGGTGGAGCGGGCGCGGTACGATGAGGTGGGTCAACTGGTGAAGCCGGAGAGCGCGCTGGAGTGGCGGTTCCGCTCAACGCGGGATGCCGATTATCACGTGGTGGTGAATTATGCCTGGGACGAGCCGACGCCGGGGGCCCTGAAGGTGAGCGTGGACGGGGAGGACTTTACGGTGAACGTGCAGCCGACGGCGGGCACGCTGGAACATCCGTTTGTGCGGGTGCGGCTGGGGACGGTGGCGATTCGCAAGGCGGGCGAGCATGTGCTGAGGGTGGAGAGCACCGTTAATGGGGTGACGAAAAAGGACGGGGGAGTGCACATTAATCAAGTGGACTTGGCGCCGAGCCGGACGACGCTCTTGGATGCGAGCGTTGATGCCGACGGCAAGCCGCTGGCGGGCGGCGGCGGGGACGCGAAAAAATGATGGGTTGCGCAGAGCACTCTTGAGGGCCTGTTAACACTATTTTATGGACAGATCGCTCGTACTCGGAAAAGCCATCCTGAAAGGATGGCCGTCACTCAGCCCAGGGTTGGCGCGGGGGACAACGTCCCACGCGCCTACCCTGGGTCAACGGCAAAGAGGACCAACCCTGAAAGGGTTGAATCAGTCCACCACCGTTGAGGCGGCTTCAACCCTTTCAGGGTTGTACGTTTCTCAACCTACCCAGGGTAGGCGCTGCCGCGCCAACCCTGGGCTGAGTGATTGCAACCCCGTTGGGGTTGCCGCCGACAACCGACATTAGTGTTAATAGGCCCTAATGCATTGTGTTTGTGCTTGATTCGGCCACTACAGAACAATTGCAACTTTCCTGAATTTTAGCGGTTAATACCCGCACAAATCCTTATGCGCCTCCTCCTTATTCTTCTCGGGTTCGTTTCGTTTTCCACCGCCTGCGCATCCGACATTCCCTACCCGGACGCGTTGAATTCCGCCGCCGTCCACGAAAACAAGATCGACCGAATTTCCGACCGCGGCCTTCTCGTCGGCAACGGTGAACTCAACGCCCTTGTTTACGCGCAAGGCAGGGACATCCGCATTCGCCTGGCCAAGAACGATTGCTGGGACATGCGCGTCGATACCAAGCGCGATCCGCCCATGCCGCTCGTCAACCCCGCCACCGGCAAAGTCACCAACGGCCACGGTGCCGAAGAAAGCTGGAAAGCTCCCTACCCGACCGCCCTCCCCTGCGCCGAAATCGTCCTCGCCGTCGGAACCGATACCGGCGTTACGGAAGGCTCGGTCGATCTCGCCAAAGCCGTTGCGACCGTCACCACCAAGGACGGCTCGACCGATGTCCGCGTTCTCGCCCAGAGCAACGTCGTCCTGATCCACTCAAACCACCCGCTCACGTTCGCGGGCATTCTCGATTTTTTTAAAGAAAAAAACCTCGATCAATGGGTCAGCAAGTCCGACCAGGGAACTCGCGGCGACTATGCTTACATCCACCAAAACATCCCCGGCGATGAAGACGTCAGCGGGATGGACATCTACGTTGTCGCCGGCAAGAAAGACAACCTCCATGCCGTCGCCGTCGTCACCTCGCGGGATTCCGAGCACCCTCTCGACGACGCCGTCCGCCTCGTCACCGACACTCTTGCCGATGCCAACGCCATCCCCAAACACGAGGCCGTCTGGCACGATTTCTGGGCCAAGAGCGGCATCCAGCTCGCCGATGCCGAACTTCAGGAGTGGTGGTATCATATGCTTTACTTCAACCGCGTTTTCGCCCGCGCCGGCGGCAACGCCATCGGACTCGCCGCTTGTTTCGATCACCTCGCCGGCTGGCATAATTCGCTCAAACTGAATTACAACATTCAACAAACCTACCTCGGCTGCGCCCCGGCCAATCACCCGGAACTTATCGAGCCCTTCATCGGCGTCCTCACCCGAAATCTCCCCCGCGCCAAATGGTTCGCCACCACCAGCTTTGTCGGGGCCGAAGGCGCCTTCTTCCACAGCGATCTCTGGCCCTTCGAGCCCGATCCCGCCAAATGCGTCACCCCCTGCAAACATCAGCAAACCTATATGCCCTACGGCTACTCATGGGGCATGGACGGCCACAGCACCGTCGTCATCTGGGAATACTACAAATTCGCCCCCACGCCGGAGCACCTCGACCGCGTCTATCCTCTCATCAAGGAATTCGGCACTTTCTACTGCTCCATCCTGGAAAAATGCGCGCTCGTCGACGGCAAACGCAACATGGGTCCCAGTTACTTCCCGGAACTCGGCGGCTATGGCGAATATAACGTCTGTTACGATATTAACTTCATCACCGCGGGCCTGCGCATCGCCCGTGAAGCCGCGACACTGAAAAACGACGCCCCGTTTCTCGCCCGCATCAACGCCATCATCGATCAAGTCCCCGCTTACGGCACCCAGAACGACCCCGATCAGGGCGGCCAAACCGTCATCGAACCCTGGTCCAAAGCCCCCTTCAACGTCGGCGCGGACCGCCACGGCACCATGATCCAAGGCATCTTCCCGGCGGGAAACATCAACTGGTTCTCGAGCGACGACCTCAAGCAATTGGGCATACGCACCATTAACCGCGTGGAAAAATCCACCACTCACGCCAATTCCAACGTCGCCATCAACGTCGCCCGCGCCCGCCTCGGCCTCACCGACGAAGCCATCGCCAACGCCAAAATGTGTTTTTCCGGCAAGACCGGCAAATACTCCACCGAACAAATGAACGGCCTCTTCACGTGGAAAGACCACGGCCGATACATTACCGAGCAAGTCGCCGTCGCCCGCTTCGTCACGGAACTCCTCCTCCAGAGCGTCGGCGATGTCATCCGCATCTTCCCCGCCTGGCCCGCCTCGACGGACGGGCACTTCTCGAACCTCCTCGCCCAGGGCGGATTCGAGGTCTCCGCGGACCAAGTCGGCGGCGCCATCACCAACGCGACCATCCGCTCCACCGTCGGCGGCACGGTCAAGCTCGTCAGCCCCTGGAAAACCGGGTTCACCGTCGCCGAACAACAAAGCTCGGCGTCCGTGCCGGTCCAAACCGCCAACGGCATCGCTTCCTTTCCCACGGAACCAGGCAAGACCTACGTCCTGAAGGAATCGAAGACATAAAGATTTGATTTGTGACGTTTAGGTTAACTCCGGCTGACGGGCAGGCTTTAGCCTTTTCAAACGTACGAAAAGGGAATGTTATCCTTTCGTGCGGCTCTTGGCTGCTCGACTGGCGCTATGATGCAAATCACATTCCCCTGGCGGATACGCGCCCTGAGAGAATCGGCGGTTTTCGTCCTGCTCCTAACGGTGGTGTGTCTGCTGGTTCCTCTGCCAGTCAGGGCGGCGGGAAGGCAGGTGCTGTCCGGCCACGTGCCGGCCGCGGCGGCACGCCTGACTCCGTTGGGGCGTCTCCCGGGTTCGCAGCATTTGAACCTGGCTATCAGCCTGCCGTTGCGCAATCCGCAAGCCCTGGCCGATCTGTTGCGCCAGCTCAGCGATCCCACCAGCCCGAATTACCGGCATTATCTGACGCCCGCGCAGTTCGCCGAGAGGTTTGGCCCGACCGAAGCGGATTATCTTGCGGTCATCGCTTTCGCGAAATCCCACGGGTTGAAGGTGACCGCGATGCATCCGAATCGAACGATCCTGGATGTGGAAGGCGCGGTTTCCGACATCGAAAATTCGCTCCATGTCAAGATGCGGAGTTACCAGCATCCGACCGAGGCCCGTAATTATTACGCTCCCGATACCGACCCGTCGGTGGACCTGGCCATTCCGCTTCTGCACATCAGCGGTCTGGACAATTACTCGCTTCCGCGCCCGCGTTTGAAGTCCCGTCCCATCGGGTCCGCGGCTCAGGGTGCCCTGCCCAATACCGGCTCCTCACCGAATAGCGGCTCGGGGCCGGGTGGCAATTACATGGGAAACGATTTTCGCACGGCGTATGTTCCGGGCGTTTCCCTGACCGGCGCCGGGCAGGCCGTCGGGTTGCTGGAGTTTGACGGTTACACCGCCAGCGACATCACCTACTACGAACACCTGGCCGGGCTGCCGAATGTCACCCTCACCAATGTGCTGCTCGACGGATTCAACGGCACCCCCACAACCACTAACGATCAAGTGGAGGTTTCCCTCGACATCGAGGTGGCGGTCTCCATGGCGCCGGGAGAATCCAATATTATAGTTTATGAAGCCGGGCCGAACGGCAACTGGTACGACATTCTCAATCGCATGGCCACGGACGATCTGGCCATGCAACTCAGTTGCTCCTGGTATAGTCCCGGTGAGCCAGCCGATCCGACGGCCGACCAGATTTTTCAGCAGATGGCGGCCCAGGGGCAGTCCTTTTTTAGCGCCTCGGGCGACTACGATGCCTTCACCGGCTTGATTCCATTTCCCGGCGACACGCCCTATATCACGGAAGTTGGCGGGACAACTCTGAGCACGAGCAGTGCCGGAGGCCCGTACGCTTCGGAAACCGCATGGAACCGGAACAACGGCATCGGTACCGGCGGCGGAATCAGCACCCAGTACGCCATTCCCACCTGGCAGCAGGGAATCAGCATGACGGCCAACCTGGGATCGACAACCATGCGCAACGTGCCGGATGTGGCCCTGACCGCGGAGCACGTTTACGTGCGCGCCAACGGTGGGAACTACAGCGTCGGGGGCACCAGTTGCGCCGCGCCGTTGTGGGCGGCTTTCACGGCGCTGGTCAATCAGCAGGCGGTGGCAAGTGGCGGGACCACGGTCGGTTTCATCAATCCCGCCGTCTATGCGATCGGCCAGGGGACGGGCTATGGGTCCGAATTCCACGACATCACCGCCGGCAACAATTTCAGTTCGAGCAGCCCCGCGAAATTTCCGGCGGAGACCGGCTTTGATCTCTGCACCGGCTGGGGAACGCCCAACGGAAGCGCCCTGATCAACGCGCTCACCGCGCCGTCTGCGCCGATCATTATCACCGGCAGCCCGTTGCCGGCGGGCGTGGCAGGCACGGCCTACAGCCAGACGTTGACGGCGGGCAGCGGCACCAGGCCTTACACGTGGTCCCTCTCTTCCGGCAGTCTGCCATCCGGGTTGGGCCTGAGCAGCGCGGGCGTGATCAGCGGCACGCCAACCGCGACGGGAACGTCCAGTTTCACCGTGCAGGTGACAGGCAACAACGGCCTTTCCTCAACGGGGTCCTTCAGCCTGACGATCACTCTGTTTCCGACGCCGACACCGACACCAAGTCCAACACCAACGCCGAGTCCAACGCCGACGCCAACGCCGACGCCAACGCCGACTCCGACTCCGACGCCGACTCCGACACCGACACCGACTCCAACTCCAACAGCCGTACCAACGCCAAGTCCGGAACCGACTCCGACGCCAAGTCCAACACCAACACCAACTCCGGACCCAGCACCCGATTCAGCCGATACCCCAACGATGCCGCCGTGGGCGCTGGTGGCCCTGGCTTTGCTGTTATTTTCTCTGGCCGCACGATTTCTGCCGGGGACTCGAATCCGTGAATGAACTCACCCCGCAACAAGTTGTCCGGGCCGTGCCAGGCAACAGCATCATTAACGGTAAGCGGCGTCTAACTCCTCATCAGCAGTGCTGAAATGCCGCCAGATCCGCATGGGTCATCATGGCGATGAGCTTGGGAAAGGGACAGGTGGGAACCCAACCCAGTTTGCGCCGAGCCTTGGCCGCATTGCCCTTCAACAGAGCAGGTTCATCGGGGCGGATAAGGGAGGGGTCGATTTCCACGCAGGTCGTCCAGTCCAGGTCCACCGCTTCGAAAGCAAGAGCGGCCAATTCGCGGATCGAATGAGTTTCGCCGGTGGCAAAAAGGTAGTCGTCGGCTTTTTCCTGCTGGAGCGTCAACCACATGCCAAGGACGTAGTCCGGCGCATAACCCCAGTCACGCCGGGCGTCGATATTGCCGAGGAGCAGCTTTTCTCTGCGACCCAGTTTTATCTCCGCGGCGGCGCGGCATATTTTTCGGGTCACGAAGTTTTCTCCGCGTCGCGGGGATTCATGGTTGTACATGATTCCGTTGCTGGCGAAGAGTCCGTACGCTTCACGAAAGATTTTGGCCATCTGGGTGGCGAAGGCTTTGGCGCATCCGTACGGCGAAACGGGCCAGTAAGGCGTTGTCTCATCCTGGAACTCACACTCGGGCTTGCCAAAAATCTCACTCGACGAGGCATGAAACAGCCGGGGAGCTGCCGGCATATCGCGAATGATTTCCAAAAGCCGAAGCGTCCCCATCGCCGTGAGATCACACGTGATTTCCGACATCGGAAAACTCAGCCCCACATGGCTCTGGCCCGCCAGATGATAAATTTCTCCGGGAGCCACGCTGAGCAATATCCGGCGTAGCGAGGTGGTATCCTCAAGATCGGCGTAATGGAGAAACAATTTACGGTTGAATATCTCAGGATTCAGATAAAGATGGTTCAGCCGGGAGCGCTCCAAAGTGCTGGTTCTCCTGACTATCCCATGCACTTCGTAGCCTTTTTCAAGAAGAAGATCCGCGAGATAAGATCCATCCTGTCCTGTAATTCCAGTAATCAGGGCGCGACGTAGTGACATATCGGGTTATTGGTCAATCATCCTTCCATTCCGTGAAAAGAGGATGGTGCCCTCCTATAGGCTTGTCTAGGCTAAAATTGGCCTGACTCCTTTGACAATGAAAATTCGCGACTGCCTGATCTTAAAGAATGCTATTTCTCTCACATGAGGGGCCTGCCTGGTCAGGGCCTGGTTAATGGCGATTGGGATTTCCTTCCAAATAGCGAAGCCAATCTTGGAAACACGGACTTGAGGGGAGGGGGCTTTAGGGACGCGGGAACGGCCGGAGGTTCCCTGCCAGTCCATATGAAAAAGCAAGGGGCCGGCGTCATTGGCTGCGGCGTTGTCAGAGGCTTTACCATCGCCATCGCGCCGTCCAGATACGGGCAACTCTTCGGCGGGAGGAGTTCAACGAATTTGGGGCAGGGCTTTGTTGCTTGCCTTTCCCGGGGTTCGGAAGCTATAGTTGCCACTGTCGCCTCAAAGTGATTCGTAGTCCAACCTCGGCCCCTTTCGAAAAGGCGTCCTAAATTCCAGAAATCATGAGTTTGCCAGATATTGCGATTTTATCAGATCTTAGAGCGCGCATGCTTGAGAGCAGCGTCGGAAAGGGCGATCAAATCCTGATCGCGCAAATGTGGAAGGAGCTTGCCGCCAGATCCGCCCTGCCCCGGAGTCTTAATGAGGTGGGATTCAGGACTTTTTCCCAATTCGACGAGGATGGCATTCTATTATATATCTTTTCGGTCATCGGGGCAACGAATCGCCATGCCATCGAAATGGCGGCGGGCGTCGGTTATGAGTCCAATACCGCAAACCTGATCATTAATCACAATTTTTGCGGGCTCCTTTTTGAAGGCGACCAGGAAACCGCCAGCCAATGCGCGCAGTTTTATAGAGATCATCGGGACACGACATGGAACATGCCTGTTCAGGTGCACCCAACGTGGCTAAATGCCGAAAATGTCAATCGGGAGATCGAGGCCCGCGGATTCTCAGGAGAAATTGATCTTGTTTCCCTGGATGTGGACGGCATGGACTACTGGCTTTTGAAAAGCCTATCCGTTGTGCAGCCGCGCGTGATCGTTTTGGAATACAATGCCATATTCGAGTCCCATGTGGCCATGACTGCCGCTTATGAGCCGGAGTTTCGTGCCGGTGAAGGCCGCGCCGGCGGCGCAAGCTTGGCCGCTTTTGATGACTTATGCAAAAAAAAGGGATATCGGCTGATTGGCTGCAATCGCAATTGTCTCAATGCTTTTTACGTTAAAGAGCGGCTGGCCAAAAATGTTTTCCCCGAAGTTAGAGTCGAAGATTGTCTGCTTTCGAGCCGGTATCCCTGGTGGAAAAAAGGCGGGGTTGCTTTTGAAACCTGGATGCGAGGGGATGGCAGTTTGCCTAATTGGGAAAAGCTTTCCCTGGACGAGGAAACCGCGGATGACAAGCCTGTCATCGGCGATTCGCCTTCGGAAATTGCGCCTTCTTCCGGCTCCAAGGATGATGAACTGTCGCAGGCCGTGGAAGGCTTGATCACAAAAATTCGGAGCCAGATCCGAAAGCGGGATTTTGACAGCAAGTGTGCATCTCCGGAAAATGCCGCGACCGATTACCAATTTGGCGAACGGCTCGATTTTGGACTAAACGGAAACGGCCGGAAACACTTGGGCATTGGCTGGCATGTTTCGGAGACCGCTTTCACATGGACCGATGCGTTGCACGCGTTCCTGCATTTTAGCCCTCCCGTGTCGAAGGGCGATATGATCCTGGAATTCACAGCTGGCGGCTACACCAATTCGAAAATCAAGCATCAAGATGTTACCGTCACAATCAACGGGATTCAATGCGGCCGTGTTCCCATTTCGGAAAAATACACTTTTTCGATTCTCGTGCCACGATCAGCCTGCGAGGCAAACCCTCAGCTTCAAGTCCGGTTTTCCTGTCCCAACAGCGCTTCGCCCTCGCACTTCAAGAAGGGCGCGGACCGGCGCATGCTTGGCATCGCGCTCCATTCGTTGGTAATCCGTGAGAATGATATTCAGCCTGCGATCCAGGAGTCAAAGCCGGAGCCATCGAATGCTCTTGCCCGGAACGGATATGATCAAATGAAGCGATGACTGGCTTGAATTACTAATGAAAGCTATGGAATCATCCGCTGCCACGCTTGACGGAAAGACTAAGTTTTATCTTTTTGAAAAGGGACCTGCCAATGGAGCCTCCAGTCCCGCCGCAAATTGCCCGCTCATTTCCATCATTGTTGTTAATCACAATGGCATTGATGTTTTGCCGAAATGTCTGTCCGCACTCTCCAATCTGGACTACCCTAATTGCGAAATCATCATTGTTGATAACGGATCGAAAGATGGGAGCGTTGAATTCGCGGAAGCCTTTTCGTCGAAGTTCCCTCAACATGTCCTCCGCTTTCCGAAAAACCTGGGACTGGCCGTTGCGCGCAATGCGGGCGTACGGTTGGGTAAAGGAAAATTTTTCGCCTTTATCGACAACGATGGGTTCGCCGAAACAAATTGGCTGAGCGCCGCTCTTGATGCTTTCGCGGAAAACCCGCGCCTCGGCATCATAGCGCCTTTAGTCCTTTTTGATAGGAGGCCCGACATCATTAACGGCCTGGGCGGAGGAATAAGCGAACGCGGAATCGGCTTCGATTTTCTCTATTCCCGGCCGTTGGGTTATCACGACCTGCCGAAGGAAGTTCTCTATCCCATGGGCTGTGGCATGGTGCTCAGGCAAGAAGTAGTCGCCTTGATTTTCCCTATCGATGAACTGCTTATTAATTACTACGACGACGTCGAAATAGGCATCCGCGCGTGGAAGTCCGGATACCGGGTTGGTCCCTGCGCAAAGGCAAGGATCAAGCACGCCTTCAGCCACTCGAGTCACAAGAGCAATCTGCGGCACAAGGAGATTCTCTGCCACCGGAACCGCTTGCGCACCGTGCTGAAATACTGGCCTTTGTCGAAATTGCCCGTGTTTATAATAAACGAATTCATGGAGCTATCACATTACATGCGGAATAACCGCTCCAGTTTTTCGTCAATTTTTCTTTGGAATTTCCGGCATCTCGGTTCGGCCCTGGCCATCCGATCCCGCTTTCCTCAATCTTTGCACGGAGGACCGCTTCCAACATCGTTCCCCGAGGGATTGCGACTATACCCGAAGAACCCGGACTTCTCCCCGAATTGGGAATGCGTTCGAGAAGTAGTCGATATGGAGATGCCAGACCACTTGGCGGCGCTTGACTTTGGCTGGTATTATCTTGAGACCATTCATGAAACGCAGGTTCGCTTCACGACCGATATTGCCAGTGCTTTTTTACGCACAAACAAGCCGATGAATTCTTTTTTACTCCGGTTCATGCCCTATACGGACGAGCCGTTCACGGTGGAGTTGATTGATAAAGCCCGAGGACGAGTGCTTTATCGTTGGGAACTTGACGGCGAAATCTTCAAAATTCGTTCAGTCCGCAAACCCGTGTCCTTGCCCCCGGGAGATTATCAGGTTCTGTTCAGATGTGATTTTGGCAGTCAACCGAGGTGTGGGCGATTGCTCGGCGTCAGCGTGAATTTTATTGGCCTTTGGTACCTACCTTGAAGATCTTAGTTGCGTACGCAATATTCAATCCGCGGGGAAAGGCAGGATCAGACGTTTACTTGCTCGGCTTGTGCTGCGAACTAGCCAATCTTGGTCATCAGGTCACGGTTGCCACAACGGCCTCCGCCGGGTTCATTCCCATGGAGGCCTTTAGTCTGAAATGGCTGAACGATTATAATCCAGATCTGGATCAAAACGCTGGATTTCGAATTTTACGGTTCCCTGTTTCCCCGCAAATTCCCGACTTTGCCCGAAAACCGGCTGCGCGGATTATTCTGCGACAATGGGGGCATGAGGATTTTCGAGACGCCGTTTTGCAATCCCATTCATCCCGTTTTCCTGAATTCAGCCTTCGCCAGGTCGCGGCTCGAAACCCAATTGTTGACCGGCTGCACGCTTATACGATCGGCCCCAATTCGTCCGAGCTTCGGCGTTATTTATTCGAGCACACCCGGGAATATGACTGCGTTATCGCGGGATATTTCCCTTTCAATACGGTTAGATTAGCCTCGCTCGCCGCCCGGAAGGCCGGCCGCCCCTGTTTTATAGCCCCGCTATGGCATTCCGAGGATCGCCACCATTACTTTCTACATCTCTTCGATGCCCTGCGAGACTCTGCCGGCATTATTTGCGAAACGCGCCATACCAAGGAACTCCTGGAATGCTTGATTCCCGGCAGCTCGTGCTTGCAGGCGGGGATCGGCGTGACCCCGCGCCACCTCTCCCCGCCAGGCGGCGAGATGCCCTCGTGGATTAGAACTTTGAAGGAGCAGAAGCGGCGAATCCTCCTTTATGTGGGCAGAAAAGAGGAATCAAAAAACTATCTCCTGCTATTGGAGGTCATGCGATCCCTTGACGACCCGCTCCTCACTTTGGTCATGATCGGAAAAGATATCGATCGAAAGCCGCTCAAACAGCCGAACATCCTGCTCCGGGATCAGGTCGATGATGACGAGCTCCAATGGGCCTACCATGCCTGTGACATTTTTGCATTCCCGTCGCTTAAGGAAAGTTTTGGCATTGTGATACTCGAGGCTTGGGCGGCGCAAAAACCGGTTATAGGTCATCGGCGGTGTGCGGCGGTTTCATCGCTTATCGAGCATAATGTCAACGGCATGGTCTGCGAAACCGTCGAGGAGTGGACGGCGGCGATCAAGCTTCTCCTCGATGATCGCCACCGGGCCCGTTCACTTGGCATTAACGGGCGTGACACCGTGCTCTCTCAATATACATGGGAAATAGTCGGGAAGAAGGTCAGCGACTTTATCGAAAGCCATCCGCTCAAAGTCAGCGCTCAGGATCATGCCATGCGGGTTTAGTTCAACATCGAGGTCTTGCCGCCGCCGACTAGAGAAACTCAGTTAATATAAGAGCGAAAATAAGGAAAGTCGATCCGTAATCCGGATTTAGGCTAAACGCAGCGGCGTTTGCTTGAGTCTGACGCCTTTACTGCCCGGTGCCGCGAAGGGTCTCGATGGGTTCCAGGCGGGAGGCGCGGCGGGCGGGGACATAGGATGCGATGAAGACGGCGACGGCCGCCAGAACGGCCGCGAGTAGATAATGGATGGGCGACCATGTGACCAGAAAATGGTCCGTGCGCAAAATGCCGCGGAAATTCACCGGGATGATGGAGATGATATAGGTGAGCAGCGCGCCCAATCCGAAGCCGAAGAGGATCCCGATCACGGCGACGCAGGCGCCCTGCCAGAGGAATATGGCGGCGATGTCCTTGCGCTCATAGCCCATGGAACGGAGGATGGCGATCTCCTTGGTTTTTTGCATGACGGAAAGAGAGAGGACGTTGAAGATGCCGAATCCGGACAGGAGGATGATCATCGAAACGACGATGCCGGCCGAGATGCGCAGCGCGTCGAAGAGCGCCAGATTGCCCGCCTGACGCTCCTGCCACGAAGCGGAGGAGTGAGAGAGCAGGTCCTCGAATTCAGCCGCCCTTTCCGGCGCGCGCGACGGGTCGAGCAGCTTCACCAGCATAAAGGAGGTGAAGTAGGGCTTGTGTAAAAGGGATTGCGCGGTCCGCATGTGAACGAACACGTTCTTGATATCGAAATCCCACACGCCGGTTTCATAGATCACATCGATGCGGAATCGCCGGGTCTCATTGTCCGCGTTCAGGTAGACGTCCTGCCCGGCGACAAGCCTCATGCGTTCCGCGAGGCTTGCGCCGACGCAGGCGCCGTTGGGATTATTGCGGAAATCATCCATGGATCCCTGGGTGACTTGCTTGGCGAGGTCGGTTGTGCGCAAATGCAGGTCGAGGTCGATTCCCTGGAGCGAGACGGCCTCGGTGGAAAAGCCCGAGCGCAGGAAGGCGCGTCCCTCCACGATCGGCGAACACGCGACGACGTCGGAATAAGCGGAGAGCACGCGGATGATCCGGTAGGCGTCGGCGATGCCGGGATAAAATTTGCGCTTTTGCTGGCTGGCCACCATCAACGATTGGTCGGGCTTGGGATTGAGAATGCGGGTCTGGTCCTCATGGAAGCGGTCCGTGATGACCACGCTTCCTTCGGACCCCAGCACCGTGTTGATATAGAATGTTTCAAAGCCCTGCGTTTGCGCCAGCGCGGCGATAAACGATCCGACCCCAAAAACCACGCCCAGCGCGCTGAGACCCAGCGAGCGTTTATGGGCGAGCAGGAATCGGAGGGCGATCTTAAAGGAGGGAGAATGCACATCGAAAAGCCGGTAGACGCCATCAGTGTCGGATCATGCAGGCGTTTCCCGGCCTAATTAGTCCTGGTAATCAACTCCCGGACGCGCATTCCGGGCCTATATAAATCCTGATTGGATATAATCACAGCTGCGCCTTCATTCAATCCGTCGAGGATTTCGCTTTTTTCGATGGTGTGAAAACCGACTCGAACACGCGTCTGCCGCACGATGCCGTTGGCCACGACGAGAACCAGATTGTCCCGCCGGATGGCCCGTGTGGGAATTGTCAGGGTGTTCTCGCGTTCGCCGATGACGACATTCATCTCGCCGGTCATTCCCGGCCTCACGGTTTGCGTGGTGTCATCAAGGCTGAACCAGACCGGGTAGACTTGATTTTCCCCTTGAGGCAGAATGCCGGTCAGGGTGCCGATCAAATCCTTGTCCGGGAAGGAATAGAGGCGGATATGGGCTTTCATCCCCTCTTTCAGGTAGCCGACGTCTTCCTCGTTGACGTTGGCGACGATCCGGTTTTCGGCGCTGCCGATGCGGCAAACCTGGCTTTGAGGAGGCAGGAACTCGCCCAGGTTGACGTAGAGATTGAGGACCACGCCATCCATCGGGGAAGTGAGATGCATCTGTTTCATTTCATCGAGCAGGCCATCGCGCGCGCGTTCCAGGGTGTCGACTTCGTTGTTGAGATTGATCATCTCGTTTTGAACCTGCTCGCGCAAACTGGTGAGTAGATTTTGCGCCTTTTCCAGCTCGACCGGCGCGATGTTGGTGGCCGCCACGAGCTTCTTGAGTTTGTCGACTTCAATTTCCTGGTTTTTCAAGGCCGAGGCGGAGGGCGGTCCGAGGCCGTGCCGGATTTTGGATTGGGCGAGATTCGATTCGGCCAACGCAAGCTGGCGCTGCAAGGCGTCATCGTTTATTTCCGCCACGACCTGTCCGGATTTCACCACGGAGCCCGTGTAGACCTTCAAGTCCGTCAACTGGCCGAAGTTTCGTGTTTTCACGATGACCTGATAGACGGGCGCCACGTTGACGGTTCCGTAGACACTCGCCAAAGCCGTGCCCCGCTGCACAATCGCGACCTCGGCGGAGGCAACCGTGGCGTAATCATAGTAATAATAGGCCCCGCCGCCGATCGCCAGGGCGGCCAGAAAGACCAGGACAAACCAGCTTCGAGCCAGAAATCCCCGGCGCGGCGGCAGTTTGCGAGGGGCTCTTGGTTTTGGGAGGGTGGGGTCTTGATGCATTTGTGCCGGCTATTTTATGGGCGTGTCTTTCAATCGGGCCAAGGCCGCATCCAGGCAGGCGGACGCGCGTTCAGGGCCTTGATCGGGCAACGGATGTTTCTAGACCATCGCCCAAGGCATGGTCAAGCGCGGCAGCGGCCAGGCTCAAGCGGTATTTGGCGGTGATGCGCTGTTGTTGTTGCTGTAAAATATCGTCTTCGAGATACGCCTTATCCAACTGGCGCAACCGGCCCGTTTGATACTCCAGGTCGGCAAGATGGCGCAGTTCCCCCTCGGACGCCTGCCCATTCAAAACGCGCAAATTATCCCGCTCGGCGATCATCGTGGCCACCGCTGAATTGACCTCTTCCGATATGGAATGGCGTAGTTCCTGCAACGCGACGCCGCGTGAAGCGATCTGCGCGTTGTCCGACATCCTGACTCCCTCCAGGTTGCCGCCATCAAAAATCTGCCACGTGACGTAAAAACTTGCGGGGAGCTGCGAGTTGCCGGACTCCCGTTGCGTGGCGGGTTCGTTGTAATTTCGCTTCAGGTCATAACCGCCGGCGTTGACCGGGCCGAAGGCGGGGGCCTGGAAAGCCGAATCGGAGGACAGGCCGGCGATCGGATAGGCGTTTTGCAGATCGACTTCGATTTGTTGCTGGTCGGACAACTGCATCGATTCAAGCAATTTCAAATCCTCCCGATTCTGCAACGCCGCGGCAGTTAGCTTGCCGGCGTCGAGTTCGGAGGGCGCGTCGGCCAGCAGTTCACCGGTGAGATGGGCCGACTTGGGCAAATCCTGGCCCAGGAGGGTTTCAAGCGCCAGAAGGGCCTGCGTGTATCGCAGCTCGAATGCAGCCTGGGTATTTTTTGCCAGGTTGGCCTTGACCTCGATGCTCAGGACGGTGTTTTTCTGCACATGGCCCGCGTCAAAAAGTTGCCGCGCGGAGGCCAGGGCGTTCGCCTGCCGGTCGGCGTAGTTTCGAAATAACTCGGCCTCGGCGCGGGCGCCCAGGGCATTGATGAAGGCCTGCCGTACCTGAAACATGACGTCGTCGAAAGTCTGGCGATAGTTGATTCGGACCTGATCTTCGGATAATCGGCTGATGCGCAACTGCGGGAACGTCGCGCGATTGTAGAGAGTTTGTTGAAACTGAACGTAAAGCGTCGTCGGTGTGGTTAGCGCCTGTGCCTGCAATTTCGGATAGAGAATGGCGTGGAGGGAGATCACCCGCCCCGCGGTGGCCAGAAACTGGGTCGAGGCAAGGCGAAGCCGGGCGTTATGTTCGATGGCGATTTGCAGGCATTGCGCCAGCGAAATATCCTGCCGCGGCGAATCGGGCCGGCCGGTTGCGGGAGGCTCGGTTCCCCGAGTCGGGATGGCGAGAGCAAAAAGGACCCATGCGGCGAAAACGGCCGGTTTCATAGTCATCGAGGGGGAACGGGGGGCGCGGCCGGCGGCGCATTCGTTGCCGGCGCGGGGGGCGCGTCCGGTGATGCGTTTTCCGCCGGTGCGGGCGCGGGAATATCCTTGTTCCGCGGCCAGTCGACGAACTTGAGCGAGACGGCGCGTTCCAAGTCGGCCATCGCATCCATGTAGAGCTGCTTCGTCTTGATCTCCTCCGTGCGGGCCGAAGTCAGATCGATTGTCGCCTGCAGGACATCGAGCAAGGTCGCATAACCGGTGTCGACTGAAAGTTGGGCGAGGCCCACCGATTCCTCGGCCGTCTTGACGTTGGCGGTCTGGGATTGAATGGTGGCTTGGGCGTTGAGCAATCGCGCATAGGCCTCCCGGACTTCGTTCTGCACCTCAAGGTGCATCTCATCGCGTGAAATATAGTTGGAACCCAGCGCGGCCCGATCCGACATGACCTGGCCTTTGGTGGCAAAGCCATCAAAAATATTCCATGTTCCGAGCAGGCCCACGGCATAATCGTTGATGTTGTGGGCAAAGGCGACTTGGGTCTGATCCCGCGCGTCTTCGTCCGCGGCGTAGGCGTAGACGTGGGGCAGGATTGCGGCCTGATCGAGCTTGATCTGCCGTTGCGCGATGTCGATCTGCCGCGCCGCGACCTGCAATTCAGGCCGCCGGGTCAGGGCCAGCGCAATGAACTTCCCCACCTCGATCTGGCCGATGGGCGGACAATCCAGGTCAACGTGAATCAGAAAAGGAGGAGTGAAGGGGGACTGCTGGCGGGGCCATTCGATATTTAACAGGTGGGACAGGGCGATTTCCGAGGAGACCAGGTCATTCTCGGTCTGATGGAGAACGGCGAGTTGGTTTCCCAGGTTGACTTCCGTCCGAAGGATATTGAAGCGAGTGGTCCGGCCCGCATCGAAAAGATCTTTTTGGCGCGCCTCTTCTTTCGTCAGCAGCGCCACGGTCTGCTTCTCGGCGTCAATCTGCGCCTGGTTGACCACAATGGTATAGGCCGCGTACTTGACGTCTCTTAACACCTGATCGATGGTCACCTGAAATTGGATCAGGGAGGATTCATGCTGCAGCTTGGCAATGGCGATTTGCTGCCGGTTGGCGCCTCCGGAGTAGAGGCTTTGGGACACGGCCAGTTGGATGGTCCAAAAATTGCGGAAATGCTGAATGGCCTGGTACTGGCCTTGAGAGAATAAATCGTCGTCGCGTTCCTCGATGCGGCCGTTGAGGCTCACTTGCGGATAAAGGGTCGATTTCGCCGTGATGATCAGGCCCTGGGTTTTCTCAATGTCCCTCTGCGCCTTGAGAATGCCGGGGTTTCTTTCCAGCGCCAATTGCAGGCAATCATTGAGTGTGTAGGCCGGCACGGGCCGCCCTGGCACGGGCAGCGGGGGGGCGGCAACGCCATTCAAGGAGAGGAGGCCGAGAAGACAGCACCACCGGAAGAGTGATGAAAAACGACCGCTTTCAAACATGACGGATGGATAGACTCGCAATTGAAGGAGTGAGGGAAAGTGAATTCGATCGAGACAAAGACGGGCGTTGGCGCGCGGTGGTAGGATAGGCTGCCTCAAAGTTTGGAGATTAAATGTTACTAGCAGCTTTCAACAGCAGTTCCAAGTCTCTTTTGAAACGTCATTTTCAACAGGTTAATTTTTAACAGGTTCCAGAGACAGGCTAATCAGACACAGGCCTAGTTTGCGAGCGTCGGTACTCAATCCCAACTCGAGCGGAGATACCGCATACTTCACTTTAAACGCGATGGTTAGCCGTGTTGCGCCATTTTTGAAAATAGACGCCGGGAGAATGAGCGAATCTATTTTAGGCGTCAAACTCGAGTACGTAAGCTTGCCAAGTGAATAATCATTGACAATGATCTCCGCTGTCTGTTCGGGATATTGTGGACTAGGCGCAAAGGCGCCGGCATTAATCCTTAGAATCATGTCACGGTCAACTGCATGCGGCAAATCAATATGCAGGAATGATTCCAATCCGACGGACCAAGTGCCTCCCGATGAGTCTGGAGTTGACCATCCTGATTCCAGAAATGGGGCTGAGTTGCCTGCCGGGCCAAAATCAAGCTGTGGAAAGGCATGCTTGGGATCTGGGCAGAATTGAAAATCAATTAAAAAAATCCCTAGTTGACGGAGATCATCGGACAAACCCGATTCAATCGGTGCCCATGCGGATTTGATTTCGAAGCGAATATTTACGAACTTCGAATCATTAATGATATCGGAGGGGATGGAAATAGAAGTCGTTTGCGTCTCCATGCTGTGATAGATAACGGTGGAGACATGATGACCGTTCACGAACACATCAATATGTTGCTCAGGACGCTTGTCATTAATGAATGGCTTGCCGGTAAATTTAAACAGAAAGGGAATATCGCCAACGTTGTCATGAGCGAGAAATAAATCGGATTCCACACTTTTAGACCAGATACCCCATACCCTGGAATTAAGCCCCCATTCCTCAGGAGAAGACCATCCCTCTCCCAAGTATCGAACGCCATTATCATTTGGTCCGAAACCAAGCACCTGTCCGTGATAGCTGCCGATTATCCCACTCCAGGGATGAAGTCCGTTAGCCCCGTGAGTCCGTATCACGTTTCGCGGATTTATATAAAACCAGCCGTCTTCATTTTCAACGGTTGAAGATCCCGGAAGGCTCTTCGTTGCGGCGATCGATAGTGACCAGGGCATGACCGTATCCTCGTTTCCCTTAAGGTAGGCAATCTTGGTGACTTTATTGTCGAAAACGTAATAATAAATAGGGTCGTTATAGCTATCGATGTGGGCGCCTCTTCTCATCAGTAGTTGAGCCGGAGGATTGTAACACCAAGCATGATTATTCAGCAGCCATTCAGCGACACTGGAATAATGTAGATGATCGCACGAATCCCCATCAACCCGATATTCAAGCACGCAAAGCGCCTGGCCTGCCGCCATGATGCTGATAAAGATATATTTCCAAAACCCAGGCAACGCGACCAGCAAAAGCGCAAAGGCAAGTCCAATGGGCATTGAAGCCCAGTAAGCATAGCGCATGACAACCTGGCATCCGGAGTTGCAATCTCTTTCTGAAAGGGATGGAATGGCCAGCGCGATGGAGATTATGATGAGACCGGCGGCGGATAGGATAACGCGCCACTGCTTGTTCAAACAATTCGATAGGAAAGCAATGGGCGTGAGCACGAAAAGGAATGGAATGGCCCTTATCATCCCCTGGTTCGGGTCGAAGTAAAAGGATTGCAGCCGCAAAAAAGATATATAACGAGCATCTGTTAAGTACTTGGCAATCACGCTTGGAACGCCAAAGTGTACATAGTTAAATGCAGGAGACAGGACGAGGACCATGGCCGCAAAAACCAGAAGAAGCCCGTTCAGAACGCGGCGGCCATTCCGGTTGCCCTTGATTACATTAAAATAGAAGCCCAACAGCAGGGACAAGGCGGCAACAACGCCGATGGGTGGATTTTGTTGCGCGCTTAACGCAAGAAGAAATGAGGCCGGCACAAAATCGCCCCGTTCCATTAGGATCAAAGAGATAAGAAGCAGCGAGGCGCTAAAAACTTCAGGATGCGACCAATGCAGGTAATAGGTCGTTCCGCTGGTAATATAGAATAGAATCAGACAATATCTTTTAAGGCCGCCGAGCCCGCGCGCGTAAATGATAAATGCAATGGTGGACATGGCAATAAGGCTGTTAAGCATGAAGAAAGATCTTGCCGGAGACAGGCGCAGAATGTGGGTTAACAGGAGACATGGAACATTCACAAGGGAATAGAGCCAAAAATGACCGCTGAAATACGATCCGTATCTAGACTTATAAAAAAGGCATCCTGAATTAGGATCTCCTAGTTTAAACTCTCCTTGATTAAGCGCTTTTATGTTTACACGGGGATTCAATTGTTGGTGATATGGCTCCAGTCGAGCCTCCGCGTCTTGTATATCTCCTGCCGTCAACGCCGGGGAATAGTGTCTCTCAAAAGACACGCTCATGAGAAGATACTCGGTGCCATCCCCCTCCAAATGAATTGTGTCATAGCTTAGGAAGTTGATTGCCGCAAGCAGGGCGACTCCTAATAGGATAAGCGGACGACTGTTCCGGCCGATCCAGGCGATAGGCGTCTCGGCGACCGGGCATTTTAAGGTTCGGCTGAACAGACGGGTCACAGTATTCATACTTCTCGCGAAAAAGACAATGTCTGGCGAAGAGGCGATGGTATAACTGGATTGCTCCTATGCGGCAAATGCAATCGGGGCGGCTAATTCACCCATCGAGTCCGCTGAATCCAAAGTCGTGGCAACCCATGCAAAAGAGCGGGCAGCTTTGCCCCAAAGAGCAGTGTCGATTGCAGCCTTCCGAGGCGACTGAACATTAAAATTGGATGAACCCGCAATTGGGGGAATGAGAAAAAATGATTTCATTGAATACAAAGAATAGCCTTGGAGCACGGTGTTGTGATACGTTCCCTCAAAACTTGGAGATTCAATGTTACTACCATCCTTCATGACCGGTTCCAAGCCCCTTTTGGAACGTTTCGCCTCCGATTTGGGCACGAAATTACGACTCAAATACCGGCCTTATTATCACGAAGTGGAAGGGCAGGAGGATCCCTTTGTCATCGTCGATGGCAAGCGGATGCTCATGATGAGCAGCAACGAATACCTGGGGCTCAGTTCTCACCCCAGGGTCAAGAAGGCCGCCTCCGATGCGATCCGGCTCTGGGGGACGAGTGCGTGCGGCTCAAGATTGGCCAACGGCAGCCGCTCCTACCATGAGGAACTTGAGGCTTATCTCGCCGATTTCCTGCGGATGGAGGCGTGCCACGTCACCTGCGCCGGGTACCTTGCCTGCATGGCCCCCGTGAGCACGCTGGTGCATCGCACCGACGCGCTGGTGGTGGACAAGAGCATCCACGCCGCGCTGTGGGACGGCGCCCTCTTGAGCGGCGCCGACATCGAGCGCTTCAATCACGAAGATCTTTCCGAACTCGGCTCCCTGCTGGCTTCGCTGCCGAAGCAGCAACCGAAGGCCATCGCGGTCGACGGCGTTTATTCCATCGAGGGACATATCGCTTCCCTGCCGCAAATCGTCGAGATGGCGGAGAAACATCGGGCCATTGTCATCGTCGATGATTCTCACGGGATCGGCGTTTTGGGCGAGGAAGGCCGCGGGAGCGTCGATCACCATCACATGAATGGACGCATCGAGGTTTTGACGGGAAGTTTCTCCAAATCCCTGGCCAGCACGGGCGGCTTTATCGCCGGGAGCCGCGCCGTGATCGAGTATCTCCGCAGCAATTGCCGGCAAATCATCTTCAGCGCCGGCCTGCCGCCGTCCCAGGCCGCCGCCGCTCTGGAGACCCTTCGGTTGATGCGTGAAGAACCGGAACACCGCCGGCGTCTGCTGGAAAATGCCGCCTATTTCCGGGCCGGCCTTCGCAACCTCGGGGTTGATTACTGGAACAGTCCCTCGCCGGGGCATCCGATTGTGCTCGGGGACAAGGAAAAGTGCTACCGCGTCTGGTCCATGCTATGGGAGCAGGGCTTTTTCACCGTCATGGCGATCGCGCCCGGAGTTCCCGCCGGAAAGGACCTGATTCGAACGTCGGTCACAGCCCTGCATACCCGGGAGCAACTCGACCTTTTTTTGGCCGCCTTGGGCGCGGCTCTTAAAAAAGTTGGTTTTATGCCTTCCTAATTTGTCAAATTTCATTAAAAGTAAGGCGCGGGCAGCACCCGAAATAATACGCTGGCATCTGGTTGAGGAAAAGATTTACATGGAAAATAGCATTGTCACCAAACTTACGGACGAGCAGGAAGCCAAGTTGCGGGAATCATTCAAGCGTTGCAGTCCGGAAACCCTCGATGCCATCCTCCGCTTCCGCCGTGAAGGCGACCTCGACGCCGTCATTGTCATCGTCCATGGCATTATCGAGCGTTATTTGAAACTCGAGCCCGGCGAACATATCGCTCAACGCCCTGACACGACGCGCCTGGGTGAAGATTTGGGCGTCGATTCACTCACCATGCTGGAGATTATCATGTCGATGGAGGAGGCGCTCGCATTTCGAGTGGATGATTCGGATTTGCGCAACATCCGCACCCTCGGGGATGTGCGCCGGTACGTCGACGACCGCGTCCATGGCAAACCCGTTTCCATCGCCAAGATCGAAACCTATGACCGGGATCGCTTGTGCCTGATTCTGCCCCAGCAACCCCCCTTCCTCTTTTTGGACAAGGCGGAGATACAGTCTGACACGGTTCGCGCCGCCTATCTTTTCCGCGGCGACGAATTTTTCTTTTCCGGCCATTTTGTGAACGATCCGGTCGTTCCGGCCTCCATTGTTTACGAAGCTCTCGGACAAGCCTGCTGCCTCTGGATCTTGGAGCAGGTTCCCTCCCGTCTGCAACACTCGCTGGCCACGAACCAAGTGCTCTTTGTCGGCATGGACGGGGCCCGATTTCTCCGGCGGGCCAAGCCGAACGATGAGATTCACATGTCACTGACGCTGACCCGCCTGCGCGCGCCCCTGGCCATTTTTGCGGGCGAGGTCAAGATCCAGAACCAACTGGTCGCGCGGGTCGAGGCGCTTACCCTTGCTTTCGGAGACTTCAACCCGGCCTCGTTCGACGCCACGCCCGACTCCGCCGTTGAGTCATCCCCGGCCGACGGCCCTGCGGAGACAGCGGGGGTTTGACGAAACATTCTCCCGGCGGGACGATGCTGGACGCCTGCGTGTTTTGTTCTATGCTCAAGCCGATTGAAAAAACGGGTTGTCATCACCGGCCTCGGCTTTGTCACCAGCATCGGAAACAGCCGTGCGCAGGTGTTGGAGAGCCTGCGCCACTCCCGCTCGGGCATTGAGGTCTTCAGCGAACTGCCCGACGAACCCGGCGGGCCGAGGCTGGCTGGAACCATCAAGAATTTCTCGTTTCCCAGCCTGCGATTCGAAGACTGGACTTATCCTTCCGAGTATTCGATCGAGCGCAACGACCTCCGCTCCATGAGCCCCCATGTCGTCTTCGCCGCGTGCGCGATGCGGCAAGCCATCGCGGACGCCCGGCTCGGCCCGGACCGGGTTTCTCATCCGCGCACGGGAGCCGCTTGCGCCTCCGGCGGATCGATGTGGATGACGTACGAGAATCTCCGCGTGATGGTCACCGAGGGCGTGCACAAATGTTATCCGCTTTCCGTCCCGGCCGCCATGCCCGGAACGCTCAACGCGAATCTCGCCGCCTGCTTCAAGTTGAAGGGCGCGGTGGTTGGATTCCTCAGCGCCTGCGCCTCGTCCGCCCATGCCTTTGGCTTTGGCTGCGACCAAATCATGCTGGATCGCCAGGATATCGTCTTTGTCGTCGGCGCGGAGGACTGCAACAAATTCAGCATCCTGCCGTTCGCCAGCGTGCGCGCGCTCAGCCTCCAGACCGATCCGGCCAAGGCGCCGTGTCCGTTCGATGTCAAACGCGACGGCTTTGTGGGCACGGGCGGGGCGACGGTTTTGGTGCTGGAAAAACTTGAGTCGGCGCTTGAACGGGGCGCCGTCATCCATGCGGAAGTGCTGGGTTGGGGCGAAGCCGCCGACGGGTACAATGTGATGGCCCCCGAACCCGAGGGAGACGGGCTTGCGCGCGCGATGCAGAACGCCTTGAGCGAAGCGAACCTTGCGCCGGGCGATATCGACTACATCAATGCCCACGCCACGGGGACAACCGTCGGCGATACCTCGGAGATCAAGGCCATCCGCCGTGTTTTTCGCGCCGGTCGTGTTCCCTATGTCAGCAGCACGAAGGCGCTCACGGGGCATGGCATCTGCCTGGCTGGCGCGATGGAGGCGGCCTTCACCACGCTTGCGCTCCACGAGGGCTTCCTGCCGGTTTCGGCCAAGATCAGCCAGCTTGATCGCGCGTGCGCGGGCGTGCCGATAGTCACCCAGCCGATGGATGTCGCGCCGGCCCTGGCCTTGAGTAATTCCAGCGGCTTTGGCGGCGCCAACGTTTCCATCGCGCTGGGCCGATGGCCGAGAGAATAAAAGCAAATGAAATAACCCCCGCGGCGAACAGCGGAGTTGTAGCGGCGGTCTATGACCGAAGCAAGAATGCTGAAATGACAGTCACTTAAGTGAGTGACTGGTTCTTGCATAACGGGACGCATAGCAAATGCAGTTTGGTTGACATCCCGCCATACAGTATATGGCAACAGAAATCTCAAATGGAAAGCAGACAGTCAAACTCTATCACTCGGTCAATCGCGGAAAGGCAATGTACCAACTGGCATTTTATACGGCGGGACGGCGCATCCAGAAAAACTTCAAAGACAAAGCGGAAGCGAAGCGAGTAGCCAAGCAAATCCTCGGTGGGTTGACGAATGACATGCAAGCGGTCGAGGCGATGGCCACGCCGGAACTGGAAAGCCTCGTGGCAGCACGGAAGGTTTTGGCCTCGGGCTATGCCCTACACGTCGCGGTCGAGGAACACGCTCAAGCGGTGACGAAGCTCGGGAAAACTTCCCTGCGGGAAGCGGTGGATTTTTTCCTGCGGCATAACCGGGCCGATGTACCTCAGTTGACGTTGGCAGAGATCGCGGAGCAATTCGCGGCCTCGCGCCAGCAATCGGGCCTCTCGGCTCATTACGTCAGCCAGTGCCGCAAGACACTGAACGATCTGGCAAAAGCGTCTCCCGGCAAGACACTACCTGATCTGAGAACCTCGGAACTCGATGCCTGGCTCGGTGGCCTGACGTTTGGGGCCAAGACCAAGAACGGAATGCGGATCATTCTGGTGGCATGTGGGAATTGGGCAGAGGGACGGGGCTATCTGGTCAAGGGTGGCAGTCCCTTTCCGGCCATGGTGCGGTACAAGGAAACGAAATCGGCGGTTTCGATCTTCACGCCGGACAATATCGCTTCCTTGCTGACCAAGGCCGATAAGACCTTGCGCCCCTACCTTGCCCTGGGCGCCTTCGCGGGCCTGCGGACAGCGGAATTGCAGCGGTTGGACTGGAGCGAAATTGATCTGGATCGGGGCTTTATCACGGTGGATGCCAATAAAGCCAAGACCCGGCAACGGCGTCTGGTTCCGATCTCGGACAACCTCAAGCTCTGGCTGACGCCGTGCAAGCAAACCTCCGGCCCGGTTTGCCACCATCAACGTCCGCAAATGGCGGCGGCGCGGTTCTGCGAGGGCTTTGCCTGGCAGGAGAATGGCCTGCGTCATTCATTCATCTCCTACCGCCTGGCCATCCTGCATGATACGGCGCGGGTCGCGTTGGAAGCGGGCAACTCGCCGGAAGTGATCTTCTCGCATTACCGGGAATTGGTCACGCCCGAACAGGCGCAAGAGTGGTTCGGCGTTAAACCCGCCTGACGATGGGACATTTACTCGGTGGTTCCTAGAGTGACATCTTCGGACCACCGGGTTCGGTGGCACCGTTAATAATGTTCAGGCGTGAGCGCGTTCAAAACGCTCGGATAGATCGATCCAGTCGATTTCGATCTTGGCGTCCACGGGGAAGAGCGAGTTTTCCTGCTGGATTTCCCAAGCGGTCTTCTGGCCGGAAGCGATAAGCTCCTCCGTCAAGCGACGCTCTTCGGCGTGCTCGCGCTCGTTTTCTTCCCAGGATTGATGCCGATAGGTGATCATAGTGACTGCCTCCAACTTCAAATATAAGCTTTTAGGTCGCCAGTTCAATACCCGGTTTTGGAACAAACTTCGCGAGATTGGGTCGAGACGAATCACGGAAACGCCACAAAGCCCGAGACGAGATGCCGCCCGCGCAGTCGGCGACCAACGGGAGCCGTCATCCTCAACCCGCGTTTTGAGGCCCGCCCCCCTCTTCCTTCCGGGGGCGGGATCAAGACGCGGCACACCAATCGCAGCAAAAAGCAGCCGCCGTGACGCGAGCACGCGGCGCGGTGGCTGCTCAGGCATCGCAATCACCACCACAGCCGGGAAAGACATTACACAACGGAGAAAAAGCATATCCGTCGCTTGCGGGGAATTTTCGGACGGGCAAGGCGGACTGGTTTCCAACCAAAAAACAGTCAGAGCGGATGAGCACCGAACGCGAAAGTTCACAACCGACCAACACGATTACGGACGAGGAGCAGGAACGTGAGGCAAGGTCTTGCAATAACGAATGACGGTCGAGTAGGAAACCTCGACTTTAGCTTGATTGAGAAGCATCTGCCAAACATCGGCGTAGGAAGCGCCTTTGGAACGAAGAACAATAATGGCTTCACGATAACGATGGATTTGTTTGCCAGCGGATTGAACAGGAACAAACTCCTGAGCAAAGCGTTCCAAGGCTTTCTGAGTTTCAAAAGTAGATGAAGGTTGCATGGCTGTGATTATAATCGTTTTCATATAGACTGCCACCGCAACAATGGAACGTGACGATCACTTCGACGGCGCGATCGGTAATGATGAGCAATGACCAGCATCGTGATGATGATCGCGGAAAATGTCCTCTTGAAGATTACGGAGATATAATGATCGCGATGACGAAACCGGACCGCGATTGAAGACCGAGTGGCACGTCCATGATGTGCCGATCAATCATGATAGAAGAGGACTCATGATCGACATGAGAAGAAAACATGATTCTACCATACCGAGAAGTCACGAATGAAGAATAGCGAGGCATGAACACGCCGATGCTGCTGAGATGAAGGCGGCGCAAGCATGATAAGCACGAATCGCGTCGTAGATAACTGATTGCTGTCGCAACGTGCGGCATGATGTCGGGGCACGACGCCCTTCAAAAGGTTCACGGCGGCTGACGTTGGGTGATGCCGGTTGGCGTCGATGCTGCCTGTCGTCATCATGCGCGTCGTGCGCGTGTGGCGCATGATGATTATCGCCGCCGTCCGCGACTGGTCGGATCACGAAGATGTCATCATGCGATCATGCCGTATGACCTTTGATGACGCCCGCCGGTGTCTGACGGCGCATGACGGGCCTACTGCGCGCAATAATCATTGAATGCGTAAGCAGCGTGGCAAGCGTATGAAGGAGTAGAACGATCACGTTGGCTGATATTGACTGGCGCATGATGACGCCTGGCTTGAAAGTCCCTGACTCCTCCAGAGGAGGGGTGGCGTGTCATTTCCCCCATACCCTCAACTTAACTATATATGCCGTGATCTGTGGAATGTTTGGCGGAAGATTTCCCATGAGAGAGAGAGTTTGGTTTCCACAAGTTCCCACATAGTTCAAACGTCGTGGGAACCTTGTCGAAGGATCTTTATCTCTGATTTTGAGCTGTTCGCCATGTCTTGTGAGTATTGGGCTTTTGACCGCCCTGTTGGTGAAGGCCCCGTTTCCGTTGCAGATGAATATAGAATATGCAAAGCCATGTAAAGATGTGCAAGTCTATATTAAACGGTAGTGCCTGCACTACCAAAAACTACCAAATTGTTTTAGACGAAATCCTATGTATGGCGTCTAATTAGGCATGGTCCGATTCGATAAACCCTGCGTGAGCGTGTCTCATGCCGTAAACTATTTTAAGAAGCACATGGCCTCCGATGATTATCTCACGGAAGAAGGCCATGCGGAGATGGTCTGGATTGGTCGTGACGCCGAACGATTGGGCTTGATCGGGCAGGTTCAGAAAGATGACTTTCGCAAGCTGTGCCAGGGACGGCATCCGGTGACCGATGAGCGGCTGGGTGTGATCGACCGGCAGGTCAAGCGGGCCTGCTATTTCGCGCAAATCTCGCCGCCAAAGGATGTCTCGGTGGCGTACCTGGTGGGTGGGGATGAGCGCATCGGTGGATGGTGGAAGGAAGCCGTGGCTGAAACCGTGAAGGAAATCGAGGCGGTGACGGAAACAAGGATCAGGATTGGCGGCATTCAGGATCAGAACCGCACGACCGGAAGCATGGTGGCGGCGATGGTGACCCATGAAGCGAGCCGGGCGCTTGACCCGCAATTGCACACGCACCTTTGCGTGATGAACACGACCTATGATCCCGTGGAACAACGATGGAAAAGCGTGCAGCCGGAGAACTTTTACAAGTACCAAGGTTACTTTCGGGAAGTCTGCTACAACAAGCTGGCAGGGCGGATGATGGATGCAGGCTATCAAATAGAAAAAGCCGCGCGTACCACCATCGGGTTCAACATTGTCGGCTCACCACCGGAAGTCAGGCAAATGTTCAGCAAGCGCCGTGAGGAAATTGAGACGGTGGCCAAAACCATCGGAGCGAAGTCGCAGGATCAATTGCAAACCATCGCGGCCCGCACCCGCAAAGCAAAGATGCATGTCGATGGTCAAACTCTGCGGGCACAATGGAAACGGGAAGCCGGGGTGTATCTGTTGTCACAAGTGGAAAAAGTCATAGAAGATGCCAATGGCACGCGGAAGGCTCACCATGTCCGCACGCCCAAGGAAGCGGTTGATCGTGCGCAAGGCATCGTGTTTGAGCGCCATTCGGTGATTGACGAGCGCAAACTGCTGACGCAGGCATTGGAATCGGGACGTGGCGATGTTGAGCTATCACAATTGAAGAATGAGGTGGAACAACGGGTGATGACGGGTGAATACATCCGCAAGGAGGAATACATCGTTTCCCGCGAAACGCTGAAAATGGAGCGGGAATATATCGACTGGTCGTTGACCCATAAGCGCGGTCATCCCGATTTGGGCAAAGTCCCGCAGCTTGATCCGGCCTTAACCAGGGAACAGCGTGAGGCCATCCTCAAGATTTTGTCCAGCCATGATGCCATGACAGGATTACAGGGGGATTCGGGTACGGGAAAAACGCGGGTGCTGCTACCCGTGGTGAAGGGCATCGAACAGGCCGGGGGTTCGGTCTTTGCCTGCGCGCCGAGTGCCAAGGCAACCGAGGAATTACGCCAGCGTGTCGCGCCCAACGCCCAGACCTTGCAGCAATTGCTGGTCAATAAATCGTTGCAGGAACAATGCCGGGGCAAGGTCATCATTGTCGATGAAGCCGGCCTGATTTCATCCCGCCAGATGCGCGAATTGTGCCAGATCGCCCAGGCCAACGGCAACCGGCTGGTTCTGGTCGGTGACATCAAACAGCACAATTCGGTGCAGGCCGGGGACGCTCTGCGGGCCTTGCAGCGGTATGGGCAACTCGAAACCGCCCGACTGACCGAAATCATGCGCCAGAAAAATTCCCATCTCAAGGAAGCCGTTTCCCTCCTGGCCAAAGAGAAGGCTTATGCCGCCTTCCATGAATTTGACCGCAAGGGCGCGGTAAAAGAGATCCCCGACGCCAAAACTCTCTTTCGTGCTGCTGCCGAGGATTACGTGAACACGGTGCAAAAGAATCAGTCGTGCCTCGTCATTTCGCCGGTCTGGTCGGACATTCATCGTTTTACCGATCAAGTGCGGCCCTTGCTGAAGGAAGCGGAATTACTCCGAGGGGTAGAAAAGCAGCTCCAGTCCTATACCTCGTTCCAATGGACGGAAGAGGCCAAGCGGGATGTCCGCAACTATCAGGCCGGAGACACGATCTCGTTTCACAAAGATGCCGATGGCTTTTCCAAGGGCCATTACGTGACCGTCGAAGTTCGCCAAGGTGAAGCGCTCACCGTCAGGGATGAGACTGGGAAGCAATCCTCCTTTGATCCCTCCCGCGCCGGTGGCTTTGATGTGGGACTGTCCCGCACGATTCCCGTGGCGGTGGGGGAACAGCTCCTCCTCAGGAGCAACTCCAAGCCCCATGACCTGCGCAACGGCGAGATCGTTCAGGTGAAGGGATTCCGGGAAGACGGCTCCATCGACCTGACGGATGAGCGGGTAATTCCGGCTGGTTTCCGGCATCTGGCGCATGGGTATGCAACCACCTCGCACGCCGCGCAGGGCAAGTCGGTGGACAAGGGCATTCTGGTCATGGCCGATGACGGTCTTCGCGCCGGGAATCTCCGGCAGGCATATGTGAGCCATTCCCGCTTTGAACAGGATCATGTCACCTATACCACGGACAAAGCGACGGCGGCGGACGCGATGGCCACGCCTGCGGATCGCCAGCTTGCCGTTGAAGTCGCCGATGAGCGCATTCGCGCCTGGAACCTTTTTCAGAAATTAACCGAAAACGCGGAGGCTTGGGAATTGAGTCAAAAGCTCAAGCAACAGCACGCCCAGGCTCCGCGTGAAACTCAAAAACAACACTTAAAATTAGATTGGACACCTCATGCCACTCAAAACAAAACAGGGTACGGTATCGGTATCTAACGATCCGTTTGCCGGTCCCTGGGGCCGGATTGGTTACGAATCCATTCAGACCGTCCGCTTTCAAAAGACGGACAAATGGAAGCCCGTAACCTATTCCTACCCCTACCGCAGTTTGTCCCGCTGGGAATACCGCAAAGCGTATTCGAGCGAGGAAATCATCATTCATGCCGTCACCGATACCGTCACCATCACGGGGAAAAATCTGGAGAAAATCGTCGAGGCCCTTGACCAGGGAAAACTCGATTTGGTGCGGGAAATGGGCGACGAGTCGGCCCTGTCAACCTCGCCGATTATCGTTCATTCCATCGCGGTCAAGGAGGCGGTATGACCTCGAAAAATCACTTTCTTCCACTTTTCGCCAAAACACTCCCAAAGCACCCTAACGGAGTTTGTGAAAAAATCTTAAAATTCAAAATATGAATTCTTTAGCAAATACCGGCACGCTCGGAAATCCTCCGGTTTCCGAAGACGTGAAAACCCATGCTGAAATTAGTCCTGCGTCGCCAGATGCCGAACTTTGGACAACGCCCCAGGCGGCCAAATATCTCCATGTCAGTCTCAAGACCGTCTTCAATCTGCGAAAGAAGGGCTTGCCCTACGTCCAGTTGGGCGGGGCCGTCCGCTTTGTGCCGCAGGAAATCAGGGATTATCTCACCAACAGTCGCGGTCTGTCATCGCATCGGCTACGGCAAATCATACGGAAAGGGGCCAGCACATGATTATGCCCCGTAATGCGCCGCCCGGTGCCTATAATGACGATCCGGCGGTGAAGATTGATCTCGTGGTGGTCAGTGACCGAGACACGCACTTTGCCATGGCGAGTCACGGAATCACCCGCATCAAGGAATGGGCCGCACAATGCAATGCCAAGCAACGGGCCTTGCGCGGTGATATCGTTACCCTGTGCATCTGCCCAACACTTCTACCCTGCAACAAGCCCTCTGCCGCCTGGGTCGGTCGGCAACATGGCGTTTCGCGTGAATATGCTTCCCGGCTCTGCCGGGAATTTGCCCGTAAATTCGGCGATTACATCCAGTTTCGCGGACAGCGATTTCTTAACCGGGCCAATGCCTCTCAAAAGCGACGGGGCCAGGGGCGGCGGGGACCACGGGGGCCGCAGCCCGGCCCGGTCGCGGGCGCATAGCCCCACCACCCCACCCCGCCGCGGTGCCGCAGGCACGGCGGCGGGTGGCCGAATAGGATCACTCCTCGCGATGCACTTTCTTCAAGACATCCGCATCCAGTATCTCGAAGACAACCTCCTTGTACCGATTGCGTAGAGCGGATCGTTGCCAAGCTTCTGCGAGATGCTTCTCAATCCGCGTGCGCTCACTTGATGAAAGACGTTTCCATTTCACCTCTGAAACCACCGCCCGCTCACGGCCATTGCCCTGCCGCTCACCACGCACGAAGTCAAATTCCAGATCGCCTTCCCAATACCGTGCCGCCTCCGCATGTTGCTGACGGCAAAAATCCTCGAACACCGTTGAGGAATGGTCATGCAGGAGCTTGGATTTCTCCGCGCGGCTGTAAGTATGCCAGCGTGTCCGGTGCGGCGAGTAAACCCGGAACCAGAACCGCAAGGCCGGGTCCTGGATGTGATAACGGGTTTTCTTGGTCGAACGGGCACTTTCCCCAAAGGGAAGCTCCCGTATGAGCACGGAGGCATCGAGCAATTGTTGGAGCAAGCGCGAGAGATTGGTCTGTACCGTGCCCAGCCGGGAAGCCATCTCAGAAGGCTTTTCCGCGCCTCGCCCGATGACTTCCAGGAGGGAGACGGCATTCGCGCCCGAGATCCCTTCGTCCCGCAGAATGCGGACAGGCTCCTGGTCCAGGTAAGGGGCGAAGCCAAAGAATAATTCATTGGCCAGATCAATGGCCGAAGCTTTCGCTTCAACAAATTCCCAATACTTGGGAATGCCGCCGACGAGTGCATAGCGGGTAAAAGATTCCATGTCGGCCGGGTTAAGATGGCAGGCGGCGCAAAATGCCGCGTACCCCATCGGCTCGATATGCAGCAGCTTGCGGGCGCGGCCATACAACGGCGCGGAGCGATTCAAAAAGAGATTGTTCATCATCCGCGTGCTGGAACCGGACAGGATGAGTAAAAATTGTTTGGGCTTGGCATGATCGAGCCAACGCTGGAGCACACTGGGGAGCGACGGATCGGCGGCAACGAGATAAGGAAATTCGTCGAGGCACAGAATCAACCGCTCCTTCTGCAAGCTGAGCAACTCGAAAAGTTCCGCCCAGGTTTTGGGCACGAGTGCGGTAGTCAGCCTGTCTTGGATGTCACGAAACACCTGCTCCAACTGGATTTCCTTGCTTCCCTCGATGGCCTGGCTGTACAGACCTTTGCGGGGCTTGAGCCAATGCGCCAAGAGTCGCGTCTTGCCGACGCGCCTGCGGCCAAACACCACCAGCAACCCGCCCGCAGTCGCGGCGGACTCTAATTCCTTCAGTTCAGCGGTGCGGTTGGTAAAGGCCAGTTCCATCGACAAAATATCTTAAAGAAGATGATGCCTGTCAAACATTATGTTTTATAAGCATAATGTTATACCTTGCGATTCCATCTGGAACGGGTTAGCGCCAGTGACCATGGCGGTTCCCGCCAATGGGCCTGCCGTCTCCAGGAGGAATTTGTCCGCGAACTCGGTGACAGGATTCGTTTCCGTGGCCAACGCTTTCGCTTTCACTGCCGGGGCAATGGGCCTCAACAGCGATGGGGCCGGGGGCGGCGGGGAACACTGGGGCCGCAGCCCGGCCCCGTCGCAGGCGCATAACCCCACCCCAGCCGCCGCAGTGCCGCAGTGCCGCAGGCACGGCGGCGCAAATGTAAGCGGAAGCGACTGCTCAAGTTGCAGCATCGCGCCCTCGCCGCGGAAACATGGAGCATGTCCGCTTAATCGCTTGTTTCCAGAGCGACAATTGATGCGCCAGCCCGCATGGGAGCGGTGCTTGGCTTGTTGCGAAAGAAATTTTGAAGAAGATACGGCTTGTCGCGTCAAATGTGATACCGGGAGGGTAGTTCATGACGGCGGGCAGAGCGCTTTTCTCGCAAGGTTGACATCACAACTTATGCCGCTTAATACTTTGGGAATTTAACTCGCTAAGACAGTTCCACTTACCCTTCCTTATGGCTCTAAATTACCTAATTTTCAAAGACGGACAGCAAACAGGTCCTTACTCCGATCAGCAGATTCAAGATTCCCTTCGGGCAGGAAGATTCAGCGCCCAGGACATGTGCTGGAATGAAGAAATGCCAGATTGGAAGCCCTTGCATACTTTCGTTGAATTTCGGGATAACGCCTCGTCTTCGCCAGGTTCCGCTCCGGTTGGTGTTACTGTAACTGAGAAGGTAAAGACTGCCTCGTTGGATTCGGTAAAAGCATTTAAGATATTTGCGCTCGATCCTGTGGCGGGTCTCGCGGATGCGTTCGAGAGTTTGGGACAGCCCCGTGCTTTGGGCGCTGGAGCGATGTTTGGATTGGTCTTTGCCTTATGTATCTTGATTGCGATCTATCGAGTATTACCGGAATCAGCCAGGCCTGATGACATTGGCGGTTTCTTAAAATTCCTCACCTATTGCTACGTGCCGTTTGTTTCTCTCTCGGTGGCCAGTATCGTTATTCGCACGATTTGCCGGGGAATCGGCGGGGTTGGCTACGATAGCTTTGCCTCGGGCGCGTCCTTGCTTCCGATTGGCTTCGCCATATTAATCGCAAGCTTCTTAGGACTGGCCAATATCGAAGTGATTGTCGTGCTGGCCCTCTTCGCTTTTTGCCTGAATATTCTCATGCTCTTCGCGGGCTGCACGCGGATAGCCCTTATTTCGGAGAGGATCGCAACGATTACGGTTCCCTTGATGTTGTTGGCTTGTGCTTGGATTTCCAAGATTATCTATTCACTCATCGGCCTTCCCGAATCTATCGCTGGCTGGGCTACAACCATACCACGCGGTTGGTTTCATTAACGTGCAAATCCTTATTCTCCGAAACGGTGAACAGCAAGGCCCTTACTCAGAGGAAGATGTGCGACAACATCTTGCTCAAGGCTCGGTTTTACCTACCGACTTGGCATGGCATGAGGGCTTGGACGGCTGGGTTCCCCTGAGTGAAATTGTCGGCGCACAAAAATTCAAAGTGCCGCCCCCGCCGCCGCCTTCCATTACTTCCCCTTCACCAGTCCGAAAAAAGTCTCAAGTCCAGCCGGTTTACATCCTCGTCGGTCTTGCGCTTCTGGTCGCTCTCTACTTTGGCTCGAAACAATCCGGCTCCTCGACGTCTGTGCCGCCTGTCGCCGGTCAGCCTTGGACCAACACCTTGGGGGTGAAATTCGTTCCGGCGGGCACCGATGGTGTCTTGTTCAGCGTCTGGGACGTGCGGGTGAAGGACTTTAAGGCATTCGTTGACGCCACGGGTTACGACACCACGGCGGGGATGTATTCCGATGGCGGGAAGCAAAGAGGCGATACCTGGAAGAGTCCCGGCTTCACGCAGACGGAAGATCATCCGGTCGTGGGAGTAAGCTGGAATGATGCGCACGCGTTTTGCCAGTGGTTGACCAAGAAGGAGCAGACCGAAGGGAAACTGGCTGCCAATCAACAATATCGGCTGCCAACGGATGTGGAATGGAGCAAGGCAGTCGGACTGAACGAAAGCAGCGGGGGCACGCCGGGAAGTAAATGCATGCAAATCAAAGGAGTCTATCCGTGGGGCACACAATGGCCGCCACCGAAAGGCGCAGGCAACTACGCGGGAAGCGAAGCTCACGATGGAAAATGGCCAACAAATCCAGCGATTGACGGATACGACGATGGCTATCTGCACACAAGTCCGGTGGGAAGCTTTAGCGCGAATCAATATGGATTATATGACATGGGAGGCAATGTGTGGCAGTGGTGTGAAGATAAGGTTAATGCCAGGGAGGACTCGCGGGTAATGCGGGGGGCTTCGTACAAGGGATTTGTTTGCGCCGGTCTGCTCGATGGCGGTTTGCTATCATCCACTCGCGGCGGCGCCGGTCCTAACTGTCGGTCCGATGATTTTGGGTTTCGTGTGGTCGTAGTGCTCTCGCCCTAGGCTGGAGGTTGGTTACTCTTTTCTGAAATCAAACAGGCTGCTACGCAATTATGATGCAAATCCTTATCCTCCGAAACGGTGAACAGCAAGGCCCTTATTCGGAGGATGAGCTTCGGCAACAGCTTGCTCAAGGTTCCGTTTTGCCTACCGACTTGGCTTGGCATGAAGGCTTGGATGGCTGGGTTGCCTTGAGGGAAATTGTCGGCGCACAAAAATTCAAAGTGCCGCCCCCACCGCCGCCTTCCATTTCTTCCCCTTCACCAGTCCGAAAAAAGTCTCAAGTCCGGCCAGTTTACATCCTCGTTGGGATAGCACTTCTGGCTGCACTCTACTTTGGCTCGAAGCACAACGGCCCGCCTGTTGCCGGTCAGCCCTGGACGAACAGCTTGGGGGTGAAATTCGTTCCGGCGGGGACGGATGGCGTCCTGTTCAGCGTCTGGGATGTGCGGGTGAAAGACTTTAAGGCATTCGTTGACGCCACCGGCTACGACGCAACCGATGGAATGTATTCGATTGAAAGTAACGGTGGGAAGCAAAGAGGCGATACTTGGAAGAGTCCTGGCTTCACTCAGACGGAAGATCATCCGGTCGTGGGGGTAAGCTGGGATGATGCACAGGCCTTCTGCCAGTGGTTGACGAACAAGGAGCAAGCCGAAGGAAAACTGGCTCCCAATCAGCACTACCGACTGCCAACGGATGCGGAATGGAGCACTGCCGTGGGCGCTGGAGAATATCCGTGGGGTGACCAGTGGCCGCCGCCGCAGGGTTCGGGCAACTACGCTGAATCGTTAACCCACGACGGCTATGTTAACACCTCACCAGTGGGAAGCTTTGCCGCGAATCAATATGGATTATATGACATGGGCGGTAATGTGTGGCAATGGTGTGAAGACCGGTACCAAAATAACTATCGGGTGTGGCGCGGGACTTCGTGCTACTTTGGTGCTCCCGGCAATCTGCTTTCGTCGGCCCGTGGCGGTAATTCTGGTAGTCGTCGCGGCGGTAATAACGGGTTCCGTGTTGTTGTTGTGGTCTCGCCCTATCCCGCGCCAGCAACGAGTTCGTCGCCAATCGTGCCAGGTGCCAACCTTGTCGCACCGCTTCCGGCATTGCAGAAGCAGGTCGATGCTGTATTTAAAGCGATCACCAGTCAGCTCGAATTTCACCGGAGAGCGAGCGGTCTTGTGCCCCAAAGCGCCGTTGTCATTACGCCCGATCTGGGGGGGGGGGGGTGGATCGGGAACATTCGGGTTACTTATACCAACGGAACGGTCGAGATGTTAACCAACGAGGGGAGGTGCTCTCGTCCTCACGTTTCGGGCAACGGTGAGGTTGGCTGGGTTTACGGGATTGGACCCAACCCCAAATACGGCGGAGATAAGGATCTATTGCTCGTTTGGTTGCGTGACGGCACGGTCAAAGAATTTGAACCCAATGCTCCTTTCATTCAGAACTGGGGCTTTGGCGACAATGACTCCGCGATCGTCATCAAGTCGATGTATGGCCACGGTCCCAGCTACTTCATCAAGTATGACCTTGCGAGCGGAACAGAGATCGCAAGGATCGATCAGCATCCCGTATCCGGTGAGCTTCCCGAATGGGCACGGCCCATTGATCCCTATGTTCCTTTAGGTCAATAAAAGGTGGGTGTCGTGAATGACGATTTTAAACAACAATTTCTTATGCAAATCCTTATCCTCCAAAACGGTGAACAGCACGGACCTTATACCGAGGATGAGGTTCGACAACATCTTGCCCAAGGTTCTTTTTTACCTTCCGATCTGGGGTGGCATGAAGGTTTAGATGGCTGGGTTGCCTTGAGGGAAATTGTTGCCGCACCAAAATTCAAAGTGCCACCCCCACCGCCGCCGATCGACGCGACCGTGCAGCAGGGCAACGCTTTAACTCAACCATCACTCCCTTCAAAGAAACGCGCATCTGCAATGGCCAAGTTAGGGCTTCCTCTTTTCTTCGTGCTTATCGGAGCAGCGGCTTGTCCGTTTGTAATAAGTTGGCACAATTCCCAAACCATCAGGAATGCCAGCCGTGAAATCGAACTTAATCCGAATAACTATCAAGCTTATATTGATCGCGGCGAGGCCTATGCAAGTAACCATGACTACGACCGGGCGATTGCCGATTATTCTGAAGCCAAAAGGCTATGTCCCGTCTTCTCCGGTTTATATCAGCTCTTAATTGATCGTGTCAAAAAGGAGAAGGCTGACCAAGCGTCATGGGGATGGATAACGCCCCCATCAGTCCAAACCTTTCCGTCCAAGAATAACTTGACCCGCGAAAGCGCGCTTGCCCTTTTAAAGCAGAGCCCTTCTCAGCAGAATGCTTTAAGACTTCAAGGAACAGGACTTCGTTCTGACCCTCGATCCAGAATCGAAAACCCTGATGAAAACACCAGATTTCTATTAGCCGCCGAAGCAAATGGACTTATTACGTTCAGGGTAGCACAGAGCATTTGGTTCAACGAATGGCAACCAATGGCGACAGCGAAAGCTGGCAACTATTGCACAATAAATAACCAAGGTGGGGGCATGACCGTTGGCCCAAATGCTCAAGGCAGCATCTCCGAATTCATCATGGCCTTGCCAGAGCCTACCGAGGTGACAGGTATCGGTGCACCTAGCCCAATGGAGGGTAAAACAATTAGCGTGGTCAACTTCAAGTTCAACTATATTCCTACCCCATTCGGTACTGCGTTTGCGAACGCGACTGGCGTAAGCAATCGTTACGCTGGGTGGGCAACTGGCGTCGCTGTTTTCACTCTCTATGACGATGGCTGGCATCTCGAAGGATGGCGACAACAACAGTGAGCCGAGACAAGGCCTGCGGTCTCTGCGCCCTCAGGGTTTCGCGGTCCCTAGACTAAAACCGACGGCATCAATTCATCTTTCCAATTTTAGGTGGATGCATCATCCTTACTCGCTATGGCCGACGCAAAATACACTTTGCACAATCCGCCGCCACCGCCAGAAAGACGGCCCCTGACCCCACCGCCGCCCCCACAAGGGAGGCGCACGCCACCACCTCCTCCCACAACATCTCCCGGTCATAAAGCGCCTCCACCGCCGCCCCAGCAGCACGCAATCCTAAGGCCACCTTCTCCGCCACAAGACAATCGAGAAATCGATTGGCGGACGATAGTCGCCCTCGCGGCTATCGCGTTAATTGTGGCCAGTGCCTATGGAGGCTATTCCTATTGGAAATATACACAAGGTCTTCTCCCTCGGGAAGATGAGACGAGGGCTAAACTTGTCGCCATGCTGCCTGCTTACGTCAAGGTGGACACACTCAAGGTTAAATCGACCGATGCAACGACTTTTCAGTACGAGGCAACCGTATCACCACTTGAAGGCCTTTACGCATCAGAGGTAAAACGGCCTGATCTTGGAGAGGCGGGCAGTGCTCCGTCCATCCTTAACCCACCTCCCCCTCCTTCACCCATTACTCTCCTCAAGCGAACTTCCAAACAAGGGGAACCCCTGCTTGTTTACGGGAAGATTCTTGCGAATAAAAGTGACGACCTCTGGCATGTGAGCGACGTGACGATTGACTCCGGGCTGGACCAACTTGGCCGACCGAGGAGTGCGTTCATCGCCGACGCAACTGTGGAGGGAACGCCCGAAGCAACCGCCGCCGTCGCCAAGCTCGACAAGGCGACAACAGATTATAAGAGTGCCATTCAAGCCTTGATTGCCCAGCAGGCCACGCAGACGGAAAAGGAGCACCAGGAGGCTCTGGCAATAGCGGAAAAAGCCCGCCAGGATGCTTTGGCAAAAGCGCAGGCTGCCCAGGCGCAATTGGATGCGGCAATCAAGGCGGGGAATCCCAGTCAGCCTGCCGTTGCCCCGGTCAATGTGGCTTCAGCGCCTGGTTCACCTGACCAGACAAGCGATCTCGAAAGCCTGGCAGACACATTACACGTCACAGCGCAGGAGTATATTCTCGCACGCAAGGCACAAGGTGAACCATCGTTTGTCGCCCGTGGAGAGCCCCAGTCTTGGGCGGCTACGTCCAAAAAAGAAGTTACTGGTCGCGCACAACTCAACAAGTCCATCAGCTTTCTTGTCGGAGTTAGCGGACGCGGTCGCATCAACATTGACCTAACTGATTCGACCTATCCCGATGGTCGCCACGTGCATGCACAGGACGATTTCTTCACCGGCGAGTGCAGTTTGTCATACAATTACACAGGTGACACTGACGGGGAATGCAAAATCGAGATCAAGGTGTGGATCACACGACCTGCTAAGCAAGGCAATTACAGCCCACCAACTCAGCCCGTCCAATCTCCTCTGACAAATGGCCTGAAAGACTCCTTCGGCTCGAAGCAAAACACCACGCCTGTAACCGGTCAGCCCTGGACGAACAGCTTGGGAGTGAAATTCGTTCCAGCGGGTACCGATGGCGTCCTGTTTAGCGTCTGGGATGTACGGGTGAAAGACTTTAAGGCCTTCGTTGACGCCACTGGTTATGATGCCACGGGGGGAATATACGAGATTGGAAGTGATGATAAGCAACTTAGCGATAGCTGGAAAAGTCCTGGCTTCACGCAGTGTGAAGACCATCCGGTCGTCGGGGTAAATTGGGGCGATGCGAAGGCATTCTGCCAATGGCTAACGAAGAAGGAGCAAGTCGAAGGAGGACTGGCGTCCAACCAGAAATATCGGCTGCCAACGGATGCGGAGTGGAGCAAGGCGGTGGGATTGAACGAGAGCAGAGGGGGCGCGCCAGCAGGTAAGAGCTTGAAGATCAGAGGATACCCGTGGGGTACCCAGTGGCCACCACCGCAGGGTGCAGGCAACTATGCGGGAAGCGAAGCCCGAGATGCACAATGGCCAAGTAACCTTAGGACCATTGCCGATTATGACGATGGGTATCCTCGGACGAGTCCGGCGGGAAGCTTTAGCGCGAATAAATATGGGTTATATGACATGAGCGGCAATGTCTGTCAGTGGTGTGAAGATAAGTATGATGATGAGCATGACTGGCGGGTGTTGCGCGGGGCTTCGTGGGTTAATAATGATCCCAACGATCTGCGCTCGTCGTATCGCATTCCCGTTGAACCCAGTATTCGAAACGGTGTCTACGGGTTTCGTGTTGTTGTGGTGATCTCGCCCTAGTCTCTTGGTCGATCATAACTTCCTGAATCCTCACTAAATTCTACTTCACGAACATGCAAATCCTTATTCTTCATAACGGTGAACAGCACGGCCCTTATTCGGAGGATGAGGTCCAGCAACATCTTGCCCAAGGTTCCGTTTTGCCCACTGACATGGCGTGGCATGAAGACTTGGACGGCTGGGTTGCGTTGAGGGAAATTGTCGGTGCACCAAAATTCAAAGTGCCGCCCCCACCGCCGCCTTCCATTACTTCCCCTTCACCCACCCGAAAAAAGTCTCAAGTCCAGCCGATTCTCGTCCTCGTTGGCCTTGCGCTTGTGGCTGCTTACTACTTCGCCTCGAACCACAACACCACGCCTGTTGCCGGTCAGCCTTGGACGAACAGCTTGGGAGTGAAATTCGTTCCGGCGGGCACCGATGGCATCCTTTTCAGCGCCTGGGACGTGCGGGTGAAGGACTTTAAGGCTTTCGTTGAGACAACAGGCTATGACGCCACTGCGGGGATGTATTCGACGGGAAGCGATGGCCCGAAGCAACGCGGCGATACGTGGAAGAGTCCTGGTTTCACTCAGACGGAAGAGTATCCGGTGGTGGGGGTAAGTTGGGACGATGCGCACGCCTTCTGCCAGTGGTTGACGAAGAAGGAGCAGGCCGAAGGAAGACTGGCATCCAATCAGGAATATCGGTTGCCGACGGATGCGGAATGGAGCAAGGCGGTCGGGCTGAACGAGAGCAGTGGGGGCACGCCAGAAAGTAAAAGCATGCAGATCAAGGATGTTTATCCCTGGGGTAGTCAATGGCCGCCGCCGCAGGGCGCAGGTAACTACGCGGGAAGCGAAGCCCGCGATGCAAAATGGCCGAGCAACCTTCCAACTATTCCCGGTTGTGACGATGGCTATCCTCGAACGAGTCCGGTGGGGAGCTTTAAAGCCAATAGTTATGGGTTAAATGACATGGGAGGCAACGTGTGGCAGTGGTGCGAGGACAAGTATGATAACGAGCACAACTTGCGTGTGATGCGCGGGTCTGCGTGGCTCATTGGTGATGATCCGCATGGTCTACTCTCGTCTTTTCGCGGCTTCAATGTTCCCGGTAGTCGAAGCGATTTTGTCGGATTTCGTGTAGTCGTGGTGGTCTCGCCATAGTCTCTTAGTCGATCATAATTCCCTGAATCCTCACCAAACTACTTAGCGAACATGCAAATCCTTATTCTTCATAACGGCGAACAGCGCGGCCCTTATACGGAGGATGAGGTTCTGCAACAGCTTGCTCAAGGTTCCGTTTTGCCCACCGACCTGGCGTGGCATGAAGGCTTGGACGGTTGGGTTGCCTTGAGGGAAATTGTCGGCGCACCAAAATTCAAAGTGCCACCCCCGCCGACTGTTTCTACCCCTGCGCCCGCCCGAAAGAAATCTCAGTTCCAGCCGTTTTACCTCCTCGTCGCTCTTGCGTTATTGGCTGCATATTACTTCGTTTCGAAGCACACCACTCCTCCGGTCGCCGGCCAGCCCTGGACGAACAGTTTGGGGGTGAAATTCGTTCCGGCAGGCACCGATGGCGTGTTGTTCAGCGTCTGGGACGTGCGAGTGAAGGACTTTAAGGCGTTCGTTGACGCAACCGGCTATGACGCCACTGCGGGGATGTTTTCGATTGGAAGCGATGGCGTGAAGCAAATAGGCGATACCTGGAAGAATCCCGGCTTCACGCAGACGGAAGCTCATCCGGTCGTGGGGGTAAGCTGGGACGATGCGCACGCCTTCTGCCAGTGGTTGACGAAAAAGGAGCAGGCCGAAGGGAAGCTGGCGTCCAACCAGCAGTACCGGCTGCCGACGGATGCGGAGTGGAGCAAGGCTGTGGGATTGAACGAGAGCAGCGAGGGTATGCCAAGAAGTAAAAGCATGCAGATCAAGGATGTTTATCCTTGGGGCACCCTATGGCCGCCGCCGAGTGGGGCAGGTAATTACGCAGGAAGTGAAGCCCGCGATGCAAAATGGCCGAGCAACTTTCCAACTATTCCCGGTTATGACGATGGCTATCCTCGAACGAGTCCGGTGGGGAGCTTTAAAGCCAATAGTTATGGTTTATATGACATGGGAGGCAACGTGTGGCAGTGGTGCGAGGACAAGTATGATAACGAGCACGACTGGCGGGTGTTGCGCGGGGCTTCGTGGGTCAATGATGATCCGCAGAGTCTGCTCTCGTCGTATCGCGTCGGCAATGATCCCGGTGGTCGACTCGGTGGCGGCGGGTTTCGTGTTGTGGTGGTGGTCTCGCCCTAGTCTGGAGGTTGGTTATACTTTTCTGAAATCTAATAGAGCATCGCCAAGCTTTAGCGAAGAACCGCTGGACGCTTAAATCAAAAGCATCAATTCATCTTTTCAAGATTAGGCGGATGCATCATCCTTGCTCACTATGGCCGACGCCAAATACAGTTTGCACAATCCGCCGCCGCCAGAAAGACGGGCTCTGACTCCACCGCCACCGCCACCGCCGCAAGGGAGACACTTGCCGCCGCCACCTCCCACAACCTCTCCCGGTTATAAAGCGCCGCCTCCACCGCCCCAGCAGCACGCAATCCGAAGGCCACCTTCTCCGCCACAAGACAATCGAGAAATCGATTGGCGGACGATAGTCGCCCTCGTGGTTATTGCGCTGGTCGTGGCCGGTGCCTATGGAGGCTATTCCTATTGGAAATATGCACGAGGTCTTCTCCCTCGGGAAGATGAGACGAGGGCTAAACTTGTCGCCATGGTGCCTACTTACGTCAAGGTGGATTCCCTCAAAATCAAATCGACTGATGCAACGACTTTTCAGTACGAGGCGACCGTATCACCGCTTGAAGACCTTTACGCATCGGAGGCAAAACGGCCTGATCTTGGGGTCGCGAGCAGTGTTGCATCCCCCATTAACCCACCTGTCCCTCCTTCACCCATTACTCTTCTCAAGCGAACTTCCAAACAAGGGGAACCCCTGCTTGTTTACGGGAAGATTCTTGCGCATAAAAGTGACGATCTCTGGCATGTGAGCGACGTGACGATTGACTCCGGGCTGGAACAACTTGGCCGGCCGAGGAGTGCGTTCATCGCTGACGCAACGGTCGAGGGAACACCCGAAGCCACTGCTGCGATTGCCAAGCTCGAAAAGGCGACAACAGATTATAAGAGTGCCATTCAAGCATTGATTGCCCAGCAGTCCACGCAGACGGAAAAGGAGCGCCGGGAGGCTTTGGCCGCTGCTGAAAAAGCCCGTCAGGATGCTTTGGTAAAAGCGCAGGCCGCCAAGGCCCAATTGGATGCGGCGATCACGGCGGGAAATGCCTATCGCGGCGTACTGATGTTTTCAGACGGGCAGACTCAGGAAATTTTATTTTCCATTGCAGAACACACAGGACTGGTTCTTAAGGCGGAGGCAATGAACCCGGATAATCCCCAGCAGAAACAAAGCTTCGCTGGCACGATTCTATCGGAAACGAGCGACGATCCCGATTCTTACCCGATCACTTTCTCGCCGGTTGCGCGGCAGAACTTGTCTGGAGCCTGGGATTTTTACAATCAGTCTGGGGTCTTAAAATTGCGTCCTTCTTCCGATGGATTGGAGGGAACCTGTCAGATGCAGTCCTCCGGGTGGGGTGGAAATTCAGCTACCTATAAACTTAAACTCCAAAAAGTTGATCCTGCAACCGTAGTGCAAATCTTAAATCCCTCCGCTCCTGGTGCTGCCAATAGCCCACCTGTCGCCGGTCAGTCGTGGACGAACAGCTTGGGGGTGAAATTTGTTCCAGCAGGCACGGATGGAGTTTTGTTCAGCGTCTGGGACGTGCGGGTGAAGGACTTTAAGGCGTTTGTTGATGCCACCGGTTATGACGCCACAGCGGGAATGTATTCGGCAGCGAGCGATGGGTGGAAACAACAAGGCGATACTTGGAAGAGTCCTGGCTTCACTCAGACGGAAGATCATCCGGTGGTGGGGGTAAGTTGGAACGATGCAAAGGCATTTTGCCAATGGCTCACTAAGAAAGAACAGCAGGAAGGAAAATTGGGGGCCAACCAAGAATATCGTCTCCCTACGGATGCCGAATGGAGTCAGGCAGTTGGATTACAGGAGAGTCGCGAAGGCACGCCCGGAAACAAAAGTGGGAAAATTCCAGGGGTTTATCCTTGGGGTAGAAATTGGCCACCGCCACAAGGAGCGGGCAATTACGCGGGAAGTGAAGCCCGAGACGGAAAATGGCCGAGCACTCATTCCACCATAGATGGCTATGACGATGGATATCCCCGCACGAGTCCAGTTGGGAGTTTCAAGCCTAACGCTTATGGGTTATATGACATGGGCGGAAATGTCTGGCAGTGGTGTGAAAATACGTATGACGTCGAGCACGACTGGCGAGTATTGCGCGGGGGAGGCTGGACGAATAAAGGCCCCGATGCATTGCTTTCCTCATATCGCGACCACGATGAGCCAAATCGGCGTTACGACGGTGTCGGGTTTCGTGTGGTCGTTGTGGTCAATTCCCTAACGCCACCGGCAGCGCCCTCGCCAGCCCAAGGGCCTGTCGCCGGTCAGCCCTGGACGAACAGCTTGGGGGTGCAATTCGTTCCAGCGGGAACCGATGGCGTCTTGTTCAGCGTCTGGGACGTGCGAGTGAAGGACTTTAAGGCCTTTGTCGACGCCACGGGTTATGATGCCACGGGGGGAATATACGAGATTGGAAGTGATGATAAGCAACTAAGCGATAGCTGGAAAAGTCCTGGCTTCACGCAGGGTGAAGACCATCCGGTCGTCGGGGTAAATTGGGGCGATGCGAAGGCATTCTGCCAATGGCTAACGAAGAAGGAGCAAGTCGAAGGAAGACTGGCGTCCAACCAGAAATATCGGCTGCCAACGGATGCGGAGTGGAGCAAGGCGGTTGGACTGAACGAGAGCAGAGGGGGCACGCCACAGGACAAGGATCGGAAGATCAAGGGAGTCTACCCGTGGGGTACCCAGTGGCCACCACCGCAGGGTGCGGGCAACTACGCGGGAAGTGAGGCCCGCGATGCACAATGGCCAAGTAACCTTAGGACTATTGCCGATTATGACGATGGGTATCCTCGAACGAGTCCGGTGGGAAGCTTTAGCGCAAATAAATATGGGTTATATGACATGAGCGGCAATGTATGTCAGTGGTGTGAAGATAAGTATGATAGCGAACACGACGACCGGATGGTGCGCGGGGCGTCGTGGGTCGGGAGTGATTCCAAGGATTTACTCTCGTCCAATCGCAGCAGCGTTGATCCCGGTATTCGAAACGGTGTCTACGGGTTTCGTGTTGTTGTTGTGGTCTCGCCCTAATCTGGAGGTTGGTTACACTTTTCTGAAATCTGACTGGATGCTACGTAATTAACATGCAAATCCTTATTCTTCATAACGGTGAACAGCACGGCCCTTATTCGGAGGATGAGGTTCGGCAACATCTTGCCCAAGGCTCCTTTTTGCCCAGCGACCTGGCCTGGCATGAAGGTTTGGACGGCTGGGTTGCCTTGAGTGAAATTGTCGGCACGCCAAAATTCAAAGTACCGCCCCCGCCGCCGCCGCCAGTTTTTTCCAGCTCGTCCGCCCGAAAAAAATCGCAGTTCCAGCCGGTTTACCTCCTGATTGCCCTTGCGCTTTTGGCTGCTTACTACTTTGGCACAAAGCACAACGCCCCGCCTGTCGCCGGTCAGCCTTGGACGAACAGCTTAGGGGTGAAATTCGTTCCAGCGGGCACCGATGGCATCCTTTTCAGCGTCTGGGACGTGCGGGTGAAGGACTTTAAGGCGTTCGTTGACGCAACCGGCTATGACGCCACTGCGGGGATGTTTTCGATTGGAAGCGATGGCGTGAAGCAAATAGGCGATACCTGGAAGAATCCCGGCTTCACGCAGACGGAAGCTCATCCGGTCGTGGGGGTAAGCTGGGACGATGCGCACGCCTTCTGCCAGTGGTTGACGAAAAAGGAGCAGGCCGAAGGGAAGCTGGCGTCCAACCAGCAGTACCGGCTGCCGACGGATGCGGAGTGGAGCAAGGCTGTGGGATTGAACGAGAGCAGCGAGGGTATGCCAGGAAGTAAAAGCATGCAGATCAAGGATGTTTATACTTGGGGCACCCTATGGCCGCCGCCGAGTGGGGCAGGTAATTACGCAGGAAGTGAAGCCCGCGATGCAAAATGGCCGAGCAACTTTCCAACTATTCCCGGTTATGACGATGGCTATCCTCGAACGAGTCCAGTGGGGAGCTTTAAAGCCAATAGTTATGGTTTAAATGACATGGGAGGCAACGTGTGGCAGTGGTGCGAGGACAAGTATGATAACGAGCACGACTGGCGGGTGTTGCGCGGGGCTTCGTGGGTCAATGATGATCCGCAGAGTCTGCTCTCGTCGTATCGCCTCGGCAATGATCCCGGTGGTCGACTCGGTGGCGGCGGGTTTCGTGTTGTGGTGGTGTGCTCGCCCTAGTCTGGAGGTTGGTTACCCTTTTCTGAAATCTGACTGGATGCTACGTAAATAACATGCAAATCCTTATCCTCCGAAACGGTGAACAGCAAGGACCTTATTCGGAGGATGAGGTTCGGCAATATCTTGCCCAAGGCTCCTTTTTGCCCACCGACTTGGCGTGGCATGAAGGCTTGGACGGCTGGGTTGCCTTGAGGGAAATTATCGGAGCACCAAAATTCAAAGTGCCGCCCCCACCACCGCCGCTAGTTACATCCCCTTCGCCCGACCGAAAAAGGTCTCAGATCCAGCCGATTCTCGTCCTCGTTGGCCTTGCGCTTTTGGCCACTTACTACTTCGCCTCGAAGCACAACACCACGCCTGTCGCCGGTCAGCCTTGGACGAACAGCTTGGGAGTGAAATTCGTTCCGGCGGGTACCGATGCCGTGTTGTTCAGCGTCTGGGACGTACGAGTGAAGGACTTTAAGGCGTTTGTGGATGCCACTGGGTACGACGCCACGGGTGGGATGATTTCGGTTGGAAGCGATGGCTTGAAGCACCGAGGCGATACCTGGAAGAGTCCTGGTTTCACGCAGACGGAAGATCATCCGGTGGTGGGGGTAAGTTGGGACGATGCGCACGCCTTCTGCCAGTGGTTGACGAAGAAGGAGCAAGCCGAGGGAAAACTGGCGTTCAACCAGCAGTACCGGCTGCCAACGGATGCGGAGTGGAGCAAGGCGGTGGGATTGAACGAGAGCAGCGAGGGTACGCCAGGAAGTAAAAGCATGCAGATCAAGGATGTTTATCCCTGGGGAATCCAGTGGCCACCACTGAGTGGGGCAGGCAATTACGCGGGAAGCGAAACCCGAGATGCAAAAAGTCCGGGTGATTTTCCAACGATTGACGGATACAGCGATGGCTACGCTCGAACGAGTCCGGTGGGAAGCTTTAGCGCGAATCAATATGGGTTATATGATATGGGAGGCAATGTGTGGCAGTGGTGTGAGGACAAATATGATAGCGAGCATGACTGGCGGGTGTTGCGCGGGGCTTCGTGCGGGGATAATGAGCCCGCCGGCTTGCTCTCGTCGTTTCGCGCCAACTTTGCTCCAGGTTTTCGAAACGATGCCAGCGGGTTTCGTGTTGTGGTGGTGTGCTCGCACTAATCTGGAGGTTGGTTACCCTTTCTGAAATCTAATAAAGCATCGTCAAGCTTTAGCGAAAAACCGATGGACGCTTAAACCGACGGCATCAATTCATCTTTTCAAGAACAGGCGGATGCGTCATCGTCGTTCACTATGGCGGACGCAAAATACACCCTGCACAATCCGCCGCCGCCACCGCCAGAAAGACGGCCCCTGACTCCACCACCGCCGCCGCAAGGCAGACGCTCACCGCCGCCACCTCCCACAGCCTCTCCCGGTTATAAAGCAGCTCCACCACCGCAACCTCAGGGCACAATCCGAAGACCACCTGCTCCGCCACAAGAAAAGCGAGAAATCGATTGGCGCACGATAGTCGCTCTCGCAGCCATCGCGCTGGTCGTGGCCGGTGCCTATGGAGGCTATTCCTATTGGAAATATGCACGAGGTCTTCTCCCTCGGGAGGATGAGACGAAAACCAAACTTGTCGCCATGCTGCCTGCTTACGTCAAGGTGGACACACTCAAGGTCAAATCGACTGATGCAACGACTTTTCAGTACGAGGCGACAGCATCACCGCTTGAAGACCTTTACGCATCAGAAGTAAAACGGCCTGATCTTGGGGAGACGGGCAGTATTCCATCGACCATTACCCCGCCTGCTGCTCCTTCGCCCATTACTCTCCTCAAGCGAACTTCCAAACAAGGGGAACCCCTGCTTGTTTACGGGAAGATTCTTGCGAATAAAAGTGACGACCTCTGGCATGTGAGCGATGTGACAATTGACTCCGGGCTGGAACAACTTGGCCGGCCGAGGAGTGCGTTCATCGCGGACGCAACGGTGGAGGGAACGCCCGAAGCAATTGCCGCAATCGCTAAGCTCGACACGGCGACTACCGAATACAAGGGTAAGGTCCAAGCCTTGATTGCCCAGCAATCCACGCAGACGGAAAAGGAGCGCCGGGAGGCTTTGGCCGCTGCTGAAAAAGGCCGCCAGGAAGCATCGGCAAAAGCACAGGCCGCCAAAGCGCAATTGGATGCGGCGATCACGGCGGGAAATGCCTATCGCGGCGTACTGATGTTTTCAGACGGGCAGACTCAGGAAATTTTATTTTCCATTGCAGAACACACAGGACTGGTTCTTAAGGCGGAGGCAATGAACCCGGATAATCCCCAGCAGAAACAAAGCTTCGCTGGCACGATTCTATCGGAAACGAGCGACGATCCCGACTCTTATCCGATCACGTTCTCGCCGGTTGCGCGGCAGAACTTGTCTGGAGCCTGGGATTTTTACAATCAGTCTGGGGTCTTAAAATTGCGCCCCTCGTCCGATGGATTGGAGGGAACCTGTCAGATGCAGCCCTCGGGGTGGGGTGGCAATCCAGCTACCTATAAACTTAAACTCCAAAAAGTTGATCCTGCAACCGTAGTGCAAATCTTAAATCCCCCCGCTCCTGTTGCTGCTAATAGCCAACCTATTCCAACCGCCCAATCTCCATTGACAAATAGTCTGAATGATTTTCTGAAAACCTACTGGCAGGACAACCTGTCCAACGATGCCGCGCAATATGCTGCTCATTTTGCTCCACAAGTTGATTATTGTTACCAAGAAGTAGGCAAGGCTTCCCGTGATTTCGTCCAAGAGGATCGAGCAAAACTTATTAAATCATGGCCGATTCGCACAATGACTCAAACCTCACTTTCTTATACCATCGACGGCCAAAACGCTAAGGTGGACCTAACTTATCTATGGAAATACAGTGGCGCGAAAGGTTCAAAAAACGGCACTTGTAATCTCACGCTTGGTCTGATTTGGGATGGAGTGCAATGGGCGATAATTTCTTACTCTGAAACCGTAGGACGGCAGTGAAAAAGTGTCCGCTGCATCACGGATTTTTCCTCCCATTGTCTTTCCTCATGAGGTTCTTTCTTCTTCCCCTTGCCATTGCTCTTACCCTCTTTGGTTCCAAAGATTTATTGGGACAGCAATCTGCCATCTCCGGCGGCATGGATTCATCCGCGCAGGTCGAAGAAAAACCATTTTTAGCCGCGTCGGCGCCAAGCTCCTCCGAGAAATCCGAGGAGACGAGCAATCAAATGGTCCTCGATGTGGTACGCCGAATGCCCCAGAAGGGAGGCTATAGCGTAAAAAGAATTGCTTTGGAGAATTTAATCGGTTCGGTCGGCATTAAAGCATCGGCATCTTCGCCGGTGCTGGAACTCACGCCAGAAAAAGCCAAACCTAGCTTTTGCTCTGGCGCAACTTATCTTGTGTTTGTAGGAGTCATTCAAGATTTATTGGCGAAGAAGAAACTCCAACTATCTTCGAATGACTTAAAGTCCCTGCTCATAAAGGGACAGTCGGACGGAGAAGGTGTCTGGGGGCGATGGAATGCAAACGGCCCCGGAACGGCTCGTCTTTTTTATGAACTCGGCCTGGGAAGAAATTTTCAATCTCTTACTTTAGCGAAACCCGGCGACTTTCTAAAGTTGTTCTGGAACGATCAAATCGGAGCCAAGGAATATGGGCACTCCGTGATTTTTTTGGGCACACGCGCCACCCCGGAGGGAGGGATGATCCAAATTTGGTCGTCCAATCTTGATGTCGGATACAGTGAAAAGGAGGTGCCGCTCGGGAAGGTCAAGCGGATGCTATTCAGCCGTCTTCTTAATCCATCCGCCATCCAGTCTGTTTCGCAATTACCCAGGAGGGATGACTATCTGGCAAGTCTGTTGACGAACTCCTCCACGGAAGAGCAAATGTCTGTCATGGTTGGCATTGAGCAAGGTGTGGGGAAGGATGGAGCAAGTCGAGCCAAGCCCATTCAAGAAACACCCATCCCGGCTACCAAGTCCAAAAAGGTCGCGCAGAAGAACTCCCTCAATGCCGCGTCAATATCGGGATCGGTCTCGCCCGTCACGCCCCGTTCCCCTGATCCTGCGACAAACCAATAGCTTACATCGGTTGCGGATAGTGAGGCTCTCTGAAAGCGCCCGGTAAATGGGATTGGCTTTTTGGTGCAACGTGTGTGCGTGATTTGATTTTGCCTTCCAATTTTAGGCGGATGCATCATCCTTGCTCACTATGGCCGACGCAAAATACACTTTGCACAACCCGCCACCGCCACCAGAAAGACGGGTGCTGACGCCACCACCACCGTCGCCACAAGAGAAGCGCTTGCCGCCGCCTCCTCCCACAACCTCTCCCGGTTACAAGGCATCTCCACCAACGCAACCTCAGGGCACAATCCGCAGGCCACCTTCTCCGCCACAAGAAAATCGAGAAATCGATTGGCGGACGATAGTCGCTCTCGCAGCTATCGCACTGGTCGTGGCCGGTGCCTATGGAGGCTATTCCTATTGGAAATATGTACGAGGGCTGCTGCCTCGGGAAGATGAGACGAAGGCTAAGCTTGTCGCCATGCTGCCTGCTTACGTCAAGGTGGACACACTCAAGGTTAAATCGACCGATGCAACGACTTTTCAGTACGAGGCAACCGTATCGTCGCTTGAAGACCTCTACGCATTAGAGATAAAACGGCCTGATCTTGGGGAGGCCGGAAGTGCTCCATCCGCCATTAACCCACCTGTCCCTCCTTCACCCATTACTCTCCTCAAGCGAACTTCCAAACAAGGAGAACCCCTGCCTGTTTACGGTAAGATCCTCGCGCATAAAAATGACGACCTCTGGCTTGTTACTGACGTGACGATTGACTCTGGCCTGGAACAACTTGGCCAACCGAGAAGTGCGTTCATCGCCGATGCAACGGTGGAGGGAACGCCTGAAGCCACTGCCGCGATTGCCAAGCTCGACAAGGCGACAACAGATTATAAGAGTGCCATTCAAGCCTTGATTGCCCGGCAGACCACGCAGACGGAAAAGGAGCGCCAGGAGGCTTTGGCAACAGCTGAAAAAGCCCGCCAGGATGCCTTGGCAAAAGCACAGGCCGCCAAAGCCCAATTGGATGCTGCAATCAAGGCTGGAAATGCCTATCGCGGAGTGCTGATGTTTTCAGACGGGCAAACTCAGGAGATCGTGGTTTCGTTTACCGGGCAGGCTGGATTTGTTTTGAAAGCAGTGGCGTTGAACCCCGCTAATGCTCAACAGAGACAAAGTTTTACCGGCACGGTCACTTATGAAGGCACCGACGATCCCGATTCTTATCCGATAACTTTCTCGCCAGTTGGACCGCAAAATTTGTCTGGCGCGTGGGATTTTTACAATCAGGCAGGCGTTATAAAACTGCGTCCTTCTTCCGATGGATTGGAGGGAACCAGCCAGATGCAATCGCAAGGTTGGGGCGGGAATCCGGCTAATTATATAATTAAACTTCAAAAAGTTGATCCGGCAACCGTGGCGCAAATCCTAAATCCTCCGGCTCCTGGCGCCGCTAATAGTCCACCCACACAGTCCGCCCAATCTCCTCTGACAAATGGCCAGAGCGCGTACATTGACACGAAGCAAAACACCACGCCTGTCGCCGGTGAGCCTTGGACGAACAGTTTGGGGGTTAAGTTCGTTCCTGCGGGAACCGATGGCGTGTTGTTCAGCGTCTGGGACGTGAGGGTAAAAGACTTTAAGGCATTCGTTGACGCCACGGGTTATGATGCTACGGGTGGGATGTATTCGATAAAAGGAAGAACGTTGGGTCAATATGGAGCAACGTGGAAGAGTCCTGGCTTCAAACAGACGGGAGATCATCCGGTGGTGGGAGTAAATTGGGAAGATGCGATGGCTTTTTGCAAGTGGTTAACGAAAAAGGAGCAAGCGGAAGGAAGACTCGGCGCGAACCAGAGTTACCGGTTGCCAACGGATGCGGAGTGGAGCAAGGCGGCGGGATCAACTCTCTATCCTTGGGGCAACAAGTGGCCGCCACCGCAGGGCGCAGGTAATTACGCGGGAAGCGAAGCCCGAGATCGGACCTGGCCGACTGGTTATACAACGATTGACGGATACAACGATGGCTATCCTCGAACGAGTCCGGTGGGAAGCTTTAGCGCAAATCAATATGGGTTATTTGATATGGGAGGTAATGTCTATCAGTGGTGTGAAGACTGGTACGAGGCCTCGATGAACAGTGAGCAGGTACGCAATAATATCCCTGCCTATAATGACGACGGAGGAGGCCAAATGTTTAAGGTGTTGCGTGGGTCTCCCTGGCTCGGTACTGGTCCGCTGGGTCTCCTGTCGTCGCTTCGTGATAGAAATAATCCCGATCGTCGGCGCGATTTCTACGGGTTTCGTGTTGTGGTCGTGGTCTCGCCCTAATCTGGAGGTTGGTTACACTTTTCTGAAATCTGACTGGATGCTACGTAATTAACATGCAAATCCTTATTCTTCATAACGGTGAACAGCACGGCCCTTATTCGGAGGATGGGCGCATCTGCGCATTTCTTCTTAAGCCACGGATCAGAACCACAAACAAAAACTAAACCCCAAAGCACTGAAATGGCACATGTCAAAGACAGGAGAACCGAAGATTGCCGCTGCAACCGATGCAGCACTTACTCCAAGATTATCGAATGGAGTTGCGGCTGCGTCGAGGTCGATATTTACAACAACAGCGACCCATGCGACGACTGCACAGACTTCTCCGGCATGAGAAAGGACTGCGGTCAGTCTGGTAGCCCTGATGACCACGATGATTGAGTAGGCTGCTGCGGATGAAATCGCAGGTTTGTCTCTATTTTAACGCCCTCCTTTCATAAACAATATCCTTTCAACCCCAAGGTCGCGTCATAACAGCGCTCCTCGGGAGCGCATAACAACCCCTTACCTTTCCATACGAAAACTTGCCAAAAAAGATTTGCCTATCGTGTAGTAAAGCGTTATAGTCTACAAACTTAGGAAAGGAGATGGCGGGATGGCATCTGTCTATGACCGCCGACGAACAGAGAAAGCGTGTTGCAATCCAAGGCGGTCATAGACCGCCGCGACAAACGGAGGGGAATTAACCCACACGAGATTAAAACGCCGGCCGTCGATTAGTAATCGCCGGGCAGCGTCCAACCGGAACCCATGGCGCCAATCCCATGCCAGGCGACCGGCTGGAACGAGGTGTTGACTTCCAGCGCGCCGATCGAGGTCCCGTTCTGGAAGATGAGATCGGGCTGGCCGGAACCCGTCACATCGACGGCATCGGAGAGGGTCCATCCGGCGCTCATGGCCCCAATCCCGGTCCAGGCCGTTGGCGCGCCGCTGGTGTTCACTTGGAGGGCCCCGATTAATGTGCCGTTTTGGAAGATGAGGCCGGGACGGCCGTTGCCGGTGAGGTTGGCCACCGCACGAAGCTGCCAGCCTGATCCCATCGCCCCGATGCCCGTCCAAGACACCGGCGCGCCCGAACTGTTCACTTCGAGAAAGCCAAGCAGCGTGCCGTTTTGGAAAATGAGATCGAGGTTTCCATCGCCTGTAATATAGGCCGCCCCGCAAAGTTCCCACCCGGTATTCATCGAGCCAATGCCCACCCAGGAGGAGGGAGCGCCCGACGCATTCATGATCAATGCCCCGATAAGCGTTCCGTTTTGGAAGATGATATCGGGGATGCCATCACCGTTAATGTCCGCGATGGCCCGCTTGCGCCATCCGGGATTCACGGCCCCGATCTTCTGCCAGATGTTGGGAAGAAAATTCGTCGTCAAGGACAAGACCCCAAGCAAAGGGCCATTTTGGAATAATAAGGAAGCAGTGCCGTCAAATACCTCCAGTGCAGGCACTTCCTCCCAGATTACATTGAGGCGATCAAGGTTGCGGTGAACCGACTCCGGGTGAAAAAGTCCGTAGACCTCGAGACAAAGGCTGGCCATGGCATCGAATGCCATTTTCGACGCGAAATGCCGGGCGGAAGTGTTTCGGTTCAAATTCATGTCGACCCAGTTTTTCAATTTTTCGGCCCGGACTTCCGGCGGATTGGGCCATCGCAATTCAAGCTCCTTTTCAACTCGCTCCATGACAGACATTGGCGACTCGATCAAATCCTCATACCGCACCACGGTGCGTTTCATGCCGCGGGTATTGCGCTCGGCTTCGAGGACAAATCTCAGCCATAAGAACAATCTCCGGGACAACGAGTAACCGGACTGTCTCAGGTTCAGCAAGGACTCAGCGACTTCCATCGGATGGCGGACTGCCAGCGCCACGCGTAGGTCTACCCCGGGCAATGCCTGTATCCAGAGGGGCGCCAGCCGGCACAATCGCGGGTCCTTAACGGCCCACAGGGCCTCGTTGCCGAAATCTCTTTCAACAAGCTCGGCGATTTGAATTCGGGTTCGCTCAGCGGCCTCACTTGCCTCCCAGCCCGGGGGAAGCGCTTTTACGCTTAAGCCGAAGCCGTCCAAGCCAAGCTGCTCGAAAAACTCCTCGTGCAGGTTCACGACCTCGACTTTCTCGAAGAAGCCCTTCGGGTTGTTGCGGTGGGCGGGCATATTCTCTCGCAGAACCGCACCGCAAGCGTCAAAGGCGCCGCCCAATGCCGATGTGCCGCTTCGATGCATCCCGCAAATCAGAATACCGGTACCACGAATTGACATGTCTGCTTACTTTTGAGTCGGCGAAATTTAAGTCAAGCGCCGACTCAATGTGTGCATCCGGACGTTCTTGCAACGTCAGCCGCCGGCTAATAGTCGCCGGGCAGCGTCCAACCGGAACCCATGGTGCCAATCCCATGCCAGGCCACCGGTTGGAACGAGGTGTTGACTTCCAGCGCGCCGATCGAGGTCCCGTTCTGAAATATAAGATCGGGCTGGCCGGAACCCGTCACATCGACGGCATCGGAGAGGGTCCATCCGGCGCTCATGGCCCCAATTCCGTTCCACGCCGTCGGCGCGCCGCTGGTGTTCACTTGGAGGGCTCCGATCAACGTGCCGTTTTGGAAGAGAAGGTCGGGACGGCCGTTGCCGGTGAGGTCGGCCACCGCACGAAGCTGCCAGCCTGATCCCATCGCCCCGATGCCCGTCCAAGACACCGGCGCGCCCGAACTGTTCACTTCGAGAAAGCCAAGCAGCGTGCCGTTTTGGAAAATGAGATCGAGGTTTCCATCGCCTGTAATATAGGCCGCCCCGCAAAGTTCCCACCCGGTATTCATCGAGCCAATGCCCACCCATGAAGTGGGATTACCTGCCGAGTCGAGGATCAAGGCCCCGATGAGAGTTCCATTTTGGAAGATGATGTCGGGGATGCCATTGCCGTTAATATTCGCGATGGCCCGCTCCTGCCATCCGTTATTCATGGTTCCGATCCCTTGCCAGGCGATGGGAAGAAAGGCCGTATTGACAGCCAAGACCCCAAGCGAGGCGCCATTTTGGAAAAATAGGGAAGTATAGACATCCAGCGAAGGCGTTCCCATGCGAATGGTCTGATTATAGGTGTCGGCCATATAGAATGTGCCCGAGCTGGTGAGCGCGACCGCCTGGAGGCTGTAAAATTGTGCTGCGCTGCCGGTGCCATTGGCGCTGCCGGTGACTCCGGCCTGCCCGGCAATCGTGCTCACCACGCCGGCGGGCGTTATTTTCCGCAGAAGATTATTTCCCGCAGCCGTTGAAGAGGTGGGGGGGATCAGGCTGTCGGTGACGTAGAGATTGCCGGAGCTATCGATCGCCACGCTGGTGGGCGCGTTAAAAAGGGCCTGTCCGCTCAGGCCGTCGAGGCAGCCGGCGACGCCTCCCTGCCCCGCCACGGTGCTGACCACGCCGGCGGATGTGATCATGCGGATGACATCATTATTGAAGTCCGCCACATAAACATTGCCCGAACCATCGACCGTGAGGCCGAGCGGGCTGTTGAAAAGCGCCTGGGTCGTGCCCGCTCCGTTCGCGTATCCGGCGGTTCCGGTCTGGCCGGCCAGGATGCTGACCGTTCCGTTTGGCGTTATTTTCCGAATTATGTCATTATAGGTGTCCGCCACATAAACATTGCCCGAGCCATCCACGGCGATGCCTTCCGGCCCGTTGAACTGCGTTGAACCGGCGAGCGTGCTAACCTGGCCTGTCGACGTGTTTATTTCGCGAATGAGGTTATTGCCCGTATCCGCCACGTATAGATTATTGGAACCATCTGCGGCGATGGCATTGGGCGAGTTAAAAAGCGCGTTGTTGCCGGTCGAGTTGGTGTTGCCCGCCACTCGGGTCAAGCTTCCATAGGGCGTCGTCACCACACCGCCGGGTGTGACCTCGCGAATCGCGTTATTGCTGAAATCAGCGACCCAAAGATTACCCAGCCTGTCAACCGCAATACCGCTGGGATAGTTAAATTGCGCGCCGGTTCCGGTTCCATTTGTTTCGCCGGTGGTTTCCACCTGTCCGGCCAGCGTCGTGATAACCAAGGGGGCCTCCACAATGAGAACGGATGAGGGAACGCTGGTCACGGCGCCTGTCCCGGAATAGGTGACCACGCACTGAAACTGGTCTCCGCTCATCGCCGCGGTTGCATCAGTCACCGTCAGGGAGGCCGTGCCTGAACCGCCATAGACGCCGTCGTTGCCGAGGTTGCTCCAAGAGGTGGCGCCGATGGGCATCCGTTGCCATTGGTAGGCAACCGGACTCCCGCTGGCGGCGACCGTAAACGTGGCGTTCTGTCCCGGAGCCACGGTCTGGACCGCGGGTTGCTGGAGCGCTCCCGCCAAGGTCTGGCTTCCGGCAAGCGTTTCGGCCAGGGGCTCCACAAGCGGCACGCCGATGCCGCTGGCCATGTCATAGCCGGTCGTGGCGCTGTATAATCCGCCGCTTCGAGGCGTGGCGTTTTTGCCGCTGGTGATATCCCGAAAGTTTGTCGTGCCGATCAGGGGATAGATATGAGGCCCCAGCAATCCAACGGACGAAAGGCCGGTGTTCGCACGGGCCTGATTGATGAGCGCGCAAAAACCGGCGCAGGTCGGGCTGGCCCAGCTCGTGCCTCCCAACACTTGCGCCGTTCCATTGAGGAAGACGGCCGCTCCGTGATCCGGATCGGCGGCGCACGACATGTCCGGCACCTGCCGCATCGCTCCGCTCGTTACGCCGTTCCCGGTCTGCCAGCTGGGGCGGTTAAAGTAGATGCTGACGCCGCCGCCGCCGGCGCCAAGGTTGTTGTTCCAGACGACCTCGCTGGTTAAATTGTTGTTGGAGTCCAGAACCAACGAGGTGCCCCCAACACCGGTTACATTCGGATCGCTCGCCGGTGATTCCACCTGGAGCGGGCCGTTCTTATTGCCGGTGGCTCCTGGAGTGGAGCCCGCATCCCCGGAAGAGGCAAAGACCGTCACCCCCGCGTTGGCCAGCTCCGCAAAATACTGGTCGTCGGTCTGAACCTGACTGCTCGTCGTATAGGTTTCTCCTTCGCCATAACTCAGCGACATCTGGTGGATTCCCAGTTCCGGATGGGTCGTGGCGTCGTCGTAGACCCGCTGGTAACCCTGATCGAGATCGGCGTTGGCGAGATCCGTCGTGGCATAAACCCGCACTTTCGCGCCCGGCGCGATGGCACTGCTCCATTCCACGTCGAGCGTTTCCTCTCCGGAGGGCGAGGGTAATGTGCCGGCGACCACTTGGATGAACTGGATGTCGTTGATTGACTGGCGGACCCCGTTGGTTTGCCAGAACGAGACCAGATCGCTCGTCGAGGGAAAGGTATCGATGACAATCGCGATCGTCTGCCCCGCGCCGGTGATGTTCGTGCCGTAAAGCCCGCTCGCCTGGTAAGCCTGTGCGATCTGGCTCGGGGTATTGGACGCATTCCCGCTCGTGGCATCCGGCTTCACCAGATGCTTGTGTGCTTTGAGATGCGGTTGCAGGCCATTGATGCCCACCAACAGGGAAGAGATCGCCGCCGGCACACTCGGCGCCGTCACCGCCGAGGTGTACTCCTTCCCCTCCAGCGTCACCCGGGCGAAGGTCACTTTCATCGCATACTGCATCTGGCTGACCGTTCCTCGGGCAAAGATCACCATATGGTGCCCATCCCGGCGCGTGATGATGAATCCCCTGCTGGTCAGCCAGTCGGCCACCGCCTGGTAGTCGGTCGGCGATGGTTCGTATTTCTCCACCATTTCCTGCGGGGAAACACGCTCGCCCCTGGCCACTCGCGCTTGCAATTCGGTGAAGTTTCTCATCTTCAAGGCCACTTCAAATGGAATGATTGCCCCAAGCTCAGCCGCGTTAAGGCTCGTTCGCGAAATGAATGGCCTGTGTGGATCAACCGGTCCGCTTACAAGCGCCGCCGCTACCGGCTTGACGCTGTTATCGAGGACAACCTGTCCGGGGCCTGTTGCAGCCCGCACACCAAGCAATGAGGCGGCCAGCAGCAATACGGCAATCCCTGTGCATGCGGATGGGAAAAGGTTATTTGGACACGTAGACGAGTAAATCTACCCGTGACGAAGTCAGGTTCAAGCGGATAATCCGCTTCGGTTGGTATCTAAAAACACCGACGTTGGCCCAACTTGTCGTGCGTCACAAATATCGCAACATGGCTTCCCGGGCGGCCGCCGCTGTCCCCAACGGCGGTCCATCGCACGGAGTGCGACGGGTACCAACGGAAGGCGCATTAATACGACGCACTACACTAGCCGCCGGTTAGTAATCGCCGGGCAACGTCCAGCCGGAATTCATGGATCCAATCCCATACCAAGCGACCGGTTGGAACGAGGTATTGACTTGCACCGCGCCCAACAGCTTCCCGTTCTGGAAGATGAGCTTGGGCTGGCCGGCGCCCGTCACGTCGTACGAGGGGTTCCTCTACGCTCATCGGCGGTTGAAGCCTCGCGCGACAAAAATCCAGGCGATGATGGCGCAGACGATCGCGTGCAGGGAAAGGACCGCCATGCACAGGTTGAAATCGGCGATGTAGGTGTTGGTCGATTGCCGGACGATATCGTAGAGGGGAGAGGCCGAGAGGGTTTTGAGGTAGCCGCTCCAGCCCCAGTAAGCGGCGATGAACGGACGGCAGATGGTGCTTACGATTTCCGGCAGGGCCAGGACGGCCCCGGAAAGCGGCAGTTGCAATCCCACGAGGTAAATGGCCAGCAGCGAGGCCCGTTCCGGCGACTTGGAGGCGGAGGAAATGGCGAGGCAGGTGACGCTCATGGCCAGGGTTGCGGCAAAGAGGATTTCGAACTGGTTGGGAAAGGAACCGGGGAACCCGCAGACCGCCTTGACAAACCAGGTCATCCAAAAGGCCTGGGCCACGCTGAGACCGACGACCAGCAGCACCTTGGTCGTGACATAGGCCCAGGGCGACAGCCCCGCGCGCAATTCCTTTTCGAGGACGTCCCGTTCCTTGGCGATTTCGCGCGCGCCGTTATTGGCCCCCATGAGCGTGAGCAGAATGACTTGGAACATGGCCAGGCCGGAAACCAGCGAGGCGGCGGTAAAGGAATCCTTCAGATAGGAGAGAGTTTCCGCAAGGGTCTTGACGATGTTGGGCTGGATGCTCAGGTCCAAAGTCCCCACCTCGGGCAGCCCCTTGGTTGCAAAAATCGCCACCAACGCCGGGAAAATGACCAGCAGCGCCAGGTGCAGCCAGAGTTGGGCCCGGTCGCGGCCGAGCAGGATCAATTGACGCCGGATCAGGATGAAAAGCTGAGGCAGGCTGCCGGGAGGTGGAGCCGTGTTCAGGGCGGAAGGTTCCGGCGCCGGGGGCAGTTCTCCGGAGCGGTCCTGGTCGAACCCGACGAAGTCACCCGTGGCCGTGGCCAGTTGATAGCCTCCGAAAATGGCTTCGATCGAATCGGTCCCGTGCGCCCGAAAAAGCTCCTCGTAGGAGCCCTGAAAGCAAAGCTGGCCCTCGTGCAGAAAAACAATCGAATCGCACAGGCCGAGATTGTCGACCGCATGGGAGACCAAAACGACGGTCTTGTTCAAGCCGTGGGCCAGATCCTTCAACCAGACCATCAACTCATGCTCGGAATGAGCGTCAAGACCGCTCGTCAGCTCGTCGAGAAAGAGAAAGGGGGGATCGCCGATCAATTCCTCGGCCAGGGCGATGCGCCGCATCTGGCCGCCCGAAAGCGTCCGGTATTTCTGGTGAAGGAAGGGGCGGATGCGGGCCAGGTCGATGACGTGTTCGCTCCACTGTTCGCGGGTCGCCCTGGGCACGGAGGAGGGCAGGCGCAGCGCGACGGCGAAATCGAGGATTTCCGCGACCGTCAGTTCGCCGTGGAACGCGCCGAACTGAGGAAGATAGCCGACGGCCAGGGGCAGTTGCTGGCGCAGCGTTTCCACCGGATGGCCGGCCAGCAGGACGCGGCCCGCGGACACCGGCTGAATCCCCACCAAGGCGCGCATCAGGGTGCTCTTGCCGCAACCGGACGCGCCGATGATGGAGAGGAAAGATCCCTCCGGAACGGCGATGGAGATATTGCGCAGCAGCGCCTTGTGATCGTCGCCCTTGCCCACCATCACCGACACATTGTCGACGAGAACCGCTCCGGCCATTTTGGAACTCATAGGCATGGTTGCTTGTAATCCTAACTTTGAGCCGCCCGTTTCATCCGCGTCACAAAAATCCAGGCGATCATGCCGCCCGCCGCCACATGAATGCAAAGGACCAGAAGGCAGAGTTTGAACTCGGCGATGTGGGTGTCGGTCGATTGCCGGACGATATCGTAGAGGGGATAGGCCGACAGGGTTTTGAGGTAACCGCTCCAACCCCAGTAAGCGGCAATGAAGGGGCGGCACAGGAAGCCCGCGACCTGGGGCAGGGCCAGCACCACTCCGGAAAGCGGCAATTGCAGCCCCACCAGGAAATTCGCCAGCAGCGATGCGCGCTCCGGCGATTTGGACACGGAGGAAATCGCGAGGCAAATCATGCTCATGGCCAGGGTCGTGGCAAAGAGAATCTCGAACTGGCTGGCAAAGGAACCGGGGAACTTGCAGACCATCTTGACAAACCAGGTCATGCAACAAGCCTGGGCCACGCATAGGCACACGACCAGCAGGCTTTTGGTCGTGACATAAGCCCAGGGCGAAAGGCCCGCCCGCAATTCCTTCTCGAGGACATCCCTTTCCTTGGCGATTTCGCGCGCGCCGTTATTGGCCCCCATGAGCGTGAGCAGAATGACCTGGAACATGGAGAGGCCGGAAACCAGCAGGGCGGTGCTGAAGGTTTGTTTCAAATCCGTCAGCCCGTTGACCATCGTCTGAATGATGTCGGTCGGAAGCCTCGTCACCTTCATCGCTTGGATGTGGGGCAGGCCGCTCGTGGCAAAGATCGCCACCAGCATCGGAAAAGTGACCAGGAGCGACAGGTGCAGCCAAAGTTGCGCCCGGTCGCGGCAAAGCAGGATGTACTGGCGCCGTATCAGGGTCAAAAGCTGGCTCAGGTTGCCGGGAGGCGGGGCCGTATTCAGGGCGGAGGGCTCCGGCGGCAAGGGCAGTTCCCCGGAGCGATCGGCATCGAACCCGACGAAGTCCCCGATGGCCGAGGCTTGTTGATAGGCTCCGAAAATGGCTTCGACCGATCCCGTTGCGTGCGTGCGCAGAAGCTCCTCGTACGGGCCATGAAAACAAAGCCGGCCTTCGTGCAGAAATATGACCGAGTCGCACAGGCGCAGATTGCGCACCATATGGGTGACCAGGACGACCGTCTTCTTCAGTCCATGGGCCAGTTCCTTCAGCCAGACCATCATCTCATGCTCCGAATAGGGATCGAGACCCGTGGTCATCTCGTCGAGCAGGAGAAAGGCGGGGTCTCCGACGAGTTCCTCCGCCATGGCGATGCGCCGCATCTGCCCGCCCGAAAGCGTCCGGTATTTTTGATGGAGGAAGGGGCGGATGCGGGCCAGGTCGATCACGTGCTCGCACCACTGTTCGCGGGTCGCCTTGGGCACGGAGCCGGGCAGGCGCAAGGCCATGGCATAATCCAAAATTTCCGCCACCGTCAGGTCCTCGTGGAACGCTCCGAATTTAGGCAGATAACCGACGGCCAGGGGCAGTTGCTCCCGCAGCGTCTCCACCGGATGCCCCGCCAGCAGGACGCGGCCCGCGGACACCGGCTGAATGCCGGCCAAGGTGCGGATCAGGACGCTCTTGCCGGATCCGGACGCGCCGATGATGGTGAGGAACGATCCTTCCGGAACGGCGAGGGAAATATTGAGCAGCAGGACTTTGTGATCGTCGCCTGTTCCGACCATCACCGAGATGTTCTCGACGAATACAGCCGCATCCATTTTGGCAGTCGCATCCATGATCGCCCGGAGGCTATCCAAAAAATTCCGGCAGGTCGCGCGGAAAGATTTTTTGCTTTGAGGTTGAAAAGATGCCGCCCTTTTTCTTCAGGCAAGTTCTTCTCCTGTGGGGGATTGATCCACGGTCAGGAAAGTTTTCACGAGATCGCCTTCACCACAAACTGTCATGCCGGGAAACCGTTTGAACCAGCGGCCTTGCGGGACTAAGGGTCGAGTATCCAGCCAAGCGGCCAACAATCCCAACTGATCGGCTGGAATGCCGCGAAACCGGATACGGTCAAGCAGATGTTGAAGCAGCGAGGGAGGAAGATTGGCGCGGCGAATCCGAGGCATCAGGTGTGGCTGTCGGAGCCGTAGAAACCGCGAACAATAGCGTCACGCGCCAGCACCGCTTCAGCAGGATCGGATGCGTGAACCATCTTATCAGCCAAAGAGGAAAGCTCCGGGCCGGTCAGTTGCCGCGCCGCATCCAGACGATACGCGAAACGAATCACCTCAGCCTGCTCATCGGGCGGCAGAATTTCCAGTTCATGGATGACTTGGCTTGCTGTCATCTTTCAACTATAGGATTCCGAAACCGTTGGGTCAATCCCGACGAAGAGCGAATGAAACAGGCCCTAGTTGGTTTCGCCCGCAGGCGCGGAGGACTGCGGCGTAAGAATCAGCTTGCTGACGCGGTCGATGCCATCGTTGGCGATCTGGCTCGGGGGATAGAAGCCTTGGGCGTTGACGTACCAGGTGAGGCTGTAACCGAGCTGCTTTTTGGCTTCGGCGTCACGGGCCTTGTTGAGGGCGCTGACAAAATCGGCGCTGCGCTCGGAAAGTTGGGCCAGCAGCTTGTTGAGCTTCATGTCATCCGGCCAGTCTTTCGCCGCAAGCTCGATGGTTTCCCACGCCCCGTTCACATCGCCGTTCATCGCCATCATATTGGCTTTTTCCTCGGCGATCTTGGCTTTTTCGACTTTCATCAGCGCATCCTTGAGTTGCTGCTGTCGGGTGGCATCGCCTTTGACCGCGAGGGCAAACTCAAGCTGCCGGTTGAACATCTCCCGGTAGTTTTGCTCCTGGACCAGCCGGTCAAAATCGGTTGTGGCTTGATTCCCGGCGTCTTCGGATTTGAAGAAGACATTGGCGGAAGTATTCAGATCGGGATTGCCGGGCCATAACTCCGCCGCGGTTTGGAATGTCGTCATGGCATCCGTCAGGTCGCCTCCCTGGGCCTGCAGCCGGGCCTTGCCCAATTCCAGGCGGCTTTCCAATTTGATGCCGTTGACCAGGGCCAGCGGCTTGGTGGAGTCGAAGTCGGCGGCGACCTTTTTGATCTCTGCGATTTGCGCCTCGACCTGCTCGAAGGCGCGAACTTCCAGTTGATTTTTGAGGATGTCGAGTTTCGTCAGAAACTCCCCGACCTTTTCCTTTTCGTCCCGCGGCAGACCTTGCAACGCCGGGTGGAATTCATTGCCGAGGAAAGCTTCCTGCAATTGCTCGGAAGCCGAGGCGATTTCGCCCTTGCCGGCCTTGTATCGGAAGACCTCGACGGCGTTGCTCACCTGTGCATTGATTTCCAGGGCGGAAGTCACTTCATCCGCCATGCTCAGGGGCTGTGCCGGTTGCGATGAGGAGCCGCCCATGGAGCCTCCGAGTTGGTTGATCGCGCCGACCGGCCCGCTGGCATTGATTCCGAGGGACTTGATTGCCAGGTGGGCCGAATCGGCCGCGGTGCGGGCATTGCTTCCCGCGGCGGCCACGGCCTGGTTGCCGAGATCGGATGGGTAATCGCCCTCATTGAAAAGCGCCCGGTAAAAATCGGCGGCGATGATGACATGATAATAACGATGGGTCCGGTAGAGCGTTCGGATATAGTCGGAGAAGTCCATCCTGTCCTGGTCGCTCATCTTGTTTGCCCGGATCTCGTTGAGTTTGATTTTGGCCCGGGCTTCCAGGAGGTTGAGGTATTGAGCCCCCATCTCCATCTTGCCCTGAAGGCTGCTTCCCATCGTCGGCATCAGCGCGGCCTCGGCCGCGACCGGATCGGCGTTCGGGTTCAGAAGCGGCGAATTCGTTGTATTCGCGGCACTGGCGTCGGTGCTGGCGCTAGACGCGCCCTTCTGTTTTTTTAGGCTGTCCATTATGTCCTCGTGCTTGAGCTGCAGGGCATCCATATCGGCGTTATGAGTGGCGGTCTCGGCGTCGGTGCGGTACCGATTGTTGGCGATTTCGAGGGTGTTCTTGGTTTTATCGGTGTTCCAGAACGCCTCGACTCGAGCGGCCAATTCCCGGCTGATTCCCGCATCGAGGTCCTGATAGTCGCCCAGGGAATAGAGAAGCTTCCATGCGGCGAACGTATCGCCCGCCTTCAACGTGGCGGATAGTTGTTTCATTTTTCCGAAATATTCGTTGATCCGGTCCTGCGAGACCTCCTTCAGGCTCAGGTAGGTTTCAAAACGGGCGCGAACCGCCGGGTCATCCAGCCCCGGCGTTTTGAGGACGTCGACAGCCTTAATCTTGTCCGCGATCGCGCTGGCGACCTCGTTCCCGGCTTTCATCGTCGTCCCTTGGCCCGCCTTGTGGTTGAAGAGATAGTCGAGCGCGGTGGAGGTGCTGCTGTCGATTTCCGTCGCGTTGTTCGATGCGGCTGGCGCAGGCGCAGGCGCGGTGGGCGCGGGGGCGGAAGCGGGGGCGGCGGGAGGCGCAGCCTGGACCCAGCCCGGTTGCCACGTCAGGGAAAGTGCGAGGGCCAGGAGACTGCAACGCGCTTTCAGGATGAAGCCGCGCGGCGTTGTGCGATTTTGAAAACAAACGTTACTCTTTTTCACATGTGTCAGCATAAACGAGTCCTCCATCTTCCACGTGCAGCGAGGCCTGGTAGTTTTGTCCCTTGGTAAAATAAATGCTGCCTAACTTCGGGGGAATGAGCACCACGAGAGGCCGGTTGCCGTTTTGGACGGTGAAGACCATGAGCCGGCCCGTTTCCGCCTTCCATCCCAAATCGGCGGATACTTTCAGGTCGGCTTTGAACTTGGCGCCGGTCATCGAGCGGTAGTCGGTGAGATACTTGTCCATCGGAAAAGGTTCCAGCGTCCGGTAAGGATCGCTGAGATACTTGTATGTAAAGTAGCCCACCATCCCGATCATCGCTACAATCAGCAGGCCGGAGACCAGCCACAAGGCCCATGAGCTTGAGCCTTTCCCGCGAGTCGCCTGCACCGTGGAGGTCGTCCGTGCGAAAGGAGAGATGACGCGCGGGCTTTCGCCGGTGTCTTCGATGTTGGGGTTTTCTGCGGGCACTCTCATTCCAGTCTAAGAAACATTCTGTTCTTCTACAAGTTAAACAGTCGATTGCAGAACAAGTTGCGGGAATCGCGCTTGGTCATTTGGGCACCCCGAAGATGGCCAAGCAATTGCCTGGCACCTGTCGCCGGATATGGGCATTATCGGCGCCAGCGGCCGCCTGGATCCGAATGAGGCGGCCGAGCTGAAGAGGCTCGGAGTCCGCGCGCTGCTTGACAAGCCGTTCACCCAGGAAAAGCTGATCGAGGCGCTCAAGATGGTGTTACAGAAATGAGAATACCGGGGTCCCTCATTTGCCCATGAAGCTGTTGAACATGTCCGTCGCCTTTTGCGCGGCTTGATTCAAGAGGTCCGCCCCCTGTCCCAGGCCGGCGGCGAGAAGGCGGGGCGTGAGGTCTTCCTGGAGATGGTCCGGCGTTCCCGTCACATGCACGTCCGCCCAGTTGTAATCTTCAAGCTGAACGGGGAAGACTTTATCCTGCAACTGCGGCCATTTGGCCGTGACCACGGAAGGCAAGCCCAGCTTGATCTTGCCGTCGACCTGGCCTTGCGCGTCGACATCGGCCTCTCCGGCGATCCGGGTGACGTCGTTCTTGCGGACATCCAGGTTGGTCAAATGGAGCGTGCGGTCCTTCCATTCATAATCGCTCGTCGCCTTATCGACCTCCACATCGGAAATGTCCTGGAGACCGACCAGGGAGGTGACTTTGCCCAGCCAGGGCAGGACGTTGAACTTTCCGTGGTCCACGGCAAGATGGCCCCTGGCGTCGCCGCCCTGGTCGTTGCCCTTATAATGGAGATCGCCGCCAGCCATGCCGGAAAGTTTCATCTGCCATTGCACGGCGACGAGCATCGTGACCGGCACATCGACCGCCTTGAGGTCAACCCGCGCGTCGTGCGCGCCGTTGAGCGCCACTTCCCCGTCACCGGTGATGACTCCCTGGTCGCATTGCATCCGCAGGCTGGAAAAGGTTATCTTGTCCTGTTCCCCGCGAATCTGGACGGAACTCGCGCCTGCTTGCAGCGATCCCTCCGCGATGGAGGCCGCTTGGAGCTGGGTCGTCCACACGCCCGCGCCGTTGTTGGCCGCGTCAAAGCTCACGCCGCGGACCACGACCTTCCTGTCGCCGGTAAAATCGATCTCCACCGAGCCTTCCCTCGCCGAAATTTGAGTCACATGGACGCGGCTCCGCGCGGGCGCCGGGGCCGATTCCGGAAGCGCGGCGGCGGAGGGCGTCTCCGCTGTCCCGGCGAGGGAATGCAGGACCACGTCCCATGAGGAAACCTCCACGCTCAGCGGGAGGTTCGAGGCAAAGACATCGCTTAGATGAAATCGCACGGTGGCCTGGCTGATGTCGCCTTTCTCCCAAGGCGAGGAAGCCCGTTGATTGACGAGGGAAATCCCGGCGGCGTGAAGCTCCCCATTCCAGATGTCGAGGTCCATCGAGGCCACCAGCACCCGGGCCCCCAGGGCTTTCTCGATATCGCTCACGAGCGCTTCTTTCAGCCCGGAAATCTTCCACCAGATAAAAGCGCCGCCGGCCCCCGCGACGAGGACCAAGACCGCCAAGATTCCCAGGACAACGCGAAGAGAAGAGCGATTCATAACTGACTTTACATCAGCAGAACTGGATATTCGAGCACAACCGTCGCGCGCCGTGCGGCGCTTTATTAATGTAGCGGCGGTCTATGACAGTCGCACTTATTGGGTGTATGCCTCGTTCCCAAGCTGCACTTGGGTACGAGAGAACTTTCACTGTCCGTAAATACTGAACGTGAAATCGTCCGTGTAGCTGTCGCCGACCTGCTTGATCATCGCTTCACTGAACGGCTTGAAGGGCGCGGGCGAGACAAGCGCGTTCTTGCTGATGGTCTTGAGTATCTCAAGGTTGTCTCCCTCCAGCACGATGACATCGGAGAGCGTGCCGTCGGAATGAATGGTGAATTTGATGCGGACCATCCCGACGCCTATGGTTCCAAAATGTTTGTCGATGTCCGGGTACCAATAGGACCCGACGACGCTGTAGACGTATTGTTTATACTTGCCTAATTCGGTCGCCATGGCGGCGGGCGAGTTGTCGCCCTGCCGGGCCAGCGCGCCGTGGACGCTGGCTGCCTCCTGCCGTTCCTGAGCGGCCGGCGCGAGCGGCTGGGCCGCCTCGTTAGGCTGAGCCATGGTTGGCGCGTTAAGCGGCGGCAGGACGGGCAGGCCGTTGGCGTCGACTTGCGGCGCCGCCTTTTTGGGGGGAGTTGGCGGGAGCGGCTTCGGCGCGGGCTGGGGCGGCCGGCTTTGCTTCGCCAATTGAGGATTGGGTTGCGGTGGGGCCGGTTTTTGCGGCCTGGCCTGTTTGGGCGTGGGAGGAGTCGAGGAGACCTCCGGCTTTTGCGGAGCCGGGATGTTGGGCGAATTGTTGAGATTGGGCGCGTGTTCCCTGCCGCTGACGTCCGGCATGATGGATTCGGGCGCGCGCGCGGTTTTGCTTTTACTCTTCAGCTCGGTATCGTTCGCGGACTCGATGGGTTGCACTTTATGCGGGGCATTCGCGTCGGGCGTCGTCGGGATGAAGAGCGGTTTTTTCGGCATCGCGGGCGCTGGTTCGGACGGCGGGAGCGAGAGAATCATGGTCGGGCTGGCAGGCTCGGGCAGAATGAGTTTCGGGACCGGCATGAAAACCGTGATGAGGATGATCGCCGCGATGATGACGGCATGAGCGAGAAGCGAGAGCAGGAGAAAGATGAGCACCCATTTGGCTGTCGAGGATTCCGGGTCCTCGTAGGGGTTGCGCACGCTGATCGCCATTGAGGGACTATACTAGACGGCGCGAAAAAAACTGGAATTCCTTTTGCGCGCGGCGCATTACCGTTTATTAACCTTGGCGATGGGTTATTTCTGGGACGCACTCGCCATTCTGGCCTATTTTGCCCTCGTCATCGGCGTGGGGCTGGCCTCGGCGCGGCATCGCGGCGACAACATGCGCGAGTTCAGCGTGGGCAGCCGGCAGATGCCCTGGTGGGCGGTGCTGGCCTCGATCGTCGCGGCGGAGTTGAGCGCGGCGACCTTTCTCGGCACGCCGGCCGAGGGCTATCACGGGCGGAACTTCCTCTACGCGCAACTGGCCATCGGCACCGTAATCGCGCGGATCATCGTGGCCTATCTTTTCATCCGGCCCTTTTACGACAATAACGTCGTTTCGATCTACGAATTTCTCCAGATCCGGTTTGGGGTCGCGACCCGCAACGCCGCCAGCGCCGTCTTCCTGGTCACGCGCCTGCTGGCCAGCGGCACGCGGCTCTACGTCGCGGCGGTCATCGTCGTGGTCGGGTACGAGATGCTCCATGGCGCGGCGGCGACGAACGAACAGGCGGTCTGGATTTACGGCGGGGCGGTCGTGCTGGTGACCGCGCTGACCACGCTCTACACGGCGGCGGGAGGCATTCGCGCGGTGGTCTGGACCGATGTCATCCAGGCGACGGTGATGGGCGGCGCGGTGATTTACGCGCTCGTCTCGCTCTGGATCGGCGTCGGGGGCTGGGCCGGCGCGCACAGCGTTTTGAATCAACCGGGCGATCTCAAGATTTTTGACAGCGGTTCCGGTCTCGCCCCGACGACGCATTCGGGACTGCTGAACGTGATGAACGGCCATCCGACTTTGGGCGCGATCAGCGGCATTCTTGGCAATGAATACACGATCTGGGCCGCGCTCCTCGGCTCCGTTTTCACCACGATGGCGACGCACGGCACCGACCAGGACATGGTGCAGCGGATGCTGACGGCGAAGGACCTATCACAAAAGCCGCCTGGCGCTGGTGCTCTCGGGGCTGGTCGATATTCCGGTCGCGATGGGCTTTCTCTTCATCGGCATCCTGATCTACGTTTTTTACCAGCTCCATCCCGACCCGAATCTGCCGACGAAGAACCCGGAGATTTTCTCCTACTACATCCTGCACCAGCTTCCCTCCGGCGCGCGCGGGCTGCTCATCGCGGGCGTGCTGGCCACGGCGATGGGCTCGCTCAGCACGGCGCTCAACGCCCTGGCGACGAGCTTCACCGAGGATTTCTGGGTGCCTTATTGGGGGAGGGGAGCCGACCAGCATCACATCGTCCGCGCGGTGCGCTGGAGCACGGTCGTCTTCGCGGTGCTGCTCGCGGCGGTCGGCACGGTCACGGCGGCGGTCGTGGTCTATTCGCCCCACGCGCGGATCATCCCCATCGTGCTCGGCATCTTCGGCTACACCTACGGCTCGCTCCTCGGCATCTTCCTCCTCGGCCTGACGACCAAAAACCGCGGCACGGAGCGGGGAAATCTCCTCGCGATGCTGGCCGGGTTTATCGCCGTGGCGATCTGGAGCGGCTTGCCGTGGGATTTATTCAACGCGGTGCGCGGGGAAAGCTACAACATCAGCGGCACTGTCATCTTTCTATCCCAACACGGCCTGCTCGAATTCAGCAAAGGCTACGTCCAGCCGCCAGCCTGGCTGGTGCAAATCGAATTCCCTTGGCGCGTGATGTTCGGGACGCTGACGACTTATGCCGTGGCGTGGTGCTTCAAACGGAAGTCGTCGGAGGCAGGAAAATGACTCGGCGTCGAAGCCAGATCACCCGCCGCCGCTGTCTCCCGGGCTGACAATCGGTTTGTGCTTGTAGAGCAGGTAAAGATTCCGACCGTAAAGGAAGGGCAAAAAGCAATTGGCGAAGATCAGCGGCGCCCGGTCGACGTGAATGCAGTAGATGACGTTCATGACGCTGCCCCAAAAGCTGAGATGCCAGAAGAGCGCCGGAACGACGACTTTTTTGGCTTTTTCCGAATGGATCCATTGCAGGATGAAGCGGCCGCTGAAGGTGAACCCGGCGACGAAGCCCAGCACGGTCCACCAGACGGAACTCCAATAGAGCCAGGGAATGTAGTAGCTGAGATAGGGGGCGAGAAAGCCTTCGGCGGGTGGGTGCATCAGGAATAACTATTCCGTGCGGCCCATTTTGAGAAGGCTTTCTTCCATTAATTTTCGGATGGTTTCGCACAGAGGACTACGGAGGGGGAGGCAGAGCAGAAAGGGGAGCTGGTGCGGACCGCATGTAAAAGGCGCATTTTCACGAAGTCCCGCATCAGATCGAAACCGCCATTTCCTCGCCCATTCCCACTCTTCAATCCTCTTCAGTCCTCTGTGCGAAACATCAGAGCGAAACCTCAGCCTAGCCGCGTCGAAAAACTTCTGCTACGGTTTGCATTCCTGTGAGCACAACAGCCCCTATTCTTCGCGTCGGCCTGGCCGGCCTCGGCACCGTGGGAGCCAGCGTCTGGCGGCGCCTGGCCTCGCAAAAGGACCTGCTCCGGCAGCGGATCGGGACGGAAATCCGCGTAGGCCAGGTGGCCGATCGCCGGGTCGAGTGGCTGCGCGAACTGGGCGTGCCGGACAGTCTCGTCACCACCGACTGGCGCGAGATGACCGCCAATCCCGGCCTCGATGTCGTCGTCGAACTGATCGGCGGCACGACGATCGCCTTCGATTTGATCCAACAGGCGCTGCAAAGCGGCAAGCACGTCGTCACCGCCAACAAGGCGCTTCTCGCCGAGCGGGGCGCGGAGCTTTTTGCCACGGCGCAGAAGCACCAGCGCCATCTTCTTTTCGAGGCGAGCGTCGCGGGCGGCATCCCGATCATCCGCGCCCTGAGGGAGGGCCTGGTCGCCAATCGCATCGTCTCGATCCACGGCATCATCAACGGCACCTGCAATTATATCCTGACCCGGATGAACGACGAGGGCCTCGAGTTCAAGGACGCTCTCGCGGAAGCCAAGCGCCTGGGCTTCGCCGAGGCCGACGACAGCCTCGACGTGGACGGCCACGACACGGCCCACAAGGCGGCGGTGCTGGCCGCGCTCGCCTACGGTTTCTGGGTGCCTCCGGGGAAGCTCTACACCGAGGGTTTGCGGGCGGTGGAGAAGCAGGACATCGTCTATGCGCGCAAGCTCGGGTATGGCCTCAAGCTGCTCGCGATCATCAAGACCGATCCCGATGGAGCGGTCGAGGTGCGTGTGCATCCGACCCTGATCCCGCAGGCGCACGTCCTCGCCTCCGTCAGCGGCGTCTTCAACGCGGTCCTGGTCCGCGGCGACGTGGTGGGCGACACGCTTTACTATGGACGCGGCGCGGGAGGCGATCCGACGGCCAGCGCGGTGATCAGCGATCTCGCGCAAATCGCGGCCCATTTTCCGCAGGAGCAAAAGGCCCGCAACGTGGGGCACGAAGCGCTTCATTCCCGGCTCAAGACGATGGATGAAATCATTTCCCGCTACTATTTGCGCCTGCTCGTGGTGGACCGGCCCGGCGTCCTGGCCGAGGTCGCGCGGGTGCTGGCCTCACGCCAGATCGGCATTTCCTCGGTGATCCAGCCGGAGGCCCGCGTGGGCGAAACGACCGCGCTCGTCCTGATGCTCCACGACGCGCCCGAGTCGCAACTCCAGGCCGCGGTGCGGGAAATCGCCGGGATCGGCGCGGTCAAAGCGCCGCCGGTGCACCTGCGGGTGGAAGATTTTGAGACGATCAATTGAAGCGCTTTGACCTACCTCCGCTTCCATCTCATTTTTAATCTGCCGCCGCTGATTTTGCTGGCGGCGCTCAACGGGCCGGAGCCGTGGACAGCCGAGGAAGGCCAGGCGTCCGGACTGGTGCTTCTCGCCGTGATGATCTTTACCGCGCCGTGGGACAATCTGGCGGCAAAGTGGGGCATTTGGGGTTTCCCGCGCGAAAAATACAGCCTGCGGATCGGATATCTGCCGGTGGAGGAATACGCGTTTTTCCTGCTCCAAAGCGTGAACGTCATGCTGGCCGTGCGCGCGCTTTTTCTCTTCTTCCCGGATTGGCAAACGGGCCGGGAAACGGGGATCGGAATGGGCACGCCGATTTGTCTCGCGGCATCGGTGATTCCGTGGCTCTTCGTCGCCTTGAACCTGCGCGGGATCAGGCGAAAGGCCGGGCCGCGCGTGAATTACGCCATTCATCTCGCCTGGTTTTTGCCGGTGATTTATGCGCAGTGGATCCTCGCGCCGCCGCTCTTTCTGGGACACGCCGGGTTGCTCGCTTTGGTGACTGCGGCGTTCGGCGTCTATTACACGCTGGCCGATCTGGCCGCAGTGCGCGCGGGCACATGGTTCTTCGACGAAAAGCAAATCACGGGCGTGAAGCTGGGCGGCGTTTTGCCCTGGGAAGAGATCGCCTTCTTTTTCCTGACGTCGCTGCTGGTGGCGCAGAGTTACCTGCTGCTTTTGCCCGCTGATTTAAGGTGAAATTGGACTCTTGCAAACCCAACGGGGTTGTAATCACTCAGCCTAGGGTTGGTCCCGCGAAGCGGGGCCTGCCCTGGGTATCCGTCTCAGAGAGGCACAACCCTGAAAGGGTTGCAGCGAGGACGATCCGGGTTCGAGGCGGATCGGCTCCAACCCTTTCAGGGTAGAGGGCATCTTACCCGAACCCAGGGTAGCTCGTTCCTCGCAACCCTGGGCTGAATGATTCCAATCCCTTCAGGATTGGGAAACCGCAGCAACTACGTATTGTCGGAGTAAGGAAACGGTCGCCCGGAAGTCAACGGCTAACTTGCCAAGCTCGCAACGTGCGGCAAGTTATCCCATGCAACGCATCACCATCGCCGGATTGGGAATCATTGGCAGCGCATGGGCGCAAAATCTGCACGCCGACGGTCTGACGGTTCGCGGGTGGAACCGGACGCCCAAGGATTATCCATTTTACGAGGGCGACCTGGCGAAGGCGGTCACGGATGCCGAGATGATCATTATCGTGGTGGCCGATCCGCCCGCGGTGGAAAGCGTGCTGGACGTAATCGTGCCTCACCTGAAGCCGGGGCAGCTCGTCGCGCAGTCGAGCACGATTTCGGCCTATTGGACAAAGCTCTTCGCCGGGCGGGTGGAAGCCACGGGCGCGGAGTTTCTCGAAGCGCCGTTCACCGGCAGCAAACCGGCGGCGGAAGCGCGCCAGACGGTTTTTTATCTCGGCGGCACGGTGGGAGTGGCGGAGAAGGCACGTCCCGTGTTGACGCGGCTGAGCGCCCAAATGTTGCACATCGGCGCGGTGGGCACGGCTTCCTCGCTGAAGCTGGCGATGAACCTTAATCTCGCGCTCATGTCGGAGGCGCTCAGCGAAAGCCTGACCCTGGCCCGCGCGGAGGGAATTCCCGACGGGAAGTTTTTTGAGGCCTTGCACCTGAATGTCGGGCGCTCGGGTCTTTCCGACCTGAAAGAGCCGAAATGGAGGGCCGGAGATTATGCGCCGCAGTTCTCGCTGAAGCATATGAACAAGGATTTGCGGCTGGCGCTGGAGACTGCCGGGGATCTCGATTTGCCTGCGGCCAAGGCGCTTAAGTCCTTTTATGACAATGGGATGAATGCGGGGTTCGGTGATGACGATTTCACCGGATTGATCCGGTTGCTGGCTGGCTCAACTAGAATTGAAAAATAAATGCTAATCTTTTGAACATTAGCGACAGGGTGGGGGTCTTAACTTATGTAAGTTTCATTCATTCTCCTCCTAGATCAGGCGGTTACTCGGTACGGGTAATCGCCTGATCGCTTTGTTGAAAGAAGCAAGCTCTCCGATGCGTCATCCAAATGACACAAATGGCACGAATTTTTTTCTTGCCAGACGATTAGCTCGTGAAATAGACTTATTGCCCCGATTTGTGGCTGGACAAATCGGGGCAATAGTTCGGGAAGCCGTTTTGCTAAGGTGACGCCGTCGGACTAAGGAGAGCTTGACTCCATCTTCAATAAAAGATTGGCTCAAGAAGTGCTAAAATCCCGCTGCTTACCATAAGGAATAATTTATGCCCAATAACGAACAACCCGTGACTCGCAAACAGCCCCCGCGTGTCAACCCGGCCATCAATGCGGAGTCTTCTCCGTCCACACCTGCTCCAGTCGTATCGGCAGCCACCCATACACCTTTGCCTGAGGTCAAGCCTCAGGAGCTTCCCGCTTACGAATTTATCGGGTACCTGCCCGAATCGTACGGGACGAAAAAATTATTCCTCGTCGCCCGCGACCCGCACATTCTCTTTGCCTACTGGGACTTGAATCAGGTCCAATATCAGGAAGCGGCCCGCGCCGCCAACGACGGCAAGGTCTTTCTGGAAGTCTATGTGCCCGGCGAGGGCCGCGTGCAGCAGATCCATATCTGGGACTGCCACAAGAATTGGTACCTCCAGGTCAACCGGCCTGAAACCACCTTTGTCGCCCAGCTCGGCTATTATCGCGGCGACGGCAGCTTCGAAGTGCTGGCTCGATCCGCGGAAGTGCGCACTCCCCGCGACACGCTTTCCCCCCACACCGATGCCCGGTTTGTCACGATACCGTTCCATGTTTCGTTCCGCGAACTCTTCGACATGATCGCGTCGCAGGCGCAACCCGGCGAGGAACTGGCGGAAACGCTCGCCCGCTTGCAGCGCAGCGATTATGAACTGCCTTTCCAGGCCCGCGTCCCGCGCGATCTCACCGCGAAGGAAAGCGAGGACCTGCTCGAGTATCTCGGCGACGAGGAGGTCCGCCGCCGCATGGTCGGCTCCTTCGAGATCACCGAAATTCTGAAAAAGCGTTTCGAGACGATGCTCTCCTCCGGCCAATGGGTCTCCAGCGCCGGGGCGTGGGTGACCAGCATCAGCAGCCCGTTTGGCGCCTCCTTCGGCAAGGAGCGCGGCTTCCACATGCACGTCAACGCGGAACTCATCATCTACGGCGGCACGGAGCCCGACGCCAAGGTCCGCATCGACGGCCAGGAAATCACCCTGAGCAAGGACGGCACCTTCTCCTACCACTTCGTCTTCCCGGATGGCCAGTTCCACATCCCGATCGACGCCACCTCCGCCGACGGCGTGGAAACGCGCAGCGCGCTGCTCTCGTTCCTGCGCATGACCGAACTTCAAGGCGATGTGCGCAAGACGGCCCAGCCTGTTCTCGAGGAACCCATCGGCAGGAAATGAAATGATGCAGCGGCGGTCCATGACCGTCGCTGACGCAAAAGCCCCGACTCCGGTCGGGGCTTTTCGTTTCCCGTCGTTCCGGGAGTGGGGCGTCTCGAAAATCTCCACTTTTTAATTCACAACCGCGGCGCGGCGCGCTTTTCTTTACTGCCGTCCGCTGGACCTTCCGTCCAGCGGGACCTGCCACGCATCATGTCCGACTTTCCCCATCCCGTTATCGCCATTGACGGCACCGCCGCTTCCGGCAAAAGCACCTTTTCGCGCCAGCTCGCCGGGCGCCTCGGTTACGTTTACGTCAACACGGGCGCGATGTACCGGGGCGTCACGTGGTATCTCCAGCAAAAGAACATTCCACTCCGGGACGCCGAAGCCGTCGCGCGGGAAGTTCAGGCCGCCGGAGTCGAAACGCGCCTGCGCGAAGGCGAACTCGTGTTCCGCATCGCAGGCCTCGACCCCCTTCCGCACGTCCGCGAAAGCCTGGTCAACGAAGGCGTCTCCCTCGTCGCGCAGGTCGCGGCCGTCCGCAAACTCCTCGTCGCCGAGCAGCAGCGCCTGGCCGCGCAAGCCCCGCTCGTCATGGAAGGCCGCGACATCGGCACCGTCGTTTTTCCGCGAACGCCCTACAAATTTTACCTCGACGCCAACGCCGAGGTTCGCGCCCAGCGCCGCAGCCGGCAGGGCGAAACCGACGTCATCCTGACGCGCGACGTCCTCGACCAGCAGCGCGAGAACTCGCCGCTCACCCGCGCGCCCGACGCCCTCTGCCTTGATTCGGGAAATGCCTCGGTGGAGGAACTCATCGCCATCGCGCTGCAACATCTCGCCTCGCGCGGGCTGAAGATATAGCAACCGAATTTGTCTGACACCACACTGGAAACCCGCTTTGCGCAGCGGTGTTGCGGTATTGTTCAGACATGCCTAAGGTGGCGGCATGAAATTGGAACGCTTTTTTCACGTCAACCTGACGGCGCTTCTCGGTCTTGCATTTACCGTTTTGCCAAGTCGCGCGCAGGACCTCGGGGAGACAGTCAGCCAGCCCGGCGTCTTTTCTTATCAATCGCCCAAAGGCTGGACTGTGAAGGACACCTCCATTTCCAAATACAAGATCAGTTTCGACGCGCCGAAGAACCAGTTTTCCGCCAACATCAATGTCGTGATGGAAAACGTGCCCGGCACGCTGGCAAAATATGTGGATTTGAATAAGACCAATCTCAAAGCAACTTCCATGCTTCAGAAACTTCGGATCATCGACGAAAAGCCGTTTACGACCACGGCGGGAGCCGCAGGGGTGCGCATGGTCGTGACGGACACGGTTGGCGGCGCTGACTTGCAGCAGGTCTTTTACTTTTTCGACGGAGCGGCTGACACCAAATTCGTCGTGACGGCGACAAGCCTTGCGGGCGATGGGGCCGCCTACGCGCCCACTTTTGATGCGAGCTTGAAGACGTTTTCCCCCAAATAAAACCGGCGGGCAACCGTCCGCGATTCGTTATCGTTATGCACTCCTGCCACGAGGCCTTTCTTTCGTTGATGCTCTTTAGCACCCCCGCCTTCGCGCAAACCGTCGCGCCGTTGTGGGACGGACCCGCCCCGCAGAGTCACGGAACCAGTCCGAACGACATCCCGACCCTGACCGTCTTTTTGCCGCCCGATTCGCCGCTCACGCCCACTCCGGCCATTGTCATCTGTCCCGGCGGCGGCTACGCCAAGCTCTCGATGGAGACGGAAGGCGTCAACGAGGCCAAATGGTTCCGGGAACGGGGCGTGGCGGCGTTCGTTCTCAAATATCGCCTGCCCGTGAACGGCTATCGTCATCCCGTTCCGCTGCTTGACGCCCAGCGCGCGATCCGTCTTGTCCGCGCTCACGCCGCCGAGTGGAAAATCAACCCGGCCAACGTCGGCGTCATGGGCTTCTCCGCCGGCGGCCATCTTGCCTCCACTCTCGACACCCATTTCGATGCCGGGAATGCCCAGGCCGCCGATCCGGTCGATAAGCAAAGCTGCCGCCCCGATTTCGCCGTGCTCGTCTATCCTGTCATCAGCATGAAGGACGGCATCACCCACCAAGGCAGCAAGCATAACCTTCTCGGCCCCAATCCCGATCCCGCCCTGGTCGAAAATCTATCCAACGAAAGCCAGGTCACGACGCAAACGCCGCCCACGCTCCTGGTCCACGCCGCAGATGATGGCGCGGTTCCGATTGAAAACAGCCGGCTCATGTACGCGGCCCTGCAAAAAGCCGGCGTGCCTTCCGCGCTGCAGGAATATCCCCGCGGCGGCCACGGCTTCGGTTTTGGACCGAATCAAAAGAACGCCCCGCCCGGCTGGCTCGACAAAGCCTACGACTGGCTCAAGGCCCAGGGCTTCATGCCTTGATTGAATCTTTTTGGGTCTAATTCCCCGCGGCTTGCGGGGTGCAGTAAGTTAGCTGGGTGAGTGTCTATCTCCATAAAAGCCATAACGTCACGGTCCTGCTCTATCACTTGGTCTTTCCGGCGAAGTACCGGCGAGCGGTGATCGATGCGCAGGTAGACGAGGTGGTCAAAGAAGTGTGTTTGGCCATCGAGCGGCGATACCAGATCAAGTTTCTGGAAATCGGCACCGATGAGGATCACGTTCATTTTCTGGTGCAGTCGGTGCCGACTTATATCATTTTGCAATGAAATCTGGTCTTTATCCTTCCGTCATCCTGAGCTTGTCGAAGGATCAGTTCCGCCTCGGTAAAAGTAAAAGGCAACCGAACTGATCCTTCGAGAAGCTCAGGATGACCGATTGTTTAGACCAAAATCAATTTGGAATTGGTATAATAAGTAGCCTACATCCCAGCTTTCCAATTTGTCAAACGAGCAAGTAAAGGGGTCAGCTCTGGGCATTGAACACCAAGTGGCCGGACGGATGGGCAGGGGTTAACACGCCTGCATGTCGCCCGCCGTCACCGTTTCCACTTCGCCCGAATCGCCCCGCAAAAGCAGCGCGCCCGACTCGTCCAAGCCGAGCGCCTGGCCATGTTTGCGGCCCCGCAGGGTCGTCAGGGTCACGCGCTGGCCGAGGGTCAGGCTGCTCGACGTCCAGGCCTCGCGGGCTTCGTCGAAAGGCTGGCTCAGCCGCCGATCCAACGCTTGCAGCAGGGCGACGAGCAGATCGGCCCGGCGATACATCCGGCCCGTGGCCAGGTAGAGCGACGTGGCGAGGCTGCGTATTTCGGGCGAAAAATCCACGGCCTCGTGCCGCACATTAAGGCCGATCCCGATCACCGCGAAAGCCAGGCGGCCTTCCCTGGGTTCGGTCTCGATCAACAAGCCGGCCAGTTTGCGTCCGCCCAGCATCAAGTCGTTGGGCCACTTGATTTGGGGGCGCAGGCCCGCAACCGCCTCGACCGCATCGACCGTCGCCACGCTGCCCAGAACCGTCAGTTTTCCCGCTTCCGTCATGGGCCAATCCGGCCGCAACAGAATGGAAACATAGAGGCCCCAGTCCGGCGGCGATTCCCAGCCGCGGCCCAATCGCCCGCGTCCCGCCGTCTGGCGCGAAGCCGCGACCAGGAATCCGGCGCGCGCGCCCTTGCGCGCCTGTTCCCGCGCCACATCATTGGTCGAGGAAGTCTCGGCCAAAAGAATCGGGTCCCACGCCGGTACGGAGGAATTTTCCCGTTTTTCCCGTACGGGACAACGTCCCACGATTTCCTCCGCGCACCAGATATCGGGCGGGTCCTGGAGGCCGACGCTGCCCTGCGGGTGAAATTCGATGGGATAACCGGCCTGGATATAGGGCGCGAGTCTCCGCTCCAGGTCGTTGGGGGGCAGATTGGCCGTCCGGGCCAGGTCGCGCCGCGAAATCAGGTGGCCGCGAGTCGAAAGCAAGGCTCCCAGCAAGGCGGCGTCCTGTTGTCGGTCGGAACTCATAAGGTTGTATAGAACCTATTTTGCCTTGTATAAACCCTCTTTTATCAGGAAGACTTGAAAACAGGAAGACATGTGGGAGCGGGCGGCGGGTTCGGTTGTTGCCCCTTTTTTATTTCATGTTTTGATTTCTTTCTGATTTCCCGATGAACATAAATTCTACAGAATAAAGCGATTTCAAAACCAACCAAAGGCGCTTACAGCACGAGAGTAATTTCAGCCCATATCATCCAAATCGTTTCCTGATCGACGCACGATTGTAACAATTTTGCCGCAGCCTCCAAGGCGACATCGAAACTGGGCAACTGCCGTCTCGCTCTTGACTAATCAAACGGGCGCGGTATTGGCCCAAGGAAAGACTTGAAGCCTTGGGGATTCAAGGCCCTGCCATCCGAGAATGATTCAACTCAACCTAACCATGAAAAACCTCCTCGCCCTTGCCATCACAGCGGCCCTCTCAATCTGTTCCGTTCAGGCGGACACCATAACCTTAAATGCCTCGGGCGCGACCTTTCCCGCGCCTATCTACGGCCGCTGGTTCGCCGAGTACAGCAAGCTGCATCCCGATGTGCATGTCAATTACCAGTCGGTGGGCAGCGGCCAGGGCATCAAGTCATTCGTCGGCGGGTTGACCGATTTCGGCGCCAGTGACGCGGCGATGTCCGACGAGGACATCGCGTCGGTGAAGGAAGGCGGCGTGGTCCTCTTGCCAATGACGGCGGGCAGCATTGTCCTCTCCTACAACCTGCCCGGCGTGACCGGCTCGGTCCAATTGCCCCGCGACGTTTATCCGGCCATTTTCCTGGGTGAAATCACCAAGTGGAACGACCCCAAGCTCGTCGCGGCCAATCCCGGCATGACACTTCCCGATCTGTCCATCACCGTTGCCTACCGCGCGGACGGCAGCGGCACGACCTATAACTTCACGAACCACCTGGCCGCCATCAGCCCTGAGTTCAAGACCAAGGTTGGAAGCGGCAAAACGGTCAAGTTTCCCGTCGGTGTCGGCGGCAAGGGCAACGAGGGTGTCGCGGCGCTGATCAAGCAAACGCCGGGAACCATCGGTTACGTCGAGTATGGCTACGCCCAGCAAATCAAGCTGCCGATGGCTACTCTCCAGAACCAGGCCGGCAAGTTTGTCGCCCCCACGCCTGAATCGGGTTCGACCGCGCTCGCCAAGGTTGAACTGCCCGAAAATTTGCGCGCCTTCGTGACCGATCCGGCGGGTGACGACTCCTACCCCATCGTGACGTTCACCTGGTGGCTCTGCCACACCCAGTACACGAAGCCCGGCGTGGCCGACGCGATCAAGGCGCTGGCCGCCTGGTGCCTGACGGATGGTCAGAAGCTGGCCCCCGAGCTGGGCTACCTGCCTCTGCCCGCCAACGTCGTCGAAAAAGTCCAGGCCGCGGCCAAAACAATCAAATAACATCATGCAAATGGCGACCGCACCCTCTCCAGCGGCGCGAACCCGATGGGTCGGCGATAAAACAGCACAGTGGGCAAAAATCTTTGATTCTTTTTTCTCCTGGGCCACCTTCGCCGCGAGTTGGGGTACGGTCGCGTTGCTGCTTTGGATCGCGCTGGAAGTCGGTTATTCCGCGCTTCCGGCGGTTCGGCAGTACGGGCTGGGTTTCATTATCGGAATGAATTGGGACCCGGTCAGCGGCCAGTACGGGGCTCTCCCTCTCATCTATGGCACGCTGGTCAGCTCCGCGCTGGCCTTGTTGCTCAGCATGCCCCTGGGCGTGGCCATCGCCATCTTCGTGACGGAAGACTATCTGCCCCTGAAAGTGCGGAGCTTCTTCAAATTCCTGGTTGAACTCCTCGCCGCCATCCCCAGCGTCATTTACGGCTTGTGGGGCATCTATGTCATTCTCCCGATCACGACACCGATGGGCAACTGGCTCAACGCGCACTTCGGGTGGATTCCTCTCTTTTCCACCCCCTCCTCCGGCCCCGGCTTCTTCCCTGCCGCCTTTGTCCTGGCCATCATGATTCTGCCCACCATCGCGGCGTTGTCGGCTTCCGCGCTCAAGACGACCCCGATGGCCCTCAAGGAAGGGGCCTCCGCGCTGGGCGCCACGCGTTGGGACGTGATTCTGCAAATCTCCCTCCCGATCGCGGCCACCGGCATTTTTGGCGCCGCCGTGTTGGCGCTGGGCCGGGCCATGGGCGAAACGATGGCGCTGGCCATGTTGGTCGGCAATCATAACCAGATCAGCGCTTCGCTTTTCGCCTCGGCCAATACCATTGCATCGCTTCTGGCCAACAGCTTCGGCGAAGCCACCGGCATGGAAGTCGCCGCGCTGATGTACCTCTCGTTTATTCTGATGACACTCACCCTAGGCATCAATGCCGTGGCCGAACTCATCCTGGAACGCTCGGGCGCCACCACCCGGCATCTGTAAGACCATGGCCGCGCCGAATCATATGAGGACCGGGGCAAACGGCCCGAGAGTCATGGACCTGAGCCGCAAGCCGCGGTGGCGGTCGGTCTTCAGCCGGGGGATGGACATCCTGGTCGGTCTCGTCACTCTCACCGCGCTCGTTCCGCTTGTCTCGGTTCTCTACATGGTCATCAAGCGCGGCGCGGGCAATTTTCGCTGGTCCATGCTCTGGGAATTGCCTCCGGCGGCCGGCATGGACGGAGGCGGGTTTGGCAACGCCCTGGTGGGGACGCTCATTCTGGTCTGCATCGGCGCGGCGGTCAGTGTGCCCACCGGTGTCCTGACCGCGATTTATCTGACGGAGTATTCGGTTGGTTCCAAGAGCGCGCGGCTGATTCGCTTTTGCGCAAAGATCCTGAGCGGGCTTCCCTCGATTCTCGCCGGTGTCTTCATCTTTGGCGTGCTCGTGGCCACCACGCGATCGTTCTCGGTCATGGCGGGGGGCCTGGCGCTTGGCATTCTCATGCTGCCGATCATTATCCTGGCGACCGAAGAGGCGCTTTTGCGGGTGCCGCACTACATGCGCGAAGCCTCGCTTGCCCTGGGCGCCAATCGCACGCAGACCGTGCTGCGCATCACGCTGCCGGCGGCGGGATCGACCATCATCACGGGGGTCATGCTGGCCGTGGCCCGTGCGGCCGGAGAAACCGCCCCCATTATTTTCACGGCGCTTTTTACCAGCTATTGGATCAGCAGCCTCAACGAACCCACCGCGAGCATGGCCGTTCTCATTTATAATTTTTCCAGCGTTCCCTACGACAACATGGTGAATATGGCCTGGACGGCTTCCTTCGTGCTTATCGTCATTGTTTTGGTGACGAACATCGTCAGCCACCTGGTCGCCAACCGGTCCAAGTAAAACATTTTCAAACACTCAATATCGTCTAAACTACCTTCCTTGAGGCAAGCAGTCCGTTGCGTCCCATCCATGAGCTCTCAATCCCGCACAACTACTATGGACGAATTGATTCCCAACGCCCAAACTGACAGCATGGTGTCCCCCGAGGCCGTTTCCTCCTCATCGTCGTCCGGCGACAAGGCTTCGCGTCTGAATGCGCCGACCGTGATCGAAATCGAGAACGTCGATTTCCACTATGGCAGGAACAAGGCCCTCCACGGCATCCATTTTCCGATCAAGGAGAAGCTCGTCACCGCGTTCATCGGGCCGTCCGGCTGCGGCAAGTCGACCCTCCTGCGCTGTCTCAACCGCATGAACGACCTGATCGACGGCACCCGCGTCAGCGCGGGGTCCATCAAGATTTCCGGGGTCGACATTTACCAGCCGTCCGTCGATGTCATCGAACTGCGCAAGCGCGTCGGCATGGTCTTTCAAAAGTCGAACCCGTTCCCGAAGTCGGTCTACGAAAACGTCGTCTACGGCCTGCGGCTCCAGGGCGTCAACGACAAGGCCCGGCTCGACGAAACGGTCGAGCGCAGCCTCCGCGGCGCGGCGCTTTGGGAAGAAGTCCGCGACCGCCTCCACACCAGCGCCCTCGGCCTTTCCGGCGGCCAGCAGCAGCGCCTCTGCATCGCGCGCGCCATCGCCGTCGAGCCCGAGATCATCCTCATGGACGAGCCGTGCTCCGCGCTCGATCCGATCGCCACGGTCAAGGTCGAGGAACTTATCCACCAATTGAAGCAGGACTACACCATCGTCATCGTCACGCACAACATGCAGCAGGCGGGCCGGTGCTCGGACGTCACCGCCTTCTTCTACATGGGAAAGCTGATCGAAATCGACGCCACCGAAAAAATATTCACCAACCCCTCCCAGAAACAAACCGAAGACTACATCAGCGGACGCTTCGGTTGAAAAGGTGGAAGGAAGAAGTGAGAAGGAAGAAGGCCGGGGATCTACCTTCCGCGTTTTCCTTCATCCCTCATACTTCAACCTTCATCCTTTCTTTCCCATGCCCAACCCCATCTCCAGCTTCCCGTACTCCAACGGCCCGGCTTCCGAGCAAATCGGGAATATCCGCCAGACCCTCCTGATGATGGCGAGCTTGGCCAACCGAAACCTCGCCCTGGCCATGCGCGCGCTGGTCGAGCGCGACGAAAAGCTCGCCGCCTCCGTCGAGGCGGAGGATTCCCAGCTTGACGAACTCGAAGTCGCCGTCGACGAACTCGTCATCAACCACATGGCGACCCACGGCCCCGTCGCCACCGACTGCCGCTTCATGCTCGTGGCCTCGAAAATCTCCAGCAACCTCGAACGCATCGCCGACCAGGCCACGGCCATCGCCCGCCGCTCGCTCGAATTGAACAAGGAGCCGCTGCTCAAGCCGCTCATTGACATTCCGCGCATGGCGGAGATCGCCGAAAGCATGTTGCGCGACAGCATCACGGCCCTGGTCGACCGCAAGCCCGAACTCGCCCAGGAAATCATCAAGCGCGACAAGGAAGTCGACGCCATCAACAAGCAGCTCGCCCGCGAACTCACGTGCTTCATGCTCGAGGACCCGTCAACGATCACCCGCGCCTTGAACCTCACCATCGTGGCCCGCTGCCTCGAACGCGTGGCCGACCACTGCAAGAACATCGCCGAAGAAGTCTACTATCTTTACCAGGCCGTCGACATCCGCCACGAACGCGCGCCCTGATGAACGTAGAGCTTAGAGCTTAGAACGCATAAGGCGGAACTTCCTACTTCTGAGTTCTACGCTCTACGCTCTACGCTCTACGCTCTAAGTTTCTTCCCTACCAGTTCGCCGGCAACTCGTTGTTGAGTTGTTCCAGGAACCGGGTGAGATTTTTCCGGGCCACGGAAAGGCCGTCGATGAATTTTTTCAGGGGCGCGATTTCACCCGGCCGTGCCGCCAGGTAACCGAGCAGGCGAAACGGCGTCGCCCGGCCCTTGTCGGCGTCGAAGCCGGCGGCGAGCGCGCCGGTCGGCAGCACGTGCTGGTATTCGTCGCTGATCGCGCGCACCGCCATGAAGGGAACCTGGTGCTCGTTCACGATCTCGGCCACCGCTTCGGTTTCCATGTCGGCCACCTGGCTTTCGGTGGCGTGGGCATAGGCGTCGCGCTTGCCCGGCGTGCCGGCCACTTCGTCTATGGTGCAGAATCTGGCGAAGTCAAAACCGGAAAGAATCCGCAGAAATCCCAGCACGGCTTCGGAAGTAAAATTGGCCGAGACCACGACCTGTCCCACTTTCAGCGGCGGGACCAGCGCGCCGCCGTAGCCGGCCAGCACAAATGCCTTGAGCCGGAAGTACTGTAAGACGGTCTCGGTGTTTTTCCGTGCCGAAGCCTCTCCCATGCCGACCAGGGCGACGAGGACGCGACGCGGGCCGCAATTGCCCAGGGTGCAATGGAGGCCGTCAATCGAGAAGGACTCTTTTTCGGTGCAATGTTTCAGCAACAGGTCCGCCTCGTGGGCGAGGGGGAAGGCATAGCAGATCATCGCCGGTCCTTGGCGGCGAGCGCTTGAAAATCGGCCAGCGCCAGCAGCGGCCAGTTATTCCGGTACATGTCGTACTTGAGGTAGAAGACCTTGGGGAAGCCGGTGCCGGTGATGTGGTCTTCGCGTCCAGGAGCCGTCCGGATTTTGCGTGCGGACGAGATGCTCGATGCCGCTCAGGATGCTCGGGCGAAGGTGGTCGCTGGCCGCGATGATGCCCATGAGCGCCCAGGCCGTTTGCGAAGGCGTGCTTTCACCCTGGCCCTTGATCTTCGGGTTATCGTAGGTGCCGCAGGTTTCGCCCCAGCCGCCATCGGCATTTTGACACGACTCGAGCCAGTTCATGCCGCGCAAAATCCAGTCCTGGCACATGTCCTCGCCGATGGCCTTCAGCCCGCGCAGGACGAGCCATGTCCCGTAAATATAGTTCACGCCCCAGCGTCCTTCCCACGAACCGTCCTCGAGTTGCGTCTCGCGCACAAACCGGATGGCCCGCCGGATGAAGGGTTCCTTTTTGCTCAGGCCCATCCGTCCGAAAACCTCGAGCGCCCGCGAGGTGATGTCGCTGCAGGGCGGATCGAGAATTGCGTTGTGATCGGCAAAGGGGACATCCTGGAGCCATTTCTTGGTCACGTCCTTGTCGAAAGCGGCGAACCCGCCGTTCTTGCACTGGAAACTGACCGCCCATTCAAGAGCGCGCTGCATGGTCTCCTTCTTGAGTGCTTCGTCGGGCATTACGATTGCGCCCAGCGCGAGGAGGACCTTGAACGTGTCGTCCACGTCGGGATTATACTTGTTGTTAAATTCAAAGGCCCAGCCGCTGGTGACCGGCGTCGGGTTGTTGTGCCTCCAATCGCCGCGGAAATCCTTCACTTCCTTGGACAGGATCCATTCTCCGGCTTTTTGGAGTTGGGGATGGTCCGCGGGAATGCCCGATTCGGCCAGCGCGAAGGCCGTGATCGCCGAGTCCCAGATCGGGGAAAGACACGGCTGCATCCGGAACTCGTCGCGTTCCGTGTCGTGCACTTCCAGGTCCAGGAAATCCCTGATCGCTTTGCGCGCAATCGGATTGTCCTCGCCGTAACCGAGCGTTTTCAGCACCATGACCGTGTACATCATGCTGGGAAAAATGGCGCCGAGGCCGTCCGAGCCGTCGCTGATCCGCTCCAGAATCCAAGCCTCGGCTTTTTTCAGCGCGCGGCGGCGAAACGGCTTCCACGGGAGCGTGTCGATGAACTTGAGGACGCTGTTCCAGGCGAGGAAGAAATTTTTCCAGGTGAAGGTTTTTTTGTCGAAGGGCAGGCCCAGGTTCGAGTGTTCGGTGCCATAGGGGAACAATTCGTGGAGCTGCTTTTCCGGCGGCAGATGGCGCACCGGCTTGAAGTGATTGAGGATCGACAGCGGCACGACCATCGCCCGGCTCCACGACGACATCTCGTAGATATTAAAATAGAGCCAGGTCGGCAGCAGGATGATTTCGGAGGGAATGATGGGGAGATGTTTCCACGGATATTGGCCGAACATCGCGAGGAAGAGCTTGGTATAGGTGTTCGCCCTGGGAATGCCGCCGAGGCGCACGATGGTCGCGTGGGCCTTGATCATCCGCGGATCGTCCGGCAAAAATCCGGCCAGCTTCAGGGCGAAGTAGGCTTTCAGCGTGGCGTTGAGTTCGCTCGGCCCCTTGTAATAAATGTTCCACCCCCCGTCGGGCAACTGGCGGTCGAGCAGATGCTTGACGCAGCGCGACTGCTTGTCGAAGTCGACCTCGCCGGTCCAATGCATGAAGGCCACCACATCGGAAACCAGGGTCGAGTCGACGATCAGCTCACCCACCCAGTAGCCCTCGGGCTTTTGCAGGCCGAGGAGATGCCGCTGCGATTTGCGGAGGGCTTCCCGGGCGCGTTCCAGCAGCGGAAACGCCGCCTGATCGCGAAACGTTTCGAGCGCGACAGCAATGGTTTTCTTGGGCGCCGTGGTCATGGGTCGAATCCGGCGAGCATAGGAAAACCTCCCAAGGAGGTCAATCATGGCGGATGATACAGCGCACGGCGGTATTTTTCTGGCGGGGATATTACCGCCGTTTGTCAAGCCGGAGGCTTAATAGAACCGTAGCCGGTGGTTGAGTCCCACCCAAGCGGGACGATACCACCGGAAAAGGTTCTCAATATGCTGCCATCCCTTGCGGGATGGCACTGTCCCCATCAGCTCTTGGGGCCAACATCCTCCACCTCCGCATCCCCCTGATAACCAAGCGCGCCTGCTTCGGGCCAGTCGAGGCCGCTGGTTCATTGGCCAGGTCGAGTCGCAAGAAAATCAACTATCCGCCTCTTCCCATGAAGGAGCGAGTATGCTTAACTCAGATTTATGGCGACACCGCAGTCATTGGAGGAACTCATCCGCAAGGACTGCCTGCCCTTGCGCGATTGCATGCTGACGATCACCGACGCCAATGGCGAGGCGGCCTTTCTCTACTTCAAGGAGGGCGAGTTGATCGAGGCGAATTACGCCGCCCTTTGGGGCAAGGAGGCCCTCGCCCAGATTGTCACGTGGAAATTGGCGGACAGCACCGTCGCCCCGTTGCCGCTGGGCATCAAGCGTTCGCTTTGGGACCAGCTTGAATTCCTGCTCAATCCCGGCCTCGCCCCCACCGCCAGCGGGAAGTTGCCCGCGCGGTCCGGGCCCGTTTTCAACGCGCAGAAGTCGGAGGCCTCAAGCCCCTTTGACCGCTTCAAGGCCATTTCCGGGCTTCACAAAATGGTCCAGATCGAACGCGGCAAGGAAAACGTGCTTTACGAGGCCGAGGCAGCCGAGGGCGAGGTCGAAAATACCGAGTGGCTCGTCGAATTTGCCGACCGGGCCAAGTCGGTGGGCGACACGCTCGGGTTCGGCGTTTGCGAAAAATGGACGATTGAAACCGAGCGATACCAGGTCGTCGGGCTCAACCACGATGAGGGCTTCATCGTTCTGCTGCGGCGCAAGGATGCCTCCCAGGACGATCTTGATACGGCGGTCAACGCGGTTATCGATTAGGTTTATTATGGCGACAAAACTCGAAGATGCCCTGCGCAAGGTGACGGCGCTCCCCGGCGTGAAGGCGGCGTTCGTTTTCGATCAATTCCACGCCATCATCGCGCGGGACGTGCCCGGCCAGTACAGCAACGACATCCTCAAGCGGATCGCCTCGCAGCTCTACCAACTCGCCCTGTTCAGTTGGAAGGCCAAGGTGCTCACGCAGGAATTCCGCCTGGTCTATGACAAGTACGCGGTCTACACGCGGCTCTTCGCGAAGAATTTTTATCTGGTCGTCTTCATGGACAAAAATCTGGAGCCGTCCGATTTTCGGCAGCCGCTCAACCTCTCCGTGCTCGTGCTCGACCGGGCCCTGCGCACCGAAGATGCCTTTGAATCGAGCCGCTCGATGGTCAAGGTGGCGCAACTGGCGGAGCACTCGCTGAAGGAATCGCACGAAGCCGACGAGAGTTTCGCCGGGCAGTTCCGGCACCTTTGCGTGGCGTACCTGGGCCAGGCCGGACGCGACCTGGTCGACTTGGCGCTGGAGGAACAATACCTCTTCCCGCCGTTGCGCACGTCGGAAGACATGAAGAAGCTGCGCGACTACGCCCTGGCCCATATCGTCCACCCGCTCAAACGGCAGATCATCCGGGAGGAGTCCAGGAAGCTGCTCGAAGCGGCCATCAATAGTTACGCTTAAGAGGGCGTCCGAAAGCGGGCATGGGCCGTGCCTGCCCTCCAGCCGGAGGCCGCAATCCCCGCATCCCGAAGCAGACCTGCTTGACCTGCCCGACGCACTCGCCTAAAAGGAGTCATCATCTATGTCAACCTTTACCGACAATTCCAAGCGCCCTCCTCTTCCCTCCGACTCCCTCCGCCCGGGGCAACCCGCCGGGACCCGCACGACCACAGTCCTGACGTCCGATTGCGAATTCAAGGGCGCGCTGGCTTTTTCCGGCGAACTCGAATTGCATGGCCGGCTTGAAGGAACGATTGAATCCGAGGGCGGCGCATTGACCGTGGGAGAGCAGGCCCTGATCAAAGCCGAGATCAAAGTCAACGACGTTCTCATCTATGGCAAAGTTCAGGGCAATATCTACGCCACGGGCCGCATCGAACTCCGCGGCAAGGCCGAAGTCTACGGCGATCTTTACAGCAACCGCCTGGCGATGGACGACGGAGTCATCTTCGTGGGCCGCTCCAATGCCTTGAACGGGAAGAATCCGCCTACGGGCGACTTTTCCAAGATGTTCACCCGTCTCGGCACCATTGTCAAAACGCCCACCACGGCCGCGAATTCCACCTCCGCCAAGGGTTCTGCGGATTAAGAAACCCCGGAGCAAGCTCCGGGGCATTTTGGGGTGGCCCGGGCTACTTGTTGCCCGGGTGCGCGAGCGCGGCATCGCGAGCGCACAGGATGTCACCGGAATTCGTGCTTTACCTGCCGACCTCCTGTTCGCGTGGAATGTCTCCACGCGAACCCGGACAACGAGTTGTCCGGGCCACCCGGGAAAGCCAAGCCGAAGCAGCGGGGTATTTAGTTGTAGCGGCGGTCGATGACCGCCGACGAAAAGAGAAAGCAAACTGCACGCCGCGAGCGGCGGGGAATAAACCCGCACGAGATTGAGTGGCCACCGCTGCACGGTGCGGCCGCGAATGATGCAGGCCTCTATATAAGTTTCCTAAATGGCACAAAAAGTATTGTTTCACGCATTGACGCCTAGGCCGCATCAGGATAGTTTCATCGCCCATGCTCAATCTTCCTCTCCTCCGCCGGATCGCCCGAACTTCGAGTCGGGGCGGTTTCACCCTCGTCGAACTTCTCGTGGTCATTGGGATCATCGCCATCCTGGCCGGTGTCGCCCTCGGCCCGATAACCAATGGCATCAAGCAGGCCAAGCGTAATGGCTATATGCAAACCGGCCGCTCAATCGGCCAAGTGTGCTTCTCCTATGCCACCGACAACACCGCAAATGGCAATGCCTATCCTTCCGACGCCACCGCGTACCAGATTGCGGGCGATTTGCTTACCCTCGGTTATGCCACTGATCCGAATCTCTTCGGCATCTCCAGCCAGACAGGCTTTTCTAAAGCTACTACGAGCGGCACCACCAGCACGCTGAACGCGAATAGCTGCTCCTGGTGTTTCACCACGCTGGGCACGACAACGACGAGCGGCATCACCTCCACCACATCGGACCTCATCCCGGTGGTTTACTTTAATAACGGCTTCAGCGCGAGTCCGACTGGTGCGACGACGTTTGTGCAAGCCTCTGGCGGCTTGGGGGCGACCGTAAGTTCCGCCGCTCCGTTTCAAACCGATGGCATGGCGATCTTTTACAAGGGCAATAACGCGACGTATGTGAAGTCGGTCCCGGTGAATTCCGGCACGATTCCCACTGGGAGCTTCCTCTCGGCCAATTGCACGGACACGACAACCTATACCGTTGCCCAGTAAGCAAAACGCAGGTTAAAAAAGGGGGTGCATCCTCACGGATGCGCCCCTTTTTTTGTAATTTTTCTCCTCGTTCCCGAGCGCTCCCGCAGCCCCTGCCGGAAGGCTGGGTGCGGGGATCCGATAAGGAGCCACTTGAAGGAGAAAACTTCTTGTTATACCATTTCTCAATAAAATTTATTCTTTACCCTTCCGTCATCCCGAGCTTGTCGAGGGATCAGTTCCGCCTCGGTAAAACCCCTCCGAACTGATCCTTCGACAAGCTCAGGATGACCGATTGTTTAGACCAAAATCAATTTGGAATTGGTATTACTCTTTGTTTGGGGCTGATGTCTTTAACAATGTCCGCTTTATTGCAATTTCTTCCATTGACACTTATGCGGCATGCGAATAAACTTATAATATGCTTACTACTCGCCTCCTCCTCCGTACCGCTCGAAAATTGACTCGAGGCGGTTTCACCCTCGTCGAACTTCTCGTGGTCATTGGGATCATCGCCATCCTGGCCGGTGTCGCCCTCGGCCCGATAACCAATGGCATCAAGCAGGCCAAGCGTAATGGCTATATGCAAACCGGCCGCTCAATCGGCCAAGTGTGCTTCTCCTATGCCACCGACAACACCGCAAATGGCAATGCCTATCCTTCCGACGCCACCGCGTATCAGCTTGCGGGTGATTTGCTTACCGCCGGTTATGCCACTGATCCGAATCTCTTTGGCATTTCCAGCCAGACAGGCTTTTCTAAAGCTACTACGAGCGGCACCACCAGCACGCTGAACGCGAGTAGCTGCTCCTGGTGTTTCACCACGCTGGGCACGACAACGACGAGCGGCATCACTTCCAACGCATCGGACCTCATCCCGCTGGTTTACTTTAATAACGGCTTCAGCACGAGTCCGACTGGTGCGGCGACGTTTGTGCAAGCCTCTGGCGGCTTGGGGGCGACCGTAAGTTCCGCCGCTCCGTTTCAAACCGATGGCATGGCGATCTTTTACAAGGGCAATAACGCGACCTATGTGAAGTCGGTCCCGGTGAATTCCGGCACGATTCCCACTGGGAGCTTCCTCTCGGCCAATTGCACGGACACGACAACCTATACCGTTGTCAAGTAAGCAATTCGCATCTTAAAAAAAGGGTGGTCCTCGCGGATCACCCTTTTTTTTGTGATCTTTGAGCTTCGATCTGTAAGCTCCATGTTCATGTCGTCGCCTCCCCGTTCGTTTTCGTCCGTTCGAGCATCGAACGATTCGGGCCTCACCCGGACCGAAGTTCTTGTCTTCGCCGGCATACTCATGATTCTCGCGGGCGTTGCTTACGGTCCGGTCAGGAACTGGCTGGAGCGGGCAAAGATTGATCGCGCGGTGGAAAACGCCCGCACCATCAATACGCTCCTGTCCCAATACGCCACGGACAACAACGGCGTCTACCCGGTGGGATTGGGCACCTCTGCGGCGGGTAAATCGGAGGGTATCGCGCGAAATCTGCTGGAAAACAATTACACGCCCGACGCTGGCATCTTCGCCGTCGGTTCCACCCCCAAATATAGCGGCACAGCGTCCGATTTCTCCGATATTACCGCGGCCAATGTCAGTTGGGATTTCACCGCCGGTGCCACGGCTTTCGCTGGCATTACCCCGGCGGCCCCGGATTTGCTGCCGACCGTTTATTGCACGGGTGAAGATGTGGCTTACCCAACGACTGCGGGGGCGGGCCTGGACCTGGCGCTCTCCGGCAACGGGCCTTTTGGGAAGAACGGCATCGTGGCGGCCTACAAGGGCAACAACGCCGCTTTCATCCGGGGAACGCCTTCCAGGATAGCCGTGGAATGCCGGGGCTTCATCCCGACGGCGTTCAAAGACACGGCCCCGTACACGCAGATCAAGCCTTAGAGCATATTCAAATATCGTGCACGGCTCATCATCGGGTGGCCCGGACTACTTCGTTGTCCGGGCGCGCGGAGCGCGCAGGAAGCGAATCTTTAGAGTTTTTCCATCCAGGTTGCCGCAGGCGGATGAGGGATATCGCTTCCTGTCGCCTGCGGCGACCCGGGCAACAAGTAGCCCGGGCCACCCAAGAGTTATGTTTAAGCTCCGGGACCGGCATCCCCAATCTCGGCGTCGCCCTGATAACCGAACGCGCCCACCTCGGGCCAGTCGAGGCCGCTGGTTTCATCGGCGAGGCTGACCCGGTTGCCGAGAATTTTTTGGACCATGCTGACGCACGCGTAACCGAGAAGATAGACAACCACAAAGCCGATCACACAACCGATGACCTGGGCGGCAAGCTGGTGCCATGCGCCGCCAAAAAAAAGTCCGCGCACCGGCGTCGTCACGCCATTGAAACCGCCGCCCGCCGTGCCGTTGGCGAAAAGCCCCACCGCCAGCGCGCCCCAGGCCCCGCCCGCGCCGTGAACGGCGGCAGCACCGGCCGGATCGTCGATGCGTTTGCGTTCCAGCCAACCCGTCGCCGCCTGAACGAGCAAACCGGCCACGCCTCCGATGACAAATGCCGCCCAGGGATCGATCAGCCCCGCGCATCCGCAACTGGCGACCGCGCCGCCCAGCAATCCGCGACAGAGCCGCGCCGGTTCGGGGCGCTGCCTCCGCCAGCCCGCCTGGACAAACGAAATCATCATGCCGCCCGTCGCGGCCAGCAGTGTATTGATCGCCGCCAGCCCCGCGCTTGAGGCCATGCCGGGCACTGAGGCCGGGCCTGGCGAGAAAGCATCCGGGAGCAGGCCCGCGCAGGCAAACGCATTGGCGGCCGTCCATGAGATGAGAAGGACGATGCTCCCGAGCACGATGAAGGGCACGTTGTGTCCAGGAATGGCGTTGGAATGCTTATTGCGTCCAAACCGGCCGTGCCGGGGACCCAGCGCCACGGCGATGGCCAGCGCGAGCGTGCCCGCTGTCTGGTGCACGACGCACGCGCCGCCCTGATCGACAAAGCCATGGCCCAAGCCGAATTCACGTCCCAACTCGGCCAGCCAGCCGCCGCCCCAGACCCAGTTGGCCAGAAGAGGGTAAATGAGCACGCCGATCAGAAAGGCGCAGATGGCCATGGCCAGGAGCCTGCCTCTCTCGAGGGCCGCTCCGAGCGCCGCCGCGACGGCGATCACCAGCAACGCCGCCTGGATCAGGAAAAGCGCGGGGATGCCTTCGCGGGTCGCATCGTCCATCGCCAGAAAGAAGCCGGCATTGCCCATGAACCCCCAATGATGGCCGAAAGCCATGAGGCCCAATTCGTGATCGAGCGCGCTCCTTTCCGCGGGCAGGAGCGGCTGGGCCAGCGCCGCATGGGCGTCCCCGACGCCGCCCGTTTGCACCGCAAAACCGCCGATCCAATAGCCGGTCAGTCCGAAAAGCGCGCCGACCAGCAGCAGGGTCGAGGTATGGCCGCAATTCTTCGCCCGGGTCAGGCCGCATTGGTAAAGCAGAAAGCCGCCGAGGGAGGCCAGCGTCATCAGCGCCAACAAGACGGATGTGGGGGCATCGAGCGCCATTCTGTTGATGGTGGTGACGGATACTTTCGTTACCGCCCCGGTCATCGAGGGCGTCAAAACGGGCGGCGCGGGCGTGGCTGTCGCCTCGGGAATGGCGGGAGCCGAGTTGGTGAGCGCCGAGTTTGTCGCGCCCAAGCTCCTATCGAGGCTGATCTGACCCGGACCGGGTATTTCCGTGTTGGGTTCCGTTTGCGCCGGGAGAAGCTTTCCGCATGAAAAAAAGAACCAGAAAACGATCAGGGCAAATCGCGATGATCTTCCTCCGCATAAAGCTGTAAAAAAAATCATAAGCTAATCGTCAGGAACATAATGGAAGCAAAATTAATGCGGAAATAGCAAGCATTAAAGGAAGTTCCAGCCTAGTCGTTTGGATTAGAACGTAGAGCTTAGAACTTGGGATTCATCGTTCTTAGCTCTTCGCTCTCAGTTCTCCGCTGGTCACATACTGAACCGGTGCCCGAGGTAAATTTCCCGCGCGATGGGGTCGTTGAGGAGAAACTCGCGCGAGCCTTCGGAGAGGACGCGGCCTTCGTCGATGATGTAGGCGCGATCCACCACCGAGAGCGTCTCGCGCACGTTGTGGTCGGTGATGAGCACGCCGAGGCCCCGCTCCCTCAGGTGGAGAATGATTTCCTGGATGTCGTGCACGGCCATCGGATCGACGCCGCTGAACGGTTCGTCGAGGAGGAGAAGCGTGGGCGAGGTGACCAGCGCGCGCGCGATGGTGACGCGCCGTTTCTCGCCGCCGGAAAGGGTGATGGCCACGTTTTCCCGCACGTGTTCGAGGCCGAAATCCCTGAGCAGCTCGTCGCAGCGGGCGTCGCGCTCGTCTTCGGTCATGGGCAGCGTTTCGAGGATGGCGAGCAGGTTTTCCTCGACCGTCAGTTTGCGGAAGATGGATTCCTCCTGCGGAAGATAGCCGATGCCCCGGCGGGCGCGGCGGTACATCGCCATGCGCGTGACGTCTTCGTCGCCCATGTAGACGTGGCCCTCGGTGGGCGTGAGGAGGCCGACGATCATGTAAAACGTGGTGGTCTTGCCCGCGCCGTTCTTGCCAAGCAAGCCGACCACCTCGCCCGTGCGGACGTGAATATCGACGCCGTTCACGACGCGCCGTCCCCCGTATTGTTTGACGAGGCCGCGGGTCTGGATCAGGAACGGAGCGTGTTCGACGCCCGGCGCGGGGAGGGGAGGAGGAGTCGCTTTGCGGACTGGAGCGGCGTCGGCTTCCAAGGCGGCCTGTTCAGACGCAAAGGGCGGCGTTTCAGAGGACGCGGGGCTGAGGAGGGTATCGCTCACGGGTGGGTGCGGTTCGGAAAGGGGCGGGGAGGCATCCGGAGCCAAGTCGGAACCCGGCGCGGGTAGGTTCCCCGACTCGTTGGCGAGCAGGTCCGGTTGGTCCAACCTGGACGTTTCAGACTTTTTCCTCGACGCTTTGGGCTTGGGTAGCCGGTGTTTCATGCCTCATTTATTATCGGTGGAGGGTGGAGGCGTTTTGGCAGGTCCCATGCTTTCATTGCTGATGATGGTCGTGGAGCGGCCTTTATCGACGATCATCTTTTGCGTCGTCCGAAAAATGATGATTTCCGGGCCGGAGATCTTGTTCTTGTGGTCAAGAATGACCGGTTGATCGGTCAGGACGAACTTGTCGTCGTCGTGAAAATATTCGGCGTGGCCGCAATGGGTGACCCGGTCGGGTTGCGTGATGATGACATCCCCCGTCGCCACGAGCTTATCCACCTTGTTGTCGTTCGTGAAATAGACCGTCATCTCCTGGCAGGTCATCCTGAAATTGTTGCCCAGAACCACCACGTTGCCGGTGAAGATGGAGATATGGGTGCTCTGGTCCGAATGCAACTCATCCGACGTGATCACCGTGGCGCCGGGCGGCGGCGTTTCGGCGTTGGTGTCGTCCATTATCTGGGCCGGCAAAGGAGCCCAGGCCATGAGCAGCGCAACGAAAAGAAAGGGGAGGAGAGGCGAAAATTTCATTTGATATCGGGGCTGGAGGGGGGAATCGGGGCGGAATTGGTTTCGGCGTAGGAACCCGGTGAATCGAGCACGGAGTCGTTGCGTCGTGCGGGTTGCGCAGGGGCGGGCGCATGGGTGGAAGCGGGGGGCGGCGCGGCGCCGTTCGCGGGAGTTGTGCTGATGTCGAAATGTTTGAGAATGACCTTCACGTTGGTGCGCAGAACGTATTTTTTGGTGTTGATATCGAAATCACAAGTTTGCGACGTGGTCTCCGAGTCGGCGCGTACGATTTGCACGGTATTCTTGGTGCGCATCTTTTGTTCTTTCACGTAGAGATCGGCGTCGGGTGAGGTGACTGTCGTCGTCACGGCTCCATTGTCATAGATTTCAATCTTCACCTCTTTGGCTTCGGCGCGGTTGAGCGTGATGCCGGTCGCCTCCGTGGCGCTGAGCGTGGCCTTCAAAATGCCTGACTGGTAAATGGGGAATTGGAATTGTTTGAAGGTTTGGCCTACGGGCAACTGGGGTCCGCTTTCACCCTCACCCGTGTTTTGGGCCCAAGCGGCGCCCAGAATCAGGGTGCAGGCTCCAAGGCTAGGGAAGAGTGGCCTCATGAATGGTCTTCAACGTTCGCAGCAGGCCCTCCATCTGCGCAAGTGGAATCATGTTCGGACCGTCGGAGGGGGACTGGTCGGGTTGGGGATGAGTTTCAAGAAAGAGGCCGTCGATGCCGGCCGCCACCGCCGCGCGGGCCAGCACGGGCGCCATGGCGCGATCTCCGCCGGTGCTCGACCCCAGGCCGCCCGGTCGCTGCACGGAGTGGGTGGCGTCGAAAATGACGCGGTGTCCCGCCTGGCGCATGAGCGCAAGGCCCCGCATGTCGACGACGAGGTTGTGGTAGCCGAAGGTCGTGCCGCGCTCCGTGATGTAGTAGTCCTTGCAGCCGCCCGCGCGGAGTTTGGCGGCGATGTTGTTCACGTCGTCGGGCGCGAGGAATTGCCCCTTCTTGACGTTGACCGCGCGTCCGCTGCGCGCCGCCGCCAGGAGGAGGTCGGTCTGGCGGCAAAGGAAGGCGGGGATTTGGAGAATGTCGACGGCCCGCGCGGCGGCCTTGACCTGCGCGGCGTCGTGAATATCGGTGAGGACCGGACAGCCGAAACGCTTCTTGATTCCGGCGAGGATATTGAGTCCCCGCGCCAGGCCGGGCCCGCGAAACGACTTGCCGCTGGTCCGGTTGGCCTTGTCGAACGACGCCTTGAAGATGAGCGGGATGCCGAGGTCGGCGGTGAGCGCGACCAGGTGCTTCGCGATGGAGACGGCGAGCGCGTCGGACTCGAGCACGCACGGCCCGGCGACGAGGAAGAAGCTTTTCGCGGAGGGGGAAGCCGGATTTTTTTTCACGGGAGAAGTGGTGAGACTACACGAGGGCCGAATCGGAAGCGAACTTCATTCTCAAAGCAATCCGTCATCCTGAGCGGAGCGAGGCGAAGGGTTTTGCTTCCCCAGGCGGGTGAACCCGAGCGCAGTCGAAGAACCTCGTCGCTTTTATCGGAGATGACCGAAACGGATTCGATTCGCTCCAGGCAAAGCCGGTCCGCCGTTCTGTCGCGGCGACATTTTGCGGTACGACGGACGTCAACGTTCAGGCAACCTGGGTCCTTCGACTCCGGCTCGGCGACATCCTTTGACCAGACACATCTCCCGCTCGCCTTCGCTCAGGATGACGGAGCTTTTTTGCGCAACAGGAACTCCATTTGGGAACGGGATTGTCAGCGCAACTCTGTTGCTGCCTGTAGCCGCCGCCGTAAGGCGGTGGACTGTTGCCGCCGCATCCACGCCCTCACGGGCGCGGCTACGGGATCGGCAATAAAATTGCATCAGCAAGTGCGTTCCCAAATGGAGGAGTTTGGGAACGAGGGAAAAACTTCTGGAAGCTGATCCTTCGACAAGCTCAGCAACTGTGTTTTTTAGCGCGTGAGGATTGTATAGAGGCTGTCCTTGGGGAGCGTGATGGCGGCGTTGCCGCCGGTGATTCGCGGTTGCAGATCGCCGCGAGGGTAGCCCTGTTCGTCGAGGATCGCGGCCTTGAGATTGGCCGCGTTGGCGAGGGTGACTGTGGCGTCGATGTCGCGCACGGTGATGGGCGCGCGGCCGATGTCCTGGATGACGCCGTTGGCGGACTTGAAGCCGTACATTTTTTCCTCGGTGAAAGCCTGAACGAGGATTTTCCTGGAACTGGCGAGGGGCTGGCCGTCGAGGCTGATGACGTGGATCGTGCCATAGTCGTTGCGCGATTCGATGGTGACGTCGCCGAGCTTGATCGGTCCGGCCTTGGCGAGGAACCCGACGGCGGCCTGGCTCCGGGGCGAGTTGACGGTGAGCAGGCCCCGGCTGTAATCCCACACGATCTCGCCCGAGCTGCTGGCGATGATTTTTTTGTCGCGGTCGATGTATTTGCTTAGGTCCGCGGCGACGGGCCGGGCCGTGGGATCAAGCGTGCGCTCGACGCGGCCCACGAAGAAGGAGAGGGGATCGAAGCCGGCGACCTGATCGGCTTGGCCGGCTTTGGGCGCTTCGGTCATGCGGAAATCGGCGTTGACGCCTTCGAGCAACGTCGAGCTTTTCAGGTTGAGGACATCCTCGACGGTGGTGACCTGCCGGATGACGGTGTCGCCGGGCTTGAGATCGCCGCGGCGATATTGCAGCGCCTCGGCGGGCGACTGGCCGATTTCGCCGGGCATCATATAGGTCCAGTTGCCGCCGCCGTTGTTGGCCCAATCGCCGCTGCCGGCGGCGAAGAAGTAGACGCCGTCGACGCCCTGCAACGAGGAGTAAGCGCTGACGAGGGGTTCCCCTTCGGCGATGTAGCGGTTCGGCTTGTTCCAGGCGATTTCGGTTTGGATATGGGGATGGCCGGGCAGGCGCACGTACTTGAAAGGGAACCGATGCGGGATCGAGCATCGCCGTTTTGTCCTCGTAGGTTTGGCCGTTGCGGACCGACCATCCGGAGCCGTCGCCCTGGTGTTTGCCGCCGAAGTAGCCATGCTTGTCGATGACGTCGACGCCGGAATAGGTGTAGCGTTCGATGAAGCCGAGGCCGGGCGCGGTGATCCAGTTGCTGGCGGAGACGGGCCACTTCGCGCCCAGTTCGTCGCGGACAAATTTCCGCATGTCGACATAGAAGTCGTGCTGGACCTGCGCGAGGAAATGGATCTGGTCGAGGAGGCGCTTCTGACGGTCGGGCGATTGTTTGGGAAAACCGGCGCTGCTCATTTCGAAAGCGCCGTAAAGCCCGGCGCGGGACTCGGCGGCGCTGTCATCCGGTTGTTTGTCGCCCGGCCACGCGGCGAAGGCCCGGTCGAGCGATCCATATTTGGCCACGAGCCACGCGCCGAATTTTTTCTCGAGAAGTTCGCGCGGGCCATGGCCGAGGGACGCGGGCTGGAACGTCCAGAAGAAGAGGCTGTCTTCGTTTTGGATTTCGAACACGCCGACGGACGTTTCCTGCGCCAGCGTCCTGCCGGAGTAGGGGCTTTTCGTGGTGAGGATTTGCCTGATCCACGACTTGTAGATTTCCTGCATGCGGGGCTCGAAGATGAGGAGTCCAAAGGGGATTTTGCCGATGATATCGTCGGCGCCGGGGATGCCGTCGCTCGCCTTCACGGTCAGCCAGAGGGGAAAATAATTGGAAAGGTGAACGTAGATGCCCTGCTTCTTCAGCGCGTTGATCAGGTAAAAATAATTGTCGAGGCGGGCGGCGTCGATTTTCGTCGGATCATCGCCGCTGCGATCGAACAAGCCGCCGTGAATGCGGACCATGTTGATGCCGAGCTTGGCGAAGCGCGCCGCCATGAAGTCCATCTGCTCTTTGCTCAAATCGGCGGAAGGCGCGCTCGTGTTGACCGCCCAGAAACGGACGGGCCGGCCGTCGCCGAGCTTGAAGAAATCGCCGCCAGCCTGGACAAAACCGGATTGGCCCGCTTCGTCTTCGTTGAGCGAGCGGAGATCGAGCAGCGCGTCTTTGCCGAAGGTTTCAGGCCCCGGCTCGAAGGCCCACCAGCCCGGTTCGTCCGTGCCGAGCTTCTGGCCGGGCTTGAGCTTGCCGTTGGGGGTGAAGGGGGCCTGGGTAAAGAGGAAGCAATCGAGGCTGCCGTGGTTGTTATTCGCGCTGTGAAATTTGAACGCGAGGGTGTTTGGGCCGGCGTTGAGGGCCACCGATCCGACCTTGATCCAGGCGATGAAACGAAGGTCGGGCTTGCTGTCGTTGGCGATGTTGACCAGGTCGGTGCAGTCCTTGAAGTCGACCGGCACCCAGTCGCCGCCGTTGAGTTGGTAATCGAGCTTCGGGTCCCCGACGGGATTGGCGCGAATCCAGAACGTATAATTTCCCGCCTGCGCGGCATTGAAGCGGTAATCGGCGCGGCCTTCCCGCGGGCCGAAATTGGAAATGAAATCGCCGCCGGAAAGCTCAGCCTTGTTGACCGCGCCCGCGTACCAGGGATGCGGTTTCATATTCGTGCCGGCGGCGTTTTCGCCTTCGACCCAGATGAAATTGTCGGCGGCGAAAACCGGCTCGGCGGCAAGCGCCATCAGGAGGAGAGCCAGGCTGAGGAAGGAGCGCCGGGCTGTTTGAGGGTTCATGGGGTCACGCTGCCGGACGTCTCATTTAATAAGGACGATCGCATCTCGGTCGCCGAGGGGGAGGCTGATTTTCTCGCCGGCGACGGCCTCATGAACGAAAATTTGCGCCGGAACGAGAAGGAGCGCATTGTCGCGCCAGAGACAAGTTGACGGTGAGACCTCCTTGAATTGGCCTCCACTGGCGAAGGCGGGCGGCGCATCCATCTTGGTGGCCATGACGTAAATCTTCGCGGGCTTGGTGACCGTGAAAGACAAGTCGGTCGCCTGATCGGGCTTGGTCACGCGCCGCAACGCGATCCAGGCGGCGCCCTCCACATCGGGCGGAATCGTGTTCCAGGAATTGTCGGCGGTGGAATCGAGATCATAGTAAATGGGCCACTGGGCCTGGACCGGCATGTCCATGTAGTGCGCGGGATTCTTGGCGTTGCTGCTGGTGAGATCGCTGATCGGAAGCCGAGCGCCGGGCAGTTCGGGCAATCCCTTGTCGCCATAAAAATAGATCGTCGCCGTATCGCTGTGGCCCTGGTCATCGGACGCCGTGACAACATTTTTGCCGGTGTGCAAGGCGACCGGCCAATAGAAGGCGTGATCGACTTTCACAGGAGGCCGGGGCGGTTCGGGAGCGGTGACGGCCCCGGTATCAGGCGCGCCGTTTGTGGGCGTCTTCTTTTTCGCCTGGTGATGCGCCCACGGGCCGTCGGGAATGACGTACTGGCCATTGTCGAGCGTGGAAACTTTTTCGCCGTTGAGCGTGAGCGCGACCTTCGGGGCGGTGCTGTAGACTTTGATCCCGTTGTCGACCGCGCCCTGCCGGAGAAAATAGCGCTTCGACGTGATCCACAAGGTCGGCTCCTCGGGACGCAGAAAGCAACGGTAGAGATAATAGGCATCCTTTTTGTCGCCGGCGTAAGTGAGCAGGCCCTTAGAATTGATGCCGACGGGTTTCCTGTATTTATGGTCGCTGAATTCGCGCAGGGTCCACCAGCAGAAGAGGCCCAGGCGGCTGTTGTCGCCGAGAAACGCCTTCTGGAAATGGCTTTCCGCGACGAGCTGCTGGTATTCTTCCGGCTCATAGGTATCCACTTTCCAGTCGCACTGGTTGTAATCGCAATGGACGGTCACGACGCCGCCCGCGCCGATTTCCGAAAAGAAATCTTTCGGCTGGAAAGTCCACATTTCGCCGCCATACCAGCCGGGATAGGAGTTCGCCGCGCGAACCTCGGCGAGGTTTGATTTCATATTGGCGACGACGACGGGCCGGGACGGATCAAGCGCCTTGACGATGGGCACGCACTGGTCGGCGGGCGCCGTGGCCGCTTCGTTTCCCACCGACCAGAGGACGATCGCGGGATGGTTGTAATTCTGCTTCACCATTTCGGTCGCGATCTGCGCGCTGGTGGGACCGGCGATGTCCTTGACATCGCTGTTGCCGTCCTCCGCCCAACAGAGAATGCCGTCCTGATCGCAAAGATCATATTCCAGCACGGCATGAGGATAATGAGGCAGGCGAAGGAAGTTGATTCCGAGGTCCTTGATCGTCTCGAAGTTGGCTTTCAGGTCGTCCGGCGACACCGCCGATCCCTTCGTCTCGATCTCCTGGTGCAGGTTGGCTCCGTAGAGGATGATTCCCTTGCCGTTGAGCGTGACGTGTCCCTCCTTCCAGTCGAAGGTCAGCCAGCGAAAACCGGTCGGTTCGGTGACCTGGTCCACAAGTTGGCCATTAACGTAGACGTCCGTTTGGACGTGATAGACGCGGCCTTGGTGCGCCGACCAGAGTTGCGGATGCGGAATGGGAGCTGTCAACTCAACGGTGGCCCGCTGACCCGCGGCAACGCTGGCGGGGGCGGTCACCGTGGCCACCTTCGCGCCGTCGGGATCGAGGATCGTGACGCGAATCTCGGCCTTCGCATCGGCGGCGGATGTGTTGCGTACAAGAGCTTTTATATTGAGTTGAGCCGAATCGGCGGAGACGTTTTGCGGCGTCAGGTAAACGCCGGGCGCTCCATCGTCGGTCGGGTCGATATGCACCGGCGCCGTCGTGACGAGCCAGACGTTGCGGTAGAGACCGCCCCAGACTTTATAGAGTCCCAGCGAGCAGACCGGCAGGCAGTCCGTGGTGTTCTTCGGACTGTTATCGACCAGCACAGCCAGTTGATTGTCCGAGCCGGGATGGAGGGCCTTGGTCGCATCGAAGACGAAACGCGTATAACCGCCGCGATGCCGACCGAGGTGCTGGCCGTTGACGTAAACGTCGGCGATGCTCGCCGCGCCCTCGAACACGAGGTAAATTTCCCTGCCCTTGGCGGAGGGACCGATGGTCACCTGCCGGCGATACCAGCCCTTGGTGAGGGTATCGTAGGCGCTCCGGCTTTGAAAGTTGTGCGGCACCGTCACGTCCCCCCACGCGGCCTGGTCGAAGGCGGGGGAACCTATTTCCGGCAGCGTCGCCGATTCCCCGGCGCCGATGAACTGCCAGCCGGGGCCGCTCAGCAATTCCTTCTGCCGCGCGGAGTCTTCGGCCGCCTGTGCCACGGAGAGAGTCATTATCAGAAAAAGAGGCGAAAGCAGAAACGCGCGTAGGGATGCCATAGGTGACTCCTGTCAGTTGACTACTTAAGCTCGACCAGAGTTTGATCGTCGCGTGAGATACCCATCCGCGTGCGGCCATCCGGACCGGGATTAAAGGCGATTACATCCTTCTGATCCGACCATGCGACGGTGATGCTCTTTTTATCCGCGCTCCAGGTGGTCCTGGGCAGCCCTCCGCCCTTGCAATAGGGAAAGAGCAGCACCTTGAAATTCGGAGCGACGGAATGGCTCGCGATTTCCAGCCGTTGCATGGAGATGTCTCTTTGCGGAGGATTCGGCATCATATATTTTTCGATGGAGGCCGGAACTTTGGGATCGAGGAGGCCATCGGCGTTGAGCACGCGGACCATAAGGTAGCGAGACTCCGTGTCATTGGGCGCGGTCAGAATGATGTCGTTGCGGAAAGACCCTCCGGTCGAATCCGTGACAATCGAATCCCGGGCAAGATCGTCCTCAAGAATCATTCCCCATTGATAATCGTGCGCGGCATCGTCCTGCTGAAAATCGTCGACGATAAGCGCGTAGGGATGTTTGCCGCGCACCAGCCCCGCAGTGCGAAAGGCCCGCTCGACGGTGTTGTTCGGCAGCCACAACTCGGAGCCTTTCATGGATGTCTGCCAGTTCGTCAGGTCAGCTCCACGGAAGATCCATCCAGGGCTTCGCGCTTTTCACCAGGCGGAAATCATTCGCGGTAAACGGCGACGGCTTCCCGCCCTTTGGGAAACGATTATTGCCGCCCGTTGTGTAATTATAGGCCGTCTTGGCATCGGCGACGACGAAACGTGGCCAGGGGATTGTCCTGCATGTCGTCGCATTTGCTGGTGGCCATGCCGGGGCCTTTGCCATCGATGAGGATGACGGAGCGATTTTTGGGCGAGTAATGTTCGTCTACCTGGCGCAGCGGCCTGTAGATGCCCCAATAGCGGCCCAGCGCATGGAGGCTGAAGTGGGTGCGGTCGCAGTATTGATGGCCGCCGGCCACGCAGCGGGTGAGGAAGTGGAGTTGCAGCGCGTCCTTGCCCCACTCCGAGCGCGTGATCATGTTGCCGGTGTCGACGCTGAAATAGGTGAGGGGCTTCCCCGCCGTGGCGGCGGCCTGGGCCTGGTCCCACGTTTTCGTGCCGTCAAACTCGTCGCCGAAGATGGCTTGAATGATCCCGTCGTTCAGGTGGAACGGATGGCCGAAGTGGACCCTGCCGAACGCCTCGTAGTTTTCGCCCACGGTATTGCGGTAAACAAAATCAAGGGTCGGATCGTTCGGGAAATAATGTTTCAGCACCATCACGTCGAACATCGGGGTCGTGTTGCCGCGGCCGCCGAGCGAGTCGTAGAACGTGAAGTGGCCGCCCCACGGGTCCATCGCGGCGAGATAGTAGCTGTCCGCCTGCGTGCGAAGACGAGCCAGCGCCAGCAGATTGTCGCCGCGGTTGGCGATGGGCACGAGGTTCTCCGTGCAGACGAAGTTCTTGCCCATGCTCTCGTACATTTCTCCCGCCGGGAAAAAGCCGGCGCTGAGGTAATTGCGATAGCCCGCCGCGCATCGCTCGATCGTGGTCGGGTCGTAGCCCTTTTCGCCCTCGATGGCGAGCGTCTCAAGGATCAGCCGCATGTGCATCGGAATCCAGTTCGAGGTCGTGGCCGGGAAGGCGGGCAGGCCTTCGTCGCCAATGGCGGTCATGTTCGCCGAAGACTTGGCGATGGCGGCGCGAACGGTGTCCCGCTGGGCGTCGGTCATCCAGTTATAGATGAAATCATAAGCCAGCCCGAGCAGGCCCGCCTGCGTCATGGTCTTGGTCCGCTGGTAATCGCGGAAAGGCTTTTCACCCGGCGCGAGGTTGACGTTTTCGGGCGGTTGGTCATGCCGAAACGCCGGATTGCCGGGCTCGATGGCGGGGTCGGCGGGTGGAGTAGCCGGGTACTTGGCGAAATTCTGATCCTCCTTGGCGAAGTCCGCATCCAAGGCGGCGCTCTCCTGGGTGGCGAGCGTGGCCAGCGCGGCGGCGTCTTTCCTGGCGCCCGCTTCGTCGTTATCGATCAGGCATCGGAAGGCCTCGTACTCGATCGCGCACGCCGGTTCGACATCGGTCATGCCCGGCGTCGGCGTGCCGTTCGCCGCATCGTCGTAGAGCTTGCCGTACTTGGCTTTCGGTCCGGTGATCAGGTCCTGAATCGCCTTGCGGATGCCATCCATCTGGGCCTTGCCGGGCTTGCTTTCCGCCAGCTTCTTGCGGAGGGCGGGAAGGTCTTCGGCGTAACAGAGGACGCGCGGGTGGACGCCGGGAGCGGGAGGCGGCTTGATCAGGTCCTTGGCCATCCCCGTCGTGTCGTATTCAAACTGCTGCCCGTAATTGAAATACTTTTTAATTTCGTCATCGGTGTAACCGAAATTTTGGTGCCGCTTGAGCAGGTCCGGGTCGAGATGACGGACGACCGTGTAATGGTCCGCATCAGCGCCGGGAGTTGTCGATTCGAGCGCGATGCTTTCGCCGCGAACGGCGGCCGGGAAAAGAAGCAGGGTTGAGAAAAGGAGGCCGCACGCGGTGAAATGAGGGTGGAGACGATTTTGCATAAAACGGGATGAGGTTCTTGAGGGTTGCGGCAAAGGTTTGGCCGAGGATGATGAGATTAAGGCATCCTAGGCCTTCTTGCCTTGGGCCTCTTTGTCCGCCTCTTTAACGGAGGCCGGGCTGAAGGGCGCCGCGATCATGTCCTTGCGGGGCAGATCCGTCAGCGTGTGGATCGTTTCGATCCCGGCCCGTTCCATGTCGGCGATGATGGTGTGCACCTGGGCCACGAGAAAGTTGTGGGCGAGGTAACAGGGGATGGCCACGACCAGCCCCGCGGCGGTCGTGATAAGCGCGGTGTAAATGCCCTGCGAAAGCTCGCCCACCGATGCGGTGCCGCTGGTGCGGTTGATCTGGACGAAGGCCTCGATCATCCCCGTGACAGTGCCGAGCAGCCCCAGCAGCGGGGCCACGTAACCGATGGTGCCGAGCAGCGAGATATTGGCTTCGAGATGGGGAATTTCCAACTGGGCGATTTCGCGCACGACCTCGCGAAGTTCGGCGGGCGGCAGGTGGCGCTTGTAGATGGCCGTGCGCACCACCGAGACGATGGGCCCGTGGCCCTCCTCGCAGCGGGAGATCGCCTCGGCGTAACTCTGGCGGCGGACGAGGGCGAGGACCCCGGCGAGGAATTCGCTCACGTTCATGCGCGAGCGTTTGTAGTAAAACATGCGCTCGAGAAAAACGCCCAGCGCCACGACGCTGCAGACGAAAAGCACGACCATCAGCGGCCCGCCCCGCTGCATCATCTGGAACAGGCCGATTTTTTCCTCGACCGGTGCGATGGCGGCCTGCGCGAAGAGTGTGGAGATCATGCGGTGTTCCGGTTTTTTGTCACCAAACGAAGGACTTGGCCTCGGCGACGACGGCGCCGCCCTTGAGAACGGTGAATCGCCACGAGACGACGGGCCCGTAGGCGAGGTAAGCCCGGTCCACCACGGCAAAATAGGAACGCGTGGCGCCGGAAACCCCGGGCATCTCCTGCGAGAGGGTGCGGACGATTTCCTTGCTCTTGACCTCGCGATATTGGAACTTCGCGGTGAAATCGGCTTTCGGTCCGTCGTTGTCCCAAGTGATCGTGAAGTAATGGCCCCGGCGCGCCTGGAATTGTTCCGCGGTCACAGCGCCCCAGTTGAGATAGGCGACCTCGTATTGGAGCGCGTTATTATTGAAGCTGCCGTTGGGCCCGTCGTTCTGGACGTCGTGGATCTTTTCCACCGAGATGCGCTTGTCCAGGGCGATTTTATCATGAATGGCCAGGGACGCGTTGTCCGCATTTTGGGTCTGGGCGAGATCATCGGTGGCCGCGGCGCGGACGAAGTGTCTTTGCACCGGACCAACGTCGGCGGCGGTGGGGCCCTCTCTTTCGGGGGCGGCCGGCGGGGCGTAGGCCTGGGCATTCTCCGGTTCAGCCTTCGCCGGTGGCAGTTGGGTGCGCGTCTTCACCCCTTTCGGCGGCGCGTTGGTCGTATCCGTCTGGGCAGGCGCGGGCATGGCCGGCAAAAACGCGGCCAGTGCGATTAGAAGCGTCCAACGCATGGAGGAGACTACCGGGCGGAAAGGCTGAATGTCAATCGCGTGAAGCTTTAGGTGGACCCCCTCGATTTCATACGACTTATAGGACCTATGGGACGAATGGGACGTATAGGTCCTCTACGTCCTATAAGTCATATGCACTTGGAGGGCCGCCGAGAGAACTACTCCGCGACCAGGTCGTACTCGTTGGCCGCGACGACGGTCACGTCCGAGAACTCGCCGACGGGCAGGTGCGCCGGCACGAAGACCCGGGCGTCCACTTCCGGAGCATCGGCCTCGCTTCGGGCCACGCCGGGAGCTTCCACCAGGACGCGCAGCTTGCGGCCCACCGCCGCGATGGTTTGTTCCAGGGCGATGCGGCGCTGCAGGGCCATCGCTCTTTTCCAGCGCGATTCTTTCGTGCGCGACGTCAGGTGCCCCTCGCGCTTGGCCGCGCGCGTCCCTTCCTCGCGGGAATACTTGAAGACGCCGAGCCGCTCGAAGCGGGTCTCCTCGATGAACCGTTGCAGCGTCTCGAAATCCTCCGCCGTCTCGCCCGGAAATCCGGCGATGAACGTCGTGCGCAGCGCGATGCCGGGAACCCCCGCCCGGATGCGCTTGATGAGGTCGCGGATGTGTTGCGACGACGTTTCGCGCCGCATCGCCTCGAGCATCGGATCGGAAATGTGCTGGAGCGGCATGTCCACGTAGCGCGCGACCTTGGGACACTCCGCGATGGTCCGGATCAGTTCGTCGCTCCAGTGGGCCGGGTGGGTGTAGAGGAGCCGGATCCAGAAATCGCCCTCGATTTTCTGCAACTCGCGCAGCAGGCGGGTCAGCGAATCGCCCCGCGTCGAATCGACCGGCGCGCGCGGCCCGGCTTTATCTTCCCAGCGGTCCATGCCGAAGTAAGTCGTGTCCTGCGAAATGAGGTTGAGTTCCCGCACGCCTTCGGCCACCAAGCCGCGCGCCTCGGCCACGATGGAGGCGACCGTGCGGCTGCGATGGCGTCCGCGCATTTGCGGAATGACGCAGAACGAACAGGGATGGTTGCAGCCCTCGGCGATCTTGACGTAGGCGGTGTGCGAGGGGGTCAGGCGGAAGCGCGGCGTGTCGAAGTCGGGAATGAACTTCGGCTGCGGGGTCACAAAATTTTTCCCCAGGCTGTCGGGCGAGTCCGCGCGCTCCTTCGCCAGGAGGCCCTCGATGATCGGCGCGATTTGCGTGAGCTGGTCCAAGCCGATGAAGGCGTCCACCTCGGGCATCGAGGCGCGCAACTCGCCCGCGAAACGCTGGGCCATGCAGCCGGCGACGATGAGCTTCTGCATGCGATGGCGGCGGCGCATCCCGCGGTCGCGGTTGGCATCGAGAATGGCCCCGATGCTTTCCTCCTTGGCCGCGTCGATGAAGGAGCAGGTGTTGACGATCATCACGTCGGCTTCATCCGGGTTGGGCGTGAGCGCCATGCCCGCCTTGTGGAGATGGCCCGCCATGATTTCCGAGTCGACCAGATTCTTCGCGCACCCGAGCGAGACGAGTCCGACTTTCACCATCTTTGGGTGGCCGGGATACGCCACACGAGCGTGATGTTGTCCGGGCGCGCGCAGCGCGCAGGAAGCGACCTCAGCGGATGCAAGGGATGCCGCTCTCATGGCAAATGCGACTCCACCGTGAAGGTTTCCGGCGCCGCCTGGTCGCTGTGCGGGCCGTAGTTCACGCCGTCGAGCCTGATGTCGACCGCGGAAGGTACGCCGACGTTGATCGAAAATTTGCGTCCGTCGAATCCGATCGATTGTCCGCTGTGCAGCATGTCGGCGTAGAGGGGCTTGTCGGCCGCGGGGGCATCCAGATTGGTGACCCGCACGAAGGAATCCTGCGAGGCGGTCAACACGAGCCGCTTGTCGGAACCGGCGGTGTAATCAGCAGGGGCAATGGGTGGCGATGCGGCATTCGTCGCGGCCTCGGGGCCGGTTGGAGCCGCTGGAGCCGGTTTCGGAGACGGCTCCAGGGCCGGACCGCTGTTGGATTGCCGGGCCGAAGGGCTTGGGCTGGCAGCCGGCGTCGTCGGGGCCGAATTCCCATCCGTCCCCTTCCCGGAAGGCGGCGTATTCACCGCCACTGTGGTCGTCGGGGCGGGCGTTGGGGACGCGCCGGAGGAATCCGCCGCGAGTTCGCTCGGGCTGACCGGCAGGGCGCGGGGTGGCGCTTTCGTCGTGTCCGAAGGGACTGCCTGGGAAGGGCGGGGAGTCGCCGGGGCCGCATTGGTCAACTCGGAAGGATCGACAGGCAGCGCCCTTGGGCTGACAGGGCCGGGGGCGTTGGTAGCGCTGGGGCTGACGGTAATGGCCGTGTTGTTTGGGGCACCGGGGGCGTTGGGGTTTCTAGTGGGAGTAGTCGAAGCGGCACTGGCCGAGGCCGCATGGTCGTCAATGGGAATGGGGATGGGCGGAGGCGTGTTGGAATCGACGGGCAGGGCGCGCGCGGTCGTCTCCGCGGCGGGACTCGCCGGAGCGCCGGCGGCGTTGGTGGCGGCGGCGAGGGGTTCCGGGCTGCTCGCGAACCAGTTGGAAAGTTCGCCCACGCGGTAGGCCTCGAAAAGCACGACCACAATCGCCAGCGTGACCACGGCTCCGAGGCCCATGAGGATGTAAAGCCCGGTATAATCCCGGTGCGCCACGCGGGGAGGCATCGCCGTTTCGGGCAGGTAGGCGACGCCGGTCTCGGTGACGATATTGGCGGAGTCGTCGTCGGGAAGCTTGGTGTCGAGCTGGCGCAGGATCCGGTACTCGTCGAGCCCGAGGGCGCGCGCGTAGGTGCGGACGAATCCCCGGGCGTAGGTCGGGCTTGCGAAGTGGGAATAGTCGTCCGCTTCGAGATCGCGCAGCCGGTCGACCTTGATTTTGGTCTCGCGCGAGGCAAGCTCGGGCGTCCAGTTCCTGGCCAGACGCGCCTCTTGCATTTGTTTACCGACGGTTTTCATGGGAGGAAGCAGGATAGGGACTTCTTCCGCGCGTTACAAGATAGACCTCTTTTAGGTGAGTATCCTTTGCAAGATACCACAAGCGACATTCTGTCGCGCGCTTCGTCACCGCGGGAGTAGCTTCGTCACTCTTCGGCTGAAATGGGGAGCGGCCGGGAACTTCTTTGTTATCCGGCGTGCATCTTCAAAAAGACTCGGCTAGTTTCAGTCATGGGTTCGGCAAAAACTCTCGTTCGGCGGTCCCGGCTTGGGTGTTGCGTCATGGGACTGGCGTTTGGCCTTGCCTTGCCTGCCCTCGGACAGAATGGGGCCGGCGCGCAGGCCGCGGATGGTTCCGACCCGGCGTTCGTGGATCGGGAAAACCTGGCCCAGGCGGAGCCTTTTGATCTCAGCGAGGTGCGCTTGCTGGACGGCATCTGCAAGACAAACCAGGGCTTGGACGAAAAATATCTCCTCTCGCTCGATCCCGAGCGGCTGCTTGATAATTTTCGCGTCAACGCCAAGCTGCCTTCCACCGCGAAACCTCTCGGCGGCTGGGAAAACCCGAGGTGCGGGCTAAGGGGCCACTTTGTGGGCCATTACCTTTCGGCCTGCGCGGAGATGTACGCCGCAACCGGGGACGGGCAATTTCGCGACCGAGGCGCTTACATTGTCGCCGAATTGGGGAAATGCCAGGAGGCGATTGGCACGGGCTATCTATCCGCTTTTCCGCCGGCAGTTTTCGACACGCTGGAGACTAAATATGGCGGCGTTTGGGCCCCCTACTATACGATTCACAAGATCATGGCGGGGCTGCTCGACCAGTATCATTACTGCGGCAACAAGCAGGCGCTCGGGATCGCGATCAAAATGGCCGATTATTTCCGGGGCCGGATGGCGAAGCTCACACCGGATCAAATCGACAAGGTCTTGCATACGGTCGGGCACGGTCCTCAAAACGAATATGGAGGCATGTCCGAGGCGCTGCATAATCTCTATGCGATCACGAAGAAGCCGGAGTATCTCGAATTCGCCGATGTGTTCGACCGCGGCTGGGTTCTCAATCCGCTTGCGATGGGGCAGGATCAACTCAACGGGCTGCACGCGAACACCCACATCCCGCAGATAGTCGGATTTGCCCGGCATTACGAGCTGACCGGAGACGACCGCTATCGGCGCGCGGCGGATTATTTCTGGAGCCAGGTCACCAAACACCATTCCTATGTCACGGGCAGCAACAGCAGGAACGAACATTTTCTGCCGCCCGATGCGGAGGCAACTGCGCTTTCCCCGGACACGGGCGAGACCTGCAATGTCTATAACATGCTGAAGCTGACCCAGCACATTTTTACATGGAAAGCCGACGCCGCTTCCGCCGATTATTATGAACTCGCTCTCTATAATCATATTCTCTGTTCCATCGATTTGGACAGCGGAATGACGACCTATTTCATCTCGCTCAAGCCGGGACATTTCAAGATATATGGGACGCCCGAGAACTCGTTCTGGTGCTGCACCGGGACCGGCATCGAAAATCATGCCAAATACGGCGCCGCGATTTACTATCACCATGCCGACACGCTCTGGGTGAATCTCTTTATTCCCTCCCGGCTCGCCTGGCGGGAGAAGGGTCTTTCGCTTACGCAAAACACGAGTTTTCCTGAAAGCGATCAGACCACGCTGACGATCTCGGCGGCTCGGCCCGCCAGATTGAAGGTGCTTCTTCGCGTCCCCTATTGGACGGCGCCGGGCGCGACGGTGAAGATCAATGGCGAAACGCAGAATGCGGGCGTTTCCCCCGGCAGCTATGTCACGCTCGATCGCACCTGGCGCGACGGAGACAGGATCGATTTTGTTCTTCCCATGGCGCTCCACCTGCACCGCACCGTCGATAATCCCGGCGTGGCGGCCATCATGTACGGCCCTCTTGTGCTGGCGGGCGATTTGGGCCGCGACGGCGTGCCTGCCAATGACCACGTCGGCGGGAACAGGCAGTTTTTCAATATTCCCGATCCGCAGGTTCCGGCACTCTCCGGCGACAGCGGCAAGCTCGATTCCTGGATCAAGCCCGTGGCGGGCCAACCGCTGACTTTCACCACGGTGAATGCCGGCAACCCGGGCGGTGTCCAGCTCAAGCCCTTCTACGAAATCCACCACGAGCGCTATTCGGTTTACTGGCAGTTTTCCGATTTAACCCGGACGACGTCGATGCCATAGGGCCTCGCGGAAGCGCAAATAGATATTCCCCGGCGTCAAGCGCCACGAACCGAAGATGTAGCGGCGGTCCATGAACGTCGTCAAATTTTGGAGGGTCAGCCTCCGGCCTGACCCCATTCGATTCAGGGACAAGCCGGAGGTTGTCCCTCCATGTTAATAGGAAGCGACCCTTGGCAGCAGCCGCTGGCCCAGCGGCAGCTACCCGGCGGTCATAGACCGCCGCTACATTTGGGACTCTTTATTCGCGGAAAGTGCAGCCCAGGGCGGAGGCGAGCTTTTTACGGACGAGGTCGTGGGCGTCGTTGACTTCCCGTTCGGTGAGGGTGCGGTCGGAGGCGCGGTAGGTGAGGGCGTAGGCGAGCGATTTCTGGTCGGCGGGGATCTTTTCGCCCTTGGGGTCGCGGAAGAGGTCGAAGAGGCGGACGCTTTCGAGGTTCGGCGCTTTGGCCGCGCGGATGGTTTCCTCGACCTGGGCCTGCGGGACCGCCTTGGGCAGGACGATGGCGAGGTCGCGGCGGATGGGCGGGAAGGCGGGCACGGGCTGGTAGCGTTCGGGTTGCGGGGTGCGGTCGAGCCAGGCGTCGAGGGCGATTTCGGCATAAAACACAGGAATCTTGATTCCGTGGATTTTCAGCTCAGGCGCGTCGATTTGGCCTGATTCCAGGATGTCTTTATCGTTAATGCTGGCGTTTTTGAGTAAGAAACAGACCGTGCCGCTCAGGTCGAAATAATCGCCGGGCCGTTCGCCCTGATACCATGCGGCGTCTTGGCCGATTCCCGCGACGAGCAGGCCGAGCCGAAGCGGTTCCTGGGTCGATTGGTCCCGGTTTTCATAGACGCGGCCGACCTCGAAGAGCCGCAGTTGGGCGACGCCCCGGGCGAGATTTTTCGCCGCGACTTGCAACAGGGAGGTCTTGAGCGCGAGCCGCAGATGGGTCTGGAGTTCGCTCAGGGGATTGGCCATTTCGAGGGCACTCGCGTCGGCCGCGAAGCGGCGTTCGATCAGCGCATCGGTGACGCATTCGTCCCAGCCGCGAGCGGCGAGCGCGTGGCGCAGGCGCAGCAAGCGGGCGTGCGCGCGGTCGGCGTCGGTCTCGGGATGCAGGCCGGTCACGACGCGGGAGGGAACGCCGTCGAGTCCATGGAGCCGGGCGATTTCCTCGATGAGGTCGATTTCCCTCGCGAGATCGTCCCGGAAGGTGGGCGGCTGCCAGACCGTTTCGCGGTCATGCGTAGGGGCGTGCTTTTCGCAGCCGAGCCGGGTCAGGTTTTTCTCGACGATGTCGAGGGGCACATCGATTCCAAGCAGGCTTGCGATCCGCTTCGCGCGAAGCGTGATCGGGCCGCGCGGCGCGGGCGGCGCCCCGGCGACGGAGGAGGCCGAGGAAATCGTCGCGCCGGTCAATTCGATGAGGAGAACCAGCGCGCGGTCCCGCGCCGCCAGCAAGGCGCCGGGGTCGACGCGCCGTTCGTAGCGATAGGAGGAGTCGGAGACGAGGCCGAGCCGGCGGCTGGTGCGGCGAACCGCGGCGGGCTGAAACCAGGCCGCTTCGAGGACGATTTCGGTGGTCGAGTCGATGACGCCGGTGGGCTTGCCGCCCATGACGCCCGCGATGGCGACGGGGCCGCTTTCGTCGGCGATGACGAGGTCGTCGGGCAGCAGCTCGTAAGTCTTGTCGTCGAGCGCCTCGATCTTTTCGCCCGCGCGCGCGCGGCGGACCTCGATGACGCGCCCGATGAGTTTCGCGGCGTCGAAGGCGTGGAGCGGCTGGCCGGTCTCGAAGAGCACGTAGTTGGTGATGTCGACCACGTTGTTGATCGGGCGATGGCCGGTGGATTCAATCGCGTCCCGCAACCACGCGGGGCTGGGGCCGACTTTGACGCCGGTGAGATGCGTCGCGCTATAATAAGGGCCGAGATCCGGCGCGCTGAGCCGGGCCGTCCACGCGGGAGGGCTTGCCGGAAAATGGAGCGCGGGCGAGGAGACGGCCTTGAGTTTGCCCGCGCCGATGGCGGCGATTTCCCGCGCGATGCCGCGATAGGAGAGGAGATCGGGGCGGTTCGAGGTGACCTCGACGTCGAAGAGGGTGTCGCCGGGTTGATACTCGGAGAAAATTTTGCCGACGGGCGCGTCCGGCGGCAGGATGAGAAGGCCCTCGGCGTCCTCGGCCAGCGCGAGTTCCTTCGCGGAACAGAGCATGCCCTGGGAGAGTTCACCGCGCAGCTTCGATTCCTTGATGACGAGGCCGCCGGGCAGCTTCGCGCCGGGCAGCGCGAGCGGCACTTTGTCGCTGGCCTTGTAGTTCTTCGCGCCGCAGACGATCTGGCGCGTGCCCGTTCCATCGCTGACCTGGCAGACGCTGAGGCGGTCCGCGTTCGGATGCGGCGCGGAGGAAATGACTTGCGCGACGACAATCTGGGGGCTCTCGACGCCGGTGACGGCAGCGTGCTCGACCTCGGTGCCGGCCAGGGTGAGCTGGTCGAGCATTTGGGGCACGGGAACGGTGAGATCGAGATAATGGCCGAGCCAGCGGAGGGAGAATTTCATGGGCTACAAAGAGAGCCAAGTATGCCCATGCGCGCCGGGGATGGCAAGATCGCGGCGCTGCCGGGGAGAGGGAGGGGAATCTCATCGCTTTTCCATGCGGGCCGCGGGCGGCCTTGTTGCGCCTCGATATTTCCCCTTGACCACGGAGGCCCGGCGCGTTTTAATGCCCGGCTCAACTTAACCCAAGATTTCATCGCTTTATGGCCAAGACTGTCTCTCTCCAAGTATCCCAGCGCGCCGGCATCGGACGCACCGCCCTGAAGGCCGTGCGCAAGTCGGGGCGCGTTCCCGGCGTGCTTTACGGCAAGGCCAAGGACAAGACCGTCCGTTCCCGCGCGATTGAAATCGACGCCAGGAAGCTGGCCTCGATGCTCCAGTCCTCGACCAGCGAAAACGTCCTCGTCGACGTGGAAGTGACCGATCCGTCGGGCAAGAAGGTCGACCAGCACCTGGCCCTTCTCCTCGACGTTCAGCACCACCCGATCGAGGACTACATCATCCATGTCGATCTGCACGAAATCGCCCAGGATGAAATTCTCCATGCCGAAGTGCCGGTCGCCAGCACCGGCGAACCGGTCGGCGTCAAGACCGGCGGAGGCCTGCTCGAAACGATGCTGCGCACGATCCGCGTGGCTTGCCTGCCCCGGAACCTGCCCGAATTGATCACCGTCGATGTCACCCATCTCGAAATCGGACGTTCCGTCCATGTGCGCGAACTGACCATGCCGGAAGGCGTGACCGTGACGAATCCGCCGGAACTGCCCGTCTTCAGCGTATTCGCTCCGAAGGAAGAGGTGGTTGAAACGCCCGCCGCCGAGGTTGTCCAGCCCGAGGTCATCAAGGAAAAGAAGGTGGAGGGCGAAGCCGCCGCCGCTCCGGATGCCAAGGGTGGCAAAGGCGACGCGAAGGCGGCCGCCAAGCCCGACGCGAAAGCGGCCGGCAAGCCCGAGGGCAAGAAGTAATTTGGTAGCCGTCGACCTCCGGGCGACGGACCCTGTTTGGTAGGGACGGCAGTTTCTGCCGTCCCATTCATTTTGGGACGCGAAGGGACTCGCGTCCCTACCAGCCTTGCACCGTCGCGCGGCGCGCGGCGGCTAAAGCATATTAATACCAATTCCAAATTGATTTTGGTCTAAACAATCGGTCATCCTGAGCTTGTCGAAGGATCAGTTCGGAGGGGTTTTACCGAGGCGGAACTGATCCCTCGACAAGCTCGGGATGACGGAAGGGTAAAGAATAAATTTTATTGAGAAATGGTATAAGATATTGTGCACGCTTCATCCTCGGGTGGCCCGGGCTATTTATTGCCCGGGTCGCCGAAGGCGACAGGAAGCGATTTGCCTCATCCGCACGGGGTAATCACAATGGATAAGACGAAGGGATTCGCTTCCTGCGCGCTACGCGCGCCCGGACAACAAGTAGTCCGAGCCACCCAAAAGTGATGTGCGCAAAATGTTAAAATGCTACACCTTATCTAAAGCACCCATTCACCGACGGCCGCGCAGGCGAGCACCACCGCCCAATTCGGTGTTTTCCAGAATTGGAGCAGCGCGAACGCCGCCAGTCCCAGTGCGCAGGCTTGGGACGACGTGATGCCGCTTTTCCAAACCGGGTCGTAAAAGGCGGCCAGGAGAAGTCCCACCACGGCGGCGTTGGCGCCCTTCAAGGCGGCTTGGGCCTGGACGTTGTCGGTCAAACGCGCCCAAAACGGCAGCACGCCAAGGATCAGCAGGAGCGAAGGCAGCAGGATGGCCGCCAGGCACCACAGGCCCATCACCCATGGCGGGTAAACCGAGGTCATGCTTGCGCCCAGGAAAGCCGCGAACGTGAACAAGGGTCCGGGCAAAGCCTGCGCCGCGCCGTACCCGGCCAGGAAAATATCGTGGGAAACCAGGCCGCTGCTCACGGTTTCGGCTTGCAGCAGGGGCAGGACGACATGACCGCCGCCGAAGACGAGAGAACCGGTCCGATAAAAACGCGCGAAGGTGTCTTCCAATTTTCCCCCGTCCCCGCCATGCCAGCACAGGGAAAGACCGAGCAACACGGCGAAGAGCGCCAGGCAGGCCGCGGCCAGCCGCCGGGACAAAAGCAGGTTCGTGGAAAAGGTTTCCCGGTCTTTCCAGGCATGAGATTCGGTCCGCAGCCAGGCCAGGCCGAAGAGCGCGCCGGATGCGATGACCACCGGCTGGAGCCAGGCCGCGCGAAAAACGATCACGACGGCGGCGCATGCCAGCATGAGCGAGACACGGACCAGATCGGGACACAACCGGTTCGCCATGGTCCAGATCGCCTGAGCCACCACCGCCACCGCCGCCACCTTCAACCCGAGGAGCCAGCCCACCGCCTGCACGTTGAGGAGATGGACGCCATACGCAAAACCGATCATCAAAACGGCGGACGGCGCCGTAAAGGCGATCCAGCCCAAGATTCCGCCCAACAGCCCGCTGCGAAGATAACCGAGAACCAGGGCCACCTGGCTGCTTGCCGGTCCGGGCAGGAACTGGCAAAGCGCCACCACGTCGGCATACGCCGCGTCGCCGATCCAGCGCCGGCGCTGAACCAGTTCGTTTTGGAAATAACCGAGATGGGCCGCCGGTCCGCCAAAGGAGGCGCAGCCCAGGCGCAGAAAGACTTCGAACGTTTCGAAGATGAGGGAAAGGCGCGGGCGTTGCACGAATCCAGCTTGCCGGAAAAAGGCCAGAAAGCCTGCCAAAATTGATCTCACACTTGCAAAGTCGAGTGAATTGATCGAGTATGGCCCTATGCGTCTCTCAAAAAAGGGTGAATACGCCGTCCGCGCGCTCATTGAAATCGGCTTCGAATCGAGCCTCCGGCCCAACAGCCTCATCCAGATTTCCACCGTCGCCCAGCGCACGAATATTCCCGAAAAGTTTCTCGAACAAATTCTCCTCGCCCTGCGCAACGGCGGCGTGCTCAAAAGCAAGCGCGGCGTCGAAGGCGGCTACTCGCTGGCCAAGGCGTCCGACGAAATCACGCTGGGCGAAGTCATCCGCCTGCTCGACGGGCCGCTCGCGCCGATTCCGTGCGTCAGTCAAACGGCCTACGAGCCGTGCTCGTGTCCCGACGAGGAATCGTGCGGGCTGCGCATCGCCATGCAGCAGGTGCGCGACGCCATCGCCACGATCCTCGATAATTACAAGCTCAGCCGCGTGATCCAGGAAGTGCAGAAACATCGCGCCTCCCAAAAGACCGAGTGGCAGTTTGAGATTTGATTAGCCGCAAAAGAACGCAGAGAACGCAAAAGAGGTTGGGAGAAACGCGGTGACTTTCCTGGGTGGCCCGGACTACTTCGTTGTCCGGGCGCGCGGAGCGCGCAGGAAGCGATGCCTTTCCGCACGATCTACAAATCGCTTCCTGTCGCCTTCGGCGACCCGGGCAACAAGTAGCCCGGGCCACCCTTGAAGTTTTCCGCACATGCCCAGACCTTCTGTTTTTTTGCGTTCTTTGCGTTCTTGGCTGCCGTCCGCAGGACCGGCTAAAGTGGTCAGCCCTTGAATCCCTCCTCCCTCCCCATCACGTCCCTGCGCGGCGATCTCGCCCGCGTCCTGCGCGGCCAGGACCGCGTCATCGTCCAGGCCCCGACCGGCTCCGGAAAATCGACGCAGATTCCGCAATATCTCCTCGATGACGGCCTCGCGGGGAGGGGACGCATCATCGTCCTGCAACCGCGCCGGCTCGCCGCACGGCTGCTGGCCAAACGCGTCGCGGAGGAGAGGGGAGTTCCGCTCGGCGGCGAGGTGGGTTTCCAATACCGGCTCGAAAACGTCTCCTCGCGCGACACCCGCATTCTCTACGTCACCGAAGGCATCCTCCTGCGACAGATGCAGGAGAGCGCCACGCTGCCCGGCATAGCCGTCCTCGTCTTCGACGAATTTCACGAACGCCATCTCGAGGGCGATCTCGCCCTGGCCCGCGCGCGGCAAATCCAGCAGACGACGCGGCCCGACCTCAAGATCATCGTCATGTCGGCCACGCTGGAGACGGCGCTGCTCACGGACTACCTCAAGCCCGTCGATATCCTCGAATCGCCCGGAGCAATGTTTCCCGTCACGCTCGAATATCTGCCCAAGCCGAGCGACGCTCCGGCCTGGGAACTCGCCGCCGACGCCTGCGAGCGCCTGCTCAACTCAGGCCAATGTCCCGAGGGCGACATCCTCGTTTTCATGTCCGGCGCGTACGAAATCCAACGCACGCTCAACGCGCTCCGGGACAGCCTTTCCTCGCGCGACTTCGCGTTCCATGCGCTCCACGGCGAACTGCCTCCCGCCGAGCAGGACGCCGCCGTCTCGCCGAGCCAGAAGCGCAAAATCATCGTCTCGACCAACGTCGCGGAAACCTCGCTCACCATCGACGGCGTGCGCGTCGTCATCGACAGCGGCCTGGCGCGCGTGGCGCGGTTCGATCCCCATCGCGGGATCAACACGCTGCTCATCGAAAAGATCAGCCGCGCCTCCGCCCAGCAACGGCTCGGCCGCGCGGGCCGCACCGCGCCCGGACACGGCGTCCGGCTCTGGACCGAACGCGAGCAGGAACAACGCGCCGCGCAGACGCTGCCCGAAATCCGCCGCCTCGAACTCAGCGGCGCGCTGCTGACGCTCAAAGCGAGCGGCATCGACGACCTCGAATCTTTTCCCTGGGTCGAGCCGCCCGAGCCGAAATCGTTCGCGCGCGCCATGCAGCTCCTGCACGATCTCGGCGCGCTCGATCACGATCACAGGCTGACCACGATGGGCCGCCGCATGGCTTCGTTTCCGGCGCATCCCCGCTACGCGCGCATGTTGCTCGCGGCGCAGGAACTCGGCTGCGTGCGCGCCGCCGCGCTGATCGCGGCCCTCTCGCAAAGCCGAAACATCCTGCTTAAAAGCGAAGGCAAGCGGATGGACGAAACCCGCGAGGACATTCTGGGCGGGGAGGGGGAGTCGGACTTCTTCACCCTCATGCGCGCGTGGCGATTCGCGCAGGGCCGGCAGTTCGACATGCAGCGCTGCCGGCCCCTCGGCATTCACGCCGGGAGCGCGCGCGAAGTGGCCGGAACGCTCGACCAGTTGCTCCGCCTCTCGGAACGGGCCGGACTCGATATCGCCGAAAAGCCCGCCAGCTCCGAATCGATCCAGCGCTGCATCCTCGCCGGCTTTTCCGATCAACTCGCGCGCCGGGTCGATCAGGGGACGCTCCGCTGCCGTCTCATCCACAACCGCACGGGCGAACTCGTCCGCGACAGCGTCGTGCGCAAGAGCATGCTCTTCGTCGCCGGGGAAATCCGCGAGGTCGAGTCGCGCGACGAGCTGCGCGTGCTGCTGAGCCAGGCGACTGCGGTCGAGGAATCGTGGCTGCGCGATGCTTTCCCCGACGACTTTTCCGAGGGGACACAAACGCTTTTCGATCCGAACCTGCGCCGGGTCGTCACGCGCCGGACGCGGCTTTTTCGCGACCTCGTGCTCGATTTCACCGAGCAGGATTGCACGGATGCGGAGGCGGCGGCGCGGCTTCTCGCGGAGGAGGTGCTTTCCGGCCGCTGCCCGCTGAAGAATTGGGACGACGCGGTCGAGCAATGGTTCGTTCGGCTGGCCTGCCTGCGCGCCTGGATGCCGGAACTCGAATTGCCCGAGCCGGGCGAGGAGGCGCGCCGGGTCATCGTCAGCCGGATTTGCCACGGTGCGTTCACGTACAAGGCGATCAAGGACGCGGAGGTGATGCCCGTGCTGCGGGAGTGGATTACATCGCAAGGCCAGCGCTGGCTCGACCAGTTCGCGCCGGAGCGGCTGGAGCTTCCCGGCGGCCGCAAGGCGAAGGTGATTTACACCGCATGCAGCGCGCCGATGACCGCCGCGCGCATCCAGGATTTGTACGGCGTGACCAGCCTCACCGTGGCCAAGGGACGCCAGCCGGTCACTATCCAGATTCTCGCGCCCAACCAGCGGCCGGTGCAGATCACGACCGATCTCGCGAATTTCTGGAAGGAGAGTTATCCGAAGATCAAGCAGGAGCTTTCCCGGAAATATCCGAAGCACGAGTGGAGATGATTCAATTGGAGGGTCTGGCTCTGTTGGGAATTACCCATCTGTCCGTTCGGCCCCGCCCGAACGGGTAGCCCGGACAATTTATTGTCCGGGTGGCGGAGCGAAGCGAAGCCACAAGAAGCCACCGAAAATTGATGTCATCTCCTCGGGCTGCCTCTTGTTCGCGCCAGAGCCGACTGGCGCGAACCCGGACAACGCAGGCGCGCCTGTCGTTGCCGGGCTACCTGGAGGGTCAGACTCTGTCCTGACTCTCATGGGTACCCGTCACTTGGAGAGCGAGAGAAGGATAAGAATGCGTCAGGACGGAGTCCGACCCTCCATTTGACGACGGCCATGGACCGCCCCTACACTAAACGCCATGAGCACGATATTCTCGAAGATCATCGACCGCGAAATCCCGGCCCGGATCGCGTATGAAGACGACATCTGCCTCGCTTTTCACGATGTTCATCCCCAGGCCCCGGTGCATATCCTGGTCGTCCCGAAAAGGGAAATTCCGCGCGTGACGGCCACCACACCCGACGACGATCTGCTTTTGGGCCATCTGATTTATGTTGCGCAAATCGTGGCGGGGCTGGCGGGCCTCCATGACTCGGGCTTTCGGCTTGTCATCAATAGCGGTCCGGACGGCGGGGAGAGCGTTCCGCATCTTCACGTGCATGTTTTGGGCGGGCGGGCGATGGGATGGCCTCCAGGCTGATAAGGGCGTCGTGGCGGTCCTAATCTAGGCTTTCATATCGTTTCGCACAATAGATGTTATATGAAATCGAAGGAAGCCGCAAGCATGGCAACGCGTTATTCGGTTGGGCCGGGCTATAGCATTTTAACTTATTTTGCTCATGCCAATGGGAGTGTTTCGGGTCATCCTGAAAGAGACCTCTGCAAAACGGGATTGGAACCGGAAATCGAGTCCCGGAGGGACATTTGAAAGTAGCCCGGCGATTCATCGCCGGGATCCCGCCAATGGGTTTGCCCGTCCCGGCGGGACGGCTGAAACCCGTTCGTCGGAGGCCAATCAAGCGTCCCGACGGGACGCTGTCCTTATCGCCGCCAGTCCCGGCGATGAATCGCCGGGCTACTCTCGGTCATTCCTCTGGAATGACGGAACTCTAAAACGGGCCTTTTGCAAAGGTCTCTGAAAGGATGGCAATCACTCAGCCCAGGGTTGGCGTGGCAACGCCCACCCTGGGTGGACGACAAGCTGAACCTACCCTGAAAGGGTTGAGAAAGTTATTTGTCCCCCCTCTGATTCAACCCCTACAGGCACTACTGTCCGGTTAAGATGGGGTTTTTGAGAGGTAAAAGGGGTGTGCGCGATTTCAATTTTAAAAAGCGAAAAGCCCGCGAATTTTTCAGCATCTCTCCTCTGAAGCCTTCGCGAATTTTTGTGCGAGAAATGCTCAACCGGACAGTAGTGTTGATCTCATCCGCGGTGTACCCAGGGTAGGCCCTGGCGGGCCAACCCTGGGCCGAGTGATTGCAACCCTTACAGGGTTGCTGAAACCGAATCGCCTTGTCTGTGCACTGTATTTTGATTGGCTCTACTTGTTGCCCGATCGCCGCAGGCGAAGGAAACGAATCCCCAGCGTTTGGCAAATCCCTTGAACTAAAGATCGTTTCGTATGTTCTTACGTATGTAATAACATCTGTATCATCCTTATAAACAAGCCATTGTTTTCGACATGAGATGGCTTCCAAGTAAAAACTAGCTGTCAAATCTCTCGCTGTTTTGTCCATTTCCTGTAGCGTAAAACGGTTCTCGTCCAAACCCCGGAAAGGAAAATCCATGCTCCACATTATTTGGTCCATTCTTGTCGGCTTTATTGTCGGTCTCATTGCCCGCTGGTTCGTGCCAGGAGCTGACCACATGGGGTTCTGGGCCACGTCCTTTGTCGGCATTGGAGGCTCGATCGTCGGCGGACTTATCGCCCGCTTTTTCTCCAAGCCCCAGGATGGCGCGTATTTTCATCCTGCCGGCTTTTTTCTGTCGATTATCGGCGCCGTTATCCTGCTTTTTGCGCTCATTAAGTTCTCGGCGTCTTAATCCGTAGCCGCCGCCGTCCCTCGGTGGTCCGCGCCACGCCTTCACGGGCGCGGCTACAAAACAGTTTGGCTCGAAATTCGGGTCGCGCCTGCCATGCTTTCGCCGTGAATCCTTCTCGTCTCTGGCCCATCGCCGCGTTTGTTGTTCTGGCCGCGGGCTGCATCGTCCTGGGCTGCTGGCTGAGGGCCGTCTACTCGCCCGAGTGGATGGCGCCGGACACGATGCAGCAGCCTCCGGCTATGCGACCGTGGGCCGTCGAGGCCGATTGCTACTCGCAACTGGCCCGCGTCCAGCGCATTCTCCACGGGCAGGGGCTGATTCAAAATCATTTCAAGGTCGAGAACTGGCCGGAAGGGCTCACCCCCAGCACCACCGCGCCTTTTGATTACGTCATTCTCCTCCTTTACGCGCCGCTGAGCCTGTTCACCCGGCATCCGCTCGATTGGGCGGGCGCGCTGGTCTCCCCTGCCCTCTGGGTGGGCCTCGTTTTTTTCTGGACGCTGTTTCGCTCGCGCGAATTCAACCTCGCCGGGCGCGCGCTGTTTTTGATCGGCTCGGCCGCCCTGCCCGCTTTTATTTGGGCCACGGCTTGCGGCCGGCCGCGCCATCAGTCGCTGATCCTGGCGCTGATGGCGATGGGCCTCACCGCGGAGTACGAGCGCTGGCTCATCGAGCTTGCCCCGAAACGTGCCTGGAATATCTTCGCGGGCATCGTCTGGGGTCTGGCCTGCTGGACATCGCTATTCGAGCCCACCCTGGTCGCGGCCTGGTTGATTCTCTTCAACCTGATCGTCCGCCGCCGGGAAAGCCCCGCCTTCCTGGTCAGCTTCGGAATCGTCATGCTCGCGGCGCTGCTGGTGGAGGGCGTCCATATCTTCATCCCTCCGCCGGAATACCAAGAGGCGCTGGTGCGCTGGCTCGGCACGATCTCCGAAGTGCGGCCGGTCGATTTTGCCGCGATGATGCAGCGGATGACGCTGGTTCTCCTTATCGTGCCCTGGCTGGCCTGGCGTTTGTGGCCGCGCACGAACGGCAACAAGACCGACGCCCTGCTGATTCTCCTGACCCTCCTGCTGACCATCCTCACGGCTTTGCAAGGCCGCTGGCTTTATTACGCGTGCTTGGGCGAACTCTTCCTGATCGTCCGCTACGTCCAGATCGCGCCGGCCCGTTGGACGCGGCTGGTGGTTCTCTTCATCTTCGTGATCGGCGTGGCCGACGCGGACATCACGCAAATCGAGGGCCGCGCCCGCGCTCCCGCCAACCAACCCTCGCTCCAGTTGGCGCAGCTGTCCCGCGCCATCAGCGCGCCGGGCGGAATCATGGCGCCCTGGTGGCTCTCGCCGGGACTCCTCTATTTTTCGGGACAGCCCATCGTCAGCGGAAGCTCCCACTGCGGCATTTCGGGCATCGTCGCCAGCGCGAAGTTCTTTGCGGCGACCTCCTGGGCCGACGCCGAACGCATCCTGCGGGAGCGCCAGGCGCGCTGGGTCGTGGTCTGGGACGACCAGACCGTCTACAACGGCCAGCAATATGTCTATCCGCTCCTCAACAGCTCGCGGGGGATTTTGGGGCTGCCTTCTTACTCCGACGCCAACGCGCATGACGCGGAAGCTACCGTGGCGCAAGTCCTGATCGAGGATCGTGATAGCGTGCCGGGATGGATGCAACTGCGCGGCGTCACGCCCCAGCTCAAGCTCTACGAATATGTGCCGGACGCGGGGAAGTAGCCGCTGCCGTGGGGACACGTCAACCGGCGGTGGGGGCATAAGCGCGAGCTTGTTTATTTCGGCGAGGTCGAAATGATTCCGGAGGAATCATCGAGAGTAGCCCGGCGATTTATCGCCGGGTCAATTGCCGAAAAGGGTAGCGTCCCGTCGGGACGCTTGATCGGCCCCGAAACCGATTCTCATTCGTCCCTACGGGACGGGCCATGCCTATTTCGAGACAACCCGGCGATAAATCGCCGGGCTACTTTCGAGCGTCCCTTCGGGACTTCAATTCATCGTCCCAATCCAATATGCACTTATGCGGCGCTGGAGGTGGGGGACCACGCGCTTACGGCTGCGCGCCCACCTCCACCCACTCGCCGGTCTGGGTGAAATAAAGGCTCCCCCTCACCTCGGCGGAAAGCATCTCCCGCAAGGCGCGCATGTAGGCGCGGATTTGCCCGCGATAAATCTCGACGAGGCCGCCGCTTCCCGCCGGCCCGATCCGGTTCGTCTTCCAATCGATCACGCGCCAGGCCGATTCGCCCGCCGCATAAACCGCCAGATCCATCACGCCCTCGAGGCATGCCTCTTCGCCGGTTGCCCGCCACAGAAAGGGAAGCTCGACGTGAATCAGCCGCCCCGGCTCCGCCAGCCAACGCGCGAGCGCGGAGCGGCGGAACAGTTCCCATTCTCGCGCCGCGCGCTCCGGCTGCGGCGAACGCGCCCGCGCCCCGGCAAATTTCCGCTGCCATGCCGCAGCCGGTTGCCGCCACGGAATCGTCTGCGCGAATTCGTGCCACCACGTGCCGTAGAGAATGCCGGGGCTGTCCGCCGCTCCCGGATCCTCCTCGCGCTCCATCTGCTTTTCGGGTTCGGTTTCGTCGCGCGCATGAACGGCCAGCGCATGGGGCGTGATCCGGTGTGGAAATGCGCAGGCCCGCTCGATGGCCTGCCGGACGTCTTCCCGCGACAAATCGGGCAACGAGTTCGGGTGGCCCGGACTACTTGCTTGTCCGGGCGCGCGAGGGATACTTCCCTCGCGCGCAGGAAGCGAATCGCCATCTTCCACCGCTTCGGGAAGCTCTTTCCAAACATCGCGATTCTCTCCGCCAAAAAAGCCCAGCAGTTCGCCCGCGGACCATCCGCCCCGGCGCGTTTGTCCAGCGAAAAGCGCCTCGTCGTCGACCAGCACCAGCGTCCGCTTCGCGCGGGTGGACATGACGTAAAGCAGGCGCTGGAGTTGCTGCCGCTCACGCCCGGCGACAAACGGCCCGGCCCCGCCCGCGAAATCGGACTTGTCCCGGCACACGATTTGACGGCCCGCCTCAACGGAAACCACGCGCGGAAAGGGCATCGATTTGAATTCGATCGTGCGAAAAACATAGGGCACGATGACCGCCTGCCATTCGAGGCCTTTGGCTTTGTGGGAGGTCAGCAGTTGAATCGCGTCCCGTATTTCCTCCTCGGCGGGATCGACCTGCGCGAGCCCGAGGCGAAGCTCCTCCGCGAGTTCGGCCAGGGTGACGCCTTCCGCGCCGCGTCCGGCAATGACCGCCAGAAAATCTTCCAACTCGCGCCCGGCATTTTCCAGTTCCATGTCTGCGATTGAATTCAACCGCTCGCGCAACAGCGTCTTTCCCAGCATCCGACGCACGGCCTGGTCCAACGGCATGGAGTCCGCGCGCGCACAGGCCTCGCGGAGAATTTGCAAGGCGGTTTCGACGGGACCTTCGCCGGTGGAAGCGGGCCGGTCGAGGCGGAGCCTGTCGCCGTCGCCGCCCGTATGGAGAGCCATGTCGCTGTCCGAAACGCCCAGGATTTCGCGCAGGACGCCCGCGATTTCGAAGGTGTCCTCGGGATGCGCCGCGACCCAGACCAAGGCGGTCAGCCACGCGGCGGGCGCGCGCTCGCGCCGCTGTTCGTTCGACGAGTGGAGTTGGACGGGCAGGCCCAGTTCGACAAGCTCGCGCTGAATTTCGAGCAGCCAATTTTTGCGCGGGCAAAGCACGGCCACCTGCGACCAGCCGCTCGCGCCGAGTCCGGCGGGGCCGAGCTCCTGAATCCGGCGCGCCACGAATCGGGCTTCGTGACGCGCGCGCGTCTCGGCGGAAATTTTCTTACCGGCCGCGTGATCCGGCTCATCGGGGCAAACCCACCGCGCCACCCGGCCCGCCCCGGCCTCGTCGCGCGCGACCAGCGTCTCGAAAGCGCATTGGCCTCCGGCGCTATTCAAGACCGTCGGAAAAATCCGGTTCACGAAATCGATGATCGCCGCGTCGCAACGAAAGGTGACCCGTAGCCGGCTGCTCGTCCCGCGCGGCCCGGCGGAAATCTCTTCGTGCACGCGCCGGTACATCTCCAGGTCGGACCGGGGCGCGTAGATCGCCTGCTGAAAATCGCCCACGATGCAGAAGCTCTGGCCGGCGGTTTGGTCTGGATTATCGCCCAACCCCGCGACCCGCCGCAAAACCTCGAACTGACGCGGGTCGGTGTCCTGCGCCTCGTCGAGCAGGACGCTCAGCCGTTCCGACGCCAGTTCGCGCCGCACCGCCGGAAGCTCGAGCGCGCGCAAGGCAAGCCGCACCTGGTCGTCGTACGTCATCACCGCCTCGTCCAAACGGAAGGCCGCGTAGGCATTGGCCACGCGGCGTCCGAAAGCGAGCGCCGCGTCGCGCAGCCAGTCGTGGAGCGGGGCGAACGTCTCGTTCCAGATTTCGGCGAAGGCCGCCGCTTTTTCCGACTCGGGACATTTGGGCAGGGGCCGAAAGCGCTCTCCCTTCGCCCAGGCCTCGCTCCAGCGCAACGCGGCTTCCTGGGCGCGCGCGATACTTTTTTTCGTGCCGGCGTGGAGGGCGTTGTCCCGATAATCGAGCAGTCGCCGCCACTCGAGGGCGGGCAGCGGCCGCAACTCGATTTCCCCGCCGGGAAAAATTTCCTTGCCCAGCGCGTAAAGCTTTTCCGGTGAATAAAAGTGGAAGAGTTCCCGCAGGTTCGCGTCCTGCGAAATCCCCCGTCCCAGGCCGCGAACGAGAAAACGGTTCCACAATTCCTCGTCGTCCTCGAGCAGCGCCACCGGCGACGGCAGGCCGAGATAGTGCCCGAACCGTTCGAGAAGCCGGACGCAATAGCTGTGGATCGTTCCGAAAAAGGTCTGCTGGAACTCGCGCTGGACCCGCGTCGAAACCGCCGCGGCGCGGATCGCCACGCGCGCCTTTTGCTGCATCTGCTGGGCCGCGCGCACCGAGTAGGTCACGACGATCAGCCGCGACAGGCGATCCACCGCGTCCTTTTCGGGCAGCCGCGCCAGATGGACGATTCGCTCGACGATGGAAGTGGTCTTGCCCACTCCCGCCGGCGCGATGACCGAGATGTTCTTTCCCTGCTCGAGGACGAAGCGGTCGCGCTCCGCCTGATCGATCAACGCGCTCATTCCTCTTCCTCTCCGGGCGCGGCCCCGTGCGCGAGCGCCCATTTCGCTTCGAGGATGCTTTTCTGCACGAATCGCGTCGCCATCGGATACGAGGCCGAGTAGCCGTAGGCGTTGCCGGCGTCGGCGCGCATCCCGAACACGCCGTCGCGGTGAAATTTATCGAGCGAGCGGAAGAGCGGGGCGATTCCCAGTACGTCCTCCAATTGGACCTGCGGTTCCAACGGCGCATCGCGGGTGTGGAGCGAAATCGCCGTCGAGACCGCGCCGCGCGCCAGCACCGCCAGCGCGTAAAGGACGGCTTGCAGCCCGTTCCCCTCCCCGATTTTTTTGGCGCTCAGGCTCTGCGCCGAGCCGGTTTTGAAATCGACCACCCAGCACGCGCAGCCTGAGAAATCGCCATGGGCGAGGTCGTGGGGAAGCACGCCCGGCTCGACGAGGAGAAGATCGATGCGGCCTTTCAGAATAAAATCGGTTTGGCCGCTTCCCGGCAGCGCAATGATCACGTCGTGCGGCAGGCGAAACTCGGACAGGAATTGCTTGCCCTGCAAACGGGGAGCGAGCGTTTCGCCCAGGCCGAGCGCCACGATCCGGGCCTGCGCCCACACCTGTTCCCACCAGGGATACAATTCGATTCCCGCGTCACGCGCGCGGTTCCGCACCGCGAAGGCTTCGCGGTCCGCCGCCGCCAGCAAACCCGGCAGGAAATCCTTCGCCGAGTTTCGCTCGCGGCACTCGCGGAGCGACGCGGCGAGCCAACGGTGTACCCACGTTCCGACTGCTCGCGGCCAGTTCGGCGTTCCTTCCGGCCAGGACGACGCGCCCACGATTTCCTCGAGCCACACAATGGCGGGATGGTTCCATGCGTCCTCCCATTTTTTGCACGAAAGCTGGATCGGCTGGCGCGGCGGTTGGGTGCAGGCAAACTCGTACGGCCCGAACGGCTGCGTGGGATCGCGCCGCGCAACGTAGGCGGCTTGGGTCGCGGCGATGGGGACAGCGGCGGCTACCACGGAGGCCAACAACGGCTCATGCTTGCGGCACCATTCCCGTGTCGCGTTCGCCAGACTGCGAAACGTCTCCTCGTCCAGCACCCGGCCTGTTTTGGCATGATAGGCGTGGTTGAAAAAATCGGAGGGCAGCAGGCTGCGCCCGCCCTCGGTGGTCATCGCCGTGAGACACGCCGCCGCGCCGGTGGATTCGAGGGCCGCGCATAAATCGCGCAGGGCCAGTTCCTGCCGTTCGAAAGGCAAAAGGCAATGGCCGCGGTCCGCTCCCACGGTTTCATGTCCCATCCCCTGCCCGCCCTGCCCCGCGCCGAGCCGATTCAGTTCGCGGGCCCGCCGGTTGAGCTCAGCCAATTCGTGCCGCGAGCCGAACGCGCCCGCTTCAAAAACGCGCGGCCAGACGCCTTCATTCAGGCCGGTGAGGATGAGGTGGCTCCATGTCTGGCCGGTCATCTGCGCGTAGATGAGCAGGTGCGCCTTTCCGTAAAAATGGTTGCCGTCCGGACCGCGCGTCCGGGTCTGCGAATCGGTCGATTCCTTCAGCCATTCGAGAAACGGGCGGCGCGAAAGCGTCTCCCCGCATTGTTGCAGCCACGCGGGCGGATCGACGTTCAATCGCGCGAGATGCTCGTCCCAGCCGGGCAGCGCGAGCGCTTGCCGCGTCATCGCGAGAAATTCGGCGAACGTCGCCTCTTCCGGAAGCGCGATGCGGCGGCGCAGGAAATCGGCCACGGCGCCCGCGCGATTCCCGCTCGAATTCTCCTCGAGATGTCGCGCGAGAAAATTCAGGTCATCGACGAGCGATTCGCCCAGCGCGTTTTCAAGGACGCCCGCGATGTCCCGGGCCGAAAGCGGAGGTTCAAAGTACGAACCGCACGAAACGCCCTGCGCCTCGCAGGCGCGCACCCACGCGATCAGCCGCCGCACGCCCGGCTCCTGCTGAAGCGCGATCCAGCTCCGCCAGCAGCGCCTCTCGAAAAGGCCCGGCGTCAGCGATCCTGTGCCGTCATCGAGTGGGACGCCCAGCCGCCGCAATTCTTCCGCCACGCCCAGCGCGAGCGCGTTTGCCTCCGCGAAAACGATGCCCAACCGCGCGCACGAGCCGCGCTTCAAATAATCGAGCGCCTGCATCACCACCGCGCGAATTTGCGAGGCCAGCTCGGGCGTCACGAGAAACGTCAGATCGGCCGCGGCTGCATCACGCGAGCGTGTGCCCGATTCGCCTTTCTCGTAAGAGGCGACCCATTCGGCGAAGGGGGCATGGGGTTCATCCGGGGCGATGGGACCTATAGGACTGATGGCTTCGGTTCGCGTTGCTTCTTCCCAGGAACTGATCCAAAGTTGATCGATCTCTTCGGCGAAAACGCGCGGTTCGGAAAGCGCGACGACGGCTTGTTCGGCGGAAAAGACGACGGCCTTCAGGAGGTCCCATAACGGCCAGTGCGCCGCGTTAAAACCAACCACAAGCAGGTTCGCGATCAGGGGCTCGCGGCGCGGGGAAACTTCGCGCAGCAGATGCCGATGCAGGCCGGTTTGAGTGGCGATCTGGAATTCCTCCAAGGCCCTTTGCTTCTCGCGCGCCAACCCGCGTCCGTAGGCCGCGCCTTCCCGCGCGGGATCCCATCCAGCCCCGAGCAGAAGATCGTAGGCGCGAAGAAAAGCGCCCGGCTCCCGGATCACGCTGGCGAGAGTCGCGTTATCGCCCCCCTTTTGGCGCGCGCATTTTTCCGCGCAGCAGCGCGCCACCAGCCGCAGTTCCGCCTGCGTGGCCGCTCCGAACGGCATTTCCGCCAGCAGGAATTTGCGCGCGTCGCTGGGCGTCCAAAAACGGAGGCCCAGGAAAGAGACGCCCTCCTCGACGAGGCGGCCGCGGAGGTAAAAACTCTCGGCACGGCTCGGTGTCAGCACCACGGCCGGCTTCGGATTTTTCCACGCCTCGCCCGCTTGCTTCCGCAGCCACGGTCCCGCCGGCGCGCGCCACTGTTCCTCGACGGAAGCGGTGAAATATAAGCGCGTCGCGGCCATGACTAGTTCTATGTCGTGCCGGGCGCGATGCAACCTTCGGCTGGCAACCGTCGCAGCCCCTTGCGACGAAACCTTCTTGTAACGGTGGGCCGCTTGCTTGTCCGGGACTTCAATTCATTATTCCCGTCCCGTTGCGCTTATGGGGCTAATTTCCCGCGCTTGGTTTTACCGGCGTCGCGTGAATCGCGCCGGCCATTTCTTCCGAGGTAAAGATCAGGACGTGCTTTTCTTTGTCGTAGAGAACGGTGGCCTTGTCGGCCCGGGTCCATCGCAAACAGGCGGAGTCGTCACTCGGGGCGGAAGTCCACGGGGAACCCGCTGAATCGGCGTCCATGATGTTTTTCATTTCGGCATCGGTGAACGCGCTCTTATCGAGCTTGGAGACCCGTGCGCCCACCTCTTTGTTATTGATCAGGAAAACGATCAGCGTGTAGCCGGTGGCGGTGAAGGCGAGCGTTCCGAATGGAGACTTGGCGCCGGCTTCCGAATAGCCGACGGGCCTGCCGTATCGCGCCACGCATTGCGCCACCGTTTCGCCCAGGTTGGCCCGCAGGGGGATCGTCAAAAGCGAAAAGAGAATAATTGTGACTCGGAGCATAAATACCCGCCCGGAAGGGTCTCATCAACAGGCCGGACGGTCACGTCGCGGGCGCTTTTTGTTCGAGGCCATGCCGGGTTTATCCAAGGATGGGTGTGATGTGGCGTTGCAATGATTTTCTTTCTTGGATTTATTCCAAACCGGGTGAACATCGATGCCCTGCCCACGCGCCGCTAAAAATGCCTTCAATCGAGCTTGTCCCTGATGACGCAAGCGATCGCCAACGCCGAGCGTGTGCATGGGAATTTGCATGGTTGTTTGCTTGGGAATCGCGCCCGCGGGAAGTTTTCCGATTATCCTTACGCTAAAATTAGCCGAATGGCATTCTCTTTAAATTTTGTTATCGCAAACCAGGACCGGGCAAACTCGAAGTCCAACCGGAACATCCCATGAAGGACCTCCTCTCGCTTGAGGGCAAACGCGCGCTCATTACCGGCGGCAATCTGCCCGTTGATGGCGGCAATTCGATCGGCTTCTAAATTACCCCCCTGCCCATGCCACCCTCCATTCCCTGGCTCGAACAAACCTGGCGCTGGTTCGGCCCCGCCGACCCCATTCCGCTTCAGCACATCCGTCAGGCGGGCGCCACCGGCGTCGTCACCGCCCTGCACCATGTCGCCAACGGGGCCGTCTGGCCGGTCGAGGAAATTCGCAAGCACAAGCAGGAAATCGAGCGGCATGGCTTGCGCTGGTCCGTCGTCGAGAGCGTTCCCGTGCATGAGGACATCAAGCAGGCCAAAGGCGATGCGGCCAAGTATCTGGCCAATTACGGACAAAGCCTGCGCAATCTCGCCGCCTGCGGGGTCCATGCCGTTTGCTACAATTTCATGCCGCTGCTCGACTGGACGCGCACGAAACTCGACTGGCCGCTGCCCGACGGCGCGGAAGCCCTGCGTTTTGACGCGGTCGAAGCGTCCGTCTTCGACCTCCACATCCTGCAACGCCGGGGCGCGGAAAAAGATCATTCTCCCGAGATTCGCCGGCGCGCGGCCCGGCGTTTCGAGCAGATGCCGGCCGGGCAAAAGGAGGACCTGATGCGCACGATCCTTCTCGGTTTGCCGGGCACGGTCGAGGACATGACCCTGGACGAGTTTCGCGAAAAGCTGGGGCAGTACGCGGAGATCGACTCGCAAAAGCTGCGCGAAACTCACGCGGCGTTCCTGCGCTGGGTCGTGCCCATCGCGGAAGAATGCGGCGTCTCGCTTTGCATCCACCCGGACGATCCGCCCTTCTCCATTTTCGGCCTGCCCCGAATCGCCGGCACGGCGGAGGACCTCGCATCAATCCTGGCCGCGGTCGATTCGCCGGCCAACGGAATCACCTTCTGCACCGGTTCTCTCGGCGCGCATCCGGCGAACGATCTTCCCGCGATGTTCCGGCGCTTCGGCTCGCGCGTTCATTTTCTTCATCTCCGGAATGTCCGGCGCGAAGAGGACGGCAGTTTTTTCGAGGACGAGCATCTGGGCGGCAGCACCGACATGGCCGCGGTGATGGAGGCCGTCACCGAAGAACTCGATGCGCGCGCGGCGCGCGGCGATCACGCGCCGCTGCCCATGCGTCCGGATCACGGCCACCGGATGCTGGGCGATCTTCAACACAAATTTTATGCCGGTTATTCAGCCATCGGCCGGCTGCGCGGTCTGGCCGAACTCCGCGGCCTGGAACGGGGCATTCGGCACATGCAAACACGAGGAACCAAATCATGAGCCGCCCCTTCATTCACGACGATTTTCTGTTGGGCAACGAGCCGGCCCGCGCGCTCTATCATCAGTTCGCCGCGTCCCAGCCCATCATCGATTTTCATAATCATTTGCCGCCCGCCCAAATCGCCTGCAATCACCAGTTCGGCGATCTCTTCGAACTTTGGCTGTCGGGCGATCATTATAAATGGCGGGCGATGCGTTCCAACGGCGTGTCGGAGCGCTTCATCACCGGCGAGGCCTCGCCGGAGGAAAAATTCTCGGCTTGGGCGGCGACCGTTCCCTCTACGCTGCGCAATCCGCTTTATCATTGGACCCATCTCGAATTAGCGCGCGATTTCGGCATCACCCAACTGTTGAACGCCGACACGGCGGCGACGATCTGGCGCGAGGCGAACGCCCAACTGCCCCGGCTTCGCGTGCATGATTTATTGAAGCGTCATCACGTCCGGGTCCTCTGCACCACCGACGATCCGGCCGATCCGCTCGGCCATCATCACGCCATCCGCCAAAGCGGACTGGCGACCCGCGTTTATCCCACGTTTCGTCCGGACAAGGCGCTGCAAATCCGCCCATCCGCTGCATTCAACGCCTGGCTGGAACGTTTCGCACAAACGGCGGGCATGACCGTCGAAACGTTCGACGACCTGCTCAACGCCCTGAAAAAGCGCCACGACGACTTCCATGCCGCGGGCTGCCGGCTCTCGGATCATGGACTCGAGGCCTGCTACGCCTCGCCGTGCAGCCATGCCGAAGCGGGCCGGGTCTTTCGCGCAGTCCGTGCGGGGCGCGAGTGCGCGGCGGAGGAGCAGTCCGCCTATGCCTCGTTCCTCATGCTCGAATTTGGCAGATGGGACGCGGCCAAAGGCTGGACCAAGCAGCTTCATCTCGGCGCGCTACGCAATAACAACAGCCGGTTGCTGCGGACCCTCGGGCCCGACACGGGGTTTGATTCCATCGGAGACTTTCCGCAGGCCCGCGCGCTTGCCGCCTATCTCGACCTGTTGGACGCCACGGGCGAACTGCCGCGCGTCATTCTCTATAACCTGAACCCCGCCGATAATTACGCGTTCGCCGCGATGATCGGCAATTTCCAGGACGGCTCCGTCGCCGGGAAAATCCAGTTGGGCAGCGGCTGGTGGTTCCTCGATCAAAAGGAAGCGATGGAATGGCAGATCAACGCGCTTTCCAACCTGGGCCTGCTCCGCCGTTTTGTCGGCATGGTGACCGATTCGCGCAGTTTCCTCTCCTTTCCCCGGCACGAATATTTTCGGCGCGTGCTTTGCAATCTGCTCGGGCAAAGTCTCGTTCTCGGCGAGTTGCCCGACGATCTCCCTCTCATCGGCGGCATGGTGCGGGAAATCTGTTTTGGCAACGCGCGGAACTACTTTGGTTTCCAGGAAGCGGTGGAAGCTTGCTGAAAAATGCTTTTTTTAGAAATCGGTCATCCTGAGGTTGCGCCTGCGGTGCTCGGCAAAGTGTGGAGGCATATAATTGCGCTAGAGCAAAATAAAATATCGTGCACACAACGATCGGGTAGCCCCGACAACTTGTTGTCGGGGTGCCTCGACCGAAACCTCGGTCGAGGCACAAGAAGCAGCCTCTGACTTGCGCACCTTGTCGGCTGCTTCTTGTCGCCTTCGGCGACCCGGACAACGAGTTGTCCGGGCTACCTTATGCTGTGCAAAATAATTTAAAATGCTCTATCACTCAGGCCGTGTCGAAGGATCAGCCGCCAGAAGCTGTAGCGTAATCAACCGGAAGCTGATCCCTCGACAATTCTTCGACTTCGCTTCGCTCGCTCAGAATGACGTTTTGTCAGCGGCGGTTTCACCGCCGAAAAAGGCTCGGGATGACGGAAGGATAAGGAGAAAATTTCATTGTAAAATGATATCAGTCCTGAGCTTGCCGAAGGATCAGACGACTGTCTTTTATTTAGCCGCCGCACCGCTCTCGCTGGCGTAGAGGTGCGCGACCTCGCCGGGTTCCAGCAATCGGTCGTAAATGGCGATGCTCTCGACCTCGGCCGGGTGTCCGGTGAAAAAGTCGAGCGCGTCGGTGGTGAGATCGGGCGTGCCGGGACCGCTCGCCACTTTTTCTCCGTTGAGATAGAGGCTCATCTCGTGGATGTCGGCGGTCAGGACCACCTGCGACCAGGTGTTCGCCGCCATTTTGCCCCCGGCCAGGTGACCAGGCGAAGCCAGCAGCCGGCCATTGTCCATGCTGCATGAAAACGTTTTGTAGCTTTTTCCGAACGCGTTGTAGCCATCCTTGCCAAACAACTTGCCGGTCAACTCGCCCGTCTTGAACCAGACCGCGACGGTGAGCGCGTTTTCGCGCATGGCGATATGGTGAATCTTGAACCCGGCATTGCTCGCGCCGCGCGAGACGTTCACGTCCACCATTGGCGCAGCGCCGGAGTTCGCCGCGGCGCCGGCCCCAAACATGGAGAGCGCTTTGCCGTGGCGGCCATCCACCGCTATGCCGTCGGGCGCAACCCAGAGTCCGAAGCCGGGTCCGGTCTGCATCGGGCCCCAGGTCCCATTCCAATCCGAGAAAGAGACTCGACCCACCAGCCCCAGCTCCGGCGTTTCGACGCGTCGAAGGACCACCTGCGCGGGCTTGGTCACGGCTTGCCCGGAGTCAAAACCGACCGCGGTCAGCGTGGCGGTCTTTTCGATCAGAATCGGATCGGAAAAGGCGGCCGATGTTTTGTCCGGCACGCCGCCATCAAGCGTATAGCGAATCGTCGCGGCGGCGGTCGATGGGAGCGAAAGAGTGACCCGTGTGGGCTGATAAATCTCGATCTGCCGGCGTTGCGTCGGTTTTCCTTCCGGGGCAAAAGCCACCAGCACGGGACGCGACAGCAGCGCGCCGTCAAGCGGGACGGTCTGCCCGTCCGGGTAAGTGACCGTTCCGGCGGCCTGGCTCGGGCCGAAGCGGAGGGAAATGGCATGCCAGCCTTCCTTGAGACCGACCCGCCGAAGCGGGAAACGTCCGGGCACACCGCGTTGGACCACCACGTCGCCGTCGATGCGAAGCTGGTTTTGGCAGGTGGCCTGCAACGCGCCCAGGCCCGCGCTTTCGCCGTTGCGTTTCGGCAAGTCAAACGTGTAGAGACCCGTGGCGGGCGCATGGAAGTAGCCGTTGTAGCACACGACCGATTTGGGGCTGGCGTTGTCTTCCATGATGGAAGTGCGCTCGCTCAGGAACGGCTCCTGTCCCTCGACATCGAGGAAGTCGGGCGCGCGACGTTTGCCGGTGCGATCATAGACCTCGCGGTCCAGCCCCGGTTCGACCAGGGGCATGTCCTTGATCGCGTCGTGCCACGCCGGCTCGGCCGCGGGTTGAGGCGGCAGTCCGGCTTCCGAAGCATAACGCAGGGCCGATGCGGGAACCGGCGTGGCGTCGCCGCCATTGAGGCGATACGAGACATCGAAAGGCATGAGATCGAGGCTGTTCAGGTTCCAGAAGAGCGGATCGCACACGACCAACTCGATGGGATGCCAGCCGCGATCCAGCACCGCCTCGCCACGGCGCACGCTTTGCTGCTCGTGGAAGATGCCGATGGACGCGATGGCCCGCTGCCCGCCCACGTCGAGCGTGACAGGCCCGCACGAATTCACCGCGAATTGATAGACGCCCCGCTCCGGCGCCTGGAACCAGCCGTTGAAGCGATAGAATCCCTTGGCTTGCCGCTCCTCCGGACCAGCCGGCCCGACGTGGGGCAAAACAAATCCGTCCGTGGCCGTCGCGGTGAGCGGGGTTTCCTTCGCGACATCCGGCAGCATGATCTTCGAAGCATCGAAAAATCCCTTGTCGTTCCACATCACGGTTTTCATTTCGTAGACGCGGGCCAGGAGGCCGGGACTCGACTTGTCTGGCGGGTTGGCTTGTCCGGCATCGGGCGTCCTGACGGTAAAGTTGGCCGTGAGGATCGCGCTGCGCGGGTCGCCCGCCGTCCAGGTGGGATCGATCACGCGGGCCTTGAGCTGGCAGCTTTTCGTGATGGCGATGGAGGTCTCGTAAAGAATCGACTTTTCGGTCGGGTCGCTGCCATCGAGCGTGTAATAGATGCGGCCCGCGTTGGCCGGACGGATCAACGCGACGCTGGCCGTTTGATCGACGAGATATTCCGGCGCCTTGCCGTCGTCACGGGTGTAGCGCGCGTCGCTGGCGTCGAAGGTATCGCCGCGCACGAGCAGCCGCGGGCGCTCGGGCGTGGCCGCGCTGGTCAGGACCGCCTGGCCGTTGCGCGCCATGGAGAAAACGGTGCGTCCGCCGTCGGTCTGCCCGATCTGATAGACGTCCGACTGGTCCTTGAACGCCACGGTGAGTTCACTCCGGTCACGGTTCCATGAAGTCTTCGGCAGCGGATCGCCCTCCCGGAATGGATAAACCAAAATCCGGAACTCGGGAGAGACCGCGAGAGCCGGCACGCCGAGGTGGGCGAACCCCTGGAAATGTTCGAGATGCGGAACGGGAAAACCGAAGGGCGAATTGCGCCAGAGAACGCGCACGAGGAGCAGCGGATCGCCTTTGGCCGGCTTGAAGTTGCCCGTCTTGGGATCGCGCGGCGTCGTGCCCCGCCCGAGGATGAGATCGTCCTGGCGCGCCGGCGAGGGATCGCTGTTCTGGAAAACAACTTCCGGCGTGAGCGCGTCGACCACCACGGCATCTTCCGGCACGGAGATGTTCCACTCGAAGAGATGCGGCTGGTCGTCCTTCTTCGCATCATCGAAAACCAGAACGTAGGGATTTTGTCCCCGCGCCAGGTGCACGGTGCGGTAGGCCTGCTCCATCGGATTGTAGGGACGGTAATCCTCCACCAGGCGCGTCTCGCCGCTCCACGGGCCGTAATCGGTGTGGGCATAGCCGTCGTTCCACTTGATCGTGCGCGGGTTGTAGGCCACCTGCTGGTTGCGCGTGAGGTCGTAATTCCCCTCGGCAAACGGCGCGTAGTAGCCGAGCTTGGCCGATGGGAAATCGAGCGGGTGGACCTGCATGACCTTGGCGAACGAGAAGCCATCTTTGCCATCCGACGCCGCGACGAGGCCCTCCGCCGATTCTTTCACGCCGAGCCATGTCCCCGGCGCGGGCGGCGCGTGACAGCCCTTGCCGTCAACCGTGATCATGTTTTGGAGAAAGGTGGCTTTCGTCGCGAGCATGTTGAGGTCCTGAATCCAGTTGACGCCGTCCTTCCAAAGAATGATCCGGCCGTCTTCCGAGCCTTCGTGTCCGCCGTAGAAAAAATCCTGCTTGCAGGCGAAGCCGACGTGGAGGTCGTCCTTGCGCCACGAGTTGCGCGTCATGACGTACCCGCGCTGATTGTCCTGCCAGGTCAGCGGCAGTTTGAGGCTGTCGATGCGCGCCTGGTCGGTCCAATCGAGCGGCTTGCCGTCCGGGCCGGGCATCCCGTCGTCGGCATAAAGAAGCAGCAGTTCGTTGCAAATGCCGACCGGGTTGGGCCACTTAGCCTCGGGATCGGTCAGGAACGGATGCGTCGTGAGCGTGGAGCGGTAAAGCAAATCGATGCCTTCGTCCTTCGGGTGATAATAGTGCATCATCCAGATCACGTGAAAGGCGGAGGCGCGCATTTCATCGCGGATCTTCCATTCCCCGTCCTCCCAGTGGAGGGCGGCCTGGAAAAAGCGCATCTTGGCGCGGAGATGGTCGTGCTTGAGCAGGTCGCGCTCGCGCAGGCCGACGGCGACGAAGGCGGAAACATTGAGCCAGCCCTTGATCGACTCGTAGGCCATGCCGTCGCCGTCGAGATACCAACTCAGCATCGCGCGGGCCTTCTCCGCGGCGAGATTGTAGAGCTTCGGATCAAAACCTTTCTCGCCCTCGATCAGGAGCATCAGCCGGAGATACTCCATGCCGAAGCCCTCGTGGTTGTTGATCATGAAATGATCCGGCACCATCATGAAGTTCGAGATGCGGTGATTGGTCACGCGCGCGATGACGTGGCGGGCCTGCTCGCGCTCGTCGGGCGTCATCCACTGCCAGAGGTAGTCGTAATCGAGCAGGTCCCAGATTTCGGTCGGCGGATCGGGATCGCCCGACGCGATGATCGAGCGTTCCACCGCCCAGATGTTGTCGCGGTCCGCGCGTTGATCCAACGCATCCAGTTTCGGTTCGAGCCGCTTGATCTTGGCCACGAGTTCCTGCGCGAGTTGTTTGCCAAGTGCATCGTCTTTGGTGACCAGGGCGTAGAACGCATTGTGCGTTTTGGAAAAGCGCGCCCACAAGGCCCGAAACGCCGGCGGCGCTTTGTCCCCCAACGCAACCTTGGCGCGAATGCGGTCGATATCGCTGGGCGTGACGAGCACGCGCGGGTGCACTCCCGGCGGAGGCACTTCGCTCAGGCGGTCCGAGGCAAATCCAGGGTCGTCGTACTTGATCTCGACCGGCGGCGACGGCGGCCAGAAATCGCCGCGCAGCGCGTCGTCGGTGGGCAGGATGGCGCGCGGCTGCCATGTCGGAGCCTGGTAATAGGGGCCATCGTTCGTCTCCGCGCACAACCGACCTGCGAGCAAAACGACCACGCCCCCGAGCGACAATAGAGTTTTCCACGTTGTCCTGTTCATAGGCCGATTGATTCCACTATCACGTGAATTCAACCCGATGACAGCGCAAAGTTGTGAGCGGAGCGCGAATTCGCGGCCTTGCCGAATCTTGAAAACACGTCTTAGTCTTGGGAATGAACATCTGCGTCCTCCAACATGCCGCCCATGAAGGGCCCGGGGAAATCGCGGCTTGGGCCGCGCGGCACGGCCATCGTGTCGGCGTTCATCATCTCTATCGCGGAGATCCCCTGCCCCGGACCGAGGCTTTCGACCTTCTCGTCGTCATGGGCGGCGAGATGAATATTTATCAATATCGGGACTGGCCCTGGTTGAAGCCGGAAAGGGAATTCATCCAGTCCGCCCTCGTCCAGGGCAGGCGGGCGCTCGGCATTTGCCTGGGCGCGCAATTGATCGCCGACGCGCTGGGCGCCCGTGTTTTCCAAAACGCCGAACACGAACTCGGCTGGTTCCCGGTCGCGTGGACGGACGAGGCCCGCGCCGCCTTCCCCGGCCTTCCCGCCGCCTCGAACGTCCTGCACTGGCACGGCGACACGTTTGAACTGCCCGCTGGCGCGACGCGTCTGGCGGCAAGCGCGGGCTGTCCCGAGCAGGGTTTTCTGATCGCGAACAAATGCCTGGCTTTGCAATTTCACATGGAGGTCGATCCGCCGTTGGTGAAGGAATTTGTCGAAGGCCAGGCCGAATGGCCCACCGGCCCCTACGTCCAAACCGCTGACGCGATCTCGGCCAAGGCCGCCTCGTACTGCGATCAAAACCGGCGGCTTCTCCACGGGATGCTCGACGAGTTTTGCCGGTAGCCGAATGGGACTTATATGACCAATAGGACCGATATGACACAGAACCACGGTCCTATAAATCCCATGCGTCCTATAAGTCCTATGCTCCCGCCGTCAGCATGGCCGCGCCGAACACGCCCGCGCTGTCGCCCAGGGCGGGTTTCAGGAGCGCCGCCTCGAAGGTGGGATTGAAAATGGCCGCGGTGATTTTCCGCCGCGTTTCCTCGGTATAGAGGGCCTCGATATTACCGACACCGCCACCCAGAACAATCGCGTGGGGATCGAGCACGTCGATGATCAATCCGATGGCTTTGGCGAAAGTATCGGTCAATCGGTCGATGGTCGCCTGCGCCGCCGGGTCGTGATGCGTTTGGGCGCGCTCGACGATCTCCTTCAGCTTGCGGGCGTGCCCCGACTGTTCCGCATAAAAGCGTTCGAGGCCGGGGCCGGCGATCAGCGCCTCGACCGTGCCGCGCGTGCCGTAGTTGGAAAGCGGCCCGTGCGGATCGAGGACAATTTGTCCCCACTCGCCGGCGATGCCGTGACAGCCGTTGAGCATCTGGCCGTTGACCACGATGCCGCCGCCGACGCCGGTGCCGAGAATCACGCCGAAGACCGTCGGGAATCCGCGGGCCGCGCCGAGGGTCGCCTCGGCCAGCGCGAAACAATTGGCGTCGTTGGCCATGGCCAGTTTCACTCCCAGGTCCGATTCGAGATCGTCCTGAAGCCGCTGGGTGTTGAGGCACTGGGTGTTGGAATTTTTGAGCTTGCCGGTGTGGGGATCGATGACGCCCGGCGTGCCCATGCCGATCCGTTTCCGCAAAGGCAGGCCGGTCTCGGCGCAGATCATTTTGACGAGTTTGGCGATCTGCCCGCGGATGTGGTCATAACCCTTGCCCGACTCGGTGGGGACGCGCAGGCGGCAGACCGGACGCTCCAACGCGGTGGGATCGAGAACGGCTCCCTCGATCTTCGTGCCGCCAAGGTCGATGCCCCAGAGATGCTCCATGAATTTGGAGCGTGAGCCAAAATCAAATTGAAATCAAGCCACGCCAAAAATCGGTAGTGATCTAATTTGAAATTAGCGGTTTGCAGAGGCGGAGTATTTCGGCTGGCATCTCCTGAATTGGCCTCATCTCGGCCAGTTTCTTTGTTAGCTTAAATGTTACAGATTGCGCTGCGGCCATTCTAACCAAGGTTCCAGCGCTTCCCTCGGCAACATCCCCCTTGCTCCATATTCCGAATACGATGTCGTTCGGGCAGATGCCGAGGCAAAGAAGATACTGATATTTCCGGTCCAGCCTAATGTGATTGAACTGGAAGGTTCCATTTGTCCCTAGCGAAGCCGTCTTAATTTCCAGCTTCTTACCCAAAATTCCCATGTCCGTCAGAGAAGTGCGAAGGCCGCGCAAGGCGTCAATTTTTGAAAGCTTCAAGTATCGACGGACAAATTCTTCTCCGATCTCACCCCTATTCGTGTTGCCGAGTTTCCTATACCCGGCAACTGGCGATCCCTGCCAAATATCCTCAGGAGCGTGCTCCTTGATGATCTCGACTAGCAGCGCTACGGGATTCACTTAGGCGGCTCCCAACGGTCGTTGCCGCCATCTTGCTTCCAGAAAACTAAAAAATAGGAGTGATTCTTTCTCGCGTGCACTTGACGAACCATACGGCTAACCCCTGGCCGATTGTTACGGACGATAACAAACAAGTCTTCCGCGACAAAGCCCATTTCCTGATACGCTTGGATGAGTTCGATGTGAGTAAATCTTTGGCGGTTGGCGCATACTTCGTCTTGGCACTTTACGATAAAAACGCCTCTATCCTTTAGAACCCGGTGCGCCTCGCTTCCCGCATCCTTGTATAGGTCTAAAACCGCTTCGTGATATTTGCTGCCAGTCTGATTTCCGCTCACGTTGTTCCGATAGTGCTTCTCAAAAGCCGCGTGCGTTGTGGTGTGCGCCGTGCCGCCGGGAGTGTGCATATACGGAGGGTCCAAAACAACGCAGTCTATTTCGCTTTTACGATATGGTAGTGCGCGGCAGTCGACACCGTGTTGAATGTCTGTTGCCTTCAGGTCGTAGGCTCTAGGCGATACGTTCCGCCAGAATACCCCTTTTCCAAACGTGACATCAGCGATAACGCTGCCAGGCCGCACATAGAGTTGAAGAATCTTTGGAAATACATCGTCGTTGCCTTCCAAAAAGGCACTTAGAACAAGATCTGTTGTCGGGCTTCCGTTTCTAACGACGCGCTTTGTTTTGCGCAGTCCATCCCCTAGACCATTTCCGTTCATCTTGAAGTGTGGCTGGAATAATTTGCTCATTTTTGCTTCCCGCTGACAATCGCGGCTTGAATGGCGGTCTTACGCCGCTTCCTTGTCCTGCTTGCGGCGGATCAGCGGCGGCTTTTTCCCGTCGACGCCGCGCGATTGATCGTCACTTCGAGGATGTCCTCGCGCGACGGCAGATCGTACATGAGATCGAGCATCAGCTTTTCGAGGATGGCGCGAAGGGCGCGCGCGCCGGTGCCTTTGCGCACGGCTTCCTGGGCGAGGGCCTTAAGGGCGTCCTTGGTGAAGGTCAGCCCGACGTTGTCCATGGCGAAGAGTTTCGTGTATTGCTTGGTCAGCGCGTTCTGGGTGTCGGTCAGCACGCACACGAGTTCCTCTTCGCTCAGTTCGTCGAGCACGCTGATCATGGGCAGGCGTCCGATGAATTCGGGAATGAGCCCGAAGGTCAGCAAATCCTCCGGCTCGACCTGGCGCATGACGGCACTGGGCGGCAGCGCGGTTTCGGCCGTCTGGGGCGCGTGCGGACGGCCAAAGCCGAGGGTGTTGCTGCCCACGCGGCGGCGGATGATCTTGTCGAGCCCGACGAACGCGCCGCCGCAGATGAAGAGAATCCGCTCGGTGTTGACCTGGATATATTCCTGGTGCGGGTGCTTGCGTCCGCCCTGGGGCGGCACGTTGCAGACGGTGCCCTCGAGGATTTTCAGCAGCCCCTGCTGGACGCCCTCGCCGGAGACGTCGCGCGTGATGGAGACGTTGTCGGTCTTGCGCCCGATCTTGTCGATCTCATCGATATAGACGATGCCGATCTCGGCGCGCTTGACATCGTAGTCGGCGTTTTGCAGCAGGCGCAGGACGATGGTCTCGACGTCCTCGCCGACATAACCGGCCTCGGTGATGGTGGTCGCGTCGGCGATGCAGAAGGGGACGTCGAGGATGCGCGCCAGCGTGCGGGCCAGCAGCGTCTTGCCGGAACCGGTCGGGCCGATGAGCAGGATGTTGCTCTTTTCGATCTCCACGTCGTTGGCGGAATTGAGCGAGATCTCGGTTTTCTGGCGATGGGCCTGGGCCGCGACGATGCGCTTGTAATGGTTGTGGACCGCGACGGCCAGGGTCTTCTTGGCGAACTCCTGCCCGATGACATAGCGGTCCAGTTCGCGCTTGATATCGACCGGCTTGATCAGGGTCACCTCGGTGTTGGAGCGGCGCGATTCCTCCTTCGTTTCCTTGTCGAGGATGTTTTTGCAGACCGTGATGCAACTGTCGCAGATGTAAACGCCCGGCCCGGCGATGAGTTTGCGCACCTCGGCGTGGCTCTTGCCGCAGAAGGAGCACATCGTGAGGTTCGCGGGGCGGGCCATGGGATTCTCTATTTGATTACCTCGGCGGCGAGGACGGGGACGTCGCGGCGGGATTTCACCACTTCATCCACGATGCCGTATTCCTTGGCGTCGTCGGCGCTCATGTAATTGTCGCGCTCCATGTCCCGGTCGATGCGGTCCACCGGCTGGCCGGTGTGATAGGACATGATTTCGTTGAGCCGCTTTTTCAGGCGCAGGATTTCCTTGGCCTGGATGCTGATGTCGCTGGCCTGGCCGCGCGCGCCGCCGCTGGGCTGGTGGATCATGATGCGCGAGTTCGGCAGCGAAAAGCGCTTGCCCTTCGTGCCCGCCGCGAGCAGCACCGCGCCCATGCTGGCGGCCATGCCGATGCAATAGGTGGCCACGTCGCAGGTCATGAACTGCATCGTGTCGTAGATGGCCATGCCGGCCGTGACGTAGCCGCCGGGCGAATGGATGTAGAGGCTGATGTCCTTCTTGGAATCCTCCATCTGGAGGAAAAGAAGCTGCGCGATGATGATGTTGGCGACGGTGTCGTCGATCGGCGTGCCGAGAAAGATGATCCGGTCCTTGAGCAGGCGCGAGTAGATGTCGTAGGCCCGCTCGCCGCGTCCCGTCTGCTCGATGACCGTCGGGACGAGATAGGAGGAACTCATGGGATCGTGCATAGGGCCTAAGCTACTCCGACTTTGCTTCTTTCAAAAGAAAATCCAGCACCGCCTGCCGTAATAATTGCTGGCGGATGGCCCCGAAGGCGTTGTTTTTGCGCACCCGGTCGACCATTTTTTCGAGCGTGATGCCTTCGCGCTGCGCGAGGAAAGCGAGGTGCTGGGCGATCTGCTCGTTGGTCACCTCGATCTTTTCCTTCTCCGCGATTTGCGCCGCGATGAACTTGAATTTGACCGAATCCCGCGCGGTCTTCGCGGCGTTGCGTGAAAATTTCGTCCTTCTTTTCCTCGAGCATGGCGGCCGGAACGCCGCGGGCCTGGTTTTCCGCGACGATGTCGTAAACCGTCGGCGTGGGTTTCTTCGTCCACGGCGGAGGGCGGCAGGTCGAATTCGACGGCGGAAACGAGCTTCTGGACGATCTCGGCCCGGGCGGCGCCGCCGGCCTGGTTCTTCTTTTCCTGCTCCATGTTTTCCCGGACGCGGGCTTTCAGGTCGGCCAAATTCATCTTGCGCGACTTCCTGCGCGAAGGCGTCGTCGATGACCGGCGCGTTCTTCACCTTGATTTCCTTGAGCTCGACCTCGTACTGCGCCTTTTTGCCCGCCAGCGCGGCTTCGGGAAAGTCGGCCGGGAATTCGACCTCGACCGTCCGCGTCTCGCCTTTTTTCAGGCCCACGAGCTGTTCGGCGAATTTTGGGAGGAAACCCTCCGCGCGCATCCAGAGCCAGAAATTGGGGTTGTGCGCGAGATTTTTCGCCTCGGGCACAAGCTCGATCAGCGGCTTGCCGTCGAGCTTGCCGGTGTAGGAAATCACCGCGAAATCGTCCATGGCCAGCGGGCGCTCGGGCGCATCGTCGAATTTTGCGCGCTGATCGGCCAGGCCTTTGAGCGTCTTGTCGATCTCCTCGTCCTTCACCTCAGTTTCCTGCTTTTTCAGGACGAGCCCCTTGTACTCGGGCAGCTTGAATTCGGGCACAAGCTCGACCACGGTGGAGAAGCTCAGGGAAAGGCCGGCCTGGTATTTCAAATCCTCGATTTCGGGCTGGCTGACGACGCGCAGCTTTTTCTCGGTGATCGCCTCCCGGTAAGCCTCGGGCACGAGCGTGCGCTGCGCTTCGCTCTCGATGTCCTTATGGAATTTTTTCAGGACAACCGTGAGCGGAGCGTGTCCGGGCCGGAAACCGGGGATGCGCGCTTCCTTTTGAAAATCGCCGGCCACCCGGTCGTAAGCCTCCTTCACCCGGTTGGCGGGAACTTCGATCTTCAGGCGTTTCTTGCAAGGAGCGACATCTTCAACGGTGATAGTCATGGGACTCTCCAGCCTAAATTTGCTTCCGGGTAATTCAACCCTTATTTGTCCCCTGTTTTAGACCCCTCCTTGGAGTTAATGATACTATCGCATCGGGTAGCCCGGACAACTTGTTGTCCGGGTGCGCACAGCGCACAAGAAGCAGCCATTAATATCTTCACATAACCCTAACTTCGTCATTTTCAGGTGGCTTCTTGTGGCCTTCGGCCACCCGGACAACACAGGCACGCCTGTCGTTGCCGGGCTACCATGAGGTCGCAGGCTCGCCTTGCACGCGGCGAGCTTATTGTTTCCCAAATGAACCGCGCATGATATTAAGAACGAGGATGCCGGGCGAAAGCCCTTCGCCTTCCGCCCATGACCGAACCTGAAATCCCAACAGCAACCGGGCCTCCGGCGGCCTTTGACAGGAGTTCCAGCCTCCGTTCGTTCCACGCGGCGCTCCGCCTCGCGCGACTTCTGGGGATCATGACCGTTCTCCTCGGACTGAGCGTCCTGGCGGGTTACGCCCTCCGCATCGAAATCCTCAAAATCGCTTTCTTCGGCGAAGTGAGCATGGTGCCGAACAGCGCCCTCTGCTTCGCGCTTTCGGGGGCCGCTCTTCTCACCGGATACCTTTCCCGCCCGCGCGCCTGGAAAAAAAACTGCGTATTGATCCTTTCCATGCTGGTGATTCTCATCAGCGGCGTGACCATGGCCGAGTATCTCAGCCACCAATCGATCGGCCTTGACCGATGGATGTTCGCGGATTCTCTCTCTTCAGCCGGCACCGCTCACCCGGGACGCATGGCGCCCAATACCGCCGCAGCCTTCCTGCTTTTCGGCTCCGCCCTCATCCTGCTCTCACGCGGCCAGCGCGGAGCCCTGCTGGCGCACAACTTCTCCCTGACGGGTCTCTTTATCGCGCTGCTGGCGCTGATCGGTTATTTGTTTAACGCGCGGATTTTTGTCTCGGCTTTTTCACTGACTGCGGTGGCTCCTCCCACCATCGCCGGGCTTTGGCTGATCGGTGTCGGCATCCTCTGCGCCCGGCCGAGAAAAGGCCTCATGGGCGTCGTGCTGGCGGATAGTCCCGGCGGCCTCATCGCGCGGCGGTTGATCGCGCCGGCGATCTTCACCCCCCTGTTCTTCGGCTGGATCGCCTTTCAGGGGTTGGGCCTGAAGTTTTATGACGCGGGCTTCACCGCTTCCCTCATCGTGCTCTCCAGCATGATCGTCATCTGCGTGCTGACGACGCGAAGCGTCATGGAACTCAACCGGATCGATTTCGAGCGCAAGCGCCTGGACCAGGAGCGTTTGAATGCCGACGTGCGGGAAGTCGGCGCGCTGGAAGCCTCGCGGATGAAATCGGAGTTCGTCGCCAATGTCAGCCACGAGATCCGCACGCCCATGAACGGCGTCCTCGGCATGACCAGCCTGCTGCTCGACTCGCCCATGACGCCCGAACAGCGCGAGCACGTCGAAACCATCCGGCAAAGCGGCGAAGCCCTCCTGGCCCTGGTCAACGAGGTCCTCGACTTCTCAAAAATCGAGGCGGGCAAGGTCGTGCTGGAGCAGAAGCCCTTTTCGCTGGCGACCTGCGTCGATGAAGTGATCAACCTCCTGGCCCCGACGGCGCGTCGCGGCAAGATCAATCTCATCTCATTCATCGAGCCCCACGTGCCGGGCGCTTTCCTGGGTGATGCCGCCCGCGTGCGGCAAATCCTTCTCAACCTCCTCGGCAACGCCATCAAATTCACCGACGAGGGCGAGGTCACCCTCCAGGTGAACTCCGCGCCCGTGGAAGACAATCTTTATCGGCTTGAATTCGTGGTCGGCGATACCGGCATGGGAATCTCCCCCAGCGCGCTTCCGCTTTTGTTTCAACCCTTCCAGCAAGGCGACGCTTCGGCCAGCCGGCGGCATGGCGGCACCGGCCTGGGCCTCACCATCAGCAGGCGCATGGTCGAATTGATGGGAGGCGAGATAAGCGTTTCGAGCATCGTTTCCGTCGGGTCCACCTTCCGCTTCACCCTCTCCCTCCGCTCCTGCATCCTGGAAGGCTCGGCGCCCGAGGATCGATTGCCCCCTTCCTGCCGGGTCATCATCGTCGCCCGGGGCGGAAAATATCCGGCCCTGCTCAAAAGCCAGCTTGAGGCGTGGGGCGCGAAGGCGCCGGGGGTGGTCGACCCCATGACGCTCATGAAAATGGGGGAAACCAACATTACCGCCGTGCTGATGGATCGCGATGAGGAAACCGTGGCCCTCGCCGCGCAAATGCAGTACGACCCCGACTGGACTTCCGTCCCGCGCGTCCTGCTCGATTTTGGCGAACCCCTCAGCGACGAACGCGCCGGCCTTTTCGCCAAGCGTCTGACGAAGCCGGTCAAGCGCAGCCATCTCCTCGCCTTTCTGATCGAACTGGCCGGCGGCCAGCCGGCCCTCCCGCGGATCACCGGGCCGCTGGGGCTTCCCCCCATGGCCGACAAGCTGCCCCTTCGCATCCTCCTGGCCGAAGACAACCACATCAACCAGAAAGTGGGCCTGGCGCTTCTCGCCCGTCTGGGCTACCGCGCGGATGTCGCCGCCAACGGCCTTGAGGCGCTCGATTCCGTCATCCGCCAACCGTACGATCTTGTCCTCCTGGACATCCAAATGCCCGAGATGGACGGCATCGAGGCCGCCCAGGCGATGCGCAAAAAGCTCAACGACCGATGCCCCCTGCTCGTGGCCCTGACGGCCAACGCCTTCCACGGCGCGCGGGAAGAATACCTCGCCATGGGTTTTGACGATTATCTCAGCAAGCCGATCCTGCCCCCCGCCCTGCGCCAGTTGATCACCCGGGCGGGCAAAACGTTGTCGCAGGCCCCGACACCGAAGGCGTAGTCCCAAGATGAGCGCCGTAAATATGCCCTCGCTGATCCGGCTCTCGTTAGGCGTTGCTACATGCTTGCCCTGAATCGGAACACCCGGTATCGTCTGAATATGCCTACGGTAGCACTTCAGGCCCATTACGATGGCGAGCACATCGTTCTCGATGAGCCGTATGATCTGCCCGCTCACGCCAGCCTCATGGTGACACTGCTTCCTTCCAAACCCGACGCCGATTCCGAGGACGCCTGGCTGCGGGCGGCGGCGTCCAGCGATGCTTTCGCGTTTCTCGCCGACCCGGCCGAGGACATTTACACCGCCGCCGACGGTGATCCCTTCCACGATGCGGTATAAAGTCGTCTTGGTTCTGTTTCCATTCGACGACCTCTCCGGCGGCAAGGTCAGGCCGGCGGTATGTCTCACCGACGCGGTCGGCGCACATCGCCATGTTGTTCTCGCATTCATCACGAGTGCCGTGCCGCCCAAACTGGAGCCAACCGATTTGCTGCTCGACCCCGGCAGTGCAGACTTTGCGCAATCGGGGTTGCGAGTCCGCTCCGCCTTGCGCCTGCATCGCATGGTGACGGTTTCTGCGACGATAATTCAACGAAAGTTGGGCGTTCTGACACCGAACCTCCAAGCTCAAGTCCAGCAACGACTACGCACACTCTTCGCCCTATGACGGCTTTTCCCCAATCAGCCGCAACGCCCCTCCCCGTTTTTCCCGCAGGCGATGCGCAAAAAATTAAACAACCGATGCCCCCTGCTCGTGGCCCTGACGGCCAACGCCTTCCACGGCGCGCGGGAAGAATACCTCGCCATGGGTTTTGACGATTATCTCAGCAAGCCGATCCTGCCGCCCGCCCTGCGCCAGTTGATCACCCGGGCGGGCAAAACGTTGTCGCCGACGTCGATGCCGCAGTCCCAAGATGAACGCTGCTGTAAATATGCGCCCCTTCCCAAGTCCGCCGGTGCCCGTCCCCGTTTTCGCACATTTTCTCCGTGCCTGTCGCTGATCTTGTCCTCGTTCGGCGACTCAGAGCACTTGCCTCGAATCAACAATTGGGATAATCTTACGTGATGACTCAACTGCTGGAACGCGCTTTCACCGAAGCCTCCAAGCTTCCCGACGCCGAGCAAGACTCGTTCGCTTCGCTTCTGCTGGCAGAACTCGAATCGGAGCAAAGATGGTCACAGGCATTCGCCTCCACCCAGAATCAACTCGCGACTTTGGCAGACGAGGCGTTGCGCGAGTTCGAGGCCGGCGAGACCTTGCCACTGGACATCGAGCGTGACTTCCCGCACCACTAAGCGTTTTCGGAAGCTCCTCGCCGCACTGCCATTCCATGTCCAGAAACAGGCTCGCGAGGCCTATCTCACATGGATGCGCGATCCGTGGCACGCAAGCTTGCAGTTCAAGCAGATTCACGCCACTCGGCCCGTTTTCTCTGTACGCATTGGATTGGACTGGCGAGCCGTTTGCATCCGTTCCGGCGATACTGCACTCTGGTATTTCATTGGTTCACACGGAGATTACGATCGGCTCATCAAGACACTATAGGGAAAAGGGGACGAGCACGCGGCAGCCTTGAATTGCGCGTAGGGTCAGCCATCCTTTTCTCCATGCCTGTCGCTGATCTTGTCCTCGTTAGGCGACTCAGAGCACTTGCTCACGTTGAATCAATCGGATATTGTGCTCGCATGAAGACTGTCACTGTTACCGCACATTTTGACGGCGAGCATATCCAGCTTGACGAACCGTTTGCGCTCCACGCTGACGCACGGCTTCTCATCACGATCCTTCCTGAGTCCTTGGCCGACACCGAGCGGCAGGAGTGGTATGCGCTTTCCAAGTCCGGCTTGGCCCGCGCCTATTCGGAGGATGAGCCGGATTATCCGGCGAGTCTCGTCCGCACTCCCGCCGCCCAATGAAAGAGGGCGATGTGGTGCTCACCGCCTTTCGGCAGGCCGACGGCAAGACCAAGAACCGACCAGCGGTTGTTCTGCGCGTGATGCCTCCCTTCGGCGATCTGCTCGTATGCGGTGTCAGTCGTCAGTTACGCCATCGTGTTCTCGATTTCGACGAGGTTATCGCTTCGACTGACTCGGATTTCGCGTCGAGCGGCTTGGTGGAGGAGTCGCTCATCCGGCTCGGTTTTCTGGCGCTGCTGCCCGTCTCAGAGTTTCTGGGCGACATCGGCTCCATCTCACCCGAGCGGCACCACCAATTGCTGCGTCGGCTTGCCAGTTATATTCAGGAGCCAACACATGAACGATGAGTCGCCTAACCATGAATCTGCAAGAAACGGTGCAAGAAACGGGGAAGGCACCGCGCCGCACTCTGCGCGTCGCTGATCTTGTTCTCGTTTGGCCTCCTCGCGCTTGCCATTTAAATCGAGTCCGACTACTTTATCCCGTATGGACATTCCAAGACCCGTGACGCTGAAGGCGCTTCCGAACTATCGGATTTGGATCCGGTATTCTGATGGCGCAGAGGGCGAAGTCGATTTTTCCCGCTTGGCTGGTCAAGGCGTGTTTAAGCTATGGGACGATTACCAGAACTTCGAGAAGGCTTATATCAGCGACGCAGGAGCGATTGCGTGGAGCGAGGCCGTCGAGATATGCCCCGATGCCACCTACATGCGTCTTACCGGCAAGTCGGTCGATGAACTATTTCCCGAGCTTCGCCAAACACTGAGCCATGCCGGAGCTTAGTCGCTTTTACGGTATCATCATCGGCATGTATTACGATGACCATCCGCCGGCACATTTCCATGCCCAATATGGCGAGCACAAGGCAAAGATTCGGATCGACACGCTGGCGGTTATTCGAGGCTCTTTGCCTGGCAGAGCGCTCGGGCTGGTGATGGAGTGGGCATCGCAACATCGAGAGGAGTTGCTCGACCGCTGGCATGCCGCAGAGAACCACGAGGAACTACTGAAGATTCAGCCTCTTTCATAAATCGGATGGAAACGGGGAAGGCACCCGCGCCGCGATCCGCCTGTAGCTGATTTTGTCCTCTTCAGCCCCTCTTCGGTCCTCTGTGCGAAACCTCTGCTGCTTTCCTTTTTGCATTTTTTTCAGAGAAGGCCAAAAGATTTTAAGCCATATAGGATTTGCAAGGCTAACGCCTTCGCCGAATTCATGGTAGAATCGCGGCATGACAGTCAATTTCATCTCTAAAGTCAGATTCATCTCCATTTTTCGTGTGTTACACCTCAAGCCGCCAAACGAATCCCATTCGCCTGATTCGCCTGATTCGCTTATTTTTTCTCACCAGCGCGTGTGGGAACGGGTGTGGGAACGGAGAAGGCACGCAGCAGCCTTGAATTGCGCGTAGGGTCAGCCATCCTTTTCTCCGTGCCTGTCGCTGATCTTGTCCTCGTTCGGCGCTTCTGCGCGTCCTCGCCAATCGGACGAATCTCTGCCACACTCCGAACATGAAACGGGAATTTAACGTCGTCATCGAACGAGACTCAGAGGGCTTTTACGTCGCCAGCGTGCCCGAACTGCACGGCTGCCATACGCAGGCGCGCTCACTCGACAAGCTCCTCAACCGCATCAAGGAAGCCATTGAACTCTGCCTCGAAGTCGAAGACTCCGGCATTACCCCACCTGAGTTCGTTGGCGTCCAGCGCGTCGCCGTCGAGGTATGAGTCGGTTGCGTCGTGTCATGGGACGTCAAGTTCTCAAGGCGCTTCAGAGAGCCGGATTTGTCCTCATCCGCACCAAGGGCGGTCACCACTTCATGCGCCATCCAGATGGCCGGGCGACCGTCGTTCCGATTCACGCGGGCGAGACACTTGGGCCGGGTTTGTTCAACCAAATCCTCAAAGACGCCGAAATTGAACGCGGCGATTTCGACAAACTGCTATGAACGAAGCGCCTAACCAGACGATGCAGCTAACCGGCTCCGCGCGTCACGCTGGCTGCGACAGACCCGCAAGTAAAGGGGGCCTGAGTAGTATTGACACCTTTACTCGCGTGGGAAAAAATTTGTCGCCGATGCCGGCGGCGAGACCGCCGTTGAGCGGAATTGGGAACGTTATTTGTTGGGCATACGCGCGATCCGGAGCTCCACCGAAAGGTCAATCGGATTGGCCCGAAGCGCCTTGCGATACGCCTCCAGCGCCATTCTTTCCTCCCTTTCCCGGTCCGCGGAGTCCTTTTGCAGCGCGGCATAATTTCGATGACTATCCCCTAGAAATACCATCGCCTGAACATTGCCCGGATCATAGCGCAACGCTTCCTCCGCCGCTGCAATGCTGTCGCTGACGGGCGCCTCGTCCTGACGGGCGATAGCTTCTTCATAGGCCCAATCGCTCAGCGCGGTCCGCGTCACCTCGGCCCCGTAGACCAGGGCCAGAAGGACCACCCCCGCTCCCAGCCACCGGCCCAACGGCGCGAGTGAAAGAGTGCTCCAGTGTCTTTCCTTCTCCTCATTAAGCCGCCCCAGGGCCAGGCCAGTCAGGGAAAAAAGCAGCAGCGCATTGGCCGGGACGTGGAGATTGAAATCGACCAGTGAAAGGGCCAGCAGCGCCACCCAGGCCGCGAAGCCGGTCACGACCAGCACCCGATCCTGCCAGCGTTGATCAACCCTCAAGGAAGAAAAAAATTTGAGAGTGGCCGCCGCGACAAAAAACATGGCGAGGCCAAAACCCGCCAGCCCGTAATCATCCAGGCAGTTCAGGTAATCGTTGCGGACCGGCTCCGCCTCCAAGGCAAACGTGCCGCCCTGGTAGCGCGGATGGATGAAAACGAAGGTGCCCGGCCCGGCGCCAAATAACGGGTGGTCATGCGCGATCCGGAGGGCGTCTCGAACCAGTTGAACACGAATATCGGCGGTCAGCCTGCCTCCCGCGATCAGGCTTTTGGCATCGGCCAGCCGTTCGCGAACAACCGGCGAAAGGCTGAAGAGAAATCCGGAGACGACGACCAGCGCCAGCGCTCCCATGACCGGCACCCACCACCGCATCGTTCCGTTGCGAATGCCCAAAATCACCAGCGCGCAAATCGCGGCCGGCAGCGCGACCCAGCATCCCCGGGACCCGGAGAACATCACCCCAACCATCATGAGGATCGAGACGTAAAAAAAGATGATGCGCATCGGCCACGCGAGTTTGGAAAAGCTCCCCACGGCCAGCGCTGCTCCAATCGCCATCACCAGAAGGCACGCGTAAGGGTTCGGAGATTCATACGTGCCCGCCCAGCGCGGCGCATATTGAAGCTGCGGCTGTTCCGCCGGGCCGAACGGGAACCAGTCCGGATGGCGGCTCAGGTAATAGCCAAAGGCCGTTTCGCCCACGCCGAGGATGACCAGCAAGTAAAGGAGCGCCATGCCATGCCTCCGGTTCGCCATGCCATGCCGGCAGGTGAAGAAAACCCCGGCGTAAGCCACGACACCCAGCGCCTCGATCCGCGAAAAATAGTCGGCGGGCGAAGTCATCCAGCGCGCGATGGCGTAGAGGACAAAAAGCGCCACGGACAGGTCGATCGCATCGGCCCGGCGTGGCGCGCCGGAGGCGGGCCCGAGGGCCAGTCTCAGTCCCTGAACCACAAGCAATAGCGCCACGGCGCCGAGCAGCGGCAATTCGATCCACAACCTGGCCGCGCCCAGCATCAGCGGGCCGGTGACGAGAATCACCGCGAGCAGGAAGGTCGTGATGAGGTCCCCCAGCACGCCGGGGAAATGCGGGGTTCGGGCCTCGCCATGCCGCGAAGAAGAACGGCGGCGGCGAATTCTCATTTTCAGCGTCATGACGGACAAAACGAATCGTGCCGCCATTCTCCCACCCTTGCCAGCAGAATTCCGTTCGCCGGATTGACTGTACGCCGCGATTCGGCCGGGGCAAAATGGCTTTCCCATGAGCTTCCTCCGACTCCTCTCCCCTGCCGCTGATTCCGGAAATCCGCCGGAAAAATTCGATGACCTTCTCGCGCGCCTCGAACAGATCGTCTCCGACATGGAAAACGCCGAGATGCCGCTGGAAAAACTTCTGGAGAGCTACGAGGAAGGAATGCGGCTCGTCAAGGCGTGCGGAGACCGCCTGGCCGACGCGGAGCAAAAAGTCGAAATCCTCTCCCGCGCCATCTCCGCCGAACCGGCCAAGGCTTCCGCGACGCCGGAAGAAACTCCGCCCAAGGACGATATTCGGTTGTTTTGACGCAAACCAGCCCCCAAGGCGCGATCCACCCTGGCCCAGCCAGGGCATCACCCCATAAGCGACCGCTTGCTTATTCTGCCAGGATAGGAATGATTCCGTAGCGATGGTCACGACATGCACGGGCCGCGCCCCGACCTTGTTTATTCTGCCGAGATGGGAATGATTCCGTAGGAATCACCGATAGTAGCCCGGCGATTCATCGCCGGGTCTATGGCCGGAAAGCGTAGCGTCCTGTAAGGACGCTTGATCGCCTGCTAATCATCTCATTCAAGTTCATCCGTCCCTACGGGACGGGCCGTTGCAATTTCCAGATAACCCGGCGATGAATCGCCGGGCTACTATCGGACGTCCCTTTGGGACTTCCCGACTACGCCATCACGTCCCTCACAAACGCCTCCGCCGCGCCGCGAATCGCGGAAGCAACGTCGGCCTTCGCCACCGCGAACTTGGGCCGAAACCAGGGAAAGGAGCCGATCAGGTCGGGCGTCACCAGAATCTGTCCGCCGCAGTGGGTCCCCGAGCCGATGCCGATGGTCGGGATGTTGAGCCTGGCGGTGATTTCGCGGGCCAGTTCCGGCTCGACGAGTTCCATGACGAGCGCAAACGCCCCCGCTTCCTCGACCGCGAGCGCATCGGCCAGCAGGCGCCCCTTCTCGGCCTCGGAACGGCCCTTGATCTTGTAGCCCCCCTCCTCCTTTACGTGCTGCGGCAACATGCCGACATGCCCCATGACAGCGATGCCGGCCTTGCGAAGCTCGCGAATCTCGGGCACGACCTCGATGCCCCCCTCCAGCTTCACGCCCTCCGCGCCCGCCTCGACCAGGACGCGCGCGTTGACCACCGCCGCGCCGGGCGTGTCGTAAGTGTGGTACGAGAGATCGGCCACGACCAGCGCCCGGGTCTTCGCGCGCGCCACGGCGGCGACATGGTGCCGCATCTCCGCCAGCGTGACCTGCGTCGTGTCGGGATAGCCGAGCACGACCATGCCGAGCGAATCGCCCACGAGGATGACCGGCACGCCCGCCTCATCGAGCAGCCGCGCGGTCGGATAATCGTAGGCCGTCAGCGCCGGAATGCGTTCCCCGCGCACCTTGGCCCCGCGAATCCAGTCGACCGTGATCTTGGGGTTCGGCTCCACGGAGTTAAACTAACACACAACCAAGCAAAATCCTCTCTGATCTCCCGGCGTTCAATCCTCGACTTCGTGGCCGGTGTCGAACCGCTCCAGCGCGGGCCAGAAGGCGGCGTAGAACATGACGTAGAGGAAGCAGAACAGCGGCATCACGAAGCCTATCCGCATCGCATAGGTGTCGGCGAGCCAGCCCATGATGAAGGGCATGAATGCGCCTCCCACAATCGCCATCACGATCAGCGACGACCCGAGCTTGGTGTGCTCTCCCAGCCCGCGAATTCCGAGCGCGAAGATCGTCGGGTACATGATCGACATGAAGAAGCAGCTCAGGAAAAGCGCCGCCACGGAGATCCAGCCCAGATGCAGGATAATAAGCACCATCATGATCGAGTTGATCAGGCCGAAGGCGGCCAGTGTTCGATGCGCGCTGCAGAAGCCGAGGATAATGCTCCCGACAAGCCTTCCGACCAGAAAACAAAGAATGCCTCCGGCAAAGGCCCTGGAGCCTCCCAAGTCCGTGACATGCCAGGCCGAAGTCATTCCCGCCGTGGAGATCGCCTGGCCATTGGCGCCGATCACGTGCGGAAGTCCAAAGTAGGTCCAGCTCTCCGGCAAGAGCTTGGTCATCCACTCGGGCAGATCGGGCATGTCCAAGCTGGTGACATAATTGATGAAATAACCCCACACTCCGATCTGCGCGGCCACGTAGAAAAATTGGGCGCCCACCGCCAGCGTAAAGTGCCAGCGGCTGAGCAGGGGTTTCGTCGGTGCGTCGTCCGGGCTCGATTCCGCCGCCGCTCTCGCGTCATCCTCGGCTTGAAGGTCGGGAATGTCCGCCATCCAAAAAAGAACGAGAAGCACAGCCACCACTCCGGCAATAAAAAGATAGGGAATAAAAAGCGTGCTGTTGCTGGTGTTCACTTCGCCGGTGGAGGAGAGAATAAACGTACCAGCGATAATCGGTCCGATTAAGGTTCCCAAGGCGTTGCAGGTCTGGGCCAGGTTGATGCGCGCGGGGCCGGAGATGGGTGGTCCCAGCACGGTGGTGTAGGGATTGGCAATCGTTTCCAAAATGGTCAGGCCGGCCGCAAGAATAAAGAGGCAGGTCAGGAAAGCGGTGAACGTACCGATCCAGGTCGCGGGAATGAAAAAGAACGCGCCGGAGGCGATCAGCGCCAACCCGATCAGAATGCCGCCCTTGTAGCCGAAGCGTTTGGCCAGCAAACCCGACGGAATCGCCATGACAAAATAACCGATAAAGTTCGCGAATTGAACGAAGCCCGACGCGGCCTTGCTGATATGCAGCGAATTCTGGAAGTGTTTGTTGAGCACATCGATCATGCCGTTGCAAAAGCCCCAGAGGAAAAAAAGGGTGCTGACGAGGGCGAATGTGACCGCATAACTTTTTCCATTGATGCGAAACATGTTGAGAAAGTTCTTCATGATAATTCTGTTTAAATGAGGCCGCGACGCTTTTCCAATGATTACTGCACTGACGGCAGGCAGAAGCGAATCCTGTCTATCTTTGCTCCATTTCCAAGACTTTTTTTGTCGCCGCCGCCGTAAGGCGGAGGACCGCGCCCTCACGGGCGCGGCTACGTCCCCACAAAGCCCGTCTTGTTGCCTCCCCGGCCTTTAAACGATTGACTTCGGTCATATAATTTTTAGACTGCGGGCATGAAGGTCGCCTCGTCGATTGTTCTCGCCCGGCGCAGGTCGCTGGCCGAACTCCTCGGGAATCATCGCTATCTTCCTCTCGGCGAAGTCTGCGCCCGTTTCGCCATTTCCAAGGCGACCGCGCGGCGTGATCTCCGCGCCCTGGCGCGCGAAAAGAAAATCACCCGCACCTACGGCGGCGCTCTCGGCGCGTTTGACGCGACCTTCACTTCTTTCGCCGACCGCCGCGCGGTCGACTACGAAGTCAAGGCGCGCCTGGCCCAAAAAGCGCGCGGCTTCATCCAGGAAAACACCACCTGCTTCTTCGACAGCGGCACGACCATCTTTGCCCTGGCCGAAGCGCTTTATCGCGAGCCGGTCCCCGGCCTGCGCGCGGTCACCAACAGCCTGCCCGTCGCGGAAATGCTGGGCCGCGCGGAGATCGAAGTCCACCTGCTGGGCGGGCGCTTCCTCCAGCGGCAGTCCATTCTCCTCGGCCCGGCCGCCCGCCGCTCGGCCCGGCTCTGGAAATTCGACCTTGTTTTCCTCGGCGCGGAGGGTTTTTCCCAAGGGGGCATCTGGGCCAGCGAACCCGAAGTGGCCGCGTTCCAGAAGACGCTCATCGCGCAGGCCCAACGGGTCGTCGTTTGCGCCCACGCCGCGAAACTCGGCCGCGAGACCGGGGTCTTTCTCACACCGTGGACACCCAAATTTGAACTCGTCACCGATGCCCCGCCCGCCCAGCGGGCCCGTCGCGGCCTGCCGGTCTAGGAACTGTTAACGCTATTTTATGGACAGATTGCTCGCACGCGGAAAAGCCATCCTGAAAGGATGGCCATCACTCAGCCCAGGGTTGGCGCGGGGGACAACGTCCCACGCGCCTACCCTGGGTCAACGGAAAAAAGGACCAACCCTGAAAGGGTTGAATCAGTCGTCCACCATTGAGATTGCTTCAACCCTTTCAGGGTTGAACGTTTCTCAACCTACCCAGGGTAGGCGCTGCCGCGCCAACCCTGGGCTGAATGATTGCAACCCCGTTGGGGTTGCCGCGGGCAACTGATCCTATCGTGAACACGCCCTAGTTCTTACTATGCGCAAACTTCAATTTTTTAACTTGCCGGCGACCTCCTGTGGCCTTCGGCCGCCCGGACAACACAGGCACGCCTGTCGTTGCCGGGCCACCCCATGATTCGGAACCGGTTCCTTTTACAAAACAACCCCCAAACCCATATGCCTACCAAAACAACCAACACCATCTATCTCGTCGCCAGCGGCGATCTCCGCGCCTCCGCCAACCAAAAATGTCAGGCCGCCCAGGAAGCCCTGGAAAGGGACCTCATCGCCGCCATCAACAAGGAAGGCCGCACGGTCAAGCGCGCCCATCCGTTCGACAAGAACAAAGGCCACGGCTTCATCGACAGCCAGAAGTACGGCATGGAAGTCTTCCGCAACATCCCCACCGACGCGCCGCTCATCGTCGCCGAAGCGGTCTGGCAATACAGCCATCATCGTTCTCGCCGGCCTGAGCACCCACAAGGGGCCGATTCTCACCGTGGCCAACTGGAGCGGCACATGGCCCGGCCTCGTCGGCATGCTCAATCTCAACGGCTCGATGACCAAGGCGGGGATCGCCTACAGCTCGCTCTGGAGCGAAGATTTCACCGACGATTATTTCCTGAAGAACCTCCGTTCGTGGCTCAAGACCGGCAAGGTGAGGCACGACACCTCGCACGTGAAGCCGCTCAAGAACGTCAAAGTGCCTGCCGCCGCCGCCAAAATCGGGCGCGCTTTTGCGGAACGCCTCAAGCACGAGAAGCTCATCATGGGCGTCTTCGACGAAGGCTGCATGGGCATGTTCAATGCGATCATCCCCGATGAATTGCTGCACCCCACCGGCGTCTTCAAGGAGCGGCTCAGCCAATCGTCGCTCTACGCGAAGATGCTTACGGTGAAGGACGAGGAAGCCCGCGCGGTCTACAGCTGGCTGCTGGCCAAGGGCATGAAGTTCAACCTCGGCCGGGACGAGGCCAACGACCTGACCGAGGCGCAGGTGCTCCAACAGTGCAAAATGTACATCGCCGCCGTGCGCATCGCGGCCGAGTTCGGCGCGCAGACCATCGGCATCCAGTACCAGCAGGGCCTGAAGGACCTCGCGCCCGCGTCCGATCTCGTCGAGGGCCTGCTCAACAATGTCAGCCGCCCGCCGGTCTTCGACGAAGTCACTGGCAAGGAACTCTTCAAGGGCCAGGCGCTGCCGCACTTCAACGAAGTCGACGAATGCGCCGGCCTCGACGGCGCGGTGACTTACAAGCTCTGGCGCGAACTCGGCTACCCGCCGGAAAACACGCTCCACGATCTTCGCTGGGGCCGTCACTACAAGGACAAGAACCTCGACGCCTACGTCTGGGTGTTCCTGATCTCCGGGGCCGTTCCGCCCGCGCACCTCATCGGCGGTTACAAGGGCACGTCGAGCGAACGCCAGCCCGCGATGTACTTCCGGCTCGGCGGCGGCACGGTCAAGGGCGTCAGCAAGCCGGGTTGGATCGTCTGGAGCCGCGTCTTCGTCGACAAGGGCAAGCTCAAGTTCGACACGGGCCTGGCCGAAGTCGTCAAGCTCCCGCAGGCCGAGACCGACGAGCGCTGGCAGCTCACCACTCCGCAATGGCCCATCATGCACGCCGTGCTACAGGGCATTTCGCGCGACCAGATGATGGCGCGCCACAAGAGCAACCACATCCAGGTCGTCTACGCGCCCGACAAGGCCGCCGCCACGAACGGCCTTTTCGCCAAAGCCGCCGCGATGGCGGAACTCGGCCTCGATGTCTCCATCTGTGGCCAGGTGTGATGAGCGGAGACCCAGGGCCTGTTAACACGAATGTCGGTTGTCGGCGGCAATCCCAAGTCCCGCAGGGGACGCTTGAGAGTAGACCGGCGATTCATCGCCGGGCTACTTTCGGATGTCCCTCTGGGACAGGTGCCGCATAGTGTTAACAGGCCCTAAGCGCAAAGCGGGCCAAAAGGGCGCCTGGAAATGAAAATCGAAGTTAAAGTCTACAGCGAGTAAATTTTTGCTTGATCCTTGCGGACTCTAAACGCAACGTCGTCAATGCCCATGAAGCACTTAACGGTCTCCTCTCTTATTGTGTTCGCGACCATCATTGGCCAAGCCGCTTCGGCTCAGAGCCTCCTGAATGGCTCCTTTACAGCAACCCCGCTTCCTGCGCCCACCTTCTCCGGGACCATCACCGACTGGAATACCCCCGCCACGTCGGCCGGGGGCAGCGGGGGCACCCCAAGCATCTCGATGGGGCCGCACGTTGTCGGCGGGGCGAAGCAGGCGGACGACGGGCCGCCCATTCCCGTGCCCGGCACCAACGAGGTGCTGATCAACTGCACGGGCGATGTACTCCTGCCTCCCCCCGCACCCAATGGCCGATTCTTTAATGTGTACGGCAAGCCAAACGCCGTGAGTGCCGCAACGCTCAACACGTTTTTAAACACAACTTTGCCGCCGAGTGCGAACGGTGCCGCAGCCTTCAGCGGCCAGGCTATCCAGCAGACGTTCAAGACTCTTGTCAAAGCCAAGGTTAGCTTCTACTGGTCGTATCAATCGAGAGAAGCCCCGGGCACGACCGCCCAGGGAGGATTCGAAAACGACGGAACGGGCTACGTTCTTAACGGGCAGTTCGTTCCTCTCGCGAATTCACTTACGAATTTCCCCCAGCAGCAGGCCAGCTTCACCGCCCATGCGTCGTCAGGGTTCTTTGAATGGTCCCTGCCTTATCAGCAGACCACCATTCAGGTGGGACCGGGCACGAACACGCTGGCCTTTGTCGCATATAATACCAAGGACGGCACATCGCCAACGGGTCTTTTTATCGACAACGTCATTCTCCTTCCGCTCTTTTCCGGCACTCCCGGCCTGACGCACAACCAGAACGCGGTTGGCACTTATATCGACACTTTCAATGGCACAGTCGGCGGCAACATCCCCACGTTGATTTCGATCCTCGGCACGGCCCCCTCGATCCTCCAACTGGGAGGGGAGCTTGACCAACTCTCCCCCCAACCGCTGCAGCAGTTTAGCGACATCGCGTTCGACACTTCCACCTTCACCACCCTCGATGTCACCAATCACCTCGCTAATTTGCGGGACGGTTTGACCGGCTTCGATACCAGCCAGTTCAGCGTCAACAACTCGAACCTCTCGCCTCCCCTTTCCCAAATCAACAACCGTCTCAAGGACATGAAGGACATGAAAGACATGAAGGACATGAAAGCGATGGAGGACATCCAGCCGATGGAGCCCTACGCCGCGCAATCTTCTGATCCATGGAGCGCCTTCATCGTCGGCAACCTGATCCTCGCCGATTTCGACCCCCACGGTCAGGACCTGACCCACCAGAGCTATACCACCGGTTCCGTCATGCTCGGGGCGGATTACCGCCTCGGCGCGCACTTCACGGTGGGCGCCCTGGCGGCTTACACCCACACGGATGCCGATTTCGACAACATGGGCAGCAAGGGCACGGTCGATTCGTATTCGCCCGGGGTTTACGCCAGCTACGTGGATGGCGGCTGGTATGGCAACGCCCTCTTCGCCTACGGCTACAACACCTACACGGAAAATCGCAACATCTCCCTCGGAGCGATCAGCGGCACCAACCACGGCGCGTCGCAAGGCAACCAATATACCGGCAGCCTGGTCGGCGGTTACGAGTTCCGGCGCGGCGACTTCAAATTCGGTCCGATCGCCGGCGTCCAGTACGTTAACCTCGAAATCGATCCGTTTTCCGAAGAGGGCCCGACCGCCCTCAACATCCAGAGCCAGAGCGCCGAATCGTTGCGCAGTCAATTAGGCATCGAAGCGCGTTATGTCGCGCGGGCGGGCTCGGTCAAGCTCACGCCGCATGCCAGCGCCACATGGCAGCATGAATTTCTCAATGACAGCAGGGGCATCACCGCCCAGTTCAGCCAGATCGGCGCCGGCTCCTTCACCGTGCAGACGGTCACTCCCGACCGTGACTCGGCCGTGATCGATGTGGGACTCAATGCCGATGTCTGCGACGACGTGACCCTCTTCACCGATTACCTCGCCGAAGCGGGGGCGTCCGACTACTTCGCCCAGTCGGTGCAGGGCGGCGTCAAGGTCGGCTTCTGACGGGCGCGCGAGACTGCGCATGCTCCGCGAAGTACGCCATGTGCGCCAGGTGCCGGACGATTACCTCCGCCGCTGGTTCACCGATGAGGATTTTGACTTGATCATCTGGTACAAGCCCGACCGCGCTTTTCATGGATTCCAGCTTTGTTACGACCTCGCCGGCCATGCCAAGGCGTTGACCTGGACCGAGGACCGCGGTTTTTCCCACCACGGCCTCGACACCGGGGATGAAAGTCCCCTGGCCAATCGCGCCCCGATCCTGCTCCCGAACAGCCATTTTGACGCAGCCGTGGTCTATCCCCGTTTCCGCTCTTCAGATCAGCTTCTGCCGGCCAAAATACGCGATTTTGTGCGCAAGAAAATCGAAGCCTATGAGTTGAAGTCCTGAGCTTGGCGAAGGTTCAGGATGACTCCCTTTTTCAGCAAGCTCTAAGTCCTCATCTCGATCCCGCTTCTTTTGAGCCACTGCTCCGCGTCGTGATAATCGGGAAAGGCCCCGGCGACAAGCTTCCAGTATCGCGCGGAATGGTTCATTTCGCGGCGGTGCATAAGCTCGTGGATGATGAGATAATCCACCACGCGGGGCGGTGCGTGAATCAAGCGCCAGTTGAGCGAAATCGTTCCGCGCGCGGAACACGATCCCCAGCGCGTTTTCTGCGCGCGAACGGTAACGCGATGCACCGCGATGCCATGAAGCAGTGCCAGCTCGCGCGTGCGCGCCGGAAGTTCGCGTTCGGCCATTCGGCGAAGATGACCCAGCAGCACGTCGCGATAGTCGGGCAGCGCGCGCGCAAGGGGAATCATTTGGTCCGCGAAGCAAAGCCTCGGGCCGCCATCGCCTTCTTCCACGCGCAGCCCGGCTTCCTCTCCGCGAAAAAGAAACCGCGCGCCCTCCACCCAGGGTTGGCGGCCCTGACCCCGGCTTCGCCATTGCGCCACGCGTTTGAGCAGCCACGCCTCGCTCCGTTCCAGGAACCGGATGCCTTCGGCCTCGGAGCCGCGCCGCGGGATGACCAGGCGCGCGACGCCGTCCGGTTGCAGCCCGAGCAGATAGCGCCGGGCGCGGGGCCGGAAGACGATCCGGACGGTAATGCCATGCTTCCAGGCCAGGGGCCGGTCGCTCCTCTTTCGCGGCGAGCCGGCCGGCTTGAGGAGATCGACATGGCGTCCCCAAAAATCCAGGGAGAGTTGGAGCATGAAGCTTATTTCGTTGTCATCACGATCCTGCCATCCCATTCCGGCGGCGGCGGCTTGGCGGAGAATTCGCGGCTGGCCTGCAGGTAGTTCTTCACGCAATAATCGTCCGGGTAATCTTTTTCACACGCTTGAAAACCGGCCTCGGCTCGGTCGAAGCGCCGCGCGAGGAGGTGATCGAAGGCCTCTTCGTAGCGCGCGACGGCCTCCGGGGTCATCTTGGAATCCGCCAGTTCCTTTGTTTCGGCGAGCACTTCGTAGACGACGGTCGGCTTGGTCTTGCCTTTGAGCACGATCAAGCCGAGCCGGCGGCAGAGAAAGCCATCGCCGATCAGGTGCCGAACGCTCTCGCTGACGGCCAGGTCGGTCTTGAACTCCTTGGTCATGCCCTCCAGCCGCGAGGCCGTGTTGACCGCATCGCCCATGACCGTGAATTCGGACCGGCTCGACGCCCCGATCAAGCCGACCAGGACGTCGCCGTGATTCAACCCGATGCCGATGCGCAACGGGGTCTGGTTCAGGCTTCGGCGTTCTTCATTCAACTCGCGCAGGCGGCGGCGCATCATGAGGGCCGAGCGCACCGCGTTTTGCGCGTCTTTTTCCGCGCCCTTGCTGACGCTGGCGATGTCGCCCCACACCGACATGATGGCGTCGCCGATGAACTTGTGCAGGGTGCCTCCGCATTCCTTCACGCAGTTGACCATCCGTTCGAAATAGATGTTGAGCTGCCGCACCAGTTCCTGCTCCTCGAGGCCCTCGCTGAATTTTGTGTAGTCGCGGATATCGGAAAACAGAACGGTGACGGCGCGCTTGGAGCCGCCCATCTTGATGTTTTCAGGATGGTCCAGAAGATGGCTCATGACTTCCGGAGAGAGCATTTGCGAGAACACCTGCTTGATCTGCTGCCGCCCCCGCTGCTCCTCGCGCCAGCGCATGATCACCCCGCCGAAGTTCAGCGCGCCGTAGCTGAGCAGCGGCCAGGCCAGGGCGATTTGCACACTCCAGAGCCAGAAGATGGCAAACGCGATGATCGTATAAAAAGTCACCGCGAGAATAGGCATGGCGACGGCTTCAGCCAACGGCGCCTCTTTCAGGCGCAGCAGCGTGGGCCAGATGACAAGCGACCACCCGATGACCACCCAGTACCAGGGAACGAAGGTGAGGTAGTCCCCCTTCAGGACATTGTCGATGGCGTTGAGGTGCGCGTAGGGAAGCGGACTTCTGCCCTCCAGCGGAGTCGGCCCCATATCTCCAAGGCCCGTCGCCGCCTCGCCGACAAGAAGGGTTTTGTTCTTGATATCGCAGTCCTTGGCAATCGCCGCGCCCGTCATCACATGGTTGAGCAGGTTTTGCATGAGGCCGTAAAACGAGATCGTGTGAAAGGTGTCTTTCCGCCGGTAATTGATGAAAAGCTCACCTTTTTCGTTGGTTGGAATGGTCCAGGTTTTGCCGGAGGAATCCTTCAACCGGACGACCCGGCCGGGCAGGTCTATTTCGACCTTGTCGGCATCGATGTTGAGCATCTGACACAAGATCTGGAGCGAGAGCGAAGGATAAACCCTGTCCTTCACGCGCAGCGCCAGGGAAATGGTGTGCCGGATATCGTCGACGGGCGACGGGTTGTCATTGGCGAAGCCGAAAAAACTTTCGCTCCGGATCGCGGGTATGGGAAAAACCGCCGCGTCGGTACCGTCGAGAGCTCGGATGTCGCCCCGGAAATTCGTGAGCATTTGGGTTGGGCCGGGGTGGGAAAGATCGTCCTGGGTGCGTTTCTCCAAGTCTAGTCGCGCCTGTTCTTCATCGGGCTCGGCGATGCTCAGCGCCGGCGTAATGACGCTGGGGAGAAGTCCGATCGCTTCAGCCAAGGCGATGTCGTTGGCGTCGCCCAATTTGCTCCTGAGAGGATCGATTTTGTTGGACTCCTCCGTGAACATGATATCGAAGGCCAGCGTATGGGGGGTGATTCCGGCGTTGGCGATCGTCTTGATAAAATCGGCCTCGACCGCGCGCGGCCAGGGCCACCTTCCAATATGAGCAAGGGAAGGTTCGTCGATCCCCACAAAGGCCAGCCGCGAATCGGCCGGAGAATCGAACGGCGCGCGCGCCTGGAAGCGGAGATTGACCGTCAGGTATTCGAGCGCATCCACCAGCGGCGTGGTTCGAGCGAGAATCCCCACCACGACGAGCGCCGCCAGCGGAGCCAGCAGATGGTATAGGCGCGCGCTCACCCAACCGGGAGGCAGTACGGGGAAGGCCTTCGTCACGGCAATTACCTTCGTAAAAAAGAACCCGGTTGCAAGCTTTAAGGTAGCCGCCGCAGCCACCGCCGCAAGGCGGTGGAAGGCCACGCTCTCACGAGCACGGCTACAGCGCGGCTACGGGCTGCGAGATTGATGCAGCGGGAACTCGACATCCCCGCCTCCATAACTTAATACTTTTCCCTTGGGCGCGAATTCGAGTTCCCGGAAGCCTGTATGCCACTGCACGAACGAGACATCTATTACATCATCGACGTCACCGTCGCGCACCTCAACAAGATCACCGGCAACGAGATCGTTTTGCGGGATCCGACCATCGAGTTCCAGTCGCTCATCTTCTCCGCCTATACCGGCCTGATCCACCTCAAGGGCGCGGCGGAAGGCTTCGTTTACCTCACGGCGTCGCAGCAATTCCTCCAGCACCTCTCCAACTCCCACGCAGGCCGGGGCCGGGCCGCGGAGGACAATTGCCGGGACGTGATGATCGACATCACCGGCGCCATCGCGCATACGGTGCACAAACGATTCGGCCCCGTCCTGCAAGTTTCGGAGCCGCGCATCTTCAGCACCGTCCCGGACGATCCCATCGAAATGCCGCCGGCCGTCTTCGTCCAGCCCCTGATTTGGCGCAAGGAACACGCCTATTTCGTCCTCGGGCTGGCTTCCTCTGAAATCACCTAGAACTCTATGACCGGCACGGAAATCTATAAACGCACGCCAGCCTATGAACGCGAAGCCCGCGAGATCCGCCTCCACGCGCCGCAATGGAAGCTTCTCCTGGCCTTTGACGGCCGGCGCAGCCTCGCCGAGGTCGCCCTCAACGCCGAGGTTTCCTTCGCCGAAGCGCTGCCGTCGACTGGGAAATTTCTCGACCAGGGATGGATCGAGGAGCAACCGATCACCCTCGAACAATATTTGAAAAGAACCGGCGCGCGCGACATCGCCGCCATCGGCGCCGCCGTGCCCCCCGCCACGGTCCTGCATGAACCCCGGACGGAAGCCGCCGCGCCGCCGCCCCTGCCTGCGGCTCCCGCCAGCGAAATGACGGTCGAGCCCTCCTCCGCCCCGGAGCAAGCGCCCGAGGCCGGACCCTCCCGCCGCGCCATGCGGTTAAGCGCGGTCGTCGACTTCGTCACCTCGCTGGTCGGCAACATTTCAATCGGCCAGCTCCTCGTTTACCGCGTCTTCCTGCGCGTGCCGCCCGAGCTTCTCCTGGCCGAGGACATCGCCTCGGTCCATCTCGTCAGCGACACAAGCGTGATCCAGGGTGAAAAGCTGCAAAACGCCATCGCGGAGGCGGTGAAAGCCGTCGCCAGACGCCCGCTGCCCGACAGCGTGTTCGCTCCCGCCCCGGCCTGACGCGCTAGGGCCTGTTAACACCATTTTATGGACAGATCGCTCGTACTCGGAAAAGCCATCCTGAAAGGATGGCCGTCGCTCAGCCCAGGGTTGGCGCGGGGGACAACGTCCCACGCGCCTACCCTGGGTCAACGGCAAAGAGGACCAACTTTGAAAGGGTTGAATCAGTCCACCACCGTTGGGACGGCTTCAACCCTTTCAGGGTTGTCGTTTCCCAACCTACCCAAGGTAGGCGCGAGGGGACGAGTCCCCTGCGCCAACCCTGGGCTGAGTGATTGCAACCCCGTTGGGGTTGCCGCCGACAACCGACATTTAGTGTTAACGGGCGCTAGAACTCATTGCCAATGAGTTCCAGCTCCAGCGCGATGGAAACGACTCCCCTTCCCGCCGACAAGGCCCGGCATCTCATCCGGCCCTATCGCCCCGAAGACCGCGCCGCCCTCCGCGCCATCTGCGCCGACACCGGATTTCTCGGCCGGCCCATCGATCCCGTCTTCGAGGACCGCGAACTCTTCGCCGATTATCTGACCCGCTACTACACCGATGCGGAACCCGAATCGACGTTTGTCTGCGAACTCCACGGCGAAGTGAAGGGCTACCTGATGGGCTCCCGCTTTCCGAAACGGAAGGCCCGGTTCGAAAGCCGGATGCTGCCCAGCCTCGTCCTTCGCGGCCTCTGGCGCTATTTCACCCTCCCCTATAACCCGGCCAGCCGCCGGTATGTGCGCTGGATTCTCACCCAGGCGCGCAAGGAAGTCCCCTTCACCCCGCCCGACATCCCCCATTTTCATTTCAACCTTCGACCCGAAGCGAAAAACGTCGCCGCCACCCGCGAATTGGTCGATACGTTCCTCAAGTACCTCCGCGACCACGGTGAAAAGCAGGTCTACGGCCAGATCGTCACCTACGAATCGCGCCGGGGAGACCGCATGTTCGCCCGCTACGGCTTCCGCGTCATCGACCAGCGCGAAGTCACCAAGTACCGCGAGTTTCACGCGGGCAAAGTCTACCTCTTCACCATTCTCAAGGACCTGACCCTCAACCCCAGGCTCTACGGTGCGGATTTGCACGAAAAGCCCGAGACATGAAGCTCCGCAAAAAAACTGCCCCATAAAAGCCGCCCTCCGCGGGATCGCCGTCCGCGGGACTTTCCAGTAGCCGAGGCCGCCCGACTTCGTTACACTCTGCGCCTCACCAGCCTTCTCGTAAAGGAAAGGCTCGGCGGCGAGCGCACCCGTAGCTCAACTGGATAGAGTACTGCCCTCCGAAGGCAGGGGTTTTGGGTTCAAATCCCAACGGGTGCACGCTTATTTTTCAGAGGTAAAAAGCGGTTTCAAAGGCTCCAAAACGGGATTGTGTTACATAAACGTTACGCTTCCAGCAAAATATGCCCGCTTTGCGCTCAGGATGGCGGGCGGGGCGACTTGACCCCTCGGCACGACTTGGCTAACATCGCAGCATGAAACTCCCGTGCATGTTTGTTTTTGCATTGTTTCTGGCTTTAACGCCTCATGTTTCAGGCGACGATACGGAGGTAATTGACCTCAGCGGCAACTATGTCAGTTCAACGGGGGTTATAGACCTTTCCGACGATCTTACGAGTGGAGCTAACCCACTTATTGCCATAGAGAATGTTGAAAGTAATGCCGATTATAAGCAAGTGCTTTTGTATAATTCCGAATTTTCATCAGGACATTTACTAGATGCAGAGACTAGCATTGCAGGAGGGGCGGCTCCTTATACTATATCCCTAGGCTCTTACTTTCAGAATTCTATTTTGCCAATTACAGTGACGGAAGCCGTCACTGTCACCTTCTCAGACCCTTTAATCAATGATGGTGCATTGACGGAAGGTTCGCTTGAGGTGACGGCGATTACCGGGCCATCAAGCGAAGAGATTGACTTGGGGACGTTAACATACACAGCAACCCCCGAACCCTCCACATGGGCGATGCTCCTCGGCGGTCTGGGCCTGCTGGCGGTTTGGCATCGTCGTAAGCTCAAAGCTTAAAACTCAACGATCTTTTTCTGACAAATCCCCGTCCGGCTCAGGTTGGGCGAGGAGATTCCCTCCGGCGAGCGGTCCTGCGCTCAGGCCGGCGCAGGAACCGCCTTGCCGTCTGGGGCGTGAAATGTCCCGGCTGCCTGACTCCCATAGTGGAAGTCGAACTGTGACTTCATTTTAACGCGAGAATCGGCTTTTAAGGATTGACATACGTTTCACTGATGTTTATAAGTATTTCTAAAGTCGCAAAGATTCGTTTTCGCCAAACAACCCGTGGACGACTTGGAATTCCAAGGGACATGACGCAACAATTGAGCTATTTATCTCACCGTTGCCTCGGTGGCCTGCTTGCCGCCGTGCTCGGCCTGTGCTCGATCAGCGCCGCCCACGCTCAGTTTACGTTCACGGAGAGCTTCACTGGCTCCAATGGGGCCAACCCCTACGGCGGCCTGACCCTCTCCGGCAGCACTCTCTACGGCACGACCGTGAACGGGGGGGCCAACGGCGACGGCACGGTGTTCTCGGTGCCCGTCACCGGTGGTGCGCCCACGACGCTGGCCACCTTCACTGGGTCCAATGGGGCCAACCCCTACGCCAGCATGACCCTTGTCGGCAGCACCCTCTACGGTACGACCCTCAACGGAGGGGCCAACGGCGAAGGCACGGTGTTCTCGGTCCCCGTTACCGGCGGCGCGCCGACCACGCTGGCCACCTTCACTGGCTCCAATGGAGCTGACCCCTTCGCCGGCCTGACCGTCGCCGGCAGCACCCTCTACGGCACGACCGTCAACGGCGGGGCCAATGGCAAGGGCACGGTGTTCTCGGTGCCCGTTACCGGTGGCGCGCCCACCACTCTAGCCAGCTTCAATGGCTCGAATGGGGCCAACCCCTACGGCGGTGTGACCCTTTCCGGCAGCACCCTCTACGGAACGACCGTCAACGGCGGGGCCAACGGCGAGGGCACGGTGTTCTCGGTGCCCGTTACCGGTGGCGCGCCCAGCACGCTGGCCAGCTTCACAGTCACTGATGGGGCTGACCCCTACGCAGGCCTGACCCTCTCCGACAGCACCCTCTACGGCACGACCTACAAAGGCGGGGTCAATGGCGTAGGCACGGTGTTCTCGGTGCCCATTACCGGTGGCGCGCCGACCACGCTGGTCAGCTTCACTGTCTCCGATGGGTCTTACCCCGCTGGCGGCGGCCTGACCCTCGTCGGCAGCACTCTCTACGGCACGACCACAGGCGGCGGGGCCAACGACAACGGCACGGTGTTCTCGGTGCAAGATACCGGTGGCGCGCTCACCACGCTGGCAAGCTTCACAGTCACTGATGGGGCTGACCCCGACTCCAGCGTGACCTTCGCTGCCAGCACCCTCTACGGCACGACCTACCAAGGCGGCGGGGCCACCAACGACGGCACGGTGTTTGCACTGTCGGTTCCCGAGCCTTCAACCTGGGCGATGCTGCTGGGCGGGTTGGGCCTGCTGGCGTTTTGGAGTCTGCGCACGCGCCGGGCCTAGTGTAGTGTCCCCGAAATAGGTAGACTTATACAAGGAGACAAAGAAGCTGTAGTTAGGGAGGTCAGAAAATTCCTGTCGCTCTCAGCGGGGCTAAATTCAACATCCAAAGCAACGGATTCGAGCAAGTTCAGCCTCATAAAACGCCAAAGATAAGTACAGTTATTTCGGGGACACTACACTAGAGCGCTTTTAGAAATACTGTAGCCGCCATGAGGCCGTGGTCGTTTGAGGCCCGGAGGGCCGGAAAGAAATTAGCCGGTGGCGCCAGCCACCGGATGAGCCCGAAAAATCAACCGCCCCGGATGGGGCGGCGGATGAGTTTACCTCTCGAAGATTCCGCCGCCCCGCCGGGGCGGGTTCTTTGTTTACGCCACACCGGTGGTTTGCACCACCGGCTAATTTCCGTTGGCCCTCCGGTCCAAAAGGCAGAAGTGCGACTACGATATTTTTGAAAACGCTCTAAGCTCATCTTATCGCCGGCCCATGTGGAGCCATTGCCCCCCGCAATCGCGTTGCGTATCAGTTTGAATAGAGTGCGGGCGGGGATAATGCCGGCACAAAACCAATCTTAACCGCGCAGAGCCTGTTTAATCAGTTTTTCCGGGCAGTCCTGAAGCACAACCCCGAGCACGTCCCATTTGGGTCCGCGCGCGTGCCGGGCGGTGTGCACCACATCGTCGGCGGTGGTGGTTTTGTAATCGGCGGTGATGACCAAGGGAGAGCCGGACGGGAGGGCCAGCATCGCATTCCAGTCGTACAGGACCGCGGGGCAGTCGATCAGGATAAAGTCCCACCGGCCGACCAGGTCAAGCAGGGCGGCGGCCAGGGAACGGCGCAAGAGAAGATCGTCGAGACTGGTTCCGATCCGGCCGGGAGGAAGAAGGGCCAGTTCGCGGACCGTGGAATACGTGATGTGGGATTCGAGCGGCTCGTCGGCCACGAGCCATTCGCCCAGCCCTCGCGTTGCGGCGATGCCGAGAAGATGCTCCTGGCGGGGAGAGGACACGTGAAGATCGACCACGAGCGTTTTCTTTTCGGCCTGAACCAGCAGGACGGCCAAGTTGGCGACAAGCTCCGAGCAGCTTTGTTCCCGTTTGGCCGGGGTGATGCCGATGATGAACTGGCGCCGGTCGGTCGTGGCCTGGCCGCGGAGCAACCAGTTGCCGAGGAAGCCGAGACCGGCGGAATATTCGGCCTCGCGCGCGGTTCGTTTCCCGGTTGCCGGTTGGGCGAATTTTGGAAGCAGGGCGAGGCAAGGTAGACTTGTAAGTTGCTCGACGCTCTCCACGGAAGTCAGTTTACGATCCAGCCATGAACGAAGCGCCGCGATGCTGGTGGCGAGAGCGAAACCAAAGAACCCGCCGAGCAGGAGATTGAGCCAGAGTTTGGGGCTGACCGGCCGGTGCTGAGGCGTGGCGCCGTCAATAATCACGATCATATTGGAGGAACTGTCAGGAACGTCGCCCGCATCGGCGGTGGCCAGTTGCTTCATCAGGGAAGGGTCGGCGAAACTTTGCTCGAGTTTCGCATCGAGTTGTTGCAGCGTTTGCAGTTGCTCCTGGGTGTCCTTCAATTCACTCTGAATGTTTTTTTCCTGAGTGCTGCTGATTTGCAATTGGGAGCGAAGCGCCGCCGTGAGCGAATCGGCGTGACGCGCGATTTGTTTTTTCAGGCCGTCAAGCTCCGATTTCTTTCCGTCCAGAAGCTCGCCCCGCGTGTTGTAGGAAGCGATGCGGTCGTACTCCGATTGCACGAGGATCAACTGAGTCTTGAGATTGTTGAGCGTCGCGTCGTCATTGAAGGCGGGGAAGCCTTGCAGCGGAAAGCCGCGCTTGGTGTAATCGTTGAGTTCCGAGTCTTCCCGCTCCAGCTTGATGCGCTCCCCGGACAGATCAACGAGTTGCTTCAGAAGGCTGTCAGCTTTGTCCTTCGCGAAGGAGAGGCGCATTTTGACGTTCTGGATCTTGCCGCCGATTTTGTTGAACCGGAGCAGCTCGGACAAGATGGCGTTAACCACATCGGCGGCGAACTCAGGGCTCTGCGAAGTGGCGTCGATGATGCCGATGCGGCTGTTGTGAGGCTCCTCGATGCGTACGTTGGCGGCGGGAGTCCGTCCGCGCAGCGAGACGGGGAGGTCGACATCGCTGAAGGAGATCTGGCCGTGATGAACCCCCAACCGCTGCTCCACCGCCCGCAGCATGTCGGCGTTGGGAATGCTAAGGATGACAGTGTCCACCAGCACGCGTTGGGTCTCGGCATCGGAACTGCGCGAGGTTTCACCGAAAGGAAGATCGTTGACCACGAAGCTGCCGCGCCCCTGGTAAACGGTTGTCATCAGCAATTGGGCGATCAGGCCCAGTCCCAGGCCGGCCAGCGGCCCGAGGAGGAGAATGGAGAGGTTTCGCCGGACCCAGCGAACAACATCCTCAAGGGCCGGAGGCCTCGGGCTTTCATACTCCGAGGCGGCGGCGGACTGACGGTGCCCCATTTCCTCCATATGATCCTAGAGAAAATTACGAGGGACAGTGATGATGTCCCCCGCCTTAAGCAGGATGTTTTGGTTCATGTCCCGGCCAGTCATCATTTCCCGAAGATCGAGTTCGTAAACTTCGATGTCGCCCGCGTTCTGGCGGAGCAATTTCACCCGTCGTTTGTTGGCCAGGGGCGTGAAGCCGTTGGCGGCGGCAATGGCGTCCATCACCCGCATCGGGCCGGCGTCGAGTTGGGCATGGATCTGGTGAAAAACCTCGCCCAAGACAGTGATTCGATTCGGGCGGAATTCGACAATCCCGGCGTTGGCGCCCTCGCCGTAACTCCGGACAAGAAGGGCGCGAAATTCCTCCACCGGCATGCCTTCCACGCGGCGCTGCCCGCCCTTGATATCGATCATCCCCCCCTGGCTGATCTGCAGCGTGGTTGTTTCGCCTCCCGCGCGAACCGTTGCGGTATCGAGCGGAGCCATTTTGTAGGGACAGACCGAGCGCTCGACGGGGATCGCCGCCTCCGTGGAACTGGAAGGGTTGCTCGTGGCGCAGGCGGACAATCCAAACGCCGCAAAAAAAACGGCGAGAACGCTGATAACCGTTCCTGGGCCACCTTCACCGCTTGAAAGCATGGTTACACCTAACGGGTTGGTCCTGCAATAATCAAGCTTCAAAATTTAATCGTCGTTCCGATCGAGACGCGGCTGCCCTCCACCGGCTGGCCCTGCCCCTCTATAATCGAGGACCGCTGGTATCCGGCCTTAAGGTAAATACGGGATTCATTCGACCGCATGGCGTCGGGAAAAGCATAGGAAATTTCGATTTCGGGCTGCCAGTTCAGGGTCACCAAGCCGTTCATTTCGTACTCGTCGGTGGAAGCGCCGAAATAGGGCGTAAGGAACCAGTTTTCGCCCAGATAGAACTCGCCCTTGAGCTGGAGGAGCGTCGAGACGTAATTGTCGTTCCGGGTGAGTTCATTGAAAACGTAGTCGCGGTCGTAGCGGAAAGTCAAAGCGAAGCGAGGCCCCAACTGAAAGGTGCTGTAGCCATTGAAGCGGATGCCCGAAAGCTGTTTTTGGCCCGGCATCGGGTCGGTGACCGAAAGAAAATCCCATCCCAGATGCAGTTCCGTATAAACACGCGGATCGGGCTTTCCGCTCCACCCGGCGCCGGCGAAGAGTTCGCTGGCGTTGGAGCCGCCGTCGGGATGGCTGGTTCGGTACTCGGTCCAGATTAGGGTCTTGAGTTCGTCCGAGACGCGACAGGTGAACTCCTGCTCGGTCCGCCACACGTCCAGGTTGATGTACCGCTTGTCCGGATGTTGAAAATCGAAATAGCTGAAAGTCTGGTTCCAGCCGATCTTGTCGCTGAGTTGGTACTGGCCCAGCACGCCGGGCAAAAGACGCAATCGGGGCGTGCGGTTGGTCAGGTCGCGGGCGAGGAGATCGGTGCCGGTGGTGTCGGAAGCATAAACAAACGGCCTCCAGATCGCGCTGGACCTGCCGATACGCGCGGTAAAATCGAACTTTTGATTGAACGCGTTCAGATTGGGGTGGTCGAAAAAAATGTCCTCGTAAGCCTCGTAATTCAAGTGTGCCGCCAAGATGGTATCGTACATGTCGGCGTAGGCGGAATCGGGGCTGCCGAGTTGAAGTTCGACACCGAGGTGAGGCGTCAGATAGAAATCGGAAATCCGCCCGGTCGGTGTCAGATTCACATTGGAATCGTAGGATTGGGAAATTCCCACCCATGGATCAACCTGAAAGAGTTCCTGTTTGTACACCCTGGGCCGCAGCGCGATGGGAGGCTCGTAAGACGTCACCGGGCGGAAAGAGACCGGATCGGAAGGCAGCAGAAATTGCGGCGGCGCGACGGCAAACAGCGAGCTGTAGTAAGGGCGCGTCAGGCGAAAGAGAGGAACATAGCCGCTGTCCCGCATCTCTTGCTCCTCGGAGGCGCCGTCGATCGCCGGAACCGCCCGGTCGGAGAGGCCCGGTTCCACGTTTGCAGGCACCACTCCTTCCGGAGAGGGAGCCTCGCAGGAAGAAGCCGGAATCATAAAGTCGCTCAGGTCCTGGGCCCCGGCCCGCCGCAACGAAAGGAGAAGAAGAAGGAAGCAGAAGAAAGCCGCGACGCACCCCGCGCACCGAAGTCGCCGGAGGGACGGTCCAAAAAGGCGGGGCATGAATGATTACAAGCCCGTTATGCCGCATTTCAAATAAATAACTTCCAAGTTCCCGGATAAAACAACTTTGCCTGATCACGGCATCAGGAAGTAGTCTTGGGAACATGGAACTGGCGCCGAATCGACTGTCTCCCGGCCCCCTCTTTCTTTTCCTGGCCCTTTTTCTCGGTCTCTATGTTCCGGTGAGTTATTGGTTCGGCTGGAACGATCCTGCGTTGTTCGACATTCGCGGCCATCAATATCCGGCGGTCTGGGCGGAGGTCTTGACCGTCATCACCACCGTTTCGCTCTTCATGATTCCCCTGGGCTGGATTTACCTCGGTCGGGTGATCGATTTGCTTGCCCTGAACCTTGGCCTCAACGGCTTGATCATCTGGGGTTACTTTTTCCTGAACCTCAGCGCGGCTAAAATCCACGGCGCGGAGTGGGCCGTGATACGCGCGCCCGAGTTGTCGGTGGCGATCAATGCCATCGGCTTTTTCGTGCTCCTGCTCGTCCTGGTTTGTTGGTATGCGGCGCTGGCCCTGGAGCGAAAGGAACTCCCGCCGATGCCCGGTTCGGCGGAGGCGATGGACCGGCAATTGCGCGGCTTTCTTTACCCGGTCATGGTGCTGGTCGCCATGATGATCGCGCTGCCGATGGTCCTGACCCGTACGGTGCCGATGCTTTCGGGCGATCCGATGCTGGGCCGCATGACCTTGGAGCAATCCGATCTGGGCCGGCCATTCTATAATTTCGCCTCCTCTCTGTTGCCCGCCGTGACCGCCAGTTGCCTCATCCTCGCGTCGCGGCGCAAGGGCCTGTCGCGAAAAATTTTGAATCCGGAGGCGATTCTGGCCGGGACGGTCATCGTCGTGCAGTATCTCACCGCCAACCGTCTCCCGCTGGCCATCATGCTGCTGATCCTCTTCGCCCTTTTTACGTTCGAGCGAAAAATGCCGCGGCTGATGTTGCCGCTTTGGCTCGTCCTGTTCTTCACCCTTTATCTGGGACTGGGCGGGTTTTCATCCATTCTGCGCCAAAACCGCGAGTTGCTTGCGAGCGGCAACATCATCAAAGCCAGTTTTTCGGAAGCTTTCCTGGGCGATAACCTGAGCGATTTGCGCGACGGGTCGTGGGTTTTTGGGGAGTGGGATTTCCAGCCGCTCAACGGGAAGACATATCTCAGCGGCCTGGAGGCGGTGCTGCCCAGCGCGATATTTCCGCAAAAGAAGGAATGGTATCTCGGCCTGGTCGGCATCAAAATCGTCCATTGGCCAACCAGGGAACATTTCGGCCTCCGTCTTTCCTTTTTTGCCGAATCGTTTCTGAACTTCGGACTGTCCGGAGTGATCGGCCTGGGGGTGGTGATGGGAGCCTATTTTGGGTATGTGCTGCGCGCGATCCACTTGGCGGCGCGGGCGGCGCGGCCCTGTCTGACGCGGAACCTCCGCCTCATGCTGGCCCTTCAACTGGGATTGACTTTATCCAATTCAAGCGAAGGGTTCGTCTTTTATTCGATCCTCGCGCTGCTTATTCTCATCTGGTTGTTCGTCGATTTTCGGTTATCAAATTCAAGTGACTCGCATCGCGCTCAACGGCCGCTTCACGGCAGTTCCCCAACCGACCGGGACGCAGACGGCCGCCTTCCATCTGTTTGACCAGATCATCCGGAGGAATCGCTCGTTTGAACTGGTCGTCTTTGCCGACGAGCGGCTCGAAGGCGTGGCGGCGTGGCGCGGCCAGCCGGGCACGACCCTGGTCCCCGCGCCGTTGCGGGACCGTTCGGGAAACCATGCCCAGTGGTGGGAGCAGACGATCCTGCCCCGGCTGTGCCGCCGTTATGGATGCGGCGTGGCGCATCATCCGATCACCACCTCGCCGCTGTGGCGCAACGGATGCAAAACGGTGGTGACCCTGCACGATCTCAACTTTTACCTGCATCCGCGGTGGTATGCGCGCTCGTTTCGGCTCGCTTACGCTTTCTGCGCCCTTCCCGGCCTGCGCCGGGCCGACCGGGTGGTAACCGTTTCGAATTATGTCCGCGATCAAGCGCATCGGTTTCTGCATCTGCGGGAGGATCGGCTGCGGATGATCTATAACGGAGTCAAGCCGCTGTCTCCGCGGAGAAAGGGGCCTCCATCGGCGGCCCGATACATTCTCTGCGTCGGCTCTCTCCCGCCGCACAAGAATCTTGCGCGCATGATCCGGGCTTTCGTGCGGGTCCGGGACGAGTTCCCGGGGCTGGAACTGCACGTGGCGGGCCGTCCGCATCCGCGGCTGGGGCGGGAGGACAGCCGCCTCCCCGGTCTGCTTGCGGCGCCCGGCGTCCGAGTGCTCGGCTACCTCTCCGAGGAGGATCTCGCCGGCGCCTACGCCGGAGCCGAAGTATATTGCCACCCCTCTCTGGAGGAAGGTTTCGGGTTGCCGTTGCTCGAAGCGATGTCGGCGGGCGCCCCGGTGCTGACTTCGAATATCTCCTGCCTTCCGGAAATTGCCGGGCCTGCGGCGATTCTGGTCGATCCTTACTCAGTCGACGCGATCTCGGATGGGCTGCGGCAGGCCTTGCGTTTGTCCCCGGAGCAGCGCGCATTCAAACAGGAGCAGGGGCGGGCTTGGGCGGCCCGCTTTTCATGGCGGGCGGCCGCCGACTCCTACCTGAATCTTTACGGAGAACTGGTCTGATGAAGCCGGAACGCATCCTCATGGTCAGCGAACCGGGGGAGTACGGCGTGCTGATTTATGTGCGCAACCTGATCCATTTCCTGTACCGGCGTTATCCCGGCATTGAAGTGGATTTCGCCTATTCCAGCTGCCGGAGCGGCGCGTCGCAGCGGGAGCTGGTCGCGGAAGTGGAAGCGAAAGGCGGGGCGACTCTCGACCTGCGCGTGGGAAGCGGACCGCAATCGCGGGACCTGGCCGTTTGGTGGCGGCTGCATCGGCTCATCCGCCGCCGCAAACCCGGGTTGATTCACGCGCACAGTTCCAAGGCCGGAGGTCTCATGCGGCTCAACAGGATGATTCCCGGATCGCCCCCGGTGCTTTATTCCCCCCACGGTTACTATGGCATGTCACAGAGGGGGGGGCTTAAGGAAAAGGGATTCAATGCGATTGAGCGTTTTTTGGGCCGGGTCGGACGAACCCACAATGTTTCGACCTACGAACGGGATTTCGCGCTCCGCCGCCTGAATCTGCCCCCACGCTCAGCCGTGCTTATTTTTACCGGAGTTGACTTCGATATTTTTTCCCCCGCCACGCCCGAATCGAAAGCAGCCGCCCGCCGCGAACTTGGCTTGCGGGAGGAAGGAAAACTGCTGGTCACCATCGGGCGGGATGCTTATGAGAAAAATTATGCTCCGCTCTACGCCTCTCTCAACCGGCTTCTTCCCGGTGCGGCGTGGACCTTTGCCCACGCCGGCGCCGGAGCGGATGAATTGCGGGCGCGTCTGAGTCCGGAAGCCCGGGGACGCGTCACCACCTTCCCTTATTTGCAAGAGCCGGGCCTGCTTCTGGCGGCGGCCGACGGATTTATCCTGACCAGCCGGAGCGAAGCGTTCGGACTGGCCGCCTACGAGGCCCTATGCTGCGCGCTGCCCCTGATCCTGACAGCCTCCACCGGCCTGCTTTCGATCCGGCATCTCGGTTTCCCGGATGTCCGATGGCTGCCGGATCCGGCGACCGCCGGGGACATCACGCATGAAATTATCCAGGCGATTTCAATGTGGAGCGAAGAGCCGGTGCGCCGGCTGGAGGATCAGAGGACATTGGCCTCCCGGTGGTTCAGGGAGGACGTTCAGTTCGAAAAGCTGGTCCGGCTTTATCGGCACATGGCGGTGGCCGGATGAAAAGTCGGCATGGAATGATTTGCCCGTTGAAGGTTCACCTTCGTTCGCTTTGCGGTTGCCACTCGAAAAATAAAGTGGTGAAGTCTCCCGTATCTTCAAACGGGTTGGCAACACTTCTATGCATTTTGAAAACAGGCCCCGTTTCGACCGGAATACCGACCTGATGCACAGCCAGACGGCCAAACGGGCGGTTGACATACTTGGTGGCATTGTTGGTCTTATCCTCGCGGCGCCGTTTATTCTTGTATGCGGCATCCTGATTTATACCGAATCGCCCGGACCGGTTTTTTATGTTCAGCGTCGCGAAACCCTGAATCGGCGGGTCTTCCACATGTATAAGCTGCGAAGCATGCGCTTGGACGCCGAGAAAGAGTCCGGCCCCGTCTGGCCCAAAGAGGCCGACGACCGCTGCCTGCGCATCGGCACATTCATGCGCAAATACAATATCGACGAGACGCCGCAGTTCTGGAACGTGTTGAAGGGAGATATGAGCCTCGTGGGACCCCGGCCGGAGCGACCGGAATTCGTTGAGATCTTTAACAAGACCCTCGAACACTACAACCTGCGCCACACCTGCAAGGTCGGGATGACCGGATGGGCGGTGATCCATGGCTTGCGCGGCGATACTTCACTCGAAGAAAGGCTGAAATACGATCTCTACTACATCGAGAACTGGAGTTTGCTCCTTGACTTTCGAATCCTGGCCATGACTGTATTTCCAACAAAATGCTTATTGATACGCCATGACGGTACTAGTCGTTGATGACAGCGAGGCGGTCGCTTCCATCATGGCGCGCATCGCCACCCAGGGCGGCTGGAATGCGCTTTATACCGTCAGTACCGATGAGGCGCTGGCGATTTTGCGGGCGCAGAAGGTGGACTTGCTTCTGCTCGACTACATCATGCCCGACAAGAACGGCCTGGAATTCGCCCAATATCTGAGGTCCAACGGCTGGCCTTCCCTCCCGATTTTTCTTTTCTCGGGCATGGTGGAGCTCATCGACAAGGCCGAGGCGGCGAAGGCCGGCATCTCGCGCATTTTTCCGAAGCCCCTCAGCATTGCCGAATTGCGGGCCGCCATGAACGAGACGAGAAATCAGATCCCCGAACAGGGTTGAATTCTCAGGGGAGCGGCTCCCGATGCAGGCGCCGCCATTCGTAAAGCCCCACCACCGCTCCGGCTCCCACCGCGATCACCAGCCCGGACCAATGACCGACCGCCCGGCCCGCGGCGAAAAAACATCCGTTCAGAACCAGGGCCGGAACAAGGGACCTCAAAGGCAAAAGCCAGAGACGCGTGAAATTCTGTTCCATTTTCAAAGCCAGCCGAAACGCCGCCGGCAACAACGCCAGGGCGGCGCACCCGCCGCCCAGGAAAACGGCGCGCAACCCACCCATGTAAATCAAAAACGGCGTCCCGAACAACACCAGGGCGGCTTCAAGCAAATTCCCCATGGCCGCCGTGCGCACCTCGCCCAGCCCCATGGCCGAATTGACCACGAACCGGCTGAACGCGCCGCCCAGGCCAAAGACGGCCAGGGCCGCCCCGATGCCTCGCGGAATGGCCACCGTGCCGGGCAGCCAGAGATGCAGGAACGGCCCGGTCAGAAACACCAGCCCTACGCAGCCGTGCAGGCAGAACAAGACGGCATAGAGGTAGGACTGACGGAAGCGACGCGCCCGCTCCGGCGCATCGGCCGCGGAGGCGAGCGAGGCGAGATTGGTATCGCTCGAAGTCACTCCCAGCACCGACACCAATTCACTGATACGGAGAAAAATATAGAATAATCCCGCCGCCGCGGGACCAAGAAGCGAGGAGACGAGAAAGGTGAGGGCATGCGTTTTCGCCACTATCGCCAGGGTGGTGGCATAAAACCAGCCGCCGTGATGAAGCGTATCGAAGATTTCCTTTCCCGAACACGGCTTGCCCATCGCGCGCAGCCAGCGGCCCCAGGGAAACGGGCTGCCCGCGAAAAGCCAGCCGTTGGCCAGCAGAAGACAGAGAAAATAAAGGAAAACCGCCCCGAGAACATTTCCGCCAAAGTAAACCCACGCGCCCAGAACCGGAATCGCCGCCGCGGCACCCGCCGTGTTCGCCTTTTTGAGGTCGGAAAGCTTTCCGGCCGCGGCGATCGGCTCCAGAAAAAGACTGCTCAGCATGAAAAGCGTGACCAAGAAAATGGTGGCCGTCATCACCGTGTCCCCGCCGGGCGGCAGGCGAAGCATCCACGACCAGCCGCCCATCGCGCCCAGCGTGAGCGCGGCGATAATCGCCACCAGGCATATCAGGCCGAAGGCCTGCACGCCCCGCCGCAGATAAAGCACGCAGGCGGCGTCATCCCCGCGCGCCAGCGCCTCGCACAAACGCAATCGGGTGGAGCTTCTAACCCCGAAATCGAGCACCGCGAGCGAAACAAGCAGGGAACTGGCCAGCGCGAAAAGACCATATTGCACCGGGCTCCAAACCCTTAGCATGAGCGGAGTGAGAATAAAGAGGAGGCCGAATTTCGCGAAGAAATTCAGCCCCTGCCAGACCTGATTCCAAAGCAACTCGCGATGGTAACTCCGCGGCTGGGTTTCAGGTTTGTCCATCCGCCCGACTTTGACATCGCCGCGTTTGCGGGCCAATGAAGAAATTGAAGGTCGTTTCCCGACATTCGGCGGGATGCGCAACGCGGCGCGCTCATGGCCGGCCGCTCATTTTTTGTGACTTTTTAAAGGAAGAATGGAAAAATCGCTCCAGCGCCATGGCTGCCCTCTTAATCTATTACTATCCCCTTGTGATGGCGCTGGTTTTCCTGGCCGGTCTCTTCTCGACAAATGTCCCCGCGAAGGGCGCCTTTTTTTTGCGCGCCATGGTTGCGCTCATGATCGCGGTCTTCCTGGCGCACGTTAATCGCTTGTTCGATCTTTGGCCCTCGCACCTCCTGTTTCCCAGCGGCCACATGACCTTTTGCCTCGGCGTGGCCCTGTCTCTCGGCATGTTGCGGCCATGGACCCTGGCGATCACCCTTCCTCTCGTTGTCGTTCTCGGTGTTTGCATGGTAATCCTTAATCTTCACTCGACCTTGGATATTCTGGGCGCGTTTCCCCTCGCGCTGATTGTTTATGGATTGGTCCATTGGTTTTGGCCCGTGTCGCCGGATTCGGCTAAGGGCGGCTTCGATGGGGGAAAAGCCGCTGAAGCGATCAAATGGTATCGCAAGGCAGCCGAGCAGGGGCTCGCCCATGCCCAATTCAATCTTGGAAGAATGTACGATGATGGCCAAGGCGTGACCCAGGATTACGCTCAGGCGTTAACATGGTACCTCAAGGCCGCTGATCAAGGAGATGCCGGCGCGCAAAACAATCTTGGACTTATGTACGCCAAAGGCCGCGGCGTGAGCCGGGATTACACTCAAGCAAGGACTTGGTACCTTAAGGCCGCCCGTCAGGGGCACGTCATCGCCGAATTCAATCTGGGACTTATGAACCTTATGGGCGAGGGCATGACCCGGGATTATACAGAAGCACTGGCTTGGTTTATAGTTGCATCTTCATCAGGTAATACAGATGCGGCGGCTAAACGCAATAAATTGGAAGCAGCATTAGGCATCCAAGCCGCCATGCTTGCGCACCAGCGCAGCAAGGAGATTTTGAAGGATATTGAACGGTCAAAGGCGCAGTCTGGAAGTGTGGGGTAGAGAAGGCCTGGCGAATCAGACCATCGGCGATCAATCGCGGAGTTACGGCGCGGGTGATCCCTTTATTTGATCCCCTCCCCTGATCTGCCCCAGAAGACATCCATGCTACAGAAAATACTCTGCTCTTAGAGAAAAATGGGTGCTGAGCTTACGGATATGATCCGCGGTGAGTTTGCGTTCTTCCCGCAAGATTTTGTTGCCCATCGTGGCATCCAGTCCAAGGAATCGCCCAAGGTCGGAAGCGGTCCAACCCGCCGAATCCAGAAGGAACTTCAACCGCTCGTGGAAGGGTAATTTTCTCTCTGGAAAGCTCTTTTCGTGTTCCTCCTCGTAGGCGAGAATCAAGTCGGTCAGGAGTTCAAAATAGTCGCCTTGATCGCGGGTGAACTGATGCTCAAAGCCGGCCATGGGTTCAGCAATTTCGAGGGCATTTTCGTAACCGACTTTGTCGTGGATCGGGCGTGGCGGATAGAGGTCGCAAAGATGGCGATACTCCTTGGGGAAATCCACGAAGCGAAGCTGTTTGCCTGTCTTCTTCATAACGTTCCTTTCCAATGGTCCTTGCTGTATTCCGCATGAGTCATCAAGCGGAGGGCGAAAACCCGCTGCGTGTTAAAATGCACGGCGGCGACGAGGCGGTAATTGTTGCCGGAAATGTTGAACACGATCACATTCCGGCCACTGGCCGCCTGAACCAAATCCGCCGGCCGATGCACTTGTCTCAACGCCGCGAAGTCTTTGAACTTTGCCGCCTTGACGAGTGCCGGCCATTTCGACAGGGACGATGCAGCCGTGGGATGTTTGCGCGCCCACAAGCGCACGGTCGCTGGTTTAATGACTTTCACCCGTTAGGACAAAATGTCCTAAGCGTGGCGTTTCGTCAAGAAAGGAAATGCAAGGGCGGCATTCCCACCCATACTATTTGTCAGGTTTCAGCAGGCCGCGTTCAACGGGCCTTCCAACGCTCTTTACGATCTCGGCTTGAGCAGGGCTAGAATCTGCGGCAGGAAGAAGATGGCGGTGACCAGACCGATGGCGATGCCGAGGGCCATCAGTTGTCCGATGTCGAACATGCCCCGGAATTGGGAGATCAGCAGCGAGCTGAAACCAAAGAGCGATGTCAGCGAGGACATGATGATCGCCTTGCCCGTGCTGCCCGAAAAGATGCTCAGCTTCCCATCCTCACGGTAGCGGTCGATGATGTAGACGCCAAACGCGACATCTATGCCGATGATGAGCGGGAGAGTCACAATGTTGGCCGGGTTAAAGTCGATGCCGAGCCAGACCATCGCGCCGGTGCGCCAGAGCACCGCCAAGACCAGCGGGATGAGGGTCAGGACCAGGTATTTGAAACTTTGGAAGTGAAGAAAAATAAGAACAACGATGGCAAGAAAAGCCCAGACCGCCGCCCAGAGATAGCTCACGCGCAGCAACTCCGTGGCATAGTAATTCATCACCGGAGTTCCGGTTGCCTTGGGCGCGACGACCAGCACCTGATTGATGAATTCCTCGTCGGGCGCGCGTTCCCAGAGGTTCTTTTTGCCGTAAACCTGGAGCAAAATTTTACCATCGGAGGCGAGAAAGAGTTTTTGAAGCTGAGGTGGGAGATCGGAAAGCGTCAGTCCCCGGTCAGCCTTTTGGGTTTGGAGCAGATCAAGGCCGGCCTGCATTCGGGTGAAGGCGCCGGCGGACGAGGGAGCAAAACGCTCCTGAATGATGGCGTCCGGCTCCGAGTCCAGTGCCTTGCCCGCCCGTTCCAGGGCGGGGATCATGGCGCCAAAATCAGCCACGGCTTCTTTGGCAACCGAGGAAATATGGACATAGTCCCGGGCCTGTTCGAGGCCTTTCCGCGCCGAGTTCAGCAGGTTCCCGATATCCCGGCGGGCCCGGGGGATGTCGACGGCCTGCCCGCTCGACGGCTTCACCGCCAGAGTCGCCGCCGCGGCCGCAATCCGCCGGATGATCGGGATTTTTTCCTCCTGATGTTCCGGCACCAGATCGAGAGGCGAATCGACCCGGGCGACCACCGGCAGCGCCAGGAGTTTTTTTTCAAGGTCCCGCGCGTCGTCGAGGTTGTCGGCCGCCACGGAAGCATAGAGGGTGGAAACTTGGACTCCCTCGGGGTTGCGTGAAGCCGCCATCAGCTTGTAAAGAGTCTTGACTGAATCAGCCGATGGATTGTCGAGGTGGAGCAGATTATAATCGAACCTGAGCTTCGGAAGACTAAGGATGGAAATGAGCGAAATCACAACGGCCGCTCCAATCCAAAGCCACGGCATGCGAACCATGTCGCGGTCCCAGGAGCGGATGAAATTCCAGGCGCCGTTGCTCGATTGGGCCAGAAGCTGTTCGCGGCCGCGGTGACGATCCCGCAGGATAAAGATGGCCGGGAGCACGAGCAGGTTGGCTGCGATGCAGAAGATCATGCTGGTCCCGGCAATGATGCCGAGTTCGGCCAGACCGATGAAGTCATTGAAGCAGAGAGTGAAAAAGGCGGCGGCCGTCGTGCTGCCTCCCGTGATAATGGCCGCGCCGGTATGTTGCAGGGCAGCCGTGACGGCCTGATCGATGTCGCCATGCCGCCCAAGCTCCTCCTCGTAGCGCCCGAGCATTTGAATGCCGAAATCGATGCCGATGCCGAGAACCATCGGGATCACCGCGATGGAAAGGATATTGAAGTGCCCCACGCTAATCAGGGCGAAAGCAAGCGACCAGAGCACCGCCATGTTCAAGACGAGAAAGGTGAAGGCCGGGCGCAAAAAAGTCTGATAACTAAAAAGGAAGAGGCCGAGGATAAGCGCCAGAGTAATGGCCGAAGCCTTGGCGGCATCCGAACTGGAGGAAGCGGCCTCATCCGCATCCAGCGCCGGTTCACCCGTCAGCTCCATTTTGACACCGGGATATTGGGTTTCCAATTGCTTGAGATGGCGGCGGATTTTAGCGGTCGTATTACTGAAGGGTGTGTCGGATTTTTTTTCTCCTTCGCCCGTATAAGCAAGGACCAGCAACGTATGACCGTCCCGCAGGCTGAAATACTCGTGCCGGGCGAGCTCGCCGGCATCGAAATTGCCGAGGAAATTGGCATCCCCGGAAGAATCGACGTCTTCCCGAGCCGGCGACTTGCCCTCGGCCTGAGCCGAAATTTTGTTAAGAATGGAAATGAACCGGGCGACAAACGGATCAAAGTCCTTCCAGTTCGCCGATTTTCGCAGGTAGTTGCTTTCAAATTTTCTGTTCGCCTCGTCCAGGATCGAATTGAGATCGAGAGATGTCCTCCGGGAAGCCTCTTCGCTCCTTTTCTGGAGATTTATCTCCGATTCCAATTTGCCGGCGATTTTTTCCAGTTCGGCTTTATCACGGGTGAAAAGCAGCCGTGGTTTAATGGTGGAAAAATCGATCTTGTAAATAACCGTGGTGATCTGGGGTTTGAGCGATTCCAGATAGGGCCCGATTTCATTCGCCGCCTGCCGGTTTTTCGCCGGATCGGGCGATTGGATCAGGACGATAAAATGGTAGTCGCCGCCGAAATCGCGGCGCAATTCATCGTAATTTTTTTTCACTTCCGACTTGTCGCTCAGAAAACCGTTCGTGTTATTGACCACATTGAATCGTGTGGCCACCACCCGCGCGCTGGCGGCGGTCAGCAGCAGCCCCAGGGCCAGAATGAACCCGGGATGGGCGCGGACCAAGCGGGCCACCCGCTGCATGAGGCGCTGAAGGGCTCGGTGAATCAACGGCATGAAGAGTTATACCATTTCTCAATGGAATTTAGATTTTAGCATTCGGTCATCCTGAGCTCGTCGAAGGATCAGTTTCGCCTCGGTAAACCCCCTCCGAACTGATCCTTCGACAAGGATGACGGATTGTTATTATTGCGTATGGGGGTGGGTTCGGAACTGATCCTGACACACGTGTGTGCGACAAGCTCAGGATGACCGCCATTTTCAGCAAGCCCCTAAACAGGCGCCTTGCCGTTTTGAAAGTGTGCCCAGGTTTGAGCGATACTCCGGGTGCTAAGAGTGCAGTTTGCCTCCTCGATGGCTTTCCTGACGCGATTCTCGTCCATGATGAACCGGTCTCGTTTGTAGAGGAGATAATCGGTGCGGTTCGAGGCCGGCGTCAGGTTGATCGTTGCCAGATTGGCGCCGGCTTTCAGCGCGCGAACATAGCCGTCATTGCCGACAAGATTCAAGGCGCTGACGGCCGGAATGATATACGAGGGGTTGCGCAGCCTCATTCGGGCGATGCAATCGATCGTCGCGTCGAGATTGCCCGCCGGCTTGCCGGCAAACGGTGTTTGTTCTCCGGCGATGAACGGACTCACGCTGGCTCCGGCCAAAGGGAGTTCGCCCAGCAGTTCCAGCGTCTCTTCAATGTGCTCATGGGTCTGGCCAGGCAAGCCGAGAATGAATCCGGAGGAGACAGCCCAGCCGGTCCTGGCCAGGTAATGAATGGCCTCCATTCGCTCATCGAAAGTACCGGGCGCATGGATTTCGTCATAGTGATCACGATTTCCCGTTTCCAGCTTGATAATGTAATAAGAGGCGCCCGCCTGCTTGAGTTCATCGGCTATCTTCGGATCAAGCGTTCCCAGGCAGACGCTGATGCCCAGCCGCGTTTCTTTGCGAAGAAGCTCAATAAGCGGAAGGACGACTTCGCGAATCCCGAGGACATCTTCGCCCGTCTGAATGTTAAGATCGGTCATGATTTCCGGAAGTCCGCCTTGAATCAAGGCGCGGAGAGATTCCAGGGAAAGCCGGTAGCGTTGAAGGGAGCGATTGGCGCGCCGCATGCCGCAGTAGTAACAATTTTCACGGCAAAAATTCGACACTTCGAGAACACCGCGAACAAAAACCTTTTGCCCGAAACCCTGATTGCGCACCGTCTGGGCCTGCTCGTGAAGCTGTTGCTGCGTGCAAAACGAAGAAGCCAGGCCGATGGTCGAAGGAGGCAGGGAAGTCACACTACTTTCCCCCTCTTGTCATGATCCAATAGCCGGGCGTGGAAATATACAAAAACATGGTTCTTCGTCCAAATTTCAAGATTGGGACGGCGATTCTTTTTGTCAATGGATACAGGGTTTTTCATTCCATGTCGCTTAGGCAATTGAGACATAGTGGCTACAAGTTTTAAAGCGTTTTAATTAAAGCCATAGCCAGATCGGCAAGATTGCAGGCGCGCGGATTGTGATAGCTGAAGCAAGCCGGAGGCTTGCCAGAAGGAAAAAGGACTTTCGCAGAGATCTCCTTCGAAATGGCCGGCGAGCCGCCGCCGCATACCGGCGACTATGGTTTTACTTATTATGCTCTAAGACAGTTTCTGGAGACCTCGCCAGCATTTTCCCCGCCACCAAACTCCTCCGGGCAACCAGCAGATGACCCAGAAGAGGACTCGTGACAGGCTCCAGGCTTCAATTGCAAGCCAGGAACGGCCTGGAAGCGGGCATCCGATTTCCCGGCAGATGAGAGCGGCAAAGAGAACATCCGCCTGGACCATTCCCATAAGTCCAATCCACGCTCCAAGACTCCCCGGATGCGATGCCACGAGACCCATCCAGCCCAGCAGGGGCATTACCAAAACTTGAGCCGCGAAGCCGATCGGCTGGCACCAATAAACCGTTTTTTTCCATCGAAAATAATGGCCGAAAGCGGCGCGCCAGTTCGTGGCATCGGCCACTGTTTCCAAGGTGGTTGAACCAAGGCGAACCGGCTGGAGAATCTGGCCGAGCATAAAATCGTCCGCGAGCGCGGAACCGAGCTTTTCCCAATCGACTTCGCGGAGAAAGCTGTCCCGTGCAAAAAGCAACGCCGCGCCCAATCCAAAATCGACCGGTCCGAACCCGCGCAGGAGCAAGACCCCGGGATAAAATTCGGCATTCACGAAGAGAGCGTCCAAAATAGCGGGGGGGTGCGGCATCGCGCGAACGGCATACGGGAAGGTCAGCAACTCCGCGCCGCAGCTTTCAAATTCGGCCCTGGCCTGCTCCAGGAATCCTGATGGCGCCACAATATCGGCATCGCTCCAAAGCCATAACTGGCCGGTGGCCCGCGCAACCAAAAGTTTTTGCCAGGCGATCTTCGGGTTGGCCAGGGTATCGGCCTCGGAGCGGCGCACAACCACGACCCGCGCATCGGGATAGGCGGCCTGCATTTGCCGGATGAAAGGCATGACTTCCGGCCAATCGGTCTCATGAACGCCAAGGAGAAGTTCGCTCTCCCCGTCCATTTGCGAGATGAACGACTCCAATCCTCGCGCCTCGATTTTGACCCCCCGGTTTTTGAGAGGAGGAAGCGGCTTGAAAATGGTCAGGGATTTTCTTTCGCCCGGCTTGAGACGTGACGATGCCCGCCTGCTTTCCGTGACAACCAGCCGCCACGATATGACCCACCAAAGCAGACCGGCGCACGACCATGCGGCCAACAATATTTTAACGAACATGCGATTTTATCACCGGCAAGGTATCGCGGGCGGATTCGGAACCTGCTCATGTTGGAACCAAGCCAGGGCCTGCCGAATGCCGCTTTGGATGGAAGAGGGCGACCAGCCCAGTTCTTGCCGCGCTTTCGCATTGCTGAAGAACTGCGCGTTCCGTGCCTGAAGGGCCGTCTCAATGCAAATGCGGGCCGATGTGCTGCGAGGATTAAGGAGGTCGGCCATCTCGCCGAAACAACTCATCGCTTGGATTGACCAATGGGGGAGGCAGATGCGGGGCGCGGGAATGCCGGTCTGGCCGGCAAGACAATCGAGAAATTCTTTCAGCCACAAGTTTTCATTCGTCAGCAGGTATCGCTCGCCAATACGACCCGATTGCGCCACTCGTTGCAAGCCAATGATGACATCGGTGACATTGACAAAATTGAGGCCGACCCGGCAATAACAGGGAAAGAGACCCTGGGTAAAATCACGGATCATCCGCCCGGTTGGCGTGGGGTTTTCATCTCCCGAACCGATCGGGCAACTCGGACTGGCGATGACCACCGGCAACCCGCGCTTGATCCACGCCAGGACCCGAAGTTCCGCCTGCCATTTGGAATACTTATAGGGGGAAAACCGGGGCGGATCGGACGGGAAATCCGTTTCATTTAAAACCGGCCAGGGATCGGAATTATCCCTCGACCGGTCTAAAACGCTGGCTGAACTGATATGGACTATTTTTGCGACTTGCGCCCCCGCCGCCGCCGCCAGAAGATTCTCGGTTCCAACGATATTGGTTTGATGAATTTCGCGGCGATGGCGTACTCCGAACCGATAAATGCCTGCGACATGGTACACGGTTTCAATTCCCGCACAGGCCTGTTTGGATGAAGCAGGATCGCGAAGATCCCCCGCGCTGACTTCAACGGCATCACCAAAAAGAGACCGCGCCTTTTGCGGATCACGGGCCAGAACACGAACGTCATTCCCGGCCGATGCCAGATGACGGGTCAAGTGCCGTCCAATAAATCCGGTGGCGCCGGTGATCAGAATTTGTGAAGGCATTTCGAATCAGGCATCTTGGAAATAGATTCTCCCCATGCCGCAAGACTCTTGTTTTACTCTGAGCCCGGTTCTATGCAAGAAAGAGAGCATGAAAAAACAGGTTGTCTTCGTGGCGGATGATTTTGGGATGGACGCCAGAATCAACGAAGCCGTTCTGCATGCTTATGTTTCGGGCGGCCTGCATGCCGCCGCTCTCATGATGGCCCAGCCAGGCACGAAGGAAGCTGTCGCCATGGCTCGCGCCCACCCCCATCTCCAAACCGGCTGGCATTTGCATCTCAACGATTCGTTTCCCGCGACTTTGGAACGGTGGCCCTGGGGCGCCTCGCCCGCCAGGGCCGGGATCAGCATCGGTCTCTCCCGAAATTCGCGCGAACTCATGCGCCGGGAAGTTCTGCGACAATGGGAACTCTTCCGGGAGACCGGCCTGCCGTGTCATTTTGTCAACAGCCACCACCATTTACACGCTCATCCAGCCGTCTATCAGACTTTGGCCGAGGTCTTGGGGGCCGATTTCAACGGCTGGATTCGACTCGGCCGCGTCCGCTTTTTCAGGCCTGTGCTTCAATTTTTCAGCAAGTCTCTTCTGGTCGATGCTTTTCTCCAGCGAGAGCGAAGATTGTCAATCTGGCGTTCAACCGATACGTTATGGGGGCTGGATCGGCTGTTCGCCATGAAGCCTGATGAAGTCCGCGCCGCCATCTCGGCGCTGCCGGAAGGCTTTCACGAATTCCTCTTTCATCCCCGAACCCTATCCTGCACGGACACGCAATGTCTTCTCGAACTCACCTCGCTTCCGACCGATTGAGTCCTCTTCTGCTCCAGGCTCTTTTCCGCATCCACCACACGCCGGCCGCGCCGATAGACCGCCCTTTTTGTCATGAGACCGACTGCTTTGCCTTTGCGAATGAAACCGTCTGGAATTACGTTGAGGGCGAAGTCCGCTCGCAGGCCGAACGCGAGCCCGCCGTCGCCCGGCGATACACCCGCCATTGCTTCGTGATGGTTCGCGCCGCCCTGCAATTTTGGAAATTTGCCCGCTTTGATTCCGGCAACCCGCCTCTTCCCAACGACGAATTGGCGCGTCGCATCCGGCGGGTTTGCGCGCGTCATGTCTGGTTGCCGACTTTGCCCCGGGAGCGGCGCATCGTTTTCCCGGGATTTGCAAACTTGCGGGAGATCAGCGCTTCCGCGGCGGGCCTTTTTCAAGACCATCTCGGCGCGGCGTGGCCCGTTTATCTTCGTGTCGGCAATTTCCCGATTTGTATTCCCGTGTCGGGCAAGGCCAAGACCCGCTTGAATGGAGAAATCCTGCGTGATCTCGAAGCGGGATATCCCACCCTTCTCTGGCTCTACAATTTTCCGAGCCTCGACATCAACCACACCGTTCTCGTTTACCAGGCAACGCATGATGGGGATCACATCCGTTATCAGGTTTACGATCCAAATTACGCTGATGCTCCCAAGGAATTGCGGTTTGAGCCCGCGACACAAACTTTCACCTTCGAGCCCACATTTTATTTTAAGGGAGGACCGGTGACGCCTCGCGCGGTCTACCGGGGATTCTTTGAATGAAGCGGCCCGTCGTCATTACCGGATTGGGCGCGGTCACTCCCTTGGGAGAGAGTGTTTCCCATTCCTGGGAAGCCCTGCTGGCGGGCAAAGACGCGGACGCTCCGCTTGATCTTTTTGACACGGCGGGTTGCCGATGCCATCGGGCGGCCATGGCCGCCTTGCCTCCCCTTCCCGGTATGCGGCCCAAGGCGCTTAGCCGTCTTTCCCGCGCTTCGCGCCTGGCCATCCCGGCCGCGCGTGAAGCCCTCGCCATGGCCCGTCTGCTCGATTCGGGGGGCCGCGCCCTTCCGCCGATTGTTCCCCTGTCCGTTTCAACGACCGCCGGCGGCATGGCTTTCGGAGAAAGTTATTTAAGGAACATTCTCGCTCACAAGCGTTGCCGGCTCCTCGGTCCCGCCGCGCGGTATCTGCCCCAGCAGCAAATCCTGGACTTGCAACAGGCGCTCGGGTTTGAAGGGCCGTCGGTCATCATCGCCAACGCCTGCGCCAGCGGGGCCAATGCCATAGGCCATGCCGCCGAAATGGTTTCATCCGGCATGGCCGATTGCGTTTTGACCGGAGGTTTTGAAGCGCTGACCGAATTGGTCTTTGTCGGCTTCGATTGTCTCCAGGCGACGACGGTGGAACGCTGCCGGCCCTTCGACCTCAAACGCTCCGGACTGCTGCTGGGTGAAGGCGCGGCGTTCCTTGTCCTGGAAACACCGGAACACGCCGTCCGGCGGGGCGCGCGGATTTTGTGCCGCCTCACCGGTTATGGACACGGCACCGATATTTTCCACCTAACCCAGCCCGAACCGAACGGCCGCGCTTTGGTCGAAGTGATGCGCCGCGCGTCGGATGCGGCAGGCATTTCGCCCCGGGAGATTGGCTACATCAACGCGCATGGCACCGCGACTCCGATGAATGATGGCGCTGAAGCCAAGGCTTATGGGACCTTCCTGGCGGAATCTCTCGATCAAGTCCGGATCAGTTCCACCAAGGCGGCGATCGGTCACACGCTGGGGGCGGCGGGTTCCATCGAAGCGTTGTTTGCCCTTATGGCGCTCATCACCGGAAAGCTGCCGCCTCAACTCAACCTGCAAACCCCCATTCCTGAGATCGCATCCGTGCTGGTGACGGAGAAAAATTCGTCCAAGCCCCCGCGCCATACGATGAGCGTCAATCTCGGTTTCGGTGGATCAAATGCGGCGCTTGTTTTTTCCCGGCATGAAAACTGATCTCGCCATCATAGGACAGGGCGCCGTAACTCCGGCGGGTATTGGGATAACGGCCCTATTCGACGGGCAACCCGACAAGACGATGATTTCCCAGGTAAGTCGCCCGGACCAAAAATGGCCGGTTTTCAGGGTCAAACTCAACGATGCCGCTTTGGAGCGCTGGCAAAAGGAACCGCGGTTGCGTCGTGCCAGCCCAGTCAGCTTTTTCCTGGTGGAAGCCGCCGAACAAGCGCTTACGGGCCTCGATGCTTCCGAACGAGCTAGAACCGGCCTCGTCGTCGCCTTTTCCGCCGGATGCCTGACGTATAGCCGCCGCTTTTTCGAGAGCATTATTACCCAGGGTCAAAAATCGGCCAGTCCCGCCCTCTTTCCGGAAACGGTTTTCAATTCCCCGGTTAGCCACCTCGCCGCGACATTCCATCTGGAAGGATCGGCTTATGCCGTGGTGGGTGATGACACGGCATGGATCGCGGCCCTAAAAACCGCATGGCTTTGGCTGGCACAGGAAAGGGTGTGTCAGGTGCTCGTCTTGGGCGCGGAAGAATTTGATTCCGCCAGCTTGGATGCCTATCAAAAGGCGGGTTGGCTGAAGCGAAACCAGTCGAAACCCGCCTTCATTCCTTCAGAGGGAGCGGCGGGCGTGCTTGTCCGACGCGCCAAGCCGGGCGATTCAAAAGTTATTTCGCGGATGGAGGACGGTTTCATCTACCGGTCCAAAACGGAAGCTGTCGCCGCGGGACAACGGTGTTTGCAACATTTCGACGCGCATCTGCCTTGTCATGCAAGCGCCCAATGCAATTGGCTGGGCGATATTGAACTAAGACTGCTTCAGACTCGTGTTCTCACGGGTGACAAACGGGCCTATTTGGGCGAGGCGGCTTCAGCGTCAGCCGCATGGAATACCCTGCGGGCGCTTGCCTCGCTGGATGCGGAGCATCCCCGATTGCTGGTTCCCGTCTGGGGCAACAACCACCAAATTGGCGGACTGGAAATAAAAAACCAGAAACACTCCGCCGATTAAAAGTTGCATGCCGGAGACTAGCCGATAGATTCCGCATTCACCTCACCATGGCTGAAGTAACCTTTAATGACCTAAAACAGCTTCTGATTAAGAACTGCATGCTGCGCGTTTCGCCCGACGAAATTCAGGAGGACACGCCTCTTTTTGGCCCCGGCAGTCTCGGCCTCGATTCCATCGACGCCTTGCAGATGACCGTGGCCATCGAGCAGGACTATGGGATTGCCATCAAGGACCCCGAAGTGGCCCGCCAAGCTTTCCGCAGTCTGAGCAGCCTGAAAGAGTGGCTGCGAATCGAACTGGGAAAGACTCCCAAAGCGACATAGCCTTCCGGTTCGATTTCTGAGAGATTGCCCCTTGCGTGGGCTTAAAACACCTTGACTACACCGCGGAGCCGAAATCCGGCCATCACTCGGCGGCTCTTTATCGCGCCTCGATGTTCTCTTGCGGAGCATGGATCGCCCGATGGCTGCCGCTTTCCGTGACTCGCGCCCTGGCTGGTGCGGCGGGGTCGATTTATGCGTTCACCCATCCTGACCGCGTCGCGCGTGTTCACCAAAATCTGCGATTGCTCGATGCCGCCACTCAGAGAAAAGTGGCGCGGCAATTGTACCGGGCATTTGGCAAAACGCTGGCCGACTTTTTTTACATCGGGACCCGTCCTCCGGTGGAAGCGGCGAAGATCATCAAGGAAAAAAAGGGCCACGCACATTTTGAGCAACTCCGCAACGAGGGCAAAGGGGCTGTGATAGTCACGGCTCATCTGGGCTTGTTTGAGTTGGGAGGCTTGATGGTGGCCCAAGATGGATTTCCCGCCGCCGTGCTGACTCTGCCTGAACCGAGCAGCGGACTGACGGCCTGGCGCGCGCATTTTCGTCGGCAATGGAACGTTGAAACGATCGAGGTCGGATCGGACAACTTTGCCTTTCTTCACATCGCCAGGCGATTGCGCGAAGGCTGCTTTGTGGCGGCGTTGATCGATCGTCCGACTTCCCAGGAGCCGATCCCGGTGACTTTCCCCAACGGCACGGCTCATTTTTCTTCCGGCATTCTTCTCCTGGCCGCACAATGCCGGGTTCCGGTGATTCCGTCCACCATGGTCCGCCAACCGGACGGATTTTACCGTGCGGAGGTTTTTCAACCCGTATGGATAGAGTCCCGCGGGTCCCGCGCCGAAACTCTCCGGTTTTACAGCCAGCTGATTGCCGATATCCTCATGCCCACCCTATGCGCCCATCCCGAGCAATGGTACCAATTCGTGCCGCTGGCCTGACCCCTCCGGCTTTTGTATCGCCCATCACGCCGATGGAGTTCGCGCCATGAATTCACTAACGCCGCACGGGAAAGGCTTTTCCTTTCTTGATACCTTTGAACGTGTCGGGGATTCACAGCGCGGGCGCGCAACCAAGTGGCTGGACCCTCAACTTCCTTTTTTCGCCGACCATTTTCCCGGCAAACCGCTGATGCCCGCGGTGCTTCTGATCGAATGTGGCGCTCAAGCCGCCGGCGCCTTGTGGGCTTCCCTACAGGGAACTCAGGCCCCCGCCCGCTTTGTTTTGGCCCAGATCCTTCAATTCAAAATTCTTCATGCGGTGTTTCCCGGCGAGAAAATCGACACGGAGGCCACGCTGGAAACTTCCTTCGGCAACCTGGCGCAGTTCGAGGTTGTGCTTGCCGTCAATCAACTCGAAGTCGCGCGGGGCAAAATTGTGCTGGGCGCGGATGCGGCCGCGGCGGGCGTTTAGAGCAAATCAAAATACTGTGCACAGACAAGGCGATTCGGTTTCAGCAACCCTGCAAGGGTTGCAATCACTCAGCCCGGCGTTTAGAGCAAATCAAAATACTGTGCACAGACAAGGCGATTCGGTTTCAGCAACCCTGTAAGGGTTGCAATCACTCAGCCCAGGGTTGGCCCGCCAGGGCCTACCCTGGGTACACCGCGGATGAGAGCAACCCTGTAGGGGTTGAAGCAGAGAGGGGACAAATAACTTTCTCAACCCTTTCAGGGTAGGTTCAGGTTGTCGTCCCCCCAGGGTAGGCGTTGCTACGCCAACCCTGGGCTGAGTGATTGCCATCCTTTCGGGATGGCCCCAAACACTCCCATTGGCATGTGCAAAATAAGTTAAAATGCTATAACCTTCGGAAAATCATCGGCCTTGTTCCTTGGTTTTCCGTCGTAAAGTCGCCACGTCCACCTTGCCCCGGGTGGTCTGTGGAAATTCGGCTGTGATGACATAGTGTTTGGGAAGTTTCCATTCCGGCAACCTGATGGCGAGCGCGTGCTGGACATCCACCAGCGGCAGGCGGGTCTCCACGGCCGCGTGAAGAAAAACGCGTTCCGAATTTGACGCCACCCAGACGATCGCATCCGAAATACCGGGCACTGCCCGCAAAGCCTGTTCGACTTCGGACGGGTGGACCTTTTTCCCTCCGATATTGACCTCGCGACCGAGGCGTCCCCGAAGCACGATCTCGCCCTTGTCGTTCCACTCGCCGCGATCCGGCATGCGCCAGCGTCCGTTTCGTTTCGCGACAGCATCGCTTTCAACCTTGATGACGCCGCGATTGACGGATACGGCAACTCCCGCAAGAGGCTTGCCGACCGATCCTCCGCCGAGGCTCGCATCACCTCTGCGGTCGTAACAGATTCCTCCCGTTTCCGAAGACCCGTAGAAATTTCGAATCTTCAGATGATAGCGCTCGAAAAAAGCCCGCGCGACCTCCGCGCTCAGCGGCGCTCCCGCCGAGATGGCCAGGCGCAGGGGGGAGAGCCGTGACTTGGCCGGCATGGAAGCCAGCACGCGAAAAATGGCGGGTACGGCTGGAAAAATCGTTATGCGATAAAGTCCAATCCAATCGATTAACTGGCGTGGAACGAAGCGTTCGGCGCAAACAACGGTTGTTCCCTGAAGAATCAAGGGCAGAATGAAATTACCGAGGCCATAGGAATGTCCGAGGGGAATCACCGCCAAATTGCGGTCGTTCGGGCGAATGCCCATCGTTCGGATGATATTCGACCCATCGGCGATAAGATGCTCCGCGCGGCAGGGCACATTCTTGGGAAGGCCGTCACTCGTGCCTGAAGTTACCTTGATGCAACTAAAGGGCGTTTTATTTTTGCCGCCATTGTCAAAAACATAAAATTTTCCGCTAATGAAGAGTGCGCGGCAGCGCAAACCTTGAGCCATTTCCAAACAGGCTTGGCCGGGCAAATTCGCATCAAGGGGTGTTGCCTCCAACCCGAGCTTCTGCAAGGCCAAAAAGAATGCCACCCATTGCGCCCCATTGGGAAGGCGGAAGGCTATTCTTGTTCCTCTCTCGAAACCGCGCAGCGAATCGAGAAACTCGCGTGTCTGATCGCTCAAGGCCCGCGCTGTCCAAGTGGTTTTGTTCTCAGCCTCAATGAGAACAATACGCCGGCTGTTTTTTTTCAAGGTTCTTTCCCACCGCGCCCAAAGCAAGTTGGCTGGGATCGAACCCTTTGTTCCATGCGAAAGAGTTGGGCTCATTTTCACTTCAATGTGAATCAAACAAATTCTAGATCTACGTCCTTTGCCTATCTTGCCGAACTTGCCGATCCACGACAAGATATGTGAGCTATGCGATTGGCAAAGGCTCATTTTGGGCGCCCGCTTCCCGCGAAGCGGGGCCTTGGCTGGCTTCAAATCCCAAGGGACGCACCCCTGCTTTTCAGAGGTAAAATGGCCTCTATAAGTTTCAGAAACCTGAAAGCGTGACTGAAACGTCACAACTCGCGCCAGAATGCCCCGCCTTGCGCTCAGCATGGCTCGACACATGCCATGCCGGGTTTTCCTTTTATCGGCGGGCGAAAGGTGTAGGGTTTTTGGTGTGGACGCCTTGCGACATCTCCCCGGCTGGCACTTGCTCGGCGCATTCCCCGACAATGAACCCGACGACGTGGGAAGTTGGCTTCTCCATAACAACGGGGAAGCGTTGCTTTTGGAGATACCGCCCGGCTTGACCGTTGGCGACGTGGCGGCGGGCCTCGGTTCCCTTGGCGTGGGCCTGCGGTACGTCACGGCTTCGCATTCGCATGAGGACCATTTTGACCCCGATTCATGGAAGGCATTGCAGCAGGCTTACACGGGAACTCATTTTATCCCCCCGACAGAAGCAAAAGCCGGATCGGACACCCTGATCAAGCTTGGCGGTGAACCGGTTTGGCTGCTCAAAGCTCCCAAGCACTCACCAAGCGACGCCGTCACCATCTTCCGGGGCGTGGCTATGACCGGAGACATCGAACTCGGCACGGTCGATTCCGTGAACAGGGAAGTCCCGCGCGCAACCAAGGCGGCGAGCATGGACTATTTGCGGTGCTTCCAGGACCGAACGGGCTACCACGTCCATACGATTGTCAGCGCCCACTTGAACGACTTTCGCCAGGGAGTCAACTGGCCCCTGCTTTTTTAAGTGGGATGACCGCCATCGTCCCGCTAGGCGGAATTTCGCTTCCTGGGTAGCCGCCGCTGTCCCCAGCGGCGGTGCACTTCGGGTGGCCCGGCTACGTCACGCGTGCGTGTCGTTGTCCGGGTGCGCGCAGCGCGCAGGAAGCGATCCGCGTTAGCCGCCGCTCTGGTAGCCGCCGCTGTCCCTAGCGGCGGTGCAGTTCGGGTGGCCCGGCTACGACAGGCGAGCCTGTGCTTGTCCGGGTCGCCGAAGGCGACAGGTAGCGATCCGTTGTAGCCTCCGCACGCGCAGCGGTAGCCGCCGCCGTCCCTGGCGGCGGCGCCTTCCCCGGCTTGGCTTAAAAAGCTACCATATCCTATTTTTTTAGGCGATATTGCCGACCGAGGGCATTTAGGAGCGAAGTTGACATACTTCTGCCGACAAGCAAAGCTTCGTTCATGACCGCTTCCCCTCGGGTCGCGCGGTACCTGTCCCCGTTTCCCTCCGTGCCGGCAAACAGCCATATCGTCATCACCAAGGCTTATCCTCGGCAGGCCCCATCGATCCACCCGTGAACCGGGATCTTGTTAGGCACTCCAATTTTATGAAATCGAGGCTACTTACCATCTGCCTTATATTTATTGTTGAGCCCGGCCTTCTGCCAGCTCAAGAAAAGGTATACATCGAGCTTGGTCCACCAGCGTCGCAACCATTCCATGGCACCACACAAATTGGCCTAAATATAGAGATGGCACTTACTTCCGATGATATGTGGAGCGCCAACGATCATTGGATGGCGCGAACATTCAAAATAGCAGGCGTAAGAACGCTCCGTTGGGGTTACAGCGCGATTTGGTGGGATGCCTTCGAGGAGAAACCCCTGGCAAATCAATATTGGTCAGCGAGTAATTCGCAAGATGCTTCAGGCAGTTTTGGTTTTAAAAAATTTGTGGCGTATTGCAAAACCACGTCCACCGTACCGCTCATCATGCTCCCGGTCGATGCGTTGGCGGTCGGAGTTCCCATGAAGCGGGTCGTGGATTTATCCCGCCACATGACGGAATACGTGGCGGCACAGAATTTTGATACACCAGTCTATATCGAGGTTGGCAACGAGCCTTATTCAAAACCAAAGCTTGCCGTTAATAAATATGCCGAAGCATTACGTACGATCTATCCCTTGGTAAAATCAATTGAGCCTAAATTTCGTGTTGTCGCCGAAATCAATGAGGATATTCAGGCGAGTATTGTGAACGCCAACGTGGATTACTTTGATGCGGTGGAATGGCATCATTACTTGGAGTGCGGCGGAAAGGGGCGAGACCCCTGGCAATGGTATTATTCCCAGGATCGAGATGATCTCCTCTCTCTTTCCCTCAAAACCAAGCCGATCATTCCCCCCGGGAAAGAATACATCATCGGTGAAACCAACGTATGCTGGCCCGCCTGGGATGGGATTTACGCTGCCGATCGGCGCAGTTCTCTCGCTTACCTCAACCTCCTCCTATCCGAGATAGAGGACAACCGCGCCTCTGTCATTACTCCGTGGCCATCCCAATGGCCCGCATTGAAGGGTAAGTCCGGCTACGGTTTTTTTCGCTACTCGGACTTTGTAAAAGAAGGCAAAACCTCGACCTTTCCGGCCGTGGTCGGCGCCCACAGCATGTTACATGACTATGTCTTGCCTGTTCCTCAACCAGTAAAGAGCACTGACCCCAAGATTCGAGTCTTTGCATTCGCGACCAGAGGCCATGACACCACAAGCATTATCCTAATTAATAAACAGCCACATCCCGTATCGGTTAGTATCCCCGTCCCCTTAGGAATGACCTCAGCACAGGCTCATCAGTTGGCCGCCCGTTATCCAGGCGACACGGAAGCGGTTTATTCTCCCATGGAAGTGAACTTGAAAAACTCGCACGACTTGGATGTGGAGATGTTTCCGGAAAGCGCCTATGGAGTGCGATTGTCGACGGGGGCCCTTTCTAATTGAGAGCGAATTCCTTTAATTAAAATAGTAAACCCCCGGCTCTGCCGGGGGACTCCCAAAGTTTGACAGCTCCGGGAGTCCCTTTGAATCTCGTGTGCGTGAACCGCTCAAAGTTCCACACAGGAGAAACAAAATGGCAGAAACCACAGACTCATTATCCCACACCCGGTGGGATTGCAAATATCATATCGTGTTCATCCCGAAGTGCCGCCGTGCGGTGCTCTATCGGGAGTTGAGGAAGTACTTGGGGGAGATGTTTAGAAATCTGGCCCAGCAGAAGGAATGCCGGATCGAGGAGGGGCATTTGCTGGGCGACCACGTTCACATGCTCATCTCGATCCCGCCGAAGTACGCGGTGGCGCAGGTGGTGGGCTTTATCAAGGGGAAGAGCGCCATCCACCTGGCCCGCAACTTTGAGAGAAACGGGGACAGGTACCGCGCCCCAGGCTTGCGCCATGGGACCGGGGAAGCCATTGGATTGAGGAGGTCAACCAGCCCTTGTCCCTTGCCAGCCTGGATTCCATGCGGCAAAGTGTTGCGCGCGGCACTCCGCAGGGGCAACCTCAATGGATCGCGAACCTCACGACTGCGCATGGCATGGAATCAACCGTCCGACCTCCCGGCAGACCGCGCAAACCCATTCCCAATGAATGAAAAAACGCCCGGCGCGGGTGCCTGTCCCCGTTTCCATATTTTTTATGTAAATGTTTGATTTGCTGAGCGATCGAAATCGGGCGAGGCGCGTACTCCGTGCGCTTAAATGGTCTCTGCGGTGTATCGCATCACTTTAAGGTTACCAGCTTTTGTCCGTTACGTGTGATCTGCATTAACGTTCGACCATCGGCGGAATTGTTGAAGGCAATGGTGTCGGATTGATCTGGCCAGCTTACGATAACCTCTGTGTGGCCCGCATTCCATGTGGTAGTGGGGAGCGGCTGTCCTTCCTTGTAGGAATAGAGCAACATCTTAAAGGCTGGGCTAACACTATCAGAAGTGATGTGGAGTTTGTTTATGTTCCAATCTTTAACGTTTGGGGGGTTAGCTATGGGGTAGAAGCCAACGTTGGCCGGTGGGTTGGTGAGAGAATCTGCGGAAAGGACACGTACTAAAAGATGTCGGTCTTTTTCCGGAGTCGGATTATCTTTATCCGGCTTGGGTTCTTCGTTGAGCGTGATGTCTGCGGAAGCTTTTCCAGGCTCGTTGCTAGTGTTTAGTTGCATAACTGACAATAAGTAAGTAAGCTCTTGGCATGAGCCGACATGCCCCTGTGGTGGAGTGTTCTGCGGAAGATCGCAGAGAACTGGAACGTCTGAGTCGAAGTCGCCGGGAAGAAGCAAGGCTGGTGGAGCGGGCGCAGATCGTTCTTTATGCTTTGGCAGGCAAGCCCAGCCAGGAAATTGCCGCCTTGATGGGACGGACGCCTGCTCGGGTCGGGTTATGGCGCGGTCGCTTCGCGCGGGAAGGCTTGCGCGGGTTGCGGGATCGCCCGCGCTCGGGCAAGCCCGCCACGTACGACGCCGGGCTTAAAGACCGCATCCTTAAAAAGCTCGAAGAACCGCCGCCGCCCGAGAGGGGTTGTTGGGATGGTGCGCTGGTGGCCGAAGCTTTGGGAGTGAGTCGGCACAAGGTCTGGCGGATTTTACGCGCCGAAGGCATCTGTCTGGCCCGGCAGCGCAGTTGGTGCGTGAGCACGGACCCGCAGTTCGCCCTGAAGGCCACCGACATCATCGGACTTTATCTCAACGCGCCGCTCAACGCCCTGGTGCTGAGCGTGGATGAAAAACCGTCGATCCAGGCCCTGACCCGGCCCTGCGGTTACGTCAAAACCAGCGATGGCAAAGTTGTGCATGGGATCAAAAGCACCTACAAGCGCAACGGTACGGTCAACCTCTTTGCGGCCCTGGATGTGGCCAGCGGTCATGTCCACGCCAAGACGACCGAAACCAAGAAGCGGGAGGACTTCCGGCAGTTCATGGACGAGGTTTTGGCGGAGGTTTCCGCCGACCGGCAAATCCACGTCATCCTCGACAACTACTCCACCCACAAGAAGAACGCCGACTGGCTGGAGCGCTACGAGGGCCGGGTGAGCTTCCACTTCACCCCGACTTCGGCCAGTTGGCTCAACTTGGTGGAAGTCTTTTTCGGTTTGCTGACGCGCCAGGCCCTGCGCGGTGCCAGCTTCCCGACCAAGGAAAGCCTGCGCGACAAAATCCTCGCCTTCGTCGCCAAACACAACCAGCAGCCCAAACCGTTTCGCTGGCGCAAACGGGAAGTCAAAGGCAGCCAGTTGCGTAATACTATCTCTAACTTATGCAATTAGACACTAGTTACCTTAACAGCACCGCCCACCACGTCGTCCGCTAGAATCATGCCCCAGTCGTAGTGATGTGGGTTACCGTCCAATTGTAGATCGTCGATGATGATGGCATAGGGGTGGATACCTCGCACCAACCCCGCAGTGCGGAAGGCCTTCTTGACGTCATATTTTTTGAAGAAATGCAGGCCTTCTTTTTCGTCCGGACGATTAGAGGTGTACCAGTTCGGAAGAAAAGCGACTGGGTAATTCATCCAGGGTAGCGGTGACTTGATCAGGCGAAAATCATTGTAGCTAAACGGGTTGCTAACGATCGTAGCGCCTTTGTCTGGCTTGACGATACCGGTGTCTTGGTAGTCCCACGTATTTTTCAGGTCAGTAACAGTGAACGTAGCCAGCGGTTTGTCCTGTAAATCAGCGCAGCGAGCTTCCAGCACAGATGGTCCTTGATCATCCGCTAGCAACACGGACCGATTTTTCGGCAGATACTGCACCCCTACCTGCCGAAAGAAGTGGTAAATACTCCAAAAACGACCGTTTCCGTAGAGGCTGAAGTGTCCTCGGTCTGAGTACTGATGTCCCCCTGGAATGGTTCGAGTGAGGTAGTTCAGGTAGAGAGCATCTTTAGTCCAAGCCGACCGAGTAATTAAGTTTCCGGTATCCTGACCAAAGTAGGTCAGTGGACGGCCTTGAGTTGCCTGGGCCTGCTGTTCATCCCAGGAAGAACCGGTAAAGTCAGTGGCGAAGATGGCTAAGCACAGAGAATCCATCACGCTAAACGGATGGTGCGTGTTCACTAGAGTCACCCCGGGGCTGTTGTAATCTCCATCAATTTGGTTTCTCCACAGGAAATCACCCGCGACGTCGTTCGGGAAAAAGGCGTGATACATCATGACATCCGCGTTCCGGGCGATTTTTCCACCGGAGCCAGCCAAGGAATCGCAGAACGTAAACCCATTTCCCCAAGGGCAGAGGGAAGCCATAAAGTAGTCGTTATAGGCCGCTCGAATCTTGGTACTACCGACGATGTTTTGCCCCCGTTTAGCCATGATGGCCAGGTGCTCCAGCAACATGAACGATTTGCCCCAGCCTTCGAAACCTTCGCCCGAGGGGAAGATTGCATTGATATAGTTCAGCTGGGCTGTGGAGGCGTTTTTGTAAGCTTGAGGATCGTAGCCCGGCTCGCCCTCAATTGCGCAGAGGGGGAACAAAAAGCGGCACGACCAGGAGATCCAATTGCTCGATCCCGTATGAGGGGCGCGAAGCGTTTCAGCACCCTGAGTGGTGTAACCGTTTGTGCAATGGGAGAGAAACGTGCGGACACGATTCCGTTGATCGGCAGTCATGAAGTTGTACGCGAAATCGTAGTCCAGCCCCAGCGTCCCTTGGAAGGAAGCTGCGAGGCCAGTGATCCGGAAGTCGTTTTTTTCCTCGGGCTTGGCTTTGGCGACTTCTGAAGCCCACTCGACATCTTGGATTTGAGCCAACGAGGTAATCACCCCGGCCACCTTTTTGCCACCCTCCTGGTCATCATCGATCAGGCATCGAAACGCCTCGTAAGTCGTCGTAAAACCGATAGTTGAATCGAATTGCAGAGGTCTGCCGCCATTACTGTTTGTCTTCGGATCGGGCTCGGGGAAAGTGTCGGTGGGATATTTCTTCTTCAGGTCGTTATAGCTCAACGTGTAGGTATCAATCGTTTTGGCATCGCCTGCTGCCAGGGCCTGATATTCTTTACCAAACCGCGCCTTGGGGCCGGTAAGGATGTCTTGGATATGACTTAAGATGGCTGCGTAAACACTTTTTCCCGTCTGTGTCTTGGTCAGACGCTCGCGAATGAGCGGCACATCCTCAGGATTAAAAATGACTCGGGGGTGAATACCGGGACCGGGAACGGGCTTGAAGAAGCTCTTGTCCATGCCCGTTTCATCCAGCGTCATGTGAAGCGGAACGGTAAAGTATTTTTGGATGTCTTCCGGGGTGTATCCAAAGTTATTGCGCTTTTTGAGCATCTCCTGATCCACCGGAATATCGTAGGAGCGGAGGTTCTGGCCCAAATGCCCAGCCACGGCCGCAATCAGTTTACCATCCGGCCCTCGAAGTCCGGGGTAGTCATTTGGTAGCAGGTCAGCAGCTTGGATTGGAAAAGCGAAAGCGGTAACGCCGCAGGCGAAAGTAAGAAGAGCGGATCTCATGGATGTAGATCGTAAAACCCTGCACAACAAAAAAAGTTTCGTACTTTAAAAAAAAAGACTGCGGGATCGTACCGTTTGCGATCACTTCATTCGCTTCTAAGTGGGAAAATGGTGACAGGCACAGGCGGGATGTTTATGCCAGCGAGGCACCGCCACTGGGCGGGACACGTCCCCTCGCGCGGCTACCAGGAATCGCTTCCTGCGCGCTGCGCGCGCCCGGACAAGCAAGTAGTCCGGGCCACCCCAGGAAGACACCGCCGCTGGGCGGGACACGTCCCCTCGCGCGGCTACCAGAGATTGCTTCCTGCGCGCAGAGCGCGCCCGGACAACAAGTAGTCCGGGCCACCCGAGGAAGGCACCGCCGCACGGAGTGCGACGGCTACCATGTCCAGCGGCGGCTACCTAATCAGGGTCAGGACGGCAGGCACGCCTGTCGTCGATCCTCCAGGCTTGAATCCAGCCTCGGGGCCTGCCATTTTCAATCGTGAGGGGATCGCTTTTTTTTGTTTTTGTCCCGGCATCGCCGCCATCGTTACGAAAACTCAAATGAATAGACTCAAGGTGGCATTGTTTCTGGCGGTCTGCGGCTTGCCCCTCCATGCGGAAAATGCGGCTGGGAAATATAATGTTCGTGATCCGGGAGCGGCGGGGGATGGAAAGGCCGTGGAGACCGCGGCGATTCAAAAGGCGATTGATCTGGCGGCCGCGGCGGGAGGCGGCGAGGTTGATTTTCCGGCGGGCGCTTACCTGACGGGGAGTATCGAGTTGAAATCGCATGTGACTTTGCATCTGGACAAAGGAGCGGTGATTCTGGGCAGCCCGGCGGCCGGGGATTATCCGATCGTGACGGCGCGCTGGGAGGGCATCGAGCGGCCTTGCCATCGCGCGCTCATCAGCGCGAGGGATGCCGAGGACATCGCGATCACGGGCCCGGGCGTCATCGAGGGCAACGCCGCCGTGGGGGGTCTTCGCGGTCCGCGCGGTCCAACGATTGTCGAGCCGATCTCGTGCAAGAAGGTCCGCGTGGAGGGGGTGACACTCAAGAGCACGCGCATCTGGACGCTGCATCCGACCTGTTGCGAGGATGTGACCATTTCGGGCGTGACGTTCGATACCAAGGGCGTGAACTCGGATGGCATCGATCCCGATTCGTGCCGGCGAGTGGTCATCGATCACTGCACTTTTTCCACGGGGGATGACAACATCGCCATCAAGTCGGGGAAGGGGCGGGAAGGCGTGAGAATGGGGAAGCCGTCCGAGGATATTACAATCACCAATTGCACCTTCGTGAAGGGTTATTCTTCCATCGCCATGGGGAGCGAGCTTTCCGGCGGAATTCGCCGCGTGAAGATTTCCGATTGCACTTTCGAGAAGGGGCGCGCGGCGCTTTATTTGAAGTCGCGTCCGGGGCGCGGCGGCTATGTTCAGGACGTCGAGGCGGACCACCTGACGGTCGGGCCGGAGCCGCTGCTGGAGATTGAGACAACCTATGCTTCGAATCCTGATTCCCAAGGGGTGCGGGGGCCGGAGGGCTTGACGAGTTTCAGCCATATCGTGATTTCAGACGTGAAGATTGATTCAAAAAATTCGGTGACGGTCGAGGCCACGCCTGAGAAGCCGGTGGATGGCCTTGCGCTGAGTCATATCACGGGCGCCTGCGAGCATGGTTTCGTTCTTCGCAATGCCAAAAATGTCACGGTCAACGACATCAAACTCGACGGCGTGTCCGGTCCGCTTTTCCATACCGAAAACGTGCAGGGCGCGGGCCTCGAAGGAGCGGCGCCTATTCAGGAAAGCGAAAAGCCTGCGAAGTAGGCCGGCGGCGAAACGGATGGCGGAGGAGGGCCTTATCTGCGGTTGGCCGATAATTCTTCCCGCACTCTTTCGGTGAGAAACGATTTGAGCAAAGATTGGTAGGGAATATCGCGCTTGTGGGCCAAAATTTTCAGTTCATCGATCAACATTTGGGGCAGACGAAGCGAGATGGTCCGGGTCGATGGTTTCAGCTCGGGAAACTTGCCGCGCTTCGCCTTTGACCAATCGATAAAATCAGTCGAATCGCGTTTTGCCCAAAAGCCGCGTTCCTCGCGCTCGGATTTAAACTTGGGAATTTTAGTTTTCATAAAATCGATAGCGCCGTTTCTCTTTGCCGCTCATGTCCCGTGCGGAAATCACCCGGAGCGCGGCGCCGCGAATGGTGAAAACCATGAATAAGAGCCTCGAAGCATCGGTTTGGCCGAGGGCATAATAGCGGGCCTCACTTTCGGAGTGTCCGTCATCGTCCGCGACAAGCAACGGCGAATTAAAGAAGACCTCTTCGCACTCGGCCTGGGTGACGCCATGTTTGATAAAGTTCTTTTGATCATTGCCTTCGTCCCATTGAAACTCGGTGCAGCCCAAGAGGATTTCGTCGGAATCACCCACTGCCAATGTATACTACCATCATACACAGAACGCAAGGTGATTTGCATTGCCGACATGGTTTCCTTTTAACCGGCGGCCACAGATCGCCCATCAACCAAGCGCTGCGCTGCCCGTCAACGTGTGGTCTTGCGCTTTCCTGGCGGCTCGCCCTAGATTGCCCTCGTGACATCGCGCGCGCTTCGTTCCCGGATCGATCACGCGCGCGCGCTGGCGGTCGATTGGGTCAGCTTCAGCTTCGTCAATTTGCTTCAGGCGCGGCATCCGCTGCCGGCTGATTTTCGCGCGCGCTGGGACCGGTTCACCGCCGAATGGGCCGGGCGTCCGGTGGGGGAATTCTACCGCATTCCCGACGATTTCGCGCCGCCCGAATTGCCGGAGCACGGGCGGCTTTTGTTTCCCAGTCCGCTTCCCGGCGAGCACGACGCGAACAACCGGGCGGCGTTCGATTTTTTCCCGTGCAAGCAGGGCTGGACCGCGCCGACGATGCTCCTCGGGCACGGGCTGATGTCGGTGAGCGATTTCGGCTACCGGCGCTGGGCGCGGCGTCTGAACGCGCGCGGCTGGAACGCCGTTTTCGCGCATCTGCCCTACCATTATTCGCGGCGGCTGCCCTGGCATTTTCACGGCGAGCTCTGCGTGGGCGGCGATCTGCTTCGCACCGCGGCGGGGCTGCGGCAATCCGTGGTCGAGTGCCGCATCGTTCTCCAGCAATTGCGCCGGAAGGGCGGGCAGCTTTTCGGCGGATGGGGGACGAGTTACGGCGGCTGGGTCATGGCGCTGCTGGCGTGTTTCGAGCCGCTGCTCCAACGGCTGATCCTGGTCGAGCCGATCCTCAATATCGACAACGCGATCTGGAAAGCGCCGAGTTCCGTGGCGTTGCGGGCGGCCTTGCGCCGCCTGGGAATCGGCCCCGAAGACACGGCCGGAAGCATGCGCCTGGTATGTCCGGGCAAGCTGAAGGCGCTCCTGCCGGGCAAGCACATGCTCATGCTCGCGGGGCAGTACGACCAGATCGCGCCGCCGGAGGAAATCGAGGCGCTGGCGCGCTCGTGGGACAACGCCCATTTCGCCTGCTTTCCGCAGGGCCACGTCGGCTACACGCTGATGCCGGAAAGTTTTCGGATCGCGCAGGAAATCTGGGGCGCCGATTTCGCCGGAGGGCCCGCCTTCACCGCGCCGGAATCGGAGTTGAAGAGTGAGGCGATGGAGGGGGTGTGAGGTTCATGCGACGCATTTTTTCTAATTCCCTCGTTCCCAAGTTGCGAACGAGGGTGAGGGCGGCTGCGCTCGAATTCCCATTGCGCGAAGCCTGTCGGATGGCTTAGCTTCTGAATTCATGCCCGCGCCTGCCTCCGCCCCCTGGCCTGCCGTGCGCGTGACGTACCACGTTACGGCCTCCAATCAACCCGATCTCGACGCGCGCGTCGAGTCGCTGCTGCTCGAACAAACGGTGGAGCTGCCCCGCGCCGCGCTGCACGACAAATTTGTCCTGGAAAATATCGTGGGCCGGCTCGTTTCCACCGAGCCGATCTCGGAGGAGAGGCACGCCGTGGCCATCGATTTTCCGATCAGCGCGACCGCGAACGATCCGGCGCAGTTTCTCAACGTCCTGTTCGGCAATTCCTCGATTCAGGAGCATGTCGCCCTGGCCGATTTCAATCTTCCCGCCGCCGGGGAGTGGCCCCAGCGCGAACAAGCCCTGCCCGGCCCCCAATTCGGGACGGCGGGCCTGCGCCAGATCACGGACGTCCATGACCGCGCGCTCACCGCGACCGCGTTGAAGCCGATCGGCCTCACGACCGAGCGCCTCGCGCTGCTGTGCGGCCTTTTTGCCAGCGCCGGAATCGACATCATCAAGGACGACCACGGCCTGGCCAACCAGAGCTTTCATCCCTTCACCGACCGGGTGCGCGCCTGTCAGCGGGCCGTGCGGGAGGCCAATCGACAGACGGGCCGGCAGGCGGTCTACGTGCCCAATCTGATCGGGACGCTCCCGTCGGTTTTGGAACAACTCAAGTTCGCGCAGGACGAAGGCGTCTGCGCCGTGATGATCGCGCCCATGCTGCTCGGCCTGCCCTCGATGGCCGAAATCGTCGCCAATCACGCCTTGGCGCCGATCATCGCCCACCCGAGTTTCGGCGGCGCGACGCGCATCGCGCCCGAGCTTCTCTACGGCAAGCTCTTTCCGCTTTACGGCGCGGACGCGACGATCTTCCCGAATTTCGGCGGACGCTTTTCCTTTGGCAGGGATACGTGCCGCAAGCTCGCCGACGCCTTGGCGCATCCCGTCGAACCCGGTCTTATTCCCACGCTGCCGATGCCGGCCGGCGGGATCAAATACCAGAATGTGGCCGGCGTGCTGGCCTTCTACGGGACCGACGTGATTCTTCTCATGGGCGCCGGACTCTATGAGGCGGGCGATGATTCGGCGCTCTACGCGCGGGCGCTGGAATTCGTCCGGCACGTCGCGGAATTCAAGGCGTGAACCTATCCCGTTTTCCCCGGTGATTCCGACGGAATCATTCCCATCCCGGCGGAATAAACAAGTCAGCCCCCGATGGCGCATCGTCCGGCCGCGTCTTCACGGGCGCGGGCGCAAAATCCCGGCTTGTCGCCGGGCGTTGGACTTCGCATCATGCCACGATCATGTTTTCTCTTCCCGTCCCCTTCCTTAGGAGCTTCGCTGCGTTATGATGAAATTTCTTCGCAGCCAGTCGCAGACTGTTTTGGTTGTCGTCCTTGGCGTGATCGGCCTGGGATTCCTGTTCTATGGCAACAGCGGCAACCTGCTGACGTCCGGGAGTGGCCGCGTGAGCAACGACTTCGGGCGCATCGACGGCGAGGACCTCAGCCAGGCGGATCTGACCGATGCCGTCCGCAACACGCGCGATTCCCTTATCATCAATGGCCACGCCCAGGAACTGAGGCGCCCCGGCGCGTCGGCGCAGGTTGCGGAGCTGGCCTGGCAGCAGCTCCTGCTATTGCGCGAAGCGGACCGGCTCCACATCACCATCAGCGACAGGGAGCTGGTCGATTATATTCATGGCATGACCGTTTTCCAGAAGGACGGCGTTTATAGTCCCGAGGTCTATGAGAGCCGGATGAAGGAGTTGCAAAATATCCTTCGCGTCCCGTCGGACTCGGCCGGAGACCCCGTCGCGGGCTCGAAGGCGGTGTTTGAAACCGTGCTGCGCGACGATCTTCGCGTCCAGGCGGCGAGCAAGGCTCTTTTCTCCAGCGTTCGCAGTTCGGCCCGCGATGTTTCCACCGAGTATGAGAAGTTCTACGGACCGGTCGCCGTCAGTTTGGCCGCCTTCGACCCGAAAACATTCGTCGCCGCGGCCCAGGTCACGCCGGAAGAAATCGAGGCTGAATACAAGGCCCATCCGGAAAATCCGGCCTATCGGACCCAGGAAAAGAGGAAGGTCGATTACGTCCTGTTCCTTCTCTCCGCCGACCAGGCCAAATTGCCCGATGCGGAAAAGTCCGCCGCGAAGGACGCGCTGGGGCAGAAGGCGCTCGAGTTCGCGCTGGCCTTCCAGCCCGAGCCTTCCGCGGCCGGTGAGAAAGCCCCGCCGCCGCCCGACTTTCCGTCCGAAGCGAAAAAGCGGGGCCTGACGCCGGCCACGACCGATTTCTTCGCGGCCGATACGCCGCCGGCCAACGTGCCGCCGAGCCCTGCTTTCAATAATGCCGCTTTTTCACTGACGAAGGACAATCCGATCAGCAAGGTGGTCGAACTCGCCAACGGCGTCGCCGTCCTGCGCCTGGCTGATATTCAACCGAGCGAACCGCGGCCCCTGGAGGAAGTGAAGGCCGACATCATGAAGCAACTCCAGCAGAGCAAGGGCATGCAGACGGCCAAAATCACGGCCCAAATCACGTCCAAGCTGCTCCAGAGCCTCGTGGCGAAGGGGGCCGATTTCAAAGCCGCTGCGGCGGGCCTGAAGTTGACAGTGGAAACGCTGCCCTCGTTCGTGCCGATCAAGGCGCCGCCGTCCGACCAGCGGCTTCAGACCATCGCCTACGCGGCCACCTTGCTCGCGCCCGGCCAAGTTTCGGATCCCGTTCCCGTGCAGGCGGACAATACCCTCCTTGTCCTCCATCTCGACAGCCGGGGCCAGCCCGATCCCGCCGGTTTGGCCGAGTTTGAAACTCGTTTCCGCGAATCGCAGGATCAGCAATTGCGGGGGCTGGTGAGCACCGATTGGGCGAACTGGAAAAGCAAACAGCCCGGCACGCACAAACCGCCCGGTCTCGATTCCTACGGTTCGGTGGAGTAGGCTGAATTTTGACGGAATTAACGGATTTACGGAATTTTTTTGGATCGAAGAATCAGTTCCGTTGGCAGCCCGCGATCTCCGAGCGCGGGTCTTTCTTCCTCGTTCCAAAATTTCATTTGGGAACGCCTCGTGTTCCTCGCGAAATTCTATTTCGCGCTAAAAATAAAGAACCCCGCCGCAAGCAGCGGGGTATTGGGGAACAAATGTCAGATTATGATATATCGCCGCAAGCGGCGGGGAATTTACCCGGAGAGATTAAAAGAATATTGTCACGTAGACATCGGCAACGGAGTTGCCTCAGCAATTGCGCTCCCAAAATGGAGTTTGGGAACGAGGGGCGATCCCAAGTCCCGCAAAGTCGCCCGAGAGTAGCCCGGCGATTTATCGCCAAAAATGTCCCAGGGGATGGGCTGACCTGCATTTGTCCGATTCAGCGCCGGGACATGCTCGATTCGAGATTTCGATGGCAAAACGGAAACTTTCGGCGCACAAGGTGGTTTACCAAACACACCAGGGGACAGGACCATCTCATTGATTTCAATTAGCCTGACATCTCGGCTTTTCTTAATCCTGGCGGGCACCTTTGCCGCATCGATGTTTTTCCCCATCGCGGCCATCGGCCAAACCGGGATCGAGGCGGCGCCCGCGATCTCGCGGGATGAGCGGGAGAAAGCGCAACTGGCCGGCATCGCCGCCAGCATTAACGGCAATTTCCCCTTCTCGCCGATGCAGGAAATCCAGATGCGCGGCGGTCTCCCGAATATTTTCGCCAAACTCGAGCGCGGCGAGCCGGCGACGATCGCCTATTTCGGCACCAGCGTGACCTTCCCGCCCGGCTGGCGTGCGATGACCTTCGACTGGCTGCAAAAGCAATTCCCGAAAGCCGCGCTGAAAATGGTCAACGCGTCGCTGGGCGGGACCGGCTCGCTGGTCGGGGCCTTTCGCGCGGACAAGGATCTCATTGCCACCAAGCCCGACCTGGTTTTCATCGAGTTTGCCGGCAACGACAACGGCGATGCCCGCGCCCAGCCCAAGGAAGTCCTGCGGGCCATGGAGGGAATTGTCCGCAAGATTCGGCACGGCAACCCGAGCGCCGACATCTGCCTGGCCTATGCGTTCGGTGGAGGAGACTTCAAGACGCTCCTCGCCGGACAATGCCCGCGCGGCTCGACGCTCCACGAGATGATCGCCGGGCACTATGACCTGCCGTCGATCCAGATGAGCCTCGATGTGGCGAAACTGGAGCAGCAAGGCAAGCTGATCAACTTCGCGCCCATGACTCCCGACGGCTTGACGCCCGACGGCAAGATCATCTTTACCGTGGACGGCTCGCATCCCACGATTCCCCGGGGATATGAAATTTGGGCAGGAGTCGTCGAGCGCGCGCTGCAACAGATGCGCGGCGTGGGCAAGCCGGGACCGCACGACCTGCCGCCGCCGTTGATGAGCGACAACTGGGAGATGGCCCAAACGATCCCGCTCGAGGGACACGTCCACTTCGAGGGCCAATGGGACAAACTCACCGCGGCGAACGGCCCGGCTTGCACCGTGGAAAAAACGTCGGTTTACGAATCGGCGCCCATCCACTACCGCACGTCAACCCCCGGTTCGTCGATCACGCTGCGCTTCAAGGGAACCCACGCCGGCATCAAGGGCATGACCGGCCCGGATTCCGGATTCGTCAGCATCCAGGCGGACGACAAGCCCCCGGTCAAACAATGCCAGTTCACGGTCTATACGAAAAACTATTCCTATGGCGGCAGGCCGCTGCCCGAGATGGAGGAGGGAATCCACACCGTTTCGTGGACATTCCTGGACGAAAAACCGGACAAGCAGAAAATCCTCGCATCCTACAATCGCAAAGGGAACGACCAGGACTTTATCGACCACCCCGACAAATATGCGCACGAAGCATTTTACGCGGGCGAAATCCTGCTGGTCGGCGAAATACTGCCCGCCGACGAACACCAGCCTAAAAAATGAAACAAGAACCAAATATGCCTCGTGTTTTATTGTCGCTGCTCATCGTTGTGCAATTCGCCGTCATCAATTGCCCGGCTGAAATCAAGCCGAACGCGTTGATTTCCGACGGCATGGTGCTTGAGCAAAAATCGCTGGTGAAAATTTGGGGAACGGCCGATCCAAACGAAAAAGTGACCGTTTCGTTTCGAGATCAAACCGTTTCCGCCACGGCAGGCGCGGATGGCAACTGGCTCCTTCAACTTCAAAGCAAGGAAGCCGGCGGCCCTTTCCCCATGACCTTTGCCGGGAGTAACACGATCAAACTGCCCAACGTCTATGTCGGTGAAGTATGGGTCCTTTCCGGTCAATCGAATATGGAATATGCCCTCTGGCACTGCACCGGCGGGGAGGAAGCCATTGCCAACTCAACCAACCCCATGTTGCGGCTGATGACCATTCCCCACACGGCAGCGGCCACCCCACAAACCGACGTCAAAGCCGCCTGGGTGCAAGCCAGCCCGGCCACGACGAAATTTTTCTCGGCGGTCGGCTATTGGTTCGGCAGCAAACTGCAAAAGGAACTCGGCGTGCCGGTGGGGCTGATCAACGATGTCTGGGGCGGCACAATGATCGAAGCCTGGCTCAGCCGCGATGTGCTCGATAACCTCGCCGACAAAAATAAGTATACCGATTACGAGACGGTGAAAGCCGCTTATGACCAACTCGTGGCCAGGCAAAAGCCGCTCAAAGACAAGTATGACCGGGAAGTCGCCGAAGCTTTGAGGCAACATCTGCCCAAGCCGCCGGACCCGCATCTCGCGGGCCCCTTGCGCGGCCCCTCCATGCTCTACAACGGCATGATCGCGCCGATCGAAAATTACACGATCAAAGGCGTCGTCTGGTACCAGGGCGAGAGCAATTCCTATGTGGGCCGGGCAAACAGTTACCGGTATCTTCTCCCCAAGCTGATCGAACTCTGGCGGGCAAAGTGGAGCTTGGGCGATTTCCCCTTCATCATTCCGCAGATTACTCCCAACCGTAAACCCGTGGCCAACCTTGATCCGAATACCCCGAGCGGCATCGCGGTGGTTCGCGAAGCGCAATTCCTGGCGCTCAAAGAACCGAACACCGCGCTTGTCGTCACCATGGATCTGGCGGACGCGGATGGCGATGTCCACTACAAGCGCAAGGAACCTGTCGGTGAACGCATTAAATTGGCGGCCATGGCCCTGGCTTATGGCGGCAAATTCGAATACAGCGGCCCGCTTTACCAAGACGTAAAATTTGACGGCGCCAAGACCGTCGTTTCCTTCACCCATCTGGGCGGCGGCCTTGTTGCCAAAGACGGACCTCTCACCGGCTTCATTGTGGCCGGCCCGGACAAAAAATTCGTCGTTGCTGATGCGGTCATCGAGGGCGTCAAGGTTGTCGTTTCCAGTCCGTCAATTTCCTCCCCCGCATCGGTCCGTTATGGATGGGCGGACAACCCTGTGCCCGCCGTCAATCTTTGGAACAAGGCCGATTTGCCCGCTTCTCCTTTCCGCACCGATGATTGGCCGTTGCCGGTTGAGGGATCGGTGCCGCCGGAGCGTGGCCAACCCGGTGTTGCGGGCGTACCCAAAAACATCCCGACCGTCGCGCCAACCGACGCTCCCTCCAAATGACGAGATCGGGCGGCAAAGGCGTGACAGCAATGAAATGTCTTCTCCAAGGCTGCTTGATGCTGGCCCTGCTGGCGGCGGTCGGTTCCCGGAGCGTGGCCCAAACAGCCGGGGAGCCATCCGCGCTCGTGCCCGTGCCCGCGGTTGCGACACGCGCGCCGGGAGCGGTTGCGGATGTCGGTCTTATCGACGGCGCGACGGATCAGGAACGCGCTCGCGCTTTTCTCCGCTATGAGGCCGCCACTTTTCCAAAAGATCCCAACTATCCGAAGTATGCCATCTCCAAATACGTCGCGCGGCTGCTGACCAAAACCGACACCGCCTACGCCGTCAGCCATTTCGAGAAGGCCGCGACCGTCACCCTGGATAATCTCAAGGGCGGGCAGACCCCGAGCGCCGTCAAAGCCCACGGACTCGACCCTTTCGACAAGCACGCGCTCCTGCACGCGTGGCTCCTGTGCCGGGACCAGGTGACGCCCGCCACGACCCAGGCCATCCGCGAGTACATGTCGCTCTGGCATCACCGCGTCTGGAAAGGCTACGGCGCGATGAATTATCGCCTGATGATGGACGGCTCCGGCTTCATCGCGGCGGAACAATGGCCCGATCTGGTCGACGCCGACGGACTGAAAGCCGGCGAGATCAAGGCGATCACGAAGGAGCGGCTCTTCGGCTATTTCAACGACATCGTGCACCGGAATTTCGGCGAGTACGAAGCGCCGACCTATTATGGCGTCGATCTGGCCGCGATGAAGATGCTGGCCGACCACGCGCAGGATCCCGAAATGAAAAAGCGCGCTTCGCTGACGCTCGACTGGATGCTGCTGAACGTCGCCTGCTCGTGGAACCAGGGCTACAACATCGCCTCGTGCGGGCGCGCCAAGTATTGGGTCTCCACCAATACGTCGCCGGAGGAAATGGACGCAACCGCCGGGATCGGGTGGATTTATTTCGGAGGGAAACGGCCCGTGCGCGGAGCCGGAATGAATGCCGCCGAATCGATCTGGTTTGCGTACCCCGGCGACTATCACCCGCCGGAACTCCCGGCGGAAATCGCCCGCGACCGGAGCGCGCCTTCGCTTTGTCACGGCACGGTTCTTCTCGGCGGGAAGGACCAGGTCCGGCTGACCATTTTCCACAGCCTCTCCTACAGCCTGGCGAGCCAGTGGGAGTTTCTTTCGACCTACACGGCCGGTCTCTATAAAGAGACGCGGCGGCAGATGCTCAAGTGGATTTCGGACAAGCCCTCGAGCACGTTTTGCCCGATGCAGGACAATCCGCGCCGGCCTTACGCGCTGAAAGAGAACGTCGCCAACGCGTGGGGTTACGGCGAGAATCCGTTCGGGCAGTCGCTGCAAAACGAGGGCACGCTCATCGGCGTTTACTCGGTGCCCGACGATTATCCCTACTACAAACTCTACGCGCCGTTCAGCCAAAGCGGCTCGATCGTCAAGCGGACTGAAACAGGGGGATGGGTCTTTTGTCACGGCGAGGCCATGCTCTTCGCGTTTCGTCCGGTGAAGACATACACTTGGGGCAAACCGGTGCAGGGAGAAGATGTGCTCTGGAGCGACTACCGCAAGAACGGCTGGGTGCTGGAGACCTCCGAGCTGACGCCCTACGCGGGCGGCGGCGCCGATGCGGAATTGGAGCGCTTCGCCGCGGCGGTGCTCGCCAAAACGAAGCTCGATGCGTCGGAGATCGACGCGGCCAATCCGCGCCTGCGCTACACTTCGCTGACGGGCCATCGGCTCGATCTCACGTTTCGTCCTCACGGCCAGCCCTACACGGATCAAAACAAAATCGACGGCAAGCCGGTCGATTACGCTTCCTATCCGCTGCTCGGCAATCCGTGGGTAAGCCAAGCCGTCGATGGCGACTTGCTGACCATTCGCCACGGCGCTCAGACATTGCGATACGACTTCAAGAATTGGACCCGGGATTCGGAATGAGCGGCAGCCGCCGCACGCTGGGCGGCGGTGCAGTCTGAGAGGAGGCCGACCGCCGTGGATGGCAACACGCTTTCTCTCTTCGTCGGCGGTCATAGGCCGCCTCTACAGACAGACGGCGATCATAGACCGCCGCAAGGGATGCATCGCAACCCTGAAAGGGTTGCAAGCATATAGCCCAGGGTTGCGGCGGGGACACGTCCCTCGCCGCTACCCTGGGTAAGCAGGCAACAGTCGTCAACCCTGTAAGGGTTGAAGCAGGGTCGCCGAGGGTGTGGGATGAATTTGCTTCAACCCTTTCAGGGTTGATCGCTTCGGGATTTACCCAGGGTAGGCGCTTCGCGCCAACCCTGGGCTGTATGATTCCAACCCCGTTGGGGTTGGAGAAGAAGTGCGGCGGTCTATGACCGTCGCACTTTAAGTTCTGTCATCCTTGTCGAAGGCCAATGCTTTGCCACGAGCGAGAAAAAATCTGCAAAAATGACAAGTCTTTGTTTTGAGAGGTGATAGCGAGCCTTGGCGTCTGTTGCGTTTACTCAAGTGGTACAAAACCTTGTACCACTTTCTGCCGCGTTCACCAGAGCTTGCGCGTCACCCCGGCGATGGAAGCTGGCGTTTTCGATCACGTTTGGAGCTTGGAAGAAGTGATTGCGTTGCTAGGCTGAAATAAAGAACCCCGCCGCAAGCAGCGGGGTATTGGGGAATCAGAATAGAACCAGTTGGTAGTCCTCATGAAGCTTTTTGTACGTGTGACCCTGCTGCTTAACGTAAGTACCGATCATGCGCTCATTCCCGTGCTTGCCCACCGTGCTGGCGAAATACCCATCTGTCCAAAACTCCCCTCCCCATAGTTGTTTTTTTACATGCGGACACCGCTCGAACACCTCTCGGGCCGTTAGACTCTTCACCAGGGTCACTACCTTGGTCACACTGTAAGTCGGCACCGACTGCACCAGAAAATGAACGTGATCCTCATCGGTACCGATTTCCAGAAACTTGATCTGGTATCGCCGCTCGATGGCCAAACACACTTCTTTGACCACCTCGTCTACCTGCGCATCGATCACCGCTCGCCGGTACTTCGCCGGAAAGACCAAGTGATAGAGCAGGACCGTGACGTTATGGCTTTTATGGAGATAGACACTCACCCAGCTAACTTACTGCACGCCGCAAGCGGCGGGGAATTAGACCCAAAAAGATTAATGGAGGCGATTTACGAGCAAGGAAAGAAAGATGGGCGTCGTCATGCGGTCGAAACATTTCATGCTGCTTCAGAGACGTTGTCTTATCGCAACCCCGGACAGCCAAAGAAGAAGAAAAAACCAGCAAAGAAAAAATAGAGTCGAAAGCGGAATCGTCGTTCGTTGATGTCTTCATAATGTTGTCTCCATTATGGCCAGAGTCTACTGGCGGGTTTGCTATCGGTACACAGTTAGAATAAGTGAGATTTGTTTCCGCGTCAACACGCCCGACAAGCGGTCAAAACTTCTGAACTGGAAAAAGGCCAAGGATTTTCCAATGGTACAAAAAAAGTGGTGCAATTTTCTGACTCACCTCTGAAAAATGAAGCATACCAGTATGTCGAAGGATCAGTTCGGAGGGGTTTTACCGAGGCGGAACTGATCCTGCCACACGAATGTGCGACAAGCTCACGATGACGGATCGTTTGTACCAAATACTGTTACGGACCTGATCCCGGCTTGGACGGAGTTTCCCGGCCTTGACCCAGCACCCGCAATTTCGCCTGGGCAAAAGTCAATTCGAAATGGTCCTTTTGTCCCGTCTCCACGCATTTTTGGAGGTAGCTGACCCCGGTGGTCATGTCTCCCGCCAGCAATCGCTTCATTCCGGCGAAATACCAGATTTTACAGTATTGCCCCCGCTCCCGGCTTGGGTCGGGCGACGCGGCGCTCGCGATCAAATCGCTTTCGTTGAGATGGCCCAGGAGGAATGCCGCGATTTTGGATGACAGTTCCTCCGGCGTGGAATTCCAGTCATTTTGCAGAGAAGCGGAAAGTTCCTCGTCGGCATTGCCCGTGGGACTCTGTTCCGTGGAAATCAACCAGATGTAGAGACGCGCCGAGTCCGCATCGCTGTTTCTCGGGGCAAGCTCACAGAGTTTTTTCAGATCGGCCGCGGCGCCGTCGAGGTTGCCCTCGCCGAATCGGGCCAGACCCCGGTTGAAATAGGTTTCCCCATTTTTCGGGTCAAGGCTGATCGCCTGGGTGCTGTCGATGATGGCTCCGTCGAGGTCGCCTTTGCGCACTTTGATCAGCCCCCGGTTGTAGAAGGCGAGGGCCATTTTTGGGTTGAGGGCGACAGCTTGGGCGTAATCGGCAAGGGCCCCGTCGGGATCGCCTTTGGACTGCCGGGCCAAACCCCGGTCGCAGTAGGCGCGGGCGAGCTTCGGGTTGAGGGTCAGGGCCTGGGTGTAGTCGGCGATGGCGCCATCGAGGTTGCCCTGGGCGTCCTTGACAACGCCGCGGTCGTAGTAGGCGACGGCCATTTTGGGATCGATATCGAGAGCGTGATTGTAAGCGCCGATGGCTCCGTTCAAATCGCCTTTTTGCACCTCGATGAGGCCTTCATTGTAATAAGCGGCGGAAATTTTCGGGTTGAGCGTCAGGGCCTGGGCGTAATCGGCCAGGGCGCCATCCAGGTCGCCTCGCGCTTGTTTGAGAAAACCCCGGTTGCCGAAGGCGTTTGCGTTCCGGAGGTCGAGGCCGAGCACCGTATTATAGTCCGCCATCGCTCCATTCAAGTTGCCTTTGGTCTGCAGGGCCAAACCGCGCCGGTAGAGAGTTGCGACATTTTTGGGGTCGATCTCCAAAGCCCGATTATAATCCGCGATGGCTCCGTCCAGGTCGCCCTTGGTCTGTTTCTCGAAGCCGCGGGCGCTGAATTCGGCGGCGGTTTTCGGGCCGGTTTCCGCATTTTGAGCCTCAACATGCTTCGGCGGAGGCGGGGTAACCCGCGGCTCGACAAGCTTGGCCGCCAGAGGGGTTTCGTCGTGCGGGGAGAAGAGGTAAAGGGAGGAAAAAATCAAGCAGAGGATGAGCACAATCATCCCGGCGCAGGCGTAAATGATCCCGCGCGGGACTTGCCGGACCTGAGCCTCCGCGGCGGGAGTTTCCGTTTCAGTTTCCGTTTCAATTTCCGGAGGCGCGAACTCTGTCGGCGGGGCCTGTGAGTCGTCGGTGGGGGTGGGCTCCGCAGGCGTTTCCAAGACGGTAGGCGGCGTTGGCGTTTCAGTCGCGACGTGGGTTTCGGAAAAATGTTCGGGCGACGCCTGAACCGGATCGAGGAGGGTCTCGCCGGCTTTCTCCTCCTCCGGCAGGAACTCCGTAACAGGTGGCAATGAAGTTGTTTGCCCCAGGGATTCCAAGACAAGCGCCGTTTTTTGGGTCTGGCTTTTTTCCCGGGCAGGGACCGTCGCTTCGAGAGGAAGGATCGGCTGGATGACAATCTTGCCGGGTCTGCGTTTCCTCTTGCGCGACGCGGCCGGGGGCGGGTCAGGCTCCGCCGAGGGAGGGGCGGATGCCGACTCGACCATTTCGGATGCGTCATCGTTCATGGCAAGAGGCGGCTCGGTTTCCGGCGCTTGCTCCGCCGGAGGCGGCGGTTCGGCAGAAGGCGCGTCAGGGCGATCCGTCTCGGGGCCAGGGGCGGACGGCCGCAGATTCGCCAATACCCAGTCGATGGACTGCCAATCTTCCATGCCTTCATGCATGGCGAGATCGGAAGGCGACACCAAGCCTTCCCCCATATACTGCCGGACCTGCGTTTCCGAGAAAGGCCCGAGGCGTTCGCCTGAAAGCAGGATCCGGATTTCCATGCCGGATTTTATACCCGCATCCGCCGGGCAAACAAGGAGGACTTCAAGGGTCTGTCGTTCGCGGCGCATTTCGGCGAGACCGGCGCCGATTTTTCGGATAGCCTCCGGCAAGATGACGCATCCCGCCCGACTGGTCCTCAACAAGAGCGTGCGCCACCGTATTCTCGCGGGGCATCCCTGGGTTTTCGCCGGCGAAGTGGATCGAATCGAGGGACAGGCCGAGGATGGCGGCACGGTCGAATTGCGCTCTCCGAAGGGCGACTGCCTCGGCAGCGCGATTTACAACGGGCGCTCCCAAATCGTGGCGCGACGCTATGCGAGGGAATTGACCGCGCTGGATGCCCGCCTCCTGGGCTTGCGCCTCGACGAGGCCCTGGCTTACCGCGAGTCGTTGGGGGGAACCCTTCCCGGCATGGCCCGGCGTCTCGTCTGGTCGGAATCCGACCAACTGCCCGGCCTCGTGGTGGATCGATACGATGACGTGTTGATTCTGCAAACCCTCACCCTGGCCATGTCCCGCCGCGAAGCGATCATCGCCGATCTTCTCCTCAACAAAACCGGCTGCCGCGTCGTCCTGACCCGCAACGATGCTCCCGTGCGTCAGCTCGAGGGCCTGCCGCTGGAACGGACTGTTCTCCACGGGACCTATCAGGCTCCGACCCGCGTGCGGATCGCCGGGATCACCTACGACCTCGATCTTTGGTCGGGCCAGAAGACCGGCTTTTATCTCGATCAGGCGGAGAATTACGCCGCCGTCGCCGCTTGCGCGCCGGGCCGCCGCGTCCTCGATTGCTTCACCAACCAGGGCGCCTTCGCCCTCGGCGCGCGAAAGGCGGGCGCGGTTTCGTGCCGTGGCGTCGACCAGTCGGCCGAGGCGCTTCGTCACGCCGAGGCCACGGCCAAAGCGGAGAACCTCGAGGTGGAATGGATGCAGGCCGACGTCTTCGATCTCCTGCGCCATTACGAACAAAAGCGCGAGACTTTCGACCTCATCGTCCTGGATCCGCCCTCCTTCACCAAGACGAAGGGCAACAAGGCCTCCGCCTTGCGCGGCTATCACGAATTGCACCTGCGCGCGCTCCGGCTGCTCACACGCGGGGGAATCCTCGCGACCTTTTCCTGTTCGCATCACGTGACGGAGGAAGACTGGGGTGGCTTGTTGCGGCGGGCCGCGTCGGAAACCGGGGTGACGCTGCGCCTGCGCCGGCGTCTGGGGCAAAGTTCCGATCATCCCGTCCTCGTCAACGTGCCCGAAACCGAGTATCTACGCGGGTATGTTTTGGAAAAGGTCAACGGGTAGCCGTCGGTGTCCCCAGCGAGGGATCGCCGCCCATCCATCCCGCGCCGCGCTTCTGGCGGCGATGGCGTCGTGGGCTCTTGCTTCGTCCGCCTTCGGGCAAACTGCCCAAACGAACGCCACACCAGCCCCGGCCGCTCCAGGCGCCCATGCCGCGGTTGTGATGTCCGCGCCCCGCGCACGCAAGTTCAGGGCGCTCGATGCCGACAATCACACCATTCTCCTGAACCGGCCCGGCTTCATCTCCCTGGTGCTTGGGACGAGCGAGGATTCCCAGGACGCGGCCCGCGCGGCGGGCAAAGCGATGTATCCCCTCCAGGGAAGGGCGGACTTTCAATTGATCGTCGTGGTCGATTTGCGCGATTCCCTGGCGACGTGGGTCCCCTCCGTGGTGTTCGCGCAAATGCGGTCCAATCTCGATGGGGAGGCGATTGAACTGAAGCCGTACTTCCTGAAAAACGGCAACAAGAGCGATCCCCGCAAATCGTGCTATGTCATCCCTGACTTCAAAGGCACGATCTGCCCGCAGTTGGGCTGGACCGAGACCTCGGACAACCTGCGCGGCATTCTTTTCGGGACGGATGGCCGGGAGATCCAACGCTGGGACAAGATCGAAGACATGGCCCGGCTGCAAACCGATGTCCGCGCGGCGATACAAGCTCTGATTGATGCGGACGAGGCAAAAGCCGCGGCGGCGGCCAAGACCGAGGGGACCAAGCTGCTCCAGCCGCCGTCTCCGCATCCGCCGCTGCCCCCGCCCGCCCCGGCGGCGAAGGCGGATTAGGCAGCCGCCGTCCGCCGGGCCGGTTTCCCGGCTTGGCTTAAAAAGCCTGCGTGGCCTATTTTTTTAGGCCATATTGCCCACCGATGCGATTTATACCAATTCCAAATTGATTTTGGTCTAAACAATCGGTCATCCTGAGCTCGTCGAAGGATCAGTTCGGAGGGGTTTTACCGAGGCGGAACTGATCCTTCGACGAGCTCAGGATGACGGAAGGGTAAAGAATACATGTTATTGAGAAATGGTATTAGGGGGCCTCGATGGGCCTCCTCGCTTGAAGGCAGGGCGAGTTGGGGATAACAAGAAGACATGCCTTGGATTGCGCGAGGCGGACTCGATCGGCCCTGCAAGCCTCAATTGCATGCGGCAAAGTGTTGCGCGTGGCACTCCTCAAGGGCGACCTCAATGGATAACCGACCTGACCACCGCGCATGGCTTGGAATCAACCGTCCGCCCCCCCCCGGCAGACCGCGCAAACCCATACCCAATGAATGAAAAAACGCCCGGCGCGGGTACCTTCTCCCCGTTTCTTATACCAATTCCAAATTGATTTTGGTCTAAACAATCGGTCATCCTGAGCTTGTCGAAGGATCAGTTCGGAGGGGTTTTACCGAGGCGGAACTGATCCCTCGACAAGCTCGGGATGACGGAAGGGTAAAGAATAAATTTTATTGAGAAATGGTATTACTCCGCGCTCAGTCAGTGACCTCCGGCAGAGCCGGAGGCTTGGGATTGTGAACCGCTCAAAGCGGTTGTTTTGTGCTGTGAGCCGCCTAAAGGCGGCCTTCGTTACTCGTTGAACATTTTGAGTTGTTCAACCCGTTTGTCTTCGGCCTGCTGCTCCCGGATATAACGCCGGACGATTTCTTCATCACGCCCCGCCGTCGAGACGTAATACCCCCTCGCCCAGAAGTTGCACCCCGTGAAGTTACGCTGCCGCCCTCCAAAGTTGCGGGCCAGGTGGATGGCGCTCTTCCCCTTGATAAAGCCCACCACCTGCGCCACCGCGTACTTCGGCGGGATCGAGATGAGCATGTGAACGTGGTCGCCCAGCAAATGCCCCTCCTCGATCCGGCATTCCTTCTGCTGGGCCAGATTTCTAAACATCTCCCCCAAGTACTTCCTCAACTCCCGATAGAGCACCGCACGGCGGCACTTCGGGATGAACACGATATGATATTTGCAATCCCACCGGGTGTGGGATAATGAGTCTGTGGTTTCTGCCATTTTGTTTCTCCTGTGTGGAACTTTGAGCGGTTCACGCACACGAGAAATAAAGAACCCCGCCGCAAGCAGCGGGGTATTGGGGAACAAATGTCAGATTATGATATATCGCCGCAAGCGGCGGGGAATTTACCCGGAGAGATTCAAAGGGACTCCCGGAGCTGTCAAACTTTGGGAGTCCCCCGGCAGAGCCGGGGGTTTACTATTTTAATTATTGCGAGGGAAGTAGACAGCCGCCGGTTCATGGCACAGCCTGACGTGGCCGTTATGTACGAGAGAATCCCGCAGTTTGATCCTTATCCCGCGCCGGCGAGGCGGCCCGTCGCGTGGGTCACCTGGTTCCTGGTGGGCTCGACCGTCGCGGTGTTTCTGCTGCAGCTTGTCGCGCTCCATGTCTTCGGCGAGGACGTGATCGGCGACGCGCTCGCGTTCAGTCCCCAGGCGTGGGCCGATCACCGCTATTGGACGCTCCTCACCTATGCCTGGGTCCATGCGGTGGTGATGTTTGGCGATTCCGGGCTCTTCTGGCTTCACATCGTGGCCAACATGATCCCGCTGATCTGCCTTGGCCCCGCGCTGGAGGAGTTGCTCGGCCACGGGCGCTACCTGGGCCTTTACCTGGGGGGCGCCGCCGCTTCGGCCCTGGTCTGGTTTTTCTTCAGTTCGGGCGCCGGTTCAGATGGGGGAATCATCGGCGCGAGCGGAGCGGTTTTCGCGGTCATCGCGGCGGTCGGCGCCGCCATCCCGCGCGCGCGGGTGACGGTGCTCCTCTTTTACGTGCTGCCTTTACGCATGAGCATGCGGGTGCTGGCGCTGACGGCCTGCGGGGTGGAAGCGGCCTCGATCCTGTTTCACTTCATGCCCGAGGTGGCCCACTCGGCGCACCTCGGCGGCGCGGCGTTTGGCTTGCTTTATGTCATGGCGGTTTGGCGGATGTCTCGGCGGGATTATTTGTCCGATTGACCGTGGCAGCCTTCGCGCGCTGCGCGACAGTTCTAATTCTATCTTCAGGCGGCCCGGACAACTGGTTGTCCGGGCGCGCGGAGCGCGCGGGAGGCGATGCTCGACTTCACTGTTCCTCTCGGAACGCTTCCTGTCGCCTTCGGCGACCGGGGCAACAAGCAGCCCGGGCCACCCAAAACACGGCGCATCCGCTCCTCGACCTGCTATTGCTTTGAAGCTATGCGCGCGTACTATTCCGGTGAGATGGAAATCGATTTCATCGACATCAAGATCGTCGGGCTGGAAGACGACCTCACGGTCGAGTCGCACGATAACCCGGCCTTGCGCTACATCTACCTGCGCCTCTCGCAGACGCCCCCTCCCCTCTGGCAGAAATACTTCGCGGAATCGCGCAAAATCGCCCGTCATACGCGCTGGCGCCATATCTGGGTCGACCGGAAATATCTCGTGGTCGAATGCGTGCCCGAGGAAATCGAAACGCACCACTTGAACGACCTCAAACAGGATGTCGCCCATGCGAATTCCAGCTACCGCCAATACCTGCAACACCAGACCCGGGCTGAACTTCAAAAGGAAAAAATCCAGTCGATCGAGCGCGACCGGCTCCGCGAAATGAAGGGCCGCCTCAATTTCGATTAGACCTATACGTCCCATAGGTCCCATATGAGCTATTCCGCCGACCGCCGCTCGGTCGCCACCAGCACCGTCGCGGCCACGATCAACACGCCGCCGACAAGCAGGCTCCATTTCAGCGTTTCATTCGTGTAGGCGATGCCCGCGGCGCGCGAAATCCAGCCCGGCAAGAAGGCCGACAAGATCGTCGCGATCACCGGCTCGATGCAGTAGATGAGCCCCGCCTCCGTCGCGCTGACGCAGCGCTGCCAGGCGTTCATGATAAGAAAATTAAAGACGGTGCAGAGCAGCACCAGGGCCAGCGTCAGCACCCAGAGAACCGGCGTGCCGAACAATCGCCCTGCCCCGTGCGCCGTGCCGCCGACCGTGAAGTAACCGGCGGCGAACAGGCCGGTCAAAATCGCGAACATGATCAGCGTCACGACTCCGGCCCGGTTCTCGGCGTAAAGGGGCCGCTCAACCCAGACGATCTGCGCGGCCATGAAAAAGGTGCTGAGAATAATCACCATCTCGCCGGGACCAAGCGTGAAATGCCTCAGCAGTCCCGGACTCAGCATCGCCGCCCCAGCCAAGACCAGGACGCACGCGGCGACGACGCGAAGGCTCGGGAAGCGCCGGTCCCGCACCGCGACGATCAGCGGCACGATCAGCGTGTAAAGCTGGGTGAGAAACGCCGCGATGGAGGCATCCGTCCACGCCAGCCCCAGGGTTTGCAGATAAAGCCCCCCGGCGGCGAACAGGGCGAGGCCGATGGCCTGGCTCCATTCCCGCCCGGTGATGCGCGCCAGCTCCCGGCCATAAATCGGAAGCAGGAAAAGAACCGCCAGCGCGAAACGGACCGCCACGTCCGCGCAGGCCAGCGCGGAATCGGAAACCCGCGGCGCGTTCGCCCGCTGCGCCAGCTCCAGGCCGCGCAGGAGCGGAAAACTCAAGCCCCACAAGACGGTCGTGCCGATGAGCAGCGCGCGAGCCCGGCGGATCAGGATGGCGGCCGGCGATAAATCTTTTTTGACCACAGCTTACCATGACAAAACATCGCGGCGGCTCAAGCTTTGCCGTGGTGGCGGTCTCTGACCGCGCTGAATAGGACTTACGGGACAAATGGGACTTATAGGATTCTTGTCGTCGTATGAGTCTCCTAGGTCCTATTAGCCTGCGGTCATGGACCGCCGCTACAACTGGATTGCCGCTTGCCCGTCCCGGATCGCCGGGGCTATGTTTCTCGTTTCACCGCCTCGCCAACCGCCGCGCCCGGCGCCTTCATCATGAAACGACCACGCCCGCTCTCTCCCAAACTTTTGGCCCATGTCACCAAGGGCAGGCGCGTGATCGAACTTGAAGCCGCGGCGCTGCGGGCCGTCCAGCGCCGCCTGGATGAAAATTTCGCGCGCGCCGTGGAAGCCATGCGCGAGGTCATCGAGGCCGGGCACAAGATCATCGTCACCGGCATCGGCAAGTCGGGCGCGATCGGCGCGAAGATCGCCTCGACCCTCTCCAGCACGGGCGCGTCCAGCGTGGTGCTCGACGCCGTCAACGCCTCGCACGGCGACCTCGGCATGGTCTCCAAGGGCGACCTGGTGCTCATCCTCAGCTACAGCGGCGAGACCGAGGAAGTCTCCCGGCTCATCCCGAGCCTCAAGCGCCTCGGCACGCGCATCGTCGCCCTCACGGGCAATTTGCGGTCCTCCCTGGCCCGCGAAGCCGAGATCCGCCTCGATGTGCAGGTGTCGCGCGAAGCCTGCCCGCTCAATCTCGCGCCGACCTCCAGTTCCACCGCCATGCTCGCCGTCGGCGACGCCCTGGCCATGGTGCTGCTCGAAGCGCGCGGGTTCAAAAAAGAGGATTTCGCCACGTTCCATCCCGGAGGCGCCCTGGGCCGCAATCTGCTTTTGAAAGTCGAGGACATCATGCGGAGCCGCGAGAAGATGGCCATCCTGACCGGCCTCGCGACCGTCAACGAGGCGCTCGACCTGATCGCGCGCAAGCGGGCGGGCGCGGTCGCGGTGACCGACAAGCAGGGCCGTTTGGCGGGAATCTACACGCATGGCGACTTCACCCGCGGCTATCAAAAAGATGTGAACATCGGGCGCGCCCGGCTCGCGGACGTGATGACTCCCAACCCCATCACCGTGCGCGTGGACAAACTCGCCGTGGAAGTGCTCAATCTCTTTGAAGCCCACCGCATCGGCGACCTGATCGTCGTGGACCGGCGCAACCACCCCGTCGGGTTGGTCGACGCGCAGGACCTGGCCAGGGTCAAGTTGCTTTGATGAAGGTGGCTGCTCGGTGGTAGCCGCCGCTGTCCCTAGCGGCGGCGCCTTCCACGCGCGCTCCTTCGGTCTTCCGCCGCCAGGGACAGCGGCGGCTACCAAAATGCCCAGAGCTTGTGCGACGGGGTTTTTATTCGTTGCGCTTGTCTCCGATTCATTTTTTGCTAGGCTCAGCGTTCCGGCGGATCACTCCCGGAGCAACCCCTCACTCATTTACCATTTACCCGTCATGCCAAACGCCAACGAAATCGGAAAAGGACAGGCCATCAAATTTAACGGCGACATCTGTATGGTCCTGGAAACCCAGCACCGCACGCCCGGAAACCTTCGCGCGTTCGTCCAAGCCACGCTGCGCAGCATGCGCACGGGCAAGTCGTTCGTGCAGCGGTTCAACTCGAACGAGTCGCTCGAAGTCGTGCCGATGAGCCGCAAGAAATACGAGTTCAGCTACAAGGACAACACAGGCTACCACTTCATCGACCCGGTCACCTACGACGATATTACCTTCCAGGAGGACTTTGTCTCGAAGGTGAAGAATTACCTGACCGAGAACCTGCCTTGCGAAGTCATCTTCACCGACGACAAGGCCGCCGACATCGAGCCGCCCGCCACCGTCACGCTCAAGATCGTCGAATCGGCGGAAGGCGTCCGGGGCGACTCGGCCAACAACGTGCAGAAAGTCGCCATACTCGAAACCGGCCTCCAGGTGCAGGTGCCGCTCTTCATCAAGGAAGGCGAGCTGGTCAAGGTCAGCACGACCGACGGGAAGTATCTCGGCCGGGCTTAAATTCTTTCGCTTTTAAGACACCACCGCGGGATCTCGCGGCGGCGTCTTCCTTGGGTAGCCCGGACAACTCGTTGTCCGGGTGGCCGCGGGCCACGAGAAGCAACCCGAAGATCACGATAATACCAATTCTAAATTGAATTTAGTCTAAACAATCCGTCATCCTGAGCTTGTCGAAGGATCAGTTCGGAGGGGTTTTACCGAGGCGGAACTGATCCCTCGACAAGCTCGGGATGACCGAAAGCTAAAGACCAAATTCCATTGAGAAATGGTATAATTCTTTCTAGAGAACATCCCGGCGGCTTCTTGCGCGCTTCGCGCGCCCGGACAAACAAGTTGTCCGGGCTACCCGAAATTACATTCAAAACACCTGCGGCATGCCTTCGACGAGGAAGCGGATGTTTTGCAGGACGCCGGCCTTGCTCCCGGCCAGCATGAGCCGCTGCGCGGGCTCGTGCATCGGTTCGTAGCTGAGGCGGTACGTCCCAAAATGCATCGGCACGAACGTCTTCGATTTCAGTTCGTGGAACGCCTTCACGGCATCTTCCGGGCCCATGTGAACATCGCGGAACGACGGCGGCTCGTAAGCGCCGATGGGCAGAAGCGCGATCTCCGGCGCGAGGCGGCGGCCGATTTCGCTAAAGCCCGAAAAATAGGCCGAATCGCCGCAATGATAAACCTGACGCCCCTCGAACCCGATCACGAAACCGCCATAACCGCGATGCTGATCATGCAGCACGCGCGCCCCCCAATGCTTGGCCGGGGTGAAGGTGATCTTGAGGCCGCGATAATCCCATTCGTCCCACCAGCTCATTTCCTGCACCTTCTCGAAGCCGAGATCGTGCACGAGGCTCGCCACGCCCGACGGCACCACGATCGGCTGGCGCGCCGCGACCGCCCGGAGCGTGCGTCGGTTCAGGTGGTCGAAATGGGCGTGCGTGATCAGCACCAGATCGATGTTGGGCAGGTCGTCGATGGCCAGTCCGGCCCGCTTGAGGCGCTTGATGACGATCAGCCAGTTGGCCCAGTTCGGATCGACCAGGATATTGTGCCGCGGCGTCTGGATGAGAAACGAGGCGTGACCGATCCAGGTGAGCGCGATCTGCCCCGGCTGGAGCGTCGGGAAAACGGGGCGGTTCTCCACGCCCGACTTGCGCACGAAGAAGGATGGAATCAGCACCTCCGTGATGAAATTGCGCTGATTCCAGCGGGTCGCCTTTTTCTTTTCTTTCTTCCGTTTGGGATGGGGAACAACCATGACCATGTCTATCCAGGAACGTGCACCAAGCTCGCGTTGGCGCAACCGTTGGTGCATCTTGGGGCAAAGCAGCGGATAATGAAACGTGATTTTTTGATATGAACGCCCGTCCGGCCAAGGACAAGTTGCGCCGCGAGATGCGCGCCCGCCTCCTCGGGATGGGCCCGGCCCTTCATGCCGAGGCCTCGCTCGTCATCTGCCAGATGGCCGCGAACCTGCCCGCCTTTCTCAAGAGCCGATGCGTCGCGCTTTTCGCCCCCCTGCCCTCGGAGCCGGACATCCACCCGCTCATCGAGGAAGCCTGGGCGCAGGGCAAGCGCGTCGTCCTGCCGTTGATGATCAGGCGCGGCCCGGCGCCCGAACTCGACTGGCATGAAATCGCGGGTTGGGACGACGTCGTGCCGCCCGGCCCGTTCGGCCTGCGCGAGCCCGACCCGCTCCGTTGTCCCCGCGTCCCGCTGGCGGATCTCGATTGCGCCTTCGTGCCGGGCATGGCTTTCGACCACGAAGGTTTCCGGCTCGGCCGCGGCGGCGGTTTCTACGACCGCTTTCTCAGCGTGACGCCCCCGACCCTGCCGCGCATCGGGCTCATGTTCAGCCTGCAAAAAGCTCCGCTCGTTCCCCGCGAACCGCACGACCAGGCCCTGCCCGGCGTCATCACCGAGGATGAGGCGGTTTCCTTTGCATAGGCAGCCGCCGCCTCCGTGGTAGCCGCCGCCGTAAGGCGGCGGTCTCTCTCAGCCATAACCATCCCTGCCCGTGCCTGTTTCCTTTTTCCCGAACTTGTCGAGGATCGGCTAGGCTCGACTTGTAAAACAAGCTCCTATCTGCCAAATTAGGCCTATGAGTTTTGCCGAATTGAAAGAGGCCCTCGTCACTTTATCGCCCGAGCAACGCGCCGAGTTGCGGGAATCTCTTCTCGCACTGGAGGAAGGCGTTTCGGTGGAGGAATTACGCGCGATCAATGCGACCCTGGATGAAGAACTCAATGATCCCTCCCCCGGCCTGACTCTTGAGGAAGCCCGGCAAAGCGTTTGCTCTCTCAAGCCTGGCGATGCCGCTTAAGCTCGAAATCAGGACGAGGGCGCAACGCGACCTGCGCGGCATCGTTCTTCATATCGCCAGGCAAAACGGCGATTTCGTCGTAGCGGAACGCTTTGGCCTGCACCTCTTGGATCGTTGTGAAAGCTTGCTGCCCGCGCCACGCAAGGGAACGCCTTATCGTCCGCGACCCTGCATCCGAAAGCTCAACGAAGGCGCCTTCAAAATCTTCTATCAAGTCACTAAAACCCATATCGTGATTTTAAGAATTTGGGATGGACGGCGAGCGCATGATCCGAACCTCTAACCATTTATCACCGTCATCCTGAGCCTGTCGAAGGATCAGTTCAGTCTGCCTTTTTTCCCTTGTTCCCAAGTTGCATCACGCGCGCGTGCTTGGGAACGCTACTGCCCTCCGCAGGAGCTGCTCTTCGCGAAATTCCATTTCACGCTGGCCTCGGCAGCCGTCGCCGCCACACGAGTGTGCCGGGCGACGGTGCAGTCTGTAGCGGCGGTCTCTCGCGGCCCCAACCATCCCTGCCCGCGCCCCCTTTTCGCACGCACACGGTTAGGCCATTGCGTGGCCCCACCGCTCGGCTGCTGCTCTAAAAGAGGACTCATGATCGGGCCAGTCATGCAAGGTAGCCGGATCGAAGTCCGCTCCTGAGGGCCAAACGATCGTGTGGACTTCGGAATCGAGCTTCACCTGCGCGAAAACCTTCGGATCGCGCAGCGGACCAAACAACTCTCCCGCCAGAATCGGCTCGAAGTCGATCTCGCGGGACAGGCCGTCGTCGAAACGCAACCCCAAGGTGTAAACTCCCGTCTGCTCGAATGAAACGATGCGGAAAATCGGATGACTCATAGGCGTAATCTACTGCAAAGGCGCGATGCGTCCAGGCCGGCGTCCCTGATCGAGGAGATTCCAGTCCGCAAGCAACTCATCCTGGTGCAACTCCGCCCAAGCCTCAACCAGCCGCTGCGACGCTGCGGGAAACGGGGACAGGTACCGCGCGACCCGAGGGGAAGCGGTCATGAACGAAGCTTTGCTCGTCGGCAGAAGTATGTCAACTTCGCTCCTAAATACCCTCGGTCGGCAATATCGCCTAAAAAAATAGGATATGGTAGCTTTTTAAGCCAAGCTGGGGAAGGCGCCGCCGCCAGGGACGGCGGCGGCTGCCACGAAGACGGCTACTCACCTATCAGCGCCTTGTAACCGGCGGCGTCCTTCAACGAATCGACCTCGGCCGGCGCGGAAAGCTTGAGGCGAAAGAGCCACGCGGCGCCGTAGGGATCGGTGTTCACCAACTCGGGGTTCTTCACCAAGGAGGCGTTGACCTCGACCACCTCGCCGCTCACGGGGCAATAAATATCGGAGGCGGCCTTCACCGATTCGACGACCGCCGCGACCGCGCCCGCCGCGATCTTCGCGCCGACCTTGGGCAGGTCCACATAGACCACGTCGCTGAGTTCATGCTGGGCGTGGTCGGTGATGCCGACCGTGCCGGTGTCGCCGTCGATGGAAATCCATTCGTGGGAGGCGGTGTAACGAAGTTGTTCGGGGATGTTGCTCATGGAAGTTAGAGGCTGGCTTCATGCGGCCCGTTTGTAAAACGGCTTTTTGACCACCTCGACCGGCACGCGGGCGCCCCGCACTTCGAGTTCGAGCGCGGAGCCCGGCTCGGCGCACGCGGTCTTCACATAGGCCAGGCCGATGCCGTAGCCCAGCGTCGGCGACGGCGCGCCGCTGGTCACCTCGCCGACCTGCTCCGCGCCGAGAAAAAGCGGGTAATGCGGACGCGGAGGCGGGCCTTTTTCCTTCACACGAAAGGCGATGAGCTTCTCTTTCACGCCTTCGCTTTTCTGCCGCTGAAGGACATCCTTGCCGGGGTAAATGGCGTCTTTCGTCAGCGAGACAAAGAAGCCCAGGCCCGCTTCCAGCGGCGTCCGCGTTTCGGAAAGATCGTTGCCGTTGAGCGGCAGGCAGGCTTCGAGCCGGAGCGTGTCGCGCGCGCCGAGGCCGCACGGCTTCAAGCCAAACGGCTTGCCCGCCTCGATCAACGCGAAGAGGAGGCTCTCCGCGATTTCGTTTTTAAAGAAAAGTTCGACGCCGTCTTCGCCCGTGTATCCCGTGCGGGCCGCGAGAATTTCCTGGCAGTTCCACGAACAAACGACGATCCCGTTTCGCTTCGGCTCGGACCAGCCCGCGCCGAGAAAAGCGCGCGCGATGTCCAGCGCCTTCGGGCCTTGAAGCGCCACCGCGCCATAGAGATTGCTATTGTCGAAAAGCGTGGCCGTCTTGCCTTTTATCTCCCGCTCCATCCACGTCCGGTCCTCGTCGATTCGGGAGGCGTTCACGACGAGGAAAAAGTTTTTTTCATCCAGCCGGTACACGATCAAATCGTCGATCACTCCTCCGCTTTCGTTGAGCATCAGCGTGTACTGCCCCTGTCCCACAGCCAGCTTCGCGGCATCGTTCGTCAGCAAGCCGTTGAGGAAATCGAGAGCGCCGGCGCCGCCGACAAAAAACTCGCCCATGTGGGAAATATCGAAAACGCCGGCCGCTTCGCGCACGGCCTTGTGCTCCTCAATGATGCCGGTGTATTGCACCGGCATTTGCCAGCCTCCGAAGTCGACCAGGCGCGCGCCGAGTTTTTGATGCGCATTGAACAGGGCGGTTTTTTTCAGCGTGGCGGGATCGCTCATGATTTTGAAAATGTAGCGGCGGCCGATGAGAGTCGCACTTTAAATCTTCCGGGCAGAATTCATGGAGGGACGCCGACAGGACGAGCCTGCCCGGTCGTCCGCGGACCCGCGGGAGCGCGTCCCTCCAATGCACTACCGGTAAAAAGTGGCTTCAAGGAGCCGCGCGGCCTCGATGAAGCCCTCGTGCAAAACCTGCGAGCGCGACGCGGCGATCAAGAGCGCCTGCACCGCCGAGCGGCGCGTGTCGGCGCCGAGCAACTGGGCCGCCGCCCGCACCAGGGCGTTGTCCACTCCGCTCGAGGCGAGGGTGCGAAACTCCCGGCTTTCGGCCTCGCTCATGCAGCCGTCCACCAGCTCGAAATAGGCGGGATCGACCGGGACGCGCGCCATTTCCAGCAGCGCAAAACCGCGATAAAGGCTCGACACGTAGGCCACCCGCGCCGACCGCTGGTTGTGATGGAGTTGGAGGACGTAATCCCCCACGCTCATCCCGCGCTGTTTCGCCGCCTCGACGAGTTCGAGGCTGATGGTGACGGTGCGGCGGGTCTTCGGGGACACATCGAGAGGGTAGAGCCGCGGTTTGCGTTGGTCAAATTCCTGAAAAAAAGAAATCGAGTGGCTAAAAAGAAAACCGTCGGTAAGCATTTGGCGAATGATAGGATAAAGCCTAACTTTCTCCATGAAACTTTTTGAACTCCAGGCTTTCGGCCTCGACAATCTGAAGCGAGCCGAACGTCTCGCGCCGGAACCGGGCGCGGACGAGGTGATGATCCGCGTGCGCGCCGTTTCGCTCAATTATCGCGACCTGCTTATCGCGCAGGGCAAATACAATCCGCACATGACGCTGCCGCGCGTTCCGCTTTCCGACGGCGCGGGCGAAGTCGTCTCCGTCGGCGCGGAAGTGACCGCGTGGAAGCCCGGCGACCGCGTGGTCGTCCCGTTCATGCCGGGCTGGCTGGATGGCGAGGTCTCCGCCGCCAAGGCCGCGAGCGCGCTCGGCGGCGACGTCGACGGCCTGCTGAGGGAGTTCGCCACCGTCCGCGCCGACGCCCTGCTGCCCATCCCCGCGCACCTTGGCTTCGAGCAGGCCGCCACGCTCCCCTGCGCCGCCGTCACCGCCTGGAACGGCCTCTTCGTCACCGGCCATTTGAGACCGGGCCAGACGCTCTTACTGCAAGGCACGGGCGGCGTTTCGCTCTTTGGACTGCAATTCGGCAGGATGGCAGGCGCGACGATTATTTTGATTTCCAGCAGCGACGCCAAGCTGGAGCGCGCCCGGACGATGGGCGCGCATCACACGATCAATTACCGCACCGAGCCGGAATGGGAAAAGCGGGTGCTCGAAATAACCGAGGGGCGCGGCGTCAACCTGACCCTGGAAGTTGGCGGCGCCGGCACGCTGTCGAAGACGCTGCGCGCCACCGGCTATGCGGGCCGCGTCAGCCTGATCGGCGTGTTGTCCGGCATCGCGGGCGATCTCCAAATCGGCCAGATGCTGCACAAGGCGCTCACCGTTCGCGGCATCTACGTCGGTTCCCGCGCGATGTTCCAGGCGATGAACGACGCCATCACCCTGCACCGGCTGGAGCCCGTCATCGACCGCGTCTTCTCCTTCGACGAAAGCCCGGCGGCGTTTCGCCACCTCGAATCGGCGCAACATTTCGGCAAGATCGTCGTCCGTATTGATTAAACGTAGGGACGGCAGTCCCTGCCGTCCCATTCATTTTGGGACGCGAAGGGACTCGCGTCCCTACCACCCCGGCTTGTTGCCTCAAAAGTAAATGACACCCGAGGGGTGCTGAGGGACGGGAGTCGTTGACTCATAAGTCATGACACCGTGGTTATAGTTTCAATTGGGGTGTAGCTGCAACGGGCGCGCAGTGCAAGGAGCCCGTAGGGCGACTGGAACGCAGCGCCCGTTGCAGGATCGGACGCAGGGCGACGTTGAGTCGTCTTTGCAGGTCGAAGGGGTTGAGGGCGGCGCGGGTTTGGCGCAGCTTTTTCTTGCTGGCGGCACTCACATCTGGACTGGCCAGGAGCCGGTCGCAGGGCGTCATGGGGCGGTCGTGGCGGCGTTTGATTTTGGCTCCATGACGGTCCTTGCTCAGGAGTTTGGCTGAGGGACAAAAATAGTTGTGGAACGGCTCCCAGATATCCCGGTAGAGGGCATTGATGTCTTCGCGCAACGCGGGGTCTTCGAGCCGGTCATAGCCGAGCAACTGCCGCACGTGCGTCCAGTTCTTCTGTTCAACGTGGCCGTTGTCGTTTTTGTGGTAAGGCCGTGATCGGGTGAAGCCGACCTTGTTTTCCCTCTGGGCAAAGTAACTTACCAAGTGCCAGTTGAGGAACTCGCTGCCGTTGTCGCAGTCAAAGCCAAGCACGGCGAAGGGCAGCGCCGCCTCCACGTTGCGGGTGGCCTCCACCACCCCGGCGGCCCCTTTGTTCCAAACCGCGCGGTTGGCCGTCCAGCCGCTATAAATATCGGTGAAGGTCACGCTCCAGATGAACTCTCCCTCCAGCGACTCGCCGCAGTGGGCCACCGTGTCGGCCTCCAGATAACCCGGCACGGTCACGTCCCAGTTGTCCGTGCGGATCGGGATCTGGTGCTTAAGCAAGCCTCCCGGTTTGGTGCCGCAACGCCCGCGCCGCGTGCCGGCCTTGTGTGGGGCTAATAACCGATCCGCCTGGGCCGGGCTGATGGAGAGCACTTTTTTGCGCACCGCGGGAGCCAGCTTGCCGTGCTCGGTCTCATCATAAGGCAACCAGAGCGCCAGCATCTCCACCAGACGCTTGCCGCACGGTTGCTCCGATGCCTTCCAGATACGCAGCAACACGTCCGCAACCTGCGGGCCGTAGAGCGCTGGACGCCCTTTGCGCACCAACGGATCGCCTCCCCAGCCAACTTTGGCTCCCAGCAATTTAATCGCGTGCTTTCGGCTGTAGCCAAACTGCTCGCAGAGTTCCGTGATCATCCGGCTGCGGCCTTCCACCCCTCGGCTCGCATACCTCTGCCGCAAGCGCGGCAACATCTCTTCCCGTATCTTTTGACTCATCGACATCCTTTCGGTTGTCGGTGTCATCCTTTTTGAGTCAACGTCCCTTTTTCCCCAACCCTTGACCTATTCCCCGGGTGTCAAAACTTTTGAGGCAACAGGCCCGGCGCGGCGGGCTTGATTTTCCTCGTTCCCAAACTCCATAATCCTGTCAATCTTGTTAATCCTGTCAAAAAACTGATTTATTGTCCCACGCCTGACCTTTTTTGTTTAGCCTCCATTCATTGAGCGTTTAGCATGATAGAATGGAAGCGGACTTTAAGTCCGCCGGTGCCCGTCCCCATTTTCTCCCGTCCCCATTTTCTCCCATTTTCTTTTCCCGTTTTCTTTTAATCTCTCCGGGTAAATTCCCCGCCGCTTGCGGCGATATATCATAATCTGACATTTGTTCCCCAATACCCCGCTGCTTGCGGCGGGGTTCTTTATTTTGGTATACCTCCATGCGTTTGCGAGCTCTTCATTTTTTATTGGCCGTTTCATCTGTTGGCTTAAGTGCCTTTACAAGAATCAAGGAGGCATGTGCTAACAAACGATCAAACTCCAATAAGCAGCCAGTCAAATCGCAATCATTTATCGCGATTGCAGTGCTGTTCAGCATTACGGCCCGCGCCAATGTAACCCGCGACCAACTCATGCCCGCCGCGCCCGGGTCAGTGCAGATCGACGGCTGGCTTGGCCAGAAAATGGAGTTGTCCATGAACCACCGAGTGATGGCGCAGGATATCGAGCGACTCGTTAAACCCTTTCGTGATCGTACCGAGGAAAGCATCGGCGGCTGGCGGTGCGAGTATTGGGGCAAATGGATGACCTCGGCGGTCTGGGCCTGCGATTATGAGCCGACACCGGAACACCTTGCGATCGTTGACCGCGGCGTCACCGAATTGCTTGCCACCCAGACGCCCAATGGATACATCGGCACTTACAAGGATGGCAAACACTTGGAAGCTTGGGACGTTTGGGGACGAAAATACGTTTTACTGGGACTGCTCGCGGATTACGACTTGAGCGGCAATAAGGCGGCGCTCGAAGCTGCCCGCCGGGAAGCAGATTTTCTCATTCAGGAGGTGACCGCAGGCAAGGTCAATCTTTCCGACAATGGCTTAGATGTAGTCAAAGGACTGCCCGCCAGTTCCATTCTCGAACCGATGGCGCGTCTGTATGAACGCACGGGTGACCGGCGTTATCTTGCCTTCTGCGACGACATCATCGCCAACTGGAGCAAGCCGGGAAAATTCTCCGCCACTGGGCCGAAGCTCCTTGAAAACGCGCTGGCTGGCACTCCGCCCTCGCAGATCAGTTCGCGCAAGGCGTATGAGATGATGTCGTGTTTTGAGGGCGTTTGCGAAATGTATCGCGCTACCGGCGACCGCAAATATCTCGATGCTGCCGTCGCGTTTGCAAACACACTGCTGCGCACCGAGATCATGGTGCACGGTTCCGGCTCGAACCAGGAACTATGGTGTGACGGCGCGCGGACGCAGACCGAGACGCTTGAGCAGCCGGTGGAAACCTGTGCAACAGTGACGTGGATGAAATTGTGCGACCAGTTGCTGCGGCTCACCGGCGATCCGCGTTGGGCAGACCAGTTGGAAATCTCGCTCTACAACGCGCTGCTCGGCGCGATGACGCCCGACGGCGCGTGGTGGGCGTATTTCTCACCGTTGGCGGGCCAGCGGGTACCCAGCCATTACCAGCATGATGACGTGCAATTGAGCTGCTGTGTCGCCAATGGTCCTCGTGGACTTTTTCTCACGCCGCGCTGGGCGGTGATGGGCAGCGATGACGGAATCACCGTGAACCTCTACGCGCCCGGTGGCGCAACCGAAAAACTGGCTGACGGCGCGCTGGTTAAACTTGCGCAGCAAACCGATTATCCGGTTGGCAATGAGATCACCATCACGGTTTCGCCGGAGAAAAAAACGAAGTTCATTTTGCAGCTGCGCATTCCTGGATGGAGCAAGAAAACATCGCTAATGGTGAACGGAAAATCGGTTGTCGCCACAGCAGGCACATACGCCAGGTTGGAGCGGGAATGGTCGCCGGGTGACCAGGTGGTTTTGAAGCTCGATTTGCGCGTGCGTGCGGTACCGGCACCAAGCGGCGCGCCGCAGTTTGCCCTCATGCGCGGACCGGTGTTGCTCGCACTGGATAACCGGATGACAAAACCGGAGGACCGTGATGTCTGGCTGGAGAAGGACAAAGACGGGTATGTGGAGACCACTGCAAGCACAAACTGTCCTACGAATGTCTGGATGGCGTTTGACGTGCCTTTTGAGGTGCGGCCATCTCACTATTTCAATCATCATCAGGTAAGGCTCACGATGTGTGACTACGCCTCAGCGGGAAATGGTTGGAGCAACGACGACCTATTCCGCGTCTGGCTTCCACGCCCGCTGGATCTGCGCAACGCTTATCCCGCTGGCACATGGCATTTGATGTATCCGGAAATAAAAGGCGACCAGGTTCCTGCGATTCCCACAGCCACCAGCACCTCGACCCTAGGTAAAAAATGAACATTCGCCTGTTTGGTCTGACTCTCTTGAGAAATAGGGGAAGGCACGATTTTAGGCTCTCGTAGCCATTTAGGACAAGCAGAGTCAACGCCTTCTCCAAAAAAAAAGGCGACAGGAAACTTTTTAAGCTCTCGTGGCCACGCAGGCGATGCAGCGCTACCGCTTGTTTTCCGGATGCGTTAATATCGCATCCATGAAACAACTTTGCTCCGAGCCTCCACCCCTCTCCGTTCCCCGTTTGGATTCCCTCTTGCACCGGCTGCGGCACGCGCCCGGGGCGGAGGACTCGTCCTACCTCGATCAACTCATGATCTTTCTCGACGATCCGCCCCCCGGCATCCGCGACCGCTGGAAGGAGGGCGCCAAGATGTGCTCCGACTGGGGCATTCCCTGCACCGGCGCGTCCGTCTGGCGGCTCTACCGTTCCCACGCCCTTGAGTGGCGCCTGCGCCTCGCCCAGGAAGCCGGCTCGACCGTTGGCGAAACGCCGGAATCCCTGACCGAGAAAACGGCGCAAATGGTCACACTTCGCACCTTCGAAGTCCTCTCCAACCCGCACTCGCCTCCCGCCTGCCTGGTCGGTCTGGCCCGGCTTGAACTCCGCAAAAAGGACCTCGAATTCGCCCGCCAAAAGCACCAGGATCGTCAAACCGACAAGATTCAAATCGCTCTCGACGCCCTCGCGGATCAAGTCCGCTACAATCGGGAGGCCGCGTTCGCTTTCGGAAAACTGAAAGCCGCCTTGGGGCGGGAAACACCGCCGACCCCGTTCGGCGCGCCTTCCCTGCCATGACTTGCCATTCCGCTTCCCGCAACTGGGCCGGCCTCACCGATTCGATACGCCCCATTCGCCTGATTCGCCTGATTCGCTTATTTTTTTGGGAAACGGAAAACAGGAGATTAGGTGACAGCCTAATCTCAACTCCACGCGGGCGGCTGTGCCTTGATCTTCCACTCGTTGACCAGGCCGCGGGGAAAATTTGTGACGAAGCGGGACGGCTCCTGCCACCGCTCGTCGAACGAGGCCGTCGCGCGCATCAGCGGGTAGGTCAGGTAAAGCTCGTCGCACGCGCGCGTGACGGCGACGTAGAAAAGGCGGCGCTCCTCCTCCTCCCCCTCCAGGGTCTCCGTCGACCGTTTGGCGGGAAACATGCCGTCGCAAAGCATGATGACGAAGACCACCTTCCACTCGAGGCCCTTGGCCTGGTGGATCGTGCTCAGCCGCACGCAGGGCTGGCCGCTCAGGGGACCGTCCCGCCTCGGGCCGCCATCGACGTTGGTCATCAACGCGAGCTGGGCGAGGAATTCCTCCGTCCGCTCGAAATTCTGAGCGAAGGCCCGGAGCTGGCCGAGGTCCTCCAGCCGCGACTGGAAGTTCGGGAACTTCGTCTTCATGTAATCCTCGTAGATCGCGTCGATCACGGTCTTGATTTGCTCCGACGCGCGCCCGCGCAGCTCCGGCGCGGAAATCTGACGGTGCGTCTCGACCCACTGCTTCCACGGCGCGGCGGCTTTGGCGGGCGGCTCGAGCGCGGCGAATTCCGCGCCCCCGGCCAGCTTCTGCCACAGCTTGTCCCCGGTCCGCTCGCCCACGCCCGGCATCAACGACGCAATCCGCTTGAACGCGAGTTCGTCCCTGGGATTGAGCGCGAACTTGAGAAACGCAGCGACGTCCTTCACATGGGCCTGCTCGAAGAAGCGGAGTCCGCTCAGCAGCTCGAAGGGCATCTGTCGGCGCGTCATCTCCATCTGCAATTCCATCGAGTGAAAATGGGCCCGGTAAAGCACCGCGATTTCGTTCAGGTCGATGCCTTCCTCCTGCAACTCCCCGATGCGCTGGCAGATGAAGTTGGCCTGCTGGCTGGCGTCCTGGAGGCAGACCAGCGCGGGCTTCGAGAATTTCTCGGCGGGCCGGACGGCGTTGAGGTTCTTCGGAAACTGGCGCGTGTTCGCGGCGATGGCGTAGTTCGCCAGCATGAGGATTTCCGGGGTGCTGCGATAATTCGTCTCGATCCGAATTTCGCGGGTGCCGGGGAATCGTTGCGGAAAGGTCAGGACGTTTTCGAAGTTGGCCCCGCGCCACGAGTAGATGCTCTGCGCGTCGTCGCCGACCGCCATGACCTGGTGATGATAGGCCGCGATGGTATCGATGAAATCGGCCTGGATTTTGTTGGTGTCCTGGTACTCGTCGACGAGGACGTGCTGAAACTGCTCCTGGTAAAACTTGCGGATGTCCTCATGGTCGCGCAGCAGCTTCAGCGCGTAGACGAGCAGGTCGTCGTAATCCATCACGTTGTCGATTTTCTTGCGGTCGCGGTAAATGCGATGGATCGCTTCGAGGCTGCCGACGATCTCGCTGAAGTAGGGGTAATTCTCCGCCACTACGCTTGCGATCGACTTCTCGGTGCTGGCCGCGAGCCCGAAAATATCGAGGAGAACGGCGCCCTTCGGCAGCGTCTTGTCCTTCGTGTCGAGGCCGGTCGCCTTCAAGGCCGCGATGGCAAGATCGGCGGCATCGTCGCGGTCGAGAATGGTGAAATCGCCGCTGAACCCGATTTCGTTCGCGTGCCGGCGCAGGAGCCGGTTGGCCACGGAATGAAACGTCCCGCCCCAGATGCGCGAGATGTCCCGCGGCAGCAAGTTGCCGACGCGCTCGAGCATCTCGCGCGAGGCCTTGTTGGTGAACGTCAGCAGCAGGATGTTCTCCGGCTCGACGCCGTTCTCGATGAGGTAGGCGACCCGGTAGGTCAGCGTCCGCGTCTTGCCGCTGCCCGCGCCCGCGATGACCAGGATCGGACCCGGCTTGGCCGTCACGGCCGCGTACTGCTCGTCGTTCAGCTCGGCGCGGTAATCGATCCGCGCTTCGGCCGGCGCAGAGGTTTTCTTCAGGACATACTCGACGGACATCCGGTTAGTTTCGCGCAAGCGTCGGCGGGTGCAATGAGGATTTTAGAAAAACCTTCGCCCAATTCGAAACTCCATCGGGAAACGTATAAAATAATCATCAAAAACGAGGAACAAAGTATCCCATGACACTCGTTCTGGGACTGCGAACACAAATTTGAATATGCGTTTTGTCCATAATCTTTGAACCTGGAAACAGCGACTTACCCTCCGTGAAAACCCCACGAACAGTCTGGAATAACGGCAGATCGATCATGGCTCTCATCATGAATAGAAAGTTGATAACGGCGCAGTCAAGGTATCGCTTAGCCAAATCCTCATCATCCGGGTAGGCCTTTGCATTCTTTGGCAGTGGAGTATTGTGGTCCTTCAGGTGATCGGCAAACTGGTCGTATGCTTCGCGGACTAATGCAAGACTTCCGGCGTCCGTAAGGTCCAGGCAATTTCCCAGCCGTATGATGGCACCGAGAGCCACAGGCTCCTTGATAACGTGTTTGGAATGTTGCGGCTGGTTCTTCATAAGTCGCGCCCATTCCAATGCTCGTTTGGGGTCGTTTTCCCAAAAATAGGTACCTGCGCCCAGCCAATCGTAGGTATTCCTGCTTATGTCCAAATGTTGCTGGCCCAGCACTATCTTCTCCGCCAAAGATCGATCGCAACCATGGTAGCCAAGGACAAATGAAGAGACCTTCATCCGCTAACCGCCATATTTATTTGTCAGCTTGCCCGCTTTGGTGATAAAGCCGTGTTTGATCAGAAATTTTCGACCTGAAGCCTTGGTTTTAAAAATTTTCTCGGCATTCTTCCGAAGCAATTTGATTTCGTTATCGATCTCCTGTTTGGAGCGAGGAGCCAAGGTCACAATCATTTCGTTCTAATGTGCATCAAAGTCAGTTTGATTCCAATAACTTTCATTTTGTGAAGAAATCGCCGTTTTTTGCCGGATTGTGGATTAGGTGGAATCCGGTAGGATTCAAGCATTACCCATGTCCATAGGTTTACCTCCCGCTTCCGATGTCGCCGCGTTGCGGCGCGAGTATATGCAGCGCGCGCTCGACGAGGCGGACGTTGCCCCGGACCCGTTCCAACAGTTCGCGCTCTGGTTTCAGGAGGCGCTCGATTGCCATGCGATTGCCGAGCCGAATGCGATGGTTCTGTCTACGGTTTCCCCGGAGGGGCAGCCGCACGCCCGCTTCGTGCTGCTGAAGGGATTTACAGCGGAGGGCTTTGTCTTTTTCACGAACTATAGCAGCGAGAAGGGGCGCGATCTGGAGGCCAACCCTCGCGCGGCGCTGACCTTTGGCTGGATCGAACTGGAACGCCAGGTTCGCATCGAAGGCAGCGTTTCCCAAACGCCGCGCTCCGCCGTGGAGGCTTATTTCCAGACGCGTCCGCGCGGCAACCGGCTCGGCGCGTGGGCGTCCAACCAAAGCGAGGTGATTCCGAATCGGGCGGCCCTTGAAGCGCGTTTGACCGAGGCGGACGCCCGCTTTCCCGATGACGTTCCGCCGCCGGCGACATGGGGCGGCTACCGCCTGGCGCCGGAACGGATTGAATTCTGGCAGGGCCGGACCAACCGGCTGCACGACCGGCTTCGTTACCGGAAGGACGGGGAGGGCTGGATCATCGAGAGGCTTGCTCCGTGAAAAGCAACGGCCTAAGGTTTGGCGGCATTTCATGGTAAGTGTTGCTCCTGATGCAAGGGTCAGGCCGGAGGCTGACCCTCCAGGGAAAGTGCGAGATAAAAATGGGCGATGATCTGATCACCAACCGCAAGGCTCAGCGCGACTACCAAATCCTCGAGACTTACGAGGCCGGCATCGTCCTGCGCGGCACGGAAGTCAAGTCGTTGCGGGCCGGCCAGGGAAACCTCACCGACGCCTTCGCGCGCATTGAGAAGAACGAAGTCTGGCTCTATAATTTCGACATCCAGCCTTACAAGCAGGCCAACCGGTTCAATCATGAACCGAAGGCCGTCCGGCGCCTCCTCCTCCATCGGCAGGAAATCCGCAAGCTGTTCGGGATCGTCGCCGTCAAGGGCCGCACGCTGGTCGCGTTGAAAATGTACTGGAAAGGGCGCCGGCTCAAAGTTCTCCTCGGCGTCGGCATCGGCAAGAACGTCCGGGACAAACGCGAGGACCTCAAGAAAGCCGTGGCCAAGCGCGAGATGGACCAGGCCCTCAAGCAAGCGCGGCGGAAGTAGTCGTCAAAATAGCTCCTGCTGCGAGCCCGTGGGCTTGAGCCCAAGCTTTTCGTAGGCGCGTTTGGCGGCGACGCGGCCCTGCGGCGTGCGCTTGAGAAAGCCTTCCATGATGAGATACGGCTCGTGGACTTCCTCGAGCGTGCCGGCTTCCTCGCCGACCGAGACCGCGAGCGAATTGAGGCCAACCGGGCCGCCGTCGAATTTGTGGATGAGCGCTTCGAGCAGGCGCTTGTCCATTTCGTCGAGGCCGTCCGCGTCGATCTCGAGCATGGTCAGCGCGGCGTCGGCGGCGGCGACGGTGACCGGCGGTGTGGAGCGGACGAGGACGTAATCGCGCACCCAGCGCAGCAGGTTGTTCGCGATGCGGGGCGTGCCGCGCGAACGGCGGGCGATCTCGAACGCGGCGGCGGGATCGATCTCGAGTTCGAGCAGCCGCGCCGAGCGGAGGACGACCTGTTGCAAATCCTCGGCGGGATAATAATCGAGCCGGTTGACGAGGCCGAACCGGGACCGCAGCGGCGAGGAAATCATGCCCGCGCGGGTGGTCGCGCCGATGAGGGTGAAGCGCGGCAGGTTGAGTCGGACGCTGCGCGCGTTGGGGCCCTGGTCGATGATGATGTCGAGCCGGAAATCCTCCATCGCGGGGTAGAGATACTCCTCGATGTTTTTGTTCAGGCGGTGGATTTCGTCGATGAAGAGGACGTCGCCCTTTTGCAGCGTGGTGAGGAGTCCGGCGAGGTCGCCCGCCTTTTCAATCACAGGGCCGGAGGTGGTGGTGATGTTGGCGTCCATCGCCCTGGCGACGATGTGGGCCAGCGAGGTTTTGCCGAGGCCGGGCGGTCCGCAGAAGAGGAGATGTTCGAGCGAGTCGTCGCGCTGCTTGGCCGCGCCGATGAGCACGTCAAGCCTCTCCTTGATCCGCAATTGGCCGACGAACTGGTCGAGCAGCGCGGGCCGCAGCGTCATCTCAATGCGCGGGTCGGGCGGGTTCGGATCAAAGGCGGGTTTGGCGGGCATATCCAACTGATTTACACTGCCCCGTCATCCCGAGCTTGTCGAGGGATCAGCTTCCGTGAGACGCGACGCATGAAATAAGAGGCGCACGCGGAGAACTGGAAATGAGAAGGCGGGAACGGCAACCATCCAGAAGCATTCGCCCGCGCTAAAGCCGGTAATGGTCCGGGAGATGGGCCTGCTCGATCTCGATTTTCTTTTCCAACTGGTCGACGAATTCGGGGCCAAACTGGAAGACGTCTTCCTCCGCCCGAGTTGGCGCGACAGCAATGAGGGGAACAGTCGTCGATTTTAGCAGGCTGATGAGGACGCGGGTGTTGGCTTCATCCTCGGCAACGATGTTTTTGCCGTCCTGCGCGATCGGGTAGCCGTGCTTGTCGGGGCGCGAACTCCACTCGGGCCGGAAGCGGTCGAGGCAGGCCTGATAACGGGCCGTGATGTCGGCGTTTCTCGTGACGAGGATAAGCGCCTGCACCCGCAGGTCGAGCGCCTTGATGTCGTCTTTATCCGTCGCGGTGAGCAGAGTTTGCAGTTGCTCGTGCGCGCTCTTCAGATGCGCGATCACATGCTGAAACAGGTCGTGCGCGAGCGCGGTTCCGGCGTCCCCGCTGATCGCATAGAGGCCTTGGAGATTCATCAGGTTGGCGGCGTTTTCCTCGGTGTTGCCCTGGAATTGGAAGCGGCGGTAGTAATCCTTTTCGGCGGCGGACAATTCCAGCGGATAGGGCACCAGCGGACGCACCAGCCAGCGTTGATTCACGGTGCCGAGCAGAAGAACCGGGCCGCCGTTGTCAATCTGCTCCAGCAGGAGGATGGAATCGTGAATCTCCTGCCACGCTTCGACGAGATTGGACGCGCCCGCCTCGCCGGCCATGTGCGCGGCCACGGTGTTGAGGGCCTGCGCCCGTTGCAGGGGACCTTTCACCGGGGACTGGCGGTAGAGGCGGATCAGGTCAATCGAGGTCGTGAAGTCCAGCGAGGGCAGGCCAAACCTCCACTCGGCATCCGGCTTGGCGAAGACTTTTTCCAGCTCCGCGGCAAACTGAACGGGATCGGGGATGCCAACCACCGGGTAGACTTTCGAGGACCAAAAATAGCTGCTGTCCCCCGCGCTGACGACCTTCTCCGGGCGCCCTGGCGCCAGCAGATGGTATTTGTTGATTACGATGGAGGCATCGACACCCGCGTCTTTGGCGCCGTCGCGCACGGCCTTCATGAATCCGTTGACGCGATCGATCAAGGGGCGGTCCTTGACGTTCTCCGGGCCGTTGGCGCCGGTGTAGAGTGCCGGATCCCAGGAAAAGCCGGAGCCGGAGTCGCCGGCGAGAAAATCGAATTCCTCCACGGGCGCGAGGTGGCAGAGATCAGCCGTGGCTTTGCGGTAGAGGGCCAGCACCTCCGGGTCATCGACGTTCGGAGCATAGTAATTGTGCCGGGAGCGTTCCGGCGCCTGGCAGGTGCACCCACGCCACGTGGGATGCTTTTCGTAAATGGCCTCCGGCAACCACATCGGTTCGCAGCCGTGGTAAAAGGCCTTCATGCCGTATTTGCGGAGAATCTCGCCCCGCGTGGCGAGCAGCTTTTGGCTGCGCCGCGCGACGTCCACCGGCACGGCGGGTTGAAGCTCCGGCGGTACCATGACCTTGAGGATGCTGGTCTCCACCATGCTCCAGTTCGGGTAGGGATCGGCGGGATCGAACCATTGCCAGCGGTCCTTGGGCAGGTCGGAAACGTCGAGGTCGGTCGCGCCAAGTTCCTTGGCCAGCGCCGCCAGCTTCTCGAACTCCGCCGCGTTGGCCGTCGGGCAGGACACAACCACCGTCTTCGACACGGGGACATCCGCCGCCGCGACGCCGCCGAGAGGCGCGGCGAGGAGACTGATCAAAAAAAGAAGGGACCGATACGGCTGGCGCGTCAACCCGTTGAGTGCAACAAAAAGGAAAAATGGAGTCGCAGGCATGGGCGCGCGACAAAGGTTTATCGTGGAAATGCGAGTCATGGCTTGGTCCTATAAAGCGGCGTTGCGCGGGAAAGTCGCGCGAAAAGTGCGGCCTCGCGTGCCCCAAATATCCGAACTAGAATCTGCCCTGCCTCTGTCAAAAAGGCCGGTTTACAAGGATCGAGATTCGGGCATATTCGTTCCATGCTTGTTTCCCCAAGGCTCATCGAGGCCATCAACGGTCAGATCGGAATTGAATTCGCCGCATCCCTGCAATACGACGCCATCGGCGCTCACTTTGATTTTCAGTCCCTGCCGAATCTCTCCAAGCACTTCTACAAACAGTCGACCGAGGAACGGGGCCACGCCTATCGCTTCATGAAGTTTGTTCTCGATACCGGGGCCCAGGTTGTCATTCCGGCGATCGAGGCGCCGGTTGCCGATTTCAAATTCGCCAAGGATGCGGTCAAGCTTTCGCTCGATCAGGAGGTCAAGGTGACCCAGGCGATCAACGGCATTTACGATCTCGCGCTCAAGGAAAACGATCACCTCTCCAGCACATTTCTGCACTGGTTCATCAAGGAGCAGCTCGAGGAGGTCTCCTCGATGAACGACCTGCTCAAGACCGTGGAACGGGCGGGCGAAGGCGGCTTGCTGCTCGTCGAGCAATTCCTGGCCCAGGGCAAATTGGGCAGTTCGCTCGTGCCCGGCATCACGACCGAAGGCGGCCCGGAGAACTAAGGCATGAGCGAATCGGCGATCGTCCTCAAGCGCGAAATTACCGCGACCCGCATTCCCCAAGGCGAAGCGCTCATCCTTCCCAAGGGGACGCCGGTCATCATTACCCAGGCATTGGGCGGTTCTTTTACCGTCGTCGTGCCCAGCGAAGCCGGTCTGTACCGGATCGATGCCGAGTATGCCGACGCCCTCGGGAAGGAAAAACCGGCGGAAGGCGCGCCGGGACAACCGGCCGGGGCCGTCAGCGAAGAGCGGGTGTGGGAGGTCCTCAAAACCTGCTACGATCCCGAAATCCCCGTCAACATTGTCGATCTCGGATTGGTCTACGACCTCCGGATCGAGCAAACGGCGCAAGGCGCGAAGGTCGCCGTGCAAATGACCCTGACCGCCGCCGGCTGCGGCATGGGGCCTGTCATCGCCCGCGAAGCCCAGCAGAAAATTTCCCAACTCGGCGGCGTGGCCGATGCCGACGTGCAGGTCGTCTGGGACCCGCCCTGGTCGCCGGACAAGATTTCCGAAGAGGGGAAGAAAAAGTTGGGGATGGGGTAAAGCATATTCGATTTAGATAGACGCAAGGAGACCTGCTTACCCAAGCCGGAGGCTTGCCAGAACCGTAGCCGGTGGTTGAGCGCACGAAGTGCGCGACACCACCGGAAAAGGTTCTCAGGCGACCGCACCCCGGCAAGGGGTGCCAGAACTCCGCGACCCCCGCCGGGGTCGGTTTTTCGGGAATGCCTTCCGGTGGTGGCGACCGCTTCGCGGTCTTACCACCGGCTACGGTTCTGCCATCCCTTGGGATGGCTCTGCATCGTTTCGGTTGGCACGTATCTAAAAGAATTCTGCGGCCCCGTTACCCCAACAACCCTCATCGCCAAAGGAGAATCCTCTTTTGCACTCCTCCCGATTTATGCCACGTTAGCCTCTCAATGACACCCCTCGAACGCGCCCATTATGTCCGCGATCATGTGCCCGCCGGGGGACTCTTCGCGGAGAAGACGTGGCGCATCGCACCGCGGGCTTTCGCGCTCGGTCCGGCGCACGCCGAATTGCTGGAAAAGCTCGGCATCGTACTGCACCACTTCAACACCGCCTGCAATCTGCTCTATCGCCAGAGCTCTGCCGGCAAAGCGCATCCCTGGGTCGCGCCGCTGCTCGACGCGGGCAAGCCCCCGGAACTTATCGCCCTCTCGCGCCACGACAAGGTCAAGGGCCAGGTGCCCGCCGTGATCCGGCCCGACCTGATTCTCACCGAGGATGCCTTCGCGCTGAGCGAACTCGATTCCGTGCCGGGCGGCATCGGCCTCACCGCGTGGTTGAACGAGACCTACGCCGCGCTCGGCGAAAACGTGCTCGGCGGCGCGGGCGGCATGCGCGGCGGATTTGAAAGCATCCTCAACGGCGGCGAGGTCCTCATCTCCGAGGAAAGCGCCGCCTACCGGCCCGAAATGGAATGGCTCCTTGGCTCGGACCGCGGCGTGAAGCGCGTGCGCTCGGTCGAGGACTACACGCCGAGCGGCAAGCCGGCCTATCGCTTCTTCGAGGCGTTCGATTATCCGAAGCTCGCCAAATTCGCGCAAGCCTGGCAGCCGGGCCAGCCGCTCACCCCACCGCTCAAACCCTACCTCGAGGAAAAACTGTGGCTCGCGCTTTTCTGGTCGCGCCCGCTCCAGGAATTCTGGCGGCAGGAGGTCGGCGAGAAGGGGCAAAAGCTGCTCCAGCGGCTCATCCCCTACTCGTGGGTGCTCGACCCGGCGCCGCTCCCGCCCCACGCGGTCATTCCCGAACTCGGCATCCAGTCGTGGGAGGAAATGGAACGGTTCAGCCAGAAGCAGCGCGAACTCGTCCTGAAAATTTCGGGCTTCTCGCCGCATGCCTGGGGAGCGCGCGGCGTCTACGTCGGCTCCGACATGCCCGCCGAGGAATGGGCCGAGCGGGTCCGCACCGGGCTTGCGGAATTTTCCGAGCATCCGCGCGTGCTGCAACGGTTCGTCAAGGGCTCGCTCGCGAAACAGGATTACCTCGCGGAGAACGACGAGATCGTCACGCTCACCGGGCGCGCCCGCGTCTGCCCCTACTACTTTGTCATAGCAGACCGCGTTTCGCTCGGTGGCGTCCTCGTCACGCTGGCGCCCGCCGACAAGAAACTCATTCACGGGATGCGCGATGCGATTTTGAGTCCGGCGGTTGCCGCTTAACAATTCGGTCATCCTTGTATGACGAGGATGACAGATTCTAATCAGCGACGGTCATAGATTGCCGCTACACCAGAAGCAACTTCCCCTCCCCCGCATCGAGCTCGGCTTGCGCGCCTTGCGGCACGATGATCTGGCCGGGGAAATGGCCGATGGGCGCGCCGGACACGCAAGGGACGCCAATGCGCCGAGCTTCGCGTTGCAGACACGCGGTGATGCGAACCTGCTCTTCGGCGTCCGCATGGTCGAACTGGCCGAGAACCAGGCCGCCGAGTTGCGGAAGAATCCCGGCCAGTCGCAGGTGGGTGAACATCCCGTCGACGCGATAAGCCTTTTCGCCGGTGTCCTCCAGAAAGAGAATCACATCGCGGAAGTCGGGCGCATAGGGCGTGCCGAGGAGCCGCAGCAGGCAGGTCATGTTACCGCCGAGGAGCTGGCCGGTGGCGCGGCCGGGCACGATGGTTTTCAATGACGCACCGTTCGTGTCATTCCGCGAAAATAAAGTTTCCGATCCGCCGCCCAGCGTGCGGCGGCTACTACTGAGAAAAGCACCGCCGCTAGGGTCAGCTGCGGCTACCTCTGAGCGGCTACCATCAGAAATCATGAGCATCCGCTGGAACGTCCCCGCGTTTGCCGGCTGAAACGCGCTCGATGCGTTCGACCCGTGGAAGGTCACCAGCCCCGTTTTGACCAGGATCGCCAGTTGCATGGCCGTGACGTCGCTGTAACCGACGAACGGTTTCGGGTTCGCGCGAATCGAGGCGTAATCGAGCAGCGGCAAAATCCGGCACGAACCGTACCCGCCGCGCAGGGCGAAGATCCCCCTCACATCGGGATCGGCGAAGAGCGCGTTGATGTCCTCCGCGCGCTCCTCGTCGCCGCCCGCCAGGTAGCCGTCGCGCTCGCGCAGATATTTCCCCGGCTTGACCTTGAATCCCAGCGCGGCGAACCGGCCGAGCACCTCGTCGATCAGTTCCGGTTTTTCGGGAGGACTGGCCGGGGCGGCGATGCCGATGGTGTCGCCGGGGGCGAGCCTCGGCGGGAAGAGAAGTGACGGCGCGCTCATGGTCGGATCATTGGTTTTAGAGCTTCTTTGCCCCGCAAGCCATGAACATTTTTGGGCCGTCGAAGCCCCGGTTAATTGAGGGGAACCAAAACCAAATTTCCAAATTAATCCAGATTACCAAATTGGAGCAGCTACCCGGGATGAAGATTTCGGCCTTAGGTAGTGTCCTAATGTGGTTTTGCTTTTTGCTCGGGTATTACCGAGTGGTCATTGATCGTTGGATAATAAGTCCATTGAGACATGCGAACCACGCTCACGATAAATAGCACGAAAACTACCGCCAAAATGAACCAAAGCCCTTTCATTTCCTGACCCTTACCCTGCCTTCCAAAAATTTGGTAATTTGGTTAAATTTGGAAATCTGGTCGTGCTTCCCTCTGCTATTACAACATCCCCCGCTCGCGGAAGTCCCCCATGTTGCCGGGGGCGGAGGCCGAGATCATGTCGACCATGAACTTGAGCAGGCACACCTCCCAGCCGTCGTCCACGCCCGTCAGCAGCGCGGTCAGAGGCTCGTTCTTGAGTTGCAATTCGGCCTTGAGTTTGCCGGCCACATTTTCGAGCGACTCATGGACGGAGTAGGAACGGACGTCCGATTTGCTCACGCGAAATCCGTACTTCAAAAACGCGAACCGTCCCGCCTGCGCGCTGATCTGCTCGGCAAAGCGCCGGCCCTGGTCGCCGAAACCTTCCAGGAAGAGCCCCGCCACATTTTGCGGCGTGATGATCTGCGGCCGCTCGGCGTGAATGTGCCCCTCGCGCACGCGGGAAAGATTCACCGCGTCCATTTCCTCGGTCACCAGGAAATAGTTGAAAAGCGACGTGCCGAAGGTGTCGAGCCGTTTCGTCGGCGCGAGCAGGACGCGCGTGTTTTCCAGCGCATACGTAAAATCATCGGGGGAAAGCATCCGCAACAAAATGTCACATCTTGGCTTCGCGCACAATAGAACCTATGCGCGCTAATATTTCGTCGGTTGCAATTCAGGCGCTGATTCAGGGGCTTTACCCGTCGGCATAAACCGCCTATGGTTCGCCCATGGCAAAGCCTTCACCTGGAAATAAGCCGTCCAATAAAATTTCATCTCCGAGCACGCCCCCCGCCGAAAACAATCCGGCGGCGCCGCCCTCGGAAAGCAAGGTATCCGACAAACCCGCCGCCGCGACGCCCGCTGAAACAAAGCCGTCCGCCAAGACCAGGAGGAAGCCGGCCGAAGCGGCGCAAGCTTCCCCGCCTCCCGGCGCCAGGGAGGACTCGCACCCCGTCTCGCCCAAGGCGCGCGTCCGCATCGAGCTCGCCTCGCGATCGGCCGCCAAGGCCGGTAAGGCCATGCTGACGCCCGCCGCGAAGGCGAAGAAACCGGCATCGACCGCCGCCGTCCCAACGCCCGCCCACAAGCGCATTTTGTTCATCACCGCCGAGTGCACGCCGATGGCGCATACGGGCGGCTTGGGCGACGTGGTCTCCGGGCTGAGCAAGGCCCTCCGGAAACGCGGCCATGACGCGCGCATTGTCATGCCCCTCTACCAGAGCATCGACCGGGCGAAATACGGCATCACCTTTTCCCGTTCGTGCTGCGTCCATTTCGGCCGCGGCGAGGAAATCTGGGTGGGCATATTCGAAGCCATGCTCGACGGCGAGGTCCCCATCTGGTTCATCGACTACGGCCGTTATTTCGACCGGCCGTACATCTACGACGACCAGGAAGACTGCTATCGCTTCGGCGTCCTGAGCAAGGCGGCGCTGCAAGTCTGCAAGGACACCGCGTGGATCCCCCACATCGCCCACGTGCATGACTGGATGACGTCGATGGCCGCCGTCTTTCTTAAGACGTGGGACCGCGTGCTCTCGCCGCTTTCCAACACGGCCAGCGTGCTGACCATTCACAACATCGGATACCAGGGAAAATTCAGCCCCTCGGTCCTTCCCTTCTACGGGCTGGGCGGGGACTACATGGCCCCCGACCGGTTCGAGGATTTCGGGATGATCAATCTCCTCAAGGCCGGCATCCAATACGCCGACGCGGTCACCACCGTCTCGCCGACTTATGCCAACGAGATTCGCGGTCCGATAGGCGGCATGGGCTTGGCTCCCTACCTGAACAACCGCTCGGAGCACGTCTTCGGCATCGTCAACGGCGTCGACACGACGCTGTGGAATCCCGCCACCGACAAATACCTTCCGGCCCGCTACAGCCGCGACACCATGGCGGGCAAGGCCGTCTGCAAAAAGGCGCTCCAGGAACGCTTCGGCCTGACGGTCGACCCCAAAATCCCGATCTTCGGCATCGTCTCGCGGTTCGCGCCGCAAAAAGGTTTCGACCTCATCCGCGGCGCGCTGCCGCAGGCCTTGCGCGACATGATCATCCAAGTGGTGGTTCTCGGCACGGGCGATCCGTTCACCGAAAACTTTTTCCGCTGGCTGCACGGGGCATTTCCGAGGAGCGCGAACTCGCATGTCGGTTTCCTGCCGGAACTCGCCCACCTCATCGAAGCCGGCAGCGATTTCTTCCTCATGCCGTCGCTTTATGAGCCGTGCGGCCTGAACCAGATGTACTCGTCCCACTACGGCACGCTGCCGGTCGTCCGCGCCACGGGCGGCCTCGACGACACCGTGGAAAACTACAACGAAGCCGCCGGCACGGGCACCGGATTCAAGTTCTGGGAGATCTCGGGACGCGCGCTCTTCTACACCATCGGGTGGGCCGTTTCCACCTGGTACGACCGTCCGCATCATTACGCGGCGATGCAGCAGCGAGGGATGGCCAAGGATTTCACCTGGGAATCCTCGGCGCAGCACTACGAGGGCGTATACGACCACGCCCTGGCGCATCGGGCCGCGCTGTAGTCCGCTCGTGAGAGCGTATCTGTTTCGCCCGCCACGTCGCGCGCGGCGATGAAATTGACCCCACCTTGCGGCGGCGGTTGCAAGCAACCTCCGCCGCAACAAAACCTGGCTTAGGAAGCCTTCAGATGGGCCGAGACGTATTTGTTCATCTCGAACATCGTGACTGACTTCTTGCCATCGAAGATTGCCTTGAGGGTGTCATCCGCATTGATCTGCGTTCTGACCTTCTTGTCCTGAAGACCGTTCTTTTTGATGTAGACCCAGAGCTTGGAAACAATCTCGGTGCGGGGAAGCGGCTTGGCGCCGACAACCGCCGCGAGTTTGTCATCCGGGGTCACGGGTTTGAGAAAGGCTGCGTTGGGTTTACGTTTGGTGGTTTTCTTGGGTGCTTTAGTGGGCATGGTTTGTTGCTAGCGAGTCGCAACCGCTTGGAAAAGCTTTTTTCTCCTCTCAAAAGCGCTTTTTTTTCGCATTTTTTTCGCCCCTGAAGACAACGTTGAAACTTTTTCACAATAAGCGTATAGTAGGAGAGCGATGAAAATAGCCCGTTATGTGTCGATTGGGATGCTTGGGCTTTTCGTTGTCACGATTCGCGCAAGCGCCGATCCCTCGGACGACGTTCCGGAAGTCAATCCTTATACCCAATATGATCCTGACGGCGTTCCCTTGGCGGTGACACAACCTCACCCCAAGCCGCTCACCCAGGATCAGATCAACGAAATCCGCAAAGAGGAGCAAAAGGCCGCCTTCGATAAGAATTGGCTCCTGCGCAACTACGAACAGCAACTGCAGGCTCGTGCCGCCAAATCCCCGGAAGATCAAAGCACGAATCTTTATTATCAACTCAGTTCGAACAAGGAACTGGCCAAGCTCGCGGGCTTGCCCGCTCTTGATTCGGACAGCCAGGAGGGTGCGCCCCCCAACCGAACGGGCGTGGCTCCTTCCGGCCAGAACTCGTCCGTGTTGCGCCCCGATGCTTCCGCCGCGGTGAAGAGGGGTTCCCCTTCACTTGGCCATGGCTTCAAACCTCTGATCACGCCCTTGAGCGCGCCGGACGCCGCGGGCCTTCACAATTTTTACTCCTCCCTGCCTCTCTTGATGGCTTCGCCGATTTCCGGCAGCCTCCCTCAAACGCCTCGCTCGCCGCAGGCGGCTCAATCCCGGGATATCTCGGACATCGAAACGCCGGGCATGGTCTCCGCCGGAAAGAATCCGCCGACGGACACGAACATTCCGGATCTCACCCTCGACATTCTTCCCGGTGAATCGATCGAGCAGGCCAGGGCGCATCAGGACAGCAACAACAGCCTTGAGCTTCCGCTTGCGATGGATGCCGATCAACTGCACAAAGAGCAAGCCGCCGCCCTGAGCGTCCCGACCGTCCCGGGCGTCCCGAAGACCACTCAAACCGCGAAGCCCGCTCCTGCTCCCGTCAAAACGGTTCCGATCAATGACGAGGACGCTCCGATGCCCGTCAGCAAGTCGATCCAGATAAACCCGGTCCGGGCGCCCATCGCCAAACCGTACGATATTCTCAATCGCTGATAATCAGCTCTGCCCCGGCATGGGCGGCGGGATCGGAGGCGCACCGGCGGCAATTCCACCGCCGCCGAGAAATTGGGTGGCGAGTTGTTGCAACGCCGTGGGGCTTGGGCCGCTTTGAACCGCCTGACCGGCGGTGAGAAATTGGGTAAGCCCGTCGCCGCGCAAATCAGGTGGAATCAGCGTCACGTTCGCGCCGCCCTCGAGCATCCGCTGGTTTTCCAGAATCTCGAACATGATCTCGGCCACCTCCTGGTCCTGGGCAATGGTGTTGAGCGCGCTCCCGACGATGAACGGGCGCATCGCCGCGGCCTTGGCGAACTCGACCGCCGCCTGCCGCTGCGCCGTGCTGGTGATCAGGTTGACCTGGTTGGTGCCGTCCTGCCGGATCGCCGAAGTCACCTGCCGGAGTCGGTTCACCACTTTTTCCTCGATCTGCTGGATCATGCTCGCGTCGCGAAAATGGACTTTCCGCACATAAACCGTGCCGAGCGAATAACCCCACTCCTTCGATTTGTCGCTCACCTCGTCGCGCACCAGGGTGCTCATCGAATGGCGGTCTTCGAGCATGTTCGATAATTTCAGGTTGCTCAAATTTCGCACCGTGGCGTTGCTGACATTGGCCCGCAACGAACCGCGGGGATCGGCGTTTTTGAAAAGATACGCCACCGGATCGCTGATCCACATCTCGTACCAGACCCCGATGCCCATCGGCGCGCCTTCTTCCGAATTGACCGGCTGGCTGCGCAGATATTCCTGGTCGAGGCGCAAATCGACCACCCGCACGTCGCCGAAAAAATTCACGAACAAGGCCCGCCAGCTCAGGGCCGTGCCGATGGGAAAGTGGAGTCCCGGCTCGTCCAACACCAATCTTACCTTGCCGAAAAGCACGTACACCAGGCACTGCCGCTCCTCGACCACGACGTAGAAACCGAGAAAGCGGCAAAAGCCCAGGATCGTCGGCACGAGGATGAAGCAGCCGACAAAAACCACAAGCGACGTGATCATCAGGGTTCCGACGCTGACCATGAAGTCCATATTATTTTTTCATCTCCATGATGATGTGGGAGGCCTTCGCGTAAAGGGCCAGCCGGATGTTGCGCAAGTAAAGGGGCAGCGCCTCGGGGCCGTTCTTGCGCAGGTCGGAGAGCTGCGCCGCCAGCCAATTCAACGGCTCGACCTCCGCCTGCGCGTTGAGCGTCTCGATCTGCACCGCGCGCTTCGATTGCACGATGCGCTGGTCCGCCGAGGCCTGCGCCACGCTGATGTCCGACGAAACCTGGTTGTGCGCCGTGTTGATCGCGGCCAGGGCCGACTCGACTTCGGGCGGCGGATCGATGCTGGTGATGAGCGCCGCGTCCAGGCGAATCCCGTACCGCGCGGCGGACGAGGCGCACTCCTTGTCCATCTGCTCGTTGAGTTCGCGGAGGTTCTTGCGCAGGTCGTTGATCGAGATGCCCTGGACGACCGCGGGCTCGACCGCGCTGCCGCCCGGCACGGCCGATTCGGTCACCACGGCCATGGGCGGCGCGTCGAAATTCGCGATCCGCTCGCGCAGGATCGAAACGAAATAACCCATCACATGCGCGATCGGATTTTTCACCGCGAAGAGCGTCGCGTAGAGATTGCGCTCCGCGATCGTGTAGCGCAGTTGCCCCGTCAGGCCCGTGTTCAACTGGTCCTTCGTCACGGCTTCCAGGACCTGGTTGTTGTTGTTGGCGGCCGTGCTCTCCGGATCGAAGGCGATGTTGAGCGTCTGCGTGGCCACGGTGACTTTGTAGACGCGCTGCCAGGGGAGTTTGAAATAGGGGCCGCCGGCGCCGATCACGCGCAGTTGGGGGTAGGCGTAGCGCTGCTTCTCCACGTCGGTCAGCGTCTCGGAGATGGGGTCCTCCAGCGTGGTGCCGCCCAGGCGCTCGGCGCGGCCAAACGTGGTGACGACCGCCCGCTCGTTCTGGTCCACCGTGTAAATGCCGGTCAGGATCGCGCGAACGATGAAGTAAGCGAGAAATCCGAGAAGCGCTCCAAAAATGATTTCAGCCATGTCGGTTACGCCCCGACGAAGGTCGCGATGCGCTTGAGGCCGTTGGTGATGTTCTCCGCGCTCGTCGCGTAGGAGATGCGGACCGTCTTGTCGTCGCCGAAGGCGACGCCGGGCACGACGGCGACTTTTTGCTTGTCGAGCAGGCGCTCGGCGAACTGGGTCGAGTTCATGCCCGTGGCGGAAATGTCGACCAGGACGTAGAAGGCGCCCAGCGGCTTGACGTACTTGAGCTGGGGAATTCCGTCGAGCAGCCTGCAAACCAGATCCCGGCGCTTCGTGTATTCGGCCACCATCTGCGCGACGCATTCCTGCGGCCCCTTGTAGGCGGCCAGCGCGCCTTTCTGCGCAAAGGAAGTCGCGTTCGAGGTCGAGTGGCTTTGGAGGGAATCGATGGCCTTGGCCACGCCTTCGGGCGCGGCCACGTAGCCGAGGCGCCAACCGGTCATCGCGTAGGGCTTGCTGAAGCCGTTGACGGTGAGGGTCAGGTTGTAGACGTCCTTGCTCAGCGTCGCGATGCTGACGTGCTTCGCACCGTCGTAAACGAGCTTTTCGTAAATTTCGTCGGAAAGAATCAGGATGTCCTCGTCGAGCGCGACGTCGGCCAGGCCGGCCAGTTCGTTTTCCGTATAGACGGAGCCGGTCGGGTTGCCCGGCGTATTGATGACGATCATCTTGGTCTTCGGCGTCATCGCGTCGCGGAATTGCTCCGGCGTGATCTTGTAATTATTCGCGGCCGTGGTCGGGAACAAAGACCGGTTCCGCGCCGACGAGCTTGGCCATTTCCGGATAGCTCAGCCAGTAGGGGGCCGGGATGATGACTTCGTCGCCGGGATCGAGCGTGGCGAGCATGGCGTTGAAACAGGCATGCTTCGCGCCGCACGTCACGATGATCTGCGACGGCTTGTAATCGAGATCGTTGTCGGCCTTGAGCTTTTCGCTGATGGCGGCGCGCAACTCCGGAATGCCGGAGGAGGGCGTGTACTTCGTGAACCCGGCGTCGAGCGATCCCATCGCCGCGGCCTTGATGTGCTCGGGCGTGTCGAAGTCGGGTTCGCCGGCGCCGAAGCCGATGACATCCTGGCCTTCGGCCTTCATGGCCTTGGCCTTGCTGTCGATGGAAAGAGTGAGGGACGGGGTGAGTTCTTGGACGCGTGTTGAGGGTTCCATAAAGGGTCTGTTGATTGATCAGGGATGAATGGGGAACGGAGATCAAAGCATGACGGGCGGGCACAAGCCAGCCTTCTGCGCGTTAATCTTGATAAAAACTTTCGATCAGGGATTTGAAGTTGTTCTCGCGAATCTTGCACGATGTCCATTTCCCGCCGGGCATTTTCCGTTGAATCCGAGGCGTGCGCGGCGTTGACCATGATGGTCGAACCAAACTCGCGGCGGATCGATCCCGGAGGCGCCTTGGCCGGATCGGTCGGGCCGAGGACCTCGCGGATTTTGCGCACGGCGTCGATGCCCTCGTAAATGAGGATGATGCATTTTTCCGTGCCCGGTTCGGTCCGCGCCTCGCCTTTGGTTTCTGCGGGCGTGTGGCCGGTCATGAATTTGACGATATTGTTGAACTGCTGCTCGCCAGCCAGCGGCCCGAGCAATTTGCCGATCTGCTGCTGCATCTCCGCCGTCACGGGGATGTTCAGGGCGGACGTGAGAATGTCCTTCGCCCGTTCGCCGATGGGGCCGGCCAGCTTTTCCTTGAGCACGTCGCGCACCGGACCGTAAAATTCCTCGGCCTGGGCGACCGTCATCCGGTGCACCTTGATGCCGGTGATGGCCAGGCCCGTGCGGGAAAAAATATCGAGGATGTTGCCGGGCCGTCCGCTCGGGAACTTGAAATTATCGGGCTTGATGATGACCAGCGTGCGCTCGTGGCGCGGGTCGCCCACCGTGGGCGCGGCCTTCTCCAGCAGCCCGCCGTCGGAATCGCTGTACTTGGCCCAGATTTTCAGCTTGGTGCGCGCCTCCTGGAGATTCGGCGAAGCAAGCACGGCCGGCTCGAAATAACGGACCGTGCCGTCGCGGTTGAAAACGATGTCGCCATAGGTGTCGCGGATCGATTCGCCGCCGAGAAAATTTTCCTTGAAGGTGCCGACCGTTTCGCGAATGCGGCGCACCGCGTTTTCCCCGCGGAAAAGCAGCATCATGACCCGCTCGCGCAGGCCGGTGACGGGGTCCGGCGCGAGGTTTTCCTTCACATAATCGCGGATCAGCTCCTGGATCTTCCGGTCCTGCGGGTCGGCTTCCGTGACGATGTTCCGGGCATACTCGTCGATGAGCGCCTGGCTGGGGGCAAACATTTGCGCGCCCACCAGATCGAGCGAGGTCCGCGTCAGCAACCGGGCCAGGACACCGCCCGTACGCGATTTGTAAATCGTGTAGGGGTTGATAATCACGTAACTGAGTTCTTCTGCCATAGGGGGAAATGACCGTAAGGCTTGCGCCATGCAGGGTCAAACGGAAAAGGTGCTGGAGGGTTCTGTTGGGGAATAGCCACACCACCGCGCCACTTCAGAAGCCTGTCACGACGATCAGGAAGTCGCCGGATTCGCGACCTGAGGCGAAAAAAATAAGCGAATCAGCCGAATCAGGCGTATGGGATTCGCTTGGAGGTTTCAGGTGGAACGCGGGAAAAATGGAGATGAAGCCGACTTTCATGCCGAGATCATACCATGAATTCGGCCGGGGCGTTAGCCTTGCAAAACCTGCGCGGCCTAAAATGCTTAAAATCTTTTGGTCTCCTCTGAAAAAAAATGCATAATACCAATTCCAAATTGATTTTGGTCTAAACAATCGGTCATCCTGAGCTTGTCGAAGGATCAGTTCGGAGGGGTTTTACCGAGGCGGAACTGATCCCTCGACAAGCTCGGGATGACGGAAGGGTAAAGAATAAATTCCATTGAGAAATGGTATAAGAAGGAAAGCAGTAGAGGTTTCGCACGGAGACACGCAGGGGGAAGGGTTTGCTCCATTCTTCATCCGGGTATGGATGACAGAATCCCAGCCTTGGAGGGTCAGACTCCGTCCCGACCCTTGACCCAAAAGAATAAAGCATTTTCGATTTAGAGCGTTTTCCAGTTAAGTTGATGCATTTGGGTGGCCCGGACAACTTGTTGTCCGGGTGCGCGTGGAGACATTCCACGCACACAGGAGGTCGCCGGCAGCCTCGCTCATCAACGGCCGACCTCCTGTTCGCTCGAAAGGGTTCGAGCGAATCCGGGCAACAAGCAGCCCGGACCACCCGCGCTGGCGTGCGTCTATTTAAATGGAAAACGGTCTAGGGCATTTTAAATTATTTTGCACAGCATAAGGTAGCCCGGACAACTCGTTGTCCGGGTCGCCGAAGGCGACAAGAAGCAGCCGACAAGGTGCGCAAGTCAGAGGCTGCTTCTTGTGCCTCGACCGAGGTTTCGGTCGAGGCACCCCGACAACAAGTTGTCGGGGCTACCCGATCGTTGTGCGCATGATATTTTAATATGCTCTAGCCCCTCGGCAGAAGGCCAACAGCGCTTCGGATTGAAGTGAATTTCGCGCCTCATGAAGACTCTTTCTCCCACCACGCCCGGTAGCCGGGCGAGATTTCCTCCGGCGCCACCGCCACGATTTCGGGGCATTCGTAGGAATGGAGGCGCCGGACCATCCCGGCCAGCGCCTCGAATTGTTCGGCGGAACTCTTGATGACCAGCATAACTTCCGTCGATGTTTCCACCTCGCCCTTCCACCGGTAATGTGATTCCACAACCGGAACGATATTCACGCAGGCCGCGAGATGCGCTTCCAAAATGCCCCGCGCGAGACTCCGCGCTTCCTCAAGGCTCGACGCGGTCACAAAAACGAAACGCGGGGTGAAGGGCATATTTTCAATGTAGCGGCGGTCTGTGACGGTCGCACTTTAATTCAGCGACGGTCATATGCCATTTCTCAATGAAATTTAGTCTTTACCATTCGGTCATCCTTGTCGAAGGATCAGTTCGGTTGCGTTTTACCGAGGCGGAACTGATCCTTCGACAAGCTCAGGATGACGGATTGTTTATACCAAAATCAATTGAGAATTGGTAATAAACCGCCGCTACATTTGCAGCACCGTCGCACGGAGTGCGACGGCTACCCATTTCCGTCCATTTGGAAATTCCGTTAATTTCGTAATTCCGTCAAAATTCTTACGCCGCCTTCCTCACGATCTGCCGCAGGACGAAGGGGAGAATCCCGCCGTGCTGGTAGTAATCGACCTCGATGGGCGTGTCGATGCGCACGACGAGCGGCACGAGTTCGACCTTGCCGTCGGCGCGCTTAATTTCGAGGTTCACGGTCTGGCGCGGTTTGATGTCGTCGTTGAGGCCGCGCAGCGAATAGACCTCGGTGCCGTCGAGCTTGAGGCTCGCCGCGTTCACGCCCTCGGCGAAGCAGAGCGGCAGCACGCCCATGCCGACGAGATTGCTGCGGTGGATGCGCTCGAAGCTTTGCGCGATAACCGCCTTGACGCCGAGAAGCCGCGTGCCCTTGGCCGCCCAGTCGCGCGAGCTGCCGGTGCCGTACTCCTGCCCCGCGATAATGACCAGCGGCGTGCCCGCCTTCTGGTATTTCATCGCGGCGTCGTAAATGCTCATCTGCCCGCCCGAGGGCTGGTATTTGGTCACGCCGCCCTCGACGCCCGGCACCATGAGATTCTTGATGCGGACATTGGCGAACGTGCCGCGGGTCATGACCCGGTCGTTGCCTCGGCGCGCGCCGTAGCTGTTGAACTCCTCCTGCGGCACGCCGTGTTCGAGCAGGTAGGCGCCGGCGGGCGAGTTCTTCTTGAAGCTGCCGGCGGGCGAGATGTGGTCGGTCGTGACCGAATCGCCGAAGATGCCGAGCGGACGCGCGCCGACGATCTCGGTGATGTGGCCCGCCTCCATCGAGAAATCTTCGAAGAAGGGAGGCTCCTGGATGTAGGTGCTCGATTCGTTCCACGAATAGGTTTCGCCGGTCGAGCCGTGGATGTTGTTCCAGGCCGGATTCTGCTCGGCGAAATCGCTGTAGAGCTTGCGGAAGATTTCCGGTTTGAGCGCGCCTTCCATCTCGGTCTTGATTTCCTGGAGCGTGGGCCAGATTTCCCTGAGGAAAACGGGCTTGCCGTCCGTGCCCGTGCCGAGCGGCTCGGTGTCGAGGTCGATGTCGACCCTGCCCGCCAGCGCGAAGGCGACGACAAGCGGCGGCGACATGAGGAAGTTGGCCTTGATGCTCGGATGCACGCGCGCCTCGAAATTGCGGTTGCCGGAAAGGACGCTGGCCGCGACGAGATCGCTCTTGGTGATCGCCTCGTCGATGATCGGGTTGAGCGGGCCCGAGTTGCCGATGCAGGTCGTGCAGCCGTAGCCGACGATCTGGAAGCCGAGCTTGTCGAGGTAAGGCTGGAGGCCGGTCTTGTCAAGGTAATCGGTGACGACGCGCGAGCCGGGCGCGAGCGAAGTCTTCACCGCGCGATTGACGGTGAGGCCGCGCTCGACCGCCTTCTTGGCGAGCAGTCCCGCCGCGAGCATGACGGAGGGATTGCTGGTGTTCGTGCAGCTCGTGATCGCCGCGATGAGCACGCTGCCATGCTTGATGTCGACATCGGTCGCGGGACGAATGCCGTTGAGCGTCACAACGGCGTGCGCGCCCTCCGCGCCCTTCTTGCCAAAGCCGTTTTCGGTCACGGCCTTGTCGAGCGCGGCAAGGAACTTCGCCTTCAACTCGGGCAGCGCGATGCGGTCCTGCGGACGCTTCGGCCCGGCCACGCTCGGCCGGACATCGCCGAGGTTCAGTTCGAGATCCGAGCTGTAGATGATGCCGTCCGCCTTGGTCGGAATGCCGAACAGTTTTTGCGCCTTGAAGTAGGTCTCGAACGCCTCGACCTGCTCCTTCGTGCGTCCGGTCGCCCTGAGATAATTGACCGATTCGGCATCGACCGGGAAGTAGCCCATCGTCGCGCCATACTCGGGGGCCATGTTCGCGATGGTCGCGCGGTCGGGCAGCGGCAGCGACGCCGCGCCGGGTCCGTAGAATTCGACGAACTTGCCGACGACCTTCTGCTTGCGGAGCATCTCGGTGACGTGGAGCGCGAGGTCGGTCGCGGTGACGCCTTCGCGCAGCGCGCCCGTCATGTGGACGCCGACGACTTCCGGCGTGAGGAAATAGACCGGCTGGCCGAGCATGCCCGCCTCGGCCTCGATGCCGCCCACGCCCCAGCCGACGATGCCGAGGCCGTTGATCATGGTGGTGTGGGAATCGGTGCCGACGAGCGTGTCGGGATAATAGACCGTCTCGCCGTCGATGGTGGCGGACAGGACGCCCTTGGCCAGGTATTCGAGATTGACCTGGTGGACGATGCCGATGCCGGGCGGCACGACCTTGAAGGTCTCGAACGCCTGCTGGCCCCACTTGAGAAATTCGTAGCGCTCGCGGTTGCGGGCGAACTCGAATTCGAGATTGCGAATCATCGCGTCGGCCGTCCCCGCGACGTCGACCTGCACGGAATGGTCCACGACGAGATCGACCGGCACAAGCGGCTCGATCAGCTTCGGATTTTTATTCAGCTTCTCGACGGCGTGGCGCATCGCGGCGAGATCGACCAGGAGCGGCACGCCGGTGAAATCCTGGAGGACGATGCGCGCGACGACGAAGGGAATTTCGTCGGAGACGGGCGCCTTCGCGTTCCAGTTGGCCAGCGTGCGAATGTCATTTTCACTGACTCGTCTTCCGTCGAAGTTGCGCAGGACCGCCTCGAGGACGATGCGGATGCTCACCGGCAGTTTGGAGACCGGGCCCACGCCGGCTTCCTCCAAGGCGGGGAGAGAATAGTATGTAACTTTTTGACCAGACTGGGTGGTCGTGGAACGAAGCGAGTTGAAAAGCGTGTGAAGTGCCATATATTTGTGGTGTGATGACTATGGCGTGGATCAAGCACGCTTCAAGCCGCAACCTGCCCAAAATGGGTTACTTCGGTGGGAAAAACGCTGTCCTTGAGTTGGGAGGACAGCGGAAGGATCAGCTTCTGTCGCGAAGTTGGCATCCTTTAGGCTCACACAAGGCTCGAACAAATAACCAGAAAGGAAATACGTCCTGATGAAAACAGCCGACATGATGGTCGACTTCGTTCGAACACACAAGAACGCGTTCCGCCTCGCGGATCAGCGTGTCACCAAGGTGCAACAAAGCCGGTACGAACGCCGGAAAATACGCGCCTACCTCCGCCTGGGAGACTGGCTGGCGGAAGCGTAAGTCCAATCGCGCACGCTCCTGCCTGCGTACGAAGGCGGGGGCGTGGCGCTTCGGGCGCGGCGGTATTTTACATGCGGCACGTGTCGACGTCCGGGCGTCGAACATTACCTATTTCGCCCTTTGCGAACGTTGTCGTTTCTCTTGTTCATTCTTGATAATCGGAGAATCTGATTTTATGCTATTGGCGTGAAAGAGCAAACCCTCAGCGTAACGGAAGCAGCACGCGGCTTCTCTGACTTGGTCAATCGTGTCCGCTACCGAGGCGAATCCGCGGTTCTCACCAAAAATGGCCGTCCCGTGGCCCGCCTCGTTCCGGTGGAGCCTCCGCCAATCACCGGAGCGGAATTGGCCAAACGGTGGAAACCGGGATCATTTCTCACTCCCAAGGAAGCCGAAGACTTCGCCCGTGATATCGAAGAAGGCCGCCGCTTTTTTAAGCCTTACGTTTCGCCATGGGATTAATCCTGGATACTTCCGTTCTGATTTCAGCAGAGCGGAAAAAACTGGCTTTGACCGAATATTTTCAAAGCCTCCCCAACGAATCTTTCTATATTTCTTCCATCACCTTGTCAGAACTTTGGCACGGCTGTCACCGAGCCACAAATGCAGCTCTGCCCAAAAGGCTAAAATTTGTCCATGAGATTGAAGCACTCGTCCCGGTCCTGGAGTTCTCCAGGAGCGAAGCTCTCGTTCATGCCAGGATTTGGGCCAATCTGGAAAAGACAGGACAAAGAATTGGAGATCACGATTTGATAATCGCGGCAACGGCTCTCGTCCATGGTTACGCCGTCGCGACGTTGAATGAAAATGAATTCAAGCGAATTCCAAACTTGCGGTTGACCGCAGTCAAACAGTTTTTGTTAAAGTAATGATTTCACGAAGGTGAGACGCTGGGATTACGGCCAGATGTTCGTCCTGCTTCACCGCGGCGGCTTCGGCCAATTCAGTGAGGATGTTCGCGCCGTGCTGGAGTCCCTCTGGGCGCTTCGCTGCCATCATCACAAGTCTTCCTTATCGGAAGATTAATATGGCTACTATCTGGACCAAGGTCGGGGCTTTTTTGCTTGTCGCAAACGCCAACTTGCCATATAAGTAATACTAATGAATTCTGATTCGCTTCCGCGTTTGATCCAAGGTGGCATGGGCATCGGTGTTTCCAATTGGCGGCTGGCGGGAGCTGTCTCGCGCCTGGGCCACCTCGGGGTCGTTTCGGGAACGTGCCTGGATGTCGTTTTGGCCCGGCGATTGCAACAGGGCGATCCGGGCGGGCACATGCTCCGGGCGCTGGCTCGCTTTCCGAAACCCGGTCTCGTTGACCCCCTGATCGCCCGGTATTACCTGCCCGAGGGAACGCCCGAAAACGAGGGTTTCCGCACGACGCCCATGGGCCGGTTGGATATGCCCAAGGAGCACCAGGATCTGCTGGTGGCGGCGAACTTCGTCGAGATCTTTTTGGCGCGGGAAAATCACCCTGGAATCGTGGGGGTGAACCTGATGGAGAAGATTCAATTTCCGACTTTGGCCGCCTTATACGGGGCGATGCTGGCGGAGGTCGACTATGTGCTGATGGGCGCGGGCATACCGAACCACATCCCGGCGGTCTTGGACGCGCTGGCCGCCGGTGAACCGGCCAGCCTGAAAGTGGATGTGGCCGGAGCGGTCGAGGGAGAGCCGCATACCATTTCGTTTGATCCGCGGGAATTCTGGCAGGGGGCGCCGCCGGTCTTGAAAAGACCTCATTTCCTGCCCATCGTTTCCTCGGCCACCCTGGCCCTCAGCCTGTCGAAAAAGGCCCATGGAAAAATCACCGGCTTCGTCGTCGAAGGCAGCAGCGCGGGCGGCCATAATGCTCCTCCTCGCGGCCAGATGCAGCTCAACGAGCGGGGCGAACCCATTTACGGCCCCCGTGATTTGCCCGATTTGGAGCGGTTTCGGCAGCTCGGATATCCCTTTTGGCTGGCAGGCTCGTACTGGTGCCGTGAAAAGTTCGAGGAGGCCCTGGAAACGGGCGCGACCGGCATTCAAGTCGGGACCCCCTTCGCCTTTTGTGAAGAGTCGGGAGTGGACCCCGAGTTGAAACAAGAGGTGCTGCGCCTGGTGCGCGACGGCAAAATCGACGTTGTCACCGACCCGCTGGCATCGCCAACCGGCTTTCCATTCAAGATCGTCAGCGTGGAAGGGAGCGCCTCATCCCCCGACGTTGATCAAATGCGCAAACGCGTCTGCGACATCGGGCTTTTGCGGGAGGCTTATCTCAAGCCGGACGGCACGGTCGGTTATCGCTGCGCCAGCGAAGCCGTCAACGATTACGTCCGAAAAGGCGGGAAGGCGGAAGACACCGAAGGCCGCAAATGCATCTGCAACGGATTGTTTGCGACCGTCGGCCTGGGACAGACGGATCGATCCGGCAACGTCGAGCCGCCGTTGGTCACGGCGGGAGATTCCCTCGCCGAACTCAAACACTTCCTCACGCCCGGCTCGCTTTCCTACACGGCGGCGGACGTGGTCCGCATTCTGACCTCAAGCCTGCCCGAGCCCGTTGGCGTCCATGCGGCTTCTTAGCGTCTCCGCGAGCGCGGGAAGCTGTTGAGTGGCGGGGCCGTAGCGTCTCTCGCTGAAGGCCTCTTCATCCATTTGTCCGCCCGGCTCGAGGTTGACCAGGATCGAATAGGCCCCGGAATGGGCGAAGAGACGATCCGCCGGCAGGACCGTGCCCGAGGTGCCGATCACGACTACCGTATCCTCGGCGCGCAGACCGGCCGCGATCTCGTAAAGATCGTTATAGCGCGGGGCCTGCTCGCCGAAAAAAACCACGCCGGGTTTCACGCCGCGCAACCTCGCGCAGGACGGGCAGCCCGTGCGGTCGTAGCGCTCGTTTCCGATTTCCCATTCATGCCCGCACTCGACGCACCACAGGATGCGGATGTCGCCGTGAAGATGGACCACCTCCGCGCAGCCCGCGCACTCGAGCAGCCGGTCGATGTTCTGGGTCAGGATGCGTGTCCGCCCCGGCCACGCCTTCCGCCACCCGGCAATGGCGCGATGGGCCTGATTGGGCTCCGCCCTGGCGCAGGCCGCCCGGCGGGCGTCGTAAAAGTCGTGGACCGCTTCGAAATTGTCCCGCCACGTCTCGATGTGGCAAACCGTCCGGATCGGGATGCCTTCCCACAGGCCGTTGGCTCCGCGGAAGGTCGGCAGGCCGCTTTCCGCCGACAGGCCGGCGCCGGAAAAGACAATCAGCCGGGGTGGATGAGGCATAAGCAAAGCCAGAATAGAATCTTTTCCGCGAAATGGCGAATAGTTGCCGGAGGTTGACCTCGCCGCCCCATGTGATACATTGGCATCACAAAAGCCATGACCACCGCCACCGTACGCAATTTGCGTTATGAATTCCCCACCATTCTCAAACGCCTCGAACAGGGCGAGGAGGTAGCCATCACGCGCCGGGGCAAGCTCATCGGGACCTTGGTTCCGGCTGAACCGAGCAGGCCTCGCGTGGTCCGGTGGCCGGATCTTTCCCAACGGTTGCGGGCCGTCCACGGCAAACGGATTCTGCATCCGGTCGCTTCCATTCTCAAGCAGCGCGAAAGCGAGCGGTGATGTTTTACGCCGACAGCAGTTTTTTGGCGTCGCTCTACCTCCCGGATTCCAAGACGGACGCGGCCAGCGGTTTTCTGGGCCGGGCGCAAACGCCATTGGCCTTCACCCCTTTCAATCGCGTCGAGCTGCGCAATGCCCTTCGCAATATGGTGGCCCGGCGCGACGCAACGTCCGGCGCGGTGGCAAGAGCGTTTTCCCTGATCGAAAACGATCTCAACCAGGGCCTCCTCATTGAAAAGACCCTCGATACCGTCAAGCTGCTCAACGCGGCCGAGGGGCTGAGCGCCCGCCATGCGGAGAAACATGCCATTCGCTGCGTCGACCTGCTTCACGTCGCCAGCGCCCATGTCCTGGGCATAGAGATGTTTTTAACCTTCGACCGGCAACAGACCGCCTTCGCTCAGCAAACAGGACTCAAGGTCAAACCGTGACCAAGGTCGGGCGCGCGACCGACAATTCGGCTTTCCGTCTTCCGCCGCGGGCTTACACTGGCTGACAACCATGAGCTTTCAGCTCCCTAGGGCACTAGCCGTACGCATCGCGGAAGGGCAGCCGGTCATCCCCGACATCGCGGCGGCCACGACGCCTGCGCGGTTTCGCGGCAAGCCGAAGCTCGATCCGGCGCGCTGTCCCGAGGGTTGCGCGGTGTGTGTCGAGGCCTGCCCGACGAACGCGATCTCGGCCGACCCGCTGACGATCGACCTGGGCGCGTGCGTTTTTTGCCCGGTCTGCGTCGAGGCGTGTCCGAAAGGCGCGATCACTTACACGAACAGCTATAAGATGGCCGCCACGTCGCGCGAGGGCCTGCTGCTGCGCGACGACCGTCCCATCGCGCCGGAAGCCTGCTCGCGCGAGATTGCGCGTGTGTTCGGGCGCTCGCTCAAGCTGCGGTCCGTCTCCGCCGGCGGCTGCAACGGCTGCGAACTGGAGCTGAACGCGCTCGGCAACGTGAATTTCGACATGGGCCGTTTCGGCATCGAGTTCGTGGCCTCGCCGCGCCATGCCGACGGCGTCGTCATTTCGGGCACGACCACGCGCGCGATGGCGCACGCGCTCGAGGCGGCTTATGAAGCCGTGCCGAAGCCCAAACTCGTGATCCTTTTTGGCGCCTGCGCCATCAGCGGCGGAATTTTTCAAGGCTCCGATTGCCTGGCGCGCGACTTCATCGAAAAGCACCCGGTCGATCTCTATATCCCCGGCTGCCCGCCGCATCCCCTCACCTTTCTCCACGGATTGCTCGGTTACCTGGGCAAGCTCCGGCCCGGGCCGGCGGAGGGCTCACGCTAAATCTTATGGAACTGAACTCGAACGAAGTCGCCGGCCTTCTGGGCATGGCGGAAAAAGAAGTGCGCGACTGGGCCCATGCGGGCAAGCTGCCCCATCTCGATGTGCAGGGCCGCCTGCGCTTCAACCGGCAGGCCATCCTCGAATGGGCCTTGCAGCGCGATCATCCGCTCAACCTCGGCATCGGCGAGATGGAATTGGCCGGTTTGCCGCCCATCACCGAACTTTTCGCGGCGCACCGATTTTACTACGACGTGCCGGGCGCCACATTCGCCGAGGTGCTGCGGGCGGCGCTGGATGTCTTCGTCCTTCCGCCCGAGGCCGACAAGGAATTGATTTACGACCTGCTGGTCAGCCGCGAAAAGCTCATGACCACGGCGGTCGGCGAGGGCGTGGCGATTCCCCACCTCCGCGTGCCGGTGGTCGTCAATATGAAGCGGCCGGCGCTTGGCGTTTTCTTCATGAGCAAGCCCATCGACATGGCCGCGCTCGACCACAAGCCGGTGCACACCTTGTTTCTGCTGCTGAGCCTCTCCCCGAAGCAGCACCTCGACCTGCTTGCGAGGCTGGCGTTCCTGTTCCGGCAGGCGGCGTTCGTCGACCTGCTTCGGAACCATGCGAAGCCGGACACGATTCTCGAATGGATTTTACGCGCCGCGCCCAGCGACAAGCACGCGAAGGCGTCCTGAGAGTGTATCTGGAGCGAAAAGATGTCCCCTTACCCGGTCGCAAGGCGTGTAATCGCAACCCTTTCAGGCACTACTGTCCGGTTAAGATCGAGGTTTTGAGAGGTAAAAGGGGTGTGCACGATTTCAATTTCCGGAAGCGATAAGCTTGCCGGATGCACACCGGCAAGCTCATTTTCAATCAACTCCTGCGTCCACTTCACCATAATGTTTTTCGTCGGATCGTGGCCCGCTACGATGGGGATTACCGCATCCGCGCATTCTCCTGCTGGGATCAATTTATTTGCCTCGCCTTCGGGCAACTGACCTTTCGCGAGAGCCTGCGCGATCTCGAGCTCGGTCTGCGTTCGCGGCCCGAACATCTCTATCATCTCGGCCTGCGCGGGCGGGTTTGCCGTAGTACCCTGGCCGAGGCCAACGAGCAACGCGACTGGCGCATCTACGCCGATGTTGCGGCCGTTTTGATCCGGCACGCGCGCCGACTTTACGTCGGGGAAAGCTTCGGCGTGGAACTGGGCAACGTCACCGCCTACGCCTTCGACGCCACCATCATCGATGTCAGCCTGGGCCTTTTTCCGTGGGCTCGTTTTTGTCCCACCACCGCCGCCGTGAAGATGAATACGTTGCTGGATTTGCGCGGCTCCATCCCCACGTTCATCTCGATTACCAGAGCCACGCGCCATGATGTCAACGGGCTGGACGATTTGATTTTTGAACCCGGCGCGTTCTATATTTTGGATCGCGGCTACGTCCACTATGCGCGGCTTTATCGCATCACCCAAGCGGGCGCGTTCTTTGTCATCCGCGCCAAAACCGATCTGCGTTTCCACCGTCTTCACTCTCTTGCCGTTGACACCGCCAAGGGTTTGCGCTGCGATCAAATCATCTCGTTGGCCAGCGAAAATTCCGTCCGGGATTATCCGGATAAATTGCGGCGGATCGTCTTTTACGATGTCGAACACAAACGCCGGTTGGTCTTTTTAACCAATAACTTTTCGTTGCCTGCCAAGACCATCGCCGATCTCTATAAGAGCCGCTGGCAAATCGAACTCTTCTTTAAATGGATCAAGGGTCATCTCCATTTGCGGCGCTTTTGGGGCAATTCGATGAACGCCGTCAAAACCCAAATCTGGATCGCGGTGAGCGTTTACGTTTTGATGGCCATCGCCAAAAAGCAAACAAAAACCACGTTGAGCCTCCACGCCATTCACCAGATTTTGAGTGGAAATGTTTTCGAGAAGGAGCCTCTCCATCAACTGCTTACCAAAGACTATGACGCACATTTTCCCGCCCTCGATCCCAACCAGTTGTCACTCGAAGGCTTTTAACCGGACAGTAGTGCCTGAAAGGGTTGAGCCGCTCGGCGAAGATACCCAGGGTAGGCGCTGCCGCGCCAACCCTGGGCTGATTGATTGCCATCCTTTCAGGATGGCCCTGCGCCATAAGAAGGCGTAGGATGCAATTATGACCATCACGAAGAAAACTGTCGCCGACAAAATCGCCGCGTATCTCCATCACGAGATGACGCTCGGGCAATTGGTGGACTGGTCGGAGAACGTCTTGATGGATGGCGACCTCGCCGACCGCGATGCCGGGACTATTTCGTCCGTCATCGCCCGCCTGGGCGTGGCCGACGTGCGCGCATTTGGCCTGGCGTGGGAGGATTGCGAAGAACTTCTCCACCGGCTCGGGTTTTCTCCGCGCGTCGAAGTTGTGGCGGCGTAAGTTTCCTCGTTCCCAAGTTGTATCACGCGTGCGCGCTTGGGAACGCGAAAAATTTCCGCTTTGACGTAACCACGCTACAGAGTTAGTTTGTGAAGAAGAAAAGACAAGGATATCAAGACCGAATACGAACATGAACACACTTGCACGAGGTCGCGTCGCCACTCAAGGCCTCAGCCGCGCTTCCGCGGCTACTGAAGCCGAGCGCAAGACTAATGTCATGGGCCCGGACGATGCCCGATCCGATAGCCACAAGGTTATTTGTCTGGCCCGCAAAGTTGCAGGGAAGCACTCGGCCCTCCTTGAAAAACTCGCTCAAAAATAAAATCGGGTGAGCGAGGGGCCGACAGAGCTGAGATTCTTCAGCACAGAAGAGGTCATCGCATTTCACGATGTTGCTTTGGAATATGGTGGGGGCGCCCCGGGGCTCCGTGACCCGGGAGGATTGGATTCAGCCGTACACAATCCATGGAACCGGTATAATTATACCGGGTGTGGTGTTCATGAGATAGCAGCTGCTTATGCTTTTGTATTGGCACAGTCGCAGGCTTTTCTGGATGGTAATAAACGTTTGGGCGTTCTCGTGGCGCTTACCTTTCTGGAAATCCACGGCCACGTCATTGAGGATGCCATGCCCATCTACGATGAGTTGATAGGTATCGCCGAGAAGAGAGCCTCGATTGAATCCCTTCGCGATTGTCTCATCGAAATCAGCAGGCCCGCCACAGTGGGACAAACACAGGCTCCCGGACAATTGGGAAAATTGCTTGAGAGACTCAAGAAAGTTGTTTCTGACTTATGAACCCACCCAGAATGACGGATTGCTTATGCGAAAGCCTTTTCCGCTCTCTCCCTCCCTCCTTAATTATCAGTATCGCTTTTATGTGTTATGTAGTCTGCTGTATCAATAATTTCATCTATATCAGATTGCTCCACAGTCTTCACCAAGGAATCAGGAAAATCAGTTGTAGATAAGTTTTCGTTATTCAAAAATACCTGCTTACTAGTGTTTAGTTGCATAACTGACAATAAGTAAGTAAGCTCTTGGCATGAGCCGACATGCCCCTGTGGTGGAGTGTTCTGCGGAAGATCGCAGAGAACTGGAACGTCTGAGTCGAAGTCGCCGGGAAGAAGCAAGGCTGGTGGAGCGGGCGCAGATCGTTCTTTATGCTTTGGCAGGCAAGCCCAGCCAGGAAATTGCCGCCTTGATGGGACGGACGCCTGCTCGGGTCGGGTTATGGCGCGGTCGCTTCGCGCGGGAAGGCTTGCGCGGGTTGCGGGATCGCCCGCGCTCGGGCAAGCCCGCCACGTACGACGCCGGGCTTAAAGACCGCATCCTTAAAAAGCTCGAAGAACCGCCGCCGCCCGAGAGGGGTTGTTGGGATGGTGCGCTGGTGGCCGAAGCTTTGGGAGTGAGTCGGCACAAGGTCTGGCGGATTTTACGCGCCGAAGGCATCTGTCTGGCCCGGCAGCGCAGTTGGTGCGTGAGCACGGACCCGCAGTTCGCCCTGAAGGCCACCGACATCATCGGACTTTATCTCAACGCGCCGCTCAACGCCCTGGTGCTGAGCGTGGATGAAAAACCGTCGATCCAGGCCCTGACCCGGCCCTGCGGTTACGTCAAAACCAGCGATGGCAAAGTTGTGCATGGGATCAAAAGCACCTACAAGCGCAACGATACGGTCAACCTCTTTGCGGCCCTGGATGTGGCCAGCGGTCATGTCCACGCCAAGACGACCGAAACCAAGAAGCGGGAGGACTTCCGGCAGTTCATGGACGAGGTTTTGGCGGAGGTTTCCGCCGACCGGCAAATCCACGTCATCCTCGACAACTACTCCACCCACAAGAAGAACGCCGACTGGCTGGAGCGCTACGAGGGCCGGGTGAGCTTCCACTTCACCCCGACTTCGGCCAGTTGGCTCAACTTGGTGGAAGTCTTTTTCGGTTTGCTGACGCGCCAGGCCCTGCGCGGTGCCAGCTTCCCGACCAAGGAAAGCCTGCGCGACAAAATCCTCGCCTTCGTCGCCAAACACAACCAGCAGCCCAAACCGTTTCGCTGGCGCAAACGGGAAGTCAAAGGCAGCCAGTTGCGTAATACTATCTCTAACTTATGCAATTAGACACTAGCCCTGATCGCCCCGTATAGGCCATCCTGACGCGTTTACGGGCTGCTCTGGCTCCCGACCTTGCGCGTTAAAAGTCGGGTGCTGATCAAGACGATTGCCACTAGCACTACGGCCCAAATCGCTGTGTTCGACCAAAACCTCTCGGGATGCCATCCGTCGCCGATACCGTAACCCGGTGCGGATTCTTGGAACCAGATGGGAAAGCCCTGAAGGCGGATATCCCCAACTGTGTCAGCCTGGGAAGAGTCGTGCCCCATCACAACATACGCGGTGAAGAACGATAGGACTGGCGCTAGCACTACGGCCATGAAGCTTAGCACGATGCGGAGCATGGTGTTTTAATGGATCAAGCCGTCTAATTCTGCGGCTTGCTCATGCCTTGCGATCTCCTCAAGAAGTCTCGACATCGCGTTTCGGTCTGCCGGGTTTCCCATATCGAGACCATCCAAGGGGCTAATCTGGCCATATGTGGAGCAACCCTGAGCTTGGGCTATAGCCAAAAGCCGCTCATAAATCCGCTGGTTCATGTGTATGGAATGTCAGTATGCCAATCGCTCCGAATCTGAACCCGCTATGCCCAAAACACAAGGCAAGAGACCAACAATCTCTTCCAAGCAAGCTCCAAACATTTGCAGGGAAAAAATCCTTTCGGCGTGACCTGCGCCCGCTTTCGAGACACCCTCCTGAAAATGGTCGCGTTTTTTGTCATCGGGCTGCTGTTGCACGGGCTGAATCTCGTTCTGCCCGCGTTCGTGCGCGACAGCCGCAGGCTCAACGTCGCGGCCAACCTGCTTAACGCGGCCGCGCTCGTTTGCGGGCTGGCCTTCTCGCTGAGCGCGCTGCTCGTTTATCAGCGCGCGGACTATCGGTTTGAAGTTCCCGGCGCCGGGCCGGTGTTGTTCGCGTTCGACGGGCTGTCGCTCTTCTTCCTGTTCACGTTTCAGCTCCTGTCGCTCGCGGCGAGCCTCTATGCGATGGGCTACCTGCCCCATTACATCGAGCGCGGCTTTTCCGTGCGCGCGCACCTCTGGTTTTTCACGCTGCTGATCGTGGCGATGCAGCTTGTGGCCGTCTCCCACAACGCCATCGTCTTTCTCATCGCGTGGGAACTCATGGCCGTCGGCGCTTACTTTTCAATCGTCTTCGACAAGGACAAGGAGGAAGTCCGGCGCGGCGGCTTCTGGTATTTCGTGGCGACGCACGCGAGCGTGCTTCTGCTCTACGTCTGCTTTCTCACGCTGCATGAGTTGACGGGCAGTTGGAACTTCGACGACTTCGCGCGCTCCACGGCCAACGATCCCCGGACGCTCGCGGTTGTCCTGCTGACGGGCTTCGCCGGTTTCGGGATCAAGGCCGGCTTCATGCCGTTCCACGCCTGGCTGCCGAACGCCCATTCCGCCGCGCCGACGCACGTGTCGGGCCTGCTCTCGGCCATCAACATCAAGGCGGGCATCTACGGCATCGCGCGGCTGATGATGATCCTGCCCGCGCTCGACGCCGCCTACGGCTGGGGATTGCTCGCCGTGTCGCTCGTCTCGGCGGTGCTCGGCGTCTGGTACGCGCTGGCGCAGCACGACATCAAACGGCTGCTCGCCTATCACTCGGTGGAAAATATCGGCATCATCGGGCTGGGGCTGTCGGTCGCCTGGCTGGGCCGGTGCTACGCGCTGCCCGAGCTGGTCGTGCTCGGCTTTGCCGGCGCGCTGCTCCACACGCTCAACCACGCGATTTTCAAGGGGCTGCTCTTCTTCGGCGCGGGCGACGTCTCCCGGCACGCGCACACGGGGGACATCGAGAAAATGGGCGGGTTCGCCCGCGTCATTCCGCTGACCGCCGTGACGTTCCTCATCGGCGCGATCTCGATTTGCGGCTTGCCGCCGTTCAACGGCTTCGTGAGCGAGTTCATCATCTACAAAAGCTTCTTTCGCGCCGGCAACCTGCTGCATGATTCCGCGCCGCTGGTGATGCGCGACTACGCGCCCCTGGTGATGCTGGTTTCGGCGGTCGGGCTGGCCTTCATGGGCGGACTGGCGGTGGCCTGTTTCACGAAACTCTACGGCATCGTCTTCCTCGGGGTGAACCGCTCCGGCGCCGCTCCCCGCCGGCAAAGCGAAAATGGCTGGTCCTCCGCCGCCCTTGTCGGACTGGCGGGGCTGTGCGCGGTGATCGGCATTTTTCCGCAAACCGGATTGCGCCTCATCGCGCCCGCGCTCGGCGAACTCGCGAGCGCGGCGCAAGCGCCCCCCGATTGGTCCGCGCCGCTCGGCCAATTGCAGACGGTGTTCGCGCTGTTCCTGGCTTTGGCGGCCGCGGTTTACGCCGTGAAATTCCTGCTGCAAGGCCGGACCGGCGTGCGCCTCCGCGAGACCTGGGGCTGCGGCCACGCGGCGGTGACGCCCCGAATGCAATACACGGCATCCGGCTTCGCCGAGGAACTGGTGAAACTCGGCCGCCCGGTGCTCGATCTCGCCGTGCATTGGAAGCCCCTCGGCGGCATCGTGCCCGCCAGGAGCGGTTTCAGCTCGCATTGCCATGACCGGATGGAAAACGGCTGGCTCGCGCTCAATGGCGCCATCGGCCGGGTGCTCGGCGCGTTCCGGTGGATTCACAGCGGCAACATCCGCCACTACGTCATCTACTTTTTCAGTGCGATTCTTTTTTACCTGCTCTGCGCGCTCCTATGGTAAGCACCGACCCTTTCTCATGGCTGGCGTGCGCCCTTTTTCTCCTGGGCGCGCCGCTGCTCACCGGCGTCGTCAACAAGCTCAAGGCGCGCCTCTCGGGGCGCTTCGGCGCGACCCTGTTGCAACCCTACTACGAACTGTGGCGGCTCGCGCACAAGGAAACCGTTTACAGCACGAGCGCCGGATTCATCTCCCGCCTCGCGCCGGTGATCGTCTGGTGCACGGTCGCGTTCGCCGCGCTGCTCCTGCCGCTCGGACACCCGGCGGCGCTTTCGTTTTCCGGCGACATCATCCTGTTCGCCTACCTGCTCGCGCTTGGGCGCTTTTTCCAAATCCTCGCCGCGCTCGACGCGGCCAGCAGCTTCGAGGGGATGGGCGCGAGCCGCGAGGCGCGGTTCGCGGTTTTTGCCGAGCCGATTTTCTTTTTCACCATCGGCAGCCTCGCGCTCGTCACGCGGCAATACTCGTTCGAGACGATCCTCGCCGGGATCACGTGGGGCAACCCCATGTTTGTCGTGTTCATCTCGGTCGGGCTGCTCTCGCTTTTTTTCCTGATGATGGCCGAATGCTCGCGGATGCCGGTAGACGACCCGAACACGCACCTCGAACTGACGATGATCCACGAGGTCATGATTTTGGACGCGTCGGGCTTCGACCTGATGCTCTACCAATACGCCGCGTCGCTCAAGCTGCTGCTTTACTTCATGCTGGCGGCGTTGCTATTGAATCCGTTCGGCGTTCTCGGCCCGATGCCCGGACTCCTCGTCTTTGGCGCGACGCTCCTGGCGCTGGCCGCCGGGCTGGCCCTGATCGAAACGCTCATGGCCCGCTTCCGCCTGGTGCTCGTGCCGCAGTTCCTCCTCTTCGCCACCGCGATCGGCGTGCTGAACCTCCTCATCTTCACCTTCTCGCACTAGAACTCTTATCAAAAAGCAGCCATGATCAACGCCCTCGCCATCCTGTTTTGCCTCACGCTCATTTACCTTGCGGTCACCACGCGGCTCTCGGCCTACGTGCTGATCCTGGTGCTTCAGGGATTTCTGGTCGCGGGCGTCCACACGCTGGCGTTTTTCCACGACTTCGCGTGGTCGCACGTCGCGGTCGCGGCGGGCGTGCTGCTGATCCGCACCTTTTTGATCCCTCTCTACATCACCAAAATCATGCGCGATCTCGACATGCGCCTCGGCGACAACACGCGCCGCTACCATCCGGGCTTCCTCGTCCAGATGGCCGCCGCGGTCGTCGGGGCGTTTGTCCTCTCGCATTACCTGTCGCGGCTGACGCCGGTGCCGGTGAACGTGGTTCCCCTCGGCGCGGCCATCGCGGGCATGGCCGCGGGCGGACTCTTGATTGTGCGCCGCCGGCTGCTGCTCGCGCACGTCGTCGGGTTTCTCATCATCGAGAACGGCCTGTTCCTGCTCGCCCTCGGCGTTGAGACGGAGATGCCGTGGATGATCGAACTGGCCGGCTTTCTCGACCTGTTCGTCCTCGTCTTTCTCATGGGCATCGCGATGAACCATCTCAAGACGCACTTCCCCGAAGGCGGAAGCGACGACCTGACCGGGCTGCGGGAATAAGTTTCGACGATGATCACGATTTTTATTCTCCTCATCCTGCCGCTGATCACGACCGCCCTGGCGGCGGGGTATCGCCTGGTTCGGCTCAATTACTGGCTCACCCTGCTTGCGGGCGTCACGCATCTGGCCGCGTCGCTCTACTGCCTGATCGCGAGGACCAATCCGTTCCCGGCGGGCTGGTGGCTGGCGGTCGATCCGCTCGGCGCGTTCTTCCTCACGATCCTCTCGCACACGTTCGTGCTCGTGGTGCTCTACTCGCCGGGATTCCTCGAGCGGATGAAGGGGCCGGAATATGACAGCTCCAGGCGCTTGTTTTACCCGGCGCTCAATTTCTACCTGCTTGCGAACACGCTCGTGCTCGTCGTCCAGCAATACGCCCTCCTGTGGGTCGTCATGGAACTGACGACGTTCAGCCTCGTGCCGCTCATGTATTTCTATCGCACGAAGGAATCGCTCGAAGCGGTCTGGAAATATCTTTTCCTCGTCTCGCTCGGGCTGGTTTTTCTGTTCGTCGGCATCCTGTTTCTCAGCCTCTCCGCGCGGGGCGTCGTCGATTACACCGGATTTCTCGTCGGCCGCATGACGGAAGCGGCGCCGCGGCTCAACCCGCTCTGGCTCAAGGCCTCCTTCATTTTCGCCCTCGTCGGATTGAGCGCGAAGATCGGGCTGGCGCCCATGCATCCGGGCGACATTGATGCGACCTCGAACTCCCCCGCGCCGGTCGCGGCCCTCATGGCCGGGTCGATGCGCAGCACCGCCATGCTCGCCCTGCTGCGGTTCTATCAGGTTGTCGCGCCGACGACGGTCGGGCCGTTTGCGCGAAGGCTCCTGATATTCGCGGGGCTGTTTTCCCTCGCCGTCGCCGCGATTTATATGTGGCGCAACCGGAACTATAAAAGGCTGCTGGCCTATTCGAGCGTCGAGCATCTCGGCATCATCGCCCTCGGCATCGGCGTCGGCGGCGTGGCGTTGCTCGGCGCGCTGCTGCATCTGCTGTTCAATTCATTTGGAAAAGCCGGCCTCTTTTTCATGGCGGGCAACATCCACCAGAACTATGGTTCGCGCGAGGTCAAGTCGATCACCGGCCTGATGCTTCGCCTGCCGTGGAGCGGCTTTGTGTGGGCATTGGCGTTTTTCTATATCCTCGGCGCGCCGCCTTTCGGGATGTTTTTCAGCGAGCTGTTCATTTTGAAGGGCATGATCCACCGCGACAAATGGCTGCTGCTCGCCCTGTTTCTCTCGCTGCTCATGGTCATTTTCATCGGCATGAGCCGCTCCGTGTTGCGCATGCTGCAAACACCGGGCGCGCCGCCGCATTCCGTTGTCGCGACGGGCGAGCGCTTCAATCTTTCCCACGCACTGGGCCTCTACGCGGCCTCGGTGTCGATTCCGCTGATGCTTTTCCGCCCGGCGGCGCTCTTCGACGCCCTGCGCGCGATCATGGCCACCCTCGGAACGACCTTATGAAGTGGCGCGCGATTCAACCCCTGGAACTGATCCATTTTCTCGACGAACCGAGCTTCGGCGTCAACGACTGGGTTGCGGCGATGCGCGAACTGCTGGCCGGCGGCGCGCGGCCTGTCGCGATGTTCCGCCAGGAGGAACAGGGAGACTCCCAGCGCGTTTGGACGGCGCTGGCATCTGATCAGGCCGGCGGGCTGTGCCTGACGAACACCGTTTTTCCACCCGGCAAAAAGCCCTCGTATCCGACGCTCTCCGTCGATTTCCCCTCCATGAATTATTTCGAATGCGAGCTTTACGAACAGAGCGGAATCGAGCCCGAGGGGCATCCCTGGCTGCGCCCCGTGCGCTCGGCGGACGAGTGGCGCGGGAACGGCGCGCCGTACGCCTTTTACCGCGTCGGCGGCGAGGAAGTCCACGAAGTCGCCGTCGGACCGGTCCATGCCGGCGTGATCGAACCGGGACATTTCCGGTTTCAATGCCATGGCGAAGAAATCCTCCATCTCGAAATCCAGCTTGGCTATCAGCATCGCGGAGTCGAAAAACTCGTGCCTCGCCAACCGCCCGCGCGGCAGCTCCTCCTCGTTGAATCGATCTCCGGCGACTCCGTGATCGCCCACGCCACGGCGTTTTGCTCGGCCGTCGAAGCGCTCGCCGGCGTCGCGCCTTCCCTGCGGGAGGTGACCGTGCGCGGCATCGCCGCCGAACTGGAACGCGTGGCGATGCATTTGTCCGCGCTGAGCGGGATCGCGACGGACATCGGTTTTGCCCTGCCCGCGGCGGCTTTCGGCGCCCTGCGCACCGCCGTCATCAATCTCAGCGCCGAGATTTGCGGCAATCGCTTCGGGCGCGGCTGGATCATCCCCGGCGGCGTCCGCTTCGACCTGGACCCCTTCTTGATCACAAAAGCCGTCCGCGTCCTCAAGGAAGTGCTCGCGAAATTTCCCGACATCGAAGCGCTCCTTTTCGACACCGCCTCGGCACTTGCCCGTCTCGAGGAAACCGGCGCCGTCACCGCCGAACAGGCCCGCGCCGCCGGTCTGGTCGGCCTCGCCGCGCGCGCATCCGGCGTTGCCAGCGACGCGCGCGCTGATTTTCCCCACGGCATCTACCGTTACTCGTCCATTCCGTCGCTGACGCTCGATTCCGGCGACGTTTATGCGCGGGCCAAACTTCGCGCATTGGAAATACCCAGTTCCATCCAGTTTATTTTCGAGCAGCTCGACAATCTTCCCGCGCCGAAGCCCGCGCATCCGCTGAAGGACCTCGCCGAAAACGCCTTCACCATCGCGCTCACCGAAAGCCATCGCGGCGAAATCGCCCACGTCCTTTTCACCGGCGCCGGCGGTGGGATTTCGCAAATCAAGATCAAAGACCCCTCCTTCCACAACTGGCTAGGCCTGGCCCTCGCCGTGCGCGAGAACGGCATCTCGGATTTTCCGCTGTGCAATAAGAGTTTTGACCTCTCTTATGCCGGCCATGATCTTTAAGCGATCACACTCGGATGCTATTGGCGTCCGTTCCGTTTTAAGTTTAGTTTGAACAATCATGGACGTCCTCTCCTTGCAGGAAATGGTCGCGCGCGAAGAGCAGGCGTTCCGCTCCGGCGTCACCGCCGCCGCGCTGATGGAAGCCGCTGGAGAAGCCATGGCGGGGCGCATCACGGCAATCTACCCCCGCACCCAAAAATTTCTTGTGCTCGTGGGCAAGGGCAACAACGGCGGCGACGGACTGGTCGTGGCCCGGCATCTGGCGAAAGCGGGAAGGCACGTGCAGGTCATCCTCACCGCGCCGGAAGATCAACTCGGCGAGTTGCCGCGCGCTCAGCTTGCCCGATTGCGCGATTCATATCGCAATCTCGAAATTGCGCCTTGGCGCGACGACTTCCCCTTTCCCGACAGCGACGGCGTGGTCATCGACGCGCTGCTGGGAATCCAAGCCCGAGGGGCGTTGCGCGGAGTCGTGGCGCAGGTCGTCGCAAAACTCAATGCCGCACGCGCGGCGCGCTTTTTCCGCACTGTCGCGCTCGATCTCCCCACCGGGCTGGCCGCCTTCGAGGATGCCAACGCGCCGCGGGACAGAGACGCCGCCGTGGTCGCCGATGTGACTATCGCGGTCGGCTTTGCCAAGGAAGTGCTGGTCCGCGAAGCGTTGTCGGCCTGGGTCGGACGCCTCGAGGTCGTGGCGTGGAGCCAAAGCCCCGCGCAATCGGCCCCGCGTCAGGTGCTTGTCGCGCAGGAACTGGCCGGCCTGCTCCCACGCCGAAGCGCGCTCTCTTATAAGGGTGATTTTGGAAAGCTCGCCATCGTCGCGGGAAGTCTTGGCTTCACCGGCGCGCCGGTTCTCTGCGCGCAGGCCGCGATGGCGATGGGCGCGGGATTGCTCTCGGTGGTGACGCGACCGGACGCGAGTTCGATTGTCGCCGCCCATGCGCCTCCTGAAGCCATGGTCTCCGGCTGGCCGGAAAGCGGTGACACGCCCGTCGTCGTGGCGAAGGCCTCGGCCATCGCGCTGGGGCCCGGTCTGGGCGTCGATGCGGAAACGGTGAAGATGCTGCGCGCGGCCCTGGCGGTGGGTTGTCCGGTGCTCATCGATGCCGACGGCCTGAACGCGCTCGCGAAAAATCCCGACCCGTTGCGCAAAACCATGAGTCCCGTGTTGCTCACGCCCCACGCCGGCGAGATGGCGCGTCTGATTGGACGCAAATTCAACGCCGATGAACGCGAGGCCGTGGCGCGTGACTTTGTGGACAAGCATAACGTCACGCTCGTGCTCAAGGGAACGCACACGCTCATCACCGCGCCGGGCCGGCCGTTCTTCATCAACACCACGGGCAATCCGGGCTTGAGCACCGGCGGTTCGGGCGACACGCTTTCGGGCATCCTGGGCGCGCTTTTGGCGCAGGGGCTTTCCCCGCTTGATGCGGCGCGATTGGGCGTCTGGCTGCACGGCCACGCCGCCGACCTCGTTCTGGCCGAACGGGGCTGCGAAGAAGGGCTGACGCCGACGATGCTCAGCGCCCATCTTGGCGCGGCGCTCGTGTCGTTGCGCGCCCATGCCGTTGCACCGGCGGGGTTGATCGAACGCGCCGTTTCGTAGCTTGCGGATTATAGGACATATGGGAAACATCGGACATATGTCATCCCGCGTGGAGTCATACGTCTGGTATAATGCAGTCATGACAAAGGTCGCCATTACGCTCAAAGACGAGGACCGGCACTTCATCGAAACGGGGATGAAAACGGGGCGCTACGTCACCGCGAGCGAAGCGGTGACCGACGCCATTTCCGAACTTCGCGCGCGCGAGAAGTTGCGCCAGGCCCGGTTTGCGGAATTTCGGGCCAGGGTAAAAGTTGGCCTCGATCAGCTTGACCGTGGCGAAGGCATCGAATGGAATGGGGCGGATGTGAAGACCAAAAGCAGGGCCTTGCTCGCTTCTCAAAAAGTCGCCGCATAACGTGGCGCGAATCATCCATGCTCCGGCGGCAGAGGCCGATGCGGTGGAAATTTGGACTCACATTGCCCAGGACAATTTCGCCACGGCGGATCATCTGTTGCTGGGTGCATTTCTGCGGGGGCCGGAGATAATTCCGGTACCTACCGCGATCACGACCTCTCACATGGGGCGGCAGGATTCAGCTTGCGCGATAAAGCCCCACGCCGGTGAGATGACATAGTCCGCAAGAAGGATGAGGAGAGCAAATGGCATCATGCCAAGGGCCACCAAAAAGACGAATGAGCAAAAAACACCGTCGAGCAGCAAGCCAATGGGACCGTCAATATCTCTCCATGTGTCCTCAATGTGAACGATCCGAAGTGAGTCTCTCGCCAGTAATTCCATGGCTGGAGCCTAAGCGTGTAAATCGAGAGAGCCATGGGGTGTTTACCCCATAGGAACGAATAGTTCCCCGGCGTACTCTTACGTTTATGGCGACAAGAAATAGAACCCTCTTCCAAATCAAGAGTGGCCATCCCGATGAATCCCCAACCATGGAACAGAACCATAACGGTCCTGATTATCAGTTGACGGCAAGGCTCACGAAAAGTAAGGCGGGGAATTTCGTCCATTATTACAGCAATCTCGGCTTAACATCATTCTCAACAGCCGTTCTCGTCCCGACAGAAAAGTCAGGGAAGCAGCTAAGCCCCGTATCATGCACGATTTTGGAGAGGCTGATGAGGTACCATATCGCGTTGCGTGGATGATGTGCGGCAGGCAAATCCTGAAGCATTTCAAACGCAAGGGCATGAGGTGAGCCGTCCTGGTACACGTGGAGCGCGAGCTTGTAGCACCCAACCGGGATGGGCCGCTTGCCCTCTTTCAGCGTGCCGGGTTTGGCAGAGAAGCTTCGGCCGCGATCCGCTTGTCGTTCGCGATCACTTCATTTTTTCCGGTAAAGACTCCAACCATACAGGCTAGTCCCAGTACGCCTCCAAGGAAGATCAAGAACACGACAGCCAATGCAAGGAGAGGGACGAGGGGTGAATCCTTTTCGATGAGGGTTGTCATAGTTCTGTTCCGGTGTTTGGTTATTACTTGAAATACGTTACGTGGTGGGTGGGCCGATGGTAATGGGTTTAACCCTACCTCGTAAAACCGTGCCGATTTCAAGACTCAGACTACTAGCCGAATGGGGTTTGGCCCATATCGGTGTCGCCAGGTGCTGGGCGATCCCGCGGGGATTCGTCTTGGTGGCTGGCGTCAAGGGGAAAATCGTTGCCGGGAATTACCGGCAAATGATCAGCATCGGTGCCCCCGGAGTAGGTTCGGTCATGGGGGAAGTAGGAACGTGTCATGGCAGGCATTTCCGATTAGGTGTGTACTGGAACCACGGCACCCAGCCGCCAACCTTGGGGAAGCCCCATTCGCGCTTCTTGTTAGAATAGAGCACAAGCATCGCAGTCAGGTTTTCCAACTCCAGCCCGTGGAGATTAGCCGCGCGGCAAATAAGAAGTACGCCAAGTTTGGTGAATCTTTTCCGATAATTGTTGTCATGGTTCATTCGCATTCCTCTATTTACGTTGACGCAAGCTACCCTTCCGCTGGGCTGGCGGTAATGGGGTTTAACCCTACCTGGTAATTGCCATTCACCCGGCAGGCCTTCGTTTTGCTCCAGGATGATTGGTACATCATTTTCGCGTAATTGGGAATTTTGGGATGCCCAGGCCGCCTCTGGCGGTCGAAATTGCCTCATGGGGTGAACACCCCATAGCGCCGAATAAGCTCCCGGCGTATTCTCACAATTATAAATATGAGAAACATATCCATTCGAACATTGGCATTAACCGCCGCAACCGTTGCCCTTCTAGGGTTGGCGGGAAGCGGCTCCGTCTCGGCGGATCCCTCCTTCACCATCCACATCGGCTCGCAAGGCCCTCCCCAGCCGCGCGAAGATTATCAGCAATGGCAGAGGCCTTATCACACGGCCGTCTGGATTCCCGGTCACCATGAATGGCGGGATGGACAATATGTCTGGGTTGGCGGCTATTACGGTTACCCTCCCCATCGGCACAGTCACTGGGTGGCACCCCGCTATCCCCACAATCAAGACGGCTATTCCTACATTCCCGGTCATTGGTCCAACTAAAACAAATAAAATCAACTAAAGAAAATTATGACAACAATCATTGAAAGAGAATCATCCGGTCCCGCCGCCCTGCTCGTAACTATATTAATCATATTCCTCCTCGCAGGAGGGGCATGGTTTGCCTATTCGAACGGTGCGTTTGGAGAAAAAACCACCGTGATCGAAAACAACAAGACGGTCGAAAATAAAACGGTGGTAGTGCCTGTTCAGACGCCTCCTGCCGCTCCTGCCAAAGCACCTTAATCGGAGAAACCAGCCGAGGCGTCCGCCAACTAAATTCAAGTCAGTTCAGTCAACAACCACCGTCCACGTGACGGCTTAATAAGAAAGTATACCCATGAAAAACACAATCCGCAACCTGAGCGGCCTTACCCTTTTAGGTGTAATGCTGTTCGCCACCAACATAACCCGTGCGCAGACTTCTGCCACTTCAACCACCACCACCACGACATCCGCGGGCACCGTCAGTCAGTTCAGTCCGGACACCATCGTCGTTAAAACGACGACATCAGCCGCTCCGATCAGTTACTCCTACTCAAAGACGACAACCTACGTCGATGAAAGCGGCAATGCGGTTTCGAGTGAAACAGTGAAATCAGGCGCTCCCGTGACCGTCTATTACACGCAAGACGGCGATAAGATGGTAGCTACCAAAGTCGTCGTGAGAAAGACCACGACAACGACAACCCCGTAACCACCCGGTGATCGACTGGCGCGCACGTATTAGCGGTGCGCACCGGCGGCGCCAACTCCAACAAACTTATATGATAAAAAATCTGATCCTCTCCTGCCTAGTCACGTTTGCACTCGGCTCTCTTGCCGGTTGCGCCGACGACGAAAGGCATTCGTCCACGTCCGAATCTTCCGCCGCGACGATGACCTACGATAGCAAGGACATGAGTCACCACAGTCACGAAAAATCGCACTAATACCCTTCGGCTTAAAACCCTCAGTTATATCCACATCGCTGGCAACTAACCTGGGTACGTTCATGCGCTTGCTCCTGTGAGCAAGCGCATGGCGGCCAGTCAAACTAATCAAAATTATGAAAAAACTCTTACTACCCTGCCTCCTGGCTTCCGTTCTCGGGGCGCTCTCCGGTTGTGCCTCCGATGAACCCCGCACGACGACCTCCTCGACCTCAACGGAAGAAACCACGGTTCACACTTCAAATCCGGGCACCACGACGACGATCCAACAGAGCACGGCGCAACCCGGACATCATTAATCACGACCCAGGGCAAACCACTATGAATCTTCTCGTAAAATCCGGGGCTGGATTGGCCCTGATTTTGGCTTTGGCTTCCTGTGCTTCCATAAGCGTGGACAAAACTGCGGAGCAAGCCACGCCGCGGATGCCGCAGAAAATTTACGTGGCCGATTTTGATGTGGCGAACGGGAACTTCAAGGTGGATCGAGAAGGCGCTGAACTCGCCGAGTTTAAACAGAATCTCCGGGTCATGATGCGAGCCGGCATGGTCATGGATCTATCTCATCGCCTCATTCCTGCCGTTCCCACAACCAAGGAACAAGGATTTCAACCGGAAAACGCCTGGCTGATCCGGGGCGAGTTCACGAAGGTCAACCAGGGCAGCCGGTTTCTTCGGGGCGCCATCGGCTTTGGAGCGGGTGGGACCAAGGTGGAAAGCAATGTCTATGTGTATGACTTGAACCAAAATTCAAATACACCTTTTCTCACATTTTCAACGACAGGCGGCAGTAACGCAGAGCCTGGAGCAGTGACAGGCGGCGCGGTCGATCCCGTGGTCGCCGCCATTGGAATGGCGGCGAGCGGAGCCGGTAATATCGCTCATGGCCTTACGGAAGACACGGCGCGTACGGCACGGGAAATCACGGCGGAATTGTCCGATTACATGTATCGGAGCGGCTGGATTTCCAAAGATAAGTGGATCGAACCGAAAAAGGCAAGTCAGTAGACACGTAAAGTTGTCCTAAAAGCAAAATATCGAGGTTACTCAACCTTTATGAGTTTACCTGCGTGGGGTGAATACCCGATAGCGCACATTTCTCTTGTGGCCCATTCTTCGATCATCAAGACATTAATCAAACGGGCGGTTTGTGCGGTCAGCCTGGCGCTGTCAATGGCCCTTGGCGCGCAGGCGTTCGAAACGCCTCCCTCGAACAGTCCTTACTTGAATACCGTCAATGCATCTCATCAGGTGCGGCTACTCGATAATGATACCGCAGCTCTGGAAAATGTTCTCCGGATGATCGAACGGGCCCGGAAATCGATGGAGCTGGAATACTTTGTTTTCAACCCGGACCGGTCGGGAAGACTGGTGCTTCAGGCGCTGCTCAGAAAAGCGGATGAGGGCGTCAAAATCAGGATTCTGGTCGATTATAATGCCAATGGCGTAAAACCCGGTCTCGACAGCTTCTATCACGACGAGCTGGCAAGGCACGGCATCGAGCTGAGATATTTCAACGTCGCGGACTTTTTAGAGTTTTGGAAGGTCGGATTTCGGAATCATCGAAAGCTTCTCGTCGTCGATGACGAAGAAATGGTGACGGGAGGCCGCAATATCGCCGATGGCTACTTTGGGATGAGCGAGCACATGGATTACCTCGACCGCGACATCTGGATCAACGGGCCCGTCGTCCCTTTCGCCGTCCATGGCTTCGATCTCTTTTGGAACGATGCGGTTGTCTCAAACCCCAAAAAACCGGAGGAACCGGTGTTCCGGCGCAGAACAAACCCTGCTTCTTCAAAAATGCTGACAACGCAGGCTCAAGACGAGGCCGATTACCACGCGCGCCTCGATGCCTTCAAGGGGCGCATCACCACGACGAAGAAATCACTCAGGCCACGGAGTTCCGATCTCGAATTTCGACAGAAAGTGGCAAAAGCAGGCGACGAGGAACTGGCCAAATCACCGGTGGTCAACGTCCGTTCGATCACCCTTGTTTCGGATACGCCCGTTCCCGGCGAGTCAGCACGAGTTGTGACCCCGTATCTCTATCAACGGATCGATGGGGCAACGAAAAGCCTCCTGATCGAAAACTTCATGTTCATGGTGAAGGGTGAAGCAAAGCATGCCTTGCTCGGTCTTTTGGATCGCGGCGTCAAGATTGACCTCTTAACCAACGGCTTTAGTTCAGAGCCTAACTTTCTGATGGCGGAGCTTGCGAATTCCCGCCAGAACATGGGCGTTGATCACGGGATGAATGTCTATTGTTACTGCGGCGGGCCAAAATCAGACCGGATATTCAGCGGCAACAATGCCATCTGGGCGCTGCACACAAAAACCATGGTCATCGACGGAAAGGATTCGGTGATCGGCTCCTACAATCTCGATCCCAGATCCGAATGGATCAATGACGAAGGAGCCATTGTCGTGAATGATAGTCCCGAGTTCGCCCATCTTCTTGAAGAAAGGACGAGGAATCGCATTAAAAACGCCACTCAGATGAATGAGGATGGAAGCTATGCCGACGGCTCTCATTGTTATTCGGCAGGACGAATCATGACCATCATCCTGCGTCCTCTCGCGGAGATTGTTAGCGATCAACTTTAAACCGATTATGCTTCAACCTTTAGAAATCGAGCGTCGCAAGCAAGGCTCAATCCCGCTAACCGAACGAGAAGCTTTGGGGTTGCCTCCTGTCCTCCTTGGCCATACTGAAAACATATCCACGCAACGCTTAGCGTGGGCCGCCCACCGGGGGCTAACGGAATCACGTTGCGGTTAATTCAAGCAAGAAGGTTTAAAAGAAATATGAAAGCAATTATCATCATGGGGGTTTTGACGCTAATGGCGGCTCTTCCGCTTGCCGTCGCCGGCACCACCGGCACAAAAGAAATGCCCACTGATCGAAAGTCGACCGAAAACGTGGACGACACCATCCGGTACTTGCTCGATTTCGTTTCCAAGTCGGACTGCACCTTCATTCGCAACGGAGTGCCACACACCGGCAGGGAGGCGGCAAATCATTTTAGAGCCAAATACGAACATTTCGTAAGTGAAATCAAGACCCCCGAAGATTTCATCCAAATGTCTGCGACCAAGAGCATGGTTACTGGCAAGCCCTATCTCGTAAAGACGACCGATGGCACGGTGGTCCCCTGCGCCGATTGGCTCGGCAAGGTCCTGGCGGACTACCGCAAGCGATAAGTCGAATATCAGCGCCCAGAGGTGAGCGAAATCAACGCAAGCCTTGTCGAAGAGCACGATCTCCCCAGGGCGAATGCCCGCGCAAATCTCCCGGGCGAGCTTGGCCACCAGAAACGGTGGAATCAAATTTCAAATCTGGCGCAGAACGCTGAACTTATACCATTTCTCAATGGAATTTGGTCTTTAGCTTTCGGTCATCCCGAGCTTGTCGAGGGATCAGTTCCGCCTCGGTAAAACCCCTCCGAACTGATCCTTCGACAAGCTCAGGATGACGGATTGTTTAGACTAAATTCAATTTAGAATTGGTATTACTTTTCCTTGGCCAGGTGGCCGTCGTGGATTGGGAATACTTTTTCATCCCCTCCTTGTGGAGCCGTTTCGGCCCCGGACTAAGCACTTTCTACTTCAGCCTGTGAGATGACTGTGAAATCTTTTCAGGTTCGATTCACAATTGAGTTCCAGCATCCGCTGCCCCGCCCAGTTCTCCAGACTCCTTCCCATCCCAAAACTTCAAACTGAATCCGCGTAAACGGACATGGGGTGAACACCCCATAGCGCCGACACGCCCCGAATGCATTCTAGTGGTGTAATGGAAATTACCGATGTTCAACCAACCGTCGCGGAAAGCCTCCTGGACAGGGTCCTTTTGACGGTGGGAATGATCGCGGCCATCCTGCTGCTCTTCATGGCGCAGGCTCCGACAGACATACAGGCCCAGATCATCATCGCGGGTGTCCTGATGGCCCTTCTCATCGGCCTGCGCTTCTTCTGCGATCGGGGCTGGGCGCGCCAGGCGTTCCTCCTGCTGGGAGCGTTCATTTCCGTGCGCTACATCCTCTGGCGGGCAATGTACACCCTGGCCTGGTTCAACTTGCCAAGCGAGACCGCCGCAATCATCCTTTTCCTGGCCGAGCTCTTCGGGGTCATCGTCTATCTGCTGGGGCTCTTCGTGAACCTCAATCCGCTGGACCGCCGCCTCGTCCCCCTCTCAGCCGATCCTGAGAAATGGCCGACGGTCGACGTCTTTGTCCCCACCTACAACGAATCATTCGAAATCGCCCGCGCGACTCTTCTCGCCGCGATCCAAATCGACTATCCGCAGGACAAGCTCAAGGTCCACCTGCTGGACGACGGCGGGACCGACCAAAAACTGAACGATCCCGATCCGCAAAAGGCCGTTCTGGCGCGGGAGCGGCGGCAGAGGCTGCAAAGCTTCTGCGAGCAGATCGGGGTCCGCTACCTGACCCGAAAGGCCAATCAGCACGCCAAGGCTGGAAACATCAACGCCGCCCTGACCCAGACCGGAGGGGATCTCATTCTGATGCTCGACGTCGACCACATCCCCACGCGGGACATCCTCAAGAACACCGTGGGCTTCTTCGAACGGGACCCCAAGCTCTGGCTGGTGCAGACTTCCCACTTCTTCGGCAATCCCGACCCCATTGAGCGCAACCTCGATATCTTTGCCTACATGCCGGGCGAGAGCGAAATGTTCTACAGCGTGGTGCAGCGCGGCCTCGACTTCTGGAACGCCTCCTTCTTTTGCGGCTCAGCCGGGATCCTGCGGCGCAAGCCGCTGGAGGAAAGCGGCGGCATGGCCTGCGAAACGGTCACCGAAGATGCGGAAACCTCGATCAAAATGCACGGCCTCGGCTACCACAGCGCCTATCTGCCCCACCCCATGATCTCGGGATTGGCGCCGGAAACCTTCAGTGGGTTCATCACCCAGCGGATTCGATGGGCCCAGGGAATGACCCAAATCTTCCTGCTGAAAAACCCCTTCCGTGTGGCGGGTTTGAAGCTTCACCAGCGCCTCGCCTATCTCAGCAGCACCCTCTTCTGGTTTTTCCCTTACGCGCGGATCATCTTCCTGCTCGCCCCCGTGGCCTATCTGGTCTTCGGCCTGCATATCTACAACGCCAATTTCCCGCAGATCATCGGCTACACCATGCCGCATCTCGCCGCAAGCTTGGTCGTTTCCGATTTCCTCTTCGGCAAGGTGCGCTGGACCTTCATCTCCGAACTCTACGAGATCATCCAGTCCTTTTTCTGCTTTGGCGGCATCTACGAAGTGATCCGCAACCCGCGTTCGCCAACCTTCCATGTCACTCCCAAGGGACAGACCCTCAGCCAGGACTTTATCTCCCCGCTGGCCCGTCCTTTCTATATTTTCATCGCCCTGACCCTCATGGCCTTGGCCGGCGGATTGGCGCGGCTGTTCCTGGTGGCGCATCCGCTCGAACGCTGGGCGGTAATCGTCACTCTCCTTTGGACCGTTTTCAATGCGGTCATCCTCCTGGCTTCGTTGGGGGTCATTTTCGAGCACCGGCAACGACGCGCCTCGGGCCGCCTGCCTGCCGATTTGACGGCCCAAATCGGCCGCGATCACAATTTCCTTCAGGGCAGCATCCATGACCTCTCCGAAGGGGGCGCCAGCCTGCTGCTCGACGATCCCGCGGCCTTGGCCATCGGCGCGGAAACCATCCTGAAGGTTGCTTCACACGGTCAAGAAGAGCCCTACGAGTTCAGCGTTCGAATCCGCAATCAGCGTCGTGTTGGGCAGAAGACCCTGCTCGGCCTCGAGTTCACCAGCGCTTCCCTTCAGGAGGTTTCGGATAAGATCTCGCTGGTCTTCGGCAACAGCGAACGCTGGCTCAAGTTCAAGCGCAGCCGGGAACATCGCATCGGCATCTTCCGCAGCATCGTTTTCCTTCTCTGGCTGGGATTAAAGGGGCTGCTGGAGCAGCTGGCCCATCAAAAGACCCATTTTCTAACTCGTTTTCGCTTGCGCGCGGCCCAAGCGCGGGTAGACCGCGGGATTGCCGCCGCGGCGAGTCCCGTGCTTCAAGAGGCCTAGAATCCATTTGAAACCAACCCCAATCCACATATGAAACACCACATTCGACTCATCGTTCTCTCTTGGACGTGTTCACTGGCAAGTTTGCTCTCCCTGGCTGCCCAAACCCCGGCTGCAATTCCCGCCCCCCCGCCGACGGTCGCTTCCCCGGACCAAATCACTTACCAGGTCCCCTACTCGCGATTCATGACCCAGGACGAACAGGTCATCCTGCGCAACACCTCGGGCTCCTACACGGTCACCATTCCCGTCGCTGACCGGATCGACATCCAGAGCGCCGTTTTCCACCTGGAATACACCAGTTCGATCAGCCTGCTGGACGAACGTTCCCAGCTTGCGATCATCCTCAACGGTCAGGTCATCGCCCAGATTCCCCTGCGCCACGAGCAGCCGGAAGGCGCGGCCGACATCCGGCTGCCCATCGCGCTGCTTAAACGCGGCTTCAACCGTCTCACCGTCGCCGCGGCCCAGCATTTCACCCTCAAATGCGAGGATCCAACCGCGCCGGAACTCTGGACCCAGGTCAATACCGAGCGGTCGACCTTTTCCTTCCAGGGCCGGCTCATGCCCCTGGCTGGCAAGCTTTCCCAACTCGATCTTATCTTCGACCGCAAGAGTTGGGGCCCCCAGAAACTCAACGTCGTCGTATCGGACAACGAAATCGATCAGGGACTGAAATGGGGCGCCGCCGCCGCGGAGGGAGTCGCGCTGCGACTCCACTATGTTCCACTGGAGGTTTCCCGCAGCGCCGTCATCGTCCCGAATGCGGACAACATCGTCATCGGGACCGCCGCGCAGATCACCTCTTTGCTCGGCACGGCCCCGCGCGAGGAAATCGCGGGCAGCTACATCGGCCTGATGCCGTTGTCTTCCAACCCGGCCCATTTCGCGCTGATTCTTTCCGGTCGTACGCCGGAGGAGGTCGAGCGCGCCGTCTCCACTTTTTGCGTGATCAATTTTCCCTTCCCGGACTCTCCCTCGATGGTGGTGCAGGACATGAAATTCCCCCCCTATCTGCCCTATCAGGGGCAGTTGGTGGCCAGGGAGGACTCGTTCTACCGCTTCTCGGAGTTTGGATTCAAGACGGCCACCATCCAGGGGTGGACCCATGGCAACGCGCCGATGTACTTCGAGTTTGAACTGAACCTTCCTCCCGACATCTACGCCCCGGAAGCGAGCCAGATCGAGTTCCGGCTTCACTTCGCCCATGGCGCCGGTCTCCGGGCGGACTCCGTGTTCAATCTTTTTGTGAACGGCACCTTTGAGAACGCGATCTATCTCAACGACATCAATGGCGCCTCATTCCGGGACTACAGAATCGAGGTTCCGCTGCGCAATTTCAAGCCGGGCCCCAATGTGATCCGGTTCATCCCGGCCATGGTTCCTCTGGTGAGCGAGTTCTGTTCAATCATCCAGCAGCAGAACCTCCTCTTGACCCTTTTCGACGATTCGGTGGTCAAGCTTCCACCGGCCTCCCACTATACCCAGCTGCCCGATTTGCAGCTCTTGAGCGACACGGTTTTCCCCTTGGCCTCCAAGCCGGCCGCGGCCGATCTGGCGGTCCAAGTCACCGCGAAGGACAGCGCCACTCTCGGCGCGGCATGGACTCTGCTGGCGAAGCTCGCCCAGAAGGCCGGCGTGCCGCTGAATGCCGCCGATGTCTCCTTTCAGCAGGGATCGACCGACCGGAATCTGGTGGTCATCGGCACCGCCGGTCAAATTTCCGCGGAAGTGATGCAGGCCGCCCCCTTCAAGCTGGGATCGCCAAACAAGGTTGCCTACGAACAGCCCCTCCTTCGGCCTTTGGGCGGGAAGAAGGCGAAGTCGGACGTGAGAATGCGTGCTGACGTCCAAGGCACGGGCGGCCTTGGGACCCTCGGCATCGCGATGCAGTTCCGGTCCCCGTATGAGGGCCGCAAAAGCGTCCTTCTCCTCTCCGCGGACAATCCGGACCTGCTTCTGAAACGGACCATTCAACTCATCTCTCCGACGGTCTGGAGCAGCCTCCATGGAGACGTTTGCGTGTGGGACGATGGCGATATCGTGGTGAGCGGGCAAAAGATCGGACCGACCTATGACGTGGGCAGTATTTCTCTTAACGCCCGCGTTGACTATTACGTCTCTCGCAATCCCTGGTCTTATATTCTCGGAGTCCTCGCGTTGGTGGCAATCCTGGCGCTGGTGATACGCAGCCGCCTGAACAGGCACAAGCTTCGTCATCACGGCAAAGGAGGAACGAATGACACCCTCTGAAAGCCTTATGAACAGACCCTCAAGCCGGAACTCGCTTGGTGGAGTCGTTTCCCGGTCTTGTCTTCTTGCCAAAGTGATCTTACAAGTAGAAAGATGAATCCACGACCGATCCAACCCAACGCCTTCGGGATCGTTCCGGTCCTCATTCTTTTGTTGGCCGTTCCGCGCGCGCCGGGGCAGCAGTTGCCCCTGGCGGCGATCCCAGGGCAGAACAACGTGCAGGGTTACCGCTCCTCCCCACAAAAAAACGTCGCCCCGTCCCCGGACATCCCGACCCCGGAAAGCTATCTCAGGCAGACGGCGTCCGGCCAGGACGCGCATCACCAGAAGATGACTCAGCTTTTGGCCCGCAAGGACTTCACCGGTTTCGAAGTGGAATTTGAGAAGAAGCCCGAGGCGGGTTGGGCGGAGGCGCTGGCCTGGATTTATTACGGGGAGGGAAAAGCCGGTTTGGCGAAAAGGTGGTTTTCCCGGGCGTTGAGCCTGGACTCCTCCGAAGCGAGCGCCTCCTACGGCTTGGCCCTCATTGCCAAAAACGAGGGCAACCTCAGCGAGGCCAAGGCGCGGGCCCTGCGCGCGCCGCGGGAGCCGAAGATGCGCGCCCTGCTTCGGCAGATCTACGCGGCGGAGGCGGGCGAATGCTACAATCAGAAGCAGTACGGGAAATGCCTTGATTGCCTGGCGAAGGCGGAATCCCTCGGCCCTTTGACGGCGGATCAGCGGATGCTTCGCGCATGGACCCACTATCAGCTCGGGGAGTACGCGGAATCGGCCCGCGAGTTTGAAGCCCTTTACCGCGCCCGGCATGACAAGGTCTCCGGGGAGGGCCTTTTCTACAGCCTGCAGCGCCTCGATCAACAGGCCCGGGCGACCGCCCTGGCCCAGGAGTTGGGAGGCCCTCTGGAGCCGCTGGTGCGGGACCAGCAGGCGATGGATTACTACTCCCGGCCCCTTTTCCTGGCCGCCGAAGCCGAGGCGCCGGGTCTCTATCCCGCATTGAAGAACATCGACAGCCCGAGCGTCGATGCCGGGGCCGCCTTCCGCCGGAAATCGGGCGAAACGGGAACGAGCTCCCTTAAGGAGATGCGTCTTCCCTTCGCCGGAGGGAGCGTCGTCTTTTACGAGGTCAACCAGCTTACCGTGGAGGCGTCCCGGTTGAACTTGGAAAGCGGGTTCCTTCCCGCCAATGCCACGGTAGGCACTTTTCCCGTCGCGCCACGCTCGTACTCCTACACCGCCACCACCCGCCTCCCGAACCTGGCCGTGGTGAACCTGAGATTCTCCCATCAGGGTTGGTTCGCGCCCTATGTGGAACTGGGCACCACTCCGATCGGCGGGCCGGTCTCCGTCCTGCCCACAGGGCGGCTCGGCTTCATCCAGCAGGTCGATTCGGGGAATTGGGGCCTTTCCCTCTTTTCCAAGTCGAACACCGAATCGATCCTCGCTTACACCGGAATCCGGGATCCTTACAACGGGGGCGCCTGGGGCCGTGTCGAGGAGAGCGGCCTCACGGCCTCCGGCTATCAGGACCTCGGCTCCCACTGGGGTTTCGCGGGTGAGGGGACACTGGGCGTGCTGACGGGAGACCAAGTGGAGACAAACGAACACGCCGCCCTGAACGCGAGCGTCGGCAGGGACTTGCGGCTCGATGGGTTCCAATATTTCGTCGTCGGCCCCAGCATCTTCGGGGAGCACTTCGAGCATAACCTGAGCGGCTTCACCGTGGGCCAGGGCGGCTATTTCAGCCCCGATTACATGGCTCAAGGCACACTGGGGGTAAACTTTCTCACCCTGGAAGGGCAGCAGTTCATCGTCCACGCCCGATTCGGCGCCGGTGGCCAGGACAACCAGCAGGATGCGAGCCCCCTTTTCCCCCTCTCGCCCGATGGCAGGACGTACTCCTCCTCCAACCAAGCCTCCTATGTCCTCTCCGCGGCGGCCGAGGGGGTCGTGCGGCTCGGCGACCACTGGCAGTTCGGGGGCGCCGTAAGCTACGACAAGACGGCGGACTGGACGGAGTCGACGGGAATGCTTTTCTTTCGATTCGAATTCGAGCCGCGCCCCGCAGTCTTCAGCAGCGACCTCATGAGGTCATTTCCCTAGGGCAGACTTCCGCATGGAATTTTAACCCCCATGGATATCCTTTTAATTGACGACGACGTTTCGATTCGAGACTACCTGATCGAGTTTCTGCAGGCGCGGGGCCACAGCGTCGCGGGGTGCGCCAGCGCGGAGGAGGCCATGATCCAGTATGGGGAGATTTTTTACCCCATGATCGTCGTTGACGTCGGCCTCACCGGCATCAGCGGCATTGAGTTCTGCCGTTGGGTGCGCAACCAGCCGGAGGGGCACCGTCATTTCATCCTGGTGGCCACGGCCAAAAGCGGGCCGGAGGATCTGCAGCAGATCCTGGCGGCGGGGGCGGATGATTTCATGTCCAAGCCATTCAGCCTGGAGATGCTCAAGCTCCGATTCGCCGTGGCGGAGCAGCTAGTGAAGCAACTGGCCGACCGGAAAAAACTGGAGCAGGAGTTGCAACGGGAAAAGGACTTCATCTCCGCCGTGGTGGAGACGGCGCCGGTCCTCATCGTGGTCCTGGACGAAAAAGGACGCATCCGGCAGTTCAACCGCGCCTGCCGCGACCTGACGGGTTATTCCCTGGCGGCCGTTCAGGAGAAGACCTTCATGGACTTCTTTTTGGGCCCGGCGGAGCGGGAGAAGTTCCAGCTCGACGTCTTCAATCCGAATTCGGTCGTCCAGCAGTATCTGCTCGAAACCCAGTGGACCCAGCCCGACTTGGCACAGCGCTCCCTTTCCTGGTCGTTCACCCACGTCCTCAAAGAGCAGGGTGGCTTCGCCTACATCATCGGAGCGGGGATGGATGTCACCGAGCGCCGGGCCGCCGAGGAACGCCTGGCCTTCCTCGCGGAGCGCGATCCGCTGACCAAGTGCTACAACCGCAGCCAATTGCACAGCATCCTTCAGAAGGCTGTCGAGGAGGCCTACGCCGGGCATTCGACCGTCCTGCTCTACATCGACATCGACAATTTCAAGGTGATCAACGACACCCTGGGCCATACCAACGGCAACCGGGTGCTCATCACCCTGGTCCACATTCTGAGGCAGGCGACCAGCCCGGACAATATCATCGTCCGCTTCGGCGGTGACGAGTTCCTCATCGTCCTCCACCAGACGTCGATGGAGCAAGCCAGCGAGGTGGCGGAAAAGATCCGAGCCCAGATCAACGACTATCTCTTCCACGAGGGCGAGAAGGACTTCAACATGAGCGCCTCCATTGGGCTCTTCAAGGTTGAAAAGAATACCAATGGGGAGGAGGTCTTCGCCCTGGCGGAATCAGCCTGCTATGCCGCCAAGGCCCGGGGACGCAATCGGGTGGCGAATTACCAGCCGGACATCGTGCCGAATTCCCGGCTCATCGACGACTCCGTCTGGTGGACCCGGATCAAAGACGCGATCCGCAAACAGCGCCTCGAGCTCTGGTTCCAGCCCGTGGTCAATATCGGCTCCCGCAAGGTCGAATTCTACGAGAGCCTGGTCCGGTTCCGCGACGAGGAGGGCCAAATCGTGACGCCGGGGCATTTCCTCCCCGCAGTTGAACGATCGGGGGGAATCACCATGCTGGACCGCTACGTGATTGAACTTGCGCTGGACACCTTGTTGAAGCACCCCGCAGCCACCCTGAGCGTCAACGTCTCGGAAAAATCGGTCAACGACCCGGCGTTTGTCGACTACATCGTCCAAGCCTTCGCCAAAAATAATCTCTCCCCCGAGCGAATCATTTTCGAGATCCCGGAAAACGTGGTCATCAACCTCCAACAGGTCTGGCAGATGCTCGATCTCATGAAGACGGAAGGCTTCCGCTTTGCCTTGGACGACTTCGGCGCCGGGTTCTGCTCGATCTCCTACCTGAAGCACCTTCCGGTCGAGATGCTGAAAATCGACGGGAGCTTTATCAAGAACTTGCCGCAGCAAGACATGAACCAGGCGTTGGTACGGTCCATCAACGAAATGGGCCACATCCTTAAACTCATCACTGTCGCCGAATACGTCGAGGACATGGAGACCTTGGAGTTGCTGCGTAAACTGGGGGTCGACTACGCCCAAGGCTACCTCTTTGGCAAGCCAAACCCGGACATCCCCCTCGACCCGCGGAAATTGGCCGTTAAGAACCGTGTTTCAAGCAATGGCAAGGCCAGGAGCGAACCGATTGTGATCTGAACCGGATCGCCAAAAAGAGAATGCCCTCTCTCTCGCTTCGCCGAAGCCTTTAAGAAATGGGCCATCCCTTCTCCCGCTTTCATGCTGGGTGCATGAGGAAACCTCTGCTGCCGTTTCTCGTCGCTTGCGCTTTCGCGGGCGTGGCCCAAGGCAAAAATGACCGCCAACTCCGCTCCCCCGGCGGTTACGCCTGATATCATTTTAAAATGAAATCTGGTCTTTATCCATCCGTCATCCCGATCCTTCGGCAAGCTCAGGACTAAAGGCAAGTCGAGGGATCAGCTTAGAAGGCAGCCGTCGCGCGCCGCGCGACGGTCCGCCGCAAGGGCCTGCGGCGGCTGCCAACGGAACTGATCCTTCGGCAAGCTCAGGATGACAGAATTGTTTTTACCAAATTACGTTTCAAAGCGGTCTCACTGGGAATTTATTATCTAACTTGCGGAACCGGAATGTTACCTGAGTGACCCAGAACACCGAAGGCGGATAAAAGCCACACGACCACGCAAATCACGACGACCACATTGAGGATCTGCTTGATCTTTCCGTCCATGGGAATGTAGGTGTTAACGAGCCAGAGCAGCACGCCAACCACGATTAGAGTTATTACGAGAGAAATCATTTGCCGCCTTTCAATTTAACGGCGTTAGCCGGTTTTGATGTATAAAAGTATATCGGCAATGTTTCTGGCGCTATGGGGTCTATACCCCATGCCGCAATTTGTCCGGTTCCTCAGGTCAATGGGGGTACTTGCTCAACCCGGCTTCTTCGATGTGCGTTGAGAGCCTGATGTTCGGCCTCCAGCCGCCTTTGTCCGTGGGCGGCGCTTGATTTCGGTCCGCAAATTCTTCCGGGACTTGCCCAGTTCCGCCGTTTGGGTGGTGAAGCGTTTTTCCAGATCAGACTGGGCCTTCCGCAGCGCCGCCTCCAGATTTTTAGCCACCGTGATGTCAGCAAAAGTGACCACCACGCCGTCGATTCGGTTGTCCTGCGTACGGTAGGGCATGATGCGCACCCCGAACCAGCGCCCATCACGCGCGGAAACCTGTTTCTCGACAACGACCAGCGTCCTCAGCACTTTCTGTGTGTCCTTGGTCATTTCGGGATAATCCAGAGTGGTGACGATGTCGGTGATGGGACGCCCAACGTCGCCGGGGATAAGCTTGATGATGCTGGCGGTCTGGGTGGTAAAGCGTCGCACGAGGAGCGCGTCGTCCAGGAAGAGGGTGGCAATGTCGGTGCTGTCGAGCAGGTTCTTCATGTCGTTGCTGGTCCGCGACAGCTCGTCCACTTTGGCCTGCAACTCGTGGTTGACCGTTTGCAGTTCCTCGTTCATCGACTGCATTTCTTCCTTGGAGGTCGTCAGTTCCTCGTTGGTGGACTGGAGTTCTTCGTTCATCGACTGCAATTCCTCATTGGTCGATTTGAGCTCTTCCTGCGAGGTCTGCATCTCATCGCGGGTGGCCTGCAAATCCTCGTGGGCCCGCTGGAGCTCCTGCGCCATCGCGCTCAACCGGGCATTGTGAATCGTCGTGCGTTCAGACGATCCCGGCCCTTTGGCGACAGACTCCTTGGCCACGTCCGTAAAGACAACCATCACCATTCCCCGCAATACCTCCGGGCTGGTCACGGGCTGGACGGTGATATCCACGACCTGCGCGCCTCCATTGGTTCCCACCTTCACATCCTTGAGCGTAACGACAACTTTTTGCCGGACCGCCTTGTGGAAGGCTTCGCTCAGCGCGTTGCCCAAGCCCTCACGGGACATGGCGAAGAGGTTCCAGTTGGCCTTGCCCGCAGCCGGCTCAAGGTATTTGCCCGTTTTCCCGCTGACATAAAGAATATCGCCTTCGTTCGTGACGAGCACAGCCGCCGGGGAATAGCGTTGCAGGAGCAACTGATCCGCGAGCGATTGGAGGTTGGATGCCGGGGGCATCGCCCCCGATTGAGCGGATGAAGCCGCGAAGGTGTCCAACCGGGTGCGGGTAAACGCGGAGGGGAATTCAACGAGGTTCGCCTGCCGGGAGGTATCCAGCCGCCGGTAGAGCCGCGACTTGCCCGGCAGCGGGGAAAAGAGGTCGGTGGCCGTGCCGATGGTCTCCGCGCTACCGAGAAGCAGGATGCCGCCGGGATTAAGGCTGTAGTGAAAGAGCGGAATGATCTTTTTCTGCAACTCCGCGTCAAGGTAGATGAGCAGGTTCCGGCAGGTCACGAAATCGAGTTTGGTGAAGGGCGGGTGCATGACGAGGTTTTGCGGAGCAAAGATCACCATCTCGCGGATTTCCTTTTTCACGGAATACCCGCCGGGATCATTCTTAACGAAGAACCGGCGCAGGCGTTCCTCCGAGACATCCGCGCTGATGTTGGCCGGATAGATACCCGCCCGCGCTTTGTCGATGGCATCCTTGTCCAAGTCGGTGGCGAAGATCTGAAGCGAAAAGTTTTTGGCCGGTTTGACCTTTCCCAGCGTCTCCTTGAAGACCATGGCCAGAGAATAAGCCTCCTCCCCCGTCGAGCATCCGGCGGTCCAGGCCCTCAGCATGCCGCCAAGCGGACGAGTCGCCAAAAATTCCGGGATGATCTTGTCTTTCAATTGTTCCCACACCGCAGGATCGCGGAAGAAGCTGGTGACTCCGATCAGCAATTCCTTGAAGAGAAGGTCCGATTCCTGGGAATTTTCCCTCAGATACCGCACATAATCGGCGATTTTGGTGATCTGGTGGAGGCCCATGCGCCGCTCAATCCGGCGGTAGATGGTGCTTTTCTTGTAGAGGGAAAAATCGTGACCGGTCTGCGCGCGCAGCAGGATTACGACCTTTTCCAAGGCGCTCTGGTCCTTCTCGGCAATATCTTGGTCAGGCCGCACGAGCAGCGGGACGTGCTTGAGATAGTCGATGATCTTGCCGGGCAGTTCCTCCGCCGGGGCGATCACATCGGCCAGGCCGGCGTCGATGGCCATCCGGGGCATGCTGTCGAATTTGGCCGAGGCAGGGGCCTGCACAAAGACCGCTCCCGCTTTTTCCTTGATGGCCCGCAACCCCAGCGTGCCATCCGAGCCCATGCCCGAGAGGATGACTCCGATGCTTCGTTCGTGCCGATCGTCGGCCAGGGAGCGGAAAAAAAAATCAATCGGCAGGCGCAGGCCACGAGGCGCGGCCGGTTCGAGCAGATGCAGGACGCCATGCAGGATGGACAGATCCCTGTTGGGCGGGATGACATAAACATGGCCGGGATTGATCTTCATCCGGTCCTTGATTTGGAGAACCGGCATGGTGGTGTTGCGTTGCAACAATTCCACCAGGATGCCCTTGTGGGTCGGGTCAAGGTGCTGGACGACGACAAAGCCGAGACCGCACCCTTTGGGCACATGCCGAAGGAACTGCTCCAGGGCCTCCAGGCCGCCGGCGGAAGCGCCAAGGCCGACGATGGGGAAGGAACGGCTTGCATGCCCCCTGGCTTGCGCAAGCGGAGTGGCTGTGGCCGCACGAAAAGCAGCGGGAGGCTGGCGCTTTCGACCGCCATGCGGAGTTGTATTTTTCATGGGGTGAAAGCCATCTGTGATTACCAGGGATGCCTGGAGGTTGTCATCCTGAGCTTGTCGAAGGATCAGTTCGGTTGTCTTTTACTCTTACCGAGGCAGAACTGATCCTTCGACAAGCTCAGGATGACCGAATTGTTTTTACGAAATTACATTTCAAAGTGGTCTTACCCCTTGCGTTTGATTTTACGAGAGGTCTTGGGTGCGCCTTTGAGTCCCTCGGCGGTGATCGGAATCTCCGCGCTGATGGTGGTGCCTTGGCCCGGCGCCGATTCCACGCCAAATTTGCCGCCGACCATTTCCACCCGTTCCCGCGATCCAAGCAGTCCCAATCGTTTGTGCCTTTTGGCAAACAAGACACGTTCCACATCAAAGGATTTGCCGTTGTCATGGATTTCCAGGCGAATGGCATTCTGGAGTTTGTGAATGCTCACCTTCACGTCGCTGGCGCGCGCATGTTTGTGGACATTGACAAGCGCTGACTGGGCGACGCGATAAAGCACCGTCCGCTGGGTGCTGTTCAATTGTTCCACCCCGGCAAAGGCGGTGAAGTGAACGCGGATATTCGTCTCTTTCGTAAAGTCTTTGATGTAGGATTGGAGGGCGGGAATCAATCCCAGATCGTCCAGCACCGTGGGACGCAATTCGCGGGCGAACCGATGGACAATGTCCACCGACTTTTCCACGAGTTTTTGCGTCCGGGCGATTTTTTTCCTGAGATCCTTGAGATTGAACGGAACCTTCATCGCCAAAGACGCGAGATGCACATTGATTCCCACCAGGGTCTGGACGATTTCATCATGCAACTCCCGGCTGATCCGCTTGCGTTCTTCCTCTTGCGCCATCAGAAGCTGGCGGGATAAATGCCGCAACTGTTCCTGCATGTGGCGCGACTGCTCAAACAGTTGAGCATAATGCGCCTCACTCTTCTTTAGAGCCTCTTCCACTTTTTGCCTGTGGACAATTTCCTGCTTTAACTTCTGGTTTGCCGCGGCCATGTCTTCCAACCGGTGGCGTACTTCCTCCTCGTGCTTGAGCGTGGTAAGGTCTGACATGGCGATTCGGCACCATTTTCGCGAACCGGTTGCGGAGTCCGCGGACGCGGCCTGAAGGTCAGCCCAGAAAGGCAGGCCGCGCTCATTCAGAAGAGGTAACTCGCAGACATGCTTCCCTGGACTCGCAAATATTTTCTTCAAGAAAGCCAGGAGGAGATTCCGGCTCGGTGGGTCCACAAAACCTTGCAGTCGCCGGTTGATTAATCGGGATCGTTCGATGCCGAGAAACGCGGCGCCGGTCAGGTTCACCTCCAGGATCAGGCCTTCTTCATCAACCGAAAAGTAGCCGATTGGCGCAAAATCATAGAGGTCGGTGTAGGTTTCCAGCAGGGTTTCCACCTTGTCCCTGGCTTCCTCAAGCTCGGCGTTCTGCATCTCCAGTTGGATTTGATGGACCTGCAATTCGTGCAGAAGTCGATTGCTGTCGGCTTCTGATCGAGGCGGGGCTGGATGCGCAGGTTGTCCTTTGAGCCGGGTTTCGGCACGACGGCGCAGTTCGGCGGCATCGGCAGAAGTGTGAGGGCGTGTTTTCAAAATAGGGCAAGGTTGCGTTGCGAGTCGATTTTGGGCTGCACCGAGGCGCTACGAATGAGAATACCTCAGGCTGTCTTAGACTGACGAGCAACAAAAATGCAGCTCAAAAATTGGTCTTTCGCCAATAATCTATCGTTTGCCATTGGCTCCTTCCAATGGGGTGAACACCCCATATCACCTTTGTGCTACCCGGGCCTATTGTTCATTTCGTGATGGCGATTCAACGACGTGACTCCGACATTTGGTGGATCCCCATTTAATCAAAATGAAAAGACAAAAACTCACGGATTCCTCACCCATAAAAAAGCAAATTACGGTTCTCCTGGCGGAAGATCATGCGAACATCCGTAAGTTTATAAAATTGTCGGTCGAAATGGACGGAGATATAAAAGTCGTGGGAGAGGCAAAAAACGGGCGTGAAGCCGTACGGCTGGCCATGAGCCTTCATCCGCAGGTGATTGTCATGGATCTCGCCATGCCTATACTGAACGGACTGGAGGCGACCCGGCAGATCCTGGTAACGTTCCCCACGACCAGGGTGCTTATTCTCTCCGCGCATCCCGATCCGGAATACATCAAGGAAGCCGTGATATCGGGCGCGTCCGGGTATCTGATCAAGCAATCGTCGACACAGGTTCTTGCCCAAGCTGTTCGCGAGGTGCTAAAGGGAAACTCCTTCTTCTGCGCTCCCATCGCCAAACCCCTTCGCGACCAGTGCCGAAAATTATTCGGCAAAGGCAAGTTGCTAAAAAAGCGGGCGGCTCGTCTGGCGCTTTCATGATTGCCATCCAACGGTTGGGATCCGTCAGGTTTGACCTGCTGTAGGACTTTTTCCTATTTTGCAGATGCGCCTTGGGGAATTGTTGACTGAATAATATTCACGCTCAGCCTGGAGCGCCAGTCCGGCCTAGCCTCAGCAAACGAACATGGCATGAAAGATCGCATGGGACAGTCACCAGAGTCGGGTCCCCAATTAACTGTACTTATCGGAACCAACGTTATGAGTGATAAGCAACCCCAACAACGGTATGAGATAGGGGCTGTAAGTCCTATTCCGCCACGCCCTCACGGGCGCGGCTAGGTGAAATAAATGAATCTTGATTCCATGCTCCGCGCCGAATTGGACGCGCTCGAAGAGGCCGGCCTGCGCCGCACCCTGCGCGCCACGGACGCGGGAATGCCCGCGGGGATGCTCAACTTCGCGGCCAACGATTACCTCGGTTTGAGCCGCCATCCCGCCCTTATCGAAGCCGCGCGGCAGGCCACCGCGCAACGCGGCACGGGCGCGGGCGCGTCGCGATTGGTCACCGGCACCGACGCCGCCGTTCTCGCGCTGGAGGAACAGCTTGCGGCTTGGAAAGAAAAGGAAGCGGCGCTGGTTTTCAGCAGCGGCTACGCGGCCGCGCTTGGGACGATCCCGGCCCTCGTCGGCAGTGGCGACACCGTCATTTTGGACAAGCTCGCACACGCCAGCCTGATCGACGCCGCTCGGTTGAGCGGCGCGACGGTGCGCACTTTTCCGCACAATGACATGGCCCGTCTGGAAGCTCTGCTCGCGAAAATCTCTCCCGGCAAAACACGCATGCTGGTCGTCACCGAGTCGATCTTCTCAATGGACGGCGATGTCGCGCCGCTGCACGAGTTGGCCGGGTTGAAGGACCGCTACGGCGCATGGCTCCTGGTCGATGAGGCCCACGCGACGGGACTCTACGGCGCGACGGGCGCGGGTCTCGTCGCAGAGGCGGGGTTAAGCGCGCGAGTGGAAATCGTCATGGGCACGCTGAGCAAGGCGCTCGGCAGCGTGGGCGGTTACATCGCGGGCTCGCGCGTGCTGATCGACTGGCTCGTCAATCGCGCCCGCAGCTTCATTTATTCGACCGCGCTTCCACCCGGCGTGATCGCGGCCAGCCGCGCGGCGGTCGATCTTGCCTGCGGACCCGAGGGCGCGGCGCTGAGAGACCGGCTGCGCGGAAACATTGCGCATTATCACGCGGGACTTCCGGCCGCCTGGAAAAATCGGGCTTCCTGGGTAGCCTGCGCAGTCCCTTGCGCCATTCAACCGTTGATCTGCGGCGAAGCGTCGGCGGCCTTGCAATTGGCGGCGGCTTTGCGGGAAGCGGGCTTTCTCATTCCGGCCATTCGCTATCCGACGGTCCCGCGTCATGCCGCCCGCCTGCGCGTCACTCTCAGTGCGGCCCATGCGAGAGCAGACATCGATGCGCTTAACAGGGCTTTGGCGAAGAAGTAGCCGTCGCACTCCGTGCGACGGTCGGAAGCAGTCAGGGTCAGGACGGAGTCTGACCCTCCAAGGGATGACGGATTTTAATAATTGAACGCCTGCTCCTCCAAGGCGTCCAAAGAGGGAGGCTGCCCCAGGTTGGTGTCAGACGTGCTTGATAAAATGCGATCAACAGAAAGACGACGGTTCGCGGACTTCGCAGGTTGTTCCCTTGCCGGTCTTAAGCTAAAACTATGTTTATGCCGCCAATGATCCGAAAAATTGAGCCGGGCGACGTCATCGGACGTTGCCAGACCATCCGCGAACTCGGTCGCGGCGGCGTGGGCACGGTCTATCTGGCCACGCACCAGACGCTCCAGATTGAAGTCGCTTTAAAGGTCCTTTCCCCTTCCCTGTCGATGGACAACCCCGGCCTGGCGGAACGGTTTATCCGCGAGGCGCAACTGGCGGCGCGGATTCGGCATCCGAACGTCATCGCGGTCATGGACGCGGCCCACGACGAGGCCACCGGGCTTTATTATATCGTGATGGAATATGTCGGCGGCGGCTCGCTTTCGTGGCATTTGCGGCGAGGCCCCCTGCCCGAGGCGAAAGCCCTGGCCATTGTGACCGGAATCGCCAACGCGCTGGTGATCGCGGAGGAAAACCGGATCGTCCACCGCGACATCAAGCCCGACAACATCATGCTCGACCTGCGCGGAACGGCGAAGCTGGCCGACCTCGGCCTGGCCAAGCACGCCATCGATTCGCGCCTCACCCTGACCCTTGGCGGCAGCTTCATGGGCACGCCAGCTTATATGAGTCCCGAACAGGCGCGCGACGCCAAGGCCGCCGATACCCGGGACGACATCTACAGCCTGGGCGCGAGCTTCTACGAATGCCTCACCGGCGAGCCGCCGTTCCAGGGAGATACGCCCTACAACATCATGAGTGAGCTTCTGACCAAGCCCTCGCCAAGCCCCCACACGCTTCGACCCGGCATTTCCCTCTCGGCGGACCTGATCTGCCGCAAAATGATGGCCAAGACCCGCGATCTGCGTTACGCCGACGCCCGGGCCCTGCTCCAGGATTTGCAGCACGCGCAGGCCTATGGAGATTCCGGCCTTGACCGGTTGGAGGCGGCCAGCTTCGACCGGGAGGCGATCATGGCCCGCCGGCAGGAACTCAATTACGGCATCGAAACTTCATCCGATGGGGTCTATGCGGAGCCGGAACCGCCGGACGATTCCCCGGTGGTTCCCCGCCCAAAATCCGCGTTTGCATCGATCCCGCCACGCCGGGCCGATTACGGCGTTTTCGGCGCCGCCGCGCTTCTCATCGCGCTGGTGATCGTGACGACTCTTCTGCTCGCGTGGGCGGGACCGGCCCATCCGGTTTCGTTTTTGAAAAAGGAATTTGCGCTGCTCTCCGGCAATCAATCACTGCCGCAGCCGGAACCCAAGCCCTCCCAGGAAAAGGATAATTCTCACGTCACCGCGCCCCTCCCCGCATCCCCGATCAAGCGCGCCGATGAAGCACTGCGGGCAACGTCAAAGGAAAATCCGCCCGCCGATCTCGCGCCGGTCATCCCCAAAATCAATGCGCCGGAGACGCCCGTTCAAGCCGACGTTGCCCAAGTTCCGCCGGCGGCCTCTCCAGTCAACCCGTCCGTTGACACCAATGCGGCACCGGTGATCCCGGCCATGCCCGCCGCGCCTATTCCGGCTTTGGCGGCGCTGCCCGACAGCGCCTTTGCCGCCCGGGACATCGCGGAAAAAGGCCTCGATCCCGGCATCGTGGCGCCGACCGGTCGCGGCGAGTTGCTGACGATCATCGGCAAGCGCGACGACAACCAGATCACTCCCACCACGTGGACGTTTTACTTTTTCGACAAGAGCGCCGCCGGCCATGCCCGCATTGTCACGGTCAACAGCGGCAAAGTAATCAAGACGGGGGAGGACCTCGTCCACTTCGCCTCGCCCTACAGCGAATCGGCCGTCCTTCCCGAAGATAAAATCCAGAAGGATTCCACCGACGCCCTGCAGATCGCCCAAGCTTTGATTCCGAATACGCCCGCAACCAGTTCCGAGCTTACCCTGATGCAACAAAGGAATTCCGTTCCGATGTGGAAGGTGACGCTTTGGACCAGGAGCCCGGACGGCGAGGAACACAAATTGGGCGACGTTATCCTCCTCGCTGAAGACGGCGCGCTCATCTCGAAGAACCTGAAGCCGTAGCCTCGGCTGTAGCGGCGGTCTATGACCGCCGTGGACCGAGCAACACGTTTTCTTTTTCCGTCGGCGGTCATAGACCGCCGCTACATTACGACAAATCAGCCAGGACGGCCTCGACATCGGTTTCGGAAAAACGGTCGGTGTGCTGAGCGCGGCAAAGTTTCGCGTAGAGGCCGTCACGGGCGAGCAACTCGTCGTGAGTCCCCCGTTCGACGATGCGCCCCTTTTGCAGAACGAGGATCAGGTCGGCGTGACGCACGGTGGAGAGCCGATGCGCGATGACAAACGAGGTCCGTCCGGCGAGCAGGCGTCGCAGGGCCTGCTGAATGAGTTGTTCCGTGGCCGTGTCGACGCTGGCGGTCGCTTCATCGAGGACGAGCACGGGCGGATTTTTCAGGAGCGCCCGCGCGATGGAGATGCGCTGCTTCTCGCCCACGGAAAGCTTCACGCCGCGCTCGCCGACATGGGTGTCGTAGCCTTCCGGCAAATTCGAAACGAATTCGTGCACGCAGGCCGCGCGGGCCATTTCCTCGATTTCCTGCCGCGTCGCATCCGGCCGTCCGAAGCGGAGGTTGTCGAGGATCGTGCCGTTGAAGAGAAACGTTTCCTGTGAAACCATGCCTATTTGTTCCCGCAAAATTCGCAGCGGAATCGCGCTTATGTCGCGGCCATCGAGCAGGATTTCCCCCGCGCTCGCCTCGTAAAACCGGCTCAGCAGCGAGACGAGGGTCGATTTTCCCGCGCCCGTCGGACCGACCAACGCGACGCACTGACCCGGCTTCACGGCAAGATTGATGTCATGCAACGCGGGCACATCGGGGCGGTAGGAGAACGAGACGTTGCGATACTCGACCTGGCCCCGGGCGCGTTTGGGGTAGCCGTCGCGTTCCGAGCGACGGTCCGCCGCTTTTTCCTCTTCGCCCGCGGCGGCTACCTCGTCACCATAATTCTCGGTGGGCGCGTCGAGGATTTCGGCGACGCGTTCGCTCGCGGCGCGGCCCGCCTGATAAAGCTGGTTGATCTGGTGGAGACGTCCGACCGGCTCGTAAAACATCCCGACAAAAAGGAGAAACGTGACCAAGCCGCCAAATTGCATGGAGCCGTTGAGAACATCGAGTCCGCCGACGTAGAGCACGATGGCGCTGCCGAGCGCGGCGATGAAAGTCATGCCCGACGAGTACCACGACCAGGTGCGCATGATGACCAATTGTGTTTCGCCCACGAGGCGCGCGGAGGCGGAAACGCGCTCCAGCTCGGTCTCCTCGCGCGCGTAGGATTTGATCTGGCGGACGCCCTGGAGATTATCGAGCAGGAGCGAGTTCATGGCCGAGGCGGCCCGGCGCTGGGCGCGATAGCGAAACCGCGCGGTCATCGTGTACCAGACGGCGCCGGCCACCATCACGGGCATCGGGAGAAGCATCCACGCGGCGAGACGCGGATTGAGATGGAAGAGCCAGATGCCGACGCCGATGATCTGGAGCAGCGCCACGATGCCCTGCTCGACGCCGTCGATAAGCACGCGCTCCATGCTGGTGACGTCGTCGATGATGCGCGTGATGATGTCGCCGGTGGCGCGCTGGTCGTACCAGCGGAGCGGCAGGCGCTGAAGGGTCTGGTAAAGATCGCGCCGGAGGTCAAAGATGACTTTTTGCTCGAAGGTGTTGTTGAAGCGGATGCGCAGGGCATTGAGTCCGTCGCGCACGAAGAAAGCCGCGATGACGATCAGGATATAGCGCCAAAGCAATTCGGGCCGGTGCGGGATCAAAACGTTGTCGATGACCATGCCAGTGGCCTGGGGAAAAACGAATCCCGCCAGCGTGCCCGCGATGGCCGAGCCGAACGTGGCCGCGGCGAGAAGCGGATAGGCGCGGGCGTAAACCCAGACGCGGCGGAAGGTTTTCATAAATCGCGATACGCGTCTTTGCGATGACAGGCGGACATGACGCTGACGGTCTTCTCCCCATCGTCGATTGCGTATAAAACCCGATAATCGCCGATACGAATCCGCCAGAAGGAATGGCCCTTAAGTTTTAATGCATCCGGTGGCCTTGGAGTCAGGGCAAGATTACCGGCGCGCGCATAGATTCGATTCGCGAGGTGCGAAGGAATATGATCCAATTCCTTGCCAGCCAGCTTTGACCACCTCAACTGATACTCAGGCATGGGCCCGTCTGGCTTTCAAACGCCGTCCCACCGCTTCATGCGACTCGAATGGTCCTTTTTTCCGAGATTCACAGAGGAACGCGTCATAAACATCCTCCCACAACCGCCCGTGCTTTTTGAGATCAATGATGACGGCCTTTTTCCGGCCTCGTTCATCGGTCACGAAATTGAATCCGCTCATAAGGCGAAGATAGCTTTATCAGGCCAAAGAACAAGGCTACACGTTAAACCGAAATTCGAGCACGTCGCCGTCCTGGACGGTGTATTCCTTGCCCTCGATCCGGAGCCGCCCCGCCTCGCGCGCCTTGGCGAAGGAGCCGAGCTTCACGAGTTCCTCATAGGCCGTGCATTCCGCCGCGATGAAGCCGCGCTCGAAGTCGGAATGGATGACGCCCGCCGCCGCCGGGGCCTTGTCGCCCGCGTGGATCGTCCAGGCGCGCGTCTCCTTTTCGCCGGTGGTGAAATAGGTGCGCAGGCCGAGCAAATGATAGGCCGCGCGGATCAACGCGCCGACGCCTGATTCTTTCACGCCGAGGCTTTCGAGATATTCCTTCTGCTCGTCCTCGGTGAGATCGACGAGGTCCGACTCGATCTGCGCGGAGATGACCACGGCCTCGGTGGTGAGATGGGTCTTCACGTAATCGCGCACGGCCTTGACGTGGGGATTCGCGTCGGGATCGGCCAGTTCCTTCTCGGCGACGTTGCAGGCGAAGAGGGTCGGCTTGGCGGTGAGAAGGAAGAAATTTTTCAGCACGGCCTTCTCGTCCGGCGTGACGTCGAGCAGGATCGCCGGCTTGCCCGAATCGAGATGCGGTTCGAGCTTGGCGATCAGATCAAGCTCGGCCTTGGCCTGCTTGTCGCCGCCGCGCGCGGCCTTCACGTTTTTGTCCTTCCGCTTCTGGATGGCGCCGAGATCGGCCAGCACCAACTCGGTGTTGACGACCTCGATGTCGCGCACCGGATCGACCGTGCCCGTGACGTGGTGGATGTCGTCGTCCTCGAAGCAGCGGACGACCTGGATGATGGCGTCAACTTCGCGGATGTGGGTGAGGAACTGGTTGCCGAGGCCCTCGCCGGTGCTCGCGCCTTTGACCAGGCCGGCGATGTCGACGAACTCGAAAACGGCGGGGATGACTTTCTGGGATTTCGAGATGGCCGAGAGTCTTGCCAGGCGGTCATCGGGGACCGTGACGATGCCGTTGTTCGGCTCGATGGTGCAGAAGGGGTAGTTCGCCGCCTGCGCCTTGCGGGTGCGGGTGACGGCGTTGAAGAGCGTGCTTTTCCCGACGTTGGGGAGTCCGACGATTCCGGCGCGTAACATAAGGGGCCAAGCCTAGCGCGGGAGGGAGGGGATGGCAAGGGGCGACAGGTTACGATAGCGGCACGCTCGCTTCCCGCGGCTTCGGCGCCAGACCCTCAGACCGGAGTTGTGGCGGCGGCATTAATCTCTAGGTTGTCGGGGACGGGCATGAGCGATCTGATTCACTGGCCGCTGGCCATCGCGATCCTGGGCGCCGACTTGGCGGCCTCGGGCCACGCGATCATTTACAAACGCGATCCGCGATCGGCGACGCTGTGGACGCTCGTCATCTGGCTGCTGCCGGTCGCGGGGCCGGTGCTCTACCTTTTGATGGGCATCAACCGCGTGCGCCGGTCGGCGGCCGCCCTGCGCGCCGACATGATTCGTCATCCCACGGGCGCGCAGGCTTCTCCGTACAGCTTCGCCTCGGATCCGGTTTTTTCCCGCCCGGAAATGGAGCACCTGCGCCTTCTCGAACGGTTGGTCGACCGCGTGGCGTCCCGCCCGCTGGTCGCGGGCAATCGCGTGGAGCCCCTGGTCGACGGCCCGCGGGCCTACGCCGCGATGCTCGAAGCGATCGACTCGGCGGCCGTCTCCATTGCGCTGGGTTCCTATATTTTCGACGGCGTGGGCATCGGGCAGCGGTTTGTCGAGGCGCTGACCCGCGCCGGGCGGCGGGGCGTGGAAGTGCGCGTCCTGATCGACGCCGTCGGCGCGAATTATTCGTGGCCGTCGGTGCAGCATGGCCTGCGCCAGCACGGGATTCCCGTGGCCCTCTTTCATCCGCGCCTCCTGCCGCTCTGGATGCCCGCGGTGAATCTGCGCAACCATCGCAAAATTCTCGTCGTCGACGGGACGACCGGTTTCACGGGCGGGATGAACATCAAACGGGAATACGATCAGCCCGGACCGGGCATGTTCCATGATTTGCAATTCCGGCTGCGCGGTCCCGCCGTGGCCCATTTGAGCGAAGTCTTCGCCGACGACTGGCAATTCACCACGGGCGAGGCCCTTCGCGGCGCAAAATGGTTTCCGGAGTTGCAGCCGGGCGGGGAGGCGTTCGTCCGCGGAATCGAAGCCGGTCCGGACGAAAAATTCGACCGCGTGCGCTGGGTCATCATCGGCGCGTTGAACGCCGCGCGGCATTCCGTGCGCGTCGTCACCCCCTATTTTCTGCCGGATGCCGCGATTGTTTCCGCGCTCGACGCCGCAGCCCTGCGCGGCGTGGAAGTCGATATCATGCTGCCGGAACATTCCAACCTCCCGTACGTCCACTGGGCCGCTTTCGGCCAGCTCTGGCAGGTGCTCGACCACGGGTGCCGCGTGTGGCTCCATCCCGGCCCGTTCGATCATTCCAAGCTGATGCTGGTGGACGGCGCGTGGACGCTCTTCGGCTCCGCCAACTGGGACGCGCGCAGCCTGCGCCTGAACTTCGAGTTGAACATGGAATGCTACAGCACCGAGTTCGGCCGGCAAATGGAACAACTGGCGCAGGCCCGGCTCGCCCAGTCGCGCCCGCTTGCCCTGGCGGAGGTTGACGCGCGCAGCCTGCCGGTCAAATTGCGCGATGGAATCGCCCGTCTCTTCGCGCCTTATCTCTGATTTGTTGCGCCTGCTTTATCTTCATGCCTCGGATTTTAAGCAAAGCGCATTATCATCAGTTTGACGGGTTGCGATAAAGTCGCTCGCCGACTTTTTCAAGTTTTGGCGATTCCACATGGTTAACGGGGAATTATCTTTGCAAGTCATCACCATACGGGCAAAAGTGAGCGTTCCTCCCCAGCCCTCTTTTGTGAAAGGCCTTTTTTTCTGCGTTATCCTTATGGCCCTCTGGGAGCCATTTGGCGCCGCGGAACCGCTGCGGCAAAACCTCAACATCAACCGGGATTGGAAATTCAAGCTGGGTGATTATCCGGGCGCCGAAGCGGCCGCCTGGGATGATTCGGCCTGGCCCGCCATCAACCTGCCTCATTCCTTCGATCTACCCTATTTCAGCTCGAAAGATTTTTACGCCGGCTATGGCTGGTACCGGAAGCATCTTGAAATCAAGCCGGAATGGACGTCGAAGCGGGTCTTCATCGAATTTGAAGGAGCGTTTCATGACGCGGAAGTCTATGTCAACAGCGCGCGCATCGGCGAACACCAGGGCGGCTTCACCGGTTTTTCCATGGACATCACGCCGGCCATTCACGCGGGTGACAATCTGCTGGCCGTTCGTTTGAACAACAACTGGAATGCCCGGATCGAACCGCACGTCGGCGACCACACTTTCATGGGAGGCATCTACCGCGATGTCCACTTGGTCGTCACCAATCCTCTCCATGTCGTTTGGTATGGCACGTTCGTGACAACGCCGGACGTTTCGACCGCTTCCGCGAAGGTGAACGTTAAAACCGAAGTCATCAACCAGGAAACGGCGGCGAAAAACTGCGTCCTGACCACCGACATCCTTGGCCCTGATGGCGAGGCGGTCGCCCACCTCTCCTCCACACAGCAAATCGATCCCGGAGCCACCGCGACCTTCGACCAAGCCAGCCCGCCCATCCCGAAACCGAAACTCTGGCATCCCGCCCATCCCTTTCTGTACACGGCAACGACCACGATCTCCGACGGCAACGCGCCGGTCGACCAGTACCAGACCACCTTCGGCATTCGTTCCATCAAGTGGACCGCGGATCAGGGCTTTTTCCTCAACGGCGAACACTACTATTTTCATGGCGCCAACGTTCATCAGGATCACGCCGGGTGGGCCGACGCCGTCACCGACAACGGCGCCTGGCGCGACGTGAAGTTCGTCAAGGACGCGGGGCTGGATTTTATCCGCGGCTCCCATTATCCGCACCACCCGTCCTTTGCCGACGCCTGCGACCGCCTCGGCGTCCTGTTCTGGTCGGAAAATTGTTTTTGGGGATGCGGGGGGAATGCAAATGTCGAGGGATCCTGGCGTCCCGGCGTCCCGGCCTATCCATCCCATCTCGAAGACCAGGCGCCCTTCGAACAAAATGCCCTCGATACCCTGCGCGACGAAATCAGGATTTTCCGCAATCACCCTTCCATCATCGTCTGGAGCATGTGCAACGAAGTCTTCTTTTCGGGAAACCAGGACAAGGTCCGGGGACTGCTTGCGAAGCTCGTCGATGAATCGCACCGACTTGATCCGACGCGCCCCGCGGCCATCGGCGGCTGCCAGCGCGGGGGGCTTGATAAACTGGGCGATGTCGCGGGCTACAACGGAGACGGCGCGAGGCTTTTCATGAATCCGGGCATTGCCAGCGCGGTCAGCGAATACGGCAGTCACATCTCCGACCGAGGCGACGCCAAGACCGACACCTACGACGGCATGTTCAACAAGAGCGATCTCAATTTCGACACCCCCGAATATCCGTGGCGCAGCGGGCAGTCGCTCTGGTGCGCGTTCGACTATAGTACAATTTTGGGGCACTTCGGCTGCATGGGATTTGTCGATTACTTCCGCATTCCGAAGCGCTCCTGGTACTGGTATCGCAATCATTTCCGGAATATCCCCCCGCCTGATTGGCCCCAAAACGGAGTGCCCGCCAAACTGGCGCTTACCGCCGACAAGACCACGATTCAGGGTACCGACGCGACGGATGACTGCCAGCTTCTCGTTACGGTGGAGGACGCCGGCGGCAAGCCGATCAGCAACTCTCCGCCGGTCACGCTGGCTATTGAATCAGGACCGGGGGAATTTCCAACCGGACGCTCGATCACGTTCAATCCGCCGTCGAATGATCCCAAGTCTGACATTGCGATCCGGGACGGCCTCGCCGCCATCGAGTTTCGCTCTTATTTCGGCGGCCAAAGCGTGATACGCGCCACCTCGCCGGGCCTGAAGGATGCCGCGATCACCATCATGACCATGGGCGATCCTCCATTCGTGCCGGGCCAATCGCCGCTCGCCCCCGACCGTCCTTATGTGCGCTACACCAAAGCCAGCGAGGCAGCCTCGTCCGATACCAACGCACAAAATGTGGCGATGAATCATCCCACCACCGCCAGCAGCGAGGCCCCCGGATATAACGCGGGCCTGGCCATCGATGGCAAGACGGGCACGGGCTGGATGGCAGCGGATAACCGCACCGGCGCATGGTGGCAGATTGACCTGGAAGGCATCTACTCGATCCGCTCGGTTGAAACGACTTTCGGTGAGGCGGCCAACTATCGATACAAGATCGAGGCGTCTCCGGATGGCAACAGCTGGAACCTCCTCGCGGATCAGACTCAGACCAGCGGCTCGGCCCAAGTCCGCACCGATGCCTGCGCCAAAAACGAACACAACCGTTTCTTGCGACTGACCCTGACCGGCCTTCCGTCCCAACAAGCCGCGTTAGTCGAGGAAGTCAAAATTTTTGCACGACCCTCGCCTTAGAACTCATATCAAAAGCAGCCATGGGTCGCGTTGCCTTTGTCGCGGAGATCTATTGGAGCGTATGAAAGGTCTGCGCGAGATACGCGTGACCCCTCAGGCGTACGAAGACTGGTTCGGACCCTCCATGACCGCCATGCACTTTTCCGGTGGCCTCCGCGCAATTCCCCGGTACGGTTAAAGCATGAAGCGGCTCGCCGGTTTGGAAACCGAATATGGCTGTATGGCCCCCGAATCCTTCGGGCTGCCCGCCGTCCCGACGCGGGTGCGCGACTATATCTTTAAAAAGAAAAAGTTCGGGCTGATCGACCTGCACGACCGCGACTACGACGAGCCGGCTGGCAACGGCGGTTTTCTTTTCAACGGCGGCCGGCTTTATCTCGACATGGGTCATGTCGAGTACTGCACGCCGGAATGTTTGTCCCTGGCCGATGTCGTGGCCTACGACCAAGTTGGCGAAGTCCTGCTCCAGCAGGCGCTCCAGGAACTCCATCTCCTCCCGGAAGTTTCGTTCATCAAGAACAACATCGACCACTACACCAGCGCCACGTTCGGCTGCCACGAGAATTACCTGCTCAATCGCGACGCGCCCCTGACCAAGCGCAATATCGACACGCTCCTGACTTTTCTCGCCGTGCGCATCCTGCTCGTCGGCGCGGGCCGCGTGGGGATGACCCAGGCGCCGCGGCGCTACGGGAAGATGGAGTCCAACGAGTTCGTGCCGTACCAGATTTCCCAGCGCGCCGATTTTATCCAGACCGACATTTACGAGTGGGTGCAGTTCAACCGCGCGCTCATCAACGCCCGGGACGAACCGCTCGCCGATTACCGCCGGTTTCGCCGACTCCACTTGCTCCTGGGCGACTCGAACTTGCTGCCCTTCGCCAACGCGCTCAAGGTCGGCACGACCGCGCTCATGCTCGACCTGCTCGAAGCCGACGCGCTGCCCGACATCGCGCTCTACGAACCCGTCTGCGCCATGCGGAAGCTTTCGCACCAGCCGAACGGCCCGTGGAAAGTGGAGATGGCCGACCGGAGCGAGTGCCCGGCCCTCGACCTGCTGGAGGAATTCCTGGCGGCGGCCTGCTCGGGAAAAATCGAACTCGACGCCGACGGCAAATGGACGGCCGAAGCCTGGCGGTTCGCGCTCGGCAAACTGCGGCACGATCCGGGGGCCCTGATCGGAAAACTCGATTGGATCACCAAGCAGTTCCTGCTCGATTCCTTCGTGAAATCGGAGGGCATCACCTGGCGCGACACGTGGCTCGAAAGCCTCGACCTCGAGTATCATTGCGTCGATCCCTCGAAGTCACTCCTGGCCGGCCTGCCCGGCACCGCGCTCGTCCAACAGGGCCTGCCCGGCCTGGCGAAACGGGATTTCTTCATCCAGCCGCCGCCCAACACGCGCGCCAATCTCCGCAGCGAAGCCATGCGCACGATCCTCCACAAAAGGCTCTCCTATGTCATCGACTGGGACCTCATCTACATCGGCGAGGGCAAGCAAATCCACCTCGACGACCCCTTCCAGCACGACCTCCGCTCGCTGAACACGTTCCGCACCCCCGATCACCGGTAAAAAAACCGATCTCATCCCAAAGCTGCTTTTTGCAACGCGCTCAGCTTCCTGATGCCCCTCGTTGCAAGTGCGAGCAGGGCGGCCAATTCCCCGGGCGAGAAGGTGGTTTCCTCGCCGCTGGCCTGGACCTCGATGAACTGCCCGCGCGCAGTCATCACGACGTTCATATCGGTCCCGGCGTCCTTGTCCTCCACGTAATCGAGATCGAGCAGCGGCCGGCCATCGACGATGCCCACGCTGACGGCGGCGAAGGGCGTTTTGATCGGCGACCTGGCGGAGTCCTTGAGGAAGCCGCCCTCGCGGAGTTTCCTCACGGCGAGTTCGAGCGCGACATAGACGCCGGTGATGGCCGTGGTGCGCGTGCCCCCGTCGGCGGCGAGGACGTCGCAATCGACGCAGAGCGTGCGCGGGCCGAGGGCTTCCAGGTCGACCGCGGCGCGGACGCTGCGCCCGATGAGCCGCTGGATCTCGGTGCTGCGCCCGTCGATGCGGCCCTTGGTGATGTCGCGCGCTTTGCGGTCCAGCGTCGAGTAGGGCAGCATCGAGTACTCCGCCGTGATCCAGCCGCCGGAGACCTTCTGGTCCTTCATCCAGCGCGGGACATTTTCCTCCACCGTGACGGCGCAGATGACCTGGGTGCGTCCGCAACTGGCGAGGACCGATCCGGCGGCGTGCGGCGCGATGCCGGCTTGAAAAGTGATTGGGCGAAGCTGGTCGGGCTTGCGACCGTCATGGCGGCGGGTGGATGGGGAGGATGGCATAAATGGGAGTGGATAGCTTTGAGCAACAGAGTTCCGAGGACAAGTTGAATGATGGCGCCTTTGGTGCTAAGACTTGCTTATGAAGCTCAAGGAACTTCCGCAAATCATGGCGCTTTCCACGGCAGAAAAGCTGGAACTTATTGACGATCTCTGGATTTCGATTGAACCGGAACTTCAGCATATTGAGGTATCCGAGGAAGAAAAAAAACTTCTTGATGACCGCTGGGAAAAATTCCTGGCCAATCCTGACTCAGCCTTAACAATGGATCAGGTAAAAGCCCTGCTGGCTGCGCGCCGGAAATGACAAATATCCGTATCTTGCCAGAGGCCTTCGAGGATCTTTCGGAAGCAGTTGACTGGTACAATAACCGCCGGGACGGCTTAGGTGATGAATTCGCGGACTTTTTCGATTCTTCGGTTCAAAGCATTCAAAGAAATCCGCATCTTCACGGCACAGTCTATCGGGCCTTTCGCCGTCACTTATTCCAGAGATTTCCGTACAGTGTCTATTACCGCATCCATAAGAAAGAAATTATCGTTTCCCTTATTTTTCATCTGGCTCGGAATCCCAAGACTTTACGCCGGATACTACGGAGAAGGGAGAAGTTGATTTAACCGCGGGCGCAAACCCATTTCTTGGCAGGCTGTCTTTTGGTAGCCGCCGCTGGGCTAGCGACGGCTACCTCCGAACTGTTCCTTCGACAAGCTCAGGATGACGGAGGCTAAAACGGCAGCGGAAAGCGCGCTGTGATTTGGCGCACGTGGTCGCGGATGGCGCTGATTTTCGCGGCGTCGGCGCGGTGCTCGATGGCTTCCTCGATCAGGTTCGCGATGTCGAACATCTCGTCCTCCTTCATGCCGCGCGTGGTGACGGCGGGCGTGCCGAGGCGGATGCCGCCGGCCTTGAAAGGGCTCTGCGTGTCGAACGGAATCGCGTTCTTGTTCACCGTGATGCCGGCCTGGTCGAGCAGTTCCTGCACCTCCTTGCCGGTGATGTTCTTGGGCTGGAGATCGACGAGCATGAGATGGTTGTCCGTCGTGCCCGAGACGATGCGGAAGCCGTTTTTCTTCATGCCTTCGCAGAGCGCCTTGGCGTTGCGGACGACCTGCTGCTGGTAGGCCTTGAACTCGGGCTTGAGCGCCTCGCCGAGCGCGACCGCCTTGGCCGCGATGACGTGCATCAGCGGGCCGCCCTGCACGCCGGGGAACACCTGCGCGTCGATTTCCTTCGCGAATTTTTCCTTGCAGAAAACCAGGCCGCCGCGCGGGCCGCGCAGGGTTTTGTGCGTCGTGGTCGTGACGAAATCGGCGTAGGGAACCGGCGACGGATGGACGCCCGCCGCGACGAGCCCCGCGATGTGCGCCATGTCGATGAAGAGCAGCGCGCCCGCTTCGTCCGCGATGCGGCGCAGGCGAGGGAAGTCGATGATGCGCGAGTAAGCCGACGCCCCCGCCGTGATCATCTTCGGGCGGGTTTCCTTCGCCTGGATTTCGAGCGCGTCATAATCGATGGTCTCGGTTTCCCTGCTCACGCCGTAGTGGACGACGCGGTAGAAGCGGCCCGAGAAATTCATCTTGTGGCCGTGCGTGAGGTGGCCGCCGTGCGACAGGTCCATGGTCAGGATCAGGTCGCCGGGCTGAAGCATCGCGAAGTAGACGGCGGCATTGGCCTGCGAGCCGGAATGCGGCTGGACGTTGACGTGGTCGGCCCCGAAAAGCTTTTTCGCGCGCTCGATGGCCAGTTCCTCGACGACATCGACGAATTCGCAGCCGCCGTACCAGCGCTTCTTCGGGTAGCCCTCGGCGTATTTGTTGGTGAGACACGATCCCTGCGCTTCCATCACGGCGCGGCTGGTGAAATTCTCCGACGCGATCAACTCGATGTTGTCGTGCTGGCGGGCGTGCTCGTTTTGTATCGCCCGGAAAATATCGGGGTCGGCTTCCGAGAGGCTCGGCTTGTGCGCGGAGAGAGGGACGGGCGTGGGGTTCGGTTTGGGTTCCATAACGGGCATTTGGCTTTCGTGGAGTTCGCCGCCATAGGCGGTGTGGATCCAGGCCTCGAGGATTTCACGGAGGCGTTTGCCGCGGATTTCCTGCGAGGCGATACATAGGACATTGGCATCATGTTGCTCGCGGCTCAAGCGCGCCATTTCAACATTGTGGGCCAGGACGGCCCGGACGCCGTGAATTTTGTTGGCGGCCATGCTCAGGCCAAAGCCGGTGCGGTCGATGACGATCCCGCTGTCGGCCTGACCCTCGGAGACGGCCCTCGCCACGCGGGTTGCGATTTCCTCCGAGGTGCAACCGCCCAGGTCCTCATACGGATAGCCATGCTGGTCGAGCCAGGAGCGGACCTGCTCCTTGAGTTCGGTGCCGTCCGTGTCGGCGGCGACGGCTACTCTCTTCAGGGCGGTCACGCGCGTTTCGTCGTGGGTCGAGCGCAGGACAAGGTCGAGCAGGCGGGGCAGCGCGGCCCGGATCTGGTCGCGGCATTCGCGGTAGGTTTCCCTCGACTGGCCGATCGGATCGGAGACTTCGCGCTCCATGACCGGCAGGTCGGTCTCGAATTCGCGCAGGAGAAACGTCTTTTCGGCCGCCGAGGGAAAAAGCAGCAGCATCGAATCGAGGTGCCCGTAGGTCATGACGAAAATAAAATCGGCTTTGCGCACCAACTCCGCCATGAGCGGCTTGCTCCGGATGTTGCGGATGTCGACGCCGAGTTCGGCCATGACCTCGATGGCATGGGGGCTGGGCGGCTGGCCCCCCACCGCGCCGATGCCGGCGGAGGAGACCTCGATGTCGCGCCGTCCCCGGACCAAATCGGCAAAGAGTCCCTGCGCCATCGGGCTGCGACAGATGTTGCCGGTACAGACAAAAAGGACGTTTCTCATGCGGAGTGGGGGGGAGACAAGATAGAACCTAACTCAAAAATCGATACGAGCTTTTTTTACTTTACTGGAGCGAGGAGGAAGCCGGGGGCAGTGCCTCCGCCGTGGCCTGGGACGGGAGGGGTCTCTGCGAGAGCCGGATGGCCTTGAGGCTGTCGAGCGCGCTGATCAGGACAACGTCATGAATGATCGGAAGGCTCAGGAGGACCGGCCTTTTTTCGAGGGAGGCCACGTAATCGTCCCATTCGGGGTCCTCTCCCTGCACCAGGGAAGCTTCGCTCATCCGATGCCGTTCGGGGGATTCCTCGATCACATCGAGGATGTGGTTGTCCTTGATCAGAGTCAGCGCGCCCTTCTCGGCGCGATCATCGACGGGCAGGCTGAGGTCGGGAACGACCGGATGCCCAAGAAGCGGAGCGCCGCCGGCCATGGACACAGTCGCAACGGCAAATCGCAAGACCTGGCCGGAGGAGAGATTTTTTTCTTCAAAGACCGCGGCCTTGCCACGGGTGGACCGCCCCACCACGAGCGCGCCATCGGCTTGGAGGCAGGCCGCCAGCGCTTCCGCCGCGCCGTTTGTCTGGTGGTTTGTCAGGACGACGATAGGTAAATGAAGGGAATGATGATGCTCGCTCCGCGCGCCTGAGTCGCCAGAATTTTCAGCCTGATACCCAATCAGGCTTGGGTCGCCTGACGCGAACAAACCGAGCGCTTGGGCCGCTCCGTGATAATCGTCCGGCGCGACGTTGCCGCGGAGATCAAGGATGATACCCGCCGCGTTCCCGCTCCCTTGCTCCAGTTGCGTCGCCAGATCAAGCCAACTCTTCGCGGGCGTAAAGGAAGCCAGCCGCCAGTAGACAATTCCCCCCGGCAAGGTCGCCGTGACAATCGGCATGGGCGCGGAAGCGGTCTCCGGCGCACCAAGACTGATCCCGCCGTTGGAGCGGGCGATCAGATCGCTGAGATGATCGCCCGGCTTATAGTTAAGCGCCTTAAAATCAACGTACTTCGCCTGCAGGATGGGCAGCGCCTCGGCCAGCGGGTCGGGGGCGGGCGGCTCGGCCGCTAGAACCGGGCCGGTCAGCAGCAGAAGGCATAAAGCCGATTTGAACATACCGCACACCCCGAATCGGGTGGCCCGGGCTACTCGTTGCCCGGGTCGCCACAGGCGACAGGAAGCGATGCGGTTGGCGTACGACGCGCAGGGCAAGCAAAAGGCTATTTGGGATTCGCTTCCTGCGCGCTTCGCGCGCCCGGACAACGAAGTAGTCCGGGCCACCCGAAGAAGACGACCGCTGCCAACCGGACGCCGCAAGCATCCGAGAGCTTTATGCAATGAGATTAAATTAACGATATTCATTCCAAGGTCAGTCGCGCGGCAATATCGCGCCGGTACTGACTTCCCGCAAAATGAATTTTCGCCACGCGCTGGTAGGCCAAATCCCGAGCGGATCCGAGATCGGCCGCCCAGGCGGTGACGCTGAGCACCCGCCCGCCGTTCGTCACCACATTCCCGCCCTCTTGTTTTGTTCCCGCCTGGAAAACGCACGTGCCGGGAAGATCAAGGTCGAGGCCCTCAATCGGCGCACCCGTTTCGGGCGTGCCGGGATAACCGGCGGCGGCCAGCACGACCGTCACCGCATGGTTGGAGTTCAGCCGGATCGCCAGCTTGCCGAGCCGCTGTTCCCTCACCGCCTGGAAAATTTCGACCAGCGGGTTGTCGATGAGCGGCAGCAGCACCTGGGTTTCGGGGTCGCCGCCGCGCACGTTGAATTCGAGAATGCCCGGGCCGTCCTTCGTCCAGATAATGCCGATGTAGAGGATGCCGCGGAAATCAATCCCCTCCCCGCGCAAAGCGGCCAGGACGGGCCCGACAACCTGCTCGGAAATCCGCGCCTGCAATTCCGCCGTGGCGAAAGGCGCCGGGGCATAGGCGCCCATCCCCCCTGTATTCGGGCCGGTGTCCCCCTCCCCGAGCCGCTTGTGGTCCTGCGCGATCGGCAGGACAAAATGGGAAACGCCGTCGGTCAGCACATGGACGGACATTTCGCGTCCGGGCAGAAATTCCTCGATCACCATGGCGCGGCCGGCCTCGCCGAAAATGCGCAGGTCCATGATGCGATGAATGCTCTGCGCCGCCTCGCGCGGGGTTTGCACGATGACGACCCCCTTCCCGGCGGCAAGGCCGTCGGCCTTCAGGACTTGCGGATAAACATTGTGCTTCTGGCTGTAGGCGTACGCCGAAAGCGAGTCGCTGAAGCACGCGCCCGGAGCGGTGGGCAGGCCGTGCTTGAGCAGAAAATTCTTGGTGAAGACCTTGCTGCCTTCCAGTCGCGCGGCGGCGGCGTTCGGGCCGAAGATCGGCAACCCGGCTTGCTCGAAGCGGTCGACCACGCCGGCGCAAAGCGGCGCTTCCGGACCGACTACGGTCAGGTCCGGCTTTTCCCGGAGCGCCCACGCGACGAGGCGGTCGAGATCGGTGGCGCCGAGGGGAAGGTTCGTGCCGAGCTGCCCGGTGCCGGCGTTGCCCGGCGCGATGAAAAGTTGGAGGCCGGGATCATCCCGGCGCAAGCGCCAGGCCAGGGCGTGTTCGCGGCCTCCGGATCCGAGCAGAAGAATTTTCATGGAGACTTCAGGATATAGACGGTCGGTTCGGCGGGAAGCATCGCGCGGTTGACCACGATTTCATCCGAATTGACCTTGCGCACCGGAAATTTCGTCGTCGCCAAGTATTCGTCCAGCGTCCGGAGAGGCACGATGCCGGACAGGTCGGTCTTATAGTTGATGGGAATGACTATCGTCGCCCCGAGGTCCTTCACGATCTGGTTGAAGTCGTTGACGGAAAGTGTCTCCAACCCCACCGGGAGAAAGACGACGTCCGCATGTCCCAACTCTTCCTTTTCCTGGGCCAAAAGCGGAAGGCTCATCTGCCCGAGATAGCAAAATTTCACGCCGTCAAAGCCCAGGGTGTAGGCGGTATTGGCCCCCCCATGGCCGCTGGGGTCCTTCTGCAACGCAACGCCGTAAAAGGGTATGCCATTGGCCCGGTTCAAACCGACGGCCATGACACTGCGAAAGATCAGCGGATTGCCAAAGATGAGGTCCGCCGCGCAGTGGTCCTCCGCTTCGTGGGTGACCAGGACGAAATCCGCCGCCAGATGTGCGGGGAATTTGTAATGGACCGTGTCGGGGCCAAACGGGTCGATCGCAGCCCTTATCCCGACGGAAGAGGTCAGGTAAACAAATCCGTGCCCGTACCAGTGGACGTTCACTCCGCCGGCCACCGCCATGGGTGCCGGAGCGGCGTTCAGGTCAGCCGGGTTGACCGGCAATGCGCGGGGCGGGGCCGGAGCGTTCGTCGCGGGCGGGGACTGGGCCGCAGCCGGGTTAAGGCCGAGAAGCAGGAACAACAGAATGGGATGGAGACGCACCCAGCCAGCCTAGGGCTTGCTTTCAAAATAGGTCAAGGCGCGTTGCGAGTCGAATTCGGGGTGTGGCGAGGCGCGCGATGCCCAACCCGCTCCCGGTCAACTGGCGCAAGGCGGTGGAAGGACATCCGGCGGTCTGACAAAAAGTGTTGGCGGGTTCCGGTGTTCCTTTATAGTGCGCTGATGTCATCGGCTAAAACGCGTGAACCCTTGGATCTGACGAATGCCGCCGTTTATGTCGCGGGGCACCGGGGCATGGTCGGCGCGGCGCTCGTCCGGCTCCTGCGCGCGCGGGGATTCACTAATCTCCTGCTGCGCACCCGGGCCGAACTGGACCTGTGCGACGCCCGGGCGGTGCGCGCCTTTTATGAAAAATGCCGTCCCGATTACGTTCTTATTGCCGCGGCGAAAGTCGGAGGCATCTGGGCCAATGCCACGCAGCCGGTCGAATTTCTCAGCGAAAATTTGCAGATCGAACTCAACCTCATCAACGGCGCTCACGCGGTGGGCGTCAAGAAACTGCTTTTTCTCGGCAGCTCCTGCATCTACCCGAGGCTTGCGCCCCAGCCGATGAGGGAGGATGCGTTGCTGACCGGCAGCCTGGAGCCGACCAACGAGCCTTACGCCCTGGCCAAAATCTGCGGCATCAAACTCTGCCAGGCCTACGCCAAGGAACATGGCGCGAACTTTATCTCCGCCATGCCGACCAACCTCTACGGCCCCGAGGATAATTTTGATCTCGAGACCTCCCATGTCCTGCCCGCGTTGATCCACAAATTTCATCTCGCCAAAGTAAAGGCGCAGCCCAGCGTGACGCTTTGGGGCACCGGCAGCCCCTATCGGGAATTCCTGCACGTCGACGACCTGGCGCAGGCGTGCCTCTTTCTCATGGAAAATTATGACTCCCCGGAACTCATCAACGTGGGATGCGGCCAGGACATCACCATCCGCGAGCTGACCGAACTGGTCGGCAAGGTGGTCGGCTTTTCCGGGCGAATCGAATGGGACACCACCAAGCCGGACGGCCCGCCGCGCAAATTGCTCGATATGTCCAAGCTAAACGAGCTTGGCTGGAAGGCAGCCATCCCCCTCGATGAAGGGCTTGGCGCCACGTATCAATGGTGGTTGGAAAACGGCCGGCCCGCGGGCGACGGCAAAGCTTTGTCTTAATCGCGAACACGAATGAAAATTGTCATTACTGGAGGCGCCGGTTATCTCGGGTCAATCCTCACGCCCGAATTGTTGAAGCTCGGCCACGAAGTCACGGTCGTCGATGCGTTTATTTTCCGGCAAACCAGCCTGAGCGAGTGTTGCAGTTACGATACCTTCTCGGTCATCCGGGGCGACTGTCGCCAGGAAAAGCTGATGCGCCGGGTCACCGCCGAAGCCGATCTGGTGATCCCGCTGGCGGCCCTCGTTGGCGCGCCGCTTTGCAACCGGGATGAATCCGGAGCGATCTCCACCAACCAGGGCGCGATCGAGATGCTCTGCCGGATTCTCCGCCCGGAACAAAAAATCATCTATCCCACGACGAACAGCGGATACGGGATCGGGGAGAAGGGCAAGTTTTGCACGGAAGAAACCCCGCTCAATCCCATTTCGCTCTATGGCGTGACCAAGGTCCGCGCCGAAGAGGCCGTGCTCAAGCGCGGGAACAGCCTGACGTTTCGGCTGGCCACGGTGTTTGGAATGTCTCCCCGCATGCGGCTCGACCTGCTGGTGAACGACTTCGTTTATCGGGCCGTGCACGACCGGGCGATTCTCATTTTCGAGGGCCACTTCCAGCGCAACTACATTCATGTGCGCGATGTCGCCCGGGTCTTCATTCATGCCATCGACAACTTTGAGACCATGCGGGAGCGGCCCTACAATGTCGGCCTGGAGGATGCCAATATCTCCAAGCTGGAACTCTGCGCCAGGATCAAGGAACAGCTCCCGGAATTCGTCTACGTGGAGGCCCCCATCGGCGAGGACCCGGACAAGCGGGATTACATCGTTTCGAATCAGCGCATCCTGAAGACCGGTTTCCAGCCCGAGTGGAGTTTGGAGCGGGGAATCCGCGAACTGATCAAGGGCTTCACCATTCTGCGCAACTCGGCTTACGCGAACGTCTGAGTACTGAAGAAGTCCGGGTATCGACGAATGAACTCATGCGCGGTCATTGGCGGCGGCATCGTCGGTCTCGCCGTTGCGTATAAACTTCTCCGCGCGCGCCCGAACCTGCGGGTGACTTTGCTGGAAAAAGAGGCCGGGGTGGGCCGTCATCAATCCACCCACAACAGCGGCGTCCTTCATGCGGGTCTTTATTATAAACCAGGCTCCGCGAAGGCGCGGCTGGCGGTCTCCGGTATCCGGCAGATGAAGGCTTTTTGCCGGGAGCACGGCGTCCCGCATGAAATTTGCGGCAAGGTGGTCGTCGCCGTCTCCGATGAGGAGATTCCCCGGCTGCGCTCGCTGCTCGAGCGTGGAACCAGCAACGGCCTGCGGGGGCTGACGTGGCTGACGCCGGAGCAGCTTCGCGAGCGGGAACCCCACGCGGCCGGAAAAGCCGCCGTGCTCGTGCCGGAAGAGGGCATCGTCGATTACGCCGCGGTCTGCGAGGCGCTCCGGCAGGAAATCGTCCGGGCCGGAGGGGCCATCCGCTTGAACTTCTCCGTCGAGCGCATCCGGCGCGTCGCGGAAAACTGGCGGCTGGAATCACACGATGACGGCGTGGAGGCCGCGTTTCTGATCAACTGCGCCGGCCTTCAGTGCGACCGGGTTGGAGCGTTGGCCGGCGTCCCGCGCGCCACCCGCATTGTTCCTTTTCGCGGCGAGTATTACATGATCCGTCCGGAACGCGGGCACCTCGTTCGCCATCTCATTTATCCCGTGCCCGATCCCGTCTTTCCCTTCCTGGGAGTCCATTTCACCCGGCTCGTTCACGGCGGGCTGGAGGCCGGCCCCAACGCGGTCCTGGCTCTCAAACGGGAAGGCTACTCGCGCGCCTCCTTCGCATGGCGGGATGCGGCCGATGCGCTTTGCTTTCCCGGCCTCTGGAAATTCGCGGCCCGTCATGCGCGCATGTGCGCGAAAGAAACGGCCCGTTCCTTCAGCAAAACGCTCTTCTGCCGCTCGCTGCAACGGCTTGTCCCGGAGATCCGCGAGGAAGACCTCCAGCCCGGCGGCTGCGGCGTCCGCGCCCAAGCCATGACCCCCGACGGAATTCTCCAGCAGGATTTCGAGATCAGGCAGGATCGCTCTGCGCTTCATCTTCTCAATGCGCCCAGCCCCGCCGCGACCGCCTCACTCGCCATCGCGGATGAGCTGCTGGCGCGACTCGACGCCGCGCTCTCATGAATGCAAAACCCGAGATTGATTTTCCCGCGGTGCTTCTTGCCGGGGGTTTCGGCACGCGCCTTCGAGGCGTCCTGCCCGACCTGCCCAAGCCGCTCGCGCCGGTGCGCGGCCGTCCGTTCCTGGCTTACCTACTCGATCAACTCGCGGCGGCGGGATGGAGGCGGGCCATTCTCTGTCTGCACTACAAGTCCGAACAAATCATCCAGGCGCTGGGTGATAACCATGGCGCCCTCAAGCTGGAGTACTCGGTCGAACCCGAGCCGTTGGGGACCGGCGGCGCCGTTCGTTTCGCGCTGGGCAGGGTGAATGCCCCCCGCTTTCTTCTCGTGAACGCCGATTCCTTTTGCGCCGCGCCGCTGGCGGAATTCGCCGCCTTCCATCTCGCGCATGGGAAACCGGCCTCGATCGTCTCCGTTCGCGTTCCCGACTCGGCGCGTTATGGCCGCCTGGAACTGGCCCCCGATGGCCGGGTGCGCGCTTTCACCGAAAAGAAAGCCGCCACCGGCCCAGGCCCGATCAATGCCGGCATTTATATTCTGGAAAGCACATTGGCGGAAAGCATCCCCGCGGGCCGGCCCGTGTCGCTCGAATCGGAGATGTTTCCCGCCTGGCTGCCGCTGGGCCTCATGGCGTGGGAGACGTCCGCCGCGTTCATCGACATCGGCACGCCCGAATCCTATTCACGGGTCGAAAGCTACGTGGAAGGCCTTGGCCGACCCGCCTCCCCGGCGAGCGCCCAGGGGCCATCGGGCGCCGTCGGCGAAAAATCTCATGGCGCATGACGGGAGACTTTGTTTTGATTACATTCCATCCCGCCCGGAGGGGTATCGAACATGGTCATTACCCGAACTCCCTTTCGCGTTTCTTTTTTTGGCGGCGGGACCGACTATCCGGCGTGGTATCTCAAAAATGGCGGATCGGTTCTCGCCACCAGCATCGATAAGTACTGTTATCTCACAACCCGCTATCTCCCTCCCTTCTTCGAGCACCGCTACCACATCGTTTATTCCAAGAACGAAATCTGCGGCAAAGTCGAGGAGATCCAGCACCCCGCCGTTCGCGCCATCCTGACCGCGATGAAATTCGAGCGCGGCCTGGAAATCCACCACGATGGGGACCTTCCGGCCCGCAGCGGGATGGGTTCCTCGTCGTCTTTTGTCGTTGGGCTGCTTCACGCCCTTCACGCGCTTCGCGGACGGATGATTTCCAAACAGGAGCTTACGGATGAAGCCATTCGCATCGAGCAGGAATGTCTTCGCGAAGTCGTCGGGTCACAGGACCAGGCCGTGGCTGCCCATGGCGGGTTCAACTTGGTCCGGTTTGAGACGACGGGCGAAATCATCGTCCAACCCGTGACGATTTCTCCGGACCGCCTTCAGCAACTCAACGATCATCTCCTGCTCTTTTATACGGGCCTGGCCCGGACCTCTTCCCAGATTGCCGCCAGTTATGTGAGCAATCTGGCGGGCAAGGAGCGCCAGCTTCGCGTCTATGGTGAAATGGTGCAGGAAGCGCTAGCCATCCTGTCATCGACCCGGTCGCTGCTTGATTTCGGACGGCTCCTCGATGAAGCCTGGAAACTCAAACGCTCGCTCGGGGAAGGCGTCTCCAACAGCGAAATCGACGATGTCTATGCCGCCGCGCTCCAGTCGGGCGCGGTCGGGGGCAAACTTCTCGGCGCCGGAGGAGGGGGCTTCCTGCTCATCTTCGCGGCCCCGGAAAACCATGGCGCCATCAAAGCGAAGCTCGACAGTCTTCTGGAAATTCCGTTCCGGTTTGAGCGATCCGGCAGCCAGGTCATCTTCTTCGACCATCAGATCGATTATTCGGGCAAGGAACAAGACCGCGAGACCCAGAACCTCCGCCCCTTTTCGGAGGCGGTCCTGCCTGTCGCGGCTTCGCCAACCTGACTCCGCCCTGATTCGATTAAGGATCGACAATCTTAAAATTTCCCCGAATATACCCGACTTCTTATGATCACTTCCCTGACCGCGCAGGATCTCATCGACTTTGAAACCGAGATCGCCGGGCTCTTCAACGCCGGAAAAATCCGTGCGCCCGTTCACCTCTACAGCGGCAACGAGGAGGTCATGATCCGCATTTTCCAGGACATCCGTCCGGAAGACTGGGTGCTTTGTTCCTGGCGCAGCCATTACCAATGCCTCCTCAAGGGAGTTCCCCGCGAATTGCTCAAGGACGAAATCGTGGCGGGCCGGTCCATTTCCCTCTGTTTCGCGGACTATCGAATCGTTTCCTCGGCTATTGTGACAGGCGTTCTGCCCGTCGCGGTGGGCGTTGGAATGGCCATCAAACGCCGCCAGGGCACGGAACGGGTGTATTGTTTCATGGGGGAAATGACCTCGGAAACGGGCTGCGCCCATGAGTGCATCAAGTACGTCCAAAACCACGAACTGCCCGTTCACTTTATCGTCGAGGACAACGGCAAATCGGTCTGCACGGACACGCGCCAAACCTGGAATCAGCCGGTATTGACCTACGAAAAGACCGAATCACCGCACGTGACCTATTATCAATATGAGAGCAAATACCCCCATGCCGGCGCCGGGGTCCGCGTCCAGTTTTAATCTTAGACACGCTTTTTATGAAATACTTCGACGAACTCAAGCGCTCCATGGAGTTTCTGGGGCGGGACCCGCGGGTTTTATTCCTTGGCCAGGCCGTCTCGTGCCCCGGCACCGCCATGTCCAATACACTCAAAGACATCGCCCCGAGCCAACTCATTGAACTCCCCGTCGACGAGGAAATGCAGATGGGCATGTCCAACGGCCTCGCCATCGCCGGATACCTGCCGGTCTCGATTTTTCCGCGCTGGAATTTTTTGCTCCTGGCCGTCAATCAAATCGTGAATCATCTCGACAAGTTCGAGGACATGTCCAACGGCGCATACCGTCCCAAGGTGATCATTCGCACGGGAATCGGATCCGAGCGTCCCCTACATCCGCAATACCAGCATGTCGGCGACTTCACGGAGGCCTTCCGCATTCTCTGCAAGCGAATCGAAGTGATCCGCCTGGACGAACCGGAGAACATCTTTCCCGCTTATGAAAAAGCCTTCCTCCGTGATGACGGGAAGAGTACGCTCATCGTCGAGTATGGCGACTATTACAGCGAAAAATAATTCCATCCTCATGCTTCCGCCCGACGCCGTTCCGGACCTGAACTGGCCGCTGATGTCCAACAACATCACCCGGGCTGATCTGGACGCCGTCATCGAACATCTCGGGAAAGAGAATCCCCGCCTGACCCAAGGCCCCGAAGTCGACGCCTTCGAAAAAGAATGGTCGCAATGGCTCGGCGTACGGCACAGCGTTTTTGTGAACTCAGGTTCATCGGCCAATACCATCACCCTGCTTGCCCTTCGGGAAAAATTCGGGTCGGGGGAAGTCATCGTTCCCACCCTCACCTGGGTCTCCGACATTGCAGCCGTTCTCCACGCCGGCATGACGCCCGTTTTTGTGGACATCAATCCCCGCACGCTGGGCATGGACACGGCCCAGGTCCTGGAGAAAATCACACCCCATACGCGGGCCGTCTTTCTGACCCACGTCCTCGGCTATAACGCGCTCGATGACCGCCTGCTCGAGGGCTTGCGCCAGCGCGGAGTTCCGCTCATCGAAGACGTCTGCGAATCTCACGGCGCCACTTTCCAAGGCCGGCGGCTCGGCTCGTTTGGGTTCGTCTCCAACTTCTCGTTCTACTACGCGCATCATCTCAGCACCATCGAGGGCGGCATGATCTGCACCGACGACGCCGGGTTTTACCAGCTCGCCCGCATGTTTCGCTCCCACGGTTTGGTTCGCGAATCGAACGACGAATCGGTGCGCGCCGATTTCAGCGGGCGCTTCCCCGACCTCAACCCCGAGTTCATTTTTGCTTTCCCGGCGCACAACATGCGTTCGACGGAACTCAACGCCGTTCTCGGACGCTCCCAGCTCAAGCGGCTCGACGCCAACAATCTCATCCGCACGCGCAACCTGCGCCTCTTCCTGAAAAATATCGATCCCGCGCGCTACTTCACCGATTTTGCCGTCGAAGGCAGCAGCAATTACGCCTTCACCCTTGTGCTGAAAGAAGCCGACGAGGCATTCTGCCTGCGCGTCATGGACACGCTCCGCTCCGCCCGCGTCGAGTTTCGCCGGGGCACCTCGGGCGGCGGCAATCAGCTACGGCAGCCCTATCTTCGGCGGCTCTATGGCGACGAATATCAAAATTATCCCGCGGTGGATCACATCCACTTTTACGGATTTTACATCGGTAATTATCCCGAATTAGACGAGGAGAAGATTTATCTTCTCTGCGAGCTTCTCAACCATCTCTGACCTTTGTGACCGAACGCCAACTCGATGTCCTGTTCGTCAACGCCGACTCGGCCGCCCAGGCCTACCAGGACTTGGCCAAGGACTATTCCGCCATCGAGCCGCCCACTTGGAGCCTGCTCCTGGCCCAAAGCTGCCGCGCCAAGGGCTACGGCGTGGGCATTCTCGACTGCACGGCCGAAGGCCTGACCCACGAACAAGCCGTCCGCCGCATCCACGAGGCCAATCCCCGCCTCGTCTGCTTCGTGGTCTATGGCCAAAATCCGAATTCCGGCACCACCAACATGATCGGCAATTCCGCGTGCTGCCGCCTGCTCAAAGAAACCCACCCGGATTACGTCACCTGTTTCGTTGGCTCCCACGTCAGCGCGCTGCCCATGGAGGTGCTTTCTTTTTCCTTTGTCGACGTGGTGCTGCTCAACGAAGGCGTTTACGCCCTGCGCAATCTCCTGCGCAGCGACCTGCGCTCCGGCCTCGAAGGAATCAAGGGGATCGGACACAAGTCCTCGGGCGTTCCGGTCCTCAACCCTCCCGAGCAGGTCGTTCCCCAGGAACGCATGGACGAAGATCTTCCCGGTTATGCCTGGGATTTGCTGCCTTACCGCGAAAAGCCGTTCGATCTCTACCGCGCCCACTTCTGGCACGCCCGGTTCGACCACAGGCTCCGCACGCCGTTCGCCGCGATTTACACCTCCCTCGGCTGCCGGTTCAAGTGCGACTTCTGCATGATCAATATCGTCAACCGGGTCGACAACAGCGAAGGCGTGGCCTCCGCCAATTCGCCCAACATGCGCTTCTGGTCGCCCGGGTTTATCCTCGGGGAATTCGAGAAACTTGCCGCGTATGGCGTCCACACCATCCGCATTTCCGATGAAATGTTCTTTCTCAATAAGAAATACTACGAACCCCTCGTCGACGGCCTGATCGAGCGCAATCTCGGATCGCGCATGTGGTCCTACTCGCGCATCGACACCGTCCGGCCCCACTATCTCGACCGGTTCAAGCGCGCCGGAATCGACTGGCTTGCGCTCGGCGTCGAAGCGGCCAACCAGAACATCCGCCGCGAAGTTTCCAAAGGCAGCTTTGAAGAGGTGAATATCCGGGAGGTCATCCGCACCGTGCGCGGCTCCGGCATACACGTCATCGCCAATTACATTTTTGGATTTCCGGACGACACCCTCGAAACGATGCAGCAGACCCTGGACCTCGCGCTCGAACTTAATACGGAAACGGTCAATATGTATCCGTGCCAGGCGCTCCCGGGCAGCCCTCTCTATTACACCGCCAAACAAAATGGCTGGAAGCTGCCCGACGACTATGCCGGCTATGCCTTTCTTTCCTATGAAAGCCAGCCCCTGCCCACCCGGCATGTCCCCGCCGCCGAAGTCCTCCGCTTCCGCGACGATGCCTGGCGGCGATACTTCACCAATCCCGCCTATCTGGCCCTGCTGGAAAAAACCTTCGGCGCCGAGCAGCGCCGGAACGTGGAAGCCATGACGAAAATCAAATTGAAGAGAAAGTTGATCGAGCAAACTTAGCCGGCGCCTCGTCATTCCCATGCCCATCGCCGCCTCGGGGCATCCTTTTTTAGCCCATGTCTTCCCCTCAAGATTCCACCACCCGCATCCCGGCTGGCAGGCGTATCCTTGCCGCGCTTGCCCCCGCGCTGCCTGGGGCCGCGCGCTTTCGCCTGCTGGGCCTGCCGTCCGGCGAACTGCACGGAGATCCCTTGGGCCTGATTCCGGGCTACCGTTCCGAACCGGGTCCCGTCGGCGCCGTCCATCATCTTCCCGGCGGCATCGCGTGGGGTCGGGGAGCCATTCTTGATGCCCGCTACCGATTGATCCATGCGCTTTCGCCCGGCATCAATCAGGGCATGGATTACTGGATGCTCAAGCGGCAGCGCTTCCTCCCGAGGCTCACGGCGCTCCCGCAAGAAACGGTTTCGCTGGTCGCGGATGGACATGGGAATTATTACCACTGGATGCTCGACGTCCTGCCCCGCCTCGCCGCGCTCGAACGGGAGAGCCTCCCCCATCGTCACTATCTCGTGACCCAGGAACATCCCTTCCACCGGCAGACACTCGATCTCCTGGATATTCCCGCCGATGCCCGCATGGCGGTCGCCTCGCCTGAGTTCTATAGCGCTCCCAAGTTCCTGGTTCCCCTCGCGCCCCTCGGCGTTTCGCGGGAAAATGTCCGCTTCGTTTGCAACCTGCTCTTCGAACGCACCGGCCTGGCGGACACCCCATTTACCAATGAACGCATCTACATTTCGCGACGCCATGCGAACAGCCGCCGCGTGCTCAATGAGGAGGAACTCCATCCTCTTTTGCAAAAGCACAACTTTCGTGTTTGTTACCTGGAGCAACTTTCCCTAAAAGAGCAAATGCTACTCTTCCGTGGCGCGGAAACCATCCTCGCTCCCCATGGCGCCGCCTGGACCAATCTCATTTTCGCCCGACCCGGAGCGCTTGCGCTTGAAATCGTTCCCGAGGGATTGGAGGACACACGCTCCGGCGCGTATCACCTTTATGAACGGCTCGCGGCGGTCGCAGGCGTCGGCTATGAACGCATCATGGCCCAGACTTCCCGGAGCGGACTTCCCCATGCCGGGGATTTGCGGCTGGAACCGGAAACGCTCGAAAAGGCATTGCGACGATTGGAGTAAGGAACCGGGCGGGAATCGCGGCTGTGAGAAAAACTTCGAATTCCACTTTTCAATTCAATACTGACACGAAACCATGGTAGTTTGGAATTTTATGTCCATCGCGCCCTCCCGTTTTGATTCCGCCGATTTGCGGAGGACGATTTTGCGCATGGCTTATCATGGTTCGACCGTGCACATCGCCTGCGCGTTTTCGCTTGTGGAAATTCTCGCGGTTCTCTATCGGAACCACCTTAGACAGGGCGCCGGGCCGAATTACCCGGAACGGGATTATCTCATTTTAAGCAAGGGCCACGGCGTCATGGCTCAATATGCCTGTTTGCGTGAAATGGGCTGGCTGAACGAAGACCATGTTCGAGCCTATTATAGCGATGGCAGCGAACTGAAAGGACTCTCCGATGCAAGCGTGCCCGGACTGGAAGTCAACTCCGGGTCGCTGGGACACGGGCTCGCGGTGGGAGCCGGACTGGCCTATGGCGCGCTTCGCCGCGGCACATCCCAAAAAGTCTACGCCATTGTGGGCGACGGGGAATGCAACGAAGGATCGATCTGGGAGACCCTTCTTTTCGCGGCTCATTTTCGGTTGACCAATCTTCTGGTGATCGTGGATGCGAATGGTTACCAGGCCATGGGTCCCACCGTGGAAATCATGAATACGGACAGCCTGGAAGAGAAATTCGCGGCGTTTGGCTTCGAGGCGCGGAGCGTCGATGGGCACGATGAGGCGCTGCTGGATCAGGCCATCACCGAACTCGTCCACAGTTCGTTTGCCGGGCCGCGCGCCATTATCGCGCGGACGGTAAAGGGCAAGGGCGTCTCCTTCATGGAAGGCTCCAACCTCTGGCATTACAGTCGCCTGACGGAAAAAACCTACCAAGCCGCGCTGGCTGAACTGGACGCCCACGCCAAGCCTGGAGCGTATTCGTGAGAAATGCTTTCTCCAACGCGCTCGTGGCCGCGGCCCGGGCGGATAAAAAAATTCTCCTGCTCACGGGGGACCACGGCTACGCCCTGTTTGATGAATTTCGCCATCTTTTCCCCGAGCAGTACATCAACGCCGGCATCGCGGAGCAAAACATGGTCGGAGTGGCGGCGGGCCTGGCGAAAAGCGGTTTCCGTCCCGTCGTCTACGCCCTGAGCGCCTTCAGCCCGATCCGGGTTTTGGAGCAGATCAAACTCGACGTGTGCTGCGACGAGTTGCCCGTTTTGTTTATCGGGGACGGGGCGGGAGTGGTTTACAGCACTCTGGGCGTAAGCCATCAAAGCACGGAAGATGTCGCCGCCCTGCGCGCGCTGCCGCACATGCGGATTTTATCGCCCGCCGATGCCCATGAAATGAAGGCCGCCATGGAACTCGCTTTTCAGACTCCCGCGCCGATCTATATGCGGATGGGTAAAAGCGATCTTGGCCCGGTCCACCAAGCCCCGCCCAAACTGGAATGGGGACGGCTTCTCCCTATCTGCCCGGGAGACGGCCCCCTCGTTTTCGTCGCCACGGGATCCCTGGTGAACCTGGCGGTGAAGCTGGCCAAAGACTGGCCGGGGACTGCGGTGTGGAGCGCGCCTTTCCTGAAACCCCTCGACGTGGATTCGCTCGTGGCCGCCTGTGCCGGGCATCGCGTCGTTGTCACCCTGGAAGAACATAATATCCTCGGCGGCTTGGGCGGGGCCGTGGCGGAAATTCTTTCGCAGGAACATCCCCTGCCCGTCTGTCGCATCGGGGTGCCGGACCGGTTCTCGCATTTTTGCGGCAGTTATCCCTATTTGATGCGGGAACACGGCCTCGATCTTGACTCCGCGCGCAGCCAAGTCCACGCGTTCACCAATAAGCACCCTTTCTAAAAATCCCATTCGCCAATGCCACAAGTCAGAATCAGTTTTATCGTCCCGGCCTACAACGAAGCCGCCCGCATAGGCGCGGTCCTGGAACATGCGACCCGCTGGGCAGACGAGGTGGTGATCATGGACAAGGGTTCCACCGACGGGACTTTGGAGATCTGCCGGAAGTTCGACGGGAAAGTCTGCATCCAGACAATCCCCTACAGCGAACGGGGACATGAAAAGCTCTCGGAAATTCCCTCGCTGGTCCGGAACGACTGGGTTTTTCTCGGAACCTGCTCGGAAGTGCCGACGAGGAAGCTCATCGAAGCCTGCCGTGACATTCTCGACCGGCGAGAGGCCGAACTCGACCTGGTTTATGTGCCCCGCCGCATGTACGCCTTCGGGCTGCATTGTTCCAATCCCGATTGGGGCGTCTGCCACTATCCGTTTCTTTTCCACCGGCGCCGGGCGCGGATCACCGATGACGTGCATGATAATTTTCACGCGCCCGATCCGGCCCGCACCCATCGCATTCCCTATGCCGAGGAGTGTTGCGTGCATCATCTGACTTATCCCACCGCCCGCTCGTTCTGGCTCGCGTCGATGCAGTATTTCGAGGCGGAAATCAAGAAGGACCTGCCCCCGGACAAATCGATCCGGCAATCCTTCAAGAACGTCGAGCGGATTTCGCAAAAGGTGCTTCAGGATGGCGAGAACTGGGTCCCTTTTTATTGCGCTTTTGTCAGCTACGAACTTGGCAAGGCGCTGCATGTTTGGGAAAACGCCCGCGGCAAGGAGCAGGCTCCCCTCATCTACAAAAAAATAACGGAGCATGTTCTCGCAAGCGAATGGACAAACGAGACCGGCCCTGGCGCTTCACTTCCACCCGCGCCGCGCGGAGTTTCCGCAGCCGGCCTGAAACCTCTCGCCGCCACGCTTGCCCGCCTGCCCTATTTACTGATCAAGGGCAGCATGCTTTTGCGAAATATTCTGCCGCGCAGGGACCGCTGAAGATTCCCTGTTTTCTCAGGCAAGCTTTTCGGCGCGCAGGATGTCGATGATCTGGCTATAGGCTTGGTCCGTAATCGTCAGGTCCTGGGCCAAGCCGCCCTCGCCGATCCGCACCGAAGCGGCGCGCAGCCATGACGCTTTGACGGCGACCTTGGCGGCGAGTTCCTGGTAGCATTCGAAATAAAAATCCTCGGGAAAAATCTCGACCATCGAGGTCCCGGCCGAGCTGAAGGCGATGTTCGTCAGGGAAGCCCCATGCGCCGCCACGACCACGCGGGCCTCGGCGAAGGCGCGCAACTGCTCCAACACGGGCAGCTCGCCGAGGCAAAGGCATTCAAAACCGAGCGCACTCAAGCGCGCTTCGATCTCCGCTTCGTTGAGGATGCGGCGGCTGGTGGCGTCGCGCCGGCTGATATAGATTTTGCGGCTTCCGATCCGAAGTGGAGACTCCGCCTCGAGTTTTTCCAGGACGGTCGTCCGCAAATAGTCGATCGCTTCCCGCGTGAACTTGCCCTGGTAGCCTGGATAGGTCGGCGCCCAGAGCCGTTTCGCCTGCAGGAGCGGATGCTCGGAAGCCGCGATCAACCGCTCCGGCGGCACGCCGAACAAAGGCAGCAGTTCGCGTTGGAATGCCTTTCTCGCGTTGGCGTAAACGGGGACTTCCCTCCCGATGCCGCACCGTTCCAGGATGCGCAAACGAGGCAAGCCTTCGAAGAGGAAGTGGCAGTAGTTTGCATTGTGTTCGAGCGTGATCAAGGCGGCCTCCTCCACGCGATGGACCCGCGGCAGCCACGCGGGTTTTTGCAAGCGCCCATGTCCGTCCGGCTGGGGATTCCATTCGCGCGACAACTCCCGGATCAAGTGGCCGGAGGCCGTCAGGGTGGCTCCATGGTCCGTGGCATAGCCGCCTTCGATTCGGAAAACGGCTTCGTCACGCTGGGCGTCAAAATCCGCCGCGACATCCCGCATTTCTCCCGGAACACCCGGAACGCGAAAGGGCGCCCCCACTTCCCGAAGCGGGATCTCCCCGGCCGCCAGCCGAAATCCTTGCCAGCGAAGCTTTCCCGGAAAACGGTTTGCCAGCGTCCGCTGCAAGCGGCGGCCGACCGACATTTTCACGCGGGCCATCTCAATGCTCCTCGGCGGTTCCATCCGCCTGCACCCATTCCCAGCCGGGGTGCATGATTCCTTCGGGGGCTTCGAATTGATACTCCGGTCTGTGACCGTACCAGTATTTCGGACCCATGATGCGCACCGCCGGGTCGGGGTTAAGATAGGCCGCCCACCAGGAAAACGTGCTGTTGGCCATGATATGAATCCGCGCGCTGTTGAGGAGTTGAAAATCGTCGATAACCTCTCCGCTGACAATCTCCATTTCGTAGGCGGACGATAAATGTTCGCGCGCATAGGCGGCATCGTCGGTGACGACAATCCAGCGATAGTTCCCGGGGTCCTTCACCCGGCGCAGGCAATTCTCGTAATAGGACCACGGCAGCCGGATGCGCTCCCATCCGCCATGCCCCTTGCCCCGAAGATGAAGCACGGCAAGCGGCGGTCCCCTGAGCAATGACGCGCATCGTTGCTGAAATCGGCGGCGATGGATTTCCTTGAGCCGGTAGAGTTTCTTCACTTCCGCCTCGCATCCCTCGTAATAGGCGCTCGACTGAAAATAGCCCCGGTAAACGGCGTGATCCGCGAGAGGAGCCAGGACTGTCTCCGGCGAGGTATAACGCGCATCATTAAATTCAAGCCAGTTTTTTTCTTCGGGCCGATGCAGGAGCGACTCCCATTTAAACCGGGCCTTGCGCAGCAGGTTGGCCGCGGGCGTATCGCCGCCGAGTTCAAAGACGGCAAGGTCGCGCAGTTTGTTCAGGCAAAAGGAAGTCTGGAGCCGCCGCGCCGCGATGAACCCAAAGGCGTATTGGAACATGAGATTGCCCAGATCGCCCTTGTTCTTGATGAGAATCACGACGGCTCCCTGCGTTGGTAGATTTTGGTCATCTTCACCCAGGCCGCCAATTGATATCCCTGGTCCTTCAATAGACGGGCCGTGCCCGAACTTTCACCCGCGCTCTCATCCTCGACCATGACCCAGGCGGGGCGATATATTGCCCAGTCGTTGGAACGGAGAACGACTTCATCGAAACCCTCGCAATCGACCGTAAGCAAATCGATTTCGCGGTTTGCGGGCCCGTGCTCCCGGAGAATTGCAGCCAGCGGACGAACCGGCACCGTCAGCTTCTCGAAAGGCCGTTTCGTCCCGAGGCGTTCGGCCACCGCCGGGTCCATCGTGTTGTAATTGGCCTGTTGAAAAGCAAAGTAGGAAGCCTCGCCTTCGCTTTCCCCCACCGCGCACGTCAGATGGATTCCCCCGGGCCGATGGCGCGCGAATAACGGCGCCATCCGGGGGTTGGGATCGATGGTCACGCCCCGCCAGCCGTGCCGGTAAAGCATATGCGTGTTGGAAAGATCGATGGGATGATAGGCCCCCACGTCCACGTAGAACCCCTGTCTGCGCCGATGCCAGTCCCACAGGGCCATGAAGACCGCGTCTTCGCCGAACTGGCCGAAATAAAACTTCACGTAGGTCCAGTCGGACGGCTTCAACTTGACGGGGCGCCGGCAGAAAGCGCTCAGGATACGCGAACGGAGACTCATGTTGCCCGCGCACTCGGGTTGCGCATGGGGGTGAGATTGGCGCGGGAGCAGGTTCTTGGCAACCCAATATCACCCCGCCGCGGCAGGGCAGATCATTTCAAAACGCCGCTCAATCCCGCCCTGAAATCGGCCAGGGGCGCGCGCGCGGGAGGAGCGATTTCCTGCTCGCGCGGCAATCGGTCCGGCGCGAAAAATTCGATCCGTTCGCTCTCGTGGGAAAGACGCAGGGCGCCTCCGGTTATGCGGGCTTCCACCACGATATCGATCAGTTGCCGGATGTCGCCGTTGTCGGGATAAACGAGGATTCGGTCCGCGGGCTCGCTGTAGACTCCAATCAGGCGGATGATTTCGATTTGAAAGCCCGACTCCTCCAGGACTTCCCGAGCCGCGGTTTCCGATACCGATTCGCCCGGATCGACGCGGCCGCCCAACAGCCCCCACATGCCGCAATCGGCGCGCCTCTCGAGAAGAATGCGGTCATCGGGTCCGCGCACAACGACGCCAACACCCGTTTTGATCTGCGTGCCGGGAACGGCCGTGCGGTGGGCAAACATTTTTCCAGCGCGAGGATTCATAAGGGATTAAACACAAAGCCAGTCGCGAAGAATGGCCCTTAGCCTTGCCGAGCGATCCCTCCCCACCAGGTGGTTCAGGGCGCGGCGCGGCAGAGTTCGCCGTTGCCGCTTTAAGGCGCGTTGAATCAAGTGCTCAATATCGTCTCTGTCGGAAGAAATCAGCAACCGCTCATCTCTCACCAATCGGCCCCTTTCAAAAGCAGTGGTCTTTATTAGATCAAACGGGCTGTCGCCCATGTACGCAACATATTGGTCGCGGAATTGCCAAAGGGTGTGGCTGGCGCTTTTGCTAACGGCACGGGGATCTGCTTCGAGTTTAACAGCCGCGGCGCGGGTTTTCTGCCTGTCGATGATATGGAAATGGACGTTCTTTTCCGTCCAGTAATACTGCCATCGGCTTTCCTGGTCCAGGCTACTCAAGGGGACGACTCTTCTTCGGCGGGAGAAGTGCTTTTTTAAAATTTCCCGAACGCTTTTTTTCGAGCCGTGCAACGGGTGCTCCACATTTACTTCATAAAGCGCGCCAATTGCTTTTTCTTCCAGCCTGAGCAAATGCCCGGAAGCCCACTTTCCGTAGGCGTCGACTTGGTTCTCGGACATTTCGGCAAACGATCCGATATTGATGACGAGGTTGTATTTGCCCGACGCGGTGACCGATTCAGGAAAGATGAAGTTTGGACAAAAAACGATGTTTGCCTGCTTTATTGTCGCGGCGTCGTCAACGCCCTCAAAGGCCATTTTGAGGCGGGGGAAGGCCATGCCAAGATATAAGGCGGAAAACAGGACGGATTCCGGAAGATCAATAATGCTATAGCGAACATTTGGAAACGCGCTTAGAATGAAATAGGCCAAGCCCCCATAACCCGCGCCAATTTCGGCGATGCCGGCCCCGTTCTCATCTGGATCCGGCAAAAAACCGCTTTCCAGGAGATTTTGAAATTGTTGCTGATAACGCAAAGTATCGGGATTGATGATGCGGCCATCCGAAAGCCAGCCGATTTCACCCGGAACTTGGGGTGTCTGGATGATCCACCTTTCCGGCAGACCGGCGGTGATTTGCTTGTGCCGGATTCTGGAGCCGGTTTTCAGTTCGGCGGTCCCTTGGATGCAACTGGAAAGGATTTCGGCCTCGCTGCGCACGACCGTTTTTCCAACAGGCCTTCGCCATTCGCCGAGGTCAAAGCCTGAAAAGGGTTGTGTATAAAAACGGAATAAGCGCAACGTGTCGCTGTCGCCGTTTGCGACCTTCTCATACAAGGAATAAATGGCGTTGGGCGCATCTTGAGACCAGTTTGCCTGTGGCAACAGATGCTCCTGAAGACCGTGAGCGGCAGTTTCCCGGGCCACGCACCAACGCTTGCATATTTCGATGATCTTTTGGGCGCGGTCGATCTGTTCGCCGGACGGGGCTTGCAAGGCCGCGGCTTCGATAAATTTCATGAGGGATGGAGTGTAGTCATAACAAGAGATTGTCTGAATCAACTGATTGAGTCCGCGCTTGGTTTTAACAGGCCGGACCTGCGCAGGCTGGCGCAGATCATCCGGTGAGGCACCTCCGGATGCTTCCAGCTCGCGTCGCCTCGCATGATCTTTTTGAACCAGAACATTCGCATCCTAAAATCGATAAACGCATGCCAGAACCGCCAAAATCTGAATTCAACAGGCAAGGGGATTCTGGACCGGTTCCGAAAGATCATCTCTTGCCTGCCATAGAGAAGTCCGTAACGCAAATGGTTTCGCTGTTTTTTGAATCCCTGGGCGCGTCTTCGGAAGACGCCGGATTGCTGCTCGGTCTTGACCCGTGAATCCTCGTGCGTTTTGACCGTATTCACGATCCGGGGGAGGAAGACGGCTAGGTGGCCGCCGGTGTGGAAGGCATGGAAAAAATCAAACCAGGCATCATGGTCACCGGTCTCCGCTCTGCGCGGGGGAAAGCACCGCAGAAAAACTTCTTTCGGAGCCACCAGAGTCGTCTCAGTAAAAGTCGGCCACCCCGAAAGGAGATAGTAATAGAAATAAGCCTCCTTTTGCGGCGGCTCAGCCACAAACCAGTCATAGGGCACAGGCGGCGCCCGATGGCCCAGTGAATCAACGTCGACAAATCGTCCCCAGACCAGGGAAACATCGGGCTGCAAGTCCATCATCCCGGCCGCGTCTTTGAGCCAATCGGGATCGACGTACTCATCCCAGATATTGCAGCAAGCCACATACCTCCCTGTCGCCATGGCCAGCCCCTTGTTAAAGGCGTCCTCGAAGCCCTTGTCGCGCTCGCTGACGTAGCGAACGTGAGGGTGGCGGGACAAAACTTCCAGCGTGTTGTCGGTGGAGGCCGCGTCGATGACGATGTGTTCGACGTCGGAGAGCGATTGGTTCATCACGCTGCGAATCGTCGCCTCGAGCGCGTCGCCGTGATTCTTGGAAAGGGTGATGACGGAAATTTTCATGGTTGGCCTCGATGCAGTCCAAGTTCCATCTCCAGGCCGCGGACCTTGGCGCGCGCCTCCTCCTGCTCCAGGTCCCACCAGCGCGAGGCTTCGATTTTGGCGATGATCTCGGGCGGAAAACGGAACCGGATCAAGCGCGCGGGTGAACCCGCCACGATGGCAAACGGAGGCACGGTTTTGTTGACGAACGAGTTGGCCCCGACGATAGCTCCGTTGCCCAGGATCACGCCGCGACGGATGATGCTGTCCACACCAATCCAGACGTCATGTCCCAGACGGCATTCTCCCGAGGTCATTTCCGCGTAGGCATCCTCCATCAGCGCCGCGCTGGTGGAAATGCCCGAGAGGGGATGTTCGCCGGGACCGATGGTCACGTTGTCGGCCACGGAACAATACCGCCCAATTTCCACCCGGCCGATGGAGCAACGAAAACCGATGTAGGTGAAACTGCCGATTCGGGCCTGCCGGTCCACCACCGTTTCGGGTTGTATCCAAATTTGCGTGCCCTGCACGGCCGACAACGCCGCGCGCCGGGAAAGAACGCGATTGCCCGTGCGTTCATTGAAGCGCGACAGATGATCGTTGCGCCAAAGCCGTTTCAAAGCCCGCACGCCGGGAATCTGGTTGATATTGAAACTCACGCTATTTCCATGTGTCGATGAAGTTTTTTCCGGGACGAGTTCAAGACTTAATCCCACGATAATGCCGGGTTTGTCCAGCCGATCGGATGGCGCTTTGAAAAGGCCATCGACGCATCCATTTTCCGTGCCGAAAAAGATACCCGGCGCCCCTGATCATAACCATTTTCATAAAGGGGTACGCTAATCTTGAGGCAGACTTAAAACAATCCTTGTCTTGGCGCGCTTTATCCCGGCGCGCCCCCGCCGATCACGGAACTTGGAGGACTTCGGCGAGCTTCTCCAACACCATCGCGGCGGAGAGATCGGCCAGGCAGCGGCTCACCGGACCGGCCGGGCAACCGCGGGACGATTCGCGCAGGCACACACAGTCCCGGCGCAAAACGGCCAGCCGCGAATGCCACGGCCCCCAGGTCGTCTCATCGGTGGGGCCAAACAAAGCGACGCCCGGTTTGCCCAGCGCGGCGGCAAGGTGCATGGGCATCGAATCGACGCCTGCAAACCCGGCGGCATTTTGCATCAGGGCGCCGAGCTGGTTGACGGAAAGGGTCCCGATCTCGTGATAGTCCACGGGAGCCAGCCGGATTAATTCGCGCGTGAACTCGACTTCGAAAGCGTCGCGGCCCGCCGTCACCAGCAACGGCATTTTGAGCGCCCGGCCGGCTCCCCGGACAAATTCCACGAGATTCCCCATGGGCCAGTATTTCGATGGCCATCGAGCGGCGGCGTGGAGAAGCAGGTAACCGCCCTCGCTCAGCCCCCGTCGGCGCATCCAGTCCCGGGACCAAGCCCGCTCCGCTTCGGGCGGATGATATTCCAGCGAGAGATGATCGGCGGCATCGTCGGGAGCGCCCGCCATGAAAAGATGCTGCCGGGCCGTGTGGACATTCAGGCAATGATGTTCCCGCCAATCGTTGATGAAGCCGATGCGCCCGAGATGCGCGTTGTGGGGCGTGCGCAGGCCGCTTCGCTTCGCGGCGCCAGAAAGCGCGGCCCAGAGCGCGGGCCGATCTGAGCATTTCGAGAAAACAATCGCCCAATCGAAGCCGACCCGGCGATAACGAATGGCGCGGCGGATATCGCGCACCAACTGGAGGGAATTGCGCGGCAATGCTTCCACCGAGGCCAGACCGGGCATGGCCTGCAGCAACTGGGCGCCCAGGGGCTGGAGCAGCGCGTGAACCTCGTGTCCTTGATCCATCAGCCAGCGCAAAGCCAGCGTGGTGAGAATGGCATCACCCGGCTGATTCAATTGGATGGCCAGAATGCGCATGAGGTGAAGACAAGCGGGGCTTGCGACAAGCGGCAAGGCTGATTTGGACAGAATTGCGCAGAAAACAGAGATGGTGCGCGGTACAGGGTTCGAACCACTGATTCAAGCTTGGAACATCAGCCACTTGCAAGCCCGGACTCACAAGGAGACTCACAAAATCATTTTGATCCCAATTTGGCCAAGATTGTCACGGCGTGGCCCAGCCTATCCGAGGAACGGAAGAAGATCATTTGTTCGCTCTTGGACCTCGCATGACGGAACAGGAGATCTCGCATTCCCACATTTGAGAGACATGCAGAAGCCATTCTGGTCTGGCCTGGAAATTGAAAACGGGGGCTCGACCAGTTGCCAACCTGTTCATCATAGCCACAAAGCATCACACCGAATCAGGCTTCGTCTAATACCGTCCGCATGATTTTGAGTAACGTCGCCGCCGTGTAGGGTTTCGTCAGGAAGTGTTTGACGCCGGTCCCGGACACCTTGGTCATGCTAACATTCTCATTAAGCCCGCTCACCGCAACGATTTTGATCGCCGGGTTCATTTGCTTCATGGCGTGTATCGTGGCCGCACCGTCCATGACCGGCATCATCATATCGGTCAGGACGACGGCGATTTCATTCTTGTGCTCTGCGTAAAGGGCCACCGCCTCCGCTCCATTCGTCGCGGTCAAAACCCGGTAGCCGAAGGTCTGCAACGTCTGGCTGGTGATCGTGAGGATGGATGCTTCGTCATCGACCACCAAAATCGTCTCGCCGTTCCCGCGCGGCAAGCTGACCGGTTGCGTTTGTCTATTCCGCGCTTCGGAAGAAAGTTCCGTCGCAGGCAGATAGACTTTGAAAGTCGTGCCTTTGCCCGGCTCGCTGTAAACATTGATGAATCCCTCATGGCTCTTCACGATGCCCATGACCGTCGACAGTCCCAGGCCGGTGCCTTTGTTCAGGTCCTTAGTCGTGAAGAAAGGGTCGAAAATCTTGTCGAGAATCTTTGGCTGTATGCCCGTTCCCGAATCGGTCACGCTGAGCGTAACGTAACGTCCGGATTTGGCCTGGAGATTCATCGCGACGTACTGCTCATCGAGCACGCAGTTTTCGACGCCGATGGTTAACGTGCCGCCGTTCGGCATCGCGTCCCTGGCATTCACGCAAAGGTTCAGGAGGATCTGGTGCACTTGCGTGGGATCGCCCAAAATCGTCCACGTATCGTTGGGAATCGAGAACTGCAACCGGATGTCTTTCGGGAAGGTACCTTTGATGATGTTTTCAAGGTCCTTCAACAGGTGTTTAGGCTGGACTTCGATCCTTTCGCCTTCTATGCCGCGCGCGAACGAAAGCACCTGCCGCACGATATCCGCGCCTCGTTTGGCGCTCACTCCAATCATTTCCAGAATCTTCGTGGTCTCGGGGCTGTCTGAATCACTCTTAAGGATGTCGATGGACATCATGATCGGCGCGAGGATGTTGTTCAGGTCGTGCGCAACGCCGCCAGCCAGCGTGCCGATGCTTTCCATCCGCTGCGCCCGCAGGAACTGGGCTTCGAGGTTCTTCCTCTCCGTGATGTCGGCGTTGATCGCGAGTACCGACTTGGGATGCCCTTCATGGTCACAAATTAGAGAGCACCGCGACTCGACGGTAATCTTGCGCTTGTCCTTGGTAAGGTGGTGGAGGTCGCCGTTCCATTGGCCCTGGCTGATCGTCAATCGGTTGAGTTCTTCAAATTGTTTTGGATCGGTACCGAGAATTTCGACAACATTCCGGCCAAGGGCTTCCTGGCCCGTCCAACCATAGACGTACTCGGCTCCCTTGTTCCAATAAAGAAGTTTCCCATCGAGGTCGCGAACAATGATCGCATCACGCGCCTTATCCAGGAACGACGCCTGTTCCGCGATTTGCTCCTCCGCCCGTTTTCGCTCGGTGATGTCGCGCTCGGTAGAGGCCAAGCCAATCGGGTTACCGGCTTCGTCCAGCAGTTTGGTCACCGTCATCCAGACATTGAGAACACGTCCGTCTTTGGTCACCCGTAGGGTTTCAAACGAAGTGATCGCTTCGCCCGCGATCAATCGGCGGATGAACTCTTTTTGCTCGGCAACCTTGTCCGAGGCCGTGAGGCGCTCGATGTTCATCAGAAGCGCCTCTTCCTCTCCATAGCCATACATCAGTTCCGCACCGTGGTTCCATGTGGTGATCCGGCCATCGAAGTCCTGAATCGTAATCGCATCGTTCGAGTCTCTCACCACCGTCGCAAAGCGTCTCAAGTTCGCTTCCTCCCGCTTCCGCACGGTGATGTCGCGATAGGTCCGAATTCTTCCATAACGTTTCCGGTCCGTGCCTAGGACTGGTGCCGAGTATCGGTCAATAATTCTCCCGTCATTGAGTTCCACCTCGCTATGGCTGATTTCGTCCGGATGGGCGTCAAGAACGGCGATTTGTTCGGCAAATTGCTGGGAATTTTTGACCTGGCTGATGACCCACTCCCGTTGCCGTTGATCGTCGGCTTCGTCGGCAATGTCCCGTGGAATATTCCATAAATCAGCCATCCGTTTATTTTGGTGTACTTTCCTCCCTTCGCTGTCGACGATCAGGATTCCATCGAGGGACGAATTGATCTGGGCTTCAAGAAAAGCGGTTTTCCAGAGGAGTTGTTCCTCCGACGCTTTCCGCATTGTAATATCCTGCTTGACCGCAATGAAGTGCGCAATTCTTCCGTTGATATCCCTCATGGGAGTGATGGTCATATCCTCGTAATAGAGGGTTCCATCCTTGCGCCGATTGGTCATTTCCCCATGCCAGACTTTTCCTGCGATAACGGTTTCCCACAGGTTCCGATAGAACTTGTCATCGTGTTTGCCCGACTTCAGCACACTCGGAGTCTGACCGATCACTTCCGCAGCACTGTAGCCGGTGTATGTGGTGAAGGCCGGATTAGCCCACTTAATCACACCCTTGCTGTCGGTGATGACAATGGCGTTCGCCGCTGCTTCGAGCGCGCAGCCTTGCAATTGGAGACTCGCTTCCGCTTTCTTGCTCTCGGTGATGTCGCGGGCGATTGTGGTAATTTTCTCGCGCTTGACAGTCCCCGGGTCTGTGATGAAAAAAACCCGCTGCCACATGGGGATCGCTGCGCCGGTCCTAAAATTCTTAAATAAGGTTTCACCGTCCCAATGGCCATCTCGGAACAGAGCCGGCACTACTTGATTTTGAAATCTCTCCCTATCAGTCTCATGCACAAAATCCAGTATCATGGTGGAGCTTACCGATTTCTCTTGATCAAGCCCGACCATCTTCCTGCCTTCGGGATTGAGATACTCGACCGAGCCCTCAAGTGAAGAAAAGCCGATGAAATCCGGACTGGTTTCAACAATGGCTAACAGCTTCCTTGTCACTGTCTCGGCACTCTTGCGCTCGGTGATGTCCATATACGTTCCGAGCACGCCTTGGATCTCCTCTTCGGAGTTGCGCAATGGCACCTTGCTCGAAAGAAGTGTGATGGTTTTCCCATCGGGGGTCGTCTGGGATTCTTCGATAAGAATCTTGGAGCAACCGCTCTCGATTACCTGGCGGTCATCGCTGCGATACAATTCCGCCTGATCACGCCATCCCATTTGGAAATCATCTTTCCCGATGATGTCCTTCGGATCGGCAAACCCTGCATCGTGCGCAAATAAAGTGTTACAGCCCACGTAAACGAGATTCTTGTCCTTCCAGAATACCCTCACGGGCATTGTGTTGAGAATCTCTTCGATGAGGCGCGCTGATTCATTTATCGCCTGTTCCTTCCGCTGGCTCTCGGTATTGTCACGGATGTTGCATTGAATCACCTTTTTGTCGCCGGCTTCATAGACGTTGCTGACAAACTCCACCGCGATGTGGCGGCCATCCTTCGTTTCCAGGGGTAGGTCTTTGTAACGGACATATCCGTCCCGTTGTAGTCGCTCCAACATGGCCTGATTGGACACGATGTCCTTGAACGGACTAAGTTCGCCAACGGTTTGGCCGACCATTTCACTGTGGGAATAACCCAATAGCTGGCAAAGAAAGGGATTTGCATCATCGATGCGCCCCGTCTCAACATCCAGAATCAAAACGCCGTCATGCGCCGCCTCGAACAGTCGACGATAACTAAGTTCAGAAGCGCGGATTCGCCGCTCGCTATTCTCAGCCTGTTTCGTCTGCATCTCCGCTTCGACGTGCAAAAGGCGGACTTCGAGCATGTTGTGAACCCGTACCACCACCTCCGCCAGGTCGAATGGTTTGCTGAGGAAATCCTTCGCCCCGGCTTTCAGCGCGCGCAACTTATGATCCGGCTGAGCCGTAAGTACGAGAACAGGAAGATAGCCGCTCGTTTCGATAGCCTTCAGGCCCTCCATGACCTGGAATCCATCCATGCCGGGCATTTGAAGGTCGAGCAGGACTAGAGAATAACGATTCTTTCGGTACATCTCGCAGACCTCACTCGGATCATTCGTAACGGTAATGGAAACGTAACCGGCACCGCGCAGTGTTTGCTCCAGCAGCGAGGAATGGGCCTCTTGATCGTCAACGATCAGGAGGCTGGCTTTGAGAATGTCCGATGAACTAATCATGGCATTTCTCCTGCGCATTTAATTTGCAGCTGTTTTTCTGCAAATTCCAATGCCGCGTTCAGTGTGTCCGTGAACTCTTTGACTTTAATGGGTTTGGTAAGATAGCGGAAGAAACCCACTTCCAACCCTTTCGCGATGTCGCGTGGCATGGCATTGGCGCTAAGGGCAACGACGGGAATGTGTGCCGTGGCCGGGTCTTCTCGCAGAATTTTCAAGGCTTCGATACCGCTGATGCCAGGCAGGTTAACGTCCATCAGGATTACCTGAGGGAGAGTGGCGCGGGCGAGCTCAATGCCGAGAGTTCCGTTCACAGCGGTGACGAGCCGTATGTCAGGGCGTCGCTCGATGAGCTGCTCGATCAGGTTCATGTTGGCCGGGTTATCCTCGACATAGAGCAGGGTGCGCTGCGATCCGTCGGCGGGCGCTTCCGGTCGGACCAAGTCCTCGGGTTCGCCGTTTTGGAAGTCAAGTTCAGGTGCTTCAGCCGAGGCCATTTCACACCAGAACACGCTACCCACCCCGACCGCGCTTTCCACACCGAGGACCCCGTCCATCTGTTCGGCCAATCGCTTGGTCACAACCAGGCCGATTCCCGTGCCGGTTACGCTGCTGGCTTCCTGGCCAAGTCGATTGAAGGGCTGGAATAGTTGCGCCAGTTTTTCCGGAGGCAAACCCGCACCGGTATCCCTGACGCTGATGCGAATGCGGTCTGGGGCGTTCATGGCGCAGTCCACGACCACCGTTCCCTTTTCCTTGTTATATTTAATCGCGTTGGTAAGCAGATTGATGACAATCTGCTTCAGGCGGGTCATATCGGCATTAACATAGAGGGGGGTGTCGAAGCGCGGGAAGGTCATGCGGATGCCGCGCTGCTGCGCCTGCGGCTCCATCATGGCCTGGCATTCCACCATGATATCGGACAACGACACCAATTCCTTCGACAGCGACATTTGCCCGGACTCGATCCTCGAAAGATCGAGGATTTCGTTGATTAGCTTTAGCAGATGCCACCCTGCCTTGAGAATCTGGTCTATGCTTTTAGTCTGGGAGTCAGTCGGCGGAGGGGAAGCCGACTGCATCAGTTGTGCGAAGCCGAGGATCGCATTGAGCGGGCTGCGCAGCTCATGGCTCATGCTGGAGAGGAAATCCGATTTGGCGAGGTTGGCTCTTTCTGCCGTGGACTTGGAACTCTCCAGTTCGACGTTCGATTCCTGAAGCGCGTGCTCGAAGCTTTTTCGCTCCGTGACATCGCGTGCGAGCGCGACCACGCCCTGCAACTTCCTGTCCCGGTCGTAGAAGGTGGTTGCGTTGTAGGACACCACGGTTTTCTTGCCGTCTCTGGCGCACACGGTGAGTTCGTAGTTGGTGACTTTTTTTTCGCTCAGCATCAGCTTGATGCCTGCTTCGGCTCGCTCCGGATCGGTAAAGCAACTCTTGAATGGTGCGCCAATCAACTCATCGCGCGTGGAGCCGGTGAGCGCCTCCATCTGCTTGTTGACGTCGGTAATGATGCCGAGCGGATCGGTGGTCGATAGCGCGTCGACGTTGGATTCGATGAGGGAGCGCGTGTAGAACTGCTGGTCGCGCAGGCGCTGATCAAGCTTCTTCTGCTCTTCCTCGACCTGTTTGCGCGCGGTGTTATCTGTGCCAATCAACAAGTAGCCGATGATCCCGCCCTGACCGTCGCGCAGCGCGGTCACCGATACAACGGCTGGGAAACGGCTCCCGTCCTTGCGGATGTAGGTCAATTCATAAACGTCCTCGATCCCGCGCGAGGCCTTGAAGACGAGGGCTTCGAACCCCGGTGCGATTGCTGTTTCCAACTCCAGGCTTAACGCTTTGGCTCGCGCGACGACTTCCTGTGGATCGGATATCTCGGCAGGCGTGATCTTATTCATTACCTCGGCAGCCGTATAGCCCAACATCCGCTCGGCACCGACGTTAAAGATTTGAATCACGCCTTTTTCGTCCGTGGCGATACTCGAAAAGTTGGCGCTGTTGAAGATTGCGCTCTGCAAGGCCCCAGCTTCCACCAGAGCCTCTTCCGCTCTTTTGCGAGCAGTGTTATCTGTGCCAATCAAAAGATAGCCGATGATTCCTTCCTTATCGTCGCGCAGCGCCGTCACCGACACAACAGCTGGGAAACGGCTCCCGTCCTTGCGGATGTAAGTTAGTTCGTAAACATCCTCGATCCCGCGCGAGGCCTTGAAGACCAAGGCTTCGAAACCCGGTGCAATCGTGGTTTCCAACTCTAGGCTCAACGCTTTGGCACGTGCGATCACTTCCTGCGGATCGGATATCTCGGCCGGAGTGATCTTATTCATCACTTCAGCGGCCCTGTAGCCCAGCATCCGCTCCGCCCCGACATTGAAGATTTGGATCACGCCCTTCTCGTCGGTGGCGATACTCGAAAAGTTGGCGCTGTTGAAAATGGCATTCTGCAAGGCCCCGGCTTTTAGAAGAACCTCTTCGCGCCGGACTTCGGTGACGATCGGTTCTGAGGCGTGGAGCGCCTGCTCTGTTTGCGCGCCGCTACCCGTTACGTCCCCGTCTTGATGACGGCCGTTCATGATTCATCCCCCCCCCCAACGCATTTTTATCTCCAGCATAAACTTTGTTTTGCCAGAGCCAAAATTTTTGAGTTTTGGAAGTGAACATATTTTTAATATAAAGTGAAATCTGCGCCCACCAATGGGGTCTTTACCCCATGGACACAGGTATAAGATGCACTGTTTGCGACCAGAAGTTCACCTACTGATCTTAAAAAAGAAAAAGCCGGCAGGAACAGCTACAATTAGCGATTAAAAAATCGCGATCACTGCCGATGGCATATTAACGCGGCCCAAGTCATGGCAACCTGTTACAACACGGTGTTTCAATGCAGCCAATAAGCCGCCGGTTGGGACAGAAAATCTTCCAAGGGAATGCCCTGGCCGCCCACGAGCAATTGGCGCTTGGGTTTGAATTGCCGGGCAAAGGCTTCCATGCCGGGTAGTGATTCGCGTCGGCCACCGCTTTTTACTTCAATCGCCACGACTGTCTTACCCTTCTGCAAAACAAAATCGACTTCATGGTTGCGTTCGCGCCAGTACGTGACGCTGATGTCGGTGCCCAAGCTGGAATTAAACAAGTGGGCGCCAATGCACGATTCAACGATTCGCCCCCAATAATTGCCGTCCTGTCGGGCCTCCGTGATGGAATGCTGATCCTGCGCGCTCATCAAGGCGGTGTTCAACACTTGCAGCTTGGGGCTGGAACCACGCTGGCGCACCTGACCGTGGGAATACTTGGCCAGCCCTGCCAACATGCCTGCGCCTTGCAGCAGTTCCAGATAATGTGCGAGCGTCACGGTATTTCCGGCGTCCGTAAGCTGACCGATCATCTTCTGATACGAGAGTATTTGACCGGAATAGGCGCAACCGAGATGGAACAAGCGGCGCAGCAGTGCGGGTTTATCCACGCGCGTCAGCAGCAGGATGTCCCGTGAAATAGTCGTCTCAATGAGCGAATCCTGAATGTAACGCCGCCAGCGTTCCGGGGAGTCGATTAACTCCGCCGCGCCAGGATAGGCACCGTAAAAAATGTACTGTTCCAGATTCCAGCCAAAGGCGTCGCGCATTTCGGGAAACGACCAGTGAGGCACGGCAATTACTTCAAAACGGCCTGCCAAACTTTCGGTCAGACCGCTTTGGATGAGCAAGGGAGCGGAACCGAGCAAAACCACTTTCAAGTGAACACCGGAATGAGTGTCTGCGTCCCAAAGCAGTTTCACCACGCTTGACCAGTCCGGGATTTTTTGAATCTCGTCCAATACCAATAACGCCCCGCTTTTATTCTCTCCGGCCTTAAGCCGGGCAATGTCCCATTGTTGTTCAAGCCAGGTGCGGTCGCGCAAGGTCGGTTCGTCGGCGGAGGCGTAGTGGGCGGGTATCTTTGCCGTCTCCATGACCTGCCGGACGAGCGTCGTTTTGCCGACTTGCCGGGGGCCGGCCAACACCTGCAAGAACCGGCGCTTTTCCTTCAAACGTTTCAACAACTCGTCATGGATGTCCTGTCGTATCATGCAAATTACTCAATATAGTGAGTATAATTACTCAGTATAACGGCGAAAGCAAGCTGGAATTGAAAGCCAGAACTTATAAAGGCTTATCCGCCGTTTATCTCCCCCGCCACAATCCATGTGTCGCTCCCTGGAAGGCCACTGGCAGATTGGCACCCGAGTTTCCGTTAGGCTCATTTGTGTGAATGGAGTGATCTGCTTGAAGGATGTTAAAGGCCGTCCCCGGAAGCGTCCTTCGCATCTTCAAAGACAATCTGTGTCACTTCAATTTCATCGCGGCAGGGATCATCAGGGGCGGTGGGCCGAACACCTCCAAGGACGTGGGATATTGACAGTGTGTAGATTAATCCGAGGTTGCGGCCAATGACGCGCACAAGGCCGTAGGTGTAGTGAAACCAAATTTCGTTTTCACTCTTCATTTCAATCCTCATCAAGAAAGAATAAGGCGCGAACATCCTTATCCCTCCTTTCAATACGAAGCTTAATCCAGTCGATCCCGCGTCATTCCCGAAGCAAGTCGGCTTTAAATCAAAAGTACGGTTCGGGTCTTTGGTTTTGAGTTCTGGCATGAGTATTCCTTTCTGGTTTATGGTTAGAGACCAATCCCGATTCGGCGGGACTGAACGGGTTCAAAATTGAGGTGTGGACGCTCGGCAGGAGTGACCGATTGTCGGGGTGTGGCGATGCGCTCGGCCCTTTCTATTCGCTCACGCTCCTGCTCATGCCGGATGACCATCTGACGCGCCTGTTCCGTGCGGCGATTTACTTGTGCATGGGTGCGCCTGACCTCGGCAATAATCTCGCGATACGCCGGTAAGCGCAATTGCACGGACAAATCTGTCCGGGGATTGGCAACCATGACATCGAGAGCCGCGAGGCGGTTTCCTTCCGGCAAATGGGCCATGAGCGCCGCCTTGTCCGGCGTGTGGACCGAGCACATTTCCCGACCCCGCGAGCAGGCGACATAAGAAGACTTGGCATCAAGCCGGGCAGCGGCTACCACTACCCGCTCGCAGGTACGGCCCTGCGCCTTATGGGAGGTAATAACATAGCCGTGCGTCCACTGTCTGAACGTGGCGGGCACTGTGATGCCTTCTCGTGTACAGACTGTTCCGTTCGATTCAATTTTTTCTACCGTGATCACTTGCCCGTTGATGAGCCCAAGAGACCTCGCATTGGCCCGGATTAGGATTTTGTCGCCAGGGCATACCGCAATGGGACGAAGAACCGCCACGTCGAATAAACCCGCCGATTTCAACGGGAGCGACCGCTCCTGGTCACCCGATACCACGACCACTCTGCCGTTTTCCACCCGCGCTACCGTGGCTGATTCGCCCGCTTTCCAGCCGCCCATGGATTTTGTGACGGTTATCACTTGGCCAGGCTGATAATTCCGCCAATTGCCGCGCTGTTGGACGGTCCACCGCAGAGAATCATGCACCGCGCAGGCCGTATCCTCTTTGGGCAGCAAATCCCGATCCTTCAGTCCCGAGCGGATTTCATGGGTCAAATGCCGGTTCTCCTCCCAGGTCGGGCTGACCGCCAAACAGCGATCCAAATTTCTCCCGTCATCGGTGGATTGGAAGTAAGCCGCCGCTGCATTCTTGAGGTAATCGGCCTGCCCCTCATGCACCCAGCCGAGTTTGTCGAGAGCCGCCAAGCCCTCGCGGGCCGCGCCGGAGGAAAGCATACCTACGGCATCTTTGTAACCGGCATGTTGCTGGCGCAGGATTTCGGTGACCTCGCAACGGCCTAACTGGCTATGGGTTTCAAGCACACGCAGGAAATCGCCCGCTTCCACGGAAACATGCTGCCTAACATCGCCAACAAAAATCACCCGCATGTCGTGTTTTTGAGCAAGGCGTAGCAATTCTTCGCCCCGCCGGTTCGATTGCAGGCCCGCTTCATCGCAAATAACTACCGCACCGCGCAGATCAAACTTGGACGGACCATTCTGGAGAAAATCCGCTACCGTGGTCGCTTCTTTGAACCCTTCCGCTTGCAATGTCTTCGCCGCCGAAGCCGTGGGCGCGATGGCAATCACTCGATGCCCAGCCTCATCCAAGCCACGCCGCACTTCCCGTTGCGTAGTGGTTTTCCCGGCCCCCGCCACGCCCCGCGTAGCGCAACATTGGTCCGGGGTGTTTAGGATATGCTTCACAGCGTCACGCTGTTCGGGGGAAAGTTTTCCCTCTGGCTCAAATCTAGGATTTAACGCAGGGAAAGTGCCTTTTGTTTTATTCACGAAATTGACTGACCAAAGTTCACTTTTCAGCCCGTCGCGCGTCGCATGTTCCGACCGGAGCGGCTGCACGGGGTCATCGGCCAGCCGGATCAACCCGGCTTTTCCCGCCTCCACCTCGGCGGTCAATTTAGCGAGGTCGAGCGAGCCAAGATTTTGATTGAGCGCCTCAGCCAAAACGTGATGCCTCTGGAGGACGCTCTGCCGCTCGAAAAGATGATCGACCGCCGCCTTGAGCGCTGCCTTTTCCTGTCCCTCCAGATTCGGCGCTCCCTGTTTCACCCGCTGCCTCGCCTCAGCATGGACTTTCTGCAACTGACTCCATTCTTCTGCGCTCAACTGTCCGAACTGGAATTTCCGAACTTCGGCCGTGGAAATTTCTTTCAATTCGGAGGGGCGCGTCTGCCGGGTGATGGCATTGACCTCGGCGCGGGTCGGCTCGCGACCAGTGTCTTTTTCAAATTGGTCGATTTTCTTCTCGATCTCCTCCCGGCGCTTGGCGAATCGTTCGCACAATTCCTGGGAAACGCCCTTGATTTCAAACCCCTTGATCTCGCCTTTTTCCTGCACCTCCCGGACTTCATAGCCCAGCGCCTTTACCTCGCGGGCCAGTTCGTTCTGATAGACCTTCCCGGCGTACCGCACCGCCTCCAGCATCCCGTTTTCATGCAGGGCGAACCATTTTCCCGAAGCGGTCTGCGTGGCATTGGCCAGGACGAAATGGGTGTGAAGCTGCGGATCGAGGGCACGGCTGGCATCATGGGTGAAAGCCGCACCGCAAAGGTTCCCGGTCAGTTCACTCCCGCGAATGGTGGCGGTATTGGTCTGACGCGCGGCAAACTTCTCCAATTCTTTCAACCCCACCCGCGAAGCCCTTTCATGGGCGTCCCGTAAGCGATCATCCCCGGCCAGCACCCCCATGATCGAAACTGATTTTTGAGCCGAGCACTGGAAATCGTAGAAAGCCACCCGATTCGGTTGCGGCCCCATCTTCAGCCGGTGAGCCTCAACTTCCGTCTCACTCCCTGGCCGATGATTCTTTTTACGAAAGTCATCCCCGGCCTCACGAGTCGAAGCCACCCGCGACTCTTTGGTGCGAGGAGTCAATTGTTCCCCGCTTAGGGGATGATGGTTGGAACGAAGGGCTTCAAATTGTTCAGGGGTAACTTCACCTCTCAAACCAAGCTTTTCCGATCCGATGCCCACCCACTCACCAGAGACCCGTTCGCCCTTGGAATAGTAGTCATTAGCCCGGAGATGATTCTTCAGGTAAGTGGCTCCGTTATAAATCTTGGCTCGGGTAAACATGGGTTTCTTGACACTATATCGTATGTGATATAGTGTGTAAAGGCTGTTATACCACATTAATAGCGACCCATTTCTCAAATCCCAAAATCATCAGCATGACCCGTTACATCACGACAAAACGAAGATCAATGAGTGAGGAAGAGTCGGGTAAGGAGTTGCCATTACTGGCAACTCCTCCCCTCAGAACCGGACTTGAAAGTTTCCCTTCATCCGGCTCAAGCCGTGGGTAAGCCCTGCCGAAACAGAACCGATGCACTTCACGGATAATCTTTCCAGTCTACCGGCGGCGCGGACCAAATCGCTTGATGATCTCGCGATCCGCGAAGTACCGACTCCAGGCGGGATCAAAGGGATTGGCGTCCGCTTTGATTTTGACGTGCCGCCGGATGGGAATACGGCTGGGGCAGACAAGCCGCAGCCAGATGATTTTCCCGTCCGGGGTGCGCTTCCCGGTGTCGGCCGCAAACACCTTCTTGCCGTTCAAGTGGCGCCAGTAGCGACTGACGATCCACGGGAACGTTTTCTCCGGGTGCCTGCGTTTGGCCCAGAACCAGAGACTGTTTTGCACGGCGATTTCCATCCAGCAGAACGTCCGCTTGGCCACCACATGCCGGTGGTAGTTGGCCCAGCCCCGCAAAACGGGATTGAGCACGCGGATGAGGTCGAGCTGGTTGAGTCCTCGATGACGCCGGATCAACTGCCGCACCTTGTCCAGATACACGAGGGTGTTTTTCCTGGACGGTTGGATGAGCAGTTTGCCCCCGTACTTGCGGAGGTTTTGGCCGAGGAAATCGAACCCGTCGGCGATGTTGGTGATGCAGGTCTTCTCTCGCGAGAGCTGCAACCCCCGGTCGCGCAGGAACTGCTCGACCAAGGGCTTCACCTCATTTTCCAGCACGGTTTTGTCCGCGCCGGTGATGATGAAGTCATCGGCGTACCGCACCAGATGCACCTTGGGGTTGTGACGCGCTTTACGGATCTGCCTCACGGGGAAGCGATCTTTCAAGAGACGTTCCAAACCGTCCAAGGTCAGGTTCGCCAAGGTTGGGGAAATGATCCCGCCTTGAGGCGTGCCCGCACTGGTGGGGAACAGGGTTCGATTATCGACGTATCCGGCTTTGAGCCACTTTTTCAGGATGACCGCGTCCATCGGAATGTGCGCGAGCATCCAGTCGTGGCTGATGTGATCGAAGCATCCCTTGATGTCGCCTTCCAGCGCCCACACCGGCGACGTTTCCTTCGCCAGCGCCAGAAAGCACTGTTCGATGGCGTCCGCGGTGGAGCGCTTTGGGCGAAAGCCATAGGAATTGGGATCGGCCTTCGTTTCCGCAATGGGGAGAAGCGCGAGCAGGTACAGGGCCTGCATCGCGCGATCCTTCATCGTCGGAATACCGAGGGGCCTCAACTTTCCATTGGCCTTGGGGATGTAGACTCGCCGCAGCGGCAACGGCTGATAGCCGCGCCGACGCAGCGAATGGATCGCCTTGCTTTTGCTCGCCGGGGTCGACCAGACCGCTCCGTCCACTCCCGGCGTGCGTTTGCCTTTATTTTCCGTGACTCGTCGCACGGCCAAGGCACGACCGTAAAACGAGTGGGTCAGCAGCCGTTGCAAGGCTTTCACCCTGCCCCGGCGACCGGCCTGAGTGCTCTTGACGATACGCGCTTGCAGCCTGTTGACGAACCGCTCACACTTTCGCCAGTCGATCTGGCTAAAGTTGAGCGGCTCACCGGAAGGTGCACACGTGGAATTTTCCACGCTCATTTGCGATTCCTTCCCGCGCAGGTTCCGCCCGCTCTCTCGTCATCCACGACCCGCTGGAAGTCAGCCCACTTTCGCGGCGGAGAATATCTCCTATCCGTCCGATTACGGGACGGCATTCGCTTTTTCCAGCATCCCTTACCCGCTGCCTCGACAGCGATCCTTGCGGATGCGCCTGCCCGCCATGGGCAAGGCATCGGGTTTATCATGTTCTGGTCCAGTGACACGATGGGTTTAGTCTCCGTCTCTTATGCCGGTGGTCTGGAATGTCCGTGTGTTCCCCGTCTTGCGGGAAGCAGCCGACCACATCACCTTTTGGTTGGAGCCTGTCAGCGTCATTGGCTCCGTCCTATTAACGACACCTGCAACGGTTCACTTTCATTAGACCTGCCCATCAGCCTGTCCCCGTACTCGATTAACGCTATCGAGTCCACGAACCACCTCACGATGATCCATGCCTCCGTAAGAGGGAGGGATTTTGTCACGGCAGCTTTTGACCCGGTCGTCTCCAACCACGCCAATGCCGCTAGGCTACGGCGAACGGAATCGCCGGTTCTGCTTATGCTTTTACTCATAGAATTACTCGCACATAGAACAATCACTGGACCAACTTCATTTCGCACCAGACGCAATAGGTCTAAGCCCCGCTTAGAAATACCGGATGCCCGAATGAAGACCGAATGGCATTCGGCCCGATTCGGGCATTTCGCCCTTCACCCTCACGGACAGCCCGAATCCGCCCGAGCCAAGGCCGAATCGGCGCGGATTGTCACGCTATGACCGCACCCTATCAATCGAAGCTCATTCCCCATGAGGATTTCATCCGGCAGTGCCGGGCGAAACGCTGGAGCTATCCACGCATCGCGGCGGCCTTGCTCGCGGAGCACGGTCTGAAAACCGGGGCTTCCACCATTTTCGATTTCGTCAAAGTACGGGCGCGGAAAAAGCGCCTCATCGAACTGCCACCCTCTTCCATTCCAACCACTCAACCGTCAGATAACCCCACGTCGGCGGACGGGTTCTTTATGCCAGCTCCCGACCTCTCAACCCATGAAATCCGAAAACCCAAATACAAAATTAATTTCTGAAATAAACCATCGACTCGCCCTGGCTATCCAGACGCGGGGCGGTCTCGGTAAATCAATGGAAGCCATCTGCAAAGGCAATTGGCTAGACCAACACGGCGTCCCCTGGAAAGGGTACGATCTTGATGTCTTCAACCGTACCCTCAGCAGCACGTTCCCGGAGGCCGTGACGCTGATCGAAACGAGTCGCGAGCCGGAGGCCGACATCATCAAAATCCTGCGAAAGGCCACCCATGTTCCGGTGACGGTTATCGACCCGCAGGCCCACATGAACAGGATCATCCTTTCGGCGATGGCCAAGGTCGATTTCCCGAAATTCGCGGCCCAGGCGAAGGCGAGGGCGACCGTCCTGATCTTTCCCATCGATGAAATCTCCGACATGGAGGACATCAGCGAAACCGTCGATACCCTTGGCGACACGGTCGATTGGGTCATCGTCCGCAACCCGGAGCGCATCCCGACCACCAAATTCTTCGATGGCAGTCTGCTCGAACAGCAGTTGTCGTCTTACCATGCGGCATCTCTGGAAATACCCTCGCTTATGACCGATACCCGCAATCATTTGCGGGGAATTCAGGTCAAGCTGGGGCGCACCATTTCTCCGGCGGAAGCCATTGCCAACGCCGATCTTGGCCTTGATATGGTCCACCGCATGGTCCTCGAAAAGTGGCTGGCCGAAATGTTTCGCCGCTTTCACGCGATCAAGTCGTACCTCGTCCCTGACTTCTATGCCGAGAAGATTCAGGCACCCGGCAACATCCGCAAGCCGCGCGAGCGCACCGTGGCCGCCGGCATTAATCTGGAGAATATCCTGTGAACGGTGCCTATGTTTTGGATGGCCCGACCCAGGCGATGGTCGCGTCGCTCGACTCCCAGGAGGAGCGAGATCGGCTGACCCGCTTTCTCACGGTCGAATTACCGGAGGGCAAAGGCACCGGGATTCTTGGCGACGTGTTTCTGCTCCTAAAGGCCAACCGCTGCTACATGGAAAAGCTCCCAGGGCAATTCAATCGCGAGCTGGTCCAGCCTTTGACTGAGAACATGCTCCGGCTGGAAACCAGCGTTGGTCTTCAGGTGAAGGCACAGGAAAAGACGCTCGTGCAAGCGAATCGGTGTGCCGAGTCATCCACTGCCGCCGCCGGGCGCATGGAAGCCATTGTCCCGAAAGTGCAGGGAGTCGTCCAAACGGCCTTCGATAACATCGATTCCTCAGCCTTGACAAAGAAGATCGAGGATTCCGTGGTCGAAGGAGCGGTCAAGCCCGTTGCAAGGGTGAACGACGAGTGTGATCTTTTACAAGAACGATTGGGCGATCGCATACCGATCCTCACCAGCGCTATCAAGTGGCTGACCATTGGAAATGCTGTCGTTTGGGCCTTGAGTTGCGCCCTGCTCATCAGCGCCGTCGGCATCTATGTCGTCTTCAGCATGGAGCAGGAAATGGTCGGAACGCTCCAAACGCGCGTTAAGGAGGAAATCGAAAAGGTCCATGCCACCGCGCAGGCGAATGAAAAAACGCTCGATGCTCTGGCGAGTCTCAATGTGGCCCTTGAGATTCATCCAGAAAAGGACTGGTGGGGCAATGAGATGCCTTACCACTACTGCATTTCCATCAAGGGCGCAGATTCGGGAGGCACCTTTTATAAAAATTGGGAGAAATACGGTGCGATCTATGTTCATGAGAACATCACTCCCATCAGCTTATAAGTCCGTCAGGACGCTCTCGCCGGGTGGGGCTGGACTAAGCCAGCCCCGCCCCGCTTCGCGTCACTGTGTTCATGGTGGCGACCGCGGCGGGAGACGCGCCCCTTCTCCCAGCGTCTCCCGCCGCCGTCGCAGAGCCACCCCGCGCCAGAAGTGCGCCAGGACTTCGCCTGTCACACTTCCGGCTGGCCCCGAGAAATTCGACGCGGCTTGCTCGCGGCCCCAAGGGATCTTGGGGGGCCGCTCGCTGGCGCCGCCGATTGGGTGAGGGTTGGAGAGCAAGTGGAGGAGAGGCATCTGCGCTTTTTCTGCGGCTTCTTCTGCGCAGCAGCCCTATCGTTTCCGTGCTTGGCGGGTATTGCCGGCCGAGCCTGTTATTGCAGATACGCTAAAAATGGGGCAGGGAGGCCAGCAGAAGAGCTTGGCAGGACACCTGTGGGCAGGATCAGCATTGACGTGACACTACATATTATATCACATTTATCTTGCTTTCGCTGGCGTTTGCAGATAGGCTTTGCACCATGGAAAATGAACCCAAAACAGCGCGCCGAGTCACGATGGCCCTGCGTAGCGACCTGAACGACCGCGTCTTTAAGAAAGCCGAAGAGCTTGGCCAGAATGCCAATTACTTCGTGAACCAGTGCATCGAGGGCATCCTCGATGCGATGGATGCCGACGACATCAGCCATGACATTCCGGTCTTGAAGCTCGACCGGATCATGAAGGGCAAGACCATGCTTGATTCCAAATGGGTCAACGCTCTTTGCGCCTTCATCGTTCCCAACGTCGATGTTGAGGAGGTCACCGTCTGGCATCGGCGCTATTTCGCTGAACTCATCAACAAGCATGAAGGCAAGCTGACGCATGAGTTCATTAACCTCTATTGGAAACAAGCCGCTGAACGAAACCGCAAGCGGATCGAAGATGAAAAAGAAGTCGCCCGGCTTAGAAAGGCCAAGGGCGGCGGAAAGTGAACCCTTTATGCCAGCCATTATTTCCCCACCCAACAAAACCGAAGAAGACCGATTGATGGACTTGGAGGAAGTTGCCGAAAAACTTGGCAATATTTCCACCCGTTCCGTTAGACGCCTGATTGCCCGAGGCGATTTACCCCAGCCAGTTAAGGTGCTGAGTTCGCCTCGACTTTACCATTCCGATGTTGTCGCCTACCTCGAAGGACTGAAACAGAAGCGCGATAACGCCAGCCAAAACACCCGCAGGAAGGAGACATTATGATTTGCACTATTTTCCGTCCCAAAAGAACCAAGAACGGCAAGGCCCATGTCTCCCGGCTCTATCGGGGCCGTTATCGGCTCGAAGGAGAGACGAGGATGCACGATATTCCGTTGCACACCTCAGACAAGCGGGTAGCCCAACAGAAGCTGGAGGAGATCGTTAAAACCCGCCAGCTTGAATCCGCCGGGATGCTCCCACCTGAAGCGTTGCGTACCGCCGCGCAGTCTCCCCTGGAGCAGCATTTAAAAGAGTATGTGGCCGATCTGTCCGCATTGAACCGGGACGCTCAGTATGTTTACGAACTCAAGAACCGAGTAAGGAGATTGATTCGGGATTGCGGCTGGACGGTCTTGCGCGACATCACCGCCGATTCCTTCCAGTCCTGGCGGGCGAAGCAGGTACTTTCTCCTAAAACGCTGAACGAATATCTCGGCTCGATTTCCTCACTTCTCAACTGGATGGAAAAACACGAGCGCATTGCGCGTAATCCGCTCGTGCACGTTCAGAAGGTGCAGGCCAACGGTAAGCAGGTCAGGCCTCGCCGTGCCTTCACCGATCATGAAATGCAGCGCCTTCTGTGTGTTGCCGGGAATCGGAAGGTGGTCTATCTCACCGCCGTCTACACTGGCCTTCGACGCAGTGAAATGGCCGCGCTGGAGCGAGACGACCTCCATTTGGAACGCGAGAAGCCATTTATCAATGTCCGTGCTTCCACGACCAAGAATCACCAGCAGGCCGTTATTGCCTTGCATCCTGATCTTGTAACCGAGATGCGTTCGCACGTCGCTAAATTGCCCGCAGGCGAATCGAGAATCTTTGCCAGTGTGATGCCGACCATGAAGCGATTCAAGGCCGACCTGACGGCGGCAGGCATCGAATTTATAAACGCCAAGGGATACCGAGCCGACTTCCATTCGCTGAGGCACACGCTGGCAACCAATCTTGCCCGCGCAGGCACCGCGCCTCGCGTGGCGATGGAAATCATGCGCCACAGCGACATGCGGCTGACTTCCAAAACCTACACCGATGCGGGACTGCTGCCGGTGGCTGATGCCGTGTTGAAGCTGCCCTCGCTGACCGGAAAGAATCCCGCAGACTCACAAATAGACTCACAAGATTTGTTCCGGGCAGGTCAAGACCTGTCCAGTAAAGGCACAGATAACACCGCTGGATACTACTCCGAACTACCTAGAAGTGAGAGCGATGGACAAGAAAAAGTCTGTCCAGTCAAGCCCAGTCAAAAAATCGGAGATGGTGCGCGGTACAGGGTTCGAACCTGTGACCCCTACAGTGTCAGTGTAGTGCTCTACCGCTGAGCTAACCGCGCGTTACCTCTGGCTTGGCCTTGCATGGAATCACCTGATCATCCCAATGAACACAGTGATGTTGCGCAGCAGACCGGCCGACAAAATGCATGCGAAACGCAAACATGGGTTCCCTTTATAAAGGACTCTTCAAAAGGGGCAAGGTATTTTGGCTTCGATGCACAGCGGCCGCAGGCAGGCAGGGGCGGATGTCGCCCAAGCCGCCATGGATCGGCGACCGGCTTTGGCGTCGCGCCGAAACGATAACCGACTGGCCGAGAGAATCACCTAACGCTTGTCTCTGGCTTGGGAGCAAGATAACATCACATGATGACAGGCAAGGCCCGTGCGCCTTTCGAGCAAATACACAAGCAGGTTGAGTAAAAAAATCGCAAGAAATGACTTGTCTTCATGGGATTGTGACGCTCGCGAAAAAGGCTTGCAATCAACGTCAGACCCTATAGCTCAAATGGATAGAGCAGCGGTTTCCTAAACCGTAGATTCCAGTTCAATTCTGGGTGGGGTCACGCCCTTAAAACTGCCTCTCAAAAGCGCAATTTCAGAGGTGAAAAGAAGCAGGCGTCGCCAACATACTCCTTCTGTTTTTGAGCGCACGGAAAACAGCGAGGCCACGATCAAGACCCATTACCGCAGGGCGATCCGCCCGGAAGTGGCGCGGGAATTTTGGGGCTTCATGCCGGAAAGCAGAAAGCGCGGGAAGATTCCGCGGATGACGGTCATACGCAATACATGAGTGTATCTGAGCCAGCCTGAACGCACGATCACCCAGGACGCATCCCGATTATTCCTGGCGATTGGCCTCGTCACCGCTCCACACGAGACAGAACTGTGTGGAGCGACTATATGCTTTAGACGAATTGTCCATTCCAACCACCCGTAAGTAACATAGTTTACAATAGGTGTTCCGGGCTACTTCCATTGTGCGATACCGGACTTCGGCAACGCAGTAAATCGTCTTGCCACCATCCTTAAGCCTGACTTTATCTCCAACCTTGAAGGGGCAAGTATTCATGTGCGAGTCCAGGCTTGTAACCATCGCTTCAATCCTAATATCGGTATCCGCCGTTTCATCCTTAGAAAAATTGTGGATTGGCACTCCGTTGCGGCCCGACGATCACCTGCGCCCAGGGCATTCTGAGCCGCAGCAAGCGTGTTTTTCGGATTTGGCAACAAGGTGACATGAAAAAGTGCTGTCAGGGGTAAAACGCCTGTTTCCTACACCGTAGATTCCAGTTCAATTCTGGGTGGGGTCGCCAAGTTTCTGGAACTCATCGTCCTGACGGCTTTTTAAACGGTTGGCGTTGCGCCGATCTCTTGGCAGTTTGGAGCGTGTTTGATCGCTGGTTTGATTTGAATCGCTGGTGGTGGTGCGCCTTGTCGGGGGTTTTGCTCGTCGCGAGCTTTGCGCCGTTCTCGTGCGCGACCTGCAGTTGGATAGCACTGGCGCCCGCCTGGTGGGTGATCACACGGAGCGAACGGGCGCGGAGGCAGCCGATTCGCCACGGTTACCTCATCGGCCTGATTTATTTCGGCGGCACGTTCTGGTGGATCAGCAACGTCACGGCGATCGGCGCGTTTTTTCTCGTGCTTTACCTGGCGCTTTATCCGGCCGTCTGGTTCCTGCTCGTGGCGCGGCTTGTTTTGCGGGAAGAGATCCCCGTCCTGTCCGCGGAGGAACGGACGACCGGGCAGGCTCGCCTGTCGGTGTTCCTCCAGGCGCTCGCGGCGGCGGCGCTGTGGGTCATGCTCGAATGGTGGCGGAGTTGGTTCCTCACCGGCTTCAACTGGAACGAACTCGGCATCTCGCAGGCGCCGAGCGTCGTCTTCCGCCAACTGGCCGCGTTCGGCGGCGTGCACCTGATTTCCTTCGTCCTCGTCACGGTGAATATTCTCTGGGCGGAAGGCGTACTCGGGATCGTGAAAACCGTTCAGGAAAAGCGGGTCGTCCGCGCGTCGCTGCCCTTTGCGGCGGCGCTCTTCATCGTGGCGATCTGTTTCGCGCTCGGCTGGCATCATCTGCTGCGTCATCGCGGAGGGACGCTCCGGCCCGGCCTCACTTTCGCCTGCATCCAGCCCGACATTCCGCAAATTCCTTACGATCCCCGCGCGCCCTATATCGATTTCCAAAACACGGAAATCGCGGCGCTCGACAAGACAAAGAAGCTTTCCCTCGACGCCATCGCGGGAAAGGGAAAACCCGATCTTCTCATCTGGCCCGAAGCGATGATCGACGAAGGCATCTTCCAGGACCGTCCGCTCAACGAAGCCGTGCACGACATCTGCCTCGCCTACGGCGGCTACTTCCTGCTCGGCTCGCAGGATTTTGATATCGGGGCCGGACGCAAGCTCTTCAATTGCGCCTATCTTTTCACTCCGGGCGGAGAGCAATACGAGGAGTACCGCAAGACCCGGCTCGTCATCCTCGGCGAATTCCTGCCCTTCGGCGACATGTTCCCCTGGCTGCGCAAACTCATCGGCGTCGGCATGGACTTCACGCCGGGGCCCGAGCCGAAAATATTCAGCATGAAAAATCCGGAGGTGACCTTCGCCCCGCTGATTTGTTTCGAGGACACGCTGCCCGACGTCGCCGACAACGCGGCGCGGTTGCGTCCCGACTTTTTTATCACGATCACCAATGACGGCTGGTACACCGGCTGGTGCGCGGCTTGGGGCGTGCGGCAGCATTTGAACCACGCCGTTTTCCGCTGCGTGGAGCACGACCGGCCCATGATCCGCTGCGCCAATACCGGCATCTCCTGCGTCATCGACCAAAACGGCGCCGTGACGGACCGCTTCCTCGGCCCCTCGGGCGGGGAGATCGACGTCGGCGGAATCTTCGCCCGAAGGCTCGAATTTTACCCCGCGCACGGCACGCCCTACGAAATGTGGGGCGATTGGATCGTCTTGATCTCCGCCCTCGTCAGCGTCATGCTGGGAGTTCGGCTGTTTGCCCAATTATTGAGAACACGCCCTGGCGCCTCATGAATCCCGATCCTGTTTATTCTGTCATTGTCCCGTTTTATAATGAGGCTGAGAATCTGCCCCGGCTCATCCGCGAAATCGACGCCATGCTTCGTGTCATGGAACTACCGGCGGAAATCATCCTCGTCGACGACGGCAGCACCGACACGTTCGCGCAGCCTCCCGGAAGTCCGGCCTTCGTCATCCGCTGGCTCCACATCAGCCAAAACAGCGGCCAGAGCGCGGCGATGTATTACGGGATGCAGGAGGCCCGCGGCGAATTCATCATCCTGATGGACGCCGACCTCCAGAACGACCCGATGGACGCGCCCAAAATGTTGCGCAAACTCGAGGAGGAGCGGCTCGACCTGGTGACGGGGGTCCGCCTGCATCGCAACGACAACCTGATTCGCCGCCTCTCCTCGTCGATCGCCAACGCGGTCCGCGGGGCCCTCCTCCAGGACCACACCAGCGACACAGGCTGCACGCTCAAAGTCATGCGTCGCGAGGCGGCGAAACGGCTGCCTGGCTGGAACGGGATGCATCGGTTCATTCCCGCGCTCGTTCTTTCGGCCGGCTACAAAATCGGGGAGATGCCGGTTGAGCACCGCGCGCGTTATTCCGGGGTCAGCAAGGTCGCCGGCGGCAAGCGGGCCTTGCGCGCCACCGTCGATCTGCTCGGGATGCTCTGGTATTCGCGGCGCCAGTTCAAGGGCCGTTTGCAGGGGGAAAAGCCGTGATTTTCTTTAATGTAGCGGCGGTCTATGACCCTCGCTGACAAAAATGCAGTCATCCTGAGCTTGTCGAAGGATCAGTTCAGTGATAGTTAAGAATTTATGGATGTGGGAGGCTTCTTTTTTCTCATCGTCTTGGACCTTGTACTGTTTGTCATTCCCGCAGGTTATTTTGGAAGTAAAAAGGGGCAGGGCGCTTTATCGATGCTCCTGGCTGTTTTACTGGGCCCTCTTGGATTGATAATTGCCTGCCTATTGCCTGATCTCAAAAAGCAAGAGGAAGAGAAGCAAGATCGACTTGAGCAAAAGCATTTACTTGAGCAACAGCTAAAACTTCAGCGCGATCAACTTGAACTCGCGAGACACGGAGGGACACCTACCAATATTCCGCCACCTCCCGGTTCAACAAAGATTAGAGTGGCTAAAGATGGAGAAGATTTGGGCGAAATGAGTGTGGCAACCGTCAAGACTATGCTCAATGGTGGCCAACTCTCTCTTCAGGATCTTTATTTTGACTCCGAGATGAACGACTGGATTACACTGGATTGCTGTCCCAAACTGGCGATCTGACATGCTTGCCTGCACCTGAACTGATCCTTCGACAAGCTCAGGATGACGGATTGCTTAAAGAGGATTGTCCGATTTTATCGTGCGACGGTCATAGACCGCCGCTACATTAAAAACTATGACTCTGGCACCCCATCTTGACGCCCTGGGCATCATCGCGGGCAACGGACGCTACCCGGTCCTGCTGGCCGAGGCGGCCCGCGCGCACGGCGTCAAGCGGATCGCCATCGCTGGTTTCTCGGGCGAAACAGCACCGGCGGTCGAGCAGCTGGCGGACCATTATGTGAAATTGCGCGTCGGGCAGTTGGGCGGACTCTGCAATTACTTCCGCGACCAGGGGATCACGCAGGCCATCATGGCGGGCCAGATCGCTCCGGGAAATCTTTTCGATTTGCTTCCCGACCTCAAGGGCGCTCTCCTGCTGGCAAGGCTGAAGCAACGGAATGCCGGGACCATCTTCGCGGCCATCGCGGATGAACTCGAATCGGCGGGCGTGCATCTGCTGCCCGCGACGACTTTTCTCGAGGACTCCCTGCCGGAGCCGGGACACATCGCCGGCCCCAGGCTCTCGGGTCGGCAGTTGGCCGATGTCGCATTCGGCTTCCGGATCGCCAAGGAATGCAGCCGCCTGGACATCGGCCAGAGCGTCGTCGTCAAGAAGGGCACGGTCGTCGCCGTGGAAGCCTTCGAGGGCACCGATGCGGCGATGGAACGGGGCGGACGCCTGGGCAAAGGGGACGTGGTGCTGGTAAAGGTCAGCAAGCCGAACCAGGATTTTCGTTTTGACGTGCCCGTCATCGGCACGCGCACAATGGAACAGGCGCACGATTGCGATGTGAAGGTGATCGCCTGCGAAGCGCGGCGCACGTTGCTTCTGGATCGCAAACTGGTATTGGAACAAGCCGCGCGCTGGAGGATCAGCCTCTTCGCGGCGGACGAATCGCTTTTGAAGGAATAATGCTCTCTTGAAATCATCATTTTTTGACAGGAAAACATGAAGCCATGAAGACATGAAAATGAAGGTGGGGAGAGATCGAACTTCTCTTTCTTCCTGTTTTCATGATTTCATGTCTTCCTGTTAAAATGGTTTTAACAAAGCCGGGAAAAAACTATGAGCAAACTAAAAGTCGGTGTGGTCGGCGTGGGACATATCGGGCGCGAACACGCGCGCATTTATTCGCAACTGCCCGGAGTCGAGTTCGTGGGCCTTTACGATCTCGACGGCCACGTCGCCGAGAAAGTCGCGCAACGGCACGGCGTGAAGGCCTTCCCCACGGCGCAGGCGCTGGCCGGGGAGGTCGATGCCGCCACCATCGCCACGCCCACCAACACGCATCACGAAATCGGCTCCCTGTTTCTCGGCCTCGGCAGGCATGTCCTGGTGGAAAAACCAATCACTGAAAACACCGAACAGGCCAAGTCGCTGGTCGATCTCGCGCATGCCAAAAAGCTCGTCCTGCAAGTGGGCCACATCGAGCGCTTCAACCCGGCGCTCCATGCGCTGGAGGAAAAGCTGACGCGCCCCCGTTTCATCGAGGCGCACCGGCTCTCGGCCTATCCCGGACGCAGCACCGACATCGGCGTGGTCCTCGACCTGATGATTCACGACCTCGAAGTCGTGCTCCACCTCGTGCGCTCGCCGATCCAATCCATCGATTCCGTCGGCACCGCCGTGCTCAGCAAGGGCGAGGACATCGCCAACGCGCGCATCCGGTTCGAAAACGGCTGCGTGGCCAACATCACGACGAGCCGCATCAGCTTCGAGAAAGTGCGCAAGATACGGGTCTTCCAGGACGACGCCTATCTCTCGCTCGATTACTTCGACCAGAGCGGGGAGATCTATCGCAAGGTCAATTCGCAGATCATCAAGGAGGCGATCAAGGTGGAAAAGGACGAGCCGCTGAAGCTGGAACTGGCCGCCTTCGCCGAGTGCGCGCGTTCGAGCGGCAAGCCCCGGGTCGGCGGCGCGCAGGCCGCGATGGCCCTCGAGATCGCCATGCTCATCACCGAACAGATCGCGAAGCAAAACGCCCGGCAGACGTAAGGTTTTTTCCCTTCCGCCATTGCCATGCGCACTCCCGAGCCTGCTCCTTCCCAACGGTCCCCGGTCATTCTCATGGTCGCGGGCGAGGCCAGCGGAGACGCGCACGGCGCGGAACTTATCCTGGCCCTCAAGGAGCAGCAGCCGCGAATTCGCATCATCGGCGTCGGCGGCCCGCGCATGGCGGCGGCGGGGCAGCGACAACTCCTCGATTTGTCGGCCCACGCGGTCCTCGGGCTGGCCGAGGTGCTTAAGCAGTACTTCAAGTTTCGCAAATTCAGGGAACAGGTGCTCGATCTCGCCAAACGGGAACGGCCCGACACCGTCGTCCTGATCGACTGTTCCGGCTTTAATCTCAGGCTCACGCCGCGCCTGCGCCGGGACCTGCCCGGCACGCGCATCATCTACTACATCAGCCCTCAAGTGTGGGCCTCGCGGGCGGGCCGAGTCAAAGCCATGCAGAGGGACATCGATCTGCTCCTTTCCATCCTCCCTTTCGAGAAGGCGTGGTTTGCCAAGGCCGCGCCGAAATTCAACGTCCAATGGGTCGGCCATCCCCTGCTCGACCGCATCCGCAAGATTGAAGTCGCCGAGCCCAATCCCAACTTCGTCGCCCTGTTGCCGGGAAGCCGCAAGACCGAGGTCGAGGCGCATTTGCCGGTGCTCTGGGAAGCGGCCCTCCTGATGGGGCGCGACAAGCCGGGGCTCAAATTCATCCTGCTCTCCCCGAACGAAACGATCCAGGAATATGCCCTGGAAATGCTCGCGCGGTTTGCCGCGCCGAACTTCGCCTTCGAGTACAATGTCGGCTACGCCATCTCCCATCTCTCGCGCTGCGCGCTGGCCCTGGTCGCCTCCGGAACGGCCTCGCTCGAGTGCGCGCTGGTCGGCATCCCGCAGGTCGTCGTTTATCGCGTTCATCCCCTCACCTACGCGGTGGGCCGCCGCGTGGTGAAGGTCAAGTACCTCAGCATGGTCAACGTCATGGCCGACGAGGCCATTGTGCCCGAATTCCTCCAGGACAATCTCGAGGCGAGCGCGGTCGCGCGGGAAGCGCTCGAGCTGCTCGGCAACCCGCAACGCCGCGAGACCATGAAACGCCGGGTCGCGCAGGTCGTCTCCACCCTCGGCGAACCCGGCGCCAGCAAACGCGCCGCCGAGGCCATCCTGTCCGAAGCGGCCCTCGCCAAGGTGGGGTAATCCGGGGGGCGGCCTTGGGTCTGACCCCGACCGAGGTTTCGCACGGAGGACTGCGGAGAACCGCGGAGGCTTCTGGCTCTGTTGGGGAATAGCCACACCCCTGCGCCACTTCAGAAGCCTGTCACGACGATCAGGGAAGTCGCCGGATTCGCGACCTGAGGCGAAAAAAATAAGCGAATCAGCCGAATCAGGCGTATGGGATTCGCTTGGAGGTTTCAGGTGGAACGCGGGAAAAATGGAGATGAAGCCGACTTTCATGCCGCGATCATGCCATGAATTCGGCCGGGGCGTTAGCCTTGCAAAACCTGCGCGGCCTAAAATGCTTAAAATCTTTTGGTCTCCTCTGAAAAAAAATGCATAATACCAATTCCAAATTGATTTTGGTCTAAACAATCGGTCATCCTGAGCTTGTCGAAGGATCAGTTCGGAGGGGTTTTACCGAGGCGGAACTGATCCCTCGACAAGCTCGGGATGACGGAAGGGTAAAGAATAAATTTTATTGAGAAATGGTATAAGAAGGAAAGCAGTAGAGGTTTCGCACGGAGACACGGAGGGGGAAGGGTTTGCTCCATTCTTCATCCGGGTATGGATGACAGAATCCCAGCCTTGGAGGGTCTGTCTCCGGCCTGACCCCACATTTGCCCGCCGGCTTGGTTCTTAATGTATCGAGAGATGGCACGAGCGCATGTGGAAATCAGCCCCTCCCGCTGGCATAGCTTGCGTCTTCCGCCGGCAAGCCCCATATTAGAGGCATGGAAGTGACAGAAGCCCCCAAACCGGCCCCGAAGATCACCATCGGCAACGAGAAGCTTTGCAAAATCACCGAGAAGGCCTCGGAGAAGCTGACCTCGCTGCTTGTGCGCCAGGGCCGTCCGAACGGCGCCTTGAGGCTGGCCGTCATTGGCGGCGGCTGCTCCGGCCTGCAATACAAGATGGATCTCGTCGACGGCCCCGCCAACCGCGACATTCTTGTCCGCACCCACAACGTCAACGTGGTGATGGATCCCAAGAGCGCCCGTTTTGTCTCGGGTTCCCTCCTCGACTACAGCGACGATCTCCAAAAGGGCGGCTTCAAGGTCACCAATCCCACGGCTTCCGCCCATTGTTCGTGCGGCGAAAGCTTCAGCGCTTAAGCGCAATTTATTGCTTTCACTCCGGGACGCGACGGCTATATCTCCGTCATGATCCATTCCCCAGCGCTTCGCCTGCGTCACGGCCTGTTTCCCCTGCGGCTTCTCTTCGTGCTTTTTGTGCTAAGTCCGAACGGCTGGGCCGCCTCTGCCGCCGGAGCCGATTCGGTCACGAGCAAATTTTTCGGCAGGACGTCCAAAGGCGAACCGGTGATGCTTCATACGCTCACCAATAAAAATGGCGTGAGCGTGAGCATCATGGACTACGGCGCCACGATTGTGAAAATTCTCGCGCCAGACCGCAACGGCAAGCTCGACGACGTTGTCCTGGGTTTCGACAAGTTCTCCCCCTACCTGCACCTCACGACTTACTTCGGCGCGACCATCGGCCGTTACGGCAATCGCATCGCCAAGGGCCAGTTTCGGCTGGGCAAAACGCTTTATCAACTGCCCTGTAATGATGGCCCCAACTCCCTGCATGGCGGCTTTCGCGGGTTCGACAAGCGCCTGTGGAAAGTCGAACCGGTCGAATCGGACATCCCGGCGATCCGCTTCAGCCGGCTCAGCCCGGATGGCGAGGAGGGCTACCCCGGAAACCTCTTTGTCAGCGTCACCTTTTCCCTCAACGACGACAACGAGATGCGCATCTCCTATGAAGCCACCACGGACAAAACGACCATCCTCAATCTGACCAACCATAGTTACTTCAATCTTGCCGGCGGGGGCACGATTGTTAACCACGTCGTGACGCTGCACGCCGACGCCTTCACCCCTGTCGACGCCACGCTCATCCCCACGGGCGAGATCAAAAAGGTCGCAGGGACGCCGTGGGACTTCCTCAGCCCGACGCCCATCGGACTTCACTTGAAGGAAGCCGGCGGCAAACCGGTCGGCTTCGATCACAACTTCGTCCTGAACAAGGGCTTCTTTTTCGACTGGTCCGTGGCCGCGGAAGTTGACGAACCGAAGAGCGGGCGCACGCTGACCGTCTCGACCGACCAGCCCGGCGTCCAATTCTATACCGGCAACTTTCTGGACGGCACGCTCACCGGGGCGGGCGGCGACGTTTACCGCCAATACACCGGCTTTTGCCTGGAAACGCAGCACTTTCCCGACTCCCCCAACCACGACAACTTTCCCTCGACGGTCCTCGCTCCGGGAAACACTTACAAGACCTCCACCGTTTACGCTTTCGGAGTCAAATAGTTTTTTAATGTAGCGGCGGTCTATGACCGCCGGGAATAGGCGAACCGTGCCGCGAGAAGACCGGCGGTCCTAGAGCATTTTAACTTATTGCGCACACAACTCTTGGGTGGCCCGGACAACTTGTTGTCCGGGTGCGCGAGAACCATTTCGAGCGCACAGGAGGTCGCCAGGGACTGTGCACGTCAACGGACGACCTCCTGTGGCCTTCGGCCACCCGGACAACACAGGCACGCCTGTCGTTGCCGGGCCCCCGAGCATAACCTGTGCATGATAATTTATACCAATTACAAATTGATTTTGGTCTGAACAATCGGTCATCCTGAGCTCGTCGAAGGATGACGGAGGGGTAAAGAATAACTTTTATTGAAAAATGGTATTAATATGCTCTAGACCGCCGCTACATGTTCCAAAATCGTTTGTTACAATTGGGTGACTTGGCAGGCGCGTTGCTTTATATGATTTCCATGCCGAATCGTAAGCAACTGGTCACCAACGTCCGGTCTGTATCCGCGAAGGAAGTTTCCGTCCTGGCCTGGATTCAGGACGCCTATGGGAACGTCCTTCTCATCCAACAAACGGCGGGGAAACAACTCTGGTCGCTCCCTGGCGGCAAAGTTCGCTCGGCGGAGGCGCTCAAAGCAGCCTTGCGCCGTGAGTTGAAAGAGGAAATCGGCCTGACGCTCGTCTCCGCCAAGGTCATCGATCTTTTCGATCGTCCGCGCCGGTCGGGTTTGGCGGTCCTCTTCCAGACCAAATTGCGGAAAGGCCGCATTAAGTTGGGCGCAAAGGAAATCGAGAATGCCGCCTTTGTGGACAAGCTTCCCCCCAACGCCACCCCCTCCGTCCGCTACTTTTGGAAGCGCCAATTTCCGTCCCTCGGCGGCAGGGGAAACATCCTGGATTTGTAAGACATTCAAAAGCCTGTCATCCTGATCCGCAGCCCCATAGGTCCCATAAATCCCATCAGTTTTATTCTTAGTATTCATGACCCAGACCCGTTCCCAGGAACTTTTCGCCGAAGCGCTCCGCTACATCCCCGGCGGCGTCAATTCGCCGGTGCGCGCGTTTCGCGCCGTGGGAGGCACGCCCTTCTTCGCGCGGAAGGCGTATGGATCGCGCGTCGAAGACATCGACGGCAACGCCTACATCGATTACGTCTGCACGTGGGGGCCGTCGATCCTGGGCCACGCGCATCCCGAGGTCATCGCGGCGGTGAAAGCGGCGGCGGATCGCGGCACGAGCTTCGGCATTCCGAATCCGCTCGAAGTCGAACTCGCGCGCAAAATTTGCGAGTGGGTGCCGTCGGTCCAAAAAGTGCGGATGACCAATAGCGGCACCGAGGCGACCATGAGCGCGGTCCGTCTCGCCCGCGGATTCACGCGGCCGGGACAAGATCGTCAAATTCGAGGGCTGCTATCACGGGCACGTCGATTCGCTTCTGGTCAAGGCCGGCTCGGGCGCCCTCACCTTGGGCAAACCCGACAGCGCCGGAATTCCCGCCGCGCTGGCGGCGCTCACCCTCGCGCTGCCGTTCAACGACGCGGACGCCCTGCGGTTCGCCTTCGAGCGGAACAAAGGCGAAATCGCGGCGGTCATTGTCGAGCCCATCCCGGCCAACGCGGGGTTGATTCTGCCCGCTCCCGGCTTTCTCGAAACGATGCGCGAACTCTGCACGGCCCACGGCGCCCTCCTGATTTTCGACGAAGTCATGACCGGCTTCCGCGTCGCTCGCGGCGGCGCGCAGGAACTTCTTGGCATCCGGCCCGATCTCTCCTGCTTCGGCAAGGTGATCGGCGGCGGCCTGCCCGTGGGCGCTTTGGGCGGCCGCGCCGACATCATGGACTTTCTCGCGCCGCTGGGGCCGGTCTATCAGGCGGGCACGCTTTCCGGAAATCCCCTGGCCATGGCGGCGGGACTGGCCCAGCTCAAAATCTTGGAGGAGCAGGACATTTTCGCGAAACTGGAAAAGCTCGGCGCGCGACTCGAAGCGGAAACGCGCGCGGCGCTCGAATCGGCCGGCCTCGACTATGTCTTTTACCGGATCGGGTCCATGTTCTGCCTCTTCTTTACGTCACGACCGGTCCGCAATTTGGACGATGCCAAGACGGCCGATCTTGGGCATTTCGGGCGGTTTTTTCACGCCATGCTGGCTCGGGGGATTTACATCGCGCCATCACAGTTCGAAACGGGATTCATCAGCGCCGCCCATACGGAGGACGACATTGCGCAGACCGCGCAAGCCATCCGTGGAGCATTGCGGGCTGATTAGGCAACCACGGCCAGCGCCTGGCGCGCGCCAATCAGTTCGAGCGCATCGGAGCTGAGGCTGCGAACCAGTTTCGGATTATTCTCGATGCGGGCGCGGGTCAAAGTACCCTCGTAGAACGCCAAAAGCAGCCGGGCTTTTAATGGGGCGTCGGTCCCCTGGATTTCATCGGATGCCTGCCCTTCGCGGATCGCGTCTTCGAAATAACGGACGGCGCTGCCGAGGATTTCCTGGATGAGGAACCGGAGCCGTTCGTCCTGGGTGCAGATTTCGGAACCCAGCGTAAAGATGGGACAGCCGAGAATCTGGCCGCTTTCCTCGTAGGCTTGAATCTGGCTTTGAGCAACAAATTCGAGATACTTCCAGATGCGCTCCACGGGCGGAACCTCCGGTCGAAACAGTTCTTCAATCCGGGCCCTGCGCTCGTCCCACCATGCGTTGATTGCCGATGCGGCCAAATCGGACTTGGAATCGAAAAAGTGGTAAAAACTGCCCTTTTTGACTCGCGCCCGCTGACATATCGCCTCGATCGTCACGGCGCCATAGCTATAGCCCCAGATCAACTCGTGAGCTGCATCCATGAGGCGTTTCCGCGAATCACTCTTTCTTCCCATAATAAACCCCTAAGCTGAACCCCATAAAGAATAGGCCTTTGCCCAGAGGTGTAAACACTCCGCAGGACATTAAGTTGCCTATTTTATGTGTTTAATTATCAAAGAGTAGCAACTTCACCTAGTCCCCAAAATAGGGGGCACGAAATGCAATGCAGCCATTGTGTGACAATTGTGTGACAAGATGATTATCGCTTCACTCAAGGAGACGCCACGAGACAGGACGTTCCGCTTGACGGCCCCTGCTCGGAAAGGACTCGCCCGGGCGCCCATGAGCCATCGCCGAAGCGTCGGCGGACCGTTGACACATGGAGGCGCGCCTCCCTACCATCCAACGCATTGCCGACACTACTCAGGACGGTTGTGGCCCTTATCAAAAGCATCAAGGAAAAAATACGCGCTTTTCAGGCTTTCGCCGCGTTAAGGCTCAAATGCATGTGGCTTCGGGTCAAGTGCCTTCGCTTTCCTCTTCATTACCTGACCTATAACCGGCACAAGCTCGAACACCCTCCTGTATTTATCGTGGGATGCGGTCATAGCGGCACCTCCTTGTTGCTGGCCATCCTTGGATCTCACTCGCAAATTTGCGCCATACCTGAAGAGACGCGCATCGCCTACAGCTATATCACGAATACCCCTGTTGTAAGCAGGGAAGCGGGTCAGTTGGTCCGGTATTTCGATCTCCTCACCATCTCGGAAAATAAGAAAAGATGGGTCGAGAAAACGCCGAAACATATTTATAGCATTTCGTTGCTGCGCAACCTCTTCCCAGGCTGTAAATTTATTATTATCCTAAGGGATGGACGCGACGCCGCCTGTTCCATCGAGGCGCGCTACGGCTCGATCGAGGATGGGATCAAGCGCTGGGTGGCCGACAATCGGGCCGGCGAGGCATTCTGGAAGGATGCGGATGTCCATGTCCTGAAATATGAGGACATCGTCCAAAATATCGGCGAAACCATCAGGGAGGCGCTGAACTTCCTGAACGAGGATTTTGAAGAGCAGGTGCTGCGCAGCCATGAAAAGCCGAAGTATTACTATTCCAAAAAAATCGAGAAGCCTCCGGATGCATCCTTCGCGCACCACGAACAATATAGAAACTGGCAAATCAATCAGAAGCTGTTTGACGGACGCGGCAGATGGAAGCAGTTGTCCGACGAAAAGAAAGCCATCATCAAAAAAGCCGCGGGCGACATGCTCATCGAATATGGATACGCGGCGGATATGAATTGGTGAGATAGGAAAGGAAGAGCCGTCTTTTCTATGTTATTCATAAACATTTTTGCGATGGCCGACGGAGATCACGAGAACGAGCAGCAAGCCGTCCTTGATCTGGCAGAGGATGCGGTAATCGCCCACGCGATAGCGCCATAATCCGGCCAAGTCGGAGTGGAGGCCTTTCCCGAAGCGGCGCGGGTCTGCATCAGCGGCAATCCGCTGATCAAGATAGGCGAGGATTTCTTTCTGGGCCTGCCGGTCGAGCTTGCGAAGTTCCTTTAGAGCCCGTTCGTCGAACCTATAGGCCCAGCGCACGCTTCACTTCCTTGGCCGAATAGGTCTTGGCGGGTTGTTCCAGGCGACGCAAAGCGAGGTAGGCGTCTTCCAGGTCATCGAGATGCTCGAGGATCGCTTCGCGGGCGTAATAGCTTTTCGTGCGACCGGTCTTTTGGGCGAGACGGTTCAGGCGCTCTTCAATTTTCGGATCGAGTCTCAGGGCGAGCATGCAGTCACCCTATCATTGCTATACTTGTATAGCAACAGCTTTCGAACCTATTCCTCCACGATGTCACGCTGGCCGCTGCGATCGGTGGCGCCGGCAGGGAAGTGCGTTTTCAGGGCGCGGCCCGCCTGCTCGATGGTCGCCACGAGGCCGTCGGTGTAGCGGCCCTCCTTGAAGTGGCGCGTGAGGAGCGCGATGAGTTCGTCCCACCAGGCCTGGCCCACTTTTTCGTGGAGGGCGGCGCCGCCCACGACGGCGAACTTTTGCGATTTGGGAGCGAGGAAAATCAGCAGGCTGTTTTTGTCCGAGGCGGTTTCGAGGCGCAATTTCCGAAACTCGTGATTCGCAGCGGCCAAGGGATCTTCCACTTTGCGATGGCTGATGAAGACGACGATTTGGCCGGAGGCGCCTTCCTCGGCGGACCGGATCGCCTGGTGGACGCGGTCGTGCTCCAGCGCGCTTAAAAAGTGCTTCACTTTCATGGTCAAAAAGAGATCGCGCGTGCGCGTTACCAGCTTCCTCCCGCCCCGCCGCCGGCGGAACTGCCTCCTCCCCCGCTAAAGCCGCCGCCGCCATCAAACCCGCCACCGCCTCCGAATCCACCGCCCCCTCCGAATCCGCCGCCTGTATAAATAAAGGGGCCCGATCGGCCATAGGACGAGCCGTACCGGGTGAGGATAAAAATAATGATGAGGAACAAAAGGAGAACTCCCCACGGGAAGCCTTGGTCGGAGCCTTTCTCTTCGTCGACCGTGGAGCCGGTCCCCTTGTACTCGCCTTTCGTCGCCGCGATCATCGCGTTGACGCCCGCCTGAACGCCGCCGGAGTAGTTGCCCTGTTTGAATTGCGGCGCGATGACCTGGGTGACGATATTTTTGCAAATCGCGTCGGGCAGCGCGCCTTCCAATCCGCGCCCCGTACAGATGAACATCTTGTGGTCGTTGACAAAGACCATAAGGAGCGCGCCGTTGTCCTTCCCCTTCTGACCTATTTTCCACGCGTTGTAAGTATCGGTGGCGTACTGGGCGATTTCGGCGTCGGCTGGCAGGCTCGGGTAAATCGCGACGACGATCTGGTTGGAGGTCTGCTTCTCGAATTGTTCGAGTTGGTCATTGATCGCGGAGAGGGTCGGGACATCGACCACGCCCGCATGATCCGTGATATATCGGTCCGGTTTGGGCGGAAGATTTTGCGCCTGGGCGAAGAGACTTCCGCCGAGACAGAGCAGCACCATCAGCGCCGCGAGCGGCCCTTCCAACCCCTGCACGGCACGTCGCTTGGTCATGGCTGGATGCGGCGCTTAGTGGGCGGGCGCGGGAGCGGGTGCGGCATTGGTTGGATTATTGAAATCGAAATGGACGGGGGGCGGGACGTCGCTGCCTTCCTTCGCCTGGAAGTAGGGCCGCGTGGTGAACCCCGACATCCCGGCCACGAAGTTGCTGGGAAAACTCTGCACCGCGGTGTTGTAGCTTTGGGCCGCCTGGTTGAAATGGTTGCGGGCCGTGGTGATGCGGTTCTCGGTGCCTTCCAACTGGGCCTGGAGATCAATGAAGTTCTGGTTCGCCTTCAAGTCGGGGTAGCGTTCCACGACGACCAGCAGGCGGGAAAGCGCGTTGCCGAGCGCGCCTTGGGCCTGCTCGAATTGCTGGAGCTTGGCGGGATCGGCGGGCGCCTGGTTCGGATCGAGCTTCACCTGGCCGACGCTCGCGCGGGCGTCGGTGACGGCGATCAGCGTCGACTTCTCGAAGTTGGCCGCGCCCGAGACCGTGTTGACGAGATTGGGAATCAGGTCCGCGCGGCGCTCATACTGGTTCTCGACCTCGGCCCACTGGGAATCGACCGCCTGCTTGCCGCTGACGAGCTTGTTGTAATTGTCGGCCCACATGGCGCCCACAACGATGACGAGAAGAATGATGCCGATGACGGCAACGCCAGCACAGCCAAGAAGATATTTGCCCATAAGACTCCAATGATCCTAACGGAGAAAAAGCATTTGTCCAATTTTGGACGGAAGCCTTCTCTTCGGAGGTTGGGTAATGGGACGGATGCGACTTACGGGACCTATAAGTCCCATCTGTCTTATCCGTCCCATGAGGCGCTTCGACTAATCATTCGCCGCGACGGCGAGCTTGGCCGGATCGGCTTCGAGGGGGCGTCCGAAAGCGCAGAAACGGCCCTGATGATGAACCAATCCGAGCCACGTCGAATAACCGCCGCACGGTTGGGTCGGCCTGAAAACATAAATATCGGGTCCGCCGTTGCTCCGGTTGTGCTCGCCGCCCCGGCTGGTTTGCGAACCGGCCATGATCCACTGGCCCCGCTCGTTAACGCCGAGGAAGACCATTACGTGGGTGATCGGCGGCTGCCGTTCGGGCCGGTAGGTGTTTTCCCAGAAAAGAAGGTCGCCCGGCTTGAGGTTGCGGTGCAGGAAATTGCAATCGGGCCAACCGCTCTCCGTCCTGGGCACGTCCCAGGCCTTGCCTTGCAGATGGAGATAGTAATATTGGTCCGAAGCGGTGCGCGGCAATTGGATCCCCGTCGTGACCTTATAGAGATAGCGCGCGGTGTTGGAACAATCCATGGTCCAGGCGTGGGACTCGCCCGGCGGACGCCAGTCTTCATCGTACTCGATGCCTTGATTGCCGAGCGCGCGCGCTTCCTGGAGAAAACGATTTGCCCAATCACTCGCGGGCGAGCTAAAGCCTAAAATCTCGGCGAGGCTGCGCCTGGCCGGCCGGGGCGCGGGTGCGTTGAAGGCTGGCGGGGGGCTCGCCATCGTGTCGGTCGAATAGCTCGGGATCGTCTTCGCAAAATGATTCGCCGGGGCGCTTGGCGCAACCACGGTATCTGTGACCGGCGGCGCCGGCGCGGGCTCCGCGGCGAACTCGGCGGGAGAGACGAGCTTCGCAACGGGGGCGGGCTTTTCCGCCACGACGGGCGCGGGTGACCCGGCGTCCTCGTCAGGGGTTGGAAGCGGAACCGGGCACGACGCGAAGGTCGAGGCCGGAATGTCGAAGTCCTGCACGGGTTGCGCCATGGCGTACTCGTGGTGGGCCGGTGCGGCGGTTGCCGGCTTGGCGCTTTTCAGGGAAGGAACCAGCAGGACCTGTCCCGGCTTCACGGTGCTGGCCGTGAGATTGTTGAGCGCCTTCAGTTTCTTCCGCGTGGTGTTAAACTTTTGCGCGATTTTCGTCAGCGAATCACCTTTCACCACCGTATAGGCGATGGTGTGCTTCGCTGTCGGCGTCCCTATGACGCCGCTTGCCGCAGCCGGGGCGGTTTGTTCCGCGGGAGCGGAATACGTGGAGTTCGGAACGCCGGGATCGGCTTGGGAAAGGAGAGGGGGGCTGGCGAAAAGAGAAAGGACAATGGCGCTGAGAATCGGGGGGGATAGAATCCGATTTTTCATGGAAATGTCCTGACGTTTTGTTAGATCAAAGGCGCTTCAAGGTGAGTTGTTGGCCGATTCGCGTCGTCGGGGACTACTTGGTGGTCGTGTCGCTCGTGGCCGAAGGAATTTTCAGGACTTGGCCGGGTTGGAGCATCGCACCCTTCTTGAGATTATTCAGCTTTCTCAGCTTCACGACCGTGGTGCCGAACTTATGGGCGATGGTCCAGAGCGAGTCGTGTTGAACAATCGTGTAAGTCGAAGGCCGTTCCGTGGAGGTCGTGGCTGCGGGAGCATTCGTGTCGGCGGGAGCTGCCATGGCCGGTGCGGGCGCCGCAGGTGCGACGGGCGCGGCGTTGGAGGACGAGGCATCCGCCGGAGCGGCGGTCTGGGCGCGGGAAAGCAAAGGCGAAGCGGCGAGTGCGAATGCAAGCGCGCAGAGGAGGGGTGAAGAGGAGTACCGGGTAGTCATAAGAGAGAGGGTAGATGATTTATTACGTTTTTAAAGTAAAAAGTTACTTTGTTTCGCCGAAAGCGAATAAGTGGTTATGCGAAGAGTCGCGCTCAAGGTCAAGTCCGGGGATCGCCTATTTTACAAGATTCAGCGTCTTGAGAGGATCCGGGTTGGCCAGCTTTGGGAGATACACGGAATCGATCACGAAGGGCCCAAACGCGAATCCCGCGCACATCAGGAGAATAAAAACGCCCGCGCAAAAGCAGGCCCACGGAAAAAGAAACAAATCCGCAAAGGCCAGGATGTCGGGCGTCATGCCGTCGGAATAGACCACGACCCGGAGCTTCTCGCCAAGCCGGTGCATCGGCGGATTGCTGGACACCCCGCCCTCGAACTCGGCCTTCGTTCCGTCGGGCCTCGTGTAGGCGACGCGCGCGGTGTAGGTGACGCCGCCCTTGGACCCGGTGTGCGGAATCAATTCCACGACTTCGCCGTCGGCGAGATGTCCCGAGAGAAGCAGGTGATGCTTGCGCCAGCCCAGACAGACGCCCAGCACGATCAAACCAAACCCGAGCGCGAGGATGAGCGGATGCTTGAAAATGAAGGTCAGCACGACGGAGGGTAAGTGGGAGAATTTCACATCGCCAGATTTTTATGAAGAGGCCGCGAACTTTCCGACCTTCATCGCCTCGTCATCCTCCAGAAACAGCGGGGCCGCTTCGTCCTGTTCAGCGCGGGCGCGGCGGACGGCCTCGCTGCCGCCTTCCAGGTGAGTTCCCAAGAAAGCCCGCCGCTCTCGTCGTCCGACTGGCAATTTCACTGGCAAATGGGCCAGAGAACGCCATTTCCGTGGACGCGGTGGTTGCGAGTCAACGACTTAAAAAAGGGCGGACAGGGTGGGAGTCGACCAATACCTCGCGAGGTATGCTCCTATTTTAGCAGGTTTTTCAGAGGTAACAAGCCCAAAACACCGCCACTTTCTTCCACTTTCGCTCACTTGCTTTGTTGACAGTTTCGTTGACAGGTCTGCCAACATTTTTCCGGATAACCGCCGTGTTGGCGTACTGTTGCCGCATCAACTGATAGTCCTCCGCTGGAATCGTCCCGCTTTGTGCACCTACACAAAAGTCGGCGTAGTGGACCGCAGCCTTGCCCGTGACTTCGGCAAAGCGATCCTTCAAAACCCGCATCGCCGCCACATACGCCGGGTTGACCTCGCTCTCTGCCCGAAACAATCTCGCCGCAGCCTCCGGCCCTTGATCGTAGCTTTGGACGACCTGGACAATGTCGAATAAATCCTTGCTCGCCGCCCGCTGGCCGTAGGAAGCCAGCTTCAAACACAGAAATGGCCCCGCCTCGCAAATGCGAACTTCTTCGGTCACGGTCGCTCCCAACAGATCGGTTCCCTTGATTGTCACCTCGCGCACGACTTGCACCGCGCGCTCGACGCCGGCGAAGGCGTTCGCGCGAATGTCTTCCACCTCGATCATCCCTCCCGCATTATTGTCGGCCTCTGTGAGAAAATCGAGGTAGAGCCGGTGCCCCTCGACCTCCTTGACATAGCGGTTGTCCCGCCAATGAAACCCGGCATCGCGCAGCCGAAACGCCAGACTCTGATAGGAACAGCCTTCACCCGAAGCGATGCTGATTCCGAGATCGACATCGAGAGTCCGCGCCTCCATCGCCGGATCGCGGCAAAGATATCGCGGCACCAACCCGCCCACGAGCGACAGGTTGGGTTGGAAATCGCCCAGGTGCGGCCAGATCGTAAGCAACGCCTGCTCGCATAAATCGGTGTCCCGCCCGTCGTAATCTTGATGATGGGGAAGTTTCATCGGCAGAAGCCTTCCCACTTTCTCAGCGCATCCGCCTGATCGGGACCGCGCAAGCCGACTTGGAGAAGATCGAGGTAGATTTGCGCGTCAGATACGAGGGGAATGCCGTTCACGTCCCGCGTTTCGCGGAAAACGCCGGGGTCAATGGGCTGGAGGAGCCAAATCTTGCCTCCGCCCGTGACGCGCCGCAATCCCGCCAGCTTTTCCTCTTCGGCGTTCGGGAATCTTCCGCAATAGGCCGATATCACTGGAACATTGCCGTAGGCATGGCGCAATGTTGCCGCCAGCCATTGCGTATAGGCGATGGAAAAAGCGGGGCTGAGATACCGATAGAACTTCCCGGCAAAGATGGCTTTGTCTGGTTCCAGAAAATCGTACTCCTGCAGGTCGACCCGTTTTGACCACTGATCCGCTGCGGCCCAGGCATCAAGAAGTGAATCGCGATTGGCAACCCGCCAATCGTTGCGGCGGCCTTTCGCCCATCCCTGCGTCTCATAATGCTGCAACAAGCGGGAAACGAGGCCCAAGCTGAGCCCCGTCTCTTTCGCCAGCTTGACTTGTCCCCACGCCTGATCGCCACGATTGAGAAGAAGTCGGGCCAGCCGCTGGCTCTTGGGTGAAAACGGCGAGAGGACCGGTTGCGCAAGACGAAAGCTGATTTGGTTGGTGTCATGGAAAACCGAAAGTCCCGGACGCTCGATCCAGGCGCGACCGTTGCAATCAATACATGCCAGCTTTCGCTTCCGGCATTCGTTCAAGAGCGAATCGGACAAACGGACCGTGGCCAGAAGAGGCGCGGTAGCCCCGCGCCGCGCGTCTTGCGCCACCCGTTCGATGTCGGCGTGCTGGAGTTGAGCTTTGGCCTCGACCGCAAAACGGTATTTGCGCCCCGACAGGTTGACGTCAAACACCAAGTCAGGTTGACTCTCCTTCCTTCCGTTTCCTTCCGAAAGATGAATCCGCGAACCGGGAAAGACATGGCGCAGCCGTTCGGGAAGAACCCGGCGCAGCTCGCGATCATTGCTGATAGATTGAATTTTCACAGAAATCCACTTTTTTACTTATTAGTAAAATATCGATTTTCGATGAAGTCAGTGACCTCCGGCAGAGCCGGAGGCTTGGGATTGTGAACCGCTCAAAGCGGTTGTTTTGTGCTGTGAGCCGCCTAAAGGCGGCCTTCGTTACTCGTTGAACATTTTGAGTTGTTCAACCCGTTTGTCTTCGGCCTGCTGCTCCCGGATATAACGCCGGACGATTTCTTCATCACGCCCCGCCGTCGAGACGTAATACCCCCTCGCCCAGAAGTTGCACCCCGTGAAGTTACGCTGCCGCCCTCCAAAGTTGCGGGCCAGGTGGATGGCGCTCTTCCCCTTGATAAAGCCCACCACCTGCGCCACCGCGTACTTCGGCGGGATCGAGATGAGCATGTGAACGTGGTCGCCCAGCAAATGCCCCTCCTCGATCCGGCATTCCTTCTGCTGGGCCAGATTTCTAAACATCTCCCCCAAGTACTTCCTCAACTCCCGATAGAGCACCGCACGGCGGCACTTCGGGATGAACACGATATGATATTTGCAATCCCACCGGGTGTGGGATAATGAGTCTGTGGTTTCTGCCATTTTGTTTCTCCTGTGTGGAACTTTGAGCGGTTCACGCACACGAGATTCAAAGGGACTCCCGGAGCTGTCAAACTTTGGGAGTCCCCCGGCAGAGCCGGGGGTTTACTATTTTAATTACAAGTCTTCTGTTTTTTGGATCGGCAAAACGAACGCCTTTCCGCTCCAAAACTTCGCTTAACTCACCGCCGTCGCGCAGCCACTCACCTTCACAGGAAAACGAGCGCGGCGGGGGATAGAAAAGCAGGCCCCACGCGCGGCCTTTCTCTTTTTTTCTCCTCCTCTAACCAACTGGCGGCGCAGACGAGCGTCCCCCCAAGTTCCCTTGGGGACGCGAGCAAGCCGCGACGATAGAACTCAGTTCAAGCCGGTGCTGTGACAGGTTTCCTGGCACAGCACCGGCAAATGGGCTACGCCTTACTGAGACAATTGCGCATCAGGCTGTTGCACAATTTGTCGAGGCAGCCTCGACTTATTCGTTTATTTCGGTTGTTGCGTTTATGTCGATTAGGCGTATCGTAAAATACAAATGAAAACGACTCAAGCAAAGCCCCGTTCTACTGCTACTTCACCGCTTAGCTCAGACGAACTCGGTCTTGTCCGGCGATCCAGCAACATTCTTACCCGCCATACCGACAAACGAGGGCGGCTTACCTTCCAAATCCGTGAAGGCAACGGGAAGGAGTTTGTCGTCATTCCCGCCGCCGCCGCGCGCTTGTTTAAAGATATTCTGGCCCAGATGTCCGAGGGCAACACGGTTACGATCCTGCCACTCCAGGTCGAGCTTACGACCCAGCAGGCCGCAGACCTTCTCAACGTCTCCAGGCCCTACCTCATCGGACTACTCGACGGCGGAAAAATCCCCTGCCGTAAAGTGGGAACGCATCGCCGCGTTTACGCCAAAGATGTACTCGACTACAAGAGAGCCATCGACGCGGACAGAAACCGTGCGTTAAACGAATTGGCAAAGCAGGCCCAAGAGTTAAACATGGGCTATTAACGTGGCCCAACTCACGGCAATTTACGACGCTTGCGTCTTGTATCCGGCTCCCTTGCGGGACTTCCTGATGCAGCTTACCCTCACCGATTTGTTCCGGGCCAAGTGGACCAACCGCATTCATGATGAATGGATTAGGAACCTTCTCAAAAACAGGCCTGATCTGAAAAGAGAGCAGCTTGAGAAAACGCGACGACTAATGAATGCCGCAACACGGGACTGCTTGGTGGAAGGATACGACGACTTGATTGAATCCATAAAACTCCCCGATGAGGACGACCGGCACGTTTTGGCAGCCGCGATCCATGCCCATGCAGGCATCATCGTCACCTTCAATCTCAAGGATTTTCCGCCAAAGACACTCCGTCAGCACAAAATTGAGGCCATTCATCCCGACGCTTTTGTCATGCGCCTCATCAAGATTGATTCAGCGGCGGTCTGCGAAGCCGCCCGCCAGCATCGGGCAAGGCTACAAAATCCATCCAAGTCTGTTGAGGAATATCTCCTCACACTTGCAAATCAAGGATTGATCAAAACTGTCGAGCATCTCAAGGCAAATGACGGGCTGATTTAAACCATGACCATGATTCTGCCACAAGCTGTGGCAGAGACAATGCCGTGGCGCTGACTCAGCGTTAACGATGACAATGAAGTCAGCACGGCGATCAATGATGAAGCATGGCGGATGATGACATCAGGCGCGCTCCTCGTCGTCGCTGTTTGTCATGACAATTTCTTGCTGAGGAAAATCAATCAAAAGCAACGGTGACGGACGCGGCAAGGAACGCCGCCGCACGCCGTCACGGTTGCTACTTTGAACCAACATCACCGGGAGCGGTGCCGCAGGCACGGCGACCGAGCCTGTTCGCAAGGCATGGTCACTAATCAAATCAAACTGGAATCCAGCGATGATCGGCGATTACCTCGTGAAACAATGCATCGAAGCCGTCGCCGCCCATCACAATGAACCATGATGCAACTATGACGAGTCATGATGAACAATGGAGAATCACTCTCCCTTTTGCGGCCTTTACCGAACCTCGTTCGGGGTGGCGTGTCGGTGCGACCAAAAATGAACTGACCATTGTTGAACTATGAAAGGAGGAAGCTCACTATAGAAATCAACCTGCGATTCCGTTCGCAGTAGCCTACAGGCATCGGCTGGATTGGCAACGATCCGGTCGAAAGCTGCCCGGACAATATACCTTCGTCCTTCGGGATGAGGAAAACTCCGCGAGGAATTTTCCGAGATCGCCAGCGTTGGGCGGTCTGAGGGTTAGGCTCGGATGACAAGTCCAACAGAAGTGAACTGCTTAGAGGCATCGTCACACCCAAGGAGCCAAAGACGCTGATAGGCTCCGACCAAAAGGTATGCAGCCGGTTGTTCTCTCCGACACTGGGAACACACGGACAGAACGGCTGCCGGTGTAAGAGGCAGGGACTAACTCATCCTTTGATGATCGGTACAGGATTGGATAATCCCCGCATTTCGCCTTGCTGGTGGAGGCAGGTGTTTCCGTAAGGAACGCCGTTGAGGTGCGGGGCTTGGGAAGCTGGAAAAAGCGAAGGCCGCTCTGTAATGGGGTGGATAGGAGTTGCAAAGATTACTCCGCCGCGTCAAGCGGGCAGACTTCCAGCCGGTCGTTGATGACGAGAAAACATGTAGAACCATCCACAGAAGGAAATAGCAAATGAACGCAGATTTATCGGCGTGTGCATCCTTCGGCAACACCTCACCCTGGGACCAGATCGACTGGTCTCATTGTGAGCGTGAAGTCAGGAGGCTGCAAGCGCGTATCGTCAAGGCAACACGGGAAGGCAGACACGGCAAGGTGAAAGCCTTGCAGTGGATGTTGGTGCGAGGCCCGGCGAGGCGACCTTGAAGTTCGTCCGCCTGTTGCCGGAGCGCCCCCCGCTGGAGTTCGATCTGGTTGATCCGAGCCAAAAAAAAACATCGGACTTCCTCGATCACGAAACCGAGCCGTCGCTCGATGTCCTCGTGATGAGAGCGCATATCCTGTTTGCGGCAGACTTCAAAGAGATGCCGGACGACAGCGGGGACACCGGAATCGTCAATGTGTTCTATGCCGTAGTCTTTGCGGCCCTGAGAGATTTTCTGGAGCTGCATGTAGGCGCGCGTGGAGACGACGAACACCTTGGTCTGAGCCAGTGTGCGCTTGAGACGTTCCAAATCGTCGAATTTCGCATTTGCGACGTGGGCCAGTTCCGTGGAGATGTCTTCTAGGTCAGTGCGGACCTGTTTGACAACGCGCCTGGTGCGTTCGCGGACGATCTCCACGTTGGAGGCATCGGGGTCGAGATTGAACTCGTCAATGGCCTGTTCAGGATCAAAGTCGTCGGCGTGCGTGCCGATGAAGGTGACGGCGTCGTGCTTGCCGTGCATCAAGAACTGGCGGAGCAAATCCTGTTTGACGAGAAGCTCATGGATGTCGCGCGTCATACCGCGCTTGGTATTGAACGCAATCCAAATGAACGGTGCGTCGCGCAAGAACGAGCGTGTGACCTCCTCGCGGGCCTGATTGGGATCATTCACGCCAGGCAGATCAATGAGCACCGCACCGTGGCGAAGCGTGTCGAACGGGCCGGAAATCTCTACGGTCTTGATCAGCGGCCAAAAGCGTTCCTCGCTACTTAAGTAGCCCCGGAGTTTTTGTTTCAGTTCCTTCGCTGTGGCCGCTTCCAAGAAAATCCGGCTGCCTTCACCCTCCAAGCAACCCGCCATCCGGGAATCGAGCCGAAGCGCGTCGAGATCCGGCAAATTTTCGAGCGATTCCTTGTCGAGGCCATAGACGGCGCAGATTTTGTGTTTGGTGGAACGGCTGATGGCCTGCCATTCGTCCGCGCCCTCAGCATCGTCGTCCTGATCGCCCGCCCGGAACGTGTCTTTGAGCTTGAGGAGTTCCTCGTCCCAAGCCTGACGTGACAGGAAGGTAACGATGGCCTGAAAAACAGGCGACGGCGCGTAACGGACACTCGTGACGACAGCAGTGCAGGGCTTCATGTTGCTAACCGGCAAGACTTCGACGCCAAGGAGGGCGTTCAGGAGCGTGGATTTGCCTGAACCGGTCGAGCCAACGAGAGCGATGGGAACTTGCGGTTTTTTGCGAACGTCATCGAGAAGAGCCGAAAGGCGGTTTTCCCAACCGGCGAAGACCTGCCCGTTGTTCTGAACGACGAGCGGGCCAGCCTTTTTGGACAACCAATCCTTGAAGACGCAAATCTTGATTTCCAGAGGTGACAACTCGTTAGGGGTTGAGGATAGCTGGCTCATGGGGCGTCAGTCCGGAGCGGTGGAACGGGCGAGCAAATCCGGAAGATCGTAATTCACGCTGGTAACGGCGAAGTCCGGTTCGCGGCGGAAAGGCTGGCGGACATAGCGCGGCCCAGCAGCGTCACCATCCACGGTAACTATTGCGAGTATGAAATCTTCGGGCTTGTTCATCGCGGTCATAATTTCGTTCCTCGTGATGGTAATAGTATTCGCCCCGACAGCGCGACCCTTGACTTCGAGGAAACGGAGCTTACCGGTGTTGGGAATCCGGGACTCGACATCGTAGCCACGATTTTCAGCACTGACATCCAGCGGCTCGAAACCCAGCCGACGCTCGGTAGCGATGCCCGGCCACGACGTCACCCACGATCTGCGGGACAATGTCGACCGCCCGGCCCGGCGCCCCGCATCCCGCGAGAATCAGCGCCGCCAAGATCACCGCGAGGGCAATTCTCATGGGGAAAAGGTAGCTCCGAGTTAAGGACGAGTCCATAGCGGCATCGCGGGAGCCTGCCCCCTGCTCACAAGTTCCCCCGGATGGGAACGCCGTTCCTGAGCCACCCTGAGCGCATGGCGGGCATGTTTTGCGGGGAGTGTCATGCAGGCGTCATGCAATCCCGATTTAGCACGCTTTTGACGCCGGTTTACCTCTGAAAAGTAAGGGCGGACAGGGTGGGAGTCGAACCCACGGTACCTTTAGAGGGTACGCTCGATTTCGAGTCGAGTGCCTTAAACCACTCAGCCACCTGTCCAAGTATCTTAATTAAAATGACTTACGCCTTATTAGAAATGCCTGATTTATTTTGGCGTCCTGTGTGTGTCGTATTCAAACCTTGAAAGGGAAAACTGAACAAGACATGAAAACAAGCGCCAAAAAAACCAATTCTGGGATTAAAGCAGTAAAGGTTGACTCAAACAAGCGCGTAATTGCCTGCGGGTCTGCCCCAAAACCTCGCTACCGGCAGGTGAATCTCGGCAAGAAACCAACCGGAACCCGAATTGTTTTGTAGGGCGATGCCTGACGACAGAAGGGAACATCTCGATCGGTTTCCTGTCTAAAAGGTGATGACCGTGCGACACCCAAGCACAACCGCATTCGAAACCGCCGCTGATCCGCCGGGATGGATGATGATTTGCATGTCAGGCTGCACCGTCCACCATTGGGACAACTGGGCCAGATAAGTCAGTTCGATATTTTGCTCGAAATCGGGAATTGGCACGTTTCTTCCGTTGAAGCTTTTTTCGTCTGCCGAGAAACCTTGCCGCCCCGAACCGATGTGCCCGTAGGCCGTGGCCACGCCGAACAAATCGGAAGGACGGCCCGGAATCAGACCGTTGAAGGTCACACCGCCGTCAAGGTAGTAATCGAAAATACTTCGATCACCCAAAGCGTTTCCACCGCGGAGGAACAAATCGATTTCCTTAGTTTGTTTGGGGTCGGACTTGTCCTGCCAGACGGCCTGATCGACCACGCCATAAAACCCGTTATTGCCGTCCAAGGCTTGTGGATGGCCGTCACTGGCCGGCGACGCGAGGGGAATACCGTGGTTGTCGTATCTCAGGTTGGAAAATGTGTCCGTATGGAGCCAGCCGCCGATCTTGTACGTCCCAGGCAAACCGGTGGCGTTGTCTTCCCGGTTCAGGTTATACCAGAGTTCATTGACACTGAAGAGCCCCTGGCTGCCGTTGATGTAAAAGCCGGTGCCCGAGTTGTTGAAATCGTCGCTCGGGGCGCGGTTGGGATTGGGATCGCCCAATCGATCCGGCGCTGGATTTCCGGCATAAACAGCCCCAAGGAATCTCCAGTGCTTATCCGGATCAAGCTGCAAGCGGATGCCCGGCGCGGCATAATCGTAAATGGGCGTCGGCGCGCTCAAGTACAAAATACCCGGCCAGCCATAGGTTGCGTTGAGGAAGTTGGCGGCGTTGGCGCTGATAAAAAATTCTTGATCGGCTGCCATTTGTCCCACGCGCAAGGCGATTTTTTCGTCGAGAAACTTTTGTTCATACCAAAGTTCAAAGAGGTGGAGGGTGTTGTAAGCAGTGAGGTTGCTTATCGTCAAAAGCTCGTGAGTATCGCTGCCGGTAACGCCGTTGCCCATCGGATAGCAGGAACTGACGTGGAAGGTCCCATCCCAATCGGCCATTTTCTTGAAATCAAGTGTGAGTTCGAGTTCGAGCAGGCCTTCGTAGATGGTTCCCTGTTTGACACCGCCGATGGGATTGCCGAAAGTTTCCGCGGTGTAGATTGGTGTAAAAGTAAGGCCTTCGTCTTCGAGCTTGGATCGTTGTCCCCAGAAATCGCCCATGAGATATTTTTGGTTAAGCAGGCCCGTTGCGGTTTTAGGTGAACTTGGGGGCGGAGTGGGTGCATTGGAAGGGGCTAACCCATTGAGTGACTGAGCCTGCAAGCAGCCAAACCCGGAAAAATATCCGATAAGCATCAAAACGGGTGCGGCAAGCCGCGCTTGATGCTTCGCAGGTCTGGTTGTTTTCGATTTCATTCTCTCTCTCCTCGCTTTTATGGTTTATCGGGCAAGCTTCGCGCACATGCAAATCAGTTGCAATAACATTATTTTCTTCCGGGCCATACTAAAGAGAATTTGTCAAATTCCTGCTAACGATGGGTTGCTTTTTGTTGGCGGTTGAATGTCCTTCGTCTGGGTGCCATTCATGCTCGAAGCCAGGCATCCATCGTCGGCGTCATGGGAAGTCACAAATAGTTCCCAACGCCTGCCCTGCAACTTAACATTTATCCCCAATGCCCCCTCCACCCTCGCCGGCCAAATTCGAGGACCGCGGACGATCAGGAGTTGGTCCCTTCCTAAAAATGCCCCGCAGCTTGATCCGGAGTTCTTTACTCGAGCATGATGCCATGCCGGGAAAATAGATTGCCTGCCTCAGCGGTCAAGGCGAAAGTTAGAGAGCGCTAACTTTTATTGTTCCTGTCATCTCGGGGCCTTGCCTCGGATGAAAAGCGTCCTACGACCTATTCTGCGCATCGGCCCATTGGGTCGCCGCTTGAAGCAGCTCGGTCGCGTTGCGCAGGTTTAACTTTTCCTTGATAGGGCACGTTAAGATTAATCATACATTGATAAAGGCCAAAACAAACGGTAATTAGAGCCAAGTGGAAGGGCAACTCTATCATCGGCTCAAATAGACGAAGGCCCTGCACGCTCACATTCTGTAAATTCAGTAAATATAAAGCAGCAAAAAAAGGTTAGTCTTGGACAAGCCAGAGCAAGCGCATTTCCGACAGCGATGATATGTAGCATCAGTGAGATAAGAAAGGCCCTGCGCTATGGACACTGAGCTGCTGGTGGAATACTTAATCAACGGTGTGCTGATAAATCTGCTGTGGAGGGGGCGGATCAAGCACAGTATTGCTTGGATTGCGCCAGATAATGCTACGCGTTCGGGCTTTTCCCTCCATTACGATGCGATTCCATCTGCATATGATAAACCTATTGGGGGAAAGCTTACTCCACGAGAAGCAACCGATGGCACCAAAATTTTGGAGAATAAAAAGAAACCGGTTGCAAAATATCTTGTAGACTCCTTTGGGCTGACTGCGGAACAAGCTGAACGGGTAATTACCGAAGCGCACCAATGGCAGCAACTTTTGAGAAGAGAAGTTGCCCCGGCGGCTTTCCAGAACGAATCATTAATAGAACGATAGAAGTTGAGTTTTTTCCGGACAATAAATAAAGCAGTTAATCTTACGTTGATGAAAAGAGGTAAAGTCATGGCATGCGAACTCTTAATAACTGACTCTCAACGAAAGCACCAGAAAGCGGAGCTTTCTCTTATTTTATCTGAGGACTGTCCTTTTGATAAAAACAATCCGTCGACTTGCGTGCTTCACCAGATTAGGGAAAAGAGCCTAAAAAAAAGAATGGCGTGGTTCGATAACTTAAATGAAGAAACTATTCGCCAGATTCATACTTCATGCCAGTTGTGTTGGAAGAAAAGATGAGTGGAGAATAAAGATAAACACCCTGTCTTTCACCATGAAATGATGCCGAATCAAGGCTTCTCTTGACAGCCGCCTGCCAATTCGTAAGCATAATGCTATGTCCACAGTAATACCCAGTTGCAGCACCTGCTTCGTGGTCTTTGCCTCTGTGTTCTTTTTAATGGTATCGCTGGCACACATCGTTCGACTGATTACAGGCTGGTCGTTGCAGGTTGGCCCGTTAAGCATTCCACATTGGGCCTCGGTCGTTGGGGCTTTGGTTGGTGCATTAGGAGCGATTTGGGGCTTTTCTGTCCTGTTCATGCACTAAACTAATTGGCCGTCGTTGGTGGAAGCGTCGCGGTAAAGCTATAATTGCCCGATCCCACCGCATAGCAGGCATAGGCTCCGTCCGCCCGCAAAAATTTCACCCCGACCGACTGAATCGCAGGTTTGCCGCTTTCATTGACCGAAGCAGCATCGCCGGTCGGCACGCAGATCGTTGCGCGGGTATTTACCGGAATGGAAACATCTAATGTCAGGTTTTGCGCATCACGCTTCCATTCACTGACGATGCCGCCTTGAATCGAGTCGTAGCTGGCTTTGACCCAGGTGAGGCCGCCAACGACGGCAGGCTTGATGATGATTTTCTTAAAACCCGGCACATCCGGATCATTCTGAATCCCGGCCAGACTGCGATAGAACCACTCGTTGATTTCTCCAAACATAAAATGGTCCTGAGAACTGCCGCCGTTCCAGCCTTCAGTCAAACTGGTTTTTCCCATTTTAACCTGGAGACCGTAACCGGTTTTGTCCCACCCATAAGCCGTATAGATCAGATCCGAGCGCCCTCCATCGGCCATGGCCCGCAAAAGAAATTCCAGACAGACCTCGCCCGAGGTGTTGTGATCTTCAGAAGCCGTGGCGGTCTTGTGCATGGCTTGAATATCTTTGACCAGGTTGTCGAACACTGCTCGACGCACGGCGGGATCGACCATGTCCATGGCCAGCGGAACGGCATTGGATGCCTGGGAACCGGTGGCGTAGTTGTTCGTCGCGGGATCGAAGAACTTCTTGTTAAAAGAGGCGAGGATCTGGTCGGATTGCTGTCGATACAGGGCCGCGTCGTCCGGTTTCCCGAGAAGATCGGCCATCCGGCCAAGGGTCTTCGTATCGTAATAGTAGAAGGCCGTGGCGGTCAGGGCGACGGGGGTAAGTTTCGCGGCGCCAAAGCTCCCGTTATCATACCAATCGCCCAGCCCGAAGTTGACGATGTTGTCTTTCGCCCGGTCGCTCAGGTATTTGACATAGCCCTTCATGGTATCATAGTGCTCGCGCAAAAGTTCCAGATCGCCGTCGAATTGGTACTGCTGCCAGGGCACCGCGATACAGGCGCTGCCCCACTCGGGCGGGTTGGTCCATTGGTTTTCCGGCCACTTGGGATAATCGGGGCACGTTGCGGGAACCAGGCCGTTGGCCCTCTGGGAATCGGCCATGTCATCGACCATTTTGGTCAACAAGGTCGAGAGATCGAAATTGTAGCGAAAGGCGGGTCCGTTGAGGTGGTCTTCCTCGAGCCAGCCGAGTTTCTCGCGAGTCGGACAATCCGTCAGCACGCTAACCATGTTGTTCATCTGCGCCCAGCGAATGATGGCATGGACCTTGTTAAACATCTCGTTCGAGCAGGAAAATTGACCGGCGGCTGGAGCATCGGCGTGAATGGTGTCGCCTTCGATGGACTCGACTTCCGGAAGCGCGCTGCCGCCAGGGGCGGCTCGCAACTCCACCCGCAAATACCGGCCGCCCCGATAATAGAATTTGGAAAAATAGCTCTCGTCGTCCTTGCCGCTCAACGTATAGGTCCAATACGAGTTGCCTCCGCACATGGGGTCACCTATATCGCCATTTCCATTGACCAACTCCGCAGGGATGACTTTGACCGAAGCGCCCGAGGCGCCTTTTACCTTCAGGCGAAGCATGATGGAGGCGTTCTGCCCGAGATCGTACACAGTGACGCTGGGATTGAGTTGTTTGCTGCCCACGGGCTTGAGGATGTCAAAGCCGCGGATGGGAGGGCCTGCGCAAGACAACCCCCTTAAGGCCCCTCCAGGACCCTTGGTGACCGCCGGCAGCTCCCAAGCTGAAGCGTTGAAGCCGGGCTTGTCCCAGCCATCCTGGACAAGGCGCGCATCGTAATCCTCGCCGCCATAGATGGAAGAAAAGGTGATCGGCCCCGAGCATGTCTTCCACTGCTCGTCGGTGATCACATTTTCAACGGCGCCATCCGCGTATTCGAGACGAATGACGCAGATCGCCTGCACCGGGCCGAACGAGCACTGAATCTTGGTGTAGCGCTGGCCGTGAATGTTATAGAAACCGTTGCCTAAAAATAAGCCGGCGGCATTCGTCCCGGCATGAAGTGAAGCAGTGATGTCATAGGTATCGTAAAGACAGGTCTTGTTATAAAGCGTCCAGCCGGGAGTAAGGAGATCGTCGCCCACCTTGTTGCCGTTGAGCGTCATCTCGTATTGTCCCAAGCCGCAAATGTGCGCGAGCGCGCGCTTCAGGCCCGGCTTCACCGCAAACTCGCGGCGGAGCAGGACCGTTTCGTACTTGGATTTCGCGCCCTTGTGATCATTCGGCTCATTGGCATCGGGCGCGCCAATCCATTTCGCGCCGGCCCAGTCCGCATCGTTCAGAACACCCATCGTCCATTTCGCCGGAGCGCTCCAGGCCGACTCGCCTCCTGCCTGGCCCCATGTCCGCACTTTCCACCAGACACCCTGCGCGGAAGTCAATGGCTTGCCTGCATAGGATATCTGGTTCATCTGGTCGGAAGTCACTTTTCCGGAATCCCAAAGATCGCCTTGATCCCTGGCAAGCAGACCGGGCGCGGAGGCCGCGAGAATCTGATATGCGCTTTGGGCCAGCCCCCGGGCCGCATGGTCGCTCGACTCCAAAATCCAATCGACGCGGGGTCGAGGCGAGTCGACACCCGCGGGATCAACCCGATACTCGCAGCGCAGTCGGACCGGGGTCAGCCCGGCCTTGGCCGCGGCAGCGGCGGAAGTTGGCAACAGTGCGCTTGTCTGCGCCTCCACGCTTGAACTCAAGCCGATGGCGGCTATGACGATGGCCCGCAAAAATTTGTTCATGATCATTTTTTAACATGCTAGAGACCCATATGCAATCGCAAGCCTCTTGGACCAAAGAGCCGCAATTTCAGCTATTATGGCGAACACTTCCGTGGTAAAATCAACTCAGATTATGAAATCATAGTCCATTTGATTCGTCACTATAAACCCCAAAAAGGAATTATGTTGAAAAAACTTCTCCCGGCTGGATTCTTTGTTCTTATTGCCGCTTCGGATCTCTGGAGCGACCCCGTCGCGCTGCGCCTCGACGCCACCGATGCGGGACGTGTTTTTGAAGGCATTGGCGCGGTGAGCGCGGGCGCCTCGTCGCGCTTGCTGATCGATTACCCGGAACCGCAACGGAGCGAGATCCTCGATTATCTCTTCAAGCCGAAGTACGGCGCGGGCTTTCAGCATTTGAAGGTTGAGGTGGGTGGAGATGTCAATTCGACGGACGGGTGTGAACCAAGCCATATGCATACGCGCGATGATGAGAATGATCAGCGCGGTTATGAATGGTGGCTTATGGAGGAAGCCAAAAAGCGCAACCCACAAATCATTCTCGATTGCCTGGCATGGGGCGCGCCCGCCTGGATTGGAAATGGCAAATACTATTCGCAGGACATGGCCGATTATCTGGTGAAATTTATCCGGGGCGCGAAGAAGGCGCATGGCCTGGATATAGAATACGTGGGCATCTGGAATGAACGCCATTATGACGCCGCGTGGATCAAACTGCTGCGCAAGACGCTCGATCAGGCGGGCTTGACGCAGGTGAAAATCGCGGCGGCCGATGACGTCAACAACTGGGGCATCGTGGATGATATGATAAAAGATCCCGATCTGAAAGCGGCGATCTCCGTCGTCGCAATCCACTATCCCCACTTTAAAAGCACCCCGGAAGCCCACGCATGCGGCCTCCCTCTTTGGGTCAGCGAGGACGGTCCCTGGAACGGAGGGTGGGGAGCGGCCCGGAGGCTCGCCCAAATGTATAATCGCAACTATGCCGTGGGCAAAATGACGACGACCGAGATATGGAGCCCGGTCAGCAGTTACTATGATAATCTCCCGCTGCCCAGCTCCGGGGTGATGCGGGCGAATACACCCTGGTCCGGCTCTTATGAGGTGCAGCCCGCGACGTGGGGAACCGCGCACACCACCCAGTTTATCCAGCCGGGATGGAAATACTTGGACTCCTCCTGCACGCTTATCGATGGCGGAAGCGTCGTGGCCCTGAAGTCGCCTGATGGCAGGGATTACAGCGTCATTATAGAAACCACCGAGGCGAAATCTTCCCAGACCCTGTCCTTCCGGCTGGCAAATAACCTGCCCTCAGCCACCCTGCACGTCTGGCGATCCGACGACAAAGCGCAGTTCGTGCAAATCGATCCCATCCAGCCGGAAAACGGGATGTTTCAAATCACGCTGGAGCCGGGAGCGATTTATTCTCTAACCACGACAACCGGTCAGCAGAAAGGCGGAGCCGTGCCGCCCGCAACCAAACCGTTTCCCCTCCCCTATACGGAAGATTTTGAATCCTATGACATCGGCGCGACGCCGCGCTATGCGTCCGACTACGCCGGAATCTTCGCCGTGACGAATCGGGCTGACGGGAAAGGAAAATCCCTGCGGCAGATCATCGCCCAAAAGGGAATTGAGTGGCAGAAAAACGCCTTCCCCGAAACTTTTCTTGGCTCCCTGGATTGGACTGACTACGAAGTCTCCATTGACGCCTTGATCGAACAGGGCGGCTTTGTTTCTCTCTTTGGAAGAGTGGGAAAAATCAGGCAGGACGACTCCCCTCCTTTCGGTTACTGGCTGAAAGTCGATCAATCGGGGAAATGGGAATTATCCGACGAACAAGCGAAGACCGATGATAAAAATAAAAAGAACACGACCGCTTTGCGAGTGATCGCTGCATCCGGAAATGTCCCTTTTGCCCCGAACGTCTGGCACCATTTGACTTTGCGGTTTTTCGGAAGCCGTATCACGGTTCTCATCGACGGGAAATCCGCGGCTGAAATCGAGGACAAAACTTTCTCTTCCGGCATGGTCGGTTTTGGCGGGGGCTGGAATGGATCCCAATTCGATAATCTTGCCATCCGTGAAGCTTCCATGCAGCACAATTAGAACCGTGTCATTCCGAGGCGCGGACACCTATCGGACGAGGGGCTAGGCCGCCGCGTCCGCGCCGCGCCAACCGCCGCCATGAATCACCAGAGGAAGCGACTGCCGAGGGATCACGTCGGAAATCCAATTTTTGTCATTGAAGAGCTTCACCGTATCTCTTAGTTTGATGGTGCTCTCCCAAATTTGGCGTCCCCAAAAGGGGCGCTTTACCCTTCAGCGCTTTAAGAAATGAACATGTCATGCTCTATTTAAGACGAAAACTGGCCGGCGTCTTTTTTGCTTTTGCTTTTTTCCTGCTAAGCTGCCACGCGCTCCAGGCTCAGACTAATAACAACCTGGTCGACAGTAATTTTGAGTCGCCAACCCAGACTTATAATCCCTGGGGCGGGGTCAACGGAGCGGGTGAGATTGCCGTTCCCGTGGATTCCCAGTTGGCCGTGGGTGATAACGGCAGGGCCACGACCTATAGCTTCAGTCCTGGTGTGGCGGCGGGCGACCTCAATGGCGACGGTTTGCAGGATCTCGTGATAGCCGACGCGCGCGGTTTTTTCTGGTACTATCCCAACCACGGGACCGTCAAAGAACCCAACTTTACCTATGGAGAGGTGATGCCCATCTGGCTTGGCAGTGAAGCTCTGCGAACCGTGCTGGGCAGCCACGCGGTGGTGCCGCGCATCTACCTCACCGATGTCGACGGCGACGGCAAGCCCGATATCCTGGCGGGCACCTATGACGGCGCGCTTTTTTATCTTCACAACAACGGTTCGCCAACCCAGCCCGTATTCAGCATGCAGCGGGACCTGGAAACCATGAAGCTAGCCACCTACAAGGAGGGCAAGCTATGGTGCAATTACCTGTCTCCCTGCTTCGTCGAATGGTTCAACGACGAAGTTTATTATCTGATCATGGGAGAGGGCACCTATTCGGCCAATAGCATTTATATGCTGAAAAACCTGGGCGACCGGGGAAAGCCCATCTTTAATCAAATTAACAGAATGAAAATCATTCCGGGCATGGGGCGTGAAGATCTGACACCGCAGGTCGTTGATTGGAACGGAGACGGCAAGCCCGATGTCATATGCGGCGAGAGGACTGGCTACATCGATTTGTTCTTAAATACATCCAATCCGGGCGATACGCAGCCAAAATTCGACACGGGCACCCACCTGAAGATTGGCGGCAAGGAGAACTTCGGCCAGCTTGTCGTGCCTTGCGTCGCGGATTTAAATGGCAACAAACTTCCCAATCTCCTGATCACCAGCGCCGACGGAAAAATCACTTACGCAAAAAACACGGGCGCCCCCGGCAGCCCCAAATTCGACTCCGCGCCGGTCACGCTGAAGGGGAAAAATCCTTATCCCGACATTTATGTAAATAACAACTGGTTTTTGAACTCGCCGTTTGGAAACTCCTATGAACTCCTTGTCGTTACGAACGCAACGGTCGAGCCGGGGTTCACCCCGCCGCCGGATCATAAAGGTAAAAATGCGCTAAGGGCCTATGTTTATCCTTTTACGAATACTTATTTCAAAACCCGCTATTTTCTTGATCCAAGCCTGGAATTCGGAAACACGAATTGGCCCAATGAACATTGGATCTCTTACCGCACCAAGGTTAACCTGACGGAGGCAGTGCGATACCAGGTTAGCTTCAATGTGCGGACAACCGGGGATGTGAGCGCCACAAGGTTCAGATTTCATGCCGACGAATTCAACCCGACAGGCGATGGATACGTGACCCATCAGATGGAAAAAGGGTTTGGCGCAAGCGGTGCATGGAACAAAATAACCGATAGCGTCGATTGGAGAAGCGGCTACGGTCTAAAGGGCAGCAGCTTGGGTTTTGGGTTTACCATTCGCTGGCACGGACAGGGTTCTATTTATTTGGACGATATTTCTATTCAACCTGAACAGTAAAAAGCGAAGTAAATTCTCGCTTTATGAAATCACATCTTATTCTTGGGGCCGCCGCCCTGCTCTTTGCGGGCCGTCTTTTTGCCGAAGTGGAAATCAATGCCGCGAAGGAATTTTCACAGGCGGAGATAGATAAAGTCCATGCCACGGGTTCGGGCATTTCCGGTCCGGGCAAACCCGTGCCCTCCGATGGAAACGGGTTCCGGATCGGCGAAATCGCCGCAGGCGTCAGAATCACCGCGGAAAACAGGAACAAACTTGCGACCGGCTCCGCCGTGACCAGCGGCTTGCTGCCAAATATCAAACCCATTTGGGACGTTCATATGCGCGACACCATCGTCATCCTCGGGGGCGACGGCAACTATTACCTGACCGGCTCGACCGGCGATAATATCTGGACCTACAACGACGGCATCGAGATATGGAAGTCGCCCGATCTTATCAACTGGAAGTACCTCGGCCTGGTCTGGAGCATCGAGAAAGACAGCGGTTGGGAGAAGAAATGGCGGGCGCGTAAAAACCCGGTCCGTTCCATCTGGGCGCCGGAACTCCATTATATTCATCATAACTACTATATCTGTTTCGGCATGCCTCCCGGCGGCATGTCCATATTGAAAAGCGCGACGGGCAAGGCCGAAGGCCCCTACGTCCACGCGACCGATCCCGACAAGCCCCTTCTCGGCGGCATCGGCCCAACCTCCGAGTCGTTCCTGATCGATCCCACTTTGTTCGAGGACGACGACGGAAAAGTCTATTTCACCTACGGTCCCGGCGATAAAATCGCGCGAATGAAGGACGACCTGAGCGATTTCGCGGAGCCGTTGCGTCCGGTCAAGCTGGCCGATCCGGTTTACGATCCCGCCACCCGCCGCGACAAGTTCAATGATTTTGGATTCGAGGGGGCGACGATTTTCAAGGCCAACGGCAAATACTATTTCGGCTCGACCGATAAATATCATGGACGCTACTCCATGTGCATGGGCATCTCAGATAATATCTACGGCCCTTATCATATGCGGCATGAGACGGTCCCGTGCAACGGAGGCTCGAATTTTTTCAAGGCGAAAGACGGCTATTGGTACACGGGCCTTTTCGGCGATGATTCCCAGGCCCCCTGGCGCGAAAGGCCGGGCATTGTCCGCATCGATTTCGATAAGGACGGCAAAGTGATCGTCGCCAAGAAGCAGCCCGATTTTATTCTCGTGAAGTAGGCTGGCTGAGTCCAAAGGCAATTACTGGGTCTGAATCTGAATGGCCGCTTTGGTCAGTCCCGCGCTTTCGGCTTGAAGGTTGATGACGCCCGCTTCTTTGGTTGAACGAATCACCACAAGCGCGCGGCCATGAAAGACCCGGCATTGCGTCCCCTGGTAGGAATCCTCGCATTTCAGGTTGGCATTGCCCAAGCCCGCGATCGTGCCGGGCCCGCTGATGCTAAAGCTGATGGCCTCATCGGCATTCGGCTGGAGCGCTCCCTTGGCATCGGTCACTTCCACCGTCACGAAGGACAAGTCCTGATGATCGGCCTTGATCGACGCGCGATCCGGCGTGAGCCGGATAGCCGCGGGTTCTCCCACGGTTTCCAAGTGAACTCCGCCGACCTCCTGGCCGTTTTCAATTCCAACGGCCTTGAGCGTGCCCGGTTGATAGGGCAGAGTAAAGGAAGCTTGGAAATTTTGACCCCGGGTGGTCGGCTTTTCGTCCACGAGCTTGTCATTTAAATAGAGCCGCACTTTCTCGTAACGCGAGTAAACTTCCACCGTCATCGGCTTGCCTTCACGGCCCGGCCACGTCCAGCTTTCCCAAGTCGGAAACCAGCCCCAACCGACAACGATGAGCTTTTTATCATCGTCGGGTTGGCGGACGGCCATATAGAGTTTCTCTCCCATGTTCCACAAGATGTCCCGCAAATGCGCGGCGGGTTTGCTATTGCCGAGCAGATCGAGGTCTCCGGAATTCGCGCCGTGCCAGGGAAAGAGTTTGTCGTTGCCGTGCATAACGGGATGGGGCTTGGTGTCGGTCGGGTCTTTCGGCGGGTTGAGAGCCTCCGTCGGGTCGCCCTCGTAGAACCAGCGTCCGACGCCGCACTCGCCCAGATAATCCATTCCCGACCAGACGAAATCGCCGACGGCATAGGAATTGTCGGCCACCTGATAGGCCATTCCGACAGGCGGGCTCGATTCGGTACTAACCACAACGCGGTTGGGAAATTGCGCGTGCTGGGCAATGTGGCGGCCCAAATTGTAATTGGTGCCGACAATATCGAGCGAGTTCCAGTTGAGGTCGGCGTTTTTTTGCTTCGCCGCGTCGTCGGCGCTTGTTTTTTTCGGATCAACCGGCCAACCGAGGATGCCGTTGGTTACCGGGCGCGTTTTGTCCAGCGAATGAATTTCTGCCGCCAGCTTCGGGCCGTATTCGCCCCCCATGTCGCTATAAATACCGGGGATTTCATTGCCAAGACTCCAAAGCGCGACCGAGGGATGGTTGCGATCACGCATGACCATGGCGTCGATGTCGCGCTGCCACCAATCCTTGAAGACGACGCTGTAATCGAAATGGTTCTTGCCTCCGGCCCAGCAGTCGAACGCCTCGTCCATCACCAACATGCCGAGTCGGTCGCAGGAATCGAGCAGTTCGGGAGAGGGCGGATTGTGGGCTGTACGAATCGCATTGAATCCAGCCGCCTTGAGCAACTCGATCTTGCGCTCCTCCGCGCGGTCGAAAGCGCACGCGCCCAGCACGCCGTTGTCATGATGGATGCAGCCACCGCTAAGTTTGTAAGTCTTGCCGTTGATTGTAAATCCGTTTTCGGCCGACCACGCCAGCACGCGAACGCCAAATGTGGTCTTTACTTCGTCGATCGGCTGGCCGTTGCTGAGAATCGTGGTGACGGCCTGGCAAAGCTGCGGTTTCTCCGGAGACCATAAAGCGGGTTGGGGCAAGTCAGCGCCCTGGGTTATCTCCTGGCCGGCGCCAGCGGCCAGATTAAACTTGGTTCCGGCGCGTAGCAAGACCTTGCCATCCGGGGCAAGCAAGATGGTCTGAAGCATCAAAGTTTCTGCGGTGGCACTTTCATTAACAACTTTGGTTTGCACCTCGACCGTGGCGGTTTGATCATCGGCTTTCGAGCAATGGACAAACACGCCCCACGGTGCGACGTGCACCGGATTGGTCACATAAAGCCACACGTGCCGGTAGATACCCGAGCCGCTGTACCAGCGGGTGTTTTTCTGCTGGGAGTTGTCGACGCGCACGGCCAGCACATTTGCGCCGCCCGGTTTCAGCGCGGGAGTGAGATCGACGAAAAAGCTGGTGTAACCGTAAGGATGGGTGGCGAGGTGCTGGCCGTTGAGCCAGACATCCGCGTTCATATAAACGCCCTCGAATTCGACGCTCACTTTTTTGCCCTGCCAGGCAGCGGGCGCGTCGAGATGCTGGCGGTACCAGCCGATTCCCGTCGGAAGAAAGGCGCCCTGGCCGCCCGTCGGGTTCTTGGCATCGAACTTTCCCTCGATGCTCCAGTCGTGGGGCAGGGTTACGTTCCGCCACGCCCCATCATCAAACGTCGCTGCCTCCGCGCCGTGGGGATCATCCTGAATAAATTTCCAGTCCTCATCCAAACGTGTATTGGAGCGTGAAGAATCATCGGCCACGCCGGCGGTTGCGGTCAGGACAAAAGAGGCACAGATAATAAGAAGGGATTTCATGGAGTGTGAATGTTGCTCTGTTGAAGTGATGATTTTTTTACAGGAAGACATGAAATCATGAAAACAGGAAGGAAAAAGAGAGTGATTCCTAGTCACCTTCATTTTCATGTCTTCATGCTTTCATGTTTTCCTGATAAAGAACCCCGCCGCAAGCAGCGGGGTATTGGGGAACAAATGTCAGATTATGATATATCGCCGCAAGCGGCGGGGAATTTACCCGGAGAGATTAAAAGGGTTTCAACAGAGCATGGGAGTGTCTATTCAAACTTTGAAATACTATTTGTCGAGCCTCGTCTCGATCTTGAAGACGCAGGCGGCGGGACAAGGCGGTTGAGCCGGAACCGTCAGGTGGACGCCGGTCGCGTCGCGCGTGTAAGCGACGGGGTCCTTGTCCCCGAGCAACTGCACCGATTTGATCTCGCCTTTCAGATGAGGCGAGCCGCTGCCCAGCGAGGCGATCGTGAGTTTCCCGTCGCCCGGCCAGGCCATGGCGAAGGCGTACAACGCGCCGTCCTTTTGCGTGAAACGAAAATCCTGCGGCGTAAAAGCCACGGCATTGTCCCTGGCCGGCGCGCCCGGCGTGGCGGTCTGGGCCGAAGGCCCCTCCCCGTAGATTTCCCACGGGCGCGTTCCAAAAATCGCTTCTGAATTGACGTCCATCCAGGCGGCCATTTCGTTGAGGAATTTGACTTCATCGTCGTCGATCGTGCCGTCGCTGCGGACCGGAATGCTGAGCAGCAGGTTGCCGTTCTTGCTGACGATGTCGATGAGCGTGCGAATCACATCGGGCGATTTTTTGTACCCGTGATGCTCAAAGATGCCCCGCGAATAATGCCACTGCCCGATGCAGGTATCGGTCTCCCACGGCTCCGGGAGAGTTTCCTGGGCTCCGCCCCGCTCGATATCAAAGGTCAAAACCTTGCGACGCTCCAGCGTAAGTTTTTTAGCCGCGATAACGGCTTCCTCTTTCCCGTCGTGTTCCTTGAGATTGGCATTATAATAATGGGCCGCGATGCGAAGGCCGACGGTGGGATCGACATTGTAAAGCGGCAATCCGCCCGAGATGTCGTCGTCGAAATAGAGCAGGTCGGGATGGTATTTGTTCACCAGATCGATGGTGCGGTTGTAGAATTTGTTGCAGTAATCCGCGTCCGGTTTGGCTTTCGGAGAGTGATTTTGCGCATAGAGATCCTGGGGATCGAGGCCGTCCCACCAGAGGCCCTTCCCATCCGCGGCGGTGACCTCGCCGTCATAGGGCACGCCCTTCAGAGGGCCATCCACGTCCGCGTCACGCGACTTGTCCTGCCAGCCCCAGGCCCGCGCGGCATGCACGCTGACGCCGAAGCGCAGCCCCGCCTTGCGCGCCGCCACCGCCCAGCCGCCGATCAGGTCCTTTTTCGGGCCGATATTGACCGCGTTCCACTCCTGGTACTTGCTGTCCCACGTATCGAAATTGTCGTGGTGGTTGGCCAGGGCGACGAAATATTTGGCGCCGGCGCGCTTGTAGAGTTCGAGGAGCTTGTCGGGGTCCCAATTCTCGGCGTGCCAGGTGTTGATCACATCCTTGAAGCCGAATTTGGACGGATGCCCATAATGCGCCACATGAAAGGCATAGGCCTCGTTCGGTGTTTTCGTGCCGTCCTTGGCGGTCCGATATTGCTGGTACATGTTCCGCGCGTACCAGTCGCCGTGTTCGGGCGCGCATTGGGGTCCCCAGTGCGCCCAAATCCCGAACTTGGCATCGCGAAACCAGTCGGGCTCCTGGTACTGTTTCAAGGAATCCCAATCCGGCTTGAAGGGACCGTCGGCCACGGGTTCGGTCGTTTTGTTGGCCTCCTTGGCAGCTTGGGTAATCTGGGCGTAGTGGGCCGTTTGGTCCTCGGCAAAGGCGGCTGTCACCGCCAGGGCCAGGGTTGAAACGACGAGGACGAAGGATGGTTTTTTCATAGGATGATGGAGGAAGGGCGAGGCCTTGAGAGGTTACCGGAATTTGGCGATGGAGCCGTCGGCATTTAATGAAAACCACGCCCGAGGCTTAAAGTTGCTCTCAAAAGAATGCTCGCGTTCGCCGAAGACATCCAGCTTCTGATTTCGCAAATTTCACATTCTTAATATAGAAGGTTCAAGCCCTGCTTTTCAGGAAAAACAGGCGAAATCCTAAGAAGGCTCCTCTTCGAGTTCATCGGGCGGATAAACTTGGATTTCGACGGTGAGGCTGACCAATTCGATGGGGCTGAAGGGGCTTTCCTGCGCAACGCCGATTTGCTTGAGCCGGATCAATTCGAGCACCGCGAGAAAAGTCACGACGATCTCGGTGCGGCTCGCGCCCGCGACGAAAAGCTCCTCGAAGACGATGCGTTTGCGCTCGGCCATCCGCGCCTGGATGAACTGGATTTTGTCGCTGACGGTAAAGCGGTCCTCGAAGATGTCGCGCAGGTCCTCGTTCTGGTCCGCCCGCGAGAGGACTTTCTGGAAAACCGCGAGCAGGTCAAACAGGCCGACCTTGTCGAAGGGCAGGCTGCCGTCCGCGCCGAGGTCGGGCTTGAAGCTGCCGCCGCGGCCGTGGACATTTTCCTGCCGGGCCAGGCATTGCTGGAGCTCGAAGGCGGCGTCCTTGTACTTCTTGTACTCGACAAGTTGCCGGACGAGCTCCCAGCGCGGATCGTCCTCGTCAGCCTCGTCTTCCGGCGGGCGCTGGTCATGCGGCAGAATGACGCGGCTCTTGATGTAGACCAGCGTGGCGGCGACGACGAGGTATTCGCCGGCCACTTCGAGATCGAGCATTTTGATCAGGCGCAGGTAGTCGAGGTACTGGCTGGTGATCCGCTCGATGGGAATGTCATAGATGTCGAGTTCGTCCTTCTTGATGAGGTAAAGCAGCAAATCGAGCGGCCCCTCGAAAACGGGCAGCTTGACGTGGGTCAGATTTTTCGGGTCCAGCCCGGGAGAAGAACTTTCGTCGGCGTTCATGACGTTAGTAAATAAACCCACAACCAACGCTTCGGTCATCCTGAGCTTGTCGAAGGATCAGTTCCGCCTCGGTCATAAACAACCGAACTGATCCCTCGACAAGCTCGGGATGACTGCGCTTTATTGAGTGAATCTTAGGGGAAAGTCGTGTCATTTGGCTAATCCTGTGGCCTGGCGCGCTTTTTCGAGGATGGGCGCGGCCAACGCCCGCGCCCGCGCTGCCCCATCCCGCAGGACGGCTTCGACTTCCTCCGGACGTTCCGCGAAATGCTTGTACTTCGCCTTGAACGGCGCGAGGAATTCCCTGATCACCGCTGCGAGTTCCTTTTTGAGATCGCCGTAACCCACGCCGCCCGCCGTCATCTTCCCGACATAGCCCTCATATTGCGCGGGCTTGCCGACCACCTGCATGAGCTGGGCGAGCACCGAGTTGGCGACCGGCTTGGGGTCGGCCACGGGAGTCGAGTCAGTGGGAATCCCCATGATCCGCTTTTCCAGCGCCTTGTCCGCGCCGAAAAGTTCCAGCGTGTTGCCGTACGATTTCGACATCTTGCGCCCGTCGACGCCGGGCACGATGGCCGTCGCCTCGCGGATGACCGGCTCGGGCAATTTGAAGACGGGGCCGAAGCGGTCGTTGAATTTCTGCGCGATGTCGCGCGCCATTTCGAGGTGCTGCTTCTGGTCCTTGCCGACCGGCACAAAGTCCGAGTTGTAGAGCAGGATGTCGGCCGCCATCAGGACGGGATAGGCGAACAGGCCGTGGTTGGTTTCCGCGCCCTGCGCGATCTTGTCCTTGTAGCTTGTGGCCCGTTCCAGCAGGCCCATGGGCGTGACCACCGAGAGGAGCCACGCCAGCTCGTGCACCTGCGGCACGTCGCTCTGGCGAAAGAGAATCGTGCGTTGCGGATCAAGGCCGCAGGCGAGGAACCCGGCCGCGACATCCAAGGTGTAGCGCCGCAGATCGTCCGCTTTGGTGATGGAGGTCAGCGCGTGATAATCGGCGATGAAATAGACCGGCTGCCGGTCCGGCAGGCTTTGCATCTCGATGGCCGGCTGCATCGCGCCAAAATAATTGCCGAGATGGAGCGCGCCGGATGGCTGGATACCGGTAAGGATAATCTTCATAACGTGATCGCTGACACGTTACCAGAGAAGTGCGTCCGATAGGAAGCACGCGACGCATCTTTGCGCGAATCGCAGCCCTCGACCTCCGGGCCGGATCACCCTGGGTCCTAAACCTGAATCACCGGTGGAACGGCGGCAGGGGGACGCAGGCGGTCACCGGCTGCGGTTTCGTCGCCCAGATCGCGGCGCCATGCAAGTCCCGGACCTGCTGTTCATCATGGGAATGACACAGGCCCATGAGGTAATTGGGCGTCGATTGCATGATCGTGCGAACGGGGAAATTCGTCTCATTGTGAAAATAAAAGAAGAGGCTCTGGTCGTGATTCTTGCGGACCAGGAGTTCGGCCAAATTTTCCCCCTGCGATACATGGATGATGTCCCCATCCTGAAAATAAATCCTCGGGCCTGGATTTTGCCCCAGCTCCAAAAGCAAAAGCCCCGACTGCTTCTCCTGGTGGAGAAATTGGACCAGCGTGATGAGCGCGAACTCGTTGAGGCCTCCGAAAAACTTCAGCCGGCGGTCCAGGGCGCGCACCATCTTGGGCGTCGCGATCGACTCGGCGTCACTCATGACATCCTGGGGCATTTCCCGGCTAAGGGTGAGTTCATGGCTGACAATCTGAATCACATCGCCAAATTGGATGATGCCGCGATCGATCCGCGTGCCGTTGACGAAGGTGCCGTGGGTGCTGGCCAAGTCCACCAGCATGGTCTCGTAACTCGAAAATTTCAGCACCGCATGTTCGCGGCTGACCTTGTAGTCATCCAGCACGATGTCGTTCGTGTCCAGCCGCCCGATATTGAGGACCGAATTCGGGGCGACCTCGTAAATCACCTCATCGTCAACGACGAGGTAGGCTGGTAAAACTCCCGGGGATGCAGCGGTTTCGACGATCACAACTTAAGCCTACAACAACCCAAAGCCGATTACAATCAATATGGAAAGGGTAGCAAGCGCAGGGTAGCCTCCGCTGTCCCTAGCGGTGCGGTAGGTAGCCGCCGCACGCTGGGCGGCGGTGCAGTTTGTGAGTGGCCGACCGCCCCCCAGCGTGCGGCGGCTACCGCTGAGACGGCGGCCAACCGCGCGCAACGGCTGGATTCAAATCGTGACCGCTTCAGCTTCGGGAGCGCGCAGCTTCGGGAGAAGATCGAGCGAATCGTCCTTCTCCGGTGAAATCAACGGCTCGCCGACCTGCTCGCCCAGCTCGACCAGCTTCAACGAGCGATGCGCGTTGAAACCCGTCCCGGCGGGGATCAAGTGCCCCATGATTACGTTTTCCTTGAAGCCCCGCAGCTTGTCGACCTTGCCGAGCGTCGCCGCGTCGGTCAGGACGCGCGTGGTGTCCTGGAAGCTCGCCGCCGAAATGAAGCTTTCCGTTTCGAGCGACGCCTTCGTGATGCCGAGAAGCACCGGGGTCGCCTCGGCGGGTTTGCCGCCCTTGGCCTCGACCTGCCGGTTTTCCTCCTCGAACATCAGGCGGTCGATCTGCTCGCCCCAGAGGAAACTGGTGTCGCCCGGCTCGGTGATCTTCACCTTGCGAAGCATCTGGCGCACGATGATCTCGATGTGCTTGTCGTTGATTTCGACGCCCTGAAGGCGGTAAACCTCCTGCACCTCGTTGACGAGATATTCCTGCAAGTCCTGCGGTCCGCAGACTTCCAGCACTTCGTGCGGAACGACCGGTCCTTCGGTGAGCTGCTGGCCCTTTTTCACGATGTCGCCCTTGTAGACGATCAGGTGCTTCGAGAGCGGGATGAGATGCTCCTCTTCCGTGCCCGTCGAGGGATCGCGGATGATGAGCTTCTTCTTCCCGCGCACGTTGCCCGCGACTTCCACCACGCCGTCGATCTTCGCGATCTCCGCCGCGTCCTTGGGACGGCGCGCCTCGAAGAGCTCCGCCACGCGGGGCAAGCCGCCGGTGATGTCCTTCGTCTTGGCGACCTTGCGCGGGGTTTTGGCCAGACGCTGCCCGGCCTGGACCTTCGCGTCCTGCTTCACCTCGATGTGCGCCCCCGCCGGGATGCTGTACGAGGCGATGATTTCCTTGCGCTCGTCGAGGATGACGATCTGCGGATGGAGATCTTCCTTGTGCTCGATGATGACGGTGCCGACCTGCTTGGTCGCTTCGTCCATCTCGCGCTTCATGGTAACGCCTTCGATGATGTCGCGGAATTCCACCTTGCCGGCTTTTTCCGTCAGGATCGAGACGTTGTACGGGTCCCACTGGACGAACGTCTCGCCCTTCTTCACCTTGCCGCCGTCGGCCACGGAAATGACGGAGCCGATGACGATGGTGTAGCGCTCCAGCTCGCGGCCATCCTCGGCATGGACGCCGATGGAGCCGTTCTTGTTGAGCACGATGTGATTGTTGTCGAGGGCCTTGACCGTGCGCAGGTCCGTGTACTGCACCGTGCCGTCGTTCTTGGCCTTGATCTGCGGTTGCTTGAAGACCTGCGACGCCGTGCCGCCGACGTGGAACGTCCGCATGGTCAACTGCGTGCCGGGTTCGCCGATGGACTGGGCCGCGATCACGCCGACCGCCTCGCCCAGCTTGGCCAGGCAATTGGCCGCGAGCGAAATGCCGTAGCATTTCGAGCAGACGCCGCGGCGGGTTTCGCACGTCAGCACCGAACGGATCTTCACCCGTTCCGTCCCGATCTGGTCGATCGTCGCCGCCTTATACTCGTCGATCACGCCGCCCGCCGCCACGATGGGCTTGCGGGTGACCGGATCGTTGATGTCCTCGCACGAAACGCGGCCCACGATGCGTTCGGTGAGCTTCACGATTTCGTCTTCGCCTTCCATGATCGACTTGACCCAGATGCCGTTGATCGTGCCGCAATCCTCCTCGTTGATGATCACGTCCTGCGCCACGTCGTGGAGCTTGCGCGTCATGTAACCCGAGTCCGCCGTTTTGAGCGCCGTGTCGGCCAGGCCCTTGCGCGCGCCGTGCGTCGAGATGAAGTATTCCAGCACCGTCAGGCCTTCGCGGAAGTTGGAGACGATCGGCCGCTCGATGATTTCTCCCGAGGGCTTGGCCATGAGGCCGCGCATCCCGGCAAGCTGGCGCACCTGGTTCTTGTTGCCGCGCGCGCCCGAGTCCGCCATGACGAACACGGGATTGAACTCGGCCCGGCCATGATTGTGCTCGAGGGTGCGCATCATCATGTTCGAGATTTCATCGTTCGCCTGGGTCCAAACGTCGACGATCTTGTTGTAACGCTCGCCATCGGTGATGGCGCCCGAGCGGTATTGCTTTTCGATCACCGCAATCGAGTTGTACGCGTTGGCGATCACCTTCGACTTGTCGGCGGGGATGATCATGTCGTCGATGCCGATGGATACGCCCGACTTCGTCGCTTCCGCGAAGCTCAGTTCCTTCATCCGGTCGAGCGCGTCCACAGTCGGCTGATGGCCCGCCACCTGGTAGCAGCGCAGGATGATCTCGCCGAGATTGTTCTTCTTGGCCGTCCGGTTATAGAAACCGATTTCCGGGGGCCAGATCGTGTTGAACAGGACGCGGCCGGCGGTCGTTTCGATCAGCTTCTTGTCGGCATCTCCAAACACAGTCTTTTTGCCGTAATTCGGATTCTTCAGGAAAATGGCCTGATGCGTGGCGATGATCTTTTCCTGGTGGGCGAAGAGGACCTCGTCCGTGTCGGCAAAGATGATCAGCCGCTTCTTTTCATCCGGCTTATCGGTCTTTTCGATCTTCTCCTTGCGCGAGGGCTGCGTCAGATAGTAGCAGCCGAGCGTGATGTCCTGGTTGAGCGTCGTGATCGGCTTGCCGCTGGACGGCGAGAAGATGTTCTGCGGCGCCATCATCAGCAGGCGCGCCTCGAGCTGAGCTTCCGCCGAAAGCGGAACGTGAACGGCCATCTGATCGCCGTCGAAGTCCGCGTTGTAGGCGGTGCAGACCAGCGGGTGGACGCGGATCGCCTCGCCTTCGATCAGCACCGGCTCGAAGGCCTGGATGGAAAGACGGTGCAGCGTGGGGGCGCGGTTCAGCAGCACGGGATGGCCCTTGGTGACTTCCTCGAGGATGTCCCACACGACCGATTCCTGGCGCTCGATCATCTTCTTTGCCGAGCGCACGGTGTGCACGTGGCCGAGCTCCTTCAGGCGGCGGATGATGAACGGCTCGAAGAGCACGAGCGCCATTTTCTTCGGCAGCCCGCACTGGTTGAGCTTGAGTTCGGGCCCGATGACGATGACGGAACGGCCCGAGTAATCGACGCGCTTGCCGAGCAGATTCATGCGGAAACGTCCGCTCTTGCCCTTGAGCATGTCGGAAAGCGACTTGAGCGGACGGTTGCCCGCGCCGGTGACCGCCCGGCCATGGCGGCCGTTGTCGAAGAGCGCGTCGACCGCCTCCTGCAACATCCGCTTTTCGTTGCGGATGATGACGTCGGGCGTCTTCAGTTGGAGCAAATTGCGCAGGCGGTTATTGCGGTTGATCACGCGACGATAGAGATCGTTCAGGTCGGACGTGGCGAATCGGCCGCCTTCGAGCGGCACGAGCGGGCGCAGATCGGGCGGGATCACCGGCAGCACTTCGAGGATCATCCACTCGGGACGGGTTTTCGACGAGATGAAGCCCTGCACGAGCTTGAGCCGCTTGGCCACCTTCTTGCGGGTCTGCTTGCTCTTGGTGTTGCCGAGCGCTTCGGCGAGTTCCTTGGCGGTGTTGGCGAGATCAATGCCCTGCAGCACGAGCCGGATCGCTTCCGCGCCCATCTTGGCGGTGAAGGTTTCGCCGTACTGCTCCTGCGCTTCGCGATATTCGGTCTCGCTCAAAAGCTGGCGGGGCAGCAGCGGGGCCTTGCCCGGATCGACCACGAGGTAATCCTCATAATAAATCACGCGCTCAAGCTGCCGGGCGGTCATGTCCATGATCAGGCCCAGCCGGCTCGGCATGCACTTGAAGAACCAGATGTGCGACACCGGCACGGCCAGCTCGATGTGGCCCATGCGCTCGCGGCGCACGCGGGCCAGCGTGACCTCGACGCCGCAACGGTCGCAGATCACGCCCTTGTATTTGATCCGTTTGTACTTCCCGCACGCGCATTCCCAGTCCTTGGTCGGGCCGAAAATGCGCTCGCAGAAGAGTCCGCCCTTCTCGGGCTTGAAGGTGCGGTAGTTGATCGTCTCGGGATTCTTGACTTCGCCCTTGCTCCAGGAACGAATCGTGTCCGGGGACGCGACGGTGATGCCGACCTGGTCGAAACCGACCGTGCTGCCAAGGCCGAGCATTTCGCGGGCCGACTCTTTTGGTGTGCTCATAGATGAAGGATGGGGTGTGCGGGATTACTTTTAAATATTTGGTCTTAGGCTGCGACGCGTTCGGCGACGCCCTTGCCCCGGGCGTTTTCCGGTTCCACTTCGGGATGCTGGGCCGTGCGCTGGCCGACCTTGACGTCGAGGCCGAGGCTCTGCATTTCCTTGATGAGAACGTTGAACGATTCGGGCGTGCCGGCTTCGAGCGAGTTGTCGCCTTTGACGATCGACTCGTAGATGCGCGTGCGTCCGGGGACGTCGTCCGACTTGACCGTGAGCAGTTCCTGGAGCGTGTAGGCCGCGCCGTAGGCTTCCATGGCCCAGACCTCCATTTCGCCGAAGCGCTGTCCGCCGTACTGCGCCTTGCCGCCCAGCGGCTGCTGGGTGACGAGCGAGTAGGGCCCGACCGCGCGGGCGTGGATCTTGTCGGCGACCAGGTGGCCCAGCTTGAGCATGTAGATCTGCCCCACGACGACGCGCTGGTCGAAGCGTTCGCCGGTGCGGCCGTCGCAGAGATAGCTCTTGCCGTCCTCGTCGAGGTGGGCCTGCTTCAGATAGCCGCGAATCTGTGTTTCCTTGATGCCGTCGAAGACCGGCGTCGCGACCTTGAACCCGAGCGCCTTGGCGGCGATGCCGAGATGGGTCTCGAGCACCTGCCCGACGTTCATGCGCGAAGGCACGCCGAGCGGGTTGAGCACGATTTCCACCGGCGTTCCATCGGGCAGGAACGGCATGTCCTCTTCCGGCACGATCTTGGCGACGACGCCCTTGTTGCCGTGGCGTCCCGCCATCTTGTCGCCGACCGAAAGCTTGCGCTTGCTGGCGACGAAGACCTTGACCTGCTTGACGATGCCGGGATCGATGTCGTCCCCGCTCTCGACGCGGTCCAGTTCGACTTCGCGCTCGTTCTTCAACTGCTCGAACTTGCTTTCGAACGAGCTGATGATCTCGCGGATCTTGATTCCGGATCGGGCTGGGATCGATTTCGATGTGGTCATAAACCGACGCCAGCTTGCGCAGCAGCGTCTTGGTGATCTTGCGATTGGCCGGGATGATGATCTCGCCCGTCTCCGCGTTGACCACGTCGAGCGGGATTTTCTCGTTGAGCAGGATGTTCGACAGCGCCTGGGTCAGTTCCTCGGTCAGCGCGGCTTCGCGCTCGGTGAACTTGTCCGAGATCGCCTTCGACTGGCGCTTGGCCTCGGTCGGCGTCAGTTTCTGGCGCGCCGTCTTGGCGTTGCCCGAGGTGACCTTGATGTCCATGACGATGCCGTAGGTGCCCGAGGGGACGGTCAGCGACGAGTCCTTCACGTCCGCCGCCTTTTCGCCGAAGATGGCGCGCAGGAGGCGCTCCTCGGGGGCCAGTTCGGTCTCGCTCTTGGGCGTGATCTTGCCGACGAGGATGTCGCCGGGCTTGACTTCCGCGCCGATGCGGACCACGCCGTCCGGGCCGAGGTTGCGTAAGCGCTTCGTCGCCGACGTTCGGGATGTCCCGCGTGATTTCCTCCGGCCCGAGCTTGGTGTCGCGGGCGCTGATCTCGAATTCCTCGATGTGGATCGAGGTGTAGATGTCCTCCTTCACGATCTTCTCGGAAATCAGGATGGCGTCCTCGAAGTTGTAGCCGTTCCAGGGCATGAACGCGACGAGCACGTTGCGGCCGAGCGCGAGTTCGCCGTGGTCGGTGCAGGGGCCGTCGGCAAATGACCTGGCCCTTGTGGACCTTCTGGCCCTTCTTGACGAGCGGCTTTTGGTTCATGCAGGTGCCCGCGTTCGAGCGCATGTACTTGCGCAGCTCGTAAACGTAGACGCCCTCTTCGGGATCGTGCTTGAGCTTCTTCTTGCCTTCGGGCATTTCGCCGTCGGTGGTGACGATGATGAAGTTGCCGGTGACGCGACGCGACCTTGCCGCTGCCTTCCGCCACGATGACGGCGCGGGAATCGCGGGCGACTTTGCCTTCCATGCCGGTGCCGACCAGCGGCGCTTCGCGTCTTGATCAGCGGCACGCCCTGGCGTTGCATGTTCGAGCCCATGAGCGCGCGATTGGCGTCGTCGTGCTCGAGGAACGGAATCAGGCTCGCCGCCACGGAGACGAGCTGCTTGAGCGACACGTCCATGTAGTTGACCCGGTCCGGTTCGACTTCGAGGAAGTCGCCCTTGTACCGGACGGAGACCTTCGGCTCGGTGAACTTGCCGTGGCTGTCCATCGGCGCGTTGGCCTGGGCGACGACGAAATTCTCCTCCTGGTCCGCCGTGAGGTAATCGACCTTGTCGGTGACCTTGCCGTTATCGACCTTGCGGTAGGGCGTTTCGATGAAGCCGAATTCGTTGATGCGCGAGAAGCACGACATCGACGAGATCAGGCCGATGTTCGGGCCTTCCGGCGTCTCGATCGGGCAGATGCGCCCGTAGTGGGAGGGATGCACGTCGCGGACCTCGAACCCGGCGCGGTCGCGGGAGAGACCGCCCGGCCCAAGCGCCGAGAGACGGCGCTTGTGCGTCAGCTCGGCGAGCGGGTTGGTCTGATCCATGAACTGCGAGAGCTGGCTGCGGCCGAAGAAATCGCGGATCACGGCGCGAGAGCGCCTTCGGGTTGATGAGCTTCTGCGGCGTCATGCCCTCGATGTTCACGTCGAACAGCGTCATGCGTTCCTTGACCAGCCGTTCCGTGCGGGACAGGCCCGACGCGGCACTGGTTGGCGAGCAAGTTCGCCGACGGTGCGGACGCGGCGGCTGCCGAGGTGATCGATGTCGTCGGTGCTCCCCTCGCCGCGGCGCAGGTTGATGACATATTGCGTCGCGGCGACGATGTCCTCGTTGGTGATGATGCGCGTTGTCGAGATCGACGTCGATGCGAGAGCTTCTGGTTGATCTTGTAGCGGCCCACGCGGCCGATGTCGTAGCGCTTCGGGTCGAAGAAGAGGCGCTTGAGCAGCGCCTCGGCGTTGGTCACGGTGGGCGGATCGCCGGGACGCAGGCGGCGGTAAATGTCCTTGAGCGCCTCTTCGTCGTCGTGCGTCGGGTCCTTCTTGAGGCACTTGATGATCGTGTCGTCGTCCTTGATGTCGATGACCTTGACCGTCTTGATCTGGAGATCGAGCAACTGGCGGATGACCGCCTGGGTCAGCGGCTCGAAGGCGCGCGCGACCACGACGTCCGCGTTGGCGGTGTCGCGGATTTCGGCGATGAGCACCTTGGTGCCGATGGCCTCGTCGTCGAGATCGGCCTTCAGCTTGAGGTCGCGAGATGGTGTAGAAAAGCTTGATGATTTCCTCGTCGGTCGAGTAGCCGAGCGCGCGCAGGAACGTGGTCGCGAGGAACTTCCGGCGGCGCTTCCGGCGGTCCAGGTGGACGTAGAGCAGGTCGCTCGTGTCGTACATGACTTCGAGCCACGAGCCGCGGTCGGGAATGATGCGGTAGCGAGTAGAGCACCTTGCCGTTGGCGTGGAGGCTAGACTCGAAACAGATGCCGGGCGAGCGGTGCAGCTGGCTGACCACGACGCGCTCGGCGCCGTTGATGATGAAGGTGCCCTGCGGCGTCATGAGCGGCAGTTCGCCCATGTAAACCCTCTCTTCCTTGACGTTCTTGTCCTCCCGCAGGCGGAAGGTGACGTAGAGCGGCGCGGCGAAGGTCTGGCTTTCGCGCTGGCATTCGAGCGGGCTGAGCTTCGGCTCGCCGATCTCGTAATCGCCGAACTCGAGCTTGATCTTTTCGTCGTAGCTTTCGATGGGGAAAACCTCCGAGAACACCGCCTGGAGGCCTTCGTTCTTGCGCTTGGCCTGGGGGACGTCCTTCTGGAGAAAATCGCGTGTAGGAGTTGAGCTGGACTTCGATCAGGTTCGGCGTTTCGATGGCCTCGGCCAGTCGTCCGAAATTGATCCGCTGTCCGGTGGAACGAGCTTGGGCGATGGGGTCGTCCGTGCCGTGAAACTTGATCTGCTCGCCGTTTGTCGATGCCATGGGATGTCTGCCTTTCCTTGCTGAACCGAATATGTGCCGGCCCGGAACCGTCTCTCTCTCTTTCAGTGAACGCCCGCCGCCGGACCGCGACGGGCGCACCTTTCAAACTGCTTTCGCGCCTACTTGATCTCCGCCTTGGCGCCGGCCGCTTCGAGCTTCTTCTTGATCTCTTCGGCTTCTTCCTTGGTCGCGCCTTCGCGGACCGTCTTCGGGGCGCCTTCGACCAGGGCTTTGGCTTCCGCCAAACCGAGGCCGGGGACCGCCGCGCGGACTTCCTTGATGACGCCGATCTTGTTCGCGCCGATTTCCTTGAGGATGACGTCAAACGCCGTCTTGGCTTCCGCCGCCGGAGCCGCCGCCGCGCCGCCGCCCGCCGCCGGAGCCGCCGCCGCCGCGACCGGAGCCGCCGCGCTGACGCCGAGCTTGGCTTCGAGAAGCTTCACGAGTTCGGAGGTTTCCAGCAGGGTCAGCCCGCTGATGTCTTTTACCAATGTGTCTAAGTTTGCCATAATATATTTACTTTCTTCTCTGAGTCCACCTAGCGCCAAGCACCCGCTCGGCAATTAACTCCGAAGGGCTTCGGAGCTAGATGGGCTGTCTTTTGCCCTTTGCAATCCCGCCGTAAAGCGGGATCAAATTTGTTCAGGTTTCTGTTGGCTCCTCCGTTGCAGGCGCCTTCGCTGCTGGCGAGGGAGCCGCTGCTGGTTCGGCTGCGGCGACAGGCTTGGCCTCCACGACAGGCGCGGGGGCAGGCTTGGCCGCTTCCGGCTTCGCTTCAACCACGGCAGGTTTCGCCTCGACGGCGGGCTTGGCTTCCGTGACAGGCGCGGGGGCAGGCTTGGCCGCTTCCGGCTTCGCTTCAACCGCAGCAGGTTTCGCTTCCACGGCGGGCTTGGCTTCCGTGACAGGCGCGGGGGCAGGCTTGGCCGCTTCCGGCTTCGCTTCAACCGCGGCGGGTTTCGATTCGACGGCGGGCTTGGCCTCCACGACAGGCGCGGCTGCGGCGGGCTTGGCCGCTTCCGGCTTCGCTTCAACCGCGGCGGGTTTCGATTCGACGGCGGGCTTGGCCTCCACGACAGGCGCGGCTGCGGCGGGCTTGGCCGCTTCCGGCTTCGCTTCAACCGCGGCAGGTTTTGCCTCGACGGCAGGCTTGGCCTCCACGACAGGCGCGGCTGCGGCGGGCTTGGCCGCTTCCGGCTTCGCTTCAACCACGGCAGGTTTTGCCTCGACGGCGGGCTTTTCAGGCGTGACCGGCTCGCCCTTGTCGACGTAAGCTTTGAGTATCTGCGCGATCTGCGATGCCGGCGTGTTGAGCAGCCGCACGAGTTGCGAGGCCGGCGCGATGAGCAGGCCGAGGAGCTTGGCCTGCAGCACGCCCTTCGACGGCAGGTCGGCCAGGGCCAGGATCTGCTCCACGTTGACGACGGCTTTGTCGAGAATGCCCACTTTGAGCGTCGGTTTCTTGAACTCGGCGGTGAAGCTCTTGAGGACTTTCGCCGCGGCGCTGACGTCGGTGTCGCCGAGCACGACGGCCGATTGCCCGTGCAGGTAAGTCTCGAGGTCGGGCAGGTTCGAGCCTTGGAGGGCGCGGCGCAGGAGGTTGTTCTTCACCACGCGGAATTCCGCGTTGGCGCCGCTGAGCCGGTTGCGCAGTTCGTTGAACTGCTCGACGTGCATGCCGGTGTAGTCGGTGAGGAGAACGTAGGGCGCGCGGTCGACGCGCGTCTTGATCTCGTTGATGATGATATTTTTTTCGGGTCTCATGGAAATGCTGGGTTAGGCGCTCAGAAAGGGCGCGAGGTCGATGCGGATGCCGGGCGAAAACGTGGACGAGAGCGTGCACGATTCGATGAACCGGCCCTTGGCCGTGGCGGGACGGCTGCGGATGATCGCCTCGATCACGGCGCGGCCGTTGGCCTCGATGTCCTCCGGCTTGAAGGAGAACTTGCCGCACGGCACGTGCAGGTTGGCGGCCTTGTCGAGCTTGAATTCGACGCGGCCCGCCTTGCATTCCTTGACGGCCTTGGCGGTGTCGTCGGTGACGGTGCCGGTCTTCGGATTCGGCATCAGCCCGCGCGGCCCGAGCACGCGGCCCAGCTTGCGGACTTCGGCCATGGCTTCGGGCGTGGCGACGGCGACGTCGAAATCCTGGAAGCCTTCGGTGACCTTCTTGATCAGGTCCTCGAAGCCGACAAATTCGGCCCCGGCGGCCTTGGCGGCGTCGGCGGCGGCGCCTTTGGCGAAGACCAGGACGCGGACGTTCTTGCCCGAGCCGGCGGGAAGCGCGACGGTGCCGCGCACCATCTGGTCGCTCTGCTTCGGATCGACGCCGAGCTTGAAGGCGAGGTCGATCGTCTGGTCGCCCTTGGTGGCGGGGACCTGCTTGAGAAGCTTCACCGCGTCGGCCCATGTGTAGACCTTGCTTTTGTCCACCAGCTTGGCGGCGGCTTCATATCTTTTGCTGCGTTTATTGCCATGTGTTTTTCTTTCTGTGGTTCGAGCGAATCCGAGGATTCTCCCACTTTTTGTTTTGACGGAAATTTTGTTATTTTGACGGAATTACGGAATTACGGAATTGGGGAAGGGTTGGGTTTGGGAAAATTGGAAAATCAACAATAGAATCTCCGGGATACTTTTAGTTTCTTGTCTTTGATTTCCGTAAATTTGGTAATTCCGTTAAATTCGGGGGTTAGTCTACAATTTCGATGCCGGCCTGGCGCGCCGTTCCGGCGATGACGCGGAAAGCCGCTTCGTCGCTCTTGGCGTTGAGGTCCTTGCGCTTGATCTTGACGATGTCCATGACCTGTTTTTTCGTGACCTTGCCGACCTTCGTCCGGTTCGGTTCCTTCGAGCCGCTGGCGATGTTGGCCGCCTTCTTGAGCAGCACCGCCGCCGGGGGCGACTTGGTGATGAACGAAAAGGTCTTGTCCTTGTAGACGGTGATGACGACGGGAAGGATATTGCCCGCGTCCTTTTGGGTGGCGGCGTTGAATTCCTTGCAGAAGGCCATGATGTTGACGCCCTGCTGGCCGAGCGCGGGGCCGACGGGAGGGGCGGGATTCGCCTGCCCGGCGGGAATCTGCAACCGGATGATGCCTGTGACTTCTTTTGCCATAATGTTTAAGAATTTTTGACGGAATTAACGGAATTTTCTAAATTAAAGGAATGGGTTCAGGGGGCCTATGAGTCCTATTCGTCCTATGAGTCCTGATGAGTCCTATGAGTCCTATGAGTCCTATGTTTTATCCACCTGCCAGTATTCGAGTTCGAGCGACGTCGAGCGCCCGAACATGTTGACGGAGACCTTGAGTTTGCCGCGATCCATGTCGACCGCCTCGATGAGCCCTTCCTGGTTCTGGAACGGACCGTCGCCGACCTTGACCTTGTCGCCAATGGAGAACGCGACTTTAGGCAGCACCTTTTCCTCGCGCTCGCGCATCTGGCCGAGCATCGTCTCGACTTCGCTCGGGCGGATGGGCTGGGGATTGTCGCCGTCGGCAAAGCCGATGACGCCGTTGGTTTCGCGGACGAAATACCAGGTGCGCTCGACGAGCTTCTTTTCCTCATCGCGCAGGTACATGTTGATGTAGACGTAGCCGGGATGGAGCTTGCGTTCCGACTCGATCTTCTTGCCGCGCTTCACTTCGGAGACACGCTCGGTGGGGATCACGACTTCGCGGATCAGGTCGCCCATCTCCTCGGTCTTGGCCCGGCGTTCGAGGCTTTCCTTCACCTTCTTTTCCTGGCCGGAAAGGACGTGCAGGGCGTACCACTGGGGCGGCAATTCGGGAGATTGCGGCGCCTCGGTTTCGGAGGTGATTTCGGTGACTTCGGACATAACTTATTTCAGGATCGCGGTGCCGGTGAGCGCCCCGACCAGGTGGGTGAGAATCCAATCGCAGGAGGTGACGAATCCGGCCAGCAGGATCACGGAGAGGATGACCACGACGGTGGAATCGCGCAGTTCCTTGTACTTTTTAAAGCCGGTCTGGTTGGGGTCCCAGGGCCAGCTGCACTTGTCGAGTTCGACCTTTACTTCGCCGACGAACTTGAAGATCGAGACGCGGTAGCGTGCGAAGTAGTAGAGGCCAAGCACCGCCGCGATGGCAAAAAAGATGTTCCAGAAATTCATGTCGTGCTGTGGCTTATATTTGTCCAGGGCAGGAGGGACTCGAACCCCCAACCCTCGGTTTTGGAGACCGGTACTCTACCAATTGAGCTACTGCCCTCTAGCGCTGGACGATAAAAATATGTTTGTGTTTATTTGACGCCGAAACCGCCGGACCCGCGGAGGCCGTTATTTCCTTAACGGCCCGCCGGGATTCGACGGTTTGGCGCGATTCTTTCTGTGATTACGCGATAATTTCAGTAACGCGACCGGCGCCGACCGTCTTGCCGCCTTCGCGAATGGCGAAACGAATCTGCTTTTCCATGGCGATTGGCTGGATCAGCTCGACTTCGATCTCGACGTTGTCGCCGGGCATGACCATTTCGACGCCCTCCTTGAGCTTCACGTTTCCGGTCACGTCCGTCGTGCGGAAAAAGAACTGCGGGCGATAGCCGTTGAAGAACGGCGTGTGGCGTCCGCCTTCCTCCTTGCTCAGCACGTAGACCTGGCCCTTGAACTTGGTGTGGGGCTTGATCGTGCCGGGCTTGGCGATGACCTGGCCGCGCTCGACGTCTTCCTTCTTGATGCCGCGCAGCAGCACGCCGACGTTCTCGCCGGCTTCCGCCGTGTCGAGCAGCTTCTTGAACATTTCGATGTCGGTGACGGTCGTCTTGGTCGTGTCCTTGAGGCCCACGATTTCGACTTCCTCCATCTTCTTGAGGATGCCGCGCTCGACGCGCCCCGTGGCGACCGTGCCGCGACCTTCAATGTTGAACACGTCTTCGACCGGCATGAGGAACGGCTGGTCCTTCGGACGTTCCGGAACCGGGATGTACTCGTCGACCGCGTCCATGAGATTGATGATTTCCTTCTCGTAAACGGCGATCGCCTTCGAGCGCCTTGAGGGCCGAGCCCTTGACGATCGGAATCTTGTCGCCGGGGAATTCGTACTGGGTGAGGAGTTCGCGGACTTCGAGCTCGACGAGCTCGAGCAGTTCCTTGTCATCGACCATGTCGACCTTGTTGAGGAAAACCACGAGCGCTGGCACGCCGACCTGGCGGGCGAGAAGAATATGCTCGCGGGTCTGGGGCATCGGGCCGTCCGCCGCGCTGACCACGAGAATCGCGCCGTCCATCTGCGCCGCGCCGGTGATCATGTTCTTGATGTAATCGGCGTGGCCGGGACAGTCCACGTGGGCGTAGTGGCGCTTCTCGGTCTGGTACTCGACGTGGGTGGTGTTGATCGTGATGCCGCGCTCTTTTTCCTCCGGAGAGTTGTCGATTTCCGCGTAGCCCTTGGCTGTCGCGAGGCCCTTTTTGGCCAAAATCGATGGTGATGGCCGCCGTGAGGGTGGTCTTGCCGTGATCGACGTGACCGATCGTGCCAATGTTCACGTGCGGTTTGTCGCGTTTGAATGCTTCCTTAGCCATGTGTCGTTACTCCTGAGTTTCGTATCTTATGTTCGGCTGCCCCTGCCCGGCGTCCGCCCGGCCCGGCCAGCCCTTGTGGTTAAATTCATTCTACTCCCCCGAGTTCTCTTCCCGCCTGCTATCCACCGACCCAGGGGCAAGCCCATGACCGGGTTTGAACCGGTGACCTCATCCTTACCAAGGATGTGCTCTACCGACTGAGCTACATGGGCACTTGAGCGTTACCGAGCAAGTGGCCGTGAAGCCAACCCGGCCCCTATCCTGCCTGACCTATCCCTGCGATAAAGGCAAAAAGTCCACGCCCGAATTTAAAAACTTACGCCTCAAATTCAGGAGTGGCCTCGATCTTGCTTCACAATGGGCCAACCGCCCCTTCATGTCAAAAAGTTTTTTGAAAAAAGTTGACCCCTGAATCCTGGAGGGTGGCCGCCAGACGCGTCTGCCGGCCTGATCCTGACTTCGGCCTCTCAATTTTGTCCAAAATTACTCCGTAATGGAGGGTTCAGCCTCGGTTCCGACCCCATTCGATCCCCGTGGTAGCCGCCGCACGCTGGGCGGCGGTGCAGTCTGCGAGGAGGCCGACCGCCGCCCGGCGTGCGGCGGCTACCGGAACACCACGGACGCAAAGGAACCCTCCTTTCACTTCTGTGATTTACTCTCGCCAGCCGCGTACACCTCGAACCCCTGGATGTTGGCATAGCCCGGCCCTTTGTTGACGATCTTGATCGTATGTTCGCCGTTGGGGAGATGCCGCGCCGAATAGATGGCGACATGCGTCAGCCTGGGAAAATCCTCGACAAGCAAGCTGGCGGTTTCCTGGAACCCGCCATCAAGGAAGATATCGACCGCGCCTTGATCGCGAAACTTGTCCGCCACGTAATCAACGCCCGTGCCGGTGAAGGTGTATTCCGCGGAGTCGTTCGGCGTTTCGCTGAAGTGCGGCCCGCGGACATCCTCTTTGCGATCCGTGAAAATTCTGTGACTGTCGGTCCGCCAACCTCCCGTATATTTGACCGCCGGGTCATCATGAGGAACAAAAGTGGAGGCGGGCTCCGGCCCGGTTTTCAGGATGAGCGGGATTTCCCAAATTTTGTACAGGCCCGTGGGCGCCCCCTCGAACGGACAGCCCGAAGTGAAGAGATGGACTTTAACATCAGGGCCGGCTTGTTCCTGATAGCGGGCGCAAATGCTTGGCCCGTACATGTGCCCGCCGACAAGAAAGTGATCGCTGCAGGAATTGATGAGCGTCCAAGGCCCCCAGGGGTGTTCGGATTGGTAGAAGTCATATTTAACTTCGTCCGGATTGAACCAATGCTTCAGCGTCGGGGTGACGTACCAGCTTGTCAGCAGGTAAACCTTGAGCGCCGGAATGTAGCAGGCGGAGGTCCAGCCGCATTTCGCGGGGAGGCTGAGGATCGGCGTGGCCTTCGTCAGATCGCCCGACCAGGCCTCGGCTTTTTCGGCGTCGCCGCCCGTGAAGTAGCTCCAGTCGGAAGCCTTGAGATTGGCGATGGCGGAACGGGAAACGCGGCCGATAATGAAATCATCTCCGCCATTCCAGAAGCCGTTGTTGGATAGCGCGTAGACGTATTGATCGGCGTGGTCCTGCGTGACGGCCCCGCCGTTTTTTCCGTAGTGAAAGAACCCGGGCGCGCCAAATCGCGTTCCGGGCCACATCGGGTTGGCATAGTTTTCCGGCTCACTCCGTGTCCACGTGAGACCTCGGTCAGTCGATTTAATCAGGCTCGCGTTAATCGAGGTCTGGCGCATGAGGGGATCGTGGCTCTCGTTGCCGTAGGTGTTCCGGCAGACAAAACCATAAAAGACACCGTCGATGCATTCCTGCCCGCAAATTTTCCACGTGGCGCCGTCCGACCCCTTTTGGTCCGCCTTGCCATAAGCGTCCATGCCGTTGATCCGGGTTCCCTTGAGGTGAAGCAAATCGGGCGCGGCCAATTGATTGAGAGCAAGATTTCTGGCGCTTGAGCCAAAGCCATTGCCGTCACAATTGAAGGCATACAGGTTGTCGTCATCGGCCCAGAAGGGGTCCCATGAATCTCCGTTGGACTCGTCCCATTTATGAAGTTGGTTGAGATCCATCACCACCTGAGTGATCGGCAAAGCCGAGGCCGTGGCGGCGGAGAATAGGCTCCAGAGAAGGGCGGTGAGAAGCCCGTGTCCGCTTTTGAAATGAGTTCCGGGACGTGTCTTCATAAGCGGCCGAGGATCAAGTTGATCACTCCAAATCGCTGATTTTTATTCCGTCCATGTCCGCGAACCTTTGGTTTTCGCCGCCCATGGCCCAGATGAACGAGTAAGCCTCGGTTCCGCAGCCTGCGTGCATCGACCAGATCGGCGAGAGGACCGCCTGCTCCGAGCGCATGACCAGGTGCCGCGTTTCTTTTTCCGTGCCCATCAGATGAAAGACGGCCGCGTTTTCGGGCAGCGCGAAGTAGCAGTAAATTTCGGAGCGCCTCGCGTGGGTGTGGGGCGGCATCGTGTTCCAGACGCTGCCGGTGTCCAATCGCGTCATCCCCATGACGAGCTGGCAGCTCTTCGCGCCGCCCTCGCCCTCGTGAATGTATTGGAAAATGGTCCTCTTGTTGGCGGTGGCCTGGCTGCCCAGATCGATCCGGTTGGCTGAACTTTGGGGGATGAATTGCGCCGGGTGCCGCGCGTGGGCCGGATAGCTGGTCATGAAAAATCGGGCCGGATTCTGTTTATCGAGGGAAGCGAAGTAAATTTCCCGGCTGCCCCGTCCGGCATAAAGTCCGTCGAACGCCGCCATGGGAAAGCGAACGCCATCGACGGTTATTTCGCCGGGACCGCCGAGATTAAGCACGCCCAACTCACGGCGCTGGCAGAAGAATTCCGAGGCCAGGGCCGCATCGGCTTCCAAAGCAAGGGGACCCTCGGTCGGCACGGCCGCGCCCACGACGGCGCGGTCGGTTTCCCAGTAGAGCAACTCGATGGCGCCGGGCACGAACAGCTTTTCCGCAAGAAAGTGACTTCGGAGTTCCGGCGTGGTCATCCGCGGGTACTCGTTTTTTCCGACAGCGTAACGCATTTTCATAATGTTTTCCGTTTGATGGCCGGTTTGTCAGTTGATTTCGATGGAGCTCGTTCCCGCGGGGCCCTGGCGCAAACAGGCCGCCCAGCCCTTGAATTCCTTCCCGCTTAAATGCAGCGGGCGAGCTTCCCACGCAACAGCGATTTCGTCCACCCTGCCATCGGGAAACGTCACGTTGAATTTCACGATCATGGGGTTGGCGGGTTTGACGGGTTCGACTTTCGGGGCGGCCGCTCCGGTCCATCCCAGAAGAACGGTCGCGATGGGTGCGGGAGTATTGATCGTGGCGTGGAAGTTAACGATTTTTTCCGAGTCTGGCACCGCCATGGATTCGGTTTTTGGCGCATTCCCCTGGATGCTCGCGCTCGCTCCGTCCATGGCCTGGACGCGAAAACTTTTCCCATCGGCCAGGGAGGTTTGTGCGCCGTTGGCATCAGAAGAAGGTTTCCCGGAGGGAAACCTGAAGTAGCGAAAAATGGTGTGCCGCCCCTTTCCGTAAACATAATCGACCACGACGCCATAATCGGGTTTCACCACAAAAACGTCGCGCTGATGAACGGGCTGGCCAGAGGCGTCTTTCCAAACCGCCGAGATGAATTCGGCCTGATCGCTATTCTTATGGATCAGGATTTGCGGCGCGGTAAAAGAGAGCATGCTGCCATCGACTTTGGGTGCGAGCGTCGCCTCATCCTGGCCAAGAGTCATCGCGATCAAGGTGCTTTCCGGATGCAGCAGAAAGGCTGTCCCGGCGTCTTGGGCGTGCAGGTTGACGGTCAAGACAACGCCGGCAAATATACCGAACCGGATTATATAACTTCGCAGCATAACCACCGGGTTTTAGGGTTGAGGCGGGGCCGCATCTTTCCCGTAAACTTCCACTTCGGTCACGGCGGCGAAACCGAGAGGCTGCGTGGGCTGCTTAAAATTCGTGAGCTGGATCCAGCGGATCGTCTTTGCGGGAAAGGTAAAATCCTGCGGGTCCGAGGTTTTCTTGAGGGTGATGTCCTGCGAACTGCCGTCGGAAAATTGAATCGTCAGGCTGGTCCAGTAGGTGTCGTGAGGAAAATCCGACCGGATATAGAGCCGCACTTTATCGACGGTGACGTCCCGTCCGAAATCGACCTTCAGCCACGGATTTTGATTCAAGCCGTTGCCCCACGATTCGCAGGGCCACTTGCCGTGATGCTTGTTCTGGGTATTGCCGTCGATGGCGTTTCGCTCGAAAAACTGGGGGTCGTCCCTCGTCACCGAACTGGCGATCGCATGAGGGAAGTACTGGGACACGTTGCGCTGATCGATGCTGTTCAAGGCGACATTGCAATAGGCCGTGATCTCCGCGGCGCCCGCCACCCGTGCTTTGATCTGGTGCGAAGTTCCCGCGAAAGCCTGGGGATCGTAGCCCTCGGTCAGCTTGCCGAATGGAATGGGGAAACTCACCTGCGCCGTGGGACTATAGACCATGCATTCAGGGACTTTGGGATCCACCTGGATGATGAGATAATTGTCCTTCGGCGGCGCGTTCACCACGATGGCATCGCCCTGCTGATAAGCAGCGCCGTAGGTTAATGCGACTTTTTGCGGATCGGATTGAGTGGCGAGCGAAGCGCCCGCCGCGTTGCGAACCTCAACGGTCAGAGATGAAGGATTCGGCGAGGTCGCCGCTGGAGAAGTCGAGTTGTCCGCCCCGGCAAGAGGGCCGGCCAAAATCAGGAAAGAGGAAATGAAAAAGGTAGTAAGGCGCATAGGACAGTTTTGCTTAAGGAGACGGTTTGAAGATCATGCTGACTTTCGCGGTCTCGACGGGTTTATTGAACACGAGGCCGATCCGGGAGAAGGTGTGAGCGCTGAGTTCCGTGATCTTCTCGGATTTGACGGTGAACCCATCGGGCGTTTCAATCGTCACTTTCAGCCTGGCCTGCCCGATGCTCATCTCGATGGTAGTCGGATCGATTTGCTTCCAGTCGCCATGGGTAATGAGCGCTTCCTCGAACGTTGAAGGCGACGAGAAAGTCACTTCGTCAACGATATCGACTTCGCCGGCTCCGGACCGCGTGTAATCCATGGTCCGGATTAGTTTTTTCAATTCGGGAACATGGTACGCCGAGGTGATGTCCATCTTGATCTCATCGCGGTCGGCCGTGAAGGCGGTCGAGAGCACGACGGGCCTTGCGAGCGATGCCTGGATCTGGAGCTGCCCGGCGACAACCGGCACGGGATGGCCAAACGAGTTGAGGATTTTGTAATCGTAACGGTGGGGGCCGAACGTTTTGCTGTCGTAGGCCAAGGGGCCGCCCGGATCGCCCGTCGGTTCGTCGTCGCCCACCGCGATGGCGTAAGAACCGATGTCGTTGTGGCTATGGCTGCCGTTTCCCCCCGCCTTGATGCCGATCCCGAGCCGGCAGCCCGAGTCGGGCGAGGGACGGCAGGTCAACACGCCCACTTTGGCAAAATAGGTGCGGAGGGGATCTTCCGGTCTTGAGTTTCCGCCCGAGGCAGTCGCGCAAGGCGTCGCTTTCATGAAAACATCAACGAATCTGCCGCCGCTTGGCAGCTTGGAATAGGGATCGACTTTAAGCCCCAGGCCCAGCGCGTCATTGCAATAAGCGAGCAGCTTGACATCCGGCTTCGTGCCATACTGGCAATCGCCAAAAGGCGGCACCGCGTGGTCGCTGATGCGGATACGAACTCCGTAGAGCGCCATCGACGCGACGCGCGGATTGGAAAAAAGATCCACATGTCCGCCTGTGGCCTCGAGCATTTCCTCTCTCAGGGCTACATAACGTTCCAGGCCGAAACTCCAATAGCCGGCCCCTTCCTCGCAGTAGCCGTCCGAACTGTAGCTGTTGAGGTAAAAGTTCGAGTAATGTTCGCCCAACGCCACGAACAGGGCGCGGTCGGATTTGTCGGGAAGAAGGATGAGCGCCCCGCCCACGACGCCGGAGAGACACACCGCGTTCCAGTTGTTTTGATTGCTGTTTTTCGTGCTGCCGAGCCACCCGTTGCCCTTGCCCGTGGCCAGGGTTTTCCGGACCGGATCGAGGAGGCGCTGATTGAGCGCGTCGGTGAGGTGTTGCCGGACGGTGGGATCGATCTTGTCCCCGAGAAGGTAGAGCGCCTCCGCCAGTTCGAGGCCGAAAACGCCCGTCCGCAGATCGACCTCGTAATTCTTGCGGTGGAAACAATCGAGGCCGCGGTCATGGGCCGGCATCGTCCAGGTCGGCTCGGCCGCGTAGGCGTCCAGCACCTGGTTGATCTTGGATAAATACTTGCCGTTGTTCTCCAGGCATTCGGCCAGCACCAGCGGTTCCAAAAACGCACTCCGCCGATTCTCCATCTTCTCGCCATTGGGCCGTGTGCCAACTCGCGTGAACTCCAGATAGGCGTTGTCATCCCAGGCCGGCATTTCCTCCTTTAGATAGGAGTCCGCCGACTTCGACGCCTTCGATGCCCGCTCAACGATGGCGGGGTCGGACCAAAAGCTCCGGTCTGAAATCGGGCGTCCCCACCCGGCGGGCTGGTCAGGTAAAAATCCCGCGATTTCCTTGATGCGGTCGGGGGAAAGCTCTCCAAGCGCGCCCTCCGCGCGGGCCGCCTGGCTCCCTCCGCTAAATAGACCAAGGCCGGCCAGGGTGAAAAAGACGAAGCTGGTTGTTTTCTGGAGGGGATTTTTCATTGGGTGGAGTTCTATTTGGTCTCGAAGACATATTCGATCGTGGCTTGATACGGCCTGCCCGGCCGCAAAATCGTCGAGGGAAAATTGGTATGATTCGGCGAATCGGGGAAATGCTGGGCTTCCAGGGAAAAGGCGCAATATGGCGTGTATTTGACACCGCCTTTGCCGGTCAGCGTGCCGTCGAAGAGATTTCCCGTATAGAACTGAACGCCCGGCTGGTCGGTGAAGATTTGGAGATCGCGGCCGCTCCGGGGATCGTAGACTTCCCCAGCTTTGGATAAGGACGATTTTTCATCTTTATCTTTATTGAGCACATAGTTGATATCGTAACCGGGCGGCTTGTTGCCCAAATCGTTGATATGCGTTTTGAGGATCGTGGGCTTGCGCAAATCCCAGGGGGTTCCCTCGACCGGGCGGATTTCACCCGTGGGAACGGAGGCCGCGTCCACCGGGGTGATGGCGTCCGCGTTCACCGTGGCGACGTCGTCCAAAACCGTGCCGTTGCCGGGCCCCGATAAAGCGAAAAGCGTGTGATTGGATAAATTCACAACCGTCGGTTTGTCGGACGTGGCGTCGTAATGGACGCGCCAATGATTATCATCGGTCAGGGTAAACGTGACGCTGACGTGAAGCTTTCCGGGGAAGCCTTCCTCGCCATCGGGACTGAGGCGGCTCAAGCGAAGGGAAGGGGGATCGGTGCTGATCACCCTGGCCTTCCAGAGGCGGCGGTTAAACCCGAGCTTGCCGCCGTGCATGGTGTTGGGCCCATTATTTTGGGTCAGGTGATAAACGCGCCCGTCCAGGGTAATCTGGCCTTGGGCGATCCGGTTGATGTAGCGGCCCATGGTTCCAAAATTTAATTTAGCGGCGGCATACGCGGCGGGTTCGTCGAAGCCGAGGGCGATGTCGTCGAGATGTCCCTGACGGTCCGGCGTGATGACGTTCACCACCGTCGCGCCGTAATCCATGATGCTGACGCTCAGGCCGTTCTTGTTCGTCAGCGTATGGAGATAGACCGGACCTTCCGCGCATTGGCCGTAGGGGCGGACGGTGATGCCCTCCCGGAGAGGCGGATCGCCTGGAACATGAGTCGGGCAGAGTACGAGCAAAAGGCAGCCAACCCAAATAAAGGCGAATGATAGATTCATGAAACGGATGGCTTCGCGGAGCAGGCGATTTCTAGTTCCCGTTTTGCGGCCAAAAGAGAAGCACCAGCCAGCCGGTCGGATTTTTGTTGGCGGTGGCGGCGACTTGTTGGCAAACCTCGCGGCGGGTGGGATCGATCGCGGCGGCCTGGGTCAAAAGGGTGATGCTGGCGGCGGGCTCCCATTGGTGCGGGGCGTATTCGCCAATGCCGGCTGCGGCACGGGCCTTATCAAACTTGACATCGCTATGAACAAATTCCATGTGCGTTTTCTGGCCGGTGGCATACGGGAGCATCCAGTCAATGGCTTTCGCCACGGACCCCGGCGCCGCTTCATTGAACCAATCCCGGCCATGCGCCTTTGCCGCGAGGCACGCGAAGGATAAGGGTTCGAGGTCATAGACCACGTAGTGCATGGCGTCCCTCTTATAGAAATCGTAAACGGAACCGTCCGGTCGGATATTGACCTTTAAGTGTTCGGAAAAGGCCTCATGCGCCTTGCCGATCAAGTCCTCGTCTCCCAGCGCAAACGCCGCCAGGGTCAGGATCTTGATGCGATGGCTTTGCCAGTTTCCCGTGTCGCTCTTTTTCTGCACGACCGCTCCCGCGTAACCCTCGGCCATGTGACGGAGAAAGGGCGTCATTATCTGCCGGGTGGAATCGGGCAGGGCGTCTTTGACGAGATCATAGGCCAGGATAAAATTATCGAAGTTGGTCTCATCGATGGGATTGAGGCTGATCTTATAAACCGGCGTCCACGCGACGAGATAGCCGTCGACCGCATGGAGATACCGGTCGTCTCCCGTCAGGCGGCAGGCCAGCGCGAGATCGCGCATGTTCTCAAAATCCGCCACCGCCACCTTGCTTTGGTCCCAAATTCCCTGGTGAGGCAGCGTTCCCTCGAGATGAATCCGGGCAATCGGATGGGGAATGCCGGTTAAACCCCGGGTTGCCGACTTGATAAAGCCGGCGGCTTCCGGCGCGTCCATCTTGCAGGCCAATCCTTTTGCCATCGCGGGCGAAACGAGGGCGAAGGCCGCGGCGGCAGAAGCGGGATTGTCCTGCGCGCCCAAGTGACCTGATGCGGTCAAAGCCAGAAAGCCGACTGTAAGAATGAATCGACTTGAGAGTTTTTTCATGGCTTGAGTAGTGATAACACGCGATGCCGCTTTATGGTATGGTAAAATCACGCATGGGCATGGTAAAAAACTCAAGCCCATGATCCTCGATCAATTTCGACTCGGCGGAAAAATTGCCCTCGTCACCGGCTGCAAGCGGGGCATCGGCGCCGCCATGGCCGCCGCGCTGGCGGAGGCGGGAGCCGACATCGTCGGAGTCAGCGCCAGTCTTGAACTTACGGGTGGTGAAATCGGCGAACGCGTGGTTGCGCTTGGGAGAAAGTTTTATCCCCACCAGTGCGATTTTTCCCAACGGGAATCGCTCGTTAAGTTCATCGCCGAGGTGAAGAAGAACCACCCAGTTGTGGACATCCTGGCGTGCAACGCGGGAACCATCCGGCGTCAACCGGCGGCGGAACATTCCGACGCGAATTGGGACGAGGTGATGGAGGTGAATCTCCGCGCGCCCTTCCTTCTCAGCCGCGAATTCGGCCGCGACATGATCGAGCGCGGCTCCGGCAAAATCATCTTCACCGCCTCGCTCCTCTCGTTTCAGGGCGGGATCAACGTGCCGGGCTATGCCGCGAGCAAGGGGGGCATCGCGCGGCTCACGATGGCCCTTTCCAACGAGTGGGCCGGAAGGGGCGTTTGCGTCAACGCCATCGCGCCGGGCTACATTGCGACCGACAACACCGAGGCCTTGCGCGCCGATGCCAAGCGATCCGAGGCGATTCTGTCGCGAATCCCCGCCGGACGCTGGGGCAACGCCGATGATCTCAAGGGGGCGACGGTTTTTCTCGCTTCCGCAGCTTCCGATTATGTGACCGGAACCATTCTCACCGTAGATGGCGGATGGATGGGCCGTTAAGGCTTTCTCAAAAACACAAACCGGGAAAAAATTCATGAAAAAAATCTACTTTGTCTTAGCTCTCTGTCTCGCCGCCGGGCTCGGCCCGGTCAGTTGGGCCCAGGCCGCGGGCGCCGTCATGACCAAAGAGCAAATCATCGCGGAAGGCGACAAGATGGCGGATGCGCAACTGGCGATTTTCAATGGCAAATATCCAAAGATTGACTGGCTCGCCGGAGTCATGTGGGCGGGTTATGCGGAATTCTCCCATGTCTCTTCCAATCCCGCCTGCGCGAAGGCATTGCTTGAGATGGGCCAACAGGTTCAGTGGACGCCGATCTCGATGAACACCCATCGCACTCACGCGGACGATGTGGCCATTGGCCAGGCTTTTCTCGATGTTTACGCCGGCAACAAAAATCCGGCCATTCTTGCGCCGATTCAGCGCGAGTTGGATGCATCCGCGGATTCTATCGAGACCAAGGAAACGCCGGACAATCTCACCTGGTGGTGGTGTGACGCCCTTTTCATGGAACCATCGGTGCTCGCCCGCCTTTCCGTGATTACTCAGAACCCCAAATATCTGGCTGCCGCGGACACGGAATGGTGGCGCACGGCGGACCTTCTCTACGACAAGGACGAGCATCTTTTTTATCGGGACAAACGCTTTGTGGGAAAGCTGACGAAAAATGGCAAAAAGGTTTTCTGGTCGCGCGGCAACGGCTGGGTCTTCGCGGGCCTTGCCCGTTTCCTCCCCTACGTTCCCGCGGATGATCCTCTTCGCGCCAAGTACGTTGCTGTTTTCAAGGACATGGCCGCGAAGCTCGCTTCCCTCCAGCAGGCGGACGGCACGTGGCGTCCGAGTTTGCTCGATCCCGGCCAATTCCCCGATTCCGAAACCAGCGGCACGTCGCTCGACTGCTTTGCCTTTGCCTGGGGAATCAACAACGGCCTGTTGGATGCGCAAACGTATCTGCCCGTGGCCGCCAAAGCCTGGGCCGCTCTCCTGGCGTCGCGTCGGCCCGACGGTGTGCTGGGTTATGTCCAGGACGTGGCCGATTCCCCCAATTTCGTGAAACCGGACACCACGAAAATCTATTCGACCGGAGCCTTTCTCATGGCCGCCGTGGAATTGTCCAAGCTGGCCCCTCTAACGCTTCCGCCCACGCCGCAACTTTCGATCGGGACCCGGGCCCCTTAGAACGGCCTGTCAGGTAATATCGCGGACGTAATCGAGAGCCTGCCGAATAAGCCGCTGGGCCTTGTGATCCGGATCTCCCTTGCTTAGTTCTTCGAGCGCCAATTTAATGGCTTCAATGGCCCTGGCCCGTTGACCGTGATAGACGGGTGCGGATTTCTGGAGCAGAGACAAGGCTGATTTGAGAAGCGCGGTTTTATCGGCATCGCTGAGCGGGTCCCCGCTGGGATTCAAAATTTCGTGCAGTTGATCGCGGGCCTTGTCGATCAACGGGTCGCCTGCCGCGTACGCCGGCGAGGAAAAAATTAAAATCGCGCCAAGAATCGCGAACCAAACCAAGTTCAGAACATGATGTGTTTTCATTTCAGCGGACGGGGTTGAATTTGAACCGATTGCTTGAAGGAGATTATCATCCTTCCATGACAACGCCAAAGGATAATTGGTTACAACAAAGTTTTAGGGAAACAGCCGCACGAGGCGGCAGGGGATCGCGCCCGCCGCATTCCATCCCCGATGATTTCTCGACTTGGAGTTCAAGTTGACGGTAGTCTCGGTTAAACGGGGCGATGGATGAGATAACGCCGCCGATCAAGGAGAAAACAAGTGGCCCAAACAATTTCCGCCGCGCTTGCAGACCAAGTCAGACAAGCCGGCGTCGTCGGCGCGGGCGGCGGCGGCTTCCCCACGCACGTCAAGCTTGCCTCCAAAGCCGAGACCGTCATCGCCAATGGCGCGGAATGCGAGCCGTTGCTGCACAAGGACGCGGTCATCATGGAGGAAGACGCCGCCGCCTTGGTGCGCGGCATGCAGCTTGCCGTGGCCGCTACCGGCGCCAGGGAGGGAGTCATCGGCATCAAGGGCAAAAAAAAGCGCGCCGTCGAGGCCGTCACCGCCGCGTGCGGCGGCACGAACCTCCGCGTTCAACTCCTCGGCGATTATTATCCGGCGGGTGACGAATACGACCTGGTTTACAACGTCACGGGCAAATTGATTCCGCCCGGCGGCATTCCCCTCAATGTCGGCGTGGTGGTCAACAACGTCGAGACGTTCGTGAACATCGCCGCCGCCGCCGAGGGCAAGCCTGTGACGCACAAAATGCTGACCGTTGCCGGCGCGGTCAAGTCGCCGGTGACGCTGCGCGTGCCCATCGGCACGAGGTTCCGCGACTGCATCGACGCGGCGGGAGGTTTGACGACAAATGATCCGGTGCTGTGCCTCGGGGGCTTGATGATGGGCGAGACCACCGACAACCTCGACACGCCCGTCACGAAGACTTCGACCGGCGTGGTGATTCTGCCGCGCGACCACCACATCATCGAACGCAAACTCAAGCCGGACAAGATCCAGGCCAAGATCGGCAAGTCCGCCTGCGATCAATGCCGGTATTGCACCGAGTATTGCCCGCGCTTCCTGCTCGGCTACGCCGTCGAGCCGCACCAGGTCATGCGCACGCTGGCCTTCACCGGCACGGGCGAGACATATTTCAACCAGTGGGCGTCGATGTGCTGCTCGTGCGGGCTGTGCACCTTGTATGCCTGCCCGGAGGAATTGTATCCGAAGGAGGCGTGCGACGATGCGAAGGCCGAGATGCGCCGCGCGCAGATCAAGTGGACCGGCCCGATGAACCCCAAGCCCCACCCGATGGGCGACGGCCGCCGCGTCCCGATCAAAACGCTCACCAAGAAATTGCACGTCCAGGATTACGACCTGCCCGCGCCGCTCGCGCCGCTGACGATTTCGCCCGCCCGCCTCGTGCTGCCGCTCAAGCAAAGCGCCGGCACGGCCTGCCTGCCGAAAGTGAAGGCGGGCGAACGCGTCACCGCCGGCCAGGTCATCGGCGAACCTGCGCCGAACGCGCTGGGCGCGATTTTGCACGCGCCGCTGACAGCCACCGTACGCGAAGTCACCGGCCAGGAAATCATTTTGGAGAAACTATGAACGACAAATCCATCGGTCTGCTTGAACTCTCGAGCATCGCGTCCGGCTTCCTGGTCGCCGACACCATGCTCAAGGCCAGTGACGTGCGCATCCTGCTGTCGCGCTCGATCTGTTCAGGCAAATACATGGTCCTCATCGGGGGCGAGACCGCCGCAGTCGAGGCCGCAACGGCGGCGGGCGAGGCGGCGGCCAACGGCTGCTTGATCGACAGCCTCACGCTCGCCAATCTGCATCCGGACGTCATCACGGCGATCGGACGCACGCAACCCGTCCAACCCGACGGCGCCCTGGGCATTCTCGAATCGTTCAACGTCGCCACCATGATCAAGGCCGCCGATGCCGCCGCCAAGGCCGCTGACGTGCAGTTGCTCGAAGTCCGCCTGGCGATGGCGCTGGGCGGCAAGGCGTTTTGCACCATGACGGGCGACGTGGCTTCGGTGCAGGCCGCCGTGGCCGCCGGCCGCTCGGTCATAGCCGAAGCCGGCGTATTGGTGAACGCCGTCGTCATCGCCCGGCCGCACCCGGATGTTTACCGGGAAGTTGTTTGATCGTCGCGAAGAAGTTACCGCATCAAAGGCTGGTTGAGCCAGGGCCGGGTTGTTCACAAGGAAACTTGAGACGGCACAAGCCGTGCCTGAGCCGGCCTGAGCGCAAGGTGGGCATAAGAGGGGGAAAAGGGCCACGACATCGACGCGGCTTGCGGGCAGCTGAGGCTGAAGCAATTGAAAGCCGAGGCTGCGACTGTCTAAAAACCTCCGTCATTCTGAGCTTGTCGAAGGATCAGTTCAGTCGTTCCTTCGCACCCCAAACTCTATTTGGGAACGCGCTTGCTGAGGCAACTCCATTGCCGATTTTCCGGCGTTCAACGGCAAGTTACCTGAGCAGAGCAATAGAATTGCGCCGACAATTGCGTTCCCAAATGGAGTTGGAGTTTGGGAACGAGGGAGAGAGTTTTCTTGGGGCTTGCCGAGCTAAATCACCGCAGCCTATATTATAATGTGAAACGCATCTGGGTCGTCTTTTGCTTGTGCTTTCTAGTACCGGCGGTTCTCGTGGGAATCGTATTACAGATTCTGGAGGCGTGCTTAGGTATTTGGCATTTAGAATCGGGCATGTTGGGAGGGATTATCGCGGGATTATGTTTGTTATTATTCCATTTACAACAACCCCGGCGTTTCTGTTCTCATTGTGGTGCGATCTTGCCTCGTTTCAGAATACCGCGCTCCGCCGATCAATTAATGTGGGGCGGATGGACGTGCACGTATTGCGGTTGCGAAGTTGATAAAAGTGGGCAGGAAATAACAAGAAAAATGGGTCAGGCCGGAGGCTGACCCTCCAGGCCCCCTCCCCTCCCAAATAAATCGAGTTCGCGCAGGACGTCGCGTGCTTTTTCCTTCCTCTGCTTCGCCTTGGCCAGACGCGGCTGGCCCGTGTCGTCGATCTGGTCTTCTTCGAGCTGGCGCAGGACCTCCTTCGCGCGCTTGAGCACCGGCGCGGGCAGCCCGGCCAGCCTCGCCACCTGGATGCCGTAACTCTTGTCCGTTCCTCCCGGCACGATTTTGTGCAGGAAGATGACCTGCTCGCCCCATTCGCGCACGGCGACGTTGTAATTCTTCGTCGCGGGCAGCAGCCGGGCCAGCTCGGTCAGCTCGTGGTAATGGGTGGCGAAAAGCGTCCGGGCGCGCAGCGTGGTGTTGAGATATTCGGCCACCGACCACGCGATGCTCAGGCCGTCGAACGTGCTCGTGCCGCGCCCGATCTCGTCGAGAATGACGAGGCTGCGGCTCGTCGCGTGGTTGAGGATGTTGGCCGTTTCGTTCATCTCGACCATGAACGTGCTCTGGCCGCGCCCGAGATCGTCGCTCGCGCCGACGCGGGTGAAAATCCGGTCGAGCAGCCCGACCACCGCGCGCCGGGCAGGCACAAAGCAGCCGCAATGGGCAAGCAACGCCAGCACCGCGATCTGCCGGATATAGGTGCTCTTGCCCGCCATGTTCGGCCCGGTGAGAATCACCAGCCGTTCCGTTTCGAGATCGAGCCGCACGTCGTTGGGCACGAATTTTTCGCTGGCGGGAAGCTGTTCGAGAACCGGATGCCGCGCCTCCTCGAACAGCAGCAGGCCGCCGTCGTTCATCTCGGGCTGGACGTAGTCGCGCTCCTGCGCCAGCCCGCCCCAGCCGAGCAAAACGTCGATCTCGTGCAGCGCCCGCGCCGTGTCCTGGATCGCGCGCAAATGAGGCACCGCCGCCGAGCGGAGATCGAGGAAAAGCTCGTACTCGAGCTGCCGCGAGCGTTCCTGCGCGCCGAGAATTTTCGACTCCATCTCCTTCAACTCGGGCGTCACGAAACGCTCCGCGTTGGCCAGTGTCTGCTTGCGCGTGTAGTCGGCGGGGACCGCGCCGAGGTTGGCCGTGCTGACTTCGATATAATAGCCGAAGACCTGGTTGTAGCGCACCTTGAGCGAGCGAATGCCGGTCCGCTCCTGCTCGCGGCGCTGGAGATCGGCCAGCCATTCCTGGCCCTCGACCGAGGCGGCGCGGAGTTCCTCCAGCGCGGCGTGGTAACCGGCGCGGATCAGGCCGCCCTCCTTCAGCAAAATCGGCGGATCGTCCGCCAGCGCGCGCGAGTAGAGGTCCGCCAAATCCGGCAGCGGCGTGATCTGCCCGCCCAGTTCGCGCAGGGCGGCGACGGCATGTTTTTCCAGCGCCTCGCGCAGGCCGGGCAGTTGTTCGAGCGACACGCGCAGGGCGATCAGGTCGCGAGCATTGCCGCCGCCCTGGACGAGCCGGGCGACAAGGCGTTCCACGTCGCGCACCTGGCGCAGGCGCTCCTGCAAAGCGTTGCGCTCGGGTTGATTCGCCCTGGCCCACGCGACCACGCTTTGGCGGCGCTCGATGCCGGGCAGGTCCCGCAGCGGCGCGAGGAGCCATTGCCGCAAAAGCCGGCCGCCGCCCGAGGTCACCGTCCGGTCCACCGCCGCGAGGAGCGTGGTCTGGCCCGCGCCGGGGCGCAACGGATCGACCAATTCCAAATTGCGGCGCGTGGCCGCGTCGAGAATGAGAATGTCCTCCCGTTGCCAGAGGCGCAGGGTGTGAACATGACCCAGCGACCGTCGCAGTTCATGGCCAAGATAATGGAGAAGCCCTCCCGCCGCGCTGAGGGCGCCGGTGGCGGAACCGCCCTTGCCGCTTGCGCCGGCCAGCCCAAAGCCGTCAAGCGATGCCGTCTTGAAGTGGTCCCTCAAGGTGTGCTCGGCCGCATCGGGAGAAAAACTCCACGCGTCGTGTTCGACGAGGAGATAGGCCGGCCTTTCGCTGGTGCCATGGGACAGAACGGAGGTTTCCAGATCGAGGCGGTGTCCCTGGGCCACCACGACTTCCGCCGGGCTGAGCCGCCCGAGGGCATCCCGTAAAGCCTCCGCCGTGGGAAAATCGCCCGCGAAAAACTCACCCGTAGTCAGGTCAAGCGCGGCCACGCCATAAACAATACCGCCCTCCGCGGATCCGCCCTCCGCGGGAGCGATGGAGGCGAGGAAGTTATTTTGCTTCGGATCGAGCTGCCCCGCGTCGAGGATGCTTCCCGGCGTCAGGATTTGCGTGATCTCGCGCCGCACCACCTGTCCGGGACGAGGCGCTTCCATCTGGTCGCAAATGGCCACGCGCCGGCCCGCCTTGAGGATCTGGGCGATGTAACCCTCCGCCGCGTGGTAGGGCATGCCGCACATCGGCGTGCCCTGACGCTGGGTGAGCGTGAGGTCGAGCAGGCGCGAGCCTTCCTCCGCGTCGCCAAAGAACATCTCGTAAAAATCGCCCAGCCGGAACAGCAGCAGGGCGTCGGGCGGAATTTCGCGCTTGAGCCGATGATACTGCTGCATCATGGGCGTGAGGGCATCGGACATGAAGGCCTACATTAGCGGGCTTGGCCGGCATTGAGCAGAATTTTTTTTAGAGCCCATCCAGACAAGGACGCAGCGACCGGGCCTGCTTGACCGGCCATTCGATAATTCATGCTACTTAAGCCTTGCGGGGCGAAAACTTATCACTATGATTTTGCCCTTCCGGCGATTAGGCGCTATTGCTGCCCACGCCGTATTGGAGAAAACCATCGTCTAGCCGGGATCCCTATGAACTTCACCACGCAAGCAGCCGAGGATATCCTCGGCAAGATTGAGCGCGATCCGGCGGAGGTGCGGCATTGGCGTCAGCTCCTCATTCTTTGTTTCGATCAAAAATCGATCGAAACCCTCCAGACCTTGCAGGTGATCGTCGCCGCGATCGAACAAATCTGGAATCAACGGCGCTATAAGGCCAAGGAGATTTACGATGAGGCCCTGCGGAAGCAACGCGCCACCGGCAGCAGAGAACCGCTGCCGTCCACCACGGTCCATTCCATTCCGCTGAGCGTGCGGCAGAAGGAGAACTTCATCAAACTGGCGAAGGCGCCCCAAACGCCGTCTTTGCTTTACCGGTTCGGCCTTTTTCTGGAGGAAGATTTTGATTTGCCCCAGTCGGCCCGGGCCCTTTATGAACGCGCCCTGGCGCTCGGCCCCGAGGACGATCCGGTCGAACAAAAGATCGTTGACGGACTCAAGCGGCTCAACGCGCTCAACCGCGCAACGGCCCCGCAGAACGCGCCCGACCCGGCCAGTCTGGGCGTGGTGATCGCGCCGGAATCCATGGGGGTCAAGAGCCCTTCCCACCATCGCCCGAGCGCGGCCGCGCTGATCAAACGCACCGGACGGCTCTCCGTGGACCGCGGGCGGATCAAGGCCAGCACGACTTCCACGATCAATCAGGATTGGCCGGAGATACAAAAGAAACTCGACGAGAAGATGTCCCAACTGCTGGCGCAAGCGACCGAGATCTGCGAAACCGCCCCGCGCCCGATGCGGCTGCCGCGCTCCATCGCGCCTTCGCAATGGATCGAGTTCCTGGAAAGCCACCTCACGCTTTTTCTCGCCACGCTGGAGGCCCAGGGCATTACCATCCGCACCTCCGTGAATTTGGAGAACGCCCCGAGGCACGACGTCTCGGAACGCACCCGGCTGGTCACCTCCCTGATGGACGAGATCAGCGAGTGCATGACCAAACTCACCCCGCAAGACAGGGCTCCGACGGTGAAGCTGCCCGCTTATCCGGCCCCGGCGCGCCTGGAGGATATTTTCGAATCGATCGACGCGGGCAACCTCGGCGAGGCCGAGTCCCATCTGCGCAAAATGAACGGGGGATCGGCCTTTCCCAAGGAGCAGCTCAGCGAGGTCTGGTCGCACCTGGGGCTGGCTTTCCAGAATAACCATGAGAACAAGCGGGCGATGGCGGCTTACGAGCGCGCTCGCGAACTCAATCCGAAAAATCTCCAGGCCTGGTTTAACGGCGGCATGATTCAGCATGAAGAAGGCATGCTTCGTCCGGCGCTCCAATGTTATCTCCGCGCCCTTGAGCTGGACCCCGAGCAGTCGAAGATCTTGTGCAACCTGGGCGCCCTGCAATTCCAATTGGGAGAATTCCAAAACTCCGTCGATTCGCTCAACCGCGCGGTGGGGATCAAGCCCGATTACGCGCGGGCCTGGGACAACCTGGCCGGCTCCCTTTGCGCCCTGGACCAATTGGCGGAGGCCGAACGCTGCTGCCATCGCGCGCTTAATTTCAAACCCGATTACCCCGACCCCTTCTTCAAACTCGGCACCATCTATTTTCAGCAAAGCCGCATGGAGGAAGCCGAGCGGGCTTTCCGCAAGGTGCTCGAAGTCAACCCCGGTTATCCGCTGGCGGGACACTACCTCGCCATGGTGCTGGCGCGGACCAACCGCTTGAAAGACGCGATCGAGGCCTGCGAAATAGCCGCCTCGCCGCCGGGGGAAACGGAGTTGCCCTCCCTGGCGTGGACTGAAATGGCCTTCCACCGCTATGAACGGGGCGAGTACGCCGAGGCCATCCGCGCCTACGAAAAGGCGCTCACCTTCACGCCGGAGCGGGCCATGATCTGGCTGGATGCGGGCGTCGCCCACCAACAACTCGGAGAACTCGACCAAGCCCGGCGCCACTACGAACAGGCCGTGGAATTGGACCCCGACCTCGCGCGCGCCTGGCATAACCTCGGCGCGGTCAAACAGGAGTTGGGAGATGTGAAGGGCGGCCAGGAAGCCCTCGATGAGGCGGAGCGGCTGCTGGCGCGGGGGCGGTGAAGCTTACGGGATTACCCTGACTTCACCAGGTTGCAGCTTCTGGACGGTCTCCTTCATCAGATCAAAGAGGGGGAGATAGGAATCGATCATGTTATACCATTTCTCAATAAAATTTATTCTTTACCCTTCCGTCATCCCGAGCTTGTCGAGGGATCAGTTCCGCCTCGGTAAAACCCCTCCGAACTGATCCTTCGACAAGCTCAGGATGACCGATTGTTTAGACCAAAATCAATTTGGAATTGGTATTATTTGGCACCGCGACAAACAGGATCGCAAATGGAAGGTTGGTGAGGTTTTGCTGATGCCGGATATTTTGATCAATGGTCAGGAAAACATCGAAACGTCCTGCGATAAACGCCAACAATTCGCCATTTTTGATTCCGCTCCAACCCGCTTCAGAAACCGTCAGCACGCTGTCGCCGGGAAAGGCCTCCTTGATCCCGGCGTGGACGCATTCGTCTAGGAGGATACTGCGCATCGGACGAGCTGGTCCTTGGCCAGTTCGAGAAACGCGACAGCCTGGTCACGTTTGACGCTGGGAAAACCCTCGAAAAAATCATCCAAAGTTGATCCGCCTTCAAGATGATCCAGCAGGGCCTGAACGGGCACACGGGTTCCGGCAAAGCACGGAATGCCGCTCATGCGTTCCGGATCGACCCAGATCACTTTCTCAAGCGGGATGTTCTCAAGAATGGCCATGTCATCAACCTATCTCGTTAATCTGGAAAGTCGAGGTCACACCACGGCGTGGACGCCCTGGTTGACCTTGTTGACGGCGTCGGCGCCGCGCAACTGGCGGACGATCTCGAAGGCGAATTCCATCGCGCTGCCGGCGGCGAGGCTGGTGATGAGCCTCCCGTCGACGACGACCCGCCTGCCGTCCTGGATCTGCCCGGCGGGAAACCGTGCATGGACGGAGGGATGGCCGGTGATCTTTTGATCCGGCCGCAACCAGCCGTGGGCGAGCAGGGCGGCGGGCGCGGCGCAGATGGCGGCGACCCATTGGCCGCGTTCGCGCTGGCGGGCGAGCCACTCCCCCGCGAGCGGGCTTTGGGCCAGTCGCTGCGCGCCCTCCGCGCCGCCGGGCAGCACGACGATTTCAAATTCGCGCGCGGGATCGACGTCCTCGAGGCGGACGTCGGCGAGATGTTTCGTGCGGCGCGCGGCGGTAATCGGGTTTGGCGCGAGACCCGCGACGAGCGTGTCGATTTCGGCGCGGCGCAGGATGTCGATGACGGTGATCCCTTCGATGTCCTCGAAGCCGGGAGCGAGAAAAACCAGCGCGCTCATGCGGTGCGGGGGGAGAGGTCCGGGCCGACCCTGGGCAGCGGACCGGAAGCGGAGGAAACGGAAACGGTCGCGACGGCGGCAAGGATCCGGCTGCGGCGCGCGGCGAATTCCTCGGTGCGGACGACGTGGGCCGCGATGTCGTGCTCCCAATCGACCGGCACCTCGATCCACGACTTGCAGCCTTCATACTCGGGCGAGGGCGCGAGTTTGTGCGGGAGATTGATGCGCGAGACGCGGACGACGAGCAGGTGGAGTCCGGCCTCCATGCCGGGCTTTTCCCGGTAGTCGAAGCGTTCGCGCACGAGTTCCCCGCTCCAGAAATGGACGTCGTCGAGCCGGGCCACCTGCTCCCACGAGGAGAGATACATGGCGTCGGTCACCTCGGCGAAATAGTGAAGCGCGATTTCCCCGCCTTTTTCGGATGAAGAGGGGGAAGGCGTGAAATAGCGGCGCAACTCGGGTTTCGTCTTTTCCCATTGCTGATGATGGTGCGTCGGGAAGAGCCAGAATTTCGGATGCCTGGCCTGGAACCCGGCATGGCCTTCCTCGATGCCGCCCTTGCGCAGGATGATGATTTGCGCGCCGTGGCCCAGGGCCTCGACGATGGCCTCCCACTCCTTGAAAGCGGGCGTGGCCGGCTTGACGGGAACGAAAACCGGCTCGGGCGCGGGGGCTTCGCGGACGGGGGCGGCGCTTTCTTCGCGAAGGGGCTCCATTTCCAGCGAGGCGTTGACGATCGCGGCGTTTTTCCAAAAATAAAACGCGCCGGAGACCACGGTGATGATGAGCGCGAACCAATAAAGCGGCATCTGCGCCGCATCGAGAAAACGGGCGGAAAGCGTGTTCCGCAGGCCGAACTCGCCGAGGCTGAGATAGGCGAGGGATACGAGGATCGCAACGATCTGCGAGACGGTCTTGTGCTTGCCCACCCGTTCGGCGGCGAGGATTTCCTGTTTGTGCGCGGCGATGATGCGCAGGCCGGTGATGAGGAATTCGCGGGCGATGATGACGACGACCATCCACATGGGCGCGACTTGGCGCCCCACGAGCGCGACCAGCGCACCGATGATGAGAATTTTGTCGGCTAGGGGATCGAGAAGCTTGCCCAGGTCGGTGACCAGGTTGCGGGCGCGGGCGATGGCGCCGTCGAGCCAATCGGTGAGGCTGGCGAGGATGAAGATGAAGAACGCCGTCGTCGCCGCGTAGCGCCAGTCGAACGACAGGGAGATGAGCAGCAGTCCGCACATGCCCAGCCGCAGGACGGTGAGCTGATTCGGCAGGTTGAGGGCGGGCGCGCGGCGGAGGGGTTTCATTCTTGGCTCAAGGGACAAACGGCCATGTCCACACCTTAAAGCATGCGCCAAGTTGGGGATTTCTCAATCCGGCAGTTTCCAAACACGGCGCGGCGAATTGCTGAGGATATTTTTAGCCCCAACGGGGCGGCCTAACCCCATTCCCCAACGATATGGGCATCAATCATCCGCCATCGGGTGGCCCGGACAACTTGTTGTCCGGGTGGCCGAAGGCCACAGGAGGTGACTCCGGGGCTTCTCGACGATTGTCGAGCGGAATCAACCGGTGACCTCCCGCGCGCATCGCGCGCCCGGACAACAAGTTGTCCGGGCCACCCGAGGATGAACCTGGTGCGATATCTTAACATCTTCTAATACGTCGTGGCTTCCGGAGTTTCTTCGGGGGACAACGGCTCGGTCCCGGGCGCGGCCCGGAGCGGGCGCTCGGGCAGGAAGAGCACGATGGCGAAGGCGAGCGCCGCCGCTCCCGCGCCGGTCAGGAACGTGGTGGCGACGGCGTGACGGTAGGCGTCGAGCAAAAGGGCGTGCTGCGCCGGGGGAAGGCCGGCGATCTGCAGCACGCCGAGTTCGAGGAGGCTGCCTCCCGAGGCTGTCGTCTGCGTCCAGGACGCCGGAAGAAAGTGGCGAAGACGAATCGCGACCACCGTGCCGGCCACGGCCACGCCGAGCGCGCCGCCGAGCGAGCGGATGAAGGCCGAGGCCGAGGTCGCCGCGCCGAGATGACTCCGCTCGACCGAGTTTTGAATGGCGACGGTGAGGTTCGGCATGACGAGCCCGAGTCCGCAGCCCAGGGCGACCAGCGCCGCTTCGATCAGCGCCACGGGCGCTCCCGTGAAAGCCGACCAGGCCAGGGTGAGGAAGCTCCCCGTGCCCACGATCAGCCCGATGACGGGAAATATCTTGTAGCGGCCGAAAGCCGAAACGAGCCGCCCGCCGGTGACCGAGGCGACGATCACCCCGCCCATCATGGGAGCCATCATCAGGCCCGCGCGGGAGGGGGAGGCGCCGAGAACAACCTGGAAAAAAAGCGGCATGAAAACGAGGCTGCCCATCAGGGCCATGGCATTGAGTCCAATGACGCTGACGGCGACGACAAAGACGCGGTTGGCGAAAAGATGCGGCGGGAGGATGGGTTCGTGCGCGCGCCGTTCCTGCCGGATGAGCAGCCCGTAAAAAAGAGACGCGATGGCGGCAAGCGCGACGATGACGGGCGAGAGCCAGGGATAAACCGATCCGCCCCAACTGAGCACCAGGAGCAGACAGACGGTGGCGCAGGTGAGAAAGGCCGCTCCGGCGTAATCGATCCGGTGGGTGACGGAGCGGCGGTGCGTCCGCAATCCGATGGCGATGAGAAAAAGCGCCGCGGCGCCGACGGGCAGGTTGACGTAGAAAATCCAGCGCCAGGAAAGCGCGTCGGTGATGACGCCGCCGAGGATCGGCCCCGCCACGCTGCACGTGGCGAAGACGGCGCCGAAGAGGCCCTGGTAACGTCCGCGCTCGCGCGGCACGATCAGGTCGCCCACGGTGGTTTGCGCGAGGGTGATGAGTCCGCCCGCGCCGAGGCCCTGGATGGCGCGAAAAAGAATGAGCTGGAACATGGTTTGAGCCAGGCCGCAGACGATCGAGCCGATGAGGAAGATGATGATCGCGGCGAAGAAGAGCGGCTTGCGCCCGTACATGTCGCTGAGCTTGCCGTAGAGGGGCGTGCTGATGGTCGAAGTGACCATGAACGCGGTGACGACCCAGGAAAGATGGGCCAGCCCGCCGAGGTCGCTGACGATGCGCGGCAACGCGGTGCTGACGATGTTTTGATCCAGCGAGGCGAGGGTGAGCGCCAGCATCAGACCGGCGAAGACCGTGTAGAGTTCGCGCTTGGAGGCGGGCGCCTGGGGATGGGGAAGCAAAGTCATGGGTGCAACATTCCAAGCCTACCTCAAACCCACCATGATGGCGACTCCCGCGGAGGGCGGTATTTCTGGAGGGTCAGCCTCCGGCCTGACCCTGATTGAAATTGAAATGGGTCAAGCCGGAGGTTGACCCTCCAAAGTAGCCCGGCAACGACAGGCGCGCCTGCGTTGTCCGGGTTCGCGCCAGTCGGCTCTGGCGCGAACAAGAAGCAGCCCGAGGAGATGATATCAATTTTCGGTTGCTTCTTGTGGCTTCGCTTCGCTCCGCCACCCGGACAATAAATTGTCCGGGCTACCGAATCGGGCGGGGCCGAACGGACAGATGGGTAATTCCCAACAGAGCCAGACCCTCCAGACAAGATAAGTTCGCATCGCCTTCGCAGCCCCGTTCCGTAATCATGAGGGACAAAATGATGAAGTCTCCGGCCTGGCCTTTTGTCGCGCCCTTTTTCCTGTTCATGGTTTTACTGAGCGTTGAGAGCTATTTTCCGGATCAGCATTATGCGCTCTACCCCGTTAAAATAATCCTGGTGGCGGCGGTCCTGGCTTGGTATTGGCGTTCGCTCCCCACGCTGAGACCCGCCGCGCCGATGGCGAGCATGTGGGTGGGTGTCGCCGGGGTGGTGTTATGGATCGGACTCGATCCGGTCCTGGTCCACTATGACGCGCCGCTGATCGGCCGTAATCCCTTCCAGCTTTATCCGGCCGTTTGGGCGTGGTGGCTCTTTGGCGTTCGCCTGCTGGGGATAGCCCTCTGCGTGCCGGTCATGGAGGAATTATTTTGGCGGGGTTTCCTGATGCGATGGCTGATCAAGGAAGATTTCACGTCCGTGCCCCTGGGAACTTATCAACCATTTTCCTTTTGGATCACGACCGTCTGTTTCGCGGCGGTGCATGGACCGGAGTGGCCCCTCGGCGTCGTGGTGGGGCTGCTTTACGGCGTTTGGTTTGTCCGGACAAAAAGCTTGGGCGACATCATGCTGGCGCACGGCGTGACGAACCTGCTGCTGGCCCTTTACTGCCTGCTCGCAAACGACTGGCATTTTCTATCCATCGTGACGCCCTCCCAAAAACACTAGCCGGGAGGTGTCTTGCGTTCCTTCCCTGCATCCGCTAATAAAACGCGAATGGATCCCTTGCATTTAAAAACCCAGATCATTCCGCGCGATGCCAAACAGCATATTCTCCACATCGAGGATGACCCCGAAGTCGCAGGCTCGATAGCCCAGTTGCTGGAAGCGAATGGCTATGCGGTCACTCATGCCGCGGATGGGCTTTCAGGACTGATTGCGTTCAATCAAGATCCCGACCAATGGGCGGCGGTGCTGGTCGATCTCGACCTGCCGCACGTTTCGGGCAATTCCTTGCTCAAAGAAATGCATCAAGCACGGCCCAGCCTGCCTTTGATTGTCCTCACCGGCGCGGCGCCCGGCACGAGCCTGGAGGTTTTTGACCTGGGAGCGGTCATTTTGTGGCACAAGCCCATTACCGCGACCGAACTTCTGGACAATCTCAGGGCACTCATCCATTTTTAACGGGGCCGGGAACGGGGCATAAGAACGGCTCGCCCCTGGCGGGCGAGCCATCAATTCTTATTTAGTCCTAGTTCAGAACTGGCTTCTGCTTTAAGGCGGTCTTTTGCTTGGGGAGCTTCGTATTGTTGGGCTTGGGGGTCAGTTCCCGGCGAGTCTGGTCGACCTGGGCATGGGTCTGCGGCTTCGCGGTCTCGTCTTTGTCTTGAAGGGTCTCCTTCACCTTCGTCAAATCGAGTTCGTGAATCTCGCGAATGAGGTCCTTATTGATCCAATAGGGCTCGGAGGCGGCTTCCTTTCCGGCGAGGCCGCCCGGCTTGACATCCTGGATGTGGAGAAAGCCCATGGCATCAACGCCGGTGAGACGGAAAACATAGGAGGCTTCGGGGTTGAACTTGTTCTTGGCGGCATCAGCAAATTTGATGATGACGTTTTTATGGACGAGGTTGAGTAGACTCATAATTGGCATGATCCTACGGATGAACGGGAAGGTGGGAAAGTAAATTTGCGATGCGGATGCCTTCATCGGCATCTTTATCAAGGAAAGCCGTCGCGCGGATGGGGCGCCATCGCCTCGTGCTCTTCGGGTTGCCCGGCACGTCCGATAAGCGGGATTTACTTGTCGAACGGGCTGCCCTATCTTCCACGCAATTATGTCTCAATTGCTTCGCGAGGCATGGCGCTGACCGGCGTCCGGCGGCTTACGCATTCATTTTTCATGCTCAAGCTTCTCACGAGCCTATGGGAGGACGCCTGGCAGAAACTGATTCAGTCGTTCTGGCTTGTCGCCGGCTACTTGTTGTCCCAAGTCGGGGTCCAGGCCATCAACATCGCGACGGGATTTCTCATCATCCGCGTGCTGGCGAAAGATGATTACGCGAATTACACCCTCATCAACACTCTGGGCCCCGTCATCCTGATGCTCAGCGATAACGGCATCGGCACCGGCATCTTCGCCATTGGCCGGCGCATCTGGCAAGACGACGAGAAGACGGGCCGGCTGGTCAGCACGGGATTGCAACTGCGGCGCAAATTCGCGCTGGTCAGTTTTCTTTTGCTCGGGCCATTCCTGGCGTGGATGCTTTTTCGCAATCATGCGCCCATTTTGACCATCGCGCTCTTGACGGCGGTCACGCTGACGGGAGTCTCCTTCCAGCTCACGGACGCCGTGATGAAAGCGGTCTTGCAACTGCGCCAGCAGATCAAAATTCTGGCCAAGGCGGGCCTCCTGTCGAGCCTCCTTCGATTAGGCCTGGTAGCCGCGTTCGCCACGTTCCTTCATCTGAACGCCTTCCTGGCCACGCTGGGGGGAACGTGCGCGATCATTCTAGAGACTTATTTGCTCGTCCGGGCCGTCAAGCCCCAGATTCATTGGGACGCTCCTCCGGATCCCGAATATAAGGCCGCCATCATTTCCGTGGTCAAGAAAACGGCCCCCCTCACCATCTATTTCTGCGTTCAGGGGCAGGTCAGCATTTGGCTGATCAGCTTTTTTGGAAGCACCCATCAGGTGGCGGATATTGGCGCCACCGGGCGGCTCGGCGTCGTTTTCACAATCCTGACTTCCGTCTACTCCACGATCGTCATACCGAGGTTTGGGAGGAACAACGGCCGCCGGCTTTTGTTTGTCCAGTTCTTGCAAATCGTCGGCAGTTTCATTCTCATGCTGCTGATGGTCGTCGCGTTCGCCAAACTTTTCCCAGCCCCGTTTGTCATGCTTCTCGGCTCCAAATATGCCAACATGTCGGATCTTCTCTGGCTTGTCATGCTCTCCTCGGGGCTTGGTTCGCTGGCGGGGGTCGTCTTCGGCCTCAACATGACCAAGGGCTGGATTCCACCGGCCATCCTGACCATTCCCGTGGAAATCATCACCCAGATCATCCTGCTCCTGAGCCTCAATCTCAGCAAAACCGAGAACGTTCTCATCTTTTCGTGTCTGTCAGCCATTCCGCCAACAATTGTAAATGCCGTGATGTTGCTGCGCCGAATTAAACTCGAGGCTGAATGACCGATAACCGCGCCGGTTCTCTCACTTTCGAGATTTCGGCGAAAGTCTCGCTTGGAGTTCCGTCATTCCGGAGGAATGACCGAGAGTAGCCCGGCGATTCATCGCCGGGAACTCGCCACGGGGTTTGCCCGTCCCGGCGGGACGGATGAAACCCGTCCGTCAAAGACCGATCAGGCGTCCCGACGGGACGCTCTCCTCATCGCCTCCCGACCCGGCGATGAATCGCCGGGCTACTTTCACATGTCCCTCCGGGACTTCGATTCCCTGTCCGAATCACTTTCGCGGAAGTCTCCTATCAGATCACATAGCCCGATTTGCGCTGAAAATACTGGTAGGTTTCGGGCAGGGCTTTGATTGCTTTTGCCGGGACGCCTCCATAAAGAAAATAGCTTTCCGCATAGGCCCGATTGAGGAGGGACTTGGCGCCGAGGACAGAATAAGCCGGCAGGGAACTGCCGCCGAGCAGCACGCAATTGGTGCTGACGAAACAATAGTCTCCGATGGAAATGGGATAAGCTTCCTGCCGGCTCTTTTCAAGATTGATGCTGTGGGTCAGCAGTTGGCTGGCAAATCCCGCGACCGACGCGAATGCCCCGATGTGAACACGCTCCGTGCAATCAATGAAGTGGCGGTTTGTAATCGCGGAGTGCCGGGACAAAACCAGCTCCGGACGCCGGTCGGACTGGTGTTCGAAATGGCCCGGGGCGTCCGAAGGGTAGCCTGTGATCCAATCGAGATTGCCTATGCTGGCCGACTCCCCGACCTCGAGAAGGTCGATGTCCTTGCAGATCGTCAAGTGGCCGATTCGCGCCCCCTCCTTCAAAATGAGCTTCTTGGGATAGATCCACGATAAGCCGATCCGGCTCGTATCCGCGATCTCATACCCCAAAAGGCGGCGCAGGACCGCGCGCCGAAGGGGCCATGGCAGAATCGTGCTGAAAAGGGAAATATAGCGCTTCATGAGATTCGACGATAAATTTCCTCGTACGCGCCCATCATCCGCTCGCTCGAATAATTCCGGGCGTTTTTGAAGCCCAAGCCGATCAGGGTCTCACGAAACGCAGGTTCATGCAAACGCTCAATGTCCCCGCCAATCGCGGCGTAATCGTCCGGCTCGTGGATCAGCGCGCCTTCGCCGGCAACCTCGGGCACCGAGGTGCGGTTGCTGCAGATGACCGGGCAGCCCGATGCCTGGGCCTCCAGGATGGGCCAGCCGAATCCCTCAAAACGGGACATGAAGATGAAACAATGGGCCGCGCCATAGAGCGCCTGCAAAGTGTCGTTATCCGGCCGGGAGATTTCGCGGACGCGATTTTCCAGGCCCAGGGACCGCGCCAGGGTTTGTTCCCCGGATGAAAGCGGATCGCCGGCAAAGACGATCCGGCCGGACCATGAATCCTTGATTTGGGCGACGGACCAAAGCAACGCCTCGCGGTTTTTTCTCGGCAAACCCGAGCCGACATGCAGGACAAACCCGTGGAAGGCCAGATCGATCCCGGCCCGCGCGAGCCTGCCTAAAGCTTCTTCGCGGGGCAGCGCCCGATAGGGATAGTTGAGGGCCTGGGGGACGACTTGGGAGCGTGCGGCCATGGCCGGTCCACCCAGGCGGATCAGATCGGACTGGGTGGCATGGGAGACGCACGCGACAAAGGTGGCGCGCTCGATGCCGCGTAGGATCGCCGACTGGAGATGCTTGCCGGGACCACTCACGGGACAGTAGGTGTCTTCCCCCAGGGCGCCCCGCACGGCAATGAGATCGTGACAGGTCACCAGGACCGGAAACCAATGCCGGGCGAGAGCCGCATAAACCGCGTTGGAATGGTCGCAGATGTGAACCACGATTTTGCGATCCGGGAATTTTCGTTTGATCCGGGACAGCCGCATCGCCAGGCCGGGTGGGAAAAGGATGTATTTGTCGATATATCCAAGCCACTTGGCCCAAACTCCTTTTCGCAGGATGCGACCCAGGCGGCCCCGCGGGAAAATCAGCTCCGTGGGAAACCCGCGGGATTCCAACCGGGTCTGAATCAAATCCCTGAAGCGGTGCATGCTTTCCTGCCGATCAAGAGGATAATTTCCGATCAGGACGACAACGGGCTGATCTGACGCCGGCAACGTTTTCATGGTTCGCCCCCGGCATGATCGTGGCGCTCCTCGTGATCATGTTCCTCTTCCTTCTCATGAGGTTCGACGCACGCCGCGAGCGTGAGGCCCGCCCCTGAAATGGCGAAGCCGAGCGTGATGGGAACACCCCATTGGCCGTTGAGAATCAGCAACCCGCAGGATGAAAAAATGAGCGCGGGGAGAATGTTGTCGCGCCGAAAAGCATCGAAGGCGCTCTTGGCGATGGCAGCGGTGAGAGCGATTCGAAAAAGGCAGAGAAGGATGCCGAAGATCGGGCCGCACTCAAAAATGAGACGCCCCCATTCATTTTCGTCACCGATGAATTCGCGATTGCCCAGGAGCATTTCCGACGCCGCATTGGTTCCGAGGCCCAGGCCGTTCCCGAAGAGGGGCGCCTCATCCAGGTCAACAAGCGGGTCCAGCATCGAATTCGCGAAGCGGACCAGGAATCCCTGCGTGTCTTCTCCATTTAGGGCCGCATCCTCAAAGCGCTGCTCGAGTTGCCCCGCGCCTTCCTGAAAGACAGACAGGGTCGACAGCAAGGGGAAGAGGAGGGCCATCAACGCGGCGGCGGCGATTATTCCCTTCCCTCCCTTGCCCCGGGCTACGACACACAGAATCGCAACAACGGCCACAATGCAGATGGAAGCCAGGTAACTGCGGCTGCCGGAACAGACCAAAGCGATCAGAAGGGCGAGCGTTGCCGGGACCAAGAGCCCGATTTTATACGTGCGCGCCTGAGTGTACCCATAAAATAGAAAGGCGGAAACCAGGGAGGCGAAGGCGACCAACCCGGCGATAAAACTAAAGGGGCCCGAAGGGCGCACCGTGCCATAATGAGTCGGCATCGCTCCCTTGTTCAGCCAACTGTCGGGCGGGGAACGGAATTGAATGACCACCAGGGCGGCGATGGGAATGGACACGTATAATAGAAACCGGCCCATGGCGATGACATCATCGCGGTTAAGAATTTGTGGCATCAGGAAAATGAGCGGGATCTGAAGATAGTCCGTCCTCAGGCCATAAAGGGTAATCAACACGTTTCCCCATCCAAAAATCGACGAGAGGACGGTGGTCGCCGCCGCCAGCACCAGGTTTGCGGCGGAGAAAGCGTTGTTGAATGAAAGTCGATTTTTCCACGCCTCGAAGTAGATCCACACGACCACCGGATCGCGGATGAGCAAGAAGGTCGCGTCAAACGGTGGAAGAGTCCATTTCCGCAAGGCGCCCTCGAAGACGAGAAGCACCAGGTAACTCCAGACGAGAGTGCGCAGCCTATTCATGCGTGCCACCCTCCGGGTTTCGGATCTCGGCGAGCGAAGCGGAGAGGGCGGAGAGGATTCGGCCGGTGTAGCGTTGCCAGGGATACTCGTCCGCTTTTTTAATCGCCGCGAGGCGCATGTCCGGAAGGGATTCCCGATGATCCGCCAGCCAGGAAATTTTTTCCGCGATTTTATCCGGGCTGCGTATGGGCACCAGAAATCCGGTTTCACCCGAAACAATCAGGTCCTCTCCGCCGGTATTTTCCGTGATGATCAGGGGCAGGCCGTTGGCCAGAGCCTCTTGCTGGACAAGGGCGCGACCCTCGGCAAGGGAAGGCAAAACGAGGACGTCGCAGCTTTGCATCAGCTTGAGGACTTCGCGGTGAGGCCGGGTGCTCAAATACGTAAAATCTCGATATTGGTTTCGATAAAATTCCATGGGCGCGATTGGGCTGCCCATGACGATCAATTCAACATCATGCCTCTTCAATAATTTCATGGCAGCAAAAACATCGGCCAGGCCCTTTCGCTGGGTCAGGGAGCCGGCGAACAAGACGCGAAGCCTGCCCGAACCCTGAGAGGGACGGCGCGCGGCGTCCGGGTTCACGGGTGGGGACCCAAACTCCGCGACAAGGCAGGGCTTGTCCCGGCGCACCGCGGGGGGCAGCGACCGAAGCACGAAAAGACTGGGGCAGATCACCCTGTCGGCCAGGGCCAATTCCCCGGTCTTCCGTTCAAGTTTCGCCGGGGAATCGCGCGTGCCGACGAGCGTCGGTTCCCACTCCGGAAGCCGCTGCTTTTCCTCTTCAAGCAGCTTCCTGACGGTTTCCCAGTAGGCGATGGGCAAGTCGTAAAAGCATTTGAGGCCCCGGCCTTTGGCGGCGCGAAAGGTTTCCAGACAGCAGTCCTCATAACCGTAAATGCCGGCCACATCTTGCCTCGAGCCGCCTCGTTGGATGCGGCTGGCAACGGTGCGATCGAGCTCCTGGCAGATTTGGTCGATGCTGGCCCATCCTTCTTCATGCCTGCTCACGTAAGGCCACCGCAGCTTCCGCGCGGCAAGGCGCACGAACTCCCGGCCGGGGCGCGTTCGCAGTTGATCCGGGGAAAGCGGATAGGTTCGGCGCTCGCATTCGGCGCGAATCGGATTGGGGAAAAATCGCGTCCAGGTCGATGCCGGGAAACCGAGCGTCGTATGAAAAGCGCCGAGCATTCCCCTCTCATCCAGCGCCCGGAGCACCTGGCGAACATTCTGGTTGCCGGTGGGGTGGACCAGGTCAACCGTGACGGATTCACGCATTCTCGAACATTTTCAAATAATGGTTTGCGACAACGGACGGGTGGTGTTCGCGAAGGTGTTCTTCCGCGTGCTCGCGGTATTGAAGCAGCAACGCGGGTGTTTTCAAGAACCGGGACAGCGCTTGGGCGAGGGCCGGGGCGTCGCCGTTCGGGAAGGTCAGGCCGCAGGGGCCTATCGCATCGGACAAACCGCCCTCCCGCGATCCGACCGCGACACATCCGCAGGCGATCGCCTCGAGGGCGACGATCCCGAATGGCTCTTTCCAGCGCGAGGGGATCACGACGATGCGATGACGATTAAGCTCCTCCGCCAGCTCGGTTCCGGTCTTCGCTCCGAGGAAAGTGATTTGCTCGGCCACGCCCAACTCCCCGGCCAGTTGAATGAGCGCCGGTTTTTCGGGCCCTTCCCCGATGATTGTCAACTTCGGCTTGCAGCCCTCTTTCGCGAGGAGGGCCAGCGCTTCGACGAGAAGATCGAAGCCCTTGTCGGAAACCAAACGGCCGAGGGCGACCAGATCTTCCGAACGCGCGACAGTCTCGCGAGCATGGAAAAGGGTCGCATCGTAAGGATTCGGAATCAGCCGCGATGTCACCGGGAGCGCGTCCGCAATCGCCCGGCTGATCGAGATGGAGCGCGCGAAGCGGAGCAGGAACAGTTTCAATCCGCGATTGAGTCCGGAAAAGCCTTTGGGCCCGGGAATCCATGTCTGATGGCAGATGAACCAGGGCCGGCGCACGATCAGGAGCGGCGCCGCGAGCGGCAGACTGATGTTGTTTTGAAAATAAACGTCGCACCAGCGCGCCGCTTGCATGAGCTGGGCAAAGGAGGGTTTCCGCAACACTTCAAAACCATGAGACGCGCCGCCCTCCCCCGGCGTCATCGTCGCCACTTTCACCGAATGCCCCGCCGCCGCGAACTCCCGGGCGAGCAACAGGGAGACCGTCTCGATTCCGCCGATGGACGGAGCGAAAAACAGCGAGGTCAGCAGAATTTTCATGGATGAAGCGGCGAAAAAACGGCTTGTTCCAAATCCCCGATAAACTGCCCGGCCACCGCCGGAAGCAGGCTGCCCGCCTTTGACTTTTTTAAAGCCTCCAAATCGAAATCCGTCACAACATTCCTCATGCCGGCCGACAGCGTCTCCGGCGGACAATGGGGATAGCGGGACGCGGGGCGGGTGGCGATGAGTGGCAGGCCATGTTCGATCATGGCGGCGGCCGTCCCGCTCTTGAACAAGAACTCCGGCGGGACGGCCGACACGCCAAAATCCGCCGTGAGCAAACATTGGGAAATATCCTCCTCGGGTTGCGGTCCGAGATTGAGGAACCGCCAGGAATCCTCCTCGCGCTTCTGAAGTCCCCGCAGCGCGCGCTCGCCGTCCGCCCCCGGCCGGCCGATCGAAATGAGGGCGCATTTTTTCCCGGCCCGTCGAGCGGCCGCCGACGCCCGTCGCAGGAAATCATCGGCATCCCACTCCGGGTGGATGCTGCCGAACAGGACAAAAACCCACCACGAATTCCGATCCGCCAGGTTGAGTTGAGACGAGCCTTCGGGCCATTTTTCCTTCAGCCAGTCGAAACGGGGACGAGCCGTTAAGGGAATATTTCCAAAAAGCGGCAGGATCGCGGCCCGGCATCCAAGCCCGCCCAAAAGGCGCTGATAAAGAGGCGTGTGCGTGTGGACGACAGGCGGTCGGAGCTTTTGCAGGAGGTCCCTGATAATAAGCCTCTGCAATTTCCCGATGATCTTATTTTTCAGCGGTGATTGCTCCGCCTCGCCGATCCAGATTTCGTGGAACATGATCTGGTTCCTGCATTCCCCGGAGATTTCCCGGCATCGCCCGCCCAAGCCAAAACACAGCCCCCGGGGATCAAATCCATAAAGAACGATCTGCCAGCTGACCCAGTCGGGCGCGACACACTCGCGGAAAGTTTTCGCCTGACGGAGCCGTTGCGTCCACGAATCGGCTGCCGCGAGACGAAGCCCCGGAAGGCCGCCGTTCGCGTCTCCAAAATCAACAGCCGTGGCTTTCTGGACGTGGGGATCCGCGAGTGCCAGCAGATGACAACGATGCCCCCGCGCGTTGAGTTCCGCGGCAAGTCTCCGGGTATAATCACCCACGCCGTCCACGCCGGGCTCGAGGCAACTGCAAACGAAAAGGATTTTCAAAACTTTATCCGGGGATAACTCAACGAGGCTGTCTGAAAAGCCGGCGCGGGTCACGCCGAAACGGGCCGCGCGCGGCAGTTCCCGAGCGGCGCCCGCCGTCCGAGAGACCGGTTCCGCTTGCTGGCGTTTGTGGAAGTGTGGTTATCTTGCCTCTGTGAACCACGAGGCTGCGCCTCCAGGAAGCGTCCCGCCATTTTACACCCCGTGACTATCTCTTCTCGAATCGCGGGGATCAGCGCCTTCTTTCTGGCAGCCGCGTTGTTCTATGCGCCGCTGGCCTACGGCTGCACGCGTCCCGACATGTTGCCCGCGCTCTTCGGCCTGCTCACCGCCTCCATTGCGTCCGGCATGATCAGTTTCGTGGCCGCTCGACACCGGCCCGCCATCCCCGGGTTGGCGGTGGTCTGCGTAACGGCCATTCTGCTTCAAGGCTGGTGGCTGACCTGGAATCCGGTCTTTCCTTCCCTGGCATCCGCGAACGGGGCGGTGGGGGATGCGGCTTTGGAAAATGTCCGCCGCCTGTCCTTCGATTCGATGACGGTCACGAGCTTGTTGCTGGGCTCTTTCCTCGTGCTTTGCGAACTCTTCGGCGACGCGAATCTGCGCAGGTTCCTTCTCCTGGCCGCGGCCATTTCCGGGGTCCTCATCAGCGTGATCGGGATTGTCCTGAAGCTCGCCGGAGAACCGCTCATGCGCTTTTTTTGGACACCGGGAAACATGGATTGGAACGATTTTGCCTTCTACCGCTACCATGGGAATGCGGGCGCTTTCCTGAACCTGGCGTGGCCTCTCATTCTCGTCTTCACCCGTCGCGCCTACACCCCGGTCGCCGCCCCCGCCAAGAGAATCGTGTGGACGCTCTGCTCCCTGGCTTGCGCGGGCGCGCTCTTTCTCAATGCCTCCAAGGCCGCGTTGGTCATCGGACTGTTGATCCTGCCCTGGCCGTTTTCGACCCGGCTGATGCGCTTGAAGCGAACGACCCTGCTGCTTCTCGGCGCCGGCTTCCTGCTGCTCATCGCGGGCGGGCTGATTGTCTCTTCCCAATTGGTCAAGGAAGCCGCGTTCCAGCGCATGACCGACGCTCCCGAAGTTTCCGGTTCCTTCAATGGAAGATTGGAGGCTTATCAACAATACGTGAATGCCCTGCCGGAAGCCGGTTGCCTTGGCCTCGGTCCCGGCCTGTTCAAAATAGCGTTCCCGTACCAGATGAGTCGTCTCCGCAACGTGGGTGATGGCGCCGTGCATGACTACGCGCATGAAGATTACCTCCAGACCGTCCTCGAATGGGGCTGGTTGGGCACGCTTTGGTGGACTCTTTTGGTCGCAGGCGGCCTTTACCGGGCGATCAGGAGCTATTCGCGACGCGAGATGTTCACCAGCAAAACAGAGCGGCATCTGGTTCTGGCCGCCATTCTGGGCGTCTGCGGGGCCCTCGCCCAGGCCCTGATCGATTTTCCGCTTCAGATCGCTTCCATCCGCCTGTTTTTTCTCGTCCTGCTGGCCCTCTGCTGGGCATCTCCCGAAGTGCTGGAGACTTCCGTGGTAGCCGCCGCTGTCCCTAGCGGCGGTCCGTCGCACGGAGTGCGACGGCTACCATGAAAGCCCCGAAACTCTTGCGGCGGGATTCTTTGTTCAAAAAACGGCCTCTCTCACTGCTTCGGCTGCATGAGTTGGTTTTTCACCTCCGCAGGCAGAGAAGACTTCTGCACGGCGGCCGAGGCGCTGGCCGGGTCCGTTTGCATCCATTTTTGCAAAATAGTGGTGACCTGGGCCTGTCGGGTTTGCGGATCACTGATCGATTCGGCCCACTGGTCGGCCCCGTCGGGATCGGTGCCAACGACTTTGTTGCTGAACGTCCTGACCGCCGCGTCGCGCGAACTTCCCGGGGGCAGTTGCGTCAGCCAGGCCGAGGCCTGAACCGGATCGGAGCCGGCCCACTTGCCGGCAATGGTCATATAAGCCGCGTCCTTCTGCGGGCTGTTGGGAAAATCGGCCACCCATCGCGCCGCGGCGGACGGATCGCTGTTCGCCCACTTATCCGCAACCGAGGCGATGGCGCCCTGCCGCGCCGATCCGTCCGGCATCGATTGAAGATAGTGCGCGGCGGCGGCGGGATCGGTCGCGGCCCATTTGGAAACCACACTGCTCACGGCCTGGCTCTTGCCGGGGCTGTCCTGAAGCTGACCGGCCCAACTCAGGGCCTTGGCCGGATCATCGTTGGCCATCTGATTGGCCACTGCGTTGACGAGACTGTTCTGGCCCGGACCCGACGGCATCGAGGCGGCGTAGGCCGCGGCGGAGTTGATATCGTTCGCCGCCCAATTACCCCCGACATTGGAAATAATCTGGTTCTTGGCGTCATCGTCGGGGAGCTTTCTCAGCATGTCCGCCGCCGCGGCGGGGTCCTGCTCGAACATTTGCGAGGCGACGGCCTGCATGAAATTCGCGCGCGCCTGGCCGCTGGGCAGCGCCTCTCCGTAAGCCATGGCCGCCTGGGGATCGTTCCGGCTCCATTGCGAGGCGATCGACTGCTGGGCTTCGTCCCGCGCCTTGCCCGGCGCCAATTTATTGATCATCGCCAAAGCGCCGTTGACGTCCGAGTTCGCCATGCTGGAAATGATGTTGCCCATCGCCTCGCTTTTGAGCTTTCCCTCCGGAAGGGACTCGACGTAGGCCTCGGCGCCCCGGGCGTCGTCCTGGGACCAAGTCCCGATGACCTCCCGCATGGCATTGCTCTTTTCCTCCGACGCGGGCATCGTCTGGGCCAGGGCGAGGGCGGCTTGCGTGTCCGTTCGCGACAGTTGGTTGACGAGGTTGCGCAGCAGGTTGCTTTTCTGCGCGTTGTTCGGAAGAGCGCCGACATAATCGCCCGCCGCCTTCGGATCATCCTGCGCCCAGATCGAGATGATTTGCTGCTGCACGTTGTTTTTCGCCGACGTGGAAGGAAGACTTTTTACCAGCGCCAAACCGGCCTGGGGGTCCGATCTCCCCAGGGTCGACGCGATGCTTTGCAGGGCGGAGTTCTTCGCGGGAGACGGCGGCAGACCTTGTGTCCAGGCCAGGGCGGCTTGGGGATCGCTCTCCGCCCAGGCGGACGCCACTCGCTCCTGAGCGGCGTCGCGCAGTTGGCCCGCGGGCAGTTGGTTCAACCAGGCGACCGCCGCCTGCGGGTCTTTCTCGGCCATGCTGCCGGCGATTCCGTTCACAGCGGTCATGCGCCGTTGCGGGTTGGGTAGTTGAAGCAGCGCCTGCGTCGCCTGGACGGGATCTTTTTCCGCCCAGGTGGAGAAGATTCCATACACGCCGCCGTTGTTGAACATGCCGCCTCCCCCGTTCGGAATGTCTTGGATCAACTTCAGCGCCCCGGCGGGGTCCGTCTCGGCCATTTTGCTCGCGACAGCCGCCACGGCCTGATCGCGTTTTGGACCGGGAGGCAATTGCCGCGCCTGGCTGAGGGCGTTGGCCGGATCGCTCTCGGCCATCGCGCCGTAGGCCAGGTCAGCCGCCTGCTGTTTCATATAATACGAAAATTGATCGCCACCCTTTTTTTGCGACCACGCCAAAGCGCCCTGGGGATCGGTCTCCGCGAATCGCATGGTCAGCATATAAACGATGGTAAGCTTCTTGCGGGAGTTGGGCATCGCTTCAAGCTTGTGCAACGCGTCCGGAATCTCGCCCGGGCTGAGGCTGTCGGCGTAGGCCATAACGTCCTTCATGTGGCGATAGGATTGCATGAAACTACCGGAATCGGAGCCGTGCAGGAGGGCGGACAAAGTGGGCGCCTTGACCGCCGGCTGGGACGATGTCTCCTGCGCGGACCCGCCGAAGGAAGCACTGCCACGGGGCGCGGAAGGGGATTCGGCGGGCTTCGCCGGTGTCGGCGAAAGAATCGCGCCCGGATTGAAATAGCTCCCCGCGGCAAAGCCAAGCCCCAGCGCGATGATGGCTAAGATGATGGCTGGAAGTCTCATGGGGGGAGTGATGCCGCGGATTTCGATCCTTGCAGAGTTCCGTTTTGGCATCAATAGCCGGATAATGGAGGACCCAGTCGATTCCCCACCGCGCCTTTTACGTGAACAAGTTCGAAGTCGAAAATTGATTCGGCGTGACCCGCTTCGACTTTTCGGACAGCCTCTGGCCAATTTATGTCTTCCTCTTTTTCCTCCGTTCAAGCGCCTCCGCGCGCCTTTCATTTCATGGGCATTTGCGGATCCGCGATGGGCGCGGTGGCCGCGATGCTGCGCGACCAAGGCTACACCGTCACCGGCTCCGACGAGAGCGTCTACCCGCCGATGTCGACGTTCCTCGCGGAAAAGGGAATCGCCATCCAGTCGGGCTACCGCCCGGAGAACCTGCCCGCCGGAGACGTGATCCTCGTGGTGGGCAACACGATCAAGCGGGGCAATCCGGAACTGGAGGCGGCGCTGGAAGCGAAGCGGTATTACCTCTCGCTGCCCGAGACGCTGAAGACTTATTTCCTGCGCAAGACCCACAACCTGGTGGTCACCGGGACGCACGGCAAAACCACCACGACGTCGCTCCTGGCATGGATTTTCGAGCGCGCGGGACGCAAGCCTTCCTACCTGATCGGCGGGCTGCCGCAAAACCTGCCGCAAGGCTGCACCCGGCAGGAGGGGCCTTACTGGATTCTCGAGGGCGACGAATACGACACGGCCTTTTTCGACAAGCGGAGCAAGTTCGTCCATTACCTGCCCGAGCTGGTCATCATCAACAATATCGAGTTCGATCACGCCGATATTTTCGACAACCTGGCGGCGATCCGGAAATCGTTCACGCACCTGATCCGGATCGTCCCGCGCAATGGCATGGTGCTGGTGAACGCCGACGATGCCAACGCGCTCGCGGTGGTGAAGGAGAGCCTCGCGCCGATCCTCGAGGTCGGCTTTTCGGAGAACGCCGCGGTGCGGATTCAGGACGTGCGCGTCCAGGGCGACGCCCAGGTTTTCCGGCTGTTGCAGACCGAATTCACGCTGGCGATGTCGGGCACGTTCAACGTACGCAACGCCGCCATGGCCATCGCCGCCGCCCATTTTTACCAGATTCCGCTGCCGGAAATCGTCCGGGCCGTCGCGGAGTTTCGCGGGGTGAAACGGCGCCAGGAAGTCCGCGGCGAGGTGCGGGGCGTGACGATCATCGACGACTTCGGGCATCATCCCACGGCGATGCGCGAGACCTTGCAGGGCCTGCGGCACCGCTTCCCGCACCGGCGGCTCTGGGCGCTCTTCGAGCCGCGCAGCAACACGACCCGGCGCTCGGTCTTCCAAAAGGATTTGCCTTCGGCGCTCGCGCTGGCCGACGGCGTTTTCGTGGCGCAAGTCGCCGCGCTGGAGCAAATCCCGGCCCACGAGCGGCTGAACCCGGAGCAGGTCGTGGCGGACATCAACGCGGCGGGCGTCCCGGCCTATTACGAACCGGACGCGACGGCCATCGTGGCCAAACTCAACCCTCTTCTCAAACCGGGCGACGTGGTGGTCGTCTTCAGCAACGGCGGTTTTGGCGGCATTCACCAGAAGCTGCTGGCGTAGCCGCGCTCGCAAAAGCGTGGCCGGTCACCGCCTTACGGCGGCGGCTACGGATCGCTTGAACATTACAATTTTGCAATCCGGTAATTAGGCGAGGCCATCCCCGGCTCTTCGGGGTCTAAAGAACTATGTTCGGCATCAGCTACACCACGTGGAAACGAATCATCGTCCTTCTGGTCCTCGCCAATATCGTCTACTACTTCTATACGAATTGGGGCCTCGTCACGGTTAAGGTCAATGATGCGCCCTTGAGCAAGGTCATCCGCAGCATCGAATGGCAGGGATGGGTCAAGATCTACACAAACCTGCCGCCGGATTCGAAGGTGACGATGTACGTGGACCACGTGCCGCTCGCCGAAGCGATGGAATCGCTGGCCGCGAATGTTGACGTTCCTCCCCCCAGCCCGGACGGCGGCGATGGCGCACCTCCCCGGCCCCCTCGTCCCGGTGATCAGCCGGGAGGCTTTGCCGGAACTCCACCGGGCGGCGGCTCTCTTGGTGGAGCCGGTGGAGGAGGTTCCGGAGCGCCGGGCGGGCCTCCGGGCGGAAGAGGCGGCGGCTTTGGCGGCCGCTCTGCGCAGTGGAACCTCGCCTTTTTTGTGGCGCCTACGTCCGCCCAGGTGAAACAGGAGATTCGCGAGTTCGAATCGGGCGATCCGGATGACGACACCAAGGTCTACACCTATGGCACGCAGATGCAACTGATCGCCACCGAGAGCATGGAGATCGCCGCCGATCCCCGGTTGCAATCGTGGCCCGGAGTGAAGCCGGTCGATCCGTCGGCCAGCCCGGCACAGGCTCCGCCCGCGACCCCGGTTGACGCGCAGGCAAACGCCGCGCCGCCGACCCCGGCAGGAAGCAGTGCGGCGGACCCGCCCGCCTCCGTCACGCCGACGGTGCAGACTTATCTGCAAGCCTTCGCGCAATCGGCGAACATCTGGATCATGGCGCCGGGTTCGTGGGCTCCGAAAATTTCGAGCGCGCCCGCGCCAGATTCCTCCATCATCCGGGCGGTGAAAAATTTTGTGAGCGCTTCCCACGGCGCCGTGGTCCAGGCCCTCGTTCTCCGGGCCGGACGAGGCGGCGGCCGCGGCGGCACTCGCGGGGACTTCGGTGGCGACAACGCCTGGGCGGACCGGATGCGCAATGCCGTCAACGGCCTTCCCCCGGACGAGCGCCCCGACGCCCTCGATCAACTCAACAAGGAAATCCAATTTCGCAAGGATTTGCAGTCCGTTCCTCCTGACCAGCGGCGGCAAAAGATGTTCCAGCACATGATGGAAAGGATGATCTACGGCGAAAGACTGTCGCGGTTGTCTCCGGCAAAACGGGCCCTGGTCTATAAGCGAATAGTCGCGGCCCGTGAGGCGGCCAGGGTTCAAAAATGAAACTCTCTTTCTTTCAGCGACGCCGCCGCCGGCCGGCTTTTACCATTGTCGAACTTCTCGTGGTGATAACCATCATCGCGCTCATGCTGGGACTGGCGATGCCCAATATGCAATACGGCATCCTCAAAGCGCAAAGCGTGAACTGCTCCACGAACCTCCATGGCATCGGCATCGCCGTCCTGTCGTGGGCCACGGATAACAATGACGTCTTGCCGGAGATCAACCAGACCGCCCCCCCGCTGCCTTATCCCACCACGGTGCCGGGGATTGTGGGCGTGCTTCAAGCCTACAACGTGAGCACCAACACCGTCCAGTGCCCGACCGATATGGCAAGGGGGCTCTCCAGCAGCTTTGCCCTTTACGGATCGAGCTATGAATGGAATCCGGTGCTTGACGATGGCACCGACCCGGTGACCGTCCTCGCGCTGGGCTCCATCAACATCGCCATCAACCCGACCCGCCTGCGCATCTGCACCGATTTCCTGCCGATCCATCACGGCAAAATGAATGCGCTCTACGCCGATGGCCACACACGGGCCCGCTGAGGCATTGTCCGAACCGATCCTGTCAGGTTAACCTGCCCGCGTGTCTGAAGACGCCCCTCTCCATATCCTGATTTCCGGCGGAGAAGGCGGCCTCGCCCGCGCGCTGCGAAAGGCGTTTCCGCTCGATCACGTGCACGCGCCGGGACGCAACGAAATGGATGTGCGCGACGAAGCGCGAATCGAAGCCTATTTTTCGCGGCTCGAACGCCTCGACGTGCTCATCGCCAATGCCGGAGCGACGCGGGACGGCGTCGTGACGGGCATGGCCCCGGACGATTTCAACGAGGTCGTGAACGTGAACCTGCGCGGGGCTTATCTCTGCTCGCGCGCGGCACTGAAATTCATGGTGCGCCAAAGGAGCGGCCATATCGTGCTCATCGGCTCGCGGGCGGCGCGCCACGGCACGAGGGGCCAGAGCGCCTACGCGGCGGCCAAGGCGGGTCTCGCCGGCCTCGCGCAGAGCCTCGCGAAGGAGTACGGCGCGCGCAACATCCGCTGCAACGTCGTGCTGCCCGGCTTCCTCGAGACGCGCATGACGGCGGGGCTTTCCGCCGAGCGCCGCGACGAGGTGCGCGCGGAACACGCGCTGGGCCGCTTCAACACGGTCGAAAACGCCGCGCGCTTCATCGCGTTCCTCGCCCGGCTCGATCATGTCTCCGGGCAGGTCTTCACCCTCGACTCGCGGCTGGATCGGTGGACGTAGGGTAGGGACGGCAGTCCCTTGCCGTCCCATTCCTTCGACGGACGCGAGGGGACTCGCGTCCCTACCCCCCCGCCAGCGGCTCGGGGCGGATGACGCCGCGTTCGGTGGTTTTGAGAAACTGCACGAGGGTTTTGACGTGCGTGTTCGCCGCGTCCTCGGAGGCTTCGATCTTTTCGACGGCCTGGGAGAAATTAAGCGTCTTGTCGGCGAGGATGCGGTAGGCGCGGCGAAGCGCCTTGATGTCGGCCTCGGTAAAGCCGCGCCGTTCCAGGCCGACGCTGTTCACGCCGCGAAGCTGGGCAGGGTTGCCGTCGGCGATGAGGAAAGGCGGCACGTCCTGCACGATCTTGGCGCAGCCGCCGATGATCGCGTGCGCCCCGATGCGGCAGAACTGGTGCACGGCGCTCAGGCCGCTGATGACCGCATGATCGCCCACCGTGACGTGTCCCGCCAGCGTGGCGTTGTTGGAAAAAATCGTCCGGTTGCCGACGACGCAGTTGTGCGCGACGTGCGAGTAGGCGAGAAAAAGATTGCCGTCGCCGATGATCGTCTTTTCGCCGACGCCGGTGCCGCGATGGACCGTGGAAAATTCGCGGAAGGTGTTCCCCTCGCCGATTTCGAGATGCGTCGGTTCGCCCTTGTACTTCAAGTCCTGCGTTTTGAAACCGATGGCGGCGTAGGGGAAAAATTCATTGCGGAAACCGATCTTGCTCGGGCCATCGATGGTCGCGTGATGCCCGACGCGGCAGCCGTCGCCGAGTTCGACGCCGGCGCCGATGATGGCGTAAGGGCCGATTTGGACGCCCGTACCAAGCCGCGCCTTGGGATCGACAATGGCGGTGGGATGAAGATGCGTTTCGGTCATGGCGGGGGAAAGGGGAAGCATAACCAAATTCCCAAATTCTACCAAATTACCAAATTCTGAAGGGTCTGGGCTGCAGGCACGGAGTTTATTTTCTTTTGCGTTTACCTTCGCAATTCGAGCCATCCCAAAAATTTAGAAATTTGGCTAAATTTGGTAATTTGGTTATTTCCCCCTCACGTATCGATCAAACCGAACATCAGCTCGGCTTCGGAAACGATTTCGTTCTTCACGCGGCAGACGCCGAAGGCGCGGGCGATTTTTCCGCGGGACTTGGTCAGCTCGACTTCGATGATGAGCGTGTCGCCCGGCAGCACCGGCTTGCGCCACTTCACCTTGTCGGCGCTCATGAAGTAGCCGATTTTCCCGGCCACGCCGATGGTGCGATTCATGAGGATGCTGGCGACCTGCGCCATCGCCTCGACCTGCAAGACGCCGGGCATGACGGGGTGTCCCGGAAAATGGCCGGGGAAAAACGGTTCGTTCAGGGTCACCGCTTTTTGGCCGACGATCTTGGTCGTGCCTTCGAAGCCGAGAATCCGGTCGACGAGCAGGAACGGGAAGCGGTGGGGCAGAACCTTCATGATGTCCTGCGCGTCCATGCCGCCTTCGCCAATGGGCAGGTTCTCGAACGGCAGCCGCTGCGCCTGCCGCTGCTTGTAGTGCTTGTAAATTTCCCGCGCCAGTTCGATGTTGAGCGCGTGGCTCGGTTTGACGGCGTAGATGTGGGCCTTCAACCGCACGGGGAACAGACTCAAATCGCCGATGATGTCGAGAATCTTGTGGCGGACAAACTCGTCCTCGTAGCGGAGCGGTTCGCGGGACAAGATCGCGTCGCCCCGGATCACCACGGCGTTCTCCAGGCTGCCGCCCTTGATGAGCCCCTTCTCCATCAGCGGCTGCACTTCCTCGTAGAAAACGAAGGTGCGGGCCTGCGCGATATCCTTCACGTAGTTGCCCGTTTCGGGATTCCAGGCGCGAAATTGCGTGTGTTTGCCGAGGTGGTTGGCGTTGGTGCAGCTCACCTCGAAGCGGTCCGACGGCCAGGCGATGACGTAGCCGCCGTCGCGGCTGGTCACCCGCACCGGCTCAGGCAGCTCGTACTCGGCCACGGTCGCGTCGAGTTCCTGCCTGCCCGCCTTTTCGAGCATCTCCACGAATTGCCGGCCGCTGCCGTCGCCGATGGGCGGCTCATTGGCGTTGATCTCGATGAGCGCGTTGTCGATGCCGCAGCCGCGCAACGCCGAGAGGAGATGCTCGACGGTGTGAACCTTGACGCTCCCCTCGCCGAGGGTTGTCGCGCGCTCGACCGTCTTGACGTTGTCGATATGCGCGCCGACCGTCGGCTCGTCGGGCAGGTCGATGCGCTTGAAAATGTAGCCGGTGTTCGCCGCCGCTGGTTTGACGGTGAGCGTGACGCCGGCCCCGGTATGGAGGGCGGAACCGTGGACGGTGGCGGGTGCGCGCACCGTGGTTTGCTTGAGGCTGGCCATGGGGAATGTAACCGCTTTTACGCGGAATTGGCAATCCTCCACCGAGATTTCGCGCGGAAGACGGAGCTATCTCGTTTCCAAGCGCAACTTGGGAACGCCCCCTGCTTCTCGCGAAATTCCATTTCGCGCTGATATTTGTCATCCTGAGCTTGTCGATGGATCAGTTCGGAGGAGTTCCCCTGCTCCCCGCGAAATTCCATTTCGCGCTGACATGTAGCCGCCTCCGGGGTAGCCGCCGTTCTAGGTAGCCGCCGCTGTCCCCAGCGGCGGTGTACCCTTGAAATCTGAATTGGCGTAATCGACCAATTGATTCAAAAGTACCCCCGTTCGCGACTTTGGATCGATACCATTCCCGTATGTTCTCGCAAGCATCTTCCAGGCATTTGAAGCGAGCTTACTCTGCCCCTCCACACACCGATCATTTATATCCCCCCAATCCGAAGGGGTGGCTAGCATCCGGGGATGGATAAAAGGGCCGGGATCAGGGGCAAGGTTACGCACCCTCGGTGGAGGAAGCATGCCCGGAACTGCCGTTAAGGGATCTGGTTTACCATCAACAGTAATGGCGGGGCGGGAATCCCAAACGTTCACCCATGTATTACGGCTGACGGAAAGCTGATGCCGGATATCGCTTACCGTCAAACGCACCTCGTACACTCCCTTGCCCGGAAAGGCAGCAGTGATTTCCTGCTTATCCGTGGCCGTGAAGGATATCGGATTCCCCGCCATTTTAGCTGCGGTGGGGCTCATCTCATCCTGGACTTGTCTCCACTGGTAAACGAGGTCGGATCCCGGAGGAAAGTTGAGCGGGTGAACACTCAGCTTGGTCTGCACAGACCCTCCCTTTTTTCCATCGAAAACTAAAATCGGCCGATCCACAACTATAGCCAAGGCGGGTTCGGGCGTGTATTCCGCACCCTTCGCCAAAACGAAACCGGCAATACTTAATCCAACGCGGAACGAGCAAGAGAGATATGGTGATACAAACCTAAGAACTTGGACGAGCGAAAAAACTTTCATTGTAAGCTTAAACAGACGCGGCAAGGAAAAGTTGCGTGAGCGGCGTGCGACCGCGAAAAAAACGGTTTCCGAGGCTATAAGGTTGTATTTGTAGCTGTTAGTCAATACGGACAGTCTCGTCTTGACAATGATCTTGGGTAAAGGACGGTGTTGCCGATGTTTTCCGTCAAAAGGCTCCCGTCGTTTTTGCTAATACTTTGGCTGGCAACCCTGAGCCTCGAGGCCCAGGTTTCTCATCTGAGGTTGGAATACCGCGACAATCCGCAGGGCATGGATGCACTGTATCCTCGTTTCAGTTGGATCATCACGTCTACGCACCGGGGAGAGAGGTAGACGGCTTATCAAATTCTGGTTGCTTCAAGTAGAGATGGGCTGGACCAGGATCATGGCGATTTGTGGGACAGCGGCAAGGTGGCATCCAACGCCACGGCACAAGTAAAATACCAGGGCAAACCGCTGATTTCGCGCGCAACTTGTTTTTGGAAGGTGAAAGTGTGGAACCAAGAGGGAGACGCTTATCCGTGGAGTTCGGTTGCCTTTTGGACCATGGGATTGCTCCAACCGGGCGATTGGAAAGCCAGATGGATTGGTTTTCAACCAAAAACTGATCAACAACCGGCCCTGCCCCGCTATTTGCGCTCCCGTTTTACCATTAGCCGGCCTATCCGGCGTGCCACGCTAAAAGCCACTGCTCTGGGCCTTTATGAAGTGCACCTTAACGGTCGACGCGTAGGGGATCATCTCCTGGCCCCAGAATGGACTAATTATGAGAAGCGGGTGCAATGATGATATCCGCAACGTGAAGAAACGGGGAAGGCACCCGCGCCGGGCGTTTTTTCATTCATTGGAAATGGGTTTTAGGCGCACAAAGGACAGACACGGCCTTATCGCGATGCGAAGCGGTCATGAACGAAGCTTTGCGCGCCACAAGGAGGCTGTCAATTCGCTCCTAAATCCCCTCGGTCGACTAGGTCGACTAAAAATGGAGGCTACGGAAGCCTTTTTAAGCAAACCCGCGAAAACGGCCCGGTGTCCGCCCGCGCCCAACTGATCCTCGACAAGCGCCGCAGGATGGATTCAATAAGAATGTAAATGGGGACAGACACCCAGAGGCAAAATTGCTTTCGGCGTGACCTGCGTTTGCTTTTCAGACACCCTCTTTTCCTGAGCCCTGAAACGAGTCGGTGAATTCTTGTTTCGCGGTTCTCAATCCTGAATTTATGGCGGACGAAAGAAAACCCCGCGCGGGAAACCGCAAGCAGTTTGTCCGCACCGATATCCCGCTGGCCGAGAACATCGCCAGCGTCGTCCTCCTGGTTCTGCTCGTGGGCATCGGCATCGCCATCGCCATCAAGGGAAGGCACTTTGACCCGGACATTTTCAACGTCCGGCCGGGTTCGCTGAACGGCACCGCCTCGGAGGTCGTGGGAAAATCCCAAACCGTCCGCGCCGAGCCGTCGACCGGCACCTCGCCGGAAACACCGGCCCCTACAGCCACGCCGCCGTCCAGCGGCACGCCGGGAACCACCGGCGCGACGGCGCCCGTTGCCGAAACACCCGCCCCGAGCGCGGAGGGTGCGGGCGCCGCGGAAGGCTCCGGGGCCGCCCCGCAACCGGCGGTGAAAGGCCAGCCGATGGAAATCGCCCTCGATGGCATCAAGCCGATGTCCGACACGGAATTTTACACGTCGGACAATCTCTTTGAGAAAATCGACGGCCGCGCGCCCGCCTACCAGGACTTCCATGTCGTGCAACTCCGCTGCCGCTCGTTTTCCCTCGTCGCGGCGCCGGGCAGTTTCGTCGACGTCTACGAATATCGCTTCGACTCGCCGGTGGATGCGTTCGGCATGTTCGCGCTGGAACGCGATCCCAAAGGCCAGCCGCTCGATTTCGCCCCCGACGGCTATTCCGGCGAGCTGGGTTACTATTTCCGCCAGGGCGCCGTCTATGTGCAGGTCAACGCGTCGGACGAGAAACCCGAGACGCTTGCCTTGGCCAAGGCCATCGCTCAAAACCGCGCGAAGGTATTGCCGGCGGACGACAGCGGCCTTGCCGGACGCCGCAAGCTGCCCGCCGCCGGAATGATCGCAACCAGCGTGGCGTTCGTGTCGGAAAACCAACAGGGCCAGGCGGCGTTCAAGGACGTGTTCCAGGCGAAATACAATTTCGACGGCGCGGAGCTGCCATTTTTCATCATGGTCGCCACCCCCGACGACGCTGCCAAGGCGTGGAAATCGTTCCAGGATTTCTGCGGACGCTTTGGCAAGGCGCAACCGCTGCCGGACGTGAACGGCGGGAAAATCTTCAGCGCGCAGGTTTTCGGCAAGTGGAAAGTGGTCTATCAGCGCGGCGGCGAGGTAGGCGGCGTTTTTGATGCCACCGACGCCGACAAGGCGCGGGCATTCGTGGAAAAATATTTGCGGGGCGAAATCAAGTGAATTAGATTGAATAAAGAACCCCGCCGCAAGCAGCGGGGTATTGGGGAACAAATGTCAGATTATGATATATCGCCGCAAGCGGCGGGGAATTTACCCGGAGAGATTAAAGTCTCAAATAAGCTTTGATATTTGATATGAGCGCACCAAATCCCAACGATTCTCCGCCAATATCTGTGGATTCTGTCAGCAGGCGCGAATTTCTCGTGCGCCTCGGCGTCACCGGCGCGCTCATCGCTGGCTCGGGGATAGCCGCAACCAAGCTCTGGCAGCCGAACCATTTTGTTCCCGGGTTTGCAAAAGAAAAAGGCTTGCAGCTTCGCAGCTATGCCCCGGAAGCAAGCAAGGTTCTGCCGTCGCTCGCCATCGCGCACGGCACGGAACACGAAAAAACCATCCGCGCCGCGCTCGCCGCGCTCGGCGGCATGGAGCGCTTCATCCAGAAGGGGGACGTGGTGATGATCAAGCCGAACGTCGCGTTTGACCGTCCGCCCCCGCTGGCCGCGACGACGCATCCCGACGCCCTGCGCGCCGTGGCGAAACTGGTCATGGAGGCGGGCGCCCGCCAAGTCCTCGTCGCCGACAATCCCATCAATTCGCCGACCGGCTGTTTCCTCAAGAGCGGCCTCACTGCCGTGGCGTCCGAGATGAACCTCGACTTGCTCTATCCCGGCTCGGGTTCCTTCGCGCCCGCTGCAGCTCGACGGCGAAATCCTGAAATACTGGACGTTCTTCAACGAGCCCTTCAAAACGGCCACCAAGGTCATCGGCCTCGCGCCGTGCAAGGACCACAATTTGTGCCACGCCTCGATGACGATGAAAAACTGGTATGGCCTGCTCGGCGGACGCCGCAACCAATTCCACCAGCACATTCACAGCATCGTCTCGGATTTCGCGCTGATGATGAAGCCGACGCTGGTGATCCTCGACGGCATGAACGTGCTGATGAGCAACGGCCCGACCGGCGGCCGGCTCTCCGACGTGAAACCGATGAACACCATCGTCGCGGGCACGGACATGGTCGCCGTGGACGCCTACGGCTACACGCATTTGCTCGAACGCGACATGGCCGAACTGACCTACATCCACAAGGCGCATGACCGCGGCCTCGGCAACAAAAACTGGAAGGACACGCTCTACAAAGAGGTGCAGGCATAATCCGCATTTTAAATGAAACGGCTTCTCACCCTCCGCAACACCCGCCGCGTCGCGCAGGTTTTTTTCTTCTGCCTGTTTCTGTTTTTCGTTTTCGTCACCGACCTGCGCTATCTCAAGGGCTATCCGGTCTCGCTCTTCCTTCAGCTTGATCCGCTGGTCGCGTTCGCCACGGCCATCACCACGCACACGGTTTACATGGGCCTGCTCTGGAGCCTGCTGCTGATTGTGCCGACGCTGCTCTTCGGGCGGATTTTCTGCAACTGGATTTGTCCTTACGGCATTCTGCATCACTTCATCGGCTGGCTCATGGGCAAGCGCCGCGCCGAGGAACGCGAACGCATCGAGGCCAACCGCTACAAAAAGCTCTATTCGCTCAAGTACGTCATCCTCATCGCGATGATCGCGGCGGCCCTCGGTGGAAGCCTTCAAATCGGCTGGCTCGACCCCATCTGCCTGTTTCATCGCTCGATGAGCACGGTCATTTTGCCGATGATCAATTTGTTTTTCCCGTCGTCGGTCTATGTCCGGCAATACTTCCATGTCGGCGCATGGGTCATCGGCTTCATGCTGCTGTTCCTTGTCGGCATGAACGTCGTCATCCCGCGCTTTTTCTGCCGCGTGCTGTGTCCGCTCGGCGCGTTTCTCGGCACGCTGTCCACCGTCTCGCTCTGGCGCATCGAGCGCGACCCGGACAAGTGCGTCGATTGCGACCTCTGCCTGAAAAATTGCGAGGGCGCGTCCGATCCGCACACGCAACTTGCGCAAGAGCGAGTGCTTCGTCTGCTTCAACTGCATCGAGGACTGCCCGGAGGACGCGCTTTCGTTCAAATTCATGCCTCCCCTCAAGCACGAAGTCACCGCGCCGGTGGTGCCGGGCCGCCGCGCGTTTCTCGGCGCGCTGATCGGGCCTCGGCTTTTACGCTTTTGGCCGCACCTCCGGGGCGAGCGACCGCAACTACGACAAAAAAGTCATCCGCCCGCCCGGCTCACGTCGAGGAAAAGGACTTTCTCGGCGCGCTGCATCAAGTGCGACCAGTGCATCCGCGTCTGCCCGACGAATGTCCTGCAGCCGGCGTTGATGGAGTCGGGCCTCGAAGGCATCTGGACGCCGATCCTCAACATGAAAATCGGCTTCTGCGAGGTGAACTGCACCCTCTGCGGCCAGGTCTGCCCGACCGGCGCGATCCAGCGCATCACCATCGAGGAAAAGACCGGCACCGGGGCGTTCGCCGCCGAAGGCCCCATCAAGCTCGGCACCGCGTTTTTCGATCACGGCCGCTGCCTGCCCTGGGCCATGGAAACCCCGTGCGTCGTCTGCGAGGAGGTCTGCCCCGTGTCGCCCAAGGCCATTTATCTCGCGCGAAGTCACCATCACCAAGCGCGACGGCAATCCCATCACGCTGCGCCGGCCCTATGTCGACCCCGCGCTCTGCATCGGCTGCGGCATCTGCGAACACGAATGCCCCGTCAACGACGAGGCCGCCATCCGCGTGACCGCCATCGGCGAAACCCGCTCGCATGACCGCCGCCTGCTGATGGACGGCGGCGTGACCAGCTCCGTGATCGAATCTCGAAAAACGGCAGCGTTGAACGTCCATGGAAAAAATTACTTCCGGCCAGCGCCTCCGCACCTGCCGCGCCTGCGGCAAAAAATATGAATATCCCGTCAAGGGCAGCGCCGCCACGCGCCATCACTGCGAAGACTGCGTGGACGTTCCCGCCGAGACCCGGAAAACCATCGAGCGCCTCAACACCCGCGTGACGCAATTGGAATTTCAACTCAAGAGCTTGCAGGCAAAATCAAACAATCCGTCATTTTGAGCCTGTCGAAGGATGACTAGCCGCCATTGGGGCCAGGACCTCGTTCGTGCTGCCGCGGCGGTAGCCTTGCAAATCAAGCGTGACGTGCGCGTAGCCGATTTGTTTCAACGCCTCGGCCACTTTTGAAAATGTCCCCTCCCCCAGCAGCGCCGGGATTTCCGCAGGCGCGAGTTCGATGCGCGCGAGATTCTGCTTGCCCGCCTCATGGTGCCGGACGCGCACATCATGGAAGCCGAGGTCGCGCAGTGCGTATTCCGCCAGCTCGATCATCCGCAATTTTTCCGGCGTCACCGGCTCGCCGTAGGGCACGCGCGAACTCAGGCACGCCATTTGCGGCTTGTCCGCCGTCGGCAGGCCGAGTTGCGCGGACAGTTCGCGGATTTCCGCCTTCGTCAAGCCCGCTTCCTTCAGCGGCGCGCGCACCTGGAATTCCGCCGCCGCCTGCGCGCCCGGACGGAAATCGCCGATGTCGCTCGCGTTTTCGCCGTAGGCGATCACCGCGAAATTTTCCGCCCGCGCCAGCGGCGTCAATTCGCTCGAACAGCTCATGCTTGCAGAAATAGCAGCGGTTGGCCGGGTTGGCCGTGTAGTTGTCGTTGGCAAATTCCCGCGTTTGGATGACGCGGACGGGAAAGGAAAATGTCGCGCGCGATGTCGAGCGCCTCCTGCAATTCGCGGCGCGGCAGGCTCGGCGAATCGGCGATCACCGCCAGCGCGCGGTCGCCGAGGACCTCGTGCGCCACGCGCGCGAGAAACACCGAGTCCACGCCGCCGGAATAGGCCACAAGACAGGAGCCGTAGCCGTCCAGCAGGGTCCGCAATTTCTCCAGTTTGTCCGTCGCTTCGCTCATTGTGGTTTTCGTGGTAGCCGCCGCTGTCCCAGCGGCGGTGACTTCCTGCCCCGTCCCTTGATCCTCCGCCGCTGGGGACAGCGGCTGCTACCCCTTTTTCGTGCTTTGAATGGCAGCATCGTAAATCTGTTTCACCGGCGTACTTGTTTGCGCCGCCAGTTTTTTGGCGGATTCAAATTCCGGCGCGGCTTGAACTACTTTACCACCAAGCCAGCCGATTTTCACCGTTACTTCGCCGAAGCGGTTTTCACGTCGGCAAATTCGCGGCGCAACTTGCGTCGTTCGGCAATCGTCTTGCGCACGCCGAACGCCGTGGTCTCGCGCAAAATCAATTCGCTGAATTTGTCCGCGTCCGTTTCCGCGCACAAAACCGTGAGCAACACGCCGGGCCGGTTTTTCTTCATCTGAACCGGCGTGTGAAAAACGTCCAGCGCGCCGGCGGCAAACGCCGTTTCCAAAAAGTGGCCGAGAATTTCCCCGGCGCAATCGTCCAGATTGGTTTCCAGCACCGCAACGCGGTCGGTTTCCCAATCCAAAGGCGGCGATGAATGACCGGTGGCGGCCGCTTTAAACTGTCCGCCAAGGACAGCGCGCAAGACATTCGGCCGGGTTTTGTTTTCGCGCGTGCCGAGGCCAAAACCGATTTTTTCCGCAACCAGATTTTCCATCGGGCCGAAGCTCTCGACAAATTCCGCGAGCAGCGCCGCGCCGGTGGGCGTGACAAGTTCGTGCGGCTCCTCGCATTGCGTCAGGCCGATTCCGCGCGCGCCGAGAATGGCCAGCGTGGCCGGCGCGGGGACCGGAAAGCGTCCGTGCGCGCAATGAATCCAGCCGGTGCCTTCGATGACCGGCGAGGCGAAGCACGCGCGGTTTGCCGAGCAATTCCAGCGCGATGGCCGCGCCGACGATGTCCACGATGGAATCCACCGCGCCGACTTCGTGAAAGTGAACTTCGCCGGGCGGCAGGCCGTGAATTTTTCCCTCGGCCTCGGCGATGCGCTGAAACACGGCAATGGATTTTTGCTTCACCCACGCGGAGAGTTTGCTCCGCGAGATCAGTTTCTTGATTTCGGAAAAATCGCGTCCGTGATTGGGCGAATGATCGTGGCGAGGCCCGTGTTCACGATGGTGATCGTGATCGTGCGAGTGTTCGTGGGCGAGATGAACATCAAATTTCACGCCGGCGATGGCGGATTTTTGCCCGCGCGAAATGTGAAGGTGATAGCCGTCGAGCTTGAGCTTTTTCAACTCGCGTTCGAGCTTGCGCGCGTCCACGCCGAGATCGAGCAGCGCGGCGATGAACATGTCTCCGGCGATGCCGCTGAAGAGGTCGAGGTAAAGGGTTTTCATTTTTCCGAAACGAGCGCGTTGATCTGGCTCGCGGCGTAATCCGGCGCCGAAACCGTTGTCGATGTTCACCACGGTCACGCCGCTGGCGCAACTGTTCAGCATGGCCAGCAGCGCGGCGATGCCGCCGAAGCTCGCGCCGTAGCCGATGCTCGTCGGCACGGCGATGACCGGCTTGGCGACGAGCCCGGCAATGACGCTCGGCAGCGCGCCTTCCATGCCGGCGACGGCCACGATGACGTTCGCGCTCTGAAGCGATTCCATCCGCGCGAGCATCCGGTGAAGGCCGGCGACGCCGACGTCGTGAATTCGTTCGCACGCGATTGCCCATGATTTCGGCGGTGACGGCGGCTTCCTCGGCCACCGGCAAATCGCTCGTGCCGGCGCAGACGACGGCGATGAATCCGGCGCGCTTGGGCAGCGATTTTTTCTCGATGGTCACGCAGCGGGCGAGCGGATGATGCACGGCGCGCTTGAATTTCCTCCGCAGCGCGCGGCCCTGCTCGGCGGTGACGCGCGTGACAAGCACCTGCTGTCCGCGCTCCAAAAGTTTCGCCGCGATTTTGACGGCCTGTTCGGGTGTCTTGCCCGCGCCGAAAATCACCTCGGGGAAATTCTTGCGGAGCGCGCGATGCGTGTCCACCTGGGCGAAGCCGAGGTCGGCCACGGGCGCGGCCTGGAAGGCGCGGAGGACTTTTTCGCGCGAAATTTTCCCGGCGCGAAACTGCTCCAACAGTTGGGCGGCCCCGGCGGTTGTCATGGCTGGACAATGCCCCACGAGGCGCGCGCTGTCACTCGGGAAATCCTAACGGGCTCCCAGTCAAACGCCTTCGCATGGATTTCATGGATCCTGGAGGTAACAGCGCACCATTTTTTCGAGCGCGTCGAGCCAGCGCGGATGCTCATTGAGGCAGGGAATAAACGTAAACTTCTCGCCTCCCGCTTCGATAAAACTTTCGCGGCCGCTCATGGCTATTTCCTCAAGCGTTTCAAGGCAATCGGACACAAAGGCGGGGCACATGACGAGGAGCCTTTTGACGCCGCTTTGAGGAAGCCGCTTTAATTCGCCATCGGTGTAGGGCTTCAACCATGGGTCGCGACCGAGCCGGGATTGGAACGAAACGGAATATTTTCCCGAGGGAATGTTGGCTTGTTTGACAAAGGCGCGAACGGTCGCGAAGCATTGCGCGCGGTAGCAGGTGTCGTGCGCAATGCTGGGGGTTTCACAGCAGTTTGGCGATTGAAGACAGTGAGAACCGGTCGGATCGGACTTTCGCAAATGCCGCTCCGGCAGGCCGTGAAAACTGAAGAGCAAATGTTCGTGGTCTGATTGTAAATAATCGGAGGCGCTGGCGACGAGCGCCGCGATGTAGTCGGGATCGCGATAAAAAGGATCGGCGATTTGCAATTCCATTTCCGGCGCCATGCGCGCGGCCAGTTCCTGAACGCGGACAACCGCGGTTTCAAAACTCGACATGGCGAAGTGCGGGAACAGCGGGAAAACGAGCAGATCTCCAACGCCTTGCGAGCGCAGGCTGGCGAGAGCGGATTCGATGCCGGGGTTTTGGTAACGCATCGCCAGCTCCACCGCGAGACTATCGCCAACGCGCCGTTGCAACTCGCGCTGGACGCGGCGGCTGATGACCACGAGCGGGGAGCCTTCCGGCGTCCACACTTTTTGATAAGCCGCGGCGGATTCGACCGGGCGCCTGGGCAGAATGGCGAAATTCACGACATACCAACGGACCGGCCATGGCGTATCGAGAACCCGGCCATCCATGAGAAACTCGCGCAGATACTTCCGCACATCGAGAACGGAGGGGGAGTCGGGCGAGCCGAGATTGACGAGTAAGACTCCTTTTTGACTCATGGTGAAATGGCGTGGAGCAAAGGGCCGCGGTTGGATGCCGCGAGGAATTGAGTGATTCGATCGGCTGCATCCTGGCCCGAGACAATGCAGTTTCCGGCTGAAATGCCGCCGCGATAGTTTCCGGCGAAGTAGAGCCCGGGAAAACGGGTTTCTGTCGCATTCATGAAATCGGCGAATTTTTTGTAGCCGACGTTGTACTGCGGGATTGCCCAAGGGAACAGACAGTAATGCCGGTAGGTCGGCTTTCCGCTTGCGCCCAAGATGCGCCGAAGATCGCGGAGCGTGAGGTCGAACAGCTTTTCCGCAGGCTGTGCCGCCAGTTCGGGCTGGCGGCAACCGCCGATAAAGGTTGTCAGCAAGACATGACCCGAGGGGGCGCGGTTGGCAAAAATGGATGAGGAGAAAGTGGTGCCGAGAATGCTCATGTTTTCGGCTTTCGGAACAAGAAAACCAAAGCCATCCAGCGGATCGGCCACGTCCTCGCGACGGAAGCCCATGGCGATGCGGGCCACAGGAGGGTGGACAATTTCCTTCAGCAGGGAAAAATCGGCCGGCTCTTCCGCCTCGATTCGGATCTGGGCGATTTTGTGAGCAGGCGCGGCAAGGACCAGGGCGCGATGGCGGCGTTGTTCCTCCCGGCCATTCGCGTCGAAGACAACGACCCAGCCATCGGGAGTTTGCCGCAAGCATGTGACCGTGGAACGCAGCGCGACGGCCTGCTGAAGCTCGGCATGAAGCCTGTCGGGGAGGACCTGGAGGCCGTCGTCGAAGGAAAGTTTTTTTGCCTTGGACTTTTCAATTTCAGGGCGTTTCTTTCGTTCGCGCGCCCCGAGGATGGCTCCCAGCATGATGGACCCGTATTGATCTTCGAGAGCTTTGAGTTTAGGAAATCCGTAACGAACCGACAGACTTTCGGGGCTTCCCGCATAGACGCCCGTCACAAAAGGGTTGATGGCGTAATCGAGAAATTCGCGTCCCAATCGCCGCAGGACAAAGTCGGCAAGCGACTCGTCTTCGGTCCCGTGTCTGGCGCGGATGAAGGGTTCGCAAGCGATGCGAAATTTGGCCGGGATGGAAAAGAGCGGTGACGCGGCAAAGCGGACGGGCGATAGCGGAAGCTGCCTCATCTTAGCGTCGCGAATGATGTAGTTTTTATTCATCGCGGGATCGGAGTCCCGGCGGCGCGGCTCCAATCCCAAGTCGTGGATCAGGGCGGTGATTTTCGGTGAAGTCTCGAGAATCGTGTTGGGGCCGTATTCGGAGAGATAGCCATTTTCGCTGAGGGTATGCATCGGGCCGCCGACCCGGTCGCCCGCCTCGTAAAGCGTCACGGGAATATGGCTGCGGCTTAATCGAAAAGCCGCTGTCAGGCCGGTGATCCCGCCGCCAATGATGGCAACCGTGTTCATATCGACTTAGAAAATGCGGACTCCGTGCGTTTGGCGTTATAGGCGTCAAACCGCACGGCAATATTGCGAATGAGCAACCGGCCCAGTTCCGTCACGATCAATCCTTGTTCGTCGACTGCAATCAACCCGTCCGCTTCCAGGTCGGAAAGCGAATTTAATTCGGCCGAGAAATAGCGGGTGAAATCAACGCCGATGCTTTCCGAGAGCAAAGCGAAATCCATGCTCATGTCGCACATGAGGCGCATGATGACCTGGCGGCGGATTTTGTCGTCATCCGTCAGAACGCAGCCTTTTGAGATTGGTGACTGGTTGGAGTCAAGCGCGCCGTAATACTTCTCAAGCTCCTTTTGATTTTGCCAATAGGCGTCGTTGGCCTGGGAAATGGACGACATGCCAAACGCGTAAATATCGGTCTCGCCGCGCGTGCTGTAGCCTTGAAAATTGCGCTGGAGGGTCTTGTTTCGCTGCGCCACGGCGAGTTCATCGTCACGCCGCGCGAAGTGGTCCATGCCAATGTAAACGTATCCGCTGGAAGTGAGATGTTCGATGGTGTGTTTGAGCATCTCCAGTTTTACTTCCGGAGCGGGAAGGGCTTTCAAAATGTTCTGCGCGGGTTTGAGCCAGGGCACGTGGGCGTAGTTGAACACGGCGAAGCGATCGGGTTTGAGTTTGATGACATCATCAAGCGTTTGCTCGAACGAACTGACCGTTTGATGCGGGAGTCCGTAGATCAAATCGATGTTGAGCGAGATGAATCCCTCTTCGCGCAACCACTCAATGGTCTTTTCGGTTTCGTCTTTCGATTGGATGCGGTGGACCGCTTTCTGTACGTCGGGATTAAAATCCTGGACCCCGAGGGAGGCGCGGTTGAATCCGGATTCCCGCAGGGCGATGATGTGGTCGCGGACAACGCGACGGGGATCGATTTCGACCCCGGCTTCGATGTCCTGCGCATAGGCGAAATGCGAACGGATGAGCTGGCCGAGGCGGCGAATCTCGTCCGGGTTTAAAAACGTGGGTGTTCCACCGCCGAAATGAAGTTGAACAACCTTGCGCTTCGGATCGAGCATCCCGGCCATGAGGGTGATTTCACGATCCAAATACTCGATGTATTTGGCGCTGGCCTCCTGCTTGGTGGTGATGACCGTGGTACAGCCGCAAAACCAGCAGAGGGATTGGCAGAAGGGGAGGTGAAAATAGAGCGAGAGATCGCGCGGGGATTCGTGATTTCCGCGGATGCGCTCCAGCACGGTCTCGGGGGCTATTTCCGCAAAGCGGGTCGCGGGTGGATACGAGGTATAGCGCGGCGCCGGCACGTTATATTTGCGGATCAGGTCGAGATCAACGCGCAGCGTATTGGTGTTCATGAGAAATGACGAACGGTTGTCACCAGGGCTTCGATGCATTCCAATTTCGCGCTTGGAGCAACGCCGTGTCCGAGATTGAAAATATGGCCCGATTGTCCCTTCATGCTTTGGAGGATGCGAGTGGTTTCAGCGGCAACGATTTCCGGCGTGGTGGCGAGCAAGGCGGGATCGAGATTGCCTTGAACGCCCACATGCGAGGGAAGGAGCGCGCCGATTTCGGCGAGAGGCTGGGTCCAATCGATGCTCAAAATATTTGCGCCCGTGGCCGCAAGCGCCGCCCACTGTCCGTGAACGCCCTTGGAAAAAAGAATGACGGGGACCTGATTGCCAAGGGAGGCGATAATCTCGCGAATCCAGCGTCCGGAGGCGGCATCAAAGGCGTTGTCCGCGAGCAGTCCTCCCGAGCTGTCGAAAATTTGCACCGCATCCGCGCCCGAGGCGATTTGCAGTTTCAGAAATTCAGCCACGGCAAGCGTGAGTTTTTCCATCAGTTCGGAAAAGAGAAGCGGCTCCGTATAGAAGAGCGACTTCGCGCGCGTGAATTCATGGGCGCTGGAGCCTTCGATCATGTAGTTGGCCAGGGTCCAGGGCGAGCCGGCAAATCCGAGCAAGGCGGTGCGGCCATCAAGCGCGGGTTTGACGAGCCGCAGCGCTTCCGCGACGTATTGGAGCTTTGCGGCGACTTGGCGGTGATGGAGTTTGCGAATGTCTTCGGCGGTGCGGATGGCGAATTCCATTTCGATGCCGCCGCCGTCGCGGAAATGGTACGGCTGCCCCATGGCCTCGGGGATGACCAGGATATCGCTGAACAGGACGGCGGCATCGAAATCAAATCGCCGGATCGGCTGCAGGGTGACTTCAGCGGCCAATTCCGGAGTTCGAACGAGGTCGACGAAGGTGTGCTTTTCCTTTAACGCGCGATATTCGGGCAACGCGCGCCCGGCCTGGCGCATGAGCCAAACGGGAGGGCGATCCACGGGTGAGCAACGGCATGCCGCAAGGAATCGCTCTCGATTGCCAAGGGTTTCCAAAGAGCGATTATGATTTGTCGGAGTATTCAAAGGTGCCCTTGCTTTTCCATGTCAGTTACGAGCCGCTGAAACCGAAAAGCGGCTTTCATGCCCGCGCCTGAAAACTTCTCCACATCCCCTTCGGCAAAAGTCCGAGCGCGATGAATCCTAGCTGACTGAGGACAAAAAGCGACAGCCACTTGAACGCCGCGTCGGTGAACCCGTAGCTATGCAGGCCGATGCCGAGCATGTTCACGCCGAACCACGACCAGCTCGTGACGACGTTTCCGAAAATCGCGCAGTTGACCAGGCCTCGCTCGCGAATCATTCCGCCCCAGCGCAAATGGAGGATCAGGGCGTTCCACAAAACGATGATGAGCGCGCCGTTTTCCTTCGGGTCCCAGCCCCAAAACCGGCCCCACGATTGGTCGGCCCAGATGCCGCCGAGCACCGTGCCGACAAAACTGAACAGCGTGGCGAAGCAGATGATGCCGTAAATCATCCTCGCGAGCGATTTGCCGGTGGCTTCATCCAACGTTTGGGTGAAGACGCCGCGCACGATGTAGATAAGGGCGAGGAACCCGGCCACGAAAGTGCTGGCATAGCCGGTGGTGACCGCCACGACGTGCGTCGCCAGCCAGAAGTTCGTGTCGAGCACGGCGCGCATCATCTCCATCGTGTCGCCGTCCACCGCGAGGTTTTGCGCGATGACGAGGGTGATGAAGCCCATGCCCGCCGCGGCGACCGCGCCGATGCCGTTGCGGTGGATTTTTTCCAGGACGAGTCCCAGAACGACCGCGCCCCAGCCGATGAAGATGGCCGAGGAATAGAGATTGGTCACGGGCGGACGGCCTTCGAGCACCATGCGGAAAATCAGGCCGGTCGTGTGAATGACAAAGGCCAGCGAGATCAGCCACACCGCCGAACGCCGGAGCGTTTCCGACAAATTGAACCACGAGCAGACGCCGAGGAGTCCGGCGACGACGTAAATGACAAGCGCGGCGTAGAACGGCTGCATCTGGTTAAAGAACACCTCGGAGCGGGCCTTGCCCAACGCCGGGGAAAAGTCCGGGACGAGCGACGCGTGATACGTCGCGAGCGCGTCATTGAAGGCGGCGATGTTTCCCTTTTTGAATGCGTCGGCCATCGCGGCGTAGGCCGTGATCGCCGGACTGATTTTTTCACCTTTCGCGGCGTTGAGCAAGACCGCCCCCACGCGCCGCCACTTGCCGGAAGGAGCCTGCGGCGGCACGACGAGCGGCGAGTTGAGCTGGGACATGTCGTCGAACCGTTGCAGGTCGCCGGCGAAGGCGTTGAAGACGGACTGGTCATATTTCTGCCCGGCCTGCTGCGCGCCGACGGCGGCGACGCCGGCGGGAATCAGCGCCTCGTAATCGGCGAGTTCCCGGCTCCAGTCCGCTGCGTCCTGCGGCTGGAGAGTATTCTTGAGCTGCTGGTAGAGCAGCAGCCGCTCGAAGACCTTGCTGACGGCGTGTTCGTAGGCGTTGCGCTGCGCCGACTCGATTTTCTGGACGCGCTCGTTTTCCTTGTTGAACGAATCGAATGACGGCGCGATCTGGTTCCAGGAATAATGCTTGCCGTCCTCGTGCTGCGCGGGGTTGCGCTCGGGCAGCTTGAGGAGCGTGATGAGCTCGGGATTGTCCACGCGGAAAACGGGCCATGCGTCGGCGACGGCGGGGTTCATCATCATGGTGATGAGCCATTCGTTGGCCGAGATGATTTTCGGGTCCCAGTCATTCCACGGCTCGGTATTGAGCGTCTGCTTCTCGCGAATTTCGAGGAGAGAATTGCGCGCGAGCGAGTCCATCGGCTTCAACCGTCCATTGAAAACGACCGGCAGCTTGCCGAATTCGTTGTAGGCAAAACCGGTGTCGCCCGGCGGGACCAGCGTGCCAAGGAACCACGCGGCGAACGCGGCGGTCAAAATCAACGGCAGCCAGGGTTTCAATTTGTTCATTTCGTTTTCCTTTTCGACAGAAAGCCGACGAGGTGAAACATGAATTGGATCACCAGTCCGAGGGCGACCATCCCGCAGCCGACATAGGGCGTCAGCCAGCTTGGATTGCGCACGACCTGCAGCGCCGACGACGCCACGCGCCCGGCCTCGCGCGCCGCCTCGCCCGCGTCCATCTGATATTGGTAAAACGTCAGGCCGGCGTAGCGCAGCGGATGGTTCATGGAGATTTCCACCTCGCGGTTTTCACCCGTCCGCGGATTGCGCAACTGGACCCGGCTGCGGAAATCCTTCGGGATGTCCGTGCCTTCGTAAACCGTGTGCGTCGCCTTGAGCAACTCCAGCGAAAAGGGAAAATAAACGCGCTCCGGCCGCAGCGCGAAGGTGTACTTCTTTCCGCCGGCCTCGATCGATTGCGGCTGCGTCAACTGGCCGGTGATTTTCCGGGCCATTTCCGCGCCCAACTGCTGCCCGAAACTTTGCCGAAGCGCCTCCACCATGTCGTGGTCGGCCGTCCAGCCGGAAACCACCCAGTCGCCGAGCGAGCCGTTCGCGCCGATGATTTCGATCAGGGCCGTCGGCACGTTTTTCTCGTCGGGGTTCTTTGTTTCGGCGGCGGGGTGGAAGTCGAAACTGGCGGCGACGCCGTTGCTCGCCAAGGGCGGCCCGTTTTTCATCATCGGCGCGCGGAACGACGTGTCGGAGTTTTCCCAGAAACTTTTGACGCGGATCGTGAACGGCAGATTTGGATTTTGAATCTCGCCGCCGCGCTCGAGCAGCCGGCCGGGGATGGCGACGACCTCTTCGCCGCCGTCGCCGGAGTCGCTCGTAAAAGCCAGTTCGTGGCTGCGCGGGCTTTCGCCATACGTTTTCGTTTCGTTCTCGACAAAGCGGACCTGCGATTCGCGCGCCAGCATGTCGGTGGCAAGCTGGCCGACGAGCAGCAGAATGACGCCGGCGTGCGCGATTTGGATGCCGATCTTTTTTGTCGTGAGTTGAAAGCGGTGGAGGTGCGCTGTGACAAGGTTGAGCAGGAGCATCGTGCCGATGAGATAGCCGCCGGGCAGGAGCAGCGGGATTTTCCACCCGAACATGTTGAAGCCGAAGATGAGCCACTGGCGGAAGTATCGCGCCTGCGCGTTGTAAAGCCCCTCGTCCACCTGCGCGAGCGTGCCGATGAACACAAGCAGGATGGCGAACGCCAGCAGAACCACCGTGAGCCGCAGCGAGCCGAAGATGGAAATCAGCCGGTCAACGAGCGTTCGCATAATTTGCGGACTGGATGAATTTCGTGAATGCGTCCTTCTGTTGCGTGACGATCTGGCCGTCGCCCATCAATTTGTAGAACCACGTCCGGTCATTTTGCGCCACAATCGCGGCGACGAGCCGCGTTTGCGCGCCCGTTTCGGCGTTCACGCCCGTGAAATCCACCAGCGTCGCCTTGCCGCCCGGCACGTCGAGCGGTTGCGCGAGTCGCGGCAGATCCGTTTCACCGACCGCGCCCAAGCCGAGCTGCTTGCGCCAGCGGTTCACGTTCGCCAGCAGTCCGCCGCCCTCGCCGCCCATCTCGGCCACATTCACTTCAGCCTTCGCGCCGTTTGCGCCGGGAATGGAGAATTCAGCCAGGAGAAATTGCGAAGGCGGAATGGATTGCCAGCCGGACGGAATGGTCCAAATCGAACCGGGATTTTCATTTTCGTTTGGGGTCGCGGGAGCGGCCGCCACTTGCGCCGACGCATCTTCCTCGAACGAAACGGATTTCAAAAATTGCAGGAATTTTTCTTTTTGCGAGGCGACGAACGCATCCGGGCCGCTTATTTTGAAAAACCAGCTCATCCTGCCGCGCGTCAGCATCGCCACCATCACGCGCTGGCGGGATTTTCCGATCATCGGCTGTTCGCTGGCGAAGTCGAAGAGCCGGCCCTGGTCCGCGCCGATGGCGACCGGCTCGGCCCGTTTGACCGCGTCCGGGTCGGACGTGGCCGGCAATTGCACCTGCGAGCGCCACATGTTCACCAGTTCCATATCCCGCCCGACGATGGGCAGCGGGATGACCGACACGTCCGCGGATTGCCCGTTCGGGCCGATGGCGGTGAAACTGGCGGCGCGCATTTCAGTCGCCGGTTTTTCCTGCCAGCCTTCGGGCACTTGATATTTGAGTTGCGCCGGGGACATCGGGGTGGCCGGCGGCGGAGCCATTTCCGGCGGCGAACCCATTGTCGGGGATGCCGCTTCCGGTGGCGCCGCTTGAGCGGGTTGCGGCGGCGGAGAGGCTTCCTTTGGGACGTGATAAACCTTGGCCTCGTCACGGCTGCAACCTGCAAGGGCTGAAATCAAAATGACGCCCGCCACGCCGAGCATCCCTTGCACCCGCTTTTTCCAACGCATATCATTCATCGTTTGAGGGCCATATTACGGCGGCAAGGGAACGCAGGCCTGCCGTTCATTGGTCATTACTCACCATAATTTGGCATTATTAGAATCCGAACAAGGCAAACAGCAAACCTTTTATTTCGGAAACGCTCCAGTATGGCAACTGGTACAGGAGAAGTCCAGATAGGTCGAGTCAATGTGAAAGAAATCGTTGCCGTCAGCCTTGATCTGCTTCAATTGATCCCCGCTGCCTTGCGCGAGAATGATGTGGCACTCGTTGCAATTGTCGGCGGGAATCGTTTTCTTTCCGTCGTCGGTCTTGTGCTCGCCGTCGTGGCAGCGGAAACATCCGGGCCAGATCTTGTGGCCGATGTTATCCGGATGCACACGCCAGTCGGTCTTCATTTCCGGGAAAAAGTTCTCCCGGTAAAGTTTTTGGGCCTCGGCAACCAACCCGTCCACACCCGCCAGGCTGGGATAAGCGGCGCGCAGGCTGGAGGCGATTTTTTGCATGGCCTCATCGGTGGTTTGATACGGGGCGACGAGCGCCGTGACGACGTTGAACTTCAACTTCGGCACCGAGCGGTCCAGCAGGCCGATGGTGATGGCGGTGTCCACGGCTTCATTCGGCGAAAGAAAGCGGTGCGAAGGCCGGGTGTGGCAGTCAATGCAGTCCATGGTGCGGACGGTGTAATTGGCCGGGTCGTCGTGAAACTTTTTGTCCCGATACACCGTGGCGCTTCCCGTCGCAACGTCGGTGACGCGCACCCACGGGATGACCTGGCGTTGCGGGTCGGTGGCGATGTATTCGACTCTTTCGCCCCGGTTGACATGCCAGTGGATGCCGCTGGGCGGGCCGTCCTCGCCGCCGCCGCCGACCTTCAACAGGAGCCGCACCGCAAACGGGGTGTTCGTGTCATCGGACAGGTAGTGATAAAAGGTGCGGTCGATGCCGCCGATGAACCTTTCCGGCCAGTGGCATCGTTCGCAGGTGTCCCGTGCCGGCCGCATGTTTTTAACCGGCGTCGCGATGGGCCGGGGAATTTGGTTCGTCATCACGTCGCAAAGCTGGTGGATGCCGTTGAGCTTGCTCTGCACATACGATTCAGCGCCAGCCCCAACGTGGCAGTCGACGCAGGCGACCCGCGCATGGGGTGAACGAAGATACGCCGTGTATTCCGGCGTCATGGGCACATGGCATGACGTGCCGCAAAACTGGATGGAGTCGGTGTATTGGTAGGTTTGATAACTGCCAAACGCGGTCGCCAGCAAGAACATCAGGGCGCACAGGGCGAAGCCGACCAGCAATTTCCGGTCACGCGCGCGCGACAAATCAATGTGCAGCCGTTCGGAGGCAATTTTAAACCGTTGCGCCCATACGCCAACGAGAATTAACAATATCCCGGCAAAAAAACAGGCGGGAGAAACCACATAAACCAGAAGCCCAACATAGGGATTGCTGTGGGGCAGGAACGACTCGATGGCAAACAGCAGCGCGAAGGCGAATACGCTGCCCACGGCGAACACCGCCCCGATCAGGCTGATCCAGTTATAGAGCGGCCTGGGCGGGCGGGGCAGTATCGAACGTTCCTCTGGCTGCATTGGGCGAAAGCTTCAGTGCGTCGGATTTTGCCCGCCCTCGGGCCAGAGTGGGGAATACCTTTGCCGGGCTTACTTGAGCGAGCGAACGTGGGCCACAAGGGCCTTGATGTCCTCGTCGCTGAGTTTGCCGCCGAACGCCTTCATTTTCTGCGTTCCACCTTCGGTGACGCCTTCCTTGATGGCCTTGGTGGCGTCCGCGTCCGTGAAGGAGGCCTGGACTTTGGCATCGGTCAAGTCCTTGATGCTCAGCTTGCGCCCCATCATCGTCTGGCCCTTGCCGTCCTTGCCGTGACAGGCGGCGCAACTCGTGGCCCAAGATGCGGCGACGTCCCCGGCACGGGCGGACCAACCAGCCATGCAACCCAACAGCAACGCGACAACGGCCATTTTCGACGAGAACTTTGTTTTCATAAGGGTATTTATAAGAAAGACGCTGGATTTATTTTGTCAAATCAAACCACGCATGGAAATCATTTAGAACTTGTATTTCATGCTCGCATAGACGAGGTGCGATTGATAATTGTCCTGCCCGCCGGAGAGCCCGTCGCGATATTTGGAGAAGTCGTATTTCAGGCTGCCTTCCAGCGCCTTGTTGAATTGATGCGTGATGGTGGCCGAGACGTTGTGCTCTTCCGTGTTGGCGCCGAAGGGCATGCCATTATTCAGGCCGGCGACGGTGCTACCCGCATTGTTCGCGAAATCATCCGCGCGGTAGTAGGTGTATTGCACCCGGAGGTCGGTCTTGTCATCGAGCGCATAGCCGGCGCTGGTATCGACCGTCCAATAATCATTCTTGCCGTTGAGCACGATATTGTTGATGCCCGCCGAACCGGCTATCGGCGTATCCACGCTGTTGATCACATAGCTGCCGCCAGCCTGCAGAACCAGGCGGGACAGGGGCGACCAACTGGCGTTTTCGCTGATGATGTGGTTGGTCATGTCCGCGCTCTGGATTGTCCCGACTGGTCCCGCTGCGCCATTCCAAGGGGTGGATGTGGTGTCCACTTCCTCGTATTGCAAATCATAGCGCGTGACCAGCGTCAAGTTGCTCAAGGCGTGCCAGGTGACGCGGAAATTCATGTCATCCGTTGTAAAATTCTGGGCTTGCAAATAGCCCGGATACTGGGGCGTCGCGTTGAACCCCGCATAATTGTATTCGTGAATTTGGTGGTAATATTGCCCGCCGCAGGTCAACTGGGAGATTGGGTACCAGTTGGCGCCGATGGTGTATTTCTGGCAGAACCGGCTCCATTGCTGGGCGAGAATGCCCTGATTGTTGGGGGTAACAACAGTCGTGACTTCATTCCAGTCGTCGTCGCCCCAGTCTTCCGACCATTCACCGGTGGCGTAAAGCGACCAATCGCGAAAACCGTTGTAACGGGCTTCAAGGCTCTCCGCCACGCTCATGGTCCAGTTGTTGGCTGTCGCGCCCGAGGGGTACTCTGTATTGGATGCATGAGCGCTGAGGTCACCGTCGGCAAGGTCGCTGCTCTGGTATTGGAAACGCAACGCGGGAATAATCACCAAGTCCTTGTATGGTGTGAACATCAGGCTCATGTTCATGACGTAATCGTTCGTGCTGCCGACGCCGCTCAGGTTGATATATTGGCTGGTGGAAAGGCCGGGTTTGTATAGTTGAGGGTTGTAAGCCGGGCCGTACATCCGGCTGCCGCCCAAGTCGGTGGCCGTATTCACATAGGAAAAGCCCGACGAGAACGTGAGATTGTCATTGAAGAATGTTTTCTGGAAACCGTGGACATTGAAGATATCGTTCTTCTCGATGTCATAATCCGTCACAAAAACATTGGTAGCTTGGCCGGGATTTTGATCAATAAAGGTTGCATCCTTAGTTTCATCGATTTCGTAGCGCAGGGTCAGGTTTACGTCGGTGCTGTCCACCTTGTCCGTGATGCTGCCCTGGAAGATGTTGCGCGTTTCATCGATGCCTAAAAAGGTCGGCACGATCTTTACTGTGCCAACGCCGGTGGTCAGGGAGGTCTGGCCCCAGGACGTCGAATCCATCGTTCCCTTGCGGGAATCGTATTCGTAGCGGAAGGCGAACACGGGCAGGTCCGGCAAGGTCAGGCCGGCCTCAATCCACCCGCTGCGGCGATCCACATAGAGGTTGTTGTCATAGAGCGAAAATGAGAGGTTGTTCGGCGGCCAATATCCGCCATTTCCGTCATACCACGTGCGAAACTCCGTGTAACCGGCTCGGATGTAGCCCAGTTTGGGATCCGTATAATCCAAGTGGAAGTCATAATCATGGTTCCCGACGATCGCGTGGCCGTCCAACGTCAGCGTTCCATCTTTCCCCACGAATTCCTGCCAGTGGAAATCCTCCAAACCGCCAAAGACCCCGGACTTTGTGTCCTTCTCGCGCTGGAACTGGGCCTTGTCTCCCGTAACAAAAGCGCCGCCGATGCCGAGGGTGACCCAATTGTTGTACTCGGAGAGAGCGTCCTGACCCGACGCGGGGGCGGTGGCCGCCGCGCTCGCCACGTTTTTCGGGTCCGACGCGGGCGCCGCGCTCGTTGGTGTCTTTGTCGCCTGCGCGGCGGCGGGGAGAACGCCCAGCAGGAAAATCGACAGCGTTACACCACATGTTATAGCAAGATAATGGCGCTTATTAGAGGGTTTGAAAGGTGCTTTCATAAGTTTTCCGGGTCAATTTACTCGACTTAATAACGCAAATGACTGTTGGCCTGCGAACCATGGATGGCTTCATGACAGCCCGCGCTCCAGCAGGCCCCTTCGCGTGCAAGAGCGGTGGCGTGATTCACGTTGCCGATGAAGATCCCGGTGGCCGTCTGTTGTTGGAAATGGCAGCGCAGGCACAGCGTGGCGTTACGCGCAACGAGCATTCGCGCGTTCACGCTGCCGTGCGGGTTGTGGCAGGTGGTGCAGCCTTCGCGCACCGCCTCATGCTCGAACATGAACGGCCCGAATTGCTGGGTGTGGCACTTGGCGCAGACTTCATTTTGCCCCATGAGTTCCGTCCCGCCGCCCTTGATGATCGAGCCTTTGTGCGGATCGTGGCAGTCGCCGCAACTGACCTTGCCTTCGAGGACGGGATGGTGCGAGGGCAGATGGAATTCAGCCTGCTTGTCCAGATGGCATTGGAAACACGTCTCGGGCGATTTGCGCGGATTAACGATGGTTTTGGGTCCGCCGCCGGACGCGACGTGGAGGCTGCCGGGCCCGTGGCAGGATTCACATCCGATGTTCTTGGCGTTGTCGCCGGGGGCCTTCAAATGATAATGGGTCGCGCTCTTGAAGTCGCGCGTGACGTCCTCATGGCACTGCGCGCACGCCTCCGAGCCGACATAAGTGGCTCCGGCAATTTGCGGCGGCAACACCTCGACCCGGCCGATGTCGGCGCACGAAACCAAGCCCAGGCCGGCCAGCGCGCCCAGGAGCATGAACAGCATCCAAGGCAGGCGGCCTTCCCGGCAGGTGATGGCTTGAAGGAATTTTTGGCTCAAAATCGGTTTCATAATAAGCAGAAGACGTGGGGAGTTTTCCTATCCGGCATTTTCAGAAGGCGTGATGAAAACCGCGTCCCGCGCAACCGGCGGCCATCCACATTTGGCTGCGGTAAGAGCGCTTTTCATTCCCTTCCATGAGCGTGAGTATGCAATTCGACATAAGATGTGCCATCACAAAAGCTCACCCTTTCTTGTCCATCGCATTACCTAATTTGCCACGAAAAATAGACTAAATTGGCCCTTGCGAAAGGCCTGTTGCCTCTGAAAGCGCGGCTCTGCTCCCGAGAACGACCGTATTTTTGCCGCTTTTCGGCATCGGCCACTGATCGAGAAATAAAATTTCACGGGAAGAGGAAGCATTCCTAATAGCAACTTGCGAACGAGGGAGGACTGAAGCTGTGCCCTTGCCCCAAGTCCTATTGATTTGACTCGTCATGCAATTGAGACGAGAGTTTTAGAGTGGGAACCGGCTCGCTTTCTTCGCATCTTTTCGCCGCGAGCAATTCCAGTCAACCGTTTGTCTTTTCAGGGGTGCGAGCGCCGGCGCCCGCCTAGGAGATCGATAGGAAATCGACATGACCGGCGGATTATCAGACCAGGGATTGTCCGAGCTGAGCAGGGTTGTCGCCGAGCAAACCGGCCTTCACTTTCCCCGTGAGCGGTGGTCCGATTTGGAAAGAGGCATCCGATCCGCGGCCCTCAAGCTTGGATACCCGGATGCCGCATCGTGCGCCCGGTGGCTGCTGTCCGCGCCGCTCACCAGGAAAGGGGTTGAAATCCTTGCCGGCGAGTTGACCATCGGAGAAACCTATTTCTTCCGAGAGAAACGAAGCTTTGACATTCTTGCCGAAAAAATCCTTCCGGAACTGGCGCGCGCGAGGCAGGGAGCTGAACGGCGTCTGCGAATCTGGAGCGCGGGCTGTTGCACGGGCGAGGAGCCCTATTCGATCGCCATTTTGCTGGACAGGATTTTGCCCGATGCGGGGAAATGGAATGTGACGATTCTGGGCACGGATGTGAACACGCTTTTCCTTCAGAAGGCGTCGGCCGGGGTTTATGGCGACTGGTCCTTTCGCGACGCGCCGGAGTGGTTGAAAAGAGATTACTTCACACAGATCGGCGAGCGCCGTTTTGAGATCGTGCCCCGGATCAAGGAAAAGGTGGCGTTTTCCTTCCTCAACCTGGCGGAAGACGTCTATCCCTCCCTTGCGAACAACACGAACGCGATGGACCTGATTTTTTGCCGCAACGTGCTGATGTATTTCACGGCGGAGCGGATGAAGAGGGCCATTCTTAACTTTCATCGTTCGCTGGTGGATACGGGCTGGCTTTTCGTCAGCCCGACCGAAACTTCCCCCGAACTCTTTTCCCAGTTCTGTCCGGTTCATTTTCAGGATGCGATCCTTTACCGGAAAGGGGAAGCGCCGCCGCCCCGGATGGAATTTCCCTACGAGGTGGAGGCGGCTTCCCACGATGAAGCCTCGTTCGTAGCGACGCAGCCCGCGCCTGACTACTTTCCCGCGCCGACGGTTCCGGTCCCGTTGCCGGAGCCGTCGCCCGACCTGCCGGTGGAGCGCGCGATGCCTTCCCCTTATGAGCAGGCTCTCGCCCTCTTCGAGCAGGGGAACTACCAGGAAGCCCGGGAAAAACTCCAAGCTGATTTCTCGTCGCCACACACGGCGGAGAGTTGGGCGCTGCTGGCGCGAATCTGCGCCAATCTCGGTGAACTCACCGAGGCCCGATCATGGGCGGAAAAAGCCATTGGCGCGGACAAGCTCAACGCCGGGCTGCATTATCTCCGCTCCGTGATCCTTCAGGAACAGGGCGCCGCCGAAGAACGGGTCGCCGCCTTGAAGCGGGCGCTCTATCTCGACCCGAACTTCGTGCTGGCCCATTTCGCGCTGGGCAATTTCGCGCTTCAGCGTAGGAATTTCAGGGAAGCCGACAAACATTTCTCGAACGTGCTCGGTCTTCTGGCCGATTATCAACCCGACGACGTCCTGCCGCAGTCCGACGGCCTGGTTGCCGGCAGATTGAAGGAAATGGTCGAGTCGGCCATGGCCATGGAGAAAGCCGTATGAGCGAAAAAACGAAAGCCGCCGCCGCCGAACACGCGTCACGCACCGACTGGCCCGCGATCCATCGCCGGCTGGAGGACGCCGCCGCGGCCCTCGAGCAAAAGATGACGCCCGATCCCGGGAAAAAGAAAAAAATCCTCAAAGAGAGGGCAAAGAACCTGGCTCGCGAATCGAAAGACGGGGGGCTTTCGGAGGAGCGGCTTGAACTCGTCGAGTTTCTCCTGGCCGGCGAACGCTATGCCATCGAATCTTCCTGGGTGCGCGAGGTCTATCCGCTGAAGGATCTCACGCCGCTTCCCGGAGCCCCGCCATTTGTTCCGGGCATCATCAACGTGCGCGGACAAATCGTTTCCGTCGTCGATTTGAAGAAGTTTTTCGACCTGCCGGCGAAAGGCCTGGCGAACCTCGACAAGGTCGTCATCGTCACCGACGGGCGGATGGAGTTCGGCCTGTTGGCCGATGCGGTTGCCGGGGTGCGCGAAATACCGTCGGGGATGATTCAGCAGGCGCTTCCGACCTTGACGGGAGTCCGGGCCGAATATTTGAAGGGGGTGACCGCCGATCGTCTGGTAGTATTGGACGCCGGCAAGCTTCTGGCGGACCCGGCGATGAAGATTTCTCAATCGACGGGCACCTGACTTGGGAAGCGGATTCAAAAGGAACAACACTATGAAATGGACCATTGGAACAAAAATTGGCGGAGGATTCACACTGGCCCTGGCGGCCTTGCTGATCATCGGCATGGTTTCGTACCGGAGCACAACCGGTATGATTGAAACGGCGGATATGGTGGATCACACCCACCTGGTTCTGAGAAATCTGGAGCAACTTCTCTCGACCATGAAGGATGCCGAGACGGGCCAGCGCGGCTTTATCATTACCGGAGAGGAACGTTATCTCGAACCCTATAACTCGGCGCTGGGACAGTCTGATCAAGTCCTCAAATCGGTCCGGGAATTGACCAAAGATAATCCGAACCAGCAGAGAAGGCTCGATGCTTTGGAGCCTCTGATTGAAGGTAAATTTGCCGAACTCAAGGAGACCATCGATTTGCGGAGAGACCCGCTAAAGGGGTTCGAGGCCGCTCGGCAAGTCGTGATTACGGATAAGGGGAAGGGGCTGATGGATGATATTCGCAAGGTGGTTCACGATATGGAAGAAGAAGAAAACAACCTGCTGAAGAAGCGTTCGGAGGAGGCGAAAGTCAGCGCCGATCAAACGCATGCCACCATTGTCTGGGGCACCCTCTCCGCCTTCATTTTCCTTTCACTCGCCGGCTTGATGATCACTCGGAATATCTCCGGACCGCTCAACGAGATTTCAGGCGTTGCGGAAAAAATCGCCGGCGGAGATCTCAAGGTGGAGGTTGCCGATAGCGATCGCGGGGACGAGGTGGGCAGGTTGTTCAGGACTTTTTCCCGGATGATCCTCTCGTTGCAGGAGATGGTCCGGGTGGCGAGGCTGATCGCGGCCAGCGACCTGCGCGTGCAGGTCAAACCCCAATCGGACGTCGATGCGCTCGGCAACGCCTTTGCCACCATGGTCGACAATCTTCGCCGGACGACGGGGGATTTATCGGAGGGAGTCAACGTCCTGGCCGCGTCGGCCAGCGAGATCCTTTCGTCCACGGCCCAGGTGGCCTCCGGCGCGGCCGAGACGGGCACCGCCATCGCGGAAACCACCAGCACCGTCGAGGAAGTCAAGCAGACGGCCCAGGTCTCCAGCCAAAAGGCCAGGAACGTGGCGGAGAGCGCGCAGAAAGCGACGCAGGTGGCGCAGGCGGGCCGCAAATCGGTCGATGCCTCCATCGACGGAATGAAGCGAATCCAGACGCAGATGGAGTCGATCGCCGAAAGCGTGGTCAAGTTGAGCGAGCAAAGCCAGGCCATCGGCGAAATCATCGCGTCGGTCAACGACCTGGCCGAACAATCGAACCTCCTGGCGGTCAACGCCGCCATCGAGGCGGCCAAGGCGGGCGAGCAGGGCAAGGGATTCGCCGTGGTGGCGCAGGAGGTCAAGAGCCTGGCCGAGCAATCCAAGCAGGCGACCGCGCAGGTGCGGACGATCCTCAACGACATCCAGAAAGCGACGACGGCGGCGGTCCTGGCCACCGAGCAGGGGAGCAAGGCGGTCGAATCGGGCGTGAAACAATCCGCCGAGGCGGGAGAGTCCATCCGGCTGCTGGCCGACAGCATCGCGGAAGCGGCGCAGGCGGCGGCGCAGATCGCCGCATCGAGCCAGCAACAACTCATCGGAACCGATCAGGTGGCGATGGCGATGGACAACATCAAGCAGGCCAGCGCCCAAAACGTCGCCGGGACGAGGCAGACGGAGACCGCTGCGCACAACCTGCACGAACTGGGGCAGAAGCTCAAGAAGCTGGTCGAGCAGTACAAAATGTAGATCCGAGTCAACGTTCGCTCGAATACGACCATGCCCTCCAAGGACGACGCCCTCCTGAAGCGATTGCTCGCGACATTCAAAGTCGAGGCGCAGGAGCATATCCAGGGCATGGATTCGGGGCTTGTCGCCCTGGAAAATGCGTCCGCCGAGGAAGCGCGGGCCAATATCCTCGACACGACCTTTCGCCACGCGCACAGCCTCAAGGGCGCGGCCCGCGCCGTCAACGTGACGGACATCGAGACGATCTGCCAATCACTGGAAGGGGTCTTTGCCGCCTTGAAGCGCCAGGAAATTGCCCCGTCTCCCGAGTTGTTCGATGTTCTTCACCGGAACGTGGATGCGCTCGGCGAGTTGCTGGGATTCATCGATGCCGAGCCGCCCGCTTCCATCAAACCTCGCGTAGCCGACCTGACCCGCTCCCTCCAGGGCGTGCTCACCGGAAAGCCTCCGGCGCAGCCGCGCGAACCCGCGGAGGCGCCGCCCGCCGCCGCATCGTCTCCGCCGGAGGCCGTCCGGACCGGCGCGGAGGAGAAACAGAACGTGAGCATGACCGTGAGGGTTTCAACCGCCAAGCTCGACGCCGTGCTGCTTCAGGCGGAGGAACTCCTCTTCGCCAAGCAGGTCTCGGCTCAACACGCGGGAAAGCTGCGCATGGTTCAAGCCGGGTCTTCCACGTGGAAAAAGAAGTGGGCCCAAATGCGCCCGGAGGTCCGGCTGATCCAGAAATCGCTTGAAAGCAGCGGGGAACGTGACGGACGGGCGGACACCGGCGCGAGCCTGGCAAGGCTCGTCGAATTCCTGGAGTGGAATCGGGACTTCATCGAAGCGCTCCAAACCGACCTGGGCAGCCTCGCCGAGGCCGCGCGACGCGACCAGCGCTCGGTCGGAACGATGGTGGACAATCTCCTGGACGAAATGAAGAAGATCGTGATGCAGCCGTTCTCCACGCTGCTGGATCTGTTTCCCCGGCTCGTGCGCGAACTCTCCCGAGAGCAGGGCAAGGAAGTCGAACTGTCGATCCAGGGCGGCGACATCGAAATTGACCGGCGGATTTTGGAGGAGATGAAAGACCCGCTCATTCACCTGGTGAGGAATTGCCTCGACCACGGGATCGAAACCCCCGGGGAGCGCGCGCGCCGGGGCAAGCAACCGCGCGCGACGGTCACGATGAGCATCTCGGCCCGCGATGGCAGCAATGTCGAACTGCTGGTCGCCGATGATGGACAGGGCATCGATGCCGGAAAAGTCAAGGCCGCCGCCGGGAAGCTGCGCCTTCTTTCGCCGGAGCGGGCGGAATCGCTCGAAGACAAGGAAGCGCTGGCCTTCATCTTTCAATCCGGAGTCTCCACCAGCCCCATCATCACCGATATCTCCGGCCGCGGCCTCGGCCTCGCCATCGTGAAGGAAAAGGTGGAAAAACTTAATGGCGCCCTCTCCGTCGAAACGGAGGCCGGGCGGGGGACGAGTTTCCGAATTATATTGCCGCTGACTCTTGCCCGTTTTCACGGGGTCCTCGTTCGCGTGGGCGAACATCTCTTCGTCTTCCCAACCAGCAGCGTGGAACGGGTGGCGCGTGTGGCCAAAGACGATGTGCAAACCGTGGAGAATCGCGAGACGATCACCGTCAAGGGGCAGGCGGTGTCGCTGGCGCGCCTGCGTGACTTGCTGGACCTGGCGGCGACGTCCGCCGCAGGCGGGCAACCGGACGTCCTGCCCGCCGTCGTCGTGGCCTCCGCCAACCAGCGCATCGCTTTTGTCGTCGATGAAGTTCTCCATGAACAGGAAGTCCTGGTCAAGACGCTCGGCAAGCAGCTCGTTCGCATCCGGAACATCGCCGGGGCGACCGTGCTGGGAACCGGCAGGGTGGCGCCGATTCTCAATGTCCCCGATTTGGTCGCCTCCGCCGTGCAAGCCAGTGGAACCGGAATCCGAGCCGCCGCGCGCCCGTCGGAAGCGGCCGAAAAGGCGAGAAAATCGGTGCTGGTGGCCGAAGACTCCATCACCTCGCGGACGCTGTTGAAAAACATCCTGGAAACAGCGGGCTATCAGGTGGAAACGGCCGTGGACGGGGTGGAGGCGCTCACCAAATTGCGCAGCGGGGAATATGATCTGGTGGTCTCGGACGTGGATATGCCGCGAATGAACGGTTTTGTCCTGACCGAAAAAATTCGCGCCGATAAAAAGCTTCTGGAACTGCCGGTCATTCTGGTCACCTCGCTCGATTCCCGCGAGGACCGCGAACACGGCATTGATGTTGGCGCCAACGCTTATATCGTGAAAAGCAGCTTCGACCAGAGCAACCTGCTGGAAATCATCCGGAGATCGCTATGACCCCCCCCGCGGAAAAATCAATCCGTGTCCTCGTTGTCGATGATTCCCACTCGGTCACGGAATTCCTCACCTATGTGCTCAACTCGGATCCGCGAATCAAGGTGGTCGGAGCCGCTTACGACGGCCGGGAGGCGATCGAGGCCGTGCAGCGCGTGAAGCCCGATGTCATCACCATGGACATCCACATGCCGGGGATGAACGGCTTCGAGGCGACGCGCAGCATCATGGAGAAGTGCCCGACGCCCATCGTCATCGTCAGCGGCAGCGCGAGCATCCGCGAGGTCGCCACGAATTTTCAGGCCCTCGAGGCGGGCGCGCTCGCCGTCACGGCCCGGCCGGATGGCATTGGCCACATCAATCACGATCGCTCGGCGAAGGAATTGGTGGACACGGTGAAGCTGATGTCGGAGGTCAAGGTGGTGAAGCGGTGGGTTCGATCCAAACCGAATCCGGCGCTTGCAAGCACCGGAACGTTGCGCGCCATCGCGCAATCGCACGCGCCCATTCAAGTCGTGGCCATCGGCGCTTCCACCGGCGGCCCCCTTGTTCTGCGAACCATCTTCTCCCTTCTTCCAAAGGATCTTCCCGTGCCCCTGCTCGTCGTTCAGCATATGACGCCGGGCTTTACACGGGGCTTCGTCGAGTGGCTGGCGGACTCGTCCGGCTTCCCGGCGCACGTGGCCGCCGCGGGCGAATCCCTTTTGCCCGGCCAGGCTTACATTGCGCCGGATGACTTTCATATGGGCGTCAACCGCGACCATCGAATTGTCCTGACCAAGGACAAGCGCGAAAACGGAATGCGCCCCGCCGCCTCATGGCTGTTCCGTTCCGTCGAGTCGGTGTTCGGGCAAAACGCGGCGGGAGTCCTGCTGACCGGAATGGGTGTGGACGGAGTCGAGGAGTTGAAACGGCTCAGGGAGGCGGGAGCCATCACCATCGCCCAGGATGAAGAGACTTCCGTTGTTCACGGCATGCCCGGCCAGGCCATCAAGATTGGCGCCGCGACCCACATCTTATCCCCGGAGAACATCGCCAAGCTGTTGGGAACCCTCGCGACGAAAGAATGAACGCATCTCCGAGCCGGCATCCCGCGGAAATTCTCATCGCCGAGGACAGCCCCACCCAGGCTGAAAAACTCAAATTCATCCTCGAACAAAACGATCTCCGGGTCGTCGCCGCGCGCGATGGCCGGGAAGCCCCCGAAGCCATTCGGACGCGCATTGTCGGCTGATGTTTACAGCCCGGAGCGTCAGTTATACCATTTCCCAACGCTATTGATATCAATCGCCAGCCATCGGGTAGCCCGGCAACGACAGGCGAGCCTGTGTTGTCCGGGCTACCCAACGCAATAGTATTATTAACGCTAAGGAGTGGTCTTAGAAGGCTGCGGCGGCCCTATTTTACCTCAAGAAGCGTTCTTAGCTCGGGTTGATCCGAGGCCGGCCCCACGCGAATTTCGTAACTGCCCGGATCGACAACGTAGGCCTTTTTTGTTTCGTCCCAACGCCGCAGGTTCTCCACCGGGAGCGAAAGGGTTACCGCCTTCGCCTCGCCCGGCTGCAAGGTGACGCGTTGAAAAGCGACCAGTTGCTCAAGAGGCATGGGCACGGGAGGGGCGGCCGCGTGAGCATAGGCCTGCACGACGGCGTCCCCTGCCCTCGCGCCGGTATTCCGGGCCTGAAGCGTGATATGTATCGTATCGGCGGCTTGGGCCTGCGACTCGGAAAGCGCCAGTTGCTCGTAAGCAAAGGTCGTGTAGCTCAGCCCATGGCCGAACGCATAAAGAGGCGTTCCGGTGAAATACCGGTAGGTGCGATTGGCCATGGAATAATCGGTGAAGGCGGGCAAATCGGCATCGGACTTGTAGAACGTCACCGGCAGGTGGCCGGAAGGATTTGTCTCGCCCACGAGTTCCTCCGCCAGGGCATCGCCGCCGCGCTCGCCGTAATACCAGGCAAAGAGGATGGCGTTCGGCTTCGCGGTATCGAACGTCACACTTGAACTTCCGGTGAGGACAACAACGAACGGCTTGCCCAGCGCCGCCACTTTCGCAATCAGTTCCTGCTGGATTTGGGGGAGAGCGAGGGTTGTGCGGTCGCCCCCGGCAAATCCATCGGCGCTGACCTTCATCTCCTCGCCTTCCAGACTGGGGGTGACGCCTAATGTCAGCAAAATGTGGTCGGCGGCGGCGGCGATGGCCAAGGATTTTTCCAGCCCGCCCGGCGCCCTCCAGCCAAACGCTATCTTGCCGGTCGGATCATTCGCTCCCTGGGAAAACTCGATCCGCACGCGGTAGGGATGCCCCGCTTCCAAGTGAAGGCCCTGGCTGCGGGTGCGGACATCTCCCGGATCGCGGGGCTTGGCTTCACCGGCAATCAATTTGTCATCCACATAAAGGCTTGCCCCTCCGATAAAAGTGATGCTCAGGGCGTAGTCGCCAGTGTTGGGTGCGATCAGGACTCCGCTCCAACGGGCATGAACATCTTTTACGGGCAGGCCCTGCACGGGCTGGGCCTGATTCCAAAAAAGATCGAGCCGCGGGTCCGTGCGCGTGCCCGTCGGAGCGCCTTTGAATTGGTCATTGTCGAAAAGTTCGCCCTTTAATCCGGGAGTCGATTTCGTTTCGTCGGTGAAAAGAACGCCTTCGGGGAACGGCTGCCCCGTCTCGCGAAAGCCGGTCACCAGGGGCACGGTGGAATCATAGTTGACTTTGATTCCCAGCGGTTCGAGCTTGGCCCGGATTCCCTTCAGAAGGGTCACGGGATGCTGGGGTGTTCCGTTATAATTGCCGACCAAAGCCGACTCATCGTCCGCCGTGGGGCCGAGCACGGCCAGGGTCTTGATCGTCTTGGGATCCCATGGCAGGCAACCGTCATTCTTCAGCAGGACGATGCTTTCCCGCGCCGCCTGCAGGGCCAATTGATCGTGCGCGGGAGAATTGTTTTCCGTGATCGCGATCTTGCGGTAAGGCACGCGTTCCGGCGGGTCGAACTGGCCCAGCCTGAACCGGAGCCGGAGCAGGCGGCGCAACGCGCGATTCACGTCGTCTTCCGTCGCCAGGCCGCGCTTCAAGGCGTCCGGCAACGCGTTATAAGTCGTCCCGCTGCAAAGATCGTTGCCCGCCTTCAGGGCCAGCGCGCTCGCCTCGGCGGCATCCTTGGCGTAGTGGTGAGTCACGATATTGGATACGGTATCGACATCGCCCACCACGGCTCCGGTGAACCCCCAAGAATCGCGCAGCGTGTCGGTGAGCAGATACTTGTTCGCCGGCGCGGGAATGCCGTTGACGGCGTTGTAGGCGCTCATCACGGATTGTGCGCCGCCCTCGCGAACACCGGCCTCGAAAGCAGGCAGGTAGGTCTCGTGCAAATCGCGGTCCGAGACCACCGCATCAAAGGAATGTCTCAGAGACTCAGGCCCGCTGTGCACGGCGAAGTGCTTCAGCGTCGCGACCGTCTTGAGGTAATGGGAATCGCCGCCCTGGAGGCCTTTCACGAACGCGACGCCCAGACGGCCCGTCAAATAGGGGTCCTCGCCATAGGTTTCCTGCCCCCTCCCCCAGCGGGGATCGCGAAAGATATTGATGTTGGGCGACCAGATCGTCAGACCCTGGTAGATTTTGGAAGCCCCGTCCGTTTTCAGAATGAGGTCGTTGTTTTTGGCCCGCACTTCCGTGGAGATCGCGTCGGCGATTTTTTGGTGCAGTTCCGGGTCCCAAGCCGCGGCCAATCCGATGGCCTGCGGGAAAACGGTGGCTATGCCGTTGCGCGCCGTGCCGTGCAATCCTTCGTTCCACCAATGATAGGCCGGAATGCCCAGACGCGGCACCGCGGGAGAAGCCATCATGAGCATGCCGATTTTCTCATCGATGGTCAGGCGGCCCATCACATCATCGAGCCTCTGTTCCAACGGGAGGTCCGGGTTGCGAAAGGGAAAATTCGCATCATTGGACGGCGCCTGCGCGGCGCAGGCCAGCGCTGGCAGAAAAAGCGCCAGCCAGAAAACACGTTGAGTCAGCATATTCAAACCGGTGCGCGCGCGGAGTCTCGTCATTTCGCCGGATCCAACGGAGCAATTTCCTTGTTCAAGGCGACCAGCATATCCGGGCCGCGAGTGATGGTCACGTTTGTTTTGCCGCAGGACGCGGAGGCGAAATTGATCTGATCGGCCTGATCGCTCCATGAGACTCCGAGCGAGTGGTCGTTTTTCCAGCCGGTGGCCGGCAACGCGTCGCCTTGATGATAGGCGTAAATCAGCACCTTGAAATTAGGCGAAATCGTGTGGGCGGGAACAGCCAGTCGGCGAATGCGTTGCGCCTGATGTTTCGTGTAATCAGCGGGCGGCGCATCCTCCAGAATCGTGGGTTCCTTCGCCTCGGCTTTGATCTCCGCGTTGGCATCGGTATTATAATTGAGGAAGCGGACGAGGAGCATCGGCTGTCCGGCCGGAATGGTCGCGGCAGGGTCGAGCTTCGGAGGAAGCGGTTCCTTGCCGGCCTGGCCGGTCTGGGCCGGGTCGCCGCCCGTGAGAATGATGTCCATTTCGTGATCGTTGGTGCGGGTGAGCTTGGCGATCTGGGCATCGTATTCGAGGGTCATGTACCACGTGTAGTCATGGGCCTGATCGTCCTTTTGGATGTCGTCGACCACCAGCGCGTAAGGATGCGCCCCCCGAACAAGTCCGGCGGTGCGAAACGCGCGTTGGACGGGATCGTTTTCCTGGCGGGCGATGGGGCGAATGGCTCCCTTGGGCTTGATCCAGTCGGGCTCTATGCTGAGGGGGTCGGTCAAATACTTGAAGGAGCGTTTCAGATAGCTGAAATCATTCACGCTATGGGGCTCGAGGTCCCAGCCCTTGTCGACCTGGATGGTGTTGTTCTTGAAATCGTCCACGGTATACATCCCTTTTTGCCCATTGGGATCGTTGAATTTCCAGTTCCAGTCCCAGGCATACTTGGCGTCGCCCACGGCAAAAGTCGCCTGCGGATTATCGGCGAAATCGACCATGCGGGCGGGGATGTGATCGGCTTGAGGGTGGTCATCAATGACCACTTCGCTATTATGGACATTTTTCCAGCCGTTTTCGCCCCAGCCGTAAATCGGCGCCCAGACGCGGCCCGCGCCGGCGACCATGATGGAATTGCGATCGGCGAAAGGATGGCCGCCGTTGGCCTGGCGGACGTGAAGATTGAGCATCAGCGCGTCCTTGTCCCAACTGCTGCGGGTCATCATCAGAGCGCGCTCGCCGCAGAAGAAGGTGTCACTCAGGCCGAGTTTGCCCGGATCGTTGTTTGCGGGATCAAAATCGGTGGCGTAGATGAGGAAGTAGAGGAGAGGATTATGATAGCCGCCTCCGACCGTTGGATCGAACATGCCCGATTCGCACCGGTTGGGGATATTCTCATAATTTTCTCCCACGGCGGAACGGTAAACCCAGTCGATGATCTTATCGTTCGGCATGACAAACTTGAGGCCGAGCATATCTTCGGGAAAGGGTTTGGCGTGGCAGCCGCCGAGGAGGTCGTACTTCACAAAGCCGTCGCGTGTGGGAATGACGCTCTTGGGCAGGAAGTTGGCCGCGTAAGCCCGCACATAGGGGTGGGCGCAGAGATTATCGAAGCCGTAGGCCTTGGCCCGGATGGCGAAGGCCATGATGCCATCCATGCCGAGCTGATTTTTGGCTTCGCCCTCGTAGGTCGCGCCGGATTCAAACCAGCCGTAGGTGAAAAGATTGCGCCAGCCGCGGTACATGCCGCGCACTTTCAGGTCGTTGAAACCGGGCTCGCCTTCGATGGCCAACACTTCGATCAGCCAATAGGAAAAAGTGGCCCAGTTGCTGCGCGAGTTGGTCGCGTCGTTGAAGGTGCCGTAGTTGTCATGGTTCCATGTTCCGTTGGCCAGTTCATCATGAATGGCCTTGCGTTGATCGGCCGGGAGCCACTTGTAGAGGAAGTCGTAGGTGTACGCGAGATGGATGCCCGCGATGGGTTGCTGCAGAGGCTCGGTTTTCCCCTGGAGAGCGGCGGCGCGCTTGGCCTGCTCGATTTTCAACGCGGTCGAAACCGCCTTGGCGAGGTCCTCGCCGGCGGCGTTATCGTCTTCGATCCAACAGCGGAAGGCTTCCAGCGGAAAAACCTGCCAAAACCCTCCGACCTCCTGAGTGGAATCGCCTTTGATCAGGGCTTGATAGCGTGCGGCGGCCACGGCATTTTTCGACCCAACACTCATACGGGTAAGTGGCACGCGGCTCGGTACGCCGTTATTCATGATCGGCGTGGGCGTCTGGGCATAGTCGGCCTTCGGATCGTACTTGCCCTTCATCAAGTTGGTGTAACAGAGGAGGTCTTTCCAGGCTTCCTGACCGCACCGGGTTTCCTTGAGGCGGCGGCGGATATCGGCGAGATCATCGGGCGTGCAGAGAATGCGGGGGTGAACGCCCGGCGCAGGCGTCTGATTGACCGGCTTGATTCCGGTCGAATCGAATGTGACTTCGCGAGAGCCAAAGTCGTCAGGCACGATGCTGCCCCAGAGCGGATTGATCTGCTCCCCGCCCTTTTTATAAGAACTGTAGGACGTGCACGACATGCCGGCAAAGGGCGAGTCGCCCGGCTTCTGCGGCGGGGGCCATGGCGTGGCCAGGTTGCTGACATCCTGCGTGAAGCCGGGAAGCGCGGAAAGAACGAGAAGGGCGAGAAAGGAAAGAGATGATTTCATGTTGATAAGTCCTATAGACCGGATCTTTTCGGGAAAGTTGCCGTGAAGTCGTAAGTTCCCGGCGCCAATTTCATATCCAAGGTTGAAGCCTGGCGTTTTAAGTCTGTTATCCCCGATACGGTACCCGAGGCGTTCTCTCCGCTCCAGAGGGCCTTGCCGTCCGCGGTGACAATCGGAGCTTTCGCGTCGCCGAGAGGCAACCCAAAATCCGCTTCGGTTCCCGGGGGAACGGCAACCTTCACATGAAGCTGGTCGGACTTCCTTTCCCAACTCACTTCCACATTTCCATGAGGAGTCGGGACAGAGCCTTTGGCATAGGATAGGTCGCATAAAGTCGGACGAATAGCCATCTCGTCGAACGCGGGAGAAGCGGGCCTGACACCCAAGATCTCACTCGACATCTGGTAAGTCGGAGAGGCGATCCAACCGTGGCTGTGATCTCCGCCCTTGCCCATCTCCAGGACGGTTTGAGTTTCGGGGACAATATGCCAGGTGCGCATTTGCCCGGTCCCGTATTGGTCAAACAACCCCGCGTGGGCGATGGAACTCAGCACGAAGTGCATGAAGTAGGGAGTCACATTCCACGGGCTCGTTGTCATCATTTTTTGGACAATCGCTTGCTGCCTTTCCGGCGGAGCCAGATCATATAGGACGGCCAGCGAGTTGTTTTGCACGCTGAAAGTTTCCATTTCGGTATCCGCAGGCAGCCATTTGCCCGGTTTTACCGATGTGACAAAGGGTTTGCCGTCCCGATAAAGCCCCTTGTCCGCGTTCCACAATTCACGGTTGTAGGCTTCCGCGAGTTTTTTGCGGAGTTGGGTATATTTTTCCACATCCGCCTGATCTCCCGTCAAGGCGGAGACGCGCAAAGCATCGGCCAGCCCCTTATAGAAAACGGCTGTCATGTAGCCCTGGCCAATGACGGCGGGGGGATGATGACAGGCGACCCCGTTGATGCTCACCCAATCCATGAACATATAGTTGGGGGCCTCCGAGACGATGCCGTTTTTTCCTATATAAGTGCTGAATTGATCAATCAGCCCATGCACGGCGGGCGCCACTTCTTCAATGACCGATTTATCCCCTGTATAGTCATAGTAATTCAGCAGCGATTGCAGCCAGAAAAACATATAGCTGGTATGGAAGGTTTGATATTTCGCGTTCTGCAACACCCACGCGAACTTCCGCAAATCCTGGCGGGCCAGCCACGGATTGTTGCCCATGGAATAATAGTTAACCAGATCGGCAATCAGGTAGTCGCCATAGTCGCCGATCGGTTCCTGATGCTGGGGAGAATCGAGGTGATGCGTGATCATGCAGATCTGGGTGGACAAGCGGCCGCTCTTCCAAAGTTTGTTGAGCTGCTCGTCACTACAGGTGAAAGAGCCCTGGTAGGCCACGGGCTGCGACTCGAACACGGCGCTGACGTCCGTGATTTCAATCGGAGCGGTCACCCCGCGAACAGCCACATGGATCGTGCCCAAGGCATAGTAGTCCGGGGACTCAAAATACTGAAGGCCGTCGCGGAGGTTGAGCATGTAGACGCGGCCGCCCGGAGAATCCGTTTCGTTGGAGACAAGATAGACCTTCGCGCCTTTGACGCCCTTGACCGCGATGCCGCAGCGCCCCGCCATGATTTTATCGAAGTGCAGCGTAAAATCGCCATCGGCCGTGACGGTAATCGAGCGGCCATCCTGAAACGGCTTGTCCGGCGCCGAAACGCCGCCAGTCACGCCCGTGATGTTGAAAAAGGGATAGCGCGCTTCCATCAGCGGCGGAATTTCGCTGGCGATCCAGCGGCTCGACAGGGGGAGTTCCGACTTTGGATTGAGACCATGCGGAATCATCGAAACCGGCCTGTTGCCAGCCAATCGGCTCTTCACCGGCGTCGAAAACCAAATGTTTGCCTTTTACGACGAGCCTGCCATCGAGCACCATGTCGATGTTTTGAAGAAAGGGCGAACTGATGCCCTTCCACGTGTCGTCCGTCTGAAGAATCGCCGTTTTTCCATCGGGATAGTGAACATGCGCTTCAAAGAGAAATCCCCTATTGCCGAAAACTTCCACCGCGAGAGCATTTTTTCCCTTGTGGAGCAATCCCGTGAAATCACGGCAATCGTAAAACCAGCGCTTGGTCGGAGTGCCCGCGAAGTCATGCCCAAAGTCGGCGGGACCTCGCGAGGCCTGCCGCCCGTTGATATAGAGCAGATAATTGTCCGAAGTCATCCAGGCCTCGACCTTCACCGGCTCCTGATCGAGGACGACTTCCTTGCGCAGAAGGCGGCAGGCTGAATCGGGGACGGGCGCCCCGCCTGAGTTGATCCACGAGGCGGCCCACGTCGGGATGCCGGCCGGCTTCGAGAAGGAATATCCCGGAGCCTGAACGCCCTCCTCATCCACCTGCACGGTCATTCCGGGATTGGAAACGGGGCCGCGTGTGTCCAAAATGGCGGGGTTTCCCTGGGCGCGGGCGGATGCCGCCGCGGTGACACAACCCAAAACGAGGGTGCAGGCATATTTATTCATAATGTTCTTGGAATGCTGATTTCTGGTTTCTCTTGAACGTCCTTATTAATTTGTTTCCGCCTTAAAATGATAGGTTCCGGAGACGACCTCAAACATCGCCGCTCCATTTTGCATCTTTAGAAACTTAAGGCCTTCGGATTGATTAATTGGCTTTCCACTTTCGGTAACGCTCGCGACGTCCCTAGCCGGCACATAGATCGTGGCGGTGGTGTTCGTCGGGATCGTGACTTCCATGATTATCTTTGCGCCTTCTCGTTTCCAATTGCTCACGATCCGGCCCTGAATCGAATCATAGCTTGTGTTTGCCCAGGTTAGTCCATCTCCAAGTACAGGCTGAATGCGAATTTTTTTATAACCGGGCGATTCAGCCTGAATGCCTCCGACCCCGCCATACATATATTCTCCAACGGCGCCAAAGGCGTAATGATTGAAAGAATTCATGCCGGAATTGGCAAAGCCCTTTTCCGGGATCCATCCATTCCATCGCTCCCACATGGTCGTAGCTCCATTTTTAACCTCAAAAAGCCACGACGGATACGTTTCATTCAACAGGAGCTTGTAGGCGAGATCATCCCTTCCCGCCAAGTGCAGCGCTGGAAGCAGGCGCGGCGTGCCGATGAATCCCGTGGCCAGATGGTCGTGAAACCGGTCGATTTCATTCGCAAATTGTTCTGACATTTTTTGCTCCAAATCGGACGGAACAAGCCCCATCGTGAAAGCCAGGGCATAACCGGTCTGACTGCTGTCCTTAATGTGCCCCTCGGTGTCGATGTAGGCGTCGGCGAAAGCTTTCTTGATCTCCTCCGAATGAGCAGCGTAGGCAACCGCATCCTGCTCGTTGCCGATGGCATGGGCCATTTCCGCCATGAGATGAAAATCATAGGCGTCGTAGGCGGTGCCGATGACACCTTTGGAGGCGCCCCCGCCCAAATTAAGCCAGTCGCCATTTCCGACGTTCTCGGTGTGCAACAGGTCTTTGCTGGTGGCCCTGATCCACGCGAGGTTTCGTTGCATGGCGGCGTAATGATCCCGAATCACGCGCGTATCGCCATACGTGCGCCAGATGACATAGGGGCAGATAATGCCGGCATCCGACCAACCGACGTTGGGGCCGTGTCCGGGGCCGAAAAAGGGGGCATGGTCGGCAAACCATCCGCCGGGCAGTTGCGAATCCTCACATACATCCACCAGCCATTTGGAAGCGAAGGCCGCGATGTCGAAATTATAGACGGCCGTAGGCATAAAAAAATTCATGTCGCCTGTATAACCGCACCTTTCGTCGCGCTGGCAGCAATCCGTCGGGATGCCCATCATATTGGAGCGTTGCGACCATTGAATATTCAGCACCAAACGGTTGAGCAAATCATTGGAGCAGGTGAAACTCCCGGTCTGAGTGAAACTGGTATGGAAAACGCAGCCGGTCAGCAGATCCAGCGAGGGTTTGGCCGTCAGTCCGGTGATCTGCATATATCGAAAACCCTGGTAAGTGAAGTGAGGCTCGTAAACTTCCCCGCCTCCGCGGCAGGTGTAGCGAATAACTTGCCGGTCACCCTTGCTCAAATGACCGGCGTGCAGATTATCCATATAAACGGTGCCGTCAGGATTAAGGACCTCGTTCAATTGGAGTGTTAGCTGAGTTCCGGCAGACTCGTTGAGGTGAAGGCGGCACCATCCGGCCATATTCTGGCCGAAATCAAAAACATAAAGCCCAGGCCGGGGTTCCGTCACAGCCACCGGCTTTAGTTCCTGTTCAATCCGAATCGGCTCGCTTCGCTGCCAGACCAAGGTTCCGGCTTGAGGCGAAGCTTCCGTGACCGTAGACCACGCCTGATCGTTGAAACCAGCCGTATCCCAACCCGGCATCTCCATCCGCGCATCATAAGTTTCGCCCTCATAAATGCCGGAAAAGCGAAGAGGGCCGTTGAGCGTTCCGCGCCACGAATCGTCCGTGGCAACCACTTGGCGGGTCCCATCGGTGAATTCAATCTCAAGTTGAACGAGCAAGTTAGGCACGGTCTCGTGGATGGGTTTGAGTTGCTTTTTCCAGAATTGCCAGTCCCCGCAGTACCAGCCATTCGCGAGGATCGCCCCGATGGCATTGTCGCCTGATTTTATTTGCGAGGTCACGTCATAGGTCTGGTATTGAACCCGTTTGTCATAGTCGGTCCATTCAGGGGCAAGAAGATGATCGCCCACGCGCTGTTCGTTCAGGCGCAATTCGTATAGGCCCAGCGCCGTCGCGTAAGCGGTGGCCCGGCGAATGGGTTTGGCCACGGTAAAGGTCTTGCGCAAATAGCGCGGCGTCGGCAACCGCGCTGTGTCAGCGTAGACGGGTTCCACACCCACCCACTTTGCCTGCCAGTCGCCGGGATTAAGCAGCCCCATCGTCCACAAGGAGGGCGAACTCCATGCCGATGGTTTGTCCTGGGCATCCCACGCGCGCGCCTTCCAGTAACAACGCATTCTTGATTCCAAGGGCTTTCCGGAATACTCGATTTGGTTGGTCTGGTCGGAAACGATTTTGCCGCTGTCCCAAAGATCGCCTTTATCCTGGGCGAGCAGTTCCGGCGAGCTGGCCGCGAGCACCTGATAAGCCGTCTGGCGTTCGCCGCGCTGGTCGGACTGCGGAATCCAACTCAGCCGCGGTTTATGAATATCGACTCCAAGCGGCTCCTGACGGTACTCGCAGCGCAGATCGGTTACGGTCACTGCTTGGGCTGTTGGGATCGAGGCGAGTGATAGTATCGCCCCAAGACACATTGCCGCGAAATTCATATTACAAGTGAGGCGCCGGCGGTTTGATGGGAGCGTCGGCTGGGAGAACTCCCTTGACCTTCAATGCCCGCTTGAAAACCATTTCGCCGCCGATGGCAACAAGGACGTTGGGGTTTTCCCGGTCGAAATGAAGGCCGGTAACGAGCTTGTTCGGCGTGGGCACGATGCAATTGACCCGGCCGGCTTGATCGCAAATCTGGATGCCCATGCGGGTCGCGACATAAAGACGGCCGGCTTGATCGACGCACATCTCCGCGGCCCCGCTGTCGTCGGCGGTGTCGGGCGTGTGGAGGTGGTCATATTTCTGCTTATTGGCGGGAAGACCGTCGGGTTGGATCTGGTAACTATAGACCCAATGGGACCGGCTGTCATTGACATAGAGGAGCGATTGATCGGGCGAAAGGGCGACACCTCCCGGAAAATCGATTCCGGTATCGAGCGCCTTTTTCTCGCCGTTGCTTTTGACCAGCCACACCTGGGATGGGCTGGTCGCCGCATCGCGCGCGAGACTATAGATCCGCCCCGAGGGAGGAAACTTCAGCGTCTTGCTTTCTGGCGGCTTGGCTGCGGCTTGCCACGGCTCACCCGGAAGAAGAATCTCCTGCAATTGAGGAGAGCCAAGACCGGCCTTGACCGGGTTCGGCCAATCTTTCCACAACCAACGCATCGCGTCGGCGAAAATTTCCGTCGCATGCTTGGCGTTGTGCCCGCCAATACCCCAGGCATGGCTGACTTCGTATCCGGCGAAGGCGAGCGCGCTTTCCATCTCCTGGTTGGCCAGGAACCAGTTTCCGCCATAGGCGTTCTGGTCCGCGCCGCCATCTTCCAGAAACACGCGCAGCGGCCTCGGCTCCGACTTGCGAATGAGCGTCGGGTACTCGTTGCCGCCGCGCAGTCCGACATAGGTGCCGATGGCGCTGAATACCCGGCTGAAGGCATCGGGCCGTTCCCAAGCCGCGGTAAAAGCGCAAATTGCGCCGCTGCTCGACCCGGCGATGCAGCAGTCGTTGCCAGAATGGGACAAATGGATGGGGCGGCCGTCGGACGCCGTTTGCTTTTCGATTTCCGGAAGCAGTTCCTCGAGCAGGAACCGGGCATAGCCGTCCCCCAGGCTGTCGTATTCGTAACTGCGGTTGAACCGGTCCAAGGCAAGATCGGAAAGCGCCTTCACGCGTCCGGGCGCGATGAACACGCCGATCGTTATCGGCATCTCCTTGTTGGCGATCAACTGATCGAACACCGCGGGCGCGTTGAATTGAACATTGTCCTGATCGATGAATACGCAGGCGGCCTTGGCCGGATCGTATTGCCGGGGTATATAAATCCAGTAGTCGCGGACCGTGCCGGGAAATATCCGACTCTGGTCAAAGACATGTTTGGTCACTTCTCCTTTCGGAGGCGCAGGCGCGCTTGAAGTCGCCCCAGCCTGATCTTGAGCAAAGAGCGGCTCAACATGAAATAGCGAACTGGCCAACGACAAGTGGATGATCAAGAAAGACGCGGAATAGTTCATCACGACACCGTTTAAAAATCTGGGTTGATCCGGATTGTTAGGTTCCGGCTTTATTTTTGGACGGTGGAACTGCCTTGAGATTCTGGCCCGTGATTTTCAGGCCGTAGGCAAAATCGCACGGCTTCGTGGCCGGAAGATTAACGACCAAACCGTCGCCGGTCTGTTTCCAATCAAGCTTATCCTTGTCGCCCAGCAGGGTCACGTTGTCGATCTTGCCCGCAGCCGAGGCCAGCGAGTGAATCGTCACTTTCCCGTCCGCCGGCCACGCCATGAGATAGGCGTAGATCGCGCCGTCCTTCGTGGTGAATCGGATGTCCTGCCCGGTGTAAGGCGTCCTGGCTTGGCCAGGCCCGAGATTGCCGCCGCCCATGACCACACCGCCCTCGCCCCAAACATCCCACGCGCTGGAATCGTAGATGCCCTCGCTGTTGACATCCATCCACGCGCCCATGTCCTCCAGCGTTTTTACTCCGCCCGGATCGAGTTCTCCCTGCGGCGTCAGCGGAATGTTGATGACGTAATTCCCGTCATGCGAGACCGCTTCCAACATCTCATGAATCACCATGCCGCTGTCATAGAACGTTCCCTTTTTGTAAAACCATTCGCCCAGCCCGTTCTCCGTCTGCCAGGGCTGGTCGCGCTTGATGTCCTTCGGGACACGCGACTCGACGTTGACGGCAATCGCGCGGGGATCCTCATTGCCCTTGGTGAAAGCCATCGCCTCGATCGTGCCGCCGTTTTTCTTGATGCTGGTGTTATAGAGATGGGCGATGACGCGAGGCGTGGCATCGGCGCGCAAGCCCCGGCCGGTTCCGTGACCGCAGAACGGATAACTGCCGCCGCCGTCAAAGTAGATGAAGTCGGGAGAGAACTGGTCGATGGCGTCGATTACGCGGTGGGTCCATTTCGTGGCATACCAAGTCGCGAAGTCATGGTGATGCGTGAGAATGCGGTTCTCCGGAATGCCGGCGCCAATCACGCAGGACATTCGATACGCGGTCAGCCCGTCTTTCCATGCCGGGGGCACCGTCACCTCATCTCCAAGATCGATGCCGTAAATGTCCTTCAAATTGAGCCCCATTTTCTTCCACCAGGTGTCTTTCCCGCCGTAATTTTGAGCGCCGTCATAGGGCACGCCCTTGAGCGGTCCATCCAGATCGCTTAAAAAAGCCGTCTGATACCACCAGAGCGAATAGTCGCCGTGAAACGCGATGCCGAAGCGCATGCCTTCCTTGTCGGCCGCCTCTTTCCAGCCTCCCACGATGCTGCGGTGCGGACCGATATTGACCGAGTTCCACGGCTGGTATTTGGAATCCCACAGGTCGAAATTATCGTGATGCATTCCCTGCGCGATCACATACCGGGCCCCGGCCCGCTTATAGAGAGCCATCAGTTTGTCCGGGTCCCATTTCTCCGCCTTCCATAGCGGGAGCATATCCTTGTAGCCAAATTCGCACGGGTGGCCGTACTTCTTCAGGTGATCCCCATAGACTCCGCTAAAACGCGCTCCCCAGGCATACTTGGGCATGTAAATCCATTTCGCATACCAGTCGCCGTCCTCGCCGACCGACTGCGGCCCCCAGTGCAGCCACATGCCGATCTTGGCCTTGCGCCACCATGCGGGCACTTTGAAATGATCGCCCAGCGACTTCCAGGCCGGCTCGCACGGGCCGGCGGCAATCGGCACGTCGATGACCTCCATGTGATTCGGCAGAACGGTGGGATTCTTGGCGACAACCGTCGGAATGGCCGACACCGTTTGAGCCCGCATCATTTCCTGAGTGCCCAGCAACAGCAACACCAGGGAGGCTATTAATTTCATATTCTTTATGTGTTAGAACATGGCGGCTTTTATGCGCGATCACCACTGATATAACCAAGCATAGGTCGTGTAAGTTGTGACGGGCGGATTGCCTATCGTCTTGCCGTTGACCTGGTCGCCGCAACGCGCCGTCAGCTTGAAGCCGTTTTGGAAAAAGATCGGATCGGCATCATGAAACCGGTAGGCCGACACCTCGTGGGCCTTGAGATCAAGATGCGTCACTCCCGCGAGGGAAGTCGCATACCGGCCCTTGTTGAAATAATAGGTCCCGAGAAAATAATCCTCGAAGCCCGAGGAGAGCAGCGTCGGTTCCGTCGCGCCGTTAAAATAGGCGCGCATGCATCCCTCCATGAAGCTGTTGTCCATCCACGAATTGGTGTCGCGGCTTCCCTTCGCCGCGATGGTCACTTGATACAAAGCGCCCGCCCCTTTCACATCGCATAAAGGAAATTCCTCCAGCGGCTGCGCGGTGTGGTTTTCCAACTTATAGAGTTTCATCCGCGCGTTCTCCGGCAAAGTGACGCCTCCAATTTGAACCGGCAGATTTTCCGTTCCGCGAATGATCCACCAGAAATCGGGATGAGGATCGGCGCCCGGCGCCAACTGGCCTGTGACCCGCACGCTCTTGCCAAAGGGAATGCGGTAGGTGTTGTAGACATTATCGCCCGCACCCGTCCGCCCCATCTTTTCCGAGCCCCAGGGCGCGGCTTCATCTCCAAAGCCGATTCCCGTTCCAAAAAACAGCTCCATGTCAATCGAGGCGGTCGTTTCACCATCGACATAGACCCGAATTCGCGTGAAGGCGGAACCCTTGAACTGGCCGCCGAACCACATGTGGGTCAGGCACCCCTTGCCCTGGTAGCTGAAAAGCTCGGCCTCCTTGTCCACGCTGAGAGGCTTGAGCTGTTTCCCGGCGGTCCCAAACGTCTTGAGCTGCGAAATCCGCGCATCCTGCGCCTGGAGATTCGATAACAGCAGAGCGCCAAGCGCGAGGATCAGTAGAGTCGTTTTCATAGGCTGCTCTTTGCCAACAAAGCACCTGTTACAATCAAAGTTCATGAAGCTCCCCCCTTATCCAACAGCAGACTCAGCGCCGTGGCCAGATTAAAGCAGGCGTGAACGCCCACGGGCACCATGAGCGAACCGGTGTGTTCGTAGGCCACGCCCAGGACGATTCCCAAAAACCAAAGCGGCAGGACAGCGCCCAGGTTGAGATGCGCGAAGGCGAAGACGCCCGCGCTGAGAACGATGGCCGGCCAGGTCGAGGTATAATTTTTCAGAAAAGTCAGAAGGAACCCGCGAAAAAACAGCTCCTCGATCACGGGAAATATAAACACGGCCTGGAGCAGGAACCACAAAATCGCGGACGATTCGTTGTACTGGCGGAAGATCTCGACGGATTGCTGCTCGGGGTGGGGCATTTGAAGAGCGTCCAGAGCCCACGCCGACGCCTCGGTCAGCGGAGTTTCAACCAGCATGACGGCCCCGAAAACCAGCAGGCTCCACGCCAGCGCCTTGACTGGTTTCAAGCGGTCGAGACCGAATTGCATCCGGGCGGTGCGCCCGTTTTCCGCCAGCGCGAGCGCTATTCCCACAGGGACAACAAGGGCGTAAAGGGGCGATTGCAGGTAAATCAGCCCCACCACGCTCCCGGCGAAAAACCAGCCCGCCCTGGCTTGCATCACCAGCGGCGGAGGCGTGTTTTCGCTCGCGAAAAAACGGCCGGCCACGGATTTGCCCCGCGGCATACCAGGCCACGCAAATGAAGCTGATCAGAACGAAAAGAATGAAAAGACCCTGGACACAGCCCAGCAATTCCGCGCGCAAGTCGGGCGACAGCGTGAGGGCGAACAGGGTCATGACAATCGAGGCGGCGCCGGCTCGATCGGCGGGAAAATCACCTTGGGCTTGCCCACGGCGTGACCGCGCAGCGAATTGCCAAAAAGCGCTTCCTCCAGCCGGACGGGGCCGGGAGTGAGCTGAAGTTGCGCGCGAATTTTTTCCGCCGTGAAGGGCAGCGCCGCCTGCACCAGCACCGAGAGCCGCCGCAGCGTCTCGGCCAAAAGCCCCAGGATGACGTCGAGCCGCTTGGCCTGCGCCGGGTCCTTCGCCAGCTTGAAGGGAGCCGTCTGCTCGACGTATTCGTTGGCCCGCGCGACAAACTCCCACACGGCCTGCAACGCCAGGTGCGGGGCGAACTGGTCCACCGCGCGCTTGTACTCCTCGACGACCGCGTCGGAACGAAGGGCGGCATCGGCTTCGGCCAGGTGAAAGCCGTCGTAGTTGGGGACCACGCCCGCCCGATAGGAGTGGATCATCGACAGCGTGCGCTGGACCAGGTTGCCCAGCTTCTTGCCGAGATCGCCGGTGTAGCGCGTTTCGAATCGCTCATCGGAAAAATCGGCGTCCTGGCCGAGAACCATTTCGCGCAGGACGAAATAGCGGAGCGCGTCGGGCCCGAATTTCTCGACGTAGGGCGCCGGATCGATGAGCGACTTCGCGTTGGACTTGCTGATCTTCGCGCCGCTATTGGTCCAAAAACCGTGCACGAGCAGATGCTTCGGCAGCTCGAGGCCGAGCGCGAAGAGCATGATCGGCCAGTAGACGCCATGCGCGGGAATGAGGATGTCCTTGCCGATGATTTGGAGGTCGGGCGGCCAGCGCAGCGCGCCCTTCACCGAGGCGAACGAGTAGTAATTCACCAGCGCATCGAACCAGACGTAGGTGACGTAATCCTCGTCGAACGGCAGCGGAATGCCCCACGCAAGCCGCGACTTGGGACGCGAAATGCAGAGGTCGCCCAGCGGTTCGGCCAGCGCGCCCAGCAATTCCTTGCGGCGAAAGGCCGGCACGATCCACTCGGGATTTTCCTCGATGAATGCTTCAGCGAGCCGCTCGCGATAGGGTTCGAGCCGGAAGTAATAATTCGGCTCCTTCGTCTCGATCACCTCGCCGAAAATCTCGGGCCACTCGCCGTCGACCTTGTCCTTTTCGGTGACGAACTGTTCCTGCCGCACGCTGTAAAAGCCCTCGTGTTCCTGGAAAAAAATCTCGCCCTTGTCGTGAAGACGCTGCAGCCACTCGCGCACGATCTTCTTGTGGTTCTCGTCCGTGGTGCGCACGAAATGGGACGAGGCCACGCCGAGGCTTTCATGCAGACGCTGAAACCGCGCGCTCATCTGGTCGGCGAACAGCCTGCGGCTCGATCCCCTCGCGCTGCGCCGATTGCTGCACCTTCTGCCCGTGCTCGTCGACGCCGGTCAGGAAAAGCACGTCGCGCTCGAGGCTTCGCTGATGCCGCGCGAAAAAATCGGCCAGCACTTTTTCGTAGGCATGCCCGAGATGGGGCGCGCTGTTCACGTAATCGATCGCCGTGGTGAGAAAATAAGATCCGGCCATGATGCCACTTTACCAACCGGCGCTTTTCTGGCGAATCCTAATGTGGCGGCTGATTCGGGGTGGCCCGGGCTGCTTTTTGCCCGGGTGCGCGAGCGCGGCATCGCGAGCGCACAGGAGGTTGCCAAGAAGTTCGCGAATCAACGGTCGACCTCCCAACTTTCATGCGTTTCAGCGGGAGAAGATAACTTCAAAAAAATAGACTGAACTGATCCTTTGACATGCTCAAGGATGACCGAAAATAAATCGAAAAAAATTCCGCTAATTCGGGAAATTCCATCATTCCGTTAATTCCGTCAAAAATTCAGCGACGGTCATAGACCGCCGCTACATTTAAGCCGCCTCTTTCGCCTCCGGCTCCGCCTCCGCCTCCGGCGCGGTCTCCGCTTCCGGAGAGCCAAGCGGTTCCTTCAGCATCTTGAGAAAACGCTTCATCGCCGGGGAAAGAACGCGGCCCGCCTTGTAGATGATGCCGAGAGGGCGGTAATAAGGAGGGCCCTTGAATTCGACCACGGCGAGCGTGCCGTCGCGCACCTCCTGCTCGACAGTGGCGCTGGGCACGATCGAAATCCCCGCGCCGATTTCCACCGCGCGCTTCACCGTCTCGATATTGTCGAACTCCATCACCGGGTTCACTTCCATGCCGGCCTCGCGAAAGATTTTATCCACCGCCTTGCGGGTCGGAATGTCGGGCTCGAAGCCGATGAACTTCTCCGTCTTCAATCTCTCGACGGTGATCTCCCCCTCTTTCGCCAGTTCGTGCGAGGGCACGCAAATGATAACAAGCCGGTCCTTGCGGAACGGTTCGATTTTCAGCGTCTTTTTCTGGACCGGAAACGCCACCATCCCGAGATCGCTCGTCCCCTCGGTCACCTCGTCGTAGACTTGGTTCGAGCGCCGGTACTCGACATGCACGTTGACGCTCGGAAATTCGCGCAAAAATTTCTTCAGATAAGGCGGCAACTCGTGCAACCCGATGCTGTAAACCGTGCTCAGGCGAATGGTCCCGGAGATCACGTTGCGCATTTCGGAAAGCTGATGCTGAAGCGAGTCGAACTGAAAAACGATTTCCTTGCTGGCATCGTAAAGAAGCTGGCCTTCGCGCGTCAGGCCGAACCGCTTGTTGCTTCGTTCGATCAGCGGGACCCGGAATCGCTCCTCCATCGCGCGAATCTGCTGGCTGACCGCCGACTGCGTGATGAAGTTAAGCGAGGCCGCTTTGCTGAAGCTGCGCGACTCAACCAAATCGCGGAAAACCTTAAAGGATTCGACCTGCATCAACCCAATATAAGCATATCTAATGACGAGTCAAGGCCCTTCTTGAAGGAAATTCTTCTCAGGGGAAATGACACAACGCTCATTTGCGGATAAGCTCTCCTGATGGATGATTTAGCTTCCCGCCTCGCCAATATCCAGCACGCCGTCGCCTCGGCCGCTCGACGGGCCGGCCGGGACCCGGCGGAAATCGAGCTCCTCGCCGTCAGCAAGACGCAGCCTGTTGAGACCCTTCAGGAGGCCATTCGAGCCGGAATCACCCATTTCGGCGAAAATAAGGTCCAGGAAGCGCGCGGGAAAATCGAGGCGCTCGGTCGCGGCGTCTGGCATTTGATCGGCCATCTCCAGAGCAACAAGGCACGGGACGCCGTGCGGCTCTTCGATTCCATCGACTCGGTCGACCGCGCCGACCTCGCGGAGGAACTCAATCGCCGTGCCGACGCCCTCGGCAAAATCCAGAACGTCCTCCTGCAAGTGAACATTGTCGGCGAAAGCGCCAAATTCGGTTGCGCTCCCGAGGCGGCACAGGTCCTCGCCGAGGCGGTGAACGCCCTGCCCCGGCTCTGCCTGCGCGGACTGATGACCATCGCTCCCTACTCGCCCGAGCCGGAAAAATCGCGCCCCTGCTTTGCCGGCCTGCGCAAGTTGCGGGACAAGATCGAGGCCGATACCGGCCTGCGCCTGCCCGTGCTTTCCATGGGCATGAGCGGCGATTTCAGCGTTGCCATCGAGGAAGGCAGCACCTGCGTCCGAATCGGAACCGCCCTGTTCGGCGAGCGGCTTAAGCTCAAGCAGCAGCGCTTGGTTGAAGAGCCGTAAACCTCTTTGTTTACCGGTGCAATCAAAGGACATCACCTTTTCTCTTGACTCGAGGAGGGATTATGGGATGTTAGTGCAACTTATACAGCGTAAAACAATGAAGGCCTATTTTACATTAAGCCATTTTGCGTGTTGCATTGTTCTCATTGCCATTGGTTCTCTCGCCCACGGCCAGGATCTTTCCGTTTCCACCGCCGGGGATAAAACCGGGCGCCAGTCTTCCTCCATGGTTATCACCCCTCCTAATGACCGCCCCTTGGTTCCGGTTCCCGAACCGTCCGCGGGGTCGCTGATCCTTCTCGGCTTGGGCAGCGTTGGGCTCGCGATGAAGCTGCGCAAACAGGCCTGAGGTCCCGCACAATCTCCGGTCTAGACAACAGGGCCGTCCCGAGGCTATTCGTTAAATGCCCATGCCCACTTCCCTGCGGGTCCTTTTTCGCAATCTCATTTTTTTCGCGACGCTGTCGGCGCAGGCCGCGGCCAATGAGGCGAACCCGGTCGCATCGCCCGTGGCCGCGCCGGCATTCCTAGATGTCGTGACCTTGGAATTTCAGGCGGACGGCGAAAATCACAAAGTGGTTGTGACCACGGGTCCCACCCTGCTGCGCGTCGACGAACCGGGCGACGGCTACAGCATCATCTACAATCCGCAAACCGACCATTACACGGGGCTGGAACATCGCAATTGCACCTACTGGGAATTTTCATGGCCCGAGGTCCGCGCCGCGGTCGAGAACTCGAAGCGCCACGAAGCGCGTCTTCAGGAATTGACCAACGAAGGATTGAACGGCGACACCGCGCCCTCCGCCGCCAACGCCCCCGCCTCCTCGGCCGGGGCCGACGATTCCGGTTACGTCTGGCGTCCCACAACCGAGAAGAAGCGCGTCGCGGACCTCGATTGCGTCCGCTGGACCGGCGATACCGTGAGTGGCGAAAAAGTCGAAGCCTGGTGCTGCAACGGTCCGCTCCCCAAGCTTCAGGCCGCCATCAAAGGGCTTCGCGCGATCAACGAACCCATGGCGCTGGTGCCGGTCCGCACCATCGTCCCCGACTTTGTCTTTCCGGTTTACGACGCGCTGGTCAAAGCAGGGGTCACTCCCGTGCTGATCACCTGGGGCGGCAACAAGGACAAGAATCATTTCCGGTTCGTGGAAGCCAAAACGCGCGACGGCAAAGCGGGCCTCTTCGCCGTTCCGAAGCTCTACATGAAGACCACGCTCATCACCATGGACGGCCTCATCGATCAGAAAAAAATAAAGAACCCCGCCGCAAGCAGCGGGGTATTGGGGAATCAGAATAGAACCAGTTGGTAGTCCTCATGAAGCTTTTTGTACGTGTGACCCTGCTGCTTAACGTAAGTACCGATCATGCGCTCATTCCCGTGCTTGCCCACCGTGCTGGCGAAATACCCATCTGTCCAAAACTCCCCTCCCCATAGTTGTTTTTTTACATGCGGACACCGCTCGAACACCTCTCGGGCCGTTAGACTCTTCACCAGGGTCACTACCTTGGTCACACTGTAAGTCGGCACCGACTGCACCAGAAAATGAACGTGATCCTCATCGGTACCGATTTCCAGAAACTTGATCTGGTATCGCCGCTCGATGGCCAAACACACTTCTTTGACCACCTCGTCTACCTGCGCATCGATCACCGCTCGCCGGTACTTCGCCGGAAAGACCAAGTGATAGAGCAGGACCGTGACGTTATGGCTTTTATGGAGATAGACACTCACCCAGCTAACTTACTGCACGCCGCAAGCGGCGGGGAATTAGACCCAAAAAGAATAAAGAACCCCGCCGCAAGCAGCGGGGTATTGGGGAACAAATGTCAGATTATGATATATCGCCGCAAGCGGCGGGGAATTTACCCGGGGAGATTAAAGTTCCGACATCCCGGACGGCGCGATACAGCCGCGCTCGAAAGACCGTGGTTCCCCGCCACCGCCGAGCGACGTGTCTCCACGGCGGCTGTACTCGGCGACGTTCCATGCTACTGTCTTGTCGCCGAAGGGTTCCCACGATAGATGAATGCTTTATTTCCAGAACGGTTTGAGCGATAAGCACCCGAGCACGGTTCTTTTCGTTCTGTCTTAAAGGCTACCTTCACGATGAACATTCTCCCATCCTATCGATCCTCTCTTCTTACCGCGGCGGTGACGCTGGCCCTCGTTGGCTGCAATAGCTCGCCTCCAAAGCAGCCGCCCCCGGGAACGCCCGAAGTCACTGTGGTGACGATTGCACCGGAGCCGGTGGCGCTGACGACTGAATTACCGGGACGAACCTCACCCTATCGCATCGCCGATGTCCGCCCGCAGGTCAACGGCATCCTGCTCAAGCGATTCTTCACGGAAGGCGCCGAGGTTCAGGCGGGGCAGCAGCTTTACCAGATCGATCAGGCCCCTTACGCAGCGGCCTATGACAGCGCCATGGCAACGCTGCTCCATGCGAAAGCCGAACTTATGACGGCCAGGTTGTTGGAGGAGCGTTACAAGCCGCTCGTCGCGGCCCATGCGGTCAGCAAGCAGGATTACGATAACTCGGTCGCCTCCGAGCAGCAGGCCGAGGCCGATGTCGCCTCGGGAGAAGCAGCGGTGGAAACGGCCCGCGTCAATCTGGTCTACACCAAGGTTCTTTCGCCCATCGCGGGACGGACGGGCCGCTCCGTCACCGAAGGCGCCCTGGTGACCGCCAACCAAACCACCCCGCTGGTTACGGTGCAGCAACTCGACCCGATTTATGTCGACATTCCCCAATCAACGGCGGCCTTGCTCCGCTTGCGGCGCGAAATAGCCGGCGGGCGGATCAAGGCCACCGGTGATAATCAGGCCCAGGTGACGCTGACTCTCGAAGATGGCAGCGCCTACGGGACGCCGGGGCAGCTCCAATTTTCCGAAGTCACCGTCGATCAGGGAACGGGCTCCATCATCCTGCGCGCGGTCATCCCGAACCCGAACAAGCTTTTGCTGCCCGGCATGTTCGTCACGGCGCACCTTGCGGAAGGCGTGATTGAAAATGCGCTCCTGGTTCCTCAACAGGGAATCACTCACAATCAGCGCGGCCTGCCAACGGCGCTGGTGGTCAATGCCGACGACAAGGTCGAATTGCGCGTGCTCAAGATCGACCGCGCGATCGGCGACAAATGGCTGGTGACGGACGGCCTCAAAGCGGGCGACCGGGTCATTGTCGAAGGCTTGCAGAAGGCCCGGCCGGGCTCCGTGGTGCATCCCGTCGAATTTTCCGCGGGACCAACATCCACCTCCATTCAGCAAAACTAAAGGGCCGATCCGATGTCCAAATTTTTTATCGACCGCCCCATTTTCGCCTGGGTGATCGCCCTCATATTGATGATGGCGGGCGCGCTCGCCGTCAAGGTCCTGCCCGTGACGCAGTATCCGAGCATTGCCCCACCCGCTGTGGCCATCACCGTGATCTATCCGGGAGCATCGGCCGAGACGGTGCAAAGCACCGTCGTCCAGGTCATCGAGCAGCAGCTCAGCGGCATCGACCATCTGCTCTACTTTTCGTCCGAAAGCGACAGCGACGGGAGCATGACCATCACCCTCTACTTCGAGCAGGGCACCAATGCCGACATCGCCCAGGTCCAGGTGCAAAACAAGCTCCAATTGGCCACGCCCCTCCTGCCGCAGGAAGTCCAGCAGGAGGGCCTTCGCGTGGCCAAGTCGACCAGGAATTTTCTCCTGGTGGTCGGGTTCGTCTCCACCGACGGCAGCATGACCGGCCCCGACATCTCCGACTTCATCGCCTCGACCGTCCAGGACCCCATCAGCCGCACTCTGGGCGTCGGCGACTACATCCTGTTCGGTTCGCAGTACGCGATGCGCATCTGGATGGACCCGGCCAAGCTCAACAACTACAGCCTCACTCCGCAGGACGTCAGCGCCGCGATCTCAGCGCAAAATGTCCAGGTGGCGTCCGGCCAACTGGGGGGCCTGCCGGCCGCGCCGGGTCAGCAACTCAATGCCAACGTGATCGGCCCCTCCCGCCTGCAAAAGCCGGAGGAATTCGGCAATATTCTCCTGCGCGTCCTTCCCGACGGCTCGCAGGTGCGGCTGCACGACGTGGCGCGAGTCGAGCTCGGTCCCGAATCGTATTCGATCCAGGCCGAATACAATGGCCAACCCGCCGCGGGGCTCGCCGTCAAGATGTCAGCCGGCGCCAACGCGCTCGACACGGCGGATGCGGTGCGCGCGACCATCGCGCGGCTGGAGCCGATTTTCCCGCCCGGCCTCAAGGCCATTTATCCTTATGACACGACGCCCTTCATCAAGCTTTCCATCGAGGAAGTGGTCAAGACGCTGCTGATGGCGATCGTCCTGGTCTTCCTCGTGATTTATCTGTTTCTGCAAAATTTCCGCGCGACGCTGATCCCCACGATCGCGGTCCCGGTCGTCCTGCTCGGCACCTTCGCCGTGCTGTCGCTGGCGGGTTACTCGATCAACGTGCTGACGATGTTCGCCATGGTCCTGGCCATCGGTCTTCTCGTCGATGATGCCATCGTCGTGATCGAAAATGTGGAGCGCCTCATGGCGGAGGAAGGCCTTTCCCCCAGGGAAGCGACCCGCAAATCGATGGACCAGATCACCGGGGCGCTGGTCGGCATCGCGCTCGTGCTCTCGGCGGTCTTTCTGCCCATGGCCTTCTTTCCGGGATCGACCGGCGTCATCTACCGGCAGTTCTCGATCACCCTCGTCTCGGCGATGATCCTCTCGGTCCTTGTCGCGTTGATTTTCACGCCCGCGCTTTGCGCCACGATCCTTAGCCCGGTTGAAAAAGGCCATAAGGAAAAACAGCGCGGCTTCTTTGGCTTGTTCAATCGCACCTTCAACCGCGGAAACAGATTCTATGAAACCTCGGTCAGGCATGGGCTGCGCTGGCTCATTCCCTACCTGGCGCTTTACGTCGTGATCGTCGCCGCCCTGGGCTACCTTTACACCCGCGTTCCCACCGCTTTTCTGCCGGAGGAGGACCAGGGCATCCTGTTCGTGCAGGTGACCACGCCCGTGGGTTCAACCGTGGGACGCACCTCTGCCGTCCTCGATGAAATCCGCGACTACTTTCTGACCCAGGAAAAGGATTCGGTCGAAGGTATATTCACGGTGACGGGATTCAGCTTCGGCGGACGGGGGCAAAGTTCGGGCCTGGCCTTTGTCCGGCTCAAACCGTGGAGCGAGCGTACGAGGGTCGAGCGCCGCGTCCAGGCCCTCGCCGCGCGCGCCATGACCCGCTTCGCCCAGATCAAGGAGGCCCTTGCCTTTGCCTTTGTGCCGCCCGCGGTGAGGGAGCTGGGCAACGCGACCGGCTTTGATTTGGAACTGCTCGATCGCGCGAACCTAGGCCACGCCCGGCTGATGGAAGCCCGCAACCAACTGCTCGGCCTCGCGGCGAAAGAACCGACGATCATGGGGGTCCGCCCCAACGGTCTCGATGACGAACCGCAATACAAGTTCGATATCGACCGCGAAAAGGCCGAGGCGTTCAAACTCACCGTCGCGGACGTCAACAACACGCTCTCCGCCGCTTGGGCATCCTCTTACGTCAACGACTTCGTCGACCGGGGACGCATCAAGCGGGTTTTCATCCAAGGCGACCTTGCTTCCCGCATGTTGCCGCAGGATTTCAACACGTGGTACATTCGCAATTTCGCCGGCCAGATGGTGCCCTTCTCCGCCTTTTCCAAAGGCTCGTGGACCTATGGTTCGCCCAAGCTCGAGCGCTACAACGGGGTGCCGTCGGTGGAAATCCTGGGCCAGCCCGCTCCCGGTTTGAGTACCGGCGCCGCCATAAGCGCGATGGAGAAGCTCGCCGCGAAATTGCCCGCCGGGATCGCGTATGATTGGACCGGCTTGTCCTTCGAGGAAAAACGGGCCGGCTCGCAGACAGGCTCGCTCTACGCGATTTCCCTCGCGGTCGTCTTCCTCTGCCTAGCCGCCCTCTATGAAAGCTGGTCGATTCCGTTCGCCGTCATGCTGGTGGTGCCGCTCGGCATTTTCGGCGCGATTCTTGCCACGCTGCTGCGGGGGCTCAACGACGATGTTTTCCTCCAGGTCGGACTCTTGACCACCGTCGGTCTTTCGTCGAAAAACGCCATTTTGATCGTCGGGTTTGCCAAGGCGAACTACGACCACGGCATGGAGTTGGTTGAGGCCACGGTGCGCGCCGCCCACCAGCGCCTGCGCCCCATCCTGATGACCTCCCTCGCCTTCGTGCTCGGTGTTTTGCCGCTGGCGATCGCGAGCGGCGCGGGCTCGGGCGGCCAAAACGCCATCGGCACGGGAGTCATCGGCGGCATGTTGGCGGCAACCTTCCTGGCGATTTTCTTCGTGCCCCTCTTCTTCGTCGTCATGCTGCGCTTGTTCAAAGTAAAGCCGTCGCGGCCCGGCGGCGATGCGGACTCCAACATCATTTCTCATTGAAATCCGGTCTGTTCCCCTCCTCCATCCTGACCTTGACGTTCCACCGCGTGAGGTGCAAGGTTATGGAGAATAAAAGCGGTAAAAATTCTCGGTTTTATCCCATGTCTATCACATTCGACGTGTCCCAAGATGGCAACGGCTTTGTAGCAAAGTGGAATGCCCCTTTGAACATGGGAGGCATCACAACTCAGGCCGAAAGCCTGCAAGAGCTTATCCCTTCCATTATTGAGGCGGTACAGTGCCATTTTGACGATGACGAGGCACCCCAACAGGTCCAGCTCCACTTCATTAACGATCCGGCGCTCGACCTTCGTGAAGCTGCCTAGAAATCTGTCTGGAGCGGAAGTTATCAAGGCCCTCAAGCGCTTGGGTTTTGAGTGGGTTCGTCAGAAAGGCTCCCACGTGCGTTTATGCCATCTTTCAAAGAAAGTTACGGTGCCGCTTCACAAGGAACTTCGCCCCAAGACACTGGAAAGTATTCTCGAACAAGCGCAGATAACTATCGAAGAACTGATGGATAAGCTTTAGTAACATCCAGGCCGGGCCGTGAGCCTGCAATCTCAGCACCTTCGGAGGGTAACCATCCCCATGTCCTACATCCTCGCCTTCGATTCCGGAACCACCAGCGTTCGCGCCATCCTCTTCGACCGGGAGGGCCGGATTCGTTCCGCGGCCCAAAAGGAAATCCGCCAGATTTTCCCCAAGCCCGGCTGGGTCGAGCAGGACCCGCGGGAGATTTGGTTTTCGCAAATCAGCGTCGCGGTCGAAGCCCTGGGCCGCGCGCGCATCCGCCCCAGCGATGTCGCGGGCGTGGGCATCACCAACCAGCGGGAAACCACCATCATCTGGGACCGCAAGACCGGAGATGCCGTCTACAATGCGATTGTCTGGCAGGACCGCCGGACGGCGCAAGCGTGCGACAAGCTCCGCGCGGCCGGACACGACAGGCAGGTCAGAAACCGCACGGGGCTGCTCCTGGACGCCTACTTCTCCGGCGACAAAGATCGCCTGGATTCTCGACAACGTGCCGGGCGCGCGCGCGCGGGCCGAGGCGGGCGATCTCCTCTTCGGCACGGTCGACACCTGGCTGATCTGGAAACTGACCAGCGGCCGCAACGTCCACGTGACCGACCCGAGCAACGCCTCGCGCACGCTGCTCTACAACATTCACACCGGCGCGTGGGACCAGGACCTGCTCAAGCTCTTCAGCATCCCCGCCGGCCTGCTGCCCGAGGTCCGCACATCGAGCGAAGTCTACGGCGAAATCAGCACCTCGCTCGGCTTGCAAAAGACGCCCATCGCGGGCATCGCGGGCGACCAGCAGGCCGCTCTCTTCGGCCAGATGTGCGTGCATCCCGGCCAGGCCAAGAACACCTACGGCACCGGCTGCTTCCTCCTGCAAAATCTCGGCTCCAAACCGATCACCTCGACGCAACCGCCTGCTGACAAGCGCGGCCTGCCAGATTGGCAAAAAGCGCGAGTTCGCGCTCGAAGGCAGCGTCTTCATCGGCGGGGCCGTGGTGCAGTGGCTGCGCGACGGCTTGCAGTTGGTGCGCTCCGCGCAGGAGGTCAATCTCCTGGCCGAATCGACCCCGGACAACGGCGGCGTCTATCTCGTCCCGGCGTTTGCCGGCCTGGGCGCGCCGCATTGGGATCCCTATGCGCGGGGCGCGATCATCGGCATCACGCGGGACACCTCCGCGGCGCACATCGCCCGGGCCGCGCTCGAAGGCGTCGCCTATCAGGTGGCCGACCTGATCGACGCGATGCGGGCCGACACCGGCAGGAGGCTTGCGGAATTGCGCGTCGACGGCGGCGCGAGCCGGAGCGCCTTCCTGATGCAATTTCAGGCCGATTTGCTCCAGATTCCCGTCGTGCGTCCCGCCGTGACCGAGACGACGGCGCTCGGCGCGGCCTATCTCGCCGGTCTGGCCGTCGGTTACTGGAAGAGTCTCGACAGCATCGCCAACCAATGGAAGGTCGAGAAAATTTTCGAGCCGAAAATGCCCCGGTCGCGTGCGGCCGAATTGCGTTCCCGGTGGAAGGATGCGTTGCAGCGGGCCATGAACTGGGAGTTGCGCCCGGAAACTCCGGCCGGGAGAAAGAAGAGCGCTAAAAAATAAATCCCGCGTGCCGCGCACGATCACGCCTGCACAAATTCACTCATGAACCGAAACGAGATGTTGAAGCAGGCCCGGGAACGCATCGAGCCCTGGGACCTCCTCATTGTCGGAGGCGGTGCGACCGGCGCGGGCGTCGCGGTTGACGCGGCCACGCGCGGTTACTCCACGCTGCTGCTGGAGCAGCATGACTTCGGCAAAGGCACCTCGAGCCGAAGCACCAAGCTGGTGCACGGCGGCGTGCGCTACCTCGAGCAGGGCAACGTCTCGCTCGTGATGGAGGCGCTGAAGGAGCGCGGACTCCTGCGGCAAAACGCGCCGCATCTTGTCAGCGAGCTGCCGTTTATCGTGCCCAGCTACGCGTGGTGGGAGGGGCCTTTCTACGGTATCGGCCTCAAGGTTTATCAAGCGCTTTCGGGCAAATACGGGTTCGGCCCGTCGCAACTCATCTCCAAGGAGGAAACGCTGCGGCGTCTTCCCAACGTCAACCCCGACGGACTCACCGGCGGCGTGGTTTATTACGACGGCCAGTTTGACGATGCGAGGCTGCTCATCAACCTCGCCGCCACCGCCGCTGAACAGGGCGCGACGCTCCTCAACTATGCCAAAGTCACCGGCCTGACCAAGGACGACGCGGGCATCGTGAATGGCGCGGCCTGGGAGAACGTCGAGACCGGCGAGGCTTTCAACGCGCGCGCTCGAGTCGTCGTGAATGCCACCGGCCCGTTCACCGATTCCGTGCGCCATCTCGCCGAACCGAACGCCACGCCGCTCATCGCCCCGAGCCAGGGCGCGCATCTCGTGCTGGATCGCTCGTTTCTGCCCGGCGCCCACGCCATCATGGTGCCGCACACCAGCGACGGACGCGTCCTGTTCGCCATCCCCTGGCATGGCCACACGCTGGTCGGCACGACCGACACGCCCATGACGCACGCGCCGCTGGAACCGGTCGCGCTCGATCAGGAAATCGAATTCATGCTCGAAACCGCGGGCCTTTACCTCGAAAAAAAGCCGGCTCGCGCCGACATCCTCAGCGTCTTCGCCGGGATTCGTCCGCTGGCGAAATCGGGAGAGGGCGCCAACACGGCGGCGCTCTCGCGGGACCACACCATCCACATCGACAAGAGCGGCCTGCTCAGCATCGCCGGCGGCAAGTGGACGACCTACCGCAACATGGCGCAGGACTGCGTCGATCAAGCCGCCACGCTCGCGGACCTCCCGGACAAAGACTGCGTGACCCGCACCCTGAAAATCCACGGCCATCACCCCAACGCCGCGGCCTTCGGCCCGCTGGCCTTCTATGGATCGGATGCTCCCGCGATCCGCCAACTCATCGACGAAGACGCCGCCCTGGGCCGGCAACTGGACGCCCATCTGCCCCATGTCGAGGCGGAGGTCGTCTGGGCGGCGCGCGAGGAAATGGCCCGCACGGTGGAGGACATCCTCGCGCGGCGGACGCGGGCTTTATTTCTCAATTCGCATGCCGCCCTGCGGATGGCCCCGCGCGTCGCCGCCATCCTGGCCAAAGAGCTGGCTAAAGACGAAAAGTGGCAGGCTGATCAGCTCCAAAAATTTAATCAGGTTGCCGCCGGGTTCGTGGTGAAAAGTTAGATGCCATGGTGATGGTCGTGGAACCTGCCTTGATTCGGACTGGAAAAGTGAAAACCACGCACGGATTGTCACTAATCCGTCACTAAAACAAAAGTCTGTATGATCTTTCAGAGGGCGGACGGGGAGGGATTCGACCTGCTTATGCCTCTAAACCTGAATATAAAACTATCGATTTTACCTCTGAGAATCAATCTAAATCGTATCTACCCCGCATCTAGCTTTCATCTAGCTTTCATCCCCGAATCGGTAACAATTTTGGTAACTCTTGGAGTCTGATCGCATCGAGTAGCCGCGCAGCATGGCACCGTTTAAGATCGCGCCAATGCCCCCAAGTGAGAGCCGCCTATTCGTTCACCCAGGCCGCTGCCGCCGAAAGTTCTTCGTTAGGGAAGACTCTCACCGGACATGACACAAGAATTCCGAAAACGCGCACGGCTTCTTTGACCCACACGACATTTGTTACCACAGCGATCTTTTCAAACGCCGTGAGATGTTGAATGCCAATCTTGGTGTCGTCCCAAATGGCTTCAGCGGTATACCCGGCAAAATCCTCTCCCAGATGAAAGAAGAGTCGGACCTTGGCGTGCATCCTAATTTTTTCTTCAACGGCAGGAATCACGACCTGTGCATAATCTTGATGGCTCACCTTCCCATGCGCAGTCAGAGCCACGACGTTTCCTCTCATGCTCTCGGTAATCAGTTCGATCATAAGTTTCTCCTTTGTGCTGAGTGGTGATGATGATTAAAATAGTAAATTACGGGCTCTGACGGGGATGATTATAATTCTATTTAAGCAACCGGACGAGACGTTTCCGTTGCCGCAAGAACGCAGCGGAATCATTGCCAACGTCGTGTTCCCCACCGGCATCGACCGCCGCGACGACATTGGTACTCCAGATCGCTTCGACGTTTATTACGGGATGGCCGACGACCGGATCGGCGTGGCACGCCTTGATCTGCCGGATTCCTTACCGACGGGAGGAGTCGCCGCCCAGCCGAAAGGGAAGGTATGACGCGCCTGACTTCGGGAATTTAGAAATGAAAGGAAAGCCCTTATAAAAACCACTACCGACCAGCCCAAGGCTCCAGAATCGAAGCCTGAGCCCAAGGATGAACTAAAAACTCTGCCGATGGCTGAAGTGGAGAAAAAACTGGGGTCGTCGCCCGACGGCCTCACTCAAGCCGAGGCGCAGAAGCGGCTCGCCCAATATGGGCCGAACGAGATTGAAGAAAAGAAAACCAATCCGCTCCTGAAATTCCTCAGTTATTTCTGGGGTCCCATCCCGTGGATGATCGAAGCGGCGGTGATCCTGTCGGGCGTGGTCGGGCATTGGCCCGATTTTTTCATTATTCTTGTTTTGCTTGTTTCCAACGCCGTGGTCGGATTCTGGGAAGAACGCGAGGCGGGCAATGCCATCGAGGCCCTTAAAGCCAAACTGGCAATCAAAGCGAGGGTGAAAAGAGATGGGAAGTGGATCAACCCGGCGGCGCGTGAGTTGGTGCCAGGCGACGTCATCCGGCTGCGGCTCGGGGACATTGTGCCGGCCGATGCGCGCTTGCTCGATGGCGACGAGGTCGAGGTGGATCAGTCGGCATTGACGGGAGAGTCGCTGCCCGCGACGCGTAAATCGGGCGAGGCGGTTTTTTCGGGATCGATTATCCGCCAGGGTGAAATCGGCGCGCTGGTCTATGCAACGGGTGCGAAGACCTATTTCGGCAAGACCGCACAACTGGTGGAGGAGGCGCACAACGTCAGCCATTTTCAAAAGGCGGTTTTGAAGATCGGCAATTACCTGATCATCCTCGCGGGGGCTATGGTGGCGGTGATTATTACCGTCGCGATCTTTCGTGGCGACCCGATTCTCACCACGTTGCAGTTCGCCCTGGTGCTGACCGTGGCCGCGATTCCCGTGGCGATGCCGACGGTGTTGTCGGTAACAATGGCGGTTGGCGCGCGTCTTCTGGCCAGGAAACAGGCTGTTGTTAGCAAGCTGGTGGCTATCGAGGAATTGGCCGGTGTGGACATCCTGTGCGCGGACAAGACCGGAACTTTGACCCAGAACAAGCTGACCCTGGGCGATCCTTTCTGCGTCAATGGCATCCCGGTTGATCAGTTGATCCTTGATGGCGCGTTGGCATCCCGCGCCGACAATAACGACACCATTGACCTGGCAGTCATAGGCGGCCTGAAAAACAAGGAAGCGACAAAGGACTATCAGGTGGTTCACTTTCAACCATTCGACCCGGTGCATAAACGCACCGAAGCCACCGTCAAAGGCAAGGACGGCAAGGAGTTCAAGGTAACCAAGGGCGCGCCGCAGGTGATTTTGGAATTGGCTGCCAATGCCGGGCAGGTGAAACCCGAAGTCGACAAGGCGGTCAACGACTTCGCGGCTCGCGGCTTTCGTTCCTTGGGCGTCGCCCGAGCTGATCAGGATGGCAAGTGGCAGTTTCTCGGCGTGTTGCCTCTATTTGATCCGCCACGAGAAGATGCCAAGGAAACCATCGCGACGGCGCTCAAAATGGGCGTGAAGATTAAGATGGTGACGGGCGATGCGCTCGCCATCGCTCAGGAAACCGCCAAGAAGTTGGACATGGGTGCAAATATCCTCGATGCCGCCAGTCTGGGCGACTCGAAAAAGGAAGAGACCACAGAGGTGTCTGAGTCCATCGAAAAGGCCGACGGTTTTGCGCAGGTGTTCCCCGAACACAAATTTCACATTGTCGATGTCCTGCAAAAGCGCGGTCACATTGTCGGTATGACCGGCGACGGTGTGAACGATGCCCCCGCGCTGAAGAAAGCCGACTGCGGAATTGCCGTTTCAGGCGCAACGGACGCGGCGCGCGCAGCGGCGGCCATCGTGCTGCTGACGCCCGGGTTGTCGGTCATTATTGATGCGATCAAGGAGAGCCGACGTATTTTCCAGCGGATGAACAGCTACGCGATCTACCGCATCGCCGAGACGCTGCGCGTGCTGTTGTTTATGACTGCGGCCATCCTCGTCTTCAACTTTTATCCGTTGACGGCAGTGATGATTGTGATGCTCGCGTTGCTCAACGACGGGGCCATCCTCTCCATCGCCTATGACAATGTTCATTACAAGGACCAGCCCGAGGCCTGGAACATGCGGATGGTCCTGGGGATCGCCACGGTGCTGGGCGTCATCGGGCCCATAGCTTCGTTTGGCCTATTTTTCCTCGGAGATAAGGTTTTCCATCTGGATCGTCCGCATCTCCAGCCGATGATGTATCTGATGCTGTCCGTGGCGGGACACTTGACAATCTTTCTCACGCGTACGCGGGGTCCGTTTTGGTCCATACCTCCCGCGCGGATTTTATGGATGGCCGTGGTCGGGACACAAATCATTGCAACACTGATCGCGGTCTACGGATTCCTGATGCCACCCCTCGGCTGGAGTTGGGCCGGGTTCGTTTGGGGATATGCGCTGATCTGGGCCCTCGCAAGTGACCGCGTGAAGCTACTCGCATATCGGATTTTCGACCCGGTCAAAGCGGTCCACGCACCCATGCCGCCGCTTACGATGTGACGAGGAAATTGAAGGCTCGTAGGACTTCTATCAATCAGAGGTTACTACCTCTCGTCCGATAAAGAACAACAAGTTTCGGACACACAATCCTTGAATTTGTCCGAAACTCGTAGATGTTTATGTGACAAGTTTATGGTCAACTCCGACGTTAAAACACGCATCCTCCATCGCCTGGGCGCCAAGGCCGACCTTGGCGTGTGGACCCCCGTCGACTTTCTCGACATGGGCAAACGGGACGCCGTGGACAAGGTGCTCCAGCGGCTCTCCCACGCCAATAAAATCCAGCGGATTGATCGTGGGCTTTATTACAAGCCGCGCCTGAACCGGCTTACCGGAAAGCCGACAAACCCCGACTACCGGAAAATCGTCGACGCTTTGGCACGGCGGGATCAGACGCGAATGCTGATCGATGGCCTGACGGCCGCCAACGATCTGGGACTGACCGATGCCGTTCCAGCGCGGGTCGTCATCCACACGGATGCCCGCCTGAAGCCCCTTCGTCTCGGCAAGCTCGATCTTCGTTTCAAGCAGACCGCTCCCAGCAAACTCTATTGGGCGGGACGGCCCGCCATGAAAGTCGTGCAGGCCCTACGTTGGTTGCGGGATACCTTGCCGCAGGATAAGGACCGGATCGTCCGCCGCATCCGGTCAATTCTCGATGATCCCAAACAGGGGAAGCGCCTCCGGGACGATCTCCAGGCCGGTCTTCCCACGCTGCCTGGCTGGATGCATGACCTTGTCCGCGAGATTCTTCAACCAACCGGATAAAACGCCAAAGCCGCGCCGGATGACAGTCCCCGCCGTACCCCCTCCAAACCATGATGAACCCGGACTAACTGACCGGGTCTACGCCTTGACGTGCTTGGAAACCAATTTGGTCATCTCGAACATCGAAACACTCTTCTTTCCTCCGAAGACTGCTTTCAGAGCTTCGTCGGCATTGATCTGCGTCCTGATCTTTTTGTCCTGTAGGCCGTTCTTCTTGATGTAGACCCAAAGCTTCTTGGTCAGTTCGGTGCGAGGAAGGGGCTTGGTGCCGACAACGGCTCCGAGCACATCGTCCGGCTGAACAGGTTTCATAAAAGCCGCATTGGGCTTACGGGCTGATTTTTTCTTGGTGGGCATAGACGGATATTGTTGCCTCTCCAAGATGGACAACGCAATTCATTTCCCCCTCCCCTGACTGAGGTATTGCAGTCATTTTGACAATGCTGCCTCAGACAGGGGAACCTCACGCACTCTTTTCAAGCTCTCGGCGAAGAAGCGCGGCTTCCTTTCGCAGCCGCATGGCTGAGTCACCTGCGAGCTTTCGCTCGATTTCGGTTAGTTGCCCCAGGAATCGAAACTCCGCACAAACCCGCTCGATCATCTTCACGAGGTCGGGCTTTTGATCTTTGCGAAGAAGATTCTGCAAATCTTTCACGTCATATTCATCACCCGCTTCGATTCGCTGACGAAAGCGGTTGAAATCCAATCCGGCGCCTCCCCCTTGCCAAAGTTTCAAGACCGCCAGGGAACGGACGACTTCCTGATTGAGGGGACGACGGGAAATTTCAGCCAGGTCGTAAAGATCGCGAATTTTCGAGCGTTGACTGGCCGCACGGATTTTCTCAGCGATGACTTCGTCCAGGGCGAGAGATGGAATGGGGACCGGTGCAAAATCCAAGAATTTGAAATAGCTCTGGTCGATCTGCGGCGTTTCCTGAACCGGCAAGATGGGCCGCTCCCGCATGCTCACTTGAATTTTGATCTTTTGGCCGGTGGTGTTGCCGTCATGGGCACAAACGGGATTAGCGGCGCAGCCTTCGTCGGTGAGATACCAGTCTTTGTTCCGGTCGAAACGAAAGCTGATGCCATGGTAAGTCTTGTCCAGTGTTTCCACTAAAAGCACCGTAAGGTCGTCGAGGCTGATGTCGGAGCGACAGGTAAAGTCGAGGTCGGTAGAAATTCGACCGCGCGGGCCAAAGACCATTTTCCGCAGAAAGGTTCCTCCCTTGAAGGCAAGATGCTTGGTCAAACCATGCTCGTGGAAAAGCTGGAGAAGATGCGTCAGGACGACATCAATTTCGATGTTGCCAATGTCGCGCACCCCCGAGAGAGCCGCGCTTTGACGAAGTTGAGGGATGGTCAACATCAGGCGGGCGTTTTCAATGTTCGAGGCACATCGGCAAGCAAATCCGATTCGGCAGCATGGACAATCACGCCCCATGCGGACACATACCCGATGTCTCCCGGCTTACGTCGGGAACGCCCGAAGATCGTGCGGACAGTGGGGGGAACGGCATCACGCACCCGCTGGCGAACGCCGGACGGCCATTTCCATCCTACAAGGTCGGATAGAAACCCAAGGCGCTGCAACGTGGCGCTCGATTTCATCTGCAAGGCCATCTCGGCCAATTCCTCCGGGGAAACCACCGTGGAAGCTCCATAGGTGATTCGGGTGACCTCAGCAGGCCCCCCGGCGAGGTCGGGCCGGTCGATGCAATCCACGAGCGTTTTGGCCGGCGTCGAGAGCGTGGCCTCGCGTCCATACACGTCATAGGTCTTGAAGCCGAAAAATTTACGGGCAACGACTTTGACAAACCGAATCTCGTTTCCCTCGACCACGCGGGCCGGGACCTGGCGGAGCGTGGCGACAGTAAGCGTCATAGGTTTCTGCGTGGTAAAACCGTGAAAGGAGGCCGCAGACCACCAGCCGACATAGGAGCGTTCCACCACGGCGGAGGCAAGGGCGAGCGGGTTGTTTTCTCCGAGGTTTTCCGGCCCGTATTCCGGGGGTAAAAACAAGTACCGGCCCCCCTTGAGCCGGGTAATCCATCCCTTGCGCAGCAAATTGTGGATGACCTTCCGGGCGGTTCCTTCGTTCTTCAGAAGGGAAATGATCTCCGACGCGGACACCACGCCACGGCCCTGTTCACGAAACGACAAGGCTACCTTGGCCTCATTTGGGCCAAGAGTCCTTAGATTGTTTGTTATATCGTTTTGAGCCTTCAAGGGATAATAACCGATATAGATAAATCGCCTTGCCTGGCAAGGCAAGCTTGAAATTAAACCATCGCGGTTAAAACGGCCAGCGTAGGCGGGGCTCCATTTCAATCAGCATTTTAAGAACCTTCCATACTGCCTCAATCCGCCGCCGATGCTCCCGGCGCGGCAGGAGGCGGCAACGGAATCACGTTCCGAGCCTTCCTGGAGGGTTTCTTCCCATTTCTTTGCGCCCAATATCTTTTGAGGGCACGGGTTGCCTCATGAAGCCATTTTTCGTCAACTGCCAGTCTCAGCACCATCTGGCTGGAAAAATACTTGTGTTCGTGGCGCTGGGGATTTCCCAACGGCTTGAGTTGCCCGATTTCAACCAAGGCTTTAATTGCCAGCACTTCAAAATTAAGCAAGACGGAAGCACCACGATAATCAACGCGGGCAGGTAGACGGTGGAGTTTAAGGAGAGTGAGGGGGTTGTTGTCGTACATGGGTAGAAATGCGGTCGAGATTTACGACCGACACGCCAAGTAAAACACTTTGCAGAGAAGGAATTCCATAACTACTAAAGACTACTTAGTAGTCATGACCCAGAGGTTTGAAGGCAAGTAGGGAGGAGGGCAAGATTTCAGGATGTTTTTCGAGAGGTAGGAAGCCATTAGGGAAGGACTGCGGATGTCCCTCATGGGTTGTAGGGTGAAGGCAACCCCCTCACCTGGAGTTGAAATTATGCCGGAAGCTTATCTCAAAGGACTGGAAGAAATCGCGGAAACCGATCCCGAAAATGGACCGCTTTTCGTGGAGGAACTCAAAAGAGTGTCTCTCGATTTTGCCGAATATTTTGTTGGATTCGCGTTCGGTAAAATCCATGCACGGCAGGTTCTCGAACCCAAGGTCAAGGAACTGATCGCCATCGCCAGCCTGATTGGGATCGGGGATGGGAAATCCCACCTGCGGTTGCGTATCATGGGAGCCGTGCGAGCCGGTTGCTCGAAAGAAGAAATCATCGAAGTCATTATCCAGAGCGTCGTTTACGTCGGCTTCACCCGAGCGATGGTCGCTCTTGGCCTCGTCCGGGAAGTTTTCGCGGATCTTGCCAACGGTACGCCGAATGGATCTGCCGGACCTCCCGGTTCTGCACTCTTGGCAGCGGGGAAAAGCGACAAAGACCGCGAGAAACTCGGCCCGAGGAGAAGACCGGGGGCGGGAGCGTAGCGGACGCGGGGCGCAGAGTGGAGATGCCACCCCGCCCTCAACCCACCCCAGCCCATTACGGCGGCGCAGACGAGCACCCCCCCAATTTCCCAGGGGGTGCGAGCAAGCCGCGACGAAGAAATCGGGGCCAGCCGGGGGCGTGACAGCTTCGCTGGCGCGCGCCCGGCGCGGGGTAAGGGAAAGGGGCGTTACGGGGAAAACCGCAGGTTTTCCCCGTTAGAAAGAGGAGCCGCGTAGCGAAGCTAGCGGCGGGGAGAAAAGCCTTTCTCCCGAAAAAAAGAGAACCCCAAAAAACGTCAAAGCCAAAAGACAAATCAGGTTTTCACCGGGATAACGGACAAGAAGATCATCTTGGAAAAAGGAACGTGAAATCCGTAACTTATAGCAGTTGGAATGAGGAGCCGCGTAACCGACCGAGAATCAATTATTCCCTCCCGCTACCAACTTTCACACAATGATTCCCAGGATGATTTCAGCGCCTTGCGCAGCGCCTTGAGAGTCGGCAGGGTGGGCCAATAGTCGCCCGCCTCGATGGCCTGTAAATGACGGGCATTGAGGCCGACAGCTTCAGCGAGGTTCTCTTGCGTTAGGCCTGCTTGTTCCCGAAGCTGAGCGACTTTACGGCCGAACTTCTTCCGTTCCGCTGATGGGCGAGGTTTCTTGCTTGGCACCTCTCAAACATGGCCGGTATCTCGACTACACGACACGGGACATGCCCCGTTGTTTAGGCTTGTCATGTGATAGAGAAGCCCTGACCATCACCACCGAAGTAAACCTAGTTTTCCCGTGGTAACCAATGCGAATCCTGATCTTAGATGACAATGCAGCCCTGGCTCAGATTCTCGGCTTGAGCTTGCGCTCAGAGGGCCATTTCGTCTTGGTCTTTGCCTCTCCCCAAGAAGCCCTGAAACATATTCATGAGGTAGATGTTCTCGTAACAGACTATCACATGCCGGAAATGACGGGACTGGAAGTTGCGAGACGAGCACACGAGCAGGGCTGGAGAGGTTCTCTTTTTATTATGTCCGGCCATTTTTCAGCCATATCCGAGCGAATTGAACATCCTCTTTTGCGCTGTATTTTGGACAAGCCTTTTTCCCCACGCGATCTTGTTGAAATTTTACATAAATCCAACGAGGAGATATTGCCGCAGGACACGAGTCGATAGAAAATAAGAACGAATCAGGATTCCGAGCGGCAGCCGAAGTTGATCATGCAGTTGATCTGCGCCATCGATATTGATCCAGAACGATATGTCGCAGAAAGTTTCCACAAACAGATGCGGCCACCAGAAATGTGTCCCCATTGTTGTCGCACACAAACACTTTGGGCCTTGGGCTACTACAGCCGAAATCTGAGCCGGATGGGCCTTGGTGCGTTGCTCATTTTCGTCCGACGCTTCCGCTGCCGTTGCTGCCGCATCTCGGTCAGTCTTCTTCCTGGTTTTGCCCAGCCTTACCGTTTCGTCCAAAATCGCACGATTGAAAGTTATGTCGGCGGAAAGCCCTTTCCTGATGAGGTCAGTCGTCACTTAGACCTGCTTTCACAATACTGGAGACGATTTTGCATCTGGCTTCCCGAGCTTGAGCGCACCCTTGGCCACGCTCTGGAGCGGGCACCGCCGAAGGCCCCGATCAATGCGTGGCGATTTTTGCTTTCAAGCCATGGCGATCTCGCCTCGGCGACGCGAACTCTCGTTACGACATTTCAAATCACCCCTTTTGGTCGTTACCGCTGTCATCGCCCAAATGGGCCGGAGGAAAAAATGGTTGGAAAAAGATAATCGTTCCGCTCCACACAACTTCCTTATTTCTTTGACGCAAGGGCCATGAAAAGGTTTGCACATGAATTATGGATCAAAAAAGAGGAGGCAAGACTAGCCCACGCGGTGGGTTTTGCCCGAGGAGGACTTTAAAATCTGATTTTTTCTTTCTGCACATTTTGGAGCAAGGAGGGCTTTTAGGGAGGTGTGCCCGAAACACCGAAACATCCGCCGTGAATCCTGCGGGTGCGATGCTTCCGGGAAGGATCGGCAAACCTCCCGGAGCATGGCAACGGATACTGTTCTTTTTCCGGGTGTGGCTGCAACGGCACACCCGATGCGCTGCCTAGCCTCCGTAGCAGGGCCTTACAACCCTCAACGCTCCAAACCTGCTGCGGAGGTGACGCGCTTCCACTTTTCTAACAACGATCATGAACACACCCGCAGCAGCTCCATCACCAGGGGACCAGCCCCCCATCCGTGCGGCGGCTTATGTCCGCATGTCCACAGAACACCAGCAATACTCCACGAGCAACCAGATGGATGTCATCCGGGAGTATGCCGTCCGGCGAAACATGGAAATTGTCATCATCTATTCCGACGAGGGCAAAAGCGGACTCAACATCCAAGGACGGGGGGAACTAGCCCGGATGATTTCCGATGCTCAGATCAAGCAAGCCGATTACAAGTGCATCCTAGTTTACGACATCAGCCGGTGGGGACGCTTCCAAGATGCCGATGAAAGCGCGTACTACGAATATCTCTGTAAGCGCGCAGGGATTGCAGTTCATTATTGCGCCGAACAATTTGAAAATGACGGCACGCCCAGTTCCACCATCATCAAAACCGTCAAGCGCGCCATGGCGGGTGAATACAGCCGCGAACTCTCTGCCAAAGTATTCCAAGGGGCTTGCCGGTTGATCCAGCTCGGATTCAAACAGGGCGGCACCGCCGGGTTCGGTTTGCGCCGGATGCTGGTCGATCACACCGGCCAGCAAAAGGGCATGTTGAAGATGGGCGACACCCCACATGTAGGCGTCAAAGGAACCTTCCGAGACATACCTGAAAATCTTCACCTCCTGATTCTTGTTTCCCTGGCGCAAAATGCGCCCTTCCCGCTGTTCGATGTCGGCGGGACGCCACGGCGCATCCAGATGGTGCAAGGCAATCAGGCGATCCTGCACATTGGTGCCGGTGCCCATTTTTTGCGTGCTGCCCATCAACACGCGCACCTGACCGCCCCGCACTTTTTTAAAGAGGCTGCTTTTGGCTGCGTCCGAATCGTAATCCTGGATAAAGGCGATTTCCCCCTCGGGAATTCCTTTTTTCATCAGCTTGGTTTTCAGGTCGTCGTAAGCCGAAAATTCTTTGATCGTTCCCTGTTGTGGTGTGGAAAGGTCGCAAAAGACGAGTTGGGCTGAGTTTTGCTTTTGAGTTTCCTCCCAAATCTTGAAGATCTCCCCGGCGGCAAGAGACAACTTGTTATCGGGATGGTCCCGGCCCAATCCGACCAAGCGCAAATCGAGCGCGGCCTTCCGGCCCTCGCCGGTGATCTTAAGCATGTTGTCCTCGGACGGATCGACCCCGCCGCTTTTTAATCTTTCGGCGCGCTTGGCCAGCGAAGCCACAAACGCTTTGAGCGCGGGTGTGGCCGGAGCACTCACAACCATTGCCTTGCCCTGAAAGAGCTTGGGGATGGGCAATTGAAGCATCTCGGCGGTCTGAATGTCCGCCATTTGCCGGAACTGCTGCATCAGTTCCGGGACATTCACAAACCGGGCGAACCGGGTGTTCAAGCGATAACCGGCCCCATCCGGTGACAGCTCCATCGCAGTCACCGGCTCCCCAAACGTGGCCGCCCACGAGTCGAAATGTTGCAAGCCCTGACGCTCCAGTTCCACGCCTTGCAGGTAACGCTGCATGGTGAACATTTCAGCCATCGTGTTGGTCACGGGCGTCCCCGTGGCAAAAATGACGCCCCCACCCCCATTCAACTCCTGAAGGTGGCGCACCTTCAGGAACATATCGAAGGCCCGTTGCGATGACGTCTGTGGCAGACCTGCCACTCGGGTCATCTTGGTGACGTAAAAAAGATTTTTGAAATAGTGGGCCTCATCGACAAAGAGCCTGTCGATGCCCAGTTCCTCGAAGGTCAGCGTGTTGTCCTTCTTCTCCTCGGCGGACAGGAGCTTGAGGCGCGTTTCAAGTCGGTTTTTTGCGGCTTCCAATTGTTTCACCAGCCTGGTGAAGCTCTTGTCGCCACTCTGTTTTAAAATTATATCCTGCAAGTCGTCGATTTGCTTTTGCAGCAAATTCTCCTGGGCTTCCTTGGACATCGGAATCCGTTCAAACCCGGAATGGGTAACAATCACCGCGTCCCAATTGCCGGTGGCAATGCGGGAAAAAAGCTGCGCGCGGCGCGACGCCTCGAAATCCTCTCTGCCCGCCGCCAGAATGTTTGCGCCGGGATAGAGGGTCAGCAATTCCGAGGAGAATTGCTCCAGCATGTGATTAGGGACAGCGAACATCGGCTTTTGCGCCAATCCCAGCCGTTTTGATTCCATCCCCGCGGCCACCATCGCGTAGGTTTTCCCCGCGCCGACGACATGAGCGAGAAGGGTGTTCGAGGTTTGAAGGATGCGCCACACCGCCGCCTTTTGGTGTGGCCGGAGCGAGATGATCGGACTGGCTCCCGGCAGAGTCAGGTGATCGCCGTTGAATGTCCGAATCCTGATATTATTGAACTCGTCATTATACTGTCGCGCGAGCCGTTCGCGTCTCGCATCGTCCTGCCAAATCCACTGCGTAAATTGTTCCTTGATCTGCTGTTGCTTTTCCCGTGCCGCTTCCGTCGCGGCGGCATTGATGATCCGTTGATCTCTGTTCTCGGGGTGAGGATCGTAGACCGTGGGTGTGCGAAGATTAAGGGCATCCTCGATGAGACTGATCGCGGAGTAGCGGGGCGTGCCCCATTCGGTCGTATTGCCCACCGACTGCTTGGCTGCAAATTCTCCCTGGACGCTCCACGCCCCCAAGGCGGCGACATGCCGGACCTTCACGTCTTCCGGGCTGTCGAGCTTCAGCAAGTCCTGGACGAATCCCTGCACGTCGGCTTCCGGTATCCAGACCGAACCGAGCCGGGCGTCAATCTCGCTGGCTTTCAAGTCCTCGGGCTGGACGACTTTCAATACTTCGACGTGTTCTTTGAACCTCGGCTCAGTCAGGGCGGCCTTCTCCGCCACGACCAGTTTTTCCCGGATGTTGCCGGAAAGGTAGGCATCTTCCGCCTCCCATCGTTTCGTCTGAGGATCGAAGAACATGGCTCCCTTCATCTCCGGCAGGAAGTCCTCGACCGGTCTGCCGAGCAACCGGCTCATGTGGTCGAGGTCGACCTTTCCGTTCTCATTGAGCGAGATGAGCAACGCTTCCTTCCCCGTCTGGGCCGACTCGGCCGGTTTCAGCCGCTGGATGGTCCGCTCGCGGAAGATGGCCGTCTTCTTCGCCACGCGAGTTTCTTCGTTGAAACTCTCCAGCGACCGCAGGAGTGGCAGGTCGGGGTCGCCGCGAAAAGCCCGCGTGTTGGCCGGGTCTGAAATGGGGCCGAACCGCGCGTAGAAACGGTCGTATTCCCGGTTGAGATTTTCGCGGGCGGCAAGGATCTCCTGTTCGGGGGCATCCTCGACCTGGGTGCGAAGGCACTGTCTCGTCGCATCCCGCAGCCGCACCATGGCGCGAATGCGGTTGGAGACACTCGCCGGCAGTTCGTCGAGGATCACCAGCCCGTTGCCCTCCCGAATGGCGATCTGGTTGCCGTCCTTGGTTTCAACGATGGCGAAGGCATTCGGCTTGATGTCGGCGGGGGCTGGAATGCTGAGTTTCTTGGTTGGCGCCGTAACGTCCGGTTTGACGCCATGATAGATTTTGTCCGGCATCCGTCCGATGGCTTCTTGCAAGGCTTCCGTTAAATCGCGTCCGTCGCTGATCAGCGCCGCCTCGGTCCGGCCATACATCTTTCCTTCCAGGGCCATTCTTCCGAGCATCTGTTCGGGGCGGGCGACGAAATACTCGTTGAGGAGCATTTCCTCGCCCTTGTCGTTCTTGTAGGTGACGCTCTTTTCCCATTCGGGGCCAGCCGGAGCCTCTCCCGGCATCCGCTTTTGAAGAATTACGATGTCGGTCGTGACTTCCGTATTGGCGTTGCCCTTGAAGGCGGTATTGGGGAGTCGGATGGCCGTGACCAGATCGGCTTGCCGGGTGAGGTGCCGCCGCAGGTGACCTGCTCTCTTATCAAGGGTTCCTTTGGTCGTGATAAAGGCGATCAGCCCGCCCGGTCGCACCCGCTCCATCGAGGCGGCAAAAAAGTAGTCATGGATGGGTAATTTGAGGGTGTTAAATCGTTTATCGTAGGGTTGGTAATCCCCAAACGGCACATTCGAAATTGCCAAATCATACGTACCATCCGTCAATTGAGCCTCCTCGTAGGCACCCTGGCGAATGTCAGCGTTGGGATAGAGCTTTTGAGCAAGCCGGGCCGTGATCGAGTCGAGTTCAATCCCGGTAACGGGAGACTGGGCGTGCATCGCCTCAGGCATGAGACCAATGAAGTGGCCGAGGCCGCAGGAGGGCTCCAGGATACGCCCGCCCTGAAGCCCCAACCGTTCCACGGCGGCGTACATGGCCTGTATCACCTCCGGCGCGGTGTAGTGGGCGTTAAGCGTGGAGGCACGGGCAGCGGCAAACTCTTCCTTTGTGAGTAGCTGGGCGATTTGCTCGTGTTCCTCGCGCCAGTCCTTGGGCGGCACTTCGGCGAAGACCTGGGGCATCCCACCCCAACCGACATACTTGACGAGGACCGCTTGTTCGGCGGGCGTGGCCGTCCGGTTCCTCTCTTCAATCCGTCGCAGCGTTTCAATCGCGGCGACGTTCTGCCGGAACTTCTGCTTCATCCCACCGAGACCGATTTTATCGGCCTCGGTGATCCGGTAATTGCCAACGCCAAACTCTATGGTTCTTCCGGCGGAACCAAGATATACCGTTCCCGAACCATCTCCCAAGCCGCCCGCTCGGCCTGGTCCGGTGTGTAGCCCTGCTCCGACATCAGCTTCCGCGTGATTTCCTCCATCTCGTCCTTGGTCTTCTCCTCCGCTTCCGAGAGAGCCTCCTGGAGTTGGCCCGTGGCCTCCAACTCCTGAACCATTTTCGGCAGGTGTTCCCGCCAATGCTTTTCCGCCATCCGTCCGTATTGGGTCAGCGTTGTCATGTCGTGGAATATAGTCGAACAGGTCGAGTTGGTCAGCCTTTAACGTTTTCGGTTTGAGCGCCATGATGCGGCCTTATGCGCGATCCAGAGGGTGTGCCAGCCGGTCTACAATCGACTCAACTTCACGCGGAGTCAGCATTTCGGGGCAGGCCGACGCGATAAGGTTGAGGTATCCGACAAGGGCCGCCCGGTCCGCAGGCGACATGACAGTATTTTCGAGGTCGCTTAAGGGATATTTGAGCCGACTCTCCAATTCGGCTTTGATCACGGGTTCCTTGAAAAGCCAGTCCTCCTCCGGCTCTTTCATGATGTTTTTGATCGGCGTGACCTTCGGGGGACTGTTCGTCAGTTCTTCGTCCATTAACAACATGATCTGCGCGGTTCGGAAGGTCTTGGCGTAAACATGACGCTCGTCGGGCATGAGCCGTTTTCCACGCCCGATTTCGATGGCGAACAGAAACAGTCGCTCATCCAATTCGCGCTTGAATTGGTTGAGGGTGGCCTTCTTTTTGGCGCTGGCGAGAAGATCGTCGATCCATTTGCGAATGGAATTCACGGGTTAAGTTCTTTCTGTGTGGGTTGAAGTTGAGGTTTGGGTTTGGTGAAACGGGACGGCGGCAAATAGACCCGCTTGTAGTGGCGTTCACAGTGTTTGATGACGGCGACATGCTTCGGAAGCGACCGGAGAATGTGCGGCTTGATGAGATGCTCGTCGTGCTCGCTCCAACTAACGTTGCTTTTGCCCCCGGAGCGTCCCCACGTCCTTTTCTTGATCGTTCGTTTTCCGATGGAGTCGGCCAGCATTTCAGAGGAGAGTTTATCGGCGGCGGTGAAATAGATTTTGTTGCCGAGGTTGAGGAGGAAGACATCGGCCTTTTCCCGCGTGCCCATGGGCGGGATATAAGAGGTGGGCGATTGGGTCGAATTGATCGTGGTGGCGCGCGCCCCGCGAATTTTATCGACCACGTTGTAATCGGAGATGCCGTCCTCGCTGACCAGGACGGTTTCCTGGGCTTCGTCCAAGACCAGCACGATGAGGTTCTTCCCGTCCCGGACGGCGGCAGGCAGGTCGTACCGCCGCAGCGCGTGCAGGTAAAAGAGAACTTTCAAGAGCAAGCTGACATACTTCTTTTCCGTCTGGAATTTCTGCGGAATTTTAATCGAGACCAGCCGTCCGAGATCAAGCTCCTTGATGTCGAAGCTGGGATCTGCCGCACAAAAGATTTGAGCCAGGTCAGGCGCGGTGTAGGGCTGTAGGTAGTTAAAAACAGTCGAGATAATACCGCTTTTTTGCTCAGGAGGCTGCAAAGCAAATTCACGATAGTAGTCCCGCAGATAACCGACCTGAGAGGCTGGAAACTGTGGTTTCTCTAAGCTCGAAGTTTTCTTTCCCCCTGCTTCGCCAAGCGTTACAAGTCGGAAACAATTATCAATGGTCACCGGCTGATCAAGTATAGCCAGCGTGGCCATCGCGTTCTGAATGGCTATTTGGGCAGCATTCTTAAAGAACGACTGGTCGCCCTTCTGGCCCGCTGCTGTGGCCACATCCACCAGAATCTTCGCGTAGGTCGAATAGGGAATGCTGGCGTCCGCCAATACATTCATGGTGTAAGCGGGTGTCCAGTTGGGTGGGGCATGGTCGGGCCGGACCTCCAACTGCCGGAGATCTTTTTCGCACTTCAATTCTTTGGCGACGGCCTCCACCGGTTCGCTCAAATCGCCTTTGGCGTCCAAGGCCATGATGCCGACATCGGGCCGGTTTTTTTTCAGGGCGTGGATAATCGGAACGACGCCGCTGGCTGTCTTGCCCGAGCCGGTACGCCCGTCAATTTCCCATCCTCGGCAAAAGTCGGCCTCCTTCCATGTCACGCCGCCCAATTTGAGAACGTAGGGCGGTGGCACCGATGACTTCCTCGGAACGTGGGTAAAAGCCAAATGAAGAAACCACGTCACAGGAACGGGAAAAACCAATGCCGACAGTTCCGTTGAACCGGGGCGACTCGCCAGTATGACTCCAATGACGGCGGCGCTTAATGCGAAAAGAAATGAGAGAAAGTCCATGAGATGATAAGGGCTGCGGTCGCATACCCGGAAAGGAACGCCGTGATAACGTGGGAGCGATGAAGACTCTTGCGTGATTTCGCCACGTCATTGACCAGGCCGCCAACGCTGGCGGCGAGTTGCTTGGCTGAGTTCACGCTTTCCGCGATAGGTCGGGCCAGTTCCTCTTGAATTTGCTGGCTGACGCGGAGGGGTTTTTCTTTCAAAACCTCGCTTAGTTTCTCCAGATGGCCGTTGAGAAGTTTGAGATTCTCCGTCCATTCGACCATCTTTTCGAGGCGTTTATCGAGCGCCGTCTCAAGCTTCAGCCTGTCGTCCTGAATCGCCTCGCGGCGTTCATCGAGCGCCACCACGAGCTTTACCCTATTGTCCTGGATCACATCGCGGGTCTCGTTAATCCGCAGCCAATGCCATGCAAGGAGGGCGATGAGTGGATCATTCACCGGAATTTTCTGCTCCTTGAGGAGCAGTTTTAAATCGTCCGGCAGCTTTTCGGGATAAGCGAGTTCGGATGGGGCGTTCATGGGGCAAGCAGCGTTCGCGCTGTATCGAATTGGTTTTGCATGTAGGCGTGGAATCTCACGCAACGAGACTGATCCAAACGATGCAGTTTTTCACTGGAACGTCCGTTGCCCACGGTGAGATTGAACTGTTGTAATTGGTTTTTCGTCACCTCGGACAAGCAGGGCACCTCCACTTCAATCGCGCCGAAATCGCGAAGTCTTTTCCGGGTGTCCGAATTGTCGAATAAGGTCAATTCCGTCGAGTCACGGTAGTTCTTGGCAACGAGCCAATGAACCCTCTTGCCATACTCATCGAGGACATCAGCGGCCTGTGAAATGGCATCCCTGTCATCAACGGCAATGACGACAAACACCAAGTCGAACTCAAGGTCCTCCTGCAACTCCGTCAGGCGGCTATCCTCAATGTATTTCAAAAGCTTGGAACCACCCGTTGCGCGGTTATCGACCAGAACCGTATCGACGGTTTCGAGGGCGCTGACCAACCGGTCGAGGACGGCAAGCTTGTCGGCATCGACATCGGTATGAATAAATTCCGCCTCGGGAACGAGACGTTTGAAGGTGCTATTGGCGTGGTCGAGGTCGAAGGTCTTGATCTTGACCTTTGCTTCGGTGAGGTAGTCGTAAAGCAGGGTGGCGACAAAGCTTTTGCCAATGCCGCCCCTGTCCTGGGGAGAGAGGATCAATCGTTTGGTGTTCATGGGATTTTAGAGTTTTTCACGGGCAATCTTGGGCCCGGGCTTGCTTGTGTCTAATGTCAGGGGAGCACGGGTGGCCTCGCTAGGTGCCGCCGTTTCGCCCAAATTGAGTGAGGCAGACTTCGCGCCCGTACTGCCTTCTGTTTCCCTTCGCTTTCGGTCGATCTCCGTGCGGAGCCGCTTTACCTCTTGTTGATGGGCGCGGCAGAACTTTCTGACCGTTGCCTCGGACACCTTCACACCGTTGCTGGTCAGCGTGGACGTGATGTTTTCGTAGGTGGCGTATTTCGCCCGAAAGGTAAGAATTGAATTCTTGAACGGGTTGAGGATGACGTGCTGAATCGGATTGTGTTGATAATCGCTCGCAAGACCGTCGAGGTGAGCTGCGATTTCTTTATCTGACGGGGGAGATGGTTGATTGGACATGCCAATCTTTAATCATATCCGGCCTGATTGCCGCTATGACTACTTAGTAGTCTTTAGTAGTCATGCCGCCTTTCTACGGCTTCAGGAGCCACCAAAAGCAAGATGCGATTCATTAAAAATCGCTTAAACGCTAACTGACTACTCTTCCGATTGACGCAACTTCGCCTCGACGCGACGATAGGTCTTTTCCAGCTTCTCAAGAACGCCGGGCTGCGCTGCCAATTTAGCATGAATGTCGGCATCATAAGCGGCCTCCGCCTCTTCCCACAGCCTTGTATGGTATGGACTGCTGACGTGATAACGGTCTGGGTTGTCGGCAATCAATTTGATTACGAAGCACGAAATCGCCTCCTGTCGGTGAAGTGCCAGCAATGGAATCACTTTTTTTGTAAAATCTTCCACTTTAATTCCACCGCTGTTATATAAGTCGAGAAGATCCTGTAATGAAATGGGCTTGCTCTCCTGGGATGTCATGTTGTTCATGCCGTACATGAATCATATTTGGCCCCTCTTTCGCCATAACTACTAAGTAGTTTTTAGTAGTGTATGAGTGCGGTAACGATGCTGCGGCGTAAGCCATAATGAGATTCTGGCACCTCTCATAATGGCACTCGCGCGTTAACAGTACGGATCAAACACTGTTATTTTACTGCGAAAATACTGCTGCGGTACGCACGAGGGCACAAATTCTTAACTTTTAAAATACGACTGATCGCGCGTAACTCAGTCAAATATTGCATGACTACTCTGCTCATCCGCCTCGTTAAAATACTGTTATTCTCGATGGGAATCCGAGGCAGGGCCTTAGCTCGCTAAGGGGTGGCGTGTCCCTCAAAAAAAATCTGCACACCCTGTTTTCCTAAATGGGTGTTCCGATGGGCGAGTAGTCGAAAGAGCTACTAAGTAGTCTTAGACTGCGTTCTATAGGAGTGAGAATATGCAGGCATGGTTAGATTCGATCATCCGTGCCGCTCTATCGAGGGGGCGCTAAATTACTTTTCCGAGCACATGGGAAAAGGCGATTACCTGACTCAAAGCGGTGATTTGCAAATGGTCTGGTATGGCAAGGGCACGGAAATGCTGGGCTTGCATGGTGAAGTTCAAGCGGAGCAGTTCACTCGTCTCTGCGCCGGGAAACATCCTGAGACCGGCAAGAAACTGACGGTGCGTGAGAAAACCAATCGCCGGGTTTGCTACTTCGCCCAAATCTCCGCGCCAAAGGATGTTTCCATTGCCCTGTTGATTGGTGAAGACAAGCGTATCGAACAATGGTGGCAGGAGTCGTTGCAGGAAACCTTGCGCGAGATCGAAGCCGTGACCGAGACACGAGTGCGCGGTGGTGGCCGGCTGGATGAAGATCGCATTACGGGCAACATGGTGGGGGCCGTCGTCACTCACGATGCCAGCCGCAGCCTTGATCCGCAGCTCCATACCCATCTTTGCGTTATGAACGTGACCTATGACGAGGTGGAGAAGCGTTGGAAGGGTGTCCAGCCGTCCAATTTTTATCGCTACCAAAGTTTCTTTCGTGAGGTCAGCTACAACAAACTGGCTCAGCGAATGACGGAAGGCGGTTATGAACTGGAACGGTCCCGGAAGATCGGGTTCGACATCAAGGGATTCCCGGCATCGGCTCGCAAGCAGTTCAGCAAACGCCGGGATGAAATCCTGGAAAGGGCGGCGAAACTCGGGGTTTCCGATCAGGACAGTTTGCAGGCCATCACGTCCAAGACACGGGCTGAAAAGCAGAAGGTATCCGCAGCTGAACTGCGCTCGGCCTGGCAGAAGGAATGCGGCGACTCCTTCAAAGACATCGAACGGGTGATCCGGGAAGCCAAGATGCATCCCCCGGCCGCTTTTTCTTCGATGCACCGTGAAGCGCTGGACTACGCCGAAGAACATCTTTTCGAGCGCCACTCGGTCATCAATGAACGAATCCTATCACGGGAAGCCCTGGTCGGGGGCCGTGGTCGCGTGGAACTCAGCCAACTACGCAGAGAATTGGAGCGTCGAATCTTGAGCGGTTCGCTGATTCGCCATGAGGACGAGATTACGTCACGTGAAACCCTTGCAATGGAAAGTGAGTTCATTCATTGGGCGCGGTCGGATTGGGACAGGTATGCCCGCATGGGGGATGACCGCGCCATCAGCAGCAAGCTCAAGTCGGAACATCGGGAAGCCGTGAGTAAAATCCTGCGGTGCCGGAACCGGATCGTCGTGCTTCAGGGTGATTCCGGTACGGGCAAGACCACGTCGTTGCACCAAGTGGTCAAGGGCATTGAGGCCGCTGGCGGGGCCGTCTTTGCTTGCGCTCCCAGTTCCGGGGCCGCTGATGGATTGCGGAAGGAAGTCACCCCGGAGGCCGATACCCTTCAGCAGCTTCTCGTGAATCAGCAATTGCAACGGAAGATCGCCAACCGGATTATCATCGTGGACGAGGCGGGGCTTCTCTCCGTCCGGCAAATGCGGGATCTGTGCCGTCTGGCCAAGCGCAATAATAACCGGCTTATTCTGGCGGGTGACATCAAGCAGCATACGTCGGTCGAGGCGGGCGATTCGCTCCGTGCTCTCCAGAAATACTGCGAGGTAGAAACCGTCCCACTGACCAAGATCATCCGTCAGAAGGACCCGGCCTACCGCAAGGTCGTGGAATTGCTGGCGGCTAAAAAGCCGTATCAGGCGTTTACCCAACTGGAGAAGCTGGGTGAGATCCATGAAACCAAGAGCGGCCAATCCCTTTATGACCGGGCTGCTCAGGACTACCTGAAAACGATTACCAGCGGAAAGAGTTGCCTCGCCATTGCGCCGGTCTGGTCGGAAATCGAGGCGTTCACCGATGCCGTACGCGACAAATTGAAAAGCGAGGGCCTTTTGTCGCTCAAGGAACGGGAGGTGACGGTGACTTCCTCCTTCGGGTGGACAAAGGCCAAGCGCAAACAGGTCGAGAATTACAAGCCGGGTGATGTGCTCCAGTTCCATCGGGAAACGGTGGTCTTTGCCAAAGATGAGGCGGTCAAAATGATCGAAGTGCGGGGCCAGCGTCTCGTGGTTGAACGGGAAAACGGTGAACGGTATGCCTTCGATCCAAAGCGGATTCACAGTTTTGATGTGGGAGAAGCCCGGAAGATTTCCGTGGCTTCCGGCGACAGGCTACTGATTCGGGGCAATCTGAAAGCCAAGAAAGTCAAGAATGGCGACATCGTGGAAGTGATCGGATTTGATGCCGATGGCTCAATCCGGCTGAAGGATGGCCGCTCGCTGCCGGGGAGCTTTCGCCAGTACACCCACGGATACGCGACCACTTCCCATGCAGCCCAGGGCAAGACGGTGGATCGCGGTATCCTGATCCTGGGAGAAGCGGGCATCCGGGCCGCAAATCTCCAGCAAGCTTACGTCAGCAATTCACGGTTCCGGGACACGCAAACGATTTACACGACCAACCGGAAGGCGGCCAAGAACGCCATGGCCAACGATTTCGACCGGAAGCTGGCGCACGAGCTTCACGAGAAGCATGTCCGCGAGTGGCGCATCATCGAAGGGCTGGTCGCCGAAGGCGAGGCCTGGCGTGCGGTGCGCGAGCGGGTCATTGCAGCGACTCAAGAACAAAAGCAAACCATCAAACCGGGGAGAATGCGCTATGCCGCTTGAAGAGAAACCTTCTCAGGTTGCGCCGGAAACCGCCGTCCAGGGGGACGAATGGGATGGGCCTTGGGGTTCCATTTCCTCGGTACAAGGTTCGATTGAAACCCTGTGCATCCAGATTGAAAGCGAGGCCGGGAATCCGGGAAGCGGAAGCTGAAGGCACGCGAATCGATGTTGGCCAAGAAGATTCCCGCCGCACCTGACGTCCAATCCATTAAGGATGTCCTGGCGATGATCCGCACCTTGGACGACTTGGATATAGAAGAGTCGTATCTGAAAAAGCATCTGCTGAAGTGGTTTGACCAGCATTACGCACGCCCCGACTCAGAGCTGAACCACGACCTGAGGCGGGCGATCTGCTACTTGGATTGGCGGCTGTTTCGCCCTACCACTCAGTCGCAAGACCGGAGCGCTAAGGCTGTCTCCACAAAATAAACCTACTGAATTGGCTATGCCTCTCGTCACCTCCAAGAAAGAAGCCCGCGCAGAATGGGAGGAACACAGGATTTTGGACGAGACGACCATGTCTGAGGTCACGCATACCTCGCACGTCGAGACTGCGCTGCGCATTGTAGCGGACAACTGCATCCGGGCCGGCATTGTTTACGATAAGAGCAGGCTCAATAAGACCCGGTACCATGTTACCTGGTTCTCTCCAAATGTTTGGCGTCGTGGATTTCGGTACGGAAACATCGCCTTCTGCACCGACTTCAAGCCGATCCAGCGGACGTTCAAATTCGCTTACTGGATCGAAAATGCCTCCTATGACATCCCGGCACCGCGATTTCTTCTTTCGACCCAAGAGGACCTTCCTCTCGTGCTTTACAATCCCGCCGAGGATGAAGGTCCATGGGTTTGGTCGAAGAGCAACGGGTATCGGCGGGAGGACAACGTAACCCTCGAATTTTTAATCAGAAGTGATCTGCCGTTGAAACTGATTAAGGAGATTCGGTTCGTTAAGCATCACACGACCTTCTGTTCAAACTGGAAGAGGCTTGATGGAGAATGTCCGAATCTCGGTTGGTCTGCCGAAAAGGGCGGAGCCTATTTCATGGCTGGGCTAGTTGCGAATGGTCAAAGCCTGAACGGTATGCCCGTCGAAGGACCGAGTACCTTCTGGGCATGGAACCATCTTCGTGCCATGTTATCGAATTTGGAAGTCAGACCCAGCAGCAGGAGTACAGCAAACACAGCCTACGCGCGGGCAATTCTGCACGCTCTCTATCGCCGCCGAAAGAGCGAAGCGAACGATCTGAGCCGACTCTTTCGGTCTCGTGAAGAATTGATTGATACGGTCCGTTCTCTTGTACAACCTGAGTTCTCTCACGTTCCTGATGTGGACGATGATAATTGAATCTCTGCGTGAACACGTATTACGTTCGTCATACAGCGAAAATGGACGTCGAGCAGTCCCTGCGAGATCGCCTCTGGGACACGCGCTTGATCGGGATCCACTTCCCGCAACATCTCAATCCAGGCCCCAACGATCCTGATAATGAATCCATAGACCCAGCGGATTATCCGCAGCCTGGGCGTTCGGCCATGGCCGTCCTAAGTCGGTTAAGCGCGGAGGGTGGATTTGTACTCGCCGAATACTGGATGCGACCTGGCTGCCTAGTCGGCATGGTCGAACCGAAAACCCCGATCACGCTGCTGCGCGGTAAATGGGGAAAGCTACATGGCCGCGAGGGAATCGAAGCCGTCCTCAAAACGCTGAAATTGTCCAAGGTGCAGGAAATTTCGGAGATTCGCTCTGCGCGCCTTCTGGCGGGTCGGCCTCGCCAGGGAACGCTCATGCGTTGGCACAGCATTCGTCACCTTGTGCAAAATTTAGTCCTCGGAATCGACGCCCCGCTTACCATCAGGGATTTAATCCCCACCTTCCAAGAGGTCATGTGCGCTGAGTTCCTCCGCTTGCCAACGGAATTGACTGGCCTTCCTCAAATGGCCAGCCTCATTTTGCCGGTGGGTCGCACGCTTCGCGGACTGGACATCTACGGCCTCACTGCATCGGGCGGTCTTATCGCGGCTCAGGTCACTATGCAGCCGAGCGCAGCCTGTCCCGGCAAGGTTGCTGCCCTGAATGGGTTTGTCGGCGAAAATGTCATGCGCATCTTCTTCTGCGAGGATGAAAGCTCGCGAGTCAAAGATGGCATCCAATTTTACTCTCTGGCCACCGCTTTCGAGAAATTCACAACCACGTCGCAGGGCAAAGCATGGCTCTCGATTGTCAGTCAGTGAGAACTTGGGCCTGCACCGCACCTGTCCCCATCAAGGGTAATTCTCTCCAAAAATGTACATGCCGGGAGGTTTATTTGTGCTTTCGACGACCTGAGCAAAACGTCCTTCACCCAGTTTCTTGATGCGTTCCAACTGGAAGTGAGATAACGCCTTTACTCGTTCAAACATTTCGGGGGGCCAATCAAGGGATCGCGTGTGCAGTCGCACATTCCCATTGGCCTCAACCGTGACCTCGATGTTGTGAATCGACCACTCCTCTCCAGTTGTTGTGGTTCCCGTCGCTCGCTTGTCCCGGTGCGCATATTTTTGATGTCGCATGGACATGAGAACGGAATGTGTCTTTGCTAGGTTCGCATCATCGAATTTACCGAACTCTTCCGGCAATGCTCCTATGCCGTTACCCTCGGTGAATGGGCTCGCGTAATAGGCTGCTATTCCCGCGGCGAGTACATCCCGTTCCTCCTTTGAGGCGGGCTTCTCTCTTTTCGATTCGGCGTCACAGGCGGCCGCCACCAGCCGCATCGACTGCTCTGCCAAGAGCAATCTTTGGAGGTATTTTATCTCTTTCTCGGTCGGCTTCTTGTTGGAAGGCTTCATAAAGGGATTTGCAATCGGTTTTCAGGATCTCACAACTCGTGAGAATTTTGCTCGTTAAACCAGTCTCGTATGTCCGGGTGAAAAAAAGCGATACCTCTTCGGCTAGAACCCAATCGCGATGAGGAGTGCCGCGACAATGATTTCGAAGCTTCTTGCCATGAAGTTGCTACCGGGGCCTTTTTAAGGGAGCACTGGAGCATCCACCGCTCTAGTTTCCCCGTAGAGTCCCATGCAGCGCAGGTCAAGTCACGCATCAAAAACTGGTCGCATGAAAGTGGAAGGATTATCCGGTCGCCAGTTTTTTTGACACCACCTCGTAGATCGTCTTTGGCGCACACCCTTCAAGCCGGTTGTTCACGTAGAGGTAGCATCGTTTGGCGCGACCATCCCCAGCAGGAGTGAGCAGTTTGGCCATTGCTGACCGTGCATCTTGATCTGGGCGTTTGATCTCGGCATACGGCTGGTATGAATTCACTGCTTGCTCGTATTTGGTGCCCGGTTGGAGCAGGAATCTCGCGGAGGTGAACTCGGCGGTTTCACTGCCAATCATCTTCAACTGCTCGGAGACAGGAGGCATTCGTGACCAACTGTTGAACGCATGGGCGACCCCATTTTGGCGCAGGGTTTTGAAGTAGTCCGGGTGGAGGAAACTCTCGTTCCTGATCTCCACCGAGTAATCCCAGCCTTTGGGCAGTTTGTCGAGGAACGCATCGAGGTGAGCAACGAACTCACGGCCACGCTCCCAGTCTCCCTGATGAAACGGTGAGAACTCGAAGAAAAGCGTACCAACCTGCTCGCGGTAGGGGGTGAGTGGACCAAGAAACCTCGAAATGAACAGATCGGCATCGAGAAAGCATTCGTTGGTTTGGCCGGCACGCCTGCCGTATCGTGGCAGATTGGGGAACTGCTTCACCGTGATGTCTTCCGTCACTTTGATGGACAGCTTGAAATCTGGAGGCAGTTGGGAGAAATACCCATCGAGCATCTTGGTTGATGGAAACTGGTAGTACCCGGCATCCGCACAGACCGTCTTGAACGTCTCAGCGTACTCAGCCAAGCAGGTCGTCTCGAACTTGGCGCGTGAAAACTTACCCCGTGTCGTGTACCGCTCAGGCGAGTAAATCAATCCCAACCAGCCTTCATACTTCCACGAGGATGTGCCCACGTAGATTCCAACGGATGCCAGCGCAGCAACTTTCTCGGCGAGGTCTGAGCGTGGAAAATCGGACATACCAACTTTGCAATTTACTCGGTCACAACTTAGAGGCCACTTCCGTTGAATAGTTGACCGGGCGGTGACTCGCGTCTTGAGTTACTGCCCGGTCGATGTTTTAAGAAAGGGCTATCGCTAGTATTGCGGGTACCTATGCGTTGGCCAGCTTACAAAACAGGTTGATGAGAATCATTTCGTCGATGGAACCAGCAGCCGCGCTGGCGATGCGCGGGTCAGCGACGACGACCGCGAGGCATTGAGCGCGAGAGACGGCGACATTGATCCTGTTGCGGTCAAGGATGAAGGCAAGCCCGCGCGAGCCGTATTCGCCAAAACTGGAACACAAGGAGAGGATACAGACAGGGGCTTGCTGCCCTTGAAACTTATCCACGCTGCCGACGCGAGCGCCGTCCGGTAGGGCGGCCTGAAGAGCGCGAACCTGGGCGTTGTAGGGGGCAATGAAAAGAAAGTCAGCCAGTGTCAGCGACCTTGTTTTGCCATCGTTGGCTGTGTAGGGCCGTCCAAGCATCTCATGGTAAATGACCCTGACCCGTTCAACCTCCTCGTCGCTCTGCTGGACGTTTCCATCATGCTCAATGCTGCTGAAGACGATGCCTGCGTTTTTGGTGATGAGGCCGTTACTACCGGTCGGGACGCCGATTTGCTGTATGGCGCAATCGTCATGAGAACCGAGCCGCCCTTCGTAAATGCTCTCGGAGATGAAGCGGCAGACCGCCGGATGCATCCGGCGGGACTCTCCAAGGAACAGACCGTAGTCTGGGGGTACCACGGCGTGAAAGACTGGTGAATCGGGCCTGCTTGCGGCTGTATCCTTCAGGGCGTATTGAAGGGCGGAAAGCCCGGCATCTCCAGGATGGGAGCCTTGGACCGGTTGTTCGAGCTGCATCTGGTCGCCAAGGAGAACGAGGTTTCTCGCGCATCGAGACATCGCCACGGCGTTAGCCAACGACACTTGCCCGGCTTCATCGATGAAGAGAAAATCGAGGGCGTTCTTCCATTCAGGGCGGGTGAAAAGCCAAGCGGTTCCACCAATAATACCTCCTGTGTAGTTGCCGAAGGCATCACCCGTGTTTTCGACGTGCTTCAAACTGGGGTTGGACGAAAACAACTCCCCTCCCGCTTCACCACCAACTTTGATCCCTCGGAGGCTACTGCTGCTCTTACTTGCCGCTTCGCCACAGGCGACGAGAAGATTCACCACCGCCTTGTGGCTATTGGACGCGACTCCGACCTTCTTGCCCGCGGCGAGAAGCGCAGCGATGACAAGCGAGGCCGTGTAGGTCTTCCCAGTCCCTGGAGGACCCTGGACCACGAGACATCCGCCAGACATCGAGCTGGTAATGCGGATGGCGGCATTGATTGAGGACTCACCGGTACGCTCCAGCGGCGTTGCAGGAGGCACACGTTCCAAGAGCGCGGCTACGGGTGGGTGGAGGTTTTTTGACAGATGCACGGCGGCGACTTCGGCCAGCGCGTCCGGAATTCCTGCCGCCGACACAAACTCGTCGGGCAGCAGCGAACCATGCTTGGGGAATGCACCTCCGCATTTCTCGGTCAAACTCTTCTGGCTAACTTTGAGATGGAGCCCCCCATTGGAGAGATCAATCGCCAGCAGGTTGAGTTTCATCGCAAGATTGTGAGTGAACATTACATACGATCTCTCGCCTGCGGCGAGTTTGCACTCTTGCGATGGATCGAAGGAGTAGCTCTGCACGAGCGACTTCTTTTCGGTTCTGGATGTTCCTTGAGCTTGGACGCCCTCGATGCACCCAGGGTCGTCGCGGAGTTCTTCAGGCGTCGCCTTCGCACGGTCGAACATCCGCCACCACATGGGCTTGTCCTCGCGACGGTGAAACTCAATCAAATCAGCTAGAACCACCGAGACCGGGTCTCCCTGCTTGCGAAGTCTCGCCGCAGTTTCCAGTCGAACGATGACCTCAGGGGGCAGTTCTTTTGGCGTCTTTGGGGCTGATGCTGAAACCAAACGTGTAGAGGCGATCTTAGATTTACCAACCACATTTCTTAACCACTGCACTAACTCCGCCGTGGATTTACAATCGTCCTCGTTGTAGTCGCGGATGCCCTTGAGGATGGCGCTCGTGCTCCAATCGCGCCCCTGCCCGCTTTCAATCCAACGGGCGTATTGGACGATTGAGTCAATGGCCGTGGCAACCTCGGTGACACGCATAGGACGGTAGAGGCGCTCGACCTTCTTGATGGAGTAACTATCCTCGCCGATGCGCAGCCCGTGACGAACGATCTGATAGAGATCAACGAACACCTCGTTACGGAGAAGTTCATCCACTTCATCCTGACGGGAGTCATGACGCGTGCTCAACCGGCGAACTGCGCTGACCTCATAGGCGGCGTAGTGGTAGATGTGCATGTCGGGGTTTGCCTTCCACCGGTTGATTACCCAGTCCACGAACCCCTCGAATGCGAGCTTTTCCTCGTCGCGGTCGTGCGCCCACCAGTCCTTGAACGCCAAAGAGCCGCTGTTGCCGTTTCGCGAACAAACCCCGAACAGATACTCCAGCCCGCCAGAAACCAAGGGATAGCCTTCCATGTCGAAAAAGACATCCGCAAGATGATCAGGAGGAAGGGCGGCGAGGCCTATAAGTTCGCCGTTCACACCTAGGTGGGGCAGAACCTCGTATCGGGGCGTGGCCTCGGGATTTTTTTCGCGGTCCTTGCGCGTCTCGCACTGAAGACGCGCCTGGGCGACGAGTTTTTGCAGCGAATTGTTGGCGAGCTTGTAAACCGATTTGCCTGAGGCTGCGGCGAGAGCGGACACCGTTGCTATGCCGTCCTTTTTCAGTTTCTTGATCTGACCTACACTAATACCGGCGACCTGCACAAGGTGGTCTGTATCGGTGAAAAACTTCTCCGCATGGGAGGTCCAACGTCCATGGTCTGCATGCGGAAGAGGCTCCGGGCGATCCGTAAACTTCCCAGTGAAGCCGTCTTGCATGGCGAGGAAGCTCGCGCAAATACTGTGGTAGTAGTGGATGAAGTCCTCCACGCGGAATTCAACTCTGTCCTTGCTGCCGAGGATAATCCCGAATTTCTCGGGCATCTGCCCGCCAGTAACAGCGGCGAGCATTTCTGAGTAGCAGCAAAGTTGAATGGCATAATACGGTTTCGGCGATCGGGCTAGTTTCGTGTCCCACACCTGATACCGCCCGGATGCATCGAGCAGGAGGAAGTCGGCAAAACCGGCGAACTGTCCACTCTCAAGAGCCGCCTGATAGATAATGGGAGCCTTTGTGCTGATGGCGGAGAGGGTTTTTGTGCGGGCAGTAACAGGATCATCCTTGGGAATTTCGACAAGGTTAGAGGCAGACGACTTGAATTCATCGAGGATCGTGCGCTCGTGTTGATCGCCAGTCTGCGCGATGAGCTTTTGATCCTCGGTTTCTTCATCCGGAGCTACCGCGCCACGATTCTCCAAGTGGTAGCGATCCATCCACGACGCAAACGGTGACGCGAGATAGCGAACGAGGTCACTGGGGGAGTAGCGCAATTTGTCGGAGTGCTTGTTCATTTGTCGGTCAATGATCCGGTCGGCTCATTGCAGTAGCCGTAAGGAATGCTTGGGAGGACGATGGCTTGAGCACAAGTCCGCGATTCTTCTTTTCGATCCAAAGACGCTTGTGACATTGCAGACCCGATCCGAAGCTAGTTTGGGAAAGGGTCGTTGTTTTCACGATTTCAAACTACACTGTTGGCAGGGACAATGGTAGTCCTGAGGCAACCGTGAACCGCATAGCTTACACCGAAGCCGTCGCGAAATTGCAGTATGGGAAACGCCTGCCCTCAGCGCTCTACGTTTTTCGGCCCAAAGAAGGCGCGTTCCCATCGGCGCTAGCCGAGACCATCCGGAGAGCGGACATCGCCGCGTCACCGGAACCCTCGTGGAACATACTAAAGCTTCAAACCAACCAATTTGCACTCACTTTTCTTTCGTATCCGGATTTCGACACCGACCCACATCCCATTCTCAGCGAGGCTACCAAGATTAATCTGGAAAGCGGTACTGTGGTACATACCGATTACCGATCTCGATCTAATCCACCGATCCTGCACCGTAAGGAGACTTTTCTACCTGGAGCCGATCCGCGTGTCGGGCCTTTTACAGAGCTCACCCGGCAAGAAGAGGATGCTGGGCTTTTCCGGGACACCTCTAGAATTGGCCTTAGGATCCAGTGGCTGACTCTCCTCAAACGCAAAGGGCTTGCCTACGACGGTCATACGCTGTTACGGGCCGCCGCCTCTTGTGAAACGTCTGTTCTTCCGGCAGATGTTCCCGCAGTGGAACGCTACCGGACCGCGATCAAACGCTATGACCTTTCCAAACCGGTGAAGATGCTCCTCGAACGCGGGTTGCTTCAGAAGAAAGAGACGCTTTTCGATTACGGGTGTGGCCACGGTATGGATGTCGAGGCCCTTCGCGGACTCGGCTACAATGTGTCTGGTTGGGATCCCGCATTTCAACCCAACGCCCCCAAGAGAAAAGCCGACGTTGTCAACCTTGGGTATGTCCTGAACGTGATCGAAGATCCCGCCGAACGCTTGACGGCCTTGCTGGAGGCTTACGGGCTCGCTGACCGCCTGTTATTCGTCTCGACGCTGGTCACCGGCCAAGAGACTGACGCGCACGCTCGCCCCTATCGTGACGGGTTCCTAACCAAGACTAATACCTTTCAAAAATTCTATGCCCCAGGAGAGCTGGAAACCCTCATCGAGGAAACGCTCGATGCAGAAGTAGCCACCTTGGGGTTGGGTGTCTGCGCTGTCTTCCGAAACCCCGAAGAAGCAGAGCTTTTTGAGGCGGGACGCAGTCGCCGCAGGATCGACTGGAGCGAGATTAGCTCGCAGTTAAGGTTCTCCGCTCCGACCTCACGGGAGCGGCGTCGGGTTGGGCGCTACGAACTGCACAAGGAGTTATTCGATGAGTTCTGGCGAGTGATTCTAGATTTTGGGCGGTTGCCGGAACCGGGCGAGTTCGGCCGTCTCGCCGAAGTTCGTAAGGCCGGTGGAGGTCTGAACAGGGCATTGGCATTGGTTCTGGCGCAGAATGGTCAAGAATTATGGGAGATTGCGCGAAGAGCGCGAACCGAAGACGTTTTAGTCTACCTTGCGATGACCAATTTCCGGAAGCGATTCCTACGACGCGAAATCCCGCTGCGGATTAAAAATGACATCCGCGATTTCTTCGGCGACGTACCCACCGCTAAGGCGAAAGCCCGCGACCTGCTCTTCGCAGCAGGCGATGCGGGCGAGGTGGCACTTGCTGTGGAAGGGTTAAACTACGGCGTTTTTAACCAGGTAGAGCAGCAATTCACTTTTCACCGGAGTCAACTCCTACGGTTGCCGGCCATTCTTCGGGTGTACGTCCACTGCGCCGCCGTCCGCTACGGGAATCCGGAGGATGCTGACCTAATCAAGATTCATGTCCGTTCCGGGAAACTTACGTTTCTCCACTATCGCGATTTTGAGACCGACGCGGCCCCGGTTCTCCTCACTCGCATAAAGGTCAATCTTCGGACCCAGTTCGTCCAAGTCTTTGACCACTCAGAGGACCAACAAAGGCTGGAGAACAAGGGACAATTTCTCAAAAAAACCGACTCCAAAAAGAGTTAGGAGACAATCAAAATGGCTCTGAAAATGAGTAATAAGCGTCACCCAATAAACTTCTAAATCTTCGGCATTTTCCGAAGACGCACAACCTGCATCGCGGCCCTGACAATGCTATCCGTAATCATCCCCGGTCCGTTGCCGCTGCACGCAAACCACGGCGTTTCAGCGTCGCACATTTTTCGCAGACTCCGGCCCATATTGGTCCTAAGCAAGTTACTAAGAACGAGCGCGTGAAAATCGCGCAAATGGGTTTCTATTCGGTCGCTCAAAGGCTTCCAATTCGATCCCCATCCCGGATGTTCAAATTCGACTTTGATTGAAGGATAGTTTTCGGCGAGGTCCTTTGACACTGATTCATCGTGCCGCGCTTGGCGTTCATCCCCGCCAACAAAAAGAAGCCTGATGATCGGCCCAGAGCGTAGCGCCTGCTCCTCAGATTCGTATTCATCGACTTCCGCAGCAGTAGCCTCAATTGCTTCAGGGAGATGGAGCGGCGCAATTTCTTCCTCTGGACGGTGCCATTCACGAAGGCGCTCGAGAATTCTCTGGGCTTCTGCGCGGGACTCGCGGGAGTGTTCGGCACGTACTTTCCAAAACTGATGTTGTAGGTAGACCGAGGCTTCGCCAAGCCGTCCTTGTGCTTCGAGTAGACGAACTATCGCCTCTTCTGCCTCAAATGGCTCCCAAGCGGGCGAGTAGTTGGCCGCGCTATCAAGAAGCGCGAGAAACCTGTCAACATAACCGTCCCAAGTATGCGCGAGTTCCTCCAATTGATCCAATGCCCCCGAGGCGAGATCTATCTGGGAATCAGCCAACGAAAAGCGGAGGATCAGCTCCCAATCGTCTGCCAGCGCGGGAACAGCGCGAGTAGACCTCGTAATCCATTCAGCGTAACGAGACCTGAGCTCGCGGCTGCGTTCAAGAACGCCGCTCTCACGGATCAGTTCGAAGACTTCTGGACCTCGGCGTTGAAGCAACTCTACACATATCTCGCGTGCGACTGATTTATCATCGGAGAGCGTGGCTGCGTTAAGACAACGCTTCCAGAGAGACAGCGGAAATGCCACTTCACTCTGAAGTGCTGTACGAACGAGTCCTGCTGCCACTCGCAAGCGCGATTCGTCACATGTCTCCAGAATTGAAAGGCCCAGAAGAAAACGTGCCCACAGAACTAGGTTTCCACGCTCATACAAACGCGGGTCCTTTAACATTCCTGCGTGAGCAGCGTTTAAGTGTTGGGCGGCGCGAGTAGGATCTGATAGATCCTCTACGACATATTTTACCCCAAGTGCGAAATGGGCATTCCGTGAACGCGTGCCGTCTCCCCCCCGATCACGCTCGATTGCCATGTCAAAAAAGCTGCGTCCAAGATTCAGTGCATCCCCAAGTGACCGATGTTCTTCGACGGTTCTTCCCGGTAAAATACCGTAAAGACTTGAAAAACCGCCAGCGACAAGGCCAAGGTCAGCCAGTGCTTCGATGCTCTCCTCGAAGTCGCCCAATTCCGAGAGCTCCTTGAGCCGAACTTCGGCAGCGTGCCCCTGTCCGAGTGATTGGAGGCATTGTGCTTTTTTTCGAACGAGGCGGCGCGAAAAGGCAGACTCTGAAAGCTCATTGCTCAAAGGTTCCGGCAATATGTCCAGCAAAAGAAGCGCATCGCCTGATTCGCTGTTACGGATCAAATCTGAAGCGTCTTCAAGGATCGCTCTCGCAAGCTGCTCGCGGGTTTGAGGGTCAAGCAGAGGAAATCCATTTTTGACGCAAGAAACAGCGCCGCTCCGAAATCCGCCATCGCGAAGGATTGGATAGACGACGGGCAAGAGCATCCTCACCCGGAACGGGTTGGTATCGCTGCACAGCTCGGCGAGGAGGGCCGGTGAGTCGCCAAGGAGTTTTGAGCATCCGGTTGGATCGTCGCGTCGAAGTAAACCCATAATGACGCCGGCGAGATACCAAAGGCGGCTCTCCCTGTTTTCTCCCGTGTGGCCGATTCTGATTTGCGAGCCGGAGACAGCCTCGAAAAATCCACGGTGGAAAAAACTACGCTTCCTATCAGCGTTCAAATGAACGAGTTCGTTTGTAAGGGCGTCGATTTGCGCGCTCTTTGGGGCACCCTCAATGCCGAGCGCTGAAGCCTCAATGGTTTTGATCAGAAGGTTGTCCAAGCCTGTGAATTCCTCGGACGGCTCCGGTTGAGGGGCATCGGTGGTTGCCATTTACAGAACCCTATTGATATAATCGAAAATCCGCTCTCCCATCACCTCTTCGTGCTGCCGGAGGTACTTGTATAAGTCGCTGTCTAGATCGACCTGTGGCATTTCGCAACGTTAACAGAGCCAACGTCTAGAGACCAGCGTGAACGGCTAGCGCAAAGACCGGATCACTTCGACCACAGGTTCCCAATTCACGTCAGGGGTGAGATGACACCAACTGATGCGGACAGCACCTGCAGCTTCATCTTCAGGCAATCCCATCGCGGTAAGCACGTGGCTGGGGCTGTAGTTATGCGACGTGCATGCGGAGCCGTTCGACACTGCGACTAGTTCCTTGAGTGCCACCATCAACGCTTCCGAGTCGATTCCTCGGAAGCCCAGGTTCACTGTGTGCGGAACCAGGTAGGATGGGTCACCATGAATCAACGGTTCAAGCGAATCGAGGGCGCGCAGCAGCCTTTCACGAAAAGCAAGGTTCCGCGCCCTGCGGCTTCGAGCTTCTTTTTCCGCCATTTCGCTGGCAAGACCGAATCCGACCACCAAAGCCACAGGGATCGTTCCCGGGCGCAGACCGCGCTCCTGACCACCCCCGAAGACAAGTGGTTCGAGCGGTGGCCGGTCATATCCCCTCCGACGGGTGATGAGTGCACCAACTCCCTTGGGACCATAAATCTTGTGAGCGCTCGCGCTAATCAAATCGATGCGCATGTTTTTGAGCGTTTCGATCTCTTTACCAAAACTTTGTGCGGCATCCACGTGCAGGTAGGCATGATGCCCCCCTAGTACCTCGCAGATCTCGGCGATTGGCTGCTCGACTCCGGTTTCGTTGTTAACGTGTATGACCGAAACGAGCAACGTATCCGGCCGTAACGCGGTTTTCACATCCGCAGCTGACACCTGGCCCGAGCGATTGCATCCAACGAGTGTTACATCAAAACCGCGCTGATGGAGATGCTCCAAGGGCTCCAAAACGGCCTTGTGCTCAATCGCGGTACTAACAATATGGCGTCGGTGGACTTTCTCGGCATGGGTGGCTAGCCCAAGAATGGCGATGTTGTTGCTTTCAGTCGCCCCACTCGTGAAGATCACTTCGTCGCGCTTGGCACCCACAACGCTTGCCACTTGATCACGCGCTTTCTGAACCGCCTGACGGGCTGTGGCGCCGTAGGTGTGCGTGCGGCTCCCCTCGTTGCCAAAATCCTCAAGAAAAAACTTCCGGACTAACTCCGCCACCGCTGGTTCCATTGGCGTCGTGGCGTTGCAATCGAGATAAATGGGCGGGCTGGTCATGCGTTAAATATCTTGATGAAGAGAACAAAACATGAAGAAATGTATGTTTTTTATTTGACATACAAAAGCCAAAAAGCAACATTTGTATGTCATTCTTGAAAACGTGAACCTCGATTCCACCCTTCAATTTCCGGCCATCCGCGGCGTGCAAGCTGGACGCGAATATTATGTGTCGATGTGGACGCTACGGATGTTGCGGCAGATTTCCATTTTTGACGAGAAGGAACTTCCCCCAGAGCTGCGAGCCCAGCGCGTCCTCAACAAGGCCCGCATTCCCGAGATGGCCAACTACGTCTTGAATAACCCGAAAGACTACATCTTCTCTGCAATCACTGCTTCGATTGATTCTGCGGTGAAGTTTGATCCGCTCGCTGGCCATGACCGGCTCGGGCTGCTCTCAGTGCCGATGGAGGCGAAGTTCATCATCAACGACGGCCAGCATCGGCGCGCTGCGATTCTCTCTGCGCTCGATCAAAAACCAGAACTCGCCTATGAAACCATCGCTGTCGTGTTTTTTCTCGATGTTGGCTTGGCCCGCTGTCAGCAGATGTTCGCCGACCTGAACCGTTATGCGATCCGGCCCAGCCGATCCCTTGGACTGCTTTACGATCACCGCAACGACAAAGCCAAGTTGGCTCGTCTTGTAATTATGAAGTCCGAGGTATTTCGCGACATCGTGGATTTGGAAAAAAGCTCTCTCGCACCACGTTCCCGTAAACTCTTTACTCTTTCCGCTTTCTTTAACGCTTGCGCTGATTTGATCCAGGATCTAGCCACTGGTAACATGGAATCTGACGCTTCCCTCGCGCGTCGCTACTGGGAGGCCGTCGCCCAGGATTTTCCATCTTGGAAACTGGTGCGAGACGGAAAGACCCCGGCGAGCGAGATTCGTGAAGGATACATCCATTCTCACGGAATCGCATTGCAAGCTCTCGGGGTCGCCGGAAACGCCTTGATAAAGGCGCACCCCCGTGATTGGGAGAAGCGGCTGGCGCCGATCGGTAAAATTGACTGGGCCCGGTCCAACGCGAAGTTGTGGGAAGGCCGCGCGTTGATTGGTGGCAAGGTCTCGAAAGTGACCACAAACGTGACTCTTACCGGCAACGTGGTAAAAAAAGCCCTTGGGTTGAAACTCGACGCTGATGAGCAAAAGATCGAGGCGGCATTTGGCAAAGGAAGGAATTAACACGCGATGCATACAAATTCTCCATTTGAAGGTGCCGTTATGATACCCGCGCTCGCCTCCATCGAAATATTTAATCTGGGAATCATCTCGTTCGCAGCAATGGCCTTTTCTAAACGAATAACTCTGATAAAAACATCTCCTCCACCGCGCGCTCTTGGGAAAACCACACTGGTTTTTGCGCTCGCCGCTGTTGGTGGATGCGGGCTGCCGTCACATCTCCTTGAACCATCCAGTCAGAATCCGAGCAGGATTGTCGTAAAGTGGCCGAATTCCCAAATGGTCATCGAACCAGTTTTTCCGAGGACTGATTCAGAACCCATTTTCGGACTGCCCGCGGGGGAGAAAACGGTCGTACAGTTAGCCAACGCCATTCAACAAACCGGACGAGACCAATGCCTTGTGCTCGACCGCGACGCCTTTGGCTGTTTAGACCGGCGCTGGCTCGCTAAAGCATTTAGCCTAATTGAGGGCAGCGTGTGTCAGATCATTGCATTCCTCCCATCAATTGAACCACCTATCGTCCCAAGCACGTTGCAGAAATCCCTGAGCTACGAACTAATTGAAGACCCTGCCGATCCGCATCGCTCCACTCTTGTCCCGTTACAAATCGTATGAGCACTCCGACTGCCACCAACTCCCGTCCTGCCTCCGCATTCGCGGAACTCGGACTCCCGAAAACCGTTGAACTGCTTTGCGAGGAAATTCGTGAACTCTATCGCGCCGACAAGGTGCCGTGGATCATAGGCTACTCGGGCGGAAAGGATTCCACCGCTACGCTCCAGCTCGTATGGATGGCAGTACGAGATCTGCCTTCAGAGCAACTCCATAAGCCCATTCATGTAATCTCCACTGACACTCTAGTTGAGAACCCTATTGTTTCTTCTTGGGTAGAACGGTCCCTGCGAACGATGAGACTCACGGCAGAACAGCAAGGACTTCCCATTCAGCCAAAATTGCTACGGCCGCGAACAGAGGAGTCGTTCTGGGTGAATCTCATCGGCAAAGGTTATCCCGCGCCTAGGCATAAATTCCGATGGTGCACTGAACGTCTAAAGATCAAGCCATCAAACCGGTTCATAAGTGAAATTGTCACCGCTAATGGTGAAGCAATTCTTTGCCTTGGTGCGCGGAAAGCCGAGAGCACAGCACGCGCACGCGTCTTGAATCGCAATCAGAAATTTCGAGTTCGCGATAGACTTAGCCCGAGCGGCACCTTGACTGGGTGTTTGATCTATACCCCGATTGAAGACTGGACTAATAACGACGTCTGGATGTTCTTGATGCAGATCGAGAATGCTTGGGGTCTAAGCAATAAGGAACTGCTCGGAATATATTCAGGAGCATCGGCGGATGGTGAATGCCCACTGGTCGTCGATACAAGCTCACCAAGTTGCGGGGACAGCCGCTTCGGATGCTGGGTCTGCACCTTGGTGGAGAAGGATAAGTCGATGACCGCGATGATTCAGAATGATGCGGAGAAAGAATGGATGATGCCGTTACTGGAACTGCGTAACGCCTTGGATTTTCGAATGAATGGGGATGGGGGCGAGGGTCACTCTGATCATCATCTGCGGGATTTCCGCCGTATGTCGGGTGCCGTGCAAACGATGGAAGACGGTCGAATTGTCCCCGGCCCTTACACCCAGCCGGTTCGGGAGGCATGGCTGAGAAAGCTACTCAAGGCTCAGACGTGGATTCGACAGCACGGCCCACCCGACGTTAAGAAGATTGATCTCATCACGCTCGATGAACTGCAAGAGATTCGCCGGATTTGGGTGATCGAGAAACACGAAATCGAAGACACGTTGCCGCAAATCTACCAGGAGTCCACAGGAACGCCTTATCCCGGACGCCGACTCGACGACAACCTCGTCCTCGGCCAACAGGAGATGGATGTGCTCAAGTCGCTGTGTGGAGATGAATCTTTGCACTACGAACTCACCCGCGAACTGTTAAGCGTCGAACGCCAGCAACGCGCCAATCCGCGGCGGGCGGGATTATTCGATCAGCTGGAAAAGTCGTTCAAACGCCATTTCTATGAGAACAAAGATGACGCGGTGGAGACTGCGCGAAGACACACTTCCGCTCGAGAACGTGTCCGGTCGGCCTCAGGCTTTAATTCCGGCAAGACTTTAGGGATCCAACCCGCCGTCCCGGAGCCAGCCGAGGAGAGCCATGACACTTGATTTTCTCACTCTCGAAAATTTCGGCATTTACGGTGGCTGCCAGCCACCCATCGAATTGACACCGGCCAGCCCGGAACAGCCGATCATCCTCTTCGGCGGACTGAATGGCGGTGGAAAAACAACGCTCCTTGATGCCATCCAACTCGTCCTGTTCGGACCGAAAGCCCGGCTCTCCCATCGGCCGCGATCCTATCGCGAAGGTTTAAAGAATTTGATTCACCGCGGCGCCGATCCTAGCGAGGGCGCAGCCATCGAACTCCAGTTCCGCCGCTTGGTGGAAGGCGTCTCTCATTCCTATCGCTTGCGACGCGCATGGCGGCTCACGGAAAAGGGAATCGACGAGCGGCTTGAAGTCCTCGTTAACGGAGAGCCTGATCCACTTCTGGCCGAACATTGGGATGAATACATCGAGGGCTATATTCCCAGTGGCATCTCGCACCTGTTCTTTTTCGATGCCGAGCAAATCACCGAATTGGCCGAAGGTCATCAGGCCGCCGAGTTGCTTGGCACGGCCATCCACAGCCTGCTGGGCTTGGACTTGGTAGACCGGCTAGATACCGACCTGACCGTTCTCGAGCGGCGGAAACGTGGTGAAGGCCGGTCTGCCGAGGAGACCCGGCAGCTGCGCGAGCAGGAGGCCGAGGTAGAGCGTTTGGAAGCGCTGCTTAGCACCGGAACCCAAGAACAAGGACGACTCACGAATGAAGCGGAACGAAAGGTGCATGAACTGCGGCGGTGCGAGGAACGATTCCGTAGCGAGGGCGGCGATTTTTACTTGCGCCGGAGTGAACTCGACGCGAAACATGCGGAGCTCTGCCGCGAGATCGAAGAGCACGAACAGGTGCTGCGGGAACTTGCAGCGGGACCTGCCCCGTTCCTCCTCATCGATGAATCACTCGCCGATGTGGAAGCCCAAATCCTTCGGGCAAGCGAGGTTCGGAGAAATCGCATCCTCGTGCAGGCCCTAGAAAAGCGGGATGCCGAGATGCTCGATGTGCTTAGCAGGCGCAAGGTGGCGCGCGACGCTCTGGAGACGGTGCGGAGGTTATTTGCGGAAGACCGGCGCTTGCGGGTCGAGACCCTCTCAGAATCCGGGTTGATCGAGGTCGAGGAGCACCTCACGCTCGAAATCCGGCACCTGCGCAACTCGACGCTCCCGGAAGTTGCCATTAGGATTCGCGTGGAAGTGGAGGAGGTGAGTCGTCTGCGCGAGCAACTGGTCCGCGTCGAAGCCGAGCAGGCCCGGGTGCCAGCGGTGGATGCGATCGCTAGTGTAGAGCAGGCGCTGGTGCGTATCCGCCAGGAACTGGCTGCAAGGCAAGCCGAACTGGTGGCGCACGAAACCCGCATGGCCGCTCTTGGTCGCGATTTGGAACGGGCGCGAGCCACGCTGGATCGCGAAGCCGCGCAGGACACCGACAACGCGATCCAGGACGAAACCCGACTTCGCATACTTAAGCATTCCGCGAAGGTTAGGACGACGTTGCAGAACTTCCGGCGGGAGATCATCCGGAAACACGCCGCGCGAATAGAAGCGCTCATGCTGGAGTCGTTCACCCAATTGTTACGCAAGACCACCCTGGTCAGCGGCCTCCACATCGACCCGGAAACGTTTGCTATCGAACTCACCGGTGGTGACGGCAAGCCGCTACCGTTCAATCGGCTATCCGCGGGCGAACGACAGCTTCTGGCCACCTCGCTCTTGTGGGGCCTGGCAAAGGTCTCGGGCCGACCGCTACCGACCATCATCGACACGCCGCTCGGACGCCTCGATTCTTCGCACCGACGCCACTTGTTGGAACGTTATTTTCCCGTTGCATCACATCAGGTGATCCTGCTCTCGACGGACGAAGAGATCACTGAAGCCAACTTCGCTAAGATTCAACCATTCGTCGGACGCGCTTACCAACTCGTCCACGACGAGCAGATCCGATCCACCAGCGTTCAACTCGGATATTTTTGGAACTATGAAGCCACCTGTTGAAACAGTAAGAGTGAACCGGCAAGGGCGGGAACAGCTAATCAAGCTGAAGCGAATCACTGGAATTGAGCACTGGAATTCCTTGTGCCGTCTCGCCGTGATGGCTTCGTTGAGAGAACCCACCACTCCGCCAACGTTTGACCACATCGAATACGAAGGGGGCGTGGAAATGAGCTGGAAGGTTTTCGCTGGCGACCTCGACGAGATTCTCTGTATGTGTCTTCACAAACGGGCGCAACGGGATGGGTTGACTTCCTCCAATGACGATGTGGCCCTAACGCTTCGCACCCATCTCCACCGGGGCTTAGGATACCTCGTCGCCGACCGTGACATTCGCTCGATTTCGGAGCTGTGCGCTTATTGGTTTCTCCGGCCCGGCAAATCAGCGGACGAAAACGTGGCTTCGGTGCCAGTCAAGAAAGTCCGGCGACGGAAGTAGCTCCGGGGCATCGGGAACAAACAGTTTTTCGCCGCCGTAAATCGCTTTTGCACCGTTTTTAACCACCGACGGGCGCAGCTTTGAACTTTTCAATACCCGATAAGCGCTGCCTTGTTGGACGATTGTAAAACCACCCATGAGAAACGCGCTAGCAAGGTGACTCGTAAGCGCAACACCATTTCTGACTTCGAACGGTCCTCCGCTTCCCGGCCAACGGATCGGTACCGCTTCAAGTCCGCATAGAGTTGCGCCGAGCGTCAAACCCTGTCGAGTGACACAACAGCCGTTTTGATACGCTGCTAGAACATTATTCCGAAATAACAAGACTTCGGGCACATATAATCCGAAAAAGCTTATAATGTCGTTGTGCAGCTGATGGGGGAAGAATTTCGAGAGTAACTGCCTTATCGCTTGATCCGCAAGCGAAGGGTCTTTAGAAAGTGCATCATAGTCCTCTTGCTTGAAACCTCCGCGGGCGTTCCCTCGGCGGAGTTCTGTGATGGTCGGCTCCGAATTCCCGCTTCTTGGTTGGAGCACTGTATCGGCTTTCACTTCCCACAACTTGTCTGATTGCAAGCGCCAGAAAGCGTACGCCGGATTAGGATTGCTCTTATTCAAACCAAAACTGAAGAGAGCTGCTTTGTGGATGGTTTCAAGTGAGCTGAAAGGCTGAAGTCGGGAACTCCCATGAACGGCATCAGCAAGAGCTTGTAACAGCAAGAGCGGCTTGTTCAGCGCTGGCACGCCTCCGACGCTGTAAACTTTCAGCTTTACAATCCGGTCGAACATTTCCCTCCCGCTAAATCTCTACCGAGGTCAAATCGGGGGCGGACGGTATGTTCCGATCCGAAAGTTCATCCAGGAGGTCGAGAATTGTTTTTAAAGCGTCCCCGCCCTGCAATCGCTCTCGAAGTACATGCAAGCCGCCGTTGGCATATTCCTCGAAAAGTTGAACCAAAGCATCTTCGTCTTCCTGCTTTGAACTTAATGCGTTCGTAGAATTCGTTTCGACTAAGCCGAGCAAGTAGAGGATGCCAGGCCATGCAGGTGAGTTCGCGAAGTACGCGTCCGGCATCGCCTTCCCTGATTCGTATTCCGAAATTGGAATTCGCTTTTTTGCTCGGTGCCCGAGCATCGCAGCAAAGAGTAAAATGCGCCACAGATCTTTGAATAGCGGCGGCTCTCCGGAGGTGAGTTCCTGGAGGAACATTTCGTGAGTTAGGTCTCGGCGTATGCGTCTCATTCTTCGATCTCCACGAGGTCGGTAAACTTTTCCGGGGCTTCGAAGTATCGCTGGTAATTGCGGCCATTAACGATAAGCACGTCCTCTTCATGCTGCTTTTCGCCTGGTCCGTGAACGCGAATGTAGTAACGCCGACCGACCTTTTTCGTCTCGCAAAGCGTCTCCGCAACAGGCCCTCGGAACTGCTCGTCGCTGACCATCATGAGCACGGCGGGGGCGAGAGTGGGCACCCACCGGGTGACGCCTTTCCGAAAGTGCGTGCTGATGGTGCCGAACGGAGAATCCATGACAATGGGATACTCCGATCCGCTCAGTCCGCGAAGGATCGTTGGGATATCCGCGCGGCGCTTCGCGAGCGCAAGCAAGCTGGCGATGAACACAAGCGACGTGATCTGCCGCTGACCGGTGGAGAGTGCCACGTCAATTTCGTCCAGCTTGCCTGCATCGACGGACGGAATGTTTTCACGCACATTGAGGATGAATTCGGCGGAAAGCTCCGGCCAGTAGGGCCGGTCGATGATTCGCAGGAAGTGCTTTTTGATCTCTTCGTTCAAAAGGGGCCTCAGCTCGTCGGTTTCGATTGCGAGGATGCGTTCGAGCAAATCGGCTGAGCCCTCGACCACATCGAGGCGCTGCTGGGCCAACTTCGCCGCAGCTTCGTTGTCGTCGAGTTCGCGGATGCGGACCGTGACTTTTTCGCGCTCATCGCTCGACTCCGCGAGCCGGCCTTCGAGGCGATGGATCTCGGCTAGACATTCCCGCTCACCCAGGAGCAGGCGCTCACGCTGCGCTTCTAGCTCGTGAACTTCCTCGTCCTCCTTGCCGCCAAGTTTCTGACGAATCTTTTCGAGTTCCTCGGTAATGTCGATGAGGTCATCGCTGACGCGCAAGCGTTCAGCATTAGTCTCGCGTATGCTGTCGCGAGTGCGCTGGTAAGCGCCTTCGAGGACGCCGATGGCATTGTCAAGCGCGCCGACCGCGTTGTTAAAATGAGCATCGCCGGCTCGAGTGAGCAATTGCTCAACGGCGGCCCGTTCAGGCGATCCGGCGGCGAGCGGGCGAGTGCAGATGCAGGCTGAGCCCTCGAGCAATTCCTCTATGAAAGTGTTGAGCACGCGTGCGGGAATCTTGCCTTGCGAACGAAGCTGTGAAACGAGTTCGCGGCCGCGCTGGACGAGGTCAGCGGAGAAAAGCGTGAACCCGTCTTCCGCGATCAACTGCGCAAGACGTCCACTGAGGGTCTTCTTTTGGTCGGTGAGTGTTGCCGAGCGCTCTTTGAGCTCATTACGCCGCTTTTGCATTTCGTGCGCGGTGCGATTGGCGAGGAGCTTGTCTTCGACCTTCGCGAGATCGGTGCAGATGTTGGCGAGATTGTCCTGCTGTATGAGCTTGCGCTGCTGCTGCTGCTCGACGGCATCGTCGATCTCGCTCTGGCGGTCGAGTAACGCTTTCTTCGCATCGCTGGTTTTGTCCCGCAGCTCTGCGCGCAGCTTACCGCGCACGCTCTGATGGCGGAGGTCTTCGATAGATGTGCGCAAGAGCTTCAGGCCAAGCATCTGGTGTATGGCATCGGCGATTCGCGATGCGTTCTCTTCCATCGCCAGTTCGTCGATGCCGCCTTCGTCGAAGAAGAGAAATGGGCTGATGCCGAAGGGCATGAAGCTGGAGATGCGCGACTGGGGCTGTCGGTCCTGGTAAGGCTGACCATCGCGGATGAATTCGAGACGTAGCTCGGTCTTCCTCGGATCAACGAGTTGTTGCGCGAGGCTGAGAGAGCGGCGTAGGGTGTAACGCCCACCGTCGTGCTCGAACAAGATAGTGACCGCGGCCTCCGTGAGCTGCGGATCTTTCGCAAGCGCAGCGGTAGTGTTGTTTACCATCCGGTCCTTTTTCTCGAAGCGCTTGGTCAGACCTTTGCTGCCATAGAAGCCCCAGAGCAACGCATTCAAGAGTGCGGTTTTTCCGAAGCCGTTCTCGGCGTGGACGAGCGTGATGTTACGGTCGTCGTAGGTCGAGAAGACCAACTCCTGCCGGTCTCGAAACTGACGGAAGTTTTCAAGGATGAGTTTTTCCAGCTTCATCGAATTATGACTCTCCTCGTACGATCGCTTTGACGTGTTCGAGGATATTCTTGTGAATGTCTGGGCGCGTATCAAGATGTACAACCTGGCGCTCCTCACTCAGGACCTGCCGGATGAGTCGCTGCATCGGCTCCGGCGCATCGACGAACGCCTTTTGAGAGCGAGTCATTTCTTCGGTCTGCTTACTGGTATCACTCATGAAGTCGTCATTGATAACAGATTGAATCGGATACGCAAATCCCGAAGTGAACCAAGCGCCGCGGGGCCATTGAGCGCAGTGTCGCAGAACTCAACGATCCGCTCCAGCTCTCGGCCGAACATCCGTCGTTCGAGATTGAAGCCGCTGTCATCGTGGGCGCTCTCGAAGTCCGGCGGACAAACGATGAAGTCGTAAATGGTGGCGTGACTCTTGCCCTGAGCGCGCCGAAGCAAACGACCGCGTCGCTGGATGAACTGGCGCGGATTGGTTGTGCTGGCGAGCAGGAAGCCAAGTCGGACATCGGGCAGATCGATCCCTTCGTCGAGACAACGAATGGCCACGATCCCGTCGAGATCGCCGCACTTCAGGCCTGCGAGAATTTCTTCCCGTTCCTCAGGACGTTCCGCATAGGTGAAGCGACGTATGCGCAGTCCAAGCTCATTTCCAAGCAATCGGCAAATGGCTTCGATCTGCCGCACCATTTCTTCGCCGGGCTGCTCTTCCGTTCGCCCATCGCCACAGTAGAAGATTGCTTGCCGGGCGGGCGGGTCGAGTTTGCGGAGAAGCTCCGCCAGCTTCGGTAATTTATTCGCTGCCGCGCCGATCAACCTGCTCCGCGCAATGAGCAGCGCCATTAGTTCGCGAGTCGGATCGCCGTCTTCATCCTTCCGCCCCATCAATCGGGAAATGCGCTGCGAAAGCGATAGGTATTCGGTCGCTTCCTCGTCCGTCAAATCGACCAGGACGGGATAATAGTAATACGGAACAAGAAACTCACGGCGAATGGCGTCACGCAGACTGAACTCGTAAACAACCTTGCCGAAGTAATTCTTCAACGCTTGCGACCCTGAGTCGTCGTGGTGCCGTTCAGGCGTAGCCGAGAGGCCGAGTCGAAGTTGAATGGCATTCGGCAAGCAGTGCTGCGCCTCATCAGCGCCGAGGTTGTGCATTTCGTCGGCAATGAGCAAATGGACCGCCGCGTCCGGCTTGAGTGCCTGCTGGAAAGCGTCGCCGCAAAATGTAGCATTACTGGCGACGATCACCATGATCTCGCTCAACCCCGTCCGAACCTTTTGGTAGCCGTCCTGCAATCGGCCAAGCCACTTCCCCTTGCTGCCGAAACATGGAATAGCGCGCACGCCGAAAGGGGCGATTTCGCGGATCCACTGCTCGCACAGGTTGACGTAGGGACAGACAACCACGACGACCATCGGCTTGTTGCGTTGAAACACCGCGTGCGCAAGAGCCAGCGCGGTCAGGGTCTTGCCGGTCCCGGTCGCCATTGCGAAGATACCTTGACCGTTGTTGGCCAACCATGCTCGCATCGCATCTTTTTGGTAATCTCGCAAGACAAGCGAGACCGGCAGCCCGAACCCCGAGGAAACGCGCTCCCCCGGTTCTTCATCAGGCTCAGCCTCCGAGACGCGGGGCAATTCCGGAAGCTTGTATTTTCGGAGGAGCTCCGAGGATACCGCAGTGAAGTCCAACACCTGTAGCCCGGGCACCCGATTAGCCCAGAGATCCTCAAAGTGCGCGATCTTGTCCTGCACCCGCCCATGGTGATCGTCCCACGACCAGAAGACCTCGATGCTCTCAAAGTTTTCAACGAGACCCCCGGCGGTCTCGTTCGGCGATCCAGTGAATGCGATGTGATTGCCCTGTTCGTCGGAGAAGATGCCGATCTTCTCGTGATAAATGCCTCGCGCCATTCGTCCTGAAGATGTCACGCGTAGCGCGAGCTTCACTTCCAGCGCCCCCGAAGCCGCGAGCCAGGCCAGCGCATTCAGTCTCTCCCCATTAAGGTAATCGGAAATTTCAGCCAATCCTCGCGCTGCTACGGTGCGGAGAATCTCATCCCGACTGTTCGACGCCCGCTCTAAGGCGTCGAGATCACCCTCCTCAAGCACCGGTGAAGCAACCAGCCGCATTCTTCCACCGCGAGCTACAAGGCTTGCAACGCCGCGCGCCGCAGAAGCAAGTCCGTTGCTTGTAAAATACCCTACTGCGCGACGGTAAAGGATCGTTTGTTCAAGGCAAGGGATAAAAAAACCGTTAGAAAGGTTCCCTTCCCCTGTCCTATAAGCGACTCGTAGTTTCAGGCTAGAAAGCATCTATTTCTCGATCCCTGTTAGGTTGTCGGAGACTGATCGTCATCATCTTCACCTGCGGGGAGCTCGGTGAATCTATTCATGTTATTAAGCGGTGTTTGAATATTTCTGCGGGTGCAAAAGGATGCAGAGTTGTGCAGATTTTCATAAGTACCTTCACTCAAATCACGGGATGAGAGGTGCGTTTTTGCGTGCCTTGCAAATCCGATAGTAGGTGGCTGCATAGCAGGTCGACATTAGCTAAACCAGCTTCGTAGCTCAGGAGCTTTGCGCCAGCATCCGCATAACGTTCCGCGACTGCGGCGATCTCATCAGGCGCTTTCGCTACCAGCCAATCCCGCCTTTCTACGATCGCCAGGGTCAACAAAACCGGGTAAAGCCCGCGACTTCGAAATACACCCAAATCAATGGGGTTCCCAGCCTTCATGAATCGTGGGTTGGTAGCTGGCACCTCACCTTTGCCATAAGCGTATGGAGCTAAAAAGCTTATCATGTCAGCATAGGTTTCCCAGACGTGCGGACCGGTTGTGCCGCTCGTCCGACAGAAAGGAAGAAGAGACTCAGCAGATTCAGGAATACGGATTGACGCCATATTAGATGGAGAGTTTCTTGATCACCGTGTAGGCCGTCTCGCCATTGCTGGCGGTTTTGAGAAGTTTGTGGACCTTTCGACCGAACTCAAACTGATGCTTTGACTCGTCGTAGCAAATGTTCGGCGAGTGATACTCGAAACCAAAAAGCAGATCGACCTCATTCTCAAGCGCGCACCTCACCGTCTCGGTCCACTGTTGGCCAGCAAGTAGGAGTAAAATCTGACCAGTCTGCCCCGGCAAAAACTTGCAAATCGCCTCCTGATATTCCGGTTCACATTGACCGAAAATTGAGTCCATCACGAACGCCTGATCGTCGGCGATCGGAACCATGACACCGGCACTTCGCAGTGCTTCGTGGAGATTCTTACGCAACCGTGCTAGAGCAATGATGTAGGCGAGGCAGAGCACTTGTTTCTGGCCGCCGCCAAGAAAAGAGGCACGCTTGTTATCCTTCACGATGAACGGCAGTAGTGTTGACGGCGAAATCCGGGCCTCCGAGCCATCCTTGGCAACCGGGTCATAAAGATCTCCAATTGTTTCTTCGAGCGGAGCGTGAAGCGAAATCTTGAGACCGCTCAATCCCGCCTCCAGGATTTCGATGAGCTGCCCCGCGAGGTCTCGCATCTCAAACACGAGTTTCCCCGTACGGTTGGGACTTTTCGCCCGAAGTTGATTCATCTGCTTCTTGGCTAGTTCCCTATGTTGCGTTGCTGCATCTAGCTGCATTCGGAGCTCCTGAAGGCGGCCAGTTTGAGCCGCCTGATGTTCGGCAGCTTTGCGCTGTTCTCGCAGCAGGTCGATACAACGCTGCTGAGCAGCCTCATCCACGCGCGTTTCCAAGGCCCGCAACTCTTCTTCTAGCTTCGTAATCGTTCGCTTCTCGGACTCAATGAACTCGGCTGATTTTGCGAGCGAGTCGAAACTCCACTCTATTTCCGCCTTAAAGCCGCGGGAAGAACCTTGCTCAAGGAGGTTGTATAGTTGAAAGAGATCCGTGTTCAACTCAGTGGAAAGTGAGGATAGACGAAAGCGCTCAACATTTAGGCGGTTGGAAGACCCCTCTTTCAGCTCACACCCGCATATGCATTTTTCCCGCTTGAGCATTCGACCGACGAACCCCTCTGAAACGTCGGCAGGCAAAAGATCTTGTTCGCAAAGTTCCTGAAGAATGGCGCGGACGGGCGCGAAAGCACCGGTCAAGAAAGGCAAACCGTGCGTGTTGCCGATCGTGGTGAAGAGCCCATGACGGGCATTAGTAAGGTGCTCTCGATGACGATCTAGTCGTTTCCGCACCTCACCAAGTCGGTTGGCGGCTTCGTTATCCACTTTGCCGACTGATTCAGCAACCAATGCCGTCAAGCGGTCGACCTCGGTTTTCGCGTTCTGGAGGCTTTTCTGGCCTCGCTCTAAGTCATGCTTCAGCTTGGCTTCTCGCTCTTCGGTTAAACTTAACCGCTCAATGGCTTGTTCAAGTTCCTTATTTTGGCCGGAGGCTGCTCGGCACTCATTGCTGAGTTTACCGAGTAACGATCTCAAGTCTAAAATTGCTTCCTGCCAATCGCCCTCGTGGAGCAGTTCGGTCAGTCCTTCCCGGATTTGTGGGTCCTGTTTGTCGATCAAAGCATCTGCGAGTCCTTCACCTTGAAAGAAGAAGTAGTGGAACAGGGATTGGGGCATCAATCGTTCAAGCTTGAATGCGATTACATCGTTATTGTCGGTCTTCCACTCCTGACGACGTTCCGGCCCCTCTAGGGAAGAAAGATTAGCCCGAAGGAACCTCCGTTCGCCCTTGGAAGCGCACTCGATTGTCACCGATCGACGAACAGTGATCTCGGTACCTTTCGAGGCGAGCGTTGCTTGAACATGGCCTTGGATAGACTTATTTTTAGACGAACGCACCGCTTCATCATTGACGAGTGCTGCGAGCGTCCCGTCACCGTTTTTTCCTTCAACCGTCCCGTAAAAAAGGAATTCCAAGCCCCGCATGACGGAGGACTTACCCGAGTCATTCGGAGCCAAAATCAAAGCAAGAGAGGAATCAGCATCCTGCGTCGGCGAAAAATCTAAGGTAGAGGTCTCGAAGAATCGCAGGAAATTGTGAAACTCAAGTGTTCGAATGATCATCGTTCATCTCCACGCTCACTCGAACGAACTGCTTCCTCAACAAGCTTCTTCAAATAGGCTTTTCGATCGTCAGAAATCTCACTGCGACTCGAAAGCGGTGAGGTCAGGTAGATGTTAAGGATGTTCACAACAAGCTTCCGAAGTTGGGGGCTTTTTCCGGCCAACGCATTCTGAAGGAAATCAGGCTGAGGCATTAGCGTTAGTAAAGTGGTGAAGGTGAAGATGAGTTAACCCGCCAGATGGGTGCAAACATGCGCTTAAATAAACCACTACAGCAAGAGCAATGATTCCCTCTCGTCAATCTCCACAGCTCGATGCATAAGCAATTATTTCGCGTGGTATTTTTTGCCGAGCAGATCGAAGCAGTGAAAAAGGGAAGAACAATTTTCTTAACTCGCGGCGGAAAGCCAGAGAATTCCTTCATTGTGATAAAACATCGAGTGGATCGTTAAGCAACAGCGACTGGTGAATATTACGTAGCCTTTGAGTGAAATCTTTTGGGCCAAGTACTTTCGCATGCTCTCCCCAGCTCAGCACCCACGGTTCGATTTCATGCAGGCTGGACAGGGTAAGACGAAGCTCAATTTCGCCGCCGGTCAATTCCTGGATTTGCTGGCTGGGATGCCAAACACGCTCACGAACGAGTTGGGCCGCGAATTTATCGAAACGAATGCGGATGTTGTGTTTCCCCTTGGCGGAAAAGACGCCAAGGCTGTCTTTGAGGTGATCCTGCAAGGAGAATTTCTTCGACTTGATAAAGGTTTGCCCTGTTCCTACTGCATTCCGCATCCTTGCCAAAACAAATGTCCGCATCTCGCGGCGGTCAATGTCGTGGCCAAAGCAGTACCACTGGTTTTGAATGCAGGCCAAATGGTAAGGCTCGACGCTGCGTTTCTCGAAGGATGAAGCGTTGAGTTTCTTGTATTCGAATTCCAGGACCACGCTCTTCCGCACCGCCTCGCTGACCACCTGGAAAGTCTTCAGATCGGCGGGGACAATCTCGAAACTACGAAAGGAAATGAACGAATCGAGGTCATCCCAAGAGAGAGTGATCTTACCATCGAGGCCCGAGACCAATTTCTGAAACGCGCTCCGTAGGGGGTGCTCGAATGGGGTACCCTTGTACTGCCTGAGTGCTTTCTGAGCCACGAAAACCGAAATAAGTTCCGCCTCTGTCAACTCGACCATCGGGAAATGATCGACCTCTTCGGTGAACTCGTATCCCTTGCGTTCGCCGTTGTAAGCGATGGGCAGATTAAGGCGATCCCGCATGAAGTCGATGTCACGCTGGATGGTTTTGGTGGTGACCTCAATTTCACCCGCCAAGCCCGTCCGATTAGGACAATCACCGGCTCTGATGGCCTGGAAAATCCGTTGCATGCGATCCAGCGGCGGGCGCGTAAAGAGACGCTTACCATTTCCACGGGTAATTGTACGTGGACGGGTCATGTCCCTGAAGCGTAAGCGCCCACCGTATGCAGGAAAGCTCAAAGTTATCCTCCTTAAGGCTCTTTTTCTTCGGCCACCTGAACATCAAAAAGCTGATGCAAGGCGTCGGTTCTCCGGGGCAGATCAAAGAGATTGCCCTTGAGCGCTTCCGTAAATCCGTTGAACAAACTCCAGGCGGTGCGGGGTTGAAACTCCATGTGGCGGGGATTCCTCCATTCTTCTAGCACGGACGGAATGAGTCGGTTGGAGCACACCCCGGCATCGACGGCGCGAATGATCAAATCGTGGGCCGCGACATCATTCATGCCGTAGCTCTGATAGCGGGAGATGCGCTGCTCATAACGCATCCAGAATTCGTTCAATTGCCTAATCGCGGCGGGCATCCGTTCTCCCAGATGGGGTTGCAAATTCCTGGTGTGCTTGTGCTCCAGTTTCACGTCGCCAGAGAACGACAAATTATCGCAGACAAAGACCCGCGCTCCTGCAACTACACCGGCACAAAACCGCTGGTCATGGCTGTTGCGCAGGCCGACGACCCAGGAAGAAATATGCTTTGTGTCACCACGTCGAATTTCCAGAAGACCAAAGTACCGGTTGCCCTCGTGCCCGAGTCCATGGGCCTCCTCCGCAATCTCCAGTCCGCCCTCCGCCAACCCATGCTCAACCATTTTGAGCAGGGTCAGGTGGGGCAGTGGAGCCCAAGTGCTGGTCGGTTTGGGAGTTGGAACCTTGGCGAGTTGAGGTCGTTTTACCGCCATCGCGCCGCAATGAAGCATCAGGGACATGAGGATTTTCCTTTCGATTACTTGGATTTCTTTGATGGGGGGGATTTGGGATCGTTCTCTGGCGGTTTTGTGCCGGCGCCCGAACCCGATTCGTCTGGCTCCTTTTGCATTTGCTCTTCCACCGACTGAACCTCGGAAAAGGAGGGCTTCGCGCTGGCAGAGGACCAGGCTCTCCTGCTGCTGCCCTTTCGGTAGTAAGACGACGAGTAGCTGGACATTTTGCGTTCTCTTAAGGTCAATTCGCCCGATTCCAGGCGGGTCAGAAAGTCCTGCAAGAGCCTGATCCCGTCTGCCGCCTTATCGTCGAGTTTGTAGCTCTTGAGCCCGTCCAAAGCCTGCTGGAGCTTCCCCTTGGCCTCGTCGATCTTGTTGGCATCAACATCCTTGGTCGCCTCATCCAGCGCCTTGCCCGCCCGCTGGACCGCGATCCACGCCACCGTTTCCTCATTGAGCTGAATTTCATCCGGGTTTTGAGTCCCCAAGATGCGAATGAGCTGCTCGTGGCGGCAGGACTTGATTTCTTTGTCTCCGATCTCGTCCCAGAGGATTTCCAGTTCCAAGAACTTTTCTCCCTCCAAGGAGGTAAAAGGTTCGCCATTCACCAAGGGCAACGGCAGCGCCCTGGCGAGCAAGACCAGTACCCGGTCCTCCTCGCTGATCAGATCACCAATGGCCAGTTCCACCCGTCCATCCGGCAATGAGGTGACGGGATAATCGCTCAATTGGCCCAACGCCTCGCAAAAGTCGAGAGCCTTGAGGCGCACCCGTACATTCTGGGCGCTGATTTGCTGAAGACCCTGTAACTCCGACTTGAATATGGTGGGCAACTTTTCTGGGGAGTCGGCATCATAAAATTCGCCGCCGGAACACTTGGCGAGTTGACGCAACAGGTCTTCCACATAATCGTCGCCAAAGCCGAGGCAGGTCGTGCGTACCCGGTCGGTTTCCAGCCCACCTGTCACGACTCGTTCCACTTGGGTTGGCTCGATAATTCCGACGTTGAGTTGGCCGTCGGTCAGAAGCAAGACGCGGCGTGGCACATCTTTGACTGCCTTCTTGAGTTCATCACGCCCAAGCATCCATCCACCAGTCAGGTTCGTGCTTCCACCTGACTGGATCGCTTTGATTCGACCCAAAAGTTCGTCCTTTCGGGTGATCGACTGGAGCGGGAAAACCACCTGCGCTTCATCGTCGAAAATGACCAAGCTGAACCAGTCGTCCTTGTTCAGGTTCCTGACGACCGTTTCGCAGGCTTTCTTGGCATAGTCGAGTGGTTTGCCCTGCATCGAACCGCTGCGATCAAGCACGGCACAAAAAGCCAGCGGGGTTTTGCGCTCGGACAGCCGCTTCTCTGCGGTGAGCTTGAGCACGGCATGGACAGGCTGGGATTGGTTGCTGAGAATGGTTCGGTAGTCAAGTTGGCAATCGATTTTCATGAGAGGCTCCTGGTTTGGTGTTGGCCTCATCATAAGGACTGGGAGGGACAATGGTAGTCCCTGACCAAAGAATATTCTAATTTTGTCCGTTTTTTACCTAGGGACTACCCTTGTCCTTGGATCGGGCCATACTTCCCGGTGTGACCATTCGATTGCACAATTACAGCAGGTGGGACGACGACAACATCAGACGAGTCGTTCATTGGGTTGCCAAGGATTTGAAGCTCAAGCGCGACATTAAGTTCATCTTTCAGTCAACTTGGACTGAGATTGACGATGATGGGGAGATCGTCCCGGACACCGAGGCCGAAGTGGGCTTCGATGGAGACGCCTCCGACAATGGCGTCGTCCGGGTCTGCGTTGGCAAGTCCATGGAGTATCCTTTCGTCTACGACATCAACAACGAGCTGAAGGGGCTTTATTTACGTAAAATCGCCGTCTTGAAGGATTCCTACGAGCTTCTGCTTTACATGACAGCCCATGAACTACGGCACCTCTGGCAGTGGGAGCACCCCGACAAGGCCCGCCAAATTCGCAGGCTTCTGCAATGTGACGACGAGACAGACGCGGATATTTACGCGATCTTAACGCTTAGCCGCTACCGCACCCAATGAACGACTCAACTCCCTTGCCAGCGAACCTGCGGCAGTTTGTCACGTCATGCCAGTGGACTTTCGCCACAACCTACGCTCCCACCTGGCCACACGAATACATCGTGCGGGACCGCGTTGACGAAGACCTGTTTGTTCAGCTTGTTCAGCGTATTCGCAGCCATGGGTATGAGGGGACTTTTTATGAGAAGCGCATCACCTATTTTGATCAGGATAGTCTGGTCTACTGGACGATGGGATCACCTCTCGAAAAGACGACGATTGTGAATCGCTGCAAGAAGGAGCAAACCTACGAGTATCGACTAAAACACGGAACGCTCCCGAATCGCCTTGAATCCTGAACTCCATGCGGAGTCTCTGTCAGTTTCAACTTACGGATGGGATTGAATCACCAAGATACTGGAGTTTCATGTTTGCAACTTAGTTAGGAACGAACGAATCACGGTCGAGGACAAGCTCCTCGGCCCAGTTTAGCGAATGCGTCCAGAACGCCAAAAACGATTTCGCTCCGCGTTTTTCCTTGGGGATGATCTGACACCACCACGGCTGCCTCACTGCCACGAAACGGCAAGAATCCTGTTCGAAATACGTGGGGGATTGGTGGCACCTCAAAAGCCCTGAAAGTTGTGTTTTTCAGGAACTGCTCCGCCCACCATTGGCCGGTAAGAAAAAGTATTCGTTTGGGCTGAAGCAACTCAATCTCTGTGATCAGCATCTTCCAAGAACTGGAATCAATGGCTAATTTTAGTGACTGGCTGGGATTGCGCCGTCGCTGAGGTGAAACTTTATAAAGATTCGTCCAATAAAGGTAGTTTGACCATTTTTCATTCTCGGCAGTGGTGCTGAATTCCTTAATGACATCACGAGCTACAGACCAAAATTGGGACTGATTGAGATTATACTTTGAATCTTTTTCTCGCCATAAGTCATGCAACTCCTGAATAGGACAGCCCCTATCCGATGAGCTAATCTTTATGGTATTATCTAGAATGTTGCTTCGTGCATCTTCCGACATCATTTCGAGAGCCTTAAAAGCGGTCGTACCCCAACCATATAAAGCTCTACCCACCAACATCAATCTGCCGTCAGCACAAGAACCTCTCATTGGGCAGAAGCAAACAAGTTTCTCGTCCGAAACATTCCAACGAGATGTCTCCTGCAACACTTCGTTCAACGCAAACCTGATTTCTGGGTTCATAAGGTCACGAGGCTATCCGATGCATACGGTCCAAGGGCGGTCGCGTGAGGAGACGCCGCCCGTTGCCACCACTGAGAGTACGTGGACGCATCATGTCCCTGAAGCGTAAGCCACGTGTGTACGCGGGGAAGCTCAAAGTGTGGTCTCCTTGAAAAGCCTGTTTCCGGCGCACAACAGCCCCGATTTGATGGTGGCAGACACGCGATGTTGGGAAGGATTTTAAAAAGGGATATTTTTCGAGGGTTTCGAAATAAGCTTGGACGCTCCTAGTCTAGAGTAATAAGAGGCAAAACGAACTTTAAAACCATCGTGATACCGGACCATATATTTTTGCTGATCGGAAGATTGTTCCTGTATCTGGTTTTCGCAGGGACGGTCAACAATCCAACAATCATTTTGGTGGGGTATAATTAAACCAGTGTTCGATACAACGCGCGCCAATCCTCTCAAGGGCTTCCACAAATCAGGTCGCGAATACACTTGAGCAAAAAAATCGTAGTAGGCCAACCAAAGGGCATCGTGCTGCCCGTAGCATTGCGGTTTGAAGTGCCTGTAACTCTGCCGCGGAAATGTAGCCGCATTTATGCAGCTACCGTAGCCATTAAAACTTGTCTCGATGAACTTCTTCCTGGCAGCGGTGGCCAATCTTTTGGGTGCGATTTGTTCCACCATCACACTAAGCCGCACGCGCAGACCAAGCCCGATTCGAAAATTGAGCTCATCTAAAATATTGAGCGGGTTCATCTCCCGCTTCGTTAGCTGGTTCCGACGCTGGCGGGCCGCCTCTTGAGGGGAAACACACCAGTGAATCCGAGGAGATTTAGCTCCAAATGCATGATACATTTCCTCTACCCCCTCAAGGGCTAAGCTTCGGTTAGCAGGTTTTGTCGAAAGCCCAACTAATGTCCATTTGGCCAGCAATTCGTTTGCGAGGACTTCTCTTCCTTGTTTTGATCTACTAGCCGGAGTCATGCGACCAAACTGACATCATGGTAGGGACAAATACGGTCCCTGCCAAAATTATCTCCTCTTGGGTAGAAATTCATTTTTGAAGGACCGCCATTGTCCCTGCCGTGCCTCATACTGCAAGCACCCAGAAACCAATGAAAACCAACCCACTTATCCTAAGTGTATTTTCGAGTGACACGGAAACAGAGATTTTTGCCGATCTCGCTCTGATCTTTGCCGGTCGTCCGCTTTTTCGATTCAGTTTTCTAACCGATGAGACGGCCATGGACATCCTTCTTAAGCACTTCCCCGAGAAAATCTTCCGTTTATACCAATGGGGTACCAGCGGCGACGTGGAACGGAGACAAGCGGTCTTGCGATTCGATGACACGGGTTTCGCGGTGATTCAAAATCAATTTGGTCATTGCGTCAACATTTACGCCAACACGGTTGAGAAGGCCCAAGACCTGGAAAAACAAATTCTAGAGGCGATGCCACCTCCGGTGAAAACATCCGATGAGCCCTTCTTTTACATGTTACGGAAGGATGGCCCCATCTTCTCCACGGAACGAATCGTCAACACATCCGCTGGTATGGATGATGAAAGTATGCATCTGTGTTATGGGGTGGATTCGCTCGCCTGGGTCAGTGACTTCACCAAACAAACGATGGCTAAATCGGGTGGTATCACCATCCTAGATGGTCCTCCCGGTTCCGGTAAAAGCACGCTGATTGCGCAGCTCATGAGGAGATTGTATCAGACCCACATCTTTTACGTCCTATCGGTGGCGCAACATGAATGCTTATCGCAGCCCGATATGATAAATTTCTGGCAGGAACAGAACGAACGGCGGCCAAAGGAAATCAAAGTGATCATCATGGAAGATGCCGAGAAAATCCTGCTCCAGCGTCGCTCGGACAACAACGAGGCTGTTTCCGCCCTTTTGAACATCGCCGATGGCTTAATAGGGCAAATGTTGCGCGTCCATGTACTCTGCACATTGAACCAGGGGATGGAATATCTCGATCCAGCGATCCTTCGTCCGGGTCGACTGCGGAGCTATCGGTATATCGGACTGCTATCGCGGGACGAGGCCGAGACGCTTGCTGCAAAGTATAAGTCGCCATTCGTAGCCGATGACAAACAAGACCAATATACTTTAGCCGAAGTCTTTCATGGCCAAGCTTACAAAAAACAGGCAAAGAAAACGATGGGCTTCCAGGTCATGTCCCGCTGAGTTGAATAACGAGTCACTTCCCTTTTTATGTCTGACGAGCTTGATGACTATTTCCGCTGCGTAGCCAACCTCGAAGGCTGGACCTTCGATGTTGGACTGGTTCGCTGGTCTGGCCCCCATACACCAACGCTTGAGTGGGTCACTTATCGTCGGTGGAAAACTTTGCCTACGGAAACGCGGCTTCAACGGGCGCGGGATGCTGCTTTGAAAAATCACGCCTTCTTTCGAACATGCGAATTGTGTAACAAAATCATGAATATTGGGCACATGCACAGCCGCTCTGTTTGCCAAGGGTGCTCAGGAGCTGTCTACTGAGTTAGAACCCCTCCTGGCTGAAAATCCACATGGTGTCCGCCTTTCAAATGTAAGGATTAGAATTCTGTCGGTAGTGACTCAAGAAGCACAAGGCAAAAATATCCGCATCAGCTCCCTCATCGCTGTGCATGTCAGGGTTCGCGGCGAAGGTGCAACAGCATCCCGCCCTTGCGCTTGAGGACTTTGTCGGCCAATTCGATGATGAGTCGATTGGGCATGACCAAGTCGCGCAGGGACTGAACGTGGAGCAGGTTTTCCATCTCCATGCCCGGCGAGGTGTGCTGGCAGAGAATGGCGTAGGCAGTGGCCGTGGAGCGTGACACGCCTGCGTGGCAATGCACCAAGACTTTGGCGTTGACTGGGAGCTCCTTGGTAAAATCGAGGATACGCTTCACGTCCCGAAGACGCGGGGCCTCCGGATGGTCGGAAACGTATGTGTCCGCAAAAAAGCTGAAAAGCAGTTCGGCACGGGGAGCAACCGCCTTGACCAGTTCGCGACACGCGGGGTCGTAGTGGTAAGCCTTGTCCCAGATTGAAATGACATGGGTCCAGTGCTTCCCCTTCTGGTCAGGCAATTCGCGAACCCCACAGATGGTGAGATTGATTTTCATTTGATTGCAGGATTAACCAATGCTGGCATCTCAGTGGTTGGCTTTGAACAGAACGTACCCGATGACCACGATGGCCACGATTAGTAGCAGGCAACCCGCACCAGAATTTCGGTGTCTTTGATCCAAATACTCGTGCACCTTCCTCTCGGTGAAATGAGCTTTTTCTCTCGTAATTTCGTCGATTAGAAACGCCGCTTGTTTGGAACCGAGATTCGCCATATCGGAACCGGTAATGAAGCGGACCAGGCCGTGGATGGTTTCCATCTGCTCGGGCGTTGCCGGTGGTTCGTCCGGTGTTCGGTCCGGCAAATTGAGGTGGAACGTCTCATCCTGAGTCTTACTCCATTCCACCGCCTTGGCGATGTCGTCGTCCGAGAGCTGCTCGGAATGTTTCCGGCGATTGACCGAGGTGTAGGCGAGACCCGTGCCGGGCAAACCTACCGTCGTTCGCGTGCCTGCTGAGCCGATGGTGTAATGGAAGCCACGCCCGCCAAGAGAGACGGACGAACTCCTCTTGCCGATGTTCCATCTCAATCCGGGAAGAATCCTGAAACTGCGTCTGAAGCGAAAGTAGCCCATGCGGTGATCTTATCTCGATCATGGGACAAATGCAGTCCCTGAACGCGGTAATCCGCGCAGTGATAATGGCCCTGAGTTTACCGCCAAGGAGGTCCAGAGGTCGCTGGCCGAGCATCAGAAACTGTGGACATCCGCTGACGTCCTCGGGCTTTGCAATTTGCGAAGATCGTGGTTTCCTTGCAGAATGTTAAATGAGCAATTGGAGATTGACGGCAACTTGCTCGCGGAATGGGAACAAAAGCATCGAACGGATGCATTCGCAGCCGCAGAGTTCTACTTCAGAAATATTCTTCCTGCGGTAGTCGCCCACCACCAACAAAATTCGGGTATCACTCTCCCATGCGAACTTCTTGTAAGTCTTATGGGCTTAAGCCCGGAGACGACTGTGCTGGCCACAACTTTTGTTCGACCTCGAAGGCTTCAAATCCTGGCCAGTCAGAATTCAAGCCGTTACTGCACCCAATGCATCGACTTTCTTGTTCAGCACGAACTGCTCACGCGCGAGTCAATTGGCGTGTGTATTATTGATCCCATCGACCACCAGAAACTCTACGCTGTACTTTTGGACGAACTAGGACGCACGAGCGGATCGCGCCTTGTCGACTTGACGGGTGGAAAAAAGATCATGAGCGCGGTTGCGGGTCATGCCGCTTGGAGTCTCGGATTGCCCGTCTGCTATTTGGAAAGTCGGGCCTACAACGAACAGACGAGGCGACCCAAGCCGGGATCGGAAGAACTTATGATTCTCAATCCACCCAAGCGGATTTCTGGCTGATACGTCGATGTATTCCCAACAGTCTCAACCGTTAGCTATCGCACTTGCCAACGAGCGTTTTCGGCAACAAGCGATCGATGTCTGGTTAACGGACATGAAGACCAATCCTACGGCGATCTCCCGCGACCTCGGCGGAGAGTTATGGCTGAACTTGTCAGACCGTGCATTCCAGCAGCTAAAAGAGGGGAGCGCTTCCGATCTTTCGTGCGACGAATTGATCGAAGGATTGAGGGCCGGTTTGAACCATTCTTGCCAACTTGTCCTTGATCGTGACCAGCAGAAGGAGGATCCGGTCCTTAAGATTTACACCGAACAATGGCTTCTTATCGCGAAGCCCAACATCCGCGCATGGGTCGTAGTTTTCATCAAGCCGCAAACAATTCCACTTCGCGATGCGGTCATCGGATTGCCTTGGCGATTGTTTGCCTCGGGCCATGATGCAAACGGAGTTCCTTCGCCCCTCCCCCTTTGGCTTTTGTCGCGAGCCCAAGTGCACTACGCCTTCAAGGTGCGGCCTAAAGCCCGCACTTTGGCCAACCTAGATCAGGCCGCTGACGAGGGTGCCGATGCCGCCTGCGTTCGCACGATGCGCCATAAATTACCCAAGGCCGTCCAGGATTTAAACGCGGCGTTCGATTTGCTCCGGTGGGAACGCCAGCATCGTGACAGGCTCTCCTGGCTAGTTACATTAGAGCCACTCAACGAGATGAACCAGGTAAATGGGCGGTGTAGCTATATCATTGACCATGGCAGAATGAACGAATGGCAGGAGCGCTCGCGACTTTTGGCACTCGGATTGGAACAACATGCCAAATGGGTGTATGTCGCACCGGATTCAGATTCGCCGTCTGGCTGGTTGCTGCACGGTCCGGTCGCGCTTCCACGTAAACTCACTCTTTACGAGTTGCCGGAAGACGAATACCGGAGGCAGGCCAAGATTGCCAGCAGACTTGCCGACCCTTCGAAGATCGAACCAGAAGACATTTCTCTGGCTGCGACGCTGATTGATTTACCAACCCCCGCCTCGACCACGGTCGACTTCGGACCCCTTCCCGGCGAAGAACCTTGGGAACCACGACAACAGGAGGCGATACAGATTGCGCTCGCAGGTCATTCAGTGTGCGCGATAAAGGGGCCTCCAGGCACAGGCAAATCCACGGTCATCGTCGGCCTCCTCAGGCGCGCCATTAACGCTAAGCAGCGGGTGCTCCTTGTCGCGCCCACCCACGTTGCGTTGGATGAAGTGCTTGGTCGCGTTCACGATCTGCGTGAAAAGAATCTCGAACGTTCCATCTTTCCCGCACGTGTGGCACCCGCCGACGAGCGGCGTATCAAGCCCGAGTTGCAAGATTACATTGCCCGTAACCTTGGACGAAATCTTGGACGAAAGTCCATAGCGAACGTTCAGGACCAGATTCGTGATCACACAGTTTCAGAAATCACACAAAGCGTGATAGTAAACTACGTCGAACTAATCGACAAATTGTCCGCAAATGCCATCCGATGCGATAATGACACACGCGCCATGGCTGCTGCTGAAAACGATCACACCCAACAGCAGAATGATCTGAATGCAGCAAAGCAAAGCTTAGAAAACATAAAGGAACAAATACAGAGGGCAGAAAGAAAATTGAAAAGGGAAAAGGCCCACGAGAAAAAAACATCAAAAAATAATCCCGCATGGGAATTTATCTTTTCCGAGCACAAAAAAGCAAAAAAGGCGGTGAAAGAAGCCGAAAAAGATCTCGATCACGCAAAGGAGAAGCGCGACTCCGTTGAAAAATCAATCCCTCCGGCAGAAGCAAGGGTGGTTAATGCATACAAGTTAATTGCGCGAGCTCGCGATCGTGCCAATGAGTCGGAATATGAATTGCGCGAATTGCTTTTGAGCACGGAGTTAACAATTAGAGCTCTGCTTAATGGCAAACTTCCAGAGAAGATTTCGGAATTGCCGAAATCACTTCGAACAATTATTGACTCACTGAAGGAGAGCGTCCGCTCTGAAACAGCACCTCAACTGGATTCCAAAGCGGTACTATCTCAACGTGTTGAAGTGTTGCGAGAGTTAAGTGCCGCGATGGACAGTGAAATGGATTGCCTCAGACGGCGCCGAGAATTGCTTCATCGATGGAAGAGTTTTTACGAACACGTTGATAGTGACGATGAAGTCACCGATTGGGCTCTTGATAGTGTGAATCTTGTTGCGGCTACTACTCAGGGAATAGCCGGAAGCAAGGAATTTTTAGAGCATCACTTCGATCTGGTGATTTGCGATGAATCGAGTCGTGTGACTCGCGGCGAGATCTTAGTGCCCGCCAACCGCGCCGCGCGAATCGTTCTCGTCGGTGACGACAAGCAATTGCCTCCTTACGTTGAAGCTGACGACGAACAACTCATTCAAGCCTTGACGGTTCTCCATCTTTCGGAATCTCGCGCTGAGGCGTTTCACGACATGGCGCAGAGGCTCTGCGACGAATGGAATGTGGACGAGCCTGAGTTTCGACCGGTGCGGGTGAATGAAGTTTGCGAGCGTGCTCGCACGCTAATGGTCAAAGGGACCCTGCCTGACTGGCCGCGGGCGATCGTCAAAGCGAATACTATCGAAGAGCGCCTGCGGGCGTGGCGGCGTGTCGCGGACGTTCTCACCCGTTCGTGTTTCGACCATGTGCTCGATTTGCTTCCAGCGAAACGTACCGCACGGTTAAACGTGCAGCGGCGCATGGTCGCGGAGATCGCGACGTTGGTCTGCGAACCGGTCTATGGCGGCGATTATCAAAGCTCGGAGACTTTTGCCGTTGCGCCGTTACTGACCGAGGCATTCCGTCATGCCTGGATGTTCCTCAATACACAAAGCTATTGCGCCGCCCGGCCTGATTTTCGCGAGAAGCGCCACGGCACAGGTTTCGTGAACGAAGGCGAAGCGCGGGCCGTTGTGCTGGCACTTAAACAGCACGTCATTACCTCGCGCCGAAGTGGTGAACCCATTAATGGCCTGATGGTAATCACCTTTTACCTCGCCCAAGCCCGTTACATCAAATTGCTCGTGTGCGGGGATAAGGAGTTGAAACACGAGCGGATTGACATTTTGCCAATCGACCGCTGCCAAGGGCAGGAAGCGGATGTGGTGGTGGTCAGCTTTGTCCGTACGTTGCGGACGCCACGTCCCAACACCGGTCGATGGCTGCAAGATGCCCATCGGCTGAATGTCGCCTTCACCCGTGCCCGGCGGAGCCTCCTCCTCGTCGGCAATCTTCAAACACTGACCTCCTTGCGCGGCGATGAGGATGGCGAAAAAATCCTCGCCCATCTTGGCCGGTGTATCCGTGAGCACCCGGATCATCAGATAGAACAACTTCGCGGATTATGAGCGCTACTGCCCTCCATTCTATTCGTCCTCTTGATGTTGATGACAATGCTTTACGCGGTTGGCGCATCGCAAGTGCTCTGGCACCGGTCGCGATTGCCGAGCTAACGGTCAAACGCGAAGAAACTCGTGAGGTTTCACCCGCGCGCGTTCTTTTATTAGAAACCGTCCGGTTGCTTGAAAAAGAGAGGGGATCGGCGAACGTAAGCGAACTTGCGAAGCTCACAGGCGTCTGCGACGAGACTCTCATGGCCAGGATTCTCGTGCCGTTGGCGGAACAGGAGCTGCTCCTGATCGAAGGCGAATGCGTACGACAAAACCCAGCTCTGACCATTGAACGTAACCAAGCCCGCATTGTGATGGAACGGGACGAGCAGGTCTGCGTAATCGGATCGCCCCTGGTGCCGATTCTTGGAATTGATCTCCAGCCTCTGAAAAAATTATGCCCATTCGACGCCGACGGCGCTTCGGTCGATGTGGATGCCGCAACACTTGAAAACTGGCGTGGCGCGTTTTGGAACTCAAGCACTCACGCTCTGAAGTTGCGAGAGCCGCTACAACCACGCCAGTATGTTCTCGAAGGTCGCGCTGCAGCTGGGAAATACGTGCTTTATCTCTGCGACGAGAGCGTCAACGTTCGGGTAACTTTCGCTGTAGAACATCCGTTCATCAAACAGCTTCTTGTTAAAGTCGACCCAATTCTTGATCACGCTACGGAGTTGCTCAAGCCGTTCGGCACTTGGAACGCCGCAAAGTATGAACTAAACTGCACGGGTGAGCAATGGGGGCGCTGGTGCACGGAGCAAGGCAGCGATCATTCCGAAATAATCCTGCGCGGTGCTGTCGACATCGGAATGACCGTGTTCTGTCGTCCGGCTGACACCGAAGCTGCACGAGCGATGTTGCTCGAAAATGTGCTCGCAGAACTCGACGATAGCTACGGCCAATGCACGACCGAACACGTGGAGCGGGTTGCAGACCGGGAGCGGCGTGGCCATCTGCTCCAAGGCCACGATCTTCCGACACCTACGCTTACCGAAGTTGAGGCCGCTGCATGGGAGAGCGGACGGTGGGAACTTGCCTATCGAATTGCTGGACCCGCCGACAGACTATGAAACTTATACTTTCCTACGATCCCTGGCGCGACCAACCGTTTTTCTTACCACGCGAGGCACATGAGCCGAAACCTTTGCCAAAGTTCGTTCATCTGAAAATGACCGTCCCGGGACGGAAGCAAACAGTTCGAGACGCGCTGATTACGCTTATCGATTCGGCATCAGAGCGCGTGTTCGTGTGCAGCTTCCTACTCGGCGGTGAGGCGATGCGCGATGCGCTGCGTCGCGCGGCCAAGCGGCTGCGCGGGCATGTTTATGTAATAACCGCATTGGACGATAAGAGTCTTCAGCGCAGTCTTGAGCAAGAGTCGGATGAGATTGATCAGGATGCTCTCAACCGTGAACGGAAGAATTTCGAGGCTCTCACACGTCATGGCGTCTATGTGCGCGGAGCGGAGAATTGTCACGCGAAGTTTTGCATTGTGGATGACCGTGTTGCGTTTGTCGGCTCGGCCAATTTTGATCCAAACGGTCTCGATCTTAATGAACGCGGCGCAAAACCCTGTGGAGAACTTGGCCTTGTCCTCGAAAGTCCTGAGCGCGTGGCCCCATTAGCCGCACTTTTTCGTCATCTTTGGAAGTGCGGCTGTCAGCGCGAAGCCCCACCGTCGCCTAATGGATATAGACTAAATGGTGTTCGCCGGACCGAGGAACCAGCTCCGAATGCCCCGACAGGGGACGATGCGGTGGTGTGGACGGGCTTTGAATCGACAACCATCCTAGCAGGCATCCAGCGCGTGATCGCAGCGGCCAAGCGCACGCTTATTCTCGCAAGCTTCAGTTTCACCGCCATGCGGGAAAAGCCAACTTTGCTCCTCGATGCCCTTGCGGACGCTCGGAACCGCGGCGTGGAGGTAGAATTGCTGCTACGTGATCGTTCACGCGATCTGACTCAGATCGGGGCGCTGCTCAACCTCGGCGTGGAAGTTCGAGCAAATCGCGTAAACCACGCTAAATACGCAATCGCCGACGGTGACAACGGGTTGCTTTTCAGCGCGAACTTCGACGGTATCCATGGGCTCACGGACGGCATCGAAACTGGCGTCTGGCTGCGTCCAGAAGAAGCCCGTGAAGTGACTAAATGGCACTCCCAGATGTGGCGCGAAACGCCAAGTTACGCCCTACGCTGGGACACGTCTGAAGCCTTCGCCAAAGAATGGCCGGAGATTCGTCAAGTCCGTCCAGTCTTCTTAGGTGAGAGACTTTCCATCACGGGAGACGAGCAGACCGTTGAGCGCTGCAAGACCATTCTTAAGGGGCCTTGCCTGTTTCTTAGCGATGGAGAAAAAAAACCTCCGCTCTGGGTTCGGCTTGTCGGGTTTAATGATGCCGTCCGGCTCGAACCAAACGGCCCCAAGATGAAAGCTTTTGGTATTGATCGCAATGATGCTCTGTTTCGTACACTACCCCAGCTCATAGCTATGGGCCATAATCGAAGAACCATCGCTTGGCTACCAAATGGTCTTGAAGTGAACTTGCCTTGAAGGTTCCTTTGGTCCAAAATCAACATATGTTGCAGCCTGTCGGGCTAATTCAGTTGGTTAGCGAAGAGGCGATGCCAAGCCTCCTGCCCATTCTCGCTTTTAAGCCGGATAGAGTCATCCATATTGTCAGTGATAGTTTCGAACAGCATTCCAGATATATAATGCGTGCAGCTGACTCAGTGGGAGCAGCTCCTTCGCCAGATTGTTATCGGATGGTTGTTCTTGGTGATATGCCAACAATGGCTGAAATGAACCGCGCTGTTAGCGAGGGTATCGCGGTGTTGAGGAGTGAAGGCTTACAACCGGTACTGAACTTCACGGGTGGAACAAAACTGATGTCCATTGGAGCATTCCAGGCTGCTTACAAGGAAGGAGCTATTTCCCTCTATGTTGACGGCCAGAATCGGTGTTTTCTTGACGGTGGTACGGGACCTGGATTAACAAATCTTTTGTCGAGCGGACTCTCCCTTGATGCACTTGCACCCCTTCTTTCGGTGCAACTGATCCTCGAGGCTTATGGTTACGAAAAGAAATCGAAAAGTCGAAAAGTCGAAGCGTTAACTCCCCTTGCAAAATATCTTCTTAATAATCCCAATGAGGAAGAACTAGCATTCCAAGCCATGGCCGGCAAAGGCGGTGCTTTTGCTAAAATTAATCGTTCAAGGAATCTGAAGATTTGGAAGGAAGCAGACAAAATCCTTTTTCAATTACCTGAGAAATTAGCAGAAGTCGCTAAAATGGCTGGAATGATTGCTTGCGACGGAGACAAAGTAAAGCTGCGGGCGGAGTGTGCGGAATCCGATCCATATTTTTATGCAAAGTCACTGCAGTCACGCTATCAATTTTTCGAAGGTGGTTGGTGGGAGGTGGCCGTGGCAGACGCCGTTATGCAATGCGGAGCGTTCGCTGATATTAATTTGAATATTCACATCGCGAGAGGTGGGGACAGTCCGATGGAAGAGGACGTGCTCGCTGTCCAAGGACTCCAACTCGCATACTTTTCGTGCAAGCGGAAGAATGCAGAGAAATTAATGCGGCACCTGGAGGAGGTGGACGCAAGCGCACGTCACCTAGGTGGTAAGTTTGCCCACAAATATTTAGCAGTGTGCCATCTGCCAGAAGCGATGCGCAGTAATCTACAGAAGCGTGCCAAGCAACTTCAAATTAAACTCCTCGAACCTATGGATGTCGCCGATGGTGCAGCACTGCTGAAAGCGGTGGCTTTATGAAAGACCGAGGTGGTAATAACGCTCCGGAAAAGACGCCGGGACACGATCGGGAAACGGTATTAGTTACGACCCTAGGTACGTCTCCTTCCGTACTCACTTCAACAGTCTGGGCTTTGGCGCACCACCAGCAGCTTGTACCCAACCGGATCAAAGTCCTTACCTCCTGTCCTGGCAGAGATCGTCTCCTTCAGCAGGTTTTTTCGCCTGCAAAGGAATACGGTGGGAACACAGCATGGGATCATCTCTGCCAGAGCCTGAAGTCTGACGGTTTCGATATCGCAGGCCGCTTGGAATTTGCGCCTACACCAGCCTACCTCCGTGTTTTTACCACAGTTACTCCGGGTAAACACGTCGCGCACGAACTCGATGACATCACAAGCCAAGCAGAAAATGAGCAGGTCGCAGATGCTATGCTGGAAACACTACGTGGCGTGATGAATGATGACACCCAAGTCATCGCATCTATCGCAGGTGGCCGCAAAACAGTGAGCGCCCTTTTTTATGCTTGCGTGAGCCTTATCGGCCGCAGTGACGACCGAATTATTCATGTTGTCGTCAACGATCCTTTTGCGCGATCTGATTTGCAACCACCCTTTTTTTTCCCCAGCCAGCAAACCGCTCCCTTGGTCTACGACGGCAAGAGGAGCGTTCCTGCAAGTGATGCGCGAGTGAGCATTATCGATGTCCCATTCGTGCCTTTGGCTAGCCTATTTCCACGCGAACTCGGCCGCATTCCGGGACGATTCTCTGCCTTGGTGGCAAAGTATCGCAAAGTGGGCAGAGGGAAAGCGCTTGAGACGCTCCAACTGACTGTGCATCGATGCCGGCAAGAAATCGAAGTGAATGAAGTTACCCTTTCGCTGGCGCCTCGCGAACAACTCATTCTTATTTTTCTGGCGGAACATGTGCGCGATGGCCGACCCGCCTTCGGCAGCATCAAGAAACTTGCTGCTGAAGTTGGACCGTGGTGTTCCAAGTTTGTCGCCGAGAGGCCTCGCAATGACTTAAGTGATTGGCGAAGCAACCTCGAAGGAACCCTACTCGACGACAGGGACATTCAAAGATCACTTTCCTCTCTCAAGGACAAGCTGTTGCGGGCTGAAAAGCCAGCACCTGAGCTAATAGGTGCCCTGCCCCAAAGAGGCAATTTTAACCTCGCCCTCGCTAAAAAGCAGATTCGCCTTGTTGATTAGGCCAGAAGCCTGGCCCTGAACTGAGTTAGGCAGGATGTCCGGCGACGTCTTAAATCAGGCCCTACGGCTCAAGTTACAGTATCAATTAAGGCATGAAAGAGATACGCACTTCACAGCCTGATTGGTTTTCCCAATTGGTTCAGACCTACCAGAATCGGAAAGCCATTCGCTTCATCGACGATAAGGGTTATGGAATTAACCTCACGGAAAGCCTCTTGGCCGCTGGGCTGAGGGGAAACCTCGGCCTCAATGAATGGGTTGCCGTCCTCCTCATGCTGGGCGTGAGTGGATTTGGCGTTTGGATGATTGTGGCAGCGATCGTGGATCCTGAACCGACATCAAAACTGGGGCTTCTGGTTGCGGCTGGCACCATCCTGGTGTTTACCGGCTCTGGTACGGCCATTTGGATTTTAACGAATCTACGTCCGCCAAATGTTCGAGTTTCACCCAACGGGGTTGATATTTCGTGGGAGGCATATGACCGAAGTTAGATCTAATGAAGAACTCGCTGCCGCTCAGCGCCGCGGCGAAGTTGAAATCCTAGTCGAAGGAGAGCTTGCCAATCAGGTTCGGACAGCAAAAGGATTTGCCTTTATGGACTCCGCAGGTGTACCTGTTCTTGCGTCTGCAATTCTCGCTGCGCCTTTCACCTTCGGGACGTCGCTGCTAGCAGCAGTCGGATTAACTGGACTTGAGATGGCTGCGATCATAGTCGCTATTTTTCTGGGCTTAGGCCTGATTATGGCCATCTGGAATGAATACGAGGAGATAGAATTCGATCCGGGTCCACCACCACGTCTAAAGCTCCGAAAGAAGGGGCATTGAGAGACTCCGGTTCTCTCGAAAGGCATCTCGCGGTCTCAAAAGTTGGCTCGTCCACTAATCACTATGAAATTGATCCCTCCTATTTTTAAAGTTGATTTTCGCCAGGATCCTGAGGATCGCTGGGACAACCTGCTGACAGACTCGTGGGCATGTCGACAAAGCGAAATCTTGTGCCGAGCAGTAAAAAAGGACCTCGGGAAACGGCTTGGCTCTTTCTCTGGACTCGCACCATTTGTTCACGATGTTGCCCCACGTTTCGCCAAGGTCGCGGCAGGTGACTTGGATTATCTCGATGACATGAAGGCCTGGTCGGAATATGCCGTTGGCGACATCGACCAAGTCATCTTAGCAAACTTTTCCTACGAAGCCCTTCAAGTGGGAAGTGGACTTCTCAATGCCGTTAAACTCGGCGGCAGAGTAGCAGCGCCAGTCGTCGACCTATTTGAGTCGGTTCGCGAGACCATGGGCGACGTTGTCGAGGCGGGATTGGAACAAGCTGCGGACGGACTAAAGAGTTTTCGAAAATGGGCCCGTCTTTGCACGAGCGTCGCCTTCCATCAACCGGGCCTTGGCATGGTCCATTGCCGAAATTTGGACTGGCCGATTTGGCAGATGAAGCGTGCGTCGGTCATCCTTGATTGCCAATCAGAAGCTGGTTCATTCAAGGCTGTTTCTGTTCCTGGCATGGTTGGCGTCTTGAGTGGCGTAGCCGAGGGGCGTTTTAGCATCACGATAAATTCGAATGATTACGGGGATCACCTCGTCCCGTGCATGAGTGGGTGGAGCGCTGCGCTGCTGGTGCGGTGGATATTCGAAAATTGTCGCTCGTATGAGGAGGCCCTTCGTGAACTGAAAAAAACTCCTGCTTTTGTTCCGTTTTACGCAATGGTGGCTGGTCCTGGAAAGGGGCAGGCAGCCGTGGTTGAAGTTAACACGGACGGCAAGGGGCGTATCTACAAGCAGCCGAATTATCCAGTGGCACTGGCCAATCATTATCCCGGCGAAACGAGCGATGAGGCGGAGTGGGAAGATTCTTTGGCGCGTCAGGACTGCGTGGAGGAACGTGCCTTAAAATGCAAGGCCAAGTCATTGTTGGGGTGTTTCTCAGTGGTTAATGACGATGACGAGTTGGTAACATTCGGCGACACAGTTCAATCGATGGTCTTGCACCCCAGATCAGGGGCAGTGTTGCTTCAACAGCTCTGACCTAAGTCACGGGAACATATCGCTGACAGTTACCCGAACAGAGTCCGGCACAAGATTTTAATAAGGGACTACCGTTGTCCCATCCATGATTTAAACTGAAGCCATGAATCAGGAATCCTCTTTTGATGACTTGGTGGCACGAGCTGAAGATGGTGACGCTGAAGCTCAATTCCAGCTTGGAGAATTTTACGACTCCCAAGCTGGGGTAACATTTGATGAGATCGCCGAGTGGTACATGAAGGCTGCCAATCGAAATCACGCCCAAGCTCAACTGGCCCTTGGTCTTCTTTATCTTGAGTGCATGCCTGACGAAGACTATCGGGAGCAAGCTCAGTACTGGCTTGAAAAGGCAGTTCAGAATGGTTGTCAGGACGCGGTGAAGGTTTTGAGCGAATTGGGGCCGACAGACGAATACACGGATAACTCCGACCTTCTTGTAGAGGCCGAGGAGGGCAATCCTGAAGCCCAATTCGAACTCGGCAGCATGATGTACTTTGGCATTGGCTTGAACCAGCGCCCCTCTGAAGGCTTGAGCTTGATCCAAATGGCTGCTGTGGCCGGCCATCCTGATGCCCAAGTTTTGTTGGGCTACGCGCACCTCTTTGGGAAGAACGTCGATAGAAACGAGGCCGAAGCGTTTAAATGGCTCTGGCTCTCCGCTCAACAGAACAATGCCGAAGCCTTCTACTACCTCGCGGCCTGTTATTCCGAAGGTTGGGGTGTGGCCAGAAATGAGGAACAGGCAGCAGCCTATTTGCTCAAGAGTGCAGAGATGGGGGACGCGAGAGCCCAGTACCATCTGTCTCGATTCTACTACGAAGGAATAGGGCTGCCGGCCAACTCAGAGCAAGCAGAGGCATGGTGTCGGGCGGCAGCTTCGCAGGGCAATGAATGGGCCAAGGAAACGCTTAAGTATCTAGAGCATCCCTTTGACCATGAAATCAATGAGCAATGACATGATCGAAAGCACCCCCGACGTGAACTCAGTCCAATCCCTCTTGGAGCCATTCTTCATCGTTTTTCGTTTAGGAATGCTACCTGAAGCGAAGGATGAACTGGATAAGTTGCCGACGGAAATCAAGACCCATCCCGATGTTCTTGAGGCAAGGTTGTGCTTGCTTGACGCAATGAGCATATTGGACGATCAAGCCTTGGAAGACGGAGTTTTGTTGGGAAGATTCGCTTTAAACTTATGGCCTCTTGACCAAAGGTTTTACGTCCTGACAACCCACTTTTTAAACGAGCTAAAGAAAGCCCAAGAGGCTAAACAAATCCTAAAGTCTGCGCCAGCGTCGATTCGAGAAGGGGTGGAGTTTACTTATCAACTCGCCCGTTGCGAAGCCCAATTGGGAAACTTGGACCAAGCCAAGCAGCTTTTGAAGGAGTGTTTCGCCAAGGATGAGAGTTGCCGAGAGCGGTTTTTGGCTGAACCTGAGTTTGCACCATTCTCACATGTCTGGAATTGAATTAGTGCCTAGGCTACCGCCGTTTTTGTGAATTCAATGATCTTCTCCTTCCATTTCTTCTCGTAAAATTCCAGCGGCAGGCTGACCACCTCGGCACTGTCGGAATAAGCGTGATGGATGGCTTTGCTGCCGTGGCCCAGGTGCGCCATGGCCTCGCGCATCGGCATCCCGTAGGACTTCGCCCGTTGCGCCCAGGCATAGCGATAGCTGTGCAGGCTGATGTCGGTGAACCCGAGCCGGTCGGCCACCTTCCGAAAGCGCGAGGCCCGCACCTTGTCGTTCTGCTTGGCCAATGTGGGAAAAAGAAAGCCTTCTTCCGGCAATTGCTTCAAGAGCTCCATCAGGTCGTCCCCGATGACGATGGCCACGCTCCCCTGGCCGATGGATTCGAGCTTCTTGCGGTTGTAGGTGATGCGGCGGTTGTAGAGATCGACGTTATCCCGATTCAGCCGGGCGGTGTCGGTCTGGGCGCCGCCGATCTCCCAAAGCATTTTCAGGTAGAGTCGAAATTCATCGTCCTTTTCCGCCGCGATCAACCGGGCGTGCTGCTCGGCGGTGATCGCCTTCGTCTTCTTCATCCGCAGCTTGGGCCACAGCCTGCGGGCCAAGACGGGCGTGAGAAGCCAGCCCAAATCCAAGGCGCGGTTGTGGAGGATGCGAAGCCATTTGTGGGCCGCCGTGCCCGCACGGGGATGGCGCAGCACGGCAAGGAAGTGGGTGCCATCCGTCTCCAGCAGCTTAATCTTGCGAAGCATCTGATACGGGGCGCTTTTAATTTGAGAGCGCCACCGTTTGAGCGTCGGCCCGTGATAGGCCAACTCCATTTCGGTCATGACATCGTTCCAGGTCCGGTCGAGCATCTCCGGCGACTTGACGGAAAGATAAACCCGGGCCATGGCCACGTTGAGGTGAGGCTGCTCGATGGCCTGGTTCTTGGCGTTGGCCAGACGCTGGGCCTCGGCACGATCATTCGTGCCCAAACTTTCCGCACCTCCGGTTTTCTTGTCCCTCAGGTAGAACTTCGCCCCGTTGCGGCGAAATATCCGATAGCGATTCTGCATGGTTTGATCTCCACGTTCAGAATCATAAGTGGCCTCGGTCACCACCCGGTAACGGGTAGAAGGCGGCTACAACCGCCCTACATCGCAGCTAGGCCCAAACCCAGCCGGAGGTAACAAAACTGGTAACAATTGTTACCAGCGAACCCCGTTTCGTTTCGCAACTCGTTGGCTTTCAGGGTTCCAACGACTGGCGGACGGGGAGGGATTCGAACCCTCGGTGGCTTTAACACCACAGCCGCTTTCCAGGCGACCGCACTAAACCGCTATGCGACCCGTCCCAACACCAACATCCGCCCGCAGGCGCGAGGGGAAAGAGTCGTACAGTAGAGCAAGCCTGCCCCCGGGCAAAGCAGGATTTTCGCGATATGGCCGGACGTGTTGACCATAGACCGGTTCGCCCGGTTGGGCTAATGTACATGGATGAGCCCCCTGCAGGAGGAAATCCTGGCCCTGAAAAAGAAAAAGAACGCGGTGATTCTCGCGCACAATTACCAGGTGCGCGAAATCCAGGAAGTGGCCGATTACGTGGGCGACTCGCTCGGCCTTTCCTATCAGGCGCAGGCGTCCCAGGCCGACATCATTCTGTTTTGCGGCGTCCATTTCATGGCGGAGACGGCGAAGATCGTGAACCCGGAAAAAAAAGTCCTCCTGCCCGACATGGACGCAGGCTGTTCGCTGGCCGAATCGTGCGATGCCGCCGAGCTGGCCGCCTACAAGGCGCGCCATCCGGGCGTGTATGTCGTCGCCTACATCAATTGCACCGCCGGGGTGAAGGCGCAGAGCGACGTGATCTGCACGTCGGGCAACGCCGAGAAGATGGTGCGGCGCGTCCCGGAAGACCGCGAAATCCTTTTCGTGCCGGACCAGAATCTCGGCGAATGGGTAATGGAAAAGACGGGGCGCAAGATGCGGCTCTGGCAGGGCAACTGTTACATCCATATCGAGTTCACGCACGAGAGCATCTCGAAGATTCGCCGCGAATACCCCGACGCGCCGCTCGTCGCTCACCCCGAGTGCACGCGGGCCGTGCGCATGCTCGCCGATGAAGTCTGCTCGACCGAAAAAATGGTCGCCTACTGCCGCGACAACCCCGCGCGCGCGTTCATCATCGCGACGGAATCGGGCATGCTGCACCGGCTGCGGCGGGAGATGCCCGACAAGGTGTTCATTGCCGGCCCGACCGACAAATGCGCCTGCGCCGATTGCCGCTACATGAAGATGAACACGCTGGAGAAAGCCTACGAAGCCCTGCGCGACGAAACCCCCGAATTGGTGATGTCAGCCGACCTGCGGGAGAAGGCGCTCGTCCCCCTTCAGCGGATGCTCGATTGGAGTAGGAATTAGCCCCAAACCTATCTGCTCATGCAATATACCTGCACCACTTGCGGATTAGTGCATGACGGTACTCCATCATATGGGGCTGATCGACCCGATCCGTATTGGGATGTTCCCGTAAGCAAGAGGGGAGAAGATGTATTCCTGACGTCGGATAGTTGCGTGATTGCTAATCGATTCTTTTTCGTGCGCGGCTGCCTCGATATTCCGATTATAGGCACGAATGATTCGTTTAGTTGGGGCGTTTGGGTATCACTCAAAGAAGAAAATTTCTTCAACTGGCAAGAGCAGTATAATAAGGCCAAGAGATGTCATGTAGGGCCATTCTTCGGTTGGCTGTGCACTCAGATACCTGGTTACACGGAGACATTGCATCTGAAGACGATGGCTCATCTAAGGGACGACGGTATCAGACCTTATATTGAGCTTGAACGAACCGAACATCCTCTTGCGATTGAGCAAAGAAACGGAATTACAGTGGATCGAGTTCAGGAAATTTTGCAGTCACTTGAACACAGCAAAACTGATCCTTCGACAAGCTCAGGATGACGGATAGTTTGGAGACGTTATCCGACTTGAAATTCTTACCTGCCTGATTTAGCTTGTTGCAAGTGAGCCTCACCGAAATCCAGGCCGCGCTGCCCTCGCTCACCCTTGAGGAACGAGCGGCCCTTCACGAGGCTCTTTATGCTCTTGAGGAAGGCGTTTCCGTCGAGGAATGGCGCGAGATGAATGCCGCGATTGAGGAGGCCTTCACCGATCCTTCTCCCTCGATTCCTTCGGAGGAAGTCTTCGCCAGGATAGATGCTAAATATGGCCGAAATGCGGCTTGAGTTTTCGTCTCGGGCCAGGCAGGCATGGCTCCGCCGGCCCCCCGATGAAGACTCCGGCGCATGCCCGATTTGAGCCGGTATTGAAATTCACTTGGGCGTTTCCTTCGGCGCCTCCATATCCCGCGTTCTACGGCTCCTCCTGGCAATTCTCTGACGATGGAATTTGCCGCGGCGAATCCGTATGGCCAGTAGAATGGCAAAGACAACGAGCGCCGGGACGAGGAGCACCAGTCCGAAGATCAAGGCTGATTCAAGGTCGACGTCCATTGGCCAGGCAGTCTAAGGCCAAAGCTCGATAAACCAAAGCATTTTTAAGAGGATCCACCGTAATTTCATCATGGCTTGGACTTAGGCCGGGGTGCCATCAGCCTCGGGTGACCGCCAGGCCCGTCTCCTCGAAGTCGACGAGTTCCGGCCCGTTCTCCAGTGCGGCGGCGTGAAGATCCCGCTCCTCCAATCCGAACCGGTGGTCCCGATAGAGCGTGATCGAGACATCGCGGTTCACCCGGACGCAATGCTTGATGGCTTCGGCCTCCTTTTCGCAATAGAGCAGCGTCTTCCACGAGTGGATGTGCTTCGGTTTGTGGAAATCGCTGCTGGCGATGAATGGCAGTTTCTTGAGGCCCACCGGATTGAAAATATCGTCGCGGTTGGCCACCTCCCAGGCATCGATCAGCGGCGCGTATTCATCGACGTGCTCCCACAAATAGAGCGTGTCCTTGCCCCACTCGCTTTTCATTTCGTGCGGATGCGACGCGATGGCCAGCCCGCCCTGCGCGTGAATTTCCGCAATCAGCCCTTTGATGTCGAGCGAGGGATCAATCGGCTGCTTCAGGTCGACGCCGAGCAGGTGCGTCGAGGTCTTCGGCGTATAGCCGTCCTTGTTAAACTCGACGCCGCTCATGAGCAGCAGGTCGTACTTCGCCCAGGCGCGCTTTTTCTCCCGCTCGATCTCCTCGAAATAAGCCCCCACTTCGTCCGGCGGGATCACCAGGCCGGTCAGGTTTACCAATTTCCCCAGCAGCCGTTTCGGATCGCAGAGATGGTCCGTGATGCAGAGGCAGTCGAAGCCGCGCTGCCCGTAGAAGTCGACCATCTCGGCCACGGTCAGCTTGCCGTCGGACCAGGTCGTGTGCGTGTGCAGATCGCAAAGCAGCAGCTTCTTCGGCAGGCGCAGGAGGAGCCGGGCCGGCTTCCGGGTTTCCAAAGGAGTCCCGTTCGCGGCCTCCGGCGCGGGCAAGGCGCGCAATTCGGGCACGGGCGACGCCGAAGCAGCCGCTTGTTCGAGGATGAAGCGGGCGAGGTTTAGCGCGCTATCGGGCCGTCCGAGCGGCTCGAGATTTTTCCGCCAGAGCGAGAGCAGCCGCCCCTCGTCGCCGAAAGCGCGTTCGAGCCAGTCGATCACGTCCCTCGGCTTTTCGGCCACCGCGCCCGCGTTGGCCTCTCGCAGCAGCGAAAAATTCGCCTCCTCCCGACCCGAGCCGATCTTGTGGACAATCATGGGACACCGCGCGGCAATCGCCTCCTGCACGATGCCGGCCTCCGCCTTGCTGATGACCACGTGATGTTCCCGCAATAATTCGGCATCCGGCGCGTGTGACCGATCACCTCCATGCGTTCCGGCGCGGTGGCCGCCTTGGCGCGCGCCATTTCGTCGAGGGCGGTGTCGCGCCCGACGCAAACCGTCACGTCCCAATCGGGATGCTCCAGCAGGCGGTCGAGCAGCTTCGGCGCCTTCTTCCGGGCGCTGTTAATAACATAGAGAATGCGCGGCCCGCCCTTTGCGGCCAGGTCGGGCGGCGCGATGCGTCGTCCCTTCGCCCGAAATTGGACCGGGAAGCCGAACACTTCTATCTTCGCTTCCGGCACGCCCGCCGCGGCCAGCACCCGGCCCGCCGCTTCGTTCGTCACGGCGAAAAAGTCGCTCGATGCCCGCGGCCACGGGGAATCCTGCACCACGGCATCGGTTACCAGCGAGATCAGCGTGAAATCCCGCGTCCGGCCGTCGCGATAAATTTCCTCGATCAGTAAGCCGTAGATCGGGCAGGTCGAAACCACGACATCGGGCCCCATTTGCCTCAGTAAATCGCGCAGCGAATGGCGCAGGCGGGTCAGTCCGTCGATCTGGCCCTCGACAAATTGGGAATTGCCAAGCAAGTGGTAAAAGCCGTGCCAGAGCTTCGGCGCGTTCTTGACGGCGGCCTGGAAAGTATGGCGCAGCAGGTCGTGAAAGCGCCCGTAGCAGGAGTCGAGCAGGTCGAGGACTTCCAGCCGCACGTCCTTGGGCGCCAGATGCTCGATGGCCTCGCGAACATTCCCCGCGGCGACGTCTTCCCCCTCGCCGAACCCGGCCGTGAGGATGAGAATTTTTTTCAAAATTCGGGGCGCTTTCTTATCCCGCCACCCCTGTGAATAACTTGTGAATAACTATCCGGCAAGCCCGGAAATGTTACGTTTTCATGACGGAGTCGCTGTTTCGTAACTTCCTGTGAATTACGTCACTTTAGTCTTTTCTTACTAAAAAGACGGAATTAAGACAGGAGGAACATGAAAGACATGAGGGAAGGCAGGGGAATTTTTGACGGAATTAACGGAATTACGGAAGTAACGAACCTCGGAGCTTGCTCCGAGGTTCGTTACTCCTGTCAAAAACTCCTACTGAATCCACCCCTCCGCGCGCAAGGCGCTGAGCAACTCGGGGCTGTCGGCGGAAAGCGGGGGCAGCCATAAACCAAGACGGTCGCGGTTCCAGTAGACGCCCTCGGGATTGCCCGGCTGGGCAAAGTGGTAGTTATAGATAACCGCGCGGACATAGCGCGGCGGATGATCGGGAAAGGGATTGCCCGCGAAGAGGCCCAGCGTCGCCGGATCGTTATGGAGCAGCTTCCAGACGAGGTTGAGCGTCCACGGATATTCGCGATAGCTGGCCATCGCGGCGAACCAAAGCTGCCAATCGAGATGCGGCTGGTACGGCGCGATGAACGGCGGCGTCCGCTTCGGGTCCCAGGGCGAGCCGACATAGGGATACTCCTTCCAATCGGTCGCCGTGGCGGGATCGGCGCTGTCCGTCCCCTCGAAAATAATCACGGGCCGTTCGCGCCCGACCGTGCCGAATGCTCCGTAGGTGTTGACCAGGTGCAGCGGGTCGTACGAGGTGTTCATCGCCTGGTGGGGGGAGAGGAGATTGAACGCGGGCTGAATGCTCAGCACCGCCACCAGCCCGGTCACCGCCCAGGCCACGCTGTTCATGACGAGGCTCGGCCTGGCGGCAAGTCGCGCTTCCATGGCATAACTCTTCAGGAACATCGGCGCGAACCACCGCCAGAACCGGTCGTCGAAGCAGGCCAGCGCGGGGAGGATGGTGAGCCAGTTGAAAAACGAGAGATTGCCCGAGACGATCAGCGTGAATTGAAACGAAATGATGATCGCGCCCGCGATGTAACGCCCCCACCGCGGCCAGAAACAAAACCACGGCGCGACCAGCTCGACCACGAAAGTCCAGATCACGCCGAACTCCAAAACCGGGTGCGGAAGAAAGTGGAACCAGCGGCTGATCGGATTCGGGATGGGCTGCGTCTCGAAGTGATAATAAAGCGCCGTCAGATCGTGCCAGCACGAGTCGCCACGCAGCTTGATCAACGCCGAACCCAGCATGATGCGCACGATGAGCCAGCGAAAGAGAATGATGATTTGCAATGGCGCAGGCCGGAGCGAAAAGGGCCGCGCATCGAGCAGCGGGCAAAGGAAGATGCACAGAAAGCCCGTCTCCGACATCTGGATTTCCCAGCCGTACCCATACCAATCCTGCCCGACATGGACGATGGAGACGTAAAAGAACCAGAGCACCGCCATCATCAGCGCGTTGGCATAGCCGGCCAGCACGACGCACGAAATCACCACGCCGATCCAGGGCGCGACGCGCAGCCATGTGTCCGAGCAATTCCACCAAAAGAGGGACGGAAGCGTCATGAAACCCGCCCACGAGCCGCCGAAGTGCCCGGCAACCGCATGGAAAAAAAGCGTCGCGGGCGTGAGGCCGTTCGCGCCGACCAGCGGCACTAATTGCTTCGCGGCGACATAGAACGCGACCACGTAGACGAATCCCATCCAGCGCAAAATGACGAACCGTGTCAGCCAGTAGGTGTCGGCCGAGTCGGTCGGGCGCGGGACTGAGAAGGTCGATTCCATGGCGTGTCAGGGCCTGTTAACACTCATGTCGGTGTCGGCGGCAACCCCAACGGGGTTGCAATCACTCAGCCCAGGGTTGGCGCGGGGGACTCGTCCCCTCGCGCCTACCCTGGGTAGGTTGGGAAACGACAACCCTGAAAGGGTTGAAGCCGCCTCAACGGTGGTGGACTGATTCAACCCTTTCAGGGTTGGTCCTTTTTGCCGTGGACCCAGGGTAGGCGCGCGGGACGTTGTCCCCCGCGCCAACCCTGGGCTGAGTGACGGCCATCCTTTCAGGATGGCTTTTCCGAGTACGAGCGATCTGTCCATAAACTAGGGTTAATAGGCCTTACGGAGACGCCGAGTAAACGCCGAAAGTCTCCCCGGAACCGACCACATGGCCCTCCATGGCGGCCAGCAGCGCCGCGCGGCCCGCCCCCGGCGAGAGGGAAAGCACCGTGTCGAGCGCGTAGAGGTGGAAAAAATAGCGATGCGTGCCGCTGGGCGGCGCGGGGCCGTCATAACGACTGTTCCCAAAACTATTTTTTCCCTGACGCGCTCCCGAAGGCGGCTTGCCCTCGGGAATCGAGGCCGTGTCGGCGGGCAGATTCCAGACCAGCCAATGGGTCCATAAACCCATGGGCGCGTCCGGATCGTCGACGATCAGGACCAGGGAGCGGGCGTTGGCGGGAACGTTTTCGATCCGCACTTCCGGGGAAATATTATCTCCCCGGCAAGCGTATTTGGCGGGCATCGGTTTGCCTTGGGCAAAAGCGGGAGTTAATATATTCATGCTATTATCCGGCAACGCAAATCCCGCGACGCCGGCCAGGAGAAAAGCGCAGCAACCGAGAGACCCAAGGCAGTACGCATCCATATCGAAAAATTATCCCCAAACCCAAGGAGAGTAAAGCGGTAGCCGTCGGCCCTCTTCTGTAGCGGCGGCCGACAGGATTAACGAGCCGCGTTGCCAAGACTTCGGCGGTCATAGACCGTTCCTACAGACTGCAACGACGGCTACCTTCGGAATCCTGTTAATCTTATTAATCCCGTCCAAAAATTCCCCTGCCTCCCAATTCCGAAAATTCCGTAATTCCGTCAAAATTCCAGCGACGGTCATAGACCGCCGCTACAGCTCAATTTCCTCGCCGGGCGGAGGAATCACGACCTTCATTCCGGGCGCGTGCGCGGCCAGCTCCTGCTGAAACCAGGCGAGCGCCGCCGGGTCGCCATGCACGAGGACGCAGGTTCGCGGCTTCACATCGAGGATGTAGCCGAGCAAATCCTCGCGCTGGGCGTGCGCGGTGAAGTCGAAATGCTCGACGCGGCAGCGCACCGGTTGCGCGCCGTGGGCCGCGTTGAGGGTCACCGAATCGCCCGGCCCGGTCGCGCGCAACAAGCCGGCGGGCGAACTCGGATCGCAGTAGCCGACGAAGAAAACGCTGTGCCGCTCGTGGGCCAGAAAATTCTGCGCGAAGATGTTCGAGAGCGTGTTCTCGGTCATCATGCCCGAGGAAATCAGGTAGATGTGCCCCTTCTTCGGGCTGAAATCGCGCGCGAGCCGCCCATCCATCACCTGCGGCCGGATGTCGTCGAGCAGGTTGAGCTTCGGATATTTCCGCCGCGTGCGGCCCGCGAGCCGGTCATAGATTTCGCAGAACGAGCGACCCAGCCCCCCGATATAAATCGGCGTCTCGGGCAGGCGGCGGCTCTTTTGGAGAAAGTGCAACTGCGCGAGCAATTCCTGCGTCTTGCCCATCGCGAACACCGGCATGAGCGCCGCGCCGCCCTTCGCGAACGTCTCCTCCAGCGCCAGCGCCAGGCGCTCCACCACCGAGTCGCGGGTAAAGCCCTCCGGCCTTGGCTGCGCGCCCCGTGTCGTCTCGGTGATGAGAACGTCGATGTCCCGGCGCGGAAACTCCGCCCCGCGCAGGATCGTCTGGTCCGTAAAATTCACGTCGCCGGTGTAGAAAATCGTCCGCCCGCCATGCCGCAGCGCCGTGCCCGCCGAGCCGAGGATATGCCCGGCATCGTGGAAATCGAAGGTGAGCGGCTCGTTGTCCGGGTCGGGATAGCCGTTGAGCGACCAGGGCCGTTCGATCCCGCACGCCTGCCAGACCTTCACCAACTGGTCCAGTTCGCGATGCGTGAAAAGAGGGTACTCGGCGATGCCCTTCTCCGCCTTTTGCTTGAGCATCACCTGCACGGAATTGTGGAGCAGCGGCTCGGCGAGATAATAGGTCGCCTCGCTCATGAAAACCCGCGCGCCGGGATGGTCCCGCATCAGCAGCGGCAGCGCCCCGGTGTGGTCGTGATGGGCGTGGCTGACGAGGATCGTGTCCACCGAATCGAACTCGAGCAGCTCCAGATGCGGCAAGCCCTCGATTCCCTCGGCGCGGGGATGCATCCCCGCATCGAGCACGACGCGGCCGTCCGCGCCGAAATCGAGCAGGTAGGAATTCGCGCCGATTTCGTTGCCGCGGGTCAGGTTGGTGAGAGTCACGGAATCAGATTCCCAAAACCACCCGCGATGGCTATAAGCAAATAGCTTCTCAACCCAAAAAAGATGAAGCTTCCCATTCATCCTCTATGAAACCCGCCCTTCTTTTCGCAGTTATCTTTTGCTTTCTCTTTGCCGCGATGCCGAAAGCCCTCGCCTCGGCGGAGAACCAGGCCGACAGCGCCCTCGCCGCGTCAAAAGCGTGGGTGACCCAGATCGATGCGGGCCAATACGACGAGAGCTACTCGTTCGGGTGCGGTGCGATGCACGATAAAGTGCCGCAAGACCAATGGATGAAGGTGCTCAAGGCGCTTCGGACCCCCTGGGGTCGGGTGGTGAGCCGCAAACCCATCAGCCATGTTTACAAGCCAAACGGCGTGCCGGGCCTCGAGGGAGAGTGCATGGTCATCACCTACGACACCTCCTTCCAACGGTTGGACCCGGCGACGGAAATCGTCGTGCTCAAATGGGAAGACGGCAAGTGGCGCGGCGCCGGTTACAACGCCGGGCCCAAACCGTCGCCCGAAGATGCCTCGGCGCCTCCGACGCCCCAGAACCCGACGGAAATCCACACCGAGCCGCACATGAAGCCGAAGCCGCAGTAGGCAAACTGGAGGGTCTTGCTCTGTTGGGAATTACCCATCTGTCCGTTCGGCGCCGCCCGATTGGGTAGCCCGGACAATTTATTGTCCGGGTGGCGGAGCGAAGCGAAGCCACAAGAAGCCACCGAAAATTGATGTCATCTCCTCGGGCTGCTTCTTGTTCGCGCCAGAGCCGACTGGCGCGAACCCGGACAACACAGGCGCGCCTGTCGTTGCCGGGCTACCTTGGAGGCTCGCCCCCAGACGTGTCTGCCGGCCCGACCCAAAACAGGCCTCTCCTCTATTTCCGACCTCTGCATCCCTCCGGCAAACTTGCCCAAACCACAGCCCTCCCGTGGAATCCTGTTTATGGCGATCACCCTGGATGAAATCGTGGAAGAGGCGTCCCAGTTGCCGGAAGATGTCGTGGCCGAATTAATCGAGCGGATCGTGCTCAGCCATCATGGGGGCATTGAACCCGGAATCGAGGCCGCTTGGAAGGCTGAGACCAGCCGCCGTGTTGCCGAGATTACGAACGGCCGGGTGAAGAGCATCCCTTTGGAAGAATCCCTGGCTCGCGCCTCTCGCCTGCTTCGTCCGTGAGAGTGGTCGTTCATCCCGCGGCCGACGCTGAACTCGCCGAGGCGGTGGCGTATTATACCATTTCTCAATAAAATTTATTCTTTACCCTTCCGTCATCCCGAGCTTGTCGAGGGATCAGTTCCGCCTCGGTAAAACCCCTCCGAACTGATCCTTCGACAAGCTCAGGATGACCGATTGTTTAGACCAAAATCAATTTGGAATTGGTATTACACCGCGATTCACATCCTTTTACTCGCCCAGGTCGAGCCGGGCGAGGTCTCGCGCTCCGTGCCAAAACCGCAGCACGCGGACTTTGTTTTGTTCCGGCAGGATGCGATAGAGGATGAGGTACTTGCCTTCGATGAGCTTGCGCACGCCGGGACGCTTCGGCAACCGCCCGCCGCTTTGGCTGACCAAGGCCTCACTGAGACTCAGGGCGCGGACCACCAGCTTGTCCCCGAAACGCTGTGCCGCATCGGGGTTGTTGCGCCCAATGTAGCGAACGATCTGCTCCAGGTCGCCGGAGGCGTAAGGCGTAAAGACTACCTGGTATGCGCCCATGCCTTCACCTTCTGGCGCATTTCCTCCGCCGACAAGTCCTGCTCGCTGGGGGAGGCATCCGCCTGGTCGATGGCCGCCAGCATCTCCGGGCTGGCCAGGTCGTCCAACTCCTCGATGCGGTGAAGGATGGTGTCCCGTTCTTCCGTCTTGAGCTTGGGAAGTTCTTCGAGGATTTCGGTGAGGCTCATGGAGGTAATTTAGGCGGCTTCCCCGGCGGAAGCAAGCTGTCCCGATGGGTGACAACGTGGAAAGAGGGCACAGGCCTGTTATGGATCAGGCCGGCAGGCACGCCTGTCGGCGACCCTCCAAGGCTGGATTCTGTCATCCAAGCCGGGATGAAGAAGAGGGCAAATCCTCCCGAAAAAGGAGGCCCGCGCTTTTTTGCATTTTTTTCAGAGGAAACCAAAAGATTTTAAGCGTTTTAGGCTGCGCAGCATTTGCAAGGCTAACGCCCTGGCCGAATTCATGGCATGATCGCGCCATGAAAGCCGGCTTCATCTCTATTTTTCGCGCGTTCCACCTGAACCCTCCAAGCGAATCCCATACGCCTGATTCGCCTGATTCGCTTATTTTTTTCGCCTCAGGCCGCGAATCCGGCGCCTTCCCTGATCGTCGTGTCAAGCTTCAGAAGTGGCGCGGTGGCGTGCCAATTCCCCAACAGAGCCAGACCCGCCAGATAGGCCCTACCCCAGCAGATCGACGCTCACGTCGTAGCGAAAGAACGGCGTGATGAGCCCGAGAAATAGGGGACGGGTACTCAGTCAGGGTCGGGACGGAGTCCGACCCTCCAGGCTACCCCAGCAGATCGACGCTGACTTCGTAGCGAAGGAACGGCGTGATGAGATAAACCCCGCCGAACGCCTCGAGCGCCACGTCGCGGACTTCCCGCGCCACCTCGAGGCCGATCCGTGTCGCGGCCCGGTCGTCGGCGCACTGGCGCAGGCGTTCGCGCAACGGCCCGGCGATCTTGATGCCGGGCACTTCGTTGTGGAGGAACTCGGCGTTGCGCGAACTCAGCAGCGGCATCACGCCGAGGAAAACGGGCACGCCCAGCGGCTTGAGAAGGGCCGCGGTTTGCCGCGCCAGTTCGATATCGAAAACGGGCTGGGTCATCACGTACTGCGCCCCGGCGGCCAGCTTGCTTTCGAGCTTCTTCACCTGCGACTCGAAATTCAGCGCGTTGGGGTTGAAGGCGCAGCCGATGATGAAATTCGTCCGCCCGTTCAAGGGCCGTCCGACGTGGTTCACGCCCCCATTCATCCCGGCCAGCAGCTTGATCAGGCCGAGCGAATTCAGGTCGTAAACCGAAGTCGCGCCGGGGTGGTCGCCCACCTTCGCCGGATCGCCGGTCAACGCCAGCACATGGCGAAAGCCCAGCACGCCCAGCCCCATGATCTCCGATTGCAGGCCGAGCAGGTTGCGGTCGCGGCAGGCCAGGTGCAGCAGCGAGGTGAGGCCGACCTCCTCCCGCACGCGGATCGCCGCCGCGAAATTGCTCACGCGCAAAATGGCCAGCGAATTATCGGCCAGCGTGATCGCCGCCGCGCCCGCTTCCTTGAGCGCCTTCGCCCCGGCCAGAAACTTGTCCATCGAGAGGCCCTTCGGCGAATCGAGTTCGACGATCGACACGGGCCCTTGTTTGAGCAGGTCGAGAATGGAGGCTTCCTCCGCGCGGGCCGACGCCGCGCCCGCCGGTTCGGCCGCCTCGACGCGCGCGCGCGCGGCCGGGGACGCAATGGCGGGCGAAATTTTCTTCACGCGCACCGGCTTGAGTTCCCGCGCCACCGCCGCCATGGCCGCGATATGCTCGGGGCGCGTCCCGTAATCGCCGCCGATGAGCCGCGCGCCCTCCGCCACCCAGCGGGGCAGCGTGTCGGCGAAGTAGCCGGGGTTGGCCGTGTAACTGAACCGGCCCTCGTAAAATTCGGGCTTGCCGGCGCTTGGGTAAACGGAGAGAAGCTCGTTTTCCTCCACCGCCAGCTTCGAGAGCAGATGCGCGCAGGCCTGGGGGCCGCAGGTCCCGTTGAGGCCGGCGATGTCCGCGCCCGCCGCGCGCAGGATTTTCACCGCTTCGGGGAAGGATTCGCCCGAGACGAGCCTCCCCTCTTCGCTCACCGCCAGCGACGCCGCCACGGGGATGTTGGTCAGATTTTGAAAGACGTCGAGCGCCAGCAGCAATTCATCCAGCGCGGTAAAGGTCTCCAGGAAAATCAAGTCGCAGCCGCCATCGAGCAGCGCGCCGATCTGCTCGCGGAAAAGGGCCTTGCGGTCTTCAATCGAAAATTCGCCGTCGGCGGGGCGCAGCGAAAGCGGCCCGACCGATCCGCCGATGAAAACATCCGCCCTTCCCTTGACCGCGTCGCGCGCGACCCGGGCGGCGCGCCAGTTGATTTCAGCGACCTGATGGCCCAGGCCGTAGCGGGCCAGCCGGATGCGATTCGCGCCAAAGCTGTTGGTCTCGATCACCTGCGACCCGGCGTCGGCGTACTCCCGGTAAACGCGCGTGACGAGTTCGGGCCGGCTGAGGTTCACCTCCTCCAGGCAATGGTTCAGCGGCACGCCCAGCTCGTAAAGATAGGTGCCCGTCGCGCCGTCGCCGAGGACGATGCGCTCGCTGAGAATGTCCAAGAGGTTTGCCATCTTCCATGAAGCTTGCCAGTTTGAGGACGCGTGAAAATACTCTTCTTAACATGAATCGACGAAAAAACGGCCTGCGCCTCACCGACGACCCGGCGATCAACGAGGACATTCTCGCGCTCATCGCCAAGTGGAAGATGCCGGCGTTCTCCGACGATTTCGCCGAGATGATCGCCTCGCTCCACAAGCTCTCCCGGCAGGACCCCACTTCCAGCGACATGACCCTCTTCAGGCGCTCCATGGCCGAATTGCGCTACGCCCAGGGAGTCTTCGCCCCCTATCGGCACATCAAAAAAATCTGCATCTTCGGCTCGGCCCGCATCCGTCCCCCCGCGCCCGTTTACGAGCACGCGACCGAGTTCACCCGCCTCATGACCGATGCCGGCTACATGACGATCACCGGCGCGGGCGATGGCATCATGAGCGCCGCCCAGCACGGCGCGGGCGCGGAAAAAAGTTTCGGGCTCAACATCCTCCTGCCCTTCGAACAGCATCCCAACGAAGTGATCCGCGACAACCCGAAGCTCGTCACCTTCCGCTATTTCTTCACCCGCAAACTCACCTTCCTGCGCGAAGCCAGCGCGGTCGCCGTCTTCCCCGGCGGCTTCGGCACCCTGGACGAAAGCATGGAGGTGGCGACCCTGATGCAGACCGGCAAGGCCCGCCTCATTCCCCTGGTTCTGATCGACGAGCCGGGCGGCAAGTTCTGGAAAAACTTCATCCATTACGTCAGCGAACACCTCATGGCCGACAAGCTGATTTCCCCCGAGGATTACAATCTCTTCAAAGTGACCGACAGCGTGACCTCCGCGCGGGACGAGATTTTGCGCTTCTACCACAACTTCCACTCCTACCGTTTCGTCGGCCCCTATCTCGTCATTCGGCTTCAGCGCGCCCTCAGCGAAAAAAAGCTCGACCACCTGCGCAAGGAATTCCTCAGCATCTTCGATCCGCCCGGCGAAATGTTCCAGCGCGACGCCCTGCCCCAGGAAGCCGATGAAAAGGAAATCGCCCACCTGCCGCGCCTCTGCCTCACCTTCAACCGCATCCACTTCGGCTTCCTGCGCCTCCTCATCGACCGGTTGAATGAGGAATAGGTCTCCCCTGTAGCGGCGGTCTATGACCGTCGCTGAAATTTGACGGAATTACGGAATTTAAGGAATTAAGAATCCGTCATCCTTGTCGAAGGATCACTTCCGTTGGTCGCCGTCGCGCGCCGCGCGACGGTGCCTTCGTCGGGTGGCCCGGACTACTGCGTTGTCCGGGTCGCCGAAGGCGACAGGAAGCGATTCCCGGCAGCAGTACTACACCGACCTGCCGCGGATGAAGGCCAACGCTTCCCCGACGGTCATGATGCGGCAGGCGCCGGACACGATTTTGAGCACGGCTTCGAGATAACCGGGCGTGCATCCGTAACACGAGGGCTTTTCGCAGACGTCGTGGCCGTAGAAGATAATCCAGCCGGGCCGCGCGCGGCAGTCGTCCACGACTTCTCTTACATGCTGAAGTGGGACGGTCTCAAAAAGATCCTGGCAAAGCAGGAGGTCAAGATCAGCCCATTGCCGGTTGATGCCGTTGTAGGTTCCCCGGCAACTCGCGGCGTATTGGCGCATGCGCCGCTTCAGGCCCAGCGTCAGTTCGCCGCCCGGATAGGAAAAATTTTGCAAACCATAGCCTGGGAGGATTTCTTCCATGCGGCGGCGGTTCTTGAGGATGTCGGATTCAAACACGGCCCTGTTCGTTCGCCGCGCGGAAAGGTGGGAAAGGGTATGACAGGCGAGCTCGTGACCATCGGCGATCAAGCGGTCGAGATCCTCGCGGCTGAATAAAGCGCCCCCTGCGTTCTCGGTATCCATCAATCCAAGCGATGCGTAATAGGTTCCGCGACCGCCGCAGCGTTGCAGCAGCGGACCGCCCGCAAGCAGCGCCGAGCGGGGAAAATCGTCGAAGGTGAAGGACGCGATCGGCCGGGCCAAGTCCAGGCGGATGGGACGGCGGAAGACCGCCTGGTGAATCCGTGGCCGGGGGGAGAAAGGCCTGATGTGCCGCCGCAGCGACGAGAAAAGTCCGCTCATGAGGAGGGTTCCAACTTCAACGAAATAAAATCGAAACGCGGCACATCCACGGCGGGAAATTCGAGTTCCGTGACGCCTCCATCTTCGCCAACCTCACGGAAACCGAGGTCCGCGAAGACTTTTCCGGTCGGGGCGTTGCGCTCGGTTTTCCTCCAGAGCGCGCGGAACGGACGCGCCGGGTACCGCCCGAGGAGATGGGCCAGCAGCGCGTGCTCGATCCGCTTCGACTGGATGCGGCAACTGAACGCCAGATCGGTCAGGACGTTGCGCGCGCGGTCCATGATGGCGAATCCCACGATGCCGTAGTTCCCGAAACGGTCCCCGACCTCGATCGCCATGGCGTCCAGGTTTTTGTCCGCGCGTACGATTTCGAGCTGTTCGCGCGTGTATCGCGTCCCGGAAAAATTCATCTGGTTGGTCCGCTGGGCAAGCTCATGCACGCGCGGGAGAAGTTTTTCATCAAGCGGCAGGACGCGAACCTGGATTTTGCAATCGCGCAGGAAGGCCTCGTAGTCGCCCGCGGCCTGCTTGAGCGCCTCCTCGCGATGGTCCTGCTCGCGATAGAGCAGCCGGCGGCGCGCGCTTTCCTCCGTGTCCGCCGAGACCTGGCATTCCTCGCGCCACAAGAGCCAATTCGCATCGGCCGCATCGATGACCTTCACCTCGGGGCAAACCGAGCTGACCTCCGCGCGCTCGAAAGGCGAATCATCGACGTAGATCAGGCTGTCGATTCCGATATTGAGCGACTGCGCGATCCGCCGGACGCTCAGGCCCTTCGGTTCCCACGAGATCTCGGGTTTCAAAATATACTCCGCCAGGCCGAAGCGCTTCAGCACGGGCATGACGTCGTCCGGATTATTCTTGCTCGCCACGGACAGGAGGATCCCGCGGCGGTCGAGTTCGGCGAAGATTTCCAGAATGCCCGGCTTGAGGATAAGCCGATCCGGCCCGTCTTCGACGAGCACTCCGTCCCACACGGTATTATCCAAATCCCAAACAACGCACTTGCAGCTTCCAGTCTTTTTTGCCGGGACAAAGGAAGTATCGCGGACGAAATCCATGCAACCGAAATAGAGCAGCGGCCGGGCCTCGCTTTCGCTGGGGGAAATCTCCAGGTGAAAGGGTTTGCTCAAATCGACGGAGGCGCGGATCGTCCCCGTGGGAAAGCACATGCGGTGAAGCCCGGGCGGGACGATAAACCGGGCGGAAAAGGGCGTGTTCAAGTCGCCCGAGCGCGACCGCACGGACAAGGTCAGCGCAACGCCCGACGCGTCGGGGTTGAAAACCTCGATGAGAAAGTAGTCCGGGGCTTCGGCGCTGACGCGCTTGACCGCCCAAAGCTCGCGGCGCTTCCGGTAGCGCCATGCGAGGGATTTCTTAATCCGTTTCGGGGCCGGCAGGGTCCGCACCATCGTTCCGAGCCACGCGTTGAGTCGCTCGATCCTGTTCGCGCGCGGCAGCGGAATCAACCCGGTGGTGCCGTCCGCCCACAACTTGGCCCATTGCTTAAACTGGATTTTCAGAAGCCAGGGAACAACCCCCCCCACACCGGAGACGCACACCATGCCTTCCGTGAAGCGGCGGCATGACAAATCAACCTTCCGCTGTTTGTAAAGATCGCAGGTTGTAAAGCAGGCGGGTATGGCACACTCGGTGCAGTGTTCCCCCCAGGGAATCATGGAACGAGCGCTAATGTTTTCGCCAAGTTTGGCCCACCTTTTGCGCACATCCTCCGGGATCGCCTCCGCATTTTCCCACCGGTCGTTTACCTCGCTTTCATACATAAATAGAAGGGTGACCGCCCGATGACAGATCGATGGTTAATTAACGCTGACCGATTCAGCTCAAAGTATAAAGAATTCATCGTGATGATTCTCTTTATTATGCTCTACGTTCGCCCATCCGCGGAAAAAATCACGTCCAATTTTGACCGGAAGTTCACCCTCCCGAGCTTTTCCCTTGGCCCCACCCGCTCATTCGCATAATGTTCAAGTGCTTAGGAATCAAGCGGCTCCGGAGAGGCCGGTTCCTGGTTCACCCCCCCAACCCACGACGCATCTTGAAGGTCGATCCGCGATTTCTCAAGGAAGAAGGCACGGAGGTCTTCCTCGGCAACGAACTGCTCGTCAAGGGCCTGCTCGAAACCGAGGGGGGAACCCATCTCTGGACCGGCTATCCCGGCTCGCCCGTCTCGGGCTTTTTCGACTGCGTCGAGGCGATTGCGGAAATCCCCAAGCAGTACGGCATCAGCGCCGTGCTGGCCAACAACGAGGCGCTCTCCGCCGCGATGGTCAACGGCTCGCAGATGCACGGCCTGCGCGCCATGTGCGTGATGAAAAGCGTCGGCCTCCACGTCGCCACCGACGCGTTGGCCATCGGCAACCTCGCGGGCGCGCATCCCGACGGCGGCGTGGTCGTCGTCATGGGCGACGATCCGTGGAGCGACTCGACGCAAGTGCCCGCCGACTCGCGCTTTCTGTGCAAGCACATCTACATGCCCATCCTCGAACCGAGCACGAACCAGGAGATGAAGGACTGGGTCGATCTCGCGTTCCGGCTCTCGCGCGAAAGCGAACTCTATATCGGATTTCTCGTGACCACGAACCAGGCCGACGGCGGCGGATCGGTCCAGGTCGGACGCAATCACTTCCCCAGGGTCAACACGCACAACCCGATTCAGCTCGACACGGCCAAGGTTGACTTCGAAAAGAACGTCCTGCTGCCGCCACGCACCTGGCGTCGCGAGCAGGGCTTTCCCCAACGCTACGAACGCCTCTGGGCCAGCGCGCGCCGCCACGGCGTCAATCGCATCACATCGGGTCGGCCTGACAGTCGCGCCCCGCTCGGCTTCATCAGCTCCGCGCTGGCCTATTCGTACCTGGAGCACGCGCTGCAACAACTCGGCCTCTCGGACACGTTCCCGATGCTCAAGCTCGGCGTCACCTATCCGCTCGATCCCGAACTGATCGATTCGTTCGCGGACCAGGTCGAAACCATCGTCGTCGTCGAGGAACGCCGCGGCTTTCTGGAGGAGCAGATCGTGCAGCTTCTCGCCCGGCGCGCCATGACGGGCAAGGCCGCGCCCCCGGTCTACGGCAAGGTGTTCCCCGGCGGACGCGAGGGCCTTCCCTCCGCGCGCGGCTTCAATTCCTCGATTCTCGTCGAACTCCTTGCGCCGCTGATCACCGAACTGGCGTCGCCGAACCTGAAGCTCGACCAGGCGCGCATCGACGCGGAGCTGAAGCTGCTCGCGGAAAACCAGGCCATCGAAGTGGACCTCGCGACGCGCACGCCGACCTTCTGCCCCGGCTGCCCGCACCGCGATTCGGCCAGCGTCCTGGGCGAGATCAAGCGCCTCTTCCGCGACGCCGACTACATGCGCAAAACGCATCGGCGCGAACCGGTCGACCTCGTCTTCCACGGCGACACCGGCTGCTACACCATGCTGATGTTCGAACCGAACAAAGACCTCATGCACAACTACAGCGGCATGGGGCTCGGCGGCGCGACCGGCCTCGGCATCGACCCGTTCATCACCAACAAGCAGGTCGTCTTCATGGGCGACTCGACCTTTTTCCACAGCGGCCAGCTCGCGATTTCCAACTCGATCAAGAACGGCCAGGACATCACCTACATCATCCTCGACAACAAGACGACCGCGATGACCGGCCAGCAGACCACGCCGGGCCTCGAATACGACATGCTCGGCAACGAGACATGGACGCAGAAAATCGAGAAGATCATCGCGGCGATGATCGAGGACAAATCGGTCGAGGTCATCCGCACCAATCCTGCCCAACGCGCCGCCTACCGCGGCCTGCTCGAATCGACCGTGCTCAAAAACGGCGTGAAGGTCATCGTCGCCGACAAGGAGTGCGGCATCACATTTCATCGCCGCCGCACCCGCGACGAGCGCGCCGAAGTGCGCGAAAAGGGATTCCTTAGGACGAAACGGCACATCGGCATCAACGCGGACGCCTGCGAGAACTGCCTGGTCTGCACCCGCGCCACGGGCTGCCCCGGCCTCACTTTCACCGAAACCGATTTCGGACGCAAAGTGGAGACCGATCTTTCCTGGTGCGTGAACGACACCGCCTGCACCAAGCTCGACGCCTGCCCGGCCTTCGAGGAAATCATCGTGGTCCGCTCGCAGAAACCGCTCTCCCGCCTGCCGGACCTGGAAAAGGAGGAAATCCCCCTCCCCGTCCGGCGCGATTTCAGCGACGCCTGGCGCGGTTATCTCGCCGGCGTCGGCGGCATGGGCATCGGCGTTGCCACCGCGACGCTCGTCCGCGCCGGCCATCGCGAGGGGTACAAGGTGGTCTTCAGCGACAAGAACGGGCTGGCGATCCGCAACGGCGGCGTCTACTCGCACATCACCTTTCTCAAGCCGGGCTGCAATCACAGCTCGCCGATCATCCCCTACGGCAAGGCCGATCTCATGCTCGGCATCGACATCCTCGAGGCCGCGCGCGGGATCGATCCCAAGGGCAATCTCCGCGTCGGCGGCCGCGGGACGCGCGCCATCATCAACCGGCAAAAGACGCCGACGATCAACACGCTCCTCGGCGCCGACGATTTTTGCGTCGAGACGCTCGAGGAAGCCCTGCGCAAAAACACCGATGCCGGCGGTTATTTCAGCGCGGACGTTTCCCATCTCTCCGAGCGCGTTTTCGGCGACAAGCTCTACGCCAACGTTATCATGCTCGGCATCGCCTTTCAGCGCGGCGAACTGCCCCTCTCCCTCGACAGCCTCGAATACGGCATCCAGGAAACCATGGGCAGCGCCGCCACGGAAAACTGGCTCGCGTTCAAGCTCGGCCGCAAGATCGCGCACGATGCGCAGGCCGCGCCCGCCGCCGCCGCGCGGGAAAGCTCCTACCATGACGTGGTCGCGGAAAAGTCGGCGCGGCTGAAGCGGACCGGACGCCACGGCGAACAGCTCGCCCGGCAATACTGGCAGACTCGTCACCGGCGCGCTCGAAAAATTGACCCTCGACGCGCGGCATCGAATCGCTCCTGGCCCAGCGGATTTACGACCTGATCCGCTACGAAAATCCCGCCTATGCGCAAGATTATGTCGCGCGCCTGTTGCGCGTTCACGCGAGGGATTCGGCGGCGCACGGCTACGCGGCGACCGAGGCCGCGCTCTGGAATCTCCATCGCGTCATGGCCATCAAGGACGAGGTCTATGTCGCCTGGCTTCTCACCAGCGAGGAGAAGTATGAGCAGGACCGGGAACGTTACAATGTGCGTCCCGAACTCGGCGACCGGATGATCCACCGTCATCTCAACCGGCCCGAATTTACCTTCGGCGGGCATACCCTCCGCTTCAAGCTCAAGACCCGGCCCTGGATGCTCCGCCTCATGCGCCGGGCGAAATTCCTGCGCCGACTTCTCCCCGCGTGGCATGCCCGGGAACGCGCCTTCCGCTCGTGGTATTTCGATCTCGCCGACCAATTCGCCGCGCCCGCCGATTCCGCTTCCTATGCGGCGTGGCTCAAGATTCTCCGCCTGCCCGAGGAAGCCACCGGCTATCGCGAAGTGCGCTATCCCCGGATGGACCTCGCGCGGAAGCGGGCGGAGGAATTGCTGGCTTCGCTCCCTCCCGGTGCAGCGGAGTCATGCAATCGGAAGAAGACCACTTCTTAGCGTTAATGATACTAGACCGTTTTCGATTTAAATAGACGCATGGAGGAAGTCCTGCAGAGCCATCCTGTAAGGATGGCAAGCATTCAGCCCGGGGTTGCTCCGAAGGAGCTACCCTGGGTCAGCGTTGTGAAGCGATCTACCCTGAAGGGGTTGAAGCGAGTTTCTCTCCAAGCGTTGCTTCAACCCTTTCAGGGTTGATCCGAGGTGAAGTCCACCCAGGGTAGGCCCCGCTTCGCGGGACCAACCCTGGGCTGAATGATCACAACCCCGTTGGGGTTGCCTGGGTATGGTACCGTTGCCTCGAAACATCTAGGAGGTGGTCGGGCCAAAGCGTGCGTCTATCTAAATCGAAAATGCTTTATTGCGTTAGGCAGCCCGGTCAACTTGTCGTCCGGGCTGCCCTATGGCTGGCGATGGGTGCGAATAGCATTTGGGAAGGGTATTATAATCCCGGAATCTGCTTGCTTTTGATAATCGCTTGGACGCCATCTTTGATGCTAACAAAATTATTTTCGTCGAAGTATAGAGTGGTGCAATTATCGGTGCTGACGGTAAAAAAAATTCACCCTGTTCATGTTGATGTAAACCGGCATATCGGTGTCTCTGAGCGTAAACCTCTTAAATTGGTTCATGGAAATAGATTGGAAAATGACGCAGGCAATAGCGATCATAAAACCCTTTGCGAAGCTCGGGAGAAAGCACTTCCGCATAAGGTGAATAACCTTGCCGAGCCGTCAAGTTGCGTGGGAAAAGTTCGAGCACCGCTGATAAGCCCTACATGGCTTCGCCCAGCCGGGCTTTCAGCCAACCCGGACGATTGGTGATGAGGCCGTCAACGCCCAGATCAACCAGCCTTCTTGCCTGGCTGACCCGGTCAACGGTCCAGATATTGAGTTTCAAGCCGTTGGAATGGATCTTTTGAACGGCGGACGCATCCACAAGAGCGGTGTCATTGACGCCGATCCCATCCAGTCCGGCTTCCTTGATTTTCCATATCGCCTCGTCAATGGAGAATGACCACTCTCCCGTCACCGGATTTTGCCGGGCCGCGAAAAGAAGGTAAATAGGCATCCGCGGAAGCGCTTTCCTCGCTTCGACGCAGGCGGGATGACTGAAACTGTGAATGAGCAGCCCCTTCTCCTTGTCCGAGGCGCGAACAACACGCGCCAATTCGGGAATGACCTCCGCTCCGGCCTTGATCTCGATGAGAAGCCGTTTGCCGGGCGGCATCGCGGCGATCACCTCTTCGAGGGACGGCAGCTTCTCTCCTTTCCACGCAATCCCCTTCCAGGCGCCCGCGTCGAGTTGCCGCAGCTCGCTCAACGGGTGCTCCGCGACCTTGAAATCGACCCCCGTCGTGCGCTTGGCGGAATCATCGTGAATGACCGCCAGCTTCCCGTCCAAGGCCGGATGGATGTCCAACTCGCATGTCGTGGTTTCCCGCCACCCCAGTTGAAACGAAGCAAGCGTATTTTCCGGGGCAAGATGGCTGCTCCCGCGATGCGCGATAATTTCCACGCGCCTGCCCCGCCCCCTCATGACAGATTCGTCCCGCGGCGCCATGCCTCCCATCATGGCGATGACACCGCGCTTCTGACAATTTAAAGCTGTTCCGGCAAAGCCGAATTTACCGATTGAAAAAGGTCATGCTTCGGTAAAAAATGACCCATGAGGCGGCCATCCATTTTTCCGCGGGAAAGCTTTTTCGCTTATTTCTGGCTCGCCCTTTTTTTCCTGCTGACGCCGGCCATTCTTGCGGAGGACGAAGCCCTTTCTCCACCGGCTGGCGGAACGGCCTTATTTTCCCAGGATGCCGAGTCCAACTTTATCCTGCCCAAACTTCCCGGCCTTGGTGAAAGCAAAATGGCCGCGGCGGAAGGCGTTCCCTTTGCCCGCGCGGTGGAACTCCGCACCCGGCAACGGCCTTCCAATCCCTGGGACTTCCAGTTGACCGAAAAAATCCCGACGGCGATCCGCAAGGGGGATGTTCTTTGGGTGACGCTCTGGATGCGGGCTACCGAGACCTCCGGCGAATCCCACGAAGGCTTCTCCCAGCTTAGTGTGGAACAAGCCTCCGCGCCGTTTGATAAAATAGGTGTTCTTGATCTCTCCACCGGAAACAAGTGGCGGCAGTTTGCCCTGACCTGCGTTGCCAACCGCGATTACGCCCCGGGCGAAGCCCAGGTCTGCCTGCGCGGCGGATACGCGCCCCAAGTCGTCCAGTTCGGCGGCTTCCAAATGCTCGATTATGGCAACTCGGTCAAGCCCTCCGCCCTACCGCACAGCAAAATCACTTATCCGGGGATGGAGGCGGACGCCCCCTGGCGCAAGGCCGCGGCTGAACGCATCGAACGCTGCCGCAAGGCGGACTTGAAAGTGATCGTGACGGGTTCGTCGGGCCGGCCTCTTTCCGAAGCCACGGTCCGAATCGAACAGCGGCGCCACGCATTCGGCTTTGGTTCTTGTGTCGTTGCCCGTCTCATCGAGGGAACGGGTCCCGACAACGACCGCTATCGCGAGATCATCAAGAATGGCTACAGCAAAGTCGTCATGGAAAACGATCTGAAATGGCCTTCCTGGGATAACAGCGCCCAAGAGGGGCATAAAACCACGCTCGCCGCAATGCGGTGGCTGCAAGACCGGGGCATTCAGATTCGAGGCCACAATCTTGTCTGGCCCTCCTGGCGCAACACGCCCGCCGGCCTCGCCGCCTACAAAAACAATCCGACCGCCCTGGAGCAGCACATCGAAGATCACATCAAGGACGAAGTCGGGGCGACCAGGGGACAGCTCACCGACTGGGACGTGGTGAACGAGCCCTATGCCAATCATGATATTCTCGATCTGCTCGCGCCCGACGCCATGGCCTCCTGGTTCAAGCTTGTCCACCGGCTCGATCCCCGGCCCGAACTCTTTCTCAACGACTATGCCGGATTAACCAGCCGGGGCGAGGATACGCCTCACAAGGATGCCTTCGAAAAGACCTTGCGCTTGCTCAAGGACCAGGGCGCCCCCATCGGCGGGCTGGGCATTCAGGCCCACTTTGGACAACAGCTCACCGGCCCGGAACAACTCGTAAAGGAATTGGACCGCTGGGCCGCGCTGGGCCTCGATATCCAGATCACCGAGTTCGATCTCGATTTCGACGACGAGCGGATTCAGGCGCAATACACCCGCGACTTCATGACCGCCGTCTTCAGCCATCCCGCCGTGAGCGCTCTTTTGATGTGGGGCTTTTGGGAGGGTTCGCATTGGAAGCCCCGGGCGGCGCTTTATCGGAAAGATTGGTCCATCAAGCCCAACGGCGAGGCCTGGAACGATTTGGTTCTGAAGGAGTGGCACACCGACCTGACGGCACAAACCGATTCCGCCGGCACTGTTTCCGAGCGCGGCTTCCTGGGCCGATACCAGATCACGGTCACCTACCACGGCACGAGCAAGACTTGGCCGGTAACGCTTTCCAAGGAAGGCGCCGTTCTTTCCGCCAGCCTCTCACCGGACTGAACCCGCCATGATCTTCTTACTCGGGGCATCCGGTTACGTGGGCGGCGCCTTTCAGCGGGAGCTCGCGCGACGCGGCCTGCCCTACCGGGCCATCTCCCGGGCCGGGCTTGATTACACCCGCTTCCACGTGCTGGCGGATGCGCTGAAATCGCACCGTCCCAGGCTGGTGATCCATTGCGGAGGCTTCACGGGAAAACCGAATGTGGATGCCTGCGAAATCGAGCGGACGGAGACGATTTTGGGCAACATCGTTCTGGCGCAAACGGTCGCCCAGGCTTGCGATGCCGCGGGGGTGCGCCTCGGCGCGGTCTCGTCGGGCTGCATCTACACGGGGGCCAAAGTTCAAAAGCAGGATGGTTCGTGGACGGTCCGGGAAGACCTGAACGCCCCGGACCTCGCCGAGTTGCTCACTTCGCGTTCCACGAGAATCCGGGGCTTCGAGGATGGCGACGCCCCCAATTTCACCTTCGAGAACGGGAGCAGTTTCTACAGCGGAACCAAGGCCATCGCGGAAAAGGTGCTTCTGGCCTTCCCCTCCGCTTATGTCTGGAGGCTGCGAATGCCCTTCGAGGAGCGGGACAATCCGCGCAATTATCTATCGAAGCTGCAGACCTACCCGAAGCTTTACCAAAATTGGAATTCCCTAAGCCATCTCGGCGATTTTGCCTCGGCCTGCGTGCAAATCTGGGAATCCGGCCTGCCCGGCGGCCCCTACACCGTGGTCAATCCCGGTTACGCCGGCACGCGCGAAGTGGTGGAGCTGATCAGGAAACTGCGGCGTCCCGGATGGGAACCGCCCTTCTGGCGCGATGAGAACGAATTCTACCGGGAAGCCGCTCGGGCCCCCCGCTCCAATTGCCTGCTCGAGTCCGCGAAGCTCGCGGCCGGCGGCATCAAAATGCGCGACCTCGAAACCGCGCTCGCGGATGCGATTCGCCATTGGACGGAGTAACGCAAATAAAATATCGTGCACATGTCTTCGGGTATAGCATTTTAACATTTTGCGCACATCACTTTTGGGTGGCCCGGACTACTTGTTGTCCGGGCGCACGTAGCGCGCAGGAAGCGAATCCCTTCGTCTTATCCATTGTGATTACCCCGTGCGGATGAGGCAAATCGCTTCCTGTCGCCTTCGGCGACCCGGGCAATAAATAGCCCGGGCCACCCGAGGATGAAGCGTGCACAATATCTTAATATGCTCTACCAACGCAAGAGCGAGACTTCCCCGTCCTCAATTCAACTCGTCACGAGCTTGATCCGCACATCGCGGTAATCACCGTCTTCGGCGGAGTCGTCCCAGGCAAACACAACCGGCCCTATGCGCTGGCCCCGGGAGGCGATCCACGGAAGTGCCGCGTTCGCGTTGCTGCGCTTGTGCCAGCCGACCAGGGTAAGCTCGTAAGGGGCGTCCCTCTTCGGGATGGTCAGCACGCTCGGCCGCAGGATATAGCTGCCAAGCTGGTTTTCATAGCGCTCGCCATTGATGTAAACGACGACCGCCTGCTCCCAGGCCGTGTCGAAACTCGCGTAGAGATGGACGCTTTGTTCCGCCGGGATGGCGAGGGAAAGCGCCGAGTAGTCGGATAGAACCGAGGCATTTCCTTCGGGATCAAAATGGGTGTGCATAAGATCTTCAGCATTCGCCTCGGAATGCTCGATGGCGAGTCCAAAATGCCGGCGGCGGCCCAGCTCCAGCCAGTCACTTGCCGGCGGCGTTGAGGCCGGCGCAGCGCTTGCAGTGCGAGCGGTTGTCGGTTCCGTAGCGGCGAAAGTTTTTCCCAATGAGCCTGCCTTGTTTGCAGACGGTGTTGTCGTGGTAAACGGGCTCCGCGCCGCCCGTTTCCAGTCGTTCGGTCGAGTACCAGGGGCTTGATTTCATAGGCGGGCGCGGTGGGGTGGGAATTAATAGCGGCGGACGATCGGAGTGCCATCGAGGCGTTTGGACATGTCGACGGGATCGCCGATGGAGACCCGGGCGGGATTGACCTGGTAGGCCCAGACCTCGAACCATTTGAATTGCACCTCGCCGTAAATGGTGGAGAAGGCGCCGTCCACCGCGTCGAGACCCTGCGCGACCTTGACCCGGCCGATGCGCCGAACGTTGAAGCGGGCGTCGAAGGTGTGCCAGCTTTGCCCGAGGAACACCTCAAAATAAGCGTGGAAATCCATCGGCGTTCCGGGGTCGGTCAGGCCGATGTCGGGCAGGTGTCCGGTGACATAACGGGCGGGCAGGTTGAAGGCGCGGCAGAGCGCGATGGCGACATGGGCGAAATCCCGGCAGACGCCGAAGCGCTGGAGGAGCACTTCCGAAGCGGAAATCACGGAACTGCCCGCGCCGAAGCGGTACTGGATGTTGTTGTGGACCCAATCGCAGATGGCCTGGACGCGCTCGACGCCGTTTTGAATATGCCCGAATTGCTGCCATGCAAAATTGAGCAGTTTGTCGGAGTCGCAATAGCGGCTGGGAAGCGTGTAGCGAAGCGTCTCGGGCGGCAACTGGCAGACCGGCACCGGCGGGCTAATCGGCTCGGGATTGTCCGGCAGGGACGAGACGGAGACGAGCGCATCGTGATGGATGACGTTTTCCCCCGGCTGCAGGACGGCGCGGTCGGTGAGGTTGCCGTGAAGGTCCTCGAAATGGTAGCAGGGCAGGTGCGGCGTAAAAGTGAGTTGTTGCTGAATGACGCATTGATTGCCGTTGTGGCGGGGTTTCAGCACGAGCAGGATCGCCGTGGGCGCGGAGGTTTCGTAAACGATGTGGCAGCCGACCCGGACGGTGAGGTTGGCGGGGGGATTATTCATGATCTAACGCGCCGCACATACCGTGCCGAACGTGATGGACGAAGGCGTCGAAGAGCGGCTGATAGAGGGGATCGCGTTCGGGGTGGTATTGCACACCCAGGCCGAAGGGGTGGTCGCGCAAACGGGCCTGCTCGATCACATCGTCGTCCGCGCACCACGCCTCGATTTCCAGGCCGGTCCCAAGCTGGTCGAGGGCCTGGTGGTGCGAGCTGTTGACGCGCGGAATTTGAAGGGAAACCCCGCCGGCATACCGCAGGGGCTGGACGTTTTGGAACTTGAATTTGTCGTGGTTCGGGATGTCGAGATGAAGCGTGCCGCCGAGCGCGACATTGAGCACTTGCAGCCCCCGGCAGATGGCGAAGAGAGACAGGCCTTGCCCGATCGCCCGGGCCGCCATCGCAAACTCCCAGGCATCGCGCGCCGGGTCGGGATCTTCGATCAGGCGCGCATCGGGGACCGGCTGGCGCAAAAATTCGCGCGAGATGTCGCCGCCGCCGGTGAGGAGCAGGCCGTCGATGCCTTCGGGCGCCGCCTCGGTCCGCGCGTTCCAGATGCGCACGCCGGGATGGCCCCGAAAGACCCCGTCAAAGGCGGCCTCGTCGCACTCCCGAATCCATGTGGCGATTTGTTTCAACCGGAAAGCGTAACCCGAAATCGAGATTCGCGCATCCTATTTGGATTTTCTTTGCCGCCGCCGATTTTGCGCAGCAACCGCCGTAAAGCGGTGGTCTGCCCGTTTCGAGATCACGCTGCCACGCCCTCACGGGCGCGGCAACAAGACGCTCCATTGCCAAACGCCCCATTCGGGACGATTCTGAGGACGTGAAAGCGCCGCCCCTCGTTTACGCTTTTCAGCCGGATGAAAAAATAGGAGACGGGTTTGTTCGCATGCTCGGGGAGATCTCGGCCGGGGCGGAAGTTCTGACGCGGCGTTCGCCCGAGCCGGCGGGTGAATTGATCCACGAGGGACGGCTCCTGATCAAGCGCGTCCGGGCTTTGCTTTGGTTCGCCCGCCCGGCCCTGGCTTCACCGGCGTACACGCGGGCCCGCGAGCGGCTGCGCAAGGCCGCCGCGCTTTTGGCCGATCAGCGTGATCTCGCGGTGACGCACGCGACCCTGCAAGAACTCGCGCGCAAACGCTCCCATAACGCGCGCGACCGGGCGGCGCTGGCGCAAATCTTCCGGAGTCTCGTCCGCCACTCGATCGCGGGTGAAGCGCCGGAAAAAGCGCTGCGGCAAATGCTCCAAAAAGCGGTGAAAATCCTTCGCCAATCGGTGGAGGAGATCACGCGGAGCGCCGCGGGCCGCGCCGCGTGGCCGCCCCCTTCCGAGCGCCTGGCCGAAGCTTCTCGCGCGATGCGCCAAGCCGGAAAAAAAGCGCGGCGCACGATGAAAGACGCCGATTTTCACGAGTGGCGAAAAAAGGCGAAGAGACTTCTCTACCAATTGGAATTAACGCAGGCCGGGCCGGGACGAAAAATGGCCCGCGCCATGAAACGGGCCGCCAAGCTCCAGGACAGCCTCGGCGCGCACCACGACGGAGTGGTCGTCGAGGAGCGGCTCCGGCGGACGCCTCCCCTTTCCCCTTCCGAGCGGCGCGTCCTCGTTCTGCTGGAAAAGAGGAAGGCGCGACTGCGAAAGAAGGCGTGCCGGATCGCCCGGCGGATCGCCCGTTCATCATGCAGCGGCGGCCTATGACCGCCGCTGCATGGTTTAAGTCTGCCCCAAGCTGAGGATCATCTCCTCTTCGAGCGGTTCGGTTGCTTCTTCCTTTCCGTCGATCAGCGCCAGAATCCGCGCGGCAAGGGTCCGCTCGCCATCGACGAATCCATCGCGATGAGGATCGGTTTGAGGCAGGTTCATCTCTTCGCCCGCGAAGGGTTGAAGTTCCAGGAGCTTGGACTTCGCCAAATTCCGAATCATTTCAAGTTTGGTATTCGCGTTCATACTCTAATAAAAGCCGATTTCGGGGAGTTTCAACCGAAACGAAACGCGCGCCTTTCCTTTTCTGTGGAATAACCTCGCTCGGGAGCTAGCCCGGATATTTCACGCCCGGTTTTAAAAGCATCGGCGTCTGGCTCTATAATTGCTTCCGGTTGAGTTGCTTAAAACCAAACTCAGCAGCAAAAAGGAGGCCAGACGCCGATGACAGATTGTACGCAGGAGTTGTTCCACTTGCCCAGCATTGATCGCCGCAAAATCGAGGCGAATTTCACCGGGGGCGATGTCAGCAGCGATGGGGGTATTTTCCTGCTGCGGCAAGCCGACCGCCGCCTGGGTCTCACCGCCGCGCTGGACCGGGTGCTGCCCGATCCGCGCAACCCGCATTTCATTGTGCACCGGCAGGTCAATCTCTTGCGCCAGCGCATCTTTGGCTTGGCTCTCGGTCACGAAGATCTTAACGACCACGCCACGCTGCGGCGCGATCTGGCCTGGCAAACGGCGCTGGGGCGCGACGAGGAACTGGCGTCGAGTCCCACGCTGTGCCGTTTGGAAAACCGGGTCAACCGCCAGGCGGCCTTCGCCTTTCACCGGGTGTTGGTCGAGCAGTTCATCGCGTCGTTTCACGCGACGCCCACCGAGTTGATCCTGGACTTCGACGCGACCGACGACCGGGTGCACGGCAAGCAGGAGGGCCGCGCCTTTCATGGTTACTACGGCGACTGGTGCTTCCTGCCGCTCTACGTATTTTGCGGCGAGCAATTACTGGTGAGTTATCTGCGCCCGAGCAACATCGACGCGGCCCAACACAGTTGGGCGATTTTAGCCTTGCTGGTCAAAAAGCTGCGCCAGGCGTGGCCCGAAGTGAAGATCATCTTTCGCGGCGACTCGGGTTTTTGCCGCTGGAAAATGCTGCGCTGGTGCGAAAGAAACAACGTGGGCTACCTTGTCGGACTTGCCCAGAACGCGCGGCTGCGGGCGATGCTCGCGCCGCAAATGGCGCAGGCCGAGGCCGAGCATGAGCGCACGAAGGAAAAAGTCCGGCTCTTCAGCAACCTGGAGTACGCAGCAGAGACATGGGATGTCCCCCGCCGGGTCCTCGCCAAGGCCGAGCACACCGAGCAGGGAAGCAACCCGCGCTTCGTCGTCACCAACCTCGAAGGCGGCGCGCAGGCTCTCTACGACGAGGTCTACTGCGCGCGCGGCGAAATGGAAAACCGGATCAAGGAACAGCAGCTTGGTCTCTTTGCCGACCGGACCAGTTGCCACGACTGGTGGGCCAACCAGTTTCGCTTGCTGCTCTCCTCGTGCGCCTATGTTTTGCTCGAAGCCATCCGCCGGCTCGGCTTGGCCGGCACCGAACTGGCGCGGGCGCAGGTGCAAACCATCCGGCTCAAGCTCCTTAAAATCGGCACGGTGATCCTGCGCAACACCCGGCGCATCCGCCTGCTCTTTTCGAGCGCCTATCCGCATCAAGACCTCTTTCGCCACGCCTGCCAACGCTTGAGCAGCGCGTAGATCACGACGAGTGCTGTCCCCGGCACGCTAAAAAAACAACGGGGGTTGGGGGGAGTGTCGCCACAGCCGGCGCGACGGGCCGAAAACGCCGCCGACAAGGCCGGGCCGGGCAAAAAAATCAAAAAATGCCGCGCCGACCCGCGCCCATAAAAAAGCGTGAAATATCCGGGTTAGGCGTCAGGGAATCCCACCGCGACCCGGCTGAAGTTCTTCCCTCCTTTGCGAGCCTGTTCCTTGTTCGCGCCCGCCTGAGTTACGATCTCGACCAAATCGACCCTGCCAAAATTGGCCGGCGCGCTCTTGCGGATTTGTCGCGCATGTTGGAGGCGGGAACCAGGGCGCGGGAGGAAGCCGTCCTCAAGCCGGGTTGCCAGTGCCGCTTTCTCGATGTGACCTACTCGGACCTGATCAAGGATCCGCTCGGCGTTGTGGGCCAAGTTTATCATACGTTTGGCGCACAGTTAAGCGAGGAAGCCGCCAGCCGGATGAAGGCCTACATGGATACAAACAAGCAGCATAAATTTGGAAAGCATAAGTACTCCTTGGAAGACTTCGGCCTCGACCTGCCAACAGTCCGCGAAACATTCGCCGGCTATGCCAACCGATATTTGACAAGGTAGCTTCGCTGGTCGCCGATTAGGCCATCCTGGAATCCCTTGCGGGCATGTTTTGCGGAACGGATACCAATGCGGAAGAGGTGGGATTCGGACGGAAATCCAGCACTTTTCAGAGGTAAAATGCCACCTTTTCAAAGCTAATCAAGCCTAATCCTGAATTACTCGTCGGGTACCACCAACGAATTTTTACTGGCAATTTTACTGGCAGTTTCATTACTCCCCGACCGGACAGAGACTCGGGCGGGCGCATCAAGATTGACTCAGGGTACGGAAATGCTACATTGCTTACATTGTAAGAATACCCCGATGAAAACAAACACTTCGATGGTGATCAGCATGCGCCTTCCCCTCAAAAGCGGCAAACGCCTGAAGCGCCTGGCCACCCGGCACGGCTGGACTCCCAGCGATGCCAGCGCCCGGCTCGTGGAGGAAGGTCTGCGCCGGGCGGATTTTGCCTTTGTCGATTTCCGCGATTCCGCAGCAGGACGGCAAGCCTGCATTCAGGGAAGCTCACTAGCCGTTTGGGAAGTCATGCTGGTGGCGCGTGATTATCAAAATGACACTGCCAAGGTGGCCAAGCATCTTCACTGGCCCGAGTCCAAGGTTAAGGCTGCCTTCAATTACGCCAAGGCGTTTCCAGATGAAATCAGCGAAGCCCTGGCCGACAATGACGCGATGGATTTTGCCTCCCTTTCGCGGATGCTGCCCCAAGCCAAGGAGTTTCTCGCAGGCAAGTCATCCGAAAAATAAGACCATGCTCAAGCTTTTGCTCGACGAGCATCTATCGCCCGATGTAGCCGAGGGTCTTCAGCGCAAGTGCAAAACCCTCACGGTCCATGGCCTTGCCGAATGGGAAGGCGGGCGTTTTTTGGGATTGGCCGACGAGGCGATTCTGGAAGAAGCCGCCGCCCAAAAACTAACGCTTGTCACCTACGACCTGAAGACCATACCGCCCTTGCTTAAAACCTGGATGGAGGCTGGGCATGACCATGGCGGCGTGATTTTTGTGGATAACAAGACGATTCCATCCTCTGACGTTGGCGGGTTGATCCGGGCTCTCCAAAAACTTTCTCAGGATGCCGTCAAATGGGACTGGAAGAACCGGGTTTGCTTCTTGCGGCGCTGAGTCCTGAGCCGAGGTTTGACTATGCCTGCAATCGTCGTTTCCTTCGCCTCTTAAAGTGGCGGAAGGGGTGGGATTCGAACCCACGGTAACCTTACGGCTACGGCAGTTTTCAAGACTGCATCCATAAACCACTCGGACACCCTTCCCTGTGGAACGATGAAAAGTCTACCGTGGAGCCCTCGTCTGAAACAAACAGAATCGGACCCGTGGCCGGCAAACCTCAGCCACTTCCAGTTGAAGCGGTGAGGGAAGGGGGCAAGTCGCTATCATGGCGCTTGCCGGGCCGGCCGGCCAAAGCCCTTGCGCGCCGCGCGACGTTGCGCAGCATCGAGGCATCGGTTCAGTCGCTATCTAAACAAGATGCCGGCCACTTTGCCGTCCTTGAGGCTTAACGTTCCGAGTATGTCATCGCCTCCATTCCTGAAGCGAAGGCGGTAAAGATATACTTCGCAGCCCCGTTGGTTCAACTCCCCGAGCGGAGTGATCTCATAGCCCGCCGCGAGCTTGGGGATCATCAGGTCGGATGAAGCCTCGAATTGGGTTTTGCTGAGCGCGGCCTTGAGCGTCGTGGTGCCGTCCGCGACGAAGGCGTCGTAATCCTTCGCGACTTGGGCCGCCAAGAGTTTTTTGAAGAGGGCATCGGCATGGGCGGCGTCTTCGACTTGGGGGCTGACGCTGGCAAGCAGGGTCAGCGCGAGGGTCAGGAGGAGTGGTTTCATAAGAGTGTGGGTAAGCTTATTCCTTTAACAAGAGTTCCGCCAACTTCGCGGGGACATTCTTCGCGCGCATGAGCGTCTCGCCGACGAGCACCGCATTGATCCCGCAGGCGCGGACGCGGCGCACGTCCGCCGCGGTCTTGATGCCGCTTTCGCTGATGGCCACGGTGTCGCTCGGGATTTCCTCGGCCAGGGTTTCCGTCGTGGCGAGATCGACCTCGAACGTCTTCAGGTTGCGATTGTTGATCCCGATCATGTCCGCGCCCAGCTCCAGCGCGCGCTCCATTTCGGCTAGGTCGTGCACCTCCACGAGCACATCGAGCTGGCACGCCTTGGCCTGGTCGTAGAGTGTGCGCAGCGTCTCGTCATCGAGGCTGGCTACGATGAGAAGGATGGCGTCCGCCCCGGCGACGACGCTCTCGTAAACTTGGAGTTCGTGGATGATGAAATCCTTGCGCAGAAGCGGAAGCTCGACCTGCTCGCGGATTTGTTTCAGATAGGCGAGATGGCCGCCGAAATATTTTTCGTCGGTGAGAATGCTCAGCGCGTGCGCGCCGCCGCGGGCATATTCGCGCGCCTGCGAAAGCGGATTGAAATCGGGCGCGATGATCCCCGCCGAGGGCGACGCCTTTTTAACCTCCGCGATAATCGCCACGTCGTTGCCCAGTTGCAGCGCCGCGCGGAACGGCCGGAAATCATTCCGCAACAGCGCCTGCCTGCGCAGCTCGGCGGCGTGAGGCTCCAGGCGCTTGACCTCGCCGGATTTGCTGGCGTTGATTTCGTCTAGCTTGTTCACGGCTTTTTTATCGCATGATTATAGCAAAGTGGTATCGTAAGTGAGCCAAGTACACTTTCGCAAACACTACCCATGACTGCCATTGCGGAACAACTAAATCGAAAGCTGGAAAACTGGGCGCCGGACAAGGCTGCCCAAGTCGAGCAATTAGTTGCTGAAATCATCGAGTTGGCTGATGCGGATGCCATCGATTTATTGCCCTCTCGACAGGTAACCCAGGAAGTGCTCGACTTGCTCGATGAAGGGCAAACCGGGCGAAATTTGGCTGGCTGATTTAGGCGTTGCCGCAAAAGTTCGTCCCGTGCTGATCGTGTCTCGGGATGATCCCGAGCCGCCGCGCGCCCTTGTTCTCTATATTCCGCTAACCCGGCAGTATCGAGGCAGTCTCTATGAAGTTGATTTCGGACAGCTTCGGTTTCTGGATAATCCGTCTTATGCCAATGTTCAAGGATTGGGTTCGCTTGCATCAGTTCGTTTGGAACGATTTCTTGGCAAACTTCCTCCAGATTTATTTGCAAGGGTGAAAACCGCTATTTCCTTTTCGATGGAGTTGTGAGGAGTCACGCCTCATCCGTATCCGCATCGGAGCGCTTCTTGCCGCGCAGTTTGGCCTCGATGAACGCGTTCAGGTCGCCGTCCATCACGGCCTGCACGTCGCTGGTCTGCTCGCCGGTGCGCAGGTCCTTCACCATCTGGTAGGGCTGGAAAACATAAGAGCGAATTTGGCGTCCGAAGCCGATCTCGCCCTTCTCGCCGTAGTGCTTCTCCATCTCGGCGCGCTTTTTGTCCAACTCCAATTCGTACAGCCGGGCCTTGAGCACGTTCATGGCCGAGGCGCGGTTCTTGATCTGCGACCGCTCGTTCTGGCAGGTGACGACGAGGCCGCTCGGGATGTGCGTGATGCGCACCGCCGAGTCGGTCGTATTGACGCCCTGGCCGCCCGGACCGCCCGAGCGATAGACGTCGACGCGAATGTCCTTTTCCTCGACCTTGATGTCGATGCTGTCGTCGACCTCGGCGATCACGTCGAGCGACGCGAACGAGGTCTGCCGCTTGCCCGCCGAGTTGAACGGCGAGATGCGCACGAGCCGATGGACGCCGTGCTCCGCCTTCAGCCGGCCATAGGCGAATTCGCCCTTCACTTGCAGCGTGGCCGAGCTGATGCCCGCCTCGTCGCCGGGCTGGATGTCGAGCATCTCGGTCTTGTAGCCCGATTTTTCCGCGAAGCGCTGGTACATGCGCAGGAGCATGTTGGCCCAGTCGCACGCCTCGGTGCCGCCCGCGCCCGAATGGAGCGTGATGATGGCGTTGTTGCGGTCCATCGGGCCGCCGAGAAGCACGCGCATTTCGAGCGCGTCGAGCGACTTGGCCACCGAGTCGAACTCGGTTTGGAAGTCCTTCGCCGCCGATTCGCCGGCGTCCTCCAGCACAAGTTCCTTGAACGTCTTCAGGTCGGCGATCTTTTGTTCGAGGTCCTTCAGCGGATCGAGCTTGGCCCGGATGGCGTTCGCTTCGCCGATGACTTTCTGCGCGGCCTGCGCGTCGTTCCAAAATTGCGGCCCGGCCATTTGGACCTCAAGGGCCGCCAGTTGGGCTTTCAGCGCGGGCAGGTCAAAGAAACCTCCGAAGCTGCGCGAGGCGCGTTTCGAGGTTGCCGGCATCGGGAAGGGGATTCGTGGCCATGAATTGACTTTAGCCAAAGCCGGATGCGCTTTAACAGGGGAAATTTTGAGATGAGAAACATGAAAGGGCGGATGGAGGAAGGCCCGGCTATTTCCAACAGTGACGATCGCCAAGGCAACAAACTTGTTTGGCAATCAACCCATTTCAGCGACTCGTTTAGTCGAGCCGAAAAGCGTATCGGAACCGCGCCAATATCGATTCGCCGCTATTTTACGACTTCGATCTTGTCAATATAGACTGAAGCTCCCTTGGCGTAATGATTCTTAAGGTTATTGTTTTTTATAGACAGAACGTAACGACCCGGCGCGAGTGGAGGGCTGGAATAGCATAACACATTCTTTTCCGGCATGGCGCTGGAATACAAGTCCGCGGCCACGGGGTCACAGACGGGTTTGCCAGAGGAGTCGTCCAGTTCCAAGCCCAACATGCCGTTTGAGCGGTCCGCCTCGCTGTAGACGCTGACCTGACGCCCGGAGAATTCAACCCGACATTGATCTCCTGCATGGTCCGACTTGACTGAATCTCCAAAAGCCTGCCAATCGCCGCTAAAGGCGCATCGGCAGTCGCCTTGCTCTCTATTGGAGAAGTTTAAGGATATTCCACTTGCAGGGATTTCCGTGGACGCGCCCTCGTTGGCATCCACTCGCCAAACCGGAATAAAAGTTGGCAGAGACAACTTGCCCCCCGACAGCGTCAGAGGCTGCCAGACATTGGTGGTGCTCATGAGATGCGAATCGCACCAACGGTCGGCCATGAAAATGTAAAGGGTGGCCGTCTTGCCCTGGATCGGCAACACATCCGTTGTTTGCGAATTCCAGGTATGGGTGCCTTTGGGAGCGAAACAGCCCTGCTCTTGCCATTTATCGTTGATGGCGCTCGCGGTTGCATAGAGGTTGTCGTTGGAATCCCACCAGCTCATATGCGAGCACAGGAAGTAATATGTCCCATTCGCCTTGAACATCGCGGGCGCCTCCAACCCCGACTGGCTGATAGGTTTGGCTGCCGGCTTGTCGTCAACGCTCTTGTAATCGTCAGATAACCGAAAAATCCTGGCTTCGGTCTCAAGAAGGTAGGCCTTTCCATCGTCGTCTTTGAACACATTCAAGTCCCCGCCATGAAGCCCCTTTCCTTGGGCGGTTCGAAGCAGGCCTCGATAGATATAGGGCCCTTTGACATTGCTGCTTGTGGCGTAACAGACGTTCCCTTCACCCGTCCAGTTATGCATATAGATGATATATTCGCCCGTCGCATCGTTGCGGAGAAGCTTGGGTCGTTCGACGATGCAATCCTTGGCGATCTCCGTATGATCCAACGGCGTAATCGGATCGCCTTCATACGTCCAGTTCATGAGGTCCTTTGATGAATAGAGACTCATGCCCGCAAATCCGGTTTCGATATCGCCCATGATCGCGAATCCGCCATCCACTCTCTTTTCGCCGATCATGTAGTATGTGTCTCCGTCCTTGATGAAGCCGCACCCGTGCGCGTTCATTAAATGATGATTCGTGTCAAACCATGGAACCCCGGAGCGAATATCCTGGCCGGAGCAGACATCAGCGAGCCCCAGGAACAAGGCCGCGCCCAAAACGCTGTTGCAAAATCCTTGGAAAAAAATCCTTAGGTTCATCATGTCTTTAGCCCTCGATTACCTGTCATTGCACCGTCACTTGGAAGGTCGTCGTGCTGACCCTTCCAGCCGAATCGGCAGCGGTGACCACAACAGGTGTTTGGCCTTTCGGGAAATTGGTTCCGGAAGGCGGCTCGCAAGTGACTTGGGCCGGTGCGCCGCCGGCGTCGGTGGCTGTGACGGAGAAGTTCACGGGCGCGGATGGGACTCCGTACGTGGTCGTGGTCGAGGCGGCCACGGGCTCCAGTTTCGGCAGGGTGATCGTGGGCGGGGCCCCGCCATTGCGAACGAATGAGACGACGCGGGTTCGTCCGTCGGGCTGCACGGCCAGTTTCCATTCGTCCTGAGTGCCGTCCGGGAGTTTTACAGTGAGCGTATCGCCGGCAAGGCTTGCGGCGGGCATGGGATCTCCATCGATGTGGGGATAGAGCAGCACCTTGAAATCGGGCGCGACCACGTTGTCCCGCTTGATGACGATCCTGCGTGTGGCGACATCTCCAACGATAGAGCAATCGAGCGCAACGGGCGAGGGTTGTCCTTTGCCATCGATGACGTGAACGAGCAACCGGGGCGTCTTGGGCGCGGAATCGATTTCGCGAAAATAGACGGCGTCCGTATTGGTGGCGCCGGGCTTGATCTGCATGTCGCCCTGCCCTTCGTTCGTGTTGGCGGACCACACATAGGTGTGCGGGTTGGCGTCCTTCTGGATGTCGTCCATCACCAGCACATACGGCTTGCCGCCGCGCGCGAGGACCACGGTTCGGAAGGCGCGCTCGACGGGGTTGTAGAGATCGGGATCGGCATGCATGAAATCGGCGAACCACGCGTCCGTGCCGTGCATCGCCACCGGCGGTTCATAACCCGGGGGGAAGAAGTCGCACCACCGATAGGGCGTCGGCACTCCATGCTTCTCATTGTCGTACGACGAGGTCCCCCCTTTCGGAGCGCCCCACTCGTAGGTATACGCGGCCTTCGAGTCCCCGGCGAACAGCGCGAAGTCCGGCGTCGAGATATGTTCCAGGAACTTGCCCGGCAAGCTCGGCCAGCGAGGCTTCGCGGATGATCCCGCCTCGCCCAGGCCATCAATGAGAACCGTGCTGTGCAGATCATTGTGAACCGAGTGGTAGCCCGCGTCCGTTATCCAGGAGCGACGATTCGAGTAGAGGTAAAAGCTGTTCCGGTTCGTCTTCATGTGGCCGATGTTGAAGCAGTCGAACCGATCATCAAAATCGAGCCGCACGCCGTCCGGCGTCCAGTCGGACCGCGCGATCCCCAGGCCCCGTTGCGGGTTGAACACATCCAGCGACAAACCTTTCGCCTTCGACGCGTCCGCCGGAGTCTTGTTGTCCGGCAGCGGGCTGTGTCCGAAAATCGCCCGAACCAGCGGAATGTTCTTGCTCACGCCAGGGTCCTTCAACGCATTCCGGTACACAAAGTCCGTCAGCTCATCCCGCGGGTACATCGCTTTGAACACGTCGTAAGAGGCCGCCGCGCCGGAACCGTTGTTCCAGCCCTCCGCGTCCCCGTGCCCCCACATCGAGTCCGTATCGGGAGACATGCAGTAGAACATCTCCAGCGTGCATGGATAGAGATTCGTCGTCACAAACAGATTCTCACCCCGTCGGGACAGCGCATACGCCGCCATCGACGCCGGGTGCATCCCCAAGCTGAAATATCCCGGCCCTTCCCGGTTGAATCCCTGATCGTTGATTCCCCACTTGCTCACGAAATCCTTCAGCGCTTCGAAATTGTCCGCGTTGCACCTGGCATCGAATCCCGGCTCGCCCTCGATTGCCAGCGCGGCCAAAATCAGGTGGTCGTGCCCGTCCCGCCAGTTCGTGGAAAGATCCGCGTCGATTCCTTCCCAAAACGGCGTATGCCGCTTCGCGGTCTGATACGCGAGCAGCGCGCGCGTCGTGAACCGCTCGTCCTCCGTCATCCAGTTGTACGTCAGGTCGTAGCAAAAACCGAGGTCCGCGAACACGTCGTGATTCAGCCCGTCGAACGGCGTGTGCGTCGCGGCGTGGCACCTCGCGATCGTCGCCACGATCTTCGCCAGTTCCCGCATCTTCTTCGGGTCGGACTGATCCAGCCAGGCGAGGTAGCAAGCGGCGGAAAGCGCCGGGTAGAAATCGCGCCCCGTCCCGGTCATCATGGCGCCCGCTTTGCAGTCGGGATAAAGCGAGCGGAAATCGAACTGGCTGTTGCCTTGTTTGAACTGCTCATAGGCTTGGCCAAGCGGGCTCTTGGGATTGTCCAGCGTCCCGGAAATCCCCTGCTTCATCTGCTCGATGGCGAGGGCGACAAGCGGATCATTTTTGGCTTTCTCCGCCAGGGCCGGGCGGTCTTCCTCGGTGAAGTAGACGCGGGGATGGACGAAGGGCGGAGGGTTGGGCGAGAAAGGCTGCACGAATTCCGGCGCGGTGACATTGTGGGTGACACGCGCCGGCACGGCTTTGAGCCAAGCATCGGCGGACGTGGCCAGCTCGCCGTCGCTGACCGTGACGCGGACCTGATAAACGCCGGGCGCGGTGACGCCCGCTTTTGGCGTGGCGTAGGCCGGGTCGTCAAACGCGATTTTTGACGGGCCGTCCACTTGCGTCCACGAATACGAGAGCTTGCCCGGAGTCGCGGGCAGGCCGTCGTCCTTGGCCTGGCACGCGAGGTTGAACTCGTTCGGGCCGCCTTCCTTGAAATCGATGATGGGCCGGGTGGAAAAGGCGGAAACCGCCGGAGGGAGATTGGCAACCACGGAGACGTGGACATCGGTGGAATTGGTCAGTGCGCCGTCATCCGCGGTGAGCCGGAAAACGTAGTCGCCTGGGGCGGAAGCGGGAAGATTGGCGGAGGTGATTTCTTCCTCCGGGGACACGATCACCGCGGATGCGGGTCCGCTGACCTGACTCCAACGGAAGCTGACTTTGCCCGGATTTTCCGGCAGGCCATCGTCGAGCGCGCCGCCGGTCAGTTGAACGGTCGCGGGCAGAATCGAGACTTTGGGCGTGTTGGCTGAAGCCATCGCGACCGGCGGTTGGTTTTCCACCACCTGAACGGTAACGTCGCGCGATTGCGTGCGGGCCGCATCCGCGCCGGTCAAGCGCAAGACATACGTCCCGGCAGTCGGGAACGTGGCCGTCGTGACGGCGCTCTGAGCGTTGCCAAACGTGACATCGCCGGGGCCGCTCACCTTCGACCAGACCGCGGTGGCCGGCGAGGGCACGCCTTGATCCGTAACCGCCCCGAGCAAAGCGAGCTGATGATTCGGAAGAATGACGCGGTCCGAGTTCGGTCGCGCGACGACCATCGGCGAGTAGTTGCCCACCGAGCCCGTTTGGAACAAGGCGTTGATTTCATCAGGCACCAGGCCTTTGGAAAACACGGCCACCTGCGCGATTTTGATGTGGGGCTGCCCGCTGCTGTTGGAGCGGCCCGCCAGAATAAAATCGGAGTCCGGGGCGAATGATTTGTCGATGAGCCGGCTCACCACCGACGTCCGCTTGCCGTCCACGTACATCGCCGCGTTATCGGTGGCGGTGGTGAAATCGAGGGAAACCACGACATGATGCCACTCTCCATCCATCATCTTGTCGGGCGTCGTCAGGACGATGGGCACCATCTTGCCCGAATCTCCGATGCCGAAGTCGAAGCCGTTCCCGTTGCTATTGACGTCCACGATCCCGCCGCAACCCATGAGGCGGAGATTTCGACCGACGGGCTTGCCGTTGAGCCACACGGCAATGGAAAATCCCGTCGTCCGGGTCACGTCCCCGAGGGTCTTCAAAGCCGGGCATGATTTGACGCTGATCGTGGCGTTGGTCTGCGCGAAGTCCCAGCCGCTTCCAAGCGGTTTCGGCCCGGGAACGACAACGGGAGGCGGGCTGTTTTGGAGGGTGCCGACGGTGTTGTTGGCGAGGTCGGGAACGGGCTGCTTGGGATCGGACGGCGGAGGCTGGTTGAAGTTGTAGATAAACACCGCGGGATTGGCCCACGGTTGCGTGACCAGAAGGGAAGCGGGGGAGCTGACGACTTGCGTCGAGCCGTCGCTCACCAGAACGCGGTACGCGCCGGAATCGGTCAAACCAACTTTTGGAATCGTGCAGGCCGACGATGTCGCTCCGGTGATCGGCTGGCCATCCTTGGTCCATTGATACGACGTGGCGCCCGAGGCGGCGCAGGTGAAGCTGACTTGGCTGGCGAGAGGCGCCAATTGCGGAAGAGGGCCCTGATTGATAATGGGAGCGGCCTGAAGACCGGCAAAGAGGCTTGCGCCGAGAATGACGACACAGGAGATTGTGGAATGGCAGCGGCGACGAAACAGAAAGCGCATGGGAGAAGTTACTGGTAAACACGCCAACGCGGCAATAGTTGTGAAAGACCGTTGGTTTAAGAATCGCTGACCGTTGACAAGACCCGCAGAGGAGTTTCAGCGGCGATCGCGGTAGTAGCGCACGCTCCGGGCCTCACGCCGAATCACTTTTCGTCCAATGTCGCCCGCATGGTCTTGAGCAGCGTCGCCGCAGTGTAGGGCTTCATCAGGAAGTGTTTGACGCCGGCCTCGGACGCATTGGCCTTGCCGTCATTCGCATCAAGACCGCTTGCCGCAATGATTCTGATTGCCGGATTAATTTTCATCAGGGCGTGAATCGCGGCCGTACCATCCATGACCGGCATCATCATATCGGTGAGGACGACGGCGATTTCGTTCTTGTGCTCGGAATAAATGGCCACGGCCTCCGCTCCATCCGTCGCGGTCAAAACCCGGTAGCCGAAGGTCTGCAACGTCTCGCTGGTGATGGTGAGAATGGAGGCTTCGTCATCGACCACCAAAATCGTCTCGCCGTGCCCCCGCGGAGGGCTGAGAGATTGCGTTTGTCTAGTCCGCGCTTCGGAAGAGCTTTCCATCGCGGGCAGATAGACTCTGAACGTCGTGCCTTTGCCCGGCTCGCTGTACACATTGATGAATCCCTCATGGCTCTTCACGATGGTCATGACAGTTGACAGGCCGAGGCCGGTGCCTTTGCCAAGTTCCTTGGTCGTGAAGAAGGGATCGAAAATCCTCTCGAGGATCCCCGGCGGTATGCCGGTTCCCGAATCGGTCACGCTGATTTTAACGTAACGCCCGGGTTCGGCTTCGATGTTCATCGCGGCGTACTGTTCATCGAGCACGCAATTTTCGACGCCGACGGTCAAATCCCCTCCGTGCGGCATCGCGTCCCGGGCGTTCACGCAAAGGTTCAGCAGAACCTGGTGCACCTGCGTCGGATCGCCCAAAATCGTCCACGTGTCCCTAGGAATGGAGAACCGCAGTCGGATGTTTTTCGGAAAGGTGTCCTTGATGATGTTTTCAAGGTCTCGCAACAAATGTTTCGGCTGGACTTCGATTTTTTCGCCTTCCACGCCGCGCGCGAACGTGAGCACCTGCCTCACGATGTCCGCGCCCCGTTTGGCGCTTATCCCAATCGTTTCCAAAATCTGCTGCGTCTCCGGACTGTCCGAGGTGGACTTGAGAATGTCGATCGACATCATGATCGGCGCGAGGATGTTGTTGAGGTCGTGCGCGATTCCGCCGGCCAGCGTGCCGATGCTTTCCATCCGCTGCGCCCGCATGTACTGGGATTCGAGCTTCTTCTTTTCCGTGATGTCGGTCGTGATCGCAATGATCGCCTTGGGACGGCCTTCATCGTCCCGGATGAGCGACCGCCGGGCCGCCACGGTCAGCGTGCGGCGGTCTTTGGTGATAGCCTCGAATTCATTGGAGAAATCGCCTTTTTCCAGGACAAGGCGGGCGTTCTCGGCCCCCTTTCCCTGCTCCTTGTAGATCAAATCCCTGACTACCCGGCCCAAGGCTTCTTCGCGCGTCCAGCCATACATCAGCTCGGCCCCCTTGTTCCAGAACAGAACCTTCCCTTCAAGGTCGGAAACCATGATCGCGTCCTGCGTCTTGTCTAGGAGCGCCGCCTGTTCCGCGATTTGCTCCTCGGTCTTTTTCCGCTCCGTGATGTCGCGCATCACTTTGGAAGCGCCGGTGATCCGACCCGCGGAATCTTTGATCGCCGAGACGGTGAGCGAGACCTCAAGGCTGCTGCCATCCTTGCGCAGCCGCACAGTTTCATAATGCTGCACGTTTTCGCCACGTTGGATTTTGCCGAGAATTTCCTCTTCCTCATGCTGTCGATCAAACGGGATCACACGCAAAATCGGCTGTCCCACCATCTCGTTCGCCGGATAGCCAAAAACTTTTTCCGCGCTGGCATTCCAGCTCGTGACGATGCCTTGCGGAGTCATGCCCACGATGGGGTCTTCCGAGGATTGCACGATGGCGGCCAAATGCGCCTGCTCCGCCTCCGCCAATTTGCGCTTGGTAATATCCAAATATGTTCCGAGCATGCCGCAAATCTCACCCTCGGAATTGCGCAAAGGCACCTTGCTCGAAAGAAGCGTGATGGTGTTCCCCTCGGGGGTCGTCTGCGGTTCTTCGATGAGAAGCTTGGAGCAACCGCTCTCGATCACCTGGCGGTCATCGCTGCGATACAATTCCACCTGATCACGCCATCCCATCTGGGAATCATCTTTCCCGATGATGTCCTTCGGATCGGCAAATCCCGCATCCCGCGCGAATAACGCGTTGCAGCCTAAGTAATTTAGATTTAAGTCCTTCCAGAATACCCTCACGGGCATCGCGTTGAGAATCCCTTCGATGAGCTGCTCAGATTCATGCAGCACCTCTTTCTTCCGCTGGTGCTCGGTGTTGTCGCGGATATTGCATTGAATCACTTTTTTATCACCGGCTTGATACACGTTGCTGACAAACTCCACCGCAATTTTGCGGCCATCCTTCGTTTCCAGGGGCAGGTCCTCATAGCGGACATACCCGTGCTTTTGGAGTAGCTCCAACATGGCTTGATTGGCCACAATGTCCTTGAACGGGCTAAGCTCGCCGACGGTTTGGCCGACCATTTCACTGTGGGAATAACCCAACAGCTTGCAAAGGAACGGATTCGCATCAGTGACGCGTCCCGTGGCAACGTCCAGAATCAGGATGCCATCCTTCGCCGCTTCAAACAACCGACGATAACTAAGCTCGGAATCACGGAGTGCCTGCTGCGTTTCCGATCCATTTCCCGTTACGTTCCCGTTTGGGTGACCGTTGTCCATAGTTCACCCCCCCCCCCCCCCCCATTTCTTATCTCCAGCACAAACTTTGCCTCGCCAGAGCCAAAAGTTTTTGGGAGCAAACATATTATATGATACAGGAAAACGCGCCTTCCGCCGTAGTTGTTTACCTCGTGGACACGAGTATAAGGGCCGCTGTTTGCGGTAGAAGTTCACCTACTGATCGTGGGACAGCTTGATCCCGGAAGCATCATATTGGGCTTCAGGATCATGCCCTCCAGCATCACCCGTTGTTCGTAAAGCTGGTTGAAAACCGTGCGCAGGACTTGCTCCGTCACTTCGCGGCGCCGCTCCAAGGTATGCTCGCCGTCCATGAGCACCTCCGGTTCGACGATGGAGACAAGTCCGGCTTCCTGGCACAAGGCATGCGCCTTGGCTTGCATGTTCATATAGAATTGCTCCATCTAGAATTGCGGATTGATGGGCGTATTATTAGGTTTCTTCGGGGTGGTCTACGCGACGGGCTTCGACTGGGATGGCGGGTTATCAAACTCGCCGGGAAAGTTGCCGCACAGGCGTCGGTCGGGCCAAAAAAACGACCGGGCCGCAACCCAAACAACTCATCACGGCCCGGTCAGGGGAGGAAATGAAATGAAACTCCCCATTAGGGTAGACCCAATATGGACCCGCAATGTTCAAGATAGAGCGATTACTGTTTAGTAAGGAAGTCAGATCGCCCATCTTCATTATAGGCCGACACCATTCGGAGGCCTAATGTTTCGGCGCTGGTGTCACCCAGGCGGGCGGGCTTGAAAGTTCAAGCGTGGGCGCGCCGATCAAAAAACCCAGGGAAACCAGGAACTGGTCTGCCTTGCGGATGGCATCCAGCACCATCGGCTCCGGGGCGGTATATTTGGGGAGAACGAAGGCATGACGGGCGCCCTCGATGAGGACCAAGTCGCAGCGATTCTTGGCCTCGACGTCGGCTTTGGCGAATTGCCGCGCCTGGTCCGGCGTGACGATATGATCATCCAAGCCATGCATGAGAAGCGCGGGCGGCTGGCCGGGCTTGATCTGAAAAAGCGGGGAAAGCTCGCGCCCCAATTTCAACTGGTCCGGCGTGGGCACACACGCCTCGGGCGCCGGTTTTTTGTCCAGGGCCGCGCCTCGAATGACGAACTTGATCCAGGTGCCCTCGGTCATGTCCACGATCGGATTGCAAAGAACCATGGCATTCGGCACGGCGCTGATTTTGAGATCATCCTGGGGATCGTCGAAACCCGCGACGGTGCCCAGCGCCGCCGCCAGATGGCCGCCGGCCGAGTCGCCGAGGACCGCGACGTGGTCCGGATCGATGCCAAGCTCGGTGGCATGGGCGCGGATATAACGGATGGCCGACTTGCAATCGGCAAGGCAGTCGCCCAGCGATGGCCCCGTCGCTGTCAAAAGGCGGTAATTGATGCTGATGGCAACGGCCCCGCGCGAAGCAAAATAGCGGGCGTGAGGATAGAAAACCTTCGAGTCACCCGCCACCCACGCGCCCCCATGGATGAGGACCATGGCCATTCGCTTGTCGCCCGGCTTTAAATCGGCGGGAGAGAAGATATCCAAAGTCAACGGCACGGAATTGACCGTTTTATACGTCTTGGTCACCGGCGCGGGAGTGTCTTTCAGACAGTCCGCCAGAGTGATGCCTTTCGCGCCCGCCATCGGTTGAAGACTAAAGGCGGAGGCGGCGAGGAGAACGACGAGATTTTTCATGCAGGATTGAGTTTTCATAAATAGATCCAAATTGAGTTGGAATTGTGAATGGCTTCCGGGGAAAGGTTCTACCGTACCTGAGGTTCGCTTCTTATACCAAATACAAATTGTTTTTGGTCTAAACAATCCGTCATCCGATCCTTCGGCAAGCTCAGGACTAAAGGCAAGTCGAGGGATCAGCTTCCGGCTGTTCGCGCGGCATCTTCTGGCGGCTGATCCTTCGACACGGCCTGCGCGATAGCGCAATTATACTCCCATCACTTTGCCGAGCGCCGCAGGCGCAACCTCAGGATGACGGAAGCCTTAATTGGTGATCCGCGCGCGGAGGACTTTGTAGTCGATCTTGCCGGTGCCCAGCAGCGGGAGGGCGTCGACGCGGCGGACTTCGTCGAGGCGCATGATGCCCCGGAAGCCTGCTTCGGCGAGCAGGGCGTTGGCCTCGGCGAGGCGGATGTCCGCCGTCGTAAAAAGCACGATGCGGCGCCCGTCGGGCGTTTCGATGCCCTCGACCGCGACTTGCGGCCCGCTTTCGCCCGGCGGGTAGGCCGAGGCGAGCGGCTCCTCGAGCGCGGGCAGCGAAATCATTTCGCCGCCCGCCTTGAGAAAGCGCTTCAGCCGTCCGGCAAAGTGGATGAAACCGTCCGCATCGAGGCTGACGAGATCGCCGGTGATATACCAGCGTTTGCCGTCGTGCTCGTGAAAGGGACTCGGGCCGTCGTAATGGAGATAGCCGGGAAAGACCGTCGCGCCATGGACGAGGAGCAGGCCCCGCTGGCCGGCCGGCAGCGGCCGCATCGAATCGGGATCGACGACGAGCAGTTCCACTCCTTCGAGCGGCTGGCCGATGGTGCCGGGGCGCAGGTTGTCAAGACGGCTGACCGAGACGACGGGAGAGCATTCGGTGATGCCGTAGCCTTCGGAGAGGATCGCGCGCGGCGTCATCGCCTTCGCCCGGGCGAAGAGGGCGTCGGGACATTTCTCCGCGCCGGTGACGACGACGCGGAGCGAGGCGAGGTCCTCCGGTTTTCCCGCGGCCGCGTTGAGGATGTAGCTGAAAAAGGTCGGCGTGGTGAGGAGAAGCGTGGGTTTGTAGGCGGCGATCTTGCGGACGAGACCGGCCGCGTCCGTGGGATCGGCATGATGGACGACGCGCAGGCCGCCCGCCAGCGGCATGACGATATTGCCGACCAGGCCAAAGCTGTGAAACGGCGGGAGAAAGCCGAGCAGGATGTCCCCGCGTTTGAAGCCGAGGGCGGAGACGCCGACCTGGACGCCGGTCAGGATGTTGCGATGCGTGAGCGGCACGGCCTTGGGCGCTTTTTCCGATCCGGAGGTGAAGAGGACGACGGCGGTCTCGGTGGGATCGACCCGCGGCAGGCCCGCGAGCAGCTTTGCCGGGAAAAAGCGGATGCCGAGAAGCGCGGCGAGGGCCTCCATTTTCCCGATGCTCTTGCGAAGATCCTCCAGGAAGACGTACTCGACGCCTTCGATTTTTACGCCCACCCGGTCGATGAATTTGCGCGAGGTGATCACGCGCCGGATGCCCATGACCTTCGCTGCGTGATTCAGATGCATAGGGCCGGTCGTCCAGTTGAGAAGCACGGGCAGTTTGCGCGCCCAGAGAAGCGCCGTGAACGCGGTGTCGGCGGCGACGGACGCGGGCAGCATCAGGCCGACCGCCTCGCCGGGCAGTATTGCGAACCGTTTCGCCATGAGACGCGCGCCGGCGAGCATCCGCGCATAGGTGACGACGCCGGAGAGATCGTCCGCGGCGGCGGCCTCGTCCGGATGCGCGAGGGCCTGGCGGACGAAGGCTTCGAGGATCGTCGGCGCGGAAATGGAGAAAGCGGCTTCGGCATTTGCTCGCGGCGCATTCCAAATTTCCGGAACGTCGATGGGTTCGCCCCGTGCCGCCTCGACGAAGCCCTGCGCCAACGCCCACAACTCGCCGACGGTGGTGGCGACCTGGTCGCTCCGAAAACCGAAACGCTGCTCGATGGTCTGCGCGAGGTCCATGCGGTCGAGGCTGTCGAGGCCCAGGTTTTCGAGCAAAGTCGCGGGCCTTTTTTCGTCGTCGGTCAGCGGGCGCTTCAACTGTTCCTCCAGGATGTCGAGAACGGCCTGGCGGGTCGCGGGCGTGATTTTTTCCAGGGGCACGTCCAAGCCGCCCTTGGGACGCGGGTAGTCGAACGTCCGGGGGCCGAACCAAAAATGATACGGCACGTAGGCCGGCTCGGTCGAAAGCTCGCGGTTGTACCATTCTTCAAGCACGGGATTGAGTTTTTCACGGCTCAAACCGGGCAATTTCTTTAATTTGTTTGGATCGATAACCTCAATCGTCATCTTGATCCGGCGCCGCGGGGTGAAGAAAATCAAATTCGCCGCGAGAATGCCGAGGGCGCGGACAAATCCTTCCGCGAGGATGGGCTCCTTGCCCGTCGGCGCGAAGGTGGTCATGCTGCCCCAGACGCCGACGGTGCGGACAAGCACGACGGTCGTGTCGGGGCGCTGGGCGAGGATGTCGGGCGCCGCGCGGGTCGAGCCGATCTGTTCGAGTCCGTTGCGCTCGAGCTTGCCGGAGGGATAGATGAGAAACTTTTCGCCCCGGTCGAGGCCCTCCACGACGCGCTGGATGAGCGGCTCGACCTGCTCGCGCGCGCTGGCGCTGTGCTGGACGAGATCGGGAACTTCGAGCGCGTTGATGAATCTCATCAGCGGATTCAAAAAGAGGGGGCGGTACATGAAGCTGACCACCAGCGGGCGCAGGGGAATCTCGGCGCCGAGTTGCGTCATGACCAGAACCGGATCGATGTGACCGGGATGGTTCGGCAAAACGAGGACCGGTCCGCGCAATTCCCGCAGGCGATCGAGCCCCTCGATCCGGACGCGATAGCGGAGCCAGACGAGCGGGCGGCATACGTAGCGAAGGAAGAGTTGAACGATCATGGCGCCTCGGCGTGTTCCCTGCCAAGCTAAGGCCCGCGGGCTAAAGCTCAAGCCGAGGCGTTCAAAATGACACCTTGATGCCGCCGTAACCGGCCATGCGGGGCGAGTAATAGCCATAAACGGCCTGGTAATTGCGGTCGGTCAGGTTTTCCCCTCGAATCCAAATGCTGACGTGATCGTTAATCTGGCAGATCGCGCCGGCGCGCAGGACGAAGTAATCGGGCACTTCCGTCTGCGTGCTGGCGAAAGTGAGCGGATTAAAGATCAGGTCCTGCTGTCCCGCGACCCAGTTTCCACCGAGGCTGAAGGTGAGGGGAGCGATGGGTTTCCATGTGGTCGTGAACTGGAGGTTGTTGCGCGGACGACGCACCAACCGCGTCTGGGCTGTGTCATTGACGGCGTTCAGATAGGTGTAATTGACATTTGCCGTCACGGTTGAGCAGGGCTTGACGGTCACCCCCGCCTCCGCACCGTCGGTGGTCACCTGGCTGACATTCTCCAGGGTAAAGCCGACGGGTTGGATGGAGTTGTGCACATCGTTGTTGAAATAGGTTGCGCTCGTCGTGATCCGGCCATCCCAGAGGGGCTGCTCTACTCCCGCTTCCCAGCCGAGGTCGGTTTCGGGCGTGAGATTGGGGTTGGGGAAGAAGGGAGGGAAAGAATACACCGTGTCTTGCAAGGTGGGCGGCGTGAAGGCCCGCGAGACGGAGGCGTGAATCGTCGTTTGCGTTGGAGCCACGCAATAGGACGCACCCTGCCGCCAGGTGAAGGCGCCCCCAAATTGCGAGTAGTCATCGTAACGGACGGAATTGAGGATGTTGAGTCCCGCCAAGGGCTGCCATTGACTCGAAATATAGCCGCCGATGTTGCTTTGATCGCCTTGGAACGTGATCAAGCCGATGCCGCCATCGTTTTGATGGAAGTTATGGCAGTCGCTCTGCACCCCTGCCGTGATCGACCAATTGTCCGCGATCTGAAAGTCGTTTTGCCAATCGACGGATTCGGTATTGATCTGGGTGCGGGTAAGCCATCCTTGTCCGCCATAGAGAGCAAAACCGTAGGGATCATTGTAAACCTGGCGCAACTGGTCGTGGGTGTAGAAAAGCTTGGTCTTATAGAAATCGGTCACCTTGGCGGCCACCTCGGGAGAAAGGCGCCAATCCTCGAGCAGCGAACTGGCCGTGGGGTTCGGCATAAGGAACGGCCCGGGCGAACTGGTGTAGGCGTTGCCATAGGCGGTGTGAAGATCGAGATAGATGTCCGGTGTAATCTGGCAGCCGAAATTACCCCTGTAGCTGGTGTTCCGATACTGATCAGCCTGTCCCGCGAAGCCGGGAAAGCCGGCGGCGGGATCACCGGGGCTCAGAGCCGGGTAGATCGAATCCTGGCGCGAAGCCGAAACCGCGTAATCGAAATTCCCGGCCGCTCCGCGAGATTGCGCGTTTTCCCGGAAGGTGTTGTACGAGCCCATCTCTTCAGAAACGGAGCTTTGCGGCGTGGCCATGCCTTTTCCAGTAAGCGTGACCAGATTGATCACGCCGCCCATGGCGCTGCCGCCCTGCGCCGAGGAGACGGGAGTGCGGACGATTTCGATTTGGTCGACATTATCGAGCGTCAGGTTGGCGAGATTGTCGTCCGCGCCGTCTATGCCTATGTCCTGCCGCCGCCCGTCGATCGTGACGAGCGTTTGGCGGCTTTCCATGCCATGGATAAAGACCGAGGTCAGGCCGCCCGGCATCCCGCCCGTGACCACGGACAGGCCCGGCACCGATTGCAACGCATCGGGCACGGAGGCGTACTTGTTGTCGTCCAGATTTTCGTGCGTCAGGACGGTCGAGGTCGTCGCGGTCGTGGCGACCGGCTGCGGGTTGCGCGTCGCCGCCGTGACGACAATGGCGGGCAGTTGCGTGACGGCCGGTTGCGGCTTGGCCGCGCTCGCCGTGGACGCGGCGGCGGTTTTTGCCTGGGCGGCTTTGGCCGTGCCCGCCGGCTGGGCCGCGGCGGTGGTCGGGGGCGATGTTTGATTCGGATCGGCCCAGGCGATTCCCAAGGCCAAAGGCGCGATGATGTTGAGGATGAAAAGGCGACGAAGTCCCTTCCGGTGGAGCGGCTGAATGATCTGCATGGTGACCTGCTTTCTGTTGGCAATGCGGCCCGCCAAGGCCGCGCTTTTCTTTTTTCCCCAAACCGGAAGAACGCGGGCACAAAAAAGCCCTCGCTCTTCCGCGGGGGAGGAGACGAAGGCAGGACGGCACGAACAAAAAGCACCGAAGAGACTCCACTCCCATCCTGTCCGTGGCGGGACAGTCGCCCGGGCCACAAGGTCCGGGGCTTGATGAGCGCAAGAAAGCAGGTCTTCTGACTTCGGGGTCGTCCTACTCGCTCCGCCTTACCGCGCGCCTTCGCGCAGTGGCTTCATGGAGCTTTCGTCGCCCGTTACAGCGGCGCTACCGCACAGGATTCACACCTGTTTCCCTATTCTCCCCGGATTTTGTCCGGGGCACTTTCTTGCGGGTTGGCCATGCGGGTTGGCGCATGGCGGCTTTCAAAGAACTGGAAGGTGCATACGGATTCGCGGCGGGGACGTCAAGCGGCAATCCACTCGTTGAACCGGCATCCGGAGGCCCCGCGGACGGCAGTCGTCGAAGGTAAATCGGCTGAGCCGCGTAAGAACGCAAACAACTCAAAAAGTCTGAACAGGCCCTCAACATCTTTGTGTTCTCCGCGTTCTTTTGCGGCTAACTAATCTTCGGAACCGGCGGCGGGCGCAAGCCCGGGATGGCCGCGAATAAAATGAAATCGAAAAAAATTTCCCGAACGCCGGACAAAGCCGGGACGCTTCGGCGCGAGGCGTTGGAGGAAGTCCGGGCCGTCTACCGGGAACTGGAGAGCCGACCCGTCGAGCGCGCGTGCATCCGCCGCACCGAGTGCTGCCATTTCAAGCTCACCGGGCGCACGCCGCTGCTCACGCGGGGCGAGGCGGTGCTGGCCGCGCGGGCGTTGCGCGCTTCCGGGAGAAGGGAGGTGCCCGGGCGCGACGACGGCGCGTGTCCGATGCTGCGCGAAAACGGGGCCTGCATGATCTATCAGGATCGCCCCTTCGGCTGCCGGACCCATTTCTGCGCGGCGGCGGGCGGCCCTTATTCCCGCGCCGAGGTGCTCGATCTCATCCGGCGGCTGGAGGCCGTCGACGCGCGCCTTGGCGGGGCCGGTCCGCGGGCGTTGCCGGGCGCGGTGCGGGACGAGTTATAGGTTCCATCGAAGACGCTTCCGCCTCGATGCTTGCATTGGACGGGGTGATTGGTAGGCTTTCCGAGTCAGTTACGTCCCAAGTGCGTTGTCGCCGGAATTATTTTCCGCCCGACTAACTTCATCCTTTTGACTCAACCTACTCTTTATTTTTGACTATGCGCAAGGATGTCTGCCACCCCTCCTCCGCGAGCTACGCGGGGATGGGGCTTCAATTCGATGCCGCCCCGCGGAAGGCGGGCGAACCGGCCTCCCAAATTATTTCCGTCGAGACCTCTTTTGGGCGGGCGGTGGTGGCCGAGAAGGTTCCGCCGAAGGATGCCGCGATTTGGGAGGCGGGTCTCGGAAATGCGGCCGCCGACCACCGCTATTACGAGCTGACGCATGATGCGTTGCGGGATCAATTCTCGCATTACTATCTGCTGCTCAAGGATTCGGCCGACGCGACGCGCGCCATTCAGCCCTTCTTCATTGTCAACCAGGACATTATCGTGGGCATGCCCGACTTTGTCACGCGGACGATCGAGAAGATACGGGGCAGGTTCCCTTCCTTGATGAAGTTTCGCATCCTGATGGTCGGCTGTTCCGCCGGGGAAGGGCATCTCTCGCAGGGCAGCGGGGCCCTCGACGAGCTATGGGTGGTTCGCGCTTTGGGCGAGGCTCTTCCCCGCGTGGCGCGAGAACTCGGGACCGAGCTAATCGTCTTCAAGGATTTCCCGAAGGCCCATCGCCCGAAGCTCGAAAAACTGAGCGGATTCAGCTTCAGACGCATCTCAAGCATGCCGGCGACGATGCTCGAATTGAATTACAATAGCTTCGATCACTATTTGGAGACCGCCCTCAGCGCCAAGATGCGAAAAGATTTGCGCAGGAAGTTTCGCAAGGCCGCCACGGGTCTTCCCATCACGATGGAAGTGATCCGGGATATCACGCCTTTCATCGACGAAGCGTTTCCCCTCTACGAGCAGGTTGTGCGAAAATCGAAGCTCAAGTTCGAGGTGCTGACCAAGCCCTACTTCACCGCTCTCGGGCAGAACATGGCGGACAAATCGATCTTTCTCGTCTGGCGGCAGGAGGGCCGGATGGTCGCCTTCAATTCCTGCATCGCGCACAAGGGCGTCCTGCGCGACAACTACGTCGGCTTCGATTACACGATGGCGCTCGACTACCACCTCTATTTCGTCAGCCGCCGGGATATCTTTTCCTGGGCGATCGACAACGGCTATCACACCTACTACAGCGCTCCGCTCAATTACGATCCGAAACTCCATCTCCGGCAGAAGCTGTCCCCGCTCGACCTCTACGTCCGAACCACGCGAAGCTGGCTCAATCCTCTCTTTCACCGTGTCCTGCCGCTCATGGAACCCACTCGCTACGATCCGATCATCAAGCGGTTCGCCAATGCGCATGAATTGGCGTGAGCCAGCGTGAGATGAGGATCCCCGCCAACCAAACCTTTTTCCGAACGGACGACGCCTGGGATTTCATCCCCGGGGAGCGACGGCCCGGCCTGCCGGTGATCGACGTGCGCGAGGAAGCGAAGGCGCTTCGCCTGATCACCTCCGCCTGGCGGATCGAGGCCTTCGCCGCGAAGCACGCCGCCGATTTCCGTCCCTACACGCTTTTCGGTTCCGGCGATTTCCATCACTTGACCGCGGTCTGGACGCGCCAATTTCAGGAACCGTTTACGATCCTCTGTTTTGACAATCATCCCGACTGGGACCTTCGCCCGCCCCGGTGGTCGTGGGGCGGCTGGATCAATCGCGCGCTCGAAAATCCCCGCGTCGAAAGCATCGGCGTCTGGGGCTGCGGCAACTTCGAATGCGGCTTCCCGTGGCGGCTTCTCGGAAATCGGCGTGCGGCCCGGACGCACCGGCTCCTCGTTTATCCCTGGCGGCGCGAAGACGTCCATTACGCCCTCTATCTCAATCCGCTGACGCCGAAAACGTGGAAAACCCAGTTTCTTGAATGGGTCGAGGGCCGTCACGGACACAAAATCTACGTCACCATCGACCTCGATTGTCTTGTCAGCGGCGAGGCCGTCACGAACTCGGAAAACGGACGCTTTACCTGCGACGACATCGTCTGGGCCCTGCGGACCTTGCGTGAAAAAGTGGAGGTCATCGGCGGTGATCTCTGCGGCGGCTGGTCGCGTCCCGTTTACCAAACGGCTTTCCAGAAGCTGGCCGGATGGCTCGACCATCCCGCGGGTCCTGAGCCGGACAGGGAGCGGCTGGCGGCCCGTAATCTCGTCACGCTGGAACGCCTCTGGCCCGCGCTGACTGGATTTCCGGAGGGTCAGCCTCCGGCCTGACCCTGACCGGAAGGAAAACAAAACAGGGTCGGGCACGGGGGATGAGCCGCGTCTGCCACAACTCGATGCGCGGCAATTGAAGAAGGTCTAGAACTTATTGCAAAAGTAGACATGGGCCGCGCCGGGAGGGCTTTGGCCTTCTGGCAAGGAGTCGAGTGAGGAGCATAGCCGTAGCTACGTGACGAGCGAGCGACGAAGCCAGAAGGCCAAAGAACCCCGGCCCTTCGGGTTGCTTTCCTTGAAACGCCTGGCGGCGTTGCTCGTCGGTCACAGACCTTCGGGTATGCTCCCTCCTCGCGCCTTGCCAGGCGCTTCAAGGAAATGCAACGCGACCCATGGCTACTTTTGCAATGATACCATTTCTCAATAAAATTTATTCTTTACCCTTCCGTCATCCCGAGCTTGTCGAGGGATCAGTTCCGCCTCGGTAAAACCCCTCCGAACTGATCCTTCGACAAGCTCAGGATGACCGATTGTTTAGACCAAAATCAATTTGGAATTGGTATGAGTTCTAAAGCAGCGCGACACTGGCGCGAAACTTCCCGCCTTTTTCACGCGTGAGAAAGCCCACGCTGACCGGCGCCCCTTTGTTGCCCCGGCCGGCCGAACCGGGATTGAACAAATGGACGCCGTGATGCATCTCATCCGCGGGACGATGGGTGTGACCGAAAAGGAGCCAGTCGCTATCGGGCGGCATCCGCCGGGGCAGGATATGGACCAGGTGGAAACGTTCCCCGCCGCGCTCCAGATCGAGGCTGGCCGGCAAATCGAGGCTGAAGTCGTTATTGCCCAAAACCACCGTGAGTTTGGAGTTGATCGCGCGCAGTTCATCGAGGATCGGTACGTTGCAAACGTCGCCCAGGTGCCAGATTTCATTGACGTCCCGGAAGAGTTCCGCGACCCGGGGAATCCATCGGTCGTGCGTGTCGGCAATGACGCCGATGCAGTAATTTTGTGAAGGAATCATAAAATCGGCGTCGCCTGTCTCAGGAGCAAGCTTGACTCGGAGGGCATTTCCCGCAACAAGTCTCTTCTCTTATGGGACAACAGTCGAATAAAGTTCAGAAACGCCGCCGCCGCCTCGATTATCAAAAGAGGAAGAAGGTTGCCAGCAAAACCACCGCCGCCGCCGCCAAACCCGCGGCCGCAGCCAAACCAACTCCGGCCAAAAAGCCCGCCGAGAAACCGGAAGCCTCCGCCAGACCGCCGGCATCTCAGGCCGAAAAGGCCGTGGCAGTCGCCAAACCGGCGCCCGTCGCGGAAAAGCCCGTGGTCGCGGAAAAGCCCGCCATCGCGGAAAAGCCCGCCGTCGCGGAAAAGCCCGTGGTCGCGGAAAAGCCCGCCATCGCGGAAAAGCCCGCCATCGCGGAAAAGCCCGTGGTCGCGGAAAAGCCCGTGGTCGCGGAAAAGCCCGCCATCGCGGAAAAGCCCGCCATCGCGGAAAAGCACGCCGTCGCGGAAAAGCACGCCATCGCGGAAAAGCCCGCCGTCGCGGAAAAGCCCGTGGTCGTGGAAAAGCACGCCGTCGTGGATAAGCCCGCCGTCGTGGAAAAGCCCGTGGTCGCGGAAAAGCACGTGGTCGCGGAAAAGCCCGCCGTCGCGGAAAAAACCGCCGTCGCGGAAAAGCCCGTGGTCGCGGAAAAGCCTGCCGTCGCGGAGAAACCCGACGCGGTTGAGAAGCCGACAACTCCCACCGAATCGCCGAGGGTTCCTTCCGAGGGGTGACACCATTGAGGTCCGCTCACATTTCCCGCCATGAGCGCGCACTACATGGTCATCGACGGCCATAGCGTGATTTTCGCATGGCCCGACTTGAGGAAACTCCACGACCAGAACCGCGCCGCCGCCCGCAAGGCGCTGATCGACCTGTTGAGGCATCTCCACGACACGACCGACTGGCGCGTGACGGTCGTGCTGGATGGCAAACTGGGAACCGCCGTTCCTTCCGGCGAACGCAAGCCCGCGGATATGGTGGTGAGTTATGCCACCGCGGATCAAACGGCGGACAGCATCATCGAACGCCTGGTGGCGGCATCGGGGGTGGCGAAAGACATCCTGGTCATCACGGCGGACGAGGCGGAAAAACTGACGGTGGAATCCCTGGGCGCGGCAACGGCTTCCCCTTCGTGGCTTCGCAAGGAACTCGAAATGGAGGGAACCTCGTTTCTGGATGAACTGGAGCGGGTGCATCGCTCTGCCCGGTGGAAATAAAGAAATTAATTAACGGAAGTTGTTGCTTTGACAACGAAAACTGTCATTTCCATCATTCGTGCGTAAGAATGAATTGACATACGGTTGCCATTTATGAGATTTCTATGAATCGTTTTAAGTCAACGACCTAGCCAACTTATCACATGTCACAACTTGGAAAAATCTTACTTTGGGTTGCACTCGTCGGTGGAATCGTTGACGTTGGAGCGGGACTCGCGCTGGTCTTCAAGTACAAGGATACGAAGACGAACCTCGCTCAGACGCAGCAAGCTAAAGCGGTGGATGACCAGACGATCGTGAAAGACAAGGCGGCGTACACGGAGCTAACCGCCGCCAAGGCCGACTCGGATTCGAAGCTCACGGCAGCCACGTCGAAGATCGATGATTTGAATACGCAACTGACCGCCGCCCAGAAATCGGCGAGCGACGCCACTGCCGCTGTGAAAACGGCCAACGATGCCGCCAAGACCGCCCAGGATGCCTTGGCCGCGATCCAGGCAACGCTCGGCAACGAGACACCCGAGCAGTACAAAGCCGACAAGGCCAAGGCCGAGGCGGACCTTGCCGCGGCGCAGGCCGAACAAAAGATTTTGCAGGACCAAGTGCAGTCGTCCAAAACTCAGGTCGCCGATCTCCAAGACGCCCTCAAGCGGTCCAAGACCGGCACGCAGCCTCCCGGCATCAGCGGCAAGGTCACCTTCGTCGATCACGCCTGGAATTTTGTCATTCTGGACGTCGGCATCTCCAACGGCGTCGTGCCCAACGGAGAATTAATCGTCTATCGCGGACGCACCTTCCTGGGCAAGGTACGAGTGACCAAAGTGGATCCCAATGACGCCGTGGCTGAAATTTTGCCCGACGTAAAAGGCGATATTGAAATCGGCGACTCCGTGCTTAATTAGGAGAGTGTCCGAAAAATCTTTCGGCGTGACCTGCTCCTATTTTTCGGACAACTTCCAAGCATGACCCGCCTTCGCTCAATCCTCCTTCTCGTCCCCTTGGTTCTGATCCAGGCGGGCTGCTCCGGTTCGGCGACTGTTCCCGCCGCTGTAAATACGGATGCGAATGGACAGCCCGTTTCCTCCGTCCCTTGGAACAAGCCCGAATCATGGGAAACGACCGGCCAGTTGGGCGGAATGACGCAGTAGGGTAGGGACGGCAGCCCCCTGCCGTCCGATTCTTTCGTGGGACGCGAACGGATTGGCCTCCCGGCCTTTTCCAGTCAGGGGCCCTGAATATCTTTTGCGCTTTCGCGCGGGAATTCACGTCCCTACCCCGCCCGAACCTGCCGCAACGCCTCAAAAAGAACAATGGCGGCTGCCGTGGCCAGATTCAGGCTCCGCACGTTGGGATTGGACATCGGGATGGTCAGGCAGGCCCCGGCGTTTTCCCTGAGCAGCGATTCGGGCAGGCCCCGGGTCTCGCGCCCGAAAACCAGGAAATCATCCGGCTCGAAACGCGCTTCCGTGTAGGGACGGGCCGCTTTCGTCGTCAGAAAATGAAACCGCGCCCGGGGATGCGCAACGCGCAAGGAGGCCCAATTGGGCCATGTGTGCCAGGCGACATGCCGCCAATAATCCATCCCGGCGCGCTTCAGGGCGCGGTCGTCCAGCTTGAACCCGAGAGGCTCAACCAGGTGGAGGACCGTATGCGTGGCGGCGCAGAAGCGGGCAATCGTCCCCGTGTTCGGCGGAATCTCCGGTTCGAGCAGGACGATGTGCAAGTGGTGGGGAATAGGACTCATCGGACTCATAAGACGGATGGGCCTTCAACCGCCGGGCTAGTCGTCCTATGAGTCCCATCCGTCCCATAGGTCCTCTTCGGCGGATACGTCACGTTCATCAGATACAGGCCGCAGGCGGGCGCCGTCGCGGGCGCCTCGGAACGGGACCGGGCGCGCAGGATCGTCCCGAAATCGTCCACGGTGATCTTGCCCAGGCCGACCTTCGCCAGCGCGCCGACCAGGTTTCGCACCATGCGGTAGAGAAAACCGTCGGCGGTGAAGTGGAACACCAGCGCCGCCCCGTCTCGCGCGACCGAAACGCGCTTCATGACGCGCACGGTTGACTCCCGTTCATAGCCGGGGTTGCTCGTGAACGAGGCGAAATCGTGCCGGCCCAGGAGCAGCCGCGCGGCCCGGCGCATGGCGGGCAGGTCGAGCGGGCGCGGCACGTGCCAGTGGGTGTCGAGTGTGAACGGGTCCTGAACGAGTTGGTTCCAGATCAGGTAGCGGTAGGTCTTTCCCATCGCGTCGAAGCGGGCGTGAAAGGAGGGCGGGACGAGGCGGCATTTCACGATGCGGACATCGCGGTCGAGGTTCGCGTTGAGCGCGCGCCGCAAAACCGCCTCGGCGTGGAGACGCCGCGCGTTGAAGGAGGCGACCTGGCCGAGCGCGTGGACGCCGGTGTCGGTCCGGCCCGAGCCTTGCAGGCTGATTTTTTCGCCCCAGATTTTTTCCAGCGCGGCTTCGATGCATTCCTGTACCGTGCGTTTGCCGGTTTGCCGTTGCCAGCCCGAAAAACCGGTGCCCCGGTAGGCGATGGTCAGCCTGTGGCCCTGCAACGCCGGATCGAAACGGTGAGGACCGCGTTTGCGCAATTCACGTGACGTGGGCGGCGAGGTCATGCGTCCGGCGGCAAAAAAGAAAACGGGGTCTGGCTGTCGAGGTAACCCTGGAGCAAAACGGCGGCGGCTTCGCTGTCGATCCGGCCCCGCTGCTGGCGGGAGTTTTTGCCCGCCTCCTGCAATTGGCGCGCGGCCTGCACGGTGGAAAGGCGCTCGTCGATCAATTGAATGGGGACCGGCGTGGCCTGGCCGAGCAGGGCGGCGAAGGCCCGCACTTGGGCGGCCGCTTCTCCGAGCGAACCGTTCATGTGGCGCGGCAGGCCCAGCAGAATCAGGCGGGCTTCCTCTTTCCTGGCCAGCTCGGCGATTTCGCGCGCGAGTTGGGCATCGGCCTTCGCGGGCATAAACGGGAGCGGACGCGCCAGCGTGCCGGTCGGATCGCTCAGCGCGAGGCCGATTCGCCGGCTGCCGTAATCGATGGCCAGAATGCGCATGGCTGTCATTGTAGCGGCGGTCGATGACAGATGCCAGCCCGCTCGTCTTGCGCACAGCCCGCGGGAGGGCATGGACTCGTTCCAGCGCTCTACGACCGGGGTGAAGACCACTTCTTGGCGTTAATGATGCTATTGCGTCGGGTCGCCTGGCAACGACAGGCGTGCCGTGTTGTCCGGGTGCGCGTAGCGCGCAGGAAGCGATCCTTGGTAGCCGTCGACCTCCGGACGACGGTGCAGTCGGTAGCCGCCGCTGTCCCAGCGGCGGTTCTTCGTGTATAATACCAATTCCAAATTGATTTTGGTCTAAACAATCGGTCATCCTGAGCTTGTCGAAGGATCAGTTCGGAGGGGTTTTACCGAGGCGGAACTGATCCCTCGACAAGCTCGGGATGACGGAAGGGTAAAGAATAAATTTTATTGAGAAATGGTATAAATAAGGGTGGCCCTTTTTCTGGCGGAGAAAAGGAGACGCGACTATGAACAAAGCAAAGAAGATTAATTCCCGGCACGGAGGCAGTTTTGACGGCTTCCTCAAGGAAGAGGGTATTTACGGCAAGGTCGTCGCCCAGGCGGAAAAAGAAATTCTCGCGTGGAAATTGCAATCGGCGATGAAGGAAAAGAAGGTGACGGTGTCGGCACTGGCCAAAAGAATGCACACCAGCCGGGCCGCCGTTAACCGTATTCTGGATCCAGCCAATCCTTCGATCACCCTCGGCACTTTGAAAACGGCCGCCCTTGTGCTCGGTAAACGCTGGCGCTTTGATTTGGTGGATGTTTGAAATTCGAATCGCTAATTATGCCAGCTCCCATTTCCTAGCCGCAGTTCCTCGCAGATGTCTGCTCGATAGCCGTCAACCTAAACCACGCTCCGAACTTTCCGTGTGTGTCCCGCGCGAGTTTAGGCCAGCCGAGTCGCGCCGGGTTGGGACATGAGTTCCTTGAGCCGGTCGAGATGGTTTTCATAGACGCCGCGGGGCGAGGTTTTTTGGCCGACGCAAATCGCGGCCGCCTTGCCGACAATTTCACCCATCATCCCGCAGGTTTTCATGACGCGGACCGGGCCAAGACCCTCATGGGTCACGCTGATGTCCCGCCCCGCCATAAAGAGGTTGGTGATGTTGCGGCTGTACAGACAGCGATAGGGCGCCCAGTAGGGCCCCTTGTATTCGTATTTTTTCCCCGCCGTATAGGTAGAGATAAATTCGTTGCCCTCATTGCCTTTTTGATAGGCCCTGGCCGGAGAATGAAGGTCAATATGCCAGGAGCAGGGGAAGCAGCCGTCGGGAAATGCGCGGTTCGAAGTGAAATCCTCCGCGCCAAGAATGACATCGCCGAGGAGTCGGCGCGATTCGCGTTTACCGGCAATGAAAGCGGCCCAGCCGATACGGTGGTTGGGATAGAGATGGTCGATGTTTTTGAGGGTATCCCACGCGCCGTACATGGCGCGGAGGTTGAGATCGCGAATTCGCTCCACATCGGCAATGGGATCCCGGTCGAAGCCGCTTTCCCAGAACCAGCCGCCGAGTTGACTGAGATCCTTGGGGTTGGACAATTTATTCTTGGGCCGCCCGGGAAAGGGCTTGTCGCTCAGGTCAATCGCCCAGGGGCAGCGGGGGAAGGGGGCGGCGACTTTGCCCGACGCGCAGAACTGTGTAAGGGCGGTCTTGTCTTTGCACTCGCACTCCAGTACCTGTTTGGGATCCGCCGCGTCGAGCACGTTCCACAGGTTGCTCATGCCCTGGTGCTTTTCACGGGTCATTTCGTAATCCGCGCCGGCAAGAAACCCGACGGTGGCGTCGCCCGTGCAATCGGCGAAGAACTTGGCCCTGAGCCGGACACGTCGCGCCGAGATGATGTGTTGCGCCACCACGGCGACGACACGCCCTTCGCGCGTCTCGACGGCAAAAACCCGCTGTTCGATGAGCAGGGTAACGCGCGGATCGGCGCGGACGACGTTGAGCTTGCGGGCGTCCTGATAATTCGCCGCTTGACCGGCGTTGCCTCGATGAGCCGGGCTTGTTGGCGCGATTTCATCGACGATTTCACCAATGTGAGGATAGGGCTGCTGCCGTGTGAGGCCCTCGGGCCAGACGCGAACCTCCGAACTGCCATTGCCGCCGAGGACGGGACGATCCTGAACGAGGGCGACTTTCAAACCAAGGCGCGCGGCGGAAAGCGCGGCGCTTGTTCCCGCGATGCCGCCTCCGATCACGACGAGGTCAAAATCGCCGCCGTCCTCCGGTTCGGGGGCAAGCCCGAGGGCGGCGCGACGAAAGAGAGTTAACTCGGCCAACTCGTGGGGCGGCTTGAAGTTGCCGTCCTTCGCGAAGAGGATCGCATCGCAGCGCCCTTCGAATCCGGTGAGATCATGCAAGGCAACCTTAACCTCGGGGCCGAGTTCGACGACTCCTCCATCCTGCCAATGCCAATCCGCGCCCTCGGCCCCAAAGATGACGGGAAGCGGCTGGTCATTGATCAGGACTTGAAATTTGCCCGGAGCGCCGGGGACGTTCCAAGGGGCAACCCAATCCCGGGTTCGCACCCAGACGCGATAGGCGCCTGGTGAAGCGCCTTTGATGGTGGTGGACGCGTTTTTGACTGGAACTCCCAGTCCATGGGCAAGGAGATAGGGCGATCCCATTTGCTCCAAGGATTGTTGATCGACATCCCAGCCACCGAGATCGGCAAATTGTTCGGCCTCAAGAAAAATCAGGTCGCTGGAGGGCGTTTGCCCGCTTTGCGAATAGGCGTAAGGGTCAACCCACAAATAGGCAGAAGTGGCGCCGACTAGCTTCAGGAATTCAGCCCGGCTGAGACGGGCGGAGGTGAATGAATTCATTTTCAAACCTTGGAAAGTGCTGAACCACCTGAATTTTCATGCGGAAAAAGGAGGCGCAGGTTTCCATGCGTAGAGGAGGGAGCAGGCATCTTTACCGCTGGAAGAGCGGGTTCAAATACGTGAAACAAGGCCACTCTTGCTATTCCTTGCCTGTTGCATCAAGAAAAGGCAAGGCGAATCTCAAGGGCAAGAGAAAAAAGGGAGAGAAAAAAGGGAAAAAGGACAGGTACGAATGGCATCAAGATAAGCGAGCTTTAAGCGGCGATGGTTGCAAATGGAACGCCGTCTGCTCTGCTCAGTGATGGCTCTCAAAACACCCTTCTTTCACGCTTTTGGCCCGCTGCTTTTCGGGAGCGAAAAAGGGGGCAGACACGCGGATCGTCGCTTCCTGCGGCTTCGCCGCCCGGACAACGAAGTAGTCCGGGCCACTCGAAAAAGGCACCGCCGCTGTCCCAGCGCCGGTTACCAACGGAACTGATCCTTCGACAAGCTCAGGATGACGGAATTTAAAATGCGACGGTCGTAGACCGCCGCTACATTTCATTTTTGGGCGACCAGTTCAACAAGCTCAAGGTCATGAGCTTCGTCAATTTCCCGGGTGGCTCCGCATTTCGGACAAACAAACATGTGGCCCATCAGATCGTCGCTGGTGATGACCTGGCTGTGGCCGCAGGCGCAGTTGAAATCGAGGTTGATCGTCTCGATCTCGACGGGCGCTTTCTCCAGAAGGGTGCCAACGGTCAGGGCTTTATAGGCCTGATGAAAAGCTTCCTCCGAAAACGCGCTGCCGCGTTTGAATCGGACCGAGACGACCCGGGTCGCGTTTTGCTTTTTGATCGCATCCAGCATGGATGTGACAATGGAATCGACAATCGAATATTCATGCATAAGTCACCTCGGGATTGGGAAGGCTCGCCTTGTCGCGAATGAACCGGACAATTTCCGGAAGCACCGCTAGGACGGACGGGGAAAGGTGATCCCGGCACTCGAAGGATTCGGCGGCGACGGAAATGACAAACGCCCGGGGGTTGGCATGGAAAACGGCCCGCGCATAGGCGAGCAGGCCGGGAATGCTGAAGTGATGTCCAAGCGGGTCCGCGGCCGCGGGGCCCGGCTCGACTTCGTCCCATCTCCACGTTCCGGGTTGGCCTTCGTAAGAGGCATCGACGAAAATCACCGTGTCGGCGCGGCTGACCGGCTCGGCCAGTTCCGGCGTCAACTGGTGCACGGCCATGATCGCCACCGATTCATCCGCCTGGCTCGCGGCAAGGCGTCCGGCGACTTCCCAGCCAAGGCCGTCATCGCCGCGAAGGGGATTGCCGTAGCCGATGACAAGCCCGCGGCATTTCATTATCTCCTGACCTCGTCCAGGACATTGCCTTCCGTTCCGAGCAATTGGATGTGGAGCGGCATTTTGCCCAGGGCATGGGTCGAGCAGCTCAGGCAGGGGTCGTAACTGCGAATCACCGCCTCGACCCGGTTGAGCATGCCTTCCTGAAGGCGATTGGCCTTCACATAATGCTGCGCCACCTGCTTCACGCTCTGGTTCATCGCCAGGTTGTTGTGCCCCGTCGCGATGATCATGTTCACCCAGGTGATCAGACCGTTCTCATCGATTTTGTAATGATGCATCAGGGTGCCGCGCGGCGCTTCGGACACGCCGATGCCTTCAAACCGGCTCGGCCTGGCGATGGCGCGGACGTTTTTGTCGAGAATGTCGGGCTCGTTCAAAAGCTGCTCGATCCGTTCGATCCCGTAGAGAATTTCGATCAGGCGCGCATAGTGCTGATGGAAGGAACTCAGGATCACGCCGCGCCGCAGCGCCCGGAACTCGGTCCACTCCTTGTCCGCCAGCGGCGTGCCGCACCGGTCGATGATGTTGAGCCGCGCCAGCGGCCCCACGCGATAAATGCCGCCGGGATAGCCCGCGGATTTAAAATAGGGCGACTTGAGATAACTGAACGGTTCCACCGATTCCGCGATGTAGTCGTTATATTTCGCCGGGTCGATTTGATCCACAACGATGTTCCCGGACGCATCCACGAAGCGGAGCTTGCCGTCGTAATGATCCAGCAGCGCGTTGTGTTCGCCGTGTTCCTGCGGCGTGACGAGCCCCATGAACATGCTGGGGAAATTGCCGAAGGTGCGGATTTCGTCGCGGAACTGTTCCAAAACTTCCTTGAACCAAGTCAGGGTCCGCTGGCCGATGGCGAGCGCGTCCGGGATCGCCGCCAGCATCTGGTCCCGCATTTTGGAATCCAGCGGATCGCTCACGCCGCCCGGCACGAACCACGCCGGGTGGATGCGCTTGCCGCCGAGCATGGCGATGATTTCCTGGCCGAACTTGCGCAGTGCAATGCCGTCCTTGGCCAGAGCCGGATGCAGTCTCGACCACGCCGACGATGTTCCGTTTCTCCGGTTCGGCATCCATGCCGAAAAGCAGGTCGGGCGAGGAGAGATGGAAGAAACTCAGCGCATGGGACTGGACGATCTGGGCCAGGTTCATGATGCGGCGCAGCTTGGCCGCCGTGGGCGGAATCTCGACCGCGAGCAGCGCGTCGCAAGCTTTCGCCGAAGCGATCAGATGGCTCACCGGGCAAATGCCGCAGGTGCGTCCGGTCAGCGCCGGCATTTCGCTGAAGGGGCGGCCTTCGCAGAATTTTTCGAATCCGCGGAACTGGGTGACGTGGAATTGCGCGTCCTGCACTTCACCATCGTCGTTGAGATGGATCGTGATCTTGGAATGCCCCTCGATGCGGGTGACGGGGTCGATGAGAATGGTTTTAGGCATGGTGATTACGCTCCAAAATGGGTTTTCCCGGTGAGATCGGGCATGCGTCCCGCCAGCGAGTTCGGTAAGGACAAAGAAAATCGTGTCGGCTTCCGGCGGGCATCCCGGGATGAACACGTCGACCTTCACGATTTCGTGCACGGGCCGGGAGTGCGGCAACAGCCGGGGGATGACCTCTCGCGGGATTTGCTGGTTATTTTGCGCGTTTTCGATGTAGGCGCGATTCTCGACGTCCTCCACCTTGAAGCGGTTCCGCATGCCCGGAACGTTGGACGTCACGGCGCAATCCCCGAGGCAAACGAGCAGCTTGGACCGCTTGCGGATCTTGAGGATCTTTTCCAGGTCCTCCTCGCTGCTGACCGCGCCTTCGATCAGGACCACATCCACGTTTTCGGGATACTCCTTGGCATCGACCAGCGGGCTGTAGACGAGTCGACATGCTTGACGATTTCCAGCAGCCGCTCGTCCATGTCGAGGAACGACATGTGACAGCCGGAACAGCCATCCAGCCAAACCGTCGCGAAGCGTATTTTGCTCATAGTCTTTCCTCCCGCGTTTGAATGAGATAGGGCAGGAAGTCGCGCTTCTTCACCATCTCGGCGACCGATTTGCCCTTGTTCGACAAGGCCCCCGTCGGGCAGACCTGCACGCATTTGCTGCAGCTCGTGCAGGTTTCCGAATCTCCCCAGGGTTCGATTGAGATCGGTGATGATCCGCGAGTTGGCGCCGCGCCCCATCACGTCCTTGGTGTGCGCCCCTTCGACTTCATCGCAAACCCTCACGCATCGCGTGCACAAAATGCAGCGGTTGTGGTCCATCACAAACCAGTCGTGGGACGCATCGACCGCGGCGTTGGGATATTGGTAGGGGAAACGGACATGCATCATTCCGTGTTTCCGCGGCGAGGCTTTGCAGATCGCAATGGCCGTTCGCCACGCAAACCGCGCAGACGTGGTTTCGTTCGGCGAAGAGCAACTCGAGGATCATCACCCGGTATTTCTGGATCCTTTCGGAATTCGTTTTGACTTCCATGCCCTCCGCGACCTTGGTGACGCAAGCCGGAAGCAGCTTGTTGCTGCCCGCCACTTCGGTGATGCACAGGCGGCAGGCCCCGATGTCGCCCAGGCCATCCAGATGGCACAGCGTTGGAATTTTGATGCCGGCGTCCGTCGCGGCTTGGAGAATCGTGTCCGTTTCCTCGGCGCTGACCGCCTTGCCGTCGATTGTCAGGGTTTTTACAGCCATAAGAGTTTGGGGTTAGCGGGTCGTCGCCGACTCGGTGAGGTGTCCATTGCCATACGCTTTTTCCTGCCCGGACTCCGGTTGAAGCAGGGCGAGATACTCGTTGCGGAAATAGCGCAGGGTGCTGATGACGGGGTTTGGAGCGGTCTGGCCAAGTCCGCACAGGCTGGTGTTCTTGACCATGTCGCAAAGCTCTTCGAGCGATTCCAAATCCTTGAGCGTCGCCTTGCGTTCCAGAATTTTATTCAGCAAATTGTACATCTGCACCGTGCCGGCGCGGCAGGGGATGCATTTGCCGCACGATTCCTCCATGCAGAACTGCATGTAGAACCGGGCGACATCGACCATGTTCGTGCTCTCGTCCATGACGACCATGCCGCCCGACCCCATGATCGAGCCGACCTTCATCAGCGAGTCGTAATCGACCGGCGTATCGAAGAGCTTCGCGGGTATGCAGCCGCCCGACGGCCCGCCCGTCTGCACCGCCTTGATCTGCGTCCCGTCGGGCGCTGCCGCCGCCGAGTTCCTCGACGATTTCGCGAATCGTGATGCCCATCGGCACCTCGATCAGCCCGTTGTTGCGGATGTTGACCCGGTCAGGGCGAAGACTTTGGTCCCCTTGCTCTTTTCCGTGCCCAGGCTGGCGTACCACTCCGCTCCCCGGTCGATGATCGGGACGATATTCGCGAAGGTTTCGACGTTGTTGATCAGGGTGGGGCAACCCCACAATCCGCTTTCCGCCGGGAAGGGCGGACGGGGCCTCGGCTGGCCGCGCCGCCCCTCGATGGAGGCCATCAGGGCGGTCTCTTCGCCGCAGACGAAGGCGCCCGCGCCGATGCGAATCTCGACGTTGAAATTGAAGGTCGATTCAAACAGCCCTTCGCCCAGCAAACCATGTTGCTTGGCCTGCCGGATCGCAATCTGCAACCGGCTGATGGCCAGCGGATACTCGGCCCGGACATAAAGATAGCCATGGTTGGCGCCGACCGCATAGCCCGCGATGGCCATTCCCTCGATCACGGCATGGGGGTCGCTTTCGAGCACGCTCCGGTCCATGAAAGCGCCCGGGTCTCCCTCGTCTCCGTTGCAAACGACATATTTGCGCTCGCCCTTCGATTTCGCGACCGTCGCCCATTTCAGGCCGGTGGGGAAACCGGCCCCGCCGCGGCCCCGCAAACCGCTTTGGGTGATCGCCTCCACCACTTGCGGGGGCGTCATCTCGTTCAAAACATGATGGAGCGCGTTATAACCTCCCGCCTCGATGTAGGCCTCGATTCGCTCCGGATCGATCCGTCCGCCGTTCTTGCTCACCACCGGAAATTGCCGCGCAAAAAACGGCCGCGTCGGATCGCCCCGTTGCGCCTGCGCGGTGCCTCCGGCCAGCGCCTCGACAATCGTTCCCGCGTTTTCCGGGGTCACCTGTTCGTAGAGCGCGCCTTCCGGGTCGACGCTGACCAGCGGTCCCTGCCCGCACAGTCCCATGCAGCCGACCCGCACCACTTCGATCCGGTCGCCCAACTGCCGGTCGGCCACCGCCTTGTCGAGGGCCTGCTTGATTTCCGCCGATTGCGACGACATACAGCCCGCCGACATGCAGCAGCGGAGGCGAATCTGCTTGCGCGCGGCCTTTTCCTTCTCCGCTATCGCGGTGAGTTCTTCAAGTAGCATGGATGAGGTTTCCTTTCAGTTTTTCTATCGCCTGATCCGGTGTCACCCGCCCGGCGACGTTGCCGTCATAAACAACCGCCGGAGCGATGCCGCACGCGCCGATGCAGCGGACGGTCAGCAGCGACAACTGCTTGTCCGGCGTCGTCTCGCCCGGCTTGATCTTGGCGAAGACCTCGATGGCGTCGAGGATGCGGGCCGCGTGTTTGACGTAGCAGGCCGTCCCCAGGCAAACCACGCAGGTGTGCGCGCCCTGGGGTTTGAGCGTGAAGAAATTGTAAAAGGTCGCCACCCCGTAAACCTTGCTCGGCGGCACGCGAAGCGATTTCGCGACCCAGCTCAAGGCCTCTTCCTCCAAAAAACCGAACGATTCCTGGACCGCATGGAGGGTTTCAATGAGAGCATGCGACTGGTATCCGAGCTTGCGCATCTTCGCATCGATGATTTTCCAGCGCTTGTCCTGCGAGGGCAGGGGGGGTTTGACGGCCTTTATACGCATCTGGCACTCCTTTCAAATGAGAAGCGAAGTCGAAAACTTTGCCACAATAAATGGTTCCTAAAGGGCAACCCAAGGCTGGGGCGATTTTGCTTCACTTCGGCACTATAAGGTTTTCTTTTAGAGAGGCCCCACCTTGCTTGTCGAAAGCTGGTCCATTCTTGTTAAAATTCGCGGCAAACCCTGTAGCCGCGCTCGTGAGAGCATTCCCTCGTTCCCAAGTTGCACTTGGGAACGTTTCCTGTTCCCCGCGAATTTCTATTTCGCGCTAATACCATTTCTCAATGGAATTTGGTCTTTAGCTTTCGGTCATCCCGAGCTTGTCGAGGGATCAGTTCCGCCTCGGTAAAACCCCTCCGAACTGATCCTTCGACAAGCTCAGGATGACGGATTGTTTAGACTAAATTCAATTTAGAATTGGTATAACTCTACCGGTCTTATAGCGTTGGGATCGGCCATGAAATGGCCTCGGCAAATGCGTTCCCAAGTACTTGGGAACGAGAAAATGGAACCGGCTCCAGAGCGTGGGCGGCTACGACTCGGGCAAATGATTCAGCAGTTGGTAAGGCCCTATTTCGAACCGCCTTCGCAGCGCGCGCGTGATGAACCATTTTCCCAAGGCCACCGCCTCCGTCACGGTCAGACCTTTGGCCAATCCCGCCGCGATGGCCGCCGAGTAGGTGCAGCCGGTGCCGTGCGGATCGACGCCGGGAATGCGTTTCGCGCCAAATTCGCGCGCGCGCCCATCCGGAAAGGCAAGCACATCGATAGCCCGCCCGGTTTTGAGATGACCGCCCTTGACCAAAAAATGGGTCTGGCGAGACTTCTCCCGCCCGGCCAGATCGAGGGCCGCCCGGCGGAGGGCCTTCAAATTCGTGATCGGCTTGCCCCAGAGCAGCGCGGCTTCGTCCCGGTTCGGCGTGACGAGCGTGGCCCGCGGAATGAATTTCCGCAGCGCGCGGATCGCGTCCTTCCTCATCAGGACCTTGCCGCTGCTGGCGACCATCACCGGATCGATCACCAGCGGCACGCCTTGCGCCAGCGCCGGCAGAATGGCTTCCTCCACGGCGGCGATGATTTCCGCCGAGTGGAGCATCCCGGTCTTGATGGCGCCGACCGGAAAGGCCTCGAGCACGAGCCGGATTTGATCGGCCACGCGCCCGGGAGGAATCGGCGTGATGTTGAGCACGCGCCCCGGATGCTCCGCCACGACGCAGGTCACCGCCGTCGCGCCGTAGACGCCCAGCGTCGTGAACGTCTTCAAATCGGCCTGGATGCCCGCCCCGCCGCTATTGTCCGAGCCGGCGATCGTCAGCACGACGGGCACCGCTCGAAGCGATGCCGGCGAAGTTTCTCTTTGCCGCGAGGAGCGAATCATTTATTTAAAGGGGGTGCCAGGTGAACCCATCCGCGAATTGCCAGGGCTCTGGGTGAGCCTTGATCGTGTGGAATACAATCCGCACGAGGAGGGCACCCCGGACCGGCCTTACGGATTTGTCTATCATATCACGATCCACAATGACAGCCCGCGCGTGGTCACGATCAAGGGCCGCAAGTGGGTCGTCACCAACGCGGATAACTCGAAGCTGGTGATCGAGGGCGACGGCGTCGTGGGCGAATGCCCGCGACTGACGCCGGGCACGCAGTTTCATTACCAGAGCTACCATCTCATCGCGTCCGACAGCGTGGCCGAGGGCGCTTACCTGGGCCAGGTCGAGGATGGCGAGCGCGTCTTCACCCGCATCCCGCCCTTCAAGATGGAAGTGCCTTCGATTTGATTAGCCGCAAAAGAACGCAGGGAACACAAAGATTTTGAGAAGAAAAAAACAGGTTGTTTTCAGTTCCTATTGCGTTCTTTGTGTTCTTTCGCGGCTAAATTAGTCATTCTTCGACCAGCAACATGATGCCCCTGGCCCTGCCCTATTTTCTCGAAAGCGCCCGCGGCCTGGAACTCATCGGCTTCCTTTTCTGGATCTGGATGATCTACGAATGCGCCGCGCGCGAACGCAATTCGAGCGAGAAAATCTTGTGGCTGCTCCTGGTGATTTTCGCGCCCGTGCTGGGTTCGCTGATTTATTTTCTCGTCCGCGTGGTTAAGATACGGGGATAGACTGGAACTCTTATCAAAAGTAGCCATGGGTCGCGTTGCCTTAATTTTTTGGCCTCTGACGAGGCGCGAGGAAGGAGAATACCCTCCGCGGTCTTTGACTGACGAGAAACGAAGTCAGAGGCCAAAAAATAGGCAACCCTCCGGGCCGGGGTTCTTTGACCTTCCGGCTTTGTCGTTCACTCGTCACGTAGCTTCGGCTATGCTCCTGGTTCACTCCGCGCCGGAAGGCCAAAAATACTGCCGTCCGCAGGACCCCGGCGCGGCCCGTGTCTACTTTTGATAAGAGTTCTATGAGGCTCTCCTTCCTCCTCGCGTTCCTTTTTCTGGCCTGCCTTTTCTTCGCGGATGCCGCCGCCACGAATGCCGCCCCGGCCGCGCCTGCTCCCACTCCGGTCCCGCCCACGCCCGCTTCCCCGGCCAAGACGGGCCATTCCCCGACGACCGCGGCGGAGTTGCAAAAGGCCGTTGACCAACTCACGCAATCCAACCGCGATTTGCTCGATTTGCTCAAGAAGCAACAAGCCGTGCTGGAAGACATGCAGTTCGACCGCCGATTGCAAAGCCGGCAAATCCAGGCTCTCGAGGAGCGTCTGGAAGAGGCCCTCTTTCAAAACGGCAAATTACAAAGCAAAGTCGCCAGCCTCGAAGCGGAGGCCGCCGTGCGCCCCCCCGCCGCTCTGGATATGACTTCAGCCCCGCCGCCGGCCCAACCCGCACCGATCCAGGTCGCCACAACGCCGCCGCCCCCGCCTTCCACTTACCTGCCGCCGCCCGACTCGGAAGGAGCGCCTGGAACGAAATCGTGGCACCGGCTTTTCACGCTTAAAGGCGAAGACAGCAAGCAGTCCGATCTTTTTAAAATCCAGGGACGGACGTGGCGGGTGCTCTGGCACAACCAGGACAAACCCGGAAAAGCATACGAAAATACGAGCGCCGTGTTCATCAATGCCTTTCCCAAGGACGATACGATTCCGCAAAAAGTTTGCTCCAAGCTCGGCTCGGGCGGCGACTCAACCGAACTGGAAGGGCCGGGAAATTACTACCTGAAGATCGAAGCCTCGGGCGGTTCGTGGGAACTGGCCGTGGAAGATTTTCGCTGAGGGAGCCGTCCTACCGGGCAGCCGAGCTCGTGAGCGCGCGGTCTTTCAGGGTGGCCGTCGCGCGCCACGCGACGGTCCGCGGCTTTTTCCTCTTCGCCTGCGGCGGTGGCCGTGCCGCATGATTTTTGAAGTGCGACGGTCCTGGCCCGCCGCTACAGTGACGATTCCCGTCGCCCGGAGGTCGACGGCTACCAACTGAAAAAACATGCATCATTTTCAAGTCAGGAAGGGCGGGCTTTGCGCCGAGGGCGTTCCGCTTTCGAAGCTGGCCGACACCTACGGCACGCCGCTTTACGTCTATTCCGCCCGCACGATCACGGACCATTTTGACCGCCTCGCGGCCGCGCTCGCTCCGCTCGACCACTTGATTTGTTATGCCCTCAAGGCCAACTCGAATCTCGCCGTGCTCCAGCTGCTCGCCCGGCGCGGCAGCGGTTTCGACCTCGTCAGCGGCGGCGAGTTGACCCGCGTGCTCAAGGCCGGCGGCGACGCGGCGAAGTGCAGCTTCGCGGGCGTGGGCAAGACGCGGGACGAAATCGAGCAGGCGCTCGCCGCGAACGTTTACGTCTTCAACGTCGAAAGCGTTGCCGAGTTGGAATTCATCAACCGGATCGCGGGCGAAAAGAGGAAGCGCGCCGGCATCTCGATCCGGGTCAATCCGAACGTGGACGCCTCGACGCACTCGAAAATCACCACCGGCACGTACGAAAACAAGTTCGGCATCGCCTTCGAGGAAATCGGGCCGCTTTACGCCCGCGCGGCGCGGATGAAGAACCTGCGCCTGCTCGGCGTGCAGACCCACATCGGCTCGCAGATCACCGAGACGGCCCCGTTCGTGCGGGCCATCCGGAAAATGCTGCCTCTCGTGCGGGATCTCAAGGCCCTCCACCGCATCGAGTTCTTCGACATCGGCGGCGGACTCGGCATCGTCTATGATCCCGCCCTGGCCAGCGGCCGGCCCGCGTGGTGGGAAAAGCAAAAGGCGCCCCCGCTCACCGCCGCCGCCTACGGCGAACAACTCGTGCCGCTGCTTGCGCCGCTCGGCCTGCGCATCCTGGTCGAACCGGGCCGGTTCCTGGTCGGCAACGCCGGCGTGCTCGTGACGGAGGTGCTCTACGTCAAGAAAACGGGCACCAAGACCTTCGTCATCGTCGATGCGGCCATGAACGATCTCATCCGCCCGGCGTTCTACGAATCCTACCACGAGATCGTGCCGCTCAAGCCCGCGCGCGCCAGCGTCAAGCTCGTTCCGACCGATCTGGTCGGCCCGATCTGCGAATCCGGCGATACCTTCGCGAAGGACCGTCCCCTGCCCGCGCAAAAGCCGGGCGGCCGCCTCGCGCTGCTCAGCGCGGGCGCGTATGGATTCGTGATGGCTTCCAACTACAACACGCGTCCGCGCGCGGCGGAAGTGCTGGTGGAAGGAACGACCCATCGCCTCGTGCGCAAGCGCGAGACCGTGGCGGATCTAATGCGGGGAGAATCCGTTTATACCATTTCTCAATAAAATTTATTCTTTACCCTTCCGTCATCCCGAGCTTGTCGAGGGATCAGTTCCGCCTCGGTAAAACCCCTCCGAACTGATCCTTCGACAAGCTCAGGATGACCGATTGTTTAGACCAAAATCAATTTGGAATTGGTATTAGAGCATTTTTAAATATCGCGCACGGTTTATCCTCTGGGTGGCCCGGACAACTTGTTGTCCGGGTGCGCGAGCGCGGCATCGCGAGCGCACAGGAGGTTGCACGGGCACTTGCAAATCAACAGACGACCTCCTGCGGCCTGCGGCCACCCGGACAACTTGTTGTCCGGGCCACCAAGAGTTATGTGCACAATACTTTGATTTGCTCTAGCTGGAGGGACGCGCTCCTGCGCGTCCGCGGACGACCGGGAGGTCGTCCCTCCATCAATCCTTACGGCACGCGCTTGGTCCTGGCGATTTCCTCGCTCAGGAACCGGAGCTTCGGCCCGATCACGGGGTCATCGGCATAGGCGGCCAGGGGGCGGTCCAGGCGCTGACTCCAATTATCGTCGGTCGCGGTGCCGGGCGCGTTGAAGCGCCAATCGACGCCGAAGATGTCGCTGATGACGAAAATCGTCCAGCACGACCTGGCTTCGAGCAGCGACCGGATAAAGGCCTCGTGGAGTGGGTCGGTGAGGAACACCGGCGGTTCCTTTTCATCCGCGCCCAGAAAACGCATCAGCCGCTGCAAGTCGAGCCAGGCCTCGTGTCCCTCCGGACCGCGCCAGCGCCGGGTGAGGTCCTGGTACCACGTGACCAGCGGGGCGTGGTCATGGGTGCCCCAGGTCGCGATGCTCAACTCGGGCATCTCGTCCCTGGGAATGTATTCGCGCGTCTCGGGATCGACGATGAATTGCGGAATGGCAAAACCGGGGATGCCGAGTTTCTCCAGCAACGCCGGCAAATACTTGGGCACGACGCCGAGATCCTCCGCGACCACCGCCGTCGCGCCCGCGGTCTCCTGGATCATCCGCAGGAGCGCCTCGCCCTCTGCGCAATTGAGCGCGGCGTCCTCCTCCGTGTCATCCGGGCGCGGGATGAAGTGAGGCTCGCGGCCTCCGGCTTTGACCTTCGCCTCCTCCGCGCTGAGATGGGCGTACTCGGCGTCCTGCTGCGGCATCCAGGGAAAGCCGTAAATCCGGAAAAAGCCGACCACATGATCGATGCGGAAGCCATGGAAAATCAGGCCGATCGCGGTGATGCGCTGCCGCCACCAGGCGTAATTTTGCGCGCGGTGCATGGGCCAGTCGTAAAGCGGAATGCCCCAGTTCTGCCCCCAGCGGCGGAGAAATTCGTTTCCGTCGAAGAAGGGTTCCGCCGGGGCGCCCCCCGACCACGTCAGGTCGAAGAGCTCGTGTTCGGCCCAGACGTCGGCGCTGAAGCGGCTGACGCCGAAAGGAATGTCCCCAACCAGGCGCACCCGGTTTGCATCGGCCCAGGCGCGCACCTCGGCCCATTGGCGCCACGCGATCCATTGCACATAGGCCGTGAACTGCCGGTACCGGACCAACTCCTCGCGCTCCGCCGCGGAGTTCAACCAGAGTTCGGCGTCGGCCAGCGTCTGGTGCTCCGGGATCCACTCATGCCACAGCGCGTTATTGCTGTATTCGTTGAGCAGCGTGCGAAAGAGCGTGTAACCGGGCAGCCAGCCCATGTTGTCCTGGACAAAGGCCTGGAATTCATAAGCCAGGTCCGTCCCCGTTTCCAGATCGACCGCCTCGAATTCAACATAGGCGTGGGACAAAATTTCGAGCTTGAGCTGCTTCACCTGCCGGTAGCGCACCGGGCCGCTCTGCAATTCGGCGCGGAGCTTGCCGGGCACCATCTCGGCGAGCGTCTCCGCCTGGAGGCCCGGCACCTGCTCCGGCGTCAGGGTCAGGTACACCGGATCGATCGCCACCGAACTGATGGCGTTGTAGGGGCTGTTGTCGTCGCCGGTCTCGTTGATGGGCAGCAACTGCAGCAGCCCCAGCTTCTGCCGCGCGCAAAAGGAAATGGCCTGGCGCACCGCCTCGGCATCGCCGATGCCAAAATCGTTTTCGTATCGCAAGGCAAAAACCGGCACCATCGTGCCGGCCAATCGTGGGTAAGCGGAATCGGCCATAAGCCGCAGACTAGCGGGCGGAACCGCGTCCGCAAGCCGCCAAATTTGGAGGGTCGGACTCCGTCCCGACCTTGATTGCTGCATTTCTGTAACGGCGGCCTATGACCGTCGGCGGCGTTCCGTGGCAGCCGCCGCTGGCAAAGCGCGGGTGCCTGTCTCCTTTTTCCCCCCAGTTGTCGGTCCCGGTTTCTGGTGAGAAAAAATAAGCGAATCAGGCGAATCAGGCGTATGGGATTCGCTTGGAGGGTTCAGGTGGAACCCGCGAAAAATGGAGATGACGCCGGCTTTCATGGCGTGATCATGCCATGAATTCGGCCCGGGCGTTAGCCTTGCAAATCCTGCGTGGCCTGCATTGCTTAAAATCTTTTGGCCTCCTCTGAAAAAAAGCAAGAAGAGGGAGAAAGAAAATAGGTGCAGAAGTCACTTGGCGGCCTTGAATTCCACTTTGAATCCGCCATTTTAATCTTTTTGGGTCTAATTCCCCGCCGCTTGCGGCGTGCAGTAAGTTAGCTGGGTGAGTGTCTATCTCCATAAAAGCCATAACGTCACGGTCCTGCTCTATCACTTGGTCTTTCCGGCGAAGTACCGGCGAGCGGTGATCGATGCGCAGGTAGACGAGGTGGTCAAAGAAGTGTGTTTGGCCATCGAGCGGCGATACCAGATCAAGTTTCTGGAAATCGGTACCGATGAGGATCACGTTCATTTTCTGGTGCAGTCGGTGCCGACTTACAGTGTGACCAAGGTAGTGACCCTGGTGAAGAGTCTAACGGCCCGAGAGGTGTTCGAGCGGTGTCCGCATGTAAAAAAACAACTATGGGGAGGGGAGTTTTGGACAGATGGGTATTTCGCCAGCACGGTGGGCAAGCACGGGAATGAGCGCATGATCGGTACTTACGTTAACCCGGATATTTCACGCTTTTTTATGGGCGCGGGTCGGCGCGGCATTTTTTGATTTTTTTGCCCGGCCCGGCCTTGTCGGCGGCGTTTTCGGCCCGTCGCGCCGGCTGTGGCGACACTCCCCCCAACCCCCGTTGTTTTTTTAGCGTGCCGGGGACAGCACTCGTCGTGATCTACGCGCTGCTCAAGCGTTGGCAGGCGTGGCGAAAGAGGTCTTGATGCGGATAGGCGCTCGAAAAGAGCAGGCGGATGCGCCGGGTGTTGCGCAGGATCACCGTGCCGATTTTAAGGAGCTTGAGCCGGATGGTTTGCACCTGCGCCCGCGCCAGTTCGGTGCCGGCCAAGCCGAGCCGGCGGATGGCTTCGAGCAAAACATAGGCGCACGAGGAGAGCAGCAAGCGAAACTGGTTGGCCCACCAGTCGTGGCAACTGGTCCGGTCGGCAAAGAGACCAAGCTGCTGTTCCTTGATCCGGTTTTCCATTTCGCCGCGCGCGCAGTAGACCTCGTCGTAGAGAGCCTGCGCGCCGCCTTCGAGGTTGGTGACGACGAAGCGCGGGTTGCTTCCCTGCTCGGTGTGCTCGGCCTTGGCGAGGACCCGGCGGGGGACATCCCATGTCTCTGCTGCGTACTCCAGGTTGCTGAAGAGCCGGACTTTTTCCTTCGTGCGCTCATGCTCGGCCTCGGCCTGCGCCATTTGCGGCGCGAGCATCGCCCGCAGCCGCGCGTTCTGGGCAAGTCCGACAAGGTAGCCCACGTTGTTTCTTTCGCACCAGCGCAGCATTTTCCAGCGGCAAAAACCCGAGTCGCCGCGAAAGATGATCTTCACTTCGGGCCACGCCTGGCGCAGCTTTTTGACCAGCAAGGCTAAAATCGCCCAACTGTGTTGGGCCGCGTCGATGTTGCTCGGGCGCAGATAACTCACCAGTAATTGCTCGCCGCAAAATACGTAGAGCGGCAGGAAGCACCAGTCGCCGTAGTAACCATGAAAGGCGCGGCCCTCCTGCTTGCCGTGCACCCGGTCGTCGGTCGCGTCGAAGTCCAGGATCAACTCGGTGGGCGTCGCGTGAAACGACGCGATGAACTGCTCGACCAACACCCGGTGAAAGGCGAAGGCCGCCTGGCGGTTGACCCGGTTTTCCAAACGGCACAGCGTGGGACTCGACGCCAGTTCCTCGTCGCGCCCCAGCGCCGTTTGCCAGGCCAGATCGCGCCGCAGCGTGGCGTGGTCGTTAAGATCTTCGTGACCGAGAGCCAAGCCAAAGATGCGCTGGCGCAAGAGATTGACCTGCCGGTGCACAATGAAATGCGGGTTGCGCGGATCGGGCAGCACCCGGTCCAGCGCGGCGGTGAGACCCAGGCGGCGGTCGGCTTGCCGCAGCAGGAAAATACCCCCATCGCTGCTGACATCGCCCCCGGTGAAATTCGCCTCGATTTTGCGGCGATCAATGCTGGGCAAGTGGAACAACTCCTGCGTACAATCTGTCATCGGCGTCTGGCCTCCTTTTTGCTGCTGAGTTTGGTTTTAAGCAACTCAACCGGAAGCAATTATAGAGCCAGACGCCGATGCTTTTAAAACCGGGCGTGAAATATCCGGGCTAAGCCGTAACGATGCAGTTGAAAAGTGAATCACCGTCTGGGAGTTGTTGGAGATGTATCACTTCCAACATGAAAACCACAAGGCTTCGACTCACCAGACGGTGACGGAGGAAATTAGGCTCAAAGCGGGCGGCAAGACGATCAAAATCACCACCACCGACGCGAAGCTCAGCGCTCACGCGGGCCAAGCGACGTTCTGGGCTTTTCTGCACCGGGTCAACTTTCGGCCCTTGATCGCCGGGGTGTTGCCGCATCGCCCGACCAGCCCGAATGCGCTGGCTCCGGTGGAGATCGCGCTGAGCTTTCTGGCCGGGATTTTGGCCGGGGCCGACAAGCTGACCCGCATCGCCCACCTGCGCAACGATCCGGTTTTGCCTGAAATCCTGGACGTGAAACGGCTACCGAGCCAGTCGACCCTGTCGCGGTTTTTAGCCGGGTTTGACGGTCAGGCGAAAAATCTGGAAGCCTTTCGTCCCCTCTGGCGCTGGGCGATGGAACAGTTGCCCAGCCGCGCAAAGGGCTACAGCCTGGATTTCGATTCGACCGAGTTGCTCCATGAGGACGGACGGCAAGAAGGAGTAAAAGTCGGCTACACCCGCAGTGGACTCAAGCCGTGTCTGCATCCGCTTTTGGCCGTGCTGGAGGAGGCGAAGCTGGTGGCCGGGTTCTGGCTGCGAGCGGGCAACGCGTCGAGCGCCAATAACATCATCGCCTTCACGCTGGAGACGCTCTCGCTTTTGCCGTCGCATCTGCGGGTGCGCCTGGTGCGGGCCGACAGCGGTTTTTGCCAGGACGACTGGCTGAGCCTTTTGGAAGCGCGCCGCCTGCCCTACATCGTGGTGGCCAAACTCAACGTCAAAGTCCAGCGCCTGATCACGCGCGACACAGTCTGGCAAGCGAGCGGACTCGAAGGCACGGAGGTGGCCGAGGTGGTGCACGAGAGTCCGTCGTGGAGCCGGGCGCGGCGCATCGTCCTGTTGCGCCATCAGAAAACCGAAGGACGACGCGCGGGCGGCAAGCTGCTCATCGAGTGCCCCGGCTACATGTTCCAGGCCCTGGTTACCAGCCTGCCCGAAAGCGTCCCGCCGTTGGAGGTTTGGCGCGATTACAACGCGCGGGCGGGGATGGAAGGCGTCATCAAGGAACTCGATTACGGGTTTGCCCTGCCGAAACTCTGCTGCCAGAAGTTTTGGGCGACCGAGGCGGCGCTGAGTCTTGCCGTCATGACTTACAACCTCACCGTCCTGTTCCTGCGCCACCTCGGCTGGCTGGAACGCAACAGTGTCACCACCCTGCGCTACCGGCTTTTCAACGCGGCGGGCATCCTGAGTCACGCCCAGGGCACGGCCACCATCAGACTCGCCATACCCGCCGCGCATCGACCGTGGTGGCGAGCCGTTTGGGAGAAAATCCTCGCCGATTTCCCCAACTGCGATGCAGTTGGACAACAACCGAGAGCCGCATGAAAAATCCTCGCGCTTTTACCCCTCAACTGCATCGTTACGGCTTAGGCAGGCAAACGAATTGAAAGAAAAATCTTCAGATTCAGCATCCGCATCAGCGCTTTGAACTTTTATCAAATTTTTCCGTAAGCCCGGACGGCGCGACCCTGACCAGCGGCAGCCGCGACAACAGTATCAAACTTTGGGCGATCAAGCCTTCGGCCACCTCCAAGAGCACCACGACCACGGTGACCGCGCCAACCCAAACGGCGGGTGTTTCCAACTTAACGCCGTGAGCCGTTCGATGAGCCGGACGCGCTTCTCCTGAGGTCGTTGCAACGTATGCAGCTGAGATCCGACGCTGCAAAATATGTGCACGCTCAGCCGGATGCTTTCTTGCCACCCTTTTTATTACTTTGCTTGCGCGGTCCGCTTAAACTGAACCCTGGTGCGTCCATCGGCACCTGCCTCAAATGTGAACGCGTCTGTTTGTCCATTCGCCAGTGTCACAGTCAGGAGGTTGTTGTTGAGAACCGTTGTGGGGAGGGTAACCGTCGGTAGAATCGAAGGAGATGGGGGAGATGCAACGAGATCACTACAACAAGTTATCAGCAAACACAGGACGCTTGTTTGTAAAAAGAAAGAAAGAGGCGATAACGACGAAAAGAACCGGGGACGAATCCGCGGCGAGTATGAAAAGCTCATGGGTAAAAGTAATCATCCTTATTGAATCTGGAAAGTTTGCACAACCGGCTTTGCGGTCTGGACTTTCGGTTCGATAATTCTTCCCCACTGGCTCGCCACCACGGTTACGGTGATCGGAAGCTTGGCCCGGACCGGAATATCCGTCAGGATCAACTTGCCGCCCTGGATGTAGGCCGGCCCCGCCAAAACAAAATAGTCCACGGGCAATCCAGAATCTGATGTCGCCTTCAGTTCGATTTCCTTGGCTCCGAGCCTTTGATCGGGAATGGAAGGGAACGTGATGGTCTGGGCGTTGCCTTGGGAATTGTCCTTGAACCCGATTCCCACCGACTGCTCGCAATAGGCGTACTGATCGTCGCCCATCTGGTAAGCCATGATCATGAGAGAACCGAAACCCCGGGTGTAGCCCAGTCGATCCATCCGGATACGAAACGTATCTGGTCCGGTTTGTTCATTCCCGCCTGTCCAACCGCCTATTAGCTTAAAGCGGATCGGGCCGTCAGCGTGTCCAAGTTCTTGCTTGGTGGGGAACGAGAGTTCCGGGGGCGTTTCCTTCACAAAATCGGCTTTCACCTTCACCGTCATGCCGTCAGGCAGCGGATTAAAGTCCAGGCCCTGGATCCATGCGGGATCGTTTGGGGTTTCATCGGGTTTAAGAAACGTCACCATTTGGAGTTTCTTTCCCTTGTCGCGACGATCAAAATCATCGTTTGCCTTGGCCAAGTCACCATCCATGTGCCACATCGCGAGGTACGGATCGCCTTCGTAGCTGGCATAGGGCGCAGGGGCATAGCGGCTGGGTCTCATAAACATGCAATCCTGGAGCCAGCCCGATTCCAACGACAGCGGCTTCAGTTGTACCGGCTGTCCATCGGCGGGAGGTGTGGCAGGAATGCGATAGTGGGCTGCCTTTTCAATAAACATGCCGACATAGTGGGCCGTTTCCGGTTTCCAACCGAAATGGGTGCCGCCCGGTTCCACGAGCTCACTGTTCAGAGCACCCAAGTTTCTGCCGCGCATCGAAAGAAGGTCACCCCGAAGCCATCGCCAATGATGCTCGGCAGGTTTCTGGACTTCGGCAGGTTTGGCAACACCCCAGCTTTCGTATTGCCCCGTAATGGAAAGAGTGGGAATTCCATCGACCGACGCCTTGGGCAGCCAGTCGGGAGGGCTAATCGCCGCACTACCGATCGTGACCAGACCGAATGTCCGGGTTGGGTTTCGATACGCGATGTTCCACGTCCATATCCCGCCACCGGAATGGCCGATGGTCAGCAAGGGGGCCTTGGCGATTTCAGAATAGCCCGACATGTCGGCGAATTGAGCCAGCATGTGGTCCAGCAACGCCTGAGTCGGGTCGTCGATTTTGTATCCGATATTAAACGACGACAGCAGAACAATCGCCAATCCCTCCCGAGCGGCCGCCGCACGCACCTGGGGATCTTCCAACATCAGGTGCTCGAGAATAACCTGCTGTCCCAGAATGACGCCCCGCACATACTTGCACTGCGGTGGAATCCACAGAAAGCCTCGCATGTGGCCTTTGTCGTCGTTGTTGACGTAATACTGCCAAATATCGGTTTGCGGTGTGGGTTGATACTGCGGATCGCCAGGATCGACTTCATCAGCCTGAGCGAGACAGGGCAGGCCTAGTTGGAGCACGGCGGCAAAAGTCAGGAGACGCATCAGTTTCTTTGGCATGACGATACGAGTTAGAACATGTTTGCAAAAAAGGCAATGCTGTGTTGCGAGTCGCTTGCATGACATGTAACGTTTTGTAGTATTATCGCTGAGTCAACTTCGATATACTTACTAACCCCAGATTCGGCACAAAAAAGCCTGGCTAGAAGCATCGGGGCGGCTGCCCCGTCTAATTACTTGAAACAACCAGCCTTAATCCGAGTAAGTCCCACACTTTGTCCGGGCGATCCTTGTAACGGGCGGCTGAGCGGACATACGCAGGTTTGTAATGCCAGCACCCGCCCCGCAGCACTCTGCCTGCTCCCTCGGTGGGTCCAGTGGGGTCGGTCGCGGCTTCGGCTTTGTAGGGCGCGTACCAGTCCCAACACCACTCCCAGACATTGCCTGACATATCATGCAGTCCCCACGGGTTGGGCGGGTAGGAGCCTACCGGAACGGTCGACTTCAAGTAGTTTCCTTTGGGTCCTTGGTTGTAAACATTGGTTATGCAGTAATTCCAAGCAGGTGAGATTTCCCTTTTATTGAATCGACGCCAAAGGGATGTCACTGAAGCTGGTGGTGAACGAAGGACGGCGACTGCATGGTTGGTTGCGCTCGCGCGGAAGCGAAAGAGGGACTAGTATGCGAGGATGAAAATTGTCGATCTACGGCCCGGCCTGCAGGTTCTGCATCCGCAATATGGTTTAGGCGAAGTGAAGGTGCTGACGGAGAAGACCGCCGAGGTGCTTTTTAATGAAGGGCGCAAGTTAATGACCGAGGAATTGGTGGCGGAGCTGACACCGGCCGAGCCCCGCGCGAAGATCGAGGGCCTGGAGAAGCCGCTGCGGGACCTGATTGCCGAGGTGGTCGAGGCGACTGCGGAGAAGTTGAACCTGAAAGTGGACGCGGACGAATTTTCGCCGCAACTCGCGCCGCGCTGGGTGGGCGGGAAAGTGGTTCTCCATCCGCACGACGCATCGCTGACGCCCAAGGAGATTGATCTGGAGGTTTTCTTCCGGAAGATCGTGATGGTGCGCGATAACCTGCGCGTGCTGGAACAAAAAATCAACGCGCACCCGAAACTGAACGATGCCGAGCGGATCGAGTTGCAGCACTACATCACGAAGTCGTACGGCTCGCTGACGACGTTCAACCTCCTTTTCAGGGAGAAGGAGCAGACGTTTTAAGTTAGAGCGTTTTCAGTAAAGTCGTAGGCGTGTGTGTAAGAGCTTCAGCGGGTTGGCAGTAATCGCAGGTGCAAACCATCCCCCGCCGATCATGACGACGGTGATTTTATGTTCGCCCGGCGCGGCTTCAACGGGCCGTCACCACGCACCAGATGCAAAATTCCTGCCCCTCCTCGATGTGAATCTCGGGATAGCTTGTGTTCTCAGGCAAAAGCCAAACCCCTTCGGCGGCGCTGTGTAGTCGTTTGACGGTGAAGGCACCATCGAGACAGGCGATCACCACGTCACCCGTTTGGGGCGTTCGCGACTTATTGCGAACGAAACGCTCTACCAACTGAGCTAATTTCCCATCGACGGGAGGGTGTTATGCTCGGATCAAATCAGCGGGAAAGGAAATCCGCCCCAGTTTGGTCACCACCCTATTGCCTCAAAAGTTGCCGTCTCTGGGCCGCCCCCAAATCGAACCAGATACGCCCCAAGCATGTCCATGAACGCAGATTCGGTCGCGTGACATGTTGATCATCATCCCAGATAAATCCCGCCCACCACACCGGTTGATAGGCCAGAATGACGGCCAGAAGCAAGACCAGCCCAAAATGCCGGTCGCTGTTCAACCAGGAGGGCAGCGGAGGAGCAACGGCATCCCTGCCCGCGATTTTTGCGGGAATCTCACTGTTCCGCGCCTTCTTTTTCTTGGATCGTTTTGCCATCGAGTCTGGATGATAAGGATGAACCCTTTCCGCCCTCATAGAAGCAGGTTTTGCTCTCGGTTAACCGCCCATTATTCCCATCCCCAAGTGAAGGCATCAGTGCCCTTGGCTCCGTCGGCGGACGAAATGTGCCGTCATTTTGGCCGTCGCCACGAAACTTATTCATCGCAGCGGAGTTTAAGACGTATGCCTACTTTATCCGATCTCTTGCCCAAATCCGGCGCGCTCTTCCTTCTCATCTATCTCGCCGGGTATCCGGCACTCCACGCGGACGTGAAATTGCCCGCGATCTTCGGCGATCACATGGTCTTGCAGCAAGACGCCAAACTTCCCGTCTGGGGCACGGCGGATCCCGGCGAGGCGGTGACCGTCAGCCTCGGAGATCATACGGCCCATGCCACGGCGGCGGCGGACGGCAAATGGCAGGCGGAGCTGCCCCCGGTTTCAGCCGGAACCGCCCCCTTGACCCTGACTGTGGCGGGCAAGAACACGCTTAAATTCGAGGATGTTCTGGCCGGCGATGTCTGGGTTTGCTCCGGGCAGTCCAATATGGAATTCGGGCTCGCGGGCGCGCATAATCACGAAACCGAATTGCCCAAGGCGAATGACCCGCAGCTTCGGCTCTTTCTGGTGACGAAAAACGCGGCCCACCTGCCCGCGAGCGACGTGACCGGACATTGGGAACTCTGCACCCCGGAAACGGCCGCGCGGTTTACCGCCGTCGGTTACTTCTTTGGCCGGGACCTGCGCGAAAAGCTTCAACGCCCCATTGGTCTCATCGGCACCTATTGGGGCGGAACGCCGGCGGAGGCGTGGACGAGCGTCAGCGGCCTGCAAAAGGAACCGACTCTGTCCTACATGGTTGACCAATGGAACAAACTCGATGCCGGTTACGCCAAGGCCGCGGCCGATTACCCGGCGCTGAAGAGCGCTTACGACGCGGAAAACAAGCAGTGGAATGATCAATACGGCAAGGACTTCGCCGCCAAGATGGCCGAGTGGAAACAGGAGGCCGACAGGGCCACTCATGCCGGTCAGTCGCAGCCGCCGCGTCCCGTGCCCCCGGTTCCGCAGCCCAAAGCGCCCGAGACTGCGGAGGGAGGCTCTCATGCGCCCGCCACGCTTTTCAACGGCATGATCGCGCCCCTGGTTCCCTACGCCATCAAGGGCGCCATCTGGTATCAGGGCGAATCGAACGCGGGGAAAGCCAATGAATACCATGTTCTTTTCTCCCGGATGATCACCGATTGGCGCGAGAAATGGGGCCAGGGCGATTTCCCCTTTCTCTTTGTCCAGTTGGCCGGCTATAACCCCGGCAAAAGCGAGAGCTGGCCGCGCCTGCGCGAAGCCCAGTTGCAGACGCTCGCCCTGCCGAAAACCGGGATGGCCACCGCGGTCGACATCGGGTTGCCCGGCAATATCCATCCGATGGATAAAATGGACGTGGGGCATCGCCTGGCGCTCGCGGCGTTCCATGTCGCCTATGGGGAAAAATTGGTCTATTCGGGCCCCATCTATGATTCCATGGAGAAGCGTGCTCATGCCCTTGCGGTGGCCTTCTCTCATCCCGGCACGGGGTTGAAAATCGGTTCCTCTCCCTGGGTGGGACCGGGGGCGACGGCTGCGCCAACCGATCATCTGGTCGGTTTCGTTATCGCGAACGTGGACAAGAACTGGATCCCCGCCGATGCCAAAATCAGCGGCGACTCGGTGATCGTCTCCAGCCCCCAAGTGCCGGATCCGGTCGCTGTCCGCTATGCATGGGAGAGCTACCCTGTGGCCAATCTCTATAACAAGCAGGATTTGCCCGCGTCCCCGTTCCGCACCGACGATTGGCCGGAGAATCCGGGCAAGCCCGCGCAGGCTCCGCCGCCCGCGCCCAAGCCATAGAAATTGTAGCATTTTAACATTTTGCGCACATCACTTGCGGGTGGCCCGGACTACTTGTTGTCCGGGCGCGCGTAGCGCGCAGGAAGCGAATCCCATCGTCTTATCCATTGTGATTACCCCGTGCGGATGAGGCAAATCGCTTCCTGTCGCCTTCGGCGACCCGGGCAATAAATAGCCCGGGCCACCCGAGGATGAAGCGTGCGCGATATCTTAATATGCTCTAATACCAATTCCAAATTGATTTTGGTCTAACCCGGATATTTCACGCCCGGTTTTAAAAGCATCGGCGTCTGGCTCTATAATTGCTTCCGGTTGAGTTGCTTAAAACCAAACTCAGCAGCAAAAAGGAGGCCAGACGCCGATGACAGATTGTACGCAGGAGTTGTTCCACTTGCCCAGCATTGATCGCCGCAAAATCGAGGCGAATTTCACCGGGGGCGATGTCAGCAGCGATGGGGGTATTTTCCTGCTGCGGCAAGCCGACCGCCGCCTGGGTCTCACCGCCGCGCTGGACCGGGTGCTGCCCGATCCGCGCAACCCGCATTTCATTGTGCACCGGCAGGTCAATCTCTTGCGCCAGCGCATCTTTGGCTTGGCTCTCGGTCACGAAGATCTTAACGACCACGCCACGCTGCGGCGCGATCTGGCCTGGCAAACGGCGCTGGGGCGCGACGAGGAACTGGCGTCGAGTCCCACGCTGTGCCGTTTGGAAAACCGGGTCAACCGCCAGGCGGCCTTCGCCTTTCACCGGGTGTTGGTCGAGCAGTTCATCGCGTCGTTTCACGCGACGCCCACCGAGTTGATCCTGGACTTCGACGCGACCGACGACCGGGTGCACGGCAAGCAGGAGGGCCGCGCCTTTCATGGTTACTACGGCGACTGGTGCTTCCTGCCGCTCTACGTATTTTGCGGCGAGCAATTACTGGTGAGTTATCTGCGCCCGAGCAACATCGACGCGGCCCAACACAGTTGGGCGATTTTAGCCTTGCTGGTCAAAAAGCTGCGCCAGGCGTGGCCCGAAGTGAAGATCATCTTTCGCGGCGACTCGGGTTTTTGCCGCTGGAAAATGCTGCGCTGGTGCGAAAGAAACAACGTGGGCTACCTTGTCGGACTTGCCCAGAACGCGCGGCTGCGGGCGATGCTCGCGCCGCAAATGGCGCAGGCCGAGGCCGAGCATGAGCGCACGAAGGAAAAAGTCCGGCTCTTCAGCAACCTGGAGTACGCAGCAGAGACATGGGATGTCCCCCGCCGGGTCCTCGCCAAGGCCGAGCACACCGAGCAGGGAAGCAACCCGCGCTTCGTCGTCACCAACCTCGAAGGCGGCGCGCAGGCTCTCTACGACGAGGTCTACTGCGCGCGCGGCGAAATGGAAAACCGGATCAAGGAACAGCAGCTTGGTCTCTTTGCCGACCGGACCAGTTGCCACGACTGGTGGGCCAACCAGTTTCGCTTGCTGCTCTCCTCGTGCGCCTATGTTTTGCTCGAAGCCATCCGCCGGCTCGGCTTGGCCGGCACCGAACTGGCGCGGGCGCAGGTGCAAACCATCCGGCTCAAGCTCCTTAAAATCGGCACGGTGATCCTGCGCAACACCCGGCGCATCCGCCTGCTCTTTTCGAGCGCCTATCCGCATCAAGACCTCTTTCGCCACGCCTGCCAACGCTTGAGCAGCGCGTAGATCACGACGAGTGCTGTCCCCGGCACGCTAAAAAAACAACGGGGGTTGGGGGGAGTGTCGCCACAGCCGGCGCGACGGGCCGAAAACGCCGCCGACAAGGCCGGGCCGGGCAAAAAAATCAAAAAATGCCGCGCCGACCCGCGCCCATAAAAAAGCGTGAAATATCCGGGCTAAACAATCGGTCATCCTGAGCTTGTCGAAGGATCAGTTCGGAGGGGTTTTACCGAGGCGGAACTGATCCCTCGACAAGCTCGGGATGACGGAAGGGTAAAGAATAAATTTTATTGAGAAATGGTATAAGTCTCTGCCCGCTTATTTGGACGGAGGAAGCGCGGCGGGATAAGCCATCCCGGCCACGGCCAGCGGCAGCCAGCCGCTGTACCAGTTGTGTTCCATATAGGAACCCTGGATATAGATATAGGGAATTTTGCAGTCCTGCAGCTTGGTGTGGTAGAGATCGACGCCGACGCGCGATCCCGGACCGCCTCCCAAAAGCGTGATGCGCCGGGGACAATTCTGTAGAATAGCCTTCTGCTTTTCGAGCAGGATCAGCGGATCGTAATGATCATAATTCTCCCGCGTGCCATAGGTATCGATAAACCCCCATTTCGTCCATTGCTCCTCCGTCGGCGGCCCGAGGAAGCTATCGAAGACGGCCACTTGGTCGAAAAGGTCCAGGTGCATCAGAAAGAGCGACCACGCGCCCAGGCCCGCCTTGCTAAAGCCGATGAGACAGCGGCCTTGCGCCTCCTTGATGGTCGAAAATTCCTTGTCGATGAAAGGAACCACCACGTCGGTGATATAGGAATTCTGGCGCGTCTCCGGATGCAAGGGATTATCGCCAAACCAGGGCACGGTGTCATAGGCCGGGGCGACAAAGATCATCTGATATTGATTCTGGAGATTCGCTTTTTTTGCCTCAACGATGCTGCTGCCCCACTGCCCCGTCGTTCCCGTATTGACCGGCAGCATATAGACGACCGGGTAGCGCTTGTCCTTGGAGTAATCGTCCGGCAGCAACACCTCGAGTTCGTTCGGTTGCTTTTGATAATCACAGACGACCGTGTACGAGCGGATACCGGGGTTCACGCTCTGCTTGTCAAGCGTGATCGACGCGGGCTTGGAAATGTCCGCCGCCGCCAGCGCAGGTGTATAAGGGAAGATCAATGACAGGTAAAAGGCCAGCAGGACGGTTGGACATTTCATGGAATGGAAGGGGTGGCTATGTTGCTTTGTTAAAACCCTTTTAACAGGAAGACATGAAATCATGAAAACGGGAAGGAAGAAAAGATTGATCCCTCCTCGCCTTCATTTTCATGTTTTCATGCTTTCATGTTTTCCTGTTAAAAAAGGATGATTTCAACAGAGCAAGGATAATGTCTAAACGAGTAAACTTTACAACATTCAGGGGCAGTTGCGCTTCAAGGCGACTGAGACAGCCATTGAATCGCGTTGCCCAACCAGCGCTGCTCCATCAGCGGGTTCATGCCCTTGAGCGCCTGAAAGAGGACCGTGCCGCAGCCCAATTTTGCCGTGAAGGTGACCGCGCCGATGTTCCGGTCATGGTCGCGCCCATAAACGGCGATCACCCGGACCGTGGGGCCATCGACAATGAGTCCATAGCAGTTCCCCACGGGGATCTGATAATCGCCTTTCATGACTTCATTGACGGGCAACCCGGCATAGGTCGGGTGGTCGCGCAGGAAGACCCAGTTTCCCATCCACGGCGCGCGGACGGACGGGATCATGCCGCCGAACTGAAACGCGCCCGCGTCGGCGAGACGTCGCGCGGCGCTCTCGGCCGTGCCCGAGTCGCTTGCAATGACGAGGAGCGGCAGGCCGCTTTTGACCCGCTTGAAAATGGCCGCATCGAGCGCCGCGCGCGGCACGTAAGGCTGCCAGAGCACGCCGCTTTTGTCCTGGTACGGCTCGCCCCCACAGTCGACCGCGATGACTTTGCCTCCCACCTCCACCTTGATGGCGTTGAAGAGGGCCTCGCCGCGCGTGTTTTCGGAGACGCCATGATCGACGACGTGCGAGGGGCGGATGACGAGGCTGCCGTCGGTGATGTTAATATCGAACGTCTTGACCACGGCGCTGTTTTGCCCGCCCGCCTCCGCGATAATATCAAAGTCCTTCAGCACGGTCTGACCGTTGATCTCGACATCAAAAACCCGTTTGTCCTTCTCGGTAAAAACCGGTTCGCTGAAGTAGAGCGAGACCTTGGCCGGGCCTGATGGCAGGTGGTCGAAATTGAAGCGGAGGTTTTCCGGACGGCCCCGGATGGAGGAATGATAGAGCGCGTCGTCGTCCGTATTTTGAATCTTGGCGCCGTTGTCAAAATGAACGATGCGTCCGCTCGGTTCCTGAGGTGCGACAAGGACGTCGTATTTGCCTTCGGGGCGATAGGTTTCAACCGTGAGCTGGGGAATGGCCTGCAGTTCCTTGAGCACGTCGGGAACGGTGCCCAAAAAACCGATGCGCGTCTCGTGCAAGCCGGGCGGCGTGGGCTGGATGACCAGCACGGTTTCCGAGTTTTCCGCCGGTGTTTTTCCCGTGAGACGAACGAGCAGCTTGTACGAGCCGCCGAGCTTGAGCGGCGGCGTGACGAGCGCCATCTTCACGGGATAGACAAAATGATCGGCCTGATACGGCGGCGCGGGCCATTTGCCCAAGTCCTGCCGATGGCCATCCGGGTCTTGCAGCGTGAGGTCCACCGTTCCTTCGGCAGCGTGGCCGGTTTCGTTCAGCAGATAGAGATCGAGCGTCGCCGTGTCGCCCGCGCGATAGACCGACTGGCGCGGTTCCACCACGGGCAGCAACGGCGCGAGTTTGGCGCTGATCAGATCGGGATTGCCCTTGAAATTGCGCAGGTTGTCGACGATCCCGCCGTGGTCTTCGATCGCGGTCGATTCCCATCCGCTCATCGAAAACATGTCGTTGCTTTCACAGAGCCGGGCGGTTTCGATCACGCGTCCCCAAAACTCGTAAGCCTTGTCGCCCGCGCTGGAGAATAGTTTTTCGGCGGTTGGAAAGGCGGCGTGAAATCCCCACTTATCCAGATAGTCCTCGTAGGCCTTCGCCAATTCCTGGTGGTCCTTGAGATCGTAACTCGTCGCTCCGCGCGCGAGGATTTGCCCGATCATCAGCTTATGATGATCGGGCGAGGGCGCACCGAGCATCTCGCCCCAATCGACGATCTCGCGCCGGTCATCGATCCGGTGCGTGAAATTTTGCGGGTCCTGATAGAGGCTGTCGGTCCAGACGCCGGGGCCGCCGACCGTGTGCTCGTCGCGCCAGCCCGAAAAGCCGGTGCCGTCGTCGCGGAGGATCGCCTCCTGGTCCGGGTCGAACCACGCTTGCAGGCGCGGGCTGATACCCGACTTGGCGAGGATGATCCGGCTTGGGTCTTCCGCGTGCATTTTGTTGAGAATATTGAAGAGGTGCGGGTTGCTGAAATCGGGCTCCATTTCGTTATGGAGATTGTAGATGACCAGCGAGGGATGGCTGCGAAATTGGCGTATCATGCGGAGAATTTTGGCCTCCATGTAGCGCTCGGCAAAAGTGCTCGGATCGCCGCCCTTGCCCGAGACATCGACCGGGCCGTTGGGCGAGTGGTCCGACTTGGGAAACGGATCGCCCAAAACTTGGATGCCACCGCCCGGTTCCATGTAGCGGAGCAGGCCCAGTTTGTCCTGCTGCGCTAGAACTTCTTCCTTGCCGATGTCGCGGTGAAAATTGAGGCAGTTCATGTTCAGGCGCTTGGCCGCGCGTACCTCCTTCTCCGCCAGCTCCGGCGTGGGCCAGAGGCCGTTCAGCCCCCAGAACCCCCACGAGATCGCCGAGTAAAGACGGATGCGTTTTCCGTTCAGATAAAGACCGGCCTCATTGCCGATCCCGCGCGGCTCGAACCAGCGAAAGCCGAAGGTGACATCGGACGTGTCGTCCACCCGTTCGGTTTTTGAGTCAGGGATTTTCGTGCTCCAGGAAAGGTGGAGCGTGTAAAGCCGCGGCGAATCGAGATCCCAGAGCTTCGCGCCGGGGACGGAGACAGGGCATTCGAAGGTGGCGTCGGCACGCGCGGCGACCGTCGCAGGCACCGAATGCGCCGCGAGACTCGAACCCGTGGTGGGATCGATGACGGAAAAACTCACGGACCCCGTTTGCGGCTGGTCGGTCGTATTCCTCAAGATGGCGTGGCCCGTGATCGTGCGCGCCTCCTGCGTATTGAGCGCCCACGCATCACTAATATAGACCGGATCGTGCGCGGCGAGCGTCATGCCGCGATCCAGCCCGCCGAAGCCATGGCTTTCCTGAAATTTCGCGTTACCCCAAGTGATCACGCCGCCGTCGTTCCAATCGAGGCGTCCGCCGGGGCTGGTGATGCGGATGGCGATCTGGTTCTTTTCGCCGGGACAAAGCGCCTTGCCGACATCGCAGGTGAACGCGGTTTCGGCGATGAGATCGTAGCCAACCAAATGGCGGTTGACGTAGACCTCGGCGCGTTGACGCGCGCCCCGAATGCGCAGCAGCACGACCTTGCCGCGAAAAGAGGCCGGCACTTTCATCTCGCGCCACCACCACGACACGCCTTCATAATTGCCGTTGAAGACCTGCTTGTCATTCTTGGCGTAGTAATATTCATCCGGGGTGTAGGGACGGAGGCCGAACTTGCCCCAATCGTGCTGCTCGACGGTGGAGGGGAGCGTGACCTCGATGCCGCTGCCATCATCGAGAACGTTCCAGCCGCCGGTGGGCGGATTCACCGGGAGTTTGCCGAGATCGAAATCGCCAGGCAGATAGACCGTATCGTCCTTCCACGCGGCCTGGGTGTCGGGCCATAAATGCCAGCCCCGGTCGGGGACGGGAAGCTTTTCTGTCGCGTGGGCCGATGGCCCGCAGGCGGTGGCGAAGAGGAGGGCCGCCGCAACGGTGACCGCGCCTCTTTGGAAAGACGACCTCCTGGTCGTCCGCGGACGCGCAGGAGCGCGTCCCTCCAGGATGCCCCGGATGACCAAAGGGTTAAGTCCAAATTTCATTCAGAACGGGAATGCTCCATCTATTCTAGTGCGCGCCGCCGGATGCCGGCCCGGTCAGGAAGAAACTCATCTCGACCGGCTCGGCTGATTGGACGGGAGGGTCGATGCTCCGCCCCCATTGATAAGCCACCACGGTGACTTTTACCGGATAGCGCGCGCGGGGAGGCAGCGGCAGGAACTTCAAGTTCTTGCCATCGACGATGGCGGGGCCGCGCAGCACGTAATACTCGACCGGCAGGCCCGAATCGGACGTGGCGGCGAGCGGCAGCGTGGTGGTGGTGGCCGCGGGCTGGTCGGTGATGGGCGGGAACGTAATTTTCTGGGGCGTGCCCGCCTTGTTCGGCACGGGATATTTGATTTGGCACGGTTGCTCGGCCCAGGCGTATTCCTTGTCGCCTTCCTGATAGGCCAAAATCATGATGTTATCCGTCATGCCAAGGTGATCGAGATGAATGCGAAAGGTGTCCGGGCCGACCTGTTCGCCGCCGCCGCGCCAGCCGCCGATCAGGCTGAAATGGATCGGGCCGGAGGAGTGGCCGAGCGGCTTTCCGGCACCCGCGACTCCGGCGGGTGTTTCGGAAAGGAAGTCGGCGCTGACTTTCATCGTCATGCCGTCGCCGATCGGTTCGAACTTGAGGGTCTCGATCCACTCGGCGGGCACCGGCTTGCCATCCTGGAGGAAAGTGATCCGCTGGTCGCGCTTGCCCTTCGCGTCCGCGCGATAGGCCTCCGTGGCCTCGGCCATTTCCTGGTCGAAATGCCAGAAGGCAAGCGAGGGATCGCCGCTATATTTGTCATACGGAGCAGGGGGATGGTCACTCGGCGTCATGATCCTGATATCGGTGAGCCAACCCGAGTCGTACGGAATATCGCGCAGGACAACGGGCTGTGCCGGATCGCTTGGCGGCGTGGCGGGGAGACGATATTGCGCGGCCTTGCGGATAAACATGGCCACGTAGTCGGCCATCGGTTTGTTGAACGAAAAGTGGCAGCCACCCGGATCGACCAGTTCGCTCATCAGCGCGCGATCCGAGTGGGCGCGAAATTCCAGAAAGGCTCCGCGCAACCAGCGCCAGTGGTTATCGAGCGGCATGTCGGGATGGCCCCACGATTCGTACTGGCCGCTGATGTTGAGAATCGGCACGCCGTCCACAGACGCCTTGGAATCAAGCGGCGGGGGGTTGCTCGACATGCAGTGCAAGCCGACTACCCCGAGCATGCGGCTCGGCTTCCAGTAGGCCACCATCCAGGCGAAGATGCCGTTGCCCGAGTGACCGATGGTCAAGAGCGGCGCCTGCGCGATCTCGTCGTAACCTGATTCCTTCGCCAGGGAGTCGAACATGTCCTGGAGCGTCTTGACGACGGTGCTGTCCTTGCTGGCGTAATCATAATAGCCGACGCAACCGGGGCAGATCAGGACGATGGCCAGATTTTCGTCCGCCGCCGCCTGGCGGATGATCGGGTCTTCGAGAACTTTGTTCTCAAGGATCACCTGCTGGCCGAGGATAATGCCCCGCACGAGCTGGCAAGTCGGCGGAATCCAGAGGAAGGCCTTGCTGTTTTTGGTTCCGGGGATGTCCACGGCGAATTGCCAATCGACCGCCTGGCCACCCGATGCTTTGACCGGCAACAGGCCCGAGATGAGGATGCAAAAGAGAGTGATTACGAGCTTCATGGATGATGATTTTCTTATGCGGCAACCGGACGATTCCAGATCCGGAAGGAAGCGGGTTTAGATGGGGCTGGAGAAACGAAAGCAGTCAAAGTCGGCGTGGCCTGCTTCGCCAGGGGCGAGCGCGAAACTGTAGAGTCCCACCCGCGCGCCGATCCATTCCGCCTGCTCGGCCGCAAACGGCGCCGGCACCGACACCCACGCCCCTTCTTCGCTTCCGTCGCAATAAGCGAAGGCGCAGGAACCGCCGTCGCGCACGGTCACGCGCAGCTTGACCTGCGGGCTCGCAATCGAGGTCGACCACTTGTCTTCGTTCGCGACCTGAAACACGAGTTTTGAGCCGTCGCCCGTGTGGCGAAGGCAAAGCGTGGCGTGCGCGCGTCCGACGACGAGCAGTCCGGCCTGCTCGCCCTCTTGACGAGGCGCAAATTCAAGCGCGGTCTCGACGGTGAAAGCGCGGGCCGGAAATTTTTGCAGGAGAAGTTGCGGGACGTGGAGCAGGTCGGCGGTCTTCTTATATTGGGAAAAAAAGCGCAGGTGACCCTTGCGCTCCGAGAAAGAAATCCAGGCGTCCTGATGATTCGCGTTCCACTGCCACTGGAGGCCGAGCGTTGGTTGGTCGAACTCGTCGGTCGTCTGCGGCGTCTCGATAAGATGCTTGCCGGGGATGGACGGCTTCCGCCAGGCCAGGACCGGTTCGCCCACGCCATTGCCGTCCGCGTCGACGCCGATGACCGGCCAGCCATCCTTCCAGACGACCGGCTGCATGTGAACGATGCGGCCATAAAGTCCCGCGTCCTGAAAGTGGATGAACCAGTCCTCGCCGTTGATGTTCTCCATGAGCGCGCCTTGATGCGGACCATTGATCGCGGTGCTCCCCTTTTCGAGCACGATCCTGTCCTCGTACGGACCGTAAATTTCGCGCGAGCGGAGAACCGCCTGCCAGCCCTGCGGCACGCCGCCGGCCGGGGCGAAGATGTAGTACCAGCCCTCCTTCTTGTGAACCTTGGGGCCTTCCATGTAGGGATGCCGCTCCGGTTCCTCGAAGACCACCTTCCCCTCGCCGATGGTTCGCGTGGCGTCGGGGGACATGGGGCGGACGTGGATCTTGTCCTTCAGGCCCGAGCGGGACCGGGCGTAGGCATGGACCAGATAAGCCTGCCCATCGTCATCCCAGAAGGGGCAGGGATCGATCAGTCCCCTGCCCGCGAGGAGAAGATGCGGCTCGCTCCAAGCGCCCGCCGGGTCGGTCGCGGTCGTGACGTAGATGCCGTCTTCCACCATCGGGAAGAAAATCTGGAATTTACCATTGTGAAAACGGATCGAGGGCGCCCAGATGCCGCTGCCCGAGTGGAACTCCGCGTAGCGCGCGACGGGAAGATTTTTGACCGCGTGATTGATCAGCTTCCAGTTGACCAAGTCTCTGGAATGGAGCACCGGGATGCCCGGCGTACAGTTGAAGCTCGACGAAATCATATAGAAATCGTCGCCATGCCGGATCACGTCGGGGTCCGAGTAATCGGCGTGGATGAGCGGGTTTTTGTAAGTGCCGTCGCCCTGGTCGGAAATCCACGGATAGGCGAAGGAGGAGGGATTGGACATAAAGGAGTTGGGAATTCGTCCATGGTTACGCTTGCCATTATTTGCTGGCAAGCACGATGTCTCCGTTGCCTTCAACGCGACGCTGGATTCGTCGGCGGTTTTCGGCTGCGCGCGCCCAGTTAACTATCGCCATTTGCCGCGAATCCATGCAACTTTTTGACTTGGGGTTTATTTTTTATGTCCACAGAATCGATTCTCTCGTCCGTTCCTGAGAGCTGGCGAGCCAACCCGATCCGCCTCGGGCTTCTCGGCCTGAATTTCGGGGAAGGCATCGCGCGGCGAATTGCGCAAAGTGTCGACTGTCTGAAGGTGGTCGCGGTCTGCGACCTGGATCAAGCCAAGCTCCAGCGTGTCGCCGGAGAGCTGGGGGTGAAGGCCTACGATGATCTCGACGCCATGCTGGCTGATCCTGAAATCGAAGCCGTGGCCCTCTTCACCGGCCCCGCCGGACGGGCCAGGTTGATCTCGAAGGTCCTGTACACCGGACGCCATGTGCTGACGACGAAGCCCTTCGAGTTGGACGCGACCGAAGCCGAACGGGTGCTTCACCAAGCCCGCGAACGGGGACTGGTAGTCCATCTCAATGCGCCTGCGCCGGAACCCGCCGAAGACGTCGCCATCATTCAAAACTGGATGGGGCAATACGACCTTGGCAGACCCCTGGCTTTTCATGCCAAGACCTGGTCCAACTACCGCGAACAGCCCACCGGCACCTGGTACGATGATCCCGAGAAATGCGCGGCCGCCCCCATCCTTCGGCTGGGCGTCTACTTCCTTAACGAATTCGCAAGTTTCATGGGCAAGCCGCGTTCCGTCCACGTCGTCCAGTCGCGCATTTTCACCCAGCGTCCCACCGCCGATCACGCGCACATGACGATCGAATTCGAGAACGGTTCCATCGGCTCGGTTTTCGCCTCGTTCTGCATTGAGGACGGTCATCCGTGGCGGGACGAAATCAATCTGAATTTCGAACGCGGAACCGTGAATCGCTGGGTGGAACGGCATGTCGAATCCGACATGAGCTTCGATTATGCCGTGGCCGAATTGTGGAAAAGGGGAGCCGAGCCCCTCCGCGCGCAGACTCAGCCGGGGGCTTTTGCCGGCTGGTATCAGTGGGAGGCCTTCTGGCGCGCGATCCGGCGGAAAGAGGGGACGACGGAGAAGAATGTGGAAGACATTCTCTATGGCGTTCGCATCCTGCAAGCGATGCGGCTCTCCGCGCTCAGCGGCAGGCCGGAGTTGGTCAAGGGTTAGGGTTGGATTCGGCCGAGGCTTGCTTCGGCTTCTGCCGGCAGTCCGCGATCTCCGAGCGCGGGGCCTTCTGAACCATCGCCCGCAGGCCGACGGCCGCCTTGTTCAAGCCGCCCGACCCGTGTATCGTGCAACGCATGAAACTCGTCGTGGCGATCACCGGGGCCAGCGGCTCCCTCTACGCCCAACGCTTGCTCCAAGTCCTGCGCGACGATCCCAAGGGCCCGCACGAGGTGCACGTGGCGCTGAGCTCCCACGCCCGGGAAGTGGCCGAGGCCGAGACCGGCAAGCTGGCCATCCCGGACGGCTTTCCCGTCCATGGCGACAGCTCCATGCAAGTCCCCTACGTCAGCGGCTCGGCCCGGTTCGACGCCATGGTGGTCATCCCCTGTTCGATGGGCACCATCGGCCGGATCGCGCACGGCTACTCGGACAGCGCCATCGTCCGCGCCGCCGACGTCTTCCTCAAGGAAAAGCGCAAACTCATCCTCGTCCCGCGCGAGACGCCCTGGAACCTGATCCAGGCCCGCAACGTCGTGGCCGTTCTGGAAGCCGGCGCCGACGTCATCCCGGCCATCCCCTCCTTCTATCACCGTCCCCAGACCGTCCTCGACGTGATCGACACCGTTGTCGCCCGCGTCCTCGACCATCTCGGCCTCGACCACGCGCTGACCAAGCGCTGGATGGAAGAGCGTAGCAAGGATTGATCGGACGACGGTCATAGACCGCTGCCATACTTCAGGTAGCCCGGACAACTGGTTGTCCGGGTGGCCGAAGGCCACAAGAAGCAGCCCATTCATTTTCGCATCACCAATCTCATGTCCTTCATGTTCCTCCTGTCTGATCCCTCCTGCTTGTTGCCTCAAAAGTAAATGACACCGGGGAGGTCGTTGAGGACGGGAGTCGTTGACTCATAAGTCATGACACCGTGGTTATGGGGGATTTAGTAGCTGCAACGGGCGCGGAGTGCAAGGAGCCCGTAGGGCGACTGGAACGTAGCGCCCGTTGCAGGATCGGGCGCAGGGTGGCGTCGAGTCGCCGTTGCAACTCAAACGGATTGAGGGTAGCGCGGGTCTGGCGCAGCTTTTTCTTGGTGGCCTCTGCGACGTCGGGACTGGCCAGGAGCCGGTCGCAGGGTGTCATCGGGCGATCATGGCGGCGTTTGATTTTCGCGCCGTGGCGGTCCTTGCTTAGGAGTTTGGCTGAGGGGCAGAAGTAGTTGTGGAAGGGCTCCCAAAGGTCCCGGTAGAGCACGTTGATCTCTTCGCGCAACTGCGGGTCTTCGAGCCGGTCGTAGCCGAGCAACTGGCGCACGTGCGTCCAGTTCTTCTGCTCGACGTGGCCGTTGTCGTTTTTGTGGTAAGGCCGACTCCGGGTGAAGCCGACTTTCTTGTCCCGTTGCTCAAAGTAACTCACCAGGTGCCAGTTGAGGAACTCGCTGCCGTTGTCGCAGTCAAAGCCCAGGATCGCGAAGGGCAGCGCTGCCTCCACGTCGCGGGTGGCCTCCACCACCCCGGCGGCCCCTTTGTTCCAGACGGCGCGGTTGGTGGTCCAGCCGCTATAAATATCGGTATAAGTCACGCTCCAGATAAACTCCCCTTCCAGCGAGTGGCCGCAGTGGGCCACCGTGTCGGCCTCCAGATAACCTGGAACCGTCACGTCCCAGTTATCGGTGCGGATCGGGATCTGGTGCTTGAGCAGGCCACCCGGCTTGGTGCCGCAGCGGCCTCGTCGCAGGCCGACCTTGTGCGGGGCCAGCAAGCCGATCGGCCTGGGCCGGGCTGATGGCCAGCACCTTCCGGCGCACCGCCGGGGCCAGTCGTCCGTATTCCAACTCATCATAGGGCAGCCAGAGTTCCAGCGACGCCACCAGACGCTTGCCGCACGGTTGCTCTGCTGCTTTCCAGATGCGCACCAAGACGTCCACCACCTGCGGCCCGTAGAGCGGCGGGCGTCCTTTGCGCACCAGCGGATCGCCGCCCCAGCCCGCCTTGGCTCCCAGTAATTTGATCGCGTGCTTGCGGCTGTAGCCAAACTGCTCGCACAGTTCCGTGATCATCCGACTGCGGCCTTCCACGCCTCGGTTCGCATACCTCTGCCGCAGCCGCGGCAACATCTCTTCTCGTATCTTTTGACTCATCGACATCCTTTCGGTTGTCGGTGTCATCCTTTTTGAGTCAACGTCCCTTTTTCTCCATCCCTTGGCTTACTCTCCAGGTGTCAAAACTTTTGAGGCAACAGGCCTGCCATCTTCAGGAGCAAAAATCCTGTTAATCTTGTTAATCCTGTCTAAAACTGCTTTCTCCATGCCTCCCTGCCTTTCCTTCTAACTTCTTCCTTCTCACTTCCAACTTTCCCCATGCCCAACCCCTACCGCACCCACACCTGCAACGACCTGCGCGCCTCGCACGCCGGCCAGACCGTCCGCCTCGCGGGCTGGATCCACAACAAGCGCGACCTCGGCGGCGTCCTCTTCATCGACCTGCGCGACCACTACGGCGTCACGCAGATCGTCGTGCCGCCCACTGCCGGTTTCCAGGACGCCCTCTCGCATCTCCCCAAGGAAACCGTCATCAGCGTCCACGGCCAGGTGCGACTCCGCCCCGAGGGCACGCTCAACCCCGAACCTCGCCACCGGCGAAGTGGAACTCGACGTCGCGGGCTACGACCGCCTCGGCGCGTGCGAGCCGCTGCCGATGAACGTCTTCCCCGAGGACCACACGCCCGAGGAGACGCGGCTCAAGTACCGCTTCCTCGACCTGCGCCGCTCGAAGCTCCACAAGACCATCATGCTCCGCGCGAAGGTCATCTCCAGCATCCGCCGCCGCATGATCGACCTCGGCTTCCAGGAATTCCAGACGCCGATCCTCACCTCGTCCTCGCCCGAGGGCGCGCGCGATTTCCTCGTGCCGTCGCGGCTCTATCCCGGCGAATTCTACGCGCTGCCGCAGGCGCCGCAGCAGTTCAAGCAGCTCCTCATGGTCAGCGGCTTCGACCGCTATTTCCAGATCGCGCCCTGCTTCCGCGACGAGGATGGCCGCGCCGACCGCACGCCCGGCGAATTCTACCAGCTCGACGTCGAGATGAGCTTCGTCACGCAGGACGATGTCTTCGCCGCGATGGAAAAGCTGATGGTGCCGCTCTTCACCGAATTCAAGCCCGAGTGGCCGACCAACGCCGCGCCAGACGGCACGTTCCAGCGCTTGACCTACAAGGAATCGATGCTCCGCTTCGGCACTGACAAGCCCGATTTGCGGATTCCGATTGAGATAGCAGATCTGACGCCGCTTTTCGCCAAGAGCGAGTTCAAGGCGTTCGCCGGAAAAACCGTCCGCGCGATGGCCATCCCGCAAGCCTTCGATCAGCCGCGCTCGTGGTTCGACAATCTCCAGGAAGAAGCGAAGAAGCTCGGCGCGCCGGGCTTGGCGTATGTGAAAGTTGAGCAAACTCCTGAGGGAAAAACTTCCTTAAGCGGGCCGATCGCCAAATTCATGGGACATGCGGATGTCTTAAAGAAAATCTCTGAGATCGCCGGAGAGACACAACCCTCGGTTGTCTTCTTCTCCGCCGACGCGAACGAAACCAAGGCCGCGAAAGTCCTCGGCGCGATGCGCGTCAAGATCGCCGAGCAGCTCAACCTCATCGAAAAGGACGTCTTCAAATTCGCCTGGATCGTCGATTACCCGATGTACGAAATGAACGAGGAAACCAAGGACATCGAGTTCTCGCACAACCCGTTTTCCATGCCCCAGGGCGGGCTGGAGGCGCTCGAAAAGCAGGACCCGCTCACCATCTTCGCCTACCAGTACGACCTCGTCTGCAACGGCTACGAAATCGCCTCGGGCGCGATCCGCAACCACAGCCCCGAGATCATGTACAAGGCCTTCGCCCTCGCCGGGCACGGCAAGGAAGTCGTCGACACCGAATTCGCCGGGATGATCAACGCCTTCCGCTACGGCGCGCCGCCCCACGGCGGCATCGCCCCCGGCATCGACCGCATCGTCATGCTTCTGGCCAACGAATCGAGCATCCGCGAAGTCATCGCCTTCCCCATGGCGCAGAATGGCCGCGACCTCCTCATGAACGCCCCCGCGCCCGTCTCCGAGAAACAATTGCGCGACGTTCACCTGACGATCCGGAAGCCGGTTCCGAAGGTGTAGGCAGAAATGGGACTTATAGGACAGATAGGACTCATGGGACTGCCGATGGAGCGATCTCCATCAGTCGTATGCGTCCTATTTGTCCTATCGGTCCCATAGACCTCCTCAGACAGGCATGAGCCTTGCTTTGTGGAAAATGTTCTCTTTACTAACTCGGACTTCCCCATGCGCCGCACTAAAATCATCGCCACCCTCGGCCCCGCCACGTGTTCACCCGCCCGCGCTGGAACAACTGATGAAGCTGGGGGTGAATGTCTTTCGCTTCAACATGTCCCATGCGCCGCACGATTGGGTCCGCGCCGTGTCCCGGTCGATCCGCGAAATTTCCGCGTCAGCTGGGCCACGAGGTCGCGCTGCTGCTGGATACGCAGGGCCCGGCCATCCGCACCGGCGCGGTGCGAGAAAACCTACGATCTCCAGATCGGCGACTGGGTCAGCTTCACCGTCAACGGCCAGAAGGGCACCGTGCAGATCAGCGTCGATGTGAATTATCCCTATCTCGTCGAGGACATCGACGTGGGCCGGATCGTCATCGTCGACAACGGCCTGCTCCGCATGAAGGCCATCGAGAAGCGCGAAAACGAACTCGTCTGCGAAGTGCTGACGCCCGGCCCCATGGGCAGCCGCCGCCACATCAATCTGCCCGGCGTCGACGTGAGGCTTCCCGCCCTGACCGAGAAGGATTACGCCGACCTCGAGCTCGCCTTTGAATGCGACATGGACTTCATCGCCATGTCGTTCGTCCGCCGCGCGGCCGACATCGAACTGCTGCGCAAAACGATCAAGGAAAAGAACAGCGACATCCGCATCGTCGCCAAGATCGAGGACCAGATGGCCGTGCGGAACCTCGAGGAAATCATCGCCGCCTGCGACGGCCTGATGATCGCGCGCGGCGACCTCGGCATCGAGGTGCCCTACGAGGAATTGCCGATCATCCAGCGCCGCGCCGTCAACCTCTGCCTGGCCGCGGTCAAGCCGGTCATCGTCGCGACGCATCTGCTGGAAAGCATGATCACCAATCCCGCGCCCACCCGCGCGGAAATCACCGACATCGCCAACGCCGTCTTCGAGCACGCCGACGCCATCATGCTCTCGGGCGAAACGACCACCGGCAAGTATCCGATGGAATGCGTGGAGATCATGGACCGCATCGCCCGGCGCATCGAGCAGGGCAAGACGGTTGGGTCCTACGTCAATCCCGTTCAGCCTAAAACCGCCCGGGAACGAATCAACGCCGCCACCGTTTACCTGGCGAATGAAGGCGAGGCCGTGGCCATCTGCGTCTTGTCCCACACGGGCACCAAGGCGCGCTTCATCTCGGGATTGCGTCCCCAGGGCGCGCCGATCTATGCCTTTACTCACGACCTGCATGTGGCCCGCGGCCTCTCCCTCCATTTTGGAGTGAAAGCCCAGGTGATCGAGTCGGATCCCGATCCCAATGTCATCCTTCTGAAGATGGTGAATAACCTGAAAGAGCGCGGTTACGTCGCTTCCGGTGATTCCATCGTGGTTGTGTCGGACTTGGCCGTGGGACAGGAAACATTGCATGCGATCCACGTTCATACGATAGCGTGAAATTGTCTGAAAAGTTGGCGTGACCCGCGTCAACTTTTCGGACAGCCTCCACACTTATGAGCCCATTCGCGGGAAAATCGGCCCTCGTCACCGGCGCCTCCGCCGGGCTGGGCGAAGAATTTGCCATCCAACTGCGCCGATCTCGGCGTCACGCATCTGGTGCTGACCGCGCGGCGCGCGGATCGCCTCGACGCGTTGAAGCGCAATTTGCTCGCGAGAGCATCCCCACCTGCGCGTCGACAACCTTCCCGCTGATCTGGCCGACGCGGCCAGCGTGACGAACTTGATCGCGGACTTGGACAAGCGCGGCTTCTCGCCCGACATCCTGATCAACAACGCCGGGCTCGGCGACCTGGGCACGTTTGAAACCAGCGACCCCGCCAAGATCGACTCGATGCTCGCGGTCAACATCGCCGCCCTCACGCGCCTCACCCGCTGGGCGGTGCCCGCCATGTTGGCGAAAAAGGCGGGCTGGATTTGCAATGTCGGCTCCATGGCGGGCCTGATTCCCCTGCCCACTTTCGCGGTCTACTCCGCCACCAAGGCCTACGTCAACAGCTTCACCGAGGCGCTCCGCGTCGAGCTGCACGGCTCCGGCGTCCGTGTGCTCGCGCTCTGCCCCGGCCCGGTCGAAACCGAATTCGGCCAGGTCGCCTCGCGGAAAAACAGCCGGCGGAGATTTGCGCCTCCCTCATTTCTCTGCGTGAGCAAAGCCGGCATCGTGCGCCAAACGCTGGCCGCACTCGCCCGCGACCGGGGCCGGATCATCCCCGGCCCGCTGGTCGGCTTCCCGATGCTGCTGGCCGAAACCACGCCCCGCTGGATCCTGCGTCTCGTCTTCAATCGGGCCAGCCGCAACTTCCGGCGGGAGCGCGAAGCGCGGTAGCCCGCGATCTCCGGGCGCGGGTCTTTGCGCACCGTCGCCCGGAGGCCGGCGGCCACCCTTGAAGCCGCGAAAGATTGGGTTGCCATCATTGTCGTCGAAGGATTCAATGACGGGTAGAAGTGAGAACATTTTTTTTCCGTCGGTTGCCATTATTAATTCTTCTTTGCGGCGTTATTGCGGCGCCGATACAGGCGCCCGCGGTTTATATCGCTCCCGCGCCGACCGGGCCCCAGGCCGTCCAGTCCCTGCCGATTCCGCCGCAAGACCAGGGTCTGCCCTATACGAGGACGAGCCATTCGCACGGCTTGTCGGCGATCAAGGACGACATCGCGGTTTTTGCCGGAAGCCGGTTCGGCTGCGTGCATGGCCTGCGGGTGCGCCTGGATGATACCAACATCACCACGATGCTTCACGCCGAAGCGGTTTCGCAGGACAACAAGATTTTTGTCCCGAAGGCTTTTGCCGGTTACCTGACGCTCAAGGAAATCAAAGGCGACACGCCTCCCGACTACCTGGCCTGCCGTTGGGTCTACACCATCGGGCACCCGAAGGCCGATGTGCCCGCCAATGTGCAGGCCATCGAGGTGAAAGGAGTGCCTTGCATCGATCTCGCCGCGTATGCGAAATCCCTGGGATTGAAGACCTATCAGAATTCGCGCGGCTTGCTGCTGATCAGCGACAAGGACATCGCGTTCAATGATTCGGACGAGGTGTTGTCGGATTGCGTCGTGACCCTTTTCGATACGCCTGAAAAACTGGCCGACCCGGAGATCGCGACCAAGTACGTGCCGATGCTCAAGGCGCAGGGCGCATGGACGGACCACGTCAAGGTCACTCCGGAGCAACTCAAGCTTCTCGACGGGCCGGAAACCGACTTCCCCTTGACGCCGGAAAGCGAGTATGACCTGAGCGGATTCAACGCCAAGCTGCTCGGCTCGAAGGTGCCTCCTCCGGGCGTCTATCCCCGCGTGCTTTTCAGTCCGGAAGACATCCCGATGATGCAAGAGCTGGTGAAGAACAATAAAATCAACCAGATGGCCATGGCGCAGATCGAGGCGCTCTTCAAGAAGTCGTGGTGGGACCCGACGACGAGCGACGGCCAGATTTTCGTCAAGCTTTCCACGGGCGACGTCTCCGGGCTTGCTTTCCCGGACGCCATTGGAGCGGGCTATGCCGGGCCGGGCTTTATCGGGCAGAAGCCGGGCATCGCGAACCATCACATCGCCTACGTCAGCAATTCACTGACCACGATGGCGCTCTACTGCCTGCTCACCGACAATGATGAACTGGGGAAGAAAGCCGCGACCGCCATCTATAATTACTACAAATTGCGCGAGCCGGCCCTAGACAAAATCGTCGCCATGAGCGACACCGAATTTGGCCAGAACGCCGATTGGGCCAACTTCGGAGAGACCAGTTTCCGGGGCCTGCATGGCTTTGTGGGGCACATGGATCTGCCCTTCGCCCTCGACTTTGGCGGGAAATGGATGACGCCCGAGCAGAAGGCGCTGATGTACCGGTTTATCGCCAAGGCGACGTACGGACGCCGCGTTTACGGCCAGGAAGGTCCTTCCCGCTGGCGAGACAATAACCAGGTGACCTGGCATCTGACGGACATCCTCGCGCAAGTGGCGATTGAAGGGCAGGCGGGCTACGATCCGGAGGTCGTCGAGATGGGCAAGGAAACGCTGCGCAGTTTCTACGAATTCGGCATCGACAAGTACGGCCAGATTTTTGAAAGCAACGGCAAGAATGGCGGCGGGCTCGAATTCGGCCTGCTCACGACGACCGCGCTCGCGCGGCGGGGCGACAATATGTGGGGCCATCCCCATTTGCGCAAAATGCTCGAGGCCCAGGTCTATACCACCGCCCCGAACGGCAAAGCCACGCTGAGCGGCGGAACGTGGGGTGGCGGCGCGATGGACCCGGTTGATGTGGGGATCATCGCCGCCTTCTATCCCCAGGACAAATACTCCGCCTATCTGCTCACCAATTCCGAGCCTGACAGGGATTGGAGCAAGTTCGACGTGGCGGCTTATCGCGAGCAACTCGCGGCCAAGATTCCACCGCACATGATCCTGCCGGGGCCGGTCTACTCCGGTTTCAGCGCCTTTCCTTACAGCACCGATTGGAAACAGACCAGGCGCGAAGACCTCGATTTGCCGCTGGACTGGAACGATCCCGTCCATGGCATGTTCTCGAGTTCCTCGGACAAAACGGAGAATGCTTCGTGGCTTAGCTTCCAAGTGCGGCCGAATCACTACATCGGTTCGGGCCATCACCACGCCGACGAGGGGATGTTTTATTTCTCGGGTCTGGGCGTGAACTGGATCACCATCTCGCCTTTTCAAAAGACCTACGATGGCCGGCTCCATAACGAAGTGCTGATCGATGGCCTGGCGGAAAACAACGGCCCTCCGGCGAAGGCGAAATATCTCGGCGCGGCGCTTTCTCCCGAGGCTTCATTTGCCGCCGCCGACCTGAGCTATGCCTATAGCTGGCAGTGGATCACGCAACTCACGACGTGGGACACGAGCTTCTTCGTGGGAGTCAAGCCGCTGAACACGCTCGCCATCGAACTCGAAACGGACCCGGATGTGATCGCGATCTTCAAGGGCACGCAGCATTACAAGCTGCGCACGTGGTGGCCGACCTATAATTTTTCGAACTGGCTGCCGACGCTCCGTGCGCCGTGGAACCCGGTCGAGTATGTCTACCGTTCCGTGGGTCTGGTGCGCGGGGCGCATCCTTATTCGCTGATCGTCGATGATGCGAAGAAAGACGACACGGACCATCTCTATCAGTGGACGGCGATGCGCGGCGAGGGCGTGGCCGAGGCCAAGGTGCCAGGACTGGCCGCCGGCGATTTGGCGCTCGGACAGAAGAGCGAGCTCGAAGGCGGTACGCCAAAGAACGGCGCTTCGCTTCTGCTCGTCCACGCCTTTTCGGATACGACGGGCCAGAAGGTGGTCGCGGAAACGATGTCGGACGGACCGAGCGATCCGAAAAAGGGACCGCAGCCCTACGACCGCATCTCCATCAGCGTGAAGGGCAAGGAAGCTCACTATAAAGTCGCATTGATCCCCTTCAAGATGGGCGAAAGCCTGCCGGCTTTCTCCTATGACGCCGGGAAAGGAGCGGCTTCGGTGAAGTGGAACGATCAGGAAGACGCGATCAAGTTCACCGCCGGCGACGATCACCGCACCAAAGTCCGCGTCGAGCGCGGGGGCAAAAGTTTGGTTCAAGGGCCGTGAAATACCAGAACCCGATCATTCCCGGCTTTTATCCCGATCCCAGCGTCTGCCGCTTGGGCGGGGATTATTATCTCGTCAACAGCAGCTTCGAATATTTTCCCGGAGTGCCGATCTTTCACAGCCGGGATTTGGTCAACTGGCGGCAGATCGGCCATTGCCTGACGCGCGAAAGCCAGTTGCCGTTGCGGGGAACGAAGTGTTCGGACGGCATTTACGCGCCGACGATCCGCCATCATCAAGGCCGCTTCTATATGGCGACGACGAACATGATTCCCGGCGTGGGCTTTCGCAATTTTTATGTCCACACGGAAAATCCGGCGGGCGAATGGTCGGAGCCGGTCTGGGTCGAGCAGGGCGGAATCGATCCGTCGCTCTGGTTCGATGACGACGGGAAGGTTTACTGGACGGGCAACGGGTCGCTCTGGGCGCCCGTGCGGGGCATCTATCAGTCCGAAATCGATATCGCGACGGGCAAGCTTCTCACCGACATCAAATTCATCTGGCCGGGCACGGGCGGCGGCTATCCCGAATCGCCGCATCTGTTCAAGCGGGGCGGCTTCTACTATCTCACCATCGCCGAGGGCGGCACGGCGGAGTGTCACATGGTGACGGTCGCGCGGTCAAAGCAGCCGTTCGGGCCGTTTGAATCATGTCCGCACAACCCGGTGCTGACGCATCGCAGCCTGATGAATCCGATCCAGGCCACGGGTCATGCCGATTTTTTCGAGGACCAGCAGGGCAACTGGTGGGCGGTGTTCCTGGGCATTCGCTACGCCGATTTCGGCTTTCACAATCTCGGGCGCGAGACGAATCTCGCGCCGGTGGAATGGACGGCGGATGGCTGGCCCGTCGTGCATGGCGGGCAAAAGGTGACGCCGGAGATGGATGTGGCTCGCGAGATGCCCACCCAGCCCTGGCCCGCGCCTCCGGCCCGCGATGATTTCGACGGCGGCAAACTCGCCCTCTCGTGGGTTTTCTTGCGCAACCCCCACGCCGCGGATTGGTCGCTGACGGACCGTCCGGGCTCGCTGCGGCTGCGCTGCTCGCCGGTAACGCTCAACGAACTCGACAGCCCCGCCTTTATCGCCCGCCGCCAACAACACTTCGAGTGCCGCGTCGGCACGCGGATTGATTTCGCGCCACGCGTTGAAAACGAGGAAGCGGGCCTCGCGGTGCTCATGGACGTCGATCACCATGCCGAGTTTGTCGTGACATTGCGCGACGGAAAGCGGGTCGCGGTCGTGCGGCGGCGTGTCGGGACGATAGTCGCCGAGAGCGTGTCGGAACCGCTGCCCGAGGGGCCTTTGCAGCTCATCCTCAAGACGGACCGCCGGGAGTACCGCTTCAGCGTGGCGGTTCCCGGACAGGAGCCGGCGTTCGTGGGCCACCATGAACTGCGCTATCTCTCCACCCAGGTGGCTGGCGGCTATGTGGGCGTCGTGATCGGGCTTTATGCCGGCAGCAACGGGAAGCCTTCCGACAACCAGGCGTTTTTCGATTGGTTTGAGTATCAGGCCTAGATCATCCGAAGACGCCGGGCCGAGGCCTGCGCCCGCAGGCTAAGCTCCGCCGCTTTAAACGCGTGCGCCTGGGTCATGGCCTTTTCGGTCCGGTTCAGGCAGTCGAGAATGAATTTGCCGAAGAACGGAAAACCGACCTGCCCCTCGACCGAAAGATGCTGCTCCCCCTCCTGCGTGACGAGATAAATCTGGTCGCCCTTTTTCTCGCGGCCCACGTCGATGTATTTGCGCAGTTCGATGTAGCCCTTGGTGCCAAGGATAATCGTGCGCCCGTCGCCCCAGGTGCCGAGGCCGTCCGGAGTCAGCCAATCGACCCGGAAATAACCGCTCGCGCCGTTGTCCGTAACGAGACCGAATTCGCCGAAATCTTCGAGCTCGGGATGGTCCGGGTTATTGTAATTAGCCACGGCGGCATGAGTGACTGTGGCGTCCGAAGCGTCCGCGTAAAAAAGAAGCTGCTCGACCTGGTGACTGCCGATGTCGCAGATAATCCCGCCATATTTTTCGCGCTCGAAGAACCATGCCGGACGGGACGCGGCATTGAGCCGGTGCGGGCCGAGGCCGAGGACCTGCACGACGCGGCCAATCACGCCTTCGCGCACCAGATCGCCGGCGTAGATGGCGCACTCGGAGACGAGCCGCTCGCTGTGGTAGACCATGTATTTGCGTCCCGTTTCCACGACCTTCGCGCGCACCCGCTCCAACTGCTCCAGCGTGGTAAACGGCGCCTTGTCGGTGAAGTAATCCTTGCCCGCCTCCATCACACGAAGGCCCAACGCGGCACGCTCGCTCGGCACGGCCGCCGCCGCCACCAGCTTGATCTCGGGGTCGTTGAGAATCTGATCGGGATGAGTGACCGGAACGGCCTCGGGAAATAATTCGCGAAAGGCATCGACCTTGGCCGGATCGGGATCGTAAACGGAACGCAGACCACCTCCCGCGCGAATCAATTCGCGGCACATACCGTTGATGTGGCCATGATCGAGCGCCATCGCCGCGAAGGGAAAGTCGCCCGGTCCGCACACCGGCGGCAAAGGCGGCCTGGGAAGATCGAGACTCGCGGCCATCTCTTACTTCACGGTCAGCGTCGTCTTGACGGTGACGCTGCGGGGATCGTCCGGCTGGCCGCCGCCGACGGAAATCTCGAACTCGCCCGGCTCGACGAACGGCCGGCCCTCATCGTCGTAAGCGGCGAGTTGCTCCGGCTTGAGGGCAAGTTCGATCCGCCGCTCCTCTCCGGGCTGGAGATGAATGCGCGCGATTCCCGCCAGTTGCCGCAAGGGCACAGGCACGCTGGCCCGAACATCCTTCACATAAAGCTGCACAACCTCGTCCCCTGCCCGCGCGCCGATATTGCGGACGGAAACGGAAACGGTCACGCCCTCCGCCGCGCCGACGGAACTTTTGCCGAGATCCAGTTTGGAATAAGCGAACGTGGTGTAACTGAGACCGTAACCGAAGTGGTAGAGCGGCGCTTGCGTCATGAAGCGGTAAGTGCGGCCCTTCATGGCGTACTCGGTGAAGGGAGGGAGTTGGTCCAGGTCCTTCACGAACGTGACCGGCAGGCGCCCCGCCGGATTGTAATCGCCGAAGAGAACATCGGCGAGGGCCTGTCCCCCCTGCTCGCCGGGATACCAGACCATGAGGATGGCCGGAATGTTTTCCGCCGCCCAATTGAGCTCGATGGGACTGCCCCCCGTCAGGACGAGCACGACCGGCTTCCCGAGGGCGTGCAGTTTCTGGAGCAGTTCGAGCTGCCGTCCGGGAAGCCCGATCCGGGTGCGGTCCCCGCTGCCGTCGGCTTCGAGTTCGCCCGCCGCGTCGCCTTCCTCGCCTTCGAGCAGCGGCGAGTAGCCGAGCGTGGCGATGATCACATCGGCGGCGTCGGTGGCCGTCTTCAGGTGGCCCTCGTTGATCGGCGACTGGCCGGCAAAATCGCAGCCTTTGGTCCAAGTGACCTGCGTCCCGACCGAAACTTCGCCGATGATGCCTTCCAGCAGCGTCGTGAGATTGGGCGAGAAGCCGTTGTAATTCGCGAGCAGAACTTCCGACGTGCACGCCGCCGGGCCGACGACGGCAATGGCCTTGATCGCGCGGTCGAGAGGCAGGAGATTCTTTTCATTCTTGAGCAGGACGATCGATTCCCGCGCCACTTTCAGCGCGTGGGCGACATGCGCCTCGCTGTGGACAATGTCGGGCGAGAGACGGCTGTAGGGCACGTCCTGCTCCGGGTCGAACATGCCGAGCTTGAAGCGCGCCTCGAAAAGCCGCTCCGCGCAGACGGTGATTTCCGCCTCGGAAATGAGGCCCTGCTTTTCCGCCTCGCGAAGTCGCGGATAGATGTCGCCGCAGTTGAGATCGCAGCCGTTGCGGACGGCCATCGCCACCGATTCATCCGGCGTCGCGGTGACCTTGTGGTTCTCGTGAAAATCGCGGATGGCCCAGCAATCCGATACGTAATAGCCCTGGAAACCCCACTCCTCGCGCAGGATTTTCTGAATCAGCGTGGGGCTGCCGCAACACGGCTCGCCATTGGTGCGGTTATAGGCGCCCATGACCGACCACGCCCCGGCTTCCTGCACGGTGGCTTTGAACGCGGGCAGATACGTTTCGCGGAGATCGCGCGGCGTGACCACGGCGTCGAAGGAATGGCGGAGCGACTCGGGCCCGCTGTGGACGGCATAGTGCTTGGGCGTGGCGACCAGCTTCAGATACTTGGGATCGTTCCCTTGCAAGCCGCGCACGAACGCGACGCCCAGACGGGAAGTCAGATAGGGGCATTCGCCGTAGGTCTCCTGCCCGCGGCCCCAGCGGGGATCGCGAAAAATGTTGATGTTCGGAGACCAGGGCGTGAGGCCGAAGTACTGCCCCCGGTTGTCCTGCCGCAGGGCCTGATGATGCTTGGCGCGGGCCTCGTCGGAAATGATTTCCGCCATTCGCGCGATCAGCGGAATGTCGAACGTGGCCGCCATGCCGATGGCTTGGGGAAAGACGGTCGCGCGTCCGGCACGGGCCACGCCGTGAAGGCATTCGTTCCACCAATTATAAGCCGGAACGCCGAGCCGGGGAATGGGAGGCGCTTTGTGGAGCATCTGCGCGATCTTTTCCGGCAGGGTCATCTGCGAGACGAGAAGGCGGGCGCGCTCCTTTGCGGAAAGCTCTGGGTCGAGATACCGTTTGTCGATTTGCGTGTGATCCATAGGACTTCAATCGTACGCGACTAATTTCAGGCGCCCCAACTCAAAAGGAAGATGAGCAGCCACAGGATAAGCCCCACGGCGACGCAGCAGGCGCCGAAGCCGATGATGTCCTCGCGCGACCAGACCGCCATTTGCCAGTCGGATTTCGGGAAGATTTTCAGGTGATCGAAGCGCTCGGGATTTTTGAAGGAGAGGAATAATTCCCTCTCGTCCTCCTCCTCGGTGTAGCCGATGGGGGTCTGCATCTTCGCGTAAAAACGGCGGATGCGCAGGTCCTCCTCCTCCGGCGTTTCGTAATCGTTGAAAAGGAGCGACAGGTTCCCTTCGACGAGCCGGCGAATCTGCGCCTGAACATTCTCCGACTGGGAATCGGTGGCCGTGCTGTCTTTGGGGCGCGGCGCCGTCTTTTTTCTCCACCAGCCGCGCGGAATCAGGTAGCTGAGGGAAATCAGGATCACCGCGGGCGCGAAGGCGCTGAAGACGATCGGAATGGCCCTGATCTCCGCCTTGGTGAAAGTTTGCACGGGCAGGCCGAGCTCATAGAGGATAAAATTTTCGACGTTGAAGCGGCGCAAGCCTTCCCATGACGACGCGGGATCGCGCGGATCAAGCTGGGCGACCGACTCGAAAAACATCGCGGTGGCGGGATGGCCCGGCGTGGGAGTGGTCCGTTGGGTAAGCACGGGGTTTTCACGGAAAGACTCGAATTGGGGCAGTAACCAGGGAACAACGCCCATGAGGATGACCCAGATGATCAATCCCACGGCAACGGCCTGCGCGGTGAGCCGCCTCCAAAAATAGATGAGCCAGGCGATGGTGCCCATGAACGTGACGAACGTCAGGATAAACGTGTAGATTTCGAGGATGCCGGTGAAGAGCAGCGCCACCAGAATGCCCGCGACGAGCACGCCCATGATGGAGGTCTGGGCGACGAAGAGATAGTGTTTCGGGCTGCGTTCGGGAATGATTTCCTCGTAGATGTTGCGCGTGAAAGTGGCGGAGAAATTCACGGCGGCAACGGCGACGAGCGGCATGTGCCCGAGCAGCATGCCGGAGATCATCAAACCGAGAAGCCCCGGCCCAAGCAGCCTCGTGGAAAGCATCCCCCACGCCTGGTCGGGATCGGAAATGCCGTGAGGCAGGATGGCCACGGCGAGGAGCGCGCAAAACATCCAGGCGATCATGATCAACCGCTTGCAAAAGCCGCCGCCCAACATGCCGACGCGCAAGGCCAGTTCGTTGCGGGCCGCCGCGTTGTTGGTGATCCAGGTCGGCGCGGGCAGGGAAGCGATGCCGTTGACCACATAGGCGACAACGGCCAGCCAGCCAAGCCCCGAGAGATCGGCGCCGAATAGCCGGAACATGTAATCGGGAACGCTTTGATGCAGGCCATGCAGCCCGCCGACCCTCATCAGGCCGATGGGGATCATCACGGCGGAGAGGATGATGATGAGAATGCCCTGAAGGGCGTCGGCCAGCGCGGCGCCCTTGATGCCGCCGAGGATGATGTAGCCCGCGACAAAAAGCGTGTAGCCGATGTAGAAAGGGACCGGCTTGATGTACGAGACAAAGGAGAGGAGCTGCCCCCGGTTGTTGAGGCTGTCGAGCTCGCGGAATTCAACGCGCTCCTCTGGTGTGATGCTGTTCTTGTCCAGCTTGGTCCGCAGTTCCTGCAATTGAATGAACTTGGCCACGCTCTCCTTTTCCTGCGACGTGTAGGCCGATTCCGACTTGCTGAACATCGACGCGGCGACTTTGTACGAGACGATGTTGCCCAGTCCCATGTAGAGCGGGACGAGGAAAACAAAGTACCAGGCGAACGTGCGCGCCAGGCCGCGGCTGTTGAAGCGGTCGATGAACAGGTCCGAGCCGGTGACGAGGCGGGTGCGTCGAAACCAGATGGAACTGAACCAGTAAATCGGCGTGAGAAAGAGTGTCTGGAACGAGAGCCATACGCCGGAAACTCCCGACTGATAGACGAAGGAGGCAAGCTGAGGCGCGCCCGTGGCATCGGTCATCTGGCCGAAATTGATGAAGAATTGAAGCGCGGGGCCGAGTTTGCGGCCGCTGAGAAAGAAATCGGACGATTTCTTGATGCTTCGCGCGGTCCAGATGCCGATGCCAAAGGTCAGAGCCAGAAAAACCCCGATGACGATCCAGTCGATGAGGTGCATCTGTTCCATTGGGTTTTCTTTGATTGCCCTTGACGGTCAGGCCTGAGGAAGCCTCATGTCAAGCGACGCCTCGAGTGAGAGGCGGATTTGCCTTTGAATATTCCAAAATCATGGTCCGTCGGGGTTTTCATCGTAGGCATCCTCTCTCCGCACGTCAAAAATAAAGAACCCCGGCGCAGCGGGGCATCGAGGGTAGCCGTCGCACTCCGTGCGACGGTCCTAATTCGGTAGGGACGGCAGTCTCTGCCGTCCCATTTGTTTTGGGACGAGAAGGGATTGACCTCCCGGTCATTTCCAGTCAGAGGCCCTGAATATCTTTTGCGCTATCGCGCAGGAATTCGCGTCCCTACCCACGCTACTGCGCCTGGACGGTGATGGTTGCCGCCGCGGGGGGCAATCCCTCCGCCGTGGCCGTCAGGGTGACCGTGCCGGTCGTCCCGTACTTCGACTTCATCACGGCGAGAGCGAGCCCATGGTAAGCCTTATGCTGCGTTCCCTGGAACGGCTCGTGATTGGTCGCATCGCCATTATCAAGCCCGGCTATCGTGGCGGCGTCGCCCGTCACGCTGAACTTGATCAGGTTGTCCGCGTTCGGGCAAACGTTGCCGTCCTTGTCGAGGACCGCGATTTTGATGAAGGAAAGGTCCTGCCCGCTGGCGACGATCTGGTCCCGGTCCGCGGTGAGCGCGAGCTTCGCCGGCTCGCCCGCCGTGCGCACGATGTCGGTGGCGACGACCTGGCCGCCTTTCGTCGCGACGGCCTTGAGTTCGCCCGCCGCGTAGGGGACGGCCCACTCGAGGTGAAGGCCGGGGGCTTTCGACACCGCCACCGTTTTGTCTTTCTTCGTGTCCTGGAATGTCTGCTGCGCGCAATCGGCGGGAAAGTTCTTTGCGCCGAGAGATTTTCCGTTGAGGAAAAGCTCGACCGAGTCGGCGTTGGTGAAGACGCGCACGGGGATTTCCTTCCCCTCGAAGCCGGCCCAATTCCAGCTCATAGGCAGAATGTGGACGAGCGGTTCATTCCTCCACTGGCTTTTGTAAAGGTAGTAGCGGTCCTTGGGGAACCCGGCGAGATCGACGATTCCAAAATAGGAGCTGCGCGAGGGCCAGCTATACGGTGTTGGTTCCCCAATGTAATCAAACCCGGTCCAGACAAATTCGCCCGCGACCCACGGGGCGTCCCTCAGGCCGATAAGGTCCGTTTCGGCGGAGTAGCCCCAGCCCGGGTGCCAGTAATCGTAGCTGGAAACCTGGAAATTCGCTTTGGGCTCGATCTGCACGTTGCCCTGATCGTCAAGCTTGAGGCTGTATTCGCACCGGGAATCGACCTGCGAACTCGTCTCGCTCCCCACGAGGGGAAGCTGTCCCTGATACCTGTCATCATCCGCCTTGGGTGGGGTGACCTTGGCCGGATTATCCGTCCCGTAAAAGCCGATGTTGTAGTTGATGCCAAAGACATCGAGCGCCTTGGCCAGCCCGCTTTTCCAATCATTGCCGGGGCTCGGGCAGGCGGACGTGGTAAGCCGCGTGGGATCTTCCCGGTGACAAATCGCCACCAACTTCTGGGCGAGGACCCCGGCTTCCGGCTTGCCCTCGCGGCCCTCGGGAATTTCGTTGCCGATGCTCCAGAGCACGACGCTGGGGTGGTTGCGGTCCCGGTCCAACATGCTGACCATGTCGGGTTCGCTCCATTGATCGAAGACTTGCGCGTAGCCGAATTTGTGATGATTTTCCTTCCATTCATCGAAGGCCTCGTCCATCACCACCATTCCCATTTCATCGCAGAGTTCGAGCAGTTCGGGCGACGGCGGATTGTGGCTGGTGCGGATCGCGTTGCAGCCAAAACTCTTCAGCACTTCGATCTGCCGCTGCAAGGCGCGACGGTACGCGGCGGAGCCGAGGCAGCCCAAATCGTGGTGATCGCAGACGCCGTTGATCGAGACATGCTGCCCGTTCAGGAAAAAGCCCTTGTCCTTGGTGAATTCGATGGTGCGGATGCCAAAGGGCGTGGTGAGGGAATCGGCCAGATTTCCGCCGACGCGGACTTCGCTGACGGCGTGGTAAAGTACGGGCGTATCGATGGACCAAAGCCGGGCCGTTGGCAGCGAAATGGTTTGATCGACCGAGGCCTTGGCTCCGGCGGCGATGTCCTGCTTGGTTTCCTGGCGTCCGGCTTCCTTGCCGCTCGGATCGAGAAGGATCGTGGTGAGGGTCGCGCTGGCGGGCGCCGCGCCGTCATTCTGCACCTGGGTGGTCACCTTGACCTCCGCGCCGGTCGCTTCGGCCTTGGGCGTGGTGATATAGGCGCCCCACTGCGCGACGTGCACAGGCTGCGTCGTGATGAGGTAGACATGGCGGTAGAGTCCCGCCCCGGAATACCAGCGGCAGCCGGGCTGATCGGCCTGCAAACGAACGGCGAGGACGTTTTTCTCCGCGCCATATTTCAGGTCTGGCGTGAGGTCATAATAGAAGCTGGTGAAGCCGTAGGGATGGTTCCCCAGCTTTTGTCCGTTGATCGAGACATCGGCATTTTCGTAAGCGCCATCGAAAAGAATGGTGACGCGCTGACCCTTGGCCGAATCGGGAAGCGTGAAGGTCTTGCGATACCAGCCTATGCCGCCATCGAGGTAGCCGCCGCCATTTCCCGCCGGAGAGGATTTGTCAAACGGCCCTTCGAAATGGCCCTGGTCTTTGGGATCGATATTGGGCAAAACTTCAATGCTCCAGTCGTGGGGAAGATCGACCGCGCGCCATGAAGAGTCGTCATAGGAGGCCTGATCGGCCCCGGTCGCCTCGCCGCGGTTAAATTTCCAGTCGCGGTCGAATAATTCCGTCTGACGCGGGCCGGTTGCGGATGGGGCGGCTTGGGTTGGGAAGGCCAGACTGGCCAAGGCAAAGGCGGTGATATTAACGAGGAGAAATTTATTTTTGGGCATGCAAACTTCCGGTTAAAAGGGATGAATCGTCGAATTTATACCAGCATTTGCTTTTTCATCTAGCAACCTCCAATTGATAAAAAATTGCAATTGTGAGACAAGTTCCATTCTATGCTCACCCGTCTTGTCCCGCTGGAATTAAAGCCCCTCCATCTTAACGCTCTGACTCTCCTGGCCGCCTTGGCTTTGACCACTCCCGTCCTCCGCGCGGCCGAGCCGGAATTCCTCGCTTGGGCCCCCACGCCCCCCATGGGATGGAACAGCTACGACGCCTTCGGAGCCAGCGTGACGGAGGATGAAATGCTGGCCAACGCCGCCTACATGAAGGACCACCTGCTTTCCCACGGCTGGACCTACGTCGTGGTCGATTATCGCTGGTCCGACGCGGATGCGGCGAAGCATAACAAGGACGGCGTGGCGGGCGCGCCGCTGGCCATGGACGGCAATGGGCGATTGCTCCCGGCGCCCTCGCGGTTTCCCTCCGCCGCGGATGGCAACGGGTTCAAGGGTCTCGCAGACAAGATCCACGCCATGGGCCTGAAGTTTGGCATTCACGTGATGCGCGGCATTCCCCGCCTGGCTGTGAAAGCCAACCTCCCCATCGAAAACAGCACCTTTAATGCCGCGGATGCGGCGGACACCTCCAGCAATTGCGGTTGGTGCCCTGACATGTACGGCGTGAAGGGCGATACGGAAGCCGGACAGGCCTATTACGACTCCATTCTCCGGCTCTACGCCTCGTGGGGCGTCGATTTTGTCAAAGTGGACGATCTGTCGAATCCCTATCACCAAAGCGAGATCGAGGCCATCCGGAAATCAATCGACCGCTGCGGACGCCCCATCGTGTTCTCCACCTCGCCCGGCGAGACTCCCGTCAATAAGGCCGCCCACATCGTCAACCATGCCAACATGTGGCGCGTCTCGGGCGATTTCTGGGACAACTGGAAGTCGCTCAACCATGCGTTCGATCTGGCCAAAGCCTGGCAAGGCGTCGGCGGACCCGGCCATTGGCCCGATCAGGATATGATCCCCATCGGCAAGATCGGCATCCGCTCGGTCGGGAAGCCGCGCCTCACCGCATTTACGCCCGATGAGCAAGTCACCCTGCTCTCGCTCTGGTCGCTCGCCCCCTCCCCCTTGATGCTCGGGACCAACCTGACCGAACTCGACGACGCAACCCTCGCCCGGATCACCAACGACGAGGTGCTGGAGATCGATCAGGATACTCTCGGCCATCCGGCGCGCCTTGTCGCGCAACAGGACCAGACCGAGGTCTGGATTCGCGACCTGAAGGACGGAAGCAAGGCCGTGGGGCTGTTCAATCGAGGCGTCAAAAATGCCACGGCAACATTGCGCTGGGCCGAGGCCGGCCTGACCGGATCGTGGAAAGTGCGCGACGTTTGGGTCCATCAGGATCTGGATTCCGCCCATGATCAGGTTTCGCGGACGCTGCCCAGGCACGGCGCGATGTTGCTTCGCCTCTCGCAATAAGGCTTTCAGGCAGCCGTGCAGTAGGCAGCCGTCGCACTCCGTCCGACGGACCGGCGCAGGGAATTGCGTCGGCTACCCCCAAGATGTGTGCACCATAATTTCCTCGTTCCCAAGTTGCACTTGGGAACGCGCTTGCTGAGGCAACTTCGTTGCCGGTCCCATCATGATCGATGGAATATGAGCGCGAAATGGAATTTCGCGGGGAACAAGGGACGTTCCCAAATGAAATTTGGGAACGAGGAGTGTGTCCACGATAAGTTAACATGCTCCAGCCGTCGGCGGCGATATGACGGCTGCCGCTGCGCCTCCGATGGAAGCGCAGCCGGCAAAACCTTAGCTGCGATTCTGATTCCGGCGGCGCTGGATGAACACCAGCAACGCCAACCCGCCGAGCATGAGCGCCCAAGTGCCCGGCTCCGGCACGACTTCGAGGTCGCCGTTGTAGAGATAGAGCTGGAGGCCGCCGTAATTTGCACTCGTGGTGATGTTCGTGCCGTTGATGTTCAAGACCTGGATGTTGAAGCCGCTCGCATCGCTTGAACCAATCCCCGTGACATAGCCGTTCTGCTGATAACCGCCCGTGGTGTAGAGGTTATAGTCGCTGTTCGCCCCAGCCTGAATCAACAGATACGGATTCTGGTAGCGCAGTTGCAGCGTGGTGCCCAGAGGCGCGGCAGCCGTCAGATCCACCAGGTTGATGTTGATGGCGCCGCCCGAAGTGCCGAAGTTGATCTCGCCCAGCTGGTTGGCGCCGGCGACGGTCATGTACGTCGAGTTCGTATTGGGGTTGTTGAAAGCGAGGTACCCGGTCGTGTCTCCCGCGCCCAAGGCGAACGTCAGCGTGCCGCCGCCGTTCACCGCCAGGATCGGGTTCAAAGCCGTCGTCGACCCGTTGTTGACCAAGGTCAGGCCCGGGCCGCTAACTGTGTAGGGGGAAGCACCGCTTTGCACCGGGCCGGAGGCGAGCGTGCCGGCGCTCTGCACCGTCACACCTCCGCTCGTCGGCACAATCGTGCCGGAACCCGCCAGCGTGCCGCCGCTCTGCACCGTCACGCTGCCCGTGCCCGTGCCAGTGCTTGCAGTGGCGGCCGTTATCGTGCGCCCATCAACCGGGGGATGCACATAGGTCGGAGTCCCGCTCGTGTTGTTGACATACATCGTGCCGCCCGTGACCGTCGTTCCACTCGAGTAGGTGTTGTTATGGGTGACCGTGAGCGCTCCAGTCGTGCCGTATTGAGCATACCCTGGGGCTGCCGTATTAGGACCAGCCACGGTAAGGGATTGGGATGTGCCGCCAATCTGGCCGTCGAGTTGAAGGTTGCCGCCATTGACCGTAACCGTCGGCGAGTTGCTCAACGTGACCGCACCGTTGCCGAGATCGAGGTCGTTCGTTCCCGTGAAGGCAAAGTTGGCGTTGATCGCGACAGGGTTACTGGTCGTCAGGGATTTCGCCGAGCCGGAGGTGTTGTCGATGGTCCCGCCGTTAACCGTGAACGTGCCTGTGCCGATGGCGGTCGCGCTGTTGATGGCAAGCGTGCCGCTACTCAACGTGGTCCCGCCGGTGTAGGTGTTGTTGCCGCTCAGGGCCAGGGTGCCCAAACCGGTCTTGGTCAGGCCATAGGACGATACGCCGGCGGTGTCCACGACCTGGGCCGAGATCGCCAGGCTGCCCCCGGAGTTGACCAGGAAGGTGCGAGTCGCGCCAGTGGATTGCGTATTGAGATCGACCTGGCCCGGCAATGCGTACCCACCTGCGGTGGTGATGCTGGCGTTGGTGTTCGCGTCGACCGTCACGTCCCCTTGCAAGGTCAGGACGCCCGCCTTGCCCGATGAAACCCCCGTATCCGAATTAAGCGTGATGTTCGGAGTGCTCCCGCTCGTGGTGCTAAACTCAAGCGCGGGCGTTCCTTGGAGGGTCAGGTTGCCGGCTCCGGCCGGAGTCGAGTTGCTTCCCGTCACGACGTTGGTTTCACCGTAGACTTGGAGCGTGGCACCGAAGGTGGTGTTGCCCGAGATCGTATTAGAGCCGGCCCCCTCCCATATGGGATCGGTGATGATGATCGTGCCGGTGCCGTAATTAACATTGCCGCCGTTGTTCGTCAGGCTAAAGAGCGTCTGATTCTGGCCGTTGAAGTTGACCGTGCCGCCCGTATTGACCGTCAGCGCTGTCCCATAGTTCATCTGGTTGGCGGCGAGAAGCTTGAGAAGGCCGCCGTTGACAGTTACGTTGCCGCCGGTGCCCGTGGCGCCGTTACTTCCACTGCCGGCGTTCGCCGCCTTGTTGAGATCAAGCTCGCCCGAGGTGACGGTTGTATTTTCCGTGTAGCCATTGTTACCGGAGCCGTTCCCGAAGGTGACGGTGCCCGTGCCCATCTGAATGAAAACGCCGCTGCCCGCGGTGCTCGCGCCATTGTCCGTCAGATTGCCATTAACCTGGATGTTGCCGGGACCGGAGAAGGTCAGAGCATAATCGTTGCTCGAATCGCCAGCCTTAAGGGTGGCTCCAGACAAAATCAATGTCGTTCCGCTATCCGCCCCAATCGTGCTGGCGCTGCCCAGGGAGATATTTTGCGAATAGGTATTCGTGCCTGCGATGTTTTCCAATGCGCCGTTGCTAATTCCCGCTCCATTGAGGATCAAGCCGTTGTTGGTGACGCCGGTCAGCCCGCCGCTGAGTTGCAGGGCGCCGCCGTTCACAGTAGCGACACCCGATCCCAACGCGTTGTTGTTCGCCACCACCAGCGCGCCTTGATTAACGGTTACCGCGCCGGTGTAGTTGTTGGACCCGGAGAGCGTTACCGTTCCGCTGGTATTCTTGGTCAGGGCAATTCCGTTGCCGGTCAGGTTGGCGCTGACGAGGCCCTGTTGCACCGTGAAGCTCGTGCCGGTCAAGCTGCCGCCAGTGACGCTATCCATGATGGTGCCATTCGTCAGGGTGACCGCGCCGCCAGTCTGGGCAGTTCCAGCCACGTCGAGGTAGGCCGCGCTGCCGTTGACGTTGATGCTTGCGGTGTTGGCAATGGCGTTTGCCACGCCCAGCTTCAGCACGCCGCCAGTAATCGAGGTCGGGCCCGTGTAGGTGTCGGCGTTGGAGAGGGTCGTTGTCCCTGTTCCGGATTGGGTCAGCGCGATGGTTCCGGTGCCGCCGCCGATTACGCCGGTGGATTGGGAAACAGCGCCCGCATTGTTGAAGGTGAGCGTTTGCGTGCCGCTTGCGCCCGAGGTGATGTTGCCGGTCAGGTTCAGCGTGCCGCCGGTTACCTGCGATACCGTCAGGCTTTGGTTCAAGGTTTCAACGCCCGAGAAGGTTGACGAACTGGCCGTATTGCCGCCGATGGTGTAAGCCCCGCTGGCCTGCGCTGCGTTGCTGGCGCCCACGGTGATGTTGCGACCAACCGTGAAGGCGCCGCCGATGATTAGGGAGGGACTCAGGTTGCCGGAAATGCTGGTCGCATCACCCAAGGCAATGGCTGAAGCCGCATTACCAAACGCACCGTTCGCTCCGGAAGGAGCAGCCACGCCCGCAATCAGAGTTCCATTTTCAACCGTCGTCGTGCCGGTGTAGGTGTTGGCGCCCGAGAAGGTCTGCGCGTTGGTGCCGACCTTGATGACCTTGCCGCCAGCGGCGGCGCCGTCGCTGAGAATGCCCGAGTAGACCGGGTTCAGCGTATTCGAGCTGGCGCTATTCAAGACGTTGCTGTTACCCAAGGTCAGGGCGACGGTGACAGTGCCCGTGTTGGTAAGGGCCAGGTTGTTTGAACCAGCCAGACCGCCGAAGGCCGCCGAGGTGATTCCCGAAAAGACCAGGCTTCCGGCGGCGCCCATTCCGTCTGAATGACGCTGTTTTGGAGCGCATTCGCGGTTGCGATGTACAGCGCGCCCAGCTGGAGGGTCGTATCGCCGGTGAAATTCGGGTTGGCCCCGTTGATTTGGAGACCTTCCGTGCCAAAAGTGTCCGGGGCATAATTGACGAACAACGCGGTAACGCCCGATCCTAACGTATTAGCCGCGAAGTTAGCTCCCTGTTGCGACGTGGTGCCTTGGTTGAATGTCACCGTACCCACCTGGTTGAATGTGGGCGTCGTGGGGTAGTCGTTAACACCGCCATGGCTAGCGGAATTGGCTAAAAAGGTCACGTTGCCGGTACCCGACACGACCCCTCCGAACTGGTCACCGCCGCCGATCGAGACTTCCAGTGTCAGGTTCGCGTTGCTGAGGACGATGTTGCCGTTAAACGTGGCACCGTAGATTTCGCCGCAGTCGAGGATGTTGGTGCCCGCGCCGGTGACGAGGTATGAGTTGTTGAAGATCTGGCCGGAGGAATTGCCGCCGATTAGAACATGCGCGGTTTGGCTGACGCCTGCATTAATGTTGATCACAGAGCCCGAGTTAACGGTTCCGTTGCCGCCAAGAGGAGTGGCGCCGGCAGCGCCACCAACCTGGACGTTCAAGTTTCCGTTGTTAACGGTGACTGTTCCGATAAAATTGGGGTTGGTGTTATCGATGTTCACCGTGCTGCCGCCGTTGATGACGAGGTTGCCGGATAGGGCGTTTGACCCTACGCTGGTGGTCCCGTTCCAACCGACATTGAGCGTGCCGCCGTTGACCGTGGCGCCGTTGTAGGTGTTGTTTGTTCCCGCGAGATTCACCGTGCCGCTGCTGACCGTCAGCCCGCCCAGGATGTTGATGTTGCCGTAGGCGTACAGGGTGGCGCTGCCGCCGTAGGTCAGCGATTGCGCGCCGGTCGAGGTTTGAGTGATTGGCCCGTTGACCACCAGGGTGCCGTTGCCGTTGATGGTCTGGGTGTAAGCCGTGGTTCCGGCGGTGCCGTTTATATTCAGAGAGCCGAGAACCAACCCGGAGCTGCCGCCGTTGACCGTGAAGGTGTTGGCTGCGTCATTATTGTTGACCCATCCGCCCAGTGCCAGATAGCTGATGCCGACGCCGTTGTTGCCGCTGGCCTGGACCGTGCGGGTCAGGGTGCTCGTGACAATCGCGGTGCCGAGGTTCAAGGCGCCGCTGCCGCTATAGGTGAAGTTGCCGTTCACCACGACGGGGTTATTGTTCGTCTCCGTAATCAGCGTGCTGTTCGTGCCGCTGTTGTTGTCGATGGTCGCGCCGCTGTTCAGGGTTAACGTGCCGGTGCCCAGCGCGGTCGCGCTGTTGACTTTGATCGCGCCTGTGCCGCCGATGGTCGTGCCGCCCGAGAAGGTGTTGTTGCCGGTGAGGGTCAGGGTATTGGCACTCACGGCAAGGGCCAGCGTGCCGGTGGCGCCGCTGCCGCCGTTGTCCTGGATGGTTCCCGCGTATGTGCCGCCGCCGTTGAGCGTGAGGGTGGCATTGGCCGCAGCGACGCCGGGGCCGCCGTTTTCGATGACCGGCGCGCCGGGTGTCGCGTTGCTGTTCAGCGCGCCGCTCGTGGTGTAGCTGTAGCCGTTAAGTTGGAACTGGCCGGTCGAGTTCTGGCCGAAGGTGATAACGGTGTTGCCCGCCAAGCCGGTGGAAGTGCCAAGCTGGGCGATCGCGCCGTTGTTGATCGTCAACGCGGTGCTGGCCTGGGTTCCCGAGAACTGCGTCGTGCCGCCGTTGAGGACGGTCGCGCCGGCGTAGGTGTTCGTGCCGGTGAGGATGGTCATGCCGGTGCCGTTGATCGCCAGGGTGCTCGTACCATTGTTGATGATTGGGGCGCTGATCGTCACCGTGCCGGTGTTGTAGTTGTTCAGCGTCAGGGTCTGAGCGGCGCTGCCGCTCTTAATGCCGCCCGAGCCCTGAATCAGGTAATTATTCGAGCCGGTGACCAGGAGGCCGCCGCCGCTGGTGACGGTGATCCCAAACGTGCTGAGGTTGAGGGTGTCGCTCGTATTGAGAGCGTTCGTGTTAATTGCGAGTGTGTTGACGGCGGTGGTGCCGCTCAGCACCTCGATCAGGCTGCCCGCCGTGTTCGATGCGGTGTTGCCGTTGATGAGGTAATTGTTCCCCGATGTGGCGCCGGAGATCGGGAGGAGGGTCGAGCCCGTAAAACGATAAACTTGACTGGACCCGTTCACCATCGCGAAGCCCGTGCCGCCGCTGTCGGTGACCGTGTAATCGGCATTGAGAAGGGTGCCGTTCGCGACCGTGCCCATGACGACGACGTCGTTGCCAATCGTCGAGCCAACCGTGGTCGAGTTGGGGGTATTGAAGTTAAAGTTCAGGCTGGCGTTAGCCGTGCCCGCGGGCGCGGTGGCCCCGACGGCGAACGTCAGGGTCACGGTGCCGGTGGAGGTTGGCGCCAGGGTGATGGTGTTGGCCGTGCCGGCGGTGAGGGTCAGGGCGCTAAAGGTCTGCGCATTCTGACCGTTGGTTCCGTTCAGAGTCAGCGTGCCGCCGCTCATGGTGAGGCCGCTGCTGGCGGAAATGATGTTCGTGGCCGGGGCGTTCGCGTCGTTGAAATTAAGGTTCAGCGCGCTGTTGCCGCCGGCGAGCTTGGTCACGCCGGTGTAGGTGTTGCTGCCCGACAGGTTGGCCGTGCCGTTGTTGACAGTGAAGGTCGTCGCCCCGTTGATCGAGCTGCCTGCACCGCTTTCGGTGAAGGTGCCGCCGTTGACCGTGACGGACGAACCGGTCAAGCTGCCGTTGAGGGTGAGCGATCCGCTGTTGAGGGTCGTCGCGCCGGTGTAGGTGTTCGTGCCGGCCAGGGTGATCGAGGCGCCGTTGTTCGTCAGAGCCGAAGTGCCGGCGATGACGCCCGTGCTGTTTTCCGAGACCACGGTGCTGCCGCCACTGACCGTGATGGCCGTGCCGCCGCTGTTGCCGAGCTGGCCGCCGTTGAGGTTGAAGGTGCTGCCGCCGCTGATGGCCGTCGCGCCGGTGTAGGTGTTGGTGCCGCCCAGGGTGACCGTGCCGCCGGTGACCGTCAGAGCCGACGTGCCGGCGATGACGCCCGTGCTGTTTTCCGAGACCACCGTGCTTGCGCCGCTGACCGTGATGGCCGTGCCGCCGGTGTTGCCGAGCTGGCCGCCGTTGAGGTTGAACGTGCCCGCGCTGATGGCCGTCGCGCCGGTGTAGGTGTTGGTGCCGGAGAGAGTGACCGTGCCGGTGCTGCTATCCGTGAAGGTGTTGGCGCCGCTCTGGATCCCGCCGGCGCTGCCCTGGAGGAGGCTGCCGGTGCCGCTGATCGTGACGCCCGCGGCGCCGGTGAGGGTGCCGTTGAGGGCGAGGGTGCCGCTGCTGACGTTCGTGCCGCCGAAGTAGCTGTTGCCGTTGGCGCCGAGCGTGAGGGTTCCCGTGCCGGAGTAGACCAGGTTCGCGCCAGAGGTGTTCTGGCCGTTGACCACCGCGCCGGTGAAGGTCAGATTGCCCGAGCCGTTGATGGTGTCGGTGCGCGCGTTGCCGCCGGCGCCGTCGTTCAGCTTGGCCCCGGCGAACGACAACGTGGAGCCATTGGATCCGTTGACCGTGAGGTTGATGTTGCTATTGCTGAGCTGATCGAGCAATCCCATGGCAAGCGTATTGCCGCTGGAACCCATATTGAAGGTCAGCTGTTGGCCATTTTCAGTCCAGGAAACCGTGCCGGAGCCGAGGCTCAGATTGTTGCTGTTGTTGGCGAAGTTGATGGTAACGGTTGTGTTGTTGTTAGGCAGGTTGACCGGGGGGTTGTTGGCCAGGGTGATGCCGCCGACGGCGGTGGTGCCGATCGTCAAAACTTGATTGTTGGCATTCCCGAGCGTCAGCGTATCGGTTGCCGCGAGCGCCTGCGCGTTGTTGAGGTAGAGGGTGCCGCCTGTGACGGTCAAGCCGCCCGTGCCCGTGTTCGTGCCCGAAAGAATCACCGTGCCGGCGCCGCCAAAGCCGCTGACCGTCGTGAGGCCGGAGTAGGTGTTGTTGCCGGCGAGAGTGAGCGAGCCGGTGCCGCTGTAGGTCAGGCCGCTGGCCGTGGCCGTGCCGCCATTGGTGACCGCGCCCGTGATGTTGACGTTGCCGGAACCGTTGATGATATCGGTGTAGCTCGTGGCGTTGTTGCTCAAGGCATAACCGCCGAAGTTGACCGCCGAGGTTGCGCCGGTGCCCGTGCCGGTGATGACGGTCAGCGTATTCGCGGCCCCGGCCGTGTTGGTCAGGACGCCGCCGAAGGTCAGGGCGCCCAGGCCGTTGAGGGTGATGACGTGGCCGCTGCCATTGTTGCTTACCGCGCCGGTGCCGAGGTTCAGGTTGTTATTTGCCGTGCCCGCCGCAGTGCTGTAGCCGAGGGCGCCGCCGAGGGTGATGGGTTGGTTATTGGCCAACGTGATGGGGGCGGTGCTGGTGTTATCGATCGTGCTGCCGTTGAGGTTCAAGGTGCTGGCCGCCGTGCCAAGCGCGTAGGCGTTGTTGACGTTCACGGTGCCGTTAGAAAGGGTCGTCGCGCCGGCGTAGCTGTTGGAGCCGCCGAGGGTCAGCGTGCCGGTGCCGCTGTAGGTCAGGCCGCTGGCCGTGGCCGTGCCGCCGTTGGTGATCGGGCCTGTGATGGCGATGTTGCCGGAACCGTTGATGATATCGGTGTAGCTCGTGGCGTTGTTGCTCAAGGCATAACCGCCGAAGTTGACCACCGAGGTTGCGCCGGTGCCCGTGCCGTTACTGACGGTCAGGGTATTGGCGGCCCCGGCGGTGTTGGTCATGACGCCGAAGGTCAGCGCGCCCAGGCCGTTGAGGGTGATCGTCTTGCCGCTGACGCTGAGGCTTACCGCGCCGGTGCCGAGGTTCAGGCTGTTATTGGCCGTGCCCGCCGAGGTGCTGTAGGCGAAGCTGTTGCCGATGGTGATGGGTTGGTTATTGGCCAACGTGATGGCGGCCCCGCTGGTGTTGTCGATGGTGCTGCCGTTGAGGTTCAATGTGCTCGCCACCGTGCCAAGCGCGTAGGCGTTGTTGACGTTCACGGTGCCGGAAGTAAGGGTCGTAGCGCCCGTGTAGCTGTTGGAGCCGCCGAGGGTCAGCGAGCCGGTGCCGCTGTAGGTCAGGCCGCTGGCCGAGGCCGTGCCGCCGTTGGTGACCGGGCCTGTGATGGCAATGTTGCCGGAACCGTTGATGATATCGGTGTAGCTCGTGGCGTTGTTGCTCAAGGCATAACCGCCGAAGTTGACGATCGAGGTTGCGCCGGTGCCCGTGCCTTTATTGACGGTCAGGGTATTGGCGCCCGCGAGGGTGTTGGTCATGACGCCGCCGAAGGTCAGCGCGCCCAGGCCGTTGAGGGTGATAGTCCTGCCGCTTGTGCCGTTGGTCACCGCGCCGGTGCCGAGGTTCAGGCTGTTATTGGCCGTGCCCGCCGAGGTGCTGTAGGCGAAGCTGTTGCCGATGGTGATGGGTTGGTTATTGGCCAACGTGATGGCGGCCCCGCTGGTGTTGTCGATGGTGCTGCCGTTGAGGTTCAAGGTGCTCGCCACCGTGCCAAGCGCGTAGGCGTTGTTGACGTTCACGGTGCCGTTAGAAAGGGTCGTCGCGCCGGCGTAGCTGTTGGAGCCGCTGAGGGTGACGGTGCCGGTGTTGGTGATGGTGAGGGCGCTGGCCGTGGCCGTGCCGCCGTTGGTGATCGGGCCCGTGAATGCCACATTGCCGTTACCGGCAATGATGTCGGTGTAGTTCGTGGCGTTGTTGCTCAAGGCATAACCGCCGAAGTTGACGATCGAGGTTGCGCCGGTGCCCGTGCCGTTATTGACGGTCAGGGTATTGGCGCCCGCGAGGGTGTTGGTCATGACGCCGCCGAAGGTCAGCGCGCCCAGGCCGTTGAGGGTGATAGTCCTGCCGCTTGTGCCGTTGGTCACCGCGCCGGTGCCGAGGTTCAGGCTGTTATTGGCCGTGCCCGCCGAGGTGCTGTAGGCGAAGCTGTTGCCGATGGTGATGGGTTGGTTATTGGCCAACGTGATGGCGGCCCCGCTGGTGTTGTCGATGGTGCTGCCGTTGAGGTTCAAGGTGCTCGCCACCGTGCCAAGCGCGCTTGCGTTGTTGACGTTCACCGTGCCGGAAGTAAGGGTCGTAGCGCCCGTGTAGCTGTTGGAGCCGCTGAGGGTCAGCGTGCCGGTGCCCGACTGGGTGAGGCCGCCGGCGCCGGAGATGCCCGTGCCCGAGATTGTGTTGTTACCCGAGCCTGCGAAGGTCAGGGTGTAGCCGCCGTTGGTGATGCCGCCGGTAACGGTGAGCGTGTTTCCGTTGTTCGTCCAGGTCTGGGCGCCGCCGAGAATCACGCCGGCATTGATGGTGTTCGCGCCCGAGCCGGAGTTGACCGTGATACCGTTGCCGAGCGTGTTGCCGTTGACCGCGGCCGCGTTGATGGTCAGCGTGCCGCCGCTGCCGGGATTGATCGTGGTTCCCGCCGTATTGCTAGTGCCCGAGCCGGAGAAGGTGAGGCTGTTGATAATGTAAGATGCATCCAGCGTGTTGGTCAGATTGGCGGCCGAAGTCGCCGTGAAGGTGACGTTGGTTGTGGATCCGGGCACGGCATAGGTGTTCGTCGTGCCGGCCGCGGTGGAGGCGAAGTTCGTGAGGAAGTTCGGGTTTGCGGTCACCGTCGCCCAACTGGCGTTTTGGCTGCCCGTCCAGTAAGCCGCCGCAGGTGTGGCCCCGTTCAAGGCAACAATCAAATTTTCGGCACTCCCGTTGCCGCCCAAGCTCAGATTGTAAAGGGTCCCGCCGACAATAATATTCGTGGAACTGGCGAGGGCGAAATCGCCCTGGATCAATCCGCTAGCCGCGCTGATGAGGGTGTACGTGCCGGTGCTGATGGATGAGAGGGGATTGATCGTGATGTTTTCCGTGGCCGCATCCGTAACGCTGCTTGTGACGGCAAGTTTGTCGCTGACACCGGAGCCGAGGTCGAACGTCATCGTCGAAGCGCCGGCGCCGATGGTGAGAGTTCCCCCGACGGTCGCCGTGCTGGTGAACCCGTCCGCCATGGTGAATTTGGAACCGCCATTTAATGTGAGGTTGCCGGTGGTAAGGGCATTGCTGGTGCTGCTGGCGGTTTGGCTGACGCCGAACGTGGCCGCGCTCGAAACAGTAACCGCCGTGGCGCCATTCGTGCCGCCGCCGCCCAAAAGCAGCGTGCCGCCGGTGACCAACGTCGCGCCGGTGTAGGTGTTCGTGCCGGAGAGCGTCTGCGTGCCCGAGCCCGACATGGTGAGAGCGGCCGCGCCCGTGATGGGGCCGCTGAAGGCATTGGAGCCAGCCCCGGTTATCGAGAAGACTTGGCTTGAGCCGGAATCGGTGAGCGTGCCCGTACCCGTCAGCCCGCCGGTGGTGAAGGTATATCCAGCCATGTCAACCGTCGCGCCCGAATTGATCGCCAGCGTTACGGCGGAGGTGTTGCCACTGGCGCCGCTTACCGTCCACTTCGTGCCGGAGCCGGTCACGGTGATGTTACCGCTCATATTGCTGGAAGTGTTGTTCGCGGAAACGGTATGGCCGCCCTGGATGGTGAGGTTGCCGGTACTGGCCGCATAAGTGAGACCCGAACTGATAGTAATGTTGCCGCCCGTGCTGTCGATGGTGGCGCCGCCGGCGAGGATGTTGATCGGAAGATTAGCGCCGATAGTAGTCACAGCGGAGGATTTGAGCGTGCCTCCATTGAAGTTGAGGACGGTGCCGGCGTTGAATGCACCAGTCGTAATACCAGTTGATCCAAGGAGGAGGGTGCCTCCATTGAGGTTCAAGACGGTGGTGCCGGTTGCGGCCATCGAAACACCCGAGGCGCTGACCGTCCCGCTGCTGTTGATCGTCAGAGTGCCCCCGCCGTTCAACGTGTAACTGCCTCCGCCGACGGAGTTGGTGCCGGTATAGTTCAGCGTGGCGCCTGAGTTGACCGTCGTCGCGCCGGAGTAGGTGTTCGCGCCGGAGAGGGTCAGCACGCCGCCGCCAGCCGTGCTGGCTACGGTGAGATTTCCCGTACTCGTACCGCCGATGATGCCGGAATCGGTGACAGTGTGCCCATTGGCATCGATGATGCTGGTGGTGCCGGAGCCAAGCGTTTGCGTCAGGTTGGTGCTTCCCGTGCCCGCGGCATCGATGTCCGAAATGTTGCCGGTCGCCTGCAGCGTGCCGCCGCTGAGGATAAGGGACGGAATCACCCCGCTGGAGTAATTAAAGCCGACACCCGTCTGGAAAACCCCTCCAGAGATGGTCACGGATGAGGGCGAACCGGAGGAGTTGCCGCCCATCGAAAAGGCAGTAAGGCTCGTATAGTTAAAGGTTCCGCCGGAAACAGTCATCAATGCAGCGTATCCGCCATTGCCCACCAGGGAGCCGGCCCCGGCTTGGGTCCACGTGCCGGCGGTGACGTTGAGAGCGGCTCCGCGTCCAACGACCAGCGTGCCGTTGTTGATGACGGTGCCTGCGCTGTTGATCGTGTTGGCCAAAGTTCCACTCGTGCCAGTACCCGTCGTGAATCCCACCTGGATCGTGTTTCCGTTATTGACGGTGAGACTGCCGGTGCTGCCGATTGAAAGCGTTCCGGCAGCCGTGCCGTTATCGACAAACACGCTGCCGCCGCCGGCCGTGTTGGCGCCGGTGAGGCTCAGCGTGCCGGAGCCGAGAACGTTTGTGCCGCCGCTATAGGTGTTCGTGCCGGAGAGCACGATCGTGCCGGCGCCTGTGCCCGCGACGGTCAGCGTGTTACCCGCGCCGCTGATTCCTCCGCTGACGGTCAGGGCGGTGGCGCTCGCGGCGTTGTTCGTCCAAGTCTGGCTGGCGCCGAGAATCACGGGGGCGCTGATGGTGTTCGAGCCCGAGCCCGACGCGATGGTGATACCGCTGCCCGCCGCGTTGCCGTTGACGGCCGCCGCGTTGATGGTCAGGGTCGAGGCGGTGCCGCCCGTGCCTGCATTGATGGTGCTGCCCGCCGTATTGCTGGTTCCCGAGCCGGTGAAGTTGAGGCTGTTGATCGTGAAGGCCTGGTCGAGCGTGGTGGTCAGATTAGTGGCCGTGTTCGCCGTGAAATAGACGTTGGTCGTGCTGCCGGGAGGCCCGAAGGTATTGGTCGTGGCGGTTGGACTGCCCGTGAAGTTCGAGAGGAAGGTGGGGGTTCCGGTGTTTCCCGTCCAACTGCTGGTATTGGCTGTGCCCGCGCCGCTCGTCCAGTAGGCGGTGCCTGGAACCGCCGCTCCACTTGCGACAGTCAATGTCAAGGCCGTACCGCTGCCGCCAAGAGTCACGTGGTAGAGCGATCCACTTGAAACGAAATTAGGATTGGCGAGACTGAAGTTGGCCGCGCTCAAATTGGAACCCGCGCCTCCGGAAATGAGCGTGTAGGCATTGCCGTTCGAGTAGGTTCCGCTGAGAAGATTATAATTCAAGGTGAGCAATTCCGACCCTGTATCGGTGACGGCTCCCGTAACCTGGAGCAAGTCGCTGGTGCCGTTGGTCGAGGTCACGTCGAAGGCCATGGCGGAGCTGCCGGAGCCGATGGTGAGAGTTCCGCCCACCGTCACCGTGTTGGCGTACCCGTCAGACGTGGTGAAGCTGGAACCGCCGTTCAAGGCGAGGCTGCTGGTGGTCAGCGCGGTGGTGTGACTGCCTGAGGTCTGAGTGGCGGAGAGCGTGGCGCCGTTGGCGATCGTGACGGCGGTCGCGCCGAGAGCGCCGCTGCCGGAGAGGGCCAGCGTGCCGTTGTTGACGGTCGTCAGGCCCTGGTAGCTGTCGGCGGACGTGATCGCCAGGGTGCCCGAACCGGACTGCGTCACAGCGACGTTGCCGGTGATCGCGCCCGGCGTCACGGTGCCGGTGTTGTTGACGAGCAGCGTGCCGTTGCCGCTGATCGCGCTGCCGGAGGAGACCGAGCCGGTCGAGCCGCCGGCGCCCAACTGGAGGGTGCCGGAGGTGATTGTCGTCCCGCCGGTGTAGGTGTTACTGCCGGTGAGGGTCCATGTGCCCGTGGTGTTCACGGTCAGCGCTCCCGCTCCAGGCGTGCCATTGACGCCGCCATTGAAGCCGCCCGCGACGCTGCCGCCCGCGCCGTTCAAGGTGAGTCCAAAGCCGGTCGATGTTCCGTAGAGAATGCCGGTGTTCGAGAGATTGATCGCGCCCGTGCCGCCGATGGAGCTCGAGCTGCCCAGCGTGACCAACCCGGCATAGGTGCCTGCTGACCCGCTGCTATTGGTCAGCGCGCCGCCGCTGCTGATGCCCGTGCCGTTCAAGGTCAGGGCGTTCGTGTTGGTCATGGTCGTGCCGTTCAAATCGAGAACCGCGCCGCTGGCCACGCTGACCGCGCTGCTGCTGGCGCCGAGAGCGGTCGCGTTGTTGACCTTCACCGTGCCTGCGGTAACCGTCACGCCGCCGGTGAAGGCGTTCGCGCCGGAGAGAGTCAGGCTGCCCGGGGTTCCGTTGGTGTCGTTGAGCGTCAGGCTGCCGTTTGTCGAACCCATCAGGGCATTGAGGAAAGTGACCGCCTGGCCGTTGGTGTTGATCTTGATCGGTTGCGACGTCGTGGCGAACCGGCTTGAATAGTCGGCGGAATCCGCAGCCGAGTATTTCAGCGTGCCGCCGCCGAAGGTGATCGTGCCGCTTGCGCCCAGCGGGCCGGAGGTTCCGGCAGTTTCAGTCGCATTCAGCAGCACCGTGCCGCCGTTGAGGTTCGCCCCGCCCGTAAAGGTGTTCGTGGCGCCGAGAATCAGCGTGCCCGCGCCGGACATGGTCAGCGATGCGCCGCCGGCCGTGGTTTCAGCCGAGGTTTCGCCGATCGCGCCGCCGAGGGTCAGGGTGTTGGCCGCGTTCGTCACGGAAGCGGCCAGGTTGCTGTTGAGCGTGATCGGGAGATTAACCGAGTTGGAATTGCCGCTCGCGCTGCTGTCGGCGATGGTGGCCGCGGCGGCGTTGGCGTTGTTGTCGAGGACGAGCGCGCCGCTGCCGGCGTTGCTGATCGTGTAGTTATGGCCCGCCGTCGAGCTGGAGAACTGGATGCCCTGGATGTTGCGCGTGCTGTTGAGGGTCACGTTGTTGGCGCCGGCACCGGGGTTCGTCCCGGCGTTGTCCGCGAACTGGGCGATGGCGCCGGAAGCCTGGGTGGCCGGCGTCGTTGTCGAGCCGGGATCAAAAAGGTTCCACGAGCCCGCATTGGCCGCATCCCACGCGCTGCCGGTGGCGGCGGTGTAGGTGTTGCCCGTCGTGTAGGAACCCACCACCACCGTGCCCTGCGCGCCGCCGGTGCTTCCGGTAATGGTCACCGTAAAGTCATTCAGGCCCGACACGAAGACGTTCCCACTCTTGCCCACATCGGTATTGGTGAAGGTGCCGGTGAGGTTGTTTACAGCGTTGGTTGGCGTTTTCAGGACGGTGAAGGTGTTGCCTCCGGCCGGAGTGAAGCCATTGATCAAGTTCACGTTCAGCGATCCACCCAAAGTCGCGGTGCCGATGACGTTAACGAAGTCAAATTTGTTCGAAGCATTTTCGAAACTACTTGCCGCCGTGGTGCCGCCGAGGTTGATGGCCAAGGCGCCGCCGGCGCCCTGCGTATAGTTCCCGTTGATGGTTGTCTGGCCAGTGTATTGCGTGCCGTTGTTGAAGCCCGGAGCAAGGGCGCCCGCGTTATTGGTCAGGGTCGTGGTGTTGATGGCGTAGTTGGTGGGAGTGCCATTGAAACCGGCGCTCGGGGTGATCGTCGTCGCCGTCAGCGCGCCGCCCGTCCAGACAAAGGCGTTGGTCTGGGTGGTGGTGTTGGTGCCGGCCGCGAGAGTTCCGAGCACCAGTTGGCCGCCGGACAAGGTCAGCGTATTCGTGATGGTGTTGCTGGCTGCGGCGTTGGCGGTGCCGACCGTCAAATTTTGAGCAGCGTTGCTCCCGTTGATGAGGTAGGCCTTGCCGCCGCTGACCGTGAAGGTGTTGGTCGACATGGTATCGGCGGTTCCCGTGGCGCCGAGGGCGACAGCGCCGGTAACCGTCAGGGTGCCGCCGGCAACTGACACGCTGTTGGTTTCAAGGGCGGTGTTGTTGACGTTGCTACCCATGGTCAGGGTGCCGCCTATCGTTGCGGTGCCGCCCGTGTTGACCGTGAGGGAGTTGGTCCCGGTGACGGATTGAGCGCCGCTGAAACCCAAGGTGGAACCTCCCGATGCGGTCAGTGAGCCTCCGTTGCCCACCGTGAATTGCAGGCCGTTGATGCCGCCGCTGCTCGGGGCGGTGCCGCGTCCATTGCCCTCGCTGAAGCCGCCGTTGATGGCCATCGTGCCGGCCGTGGCGCCGCCGATGTTGAAGATGCCATGCAGGAAGCTGCCTTGCTGATAAGTCGACCAGGTGGCATTGGTCAAGCTGAGGGTCGAGCCGCCCAGGATGTTGACCGTGCCGCCAAATTGCGTGCCGGTGTTGTTCTGCCCGAACTGCCCGATGTTCCACGTGGCGCCGCCGGTGAGGGTGGTGGTGCTGCCGTGGTTGTCGTTCTGGCCGAAAATTCCGATGTAAACCGTCCCGCTGGAGGCGGACAACGTGGAAACTTCACCCGCGCCGGTGTTCAATGTCGCAAACGAGGCGCCGGACGCGAAGGTCAGCGTGCTTCCGGCGGCGGCGGTGTTGTTAAGCGTTATAGTGCCCGCGCCGGCGTTGGTCGTGACCGAGGTCGAGATGGTTCCCACCGTCAAGGCGGTCGATCCGGCAGTCGTCATCGTGAAGGTCCCGTTCCCGAACGAGACCGTGCCCGTGGTGCTTCCGCCGTTGAGGGTTAAGGTGGCGCTGTTGTTGACTGTCGTGGCGCCAATGATGCCGCTGTTGGTGAGGTTCGCGCCGTAGTTCAATGTCACGCCCGAGCTTGCCGCGATGCTGCCGCCGGAAGCGATGGACAGCGTGCCCTGGTTGACCGTGGTTGCGCCGGTGTAGGTGTTCGTGCCGCCCAAGGTCACCGTGCCCGCGCCGGTCGTGATCAACCCGCCGCCGCTGGTAACACTGATGGGCGTGTTGATCGTCAGCGTATTCACGGAGGTGGCCGTGAGGACGCCCTGGCCGTTGCCCAGCGCGAGGGAACTAAAGCCGCTGCCGATGACCTCCGTATTTGCCACCGCCGCGACCGCGCCGCTGTTCACGGTGAGCGCGCCGCCGCTGCCGTTAAGGGTCTGGGAGGCGGTATTGAAGAGCAGCGAGTTGACCGTCAGGCCCGGAGCGGTCACCGTGCCGTTGAAGCCGACCGCGTTGATCGGGCTCGCCGCCGTGGTGGAACCGGCCGCCAGGGTCGTATCCTCAGCGGCTGTCAGCACGCGCAGGCCGAGCGTCGAGTCGTAGGTGAGGAAGTTCACCCCGGTGCCGCCTGAGGTAGTGTCGCCGAAGAGGTAAGGCACAATCTTCAGCGCCTGCGTGGCGTCCGCAGTCCCGCCGTTGTTCAGCGTGTTCGTGCCGACGAGGCCGAGGGAGGCGCCGCCGTCACCCAGCGTGATTCGGGCGACGTTGGTGGTGGCGGTCTGGTTAAGGTTCTTGCCGCTGATGAGCGCGGTGCCGGTGGTGCGGGCGCCAAAGGTGTTCGAACCGGCGCCGAAAGCCAGGGTGGTCACGTAGCCTGACGCGGGGGTGATGGTGATGGTCTGGGCGCCCGCGCCGAGGGTCAGCGTGCCGAGCGTTTCCGTCGTGTTGCTGCTCGCGTTGCCGGTCAAGGTAAACGTCGAACCGCCCGCCGAGGTGGAGGCGGGTGTCGAACCCACGCTGACGGCCGAGGCGCCGTTGGCTAAGGTCAGGGCCGCAGCGGAATCCAAACGGCCTGTGTTGACGGCGTTGATATCACTCACATTCAAGGTGCCGCCGTTGAGGGTGATGGTGGCCGCGCTGGCGATCGATCCCCCGCCCGTTGCCCCGCCGCCGATGTTCACCGTGGGCGTCCCATTCGTGGCGTTGATCGTCAAAGCCCCCGTAAAGGTGCTCGCACCATACAGGTCAACCGTGTCACCGCCCGAGCCATAGGCCGTGGCGTCCGCATTGACGGTCAATCCAGCGCCACCCGTCATATTGAGCCCCCCGGAGAAGATCTGGGTGCCGCCAGCGGCGCGATTGTTATTTGCCACGTTGCTGACGGTCACGCCGCCGAGGCCGGTGATATTACCCGAGTCGGTGTAAGTGCTGCCGCCCCCAACCCCATCATTGCCAGTCACTACGCCGCCGGTGATAATCAGATTCACCGCCGCGCTACTTGTGTTGGTCAGAACCATGTTTGATGTCATGGCTCCCACCGTCGAGATGCCAAGACCCGCAATGGTCGCCGAGGTCTGCGAGCCAAAGCTCAACGTCCCGCCCGTCTGGTTAAGTGCGTCGGCCCCCAGGGCCGTGGAATTGCCCAGGTTGAGCGTTCCACCGCTTAACGCCACATAACCGGGCGCGCTGCCGTAGCCAAAGGTGAGATTCATGGGGGCGTTCATGCTGACCGTTCCATTGGAAATGAGAACATTGACGATTCCCCCGTATTGACCGTTGTTTTGAAGGGTGTTGTTGAAGGTGACCCCGCCCGTACCGTTGAGCGATAGCGTAATGGTGTTGTTCGAGCCCCCAAAGATCCCGTTGAAAGTAAGGAGCGAACTCGAGTTGTTGGCTATCGTATAGGTTTGGTTGTTTCCTCCGGCGGTAGCGATCTGCCCGGCAAAGGTCACATTCCCCGCGCCCGCGGCCATGGAAATGATCGTGCCACCGGTACCATTACCGAGGGTCAGCGTGCCGCCGTTGGTGAAGCTGTAGTTCGTGGCCGCGGTGCCATTAAAAGTAACGCTGTTGGCCGCCAGGTTGCTCGTCGTGATGGTGAGCGTTCCGGTGGATGTTACGTTATTGGAAGAGAAAACGACATCGTTGCCCGTAGTGAAACTGGTATCGCTGCCGCCGCCAAAGACTCCGCTCCAATCATTGTTACCCGCGGTCGTATTCCAAGTACCGTTGGTGTTGATGTCCCAATATTGGGTCGCCGCCTGCGCGGACGGCGCAAACGCCATCGCCGCGAGGGCGAGGGCGGAAAAAACCAAACACAATTTTTGCCGCGAAGAGGACAAGGAACCGGCGGCGATGCGAGAGGAGGTTGGCTTATTCATAGGCTTTGGCGGGTTGGCGGTTTTTTTGATTTACAGCGGTAAAAGGATTCGGGATGTATCGACAGTACTCGTGCTTATGTAAGGATTCAAGCGAAATCTTACTGAGATGTAAAGAATTTTTTTAAAGATTTTTACGAGGTGAAATCGCAACAAATTGAATTTTAATGGAACGCAAGTCCAAAAAAAGAGGCAAATCAGGGAATCTTGGTTGCCGGTGAAAGCAATTTTTTTGTCGAGCAAGCGGAAGCCCCGCCCGCGTCGTTCCAGCGGTCGCGGGCACCGCGGCCGTAGAGGCAAAGGGGAGTAATTGCGGTTGCAAAAAGAAGCGGTTTTTCCACCGCGCAAGAGGAGATTTCCTCCCGCAATGGGGTTGAGCGCAGGAGAGTCAAGCCGGAAATTGAGGCCCGATGAGGAATTGGGATGGAAGCATTTTTAGAGCCAACTAATTGTTACCACTCCTGCCGCGATGAAAGCCCGGCCGGTCCCGCTTGGGACGGCTGAATGCGTCCGGGTTGCGGCAGCGGCGAAAGGTCATCGACGTTGCGAAGGGATCGGGGAGCATTCCCGCAACAAATAGAAACTTTAATAGCAAAAGTTGCAGAACAGAAAGACGTGATCCATTTGAGCGCCTTGTTGATCAACCCCTTCCAATCATTTTTACGATATAAACTATTTGAGAGCCAGGGCGTTTTACCAGGGCGTTTTACGGGGGCATTTTAACTACAAAGTACATACAAAATTTTCTTGCAATCCACCGGAGAAGGATTACGATGATTTGAGTTTATGATTCCAAATCACGAGCGGCGCGCAAGGAACCGGGGCGGCTTTACGCTGGTGGAGCTGCTCGTTGTGCTTGCGATCATGGCGATCCTGGCGACGCTGGTTACGGTGGCGTTCACTGCGATTGGGGGTGCGGGGAACTTCGCTTCGGAGGTGAGCGATTTTCAGCAGATCCTGGATGACGCGCGGTCCTACGCGATGGCGAATAACACGTATGTGTTTGTGGGGTTCACCGAGGTGGATGGCATCACGGGCGCGGCGGGGGTTGGCAAGGTCGTGGTGGGTGTGGCGGCGACGACAGACGGCACCAATGGACTGCAGTCGGGGGGGGGCATTAATCAAAACGACCTGACCGCGATCAACAAGCTGCGGTTGTTCCCGAATCTGCATCTGCAGACTCTTTATAAAGTGAATGTAAACCCGCCATCGCAACTGGCCAACCGGGCGGGTTACTCGGCGACAGGGCCAACGTACTTGGCCCGTTCGCAAATTCTGACGGATCCCAATAACGCAACCAACGATTCGACCTTCAACTGGCCTTTGACCGGGACATCGCAATACACCTTTAACACGGTGATCGAATTTTACCCGGATGGTTCAGTCCTTACCGTACCCACGAACGCGACGTCGACGAACCCATCGACCACCCCCATGTTGGTGGAAATCGACCTGCAGCAGACTCACGGCAACGCTACCCCTTCGGCACTCACGAAAGGCGCGGTGACCAAGGCGCACGGTTATCTGGCCGGGCAGGAAGTCGCGGCGATCGAGATCGACGGGATAACGGGAACCACCCAACTTTATCGGCAATGAAAACCCAGAATCGAAATGGACGGGCTTTTTCCCTGGTGGAGGTGGTCATCGCGCTGGGGGTGGTGGCGTTCTGCCTGCTGAGCGTGCTGGCGCTGCTGCCGCTGGGGCTGACGACGAGCCGCGATTCCCTGCAAAGGACGACGGCGGCGAGCATCGCGTCGGAGATTTCGTCCGATTTCCGGCTGCCGACGGTAACGTCGGGCGGCAACACGGTGACGCCCCGGTTCCAGATCAACACGGCGGCGGGCACCTATGTGCTCTATTTTGACGGAAGCGACAACTTCAGCACGACCGCATCGGCCAGCACGCTCTATCGCGCGACGGTGACGGTGGGAACGACTTCCTATGGTACGATCCCGTTGCGGATTTTTGTCACCTGGCCGGGCCTGGCGGACGCAACCCCGGCAAACACCCCGGCGAACTACACCGGCTCGCTGGATGTCAGCACCGCCGTGAACACCCTCTCACCATGAAAACCCCTTCTCAAATGCGGTCGGGCCGGGGCGGCTTCACTTTGGCGGAGCTTCTGGTGTCCATTGCCATCCTCACCTTGATTGTTCTGACGGTGAGCCAGATGCTCATCGGGGCGCAGCAGGCGATCGCGGTCTCGCGCAGGCTGCTCGATTGCGACGACCAAGCGCGGCTGGCCTTCGGGCGGATGGAGAACGATTTCACCAAGATCGTCAAGCGCACCGATGTCGATTTCATTTTCTCGAAGCAAAACGGCGCCAGTTCGACCAAGGGGGCCAATGACAAGATATTCTTCTACAGCCTCACCCCCGGAGATAATGCCAACGCGGTCGCGAGCACGACCCAAGTGGTATCGTATTATTATACCAGCGCCACAAGCAGGCAGGAAAACCCGGTGTCCTTGGTCGGCTACTTCATCGCCGCCGACCCGAATATCCCCGCCGCCAATAATCCGCCGGTGGATTTGCAGCGGTTGGGCCGCGGGCTGAACTGGATGACCAAGAGCAATGCAACGACCGTTTACGATAACATGGTTTATCTGACGGCGTTACCCACGAGTACGACCTATTTTGACCCGCTAACCACCCTGGATGGGCACTGGGGCGCGACCGCGGGGATAACCCCAAATGTTATAGGAACACCGGCGGACAGCCCTTCCCCCTATACCGGTGGTGATACCGCCAATTACCATGTCATCGGCGACCAGATTTTCCGCTTCGAATACTGCTTTCTGCTCAAGGACGGGAGTTATTCGGATTATCCGGTCGAGGCAAACTCGACGAACGTCCCCGCCCTATCGGCTCCCTGTATCGTGGCGACGCGCCCTCCGAAAACCACCGATGATAACGCCAACACGGGCGGAGCAGGGGGCAATACCGCCACTGGCACGCGCTGGTTCGATACCAATGCCGGCCGGGCCTACATCTGCACCAACCCCGCCGCAAATGCCGCCGTGTGGCAGGGCCAGGGCGTGCAGGATGTCGCGGCCATTGTCGTCTCCATCGCCCTGCTGGACCGCAATACCCGGACGCTTCTCAACAACGCCGGCGGCACCACGGCCGAACTAGCCTCGCTTTTGGGCGATTCCGGCCTTGCGCCCGCCAGTCCCGGCGTCATCACCGCGTATACCTACACGGCAGCCAACGCCAATACGGTGCCGCTGATGCAGAAGAACTGGCAGAGCACCTTGAACTCCTCCACGTTCCCCGCAAGCGTGGCCACCGCGACAGGCGCCTCCGCTCCCCTTGCCGCCCAGATCGCCTCCCGCATCCGGATTTACCAGCGTTACTTTTATCTCAACACCGCCGCCAGTCTTTGATCCGACACCGCCTATGAAAACCTCCATCAAGACTCGCCGTTCTCCCCTCACCCCGTTCGGCCGCCGGAGCGGGGGCTCGGCGCTGCTCATCACGCTGGCCTTTGTGCTGCTGCTCACCGTGCTCATCGTCGGGTTTTTGTCCCGCTCGCTGCTCGAACAGCGCATCTCCGCCAGCAGCGCCAACCAGGTGAAGGCCGACCTCTTCGCGCAGGGCGTCGAGGCGACGATCATCGGCAATCTCGAGCAGGAAATCCAAAGCGGCTCTACTTCGAGCAGCCCGGCGACAGGGGTGACACTCTACATGCCCAACGCCGCCGCGAACGCGGCGCCGATGTATGATTATCCCGGCTGCCCGACGGGGACGACAGGTCCGGCCGCCACCCGTGCCAATCTCCTCAAAGTCAGCAACACGAGCCCGGTAACGGGATCGAGCTTCCCGCCGGCGGCGGCCGCTCCCAGCACGACGGCTTCGCTCAATGGCCGCGCTGTTCCCCTGACGCGTTGGGCCGGGGCGTCCGGACCGCAACTCCTCGATCCAACGGCCACGTGCCCGACGCCGAATTGGGTCATGGTGGATAGGAGTGGCAGCCATCCCACGGCGTTCGCTCTGGCCGGGGCCAGCGGCGATGTCACCTACAACAGGACGAATCCCACCACCATCATCGGGCGCTACGCCTACGCGATCTACGACGAGGGCGGCCTGCTCGATATGAATGTGGCGGGTTATCCCACGACGGCCGCGACAGCCGCCTCGATCCCGGCCTCCATTTTGACCCAGGCCAGCTATCGCAGCGGGGAGGCCACTGCCGACCTGACGCAAATCATGGGTTCAACGCCAGCGAACCTCAAACAGATCGATACAATCATCGGCTGGCGCAACAACGCCTCCGTTTCGCTGACGTCGGCGAACGCGCCCACGGGAACGCTCTTCGCGCCCGCCAATTTGAGCCTGGTCAACGCCAACAATTATTTCTCTTTCATCCAAAACAACCTGACCGGTTTTCTCACCACGTCAACCTCCAGCGTGGTCAAGAACGGCTCGACTTACAACACCGACCAGGCCTTCAGCAGCCGGCTCCAGATGCTCCAGTTCATGCAGCAGTTGCTCGGCACGGGCGTCACCACCGCGACCGGTTCCCCGGTCCAATACATGACCCATTTCTCGCGCGGCCTGAGCCAGCCGAGCTACAACCCCAACCCAACAGGCTCCGCCTCCTATCCCGTGACCAGTGCCACCGCTACGGGTAGCAACACGGCGCTTGCCAATGATGCCCAGATCAATCCCAGCTTTCTCAGCGTCCGCGTGACCAAAGCCTTCACCCGCAACGACGGCTCGGTGGCGGTGGTCGGCGAGCCGCTGGTTAAGAAGCGCTTCAACCTGAATCGCCTGGCTTGGATTACCTATAAGGGACCGCTTTCCGATGGCTCGCACACCGGGACGGCCGCCACCTATACCGATGTGAACGCGGACGCAGATATCCAACTCATAGCCAAATACTTGAATACTTACTATGGACTTAGCTATGCGTTTCTCTCACAAGGAACCGCCGCCAACATCTACAACTATTTCGGCCTGAGCTGGGTGCAGGATGCGCGGACCTACACCAAATCCGGCAACACTTACTATACCGGCGATGGCCAATACAAATGGGTTTACGATCACACCAACACCAATGCCACCGGCCCCTTCACGGCAGGCTTCGGCTCGGGCAGTTTCCCCATTCCCTCTTCCGCCAAGCCCATTTTGCGCGTGGGGCACAGTTCCTCGGTAACGGCTGACTCAACAAAGTATGTGCAGGACCTGGCGACACGGCGCGAGCCTGATTTCTTTGAACTTCTCAAGGCCGGCCTGGCCTGCGGATCAAAAGCCAAGCCGGCGACGCTGGTAGCCACCGGAGGCATCGATGCCACGCAGGCAAATTACGATAGTTCCCTCGAATTCGCGACGATTCAAGTCGGGGCCAATATCATCGAGCAATCCAAGCTGGACGGTTATCCCATCCGGATACTTTTTTCTGACGGCGTGATCGATCCGAAGGAAATTCGGGGCGTGGAGAATCTTCCCTACATCTACCGCGTGCGGATGGCCCGGATTCAGGCGGAAGCGCCCGCGATTACGAATCCGAATTCGGGCGGCTACTCTGGACTATATTCCACCGGCACCATCTACATGACCACGAACACGGTGAACAATCCGGCGGTCGCCCAACCCCTCATTTCGAGAGGTTATATCGTCACCAGCACCGTGTGGCCTTACCCGCCGGTCCAGGACAGTGGGGCTGCTCTCTTCGGCGGAACCATCACCAAGATGGGCGTCAACGTCATGATGCAAGAGCCCGAAATCTGGAACCCCCATGACCAAAACAGCCCGAGGTGCGCGGTCGATTCCTCCGGAAATTATCTGAAGGATTCAAGCGGCAAGCCTCTCTTCCCCACCAGCTTCCGCGTGGTGGCCGAAACCATCGATCCCGATCATATCTATGTTTCGACGTCGCTGCCGTCCTCCACCGGGCAGACGCAAACGGCTATACCCACCGGCTCGCAACTCTACACCAACTATGGGTATGGCTACGTATCCTCCGGTTATGGGGCATTTACGGATGGGGGCGATGGGATCATCGGCACTGGGAATTATAGTCAAACGAATCCCCAAAAAGCCGTGAATCCCTCGTCACCCTATACCTCGCTGACGCTTCCCGATGGGCCTTTCCAGACGATAAGCGACGTTAACAATCCGCCTCCATTTCCGATGACGGCGGAAAACACCGCGATGACGTTTTCCATTGACGAAACTGCAGCAGCCGGCGCGGCGTCCCTTTTTCGTGAACCAACGATGTTGATCCAGCCGGGCGTGCCTGCCAGCAGCAGCCTGGGGGTCAGCGGCATCGCGAACATTCTCAACAAAGGCACGGTTACGTTTACTTCCGGCAATACCCTTCCTTCCAAGAACACTGCCGCCGGCCCCAACATCCAACTCATCCTCACCTCCACCAATGGCAGCTACGCCGTTCCCTCTTATTATTGGAACTCGAGTTCGGTCCAACCGGGGCTCAATTTCATCGGGTTCTATGCCAACTGCCTGCCGGTAGTCTACTATTTAATGGCCTCTAATACGGTACAGGGCGGGGTCCAGGCGGCCTCGCCGAACGGCTTTGGGATAATGGCGCCGAGCTTGTGGTCCATGGGCAACCCGCCCACCACTTACCGGCTGCAATATGAGTATCCGGTTGGCTCAAAAAACTGGCGGACTTATGATGACAAATACGGGCGGGGTCCGGGCAGTCAATCGCAAGTTGGGTTCGTCAACTTTAACAGCTATAATTATGCGCAGCCCCAGGATGATGTGTACACGGATGATGGCTACATCCAGGCCTATGATCCCCGCACCAGCCGCTTCTGCATGGTTTACAATCCACCTGCCAGCAACTGGTCAGTGGGCGGTTTCAGCCCGCCCAATCATTTGGAATCGGGCACTGGCGCTGGTTGGACCGGCGCTGCATCAACCCCTGGAAGCACAAATTATGGAGTCAATACCGGCTTCCTCAGCCGCACCTTGAACACCGTCCAGTCCCAGAGACCGGATGCCTGTGGAGGTTACTATCCCATTGCTGTTACTTATGACGCCCTCTACTCTCATGCCTACGGGATCAACGTCTATCAATATCCCGCTGCCAGCGGGTTCCCTGCTTCCTGGGTAAATCTCGCTGGCAACACTTCGAACACTATCCTCTACCCAACCCTCTTTTCACAAAATCTGACCGCCAATTCTCCCTCCTACAGCGATGCGGACGGGATAACGCGCCGGGCCATGGGTGGATACCAGACCGCGGCCCCCTCCGCCGCCGGCAGCACGCTCGGACTGCCACAGCCGACGCTTAACCCGGCGACAGCACCCCCGCAGCCGCAGACGCAGAGCCGTCCAATCATACTCCACCGCCCGTTCAAGTCGGTGGCGGAACTGGGCTATGTCTTCTCGGGCACGCCGTGGAAGAACCTCGACTTCTTTACTTCGGAAAGCGGGGACTCGCCCCTGCTGGATCTCTTTACGGTCAGCGACACCAACGATCCGGGCGGCCTGGTGGCGGGCAAGGTGAACCTCAACACCCAGCAGATTCCGGTCTTGCGGGCGATCATCGCGGGCAACTACAAGGACGAACAAACTAACTATGGGACGCTGTCGGGGCAATTCACCGCACCCCCGACGGGGGCTCTGGCGTCGCTGACGCCTGCGCCAGGAGCGACGACGGGCGAGGCGAATACCATTGCCACGGCCTTGGCCGCAAGGACGCTAAGCACCAACACGGGCACCACCACGGCGCCGAAGGGGCCTCTTCAGAACGTCAGTGAACTGGTGGGCAGGTGGGTATCGGGCGCCACCAACGCCAACAGTCAGCCCTATGCCGGATTTGCCGACGATCTCTCCGCCGCCGGTACCTTCGCGGATAACACATCCTCTCCCACCATTCAGCGCTTCCGCGAATCGGCCATTCGCGGCCTCGCCGCCGCGGGCCAGACCCGGGTCTGGAATCTGATGATCGACGTCGTCGCGCAAACGGGGCGCTATCCGGGCACGGCCGCCAACTTCAACCAATTTTCCGTGGAAGGAGAGCAACGCTATTGGATTCACCTCGCCATTGACCGTCTGACGGGTCAAATCGTCGATAAACAAGTGGAAGTCGTCAAACAATGAAACTGCCAATCATCGCCTGCATTGTCCTGGGAGTTCCTTTTTGGGTATGCGCCGAGGAATCCCAGTTGCCACCACTCCCGCCCGGGCCCATTCCGGCCCATCTGGAATTTGCCCAATGGAAGATCGTCATCAGGCCTGATCCACCCCCGCCGCCTCCCGGCGCCGCCGGCGCCTCTTCGTCGGCTTCCGCCGCCCCCGGCGCGCCGGGGACTCCCGCGGCGGCCGCTGCTCTCCCCGCGGCGTCCACTCTGCCTCCGAGGAGAACGATTACGGTCACCAAAACAAAGGATTACCGCGAGGTCGATGTGGTGGATGCTGACGGAAGAAAAGCGACTCTCTTCTCCATCGGTAATCGCCAATATATGCAAACGGGCGACGGATCATGGGTGCCGGTAGTTCCGGAAGTCGGAGGCAACCACTTTCCGCTTTACACCGACGTCGATTTTCCCGAGTGCAGTTGGGTTGGGCAACAGAACTACATCGCGGCGAAAAAATCACTGTCCGGACGGTTCTGTTTCGTGTTTTCAGCCTCCGTTTTGAGCCTGTCCCCGGCCGAAGTTAGAATCGCGCAATCGAATCGAGTGGGCGCCGGCCACGGGTTCGATTTGGCCAAATATATGGTGGGAACAACGGCCATCATCGACATGCAGACGCTCCTTCCCGTGACCGTTCACCGAGCAGGCGAGACTTATTCCTATCAGTTCTTGCCGCCTCCCGTGTCCATGCTCGCCATTCCTCCCGCAATTCTCATGCGGGCAAAGGTGTTGCAACAACTCGAACAGGATGCGCTTCGCAGGCCCGCAGCATCCTAGCCGGGGCTTTTCAAATTAGACAGACCCCCTTGGGAACGATGAAACCATTGAAAGCGGCGATACTCCTGCTTTTTTCGCTCTATTCGCTGGCTGCCGCCAAGGACGCAACCAACGGCGCGGGCGGAAACAATGCGTCTTCCCTGACCGGGCAGTTGGCCAAGGCGTGCGATGCGGGGGACTTGAATCAGGCCAAGGCCCTGATCGACCAGGGCGCGCCGATCGATGCCCCGTCGGGCAAGTATTCCTACACGCCTTTGATCACCTCGTGCGGGCATCTCGACGTCATGCAATACCTGATCGGCAAGGGCGCGAACCTTAATGGCGCGGATTTTCAAGGCAGCACGGCCTTGCTGCACACCTGCTGGGACAACCAGACCGACTGCGCCCTGGCGTTGATCAACGCGGGCGCCGATCCGAGCCTCGGAAGCAAATTCGGCCGCACACCGCTGATGTACGCCGCGATGAACGGCAATGATTCCGTCGTCTCGGCTTTGATCGCGCATCATGCCGGCCTGAACGCCGCATGCACCGAGGGCCCGGCGATTGAGTGGGCGGCCGACAACAATAAGTTCAGCACCGTCAAGCTGTTGATCGATGCGGGCGCCGACCTGAAGTTCAAGGCGAAGAACCAGAAGAACTCCCTGCTGGGCATGGCCGCGAGATCCGGCAGCCTGGAGATAATCGACTCGCTCCTGAGCCACGGAGTCGACGTGGACAGCGCGTCGGCGGACGGTACGACGGCGTTGATGAGAGCGGCTTTATGGGACCAGCGGGACGCGGTGGAAGAATTGCTCGGCAAGGGCGCCAGGATCGACCCGCAAAACAACCTCGGCCAGACGGCGCTCATGATCGCCTGCGCCACCCGGAAGGAGACCGCCGCCATGTGCCTGATCGACCATGGCGCGAACGTCAACCTGACCGATAAAAAGGGGGAAACAGCCCTCACCTACGCCGGAAACATCGGCGAGACCAAGCTGGTGGACTTGCTTAAGAGCAAAGGCGCCACGCGCACCGACGTCCACATCATCATGCAGGAAGCCCCGCCCGCGCCGCTTGCGCCCGCGCAGGCGTGGGCCCTCGCCGTGGGCGCGATCTATACGCAGAGAAATTGTCTCAGCCACCAGTTTCTCGGCGGCAAAACCCACTACTCGGACGAGGCGATCAACATGCTGCGCGACAGCTGGGACGTTCATGACCGGGCCAGTTTCATCAAGGAACTCACCGCGCTCACCGCCCACGGCCATCGCGAAAGTTACCAGGCCGAGGGAGCCAAGCTGGCCGCGATGAGCGACGGCGAACTCCAGACGGTCCTCGCGGCCCATCCCGACGAAGCGGTGAGGATTCAAGCCATGCGGGCCAGTTATCTGAAATGGAAGGAAAAGACCGGCCTGGCCTGGGATCTGTGCCGCGCCGCCATGCTGATCAACAGCGGCTACAGCGCTCACTACTTGAAGGAACAGGAAGCATGGAGCCTCCTCATCCCCCTGGCCCGGCAAGTGCAGGGCAGCTTCAGCTCATGGCAGGAAATGAGCGATAATTTTCTCGATGGGCGCGAAATCTGGGACAATCAGCGGCTTGTGGGCATGGAAGGCTGCAGCCAGCTCCTTCTCCAGGATCCGAACAGCCCGTGGGTTCAACTTCCCTGGAAGACCGATCTCACCGCGCCCGCGAATTGATGATTCGCTGTTTGAGTTGCCGCCCGGTGTTTCTTGCAAGGGTGCTTGGATGCCTGTTCAACAGGGGCGCCGTGAAGTTGTCAGAGTTGATGTTGGACTTCGCGTGGAACGAGGTTTCGTTGGGGAGATTCCGGAGCTTCCTTCTCTCCCAAACACCGCTTGTGAAAAACAAGCATTTCAAGCGCGCTTTCATCGCTCAAAGCATGAACCCACTTGTATCTTTCCCTTAGGCTCATTTTTCTGATTTCGTGAAACGGGCAGGTGCACGGGTTACTTCCGTCGAAAGGGCAAGCTTCGGATAAGGCAAATATCCGGGCTTGGAACGATATTCGTTGAGAATTCGACCTTTCGCTCATGGCGCCAACCTTTCCCTTCCGGGCCGTATACCCTAGCACATCCTCGGCTCATCGTCATCTCCCAAGGCAGTTCTCGTGCCAGCAGCCGACAGGCCTGTCGGGAAAGAAACCGATCCCCGCATCCTTCCCGCTCTTCCCGATGCCGGGGAGGTGCTGAGAATTCCCTTGCTGTTGTCCCGTGGGCAAGTCTCGGGGCACTTCCAAAGCGAGTATATGGGATAAAACGTCCTGTTCACGGGACCCTGCCCGCACGCGCTGGGACGTTTCATTTGGAACCGTGAGCCTGCCGTGCCATCGCCTGCGCTCGAACCAGATTCTTTTGCGCCTCGCTATCGTCAGGGTTCAATCGTAGGACAGCTTGGAACTGGGCAATCGCTTCGTCCACCCGCCCCTTTTGGAGGAGAGCATTGCCAAGGTTGAAGTGGGCGTCGGCATCGGTGGGGTTGATTTTTAGGACCGCTTGAAATTGAACAATCGTTTCGTCCACCTCGCCTTTTTGAGATCGAGCGACACCGAGGTTGGTAAGGGCGTCGACGTCGGCGGGGTTGATTTCCAGGGCCTCTTGGAATTGAGAGATCGCCTCGTCCACCAATCCCTTTTGCAAAAGGGCCAAGCCAAGGTTGGTGTGGGCTTTGGCATAGTTGGAGCTGATTGCCAGGGCCTGTTGAAATTGGGCAATCGCCTCATCCACCCGCCCGTTTTGTAAGAGAGTCGTGCCAAGGTTGTAATGACCTTCGGCATCGCTGGGGTTGATTTCCAAGGCCTTTTGGTACTCGGCCATCGACTTATCCATCTGCCCCGCTTTGGTAAAAGCCACGCCGAGATCGTAGTGGGCCTGGGCCAAGTCGGGTTTGATTTCCAGAACCTTTTGAAATTCGGCAATAGCCTCCCCCGTCGCTCCCTTTTTTGCGAGAGCCCTACCGAGGTTGTGGTGGGCATCGGCATAGTTGGAGTTGATTGCCAGCGCTTTTTGAAACTCAGCAATTGCCTCATCCACGTGCCCCTCTTGTAGGAGAGCCCAGCCAAGGTTGTTGTGGAAGACAGCGTCGTTCGGATTGATTTCCAAGGCCTTATGAAGATGGACAATTGCCTCGTCCACCCGCCCCTTTTGGTAAAAAGCAAGGCCCAGGGCATTTTGGGCTTCGGCTAGGTTGGCGTTAATTTCCACGGCCTCTTGAAACTGGGCGATAGCCTCGTCCACCTGCTTCTTATTTATGAGAGTAGTGCCGAGATTGTAGTGGGCATCGGCATAGCGGGGATTGATTTGCATGGCCTTATGAAAATGGACAATTCCCTCGTCGACCCGCCCCTTTTCAGAAAGAGCGATACCGAGGTTATTCTCGCCCACCCAGCAGTTCGGATTCCTGGCCAGAGTATCGCTCCAAAGCGTTTCCTCGCATTCATAAACCCGGGCTCGATGCCAACTCGATATCCCAAGAATCAGCAGCACTCCGGCGCCCAGAGTCGATGGCAACAACGGCCTTCTTGGAAGAGCGAAATTCGCCATCCGGGCCATTCCCGCTCCAGCCAGCGCCAGCGGTCCCATGCCGGCCAGATACTGGAAATGATCGGCGACAAAAGAAAAGCGCGAATAACTCATATTGACCAATCCCAAAACCGGGAACAGGGCCACCAGGAAATAGGTCCACGCCAATAACCAGGGACGCGACCACGACTTGCGGTTGAGCCACAAGATAAACAAAACGATGATTACGGCCACCAACGGTAGATACGAAAACCACGAAGTGGCATCGATCCGCCAGCGAGGATAAACCGCCAGCAACGGATGAGGCCAAAGCAGCTTGCCGAGATAAAACCAGACCGCATCGCCAGCGATTACCAGGCGCTCCGGCCCACTTTGCACCCATTGGGCATCATCGGCTCCATTGAATTTTTGCGTCCACAATGAGAGGACGCCCGCGGCGACGGACATCAGAAAAAGGGGCCCCACTTTCGTAAGGTGGCGCCATTGCCATCGGCCTTCCACCCACCAGGCGCACAAGCAAAGAACCACCGGCAGAATCACCGTGGACGACTTGCTGGCCATGGCCAGAGCGGCAAATAGCCAGGTCAGTAGTAGCCCGCGATCTCCGAGCGCGGGTTCTTCCGGACCGTCGCCCGGAGGTCGACGTCTACCCGAGATCCCCCTCAGGAAAAAAAGGATCGAAAGCAGGAAGAACACCCCCGATTCCGTGTTCTTCATCTCGGTAATCCACGCCACCGAGTCCACCTGCATCGGGTGGAGGGCCCAGAGCGCCGCTCCCAGCCACGCGCCTGGTATTTGCAAGCTCCGCAACACCCGCCAGAGCACGAGTGCGCAGGCTCCGTGCAGCAAGACATTCACGAGGTGATACGGCAGAGGCGCCGAACCCCACAGCGCGTACTCGACCCAAAACGTGGTGAGCGTCAGGGGACAAATATCGGCGGCGCCCGTCGTCCAGATTTCTTTCAACCCGAACGGCCCGGCAATGCACGGGTTTGCTATGACAACCGTGAAGTCATCCCAAATGAATCCCGCATGCCATACCGGCTCATAGGTCAGAATAACGGCCAGAAGCAAGACCAGCCCCCAAAGCCAATCGCGACGCAACCAGGACGGCTGTCCTTGCACGGCTGCGCCTGGGGCGGCGACTTGCGCGGAAATCCCATCGCTCGCCGACTTTCTTATCTTGGATCGTTTCGCCATGGGCTCTGGCTTGTCAGGATGAACCCTTTCCACCTTCATAAAAGCAGATTTTGCTTTCGGTTGAGGCACGGAGTTCCCGATCGTCGCTCACCGCCGGCCTGGTTCCCGCCCGTTGTGGTGAATCAGCTCAAATCACGAATTTCCGTTGTAAGGATAACGCGGAGATGCTTATTCTTATCGTTCGCGTCGCGTATCGCGCGAAGCTTGATCGGGGTCTTAGCTCAGTTGGTAGAGCGCCTCAATGGCATTGAGGAGGTCAGGGGTTCGAATCCCCTAGGCTCCACTTTGCAGGACAAAGTGGAAGCCCCTGCTTACCGCCGGTAAGTGACGGGAGTAGTCTTTTTCCATGGCTGCCACCGCTTACCGTTACCTGGTCAACCTGCCTGGGGTGTGCGGAGGAAAAACGATCATTGAGGGCACTCGCATCGGGGTGCACGATGTCATCGGCCTGTTGCAGAATGGCGAGACGGTCGACTCAATCTGTTCGAAGCATTGCTTTCCGAACATCACCAAGGCGCAGGTTTACGAGTGCCTCGCCCATTACGAAGATCACCGCACCGAGATCGACGCGCTCGTTATCGAGCAAATGACCGAGCCTGAACGGTGAAGTTCCTGCTCGACCACGACATTCTGGATGCTGTCGCCCACCTGCTTCGGCATTGGGGGCCACGAGGTCGCCGTGTTGCGGGAAGTGATGCCCATCACCACTCCAGACGGGGAGATAGGGCTGGGCAAAAGCGGATTAGGGTTTACCCTTAGCTTTGGGGTTCACAACCGGCTTTCGCAAAGTGGCGAAGGCTTTAATAAACGTCAGCGGATGGAAGAGAGTGACAGGAGGACCGATATGGCTATCGTGAAACGCCAGAAGCAGCCCGTCGCGGTCGATGCTCAGAATGTGCTCGCCGTCAGCCGTGATGAGAACCGGAATTTGGGCGCGGGATGCTTCCCCGAGAAGGCATCCGTCGCGGACTTCTTCCCACGGAAGAAGTTTTCGAGTCCGCAAAAGGGTCGAAAACTCCTTGGCGTATCCAAGATCAAGCGGGGGAAGAACGTGAGGCTGGATTCCCCATTTTAGCAAGGTGGTGAGGGCCTTGTGCGCCAGCGCAGCCCCTTTGGGATCGTCTTTGGCTTGCCGGGTCCGGTAGGCGGCCTCCTCAATCACCGTATGGGTGACAAGCAGGGAATAGCCCCGTTCCAGGCACAGCAGCCGGAACTTTTCCACGTGGGGAACACCATCCGCAAGCTGATAGATGATGTTAGTGTCCAGCGCGAGGCGCGTGTTTGGCGGCTGCGCCATAAATCAAAGACATCCCTTCATTGAAGAGACTTTCGCACTGGTTATCGCTGAGATTGTTGCACGCACGACGATCCTTCCGGGCCAATACGGTCGCGGCATCCGGTTTCGGACGTTGCGTTTTCTTGGATGGTTTAACCACAGCCATGGTCGGTTCGTATTCGTGCGTTCATATCACGCCACCTCTTGGCGAAGTGGTCGATCCAGCGAACGAGGGAGAGTAACCCATTTTTGTAAACAAAACAACTTTCAAAAGCTTTTTCGCTCAGCCAGAATCATTCTCAATCCACGCGCGTTTTGCTCCGACAGTCTCCATCCAGATGGTAAAATTCGATCTCGTGGGAAACCTTGCGCTTCCCCTCCTGTTGAACTGTTGCAAATTTTGCAACAGTTGCCTGCTGGCTCAGTTCTCCCTCTTCGTAAATGTTTTTGATGTGCTTGGAAATGACCGACTTATCGCGCTGGAAAAGCTCGGCGATTTGAATAAGTGAAAGCCAAACCGTGTTATTTTCGAGTTTGACCTCCAATCGCGTCCGCCCGTCCACGTCTGGTAAAGAACGATCTCTGAGCTTGGCTGGGGCTTCTCTTCCATAAACATGACCGGTCAAAAAAGTTGCTGTTGTCCCTTGGGCGGTGGCGCTTGGGGTAGATTTTCAATTTTCAAGCTGTAATCATCGTGTCCCCATTCTCACTTGGCGAGCACGGCCTTGGGGATTTTTTGATTTCGAGAACGACTGGGCTAGGCTCCGAGGGAGACCAGAAAGAGAGTCGTGCAGACGACAGGGCTTGCGGCGGAGAGGGAACTGAACTAATTTTTCGCCATGGCTGCCACCGCTTATCGTTACCTGGTCAACCTGCCCGGCATATGCGGGGGAAAAACCCTTATCGAGGGCACCCGCATCGGGGTGCACGATGTCATCGGCCTGTTGCAGAATGGCGAGACGGTCGACTCGATCTGTTCGAAGCATTGCTTTCCGAACATCACCAAGGCGCAGGTTTACGAGTGCCTCGCCTACTACGAAGACCACCGCACCGAGATCGACGCGCTCGTTATCGAGCAAATGACCGAGCCTGAACGGTGAAGTTCCTGCTCGACCACGACATTCCGGATGATGTCGGCCACCTGCCTCGGCATTGGGGCCACGAGGTCACCGTGTTAAGGGAAGTGATGCCCATCACCACTTCAGACGAGGAGATATTCGCATACATCCGCCAACATCAACTTGTGGTCATCACCTGCAACCGCAATCATTTTTTGGCCTTGGCGGAGGATGCGGCCGCGCAACCGGGCCTCATTATCCTGATCCGCCGCCGTACCCGGCAAATGGAATGCGCCCGGTTACACAGGCTGCTGATCCGCGCCGGTAATGCTGGGATCGTCGGGAACATCAATTTTGCCTGACCGCTGTCTGGCGTTCGAGCCCGCTTGTCAAAATGGGCACGGAACCCTGTCGCCAAAGGGTCCGTCAGAGGAGAAACCTACCTCCTTAAGCGCACCTTTTTGGCCGCTTTGAACCGCAAATGACAAAAGGGGAACGAACGGGCTAGGCTCCACGCGGAAAAGGATTCGGGCCGCTCTTCACTCGTTGTCCAGAATTTTGACCTCGCCCGTCCTGGCCCCTATATGGAACCGGGCCACCGGCTCCGCGGCTTCAGCATAAAAGGTGAGGGTCCAGAGCGGCTCCTGGCCGCTGCGCGGCTGGTCCAGGCGATATTCGGCGGCGCGAATGCCCTTCAGCTTGGCCGCTCCGCGCGCCTGATCGAGCACCTTATCGGAATCCATCACCCATTTGTTTTGCGCGATCGCATGGGTGGCCGGCCCGCCTTCGATTTTGATGGAACTGAACGCCTCGACGGTGTCGGGATGTTCGGAGGAGGTCTTCGCCGCCACAGTCACCACCCGGCAATTGCCACTGGTCGCCAAATCAAGGAAAATAAATCGCCACGCTTGAGGCGCGAGCGAGGCGTCCGTTCGCGCGCTGGAGACGCTCAGGAGCTTGGCCCGAACTTCCGGCCGCAAACGGCGTTGGGCGATTTTGAAGGCGCGCAGGGCCGTCAGGTTGGTTTGGTCGTCCGAAGGCGCAAAACCAAATACGCAGCCGAGAGACAGCAGGGAACAGTGCATGGTGCTCATAAGATTATTCTTTCATGGAAAGACGGGGGCGGATCGTCGCGGTCCAACCCGGGCGGATGAGATTTGCATGGGGCTGACCGCGGCCTTTTCGTCCATTCAGCAGGAACGGGATGGAGGATGGCGGATGACATTTGATCGCTTGGCTCACCAGTTAAAGTTGAGGTTGCCGAAGTTCCTTTTATTAGTTTAGTCATGCCTAAGCCCTTGGCTTAGTCTGTTTAATTTAGCCACAGAAATGCCATAAATCCACCCATCATATGCATATGAGATAGAGCCCTGGCGGAGAAAAGGCATTTCACAAAACATTCAATGAATTCATTGCAAACAAGTTGCGAACGGCGAGTTATCGAATCCGAGGCCTGAATTATTTTATTAATTGAATCCAATAAATTTAACATTCCCATTCTCTCGAATCCTCATTTTGATGATGAGAAAATCCATCCGAATGAGTTAACTGACATCGACACTTCATGCAGATTATAAATCTCTTTCCCTCTTTTTGCAAGGAACCTGATACGCCTTCGTTGTCTTTCCCCTCGCCCCGCCTTGCGCTCTTCTGACGTGAAGGCTAAGTTGACTAGACATTTAGTCAACAATTTCATTCCCATCCCGGCGGAAGAAGCAAGTTCCCAAGATCGAATTCTGCTGGAAACAGAACCTGCGGATGGCGGCTGCTTACGGGGTCGAAGGCGGTTCTTTGACGACGCTGATCACCCGGCCCGCATTGAAGTTAATCTCCATTCCGGCCTTCTGACTGGTGGCTGGGTCGGCGATCCACCCACCGGAATAAATCCAGTAATCGGACGTCCGGGAAGTGGGCCGTCCGAGAAGCCTCACCAAGTCATCCTGGGACATATCGCGCAGGAAATCCCTCCATTCATTGAGGTTTAAGTCCCTGGCCTGTGCTCGCTGGACCAGTTTCGCCCGTGCGGCCACGCGAGCCTCCAGGGCCTCCTTTTCGGCTTGCCGCTGGTCCGCCAGCTTCTTCTGCGTCTGTTGCAAAAACTGCTGCGCCTCGCTCTGATGCGGACTGGCCGGGTAAGTCCAGACGTAGGACTGCGCGAGCGCGATCTGTTCTTCCAATTTTGCGCCGGCGTCATTCATGCGGTTCCGCAAAGCGACGAAATCAGTCTCTTCCGGATGGTCGTATTTGGCGAGTTCCTGGCGAAGAGAGGCTGTTTTTGCCTCGGCCTCGGTCGCCTTCTGTTGCAAATCGGGCAAGTCCCGGGTTAGCTTTGTTTTTTCCGCCTGGGCCTGCTCCAAGGCGTGTTTGGTGTCCACCAGGTTATGCACCGCCGCCTTGAAGGCGGGCGGGAAATCGCCCATTTTATCCACCATTTCCAATCGTTCGGGGGAAAGCTGGCTGCTGTCCGCGCGTCCCGGCGCGGGTGTCAGGCAAAGCGCCGCCACGCCTGCCACGACCGATAAAGCGGCGTGCCGGTTCATTGCGATGCTCCGCTCCTGTTGTAATCGACGCCTTGCACGGCGCCTTGGTTGAAATAGACCATCAAACCGAATTTCTCATTGGTCACCGGGTTAACGATCATCCGCTGGTTATAGCTCCAGCTGTCGGAAGCCGTCCCCGAGGGCTGCCCCAGCAGATTGCTGACCTGCGGGCGTGTTTTGCCAAGGAGGACCTGCCGCATTTCAGAGAGTGTCACCTCTCCCTTGCCCGCACGGGCGAGCAAATCGGCTCGCGCCTCCGCCGCCGCGCGGGCCGCATCGGCGTCCTCCTGCTTCTTTTGCGCCTCCTGGACCGCGAGTTGATTGTTGATTTCGGTCAGTTGCGCCCGGGCCGAAGCGTTCAAGGGACTCGATGGAAATTTGGCCGTGAAATCGGTGAAGCCGTCGCGAGCGGCGTTCATCTCGCCACGCGCGCGCGCCTGGACGATTTGGCCGAACACGTAAATGTCGGAGTTTTTCTTCTCTTCGATTTGCTTGCGCACTTGTTCCTGGTCCGCCTGGGCCTGGGCGATCCGACTCTGAAGGTCGGCGACTCCGGCCTTGGCCGAATCGAGGGCCGTTTGGGCCGCGGACAGTTCTTGCGTCGTGGATTCGGCCTCGGCCTGCAATCTCGGGGTGATCTCCCGATCGACAAAATTGGCCACCGCGCTGGAGGCCTGCCAGCTAATGACGGGACTCGCAATAAGAACCCCGACGATGGCATGCGCCACGACAAGGGCGATATAGAAAATGACCGAGACGGGCAGGTTCGTTCGATAAAGGTAGAGTATCCATGCGACCTGGGCCGCCACCGCCGCGGCCAGCAAGACGATGACCACGAGCATGACCACGATCCCGGCGTGAGACAGCTTCAAACTGGAAACGATGGCCAAACCCATCAAACAGGTGCAGACGAAGCTCAAAGCCAATCGCCCGGTCGCGTAAATGACGGCCCGTTTCAGCCCGGTGAACGCCGGCGCGAAAATAGCCGCATAGCCGCGGCCCATGAAAACGTCGATGACCCAGCCCAGCAGCATGGTGAAGATGACGATCCAGCCCGCCATTCCCATCAGCACCGGCACTCCCAGCCTTATCAGGACTGCGGCGTTTTTCTCGAAAAACGGCGCAAGGTCCTCCTGATGGCCGGCAAGATACTGGGCGAAATTCTCCCCGCCAGCCGCGGGTTGCGCCGGAGGCGCATTCGTTCCATCGGCCATCATGGGCAAACTCGTCGCCGCAAGGCAAAAGATCAAAACGACCGCTCTCACCACGGCGATGCCTGCTTTGCGCGACGAGCGGACGAGGACGCCGCTCTTGCACAAGGCCGCCATGGCCTGCGCCAGGAGGCTGCGGTTGGGAACGGGGCGCGGAAGATGTCCTCTCGTCATAGGGTTCAAATAATCACGAGCTTTTTCCCAAAATGTTCCCGCACCGATTTGAAATTCTACTACTTGCCGACGATGATGTAACCAAGTATTTTGCGATGGTGAAAAATCGGTTTCTGCTCGTCAAGTGCATAACCATGGGAGCTCTCAGCTTTCCCACGCCCTTTTTTATTTACTTTTTTCTCACCGATGTCGATCCCAATGCGATCAGTTATCGCAACAGGTTCCTGCTCATCTCGATTCTGCTGCTCAGCGGCGCCGTGATCGGCGTCGCCTCCTATTATAAGGATTCCGCCATCGCCGCGCTGAAGGACTGGTATCCCTCGGACAGAACCTGAGCGCCGCGCAGGGCGGAATTTCTTCTGCGAAGCTTGACCTCCCTCCGCGGGAGCACCGTGCGCAGCATCTACCGCTTCGCGGCAAAATGAGTGACGAAAGCCGCCCAGACCCGTTCGCGCTTGGCTTGCTGCTCGGAGTCGCTCAAAGTCGATTCCGGCATGAGCGGCTCGCCGCTGGCATCCGCGAGCCGGCCAAGCAGGGCTTCCTTTTGCTCGGCCTTGTCCTCATGCTGCATGTCTCCCAATTCCTTCCAACTGTAACCGGAAATACTGTACTGCGCCTTCCAGCCGGAGGTCAGGGCAACCCGGGTGTAGAGATCGCGGGTGATCGGGTTTTCCGGTGTGCTGCGGGCCAGCGTCGCGAGAAAATCGGTCAGGTTGTCCGGGGTGATCTTCGAGGAGGCTGGAATGTGGATCACCATGACATTCGGCTGGATAAAAGCGCCCAAATGAGCATACACCGTCACGTTCGAGTAGGAGGTTTTGCCCAGGTTTGAAACCAGCGGCCGGTCCACCAGAAGATAATTTCCTGCGAAAACGAGCAGGATGAGCGTTCCCAGTCCGATGCATATCCATTTCATCAGCGAGGATTCCGCCTCCTGTTTGACCTTAAAGCTGGCGGTTGAACGGACCGCCGCCGGGGCCGCCGCCCGGACACTGGGCGTTTCCGCCGCCGGGGCCGCTGCCCGGACACGCGGCGTTTCCGCCGATGCGACACGCATTTGCGGTGTGCCCGCCGACCCGACCGCCACCACCGCTCGTGGGACGGGGCCGGCGGGTGATTCAGGAATGATCGCATCGGCCACTCTGGGCACGGAAGCCGCGGGCGCACGGGATGGGGGCGGGGCCAGTTTCTGGCTGGGCAAAAGCTCGGGCAATTCCCGAACCTGCTTCCAGGCACTCTCCGCGGGACTCCAAATCAATTGGGAGTGGGTGATTTGCCCTTCGGAAATGGCGGCGCGCACGACGTGCTTGGGAAGTTCGGCGGTCTCCGCCTCGGTTCCCCTCACATGTAAAATGAGACGCTCGCCGGGCAAAAGATCGGGCAATTCCCGAACCTGTTTCCAGGCGCTGTCCGCGGGACTCCAAATCAATTGAGATTGGGAGAGCTGACCTTGCGAAATGGCGGTGCGCACGACATGCTTGGGAAGTTCGGTGGTCTCCGCCTCGGTTCCCTTCACATGTAAAATAAGTCGCGTATCAGGCATAACTTTAGAAATAATATAGCAAAGTAATGCTCTTTAGGACACCGGTAATTTCGCCATGCTTATTTTTATATAAGTATCTTGTATTCAATAACCAAGCACTTTCGCCAAACGATATTGACCTGTCGCCTCATCAAATAATAGACACAGGAACGTGACCGAGGTTGCGCGAGATCATCAATAAATTGGGGTGGCAACATCCTCCGGCTTGCGTTATCTTGCTTGAGCCAGGAGTGGCAAAGCGTCAGCAGGCCAACCCCGCCAGATCCGAAAGGAAGCAACGGTAACTTGACTGGCGTTGTTGCTGCTTCTGGTTTTTTTTGTTTCAAGAACGACTTATGAAAACATCCGCGCCTCTCGACCCCTTGTCTCCACATCTGCTGAGCGTGCTGCGCGTCATGAGCGGGCTCTTATTCCTGGAGCATGGCGCCTCGAAGCTGCTCGGCGTTCCCCCGTCGGCCATGCATTGGAGCTTTCAGATCACCTCGCTGTCGGGCTGGTCCGGAATTCTTGAGTTTGTCGGAGGCATCCTTCTGGTGATCGGCCTCTTCACGCGCATCACGGCGTTCATCCTCTCGGGAGAAATGGCGGTCGCCTACTTCATGGTCCACGCTCATGCCAACTTCTTCCCCATGGTGAACAAAGGCGAAATCGCGGTACTCTATTGCTTCGTGTTCCTCTATCTTGCCGCGGCGGGCGGCGGGCCGTGGAGCCTCGACCGGCTGCGGCATCGCGGGTAGAGCGGTTTCCGTCGAGCAGACGTACCTTAATCTTGGTGGCCCGGACAACTCGTTGTCCGGGCTGCCCAACGCAATAGTATCATTAACGCTAAAGAGTGGTCTGATACCAATTCTAAATTGAATTTAGTCTAAACAATCCGTCATCCTGAGCTTGTCGAAGGATCAGTTCGGAGGGGTTTTACCGAGGCGGAACTGATCCCTCGACAAGCTCGGGATGACCGAAAGCTAAAGACCAAATTCCATTGAGAAATGGTATGAGACGTCGTCCAATTGCATGAATTTAAATCAAAAACGCTCTAATTCCTATTGGCCCGTTGCAGCAACCGGGCTTTCTGGTCATCGGGCAGCGACGAGCTCTGCACAATCGCCGCGGCGGTCGTGGGATCGGTTCGGACCCAGCGATTGAGCAGCGAGTAGACATCCGATTGGCGTCGATTGGGGTCGCTGACCGACTCGGCCCACTGATAAGCGGCCTGGGGATCGTCCTCGAAGACCGAATTGCTGAAGGAAGAGATGGCCGCGTCTTTGGAAGCGCCCGAAGGCAACCGCATGAGCCAGGCGGAAGCGGCGGTGGGGTCGCTGCCGGCCCAACCGCGGGCAATATTGGAGTAGGCATTGCCCTTGGCGGCATCGTCGGCAAAGGTGGCCGCCCATTGGGCCGCGGCGGCGGGATCGTTATTCGCCCAGTTGGCCGTGACCGATTGCATCGCCTGATTCCGTGCAGGTCCATCGGGCATGGATTGGACATAGCCTGCCGCTCCGGCGGGATCGTTTTGCGCCCACTGGCTTACGATATTGGACACGGCATTGCTCTTGCCTTCGCCGTCGGTGAGCTGATTGGCCCACAGGAGCGCCTTGGCGGGGTCCTCCTGGGCCAGTTGGTTGGTGACGGCGCCGATCAGGTTGTTCTGGGCCCGGCCCGCGGGCATGGATCCGACATAGGCCATGGCGGAAGAAAGATCGCTCTGCGCCCATTGGTAGGCGACGCCCTCGATGATCTGGCTTTTGCCGGCGTCGTCGGGAAGATTCTTCAGCCACGCGACGGCCGAGGCGGGATCACTGTTGAACCATTGCGAACTGACCGAACGCAGGAAATTATTCTTCCCTTGAGTGCCCGGCAGCGACTCTCCATAAGCCATCGCCGCTTTCGGATCGGACTGGGCCCATTGATAACCCATGTTTTGCAGCGCATTTTCCCTCATCCGTCCCGACGTGTATTTGTTCACCAGGTCGAGGGCCGAGTTGATGTCGGTGCCGGCCAGTTGCATGGCCATGCCGCTAATGATTTCATTTTTCATGCCGCTCGGCGGGAGATTCGCCGCATAGGCCGTTGCGGCTTGCGGATCGCTCTGCGCCCAGGATGCCGTGATCTGCTGGAGAGCGGCCTTCTTCGCCTGCGCGCCCGGGAGATTCTGGGCCCATGCCAGCGCACCCTGCGCGTCGTTTTGCGCCCATTGGGAGGCCACGTTGCGAATCATGTTATTTTTTTCCTGGCCCTCGGGCAGGCCGGCCAGGTACGCCGCGGCCCCCTTGGGATCGTTTTGCGCCCAAATGGTGGCGACCTGCTGCTGGGCAATGCTCCTCCATTGCGAGGGAGGAAGTTTCTGCGTCCAGGCCAGGGCGCCTTGTACATCATTTTGCGCCCATTGAACGGCCACGTTAGTGATCATGTTATTTTTCTCCTGGCCGTTGGGAACGTTGGCGAGGTAGGCCGCGGCGGCCTTCGGATCGGTGCCGGCCAGGCTGGAGACGTAATTTTGCTCGGCCTGGGTCCGCAGCTTCCCGGCGGGGATCTGGTTGAGCCAGTTGAGGGCCGCCTTCTGGTCCTTCTGCACCAAGCCGTTCATGATGGCCTGGACCGCGTTCGAGCGCTGCTGCTGATCGGGGAGTTGCAGGGCCGCCTGCGTGGCTGCGTTCAGATCCTTGTCCGCCCATTGGTTGAAGATGCCGAAGACGCTGTTGCGGCCCACCGAACCTTTCATCGATTGGCTGAGGGCAAGGGCGCCGGCCGGATCCTTTTCGGCCATTTGGTTCACCACGTTCGAGAGAGCCTGCTCGCGTATTTGTCCCTCCGGCATCTCCTGGGCCATGGTCAGAGCCTTTTGGGGATCATTCTGCGCCATAGCTCCGATGACGGACGAGATCGCGTTATTGCGCTTCAGGCCCTCGGGCAATTGCCGGGCCAGGGTCATCGCGTTCGCCGGATCATTCTGGGCCACCTGGCTGATCACATTCTGCATCGCGAGATCGCGTTTCGGCCCCTCGGGCAATTGTTGGGCCTGGCTCATCGCACCGGCCGGATCGCGGGTCGCCAGCGAGGAATAAACATTGGCCAGCAAGGTATTCGCCATCATCGGGTTTTGAGTTTTTTGCGACGCGGCCAAAGCCGCCTTGGGATCGAGTTCCACCCATCGCCCGACCAGAATCGACAGTGACTGGGATTCATTTCCGTTCTGCAGCGATTGGGCCTTCTCGATCGCCTGCGGCATGTCGGCGGCCGAAAGGCCGTCGGCATAAGCCGTGAGCTCCTTGAGCATCCGATAGGAATTGGTCTCGTTGAGAATGGACGGCAAATCTCCCGGCGCGGAAGCGGATGGCCGCGGCGACACGCTCCCGGAATTGATCGGCGCCGCCAAGGCCAAATTTCCGGCTGCCCGCGCCTCTGGATTCGGGGCCGAAAAGGCTTGCGCGGACGATCCCCCGCGAAAGAGGGCCGGAGCAAAATAGCCGCCCGCCGCGAAACTCAACCCCACCGATATGGCGAATGCCGCGATGATGACTGGGAGTCTCATAAAGATGCCGAACCAAGCCTCGCAGATTAAAGCGCCCGTATCAATTGAAAGGATGCCGGAATGGGACCTGTAGGACTTATGGGACATATATTTGACGGCCCCGACGATCTTCCCCTCCTAGGTGTCCCATAGGTCCCATGAGTCCCATCTCTTCCAGACTTGCCGCGCCACGCGTTCGCAGTACGATTCATTTCTCATGGCCTACCAGGTTTTCGCGCGCAAATACCGGCCCCAGACCTTCGCCGAAATCGTCGGCCAGGAACCGGTCGTGCGCACCCTCACCAACGCGCTGCGCCTCGGCCGCATCGCCCAGGCTTATCTCTTCGTCGGACCGCGCGGCACGGGCAAAACATCCACCGCGCGCATCCTCGCCAAGGCGCTCGAAGCCAAGAGCGGACCCGCCGCCGATTTCGATCCGAAGGAGGACATCTGCGTCGAGATCGCCGAGGGCCGCTGCCTCGACGTGCTCGAGATCGATGCCGCCTCCAACAACGGCGTCGACCATGTGCGCGACCTGCGCGACAACGTCCGCTATACGCCGGCCAAGGGCCGCTACAAAATCTACATCATCGACGAGGTGCACATGCTCTCGGGCGCCGCCTTCAACGCGCTGCTCAAGACGCTCGAGGAGCCTCCCGCGCACGTCAAATTCATCTTCGCCACGACCGAGGTCCACAAGCTTCCCACCACGATTCTTTCCCGCTGCCAGCGCTTCGATCTGCACCGGATTCCCGAGCCGCTGATCCGCTCGCATCTCGCCCACATCTGCGAGTTGGAAAAAGTGAAGGCCGAGCCCGGCGCGCTCGACGCCATCGCCCGCTATGCCGAGGGCGGCCTGCGCGACGCCGAGTCGGCGCTCGACCAGGCGATCAGCTTTTACGGCGACCGGGTCTCCGAGGCGGACGTGCTTTCGCTCTTCGGCCTGACCGGCTTCACGCCCGTCGCCGCGCTGGGCCGCGCGCTCGCCCGGGGCGACGTGGGCGCGGTGCTGAAATCGGCGCGCGAACTGGCCGCCGCGGGCAAGGACCTCGGCAAGCTGAGCCAGGACCTGCTCGGCTTCTTTCGCAATCTCGTCATCTACCAGGTTTCGCCCGCCGCGTTGGAGGGGGATATTTCCACGCCGGAAAAAGACGTTCTCGCCGAGGTCTCGGGCCAGATCTCGCGCGGCGCGGCGCTCGGCATTCTGGAAGAGTTGAGCCATCTTGAAAACCGGCTGCGCTACGCCCTGGCCAAGGACGTCGTCTTCGAAGTCGCGCTCATCCAGATGAGTCAGCTCAAGGAAAAAATTTCGCTCGAAAGCATTCTTGAAACCCTCGGCGGCGCGCCTGCGCAACCCGCCGCGCCCGCCCAGAGTGCCGTCTCCGCGACTCCCGCCAAGCCGGTTTCAGCCGCGCCTGTCACCGCCCCCGCGGTTGCGCCAACCCCGGCCCCGGCGAGCGCCGTTTCCTCTCCAACCGTCCAAGGCATCACCGCCGCCGCCGTGGCAGCCGCGTGGACCGCCGCCGTGGAAACGTTCGCGCAGGAACGACCGATGGAAGCCGACACGATCCGCGCCGTGGAATTCCATGCCTGCAAAGCCGATCAGATCGAAGTGCTCGTGCCCAAGGCGCTCGAAAAAAAGCTCTACTATTTGCGCAGCCCCAAGAACCTCGAAATTCTCGAAAAGGCGCTGACCGAAAAATTGGGCGCGAAGTTGCAGCTCGTCTATCTTGTGGGCGACGGAAGCAAGTCGGCTGAAACCGCGCCGACCTTCGCAACCTCCGCCGCGGCGGGCAAACCGGCTCCGCCGCCGCCGAACATGTCGCAGGAAGATTTTCTGGCCGACCCCGTGATCCAGAATGCGCTGAAAATTTTTGAAGCCAAAATCGTGACGGCTGCCGGCAAATAACAACCCCACTCGGAGAACCTCCATGAACATGATGAAAATGATGAAGCAGGCTCAGGAACTGCAAGCCAAAGCCGCGAAAATTCAGGCCGACCTGGCCGCGCGCCATTATGAAGCCGAGGCCGCGGGCGGCCAGATCAAGGCGGTCGCGACCGGCGAAGGCCAGCTCGTGAGCCTCAAGATCGATCCCGCTCTCTTCAAGGAAGCGGATGCCGAATTGCTCGAGGACCTCATCGTCACCGCCGTGCGCGAAGCCATCGACAAGGGCAAGGCCGACGCCGCCAAGGAACTCGGCAAGCTGATGCCCGCGGGCCTGGGCGGATTGCCGGGGTTTTAGGCTGAATTTTTTGACGGAATTAACGGAATTAACGAAATGACGAAATTCTTCATGCGCTACGCCATCGTCATCGAAAAATTTGAAAACGGTTTTGGGGCCTATGTTCCCGACCTTCCCGGATGCGTTGCGGTTGCGGATTCGATCGCCGAAACAGAAAAGCTCATCAAAGAGACCATTGAATTCCATCTGGCGGGCATGCGCGAGGACGGGACGCCCATCCCCGAAGCTTCGTCTTTAGCGGAGTACGTCGAGGTTTAAGGCCTCGACACGCCCTGGCTGATGGACCGATTTGGATGGGAACTTTAGGATCGTACGGCGCAATGGCGTTATCTTCACCCCGTCTCTTGTTTCCCGCGCCGCGACGCGATAAGCTGCTCCCATGTCCGCGCCCGTGCCCCTGGCCAAGCTCAGCCTGGTCTATACCCGGAGCGATATTCACCGGGAGGGGCATGACGCCGCCCGCCGCCGGCTCCTGCTCTGGACGGCGGGAATCCTGATCGCCGCCGCCCTCTATTTTGGCGCGCCCGCGTTCTTTGCCTGGAAGCACGTCATCTCCTCCAGCGGCGGGCGTTATTTTCTCCACCGGGTCGTCATCCCCGTCCCGGTCTTCACGCAGGATGACCCGCGCTGGACGTTCGAGTTGCTCGGGCCGACGTTTGAAACCCTGGGCCAGGCCGGGTGCGCGGTCACGTCCGCGGCCATGGTGCTCTCGGCCTATGGCGTCGATACCGACCCGGACCGGCTCAACCAGTACCTGACGACCCATGGCGGGTACACGGAGAACGGCTGGGTCTACTGGGAAAAAGCGGCGGAGGTCGCGCCGGGCGGCCAGGTCGAAAAGGCCTATGAAGACCTGCCCTCCTACGCCCTGATCGACCAGAACCTGGCGGCGGGCAACCCGGTCATCGTCCGGCTTACGCTGCGCAACGGCACCACCCATTTCGTCGTGCTGGTGGGCAAGGAAGGCTGGGATTATTTGGCGCAGGACCCGGCGCGCAGCCCGTCCTGGGGCGTCTATCCGCTCAAGGACCTGACGGATCGCATCGAGGCGTTGCGCTTTTACCGGGTCGTGCCGGCGCATTAGGTCATGCACTTGATATTTGCGGATGTCGTTTGGCCCGCCTTGGTACTTGAGGGCCGGATGCTAACGTGGTGGGCCATCCTGGCCGGTTTGATCGTCGAGTATTTCTTTGTCCGTGGAATCACGGACTTATCGTTTTCACGAGCAGCATGGGCGGACATCGCTATGAACGCGTTATCTGCGGTGCTGGGAGTTCTTCTCATCCCTATTGCGGGCCTTATTTTGGAGATATTTCCAGGGATTGTTATCTACAAAATTTTTAACATTGGAACATTCAATCCGGGCACGTGGATGGAGACGATCTTAATGGCCGCCGCTATCAATACATACATTGAGAGGTTTGCGTTGCGCAAATTTTTCAAACAACCGGTTGTCGGCAGGCGCTGTTTCTGGATGTTGTTCCTGGCCAACGCCATTAGCATTACCTTGGCCGTAGGCAGCTTATTTTGTTACCCACCCAAGCTTTGATGTGCCTCTACTCCGAAAATCCTTGGCCGCTGCCTTCTTCAATCCTGAAAGGATTGAAATCACTCAGCCCAGGGTTGCGAGGAACGAGCTACCCTGGGTACGGGTAAGACGGCCCCTACCCTGAAAGGGTTGTAGCCGATCCGCCTCAAGTTCGAATCGTACTCGCTGCAACCCTTACAGGGTTGGCCTCTCTGAAACGAATACCCAGGGTAGGCGTTGCTACGCCAACCCTGGGCTGAGTGATTCCAATCCCTTCAGGATTGGCCGATGACTGCATTGAGCTATTTTCACAGTAAAAATAATCCGAAAAAACTGTGATTGTGAAATACAACTCTGGCCTTAGAAAAAAAGGAGAGACCAGCCCCCCGAGGGGGAAGCCCACTGAAGGAGTGGGCTTTCTGGTCTCACTCGTAAAGTAGCATCGTATCCGTCCGATGCCAAGGGTTTATCTCCAATTCAGCCTTCTTCGCCCTCCATTCAGGTTTGCCACCCTCCAATAAATCCCTTAGTATAAAGGAGCCTATGACCGTCATGCCCAATGGGGTCAACCTGACCCCGGATAATAACCGCGTCGCCCGGACCGATGCCGCCTCCGCGGAGAACGGCCCCCAGTTGGACGCGCTCTACACGCAGTGGAAGCGCGACCCCGCCGGCGTCGACGCCCAATGGAACGCGTTTTTCGCCGGGTTCGAGCTCGGTTGCCAGCAGCCGCCCCGGCGCGGCCCCGAAGCGGCCAGGGGCGCGGCCCCCGCGGTCGAACCGGCCGCAGACCGCCTTCGCCAATCCCGCGTTGACGCGCTGGTGAGCGCCTATCGCCGGCTCGGCCATCATGCAGGCCAAGCTCGATCCGCTCAATCTCATCAAGCGCACGTCCCCCGAGTTGAGCCTGGATTACGTGAAGCTCGGCGAGGCCGATCTCGACAGCGAGTTCGAAATTTACTGGGCGGGCAGGCTTTCCCTGATGCCCCTGCGCACGATCGTCGACCTGCTGCGCGAAACCTATTGCGGCAACGTCGGCATCGAGTACATGCACATCGAGAATTACACGATCCGCCGCTGGTTGCGCGACCGGATCGAGGAGGGCCGCCTGCGCAAGGACATCCTCCCCAACGCCGAGAAGAAGCGGGTCCTGACTCACCTGCTCGAAGGCGAGCTTTTCGAGAAGTTCCTCCACACCCGTTACGTCGGCCAGAAGCGTTTTTCCCTCGAGGGCGGCGAAACGGTCATCCCGATCCTGGACAAGATCGTCGAGGAATGCCCCCGGCACGGCGTGGAACAGATCGTCATGGGCATGGCGCACCGCGGGCGGCTCAATGTCCTGGCCAACATCCTGGGCAAGGATTACGAGTTTGTTTTCAACGAGTTCGCCGAAAATTACGTTCCCAACTCCGAGTTGGGCGACGGCGACGTGAAGTACCATCTCGGCTACGAATCGATTGTCACGACGAGCACGGGAAGCAAGATCGGCCTGAGCCTCGCGCCCAATCCGAGCCATCTCGAAGCGGTCTGCCCGGTCGTCGAGGGCAAGGCCCGCGCCTGGCAGCGCCGGCTGGATGACATGACGGAGCGGAGCAAGGTCCTGCCGGTCCTCGTCCACGGCGACGCTTCGTTCGCCGGCCAGGGCGTGGTGGCGGAGACGCTGAATCTTTCGCAACTCGAGGGCTACCGCACCGGCGGCACGATCCATATCATCATCAACAACCAGATCGGCTTCACCACGTCGCCGGTGGACGGTGCGTCGAGCCAGTATTGCACCTCGGTCGCGAAGATGCTCGGCTCGCCCATCTTCCACGTCAACGGCGACGACCCGATCGCCGCCGTCACGACCATCCAACTGGCCTTCGAATTCCGGCAGCAGTTCCAGCGCGACGTCGTGGTCGACATGTATTGCTACCGCCGCCACGGCCACAACGAAGGCGACGAGCCGCGCTTCACCCAGCCGCTGATGTATTCGGCCATCGAGGACCATCCCCCGATCAGCGACATTTTCTTCGGCCACCTCGTCAAGTTCGGCGACATCACGCCCGACGAAGTGCGCGCGTTCCGGGCCAAGTTCGAGGAAAAGCTCAACCACGCGCTGCAAAAATCGAAGGTCGCGACCAAGACCATCGTGCCGGCCATCCGCAAATCGCTGGCGTGCCCCGAATTGCTCGACCCGGTCGAGACGGCGGTGCCGATGGAAAAGCTGCGCGAGATCGGCGCGGCCATCACGAAGGAGCCGGAACACATTGAGCTTAATCCCAAGATCAAGCGCTGGCTCCAGAGCCGCCACGAGATGATCGAAGGCAAGGCCGCGCTCGATTGGAGCACCGGCGAGGCGCTCGCCTTCGGCAGCCTGCTCGAAAGCGGTTACCCGGTCCGTCTTTCGGGACAGGACAGCCGCCGGGGCACGTTCACCCAGCGCCATTCCGTCCTCTACGACGTGAAGACGCGCGAGCGTTACAAGCCGCTCAGCAACATCAAGCCGGGCCAGGCGACCTTCTGCGTCTACAACAGCCCGCTCTCGGAATACGCCGTGCTCGGCTTCGATTACGGTTACGGGCTCGATTTTCCCGACATGCTCGTGCTTTGGGAAGCGCAGTTCGGCGACTTCGCCAACGGCGCGCAGATCATCATCGACCAGTACATCGTCTGCTCGGAAACGAAATGGGGCGAGACCTCCAGCATCGTCCTGCTCCTGCCCCACGGCTACCACGGCCAGGGCCCGGAACATTCCAGCGCGCGCCTTGAGCGCTACCTCCAGGCCTGCGCCGAGGACAATATCCAGGTCGCCAACCCTTCCACCCCGGCCAGCTACTTTCACATCCTGCGCCGCCAGGCGCTGCGCAAGATCAAGAAGCCGCTCATCCTCATGACCCCGAAGGGCATGTTGCGCGACCCGCGCTGCACCTCGCCCATCGGCGATTTCGCGGCGGGCCGCTTCGAGGAAATCCTGCCCGATCCCGCCGCGCCGAAAGACGCGAAACGGATCATCCTTTGCAGCGGAAAAATCTATTTCGAACTCGCCGATCATCGCAAGGCGGAGAAGATCGGGGACACGGCGATCATCCGCGTCGAGCAGCTTTATCCCCTGCACGAAAAGAAGCTCCAGGCGGCCGTGGCGGCCCACGCCAAGGCGGAAAAGATCGTCTGGTGCCAGGAGGAATCGGCGAACATGGGGGCGTGGCCCTTCATGGAGCCTCGCCTGCGGAAACTCTTCGCCCGCGACATCGCCTACGCCGGGCGCGACGCCTCGGCCAGCACGGCCACCGGCTCCCACGCCATCCACGAACTCGAGCAGCGCGAACTCATCAACCAGGCGTTCAGCCTCTGAAAAAGAAGAAGTGAGAAGGATGAAGGTAGAAGTTGAAAATCCTTTTTGCCTCCATCCTTTTACTTCTACCTTCTAACTTCTACCCTCCACCTTCCCGCCCATGCCCATCAAAATCAAAGTCCCCTCCGTCGGCGAATCAACTCGGGTGGCCCGGACAACTGGTTGTCCGGGCCACCCGAAATAATTTTAGGCTGCCGTAGCGATGGAGGGTATGCAGTGCTACCGCCCTCGGACTATTCTGTGCAATCCTGCTCACATGACACCTCCTAACACGATCTCGACTATCTTGCTGATCCGGCGGGAAAGCCATTTCGATCCGCTCCATTCGCCTGATTCGGCTGATTCGGCTGATTCGCTTAATTTTTTCTCACACGAAAGCGCGACCAGCGCGCCGCCGGCGGCGCGGAATTTACCTTGGGAGATTAAACTAGCTTCGGCTTTCTAACTTTCTCCGCACTTCTGCCTTCCCCCTTTTCCTTTTAACCTTTTCCTTTTACCCTTCCGGCCATGCCCATCGAAGTCAAAGTCCCCTCCGTCGGCGAATCGATCACCTCCGGCGTTCTCGGCGTCTGGAACAAGCCGGACGGCGCCTATGTCAAGGCCGGCGATCCGATCTTTGAAATCGAGACGGACAAGGTCACGTCCGAAATCGTCGCCGAAAGCGCCGGCCGGCTCAAACATCTCGTCAAGGCGGGCGATACCGTGCAGATCGGCCAGGTCGTGGCCAGCATCGACGAGAAAGCGCCGGCTCCCGCGGAGGCTGCTCCCGTTGTGAAACAAGAATCAGGCAACGGCGCCAAGGAAAAAGCCTCCCGCGTCGAGACCGCCGCGCCCGTCGCCGCCCGGGGCAAGAACGCGGACGAACTTTCCCCCGCCGTGCGTTATCAGACCGAAGAGAAGGGCATCAATCCCGCTTCGATTCAGGGCACCGGCAAGGATGGCCGCATCCTCAAGGGCGACGTGCTGGCCGCCTCGGAAAAATCGGTCGCGTTGGCCCCATCCGTACCATTAGTCCCATCCCCAACCGCCGGCGAACGCACCTCGCGCAAGAAGATGTCGCCCCTGCGCCAGAAGATCGCCGCGCGCCTTTTGGCCGCGCAGCAGGAAACGGCGCATCTCACCACGTTCAACGAAGTCGATCTCTCCAGCATCATGGCGCTGCGGACCAAGTTCCAGGACCGCTTCGTCAAGAAACACGAGGTCAAGCTCGGCTTCATGTCGTTCTTCGTGAAGGCGGTGGTCCACGCGCTGCACGTTGTGCCCACGATCAACTCACGAATCGACGGCGAGGAGGTCGTGCAGAATCATTTCTACGACATCGGCGTCGCCATCTCGACCGACAAGGGCCTCTTCGTGCCGGTCATTCGCGACGCCGACCAGCTTTCCTTCGCCGGGGTGGAAAAGGCCATCGCGGCCTACGCGAAAAAAGCGCGCGACGGCAAGATCACGCTGCCGGACTTGGAAGGCGGCGTCTTCACCATCACCAACGGCGGCGTGTTCGGCTCGCTTCTTTCCACGCCGATCCTCAATCCGCCCCAGTGCGGCATTCTCGGCATGCACACCATCCAGGAACGCCCGGTGGCCATCGCGGGCCGCGTCGAGATTCGCCCCATGATGTATCTCGCCCTCACCTACGATCATCGCCTCGTCGATGGCAAGGAAGCCGTCACCTTCCTCGCGACGATTAAGGAAGTCGTGGAGAATCCGGCGGCTGTGCTTCTGGAGGTGTAGATGGCCGACATGCTTCCGTTTCACAGTCCGTCATCCTTGTCGAAGGATCAGTTCGATTGCGTTTTTATCGAGGCGGAACTGATCCTTCGACAAGGATGACGGACTGTTTGCACCAAAATGAATTGGGAATTGGAATCAAGCCCGTCTAAGCTGATCGGGAATGAACGCGCCCGACTCCGGTTCCCAGGATCCGAATCACATCCCGCGCGAGGAGTTCGAGCATTTCCTCAACGCGTTGACCCACGCAATCCGCAACCGGCTCAACGGCATCGCGCTGGAGGCCGCGGACCTCGCCGAGCAGGCGGGGCCGCGGGCCGATGCCACGCGCCTCCAGCAGCAGGTGCAGGACTGCTCCGCCTTCCTAAAAAAAGTCCGCGAAAGATTGGCCCCCGACGATCCGCACGCGAAAAAAGCGGCCCTCCCGGCTTTCGTCAAAGAGCTGCGCGGACAAAGACATTTATGAAACTCACGCTGGGCCATTCGCCCGATCCCGACGACGCCTTCATGTTTTACGCGCTGGCGAAGCATTTGCTCCCGACGCCCGGTTACGAATTCGAGCATATCCTTCAGGACATCCAGACGCTCAACGAGCGCGCCACCCGCGCGGAACTCGACATCACCGCGATCTCGATCCACGCCTATGCCTACGTGCTGAAGAATTACGCGCTGCTCCGCAGCGGCGCGAGCATGGGCGACAATTACGGGCCGATGATCGTAGGCAAGCGAGCGTTCACGCGCGAGGACTTGCGGTCCAGGAAAATCGCCGTGCCCGGCCTGATGACCAGCGCGTTTCTCGCCCTGCAACTTTTTCTCGGCGCGCCGAAGGAAAAGCTCAACTACATCGTCGTGCCGTTCGACCGGATTTTCGATGCCGTCGCGCGCGGCGACGCCGAGGCGGGACTGATCATCCACGAGGGGCAATTGACCTACGCGGGCGAGGGGCTGGTCCTCAGCGCCGACCTCGGGCAATGGTGGTTCGCGGAGACCGGCGGCCTGCCGCTGCCGCTCGGCGGCAACGCGGTTAAGAAATCGCTTGGCGCGAAAGTGATCGCCGAGCTTTCCGATATTCTTCACGCGAGCATCAAGTACGGCCTGGACCATCGCGCCGCCGGGGTCGAGCACGCGCTGCCGCTCGGACGCGGTCTGGACAGCGCCCTGGCCGACAAGTTCATCGGCATGTATGTCAACGAACTCACGCTCGATTACGGGGAGCGGGGCAAAAAGGGCGTCCGTGAATTCCTCGACCGCGCCCATCACGCCGGCCTGATCCCCGCGCCGGTCGAGCTGGAGTTTGTGTAGGAATTTTTTCCCGAAAGAGGCAGCAGCCCGCCTCAACGGGTTTTGACTTGCTTTTTAAGGCCGCGGGGCGAACTGTCAAAAGGAGTCTTTTATGCAAATCAGCAGCCTGCTTAAGCCGGAACAAATCAAGATGGAGCTGACTCAACAGAAACGGTGCAATGCGATCAACGAGGTCGCGCAGCTTTTGCAGTCCAACCCCAACGTCACGAACTTCGCCGGTTTCTACGAGGAGCTCCTCGCGCGGGAACGGATCGAGTCGACCTGCCTTGGGAATGAAATCGCCTTTCCGCACGCCCGCACGGATTGCCTGAAGGGCATGGTGCTGGCGGTCGGGCGCAGCACGCCGGGGGTCTGGTTTGAAAACAGCGGCCAGTCGGTCAAGTTGATTTTCGTCATCGGCACCCCCAAACGGATGGTGACCGATTATCTCAGCGTGGTGGGCGGCCTGGCCCGCCTGCTGAAGGATGCCTCCACGCGCGACCATCTCATCGCCGCGCCCACCGTGGAGGAATTCATCGCCACGCTGACCCAGGCCGAAAGCGGGCGATAAATCGCGCTGAAAATATAGCTCCGGGGGACGGTTGCCGCCCCGCCTACTCCTTCTTCGCCGCCCGCTTGCGCGCGCCGCTCTTGGCTCGAATGACATTCTTCGGCACGACGGAGCCGCCTTCCGCGCGGCCGTTTGATTCCGGCGCAACTTCCTTTTTGTGGAACGGCTTCCTGCCCGGCGCGCCTTCCTTGCGGGGCTCGAACTCGAACGTCGTCTTGCCGTCCGTGCCCATGACGAGGTAGGCCGAGAATTTGCGCCGCGTCCGCTGGGAAACGAAGCCCCGCAGCAAATCGGTCTTCTTTTGGGTGAGAAGCTTCTCCACCTGCGCGCGGTCGATGTCCTGCGACAGGATTTTCTTTCCGACTTTCATCTTGCAGGTCGGCGCCTCGCCGAAGGTGTTCTCACACGCATAGGCCATCATCGTCTCGAACACGCGTCCGCCGCAGACGGGACATTTCCCCATCGGCTCCTGCGCGTTGACGTTCAGCGCCGTCCCGTCGGTGTTCACCGGCGCGTTGTCAAAGACAAATTCGATCTCGCCCGCTTCGTTCAATTTAAGCGCGGCGGCAAAGGGCCATCCCGCCTTGCTGCGAAAGCCCTGCAGCGGACCGATCAGCCGCTTTTCGAGCAGTTCCTTCGCTTCGAGCGGTTCGAGCAAACGCCCCGCGACCACTTTCCGCAGGATGATCGATTTATCCTCGGTCTCGTAATTGCGGAGCGTCTCGACCATCGGCTTGCCGTTGGGAGCATTGAAGCCGAGCGGCTTCGCCTCGAAACCCGACTCCTCGAAATTCTTCGCCTTCTCGACAATCGTCTGCGTCAGCCCGACGATCTCCTTCATGAAATGGCTTCGCGCCAGTTCGCCGCGCTCCATCCGCTTGAGCTTGTACTCCCATTCGCCCGTCATCTCGGGCGAAGCCAGCGCCGGAATGTCGACGGCATGAAGCAGTTCCATCAGCGCCGACGCCTTGGGCGTCGAGCTGATTTCGCGCCCCTCGCGCCGGAGATATTCCTCGGCCAGCAACCCTTCAATGGTCGCCGCGCGCGTGGCCGGCGTGCCCAGGCCTTTCGCCGCCATCGCCTCGCGCAATTCCTCGTCGTCGATCAGCTTGCCGGCGCCTTCCATCGCGCTGAGCAGCGTCGCTTCTGTGAACCTCGCCGGGGGCCGCGTCTGGAGCGCTTCCACCTTGATCTCTTCCGTCTTCACCTTCTCGTGCTCCTGCACGGGAACCAGCGCGGCCTGATCGTCGGCGTCCTGTTCCTCGCGGCCATAAATTTCGAGCCAGCCAGGGAAGACCAGAATCTTGCCGTCGGTCTTGAACGGCTCGCCTTCCACGCGGGTGATGCGCGTCGTCACTTCGAACTGCGCCGCCGGATAAAAGACGGAGAGGAACCGCTTCGCCACCATGTCATAGACTTTGCGCTCGAGGTCGTCGAGCTTGTCGGGCGACTCGAGCGTCGGCGTGATCGCGAAGTGGTCCGAGACTTTGGCGTTGTTGAACACGCGCTTCGATAGGCTTGACCCAGCCTTCCTTCAAAATTTTCGAGGCGAACGCGCCGAGATGGCTGCCCTGCAGATTGCGCAAAACCTGCTTCACCGTGTCGATATAATCTTCCGGCAAGGCGCGCGAATCGGTTCGCGGATAGGTGAGGACCTTGTGATGCTCGTAGAGCCTCTGCGCGATTCCCAGCGTGCTCTTGGCCGAAAGACCGAGCCGCCCGTTGGCCTCGCGTTGAAGCGTGGTCAAATCGTAGAGCAGCGGCGAAAGTTGCGACGCGGGCTTTTTCTCCTCGGTGACGTCGCCGGTCTTGCCCCGGCACTTGTCCTCGATCGCGCGCGCCTCGCGCTTCGGTCCAAAGACGCTCCGGCTTGGCGTCGGGATTCTCGTCGTCCTTGGCGTAATCCTCCTTAAACCAGCGGCCCGCATAGGCGCCCGCCATCGCCCCGAAGGTCGCGTGGACCTCCCAATAGCCCTTCGGCACAAAGCTCTTAATTTTCTGGTCGCGCTCGACCACGATGGCGAGCGTCGGGGTCTGCACGCGGCCCACAGGCGTGAGTTGAAAGCCGCCGTTGCGGGAATTGAAGGCCGTCAGCGCGCGCGTGCCGTTGATGCCGACCAGCCAGTCGCTTTCCGAACGGCACACCGCCGCGCTGGCCAGCGGTTCAAGTTCCGAGCCGGGCCGCAAATGGGCGAAGCCGTCCCGGATCGCGGCGGGCGTCATCGACTGGAGCCAGAGTCGCTGGATCGGCTTACTGCAAGCCGCAAGCTTCACGATGTAGCGGAAAATCAGTTCGCCCTCGCGGCCCGCGTCGCACGCATTGATCAGGCCCGTGACGTCCGCCCGCTTCATGAGCTTTTTCAGCAGGCGGAGCCGCCCCTCGCTTCGCTCGATCGGTTTCAGGGCAAATTCTTCGGGAATGACCGGTAGGTTGGCGAAGCTCCACTTCCCCTTTTTCTTGTCCAATTCGCCCGGCAGACAAAGCTCGACCAAGTGTCCGACGGCGGAGGAAAGGACATAGGCGTCGCTCTCGTAATAATGCTCATGGCCGTCGCCGACCTTCTTAAAGCCGCCAATCGCCTTGGCGATATCGCCGGCGACGCTGGGCTTTTCCGCAATGATAAGAGATTTTGACATAACGACTTATGAATTCGGACAATTCGTTTGCCCGGCGGCTGGCGCGCCAGCCTCGTGATTCCAAGCGGAGCAACGTAGAAGACGCGCCCCCGGATGGCAACTTACATTTTTCAGTTGGGTAGCCGTCGCACTCCGTGCGACGGTGCGGTTTTTCCCTCGTTCCCAAGTTGTGCTTGGGAACGCCTCAGGTTCCTCGCGAAATTTTATTTCGCGCCAATCCGGTTCCTTGAATCTCGCAGGGATCGGCAATGGAATTGCCTCAGCAAGTGCGTTCCCAAGTACAACTTGGGAACGAGGAAACAAAAAAATAAGCGAATCAGGCGAATCAGCCGAATCAGGCGAATTGAGCGGCAAGAAATGGCTTCCCCGGCGAATCAGGAAGAGAGTCGAGATCGTATTGCGTATCATGTCAGCAGTATCGCACAGAAAAGTCCGAAGGCGGTAGCGCTGCATCCCCTCCATAGCTTCGATAGACTAAAATTATTGGTCTTCAGGCCATCAAGAAGACCACCAAATGGTTCTTCGCCTCGTTCCCAAGTTGAGAACGCCTCATGTTCCTCGCGAAATTTTATTTCGCGCCAATCCGGTTGGTTGAATCACGCAGGGATCGGCAATGGAATTGCCTCAGCAAGTGCGTTCCCAAGTACTTGGGAACGAGGAAACATGTCACCTTGTGCCGGATCCTACGTCTGGTATAATGCACCCATGACAAAGGTCACGATTACGCTCAAAGACGAGGACCAGCAGTTCATCGAAACGGCGATGAAGACGGGGCGCTACGTCACCGAAAGCGAAGCCGTGGCCGACGCCATCTCCGAACTGCGCGCGCGAGAGGAGTTGCACCAGGCCCGGCTGGCCGACTTGCGGGCCAAGATCCAAGTTGGTCTCGATCAACTTGACCGCGGCGACTGTGCCGAGTGGAACGTCGAAGAAGTGAAAGCAGAAGGTCGCGCCTTGCTTTCCCCTCGTTCCCAAGTTGCACTTGGGAACGCACTTGTCGGCGAAGCTGTGCTTCCCCACGGCTGAAGCAACAAAGTTGCGGGGACAATACTGCCGTCCGCAGGACCGTTCCCAAGTGCAACTTGGGAACGAGGAAAAAAGCCATCCTGAAAGGATGGCCGTCACTCAGCCCAGGGTAGGCGCGGGGGACAGCGTCCCACGCGCCTACCCTGGGTCAACGGCAAAGAGGATCAACCCTGAAAGGGTTGAATCATTCCACCAGCGTTGGGACGGCTTCAACCCTTTCAGGGTTGTACGTTTCTCAGCCTACCCAGGGTAGGCGCTTCTGCGCCTACCCTGGGCTGAATGATTGCAACCCCGTTGGGGTTGCTGCGAACAACCGACATTAGTGTGAACAGGCCCCGCTAAGGATCTTCACGACGTCCGCACAAACACCTTGCCGGGCAACTGGCGCACCAGCTTCTTCATCTCCAGGCGGAGCAGCGTGGAGGAAACCGTCCCTGAAGGCAGGCCGGTGGCTTGGGTGATCGCGTCGATGGGCGTCTCGTCCAGCTCGATGGCCGCGTAAATTTTTTCCTCGTCGCCGGTCAGGTTGGCGGGCAAGGGACGCGGCGTGGGCGTGACGCTCTCGCGCGGGATCAAAAATTCGAGTTCGGCGAGGATGTCCTCCACGCCCTCGACCAGCTTCGCGCCGTCCTTGAGCAAGTGATGGCAGCCCTGCGCGAGCGGATTGTCGATCCGCCCCGGCACGGCGAAGACCTGCCGGCCCTGGTCGAGCGCCTGCCGGGCCGTGATGAGCGCGCCGCTTTGCCGCCCCGCCTCGATCACCAGCACGCCGAAGCTCAGGCCGCTGACGATCCGATTGCGCATCGGAAAGGTCCGCTTGTCGGGCGCGGTGCCGAGCGGCAGTTCGCTGATGAGGCAGCCGCCCGACTCGACGATCTTCGCCGCGAGCGCCTCGTTCTCCGGCGGATACATCTTGTCGAGCCCGCAGCCGAGCACGCCCCAGGTCACGCCCTTCGCGGCCAGCGCGCCGAGATGCGCCGCCGTGTCGATTCCGCGCGCCAGGCCGGAAATGACCGGCACGCCCGCGTAGGCGATCTGGTAGCTGAGCTTTTTCGCGGTTTCCAGGCCGTAGTGGCTCGTCTCGCGCGACCCGACCACCGCCACGCCGCGCGGCCATGTCTCCGGCACTTTGCCCTTTATATAGAGGACGAGCGGCGGGTCGTAGATTTCGCCCAGGCTCGCCGGGTACGCCGCGTCCGCCGGGGTGAGCACAGTGAGGCCCAAGTCGCCGGCCCACTTGCGTTCCTTCTCGAACTCCGTCGTCGATTCCCAGGAGACCAGCTTCTCGACAAGCTCCGGCCCGATCCCCTCCACCGACCGCAAATCCGCCCCGCGCGAGACCAGCGCGCGATCCAGCGATCCGAAGCGCTCGCGCAATCGTTTGGCCCGCACGGGACCTATTCCCGACACGAGATTGACGATGAAGTAGGCTTCGGATTCGGTCATTTTGCGGCTTTACTCTCAAGTGCGTTACGAATGACAGAATAGATGAACGACATTCCCGCCCATCCGAACGCGGAGATGACTGTGCCAAATATCAGCAGAAATATCCACCCCTCGAAAGGGGTTAGATAAACCCCGCCAAGTCCGTGATGAAGCTCGATATCGCTCCGTCCAAGGGACTTGATGGCGCGTTCAATATCATCTGTCTTACCGGAGCTGATAACAGTGATATAAAGGCGTGACTTGCCGTCGTCCTCGCGGGACGGAATCAAAACTGCAAGACTCAGCAGCAGCCCGACGACAAGGCATGTCAGCACCCGCGGCAAATAGGGGCGTGGAACCAAGGTCATCTTACCTCACCGGAACCAGCAGCTTATTGAGAGCCGCCTCGACGTCCCTAGGGTCGATTTGGATGTTGGTCACAGCCTCGCCGATGCTCTTCAATAGAACCCAGCGATTTTTGCCGTCGTCGGCCACCTTCTTGTCATGACCCAATGCTTTCAGAATCGAGTCGACCAGGATGATCGCGTTCGAGTCGTCCGGCTCGTCGAGATGGACGGGCAATCCATTGGCAAGGAGGGCCTTTCCGATGGCCTGGACTTCCGCCAGGGGCAGCGCGCCGTCCCAGTGCGACAACCAGGCCGCCGCCCGCATCCCGAGCGAGATGGCCTCGCCATGGGCATACTTTTTGTACCCGGTCACCTTCTCGATGGCGTGGCCGATGGTGTGTCCGAAGTTGAGGATGGCGCGTTCGCCCTTGGTCTCACGCTCATCCTGCTCGACGACGCGGGCTTTGATGGCCACGCATTTCTCGATGATTTCGTCGAGGTCGTCGTCGCCCGGTTTGACGCCTTTGGCCACGCGTTCAAAGAGCGCGCGATCCGCGATGGCGCCATATTTGACGACCTCGGCCATGCCGGCGGCGAACTCGTGCGGGGGGAGAGTCTTGAGCGTATCGAGATCGGCGATGACCAGCTTGGGCTGGTGAAAAGCGCCGACGAGGTTTTTGCCCTCGGGCAGGTTCACGCCGGTCTTGCCGCCGACGGAGCTGTCGACCATGGCGAGCAAGGTTGTCGGGATCTGCACCAGAGAGAGGCCTCGCAGATAAATGGCCGAGGTGAATCCGGCCAGATCGCCAATGACTCCGCCGCCTAGCGCGAAAACGGTTCCGGTGCGCGGTATCATTTGTTTGGCCCAGGTTTTAATCAATTCGTGGACGTGCAGGAGGTTCTTGCTCTCCTCCCCCGGGGGTACGATCCGATCATTTGCGGTTCCTCCATGAACCCGCGGGAAGAGTATCCTGGACGGAGCCTCCGTCTTCCAAAAGGCGTTCGACAGGGCGAGGCGGCTGACGGTGCTATCCGTTACAAGAACGGAACGTCCGGTGAGTTGTCTTTTCTGAAGTTCATCGCCCAAAGTTTCGAGAATTCCCCGCCCGATGAGCACGTCGTAAGAACGCGGGCCGAGATTGACGTGTACCGTGCGGTAAGGCGGCGGTTTGGCACTGGAGGAGGAATGCGTGGTCATGATTGGTGAATTCAATCATAAAAGAGGGAAGACGTGAGGACTAAAATGCGACGGTTCCTTCGGCTTCCCCATTCGACTCCGCTCAGGGCGCGGCTTGCTGCCGCGGCTACCGAAACCACCGGCTAGGGTTGTAAAATCCCTTCGGGATTACCGAACCGACATGGATCGAGTTTCGCGGAGATCTCCTCCGGGACGGGCCATTCCAATTTCAAGACAACCCGGCGATGAATCGCCGGGCTACTCTCGGCCATTCCTCCGGAATGACGGAATTCATAAAAAGGGACTTATCGCCGAAGTTACCACGCCGCCCCAACCTTCCTTGCCAAGGCGCGCCTCCGCTCCTATAAATTTAGCCTCCCTTTTTCTGTTTGTTGCGGGTAGACTAGTTCGCTTGCCCCTTTTCCTTTTATGATCCAATGGTTTGTTAAAAAAGTTCTCGGCTCGAAAAATCAGCGCGAAGTCAAGCGCCTGTGGCCGTTCGTGGAAAAAATCAACCGGATCGAGCTTGAATACCAGGGCCTGTCGGACGAGCATCTCGTCGCCAAGACGGCCGAATTCAAGGAGCGCTTCGCCAAGGGGGAAACGCTCGACGCGCTGCTGCCCGAGGCCTTTGCCGCGGTGAAGAACGCGTGCCGCCGCCTGGCCGAGCGCAAGCACAAGAGCCTCGTGCGCGGGCAGGAAGTGGCCTGGGAGATGATTCCGTTCGACGTCCAGTTGATCGGCGGGATGGTGCTCCATTCCGGACGCATCGCCGAAATGGCGACGGGCGAAGGCAAGACGCTGGTGGCGACCTTCCCCGCCTATCTCAACGCGCTCACCGGGCGCGGCGTGCACGTGGTGACGGTCAACGATTACCTCGCCGCGCGCGACAGCGAGTGGATGGGCGAGGTCTACCGCTTTCTCAACCTGACCGTGGGCTGCATCCAGCACGGCCAGAATCCCGAGCTTCGCCGCGCGCAATACATGTGCGACATCGTTTACGGCACGAACGCGGAGATGGGATTCGATTACCTGCGCGACAACGGCATGGCGACGACCAAGGCCGAGCAGGTGCAGCGCGGCCATCCCTACGCGATCGTCGACGAGGTGGACAGCATCCTCATCGACGAGGCGCGCACGCCGCTTATCATCGCGGGGCCCGCGACCGTGAGCTCCCATCAGTACGATAAATTCAAGGGCATCGATCGAGCGGATCGTGCAGGCGCAAAGCCTGGAGGCGAACCGCTGGGCAGCGGACGCCAAAAAGCAGATCGAGGAGGGCAACATCGAGGAGGCGGGCCGCCTGCTCTTCAAGATCAAGAACTCGACGCCGACGAACAAGCAATTGCTGAAGATGATCGAGGAGCCGGAACTGCGCCGCGCAATGGACGACGCGGAGCTGTCGCTTTACCAGGACCCGCGCAAGACCGAACTCTACGCGCTCAAGGAAGAGGCTTATTTCAGCATCGACGCGAAAACGAACGAAGCCGACTTGAGCGAACGAGGCCGCACCTTTCTCAACCCGAACGACCCGGACATGTTCGTGCTGCCGGACCTGATCACCCGCTTCCACGACATCGACGCCAATCCCGACGTGAGCAAGGAGGAAAAGCAGCGGGCGAAGGCCACCGAGCAGACGAATTACGACCAGGCCAGCGAACGCATCCACAACATCTCGCAGTTGCTGCGCGCCTACTGCGTTTACGAAAAGGACGTCCAGTACGTGGTGCAGGACAACAAGGTCGTCATCGTCGACGAGTACACCGGGCGCACCATGCCGGGACGCCGCTGGAGCGACGGGCTGCACCAGGCCATCGAGGCGAAGGAAGGCGTGCAGATCGACCGCGAGACCCAGACGCTGGCCACGATCACGATCCAGAATTATTTCCGGCTTTACCAGAAACTCTCCGGCATGACCGGCACGGCGGAGACCGAAGCCAACGAGTTCCACGACATCTACAAGCTCGACGTGGTGGTCATCCCGACGAACCGGCCCATCGCGCGGGTCGATCTCGACGACATCATCTACAAGACGCGGCGCGAGAAATACAACGCCATCGTCAAGGAGATCAAGGCCGCCCACGGCAAGGGCCAGCCGATCCTGGTCGGCACCATCGCGGTCGAATCGAGCGAGCTGCTCTCGCGGATGCTCAAGCGCGAGGGCATCGTCCACAACGTGCTCAACGCGAAATTCGTCCAGCAGGAAGCCGAGATCGTCGCCGGGGCAGGCCAGCGCGGCGCGGTGACCATCGCCACGAACATGGCGGGCCGCGGCACCGACATCAAACTCGGGTCCGGCGTGAACAAAATCCAGGGCCTCTACATCGCCAACGCGAAGCAGCGCGTGGTGGAAATCGCCGGGCCGGAGACGGTCATCGACGAGGCGGCGGGCGAGCATTACAGCAGCGGCCTTTTCGTCATCGGCACCGAGCGGCACGAATCGCGGCGCATCGACCGGCAGTTGCGGGGCCGTTGCGCGCGGCAGGGCGACCCGGGCTGCTCGAAGTTTTTCGTTTCGTTCGAGGACGACCTGATGCGCAACTTCGGCGACTCGCGCCGATTGAGCGGGCTGATGACGAAGCTCGGCATGAAGGACGACGAGGAATTGCAGCATCCCTGGCTCAACAAAAGCGTCGAGTCGGCGCAGCGCCGGGTCGAGGAACGCAATTACGTCTCGCGCAAATACACGCTGCAATACGACGACGTGATGAACCAGCAGCGCACGGTGATCTACTCCTGGCGCAACGACATCCTCGCCACCGAGACGCCGCGGGAGGAGATTTTCGACGTCGTGCAGGAGGTGATCGACAGCGAGGCCGAGGCCCGCCTGACCGGACCCGAGGCCAGCCCGGCCGAATTTGTCTCGTGGCTCAACAACACCTTCCCGGTCGGCGTGGAAGAAAAGGACTTCGATTTCAACGCCGGTCACGAAGCGGCGGCGAAGACCGCGCTGCAACGGGTGCGCGACGCCTACGACATCAAGATCAAGTTCGAGGACCCGAACGCGCTGCAGTCCCTCGAGCGCTACACGCTGCTCGGCGCCATCGACCGGCTCTGGCAGGAGCATCTCTACGCCATCGATTCGCTCCGGCACAGCATCAACCTGCGCACGATCGGGCAGAAGGATCCGCTGGTCGAATACAAGCGCGAGGCCTACACGATGTTCTCCGACCTGATGGGCCGGATCAATTTCGAGATCGCCTCGAGCCTCTTCCGCACCAGCGCGAGCATCACGGCGTTCGAGTCGTTCCTGCGCAACCTGCCGCAAAAACTGATCCATGAAACGCCCGTCTCCGCGATGAGTGCGCCCGATCCGGCGCAGCAACCGCCCGCGCCGATTGAAGGCCTGGAGGCGAATGCCGCGAATGGCGAGCCTGCGCCCGCTGTCCCCGAAAGGCAGTTGCCGATTCGTCACACCGGCCCCGTCCTGGCCCGCAATGCCCCGTGTCCGCTCGGCACCGGCAAGAAATTCAAATATTGCTGCGGCGCGGATGGAAAAACCAAAGTCTGCACGGGAGCGGGGGCGCAAAAAGGCGTGCAGAAATGACGGGAAATTTGGAGGCGCTTCGCGGCTACGTGCACTTTCTGCGCGAGCGCGAGGGCGTGCGCCACATCCGGCTGACCCGCGCCGCGCAACAGGGGCTGGCAAAGGTGGCCTCCTCAGTGGCAGCCGCCTCAGAGGTAGCCGCCGCTGTCCCCAGCGGCGGTCCCTTTTGTCCGGACGACCGGCCGCCGCTAGGGACAGCGGCGGCTACCACTGCGCCTTCGGCCACCACCGAAAAACCGACCGCCGCCCAGCGTGCGGCGGCTACCATCGAAATCACCGGTTCCTCGAAGGCCGAAAAATTGCGCCATCTCGCCGAGCGCGCCTCGGCCTGCGTCAAATGCCCCCATCTTGTCGCGCGCCGTCACACCGTCGTCTTCGGCGTGGGCAATCCCGAGGCGAAGCTGATGTTCGTCGGCGAGGCCCCCGGCGAGGAGGAAGATTTGCAGGGCGAACCATTTGTCGGGCGCGCGGGCCAGCTGCTGACCAAAATGATCGTCGCGATGGGTCTGACCCGCGAGCAGGTCTATATCGCCAACATCGTGAAGTGCCGCCCCGACATGCCGCCGGGCGCTTCGGGCAATCGCAAGCCGACGAAGCAGGAAATGGACACCTGCGTGCCCTACCTGCGCGCGCAGATCGACGTGATCAACCCGGCCGTGATGGTGGCGCTCGGCGCGACGGCCGTGGAGGGTTTGCTCGGGCCGGTTGGGACCATCGGCTCGCTGCGCGGAAAATTCCTCGAGTATCGCGGCACGCCGCTGATGCCGACCTATCATCCTTCCTATCTGCTGCGCAACCAGAGCAACACCGAGAAGCGCAAGGTCTGGGAGGATTTGCTCAAGGTGATGGAGCGGCTCGAAATACCCATCACCGACAAGCATCGCGGCTACTTTCTGAAGGGATGAGATGAAACCATTTCTTTTCCCTTCGGTCATCCCGATCCTTCGGCAAGCTCAGGACTATGGCATTTTAACTTATTTTGCACATGCCAATTGGGAGTTTTTCGGGTCATCCTGAAAGGATGGCAATCACTCAGCCCAGGGTTGGCGTACCAACGCCTACCCTGGGTGGACGACAACCTGAACCCACCCTGAAAGGGTTGAGAAAGTTAGTTGTCCCCTCTCTGATTCAACCCCTACAGGGTTGATCTCATCCGCGGTGTACCCAGGGTAGGCCCTGGCGGGCCAACCCTGGGCTGAGTGATTGCAACCCTTACAGGGTTGCTGAAACCGAATCGCCTTGTCTGTGCACAGTATTTTGATTTGCCCTAAAGGCAAGTCGAGGGATCAGCGTTCAACGCGCTTTCGAAATTCGCAGGGTGATTGGTAACTGCCGAACGGGTCGGAGGCTGGGCTGAGTGATTGCAACCCTTACAGGGTTGCTGAAACCGAATCGCCTTGTCTGTGCACAGTATTTTGATTTGCCCTAAAGGCAAGTCGAGGGATCAGCGTTCAACGCGCTTTCGAAATTCGCAGGGTGATTGGTAACTGCCGAACGGGTCGGAGGCTGATCCCTCGACAAGCTCGGGTTGACGGATCGTTAATATTAAATTAATTAAGAAATGATATGACTCGCCTTTCGGACTTTGCGCTTACCTTGCTCGCCCTGACAGTCATGTTCTCTTTACCCGCCGAATCCGCGACTACTTCTCCAAGTCCAATCCGCGTGCTGATAATCGACGGTTGCAGCAATCATGACTGGCAACGGACCACGCAACTCGTGCGCGGCATCCTTCAGCCGACCGGGCTTTTCGATGTCACCGTCTCGACCGCGCCCGCGAAGACGGACGACCCCGCATACGCCGGGTGGTGTCCCGACTTCAGCAAGTTCGACGTCGTCATCCAGAATTACAACAACCTGCTGGGCGGCGCGCCATGGCCTCCCCCGGCGCGAACGGCCTTCGAGAATTTCGTGAAAAATGGCGGCGGGGTTTTCATTTTTCATTCGGCGAACAATTCCTTCGCCGATTGGGACGCCTACAACCACATCATCGGTCTCGGCTGGCGCAAAAAGGATTACGGCACCGCGATTCAGATCGGGCCGGATGAAAGCATCATCCGCATCCCGCCCGGAGAGGGACTAGGCACGTCCCATCAGGCGCGCCAGGACCGCCTGATTCACCGGCTGGGCGACGACCCGATCCATGCGGGCATGCCCCGGACCTGGATGACGCCGCTCGTCGAGGTTTACAATTTCACGCGCGGCCCGGCGGAGAACGTGACGGTTCTTTCCTGGGCCGAAGACCCCAAGACGCAGGTGCGGTGGCCCATCGAGTGGACCGTGACGTATGGCAAGGGCCGGGCCTATTGTTCGAGTTTCGGCCATGTCTGGCGCGACGAGGCCGACCCGGTGGACATGCGGTGCGCGGGATTTCAAACCATCCTGGTCCGCGCCCTGCAATGGCTGGCGCAACGGCCCGTCACGTATCGGATACCGGTTGATTTTCCGGGTCCCGATCACACATCGCTGCGTCCGCTGCCGGTGTTTCCGTAAATGGGGAACGTCAATAGGTTGTTCCCCCTCGACCCCAACATATACGTGGGAACGCACTTGCTGAGGCAATTCCATTGCCGATCCCGACGCGATAACGGTGATTAGAATCAGCGCGAAATGAAATTTCGCGAAGAACTGGAGGCGTTCCCAAGTACAACTTGGGAACGAGGGGGATATTACGAGCGAGGCTACGCAATCTGGGTGGCCCGGGCTACTTGTTGCCCGGGTCGCCGCAGGCGACAGGAAGCGATCTGACCTGTTTTCATCCATAAGCGTTCGCTTCCTGCGCGCTTCGCGCGCCCGGACAACAAAGTAGTCCGGGCCACCCGAAGAAGACGAAAACTCTCCCTGTCGGTTCGGGACTGAATCTGATACAACCTGCGCATGCTGCCGGAAAATCATTCATTTTTGATCCGCGGAGATGACGGCCAGGAATATGGCCCCGTCGACCGGGAGGAACTCCGCGACTGGGTGCGGGAAAATCGCGCCGGGCTGGGCACGGAGGTGCGCCTCGACGAACCCGGAGGGTCCTGGCGTCCGTGGCAGGATTATCCCGAACTGGTCGCCCTGCTGGCGGAGACGCAGTCGTCCGCCGGTCCCGTGCCGGGCCAGCCGGGCCTGGTCCTCGCGCCGGTGGGACGCCGCATCATCGCGTTTGTCTTGGATCTGGTTTTGATCAGCATCCTGGTCACTCCCATCTTCCTTACCACGGCGTTGGTTTTCCTGCCCGATTGGTTCGTGCGCTATGTCGTGGCGGCCTCCCAGACCCCCTTTAGTTTGCCCGATCTCCCTCTTGACGGGAAGCTGATCGCGGACCTGATTTCCGATTTCGTCCTGGTGCTCTACTTCACCGGCTTTCATGCCGCCCACGGCAAAACCCCGGCCAAGGCCCTGTTGCGATTGCGCGTGGTGGATTCATCCGGGGAGAAACCGGGCCTGGGCAAAGCTTTCCTTCGCGCCCTGGCCGTGGTTTTCTCGATGAGCCTCCTTTTTCTTCCGTTCACCTACGCTTTTTTCAATCCGCAACGGCGGACGCTTCACGATGTCATCGCCGGCACCTGCGTGGTCGAAGCATGAAAGCCAAAGCCCCCGCTCCTTCCGCGCGGTCCCGGCCATTCCGGCTCGGGATTTACGGCGGCACCTTCGACCCGGTGCACCACGGCCATCTCCTGCTTGCCCGCGACGCCCTTGAGCAGCTCCGCCTGGACGCCGTGCTGTTCGTGCCCTGCGGCCGGTCTCCCCTTAAAGCCCGCAACCCGCGCGCGACCGCCCCCCGCCGCCTGGCCATGCTGCGGCTGGCGTTGAAGGGCAATTCCCATTTTTGGCTCTCCCGCTGCGAGATCGACCGCCCGGGGCCCTCCTATGCTTACGATACGGCGCTGGAAATTCGGGAAGCCTTCCCGCGCGCGGAGCTTTTCTGGCTCATCGGCGCCGATCAACTGGCCGCCCTGGACCAATGGCATCGGCCGGACGACCTGCGCGGCATGGTGACCTTCGTGCTCCTGCCGCGGGGGGAAACCGCCGGGCCGGAAGCGCCGCAGACCGTTCTAGGCTTGCCGCGGCCCCGCCGGGTCGATATATCTGCCACTGAAATACGTCATCGCGTGAAATCCCGTCTCCCGATCGATCATCTCGTCCCCGCCCTGATCGCAGCCTATATCAAACGCCACGGGATCTATCTTTCCTAAGGCCTGTTAACACTATTTTATGGACAGATCGCTCGTACTCGGAAAAGCCATCCTGAAAGGATGGCCGTCACTCAGCCCTGGGTTGGCGCGGGGGACAACGTCCCACGCGCCTACCCTGGGTCAACGGCAAAGAGGACCAACCCCGAAAGGGTTGAATCATTCCACCACCGTTAAGACGGCTTCAACCCTTTCAGGGTTGTACGTTTCTCAACCTACCCAGGGTAGGCGCTGCTGCGCCAACCCTGGGCTGAGTGATTGCAACCCCGTTGGGGTTGCTGCCGCAACCGACATTAGTGTTAACACGCCCTAGACCCTCCCATGCGCACCAAAACATCGTCCGGGCTGGACAGTCTCGACCTGGCCCGGCAGTGCGTCTGGGCGGCCCAGGAGAAAAAGGCGCTCGACCCGATCATCCTCGACCTGCGGAACATCTCCACGATCACCGATTATCTGGTGATTTGCGCGGCCCAGTCGGAACCGCAGATCAAGGCCATCGCCAACGGCGTGGAGCAGGCGCTCAAAGAGGGATCCGGGCGTCATCCGCTCGCGGTGGACGGGTTCCCCACCAGCCAGTGGATCGTGATCGATTACGGGGATGTCATGTTCCACATTTTCCACGAGCAGAAGCGGGCCGTTTACGCTCTGGAGGACTTGTGGAGCGACGCGCCGCAGGTCAGCACGCTCCGGACGGGGTAGGGACGGCAGTCCCCTGCCGTCCGTCGAATTAATCATTCGGGACCATCGGTCATCCACACATGCGGCCACTGTCGCCGATCATCGACCAAACCAGCGCGGACAGGATTATGGAGCACGTATTCAGCCGTTTCATTATATTTTTCATCCCGACGCAATTGGTGATCAAAGAAATCGCGCCGCCACTCAATACCAATATGCCTTGCTGTCCAGTGTTTCCACGCCCGTACTGTTGGCGCTAATTCCTCGGGGAAAGACGTCAACAGGTGCAAATGATCAGGCATAATCATGGCAAGGGAGGTCCACCATTTGCTCTGTTCGTTATAGAATCGGACAGCCTCAAGCAAGCGCCCTGCTATGTCATTTTTAAGCAGTGGATTGTCTGATCGATTTTGTACACAAAGAGTTAGAAAGTAAGTTTCTCTTGAAGGATCACAAGCCCACGGTGAAGTCCCATGCGGTAATTGCTTTCGGCCGACTTGATCCATAGACCTAAATAATCATTTTAAAAGTGAGAATGCGAATCCATTTTGGACTGAGAATGGGACGCGAAGGGACTCGCGTCCCTACCAACTCAAAGTTTTTTGCTTTTTCGCGGGCGGCTGTTCTGGCAAGGTCACCCTTCCCTATGCGTCCTTTTCTCGTCCTTCTTTCCATGCTCGTTCTGGGCGCGCTCAACGCCCCGGCCCAGAGCCGCGAGGACATCGTGCTGACCGGCGGCCCCGCGCTCCGGTTCATGGAGCATGGCAAAGCCGAGGTTTCGCATGACGTCTATTGGTTCAATTTCGTCGACGCGAGTGTCATCCGGCTCAAGGAATTGAAAGACCAGGCCAAGCCCGGCGAACTCGTCACCTGGCTGATTTATCGCCCGGCTTACGCGTCCCGCAGCCAGGAAATGGGGGTCGATTTGCCGGCGCAGCTTCAGGACAAGGCGAAGACGCTGGGCGTGCGCCTCGTTTGGTTCAACAGCAAGGAAGAGCTCATCGCCTATCTCAACAAGGGCTTCGATAGGGATGAAACCAAAATCGCCGACTTCGATTATTTCGGCCACTCGAACAAGGCCTGTTTCCTTTTCGACTACAGCAACACCATCGACACCATGTCGATCTCGTGGCTGCACGTGAAGGACCTGAGGCGGATCGACAGGGATATTTTCGCGCGCGAGGCGACCTGCAAGAGCTGGGGCTGTCACTCCGGCGAAATGTACAGCAAGTGGTGGAAGAGCCGATTCGGCATCGCCATGACCGGCGCGATCGGCAAGACCGACTTCGCCCACGGCGGCCTGCCCCAGTTGTCCACTTCGGACGACAAGTGGGCCCAATGACTTTTATGCGTCTCGTTTTATTCCATGCGTTCCTCGCGGCATCGCTGCTTCTCTCCACCGGCCTGCTCCCCGCACAGGAGGAGGAGGTCTATAAGGCGCCCGCGGGCGAGGCGCCGCCCGTCGCTCCTCCGCTGAAAAAGGGCTCGCCGCTGGACCATCTCGCGAACGACCCGAGGATCGAGGAACCCGCCATCGGTTACAAGGAAGGCAACACCAAAGGCGGCGCCCCCTGGATCGCGCATCGCCTGATCGACGAGATGGGCGGACAGGGTTGGGGCTGGGTGAGAAAGAGCGGCGACGGCTGGGGTTCCGCGAAATGGATCGCCTTGCAGGAAACGCCGGGACTCGCCGTGGCGCCCCATCGCAAACTGGTCAAGGCCGATGGCGACCTGAATTGGGAATTCAAGTTTTGGGGCAAGTTCGCCTCCTACAAGGCCTACGATCCGCGTCTCGACGAGCAGTTGCCGGTCTTTGTGCTCCAGGGTTACGAAGTTATCGGGCCGGCCGCGCCGCTCAAAATCAAGGTGGGGCCGCCCGACCGCATCCAGCATCGTCCCAGCGGCGCGTCCTCCCGCGACAGCCGTCCGATTTTGACCGATCCGGGGGTGGATTAGAGAATGGGACTTAGGGGACCCATGGGACTTAGGCGACATATAGGACCGATCGGACTTCTCGGAGTCGCATAGATCCCATCTGTCCCATAAGTCCTATTCCGCTACCCCGCCGCGCGTTCGAGCCGTTCGTTGATCGCCAAACCGAGGCCGCGAGCCGGGAGCGGCGCCGCATAAATTGCGGCCACGCGTTCATTCTCATCAAGTCGCCGCATCGCCCGGAAAAAATTCGCCGCCGCTTCGTGCAGGTCGCCGCCGGACGAGATATTTTCCACAACACCGGCGAACGACGCGAGCGTCGGCGGTGGCCCAAAAGCCAGCCAGCCGGTGTCCGGGCGCAAGGGAATTTCCGCGATGTCGCGCACGAGGCGAAGCGGCTTGCGCGGCGCGTAGTGATGCATGAGCTGGCCCGGGGCCTGCGGGCGGTCGTCGGCGCGCGTGGCGCGCCCGACCGGACCGACCAGCGCTTCGATTTCCTCGATGGGAATCCCGCCCGCCCGAAGCAGCGCGGGCTGGCGCCCGGCAAGCAAAAGCACGGTCGATTCGAGGCCGACCGCGCAGGGACCGCCGTCGAGAATCAACGGCACGGCATCGCCCAGTTCGGCCCGCACGGCTTGCGCGTCGGTCGGGCTGATGCGGCCAAACCGGTTGGCGCTCGGCGCGGCGAGCGGGCCGCCAAACGCGCGAAGAAGGGCCTGCGCCACGGGATGCGCCGGCACGCGAACGGCCACATTCGGCAGGCCGCTCGTGGCCAGATCGGGGACCGCCTCCTTTTTTCGCAGCACGAGCGTAAGCGGGCCGGGCCAGAAACGCCGCGCCAGTTCGCGGGCGGTTTCCGGCACGTCTTCAGCCACCGCGAACGCGCCCGCCGCATCGGCGAAATGAAGGATGAGGGGATCGAAAAGCGGGCGCTGCTTGACCTCGAAAATACGCGCCAGGGCGTCCGGGTTGAGACCGTCGCCCGCGAGACCGTAAACCGTTTCCGTAGGCAAGCCGACGAGTTGGCCCTGGCGCAGAAGCCCGACAGCCTGCAAAATCGCCTCTGGCGACGGCGAAACGACGTTATTGGCTTGCGCCCCGCGGGTCGGCTCGGGTTTCATACTCTTGGTTGACATGGAACAGTTTGAATCCTTCAAGGCCTCCCGACTCTATTGCCGCCGCTGCGCCAAGTCGATGCCGGTGCGGGAACGATTGCTGCTTATCCTGCCCGACAAGGACCTCTATGAATATCTCTGCACCGGTTGCGGCGACTCGCTTGGCGAGCGCGAAGTCTCGCTCGCGGAGAGGCGGCAGGCCGCCTTGCGCGCCCCGCGCGTTCACCGTCGCCGCTAGGGCCTGTTAACACTATTTTATGGACAGATCGCTCGTACTCGGAAAAGCCATCCTGAAAGGATGGCCGTCACTCAGCCCAGGGTTGGCGCCGGGGACAACGTCCCACGCGCCTACCCTGGGTCAACGGCAAAGAGGGCCAACCCTGAAAGGGTTGAATCAGTCCACCACCGTTGAGACGGCTTCAACCCTTTCAGGGTTGTACGTTTCTCAACCTACCCAGGGTAGGCGCTGCTGCGCCAACCCTGGGCTGAGTGATTGCAACCCCGTTGGGGTTGCCGTCGACAACCGACATTAATGTTAACACGCCCTAGCAAAATCGCATCCGGAACCGATTAAACACCCATGCGCATCATCTTTATCGGGACCGGCGAGATCGGCCTGCCCGCGCTTCAGGCGCTGACGAAAATGCCCGAGCATCACGTGCTCGCGGTGGTGACGCAGCCCGACCGGCCCGTGGGCCGGCAGCTCAAGCTCGCCGCCAGCCCGATCAAGGAAGCGGCCTTCAAGCTGCATCTGAAAATTTACCAGCCGGAAAAAATCGGCGGCGCGACCTCGGTCGCCCAATTGAAATATCTCAAGCCCGATTTGATCGTCGTCGCCGCCTACGGCCAGATTTTATCGAAGGAAATTCTCGATTTGCCCAAGTACGGCTGCCTGAACATTCACGCCTCGCTGCTGCCGAAATACCGGGGCGCTTCGCCCATCCATTCCGCCGTCGCTGCGGGCGAAAGACAATCGGGCGTCACGATCATGTGGATGGATGAGGGCCTCGACACCGGCGATATCCTGCTCCAGGAAGCGGTCACGCTGCGCCGACACGAGACCGCCGAGAGCCTGCATGACCGCCTGGCCAAGCTCGGGGCCGAAGCACTGCTCAAGGCCATCCCGCTGGTCGAAACCGGCGCCGCTCCGCGCATCAAGCAGGACAAGTCCAAGGCGACGGTGACCAGGAAATTGCGCAAGGAAGACGGCCACATCAACTGGGACCGCCCGCAGCGCGAGATCGACGCGCACATCCGCGCCATGACGCACTGGCCCTCCGCCTACTCCTGGATTCCGCAGGAGAGCGACCACAAGATGCTCAAGATTTTCTCCACCATCATTTCGCGCCGCGCCAAGGGCAAGCCGGGCGAGGTGATGCGGGTGGACCGCCACGGCATTTTAGTCGCGGCGAAAGTCGGCGGGCTGCTCCTGCGCGAAGTCCAGCTCGAAGGCAAGAAGCGGATGCACGCGGCGGAATTCGCGCGCGGCTTCAACCTGCCCGTCGGGTTGGTGCTGGAGTAGCCGAATTTTTGACGGAATTAACGGAATGACGGAATTTCAGAGGGGAATTTTTGACGGGATTAACAAGATTTACAGGATTGGAAGGCAGGCTGATTTTTGACAGGAGCAACATGAAGGCATGAAAGAAAGGATGATTGAATTTCAATTTTCCTCATAGAATGCCTTTATCGAAAATCGTGTTAATCTTGTTAATCCTGTCGAAATTTTTCCCTAACTCTTTCCCACCAGGCACTCCAGAATCTGCACCGCGTTCCATGCCGCGCCCTTGAGCAACTGATCGCCGCTGACGAAAAGCGCCAGCCCGCGCGGATGCGACAGATCGCGGCGGATGCGCCCGACAAGCACGTCGTACTGCCCGCTCGCTTCCAGCGGCATCGGGAAATGGTTCTTCTCGCGGCTGTCGACCACCTTCACGCCCGGCGCCTTGGAGAGAATCTCGCGCGCCTCCTCGGGCGAAAGCTCGCGCTTCGTCTCGATGACAATCGATTCGCTGTGCGCGCGCAGCACGGGCACGCGGATGCAGGTCGCCACGATGGGCAGGTCCGGTTCGTGGAAAATTTTCCGCGTCTCCTCGATGACCTTGTTCTCCTCCTCGTTGTAGCCGTTTTCCGCGATGGCCGTGTTGTGGGAGAAAACGTTGAACGCGATTTGGTGCGGGAAAACTTCCTTCTTCAACGGCTGGCCCGCCGCGTAAGCGCGCAATTGCGCCTCGAGTTCCGCCATGGCCTTCGCGCCCGCGCCGCTCGCGCTTTGGTAGGTGGATACGATGATCCGCTCGATGCGCGCGGCCTGGTGCAGCGGCCAGAGCGGCACGGCCATGATGATCGCCGAGCAATTCGGCACCGAGATGATGCCGTGGTGATGATCGAGATCGCCCGCGTTGATTTCGGGCACGACCAGCGGCACGTCGGGCTTCATGCGGAACGCGGAGGAGTTGTCGATCATCACCGCGCCGGCTTTTTTGCAGGCCTCCGCGAACTCGCGCGAGCGGGTCGCCCCGGCGCTGAAGAGCGCGTAGTCGACGCCCTCGAACGCCGACGCGCGCAGTTCCTCGACCGGCAAATGCTTGCCGTTGAATTCTACCGTCTTGCCCAGCGACCGCGACGACGCGAGCGGCTTCAGGTGGCTGACCGGAAAGTTGCGCCGCTCCAGCGTGCGGAGAATCTCCTGACCCACCGCGCCGGTGGCGCCGACAACAGCAATGCGATACGATTTCATGAGCCGGTAAGTATGCAGCAAGATCGACAAGGAAGCAATCCGGTCGTAGAAAAGTTCCATCGCCATGCAGCTTCTGACGCAATATCTCATCATCGGCTTGGGCGGCGCGCTCGGCAGCATGTTGCGCTTCGGCCTCGGCAGCCTGATCGACACGAACGTGCAGAAGACGGGGCAGATTTTCCCGTGGGGGACGATTGTCGTAAATGTCACCGGCTGCTTCGTGATCGGTTTCATTTTCACGATTTCCGCGGCAGGAGAAGGCCGGATCATGCTCAGCAGCCTCACTCGCAACTTCATCATGATCGGCATTCTCGGCGGCTACACCACGTTCTCGTCGTTCAGCCTGCAAACGCTGCTGCTGGCGCAGGATAACCAGTGGTGGAGCGCGGCGGCCAACGTGCTGCTTTCGGTTGTGCTATGTTTGGCGGGGGTCTGGCTCGGCGCGATGCTGGCCGGCTCGCTGAATCAAATGCGATAGCCTGAACCAATCCTGTAAATCTGGTTAATCCCGTCAAAAAAACAATTTCAACAAAATCCCCCTTTATGCAAATTCCCGAGGACGCCGTTCTGCTTCGTATTTTCATCGGTGAAAGCGACCGCTGGGAGCACCGGCCGCTATACGAGGCGATTGTCCTCAAGGCGCGCGAACGGCATCTCGGCGGCGCGACCGTCCTGCGCGGGCCGATGGGCTACGGGAAAACGAGCCGCCTGCACACGGCGAAAATCCTCAATCTTTCCACCGACCTGCCGCTGGTCATCGAGATCGTCGACAGCGAGGCCGCCATCAACGCGTTCCTGCCGCTGCTCGACGAGATGATCTCCGGCGGCCTCGTCACGATGGAGAAAGTGAAGGTGCTCCACTATCGCGGCGAGGCCAAGGGCGGATAGCTTCCTTTAATGATGATGGCGTCCGGACGATTCGGACGCGCCATGGCTTCCACCGGAGCGACTGCCGGAATGGCTCACGCTGGCGACGGCATGGCCGCTTGCGTGGGATGAGCCACGATAGGCCACCGCGCCGTGGTTATAGTCCGTGTTATAATGACGATAGCCATGGTGGTAGTATCCTCGGTCATAATAGGAAAATCCGATATATGAAGGACTACCATAATAGTATCCGTCGTAATATCCCGGATAGCCCGGGCCACCATAATAACCGGCGTCACCATAATAAGCCGTCCCCGCGCATCCCGTGAGCAATAACGGAAGTGCCAATGCAAGGAACACTGGTTTCATAATACCTTCTTTCTAAGGCTAAATGCCTCTTTCTAATAAAATAAGCATGGCTTGCGCCGTGGCAACTAACCATAGGTGGCGAAAACGGTTAATTCTTGGCATTAGCCCCGCCGAATTTTCGTTTGATAAACGAGACCATCTCAACGGATTCCGGCACGCGAAGGAGCACCGTCAGGCCGAAATAAACCGCGCCTGCCACGCCGATATTGAAGAAAAGAATCGCCGCCCCGAGCAGCGAATGGGTCGTGCGATGCGCGAGCAGGAACTCATCGCCGAAAAGCACGACGCAACCGCATGCCATCGTCGCCACCATCACCCGCGCGAAGAAGGATAGCCATTCGCCGGGCGAGCCGAGATCGATCTTTTTTTGGATCGCGTAGACCAGTTGCAGAAAATTGAGGATCGCGACAAAGCCGGTCGTGAGCGCCAGCCCGACGTGGCCCAGGCCGAGGTAATAAAAGAGCACGAAGCAAAGGACGAGGTTCAGCGCGATGCCGATGAGGCTGACGCGGGCCGGGGTGAAGAGGACGACGTTCCTCACGAAATGGGAGAAGGAACTCCAGAAGCCCGACTCGGGCCGCGACTCGAAGCGCGGCGGCTGCATCGCGTAAAAGCAGGGCACGAGAATCTTGATCCCCGAATAGCCCGCGAGCCCGATGGTGTAGGCCTGCAACGCCAGCGCGGTCTGCGCCGTGCCGGCCGCGGTGAACGTGCCGTGCTCGTAGATGAGCTGGATCACCGGCTGCGCGATCACGGCCAGTCCCACCGAGGCGGGCAGCGTCAGGTAAAAGCCGAAGCGGAGCGCTTCCTCGACCGTCTTGCCGAAGGCCTTCAAATCGTCCAGCGCGTGCTGGCGCGCGACGGCGGGCAGCGTCACCGTCGCGATGGCCACGCCGAAAATGCCGATGGGCAATTGCACGAGGCGGAACGCGTAGTAGAGCCACGACATCGCGCCGGGAATATGCGAGGCGAACGCGCTGTTCACCATGACGTTCACCTGCACGGCCGAGCCGGCGATGGCGCTGGGCACCATGAGAATCATGACGGTGCGCAGGCCCGTATCGCGAAAGTTAAGTTTTCCGGCAAAGTTAAAGCCGATGTTCCAAAGCGAGGGGAGCTGGATCGCCAGTTGCGCCAGGCCGCCGAGGAGCACGCCGAAGCACCAGCCGAAAATGGCTTTTTCTCCGAAGTGGGGATGGAGCCAGTTTTTTTGCGGTTCGAAAACGCCGGCGAGAATCACGCCACTGATGATGGAGACAATATTAAAAACCGTGCTGGCGCTGGCGGGAATGCCAAAGACATGCCGAGCGTTGAGCATCCCCATCACCGCGGCGGCGAGTGAAACGAAAAGAATGAACGGGAAAAGCAACTGCGTCATCCGCACGGTCAGCTCGAATTTTCCGGGGACATTTTCAAAGCCTCCGCCGATCAGGTAAACAACCTGCGGAGCGAAAATAAGACCCGCGATGCAAATCAGGCCGAGGATGAACGTGAGCGTCGAAAGAACCAGCCGGGCGAGATGCCAGGCCGAGTCCGCGCCTTCCTTCTCCCACGTCTTGGTAAAGGTCGTGGTGAACGCGGTCGAGAGCGCGCCCTCGGCGAAAAGATCGCGCAGCAGATTGGGAATGCGGAACGCCGCGATGAAGGCGTCCGCGAACATCGTCGCGCCGAACATGTAGGCGAAGACCTGTTCGCGCACGACGCCCATCAGGCGCGAACCCATCACGGAAATCCCCACGATGGCGGCGGAAAGTTTGGAGCTTCGCTTTTTTGGCGGAGCGCCAGGCGCGGGGCTGACGGGCCGGCCACTGCCGGGCGCGGCGGGGCCGGGTGATGGCGACGGTGTGGGAACAAGGGGCGCCGCCTTCGCGGCCAACTCGGCGCCGGGTTGATCGGGGCTGATTAGCTCCGGGGCCGCCGGCTCGACGCGCTCCGGTTCGGGCTTCGCCGATGCGGCGGCGACTGGAGCCGGGATGTTCAACTCGGGACTCTCCTGAGCAGCAGGACGATTCTTGAATCTATCTTTTTTGCGACTCACGGTTCAGTTTCTCCAAAAGGTGATACTTGAGCCAGACCTCGCGCGCGTTGCCGGCCGCGATGTCCCAGCCGATCGCGCCGTCGAGAAATCCGCCTTTAAGCAGGTAGCCTTTGCCCAACCGCGCCAGCGCGTGGACGGGCCCGCTCCAGACGTAAGCGCGGCGGCGCTGCTCATGGGCCGATTGCGCCCAGAGCTCGGCGTACCTCGCGCAGCGGTCGTTGCGGTCGGAGGCGTCTTCATAAGTGAAATGATGCAGATGCCCCGGCAGGATGGGATGCTCCCCGCGAAGTTCAAGCTTCTCGTGCACGCGCCCGCCGCTGAAGCGGCCCTCGGTCCGCCGAAATAGCCGCACCAGCCGGTCGGGATACCAGTCGCCGTGACGAATCCAGCGGTCCCGGTAAAAAACGATCCGCGAGACTTCGTAGCCGTTCCGCGCGCCGGGCGCATCGGCGGCGGGGTCGGCCTTGACGCTCGCGATGGCGGCCGCGAGTTCGGGGGAAATCTCCTCGTCCGCGTCGATGCTCAGCACCCAGGAATGAAGCGCCTGATCGAGGGCGAAGTTTTTCTGGCCGACATAGCCGAGCCAATCCTGATGCACCGCGCGCGCGCCGAATTGCGCCGCGATGTCCAGGGTCGCATCCGTGCTGCCTGAATCGACCACGAGAATTTCGTCGGCCAGCGGCGCGACGCTTTTGAGGCAGCGCGGCAGGTTGCGCTCCTCGTTGCGGGTGATGAGGCACGCGGAAATTTTCATCTTAGCATGGTTTCCGCCGCCTCGATGGCCGCCTCGGGCGTGACGCTTGTCATGCAGGCGAAATCGATCGGGCATTCGCGCAGGAAACAGGGGCTGCACGGAACGTGATGCCGAAGCACGCGGCTGCTCGCGCCCATCGGTCCGGTCAACAGCGGTTCGGTCGAACCGAAAACGGCCAGGGTCGGCACGTCCAGCGCGGAGGCCGACGTGCATCGCGCCGCTGTCGTTGCAGAGGACGAGCCGGGCCGAGGCAAGCGCCGCCATGAATTCGTCGAGCGACGTTTTTCCGACGCGGTTTTCGACCTCGGGCAACTGGCGGACGAATTCTTCCGCGACGGGCGCGTCGGCCTCCGCGCCGAGCAGCACGATTCTGGCCTGGCGCGTCTCGATAAAATGCCGGGCCACGGCGACGAAATTTTCCACGGGCCAGCGCTTCGCGGGGCCATATTCGGCGCCCGGACAAATGGCCAGGACGAGGCCGCGCGAACCGGTCGCGATGGCGGGATCCCCGCGCAGTCGCGGCAACGAGTCGTCGCTTGGGCCGCCCAGCGCGGCGACCAGGTCGAGGTAGTAAAAGCGCTGGTGCAACCGGGCCGGATTGCGCGCCGGCGCGGGAATGGTCCGAGTCAAAAGGAGGCCGCGTCCGCCCCGCGCGTAACCGAGACGCTGGGGAATTCCGGCCAGCCAAGCCTCTGCGACGGAGCGGAGCGAATTCGGCAGCAGCACCGCCGAACCGAATTTTCCGGCGCGCAATTGCCGGGCCGCGGCCAGGAGATTTCGCGGCTTCTCCAGCGCGACGACCTGGTCGACGAACGGGCACTTCCGCCACAGCGCGGCCAGTTTCTCGGGCGCGGCGACCGCGAGCGGAGCGTCCCCGGCCAGCGTCTTGAGATTGCGCACGGCGGGCAGGGCCATCACCGCGTCGCCCAGCCAGTTGGGACTGCGGACGACGAGCGGTCCTTGAAGGGTAAGGGCGGGTTCCGTCACGCCCCCCTTTTAGCGTGCTTCCGCCCGCTGCGCACGGATGGAATTTTGGAGGGTCGGACTCCGTCCCGACCCTGATTTCAATAAATGGGTCAGGCCGGAGGCTGACCCTCCAGGGAACGGAGCGGCTGCGTCCGCTCGGCCCACTCGCGGACGGGTTTGCCCTGGACCACATGCTCCTGGAGAATGCGTTCGCAACGCTCGGGCGTGACCCCGCCATACCAGGCGCCTTCGGGATAAATGACGAGCCACGGCCCGCCGACGCAGACGCGAAAGCAGGCGGCTTTCGTCCGCATGACGGGGAGGTTCAACTCGGCGCACCGGCGCTTGAGATAGTCCCAGGTCGCCTGGCCTTCCTCGATGGGCGCGCAGTCGGGGCCAAGGCACAGAAAGAGATGCCGCTCGGCGCGTTCGATCCCGGCCACCGCGAAGCCCTCATCGATGGATGCGTACTTGGCCATATCAAAACTCAAAGGGGTTGACGTAGTCGACCCCGCAACGCTGGAAGTCGCGGGTATTGCGCGTGGCGACGGTTAGGCCATAGTGTTGTGCGGTAGCGGCAAGTAGACCGTCCGCAGCCGGTATCGGATGGAGTACGGATAATCGGCCCCACCGTTCGCAGATTTCCAAGGTCACCGGTAGAATCCTCTCGGCGTGCGCCAAGTGCAGTCCGCGCGACCACCTCTCCAACGCCCCTGCGGCAGCGGCGTCACGTCTCCGAATATTTTCGATGCCTCGCCTTATTTCGCCAAAGACGAGCACGCTGAGGAATATGTCTTCAAAAGGGACGGCCTCGTACCAGCTACGCACCGAGCGGGAGCATCGAGAAGATTTGCGTAATTCCGAAAGGATGTTGGTGTCGAGAAGGAACGCCATGAAGTTAATCGCTCAGATCAACTTCGCGAGGCTTGTCGTTGCGCGGCATCTCAAAATCAGAGTCTTCACCTACGTTTGGCATCGTCAGAAGATACTCCTTAAAGCTCAACTTGGGCTTGGGCTTTCCTTTCGGCTCAAGAATTTCCCGCAAAATCCTGCGATGCTCTTCCTCGGTCGAAATCCCATGCTGCGCGGCGCGGCGCTTTAGTCGCAGCACCAGCCGGTCATTCAGTTTGCGAACGATCAATTGAGCCATGCTATCATTATGCTATCACAATGATAGCATTCGTCAAGCCAGCCTACAGCTTCAGCTTGCCGACGCTTTCGGCCACGTGATTCGCGCTGGCCTGGAGCTGTTTCAACTCGTCGTCGGTCAGCTCGAGTTCGACGATTTTTTCGACGCCATCGCGTCCGAGCTGGACGGGCACGCCGACGAACTGCCCCTTGATGCCGTACTGGCCGGAGCAATAGGCGGCCACGGGCAGGATGCGCTTTTCATCGCGCACGATGCTCTGGACCATCTGCACGACGGCGGCGGAGGGCGCATAGTAGGCGCTTCCTTTTTGCAAGAGCTTGACGATTTCCGCGCCGCCGTTGCGAGTGCGGGTGATCATCGCGTCGATCTTTTCCTTGGACAAAAGCGCCTCGATTCCGATGCCGGACACCGTCGAGTAGCGCGCCAGCGGCACCATGTCGTCGCCATGGCCGCCGAGCACCATCGCTTCCACATCGCGATGCGAAACGCCGAGTTCCATCGCGATGAAACAACGGAACCGGGCCGAGTCGAGCACGCCGGCCATGCCCATGATGCGGTGCTTGGGGAAGCCGGTCTTCGCGCCGACCAGGTAGGTCATCACGTCGAGCGGATTGCTCACCACAATGACGATGGCCCCGGGCGCGTGCTTTTTCACGTTCTCGGCCACGCCGCCGACGATCTCGGCATTCTTGAGCAGGAGGTCGTCGCGGCTCATGCCGGGCTGCCGGGCCAGGCCGCTGGTGATGACGACGATATCGGAACCGGCGTAATCGGCGGAGTTATTGGTGCCTTTGACCTCGCTGTCGAAGCTCTCGAGGCAGGCCGATTGCAGCATGTCGAGCGCCTTGCCCTGCGGCATGCCCTCGACGATGTCGTGCAGGACGACGTCTCCCAGTTCCTTCTCGGCCAAACGTTGGGCGGTGGTAGCCCCGACAAAACCAGCTCCGACAACCGTGATCTTCATAAAAAAAGTCCTTTCAGGCGGCCCGCCGGGTTAGGATGGCAAGCCGAACTGGGCTTGAGAGTAAAGAAGCGCAATCAGAGCGTCAATGGCCTTTCGGACTTGGCAGCCCGCCATCTCCGAGCGATGCTTTTTCCGCGCCGCCGCCCGGATAACTTTTACCTCGGTGACGGCTGCTTTCCCGGGTTCTTCATTTTTTTTAAAAATAATCTGAACGTTTGATATGGAGCGGACGTCCAAACCGCCACATTACTTAACCTCTATGAAAATTACCCTCCTTACCCCGGCCCTCGTGGCCATTCTGGGTCTCGCTCTGGCCGGCGCGCCCAGTACCGCTCAGGCCGAAACCTCGACCAACTCGACGACTGCCCCTGCTTCCGCAAAGGCGGCGAAGTCTGCAAAAACCCAGTATTCGGGAGCGATCACGGCCATTGATGCCACCTCCGTCACCGTCGCAAGCAAGGAGAAGACGCTGACCCTGGCCATCACTCCGAAGACCACGTTCAAAAAGGACAAAGCTGCCGCCACCCTGGCCGATTTCGCCGTGGGTGATAAAGTCACCGGCTCCTATTCCAAGGATGCCTCCGGCGCGATGACGGCCAACTCGCTTCATAAGAAGACGGCCGCAGCCGCTCAGACCCCAGCCGCCCAATAATTCGTCTCAACAACTAAAAAAAGCCGCCGACCTCACGATCGGCGGCTTTTTTATTGTCCTTGTGACCGGCAAACCGGTCGATCTCCCGGTTTTGTGCGCCGAGACGCGCCGCTCGCCCCGCTTTGACATGGATCACGGGTGTTCGACATTCCTGTTTTCATTTCGAATCAGACATAAAAGTGGCGCGACCCGGACCAACCCCTTTGGGCCTTGACCTCGCTCTTCTGTTGCCGTTCAATTTATCCTTTTGTACATGAAAGTATTTCATCATTGGGCCACGCCTATTTTAGCTGCGCTTCTCGCTTTCGTCTTAATCGGCGCGGAAGCTGCCCCGCTAATAGCATCCGCCGACACTTCGTATGAGCAGCGCCTTACCCGGCTTGAACAACTGGCGCAACAAAATCAGGCCCTGAACTCAAACATCAATTCCGGCGACAACGCGTGGATGCTCATGAGTTCGGCGCTGGTGCTGATGATGACCGCGCCGGGGTTGATCCTTTTTTACGGCGGGCTGGTGCGCAGCAAGAATGTGCTCGCCACGATGATGCACAGCTTGATCCTCATGGCGCTGGTCTCCATGTTATGGATGATTTTCGGTTACAGCATGGCGTTTGCGCCGGGCAATGCGTTTGTGGGCAATCCGCTCACCTATTTCATGTTGAACGGCGTGGGCGGCGCGCCGAATCCCGATTACGCCGGCACGGTGCCGCAGCAGACGTTCATGCTGTTCCAGATGATGTTCGCCATCATCACGCCCGCGCTCATCAGCGGAGCGGTGGCGGAACGGATCAAGTTCAAGGGATATGTCCTGTTTGTATTGCTCTGGATTACGGCGGTTTATTTTCCATTGTGCCACATGGTCTGGGGCAAAGGCGGCTATTTCAACTGGGCGCTCGGCGGACAAATTCCGGTGCTGGATTTCGCCGGCGGCACGGTGGTGCACTTGAGTTCCGGCGTCTCCGCGCTCGTGTGCGCCATCATGCTCGGAAGACGCGCCGGCTATCCGCACGAATTGATGATGCCGCACAACGTGGTCCTCTCCCTCATCGGCACGGGGCTGCTTTGGGTGGGTTGGTTTGGCTTCAACGCGGGCAGCGCGCTCAACGCCGGTTCGCTCGCCACGAGCGCGTTTGCCGCGACCCATTTTGCGGCTGCCGCCGGCGCGTTGGGCTGGGCATCGGTGGAATGGTGGAGCAAGGGCAAAGCCAGCGTGCTCGGCGCGGCGTCGGGGATGGTCGCCGGTCTGGCCACGATCACGCCCGCATCAGGATTCGTTTCCGTGCCGTCCGCGTTTTGCATCGGGCTGGCCGGGGGCGGGATCTGCTACTTTGCCGCGACAAAATTGAAAGCGCGATTCACCTATGACGATTCGCTGGACGTTTTCGGCGTCCACGGCGTCGGCAGCACGATCGGCCTGTTGATGCTTGGCGGGCTGGCCAGCGCGACGGTCAATCCAGCCATCGCCTCCACGTTCCAAGTCCATGGTGTTGTTGTATCGCTGGCGGGCGGGTTGTCCCAGATTGGCAATCAAGCCCTGGCCGTGCTGTTCACGGCGGTCTACGCCGGAGCCGCGACATTCATCCTTTTCAAAACGGTTGATGCCCTTGTCGGCCTGCGGGTGGACGTTGAAGAAGAACACGTGGGCTTGGACCTCACCCAGCATGGCGAAAGCGCTTACAACGAATAATGAGGTGTCGGCAGTGGCTGATTTTTATCGCTGTCTGGTGGTACTGTTCGGAACGCCGGTCGTCTCCGGATCGAATCTGTTTGTCGCGAACTATTTCTACGGCACGATTGGCGAATACACCGCCTCGGCGACGCTGGAGAACGCCTAGCTCGTGTCGGGGTTGAACGAGCCTAGCCAGCCCTACATCTGATGAAACGCGGCTTGCTGATCGAGTTATGGGGAATCGGCGATGCCACGCTGATGACCTCGGCGATACAAGGCCTGAACGCCGGTGGCTGGAAGATAACCGTCCTGGCCAAGCCCTCGATTTGCGCTTTTATCGCGGCCAATTACCAGGAGATAGATTTTATCGAATTCGACGCCCCCTGGACGGTTTTTTACGGCAAGTACAAGTTATGGCGCTGGCCCTGGCTCCGGCTTTTCAGCCTGGTGAGACGCTTGCGGCACGAGCGGTTTGACGCCGCTCTTTCCATTCGCAAGGACCCCAGGGACCACTTTTTGATGTGGCTTGGCGGCGTGCGCCGACGGACCGGTTTTTGGACACCGCTCGGCAATTGGTGTCTTAACGATCCGCTTCCGGTAAGGCATCCAGATGCGCATCGGGTGGAGGATTGGTGGGAGTTGCAGCGGCATCTCATCAGCCCGGAGCAACCTGTTTTCCCGCCGAGATTGGCGGCCGACCCAGCCCTGGTGCCGCAATTACGGGCAAGACTTAAGCAAGGTTCTCAGCCCATTATCATGCTCCATTGTGGCGCCGGGATCGCGGTAAAAAGATGGCCGGAAGCCTACTTCAGGGAGATCATCGCGCGGTTGCGGGAGGAATTCGATTTTACCCTGGTGGTTGTCCCGGACCCGGATGGCTATGGCAGTGGCTTGAAGGACGTATCGGACCATATCCTTGGCCAGCTCAGCATGCCGGAATTGTTGGCTGCGATTAGTTGCGCCACACAGTTTTTTTGTAACGATAGCGGCCCGAGTCACCTGGCGGATGCCCTCGGGATTCCGGTGATTGCCTTTTTCGGCCCGGCGCGTGCCGAGTGGTTTCGTCCCTTTCGCCGGGAGAGCCTGGTCATTGTCCGGGACATATGTCCTCACCGGCCATGCAAGGGCTACTGTCGTTTTCCGGAGCATTATTGCCTAACACAGCTTACACCCGATATTGCCTGGCCGGAAATACGGACTTATCTCCAAAATAGCGGCAGAATACCGCGAAAAAATTCGCCGCTTATCACAGACGGGGATCGTAGGTCTTAGCTGCGCAATATACCGCCATGATGACCGGAGGAGCCAGGCGCTGGCCGGGAAGTTTCAGATGGCGGAAGAGTCGTTCTTGTGTTCCAGGTGACTGATTCTTCAGCCAGTAAAGCTCCGCAAGGATATCTCTAAGGAAGCAGTCTTACTTTTGGCCCGCCGTGCGCCCGTAGGTCTTCCCGGCCGGCCAGCCAAGCAGCGCGCCGTAAAAGAGCGTTCGCAAGATCTCGCCCAGCGCCCGAGGCGCATAGCGCGACGAGCGCCAGAAGTTGAGCCAATTGGAGGGAAGGGTCCAGGCGATGCGCCATCCGTGACGGAGACGGAGCGAGGTGTACGCGATGTTTTGCAGCATAGCCGCATGGCGAAAGTACTCAACCTCGGGTTTGCCCGATCCCGCCGGCGGCAGGTGCTGGACTCGCGCCTTCGGTGCGTAGATTCCGAGCCAGCGGTGCGTAATCCGCAGCGTAAACTCCAGGTCCTCTCCCCGCACCCAGTAGTCGGTGCGGTGGCCGCCCAGCGTTTCGAGCGAACGCCTGGTAATCAGCAACGCGATCCCTTGGCTCCACGAGAATGGCGTCGGCCCATCGCCGAAGCGCTCGAGGTATTCGCCCGGCGGAGATGGCGATGCCGTCGTAGCGCCCCGCCGGGAGCGCCGCGAACGGGATCGAGAATGACCATCGCGCGTCCATTCGCTTTACATCCGGCTCTTGTCTCGCAATAACGTCACCATGCCTGATGAAATTGAACTTCCCGAAGCGCCCGAGGCCACTGAAAGCCACAAGGAACGCATTGTCGGTTTGATTATTGCCGCCATCGCGGTCGTGCTGGCCATCGTCACTCATCTCGGCAACGAGACGAATAACGAAAAAATCCTCGCTCATGTCGATGCCTCCGATCAATTCGCCTTTTACCAGGCGAAAAAGGAACGGCACGCCCAGCTCGAACTACAAGTCGATAATCTGCACCTTCAGTTCGACAAGCTTTCACCCGAAGCCCAAGCTCAGGGCGCAAAGCTCCTGACTGGCTATGAGGCGCAAATGAAACACCTCGAAGATGACGGCAAGGAGATCAAGGAAAAGGGAGACGAACTTCTCGCCGAGTCGCGCCGCCTGCAAGCCAAAGGCACCTTCATTGAACTTGGTGAAATCGCCCTGCAAATTTCCATCGTGCTTTGTTCAATCACCATTCTTACGGAGCAAAACCTCTTCGTGCGCATGGGGGTCATCTCGGCGATTCTGGGCGCGCTCACCGCAATCTGGGGCGTTTTTTTGATGCACTGATTCGGAATGGGACAACCTTTCCCCCCTTCCCTCGGGCTGGGCCATCTTCCTTTTTCCCGAACGCCGGGGCGTACCCCCGCGGACAGCTCGCCTACGGCCAACCAAAGCCGCAGCCTTTTTTTATCAGAAAGGAAGAGACTCCTTTTCCTGCCTCCGCCCTTCCGCCCCCCTCGAATCGAGCGCTTCCGTTTAAAACCGCCCCCCCCAGCCCCTATATTCTTGCCAACGGTGCAAGGGGTACTCGGTGATTGGGCTGGCCGTCGGCGGACGTGGCGCTGGGCGGTTATCCGACTGACTGAGCACGTCCACTTTAATGTGCTCCACCAATCGGAAGCGATGGAACATTATGAGGTTGGCCCGCGGCGTTTTGGGCTGCGCGTATTACTATCCTTACGTTTTACAGAGTGACGGCGGCTGGGGGGTGTGGCATTTTCTCCGGAGACAGCGAATAATTGCCCGATATGAGCGACAAAGAACTACCAGAGGAATTGAAGGAATTTGAAAGGTTGTTGCAGAAGCCGAACAACGATCCGACCGGCTTGGCGGGCTTTTTCAACGCGGGCGAGGTCTGGGTTTCGCGGGTGCCCGCGCGGCTGGACGTGATGGGGGGCATTGCGGATTATTCGGGAGCGAATGTCTGCGAAGCGGTGCTGGGGCGGGGCGTGCTCATGGCGCTGCAACCGCGCAATGACCGCACTTTGCGCATCCGCACGATGCAGGCCGGGCTGCGCAATCTGCCGCTGGAAACGCGCATCCCGCTGGATTATTTTGCCTCCGGCGACGGGCTGACGGATTACGCTGACATGCGGGCGCTGTATCGCACCAATCCGCTGGTGAGCTGGGCGTCCTACATCGGCGGGAGCATTTTTACGCTGCTCAAGGAAGAGTCGGTGAAGCTGCCTTACGGATTCAGCATGCTGTTGTTAAGCGCGGTGCCAATGAACGTGGGGATTGGCAGTTCGGCGACGGTGGAGATCGGCGCGTTGAGCTGCCTGAACGCCTACCTCGGCCTCAAGCTCGACCCGGCGCGCATGGCGCGGCTGGGGCAAATGGCCGAGAACCACGTCGTCGGCGCCCCCTGCGGCATCATGGATCAAATCTCCGTGACCAGCGGGCGTGAAGGCCGGCTGACGCACATCCTTTGCCGACCAGGCGCCGTGATGGGCGAGGTGGAGATTCCGGAGGGCACGGGCTTCGTGGGCATCAGCTCGATGGTGCGCCATTCCGTGGCGGCCAATCCTTACGGGGACACGCGCATCGGCGCGTTCATGGGTAAAAAAATCATCAATGACATCCGCGCCCGGACCGGCCGCGGGGCGCTGGATTATCTGACGGAGTTGTCGTCGGTGGAATTCCAGGCGCAGTACGCCGGGGAAATTCCCGCGCAAATCATCGGCTCGCAGTTCCTTGAAAAATACAAGACGCACGACGACCCGGTGACGAAAATCCAGCCCGACGCCACTTACCATGTCGCCGGCCCAACGCGTCATCCGATTTACGAAAATGAGCGCGTGCTCAAGTTCATGGACAGCCTGCAGGCGGCCCAAGGCGGCGACGCCGATGCTTTGGCGAGCGCCGGCGAATGCATGTTTGACGCGCACGAGAGCTACCAGGACAACTGCCATCTCTCGATTAGCGAGGTCGATTTTCTGGTCGAGGCTGTGCGCAAGCGAGGGCCCGGAACCGGCTTGTTCGGCGCGAAAATCACCGGCGGCGGGACGGGCGGCACGGTGGCGGTGTTTGGCAAACTGGAGGCGCTGCGTGAGCAGGTGCCGCAAATCGCGGCGGAGTATTCGCGGCTCGTGGGCGTCATGCCGGACATTTTCGAGGGCACGTCACCGGGGGCGGTCGAATTTGGGGGGCGGCGTTATCTCTTCGGCGCCGGAGGATGGCGGAGACTGGACGCTTGACTGAATGGGGGCCATGGCTGATCACACCGTCATTCGCAAAGCGGTCATACCCGTCGCCGGGCTCGGGACGCGGCATTTTCCGGCCTCGCATGCGGTGAAGAAAGAATTGTATCCCATCGTGGGCAGGGACGGAGTGGCGCGGGCGTTGTTTCACTATCACCTGCTGGAACTGGCGGCGGCGGGGATTGAGGAAATTTGCGTGATTGTCCAACCAGGAGAGGAGGCGATGATACGCGGCTATTTGCAAGGGCCGGGGGACGGTTATCTGCGGCGGCTGGAAAAATATCCGGCCCTGCTGCGCGAAGCAGAGCAGATGCGCGGTTTCGCCAAACAAATTCGTTTCGCCGTGCAACGCGAGCAGGAAGGCTATGGCCATGCGGTTTTTCAGAGCGAAGAATTTGCCGGGGATGAAATGGTTTTGCTGTGCCTGGGCGATCATTTGTTTCGCGGCGAAGCGGTTTCCCCTTATCAGGAATTGGCGCAAATTGCCGCTATTTCCAAGGGCCTGAGCGTTTCCGCCGTCAACCGCATATCCGCCGGGGAATTGAAGGGCTATGGGACGATTGCCGGTGCGCGGCGAAAGGATAATCCACGGTTGATTGACGTTTCCCTCATCATCGAAAAACCGGATGCCGCCGTGGCGCGGGCGAAACTGCGCGTCAATGACTTGCCAGGCGAGACATGGCTGGGGTGGTTCGGAATGCACCTGCTGGCGCCATCCATTTATGACGTGCTGAGGGAAATGATCCGCGACAATGTGCGCGACAATGGCGAGTTCCAGCTCACGCGGGCGCAGGAGATACAACGGCAGCGGGAAGGCTATCTGGCGCTGGAAATGAGCGGAACCGAGCGGTTCGATTTCGGCACGCCGGATGATTTCGCGCGGAGTGTCGGGGCGTTTCGGCAAGGGTGAGGGGTCGTCAATCAAAGACCCGGCCATTTTTTTGGAGAAAGAGAGAGAGGCACCCCCGCCCTCCAAATTGAGCGCCTCCGTTTACCCCCCCCACTCTATATTTTGCCGTGCGGCGCGAGCGTCAAATGACCCGAGGGAAGTAGCTTGGAAAGTCGTTTGCCAGTGCGAAGGATGCTTTAGCCGGTGACGGGAAGAACAGGGGGCTGATGAGTTCCCTTTTCTGTTAGCTGACGCGCAACCTATCGTACCTTCTACTTCGTATTCCCTCTTTCCTTCTCTTCAACGATGAACACGTCAGGCTTTTCGATGACGCCACTGTCTTTCATGGCCGCCTTCAGTTCCTTGGATTTCAGGAATTTGGCTGCATTTGCCGCACTGTCCCATTGAAAGATCAGGCAGATGTTGTTCGTCTTTTTCGAGACATGCCCAAGGACATAGGAGATTTCGCCCCCAGCCCGGCGGTTGGGAAGGAACCCATCAAATACCTTCCTCCACTTTGGATAGTTCTTAACGCGATGTCTGATGAATACGGTGACCATAGATTTTTAGTTGGTTTAACTGCAATGAGATTCCGAGTTAGGGCTTGCCGCCGAAGCTGACGTGATCGTCAAGATCAAGCAGGTCAAACCAAGTCTTGATGTCTTCCCGCTTCGCGGCCCCCAGTTCAACCAGCCTGCCCGTGAAAAAGCTCGCCGTTTCCTGATCGCTGTCTGGGCCACGTTTCTCCTGATAGGACGACCAATGTTCGATCTCCCAAGGCTGATGCTTGTGCTTCTGATTTTTCTTGATCCAAGCCAGTATTTCTCCGTCGCCTTTGCCCTTTTTGAGTTCGTTCAGCAGAGCTGGAGCCGAAATACCCAGAAACTTCAGAATCAGCTGGCCGATGGGGCAATCGTAGTGAAGCTCGCCGTTTTTACGTGCGATGGTGGCCCGCCCTTTATCGAGGGTTCGGGGAAGGATGACATAACCGCCAAGTTTGGCACGCGGACTACGGGGAGGACGTTGCGTAAGATCGGGTGCAGAGACAGCCATGGTTGAATTTGGGCGCAGGTACAAGGAAGAGCAATGAGTTTTTAAAAGGTAAGCCCTCATGTGTTGAGCATAAGCTGAGACGGGCAGCTGATGGCCCCGTCCTTATTCTCGCGAAATAATGTCGGCGATCAGGACCCGCTTTCCTGCACCGAACCCGTGAGGCGGATGTCTTCGGAGGAGGAACCAATCAGCAGGTTGATCTGCCCTGGCTCCGCCACCCATTTGCCGTCCTTCCAGAATTTGACCTGTTCAAAACCGATCGGGAAGGAGAGCGTCTGCTTTTCGCCCGGCTGGAGCGTAATGCGCTTGAAACCCTTCAGCTCCTTCACTGGTCGCACCAGCGAGGTGTAATCCTGGCGTACGTAAAACTGTACCACCTCATCGCCCGCAACGATTCCAGTGTTCTGGATCGTAACGCTCACGTTCGCAGCCTGATCCTTGCTGATGCTGGTTTGATCCACCTTCAGATTGCTGTAGTCAAAGGTCGTGTAGCTCAGGCCAAAACCGAACGGATAGAGCACGCCGCCCTTCGAGTTGTAGTAGTTGATCGGCCCGGTTATCGGAAGATGATTGTAGTAGCACGGCACTTGACCGACGGTACGCGGAAACGAGACGTTGAGCTTGCCACCGGGATTCACCTCTCCAAAGAGTGTCTGCGCGAGCGCCTTGCCTGCCGCCTGACCGCCGTACCAGTTTTCAATAATCGCGGGTACGTTCTCCTGAATCCAGTTGATGCTCAGCGGAGCTCCATTCGATAAGACGACTACAACCGGCTTGCCGCTGGCCTGCATGGCCTCGACCAATTTTTCCTGTCCGCCGATCAGGTCGAGCGTATCACGATCCAGATTTTCTCCCGCCTGCCCGCGGGTAAACCCGACCACCGCCACGATGACGTCCGCCGTCTTCGCCGCATTCTCCGCGTCGGCCAACAGCTTATCGTCATTGCTCTTTAAGTCGCATCCTTGCGCAAAATTCACCTGCACGCCGTCGCCCGCCTCCGCCTTAATCCCATCGAAGATATTGATCGTGAAGCGTGGACTGCCCGAGTAACCGCCCAGGTTGACCATCTTGGCCAGCGGCCCGACCACCAGCAGATTTTTCACCTTGGTCTTATCCAGTGGAAGGAGCTTGTTTTCGTTCTTGAGCAAAACGATTTCCTCCTGGGCCGCCTTGAGCGCCAACTCCTCGTGCTTCGGGTCGGTCAGCACCTGCTGCGCATCGGGCCGATGCAGATTCTCCGCCGTGTCGAATTTGCCTTCCGCAATCAATTTCGCCCAGACATCGTCCGTGCCCTTGTAATTCAAAATTGTGTCTTTCGTCGCATCTGGCTTGGCGGCCTCCGGCGCAGGAGCAAACGTCGGTTCCATCAGTCCTAATAACTGGATTTTTTCGCATAGCACCCGCTTGGCCGCTTGGTTGATCACATCGATCGAAATTTGGTTTGCCTTGATCGCGGCACTTAACGCTCCCTTGTATAAACCGCCCACGAGCTCCATATCGACCCCGGCGGAGAGCGCTTTCACGGCGGCGTCTGTGTTGTCACGGGCAAATTTATGTCCACCCGCCACCTTCGGAATGTCGCCCATGTCCGAAGTGACAAAGCCTTTGAAACCCCACTCCTGTCGCAGGATGGTATCGAGCAGCCAGACATTCGCATGGCAGGGCACCCCGTTGATCGCATGGTGTGCCGGCATGATTGACCCGGTGTGCGCCACTTTCACGGCCGATTCAAACGGCGGAAAATAGACTTCGCGCAAAACTCGCTCGGAGATTTCGTAGTCCTCGCCGTTCGCGCCCGCCCATGGTTCGCCATCCGCGACAAAATGTTTCGGGGTTGCGATAATGTGGTTGGGGCTGAAGCGATCATCCCCCATCCCTTGCAATCCCTCGATGAAAGCCGTGCCGATTTGCGACACGAGATACGGGTCTTCACCGTACGACTCCTCCACCCGGCCCCAGCGTGGATCGCGCGCCAGCCCGAGCATCGGCGCAAAGCCCTGCTCGATACCCACTGCTCGCGCTTCCGCGGAAACCACCGTGCCGATCTGCTTCATCAAGTCGGGATCCCACGTCGCCCCGAGCGCGATCGACATCGGGAAACTCGTGCATCCTTTCGATACCGCGCCATGCAGCACCTCGCCTGCATTGAGCGTTGGGATGCCGAGTCGCGGTACCCCGTTCGGACAATAAGAGAGCAACTGCAACTGCTTCTCCTCTGTCGTCATCTTCGCCAGCAACTCATCCGCCTGGGCGCTCGCGTCCGCGTCGGAAATCGGTTTCCATGGGCTGGGGGATGTCGCCAGCCCCAATAAGCATGGGTTGATGGCCAATCCCACAGCCAAAGCCCCAACGATAGCCGAGAAATGCTGTTTCATAATTTTAAGTACCTCAATCTAACCTCCTTGGTCCGGATTAGTTCCAAGCCAGTTCGTCATTTTCGAGAAGTTTCCCATTTGAGTTCTCTCCTAAGGCTTAATGAGGCGATTTTTTAGACGCCATGGTTTCTATCGTTAAGGACACGGACTGCTCTATTCATTTGGTTTGGGTACAAACGAAGGAAATCCGCCCATTTTACAGCGAGATTTACAGCGACCGGGTCGTTTTTTAGTCGTAAGTCGCTCTTTATCATTGATTGAGAGCTGCCGCGCTAGGACTCGAACCTAGAACACCCAGATCCAGAATCTGGTGTGCTACCAATTGCACCACGCGGCATTTTAAGAGCTCAAATGAATCTGCTGATGTGCGACCCTAACCCTGCCACTGATTTTGTGCCACCTTCCGAGGGGGACTGACTTGTGGAATAAAGATCGGGGCTTGTCTTCCATCGCCAGGCGCCTTGCATTTGCAAGGGTGAGCACCTTACGTTTTTTGACCAGGTAATCAAGTCCAAAGCATTTTACCTCTCTTGGCGCGAAGGGGGTGGCCCTATTTCCTGAGCGAGGGGTCGACCAGTTCGCAGATGACGTGCAAGATGAATTTATGGGCTTCCTGGATCCGGGCCGTCACCTGGCTCGGCACCACAAGGTCAACGGTTGCCAGGCCCCTGGCAGCCCCGCCGTCCCTCCCCAGCAGCGCGATGCTTTCGAGTTGGAGCTGGCCGGCCTCCTCAAGAGCGCGGATGATGTTCTTTGACCGGCCGCTGGTGGAAAGGGCGATCAGGACATCGCCGGTTTTGCCGAAGCCCCGCACCTGTCGCGCGAACACGTCTTCAAATCCGTAATCGTTGCCAATCGCGGTCAGCAGGCTGCCGTCGGCGGTCAGATTGATCGCCGGAAAGGGCTGGCGGTCGTTGATGAAGCGGCAAACATACTCGGTGGTGAAGTCCGATACATCGGCGGCGCTGCCTCCATTGCCGCACGCCAGCAATTTGCCGCCACGGCCCAGACAGTCCCTCACAAGGTCCGCCGCCCGCAGGATGTCGTCCTCGAGGGGGCGCAACGATTCAATCGTGCCGGCTGCCTGGGCAATGGCTGTTTGGAAGTGACTCATTGAGCGCCAATGTACGACTGGCGCCGCCGGTGACAAGCAGATTACGGTGGCGTGAGATGCAGCCATCCCTGGATGCCGATAAACAGGGCCATCACGGCCAGGATCGCGCTGGACAGGTAGGGGAGCTTTCGGGCCGCGTCGCCCAGGCCGCTGAATCGCTTTTCGGCATGGCGCAGACTCCATGCCGCCAGGGCCCCGGCTGCGACCAGCGTGATGGCCAGCCCGGCGCTAAAGGCCAGCACCATGGCGATGCCGAGAACAAACCGTTTCAATTGAAGACAGACCAACACGATGGTGAAGGCCGCCGGACAAGGCAAAAGCCCGCCGGTAAGCCCGAAGAGGGCAATCTGACCGTTGGTGACGGTCCGGTTGGAAAACCGCTTTTGGATTTCGGCGGCGTGGGCGAGCTCATGCGCATCCTGATAGCCGGCCGAGTCCGTTTGGTGCGAGTGGCCGTGTCCGTGGCTGCGGCTGCGGCTGCGGCCGTGTCCGCGCTCATGTTCATGTTCGTGTTCGTCTTCATGACGCGCTTCGGCCTTGATGTCTCGATGGGTCCGCCACGCCATCCAGAGCGCCAGTCCGAGGATGATGGCGGCTGAACCCAATTGAAACCAAGGTTCCGTGCTTTCGGCATTCCATTGGCTCCCATAATGAAGGGCGAGACCGGCCAGGAGCCAGATCACGAGGCTGTGCGAAAAAGCCGCGCAAAGCCCCAGGATGACGGCCTGGAGGACCGTTCCCCGGATGGCGATGATGAACGCGGCCATCATCGTCTTGGAATGGCCCGGTTCCAGCCCGTGCAGGGCACCGAGGAGAATGGCCGCGGGAATATAAACCCAGGCATGAAAGGCCCCCTGCTGAATAAGCCGATCCAAATGGTCCATATAAGGACCATACCCCCATACCCCTTATATCCAAGTCGAAAACAAACAGCGCAAGGCCGTGTCGAAGAGGAGAGAATGCCCGCGAATTCGGGCCGCGCCTTTGTTGCTCGTCAGTCACAGACCTTCGGGTATGCTCCTTCCCCGCGCACCGGTGCAGCCTAAACTCGACTCGCAACCCGGCCATGTCCTAATTTTGCAACCACGCCCGAGCTAAAACCACTTATGGAACCGTTGCCGAGTTGGAAAACCTTTCTCGCCGAGTTGCTGCTCTACGCGATCTTCCTCGTCGCCTACTTTGTCCTCGTGCTCCATTACCTGGGCGGCTGGTTCAAGGAACTTTTCGATCACGACCGCAAGCTTTTTGCCGTCATGGCCCTGGCGGTCATGATTGGGCAAACGATCGGCCTGGAAGCCGTCAGCAGTTTCCTGACCTGGCTCATGCGCGGGGGAAAAAAGTAGAAGCCATCGCCCATGTATTTCCCCATCTCCGGCGCGACCATCGACCCATTCTATCTGATCGGGTTGGGCTTTATCATCGGAATCCTCGGCGGCTTTTTCGGCGTGGGCGGAAGTTTCCTGGCCGGGCCCGCCCTTTTTGTGGCCGGCGTGCCGATGAACTTCGTCGTCGGGACCGATCTGCTTCACATCGTGGGAAAATCGATGGTGGCGGCCCGCAAACATCGCATCCTCGGCAACATCGATCTGCGTCTCGCGGCGTTCATGGTGGCCGGCACGATCGGCGGCTCCGAAGTCGGCGTGCAAGCGATCGAAGCCCTGAAAAGGATAGCCAAGGTGGACCTCGTTGTCGGCGTGGCGACGATCATCGTTCTCGTCGCGATCTCCAACTTTGTCTTTTTGGAAAGCTGGCAGGCCCTGAAGATGAAAGGCAGCCGAAAGCCCATCAGCCAGCAGACATCCCAGGAGAAGGACAAGCGGGCGTTCCAATTCATCGCCCATTGGACCCATTCGCTCGACTGGGCGCCGAAAATGGGCCTGCCCCATTCCGGAATCAAATCGATCTCCATCTGGGCCATCCTCATCGTCTCGTTTGTCGGCGGCTTTTTCAGCGGTTTTCTCGGCGGCGGCGCCGGTTACATCCGGATGCCCTGCATGGTCTATTTGCTCGGCATTCCCACGCATATCGCCATCGGCACCGATTTGTTTGAAATCGTCGTCTCGGCGGGCTACGGCTCGTTCCGCCATGCCATCAATGGGAACGTTGATGTCATGATCGCCCTGATCATGCAAACCGGCGCCGCGATCGGCGCGCAGATCGGCGCGGTGTTGACGCAATACTTCAACGGCCCGCGCATTCGGATCGTCTTCGCGCCTTTGCCCCTGATTGGCGCGGGCTTGATTATTTACGGACTGGTCACCGGACATCACATTCATTAGGGCCTGTTGACACTATTTTATGGACAGATCGCTCGTATTCGGAAAAGCCATCCTGAAAGGATGGCCATCACTCAGCCCAGGGTTGGTGCGGGGGACAACGTCCCACGCGCCTACCCTGGGTCAAAGGCAAAGAGGACCAACCCTGAAAGGGTTGAATCAGTCCACCACCGTTGGGAAGGCTTCAACCCTTTCAGGGTTGTCCGTTTCTCAACCTACCCAGGGTAGGCGCTGCTGCGCCAACCCTGGGCTGAGTGATTGCAACCCCGTTGGGGTTGCCGCCGACAACCGATATTAGTGTTAGCAGGCCCTAGAACTCGTCGCTCCCCGCCAAAGAAGAAGGAACTCATGGCTCGACTACCCGACCGCTTCGATCTTTGGGTGCGCAAGGCGCGCGAATGCCGGGACCCGGCCCGGCAGGCCGATTATGTCCTGGGCGCTTTGGCGGGATTGAAGGAGTGGCACTTCCTCAATATCGGCACGAAGGAGGTGCCTCGGGCCGCAACGACGCAAATCGGGGCCGACCCGTACCGGCTTGTCTTTTCCGATGGCGGCCGGATCGGAGACCTGACTCTCTGGGCGAGCCGCAATGGCCCCGTTGAACAACTCCGAGGCGTGATCACCATTCCCGCCGCCGCCGCGATGGCGTGGTGCGTGGAGTGCCGGATGGGATTGCTGGTAAACCCGGGCGAGGATGCCGTGCTGATTCCCTTCGAGCAGGTTGAAGCCTTCCACGCCGAATGGCGCCAGCGGGGCGGGCGGCAGGCGGCGGGCTTCTGGATTCCAAACATGACGACGCAGGAGGAAGATTTTTGGCAGGAGCACGGGCTATAAGCTTGGCGGACTGCCCGCGCTCTCACGAGCGCGGCAACGGAGCACGTTTTGACCGCACCGTCAGATTTGGCTTGGTTTGACCAGCTTTGCTGATATGCGTAACTTCTTTTATATGAGCGACTCCGAGGCCTCCTTTCTGCCCAGCGAACGATCGATGCGATCGATTCAGCGGGCCTTGCCCACGCTCTCGCGAAAACTCGACCTCCGCAAGCAGCTCGCCACGATCAAGCCCGATCTCAAGCAGATCGAGGAGCGGCTCCGCTTCCAGGTGCAGGAATTCGATCCCGGCATTTCCGGTTACGTCAGCTACGCGCTCGACAGCAACGGCAAGCGCATCCGCCCCGCGCTGGTGCTGCTGGCCGCGCGCGCGAGCGGAAAGTCGACGCCCGCGCATATCGATCTCGCCGTGATCGTGGAGCTCATCCACCTGGCCTCGCTGGTGCACGACGACATCATGGATGGCGCCTCCAAACGGCGCGGCAAACCGACCGCCTTCGCCAAATGGGGCGCGGAACTTTCCGTCCTGCTGGGCGACTGCCTCTTTTGCCACGCGCTCAAGCTCAGTTCGAATTTTTCAGACCGGTCCATCGGACGCCGGATCGCCGACGCGACCAGCGAGGTTTGCAGCGGCGAAATCCTCCAGACCCAGCGCCGGTTCGATCTCAAGCTCAGCATCCCCGAGTATATCAAGATCATCTCGATGAAAACGGGCGCGCTCTTCCGCATCAGCACCGAGTTGGCCGCCGTGTTGAATGAATGCCGTCCGGACGAAATTCTCGCCCTGCGCAATTACGGCGATTACCTCGGCATCGCCTACCAGATCTACGATGATTGCCTCGACCTGGTCGGCACCGAGGGCGCGACCGGCAAGACCGTGGGCACCGACCTGGCCAAGGGGAAACTGACGCTGCCCCTGCTGCACGTGCTCGCCCAGGCCAACGACGAGGAACGGGAGCGGTTGCATGGCGTCATCCTCCACGGCACCGAGGAGGGCCGCATGGAACTGCTCGCGCAGGTGATCGAGCGGGGCGGCCTGAAAAATGCCGTGCGCCGCATCCAGAACTATCTCGATCAGGCCGTCGCCTCGCTGCAGGTGCTGCCCGAAACGAGCTTCCGCGACACGCTCGAGGGCGTCCCCCGCGCCGTGGCGGAGCATGTCGCGACGCTGGGGTGATTTTTGATCGAGTGCGATTTATGAAATCTCGACCGGGATGGCCTTCCTCTTCTCGAACCGCATGACCTCGGTGTAGCCGACTTCGCGGACGAGATCGTAGGCCCGGTCGAATTCATAGGCGACCTCTTCCGGCGAATGCGCGTCGGAATTGATGACGATGGGAATGTGCCGGCGCCAGGCCGCTTCGAGAAAATCGCGGCTCGGATAAATTTCGCGCACCTCCTTGCGCAGGCCCGCCGTGCTCACCTCGATGACCGCGCCCGCCTCGGCGGCGGCATCGAGCGTGTCGCGGTAAAAGCGGGACAGATCGCCCTCGGGCCGATGACCGAATTTCTTCACCAGGTCCGGATGGGCCAGGAAATCGAACAAACAGCTTTCGACCATCTTCGTGCAAGCGGCGAAGTAGGCCCGCCAGATTTCCTCCACCGGCTGTTCCGTCCAGCGTTTGAGATGCTTCGGGTTGTCGACATCCCAGCCGGGCGTGATGTAGTGCACCGAGCCGATCAGGTAATCCCAGTCGGCCTGGGCGGCAAGATGGCTGATGTGCCCCTCGAAGCCGGGAATGAAATCGCACTCGAGCCCGAGCCGGACCGGGTAGCGCGGAAATTCGCGCCGCGCCTCCTCGACCAACTCCACGTATTCCGGGAGCTGGCCGGGGGCCATCCGCCAGTCGTCGAACTGGGTCGGCATCGGGTTGTGGTCCGAAAAGCCGATTTCCACAAGGCCCGCTTTTTGCGCGGCGAGAACGTAATCGCGCGGCGCGCCGGTCGCGTGGCCGCAGAGAGACGTGTGCATGTGGTAATCGGTGCGCATCCGATTTACGATACCCAAAGAACGCGCACTTCCAAGCGCGTTGATTTCGCACGGCTCGGGTGGCCCGGACAACTTGTTGTCCGGGTGGCCGAAGGCCACAGGAGGTGGTCCATTGATTTGCAATTTCACGGCGTCCTCCTGTGCGCTCGCGATGCCGCGCTCGCGCACCCGGGCAACAAGTAGCCCGGGCCACCCGAAGAAGCGCTTCCAAGCCTGGTAATGACATGCTTAAATTGCGGTCGCATGGCCGCCCCATCCACCACGCCCCTGCGCCTCGGCTACTTTGAAAATCAAGTTTGTGTGCTCTTCCAAATCTCTACGCCGCAAAGTTATTCACAACCCGCCTGAAACATCCGTATAATGGGAAACGGAGTTGATTGTCACACGAAAGTAAGTTGACGTTTGAAGCAATACGCTACATTCTGTGGCCATTTCCATCATCATTATGCCCGACACTGAACTAGTCTTCTTCGGCAAGCCCGGAAGTTTTACCCACATCGTTGCTGAGCAAATTGCCGGCAACTCGAAGCTGGTATCTCGGGATACTGTCACGGAAGTTTTTAATTACGTCAGGAAGAACAAATCCCGGAGAGGAATTGTTCCCATTGAAAATTCTTCCGGAGGAATGATCGAGCAAACAGTCGATAATCTGGTTAACGATTCCGGCTTGGTCATTCAGGAAGAATACGCGATCAACGTCAAGTTGGCGCTCTTGGGTAAAGAGGGGTGTCCGATTAAGAAAATCTATTCGCACTTCGCTCCGTTCCACCATTGCCAAAAATGGTTAAAGAATAATTACCCTGACGCTGCTCAATGCATCGTTGATAGCACGAGCGCTGCAGCACAGAATGCCTCCAGGGAGAAATTCGCTGCGGCTATTGGGCCCATAAGCGCTGCGACAAAATACAAGCTGGACGCCATTCACTATCCAATAGGGGACAGTGATGAAAATCTTACTCAATTTTTCCTACTGGGGCACAACAAGACTAGGTCTAAAAAACTTCAGCAGACGAGCTTGTCGGTGGTGTTAAAAAACCAGGTAGGAAGCTTGTGCAACTTCCTGACTCCCTTCGCCGCAGAAAAGATAAATCTCAAACGGATTATGTCTCAACCGATCGTTGGGCAACCGAACAACTACGTATTCTTCGTCGGCGTTGAGGCTCCTATCAATGATAAGGCCATGCAAAGGGCCATGGATACTGTTCGCCCCTTTTGCAAAGAGATACGGGTTCTTGGTTCCTATCCGGTTCATCCTCCGTTCGAATCCTAATTTTGACCAAGAGCGGCGTTTGAGGCTTTTTGCGACCAGTTAACCTGACCAAGATTCTCTCGCGCCCCATCCCCGGCCGCTTCGAGGAATACCGCTTCATGATTGAATTTCAAGGCACGGCGCCCGCGCGCGAGGTGGTCGACGCCCTGACCCGGATCAAACGCCTCACGGATTTTCTTTCCGTCATCGGCAGCTATCCCGTCAAACGCATTTGAACCCCAAAAATATGAAAACCACCCCCACAAAACTCATCACGCTGGCCTCCCTTATTCTGACAAGCATCGTCGCTTTTGCGGCTCCCCCGGCCCCAATCGATCCCGCCAATTATTCCGCGCCGGTCCGTGTCGCGTGCGTGGGCGACAGCATCACGCAGGGTGTCGGCGCGGAGAAGGGGAAGTCGTATCCCAGCCAGTTGCAGGCGTTGCTCGGCGACAAATGGCAGGTGAAAAATTTCGGCGTCAGCGGACGGACGCTGTTGAAAAAGGGCGATCATCCGTATTGGAACGAGAAGGCGTTCAAGGATGCGCAGGATTTCAAGCCCGAGGTCGTGGTCATCATGCTCGGCACAAACGACACCAAGCCGCAAAACTGGGCGCATCACGACGAGTTTTACCCCGACTACAAGGACCTGGTGGAAACCTTCAAGAATCTCCCGAGCAAGCCGCGAATCTTCATCTGCCGTCCCTGTCCGGTGCCGGGGGCGGGCAATTACGGAATCAACGAGACGAACGTGGGGCTTGAAATTCCGCTGCTCGATCAACTGGCCTCCGAGGAAAACGCCGGCATCATCGACATGCATGCCGCGCTGCTCGACAAGCCGCAATTGCTGCCGGATCGCGTCCATCCGAATACCGCCGGGGCGGGCGTGATGGCGCAGACCGTTGCCGACGCGCTGACAGGGAAGGCCGCAAGCGCGCATTAGGAGCTTGCTAACACTATTTTATGGACAGATCGCTCGTACTCGGAAAAGCCATCCTGAATGAGACCTCTGCAAAAAGGGATTGGAACTGGAAATCGAGTCCCGGAGGGACATTTGAAAGCAGCCCGGCGATTTATCGCCGGGATCTCGCCAATGAGTTTGCCCGTCCCGATCCCTTTTTGCAGAGGTCTCCTACATGGGGAAAACTGTCGCACGGAAATCCGGGAAGGCACAAATAAAAATCAGAGTTCAGTCATTACCACTGACGTCATAGGCGTCAAACGCCGCATCGTTTCCGATGACGGTAAAGTCCTCGCTCAAGGCTTGGGCGACCAGCAGACGGTCGAAGGGGTCGCCATGATGGCGGGGCATGTTCAGCAAGCGATGGAGGTGATGGGGCTGAATGGGAAAATGAGCAAGCCCAGCGCTTCCAGGCGGCCTGGAAAAAGTTCTGGGAAAGGAAGGGGCAGCTTTAATTTGCCCAAGGCCGTCTTGATCGCCATTTCCCAGCCGGAGGCGATGCTGATGTATTTGAGATTTGCTTGATTCTCAATGGCTTGTTGCGCGTGAGGAGTCAGGCGGGCATCTCCCTCCAAGAACCAGATCAGAGCCTGCGCATCCAGGAGCAGTCTCATCCCAGATAGTCCTTGAAGTCCTCCAGTGGCTCATTGAAATCGGGCGCGGTCCAAAAGCCTTTGAGACAGCCCGCCTTCAACGCATTGGTTGTCTCCGGCGCAGGTCGCAACGTGGCGACAACTTCGACTTTGCCACGCCTCAATTCCTGGGGCACGGGCAAATGGAGCGTGCCGTCTGCTTCCGGTTCGAGAATGAGGGTGATCGTGCTCACGAGTTCAAGTTAGAGCGATGGGTGGACTAAGGCAACACCGGGGTTCGACCGTTTCTTCATTGTGCCTGCGGCCTGTTGGCTGTAGGCTAATCGCCTTATGACCTTGACTGAAAAGCTGCTCGCCCGCGCCAGCGGCAAGGCCCATGTGGCCCCGGGCGAAAATGTCTGGGTGAACACCGACGTTCTCCTGACCCACGATGTTTGCGGGCCGGGAACCATCGGCGTGTTCAAGCGCGAGTTCGGCAAGACCGCCAAGGTTTGGGACAAGAACAAGATCGTCATCATCCCGGACCATTACATCTTCACCGCCGATTCGCTCTCCAACCGCAATGTCGACATCCTGCGCGCCTTCGTGCAGGAGCAGGGCCTGCCTTATTTCTACGACGTGATCGACGACCCGAACGGGCACTGGATTTTCGACAGCTCGCGCGGCCAGCTCAAGCGCCAGTTCGGCGAGCGGTACGCGGGCGTCTGCCACACCGCGCTGCCGGCCAAGGGCCACACGCGCCCCGGCGAAATCCTTTTCGGCACCGACAGCCACACCTGCATGGCGGGCGCGTTCAACATGTTCGCGACCGGCATCGGCAACACCGACGCGGGCTTCATCATGGGCACGGGCAAGCTGCTCATCAAGGTGCCGCAGACGATGCGCTTTTACCTCGAGGGCGCGCTGCCGAAGGGCGTCATGGCCAAGGACGTCGTACTGCACGTCATCGGCGAGATCGGTTCCGACGGCGCGACCTATCGCGCGATGCAGTACGAAGGTCCCGGAGCGCATGCGCTGACCATGGACGACCGCATGACCATCGCGAACATGGCGATCGAGGCGGGCGGCAAGAACGGCGTCTTCCCGGCGGACGAAAAGACGTTCGCCTACGTGGACGAACGGACGAAGCGCAACGGCACGAAGTCCGACTACACGCCGGTCGAGGTTGATAAGGACCAGAGCTTCGTCTACGACGACGTGGTCGACCTCTCCAAGCTGGAGCCGACCGTCGCGCAGCATCCCGATCCGGGCCATCGCGCGCCGGCCAAGGAACTCGGCAACATCCAGCTCGACCGCGCCTACATTGGCTCGTGCACGGGCGGCAAGACTTCCGATTTCCTCGCGTTCGCCGAAGTGCTCAAGGGCCGCAGCGTGAAGATCGACACGTTCGGCGTGCCCGCGACGCCCGACGTGGTGTTCGAGTTGCAAAGCATGAAGATGGGCGACGCGACGGTGTGGAGTCTCCTCGAATCGGCGGGCGTGCAGATGACGGAAAACGCCTCGTGCGCGGCCTGTCTCGGCGGGCCTGTGGATACGTTTGGCCGGATGAACAAGCCGATGAATTGCATCTCGGCGACGAACCGGAATTTTCCGGGCCGCATGGGCCACAAGGAATCGAAGGTGTATCTGGCCTCGCCCTACACCGTGGCGGCGTCCGCCATCACCGGGCACATCACCGATCCGCGGGAATTCCTCTGATGTAGCGGCGGTCATAGACCGCAGCCGCAACTGCACCGCCGCTGGGACAGCGGCGGCTACCATTGTGGGTCAGGACGGAGTCTGACCCTCCAAAATTCAGCGACCGTTATAGACCGCCGCTGCATTAGGCGGAGATAAGCTGCGGATAGGCCTCGCGCCAGGCCGACGGCACGCGTTGCGGGCGTCCGCCGGGCAGTTGGACGGTGACCATGGTCTGGATGCAGCGGACAAAGATGAGGCCGGGTTGGGCCGCCGAGGCGATCTCGAACCGGATGAAAAAGCGGACGTTTTCGATGCGCGTAAGTTCGGCGGAGACCGCCAGGCGCTCGCCGAGCCGGGCCGGCTTGAGGTAATCGATTTCGGTCCGCGCGACGACGGGGACGAGTCCGGTGCGGCCCATGTCGGCCAGCGACCAGCCGAGCGCGGTGGCGAGTTGCGAGCGGGCGATTTCGACCATGCGCAGGTAGGCGATGTTGTGGACCACGCCGCCGGCATCGGTGTCGAAGTAGTAGACTTCGAGCGGGACGACGAGGCGGGGCGGGGTTGGCAACGGGTTGGTCATGGGGAAAGCAAAAGATTATTAGCCGCAAAAGAACTTGGGAACGAGGGGAAATTCAGGGTCGGGACGGAGTCAGACCCTCCAGGATTACTCGCCGAATTCCTGGGTGAATTTCTTGACGATGGTTTTGAGGACTTTGAGGCGGGCATACCATTTGAATTCACTTTCGACGAGGGTCCACGGCGCGATTTTGGTCGAAGTCTGGGTGAACATTTCTTCGGCGGCCTCGATGTGTTCCTTCCATTTGCGGCGGTTGCGCCAGTCTTCGTCGCTGATTTTCCAGTGCTTGTAGGGATCGGCGGCGCGCTGCTCGAAGCGGCGCAACTGTTCTTCCTTGCTGATGTGGAGATAGAATTTGAGCAGGAGTGCGCCGCCGTCGACCAAGGTCTTTTCCATGGCGTTGATTTCATCGTAGGCGCGGCGCCATTCCTTTTCGGTGCAGAATTCCTCGACGCGCTCGACGAGGACGCGTCCGTACCAGGAGCGGTCGAAGATGGCGATTTCGCCTTGAGCGGGCATCTTGTTCCAGAACCGCCAGAGGTAATGATGGCGGTACTCCTCCTCGGTCGGCTTGACGATGGAGTAAACGCGCAGGACGCGCGGATCGAGCTTTTCCGTGACGCGCTTGATGACGCCGCCCTTGCCCGCGGCGTCGGGGCCCTCGAAGACAAGGACGACGTAGCGTTTGCTTTCGAGAATCTTGCGCTGAAAGTGGAGCAGATGGAGCTGGAGATCCTGCACCCGTTGGCGGTACTCGGATTTGTCGTCGATTTGCTTGGTAAGGTCGAGTTCGCTGAGCAAGCCGGGCATACGATGGGCAAGATTGTCCGCTAACAGCCCGGAGGCGAGAAGAATTCGCGGGATTATCGAGTTGCAAGATTGCCTTTTGCGGGGGGAAACTTACCCTAATGACCCAGTGCATTCCGCAGGCAGGCCGTTTGCCTCGCGGAGGAGCAACCTTCATGGATCCCGGTCAACAACTCTTCTCGGCGGGCTCCCGCGTCGGCCAGTATCTCGTTTTGGAGAAGCTGGGCGAAGGGGGCATGAGCGAGGTCTTCAAGGCGATCGAGCCGACGCTCGAGCGCTACGTGGCGATCAAGATCATGCATCGCGCGAACCTGAGCAGTCCCGAGGTGATGGCCAACTTTCTCGAGGAAGCGCGGGCCATCGCGGGGCTGCGCCACACCAACATCGTTCCGCTTTACTCGGCGGGCGAGGAGCAGGGCGTGCCCTACCTGGCGATGGGCTACATCGAGGGCCAGACGCTGGAAGATTGGATTCTCGCCGGGCGCATCCTCAACATGGAAGATGCCATGTGGTTCATGAGGCAGGCCGTGGCGGGGTTGGAGTATGCGGCGCGGTCCAACATCATCCACCTGGACGTCAAGCCGGCCAACTTCATGGTCGACAACGAAAACGTCGTCATGCTGACCGACTTCGGGCTGGCGCGAAAGCAGACCGAGGTCGCCAGCGGGGCGCGCGATGACGAGTTGCAGGGGACGCCCGCTTACGCCTCGCCGGAGCACGTGTTGCAGGAAAAGCCCGATCTGCGGACGGACATCTATTGCCTCGGGGCCAGCCTCTTCCATCTCATCACCGGCGAGTTCCCCTACCCGGGCGACACCACCGAGGAGGTCTGCCGGGCCCACGTCTTCGCCCCGTTTCCGATTGAGACGCTGCAGCGGCATGAGATTCCGCCGGGCTGGTGCAGCCTCATCCGCAAGATGATGGAGAAAAAGCCCGAGGACCGGTTTCAAAATTACCAGGAGATCACCGCCGCCCTGGATAACATCCATCATTTCCAGTACGGGAAGAAGATGCTGACGATCGTCGAGACCGTGGAACGGCGCGCCCTGCCGCGAAGCGAGGGGCCGGCGGAAAGCCTGTTCGACCTCGTGCCGGACGACATGGCCTCCCAGGGCGACCATCTCTTCACGCTCCAGGATGCCTACGATGCGCAGGAGGTTTATCAAAGCCTGGACACGCGCTGGCCGGTGCTTTGCCTCAATGAGATGGCGCCCGACCTGCGGGCCATGCAGAAGGGATCGTCCGAGGATTTGCGCGCGCTGATCGAGGCGCTCCTGCTGGTGCCCAGTTACAAGGAGACGCTCGAGGTCCTGAGCACCTTCATGGCCAACGCCTCGGACGCGCGCCCCCAGAGCGACGCGGAAAAAATCGAACTGGTGGGCCTGGAACGCTCGCGCAACATCGCCCTGACGGCCATTTCCCTCTACCGGCCCTGGCAGGGAGATCGCCCCCTCAACTGGCACGGCCTGTGGCAGCATCAAATCTACACCGGGTTGCTGGCCGAATTTATCGTCGACATGCTGGGGCTTCCCGCCACCGGGATGGAATTTCTGTGCGGGGCGGTGCATGACATCGGCAAGCTGGTCCTGGCCGAACTTTATCCGGCCAAGACGATTGGCGTCTGGATGCACGCCTACGAACAGAACCTGCCGCTGGCGCAGGTCGAGCAGCAATATTTCGGGGTGGACCACGCCCAACTGGGCCAGGAATGGCTCAACCGGCACAAGTTCCAACGCACGGTGCGTTACGTGACGGCCTATCATGAAGAGCCGGAAAATTGCACCGAGGCCCTGGCGAAGTCGGGCAAAATGGCTTTCGTCACCGCGATGATCACAGCGAATAAGGACGATGAAATCAATTTGCTGACGCACCTGATTTACTGCGCCAACACGCTGGCCAAGGAACTGGGGCTGGGCTACTCCGGCAATCCGCGATTGGATCAGGCGGCCTGGATCGATCAGCCGACGACGCAGTTGATTTTCGATTCCCGCTCCAAGGAAGATGTGACGCTGGAGGAATTCGAGGAATTTTTCATGGTGACCTGCAAGGGCCTGCCCGATTTGCCCTTTACGCAACTGGCCCACGCCAGCGAAGCCAAGCAACGCAACTGGGAGAAATCCCAACGCGAGGCCAAGGCAAAGAAGTGATGCGGGCGGTTTCCGGTTAATAGCGCCAGCAAGTGGTCTCACACGCCCGAGAACTCGTTTTGCCTTGTTGAGCGGAGCGGCGCCTCTTCATGGGATTTGGGGTTGCGACTGGGAATTGATTTGGACCTTGGCTTCATCGGTCAAGGAATCGGAGGGATTGAGGATCACGGAATCGCTTTCGGTCAAGCCGTCAACGACTTCGAGCTCCGTCCCGAGATCGCGTCCAATCCTGATGTCTTTCAAGTGCACCGTCCGGGTGCCGGCGTCCACGACGCCAACCTGGGGGCCTTGCGCGCGAAAAATGAGCGTGTTTCCCGGAATCATCAGCGGCGGGTGATGGGTCGTGATATCGAAGTGGACCTGGGCATAACCGCCCGGCGGTTCGCCGTCCGCATGGCCGTGCGGCTTGGCCTTGAGCAGGCACATCGCCAGCGTGGGAACGAGGGTGCGTATCAGAATCCAACCGGCAATGCCTTGTGAGACAGGCGCGTTTGTTCGCCCCCTTGTTCCACGAAAACGACGATCCCGGTAAAAAGAAGAAGATTGCCGCGCATCCCAGTCTTTACACTTCTTAAGACGGTCGCCGCCTGAAAAGGTCACGGGTTCGGCTGGACGAACATCCTTTGATTTTTGTGAGCCTATAACCGCTCTTCGGCAATCCCAGACTCATTGACTTTCGATTCGGGAATGCTGGTACTGTGGGCGAATGAACCACGATGCGCGCGACTTGGAGTGGCAGAGGCGCTATGAGCAGGACGACACCCCCTGGGACAAAGGAGGGCCGGCTCCGGCATTGACCACATTCCTGCATGAAAAGCAGATCGCGGGACGGGTCTTGGTACCTGGCTGCGGAAGGGGGCATGAGGTGCGGGCGCTTGGTTCGCAGCCGGACACCTCGGTTGTCGGCCTGGATATTTCCGCCACGGCCATTGCCCAGGCAAAGGAGATGTCTTCTCAATCCAAATCAGACATGGACGTAAGCTTCATCGTCGGCGATTTTTTCAAACTCCCGTCGAAGTTAAAGCGCTCGTTCGACTGGCTGGTCGAGCATACCTGTTTTTGCGCGATTGAACCCCGCCGGCGCCCGGATTACGTCGTCGCCGCATCATCAGCTTTGCGGACGGGCGGGAGAATCTTTGGCATCTTTTATCTCAATCCGGACACCGAGAGCGGGCCTCCCTTCGCCGCCTCCAAAAAGGAACTCTCTGAACTTTTTGATCCTCACTTCATCTTACTGGGAGAATGGGTGCCGATGGACAGTTTTCCCGGTCGTGAAGACCGGGAACTCGTCCGGATCATGCGGAAGCGCTGAGCGGCCATGCACCTCGCTCGACTCCTGGCCGCAAGGCAAAAAATACCGCCTTCATGGGTAGCCGCCGCTGTCCCCGGCGGCGGTCCGTCGCTCGGAGTGCGACGGCTACCAACGCAAGGCGCATTATTTACGACGCACTACACTAGCTTCCGTTATCGCCGATGGCTTCCACCGGACAGCCTTCCATCGCTTCCTTGCAAAGCTTCTCCTCTTCGGGAGTGGACGGTTGCTTGAAAACGTAGGAGTAGCCCCCGTCATCATTGCGGCTAAAATTACTCGGAGCGGTCTCGCGGCAGAGATCACAGTCGATACACTGGTTATCGACAAAAAACTTGCCGGCGATGTTTTCGGGATAGCGGTTTGCGACGTCAGCCATAGGAAATCCCAGCATATACGGGGCGGACATTGGCGCAATAGTTTTTCTGTTTTTTTTGCGCGACCTTGCCGCAATTTGAAAATAGCCTCAAAGTCCAATTCTTAACAACACACCCCATGCCCAAACGCGCCCTCCTCTCCGTCTCCGATAAAACCGGCCTCGTCGAATTCGCCAAGGCCCTCGCCGCCGCCGGTTACGAACTCATCTCCACCGGCGGCACCGCCACCGCCCTGCGCGGCGCGGGATTGACCGTCGCCGACATCTCCGACCTGACCGGCTTTCCCGAAATGCTCGACGGCCGCGTCAAGACGCTCCATCCGAAAGTCCACGGCGGACTTCTCTTCCTGCGCGACAACGAAGAGCACCGGGCCCAGGCGGCCCAGCACGGCATCGATCCCATCGACCTCGTCGTCGTCAACCTCTACCCCTTCGAGCAGACCATCGCCAAGCCGGGCGTCACACTCGAACACGCCATCGAAAACATCGACATCGGCGGCCCCTCCATGCTCCGCAGCGCGGCGAAGAATTATCGCAGCGTCACCGTCATCACCGACCCCGCCGACTACCCCGTCGTCGCCGGCGAGATTTCCTCGCATGGCGACACCACCCTCGCCACGCGCGAACGGCTCGCCGCGAAAGTCTTCCGCACCACCGGTTATTACGACGCGCTGATCGCCAATTATCTCGCTCAGCGCCTGCCCGAGGCCGAGGCTTTTCCGGAAACCTTCGCGCTGCCGCTGCGCCGCGCTCAGGCGCTGCGTTACGGAGAAAATCCGCACCAGGCCGCCGCGCTTTACGGCCAGTTCCCGCGCCATTTCCAGCAACTCCACGGCAAGGAACTTTCCTACAACAACCTCATCGACATCACCGCCGCCGTGCGCCTCATCCGCGAATTCATCGGATGCGCCCCCCACCGTCGCCATCCTTAAGCATACCAACCCGTGCGGCGTCGCCGGCGCGCCGACGCTCGCCGAAGCGTGGGATAGCGCCTACGCCACGGACCGGCAGGCGCCCTTCGGCGGCATCATCGTCGTCAACCGCCCGCTCGACCTTGCCGTCGCGCAACTCATCTCGGAGATTTTCAGCGAAGTCATCATCGCACCGGCCTTCGAGCCGGACGCCCTCGCCCTTCTTTCCAAGAAGAAAAACCTGCGCCTGATGGTCAATAACGAAACATCCGTGCCCGCGCCCGGCCTCGAAATCCGTTCCGCGGTCGGCGATTCGTTCCTGGTCCAGCGCGGCGACGCCGACACGGTCTCCACCGCCGGCTGGAAAGTCGTCACCAAGCGCCCGCCCACCGACGCCGAACGCGAGGCGCTCCTCTTCGGCTGGCGCGTGGTCAAGCACGTCAAGTCCAACGCCATCGTCTACGCCGCGCGCGACCGCACCCTCGGCATCGGCGCGGGGCAGATGTCGCGCATCGATTCCTCGCGCATCGCCATCTGGAAAGCCTCCGAGGCCAAGCTCGATTTGACCGGGAGCATCGTCGCCTCCGACGCCTTCTTCCCCTTCCCCGACGGCCTCATCGCCGCCGCCGAAGCCGGGGCCACCGCCGCCATCCAGCCCGGCGGCAGTGTCCGCGACGCCGAAGTCATCGCCGCCGCCGACCAGCGCGGCGTTGCCATGATCTTCACCGCCCAGCGGCATTTTAGGCATTAAAGCATCCGTCATTCTGAGCACATGTGCCGCGGGATCGGTTGCCGGCCCCACTTTTTTGTGAAAAAAAATAAGCGAATCAGGCGAATCAGGCGAATCAGGCGAATGGAGTGACACGAAATGGCTTCCCCTACGGATCGGGAAGAGAGTCGAGATCGTGTTATACCATTTCTCAATAAAATTTATTCTTTACCCTTCCGTCATCCCGAGCTTGTCGAGGGATCAGTTCCGCCTCGGTAAAACCCCTCCGAACTGATCCTTCGACAAGCTCAGGATGACCGATTGTTTAGACCAAAATCAATTTGGAATTGGTATTATGTGTCATGCTGGCAGTATCGCACGAAATGCGCGAAGGCGTTAGCTTTGCATCCCCTCTATCGCCTCAGTAGCTTAAAATCTTCGTTTCTCCTCTGAAACCTTTTTAGTAAAGAACCCCGGAGCATTCCCCTCGTTCACAAGTTGCACTTGGGAACGCCTCTTGCTCCCCGCGAAATTCAATTTCGCGCTGGTTTAGGTAGCCGCCGCGAGGGGACGTGTCCCGCCCAGCGGCAGTCCCTCGCGGTTATAAACATGCCGCCCGTGTCCCTTTTTTTCACCAGAATTACCAGACCGCCATCACGCTCGGCTCCGCGCGCGGGGCTGCGTTGCTCGCCCTGGCCGAGGCCGGGTTGCCGATTTACGAATACGCGCCGCGTGAAGGCCGCCGCGACGGGCCGGGGCGGAGCGCAAAAGGCGCAGGTCGGCTTTATGAAGCGGGCGATGCTGGGCCTGACCGAAAACCCGCCGCCCGATGCCGCCGACGCGCTGGCCGTCGCCCTCACGCACACGCAGAACACGGGCGTTCGTTCCAAGCCGAAGGAGATTTGATTTCGGCCTAAACAATCGGTCATCCTTGCTCGTCGAAGGATCAGTTCGGAGGTGTTTTACCGAGGCGGAACTGATCCTTCGACAAGCTCAGGATGACGGAAGGATAAAGACCGGATTTCATTGCAAAATGATACTAATTCGTGACGACGCCCGGGCTGTTCGGATCGGTCTTGTGCTGGTCCACGCTGATCACGACGCCATTGGCGAACGTGATGATCATCTGCCCAATGGGAATTTTAACATAGTAGGTTTGCAGCACGGGCCGGCCGAAGGCATTGAGCACATACTCATATTGGGGGTCCTCGCGGTACATCGTATAAATCCAGGTCAGTGCCGAGCCGCTCGCATCGACGCGGGACGCCTCTTGCTCTCGGGGTCCGAGCGATCTTTTCACCTCGTCGGGAGTCATCCCCAGAATGACGTTTTTGTTGGTGATCGCCACCGCCACGGCATCGCGATGCGCCTGCTTCTTTTTGGCTTCCGCGAAGATGGCGGGATCGATTCCTGACGGCAAATCCGCGGGGCGAATCCACCCGGTGATGGTATTATTGCGGTAATTCGTCCTGAGCAAATAGCCCTCGGGACTCATCCCGATGAGCTCGACTTGCTGGCCCGGATAAAGAGCGGCGAGCGCCATTTGGAAATCGCGGCGGAGATAGACCGTGGTTTGGGCATGAAGCGAGGCGGTGACTTTATTGGGCAGATTCCCCTCGAAATAAAGAACCCCCTCCTCCCGGAGATCCGAACCGATTTGCCCCGGCGCCACCGCGATGGAGAGAGCCAGCAGAAGCAAGGCGCAACTCCACTTTACGGGGAGAAAGAAGCCCTTCACATTGAAACTCTAACATGGTTTCGACCCTATGACTAGGATGGCGTGTCCCACCGCCTCGCGGCGGCGGCTGGGGCGTCGCAGCCGCGCCCGGTCGAGCCGGGTTGGAGAAAGGCTCTACCTGCCTGCCGCGACGCCGTAGGCGATATAGTTGCAGAGGAGCTTGCGGGCGACGTCGGCCGGGCCGCTGGGATCGTTCAGGTGCGAACAGATGTCGAGCGTGGAGACGACGATTTTGCCCTTGCCGCTCGGGATGACCCCGACGGCGGCGCCCAAGTTCATGGGGGACGATTGCCAGCAGCCCGCCACGAGTTGCTCTCCTTCGAGCCGCAGTCCGTAGCGGGTGCGCCTGTTGTCGATGACCGTTTGATAGGGCCAGTTGAGCGCGACGTTCGCCGGCAAGTCCTTAAAGAGCGGATGGTCAATCGCAAAGTACTGACCGCCGAGCCAGTTCCCGCCCAGCTTGAAAGATCCGCCATAGGTGACAGGCGCGGCGGCTTTGACCAGGTCCATCCAGGTGTCGGCATTGTCGGCGATGATGATGGTGGTGCCGTCTTTCCCGGCGCGGCTGATCAGGTCGGCAGGGCTTTGCTTGTTCTCCACCGGCGCGATCCAGCCGAGGGTGAGGCCGCTCTTGCCTGTTTTGGGGACGTAATCGAGCGAGAGCGAAACCGGCGCGTTGGCGGTGAGGTTGACCGTTTTATTGCCCACCTCCTTGCCGTCGATTTTCAGGGTCGCCTTGCCCATCACGTTCGTGAGGGCAAAGGTGTAGGCCCCGGTCCGGGGCGGGACGAGCCTGCCGTCCCATCGAACGCAAAAATCCGAGCCGGCGGAAACGGCCGCATCGGGGCTGGCGCCATCCGCCCAGGCGAAGTCGACGCGCGGATCGACGCGCTCGGAGAGCTTGTTGGCGAAATCCTTCCCGCTATAGAACGCGGCCCGCAGCCCCGGCTTGGCGCCATCCGGCGTTTGCAGCGCGTCGGGCGGAATGGTCACCGGCTCATCGCTGGTGGCGCGCGCGATGACGATCCAATCGAGCGGGCCGAGATCGCCGCTGTAGGCGGGCACGTCGAGGCCCATCTGCGACTTGAGGAAATCGTGGACGTCTGTGCCCTGCTCGTAGATCGCGCCGCGGCCCGTCAGCTTGGCGTCCTTCCAATCGACAACCAGAATCTGGTCGTGACCGTCGGCCACATCATGGCCGGCGGGATCGACCAGCCGCGCTTTCAAGGTCCAAAGCCCGGCCGCCGTCGTGGTCGGAATCGTCACCCCTTCGCTCAGAAGCTGGCCGTAGGTTTCACCGCCAGTCACGGTGACCGGGAACTCCTTGTTGAAGACTTCTTTTCCGTCCGGAGTCAGCGCCGAAACCTTGAGGGTGTGCGGCCCCTTCACATCCTTTTCATTGATCACATAGTAATCAACCGTGGCGCTCGCGCCGGATGTGACGACCTCGTTGCGCGTCTTCACCGCGACGTAGAGCGGCTGGTTGTAGTAGGCTATGATCTTCTGATCGCCTTTCGGGTTGCGGAAGCAATCGACGATGCCCGAGTGGTTTTCATACGGCTCGGCTTCCCAACCGTTCACGGCATAGCCGTCGTTCAAATCGCAGATGCGCGTGTCCTCGATCTTGCGGCCCTGGTGCTCGATGGCGACGGCGCCGAGCGCGACGCAAAAATCGTCCACCGTGGGGAAGGCCGCGCGCAGATTTTTCCGGGTCAGGAAATCATCGAATTGCTTGTACCAGTCGAGATAGATTTCCCCGTCCCATCCCGGCGCGGGCAGGGCTTCGACTTCCTTCTTGATCAATTCAAGACGCGGCGGCGAGCTGATGGCCCCCTCCTCGCCCCAGTAGACGATTTCAGTTTTGTCGGCGGTGAACCCGTAGTGCTTTTGCGGACCCTGATAAAATTCCTGACGCCAGCATTCCGGCCCGCTCGCGCGGTGAAAATCGAACCAGCCGCTGAGATGCTGCCGGTCGTCAAAGGGCATCATGTTCAGCTTCACCGGCTCCTCCTCTCCGGGAGGCTTGCGCGACCAGGCCGAGGTCAGGACGATGACGCGGCTCGGATCGATCTTGTGCGCGGCGGCCATGTCGGCCTTGAAGTTGGCGTAGAGATCGGGCTTCTTGTCGGCGCCGTAATTGGTCCACTGCTCATTGATCATGTTGTAGATCACGAGGCTGGGATGGCTGCGGTCCCGCTTGACCATGCGGAGCAATTTTTCCCGCACGAGCAATTCGCTGAACGGATCGGCGCTGCCGTCGACGTAACAGCCCGGCTCCTCAAAATAGAGCAGGCCCATTCTGTCGGCGTCATCGAAGACCAAAAGCTGGCCGATCGCGCGGTGAAAGTTGAGCATGTTCAGGCCGAATGCCTTGGCGTCGGCAATCTGGCGCTCGGCCAGTTCGGGCGAGGGGACCAGGCCGGTGGTGGCCCACAAACCCCAACTAATAGCCGTCCGCAAAACGATGCGCTTTCCATTCAGGCGAAAAACCGCGTTCTGGCCGATCCCTTCCGGCGCGAACCAGCGGAAGCCGAAGGTCTGGTCCTGGGAATCGATGGTTTGACCGGAGCGTCGCAGCGAGACGTCGCAGGTATAAAGCACCGGATGGTCGAGGTCCCAGAGCTTCGCCTCGGGAGCGGAAATCTTCACCGTTTGCACGCTTTCGCCCGGCGGCAGCGTCACGCCCTTGAGGTCCTGTTCAGCCAGCATCGGCGCGGCGTCCGACTTTTCCTTGACCTGAAAATGCAGATCGCCCTGCATCGGCGCGGCGCCGTCGTTATGGAGCGTCACCTGCACGTTCACATCGCGCATCGCCGGCGTGTTCTGGACATAGACGTCATCGATGTGCGCCGGATCGAGGACGAGAAGCTTGACCCCGCCGGTCACACCGCTGAAACCGCGACTCAGCGGTACCGTGTATTTTCCCCACGGCTGCACATTGCAATCCTCCCAGGACCACCAGCCGCCCGGGCTCGTGATGCGCACGGCCAACTGGGCCTTGTCCCCGTCCTTGACCAAGCCGGTCAGGTTGGCCGTGAAAGGCGTACCCTCCACCAGATTGTATGCGACCAGCTTTTGATTCAGATAAACTTCGGCGCGATAGCGGGTCGACTCGAAGCTGAGCACGACTGTCTTGCCCGCCAAACCCGTGGGCATGTCCAGCGTCCGGTACCACCAACTCACGCCGACCAATCCCGACGTGTGCTTGTCCTCGTTCTTGGCCGGGCTGCGGCGGTAAAGATATTGCTCCACCGTACCCGGCACCGACACCGCCGTGGCCGGTTGTTTCTCGAGTTGGTCCCAGCCGCCCGTCGGAGCGTTGCTGGGAATTTTCGACAAATCGGCCTCGGGAGCAAACAGCTCGTCATCCTTCCAGTTGGCCGCCTCATCCCGCCACAAATGCCACCCGGGCCCTGACAAATCTACGACCTGACGTTGCGCGAGCAACGGCTGTGCGCTCATCCCTCCGGCAAGTAAAATCAGAATCGAGGGCCAGGCGTTGAATCGGATAAAAAAAGGATGGCGCATAAGGGTGTCTCCATTTAACTCGATGAGGTCCTAAAAGTCGTTAATAAAATAATTAACGCGCTCATTCGCCAGGCGATTTTTTCCGCGGCTTTCGCTTTTTCGCCGGAGGAGGGGTTGCGTCCTGTGGTTGCGGGGCCAGCGCATCCATCAACGTCTTCTCCGGCTGGGCCCCGGTCAGGCTGGCCCCGATCATGCCCTTGCTCAGGACAATCCGCACCGATTGGCCTTCCAGCGCTTTTTTCGCTTGGGAAAGCGGATGCCCCCGGCTATCGAGCACGAGCGCGTAACCGCGGTCGAGCGTGCCCTGCGGCCCCAACGCGCGCAGACGGGCGGCAAGCTGCGCCAGAAGGCCGCGCCGGCGTTCGAGTTCCCGCGCCGGATGACGCGCCGCCAGCCGCGCCGTCAAAAGACGCAACGCCTGCTGCCGCGATTGAATCGTGTTATGCGCCGCGGCGTAGAGATTTTCGCCCAGATCGTCGAGGCGCTGCGCCCATTGCCGCACCACCCGGCGCGGTTCGCGCAACGCATAGCTGGAAGCCAGCCGGGCCAGATGGCGGCGATGATCGCTTAGGACCTGCCGCGTCGTCCGCTCCAGCCGGGCCTGGAGTTTCGCGACGGTCTGCCGCCATTCAGCCCAGTCGCGGGTGAGTAGTTCCGCGGCGGCGCTCGGCGTGGGCGCGCGCAGGTCGGCGACAAAATCGGCGATGGTGAAATCGGTCTCATGCCCCACGGCGGAAACAGTGGGCACGCTGCAAGCGGCCAGCGCCCGCGCGACGGCCTCCTCATTGAAGGCCCACAGGTCCTCAAGGCTGCCGCCGCCACGCGCGACGACGAGGAGATCGACGTTCTTCTCCGCGCTGAAAGCCGCGATCGCCTCCGCGATTTCCTCCGCCGCGCCGGCGCCCTGGACGCGCACGCCCCGCACACGAATTCGGATGCCCGGCGCGCGGCGCTGGAGAATTTGCAGCATGTCCTGAAGCACCGCGCCCTGGAGCGACGTGACGACGCCGATGACTTCCGGAAAAACCGGCAGGGGCCGCTTCCGTTCCATCGCGAAAAGATTTTCCGCGGCAAGCCGCCGCTTCAATTCCTCGAAGCGTTGCTGGAGGCCGCCCTGGCCCCGGGGCCGGATTTCCGCGACCTGGATCTGGTATTGCCCGCGCGCCTCGTAGACCGTGATCGTTCCCCGCGCCAGCACGGCTTGGCCGTCGGCGAGCGCGAAGCCGATGCGCCTCGCCTCGCGCTGGAACATCACCGCCGAGAGCGTCGCCGTTTCGTCCTTGAGCGTGAAGTAAAGATGGCCCGAGCCGGGCGCGCGAAAGTTGGAGATTTCACCCGCGACCCAGATTTCTCCCAGGCCGGTTTCGAGCAGATCGCGGATCGTCGCGGTCAGGTCCGTGACCGAGATCGGGTTCTGCGCGGAGACGCCGGGCGTCTCGACCTCGAGGCCTAGGCTCGGTTCGTTTTTCTCCGACGTGGCGCGTTTCGATTTCATTCGGGAAAATTTTGACGGAATTAACGGAATTACCAAATTAACGGAGGAAGGCAGGAAGATTTTTGGACAGGATTAACACGGTTTTTTAATGCCTATCATTTTCCGTAAATTCCGTAATTCCGTTAATTCCGTCAAAATTCAGCGACCTCACGCCAGCGTCACTTTCTCCTGAATCCGTTCGATGCGGAGCGCGCGGCCGCTGTCCGGATCGGCTTCGACGAAAACGCCGTCGGCCTGGAGGCCTTCGCGGGCGATATAGAATTTATTGGGCAGCAGCGTGCGGTATTTTTGCAGCACGCTCGCGATGTCGCGCCCGATCACCGACTCGTGCGGGCCGCAAAATCCGGCGTCGGTCAGGTACGCCGTGCCGCCGGGGAAAATTTGCTCGTCCGCTGTCTGGACGTGCGTGTGCGTGCCGACGACGAGCGTGGCGAGACCGTCCACGGCGCGTCCGAGGGCGATTTTCTCCGAGGTCGCCTCGGCATGGAAATCGATGAGGATGCAGGCCGTCTCCCGCTTCAATTTCTCGAGCTCGGGTTCGATCAGAAGGAACGGATTGTCGACCTGCGGTCCCATGAACGTGCGGCCGAGCAAATTGATGACGCCCAGTTTCTGGCCGTTGCCGCCGACGACGATGGAGCCGGAGCCGGGGGTGCCGGCCGGAAAATTCAGGGGCCGGAGCAGGCGCGGTTCCGTGGCAAAGTAGGGGACGATTTCGCGCTGGTCCCAGGCGTGATCGCCGAGGGTGATGACGTCGGCGCCCGCGCGCATGAGATCGACGGCGAGCCGGGGCGTGATGCCGTTGCCGCCCGCCGCGTTCTCGCCGTTGACGACGAAAAAGTCGGGCTTGTATCGCTCGCGCAGCAGCGGGATGGCGGCGCGCAGGGTGTCCCGGCCCGGTTCGCCGACAACATCGCCGAGAAAAATCAATTTCATGAAGAGACCAGCGTAGAACGCCGGAAGGGATTTGTCATGCTGATGTAGCGGCCATGGGACAAATAGGACTTATAAGTCCTATAATCGTCTCCCCTTCCCCTCGACAACCTTCATTTGACCTGCTTTTTTGGAAATCATGAGCACAGCCCGCCTGATGGTTGCCGCCAGCGGCCACGATGCCGACATGCTCTATGCGACCCGCTTCCATGCAGACGATCCCTTCGTCTGGTGGGAGGCGCGCGGAAAGACCCACCTGGCCTTGTCGCCGCTCGAAATCGACCGCGCCAGGCCGGTCGCGCGCGTGACGCAGGTGCACGGGATTGGAGAATTTCTCCCCGCGCAGGCAAAGGACAATTCCTCCGCCGCCGTGGTCCCGGCAATCGCCGCCAAATACAAACTCAAATCGTTTCTTGTGCCCGGACAATTTCCCGCCGGGCTGTTGGAAGCGCTTCGCCGCGGGGGGCTAAAGATCACGGTTTCCGACCAGCCGTTTTTTCCCGAGCGCGCGCGCAAGACCAAAGAGGAAATCGCCGCGCTCACCGCCGCCTTGCGCGTCGCGGAGACCGGCCTGCGCCGGGGCATCGATATTCTCAAGGCAAGCAAACCGGACCGGCGCGGCTTCCTCCAATGGGGCGGGATTGCCCTCACCTCCGAGCGGCTCCGCGCCGAGATGGAGGCCGCCGTGCTCCACGCCGGGGGCGTGCCGGCCAATACCATCGTCGCGGGAGGCATTCAGGGATGCGATCCGCACGAGCGCGGCCATGGCCCGCTACGCGCCAACGAGGCCATCGTGCTCGATATTTTTCCCCGGCACGCCGGTAATTATTATTACGGCGATCTGACGCGGACGGTCGTGCGCGGTCGCGCTTCCGAAGCGCTGCGCCGCCAATACGCCGCCGTGCAGGAGGGCAAGCGCTGGGTGATGAAACAGATGCGCGACGGGGCCGACGGGCAGGCGCTGCAAAAGGCGCTGATCGAGCGCTTCAAGACCGCCGGGTACCCGACCGAGCAGCGCGACGGCCGCTGGGTCGGGATGTTCCACGGCGTTGGCCACGGGCTCGGCCTCGACCTGCACGAATCGCCGCGCTTCGCAGCGGGCAAACTTTTCGCGGGCCTAAGCATCACCGTCGAGCCGGGCCTCTACTATCCCGGCGTCGGCGGGGTGCGCATCGAGGATGTCGTCATCGTCGGCAACACGGGCGTGCGCAACCTGACGAAGTTCGAGGAAGAGTTGGAGATGGGATAAGCGATAAACCTTAAGGAACCCCCTATGAACTTGTTACCTCTTCGACCAAGCATCAAAAATCCTAGATACTGGTTTCCTGATCGGCCCGTCAAATCCAAGTGGAAGAAAATACGAGCTGCTGTTCTGGAAGGAGACAAAAATACTTGTCGTTTCCGCGGCCATGCGTCTCTCAAATTCATGCAGATGCATCACCTCGAAGGTGGTGATGATAATAGCCGGAGAAACCTCGTTACCTGCTGCGTTGCATGTCACGCTGTACAGCATATTGGCCATAACTTGGCACTTGGTATAATTGAAATTTGGAAATCTCCTTTTTCCCAAATTGAAATCGTACGCAAATCATGTGAAGCAGTTCGTGCCGGCAAAAGTCTAAAAATGCTCAAACGGAGCCTGAAACTCTCAAGGGGGCCTTATCCACCGGACTCATACCATTTCTCAATAACATTTATTCTTTACCCTTCCGTCATCCCGAGCTTGTCGAGGGATCAGTTCCGCCTCGGTAAAACCCCTCCGAACTGATCCTTCGACAAGCTCAGGATGACCGATTGTTTAGACCAAAATCAATTTGGAATTGGTATCAGTTGAATACGCGGATAGAATCATCAAAAAACGATCTAAAGATCACACTTTCTATCTCGATGATTGCTTTAGGGTGATTTTTATTAATCTTATAAGATGGCAAATTGAAGAATCTTAATTTTCTTCTCTCACAAACTCCATTTCGGGGCATGAAATTAGGGCAACATCGGCAACCCCAACGGGGTTGTGATCATTCAGCCCAGGGTTGGCGTAGCAACGCCTACCCTGGGTACCCCATCTCGGCAAACAACCCTGAAAGGGTTGAATCGAGCGCAACCGGGAGGGCATATCTGCTTCAACCCTTTCAGGGTTGATCGGTGATTGGACTCACCCAGGGTAGCTCGTTCCTCGCAACCCTGGGCTGAGTGATTCCACTCCTTTCAGGATGGGTCATCTCCGAACTCCGGGCCACCGACCTGAAGTAACGCAGAATTCGATGCGGAGTGCTCATCACCACGAATAGTGGACTTTGTAGGTGACGATCTTTTCCTCGTCGGGCTTGAGCGGAACGCGAAACTTGATCTCCTGCGCGTTGGTCTTCTCGAAGGGATTGGTATTCGCCGAGATTTCCCAGTTGGTCCAGCGGTAGAGATGCTCGACGACGCGGATTTCGACCGGCTCCTTCTTGTGATTGCGAAGCTTGATCTCGAATGATTCGTCGGCCCAGGCGTTGCCGTTATCGACCTTGAAACTGGTCCGTTTGCGCTCGCCCACCAGGTCGAAGGCGTTGCCGGTGTAAATCTTCACCAGTTCATCCTTGGGCGTGTGGTCGATGACGTTTTCGCCGGTGAACTCAAGCTGCCTGTCGTCCTGCTTGTAGAACCGGACGCGGCCCTTCGGCAGCGGCATCCCGAGGTGGTTCTCCTCGGAATTCTTGAACTCGCGCATCACGGCGACCTTCGTGTTGGATTCCGTGCCGAACTCCTGGTTCTCGCGGATGTTCCGCATGTTCCAGCCGCCATATTGGTTCCAGTCAACCTTCAGCCCGTCATAGACATAGACCTTCTCCGACTTCACGCCCGAAGCGTGGATGAACTCGACCTGCTTGGTCTCGCCGTCGCGCAGCGTCGTCGCGCGCGGCAGCGTGTAGAGATGATATTCGTCGAAGGCTTTTTCGGTGACGGCTGGCTGCGCCTGCGCCGCGTCCATCGCCATGGCCATTCTCGCGACCGGATATGCCCCGTTTTGATTCTGAATCTTGTTCACGTCTCCGGCCATCAGCTTGATCTTCGCGTTGTTGAAGGTCTTGCCGCTCTGGTTGTCCATCGTCACCCAGCCGACGACGTCGATGAGGTCGCCGTCCTCCGGCGCGATCACGTTGTAATCGGCTTCCCAGCTCATGCCGCCGGTGATGTAGGCGAGTTCCGCGTCGAGCTTGCCGGGCGCGTCGGTGTTGAGCTTCCACGAAAGCGCCGGCTTGAGGATCGTGTCGTCCCCGAGCGACGGGAAGATCGGCTGGCCCGGCAGCCCGAACTGGATTTTGCCGTCCACCTCGATGACCGGCTGGGAGCTGGAAACCATGACCGCCTGCGCCTGGTAATACTGCTGCCCATAGCGCTGCATCGCCTCTTGCGAATGGGCCACGTAGCCGCTGCGGATGATTTTGCCCTGGACGGTCCGGTCGGGCTTGTCCGTTGCCTTGACCAAAAAGTCGATGGTCTTGCCCTCGAAGAGCGACAGGAGCAACTCCTGCGACACCGGATCGTTTCGGTAATTCTGCTCGAGGATTTGCAGCTTCAGCTTGCCGGCCGGGTCGCGCAGGATGACTGAATCGGGTTCGAGATGCGCCGTGGTGTCGGCAAAGCTCACGTCGTTCACACCTTCCTTGAGATCGAGCGGCACGGTGTCGCGCACGACGGCGAAGTTTTGATTATAGATGGTAAGCGCCGGGGCCGCGATCAAGCGGGCCGGGACCGTCGAACCGAGCAGGGCGAGAATCAGGGCAATTTTATTCATAAATTTTGAGGTAAAGGGGAGTCTGGTTTCGTTCATGATCGTCCCATCGCAGGACGCGAATGTCACGATGCGGGAAAAAATTCGTAAAAAATGTTTGGCCCTCCCGGCGAAGCCTCCAACTCCATAGACGCCGCAAACCCCAAAACCGCGCGTTTTTTTTTTGGGGGGGGACCGTGTTTAATGAGACCTCTGCGAAAGTCTGATTGAGAGAGGATTGAAGTCCCGGAGGGACACCTGAAAGTAGCCCGGCGATTCATCGCCGAGTCGTCCCAAAATGGGAATGGCCCGTCCCGGAGGGACGGATGAGACTCGTTCGTGCGAAGCTGGTCAAGCGTCCCTCCGGGACGCGCCCTATCTCGCCGACAAACCCGGCGATGAATCGCCGGGCTACTCTCGGCTCATTCCTCCGGAATGACGGAATTTTTGAAAAGAGCCTTTTGCAGAGGTCGCTTAATGGGTCACCATTTCGCCGGTGGTGCGCGAGACGGTGACCATGACGGAGAGCTGCTGGCGCTTGGCGCCTTTGAACACGCCGCGCAAGGGCGGCACGTCGCCGTAGTCGCGGCCGATGCCGATCTGCACATGGCGCTCGCCTTCGAGCATGTCGTTGGTCGGGTCGAGGCCGACCCACATGCCGTTGGGAAGATAGACCTCGACCCAGGCGTGGCTGGCGGTCGCCCCGACCAACCCGCCCGCGCCCCGGACCGACTCGGTCTCGAGATAGCCGCTGACATACCGCGCGGGCAGGCCGGCGCAGCGAATCAGCGCGATCATGAGATGGGCGAAGTCCTGGCACACCCCCTGCCGCTTGCGGAGCACTTCGGCCAGCGGCGTGCGGACATCGGTCACGCCGGGCATATACGTGAACGTCTTATAAATGTACGAGCAGAGCCCGAGGATGGATTCGGCAAAGGAGGCGCTGCTCGGCAGTTGCTGTTTGGAAAGCGCCTCGAATTCCGGCGTGATCGGCGCGTGCATGGAGGGCATGAGAAAGTCGAACAGCTCGCGGCGATGCGGCCAGTTCAGGCGCACGGCTTCGCTCACCGACAGGTCCAGGGCGCTCAGGGCATCCTTGTGCGGGAGGGTCTCCACCGTGCTGCGGGAGGTCACGGTCAGGGTCTTGTGCCGGAACGGGACGGAAAGGCACTCGACCGCGTTGTCGTAATAGTCGGTGAATTCTTCCAGGGCCGCGCGGGGCGTCACTTCGGTGACGTGACGGTGAACGATCTGCCGGTTGTTCTGGCGGGGCCGGACGCGCAGTTCGGTAAAGGACTCGATGGCGGGCGCGGAATACTCGTAAGCGGTGGTATGAACGATATTGAAGATCATCGAAGCTACATTCTAAGAAATTATAACATGCTTATCTTCAATTTGTTGCGCCTCACGATTTCGATGCACGATTCGTCATGGACAACGTTCGCCGAGAGGCATGAAAATCTACCAGAGTCAGGCGCTTCAAGACGACGCTTTTCGGCTTCCAGCATTCCTGTCGCTCGCCAAAATGGATGGAATGGTGAGCTTTTCCAGGTGGGTTCTTTGTCCATCGTTGCCTCGGCCAACCACAGCCTCGGTCAACGATGGACAAACCCAGAACCTCTCAAACCAAACAACGATGTGTAACCAGCACACCTGCCATCTTACAAGCAATCTGTGCGCCAAGCCATCCCAAAATAGAGTAAGACTTATTTGGAAACGGCATTTTTTTGAAAACGGTCTCTGACAAAAAGTATCTGGAACTATTTGGATACAAATTGAATACCGAGACAATCGTGGATTCATATGGCTCCCGATCCCTGGAATCAGGATAAGAAAGATTAGAAATCAATTTCGGAATCAGTCACCTGAAAAAGCACTTATTGCCCGCGATTTGATTTTTTTTAGGCAAAAACGAGCTCGTAGCGGAAACCCGATACGGCTCCTCTCCGCGCGTTTGTGTGAAATCCAGGTGTCTTTTGGTTGTCTGCTTGACAAGGATGCTCCCGCATCGTCCACTAGCTCGATTTCTCCCGTGAATCGGACATACGAAGACATGTGCTGGGCTCCCTTCGGGTCTCCCCGCAAAAGGACAGTCCATGACCACCGATTTGGCCTTTCAAGAATTCATGCTCCGCGTCCCGGCCGAGCGGCTCGCACAGCCAGACCGGACCCTGCGAGCGCCGGTCGAGTAGCGGCGTCCGGCGATACGGTCCCATGAATACACCCGCCACCCAGGAAACCACGGTGCTCGACCTGCCGTTCTTTGACGTGCGGGTGAGCGACACCACTCGCGGTTCTGAAGTGGCGCAACTCTTCGAGCGGAACCGCTCCCTGCCCGGCATCATCGTGATGAATAACAAGAAGTTTCGCGGCATGGTCTCGCGCAACCAGTTCTTCCAGCGGCTCGGGCACATGTTCGGCATCGAGGTCTATTCCACGCGGCCCATCACGGCTTTTCTCGACAGCCTGCCTGCCGCCCCGCTTCTGCTGCCCGCGGAAACAACCATCCCAAATGCAGCCATTTTCTGCCTGGCGCGGCCCGTCGAATATGTCTACGACCCGTTTGTCGTCACCGGGCAGGATCAGCCGCCACGGCTAGTCGATTTTCTTGCGTTGATCCTCAAACAGACCGAACTGCTCACCGCCGCGCATCTTCGCCTGGAAAACGAGATGGCCGAGGCGGCAGGCTACGTTCGCGGCCTGCTGCCCGGCCCGCTGACGGGATCGATCGAGACTCACTGGTGTTACCTCCCCTCTTCGGAACTCGGAGGGGACGGCTTCGGTTATCACTGGCTCGATCCCGAAGATTTCGCCGTTTATCTGCTCGATGTTTCCGGCCATGGCGTCGGCTCGGCCCTGCTTGCAAGCTCCGTCTTGAACGTTCTCCGCACCCAATTGCTGGCCGACACCGATTTCCACGATCCGAGCGCCGTGTTGGAGGGCCTCAACCGGGCCTTCCCCATGGCCTGCAACAACGACAAATACTTCACCATCTGGTACGGCGTCTACCATCAGCCTTCGAGGGCGCTGACCTATGCCAGCGGCGGCCATCACGCGGCGGTCCTGATTTCCGGCCGGGGCGAGGGATCGCGCTTGCAAACCCGGGGGCCGGGCATCGGCGTGATGCCGGACCTGAAATATCCATCGGCCCGGATTCAAGTTCCCTCGCCGGCCGAGATCTATATCTTCAGCGACGGCGTTTACGAGATTGCCCGGCCCGATGGAAGCTGGCAGTCATGGGAGGAGTTCTCCCAGTTTCTCGAAGAGAATCAGCCTCCGATCGAGACCATCGTCAAGCGGATGCGCGACATGCATGGGATCGAGGAATTCGAGGACGATTTTTCCTTGCTCAAGATCAAGCTGGCCTGAGAGCGCACGGTCGTGTCAGGATTTCCGGGCGCCCTGAGATGCCGTATCAGCTCAAACCCAGGTCCGCCGGGGCCGCCTCCAAGGGCTTGCCGAGCAAACTTTTTATCGCCTCCGCCAGATTCTCATGCGTCCGCGTCTTAACCTCCGGGTAAAGGTGAAAGCGGGAAATGAGATCGAAACCGATGTCCTTGCCGGGATCGGGAATCACCCGCACCGCGGTTGACATGCCTTTCGCACGGCACAGATCCATGACGGCGCCAAGGTCCGGAGCGCAGGCCGCATCCATCGACTCCAGGTTGGTCAGGTCGGACAGGAGAAGGAAGCCGGGCTTGAGGTGGTCGATGAGGTCTCGGACTGTCCCCAAACAGGCCCTCATGTCCTCGACTCCGACGTGCTGACTGTAACTTACGGCCAGTACTTGCCCCGACTTGTCCGCGCTGCATGAAATCATGCAACGAGATATAGCACCCATCTGCTTCAGCGCCCGCTTAAAAATGACAGGGCGGCAACTCAAACGCGAGCCGCCACCCGGTCGCCGCATCTGCCCCTGCCCGGGCGACCCGTGTCTGGTTTTGCTCTGAGTTCCAAGGCCTGTTAACACTAGGCGGAATCTGTCCCAGAGGGACATCCGAAAGTAGCCCGGCGATTTATCGCCGGGTAGTCGTAAAATAAACGACCCGTCCCATCGGGACGGCTGAACGAAGATGAGCGCGAAATACGTTCAGGCGTCCCGATGGGACGCCTCGCCCTCTCGCGGGAGACCCGGCGATAAATCGCCGGGCTACTCTCAGCCGTCCCTTGCGGGACTTGGGATCGCCGCAGACAACCGGCGTTAGTGTTAACAGGGCCTAATGCGCCAGGTCAAAAAGCTCCGCCTCGCGGAACATCACCTGATGGTCGAGGTAATGATCCGAGATCAGCACGTTGAAGTCGAGGAGCAGTTCTGTCAGCCCGGTCAGCTTCCTCGGAAAGTCGGGCGTGGGCATATCCGAAAGATCGTCGTCGCCCGATGAGGAGGAGCCATTCCCAACCGCGGGCGGAAAATAAGCGGCCATTTCAATGAAGTTCAGTTCCGTCATCACGCGGCCACAATGCTTGAGCGGCGTATCGGACCCCTTGGCGGGACGGTCTCCCAGCGTGGCGGTCAGGGCGCGGCGCATCCCCTCGAGGCAAAAAAGCGCGGAACGGGGAAAATCCGGATCTTGCAGGAGCAACCGCGCCACCCGCGCCGCCACCGGCCGCGCGTGGTAGAGACTGCGGTAGGCGTACTGCCCGGCCAGCATTTGCAGAAGCAGATCGAGGATCGTGCTGCCCACGGGACCGATCACCGACACGCCGCCCACCTCGGGAGCCAGCACCTGCTTCAGCGTCTGGATCGTCAGCAGGCCGCGCTCGGCATAGACCCCGAGCTGCCAGAAATGCCACGCATCGTTATGCAGCATGTGCTTCTCCAGGGCGCCGGTGAGTTCGTCGAGCTGCATGAGGATCTCCTGATGCAGCGTCCGGTCTTCCATCACCATCCGCACCCGCTGCGTCGTGCTCTGGTCGGCGTTCAACGCGACCTGGAGGTAAAGATGGTTGAGGACCGACCAGACTTCGGGCGGAAGATGTTCGCGGATATTCTCCGCGTTTTGCCGGCACGACAGCAGATACGAAAGGACCGATCCGCCGTTGCGCCGGTCGAGCAGGAAGTAAAACGGAACCTCCCGAGGCGGCACGGCGTCGCGTCCCGGTTTCACGAAGAAATCGGCCCGGTGCCCGCTGATGGCCGCCATGGCCGCCCAGAGGGGCCGGCGCTGCCGCGCCGTCGGGCTTTCCGTCAGCGGCCAGGCCTGCATCTGGACGATGCGCAACATCCGCGCGGTCACCTCCGCCCGTTCCGCGTAACGGCCCATCCAGAACAACGATTCCGCCACGCGGCTGGTGAGCCGCAAACGTTTGGGCGCTTCTTCCGCCTGGGCGTGCACGACCGCGGGGGCCGCCGGGACGGTGCGCAAAATCCAGACATCCTTGACGCGGTCCGTCGTCTGAATCGAGCTCGCCAGGGTCGCCGCCGACCCCGTCCAGGCCAGGGCGCAGGGCGAAATCCGTTCCTGGCCCAGGGCATAGGCGCGCAGGGTCGCCGGCAGCGGGCGCGAGCCGCCGGGCGTCCAGCAGGGGTGCGCGGCCTGGGCCGGCAGCTTGTGCGCCACGTACTCGCTCGGGGCCGCCTCGATCTCCTCCCAGAATCGGTTCCAGTCATGGGCCGGCATGTGCCGCGCCACCCATTCGTGGGCGGGGGTCCGCTTCCAGGCATGCCGGATCACGTAGTCATCCCGGTGGTCGGCGACCTCTTCCCGGACATCGACATCGCGCATTTCCAGCACGTGCGGCGACGCGAGGAGCGGCTTCTCTCCCAAATAATATTCGGTGATCACCGAAAGATAGGCGGCCAGCGCGCGATTGTTCGCCAGGTCCGAGCCGAGCCCGTTGGCCACCGCCAGCGAACCCTTGCGCACGCAGGAGAGCAGGCCCGGAACGCCGTAGCGGCTGCCCGCGTCGAAGACGACCGGATCGAGCAGGGCAGTCGTCATCCGCCGCAGGACCACGTCGACCGGTTCGATCCCCGCGATGGTCTTGAGGTAGAGGCGGCTGTCAAGCACCACGAGATCATTTCCCTGCACGATGGGAACGCCCATCTGCCGCGCCAGCGCCGCGTCATCGAGATAATACTCGTCGCTGCTGCCCTGGGCCAGGAGAACGCCCCGCGCGCCGCCGTCGGGAATCCGCACCAGCTCCCGCAACACGTCGAGCACCTGCGCGGCAAAATCCTCGATCGGCAGAATTTCCAGGCCGTCGAACAATCGGGGGGCGATCTGCCGCAGGATCTGCCGTTTCTTCAGCGCGTAACTGGCCCCGTCGGCCACGCCGAGATGGTCCTCCACCACCAGCCATTGCCCGCGCGCATCCTGCTGAAGATCGAAGGCGGTGAGTTGGAGATAACTCGCCGTGACGCCGGGAAGCCGGGCGCAACCCCGGTGAAAATTGGGATCGGCATAAACGATTTCGTAAGGGACCACGCCCGCCTTTAAAATTTCCTGACCGCTATAAATATCGCGCAGGAAAAGATTCCAGGCCCGCACGCGCTGGATCAGGGCCGCCTCGATTCGCGCCCATTCCTCGCCGCCGACCACCAGCGGCATCAGATCAAATCCCTCCGCGGAGCGCCCCTCCTGCCGCGTGATTTCCCGGGGCGTCAGATAAGCGCCCTCCTCCTCGCGCAATTCTTCCGCCATGGAAAAAATGCGGTCGAGCTGCTCCAGGGACAGGGAGCCGAGGGTCTTTTGAATCTGGCGCGCGATGCCGCCGGGCCCGGAATCCGGCCCGAATCCCTGGGACTGTCTCTGGCTGCCCGAACCGGGGCTATTGGAAGAATACACCTCGGCAGACATGCGCTAGAGGCTGTCCGAAAAGTCGGAGCGGGTCACGCCGAAAGGATTCCGCCCCGTAACCGCGCTCGTGAGAGCGCGGAGATTTTCCTCGGGCGTCCGCCGCCTCACAGCGGCGGTTACACTGCATGGCGGTGTCACTTGGCCAGGCCGTTGAGGCCTTTGTCAACCTTTTGCTTGGCCTTCTCCGCGTCGGCCTTGGCTTTGTCGACCCCGACCTCGGCCTCTTTCTTGATCTTCTCCGCGGTTGGGAGAAGATAAGTTTTGCCGATGTAAACGTAAAGCGCAACAACCTCGCGTCCGATCCCGAGGGCGTCTTCCTTGCGCAGCCTCCCGACATGGGCCTTTTGGATTTCCGCGATCCCTTCGTGATGCAGCTCCAGCTTCATGCGCGTCACCTGATAATAATCGGTGACGATCATGACGGATTTAAACCGATGCGCCTTCATGATATGGGCCACATCGCGGGCCACATCCTGCGTGGTCTCCGCCCGGTGATCTTCAATGATCACGTTTGAAGGAATCCCTTGGCTTTCCAAATACTTTGCCATGGCGGCCGGTTCATCGTAGGTGAAGACGCCCGTTCCCCCGTTAATGGTAGTAGTGCTGCGGCTCGTGGACCCGCTCACGATAATGAAAGGAAATTCCCCGTCATTATAGAGTTTGACCACGCGGTCCCGCCGGGCTTGCTCAGCCTTGCTCTCCGCAAGCTCCGCATGGCCGGTCACCAGAACCACATCCGCCTTGTTTCCCAGGTCGGTCAGGCCGTCGAAAACGATCCACAGGGCCGTGAAGAGAAAAATGATGAGAGCCGCTGCGATGAGCTGAAAAATCAGGTTGAAAAGTCTGCGCATGCCGTATCAAGTTGCCCAAAAGTCGGCCCAAGCGCCAGCGAAGATTGATCGTCACACCAATCCGGTCACAAGCCTTATTTCCGTTCTCTCCGAAGGAATGCTTCCACCGAAATTGCGGCATCTGGCGCGGCGGCCTGCAGTTTTCGGTCGAAAGTAACGAGGGGCACGCCCAGATGATAGGCCAAAGCCACGTATTCTGCATCGTATGCCGTCATTGGCCGCCGTGCCACCAGACTCAGAACCGCCTGCGAGTCCACCGAATATTCGCGATGCCGCGCCAGGGATGCCGCGCTGTCCCAGATCAGGGAAGCTTCGCTCAAGCTCATGCCCCGATGCTGGATGTGCATGGCGAGGATATTCCGAAATTCAGAGCGCCAGAGATAGGGCAACGTCCACACGGCGTCTTTTCGCAAAACGGAACTGGCTTCCTTGGTGTGCTCACCCGGAATTAACAGGTAGGCTATCAGGTTGACATCGGCCACGATCATGCGCGGCCGTGGCTGATCGCCCACTCCAGGAAATCGTCCGTCAGCGGAGGCACATGGATCGCATCGCGGACCTTCTGGAACCGTTCCTCCCAAACATGGCCCGGCACCGGCTGGCTTGTTTGCAGCGTTTCCTCCAAACAAGCGATGGCTTCCTGATTCAGCGAGCGTTTATGGATCTCCGCGCGCTTCGTCAACTTCGCGTGCAGCGATTTCGGGACGTTTTTCAGAGTAATCGTGGCCACGTGAAAAGCATAACGGATGCGAAATGGATGTCAATTCATCCATCCGTCTCTGTCGGTTTTTTTGCCCCAAAGCCGGCCCAAGCGCCAGCCGAGATTAATCCTGACTTGATTCGTAGTGGGGCCGAAAAAAGGTGAGATAAATCCCGCCGCCCAAGAGACCCCCAGCGATCGGGGCGATCTCACGCTGCTATTGAGCGCCCACGACGCTGCCGGCCAGATACCAGGGGCGGGATTGGATGCAAAGACGGCACACGGAAAGCATCACCGGGACCTCGACCAGGACGCCCACGACGGTCGCCAATGCCGCCGGGCTGGTGGGACCAAAGAGCGTGATCGCGACGGCCACCGCAAGTTCGAAAAAGTTGCTTGCGCCAATCAGGGATCCCGGCGTGGCGATGTTGTGCGGGACTTTAAAGTGACGCATGAGGCCATAGGTCAGGGCGGAATTGAAATAGACCTGGATCACGATCGGCACGGCCAAGAGAAGGACGACCGGCCACTTCGTCAGAATGTTTTCGGCCTGGAACGCGAAAATCAGGACCAGGGTGGCCAAAAGGGCCAGGATCGTGATCGGCCGGAATTTTGGCAGAAAATGGGCTTCAAACCACTCGCGTCCCCTGGCCTTGATGATGAGCGCGCGACTGAGCCAGCCCGCCGACAAGGGAATCACGATGAAGACCACGACCGAGATCAGCAACAATTCCCCCGGAATGTGAACCCCGCTGACTCCCACCAGAAACATCACGATCGGCGCAAAGGCAAAGATCATGATGAGGTCGTTAATGGCCACCTGCGCCAGCGTATAGGGGCCATCGCCGTCGGTCAGGTAGCTCCACACAAACACCATGGCCGTGCAGGGGGCCGCCGCGAGAATAATCAATCCGGCAATGTAATTTTTGGCGGCGCCGGGTTCGATCCACCCCAGCCATGAGGAAAAGATGGCGTGAATGAATATCCACCCCAGGAGGGCCATGCTGAACGGTTTGACCAGCCAATTGACAAAGAGGGTGATCAAGAGGCCTTTGGGCTTTCGCGCCACGCCCTTGAGGCCGCCGAAATCGATCTTCAGCATCATGGGATAAATCATGAGCCAGATCAGCACCGCAATGGCGACGTTGACCTGGGATCCCTCGCCGAACTGAAACTTGCTGACCTGGCTTGTGAGATCGGGGAATACTTTCCCGAGAACTATCCCCACCACCATGCAGGCGAGCACCCAGAGCGAAAGATAGCGCTCAAAAAAGTCGAGTCGTTTGGCGGGCGCCGCCATGGACTGGTCCAAATGCGTTGGGTTGAGGAGGGCGGGTTTGGTCATGCGCTTTACTCTCCGCGACCGATGTCCCCCACCGCATGGGCCAGCTTCAGCCGGTCCATTTTCTCCAGGGGAAGCGAGCAGAAAAGGTCGAGCCGGCGCTGAATTTGCATGGCCACCTGCCAGGTCTTTTGCAATTTCTCCTCTTCACTGCCTTCAAACGCGGCTGGATCGGGGGAACCCCAGTGGGCGATAATGGGCTGGCCCGGCCAAATGGGACAGCTTTCCCGGGCGTTATCACAAACGGTGATGACAAAATCGAAGCGCACATCCTTGAACTCAGTCCATGATTTGCTGCGGGCGCCGGAAGCATCGATTTTGTAGTGCTCTTGGAGCACGCGCAAAACCAGCGGGTTGATCCTGCCCGTGGGTTTGGCGCCCGCGCTGTGGGATTCAAAACGGCCCGGGGCAAGGCGGCGAATGAGATACTCGCCGAGTATGGAACGGGCCGAATTGCCGGTGCATAGGAACAGGATTTTGAAGGGTTGCGTGGCCATGGAGATTTTACGCGGAGGCTTTTTTGGCTTTCAGGAAAAACTGGGCAAGCTCGTCGAGGGTCGTTTCGGCCACCCAGCATTCGGTGTTCTGCCCGCATTTGCAGGTGCGAATCAACCCGGCCCGGGTCAGTTCCTTGAGATGATGCGACAAGGTGGGCTGGCCGATCCCAAGCCCCTTCCCCAATTCGCCCACGCACAATCGGGAACACTCTTCGGCATCGTAACCGTGCCTCTGGCAGCAGCCCGAGAGACGGAGAAAAATCGCGAGCCGGTGCGGATGCGCCAGGGCCTTGAAGGCGATGGCGGCCTTTCTTATATTCATAAATTGATATTTATCGATATATCGTATCATGTCAAGGCCTGCCTCTCCCTCTCTTTAACCACCCGGTATCGACCGTAGCGCCGCCTTCGCGCGGTTGAACCAGACCGCCTCGCGCTTGCGCTGGAACTTGGTCACGTAGGGCGCGTCGTGAATGACTTCCTCCAGGCTCTTGCGCGCTTCGGCATAGTCCTTCCGCTGGATGAGCAGGCTGGCGTACTGCACCCGCGCCCGCGGATAGCCGTAAAGACTCAACACCTGCCGCCACGTCGCCAGCGCCGCGTCGATCTGCCCCGTCGCGGCCTGCGTCTCGGCCAGGGTCATCAGGGTATAGCCGTAGTCGTGCTTGGGATTTTGCGCGCAGACGGCTTCGAGCAGGGGCAGCGCCTCCCGAGGCTTGCCGCGGCGGGCCAGGCAATTGCCGAGATGGGCGCGGATTTCGTCGTCCTTCGGGTCGCGCTCGTAAGCCGCGCGGTAACTCGCTTCGGCCTGGTCGAGCTTGCCCTGGCTGAAATAGATGTCGGCCAGTTGCAGGTGATGGTGCGGCTTGTCGAGGTGATGGATGTCGGCCTGAAGCCGCTTGATTTGCCGTCGGTCCGCCGCGCCGGGCAGCTCGAAACCGGCCATGGGATTGCCCCCGCCCGAGGCCCGGTAAACCAGGAAGAAATAGAGGAGCGCGCTGAAGCCCGAAAACAGGAAGATGATCACGGCCCAGATGTATTCCCCGCGCCGGAGCGCATCGACGAACATCCAAACCTGAAAGACAAATACCGCCAGCACGAAGGCCAACTGAATCCAGCCGCCAATCCCCCCGTCGCCATTGAATAACTGCGATAGATAGCGAATCATAAGAATCCCCTCTAAGTCCTCCCAGACTCTCCTTCCCGCGTCAACCGTGATCGGTCAGGGGAGAGCCGTCTGAAACGACGGTTCTTCCACTCATCCTCCCGATCAAGCCGGCGCTAATCGAGGGTTGCCTTGGGCTCCGGTCAGGCCGCCGCGTTGGCGCTTAAGAGCTTATCCGTAAATAAGACATGAGCCGCATTGCTGTTCATTTTGGCCTCTGGCGAGGCGTGAGGAGGGAGCATACCCGAAGGTCTGTGACCGACGAGCAACGAAGCCGGAGGCCAAAATGGACGCAACCCTCCGGGCCGGGGTTCCTTGGCGTGGTGGCTTTGTCGCTCGCTCGTCACGTAGCTGCGGCTATGCTCCTCACTCGACTCCGCGCCACCACGCCAAGGCCCTCCCGGTGCGGCCATGCCTTATTTACGGATAAGCTCTAAGACGCAATTTTGACACGCGGGTTTCACCGGCATCAAATCTCCTTCGGCTTCGCGCGGACGCCCGTGTTCTGCGCGTGAGTGAGGGCAATCGCCAGCGCGTCGGCGGCATCGGGCGGCGGATTTTCCGTCAGGCCCAGCATCGCCCGCATCATGAACGCCACCTGCCCTTTTTGCGCTCCGCCCCGCCCCGTCGCGGCGGCTTTCACGCGGCGCGGCGCGTATTCGTAAATCGGCAGCCCGGCCTCGGCGAGGGCGAGCAACGCCGCCCCGCGCGCGGAACCGAGCGTGATCGCGGTCTGATAATTCTGGAGATAAATGATGCCCTCGACCGCGGCGGCATCGGGCTTGTATTGCTGGAGAAGATCGGTGATCCGCCGGTGAATCGCGACGAGGCAGCGCGAAGGCACGATCTTGTCGGGATTCTTAATCACTCCATACGCCAGCGCGCGCGTCGTGCGGCCCTCGACCGCGATGATGCCATAGCCGGTGCCGCGCAGCGAGGGGTCGAGGCCGAAGATCACGGGCATGGGGGAAGGGTAGAAGGGAGAACGAAAAAGGTGGAAGGAAAATGCACCTGCGGGCCCTGGCCTTTAGTCCTGAGCTTGCCGAAGGCTCGGGATGACGATTATTAATATCCCATGGCCGACGTCCCTTTTTCCCCAGTGGCGCCGCCTGCTTTTACCGAAGCCGCGCCCGCGGCCCAGGTCGATCTGCGTCCGCTGACGACCAGCGAACTGATCGACCGCGGATTCGCCCTCTATCGCGCCCACTTCGCCGGGTTCCTTCTCCTGGCCCTGCTATGCCAGGCCGCGCCGCTCCTCGGCCAAATCCTGGTCACGGCCCTCCAACTCAACCCGACGCAATATGAGCTGCTGGAAAATCCCGCGTCGTTCTTCACCAAGATGGGAGTGCTCACGGCCATCACCCTGGTCGCACAGGTCATCGTCTTTTGTTTTAAAGTGGTGATCACCTTTTACATCGCGGACGCCTGCCTCGGCGAAATTCCCTCGGTCAAGGAAAGCCTGCGCAAATTCAACGCCTGTGTCCTCTCCTCGATCTGGACCTGCGTCCTCAACCGGCTCCTGATCGGGCTCTCCTTTTTATTTCCCGCGCTCGCCTTCGCCGCCATCTACTTCTATGCGCTTTTTCATCCGCCGCAGACCTTTTTTCCGCTTCTCGCCTTCGGGAGCGCGGCCCTCCTTTTGCTTGTCGCCTCGCTCGCCCCGGTGCTGGTCGTCTTCATGCGGCTGATGATCACCGTTCCCGCCCTGGCGCTCGAAGGACGCTCGGGATGGAACGCCATCAAGCGCTCCGCCACCCTCGTCCGGTACGATCCGGGGTTGGGCATTCTTTATTGGGGCGAGATGCGGCTGAGTTTTCTGCTGCTGCCGCTCTTTATCATCGAGCTGCTGATTCTTTCCCTGACGTCGCTGCCGCTGACCCTCCACCAGATCGGCGAGGTCATGCGGCATGGCTCCAGCGGACAAATCTCGCCGCCGCCCGATTCCATCATGATCCTGAGCCAGATTCTGACCTTCCTCGCCGGCTCGCTCATTTTGCCGCTCTACTCGATCGCAACAACGTTGTTCTATTACGATATTCGCATCCGCCGGGAAGGATTTGACCTCGAATTCATGGCCGGACAAATGGAGGATCGCAGGTGAAAGCGAGTAAAGTTCAGTATGTAGCGGCGGTCTATGACCGCCGACCTTCTTCCCCAACCCCAACGGGGTTGGAATCATACAGCCCAGGGTTGGCGCAGCAGCGCCTACCCTGGGTAAATCCCGAAACGTCCAACCCTGAAAGGGTTGAAGCAAATTTATCTCACACACTCGGCGCCTCTGCTTCAACCCTTACAGGGTTGAAGACGTTTGCCTGCCCACCCAGGGTAGCGGCTGCGCCGCAACCCTGGGCTATATGCTTGCAACCCTTTCAGGGTTGCGATTCCTCGCTTGCAGCGGTCTATGACCGCCGACCTTTTACCACCCGACTCGTCAAATCGTCGGCGGTCATAGACCGCCGCTACAACTGCATCATTTTCGCAGCCCTCTTGCTGCTCGCGATGATGACCCTCCACGCCGATGACAGCGCCTCCACCGCGCCGATCACCGACCCCGCGCGGGTGGGCGAACACTATCGCCAGGTGCTGGCCCGGCCCCAGTTCCAGGAAACCGACGAGACCGCCATCGACACCCGCTTCGAGGACTGGCTCACCCAGTGGTTCAAGCGTCTTGGCGCCACGATTGGCGAATTCAAATACTCCAACCGGATGCCCGCGGTCGAGTCGCTCCTGATGACCCTTCTCGTGACATTCTCGATCGCGGTCCTTTTCTACATCATGGTGCGTCTCACCCGTCGCCGCGCCGGGATGGAACCGGAACCGGCCGCCGGGGTTCCAGGTCAAAAAGCATTTCGTCCCCCCGAATTTTATGACGAGGAGATCCGCCAGGCCATCCGGGCCGGAGACTGGCACACGGCCTGGCTTGCCGCGTGGAGACAATTTCTTTCCCGCCTGGAACATGGTCATCTGGTCGAAGCGGACCGCACCCGCACGAACCGCGAGTACCTGGCGCAACTGCGCGCCCAGACGCTCCCCTCGTCCGCGCTCGCGCTGCTCGCCGGCATGGTCGACGCCTACGACCGGTTCATCTATGGACGCCTATCGATCCGCGAATCCGACTGGGCTTTTTTTCGCGCGCAGATGGAGGAAGCCGCCCTCTTGCTGCATCTGGACGTGAAGGGAACAGGCCCCCTGGTTCAAAAGGATGCGTCATGAAGAACAGAAATGTCGTCTACATCCGGGTGCTGCTGGTGGTCCTCTCCATCGTGGTACTGCTGGCCTTCATCAACCGCTCGCCGCGGCGCGCGCAGCATGACACCTGGCTGCCTTCGAGCTTCAACCCCGTCGGGGCCGGAAACATGGCGCTATTTCAAACGCTGCAGGAGCTGAAGTGGCCGGTCGAACGGTGGCGCGAACCGCTCGGACGCCTGTCGAACTACGGCACGGGCAATGTTTTGATCATCACCCGCTCGCGCCTGGGATCGAGCGTCAACTTCACCGTGCAGGAGGAGGACTTGCTCGATGACTGGGTGAAAAAAGGCAACACGCTCCTGCTGCTCGGCGCCTTGGAGGAGTGGGACGATACCCGGACGTTTCTCCGGCAAATCGGCTTCACGCTCCCCGAAAGGAGGGTTTCCGTATCCAATTTTCTGCAGCCGTTCGAACGGGAAACCGAACAGGCGATGGAGATTCAACCCGCCATCGGCGCGAACCAGGCCGGCAGGATGGTCCTGCCACGCTCCGCGCCCCTGCCCATCACCTTTCCGGCGAACGCGAAAATCCTCTGGCAGGACCACGGCGACCCGTACCTCATCGACGTGCCGCGCGGCGCCGGCCACGTCATCTGCGGCGCTTCCGACCGGTTGCTCGGCAATTCATTCCTGGTCAGGGGCGACAACCTCGCGATCGTCCTCCAGCTGCTTGCGCCGGGAGGGCAGCCGCCGCGCCATCTTTTCTTCGAGGAAAGCCATCACGGATTTTCCGCCATCTACGCCATGGTCCGGCTCCTCGGCCATCCGGGAGTCCGCTTTGCCGGAATGCTGGCGCTCCTCGGCGCGCTCGCCTTCCTTGGAAGTTCCCTCGTCCGGTTCGGCCCCGTGGTTCCGCTCCAGCCCGAAACGGGACGCTCGACGCTCGAATTTGTCGACTCCATCGCCGATCTTTACCTGCGGGCCGACCTGCGCAACGACACGATCAGATATCTCTTTGTCGAAACGCACCAGCGCGTGCTGCACCGGCTCAATCTCCCCCCGACGGCCCCGCATGAGCTGATCGCCTCGCGGCTGCAACAGGCCCACCCGCATCTGCCCAAGTGGAAAAAACTGGCGCAGCGCTTTGATTCCCGTGAGTATATGGACGGCCTGCCACCCTCGGGCTGGCTCCGCGTGGCCAAGGACCTCATCGAAATCAAATCCGCCATGGCATGAATAAAACGGAATTTAGACAGGAGGAACATGAGGAACGATGAGGGGGATTTTTTTGGACGGGATTAACAAGATTAACACGATTTTTGAGGAGGGCATTCATCGAGAAACCAAGCCTTGACCTTCTCATGTCCTTCATGTTCCTCCTGTCTTATACCATTTCTCAATGGAATTTGGTCTTTAGCTTTCGGTCATCCCGAGCTTGTCGAGGGATCAGTTCCGCCTCGGTAAAACCCCTCCGAACTGATCCTTCGACAAGCTCAGGATGACGGATTGTTTAGACTAAATTCAATTTAGAATTGGTATTAATTCCGTTTTTCCCAATCCTGTTAATCTTGTTAATCCCGTCTAAAAAGAACTCCACAGAGCCATATGAACTCGACTCTCGCAACCCGTGCCGCCGAAATCCGGCAGGAAATCAAAAAAGTCATCATCGGCCAGGAAGCGTTGATCGAAAAAACGCTCATCGCGCTGCTCGCCGGCGGCCATGTCATCCTCGAAGGCGTGCCGGGCCTGGCCAAGACGCTCTTCGCCCGCGCGCTGGCCGCGAGCCTGCACGTCAGCTTCAAGCGCATCCAGTTCACGCCCGACCTGATGCCCTCGGACCTGATCGGCACGAACGTCTTCCAGCCCGACACGCACACCTTCAAATTCCTGCCCGGCCCGATCTTTTGCGACATCCTGCTCGCGGACGAGATCAACCGCACGCCGCCGAAAACCCAGTCGGCCCTGCTGGAGGCGATGGAGGAACACCAAGCGACGGTCGATGGCATTCTGCGTCCGCTGCCGGAGCATTTTTTCGTCATCGCCACGCAAAATCCGATCGAGTACGAGGGCACGTTTCCCCTGCCCGAGGCGCAGACCGACCGCTTTCTCTTCAAGATCAAGGTCGATTATCCGACCCCCGCCGACGAGCTGACCCTGCTCCAAAGCAGTCCTTTTTCCAGCAAGGTCGAGGACGTCATCCAGCCCAGGGCCACCGCCGCCGATTTCGCGGTCATCCGGCGCGAGATCGAAGCGGTGACCATCGACCAGACCATTTACGATTACACCCTGCGCCTGCTCACCGCCTCGCGGCAAAGTCCGCTCCTGGCGCTCGGGGCGAGTCCGCGCGCGGGCCGCGGCTGGATCAAGGCGGCGCGGGTGCTGGCCTCGTTGCGCGAGCGCGCGTTCATCACTCCCGACGACATCAAGGAGCTGGCTTACCCGGTCCTGCGCCATCGTCTCGTGCGCAAAGCGGAAACGGAAATCGAGGGCACGACCGTGGAGCAGGTGATCGACCAGCTCCTCGCGTCCGTCGAGGTGCCGAGGTAAGGAATGAGCATTTCGATCTTAACGGTTGATCCTGACGCTACCGATGTGCTTTGCACCGACGACGCGCTCCAAGTGACTTTATCCGACGGACGCATCATCTCGGTTCCGCTGGCTTGGTCTCCCCGGCTTTCCTCCGCTACACCCGCGCAAAGAAAGAACTGGCGGCTTATCTCCGGTGGAGTCGGCATTCATTGGGAAGAGATCGACGAGGATATTTCCGTGCGCAGCCTTTTTAGATTTAGTTGAGACCATTACAAAGCGCCGTCTCAAGGAAATCCGTCATCCTGAGCTTGTCGAAGGATCAGTTCAGTCTGCCTTCTCCCTTCTCTCCGAAAATCAAAACTGATCCTTCGACAAGCTCAGGATGACAAAAGGATATTTTACTTTGCCTCCCACACAAACCGCCACGGCTTGAGCGCCCAGACGCCCGCGTAATTCACGCCGATGCGCGGCGTCCGTTTCACTTCGCGCGGCGGAACCTTCACTCCGCGGTCCTCGATCCAGATCGTTTCGCCCGTGAGATCATGGCGGTTATGGCTCATCTCGATGCCAAGCGCCGCGCAGACGCGTCCGGGACCGCTCGCCCAATCTTTTTCCGGCACGCCGGCCCGGCGCTTCCGCACCAAATCGTGCCCGGCGGTAATCCGCAGCGCGCGCACCAGCACCGCCTCGGGCGAATCTTGCGGTCCCGTCACGATATTGAAGAGCCGGTGCATCCCGTAGCAGAAATAGACATAGGCCACGCCGCCCGGCGCGAACATGATTTCCGTCCGCGCCGTGCGCCGATTGCCGAAGCCGTGGCACGCCGCGTCCCTCGGGCCGCCGTAGGCCTCGGTCTCGATGATCATCCCTTCCGCGTAACCGTCCGCCGCCCGGACACAGAGAAATTTCCCCAGGAAGAAGCGCGCCACCCGCGCCGGCCTGGGGTCGGCGTAGTCCTCGCGCGTTAGTTTTCTGGCCAGCGGCATCGGCTCCCTTTTAACAAAATGGGACAAATACGACGAATGGGACTTATATAAAAATCGTGTCCTTTTTCATTCATTCGGTCTAAAAAGTTCTCCCCCCTATGCCCTCCCCCACGCACACCCTCTGGCCCACGCTGCCTCCTGAACTGGCCAACGACATCCTCCTATCGGTTCAAAAAGGCAACAAGAAGCTCTACCGCACCGCCGTCGAAGTCATGGCCCCGCGCATGGGCATCCGCGTGCCGACCCTCCTCGAAATGCCCAAGACCCAGCGCCACGCCACGTGGATTCAAATCCTCGCGCGGCCCGACATGGAAGTCCTCAGCTTCAACATTCTCTCCGCCTGGCTGATCGAGGCCCATCGCCCGATGCTCTGCGCGTGGCTCGACGCCCTCGGCATCGAACACGGCACAATGGCTGCGCGGACAGCTTCCCGCCCCAGCCGGACGCCGCCACGCTCAAGAAGGGCGTCGATCTCCTGCTCGAGCAATTCGATCCGCGGATTGTCGGCGTTTACCTGCGCACGTTCAACCAGATCGACGAAACCCGGTGGCCCGGCCTGGACGAGATTTTGCAAAACGAACCGCGCCTCCAGCCGAAGGCGGCGACTTTGGCAAGCGCCTGACTCCAGAAATCATCGGGATTGAGCATTTGACGGACGCCTCCCGGCCCTTACGCTATGAGTTGAACCTTAACCAGAAAATCATATGGCCCATAAATACGAAAACAAACAAGCCGCCCTCCTCGCCAAGGTGAAGGGCAAGACCGGCAAAATCTCCGACAAAACCCACGAAGAGCATCTCAAGCTCTACACCGGCTACGTCAACAAATCCAACGCCCTGCTCGAAGCCGTCGAAAAGCTCGGCACGCCCGATCCCGCCGATCCCGCCGTGGCCAACCAGATCTCCTCGAAGCTTCGCGACATCAAGGTCGATCTCACCTTCGCCCTCGGCGGACTGAAGAACCACGAACTCTACTTCAGCATCCTCGGCGGCGACGGAAAGATCAGCGGCAAGTTCGCCCATTTGGTCGATCGCGACTTCGGTTCCTTCGAGAATTACAAGAAGGATCTGAAAGCGACCGGCATCGCCGCGCGCGGGTGGGCCTGGACCGGCATCGACCACGAGACCGGCAAGCTGTTCAACTATATCGGCGACGCGCAGAACACCTACCCGATCTGGGGCGTCACCCCGGTGCTCGGGCTCGATGTTTACGAGCACGCCTACTACGCCGACTTCTATACGGCCCGCGCCGGCTACATCGATGAATTCCTCCAATTTGTCGATTACAGCGCCGTCAACGCGCTCCTGCCGAAATCGTAAATCGCGCCGAGCTTCCGCGTCGCGACGAAGAAAAGCCCTGGGGATCCTTCCCTGGGGCTTTTGTCGTCTTTGGCAGCCGCCTCCTCACGCCGGCACGAAATGGATGATACCCTTTCCCAACGCTATCGGCGCCAATCGCCAGCCATCGGGTGGCCCGGACAGCCTCATGGCTTGCGCATGACCCAATAGATCTCGCCGGGCCAGCTTGGAAACAAAGACCCGAATATGAGATTGAAACGCATCCATAAAGCATGGTCTTCCAGAAGCGATCCGGAGGAACGCACGCAAAAGGCGCCGCTGAGAAACTCGACGTCCAAACCGCACGCGCGCGCCATTTGGCGTGTGCGGCGCGCGGAGAACACACTGACATGGCCATGAGCGCCCGCCGTCTTTCGAATCGCGGGTTCCCGCAGTCGGACACAGAAGTGCGGCACGGAAGGGAACCCGCCGATCAAGATGCCGCCGGGCTTCATCCTCGCGGCGACCTTCGCGACAACCTCCTCCGGATTGGAAAGATGCTCCAAAACGTGAAGCAGGATGATCGCGTCGTAATCGCTGACAAACCCAAAATCGGACTTTTCAAAATCAGCCTCGATCAACGCATCATAGCCAAGGTCCCTCAGGCGATCATCAGCCGTGCAACAATCGACCCCCACCCATCGCGACACCATCGGCTTCCCGGCACTCGGGGCCGGCGATCGGGAAAGGGTGTTCATGAAAAAGCGCATCTGTCCGCTGCCGATTCCCATCTCACAAATCGCCAGTGGAGATTGGCGGCGCAAGCGTTCCCTGCGCAAAAACTGATACATGAACCAATACCGGAGCAGCCGCATCGGATAACGGCGTCCCCGGGCCTTGGGCGAGGCCAAAGTCCCATTCATCTCCACGAGGGGATAATTTCCAATGGATTCCAGATCGCCGGACATCCTGAAAGAATCGGCCCAAGCTTGCTTTTCGCCAGTCATAACGTCAATTCTGGCCGCGCGGCGCAACTCTCGCAAGCCGCCTGTTGGACAGCCACAATGAATTCTAATGACTCGCGACGAGGCTGGAGGCGGACGACGGCGCGGGCGCAACCGGCTCGCCCTCGACGACCTTGGCGCCGCTGAGCTTGGCCGTTTCATCGAACCACTTTTTGTAAGCGGCTTCGCTTTCGACCACGAGCGTGCCCTTCATCGCCGAATGGCCGTTGCCGCAGAGTTGGGCGCAAACGATTTCGTAGGTGCCGGTCTTGATCGGGATGAACCACAACGGAATGACCGTGCCGGGGATGGCATCCTGCGCGACGCGCATGTTGGGGATGCAGAAGTCGTGAATGACGTCCTTGGACATGACGTCGACGATGCAGGGCGTGTTGACGGGAAGGTGCATTTCGTTCATCGCGACGAGGTCGTCGGCGGCATCCGGATCGCCGCGGTCAAGGCCGAGCTGATTGGACGCGCTGACGAGCTTGATGTCGCGGTGGCCAAACTTGCCGTCCGGCCCCGCGTACTGGAAGTTCCAGAGGAATTGCTGGCCCACGGCGCGCAGGTGGATCACGTCCGGGCCGGTGGGGAACTGGGCCACGCGGTTGGCCCAAATCGGCGCGGCGAAAGCCATCAAAAGCACGATTTCCAGGACGAGCACGCCGCCTTCCAGCTTGGTGGGCAGGTGGCTGGTCGTGCCGACATAATTCGCCTTGGGATGTTTCCTCCGCTGGAAGCGCCACAGCGTGTAGGCATAAAACGAACCCCAGCCGACGAAGAGGATGAGCATGAACCAGTGCAGCATTTCGAGCATGCTGTCGATGGCGTAGCCGTGCAGCGAGGCATTCGGCACGATGCCGAGAGACTCCATGAGAATGGCGAAGGTCATGGGGAAGTTCCGGGCTTGGGCTGGGGTTCGTCTTCTTTCATAAGGTCCTGGTAATCCGGCAGGGGATGCTTGGCCCGGTAGGCGAGATGCCAGCCAAAGGCCGCCACCGCCCCGAGCATGAGGAACATGATGACGACCATGGCGAAAATCCCCACGGCGGCGGCATCGCCCATCCTGCTGCCGGAGGTGTCGCCATAACAGGCCGCGCAGGCCATGGCGCCGGTGTCGGAAACGAGGACGAGCAGGCCGGTCCACGCGATTAGCGCGACGCGACGGGAACAAAGCGGTGTCTTCATGGCATTCATCCGATGATCAATCGCCGGGTTCTCTTCAGGAAATGGATTTCGTAGCCTACCAGGGCCAGCGCGGCAAGGAGGGAACCAATCCCCGCGACGACGTAGCGGACGTCCCCCGCCGTGCTCGGATCGGTGAAGCAAAACCAGGCGAAAATCAGCGAGATGCTGATCCCGGCGAAGATGATGATTTGATGGACGAATTTAAGGGACATGGCTTTGTGATGCGTCGTTGGCGCCGTCCTTGATCGGGTTGCCGATGCCTTTCAACTGGGAATCCCATAGCGAGAGGAAAATCATGCCGGCTAAAAAGAAGGCGGTGAAAGCCAGCGTCCTGAAGACAAAGGAAAAGTTCTTGAACAAACTGGCCAGGAAGTAGGCGATGAGACCGGCGCGCAGGGCGGACAAAACAAGGGTGACGGTCAAGTTCCACGGGCCGAAATTGATGTTGAAGGCGAACACGGTGAGCAGGATGACGGCTAAAAAGCAGGCGAAGAACTTCACGTTTTCCCGGAAGTGATGCCATGCGTGGGCCACTTCGGCCGCCTGATCGTGAGCATGGGGGGCTTCCTCGGAGTGGTCGGCGGGGATCATGGTTTTAATCTAGCGCGGGTTGGAACTTTTTCAAAACGTCAGGTGAGGTAGAGAATCGGGAAGACCGTGATCCAGACCAGGTCGACAAAATGCCAGAAGATGCCGGTCACCTCCATGCGGTTGGAAAGCTGTTCCGGGTTGCGCCGGTAAAGAAATGATCCCATGAAGAAAAAATAAAGCATGACCACGACGCCGCCGACGATGTGCATGGCGTGAAGGCCGGTCACCAGGAAGTAGATGGCGTAATAGGTGCCGTAGGCGGGCACCAGGTAGCCCGAACGCTCGACGTCGGCCTTTAGAACGGTAAACGTCGCCTCTTTGTCTTCGGCGGCGGCTTCCGGTACGGACGCGCCTTTTTCCTGGGCAAGATTGACGAGGTAGTGGGGATTTTTGTCCGGCACGAAGACGAAAGAATCGCCGTCCGAACTCTTCAAGTCCTCCGAGCGGACCTCGAAGACATGCTGGGATGGAATCGAGCCGACGTAAGCGTCCATCTTTTGCAGGCCGGGCAGGTATTTGTCCATCGCATCGGCCTTGATGAACATGCCGAAGTGGTTGAACTTCGAGTTGTATTCGACGCCCTTGATGCAGAGGAAGACGAGTCCGCAGAGAATCGTGACGCCGAGGGCCAGCCGATAAGTGTTGAACTTGCGTTCCTTGAGCGCCACCCAGGCCCAGACCATGGTGATGCTGGAGATGATCAGGATGATCGTGTTGGTGAGGCCCAGCCAGACGTTTTGGATGTGGTTGGGCCACGTGCCGTCCTCCGCGCCGAGCCGGACGAAAAGATAAGCCGTGAAGATCGCCCCGAAGAGCATGACTTCGGAAGCCAGGAAGAGCCAGATGCCGAGCTTGCCGTTATAGAGGCCGGTATCCGGGCGCGCCGTGAGGGTGTAGGGGATTTCCATGAAGGCAGATTTTTGACGGAATTAACGGAATTTAGACATGAGGAACATGAAGGCTGATGAAGGGGAGATTTTTGACGGGATCAACAAGATTTGCAGGATTGGAAGGGATGGGGATCAAGTGAGGGGCGGGAATCCGATGCCCCGCTCCAACTCGGGCGGAGGGCCTGAAATATGGATCGGTTGGGTCGACACGGGCGGTTCGGATTGCGGAGTGAAGTCTGTCGGATGCCCCGGCACGCTGTATTCGTAAGGGCCGCGATAGGCGATCACGGGGTGAAGGAAGTTGCCGTGGGGCGGGGGCGACGGGGCGGACCATTCGAGCGTGGTGGCATCCCAGGGATTGTCGGAAACCTTGAGGCCATATTTCCAACTGAAACAGAAGTTGATGATGAACGGAATCTGCGCGATGGCCATCAGCCATGCCGCCTCGGAGATGAAGACATTCCAGTGAAGGACGTTCTTGTTCAGCATGTCGTAGGTCGCGCCGCCGTCGTACATGCGGCGGTGCATGCCCGCCATGCCCTGGAGGAACATGGGGAAGAAAACGCAATTCATGAGGACCATCGTCGGCCAGAAATGGACCTTGTTCCAAAACTCGCTCATGATGCGGCCCGTCGCCTTGGGATACCAGTAATGAAGTCCGGCGAAGAGGGCAAAGATGGTGCCGGGCGCGATCACGTAGTGGAAGTGCGCGATGATGTAATAGGAGTCGTGCAGGAACGTGTCCGGCGCGTTGAAGGCCAGCGGAATGCCGGTCAGTCCGCCAATGCCGAACAGGGGCAGGAAGGCGGTGGCCCAGAGCATCGGCGAGGTGAAGCGAATCGCGCCGCCCCACAGCGAGATGATCAACGAGCTTAAAATCAGGATCGTCGGCACCGAGATGATGATCGTGGTCAACTGGAAGAACGAGCTCACCGCGGTGCCCATGCCGGTCAGGTACATGTGATGCGCCCACACGATCATGGAAAGAAAGCCGAGGACCAGGACGCCGTAGACCATCTGGTTGTAACCCCAGATCGGCTTGCGGGAATTGTTCGCGATGATCTCGGCGATGATGCCCAGGCCGGGAAGAATGAGCACGTAAACTTCCGGATGGCCCAGGAACCAGAACAGGTGCTGCCAAAGAAGCGGCGTGCCGCCGCCGCTGCTAACCAGGGGCGCGCCGCCGATCACCAGGCCGCCCGGTGAAAAGAGGCTCGATCCGGTCAGCCGGTCCAACAACTGCATCAAGGCCGCGGCTTCCAGCGGAGGAAAAGCCAGAAGGAGCAAAAAGGCGGTGATGAACTGCGTCCAGACGAAGAAGGGCATCCGCATCCAGCCCATGCCCTTGACGCGAAGCTGGACGATGGTCGTGATGAAATTCACGCTGCTCAAAAGCGACGAGGTGATGTTGAACGCCATCGCGATGATCCAGATCGACTGGCCGGTCAGCCACATCGGCCAGAGAGCCGGATGGCCGGGCGACGCCATGACCAGATGTCCGAACAGATCGTGATATTCCTTCGGCTGGTCCGCGATGGTGGCCAGCGGCGTATAGGAGGTCCAACCCGATTTGGCCGCGCCGCCCGGCACAAAAAAGCTCGAGCACATCAGGATCGCGCTCATGTAAAACAGGATCACGCTGCCCATGTTCAGCCGCGGAAAGGCCATGTCGACCGCCCCGATTTGAAGCGGCATGACATAATTGCCAAACGCGGCGAAAGCGACGGGCACGATGCCGAAGAAAACCATGATCGTGCCGTGCATCGCGCCGAGCGTGTTGTAGAAGTCGCCGGTCATGACGCCGCCCGGCATCTGGTCCTTGCCGAAAATATATTCCAGCAGGGGCGGGTGCAGCGGATCGGCCTGAACCGTCACGGGATCGACCGGCGCCGAAGCCATGAGGCCCAGGTGATATAAAACCTGATGCACCTGGTACATCATGTGATTGCTCGCGTTGGCCCAGGTCAGCGGCTGGCCCGGAAACGCAAGCTGCCAGCGCATGAGGAGCATCAGGCCGAAACCGAAGAAGAGGAAGAAGAGGCCCGCCCACAAATACTGGATGCCGATGACCTTGTGGTCGGTGGAGAAAATGTAGGTCCGCCAAAAGCCGAGATCGTGATGCTCGTGGGCGTGATCGTCATGGGTCGCGTGGCCGTGAGACGGCGCGACGTGGGCGGAAACAGTGGCGGTTTCGGAACCGGGCGGCAGATCATCCATATCCATAGGGGCTTACAAACCGGCTTTATAATTACACACTTTTTCAGGGGCGCTATAGGGTTTCTCCTCGAATTTCAAAGTATTAGAAGGACTTCACGCCTCCGAACTGAAAGATAAGATTTTCAGCTCCAATAGCGGCGCCTTTTTCCTCGTTCCCAAGTGCAACGTGGGAACGAGGGAGAGACCGCCCGCTGATGACACGCGATCACAGTTTCTTGTCCGAGGGATCGGGCCCGTTCGGCGCGATTTTCAGCAGGTCCGCCTCGCAATAGGGCGTGCCCAGGTGGGGGCCAAACTTCACGCGGGCGGCGGCAACCTCCCCGGCATCGACCTCGCCGGCGGTATTGCCCCAGGTCGCGCGAATATAGGTCATGATATCGGCGAGCTTCTCGTTGGTGAAATTTCCCGACCAGCCGGGCATAGCCTGCGTGCTGAAGGTGACTCCTTTGACCGTGATCGGCCCGGATATGCCGGAAAGCAAGACCGCGGCAAGCCGTTCCTTGGAACCGAGAACATACTCGGAACCGACCAACGAGGGATAGGAGCCGGGCTGGCCTACACCGCTGGCCTGGTGGCAATTGGCGCAGTTCCCGCCATAGAGTTTCTTGCCGATGTCCATCGGGGTCGCCGGCGCCTCCGCCACCGCATGGGACCCGCCTGCCAGGACGGGACCTCCCGGCCCCTGATCGAGCATGTCGCGGCCGAAAATCTCAAAGCCGGTGAACGAGCTGCCCGCCAAAAAGAGCGCGAAGCCGCAGAGGAGATAAAGCCAGACGGGCAGCGGCTCGCGATCGAGCGAAAGCGGCGCGACCTCGGGCGTCTCGATAAAATCAGGCGCGTTCGGCTGGATGGCCGAATCGGCGGACGGCGGAGGCGGAGATTCAACCTGGGGGTTTTGGTGGCTCATGGCTCAGCTTTTAGTGGAAGGAGGAACATACGGAACGCCGGCTTCATCCGGCTTCAAGTGATAGCCCTTCTTGAGCGAAAGCAGGTACGCGACCAGGGACTTGGCCCGGGCTGTGGGGACAATCTCATAACCGGCCGGAGGCGCATCGGCGTCGGGCAGCACAAGAGCGTCCGCGGAGGGCCGTCCGCTGATCTTTCGCGTGACGAAAAGGAAGCGATACTCGGGCATGCTGCTGTGCGGGTTCAGCGCGTAGGGATCGTAGAGATACCGGTACAGCCCGGCCGCCGTGGGGAAGCGTTGCGCGACATTGCTCAGGTCCGCTCCGTCGCGGCTGTTGCCGAGGAAAACCTGGCCCTGCCAGATGTAGTCGCGCGGATAGGTGCGGCGCGTGACGTCCTTGCCGTCCTCGTCCCTGGCCGTTCCCCAGCCGCGGATGATGTCGGCGCCGGACGTGGCGGCCCGGACCTGCTGGGTGTGACAGTACGCGCACCCGTCGGCGGCGTAGATCCGCTCGCCCGCGTGCGCCGCGCCAGAGGCATCCCAGGGCGTGATGTTGGGAGCTTCCCTCCTCCTGGATGGGATGCGAGATGACCGAGGTAAATCCACGGCAAAACGACCAGGCCGACCCAAGTGAATAGGAAGATGAGGAGGATCAACCCCAAAAAGGCGCGAAAATTTGGAAGAATGTTCATGCAACCACCTCCTCGGAATCGGGCTTCGCCGCATCGCCTTCATACGGTTCGAGCAGGATTTCGGCGGCGAGGCGGTTGCCACGGACGCGCAGCCGCACCCAATCGATAATCATCCAGCCGAGGTGCAGGGCGAAAATGCCGTTGCCGAGGGCGATCAGGCTGATGCACATGGTGGCCGCGATATGGAAGGAGATCGAAACATCCGTCGCCGTGGTGATCGTGACCTGCGGGTCCGGATTCTCCAGGGTGTTGCCCTGCATGACGCCGCCGAAGCCGAGCATGGCGATGACCAGCAGGATGCCGTAAAGGCTCAGGTAATAATGAATCCTGATCAGCAGCGCGGAGCGCCAGCCGAAATCGAGCAGGCGCGGCACGATATAGTAGATGGAGCCAAACACCACGAAGCTGAAAAAGCCGTAGACCCAGAGCAGCATGTTGCACTCGCGGAACATGGTGAAGCGAAGCAGTTCGTTGGCGCTGCGAATCGAGAGGATTTGCTCGGAGATTCCGGCCGCGACAAACGCAATCGCCGCCAGGACAAGAAACGGAAAGATGATGCCTCCATGATGGCCCTGCTTTTCTTCCGCGGTGAAGGCGGTCGAAACGAGGTTCATCCCGATCAGGGCGACCGGAATAAAGATCAGCCCGCTCAGGATCAACCCGGTGGTGACCGTCTCGGCGGGGAACGGCCCGCCGACGAGATCGTGCACGGCGGTCCACGGCGCGAAGATAATCCAGGTCCAGAATGCAACCTTCGCCTTGGAACCAAAGCGGATGCTGATGCCCGAAATCTTCGGGATGAGATAATAGAGCAGGCCTAATCCGAGCGGCGCCAGCCACAGCGTGTAGATGCCGTGGACGTACCACGCGCCGATTAGTTCCTGCATCACGCCGGAACCCGGCAGGGGCTGGCACCCAAGCAGGATGCTCCCCGCCGCGTAGAGCCAGGGGAAAGCGAACAGCGCCACCAGGACCCACGCCTGGGCGATATGGTCATGGCCCGGCCGCCGTCCCAGATAAGTGACCACGGCCCAGACGGCATACAGGGCGTAGGCCAGCCAGAGCACCCACGAGGCATAGATGGGAAATTCGAGAAGCTCGACGCCCGTGCTGTCGCCGAGAAAGATGCCGGTTACGCCGATCGCCACGCCGAGGTTCCAGAAGACCACCGCCGTCATCAGGACGCCGGGCGCGCGGACCGGCTCGCGGCTCATCCGCGCCAGAAGCCATGCCGCCAGCCCAAGCCCCGCCGTGCCGGCCCAACCGTAAACGAGCGCATCGATCGGCGGCGGGCCAGACGCGGCCGTAGGTGAACATGCTGAAATTGTTCGAGAGATCGACGAACCATCCGAGGATGGGAAAGGTGTCCTGCGGATGGGTCAGCGACGAAGCGTAAACCATCAGGACGGTGCCCACCACCATCCAGTGCACCGCGGTGAGAAAGCAGCCCATCACCGGCCAGCGCACCGACGCATCGACGGCGGCCAGTTCAGGATCCGTCGAGACGAATCCCCTCGGGGCGACGGTGGTGGGAAATAAGGTGGCCATATTACTTGTTCGGCTTGTTCGGTTGGGCGTTAGCCGCCGCGGGCGGGGCGGAAGTTGCGGACAGATCAACCGGCACTCCCCCATAGGTGATAAAACCCTTAAAAGCAGACGACGCGTTGGCTTTTCGGGTATTAAAAACGGGTTGGTTGATCACGCCAGGGGTAAGAATCGTCGATGAAACCGGGGCGCCGGGCGCAGCCGGCGCGGCATTGGTGGAGGCTGGGACACTGGGAGCAGGCGCGGGCACAACGATTTCGCAGCCGGCCTTGACGGGCTGGGCCTTCAACGCGTCGATTTCCTTGGCCATCGCTTCTTCGATCGGAATGCGCACCGTGCCCTTGGCCTGATCGACCCACTCGGCGGTGGGATGACCCTGGGCATCGGCCGGCGAGAGAAGGGCCTGTTCGTCATGGCGGACCTTGTTCAGCGTGTCGTAGCGCTGGGCCACCCGCTGCTGCTCGTAATCAGCGTAGTCCCAGGTCATACGCGAGGAGTAGCCCGCGATGGCCGCGAAAAGTGCGAAGACCGCCAGCGTCCCGGCGAGCCAGGCGATCTTGATCCGGGGTTGGGGTGCGGTTTCGTCGGACATAACTAGTTGGTGATGGTGAGGCATTCGACCAGGCGCGGGTCGCGGGTCGGGAAAAGGGAGGACGCGGCAGCGATCTGGATATACGCGAATCCGAGGATCGAGCCGACGGTGAGGAAGGCGGCGAAATCCTGCCAGCTCGGGCACATGCCGTGATGCGCGTAAGGCCCGATGAACCAGTAAAGCTCGACGCCGTGCATGAAGAGAATCCATGCCGAGATGAAGGCCAGCGCGCGCAGGCTCTTCTTCGTGTCCTGCGCCAGGAGATAGGTTACGGGGAAGAGGAACTTGCCCGCCGCGAGGAAGTAGGTGAGATAGACCCAGTGGCCGCGATTGTGGTCGTTGTAAAGGATCGTCTCCTCCGGGATGTTGCCGTACCAGATGAGCAGGTACTGGCCGAAAGCGACGTACGCCCAGAAGATGGTGAAGCCGAAGAGGAGCTTGCCCATGAGATAAAAATGCTCGTGATTCATCATGAGCAGGTAGCCGCCGCCGCGCAGCAGCGCGATAAGAACGATGCCCGCCGCCAGGCTCGCCTGCGCGCAGACGGCGAAGTTGTAGATGCCGAAGAGGCTCGACGCCCACCGCCAGTCGAGGTTCGACAGCCAGTCGCTGGCCAGGAACGTCTGGAGCAGGCCGAAGATGACCAGCGCGAGATAGCTGTGGTCGTGCATCCGGCGCGTCAGGATGGGATTGCCGTCCCGGTCCTGCAGAACCGATTCGCGGCGGTAATAAAGCCCGGCGAGACAGAAATAGAGGAAGTAAACGAAGACGCGAAAATAGAAAAACGCCGGGTTGAGCCAGGCGCCGCGGATGGCCACTTCATGGTCGCCGGCGTGGGCGGCGCTCATCCATGTCCAGAGCACGTCGTGGACACCGGGCCAGAGCAGCGGGATGAATATCAGCAGAAGGACGGGAAACAAGCCCAGGATGTTTTCCCACGTGCGGCGCGCCAGGACCGTCCAGTCGGAATCGCACGCGTAATGGAGCGTCACCCAGAAGAACGAGCCGAGCGCGATGGTGAAAAAGTAGTAGAACGCGAAAAACCACGAGTAGGCGAACTGGACGTGATCGGTCGCCGCGCCCACGGCGCAGAGGATGATCCCGAAGACCGACAAGCCCGCGAAGATCGCGCTCACCGGATATTTGCCCGGCCCGAGGCGCTCGGGCGGCGGGATATGGATCGTGTGGGAATGTGGGCTCATGGGGTGAAATTTGCGGGGGTAGCCCGGACAACTTGTTGTCCGGGTCGCCGAAGGCGACAAGAAGCCGCCATTCGTTTTGCGTAGGTTCCTCGGCTGCTTCTTGTGCGCTCCGCGCACCCGGACAACAAGTTGTCCGGGCTACCCAAGAGGGCCGGCCCGAGGCGCTCGGGCGGCGGGATATGGATCGTGTGGGAATGGGCGCTCATGAAGTGAAAGTGGTAGCCGCCGCTGTGGCATAGGACTGATGGGACATATAGGACTTATAAGACGCATAGGCCCCATAGGTCTTATACGTCCCATTCTCCGCTGTCCCAGGCGGTTTTGCCGGTGTCGGCGCAGCAGGCGCGGGCGCCGCCGGTTTCTTCGTTTTCTCAAGCTGCGCCTGTTCCTCCGGCGAGGCGTCCTCAACCGCGGCGTTTTGGCCGCGCTGAAGCGCGCGGATATACATGATGATCCGCCAGCGGTCGTCGATGGCCACATTGTAGCCGTAACCGAGCATCTGGCCGTGGCCGTTGGTGATGGTGTTGAAAATTTCGCCGTCGGTCATCGTGCGGTATTTGTCCTGATGATAGTTGGCCGCGCCGTTGAGGCCGTACTTCGAGGTGATCCCCTTCCCGTCGCCGGCCGCGCCGTGGCAGACCTCGCAGTTGATGGCGTACTCCTCGCGGCCCCGGTCCATGTCGGCCGCGTCGATCCGCAGGGGCCGGTCTCCGTCAACCGCCTCGTGCGCGGGAATGCCGTCGCCCCAATGCATGTCGTCCCATTTGCCGGTCGCCCAATAGTCGTTTTGCGCCGGCATCTCCACGGCGACCGTGCCGGGGATCGGCTCGCGCGCGGCCGCGCCGTCGGCGAAGAAGTCGCTGGGGACCTGGTCCTTGACCTTGTCCTGATAGTTCATGTCGGGGAAAATCTCGAAGGGCGGCTTGGTGAAATGCTGGCCGCGAAAACCGGCGATCGAAACGACGCCAACCACGGCCACGGCCAGCGCGAGAAAGAAGTAGCTCAGTTTCATTCCTCGTCTCCGATGAAGGTGAGATTCGTGCCGCCGATCTCGCGGAGCAGTTCGACCGCGGTCGTTTCGTCGAAGCGCGGGTCGCAGGCCTCGATGACGATGAAGAATTTGTCGTGCGTGGCGCGGGTAAAGGCGTCCCATTCCCAGAGCGGGTGATGAAGCCGGGGCAGCAGGCAAAGCGTGGTCATGCCGACGATGCTCATGATCGCCGAAAGGATGATCATGAGCAGGTCGAGGATCGGCACAAAGCCCGGCAGGCTGAAGTAGGGCTTGCCCTGTTCGTCCATGGGATAGACGTAAACCGAGGTGATGGTGATGAGCAGGAATCCGCCGACCAGGCCGGTGAGGCCGCCCGCGAAGGTGAAGAGGCCGACCCACGATTTCGGCAGACCCATCGCCTTGTCGAGGCCGTGGACATAATAGGGCGTGTAGCAGTCCCACCAGCGATAGCCGCGATCGCGCACCTTTTCGGCGGCGGCGTAGAGTTCCTTCGGGTTGGCGAATTCAGCGCCCACGGCGTAGAGCTTGCCGGGCATCACGCCCGAGCCGACCGGACAGACCAGAGGAGTAGCGCTCATTTCAAAACCTCCCTCGCAAGGATTCCAGGGGGCGGCTTCCTGTGCGCTTCGCGCACCCGGACAACAAGTTGTCCGGGCCACCCGAATTGTTTCAGCGGAGGTTTATCAGACATGGTGGCTCCCTGGTTCGGCCCCGTTGTGGATCACCGTGGGCGGCGCGTGCGGGTTGGCTTCCGGCAGCACGCTCCGGATTTCGGCGATGGCGATCATCGGCAGGAAGCGGATGAAAAGAAGATACATCAGGAAGAAAATCCCAAACGTGCCGGTGAAGGTGAGAACGTCGACGTAGGTGGGATAAAACATGCCCCACGAGGAGGGCAGGAAGTCGCGATGAATCGAGCTGACGATGATGACGTACCGTTCGAGCCACATGCCGATGCTGGGGAAAATCACGATCCCGAATGCCAGCCAGGGATTGCGCCGGATTCTTTTGCTCCAGAAAAGCATCGGGATGAAGCTGTTGAAAATAAGCATGCAAAGCCAGGTCGTGCCGTAGGGGCCGAAGACGCGGTCCTGGTAGAACGTGAAGCGCTCGTTCGGGTTGCCGCCGACATAGGCGACGAAAAATTCCATCAGGTAGATGTAGGAGATCAGCAGCGCCATCAGCAGGACGAAACGGCAGCACATGTCGATGTGGCGCAGCGTGATGATGTCCCGAAGCTTGTAGAGTTCCCGCAGCGGCACCAGCAGGGTGATCAACATGCAGAAGCCGCCGTAGACGGCGCCGACGCCGAAATAGGGCAGGAAAATCGTGCCATGCCAGCCCGGAATGACCGAAGTGGAAAAGTCGCTCGACACCACGGTGCAGGTCGTGATGACCAGCAGCGTCGCGATGCCCGCCAGCATGAGATAGCAAAATTCGTAGTTGGCCCATTGCCGGGCGCTCCCGCGCCAGCCGAGGCAGAGGATGGCGTAGAAGTATTTCAAGATCTTGTTTTTGATCCGGTCGCGCATCGCCGCGGCGTCGGGAATGAGGCCGACGTACCAGAACATGATCGACACCGACAGATAAGTGGAAACGGCGAACACGTCCCACAGGAGCGGACTGCGGAAGTTCGGCCAGATGGCGTTGCCGTTCGGGATCGGCGCCAGGTACCACGCGAGCCAGACGCGGCCCACGTGCACCCCCGGATAAATGCCCGCGCACATGACGGCGAAGACGGTCATGGCCTCGGCGGCGCGGTTGATCCCCGTAGCCCATTTCTGGCGCGTGAGATAGAGAATCGCGGCGATCAGGGTCCCCGCGTGGCCGATGCCGATCCAGAAAACGAAATTGGTGATGTCCCACGCCCAGTTGGCCGCCTTGTTTTCGCCCCAGGTGCCGACGCCCGTGCTGATGAGGTAGAGGATTCCGAGCGCGGCGAACGAGGCGACCCCGCCCGCGATGGAAACGGCGATGTACCACCAGAGCGGCGTCGGATTCTCGATGACGGAAGCGATGCGGTCGCCCACCCAGACGGCGTCCCGGTTATGGGTGACGTAGGGCTCGCGGATATTTTCCAGGCGCGCTCGCTCGATCTCCTCTTCCAGGTGCTTTTCGAGCAGGTCGTACCTCGGCCGGGCCGGTCTCGTGGAGGGGGTGAAGTAGGGCATGGCGGTTTCAGTTCAGGCCGTTATACCGAGGGCCTGCGGCAACCCTTGTACTGAGGGCCCGCAGGCAACCCTGAAAGGGTTGTGAGCATACAGCCCAGGGTAGGCGCTGACGCGCCAACCCTGGGCTATATGATTCCAACCCCGTTGAGGTTGGTAAAAAAGCGCGACGACCATGGACCGCTGCTATGGATTGGCGCGTTGTTGCGGTTGGGAAAAGGTCCGTGCTGATCATAACGGTTATTTCGTTTCCTCGAAAACGCTGGTATGGCCGATGTATTGCGCGCCGGGCATGGCCGGGTTGGGATTGCGGACGCGTCCGAGGTAGGTGGTGCGCGGGCGCGTGCCCAGGTAGGCCAGCACCCCATAGCCGCGTTCGTCCGCCTTGGCGATCGCGACCTTGCTCGCCGGATCGTTCAGGTTGCCGAATACAATCGCCTCCGCCGGGCACGCCTGCTGGCAGGCGACCTTGAACGAGTCGGTGGGCAGCGTGATGTCGCCCGAACCCGCGCCGTCATTGTTCGATCTGCGGAGTTGGCCGATCTTGGCCTCCTCGATTCGCTGGACGCAGTAGGTGCACTTCTCCATGACGCCGCGGATGCGAACCGAGACGTTCGGGTTCTTTTGCAGCATGAGGCTCTCGGGCGATCCCTTGTAGGTGAGCGGACCGTCCCTGCCCGCGAGCGGGCCGAGGTAAAGCTCGTTGGTGACGCCGAGGACGGGCAGCTTCACGTTCTGGATCGGGCGGTCGTTGTAGTTGAAGAAATTGAACCGGCGCACCTTGTAGGGACAGTTGTTGGCGCAATAGCGCGTGCCGATGCAGCGGTTGTAGGCCATGGTGTTGAGGCCCTCCTCGTTGTGGACGGTGGCGTTGACCGGGCACACCGGTTCGCACGGCGCGTTCTCGCATTGTTGGCAGGCCATCGGCTGGATGAGCATCTGCGGATCGTCGAGGTAGGACGAGTCCGTCAGGGGCGTCCCAGTCGAGTCGCTCTGGGGCGGATTGTCGCTGGCGAAATAGCGGTCGTTGCGTATCCAGTGCATTTCGCGGCCGCGGATGACCTGGAATTTCCCGACGATAGGGACGTTGTTTTCGGCCTGGCAGGCGACGACGCACGCGCTGCAGCCGACGCAAGTGTTGAGGTCGATGACCATGCCCCAGGCCGGGCGGTCGGGCTGGTAGGTTTTCGAGTTGAGCGGCGGGGTGTCGTAACCCGATTCGTAATTCTGGTAGCCCTTGAGCATTCCCTGCGGGACGTCCTTGTCGATGCCGATTTCCCGCACGAACGCGGGGTCCTCGTGATATTTATCGAGCGGGGCTTCGCGCACCAGCCCGCGCCCTTCCATCGAGTTGTGCTCCTGCGTGATGGCCAGCGGCTAGGTCTTCCCGATCTTCTCGATTTTGACGCCGGTGACAAAGCCGGGCGTGCTCGAGGTGCGAAGCTGGTAGGCGTTGAAGCCCGCGCCGGCGGCGACGCGCAACGGCGGGGTGACCACGTCGCGGTCGGCCTGTGTCAGGCGCGGCGCCGTGCGGCCCCAGCCGAGCGCGAAGGTCAGCGTCGCGTCGGCCTGTCCCGGCGCGATGAGGACGGGCAATTCCATCCCGCGCCCGTCGGGCGTGGTGACCTTGACCATCGGGAAAGCGGTCATCGGATCGACATGCGGGATGGGCAGGGTGTCCGCCCGGGGCGCGACGTCCGTGTTGGGCAGATCGAGGAGGTTGTCGTTCGCGGAGACGATCCGGATGCCCAGCGCCGCGGCGGTTTTCGGGCTGATGTAAAGCGCGTTGTCCCAGGTGAGCTTGCTGACGGGATCGGGCAGTTCCTGAAGCCAGCCGTTGTTGGCGTAACGCCCGTCGTCGACGTTGCCGAGAACGAAGTTGAGTTCGTATTCGCCGGGCTGGAGCGGCTTCCCCGCCGTTTGCTGAAGTCCTTTTTGCGCGCCCATGGTGCTGCCCATGTTGAGCATTCCCGACAGGCCGCCGGAGATTGGGAAGCTCGCCGCTTGGACCCATCCATCATGGACGAACTTGTGCCAGGCGTTTTCAAAGACAGCCGTCGAAGTCGATTTGCCAACGCTGCCTCCAACGATGGTTCCGAATGTCTCCTGCACATGTTCCGGCCCCTTGGCCTTGGGCAGGCCGGCCAGCGCGGCGAGGAGTTCCAGTTCGGAAATGCCGTCGTAAAGCGGAAGGATCACCGGTTGCCGGCAAAGGTAGGTGCTCGAGTCGTACGCGAGCGAATCGCCCCACGATTCCAGAAAGTGGGCCGCGGGAACATGGGTCGTGCTCGCGGCGCTGGTTTCGTCAACGTGCAACCCGAGCCGGATGACCTGCTCGACCTGGGCCAGCAAATCATCGAAGCCGAGGTCGGCGGGCGCGTTGAAGGCCGGGTTGCCGCCGATGACGAAAAGCGTCTTGACCGCGCCCTGGCTGATTTGTTCCGCGAGATCGCCGATACCGGCCGCGAGGACATGCGGGACGAACCGGGGGAAAACCGTGATGTCCTGATTGCCAAGGGCCTTGTTGATTGCCGCAACAAGCTCGTGCACTTCGGCCGGCTGCTGGCTGCCGCAGATGACGAGCGAACGGCCCTTCGCATTGCTCAAATCCTTGGCGGCTTCGGTGATCCACGAGTTGATGTTGGCGTCGTTGGATGCGGCGAAGCCGTTGCCCGCCGCGACGCCAAGCCGGCCTGCAAGCTGGGTCGCGAACGCGCCGATGTTGCTCGACGGCATCCGCAACCGGTGATCGGCCATGCCGCCGGTGAGCGAGAAACGGCCCTCGACCACATAGAGGCGCGACATCGTTTCCTGCGTCTTGCCCAAGCGGCGGCGGCCCGCGGCGAATCCGGCGATGGTCTGCACGGTGCCTTCGGAGGCGCCGAGGAAATCGGCATCGAGCGAGAGAATCACATCGGCTTTCCCGAGGTCGTGGGAAACGGAAGGATGGGCGGCCCACGGCTCGTACTCGGCCCACAGGAGTTTGGGGAAACGCCTTTGCACTTCCCGGCGCAGCCGTTCGCGGGTGGGAGACGCGCCCGGCTCGGCGAGAATGGCGAGGCCCTCGCCGCTCTTGCTCAGATAGGCGCGGCGCAGGATCGCGAACTCTTCCCAGAAATCATCCCAGGTTCCTTCGACAAAATCCTTGCCGCGCAGTTCCTTTCCGTCGCTGTCACGCCTGACCTTGAGGACGGCCTTCGAGCGGTCCGGATCGTAAAGGTCGAGCACGGCCGCCTGCCCGAAGAGGTCGGTCGAGCCGTTGAAGCCGGGCACGCCGGGGTTGCCCTCGAGCTTGGTCGGGCGGCCGTTGTAAGTCGTGGCGATGAGCGGGATCGCCCCGCCGCGCCGCGGCATGGACGTGGCGTAGTGCAGCGCGTTGCCGGGTATCTGCCATTCCACGCCCTTGGTGTAAGGCACGACATGAAGTTCCGGCCGGCGGCAGCCGGTGAGGCCCAAACCCGCCAGCGCGATGGACGCGCCCATGAATTGCATGAAGCCTCGGCGCGTGACCTCGTCACCTTGCAACTCGGCGGCGCCCTGAGGAAATTCCCGTTCCAGCCGCGCGCGAAATTCGGGCGTGTCCGCGAATTCCTCGAGGCTGCGCCAGTATTTTTTGCCGGTCGCGGACGCCGGGGGATGGTTAAAAATGCGTTTCATCGAGAGAGAAGGTTCGTCCGGCTACCATTAAAATCATCTACAAACAATCCGTCATCCTGAGATCCTCCGGGCAACCCTGAAAGGGTTGCAAGCATACAGCCCAGGGTTGCGGCGCAGCCGCTACCCTGGGTAAGCACAAAGAGCGCCCAACCCTGTAGGGGTTGAAGCACTGTCGCCAGCCAGTTTGATGTCAAGTTGGATTCAACCCTTTCAGGGTTGACCGTAACCGAATTTACCCAGGGTTGGCGCTGACGCGCCAACCCTGGGCTGTATGATTCCAACCCCGTTGGGGTTGGTGAAAAAGCGCGACGGTCATAGACCGCCGCTACATGAGGAGAAAAAATGCGTTTCATCGGTGGCACCCCCCGCAATCCGTCGGCGGGTTGATTTTCCAGTCGTGGACGAGTTTGCCGCCCAGTTCGGCCTGGGTCATTCCGACCGGAACTTTCCAGTCGAGATTGAAGATCGGCGATTGCCCGCCCGGCGTATCGGCGGCGATGGGGCGGACGTATTCCTGCGGGTTGCGATGGCACTTGAGACACCAGCCCATGCTCTGCGGCTGGTCCTGGTAGACGACGTTCATTTCGTTGACCTTGCCGTGGCAACTGACGCAACTCACGCCCCGGTTCACATGGGCCGAGTGATTGAAGTAGGCGTAGTCGGGGACGTTGTGGATCTTCACCCAGGCGATCGGGCGGCCCGCGGCCCAACTGTCGCGCACCGGCTGGAGCTTCGGATTGTCCTTCTGGATGTCCCGGTGACAATTCATGCAGGTCTGGGTGGTGGGATAGTTGGAGTAGCCGCTGGCTTCCACATAACTGTGGCAGTAGCGGCAGTCCAGCCCGAGTTGGCCGGCGTGAATGTCATGTTGAAAGTGGACCGGTTGCACGGGCTGATAACCGACGCGCGAATATTTGGGCGTGAAATAATACCAGACGGCCAAAGTCGCCAGCCCGCCCACGATCGCCAAGCCAAGCCCGGCCTTGATGACAGTCTCATTCGTGCCTTTGGGGAAAATATTGGCCATGTCGCGTCAGAAGGTTTCGAACCGAGTCCTAGCCTCTGCCTCCATCATTTCCCGCCGATATGAAAAAATTAGGACAACACATTGCGAACGCCCGCTTTGTGGTTACCAGACGCTTTTTATACGGGCAACCGGAATTGTCGATTTTTCAAAATGTTTTTTTCCGGGCCATCAGGCAAGCTAATGCCGCCAGGATGGGAAGGCGGAAACGCCTCGTTCCCGCAAGCGCGGCCTCGCTGTGAAACCGTGCCAGGCCCTGATCGAGCTACTTGCCCACGACGCGCTTTTGGGATCGCACGCTGAGAAAGCCGGGCAGGATTTTGTTGGTCCGGATCACGGCGTTGGCTTGTTTAAGGCGCCGGCTCAAGATGATGTTGATGCCCAGGACCACCGCGCAGCCGGCATAAGGCCAGTCGAGCAGAAATTGCTGGAAAGCCTGCTTCTCGATGAACCAGAGCCGCCCCTCTCCGGCGCTCGTCACCGTGGCGGAAGTCACGCCGGGCTGGAAAACCGCCACCTCGCCCAGGCAATCTCCCTCGCCCACGGCGTCCAGATGCACATCGCGCGAAGGCGCCTTCGTGGTGATGTCGAAGGTGCCACCCAGCACGACATATAGGTTCGTGTTGGCCTCCCCCTGCCGAAGGATGACCTGTCCCGGTGTCGTGGAAACGACACTGCCGTAAGAAACGAACTGCCCGCGGGCTTCGTCATCCATGAAGACGAGAATGCCAAGGCGTGGGAGGAGGACTTGCGACATGGAAATGGCTCGCTTACCGCGATCCATTAAGGTAAGACTCACGATTGAGTCGGCGCAATTCAATTTGGAAAATATCTCATGGAAGAACATCCCGAGCCCAAATACGTTCCCGCTCCCCCCGAGTCCGCCGCACCCGAAGGTTGGGGAGAAGTGCCCCCGGCGCTGCCACCCGTCGGAATCCTGGCCGGCATGACCGATGCTTCCCTGGCAAACATCGCCCCTTTCGGCCAATACCGTCATTTCCCCGCCGGGACCGTCGTTATCCGGGAAGGCGACTTGCAGGACCGCTTTTACGTCGTCGTCTCCGGCAAATTGTCGATTTCCGCCCTCGCCAGCGGCAAGGAAGTGGCGCTGAGCGAGGCCAAAACGGGCGAGTGCCTCGGTGAAGTGAGCCTGCTGGAACCAGGCCCCGCATCGGCCAGCGTCCGGGTCGTGGAAGACGCCACGTTGTGGAGCATGAACATCGAGAATTTTCGCACCTATCTCGGCAAGCACGTTGGCGGGGCCGGGGCTTTGCTCCTGGGCATGGCCTCCTGCTTAAGCCAGCGTCTGCGGCAGGCCAACCAGTTGATCAGCGAGCATCACGTGAGGCCGCCCGAAACACTCCTCCAAGGCGGGGAACGGGCCATCACCGCCGAAAATACGCCGGTGCAAATCGGTTTCTTTGACTGGCTCAAAAAGTCAGTCGGCGGCGATACAAAAGCCCGGATTCCGACCGACATCAAGATGTAGGGCCGATGCGTCCGCGGCAGCCCTCGCAGGCCCTGCGACGGTTCAGTCATCCCATCCCACCCCTATGTCCGATCCGTCCTATATGTCCCATTCGGGATGACGGATTATTTGGACCAAAATCAATTTGGAATCGGCATCATTTAGAGGTTGCGCTTCGTCTAGCGCTCATTAGACTTCGCCCTCTTAACCCGAAAGAATCAATCAATATAATCGTCATCTATGGAGACATTTCTAATTCAGAACGGCATCCCCACGGCATTGGTCCTGGGCGCCGGCGCCATCATCACGGCCATCATCCTTGCCGTTAAAGTTCACGGCGCCGCAACCGGTACGGACTTGATGCGCGAAATCGCCGCCGCAGTCCAGGAAGGCGCGAAAGCCTACCTCAGCCGCCAGATCAAGACGATCAGCTCCATCGCGGTTGTCCTGCTGATACTCATTGGCATTTTCAAGGGAGTGCCCACCGCCGTCGGGTTCCTGATCGGCGCGAGCTGCTCGCTTTTGGCCGGGTTCATCGGCATGAGGGTCGCGGTCATCTCCAACATCCGGACGGCCCAGGCCGCCACCATCGGCGCGCAACCGGCGCTTCGCATCGCGTTCAATGGAGGCGCGGTGACGGGACTCCTCGTGGTCGGTCTCGCCCTTTTGGCTGTCGGCGGCTTTTATCTCGGCGCGAATGCCTACTTCGATGAAGCCAGCCACAAAAAGGCCCTCGACGCCATCGTGGGTCTGGCGCTGGGAAGCAGCCTCATTTCCGTTTTCGCCCGTCTCGGCGGCGGCATCTATACCAAGGCCGCGGACGTCGGCGCGGACCTCGTCGGCAAGATCGAACAAAACCTCGACGAGGACGATCCCCGCAACCCGGCCACCATCGCGGACAACGTCGGCGACAACGTCGGCGATTGCGCGGGCATGGCCGCCGACGTGTTCGAAACCTACGCGGTAAGCCTCATCGGCAGCGTCCTGGTGGCGGCGCTCGGTTTCCCCGATCACCCCGAATACATCATCTTCCCTTTCCTGCTCTGCGGCCTCTCGGTCATCGCCTCGGTGCTCGGCATTATCTTTATCAACGTGGGCAACCTGAAGCCGTCCAACGCGCTGCTCGCTGGCGTGGCCACGAGCGCGGTCATCGCGGGCCTCCTGTTTCTGCCGCTGAGCATGACGCTCTTCCCCTCGGAATGGGTCTCTATATACGTGCCGACGCTCGTCGGACTGGCCATGACGTTCATCACCGTCCTGATCACCAATTACTACACGGCGACCGCCTACGCCCCGGTGCAGAAAATCGCAAAGGCGTCGCAGACCGGCCACGCGACCAACATCATCGCGGGCCTGGCGGTCGGCCTGCACGCCACGCTGCTGCCGGTCATCTTCATCGCATTATCGATTGTCGTTTCGTACTCCTTTCACGGCCTTTACGGCGTGGCCATCGCGGTGGTGAGCATGCTCAGCCTCTCGGGCATCATCATCTCGCTCGACGCCTTCGGGCCGATCACCGACAACGCGGGCGGACTGGCCGTCATGTCGAAGCTGCCCAAGGAAGTGCGCCGGATCACCGACGAACTCGACGCCATCGGCAACACCATGAAGGCCGTGACCAAGGGTTACGCCATCGCTTCGGCGGGCCTGGCCGCGCTGGTGCTGTTCACCTCGTACGTGAACGAATTGCAGGTGCACCGCCTCATCGCCAATCCCGGCGCCGTGCCCATCAACTTCACCCTCCAGGACCCGACCATCCTGATCGGCCTCTTCATCGGCGGCGTGCTGCCGTTTCTCTTCGTCGCCTATACGATGGACGCCGTGGGCAAGGCCGCCGGTGCCGTCGTGCTCGAAGTGCGCCGCCAGCTCAAGGCCCACCCCGGCATCCTTCTCGGCACCGACAAGCCCGAGTACGGCACGTGCGTTGACATCGTGACCAAGGCGGCCCTGCGCGAAATGATCTTCCCCGCGCTCCTGCCCATTCTCGCCGTGCTGCTCGTCGCCGGCGTTCCGGCCTTCTTCGGCCATTTCTTTCCCGGCGTGGGACTGACCGCCGACACGGGCGCGACGGCCCTCGGCGGCGTCCTCGTCGGCACGATCATCACGGGCCTCTTCATCGCCATCTCGCTGACCTCCTCCGGCGGCGCGTGGGACAACGCGAAGAAGTTCATCGAAGAAGGCAACTACGGCGGCAAAGGCTCGCCCGCGCACGCGGCGGCGGTCACCGGCGACACCGTCGGCGATCCCTACAAGGACACCTCCGGCCCCGCGATCAACCCGATGATCAAGGTCGTCAACGTCCTGGCCATTCTCATCATCCCGCTGTTCTTCTAAACGAAAGCTTTTCGATTTTGACGGAATTACGGAATTCTCGGAATTAACGGAATTATTGAAGGGGGGGCCACATTGAGTGGCCTCCTTTTTTGTTTTCAACCCCTCCCCAACTCAGCGCTGCCTTTCTCTTCCCCCCTCTGCAGTCCGCCACACGAGCGTGCCGTGCGAAACCTTTCCCTTCCCCTGCCTCCCCAATTCCGTTAATTCCGTAAATTTGGTAATTCCGTCAAAACCCCAGGAGCATCGCATGGACATCATCAACCGCGCCCGAACCGAGCCGTTCATCACCAAGGACGGCTCGCAAATCCGCGAACTGCTCGCCTATCGCAACTCCGTCATCCGCAACCAGAGCCTGGCCGAGGCGACCCTCGCCGCCGGCGCCGCCACGCGGGAACATTATCACCCCAAGTCCGAGGAAATTTACTACATCCTCAGCGGCGCGGGCCGCATGAAGCTCGACGGCGAGCTGCGCGACGTCGGCCCGCTCGACGCCATCGCCATCCCGCCCGGCGCGCGCCACAAAATCTGGAACACCGGCAGCGCCCCGCTCGTCCTCCTCTGCTGCTGCGTCCCCGCCTACGAAAACGACGACACGGTGATGGTGGAATAGAGCTCAGTTACAATTGTAGCGGCGGTCTATGACCGTCGCCGCATCACCATTCGACTCCCAAAACATACCACGGGTTTTATTCACAATCCGACGCTTCTGCGCTTGCCCGAAAAGGCAGCGACGGTCATAGACCGCCGCTACAACTGCACTCAATAGCGCACCAAAAGTTATTCTAAAACTCCGTAGGATTTGTATCCTTTGCCTCCTTGACTCCGCAACGCACCCTCTTCCATACCTTCGCCGCCCCCGGGAACCCGCTCGCGCTCGATGGCGGACAGACCCTGGCGTCCCACACGGTCGCTTACCAGACTTGGGGCCAACTCAACGCCGAGCGCTCCAACGCGGTCCTGATCTTCCACGCCCTCAGCGGCGATTCCCACGTCGCGGGCATCCACGAGGATGGCCGCACCGGCTGGTGGGACCTGATGGCCGGCCCGGGCCGCGCCTTCGACACCGACCGCTATTTCATCATTTGCGCCAACGTCCTCGGCGGATGCAAAGGCTCGACCGGACCAAGCTCGACGAACCCCGCCACGGGCCGTCCCTACGCCATGGAATTTCCGGTCGTCACGATCCACGACATGGCGCGCGCGCAACGTCCGCTCCTCGACCTGCTCGGCATCGAAAAACTGCGCGCCGTGACGGGCGGCAGCATGGGCGGGATGCTCGCGCTCGCCTTCGCGCAGCTTTATCCCGAGATGACCGAACGCGCCGTGGTACTCGCCTCCGCGGCGGCGCAACACGCGCAGGCCATCGCGTGGAACAAGATCGGACGCCGCGCCATTATGAACGATCCGCTCTGGCGCGACGGAAATTATTACGACTCGCCGCAGGGCCCGCCGAAACACGGCCTTGCCGTGGCGCGGATGATCGGCCACGTGACCTACATCAGCGAGGGCGCGATGGACCGCAAATTCGGGCGCGCGTTGCAGGCCACCGGGAAGGAGAGCTTTTCCTTCGGCGTCGATTACTCGGTGGAGAGTTACCTCGCCTATCAGGGCAGCATTTTTCACCAGCGCTTCGACGCCAATTCGTACCTCTACATCACGCGCGCCATCGATTACTTCGACTTCTCCGCGCAGACCGGCGGCGATCTCACCGCGGCCTTCGCCCGGACACGCGCGCGGTTCCTCTTCCTCTCCTACGACGCCGACTGGCTCTACTCGCCCGAGCGAAACGAAGCAATGGCCGCCGCCGCGCGCGCCGCCGGCCGCGAAGCTGTCCACCATAAAATTCACGCGCCGCTCGGCCATGACGCGTTCCTCGTCCAGCAGGAACCGCAGACGGAGCTGATCCGGGAATTCTTAGGCTGAATTGTTGACGGAATTACGGAAGTCAGTGACCTCCGGCAGAACCGGGGGAGTTCCATTTTATTAAGCATTAAAACCACGAGTACGTCTTTACTGTAACCTTTTCGCGGGCGAAGCGTCTGGTTCATTGTGAGCACAACCATCATGCCGGGCCATTCCTCCCTTTTCCCGCCTTGCGGCCCGGAAACCCTTTTCACTTCGGCCTCAAGATGATCGCTCGGACTTTGCTTTGCTGGGATGCTCGAACGATATGGTCTCCGCGAAAAGCTCAACCCCGGACGGGCAACTCGTGGAGGCCACGCTCGCCGGGGATGACGACGCCTTCGCCGAGCTTGCGCGCCGGCACAAAAGCCGGATCTTCGGCGTGGCCGCCCGTTTCGCCCGCGATGCCGCCGAGCTCGAGGACATCTGCCAGGACGTTTTCGTCCAGGCCTATTTCAAGCTCCGCCAGTACCGCCGCGATTCGCCCTTCGAACATTGGGTCCTTCGCATCACCACCCACAAATGCTACGATTACCTCCGCAAGCGCCGCCGGAACGAAGCCGCTCTCTCCGTCGATGCCATGCTCGAATCGGGCCACGAACCGTCCGCGCCGGGGCCTCCCGCTCCGCATCCGGATCTGGAGCGCCTTCATGCCGCCCTGGCCGAATTATCGCCCAAGGAACGGCTCGTCATCACCCTGCTCGAACTCGAGGAGCGGAGCGTCCGGGAAATCACCGGCCTCACCGGCTGGAGCACGGCCAACGTCAAGGTCCGCGCCTTCCGCGCCCGAGCCGTCTTGCGCAAACTCATGGAGAACAAAAAATGAATGACCGGGACCAGGACGTCCGCCTCGACGCTCTCTTCGCCCAGGCACGCGCCCGCCGCCCCGACACCTCGGCGGCGGAATTCGCCTTCGAGACGCGCTTCCTGGCCCGGCTCCGCGCCCGGCGGGAAACCGGCTCGGTCTGGGCGATGGTTTCCTGGCGGTCGATGCCCTTCTTTGCCGCCTGCGTGGTGGCGCTGACGCTCTGGCAGTCCCAGGTCGTCGCGGAAATCAACGAGGCCGAGCAGATGGCCTACGTGGAAAATCCCGGGACCCTTGACTCGTGGAACAATTTGAATTGAACTGCTTATGAACAAAACTTGGAAAGCCATTCTCGGCGTCATCCTGATATATCTTTTTGGATGCTTGTCCGGAGCCGTCTGCACTTCCCTGTTTATGCATCACCGGGTGCTCTACTTCCTGCACCATCCATTCGTGGCCGCGTCGGCGGCGATGGAGAAGCGCCTGACGGGAAACCTGGGCCTCGATGCGAATCAAAAGCAGCAGGTTCATGGGTACTTCATCGAGAATCTGAAGCATCGAGGGGAATTGCAGAAGGAAATCCAACCCCAGGTGCAGGCGCTGAATCGGGGGACCGTTCAACAAATCGCCGCGATACTGAACCCTGACCAGGCGAAACGCTTCCACCAGAATATCGAAGATTTCCGCAAGCGTTTGGCTGCGAAAGCCTCAAATCAGGATGCGGGAAATTCATCTCCGCCAAACGTCCAGCCCGCCGCCCCCGCGACCAATTCCGGCGCGGGCGAGCCGCCGGCGCAGTAGGCTGCGGTCGAAGAATGTTTCGCGCGGAGGTCTCAGAGGGCTAAAATCTCCGCTTTTTCTTTTCCTCTCCGCGATCTCCGAGTTCTCCGCGCGAAACATGCCCTGACGCTTTCTCCTCGTCACCACGCCGTGAACTTGGTGTTCTAAACGGATGCTGGCCAAGGTTTTTTCCGCCGCGGTGTGGGGCGTCGATGCCTATGCCGTCGAAGTGGAAATCAACGCCACCTACGGCAAGTCGGTCACGGTCGTGGTGGGACTGCCCGACACCGCCGTCAAGGAAAGCCGCGACCGGGTCATCACCGCGGTTAACAACAGCGCGTTCCGGTATCCCTACGGGCGCGTGACTTTCAATCTCGCGCCGGCCGACGTGAAAAAGGAGGGGCCGAGCTTCGACCTGCCCATGGCGCTCGGCATCGTCGCGGCTTCCGAACAACTCAACTTCCGCAATCTCCATGATTACTGGGTCGTCGGCGAACTCGCGCTGACCGGCGAAGTGCGGCCCGTCAAGGGCGCGCTGGCCATCGCGCTCTCCGCCCGCAAACACCGCAAGAAGGGCCTCATCCTGCCCGCCGCCAACGCGCCCGAGGCGGCCGTCGTCGCGGGCCTCGATGTCTATCCGGTGGCGCATTTGCGCGAAGCCGCCGAGTTCCTCGCGGGCAACGTCGGAATCCTGCCGGTGCGGATCGACCCGAACGAAATCCTCGGCGAGTTCGACGCCATCGAGAATGACTTCGCCGACGTGAAGGGGCAGGAGCACGTCAAGCGCGCCATCGAGGTCGCCGTGGCGGGCGGCCACAACGTGCTGATGATCGGTCCGCCCGGCAGCGGCAAGTCGATGCTGGCGAAGCGCATTCCGGGGATTTGCCCGCCGCTGACGCTCGACGAGGCGCTCGAAACCACGAAGGTGCACAGCGTGGCGGGGCTGCTCTCGCCCGAGCAGGCGATGGTCACACGGCGGCCCTTCCGCTCGCCGCACCACACCATTTCCGACGCGGGCCTAATCGGCGGCACGGCCAATCCGAGTCCCGGCGAAGTGAGCCTCGCGCATCACGGCGTCCTCTTCCTCGACGAACTGCCCGAGTTTCGCCGCAGCGCGCTCGAGGTCCTGCGCCAGCCGCTGGAAGACGGCACGGTCACCATTTCCCGCGCGGCCGGATCGGTGACCTTTCCCACTCAATTCATGCTCGTCGCCGCGATGAACCCAAGCCCCGGCAGCGGCGGCTTCGGCGACGCCCAGCGCGGACGCGCCACCGCCATGGAGATCCGCCGTTATCTTAATAAAATCTCCGGACCGCTTCTCGACCGGATCGACATCCACGTCGAAGTGCCCGCCGTGAAACACGAGACGCTGCTGCGTCCGCACGCCGCGGAATCCTCCGCGGAAATTCGCGCGCGCGTTGTGAAGGCGCGGAAAATCCAGCACGAGCGGTTCGCTTCCAAGAGGAAAGTCCGGTGCAACGCGCAAATGGGATCGAAGGACATCAAGGCGTTCGTGCCGCTCGATGCCGACAGCGAAAACCTGCTCCGCATGGCGCTCTCGGAACTCAACTTGAGCGCCCGCGCCTACGACCGCATCCTCAAAGTCTCGCGCACCATCGCCGACCTCGCCGGCGCCGAGAAAGTCGACGCCACCCACTTGAGCGAAGCCATCCAGTACCGCACGCTCGATCGGCAGGTGTGGGGGTGAAGATGCAACCGCTGTACCTGTCCCCGTTTCTCTCCCCTTTCCCCACTCGTTCCCAAACTCCATTTGAGAACATTGCCGGCGCAATTCTATTGCCCAATGACGCACCGCACGCTCGGGACCCGCTGGAATCGGCAATGGAGTTGTCTCAGCAAGCGCGTTCCAAAATGGAGTTTGGGAACGAGGTGTAAAAATTTTCAGAGGAGGCCAAAAGATTTTAAGCGTTTTAGGCTCCGCAGGATTTGCAAGGCTAACGCCCTGGCCGAATTCATGGCATGATCGCGGCATGAAAGCCGACTCCATCTCCATTTTTCGCAGGTTCCACCTGATCCCTCCAAGCGAATCCCATTCGCCCCATTCGCCTGATTCGCTTATTTTTTTCCTCGTTCCCAAACTCCGCAACTTGTAACCGAAAAAGGGGATGTAACCGAAAAAGGGGACGGGCACCGCGCGATCCGTGTCGCACCCGAAATCCCGAAGGGATTTTACAAAAATAGCCGGTGGTTGAGCGAAGCGACACCACCGGTAATCTATCCTCTCCGCGTCCGACCCCGGCAGGGGTCGTAGAACTCTGGCACCCTTCCAGGGTGCTTTTCTTTGACGTTTTTTCCGGTGGTGTCGCCCGCTGCGGGCTCAACCACCGGCTAGGGTTGTAGCGAGCCTCCGGCTCGCTGCGGGGCGTTTTGCTTCCTGGAGGGCTGCTTATCATACGGCAAATTTCTTGCCTGCGTGGGATGGGGCCTTAACGTCGGGCGATGCCAACGGTGTTGAGGGAGCAGGGCTTTCAGTTTTATTTTTACAGTCACGAAACCACGGAGCCTCCACATGTTCATGTCGATAAAGGCGGTTCGTCCTGCAAGTTCTGGTTGTCGCCTGTTGCATTGGCCAGGAACTATGGCTATTCCGAAGTTGAACTGAACCGGATTCGGGATATTATTCTTGAGAAGCAAAGCTTCCTGGCCTCCAAGTGGCATGAGTACTTTAACCGTCATAAAAACGGATGAACGAGTGAAGGACGTGCAGGTGACGTCCGACGCTCTGACCGTGTCTTTGTTCGACGGCCGGGCGATCCGCGTTCCGTTGTTTTGGTATCCCCGCCTGCTGAAGGCCACCGCCGAAGAGCGGAGGGATTGGAAACCGTGCGGCGGCGGTTATGGTATTTATTGGCCGACGATTGACGAGCATCTCAGCGTGGAGGGCCTGTTGCATGGCGCTCCGTCGCCGGAACTTATTTCGCGGAAGCCGGCGGCGTAACCGATACCGGCGCGATATCAAACGCCGGCTTGTCGACTTCGAGTTTGACGATGGTGTCGATGTCCTGCTGGTCGGAGGCCGGTATGGAAATCGTCAGGCCCGAGTCATCTTGTTTCACAGTGGCCTTACCGCCGGTCAGCAACTCGCTTTTCAGAATTTTCTTCGTCAATGGAGGCAGTGTAAGCGCGCCGCCAGTCATATTGAAAATGTGCAAATAAACCGTAGTGCCCGCGCAGGTTGAAGCGCCCCAATCCCCCGGTTTGTAGAGAAAAAGGGTGTAGAGAAAAAGGGGACGGGCACCGCGCGATCCGTGTCGCACCCGAAATCCCGAAGGGATTTTACAAAAATAGCCGGTGGTTGAGCGAAGCGACACCACCGGTAATCTATCCTCTCCGCGTCCGACCCCGGAGGGGTCGCAGAGGGGTGGCACCCCAGCCGGGGTGCGGTCGTGTGATAATCTTTTCCGGTGGTGTCGTCCCGCTCCCGCCAGGGCGGGACGGGACTCAACCACCGGCTAGGGTTGTGGCAAGCCTTCGGCTTGCTTTCCCCATCCGCAACGGGTAACGGATAAGGGCGCGGTAAAAAACGTCGAGCGTTTTCTAGCAAACGCAGGAATTAAACCAACGCAGTCATGATCATTGAAATTGATAAGAACACGAAAGGAACACGGCCATGTTAAAGTACAAAGGTTATGCCGGTCATGTGAGCTTCGATGCCGAAGCGAAAATTTTCCATGGAGAGGTGCTGGGACTGAAAGACGTCATCACCTTTCAGGGCACGACGGTTAAGGATATCGAGCGGGCCTTTCGAGATAGTATTGAAGATTATCTTGAATTTTGCGCCAAGCGCGGTGAAAAGCCTGAGAAGCCTTGCAGTGGAAAGTTTGTCCTAAGACTTTCCCCCACCTTGCATTCCCGTGTGATCATCGAAGCCAAACAGGAAGGCGTCAGTCTAAACCGATTTGTCGAAGAAAGCCTGGAACAAAGGCTGGTCCATACTTAATCCATTCACCCCGCCGGTGTCTTCTCGATGCAGGCGTAGGCGGAATGGTTGTGGATGCTCTCCATGTTTTCCGCTTCGACCTTGTACCAGGTGATGTCGGGATGCCGGTTGCAGCGCTGGGCCACGTTGCGGACGAGGTCCTCGACGAACACCGGATTGTCGTACGCCTTCTCCGTCACGGCTTTTTCGTCGGGCCGCTTGAGCAGGGAATAAATTTCGCTGCTGGCCGATTCCTCGACCAGGGCGATCATGTCCTCGATCCAGATCGGCTTCACGGACCGGAGCGCAAACGTCACGTAACCGCGCTGGTTGTGCGCGCCGCGGGCGCTGATCGCCTTCGAGCAGGGGCAGAGTGTCGTCACCGGAATCGTCACCGTCACGGTGAACGTCACGTCCTTCCCGTGCGCTGCGGCGTCGAACTTCACCTGGTAATCGACCAGCCCCTTCGCCTTGGTCACGGGCGCTTCCTTCTCGATGAAGTAGGGAAATTCCACCTCGATGTGCGCGACCTGCGCGTTGAGCTTGCGCTGAAGCTCATGCAGCATCGCCGGCAGATTTTCGACGTGGATGAGCCGCCCGTGCGCGTTGAGCACCTCGACAAACCGGCTCATGTGCGTGCCCTTGAAATCCTTGGGCAGGTCGACCAGCAGGCTGATCCGCGCCACGGTATCCTGGATCTCGTGCTGCTTGTCCCGCACCTGGATGGGATGGAGCAGCCCCCTCACGCCCACCTTGTCGACGCGCAGTTGGCGCGAGTCGGGCTGGCTCTGGCAATCGGCCAGCGCGGGCGCGGGCGAGGACGCGTGCGCCTTCACCGGCGCGGCTTTCAGGGTCGCTTTATCCATCGGCGTAGGTTACCGCAAAAAAGGCGCATGACAAATCTTGCCCGCGCAAATTTTGTGGGATTTGCATTTCACCAAATCCGCGCCAGCCTATTCAGAAATCCCAACCGGAGAATCCCATGACCGCCCCCGCCAGAAGCTTCCCGCCATTCAGCCTCACCCGTCTCTTGACCACCGTTTTCCAGCCCAAAGGCGGCGAACGCGTCGCGATCCTGATCGACCTGGAAAATCCGGCCGACGTGAAAGATTTCGCCTTCCTGAAAAATCCGGCGCTGACGATTCAACGCCACGCTTACGAAGTTTTTTATCGGGGACTGAAGGAAGGCGGACTCAAGACGCTTGGCCTGACCGGCGGCGATCTCTTCGCCTACCAGATCACCGGCGGCAGCAACCTCGACCTGCCCGACCGCGCCGTCACGCCGGAGGGCCGCGAGGTGAGTTTGGGAAAGGACGTCTATCCGAAGTACGACATCATCCTCTGCATCTCGACCTTCTCGGCCACCGCGCCGCTGACCGCCTTCGCCAAGCAGTACGGATTTCGCGGAGCGACCCTGCACGGGCTGAACGACATCATCCTGCGCAGCGGACTCGCCGTCGATTACAACGAGGTGAGCAAACAAGCGGAAAGATTGCGCCTCGGACTGACGAGGGCCGACTGGTTCGAGGTCGATTTTCAAGTCCTAAGCGAGGCTTATACGCTCAAGCTCATCTGCAACCAGCAAGAGGCGCAAAAGAGCCACGGACTGTGCCGGGGCCCGGAACCCGACGTGGCCAATCTCCCCGCCGGCGAAGTCTACTTCGTGCCCGAAGGCGCGGAGGGAAAATTCCCGATGCGCTTCGAGAGCGGCACGATGGCGCTCATGGACGTGCAATACGGGCGCATCCAGGAGGCCACGCTGATTCGCGGAGACCTGACCGAAGTTGACGCCTACAACGAGAAGCTGCTGGACGATCCGATGACCGGCGAGATCGGCGAACTTGGCTTCGGCACGCAGGACCTGCCCGTCTCCGGCCGCGACATCCAGGATGAAAAAGTACTCGGCACCATGCATATCGCCACGGGCCGCAGCGATCATCTCGGAGGCCATCTCGTCCCCGGGCTCTTCAAGAACCCGAAGAACGCCACGCACGACGACATTCTTTTTTCACCTGCGAAAACGCCCGACATCGAAGTCACCCAGGTGCGCATGCGGCGCGATGGCCGCACCGAAATCGTGCTCGAACATTACCAGCCCGCGGCGTTCCTGCTCAATCTTCTCAAAATGTAGCGGCGGTCTATGACCGCCGACGGAAAAAGAAAACGTCATGTTTATCCACGGCGGTCATGGACGTCCGCTACATGAGACACCTTGGGACGCGTTAGATACGCCTCCAGCGCCATCTCAAGCCCCGCCGCTTTATGCAGCGTCTCCTCATACTCGCGCGCGGGGACGGAACCCGCCGTGATCCCGCTACCGACCGAGAAGTGGAGATTCTCGCCCTCCAGCACCATCGTCCGGATGGCAATGCTGAACGCCGCGTCGCCGTTATCGTCGAAGTAGCCAATGATCCCCGTGTAAATCCCGCGCGGACACGGTTCAAGTTCCGCGATGATCTCGCACGCGCGGCGTTTCGGCGCGCCGCTGATTGACCCGCCCGGAATGCACGCCCGCACCGCGCCGAGCGCGTCGACGCCGGGCCGCAACATGCCCTCGATGGTGGAGACGAGATGGAACACCTGGGGGAAGCGTTCCAGTTGCACGAGCTGGGTGACTGTCACGCTGCCATATTCGCAGATTTGGCCCAGGTCGTTGCGTTCGAGATCGGTGATCATCACCAGCTCCGCCAGTTCCTTCGGATCGGTCAGAAGCTCGAAGGCAAGCTGCTCGTCCCGCACCGGATCGCGGCTGCGCGGACGAGTCCCCTTGATCGGACGCGTCGTGATGTGCCGGCCCCGGATGCGCAGGAAAAGCTCCGGCGACGCCGAGAGCACGCGCGTGTCGCCGAAGTCGAGAAACGCCCCGCCCGGCGCCGGACTCCGCGCGAGCAGATGCTCGAACAGGCGGTAGGGATTTCCGGTAAAACGCGTGCTTAACTTCTGCGCGAGATTGACCTGATAAATATCGCCCGCCGCGATGTAGTCCTGCGCCCGCGCCACGCGCTCTTCAAATTCGGCGCGGGATTGGTTGGCGCGCCAGCCTGGAGGGACGATCTCCAGATCGTCCGCAGCCCTTCCATCACACGACGCCCGCCGCTCATTCCACATCGCGCTGAAACCGTTCTCCGCCAGCAGCGCGATCTTCGGAAACCACGCGAACCGGAACGCGCCCTCGTAGGTGATATACCCGACTGCCGCGCTTCGCGGATGGATCGAATCGCGCCCGGTTTTGCGCCGCCGCGCGAGCGCTTCCCGCAATTTTCCCCAATCCTCCGGTCCGCCCTCGACGATTTCCTCCGGCTCCGCCGCCTGCAAAATCGCCCCCGGCTGGTTCCACGAGTTGAGGGAGATGAAGTGGGAATCTTTCATGTGGTAGCCGCCGCTGTCCCCAGCGGCGGAATTCCTTAATGTAGCGGCGGTCTATGACCGTCGCCAAATAAAATTCAAAAAGGACGCTACACGGGATGAATCGCAACCCTGAAAGGGTTGCAAGCATATAGCCCAGGGTTGCGGCGCAGCCGCTACCCTGGGTAAGCCAGTGAACGTCTTCAACCCTGTAAGGGTTGAATCAGGGGCGCTGAGCGTGTGGAACAAATTTGCTTCAACCCTTTCAGGGTTGCTTGCTTCCTGATTTACCCAGGGTAGGCGCTGCTGCGCCAACCCTGGGCTGTATGATTCCAACCCCGTTGGGGTTGGGAAAAATGCGACGGTCATAGACCGCCGCTACATGACAAAGCTCACGCCACAACCTGCGCTCCGGCTTTCGCGACGGCCTTGGTTGTTTTCAGGTAAGGCAGCGTCTTCTCGACGGTGGCCGCGACGCTGATGCCGTACTTCTCGCGCAGGGCGTCGGGCTTGCCGTGCTCGATGAAGGCGTCCGGCCAGCCGATGCGCACCACCGGCGTATGCAAACCGCGATTGGCCAGGTCTTCGAGCACCGCGCTGCCGAATCCGCCGGCCAGGACGTGGTCTTCCATCGTGACGACCACGTCGGCGCTGCGGGCGAAGAAGGAGATGGTGTCGCCGTCGAGCGGCTTGACCGAGCGCGGGTTGATGACCGCGACGGAAAAGCCGCGCGCTTCGAGTTCCTCGGCCGCTTCGAGCGCCATGGGCAGAAGCGCGCCGAGGCCGAGGATGACCGCCTGCGTGCCGTGCTTGACCACCTCGGCCTTGCCGATGGGTATCAGCGCGGGCTTGGCTTTGAGGGCGATGCCGGGACCGGTGCCGCGCGGGTAACGGATGGCGATGGGGCCGTCGTGATGAAGCGCGGTGAAGAGCATGTCGGCCAGCTCGTCCTCGTTGCTCGCGTCGAGATGCACCATGTTCGGGATGCAGCGCAGATAGCTGATGTCGAAGAGGCCGTGGTGCGTCGGGCCGTCGTCGCCGGAGAGGCCGCCGCGATCCATGCAGAACACGACGTTGAGATTTTGCAGGCAGACATCGTGGACGATCTGGTCGAAGGCGCGCTGGAGGAAGGTGGAATAAATCGCGCAGAACGGCTTGTAGCCCTTGGTCGCCATGCCGGCGGCGAAGAGTACCGCGTGCTCCTCGGCGATGCCCACGTCGAAATACTTGTCCGGATGCTTCGGCTGGAAGAGGTCGAGCGCGGTGCCGTTCGGCATGGCGCCGGTGATGGCCACGACCTTCGAGTTCATGTCGGCGAGCTTGATCATCGTCTCGGCGAAGACCTGCGAGTAGGTCTTCGGCCCCGACGCGGTGGTTTCGATGCCCTTTTCCGGGTCGTAGGTGTTCGGGCCGACGCCGTGATATTTCTTCTGCTTGGCGATGCCGATGTCGAAGCCCTTGCTCTTCTTCGTCAGGACGTGGAGAAGCACCGGATGCGTGTGATGCTTGGCGAAATCGAGCGTCTTGATCAGGTTCGGAAGATCGTGGCCGTCGATCGGGCCGTAATAGGAAAGGCCCATCTCCTCGAAAATGAGGCTGGGCCGATGGCCGGTGGAGAGCAGTCCCTTCACCACGCCCTCCGCCTTGAGCGCGAGCTGCTTGCCGGTCTCGCCCGTGTAACGCTGCACCAGCTTTTCCATGCTGCGATGGAGGTTCTCGTAGCGGGGATTGGTGACGATGTCGGTGAGGTACCTGGCGATGGCGCCGACGTTCTTGTCGATGGACCACTCGTTGTCGTTGAGGATGACGATGAGCCGCTTGGCGTGCGTGGAGATGTTGTTGAGCGCCTCGTAGGTGATGCCGCAGGTGAACGCCGCATCGCCGCAAAGCGCGACGACATGCTCGCTGCCGCCCCGCAGATCGCGCGCGGTAGCCATGCCCAGGGCGGCGGAAAGGGCCGTGCCCGCGTGGCCCGCCCCGAAGCTGTCGTGCTCGCTTTCGGTGCGGAGCATGAAGCCGTTGAGGCCGCCGGGCTGGCGGATGGTGTCGAACCGTTCGCGGCGTCCGGTGAGAAGCTTGTGGACGTAGGCCTGGTGGCTGACGTCAAAAACGAAGCTGTCGGTCGGCGTGTCAAAAACGGCATGGAGCGCGATGGTGAGCTCGACCACGCCGAGGTTCGGCCCGAGATGGCCGCCGGTCTTGGCCAGGACGGAGATCAGTTCATCGCGAATTTCCTGGGCCAACGTGGGGAGTTGCTCCAGCGGAATCTTTTTGACGTCGGCGGGCGAATTGATCGAGTCGAGGAGGCGTGCCATAAGATGTAAGGGGTGAGAGTTAGCGCGCCTGATGGCCATGAGGCAAGAAATATTGCAATTGTATGACAAATCTTCCCGGTCGATGAAGCGTTCTTGTGATTTCGCGCGAACGATGGGAGAATAACAAGCATGGCGAGAATGATCGTTGATCTGGAACAGGAGACGGATGGACGCTGGCTGGCGGAAATTGATGTCCTGCCGGGAGCGCTGGCCTATGGCGCCACGCGCGAGGAAGCGGCCCGCAAAGTCGAAGCCCTTGCCTTGCGGATTCTGGCCGAACGACTGGAGAACGGTGAAGCCGTCCCGGCACTGGACGAAACCTTTGCCGTCGCGTGAACGCGTGGGGATCTGCCAAGGCTCGACAAGTTTTGCGAGCGCTCTTGCGTCTTGGCTGGGTGCTTAAGCGCCAATCGGGATCACACCGAACACTGGCCCGTCCGGGCTGGCCCGATTACACCTTTGCCTTCCATGACGCGGAAGAAATCGGCCCGAAAATGATGGCTCGCATCGCGAAGAAAACCGGGCTTACCCCGCGCGACCTTTGATCCCCCGTCTTGCCCACTTCGCTTGAACCTGTAACGTCGTCTTGGCGTCAAAGGACGTAACAACCGCATGAAACCATTTCTTCTCACGACGGGCTGCCTGCTCGCCGCCATGGCGACGGCGCTGGCCCAAACCTCCGGCAATGACGCCACCACTGAAATAAGCAAGGAGACCACGCTCCTGGGCATGGTCGCCGCGGCCGGCTGGGTGATGATCCCCCTTGCGCTGGCCTCGATGATCACGCTCACGCTCATCATCTACTGCTTCTTCACTCTGACGGAAAAAAGCATCACCACGCCGGAACTGCTCGACCGGATGGAGCCCTTTTTCGAGAACGAGGACCTCGACGGCCTGGCCGCGTACGTCGCGGAACGGCCCCAGGCGACCGCGCGCATCGTGGACCGCACCCTCCACTTCCTCGAGCGCCATCCCAATGCCGACGCCGATTCGCTTCGGATCGTGGCGGAAACGGAGGGCAGCCGGATCGCGGCGGCGCTCAACCAGCGCGTGCTTTACATCATGGATGTCGGCGTGCTCTCGCCCATGCTGGGGCTTTTCGGCACGGTCATCGGCATTCTCAACTCGTTCGGTCACATCGCCTCCGAAGCCAGCCCGATGCGCACCATGCTGCTGGCCGGCGGCGTCTCGCAGGCGCTGGTGTCGACGGCGGCGGGCCTGACGGTGGGCATCACGGCGATGGCCTTCTACGCCTACTTTCGCGGGCGGGTCGGGCATCTCGTTTCAATTTTGGAATCGGAGGGAACGCTGCTGACCCAGGAACTGATTCTCCTGAGCAAACGGCATCGGGTGGGTGGGTAAACGCTTCTCTCTCCGTTCGCCATGAATCTGCGCCGCCGCATCAACCAGGAGCCGATCCAGTTCCAGCTCGCGCCGATGATCGACGTGATCCTGTTCCTGCTCTGCTTCTTCCTGCTCACATGGAACCTGGCCCGTTACGAGCAGGACATCGAGGTGAAGGTGCCGGTGGCCCGCAACGGCGCGCCGCCCAAGCAACTGCCCGGCGAGGTCATCATCAACCTGCGCTCGGACGGAACGGTCGAGTTGGAGCGGACCGTGCTTTCCCTTGCGCAATTGCAGCAGAAACTCAGCGCCATCGAGCAGGTCTATCCCGACCAGGCCGTCGTCCTGCGCGGTTCCGAGGAAGTGCCCTACAAGTACGTCGTCCGGGTCCTCGACGCCTGCCGCGCCGCGAAGCTGACCAACATCGCCTTCGCCACGAACCGGCCGGGAAAGGACGAGTCGACGCAATAATTTCCCATGAAGCCGGTTACGCTCCTGGGTGGCCCGGACTACTTGTTGTCCGGGCGTGCGAAGCACGCAGGAAGCGATCCCAACGGTATTACTCCACAGCCTTGGCAGCACGAACAAAGGGCGGAAATCTTCGGCGATTTTTCGTGCAAGTTTTGGGTCGCTTCCTGCGGCCTGCGGCCGCCCGGACAACAAGTAGTCCGGGCCACCCGAATAGTTTTTTTTGCCTTCATCTTGTTTTTGGCTCTTTCCGGCCCAACCTCGGCGCAGGACACCAACATCCCCGTCGCGCCCGCCGTCACTCCGGCGACTCCGCCAGCCGCCTCGCCGGTGGATCAGACAACGCCGGCGGGCAACCCGACCAACGCCGCGCCCACCGGGCTGATCGTCACCACACCCGCCGCGGCGCGATTCGACAGCGCAATGGCGTTCTTCAGCGCGGGCCAGTACGCCGACGCGGTCACCGCGCTCTCCGATTTCGTGCGCGATTTTCCCCAGGACCGCCGCCGCGAGGAGGCGCTTTACCGCCTCGCCGAATCGTACCGGAATCTTAAACGAACCGACGACGCGCTGGCCGCCTACACCTTCCAGGTGGAGGCCTATCCGGACGGCCCGTTGCGCGTCAACGCCGAGTTGCGGCGTGGCGCGATCCTCTTCGATGCGGGCAAGTTCGCCGACGCGATCTCGCCGCTGCAATTCGTCGCGGACAAGGGCGACGGCGAGTTGCAACAGGCGGCGAAGTACCTGCTCGGCCGCTCGCTTCTGGCCACGCAAAAGGAAGCCGATGGCCGCGCGTTGCTGCAAGGCCTCGTGGATCAGCAACCCTCCGGAAAATTCGCTGGCGGCGCCGCGCAGACCCTCGCGGAACTGGATGATTCGGAAAACAAATACCCCGAGGCGCTCGCGCTCTGGCAAAAGGCGCTGGCGCTTTCGGGCGATCCCGCCGTGCAGGCGACCGCGGCGGCGCGCGGCGGATGGTCGGCCCTCGAAGCGAAGCAACCCGCCGCCGCCGAATTGCTGTTCCAAGCCGCGCGCCGGCTCGATTCTTCCGGCGGCGATGCGCGCAAGGTGGCGAACACGGGGCTGCTGCGCATTCTCTTCCAGCAAAAGCGATTCGCGGAATGGGTCGCGCTCTATGCGGCGGAAAAAGAAAGCCTGCTCGACAGCGCCCGCTCCGAGATTCTGTACGATCTCGGCCACGCGCAATTCTCGCTCCGGCACTGGGCCGAGGCCGCCGCCGGTTTCGATGAATATTTGAGCGCATTCCGCGCGCAGGACGCGGCCGTGACGGCGGCTTACGAGCGCTTCCTCGCCCTCACGCAAATCGACCGGGACAAAACGGTAAGCGAAGCTGAGGCTTATCTGAAGGCGTGGCCGAAGTCGCCTTATCGCGCGCGGGTGCAACTGCTCCAGGCGCAGGAATTGTCGCGCGAGAAGAAATTCGCGGAGGCGTTGCCGCTCTGGGAAAGCCTGGCCGGCGAGACTGGGGGCGCGTCGTGGCCGCACCAGGAAATCCTGCTCGATCTCGCGCGGACCTACGACGAATTGGACGCTTTTCCCAAGGCCGCGACAGCCTACCAGGCCTATCTCGACTATCTCGACGCGCATCCCGGCGACGACAAGAAGGCTTACTCGCGAAGCGTCCTGCAAACCCAGGCGCGGCTCGCCGTGTGCCTGCAAAAGTCCGATCAACTGCTCGCCGCGACCGAGGCGTGGAAGGCGGTGCAGTCCCTCGCGCCCGAGGGCTCACGCGAGCAGCAGACCGCGCTGGAATCCCTCGGCCTGATTTACGCGCGGGGCGGCCCGGCGCAGGAGACGGCAATGGTCGCGACGTTTCGAGCCCTGCTGGACAAGTTCCCGCAAAGTCCGCTGCGCGCCATGGCCTCTTTTTCCGTGGGCGATTCGATCTTCAAGAATCGCGACTACGCGGGCGCGGAGCCTTTTCTGCTGGAGGCGCGCAACGGGGACGCCAAAACCTGGCTGCAACCGGCGACCCAGCGGCTGGTCCTGGGCGCGTATGGCCTGAAGGATTACGACAAGACCGTGGCTTATTTGAAGGAGTACGACACGATCCCCGCGCCAGCCGATCCGCAGGCGAAAATCGCGGCGCGCCTTCCCGCGGCGCTTTTCTACTGGCTGGCCGAAACCGCGCGCAAGGCGGACAAATGGGCCGAGGCCGAAATCTATTATTCACGCGTGACGCAACATCCCGACCCGGGCGATCTGCTGGCGGGGGCATGGTGGCAGCTCGGTCAAGTCCAGAGCCGCCGCGGGGAGTGGCCCGCCGCCGTCGCGAGTTACGAAAAATATCGCAAGCTTAAACCGGATGCCAAGGACGCGACCACGGTGCTGCTCGCCCTGGGCCGCGCCCAACTCGGCGCGCAAGACTTCGACGCGGCGAAGAAGCTCGGCGAGCAGGCGCTTTTGCAGGAGCCGGAAGGTCCGAACAGCGCCGCCGCGCGGATGCTCCTGGGCGAAACGGCCTTTGCCACGCAAACTTACCCCGAAGCGGCGCGGATGTTCGCCACGCTGGCGGTTCTTTTCGATGATCCCAAAATCACCCCGCGGGCGATGTCGCGCGCGGCCGACGCTTTCGATCGGGCCGGAGATGCCGGGTCGGCGGCGGACTGGCGGCAAAAGCTGAAGGATAAATATCCGCGGTACCAGCCTTCGCCCTATCTCTAAACAAAAAGCGTTCGCGCCGTGATTGCACCCGGTTCGCATTGTGCGAGAGTTAGGCGGTATGAGCGCGTCCATGGAATCACTCAGGGAATCACCCAAACCGGCCGGCCTCACCTCCGAACGGCATCCCCTCCTCCTCTTTTTCGACGGCGAATGCGCCTTCTGCAATCGCTGGGTGAACCGGGTGAAGATAGCCGACCACCAACACCGGATGCGCTACGGCGCCAAGCAGGGCCGGACGTTTCAACAGCTCGCGCAAGCCCATCCGGAACTCGCCAACGTCGATTCGGTCGTGCTCGTGAAGAGGCGCGCCGACGGTGGCGAAGATTTTCTGGTGCGAAGCGCCGCGATTTGCGAAGTGATCAAGGGGCTGCCTGAGTTTCGCATTTTCGAACTGCTCCTGAAAATCGTTCCCGGGCCGGTTTCCAACCTCGGCTATCGTATTTTCTCCAAACTCCGCGCGCCGCTTTTCGGCAAATGGCACCATTGCCGCGTCCCCCTCGAACAGGACAGGGAATTGTACGTCGAGTAGGTCTTTGACGGAATGACGGAAGCCAGACGCAATTAACGGAATTTGTTTTTTCCCATCTCCATCCCGAGCTTGTCGAAGGATCAGTTCAGCCGCATATTATACCAATTCCAAATTGATTTTGGTCTAAACAATCGGTCATCCTGAGCTTGTCGAAGGATCAGTTCGGAGGGGTTTTACCGAGGCGGAACTGATCCCTCGACAAGCTCGGGATGACGGAAGGGTAAAGAATAAATTTTATTGAGAAATGGTATTAGATAGAGCCATGCCCGACGAACCCCGCAAAATTTTCGATCTCATGGACACCGAGACCGAGCCGACCGACGAACAACTCGCCGAGTTGATGCATTATGTCGGGGAGGACATCCGTGCCGAAAGTGCCAGTCTAACTCCGGAACAACGGCAGGAAATTGCGAAAGTCGGAGAGAAGTTCGCGGAATACATGGCGAGTCCTGAGGGCCACGCCGCCTTGGGCCGCAGGTAAAATTTGGCTTGGGTGGCCCGGACTACTTGTTGTCCGGGCGGCGAAGCCGCAGGAGGTCACTACGGGTTATCAATTCACATCAGGCATTGGGAGGTTGGAACCTGTAGCGCATAGCTCGTCGAAATTCCTGCGCCTCGGCGTCGGCAACTGTCAGGGCATAAAACTCGCCTTCACTAGCACGAATCTTTGTTCGGTCGTATTGCTGATCGAAGGGCAGATGATATATTCGATTGCCTTGGTTGATGTTGCATTTAATTAGGGGATAATCGCGATCCAGTTTTTGATACCAGACTTTGATGTTTAGTCTGCGTGCCGCTTCAACTGCTATAGCTGATAATTGCGCTGTGGTGGCAAAAATGGGGAAAGCAGGTTTTTGTTTTTCAAATTGATATTCCAGACAGCTTCCGAAAAGTTGAAAAAGATGCTTTTCGTGGATTACTTTGTCCTGAGACCAACATTTGGCCTGGATGATGTGAATTTCACTGTTTTTTGTGCAGATAAGGTCGCGCCCCATGTCTTCGAAGCCCTTGTGTATTCCCTGAAAATTTACATCCCATCCATCCATCTCATAAATGCAACCAAGATAGCGTTCATAAAATCGGCCTATTTCCCATGAAGACTTGTTTCGACTTTTATAGACATCAAGTGCTCGTTGATTCCTCTCCGAGGGGGGGTAGCTCTTGATACTCCTCCTTTGAGAGATAGAGGTAAGCGCGGTCGATATTTTCATCGGGATCATCAATATCATCGCCTCGTTTGAACCCCGCAACTTCGTCCAGAATGATGTCTTCGTACTCTTCGAGAACAGGAAAGTACTCTTTGTAAGCGGCTAATTGATATTCAAGGAATTTTAACTTTGCTATTGCTTCGCGCTTTTTTTGGTTTGCCCGTTTGACCTCCTCGGCCGCTTTTAATGCGGGATGAGATTTAGTGCGAAGATGATTTTCGAGCCTATTATCAAATGTCGACTCTGACTCGGAAATGAGCCGAGCAAGCCAACGCCGTCCGACAATGTAGCCTGAATCAAATTCCGTCCGCGCTTTTCCCAGCATTTCTTGCTTTTTGGAGATGACGTAGAGGGCTTCCTTCTGGTGCTGATCGATCTCTTCCTTTCGTTGGCTTGTGTGGTTATCCACCTCGACCTTGCGGGCCGCAATGGTTCGATCCGCAATTTCCTTCACCCTTTTCTGAATGTAGGAATCAATTATTCCCCATATCCAGGCGATGATAAAGAACGTGACGACAGCTCCGATGATGTAAGGCAGGGATGAGGAATCGTCGCGGTAGTAGGCAAACACACCCATTTGCTTTGAAGCTTGCCACTAACCCGAAAACTAAAGAAAGCTTTCTCTGAACTGATCCTTCGACAAGCTCAGGATGACGGACGGAAAAAATCCGTAAAAAATCTCTTGCACGGTTCTCCGGCCATGGCATGATTCCATTCCCCCGCAAAACGGGGGGGCCTTGTTGAGCCGCTAAATGCACTCAGCGGGGTTCGAGTGATGAGGAAGCGTGTGACGGCCTTCCGGGCGTAAAAGCCATAAGAAAAGGTCGTCCTCCATGCGAGCTTCAAAAGCTTAGCACGCCACCCAAAATGGCGTGTTTTTGTTTCTGAGGCCGGTGGAGCAACCGCTTCTGCGCCACCCGAAAGCAGATTTACGACGGATTTAACTTAAACAGAAACACGGAATGCCCACGATCAACCAATTGGTCCGCAAAGGACGCCGCAAAGTCGTCGTCAAGACGAAGTCGCCCGCGCTCAAAGGCGCGCCGCAGCGCCGCGGCGTCTGCGTGCAGGTCATGACCCGCACCCCCAAGAAGCCGAATTCGGCCTTGCGCAAGGTGGCGAAGGTCCGCCTGACCAACGGCCAGGAAGTCATCGCCTACATCCCCGGCGAGGGCCACAATTTGCAGGAGCACTCCATCGTCCTGGTTCGCGGCGGCCGCGTGAAGGATTTGCCCGGCGTCCGTTACCACATCGTTCGCGGCACGCTCGACGCCCTCGGCGCGGCGGGCCCCAGCAACACCAATAAACTCACCCGCAACGTTTCCCGTTCCAAGTACGGCGTCAAGAAGCCCAAGAAGGCCGGCAGCGCCGCCGCAGCGGCGGCTCCAGCTAAGAAGTAAGAACGTAGAACGAAGAACTACCGACACCGAACTACGTTTTCCAACCAACCTTAATCACTCTACGCTCTAAGTTCTAACCTCTACGTTTCAAACCTATGGCCAGACGCCGCCGCGCCGAAAAGCGCCTCATCCTTCCCGACAGCCGCTACGAATCACCCGTGGTCGGGCGCCTCATCTCCGCGATCATGCAGCGGGGCAAGAAGTCGCTCGCGCAGCGGATCGTTTACGGCGCGATCGATTCCGTCAACGACCAAAACAAGGACGGCGATCCGCTCGACGTGCTCAACAAGGCGCTCGAAAACGTGAAGCCCCGCCTCGAAGTCAAGTCCCGCCGCGTCGGCGGCGCCACCTATCAGGTGCCGATGGAAGTCCCGCCGGAGCGCCAGTTGGCGCTGGCCATGCGCTGGATGGTCGCCAATGCCGCCAAGCGCAAAGGCGTGCCGCTGCAAAAGGCGCTCGCGTCGGAAATCAAGGAGGCCTCCAACGGCCAGGGCAATTCCGTCAAGAAACGCGACGATGTCCACAAAATGGCGCAGGCCAACCGCGCGTTTGCCCACTTCCGCTTTTAAATTAACTTAGAGCTAATAACGAAGAACTCAGAACCGCCGGCCATCAATTCCCAGCTCATTTCTTAAACCTCCAACTTTCACGCTCTAACCTCTAAGTTTCACCCCTATGGCCACCGCAACCGCCTCCCCTGCCACGCAGGCCAAAAATCCGAATTCTCCGAAGCGCCCCTACCCGATGGAGCGCACGCGCAACATCGGCATTTGCGCGCACATCGACGCGGGCAAGACCACGCTGACCGAGCGCATCCTTTTCTACACCGGATCGATCCACAAGATCGGCGAGGTGCATGAAGGCACCACGGTCACCGACTGGATGGAACAGGAACGCGAGCGCGGCATCACCATCACCTCGGCGGCGACCACCTGTTTCTGGCCCGCGCGCAAGGAAGAGGGCATCGTCAAGATTTACGAGGGCCAGAAGTTCCGGGTCAACATCATCGACACTCCCGGCCACGTCGACTTCACCGCCGAAGTGGAACGCTCGCTGCGCGTGCTCGACGGCGCCATCGCCGTGTTCTGCGGCGTCGCGGGCGTCCAGCCCCAGTCCGAAACCGTCTGGCGCCAGGCCAACAAGTACGGCGTGCCCCGCATCGCGTTCGTCAACAAGATGGACCGTGTCGGCGCGAACTTCCAGAACGCCGTCAACGAAATGCGCGACAAGCTCGGCGCGAACGCGTGGCCCGTCATCCTTCCCTGGGGCGCGGAAGACCAGCTCAAAGGCCAGATCGACATCGTCAATCAGAAGGCCATTCTCTATTCCGATAACGACAAGATCGGCTCGACCTACGAACTCGTCGACATCCCGGCCGAATTGAAGCCGGCGGCCGAGAAGGCGCTCCGGGAACTCGTCGAAGCCGTCGCCGACAAGGACGAGGAAATCGGCAACATTTTCCTCGAGGAAAAGACGCCCACGGCCATGCAACTCAAGCAGGGCATTCGCCGTTTGACGGTGACCAACCAGCTTGTCCCCGTCGTCGGCGGCTCCGCCTTAAAGAACAAGGGCGTCCAGTACCTCATCGACGCCGTCATCGATTATCTCCCCGGCCCGCTCGACATTCCGCCCGCCGTCGGCATCAACCCGCACAACCGGGAGGAAAAAGTCCCGGCTCCCGCCGATGACAACGCCAACTTCTGCTCGCTGGCGTTCAAGCTCTGGACCGACCCCTTCGTCGGCAAGCTCGTCTTCTTCCGCGTCTATTCCGGCACCCTGACCAAGGGCACGACCGTCTATAATCCCCGCACCAACAAGCGCGACCGCATCAGCCGCGTCGTCCAGATCCAGGCCGACAAGCGCGAGGAAGTCGAAACCGTTTACGCGGGCGACATCGCCGCCATCGTCGGCATCAAGGACGTGAAGACCGGCGACACACTTTGCGACGAGGACTTCGACATCCAGCTCGAACCGCCCTCCTTCCCCGAGCCGGTCATCTCCATGGCCATCGAGCCGAAGACCAAGGCCGACCGCGAAAAGATGGGCGAGTCCCTCGGCCGCCTGGTCGAGGAAGACCCGACCCTCACCGTCAAGACCAACGAGGAAACCGGCCAGACCATCATCGCCGGCATGGGCGAACTCCACCTCGACATCATCATGGACCGCATGCGCCGCGAGTTCAACGTCGAGACCAACGCCGGCGCGCCGCAGATCGCCTATCGCGAATCGATCACCAAATCGAGCGAAGGCGAAGGCAAGCTCGTCAAGCAATCGGGCGGTCGCGGCCAATACGGCCACGTCGTCGTCGACATGATGCCGCAGGAACGGGGCAAGGGCATCGTCATCGAGAACAAGGTCGTCGGCGGAAACATCCCCAAGGAATACATTCCCGCCTGCAAAAAAGGCATCGAAGAGGCGCTGCTCAACGGCGTGGTCAACGGCTCGCCCGTCATCGACGTCGCGATCAACATCACCGACGGCTCCTATCACGAAGTCGATTCCAACGAATTGGCGTTCAAGCTCGCCGCCATCTTCGCCGTGCAGGACGCGATGAAAAAGGCCGGCCCGATCCTCCTCGAACCGATCATGAAGGTCGAAGTCTCCACCCCGGACGAGTTCCAGGGCGACATCATCGGCGACTTGAGCCGCCGCCGCGGCAAGATCATGAACACGGAAAGCAAGAGCAAGACCACCAACGTGCTCGCCGAAGTGCCGCTCTCGGAAATGTTCGGCTACGTCAACAACATCCGTTCCATGTCGAAGGGCCGCGCGGCCTACACCATGGAACCGTCCCACTTCGAACAGGTCCCCGCCCAGATCGTCGCACAAATCACCGAACAAAAGAAAGGCAAGTAAGCAGGTCAGTCACTTCTTACTTCCGCCTTCTCACTTCCACCTTCATATATGGCCGAAACCCGCATCCGCATCCGCCTCAAGGCATTTGATCACCGTCTGCTCGACCGCGCCGCGACCGAGATCGCCGAAACCGCGTCCCGCACCGGTTCCGTCGTGGCCGGCCCGATCCCGCTCCCGACCAAGATCGAGCGCTTCACGGTCAACCGTTCCCCCCACGTCGACAAAAAGAGCATGGACCAGTTCGAGATGCGCACCCACAAGCGCCTCCTCGACATCATCCAGCCCACGGCCAAAACCGTCGATGAGCTCAAAAAGCTCAACCTGCCGGCCGGTGTCGACATCAAGATCAAAGTCTAATTTAACGCTATCCCCTACCCCATGAGCATCGGAATTTTAGGACAAAAGGTGGGCATGACCCGCGTCTACGACGAGGCCGGGACCATCACGCCCGTCACCGTCATCCTCGCCGAACCCAACGCGGTCCTCCAGGTCAAGACCCTCGACAACGACGGCTACACCGCCGCCCAGGTCGGCGTCTTCGACCAGAAGGAACATCGCGTCACCAAACCCGAACTCGGCCACTTCAAAAAAGCCGGATCGGTCCCGAAGCGCTTCGTCCGCGAGTTCACCACCAACGGCGACGAGGTCAAGGTGGGCGATTCCATCACGGTCACCGGCTTCAAGGCCGGCCAGTACGTCGATGTCATCGGCGTCTCCAAGGGCAAAGGTTTCCAGGGCCCGATGAAGAAGCACAATTTTGCACGGCCAGGGCGCCGCCCACGGCTCGAAGACCCACCGCCGCAACGGCGCCATCGGCTGCCGCTCGACCCCCGGCCGCATTTACAAGAACCACGGCATGGCCGGCCACATGGGCGACGAGCGCGTCACGGTGCAGAACCTCCGCGTCGTCCAGGTCCGCGAAGCCGACCACGTCCTGCTCGTCAGCGGGGCCGTTCCCGGCGCGCGCGGCAGTTACGTCGTCGTCCGCACGGCGATCAAGGGCCAGCCCAAGGCCAAGCAGGTCCAGGCCGTCAAGGCGGCCAACCCGATGAAGGCATCCAAAGCCGCCAAATAACCCCGCCATCCCATGAGCTTTCCCCCCCTCTCCAGCAAAGACGCCGCCAGCAGGCTGAAAGTCGATCTCATCGAAAACGGCATCGGCACGCAGGCGCTTCACGAAACCGTCGTCGCCTACCGGGCCAACCGCCGCGCAGGCACGCACTCGACCAAGACCAAGGCGACCGTCGCCGGTTCCGGCAAAAAGCCGTGGCGTCAAAAAGGCACCGGCAACGCCCGCGCCGGTTACGCCTCCTCGCCCGTCTGGAGCGGCGGCGGCGTGGTCTTCGGACCGCATCCCCGCGATTACTCCAAGAAGACAAACAAGACCGTGAAGCAGCTCGCGCTCCGCAAGGCGATCAGCTCCCGGGTCAACGCCGGCGAAGTTTACCTGATCGACCCGATCTCGCTCGCCAAGCCCAAGACCAAAGACCTCGTCGCGCAGCTCAAGGCTGGCGGCCTCGACGCGAAAACCAGCGCGCTCCTCGTCATCGAAGCGCCCGACCAAAACATCTACCTCGCCTCGCGAAACCATCCCCGCCTCGAAACCACCACGGGCGACCTCGTCAACGCCGAGCAGCTGCTCCGTTACGACACGCATCTTCATCACCGATGGCGCGCTCGGAAAACTCTCCACCCGTCTCCAAAAATAAATTTCCCCTTCTTATGCGCGACCCTCTTCTCATCCTCAAATCGGTGCGTGTGACCGAAAAGGGCACCGCCCTGGCCGAAAAGCACAACCAGTACGTCCTCAAGGTCGCGCCCAGCGCGACCAAGCAGGAAATCAAGCACGCGGTGAAGGTCCTTTTCCAGAAAACCGCCGTCCGCGTCAACACGATGCAGGTCGCGGGCAAGCTCAAGCGGCGCCACGGCGGCGCGCAAATGGGCCAGCGCAACGACTGGAAAAAGGCCATCGTCACCCTCAAGGCGGGCGAAAAGATCGAACTCGTTTAATAGGACATTCCCATGGCACTTAAAATCTTCCGTCCCCTCACGCCCTCCCTCCGCTTCACCGAGCTCAACGGCTTCGAGGAACTCACCAAGGGCAACGCGCCGGCGAGGAAACTCACCGAACGCCTCAAGAAGACGGGCGGGCGCAACAACCGCGGCCGCCTCACCTCGCGCCACATCGGCGGCGGGCACAAGCAGCGTTACCGCTTCATCGATTTCAAGCGCAACAAAATCGGCGTCAAGGCCGTCGTCGAATCGATCGAATACGATCCGAACCGCACCGCGCGCATCGCCCTGCTCAAGTACGCCGACGGCGAGCAGCGCTACATCATCGCCCCGGTCGGCCTCACGGTCGGCACGACCTTGTGCAGCGGCCCCGACGCCGAGCCGATCATCGGCAACGCCCTTCCGCTCGATAAAATCCCGCTCGGCGCGGCCATTCACAACATCGAAATCATTCCCGGACGCGGCGCGCAGATCGGACGCACCGCGGGCAGCAGCGCGACGATCATGTCGGTCGACGCCGGTTACGCCCAGGTGCGCCTGCCCTCCGGTGAAATCCGCAAGATTTTCGCCCAGTGCTACGCCACCATCGGCCAGGTCGGCAACATCGAGCACGAAAACGTTTCCCTCGGCAAAGCCGGACGCACCCGCTGGATGGGCCGTCGCCCGCACGTGCGCGGCATGGTCATGAACCCGGTCGATCACCCCATGGGCGGCGGCCAGGGCAAGAGCAAGGGCGGCGGCGGACGCCAGCATCCCGTCTCGCCCTGGGGCCAGCCCTCGAAGGGACTCAAGACCCGTCCGAAGTACAAGCCTTCGAACAAATTCATCGTGGAACGCCGCAAGAACAAGAAACACTAACCAACCAAGAACTCAGAACTTAGAACGTAGAGCTGAATACAACCGAATTCCCCAACCTCTAAGCTCTACGCTCTAACCTCTAACCTCCAAGCTTTCCTCCTATGTCCCGCAGCCTCAAAAAAGGACCCTTCGTTGACGATCACCTCATGGTGAAAATCGAGAAGATGACCGCCTCCAACGTCAAGAAGCCGATCAAGACCTGGTCGCGCCGCTCCCTCATCACGCCCGATTTCGTCGGCCACACCTTCCTGGTCCACAACGGCAAGATTTTCAATTCCGTGTTCGTCACGGAAAACATGGTCGGCCACAAGCTGGGCGAATTTTCCGCCACCCGCACCTTCAAGAAACACGGCGCCCACACCGAAAAGGCCGCCGCCAAATAACAGGAGACGCGAACGGAACCACCTTTACCCAGATTATCGAACCGGAACGGCGCAAGCCGCCTGGTTCACCGACTTCGAGCCGGGTTCGCCCTTCTCGTCGTCGTCTCGGCGCTCAACACGCCGGGAACCGCGTCCGCCCAGCCGGACACGGATCGTTCTTTGAATGCAAATAAACCGGCATCGGATGCCGCCACGAACACGGTCACCATCGTCGATACAAACGCGGGCTCGCCGGGTCAGGATCAGAAAGCGGGGGCCGGGAATGCGAATTCCAGCCCGGACCTTTCCAGCCTCACCCGCGAACAACTCGAAGCCAGGGTCAAGACCCTGACCGAAAATCTCGCCTCGGCCAACACCGAGTCGGAATACTTCCGCGAGCAATGGACGCGAGTTGAAACTGCGCGACGAGGCCCTGGGCGTCGAAGCGCTGACCGTCGATGAGAGCAAGCTTGAAGACAAGCTCGTCCAGGCCGTGAAGGAACTTTACCAGAGCGAGATGAAACGCCGCGAGGCGCTCGTCCTGCTCGACAAGCTCCTCGCCACGACCGATCAGCTGCTCCAGACCGCTCCGAATTACGACCCGAAAGTGCGGGCCGAGCTACGAAGTCGCCTCCCGCGGCGCCAAGGACTACCTGGCCGGACACAGCGCGGGCGGCGATTCCCCTGGCAAGTTCGCTTTCCGAAGGACGGATCGCCGATGCCAAGCCGGAGTTGAACACGGTGATCCTGAACCTGGGCAAAAGCCAGGGGGTGAAGGAGGGAATGCCCTTCCTGATCTGCAGGACAACGCCGAGGTCGCATCGGTGAAGATCGTGCTGGCACGCGAGCAGGTGAGCGCCGCGCAGGTCGAAAGCCTGAAGCCGAACACGGTGCTGAAGGTGGGCGACCGGGCGGTGGTGCGGGGCGGGCAGTGAGGAACGAACTTAGAACTTAGAACGAAGAAGTAAGAACGAGAGACAATTTTAATTTAACGACAGAACAGAACGAATTTTATGGACGTAAAAGCTGAGCACAGATACGCAAAGATTTCCGCCTTCAAGGTGCGGGAAGTCACACGCGAGATTCAGGGACTGCCCGCCGAGCAGGCCCTGGAGATCGTGCGCCTCATCCCCAAGAAGGCCGCCCGCCTGATCGGGAAGGTCCTGGCCTCGGCCATCGCCAACGCGGAAAACAACAACAACAAGGAAAACAAAACCCTTCGCGCGGAGAACCTCATCATCAAGCAGGCCGTGGCCGGCGAAGGCCCGACCATGAAGCGCATGCACACCCGCGCCCGCGGCGGCGGCGCCCGCATCAACAAGCGCACCGCTCATATTAAAATCACGTTGACCGAAGCCGAACCCGTCGAAAAGCCGGTGAAGCCGAAGGGCGTCAAGAAGAAGAGCAAGCCCGCCAGGACCGCAGTTAAGGAAACAGCAGCACCGGCCAAGGCGTCGGAAGAAAAACAGAACTAACTCGTATGGGACAAAAAGTTAATCCAATCGGCTTTCGCGTCGGCTTCAACCGCGCCTGGCGCTCCATGTGGTACGCCTCGAAGAAAGATTTCCCCGTCTATCTTTACGAGGACGCGCTCATCCGCAAATTCATCAAGAAGAAGCTCGAAGGCGCCGCCGTCTCGAAGGTCACCATCGAGCGCGCCGCCAACCGCGTCCGCGTCAACATCCACACCGCGCGCCCCGGCGTGGTCATCGGCCGCAAAGCCGCGGAACTCGACAAGCTCAAGGACGAAATTCGCGCCATCACGACGAAGGACCGCGAAATCCTCGTCGACGTGAAGGAAATCAAGAACCCGGAACTCGACGCCCAGCTCGTCGCGGAAAACATCGCCCTGCAGATCGAACGCCGCATCACCTCCCGCCGCGCCATGAAAAAGGCCGTCCAGACCACCATGGACATGGCCGGCGCGGAAGGCATCCGCGTCCGCTGCTCGGGCCGTCTCGGCGGCGCGGAAATCGCCCGCACCGAGGAGTATCGCGAAGGCAAGGTCCCGCTCCACACCCTCCGCGCCAACATCGACTACGGCTTCGCCGAAGCCATGACCGTCGCGGGCAAGATCGGCATCAAATGCTGGATTTGCCGCAAGGACGAACCCACCCCCGCCGCCAACTAACCGACCACCGCCATGCCGCTCCTACCCAAACGCGTCAAATACCGCAAATCCCAACGCGGCAGCCGCAAGGGCTTTGCCTCGCGCAATCTCAAGATCGATTTCGGCTCCTACGCGCTCCAGACCCTGGAACGCGCCTGGATCACCAACGTCCAGATCGAGGCCGCCCGCGTCGCGCTCACCCGCAACATGAAACGCAAGGGCAAGCTCTGGATCCGCATCTTCCCCGACAAATCGGTCACCGCCCGCCCGCCCGAGACCCGCATGGGCAAAGGCAAGGGCGCGCCCGAATACTGGGTCGCCGTGGTCAAGCCCGGCAACATCCTCTTTGAACTCGACGGCCTCTCCGAGACCGTCGCCCGCGAATCGCTGCGGCTCGCCGCCACCAAACTCGCCATCCGCACCCGCTTCATCACCCGCGCCGGACGAATTAAAGCTTTATGAAAATCGTAGAAGCCCGTACTCTGACCGACTCGGAATTGGTCTCCAAGAAGAAGGACGCCCGCCAGGAATACTTCAACCTGCGCATGCAGCAGACGACGGGCGCGCTCGAAAAACCGAGCCGCCTCAACGAACTGCGCAAGGACGTGGCGAAACTGGAAACCGTTTTGAGCGAACGCCGCCTCGGCCTCAAGGTGAAGAGCCGCGCGGTGAAGAAGTCCGCCCCGGCGGCCGAAAAGAAGAAATAATTTAAGAAACGACCGTCATGAGCAAAGACAAAAACAGCACGCCCGCCACCCAGACCGAGCTTCCCATCGCGGATGCCCCGGTCGAGGCCGCGCCGGCCCAGGCCAAGGCCGCGTCAAAGAAAACCCAGCCCGCCGAAGCCCTTTCCGCCGCCGCGACCGTCACCGCCCCCGCCCGCAAGGAACGGACCGGCGAAGTCCTCGCCTCCAAGATGCAGAAGACCATCGTCGTGCGCGTCGAGCGCCGCGTGCCCCATGCGAAATTCAAGAAGATCGTCCGCGTGCACAAGAAGTTCTACGCCCATGACGAAAAGAACGAAGCCAAGCCCGGCGACCGGGTCCTCATCCGTGAAACCCGCCCCATGAGCAAGCTCAAGCGCTGGGAACTCGTCTCCATCCTCAAACACTAACCGCCATGATACAAATTCGCTCCTGGGTCGATGTCGCCGACAACACCGGCGCCCGCCGCGCCACCATGATCGGCGTCATCGGCAAGAAATCGCTTCATGCCGGCATCGGCGATGTCATCACCGCCAACGTCAAGGAAGCCGCGCCCGACGGCACCGTGAAGAAAAGCGAAGTGGTCCGCTGCGTCGTGGTCCGCACCCGGCAGGCCATCCGCCGCGGCGACGGTTCCTACCTCCGCTTCGACAACAACGCCGTCGTCATCATCGACAAGGACCTCAATCCCCGCGGCACGCGCATCTTCGGCCCCGTCGCCCGCGAACTGCGCGAGCGGAATTTCATGAAAATCATTTCCCTCGCACCGGAGGTTGTCTAACCATGTCCCTTTACCGCGTCAACAAGCCCCGCCACCCGCAGGCCAATTTTCACGTCAAGAAGAACGACGAGGTCGTCGTCCTCACCGGCACCCAGCAGGGCAAGCGCGGCAAGGTCCTCGAAGTCCTCCGCGACCGCAGCCGCGTCATCATCGAAGGGGTCAACTTCATCAAGAAAGCTTCCCGCAAATCCCAGCAGCAGCCCCAGGGCGGCATCATCGAACGCGAAGGCGCGCTGCATATCTCCAAGGTCATGCTCGCCGCCGATTACGATTCGCGCAAGGGCGGGACTGCGTCCGGCAGCATGCCCGCGGAAAGCGAAGCGGCCAAGCCCGCCGCCAAAAAAGCCGCTCCCAAAGCAAAGAAATAACGAAAGAAGCAAGCCATGCCCGCCCCCGCTGTCCCCCTCAAAGAACCGACCACGCTCGCCCGCGAGTACAAGGAAAAGGTCGTCCCGGCCCTCATCCAGAGCCGCGGCTACAAGAACGTCATGGAAGTGCCCAAGATCCAAAAGGTCGTGGTCAACTGCTGCATCGGCTCGAGCGCCGACACCAAGGTCGCCCTCGAAGACGCCTTCAACGAAGTCCAGATGATCACCGGCCAGCGCCCGATCAAGACCAAGTCGACCAAGAGCATCGCCAATTTCAAGCTGCGCGAAGGCCAGGAAATCGGCGTCAAGGTCACCCTGCGCGGCGCCGATCATGTACGAGTTTCTCGAACGCCTCATCCGCACCGCGCTGCCCCGCATCCGCGATTTCCGCGGCGTCTCGCCCCGCGCCTTCGACGGCCGCGGCAACTACACGCTCGGCGTCAAGGACCAGACCATCTTCCCCGAAGTCGAGCTCGACAAGGTCAAGCGCAACCTCGGCATGGACATCACCATCGTCACCACCGCCCGCAAGAACGACGAAGCCAAGGAACTTCTCGCCCTCTTCGGCATGCCCTTCTCCGACCGCAAACTCACCCCTCAATAAACCGCCATGGCCAAAACCACCTGGATCGTCAAACAAAAACGCAAGCCGAAATTCTCGACGCGCGCCTACAACCGCTGCAAGCTCTCCGGCCGCCGCCGCGCCTACATGCGCAAGTTCGGCCTCAGCCGCATCGCCTTCCGCGAACTGGCCCTGCGCGGCGAGATCCCCGGCGTGACCAAGGCCTCCTGGTAACCGATCCCCTCTCTATGCAAACCGATCCCCTGGCCGACTTCCTCACCACCATCCGCAACGCGGCGCGCGCTTCCAAGAGCGAAATCCGCGTGCCCTGGTCGCGCATGCGCAGCGACGTCGCCCACATCCTCAAGAACGAAGGCTACGTCCTCGAAGTCGAAAAAGTTTCCGACAAGGAGGCCAAGGCCGGCAAACCCGAACTGCGCGTCAAGCTGCGCGGCACGGGCAAGACCCGCGCCATCACGCAAATCACCCGCATCAGCAAGCCGGGCCGCCGCCAGTACGTCGGCTCGCAGGAAATTCCCCGCGTGCTCGGCGGCATGGGCATCTCGGTCGTCTCGACCCCGCGCGGCGTCATGGCCGGCCATCAGGCCAAAAAACAAAACCTCGGCGGCGAATTGCTGCTCACCGTTTACTAAATTCTCGACCGCACCACAGGAAAGAATCATATGTCTCGAATCGGACAAAAACCCATCGCCGCTCCCCGACAAGGTGAAAGTCGCCGTCAACGGACCACTCGTGAACATCGAAGGGCCGCGCGGCAAGCTCAAGCACACGCTGCCTTCCGGCATCGAAGCGCGCCTGGACGGCAAGACCCTGCTCGTCGAGAAAAAGGGCGAAACGCGCCAGCACAAGGCGCTCCACGGCCTCTCGCGCGCGCTGCTCGCCAACTTTGTCCAGGGCGCCCATGAAGGCTTCCAGAAAAAGCTCGAAATCCAGGGCGTCGGCTTCAAGGCCGCGCTTCAGGGCAAGAACCTGAGCCTCAACCTCGGCTTCTCCCACCCCATCACCTATGCCGTGCCCGACGACATCAAAGTCACCGTCACGGACAACACCAACATTCTCATCGAGGGCGCCGACAAGCAGAAGGTCGGGGCCGTCGCCGCCGACATCCGCGCCTACTACCCGCCGGAGCCCTACAAGGGCAAGGGCGTCCGCTACGCCGGCGAACAGATCATCCGCAAGGAAGGCAAGACGGCCCAAAGCAAGTAAGGACAAACGTATGGCAAAATTAACCTCCAAAGCCTCCCGCATCCGCACCCACGTGCGCGTGCGCCGCAAGGTCAAAGGCACCACCGAACGCCCGCGCCTCGCCGTGAATTTTTCCGGCCACCACATCCGCGCGCAGGTCATCGATGACGTCACGGGCAAGACCCTCGTCAGCGCGTTCACCACGGAAAAGTCGCTCCTCGATTCCAAGCTCCGCCCCAACGTCAAGGGCGCGGGCGAAATCGGCAAGCTTGTCGCCGAGCGCGCCAAGGCCAAGAACATCACCCAAGTCGTCTTCGACCGCGGCGGCTTCAGTTATCACGGAAAAGTCAAAGCCCTGGCCGATGCCGCCCGCCAGACCGGGCTCCAGTTTTAATTTCTTACCTCCACCTTCCCACTTCCCCTATGCCCCCCAAGCCCGATCCGATCATTGAAGAGAAAATTGCCGAAGAAACCGTGGTCATCGACCCGGTCATCGAAGCGCCCGAAGGCGCCGCGGTCATCCCCGCGGCCCCCGGAGCTCCCGGAACCGAACGCGGCGGAGACCGCCGTGGCGGTCCTCGCGGCGGCGGTGGCGGCGGCCAGGGCGGACGCGGTCGCGGTCGCGGCCCCGGCGGCAATCGCGGGCCCCGCGGCGGTCGCGATGAGAACAAATCCGATCTGCTCGAAAAAGTTGTGTTCATCAACCGATGCGCCAAAGTCGTCAAGGGCGGTCGCCGCTTCAGCTTCAGCGCGCTCCTCGTCGTCGGGGACCGCAAAGGCAAGGTCGGCGTCGGTTTCGGCAAGGCCAACGAGGTCACCGAAGCGATCCGCAAAGCCACCGATGCCGCCCGCAAGCATCTCGAGCCCGTCTCGCTCCGCGGCCCCACCATCCCCCATGAAGTCATGGGCCAGTTTGGCGGCGGCAGGGTCTTCCTGCGTCCCGCCTCGCCCGGAACCGGCCTCATCGCCGGAGGCGGCGTGCGCGCCGTTGTGGAAGCCGCCGGCATCAAGGACCTTCTCGCCAAGTCGCTCGGCTCGGGCAACCCCGCCAACGTCGTCAAGGCCACGCTGGACGCCCTGAAGCAACTCCGGCCCAAGGAAGCTATTTTCCAACTGCGCGGCAAGACGATCAAGACGCCACCCGAGATCGTTGCCGGGACGGAAGCAACCAAAGCCGAATCGGCTGAGCCGTCCGGACCCGCCAAGGGCGGCAGAGGCAAGGGCAAAGGCGCGAAACCTGAAAAGGCCCCATCTGATAAGGCCGCCAAGATCGAAAAAGCCGACGAGTCCGATCCCGCGCTCGCCTCTTAACCAAGGAAAAAGGTGGAAGGAAAAAGTAAGAAGGACTGAACTGAATTCATCATACCGCCATCTTCGTCATCGCCTTTTAACTTCCACCTTCTAACTTCAAACTTCCACCTTTCATACTTATGTCATCCTCCATCCGTCTTCACAATTCCAAGCCCCGCCCCGGCTCGCGCCATCGCGTCAAGCGGCTCGGCTGCGGCGAAAGCTCCGGCCACGGCAAGACCAGCGGCAAAGGCCACAAGGGCCAGAAAGCCCGCTCCGGCGGCAGCATCCGTCTTGGTTTCGAGGGCGGTCAGATGCCCCTCATTCGACGCATCCCGAAGCGCGGTTTCAATAACGCCGCCTTCAAGATCACCTACGCGCCGGTCAACCTCGCCGACCTTGAATTACTTTTCCAGCCGGGCGCGATCGATGAAAAAGGCCTCCGCGCAAAGGGCCTGGTCAACGGCAACTGGGATGGAGTGAAGATTCTTGGCGGCGGCGAGGTCACCAAGAAGTTTTCCCTCAAGGTCCACGCGGTCAGCGCCTCGGCCCGGGAAAAGCTCGAAAAGGCCGGCGGCGTTATCGAACTCATCGCGGGCAAAACCTATCCGGCTCGCAACAGCTCGAAGGTCCTGGCCAAAACCGCCAAGCCCCCCAAGGGCACGGCCCAGGCCTCGACGCCCGGCAAGAAGGCCTCCGCGCCCGGCAAGGCATAGTCCAAAGTGCTGGACTCCCCTCCCATGCGCCAAGCGTTCTACTTTGTCGGGGGACTCGTCCTTGGCGCGGGCATCAGTTTGCCCCACGCCGCTCATGCCGATGTTCCCGCCGCCACATCCTGCAAAATGGAAGCGAAAATCATCGAGCTGCCCACGGCGCACACCTCGCTCGGAGGTTTCCTTTCAGCGGATGCTTTTAAAAAGCTGGTGAATGAAAAGGATGTTTCCATTCTCTCGGTTCCCATGTGCACGTTCCGGGCCAAGGAGCCATGCACCATCGGAATGACGAGAGATTTAAAGTTGGCGGATGGTTCAACGCGACCCGTGGGTGTTAGTCTCAAGATTGCTCCGAAAATGGAAAAGGATTCCATTTCCGGCTGGCGCGTTACGTACAAGAATACACGCTTGGTAGGCTATACCGACGCTACGGCCAAGCAGCCCCTCTACAGAACCCAGATCATCCATATTGCCGTGGGCGAATCCAAGCCGAGTCTCGTGCCTCCGGGTCAATTTCAGGTTTTCGACCTGCCCCCGCCCGCCCGTGAATCCAAGGAGCCGCCTCTATATGATGCTTCGGGAAATTTGATCGAAGCAGACAAGCGGCAGATCCTCCTCATCAGAATTTCACGGGCCTGATCCCGTTTCAGGCTTGCGGTTGTCGACGACGATCTTTATTAACCCCTTTCTCCTAATTTCTCATGCTTTCTGCTTTCGCCAATTGTTTCAAGATACCGGAACTGCGCCAGCGCATCATCTTCACGCTTTGCGTCATCGTCGTCGTCCGCATCGGCGCGGCGATCCCCGTTCCGGGCATCAACACCGAGATCCTCGCTCTTTTCTTCAAGTCCGTCCTCGAAAAGAACCAAAACACCGTCGTCGGCCTGTTCAATCTCTTCAGCGGCGGCGCGCTGGAAAACTGCGCCGTCTTCACCCTCGGCATCATCCCTTATATCAGCGCGAGCATCATGTTGCAGTTGATGACCGCGGTCGTCCCGAGCCTCGGCAAACTCGCCCGCGAGGAAGGCGGACGCCAGAAAATCACCCAGTACACGCGCTACGCCACCATCGCCATCTGCCTGGTCCAGGGCTACTTCACCGCGAAGCAATTCGAGAATCCCAAAGGCACCGGGTTATTCTCGGGCATCGACGTGATCATCAGCAAATATGGGCCGCTCGTCGCCCATCCCGGATTTGCCTTTGAATTCACCACCGTCATCAGCCTGCTCACCGGCACCCTGCTCTTGATGTGGCTTGGCGAGCAGATCACCGACAAGGGAATCGGCAACGGCATTTCCATGGTCATCACCATCAATATCGTCTCGCGTTTGCCGGCCGCGCTGGGCCAGGGCTGGAACATGCTCTTTTCGGCCGGCGGCGGTCCCGAGCCGACCGTCCCCATCATCGTCTTCCCGATGATGCTCCTGTTCCTTTTTGCCGTCATCGCCGGCACCATCGCCATCACCCAGGCCCAGCGCAAGGTCACCATTCAGTACGCCAAGCAGGTGCGGGGCAACAAAGTCTACGGCGGCCAGACCTCCTTCCTGCCGCTCAAGGTCAATTATTCCGGCGTCATGCCGATCATCTTCGCCCAATCGATCCTCATGGTGCCGGCCTTCATGATCAAGATCCTCCCCGTCGGACAATACGCCTGGGCGCAGCGACCTCGCCGACTCCCTCAATCGCGGCACCGCTCTATTACGTCCTTTACGTCGGCATGATCTTTTTCTTCTCCTACTTCTGGGTTTCCTTCATGTTCAACCCGATCCAGATCGCCGAGGACGTCAAGCGCAACGGCGGCTTCATCCCCGGTGTCCGTCCCGGCGCGCCCACGGCCGATTTCCTCGAATACACCATGACGCGGCTCACCCTCGCCGGCGCCATCTTCCTCGCCGTCCTCGCCATCCTGCCCATGGCCGTGCAGCGTCTGGCAAACGTCCCCATGCTCACCAGCCAATTTTTCGGCGGCACCAGCTTGCTCATCATGATCGGCGTCATGCTCGACACCATGCGCCAGATGGAGACCTACCTCCTGCAGCGCCACTACGACGGCTTCCTCAAGAAGGGCCGCATCCGGGGCCGCTCCGCGGCCAACGTGCCCGCGCTCGGACAGGGCCAGGCCGTCGAATCCGGCGCCTATGTCTGGCTTTTTGTGGCTATCGCCGTCCTCCTCATCGTCGGGGCCGTGGTTTCGCTCCTCTAAGTAAGAAGGAAGAAGGTCTAAGGAAGAAGTGAAGGAATGCGCAAGCCTCGATGTTGGGGTTAAAATCACCCTTTTGACTTCTACCTTCCTCCTTCTACCTTCATACTTGGCCCTACGTGAGCATCCCCATCAAAACGCCTGACGAAATCGAGGCGATGCGCGTCAGTTGCCGCGCGGCCCGCGAAATCCTCGAGGAAGTTTCCCTCGCCGTCGTGCCGGGCGTTTCCACGGGTGAAATCGACAAGCTCGCCGCGCGCCTGATCAACGACCGGGGCGGACGCAGCCCCTTCCTCAACTACCGCGGCTTCCCCGGCCACATCTGCATCTCCGTCAACGACGAGATCGTCCACGGCATCGGCGGCGCGCGCCGCATCCAGTACGCCGACATCGTCAAGCTCGACATCGGCATCATCCTCCACGGCTGGGTCGGGGACACCGCCACGACCATCCCCGTCGGGGTCGTCCCGCCGGCGGTCACGCGCCTCCTCGACAAAACGCAGGAAGCGCTCGCGGTCGGCATCGAGCAGGCACGGGCCGGCAACCGCGTCCACAACATCTCCGAGGCCATCGAGAACTTCGTCGTCTCCAACGGCTACAGCGTCGTGCGCGAATTCGTCGGCCACGGCGTCGGGCGCGCGCTCCACGAGGAACCGCACGTCCCCAACTATGGCCGCGAAATCAAGGCCAAGCTCAAGCCCGGCATGACCATCGCCATCGAGCCGATGGTCAACATGGGCCGCGCGCAAGTCCGCCAGCTCGCCGACGGCTGGACCGTCGTCACCGCCGACGGAAAGCCCTCCGCCCATTTCGAGCACACCGTCCTCATCACCGAGGACGAACCGGAAATCCTGACCTGCCTTCCGGAGAAGGTAGAAGTGAGAAGGTAGAAGTGAGAAGTTGGGGCAAGGAACTCCGGACTTCTACCTTCAACCTTCTTACTTCAAACTTTCCCGCATGAACGCCAACCAACTCGATGCGCAAGGCACGGTCGTCGAAGTCCTCGATCACGGCGCCTGCCGCGTCGAGCTGGCCAACGGCCACCGCTGCATCGCCCGCGCGCCCGAGGGGGCCCGCCTGTCCGCCGGCGAGCGCGTCCAACTCGAATTCCACCCCTACGACCTGTCTCGGGGACGGATCATCGTGACGGGTTGAGCCGCGGCTTATTTGGCTTCGGTGGCTTCTATTTTTAGGACACCTTGCCGACAGAGGATATTTAAGGCGCAACCGCGCGCTCGACTTGCGGGCGGGAAAACTGCCATGCTACGCAATGCCGCTTTTGCGGAATGAAATCCGGTCGCGCGCCATCGGCTTAAACTTACCCCTTTTTCGTGCTTAGGATTGCGCGAGGCGGGCTCGATCGGCCCGGCAAGCCTCGATTGCTTGCGGCAAAGTGTTGCGCGTGGCAATCCGCTGTGGCAACCTCAATGGATAACCGACCTGACCACTGCGCATGGCTTGGAATCAACCGTCCGACCTCCCGGCAGACCGCGCAAACCCATTCCCAATGAATGAAAAAACGCCCGGCGCGGGTGCCTGTCCCCGTTTCTCTCACGGGCCACCCCGGGATCCCGTAAGCGATTCCTTTCATGGCTAATGCGATGCCGCCATCACGTCGAAGCCGTAGAGGCACACGCCGAGTTTCCGATCGTCGTCCGAAGTGAGGTTCGCGCTGGGCGACAGCGGCTTCTCCATCACGATCCGGAGCAGGACAATCGCGTCGAGATTCGCGGGCAAATCGACGTTATGCTTCCCGCGATTGGCCTGCTGCGTGAAAGTGAATTTGGCCACGGAAATGTCATTGGCGAAAATCTCGACGCTCTGCACGCTGTTCGGCTGGGGAACGTAGGCGGCGAGGTCGAGCGCGATTTTTTTCGCACCCGGCGCGGCGAAATTCAGAAGGAGATCGGCCTCCTTGCCATCGGACCAGACCGAAGTCGGATCGAGCCACGACCAGCCGGCGCCGAGGAAGCGCTGCGGAAAATCCTGCTGATGATCCGTCACGGTAAAGCTCATGCCCTCCGCGAGATCGCCGGCATGCGGCCCTGCGAAAAGGCCGGCCGGGTCGGGCGGAACGTCCTTGAATCCGACGAGCAGGAGATTGGCTGGCTTGATCTCGACCGGCGCAAGGCCGCGATTTTTCCGGAATTGGTCGCCTTCCAAAATATTGTCCTCGATCTCATCGATCTGCCGCATGGGCCGCCAGCCGCTGGGGCGGTTACCCGAATAACCATTGAGGGTCCGGATGCCGAGCTTCTGCGAGAGGATCATCGCGTCGACTTCGTTCAGGGTGAACGGGGCGCCATCCAGTTCCTCCGGTGCGGCGGAGATAAGGACGTCGCCTTTTTGCAGCGGCCGCTTGACGGCGTCGTGCAACCGCGCTTCGAGTGCGTCGATGCGCGAAATCCAGTCCGCCCTGGGCGTCCGAAATTTATTGGTGAGCATCGTTTCGGTCACGCATCCGATGATCAAAATCACCGCAAGCGCGCGCCACGCCACGCCACGCGTGCCGCGATTAGAGATGTCCTCCACAAAGATACCCAACAGGAACGCGGCGGGAAAAGCCATGACGAGGATGATGCGCGTGACGGCCCGGACGGCGTTGAATCCGGGCAGATGCATGACCACGTAATAGAGCGATGAATCGAAGACGCAAACGGTCAGGACGACCATGAAATAAAAGGTCATCCGCATCAGGTAGAAGGCGGGAACCGGGCGCGAATATTTCTCGAAGAACGTGGCGAAGCCGATGGCCAGGGCCGCGATGCCGCCGAGGAACATCTGGTGTTCCCAGCGCATCGGCAGCCCGGCAAACTCGCGCGCCTGCGAGGACCAGATCCACGAGTGATCGGCGAGAAAATAGGACTGCGGGCGCGGCAGCATGGTCCAGATTTCCGGCCAGCCCCGCTTGAAATTGTAGAGCGACTTCGCCTCGAAATTCGGATAGAGGGCCAGGGCCGCAAGGACGAGGGCGATCGCGGTGAGGACGATGGTGGATGCGCGGAAGGGCTTGCCTTCCCAGTCGGGCCACAGATTTTTCAAAACGGAAATCACCGGCACTTTCTCCCGCACGATCGCGAACCAAATCCACGCGCAGAACCAGCAGCCGAGGAGGTAAACCAGGAAAATTCCGAGATAGAGCGAGGCCAGCATTTGCAACGCGCCGAAGAGCACGGTCAGGACGATGTCGTTAGGCTTGCGCTGCGTCAGGTAGGCGTGGAAAAAATAAAGCGTCAGCGGCACGGCATAGCGATAGGTCAGCTGCGTATGATCGAATTGCGCGCTGGCCGGCAGACTGAACGAGAAGAGATACGCGCCGATGCCCGCGCCGATCTGCTTCAAGCCGAACCAGCGCAGGACGAAATAGGCGCTGATATAATTGAGGATATTGCCGGTCACGAACCAGCCGACGTAGGCATCCATGGTGCCGAGGCTGGCGCAGCGGAAGAGAGAATAAATCGGCGCGGTGCCCCAGTGCGTGTCGGAAAAGCCGATCGTATCCGGCCAGGGATAAAAGAACGGCGCGTCCGTGAAGCCCGCGCTCGTTCCGCGCAGGGACTGGAAGAAATCCTCGAGCAGATAAAGATTGAGCCGCGAGTCGCCGGCATTCCCGGGCAGGTAGCCGTACGAAACGCATGGGCCAACCACGCCAATCATCCCGGTGATGAAGAGAGCGAGCGGCAACAAGTCGAGCCACTCCCAGCCGCCTTCCACCGGCACTCGCCGGGGATCCGTCATGAACGGAGCGCGCGGAATCCGCACGCTGTCGAGGCAGGGAACTGAAACAAAATGGCTTTCATGACAAAATTAAGACGGACTCGGCCCAAGATCGGGCGAACGTAAACTGTATCGCAAAATCGGTCAAGAAAGCGACCGGGCCGTCACCACGAAACCGCTCCCTGGTGCAAATAAATCAAAGCGTTCGAGACAAAGTGTGGCCTCCGGGCGCATCGGTATGATCCGGGATTTCCCATTTGACTCGTTGTTCACGGTCTGGAGTCGGTATTCCCAGCGTTTTTGCAATGCTCTTGCCAAGGCTGGCCGTTGGCAAGTCATTTCCACCGTCCAAAAGGTAACAATTTGGTGTCATTTGCCCTAGATTGGACGGTTTTCGCTCCCCGAGCTGACTCCTTGGCCGAACGCAGAGACAAGTCATCCGTATTTGGTGATTTCTTCATGCGTTTTTCATTCATCCACTGGACGAGACGGGCACGCGCAAGCGGTCGATGGCTTTGAGGATGGATTGGAACAACTCCCGTGGAACCGCCACCTCTGCCATCTGGAAGATGACCCTGCGGGCATGAGTCACCACCTTTGCTCCAATCTTGATAAGTTTCTCCCGCAACGTCGTCAAAGACCAGTGACTCACCGAGCGTGGCAGCACTGCCTGCCGAAGATAGTTCCCCAGATTGTAGGCCAAAACAAACAGTAATAATCTTACCTCGTTATCGACGAAGTCATGACAGGAAAGCCGTGTCCACCTTATGGCATTCTTGCCTTCCTTGATCCACTGCTCTGCCGTGCCTCTCTGATTGTAAAAATGCACCACTCGTTTTGCCGACCGGCTCAGATTGGTGACGATGAATCCGATGCGAGGGAACAACTCCCCCCGGTGCCATTCCACTTTGGCAATCACCCGGCGGGGACAGTTCCAACTCTTGGCCTGATAGGCAAAGTCCCTATACCGCACCTGAGGTTTTTCAGGGGGTCTTCCCACCGGACGAACCGTAAGTGGTTCAATCATTTTGTTCAAGGTGTCATTGGCTGGAAGTCGGATGGCATACAAAAAGCCTTCCCCTTCCAGATACTCATAGATGTCTGGATTGGCAAAGGCGGCATCGCCCCGAAAGTAGCAGTCGATCTGTTGGCCGCGATAACGGGCTACAATCGGTTCGAGTGGGAAACGGGGACAGGCACCGCGCCGAGCCCTGATTTAGGGAAAAGGGAAGGTGCATCTTTACTGTTGTGGAGAGGGGAAGTTGGAGTTAGCAAGGATCCATGCCCAGGCTTGCGCGAAAACATCTCGACCGGGGATTCTTTCACGTCCTCAATCGGGGCAACCATCGGCAAATGCTTTTTCGGCAGCCGGAGGAGTTTGCGCTTTTCTTGGATCTATTGGGCCAGTCGATCCCCAAGTTCAAAGTCGACCTCTGGGGCTATTGCCTGATGGGCAATCACTGGCATCTGGTCGTGGAAGTGGAGGCCATGAGCCATCTCAGCCGCTGGATGCATTGGCTCTGCAACCGCCATGTCCGGCTGGTTCATCGCGAGAATCGAAGCCTCGGTGGAGGCCACATCTATCAGGGCCGCTACAAGAGTTTTCCGATTCAGGACGAGAGCTACCTTTACAATGTTCTGCTTTACGTCGAGGCCAATCCCCTTCGGGCAAAACTCGTCTCGCGGGCGGGTACAAGGAAACGGGGACAGGTACCCGCGCCGGGCGTTTTTTCATTCATTGGGAATGGGTTTGCGCGGTCTGCCGGGGGGGCGGACGGTTGATTCCAAGCCATGCGCAGTGGTCAGGTCGGTTATCCATTGAGGTCGCCCTTGAGGAGTGCCACGCGCAACACTTTGCCGCATGGAATCCAGGCTGGCAAGGGACAAGGGCTGGTTGACCTCCTCAATCCAATGGCTTCCCCGGTCCCATGGCGCAAGCCTGGGGCGCGGTACCTGTCCCCGTTTCCCGCACGTTTTCAATGACGCAACGCGGTACCAAGCGCGCCGGATTTCGGGGGTTGCTCTGCCGAAGAAAGCGGTTAGGATTAAGAGATGAGTATTGTCGAACTCGAGGCTGAAGCGTTGAAGCTCGCGCCGGAAGATCAGGCGCGGTTGCTTCACAGGCTGGCTACGGCCCTCGATTCAGCGGAGGAACCCGAACTGACCAATGAAGAATTGGAACGGCGATGGGGGGGCTTCCAGTCCGGGGAAGACAAGGGCATTCCATCCGAAGAGATGCATGCTGAAGCTCGCCGTCGTTACGGGCTGGCCTGAATTTTTCTTCTTCGCCAATAAAGCGGGCGGCGCTCGGGGGCCGACACCGCCATAATGATGGCGTTTCCCTCGTGAAGCCTGTAAATCAGAAAATAGGAGTAAATTTTGCTCGGGCCTGACCGGTAATAGCCTGCCGGAGCATCTGCCACCCTCCGAAGCCCGGGATGGAGAAGAATTTCGGCTTCGAGCCGCTCGATGTCTTCGATAAAATCCGCAACCGAATGCGTGGTGAAAGGACGTTGGGCAATCCGAGCGAGCTTTCGTTCGTATTCCTGACGTGCCGGCGCGAGGTAAACAAGCTTCATCTTCTCCAGTTGGCGCCCATCATCCTGCCATTCAGGTTAGGCGTCCAGACCGTCCTTAAAAAAGTTGAACAAGGCGCTTGCCATGGCGTTGCCTTTTGATAATCTTACCCTCTTGCGCTTTATGGCGTGAAGGCGTTTTTGTCTTCGCGTTCGGGGCGCAAACCACCCTTTTTACGAGATAAATATGAGAGTTCGCGCTTCCGTCAAACGCCGCACTTCGGACTGCCAGGTCGTCCGTCGGAAGGGCCGTGTTTATATCATCAACAAGAAAAACCCGCGCCTGAAACAGCGCCAGGGTTGATCGCCACTTCGTCCTTCCAACCTCCACCTTCCCACTTCCCCCATGCCTCGCCTCCTCGGTATCGATATTCCCGGTGACAAACGGATTGAAGCCGCCCTCCCCTACATTTACGGCATCGGCCCCGCCCGGGCCAAGCTGGTTCTCGAACAGGCTGAAATCAGCCCCGACATCCGCGCCAAGGCCCTGAGCGATCAGCAGCTCAACCGGATCATCCAGGTCATCCAGGAAAACAAGTACGTGATCGAGGGCGACCTGCGCCGCGAGTTGCAGCAGAACCTCAAGCGGCTCCAGGCGATCAATTGCTACCGGGGCATTCGTCATCGCCGCGGGCTCCCGGTTCGCGGCCAGCGCACGGGCACCAACGCCCGCACGCGCAAAGGCCCCCGCAAGACGGTCGGCGTGCAGCGCAACAAGGACGCCAAGGCCGGCAAAGTCTAATCCCCGGCACATTTTTTAGAACAGCCCTTTAATCCCATGCCCGACGAAACTCCGATCATCCCCGCCGCCGTTCCCGCTCCCGAGCCGGCCCCGAAACCCGCGCCGGAAAAGAAAGCTTCAGCTTCCGGCACAGCTTCAACCGCCGCGAAAAAGGAAGCCGCTCCCAAGACGGAAGCCGCCACCGCTCCCGCGGCCGAAAAAGGCGCGGCTTCCGGCCCCAAGGCCGAGAAGAAAGTCACAACTTCCAGCCCGGCTTCCGGCCCATCCTCCACCGCGGGCGAAAAGAAGGCCACCGCCTCCAGCCCAGCCTCCAGCCCGGCCTCCGGCGCTGGTGACAAAAAGCACGCCGGTGAGAAAAAGGGGGCCGGTGACAAGAAGGGCGGCGCCGCCGCCGAGCACAAGCCCGCCGAGCAGATTTCGACCAGCCTGTCGCTCGATCCGAACGACATGGAGAAGCCCAAGATCGTCAAGGCCAAGGGCAGCAAGAATATCTTCACCGGCATCGCCCATATTTCGGCGACGTTCAACAACACCATCGTCTCGATCACCGACATGAACGGCAACGTCATCGGGTGGTCGTCCGCCGGCAAGTGCGGGTTCCGCGGCTCGAAGAAATCGACCGCGTATGTCGCGCAGGTGGTCGCGCAGGACGCTTCGCGCCAGGCGATGGGCCACGGGCTCAAGGAGATTTCCGTCCGGGTGAAGGGTCCAGGCACGGGCCGCGAGTCGGCCATCCGCGCGCTTCAGGCGATCGGGCTCGAAGTGACTTCCATCACCGACGTCACGCCCACGCCGCACAACGGCTGCCGCCCCCGCAAACAGCGGCGCGTCTAACCAAGGAAAAGGGAAAAGGGTAAAAGGAAAAAGTACTGACCAATGATTATTCCATCTTACGCTGTTTCCCGCCGCCTCAGTCCTTTTACCCTTTAACTTTCTACCTTTACCCTTACTCCTATGGCTCGTTACACCGGACCCCGCACCAAGAAAAGCCGCCGCTACGGCGTGCCCCTTTTCGGCCCCCACAAGGCGCTCGAACGCCGCAATTATCCGCCCGGCATGCATGGCGACAAAGGCCGCCGCAAGCAGTCGGAATACGCGACCGCGCTGGGCGAGAAGCAGAAGCTGCGCCTGATGTACGGCCTGCTGGAACGGCAGTTCCGCCGCTATTTCGAGACCGCGCTGCGCAAGCCGCGGCGTCACGGGCGAGACCCTGCTTCAGCTTTTGGAAACGCGGCTCGACAACGTCGTGTTCCGGCTCGGGCTGGCCAATTCGCGGCGCTCGGCGCGGCAGATGGTCAACCACGGCCACGTCAACGTCAACGGCCGCCGGGTGAGCATCGCGAGCTTCAACACGAAGGTGGGCGATGTCGTCGAAGTGCGCAACAACGCCGTCTCGCGGCAGCTCGGCACGCGCGGCCTCGCGGCGACGCAGATCATCGCCGTGCCCGACTGGCTCGTGCTCGACAAGGACAATTTCAAGGGTGAAGTCAAACGGATCCCGACTCGCGAGGAGATCGCGCCGATCGTCAACGAACAGTTGATCATCGAGCTTTACTCCCGATAGACCACTTTTCGCGGTCCCGCCGTCGCGGGATCGCCCGACCCTTTTTCGACCGGCGGTGCGGAAAGGGGCGGCAGCAGAACAACACCGCCATTTGGCTGTTGGTCCGGGCTCGCGATGGCTGTTGGCATATCGCGCCGCTCCGGGAAACCCAGCCAGGAGAAATAAAATGCCTATCCGCCTCGGTCGTTTCGAAATGCCCAATCGTCTGCTCAAGGACGAAGCCGCTTCCAAGGGCAACTACGCCAAGTTCGTTGCCGACCCGTTTGAAGCCGGTTACGGTCACACCCTCGGCAACTCGCTGCGCCGCGTGCTGCTTTCCTCGCTGGAAGGCGCCGCCATCGCGAGCGTCAAGCTCGAAGGGGCCGTGCACGAGTTCGGCACGCTGCCGAACGTGGTGGAAGACGTCACCGACATCGTGCTCAATCTCAAGAAAATCCTCTTCAAGCTCCCGAACCGCGACCCGCGCGTTTTGTTCCTTAACGTCACGAAGGAAGGGACGGTCACGGCGGGCGACATCAAGCTCGACGCCGGCGTCGAGGTGCTCAACCCCGAGCAGGTCATCGCCACGCTCGACAAGAAGCAGCGCTTCGAGGCGGAACTCGAGGTCAAGGTGGGCCGCGGTTATGTCAGCGCCGAATACAACAAGCACGCCGAGCAATCCATCGGCGTCATCGCGATCGATTCGCTTTTCTCGCCCGTGCGCAAGGTGAAGTACGCGGTGGAAAACACCCGCGTCGGCCAGCGCACCGATTACGACAAGCTGATTCTCGAAATCTGGACCGACGGACGGCTCACCCCCGACGAGGCGCTGCTTCAGTCCTCCGCGATCCTGCGCCATCACCTCGATCTCTTCGTCGACTTCGACAAGGAGACCATCGAGTTCGAGGAAAGCCAGCCGCAGGTTAGCCAGGAAAACAGCAAGCTCAAGAAGCTGCTCAACATGAGCGTGAACGAGATCGAGCTGTCGGTCCGCGCCGCGAACTGCCTCAACAACGCGAACATCACGACCGTCGGCCAGCTCGCCATGAAGACCGAGGCGGAGATGCTCAAGTACCGCAACTTCGGCAAGAAATCCCTCAACGAAATCAAGGACAAGCTCCAGAACCTCGGCCTGAGCCTGGGCATGAAGCTTGAACCCGGACTCGTCGAACTGCCCGCCACGGACGCCAAACCCGAGTAACCTGGAACAGGGAAAAGGGGGAAAGGAAAAGGGAAAAAGTAGACGCCCTGAAACCTGCCCCCTCCCTTACACCTTAACCCTTTAACTTTTACCCTTATAGCCATGCGCCACCAGAAAAACACCCGCAAACTCGGACGCACTTCGCAGCATCGCGATGCCATGCTCGCCAATATCGTGGCCAGCCTGATCCTGCATAAGCGCGTCAAAACCACCCTGGCCAAGGCCAAGGCCGCACGCCCCCTGGCGGAAAAACTCGTCACCCTCGGCAAGGGCGGCACCCTCCATGACCGCCGTCTCGCCGTCGCGAAGATCGGCCAGAAGGACGCCGTGGGAAAACTCTTCAAGGAGATCGCGCCCGGATTCAAGGACCGCAAGGGCGGCTACACCCGCATCGTGAAGCTCGGGCCGCGCCAGTCGGATGCCGCGCCCGTCGCTTTCCTCGAGTGGGTTGACTTCGTCGTCGAGGCCGAATCGGCTCCCGTCGAAAAGACCGAGAAACCGGCCAAGGCCGGCAAGCCCGCGAAGGCCGAGAAGCCGAAGGCGGAGGACAAAACGGAGAAACCCGCGAAGTCATTCCCCAAGCCGCAGGCTTAAGTCGCCCGCACAAATTTCCTCGTTCCCAAGTGCAACTTGGGAACGAGGGTAAAAGCGCAACTGAACTGATCCTTCGACAAGCTCAGGATGACAATCCCTTTAAGAGGACGCCTGCTCTTCCGCCGCGTGCGCCGCCATCAACTTGCCGGAAAGGAAGTAGGATCCCGCGACGAGCACCAGCGCGAGCACCTGCGCGACGATGGTCTCCCACGTCGGGTAGAGCGAGAACCAGACGCCGGCCCAGTCGGGGACGCGTCCGTCCAGCGCGTGGATCGTCGAGGTGTGAAGCCAGCCGGCCTGCTGCATTTCGTAAGCCTCCTCGCCGACCATGACCAGAAGGACGGCCCCGAGCATGATCCCGGTGACGATGAGCATCTTGCGGTAGGGCATCCGCTGGTGCATCCAAAAAGTAATCACCGCCACGACGAGCGTCAGCGCCAGGCCGAGCATCGAGCCGTGGAGGACCGTCCAGCCGCCCAGCTTCAGGTAATAGCTCTGGAGAAAGAGGACGACCTCGAAGCCCTCGCGATACACCGAGGTGAGGCCGAGAAGCACCAGCCCCCAGAAGACGAATCCGGGCGACCGGCCGTGCTCGGCCGATTCGATGATTTTTTTCTTCTGGCGATTGTGGACCGTGATCCAGCCGCCCCAGTAGACCTTGTGGAAAAACCAGTTCATCACGACGAGGAGCACGACCACGGCCAGCAATCCCGTGCCGGCCTGAAGCGCGAGATAGGAAACGTCCTGGCTGATGTCCTGCACGATTCCCCGCACGAGGAACCAGGTCGCGAGCGTGGCGATAAAACCCGCGCTGGCGCCGACGAAAATCGGGCCGGCCATGCCCTCCTGCTTGCGGCTGAGGCCGGCGGTGATGGCGGCGAGCACCAGGATGCTCTCGAGTCCTTCGCGGAAGACCAGCACGCTGGTATCGAGGATCGCCGAGAGGTGACTCGTATTCGGAAGGGTCGGATCGGGGTTGCCGCTGGACGTGACGCCCTGCCAAATCAGAATCCCGACCACCGGCAGTGCAGCCAGCGCCACCAGGACATAAACCAGGCGCTGCCAGTTGGCCGGGGACGTGGAGGCGGGAAGGGAATGGCCGTGCAGGGTCGATGACGTTTGCATGGATTCAACATGCAACAAAGCTCCCGCGGGCGCTAACGTCTCGTTGCTATTTACTGGCGGTCGGTTGTGCTCCTTTGGTGTAGCGGCGGTCTATGACCGTCGCCAAATAAAATTCAAAAAGGACGCTACACGGGATGAATCGCAACCCTGAAAGGGTTGCAAGCATATAGCCCAGGGTTGCGGCGCAGCCGCTACCCCGGGTAAGCCAGTGAACGTCTTCAACCCTGTAAGGGTTGAATCAGGGGCGCTGAGCGTGTGGAACAAATTTGCTTCAACCCTTTCAGGGTTGCTTGCTTCCTGATTTACCCAGGGTAGGCGCTGCCGCGCCAACCCTGGGCTGTATGATTCCAACCCCGTTGGGGTTGGGAAAAATGCGACGGTCATAGACCGCCGCTACATTAAATATGCTTCGAATCGGCCTCGTCCTTCACCGCGTAACCTGATTCCTGCCGCTTGAAATTGACCTCGTTTTTTTTCAGGTAGGCGTTGAAGACATCATCGGCGGACATGCCCAGGACCTGCGCCATGGAAATGAGGAAATGGAACAAATCGACCACTTCCACCTTGGCGTTCTGGGCGTCGAATTTCTGGTATTTCGCCCACCATTTCCAAGGCACGCTGTCGGTCAGTTCGGCCAGTTCCTGGGTCATCGCGCGCGTGTAGTTGAGCAGCCACTTCGTCTGTTCCTCCTCGCTCATGCCGGTCGTGCGCACGCCAATGCGCTCGTTCAGCGATTGCTGCATCCGGAACAACTCCTCGAACTTGTCCTGGGGCGATTGGCTCATGCGGCGATTATTCCTTTTTGGACGGGATTAACAAGATTAACAGGATTGGGAGGCAGGGGAATTTTGACGGAATTACGGAATTTACCAAATTAACGGAATGTTTAAGAAAGACAGAGAGGCAGGGAAATAAGGAGCCGATAAAGGATGGGAAGGAGGAGATTCCCAATCTTGTAAATCTTGTTAATCCTGTCCAAAAATTGCCTTGGCTGCGCGGAAGCGCAGGAGTTCGACAAGCGCGAAAGCCGTGGCATGCTTGAATCTCCCATGGAACAAGTCGTTATCATCGGCACCGGCTGCGCCGGGCTCACCGCCGCGATCTACACCGCGCGCGCGAACCTCTCGCCGCTGGTGCTCACCGGCGCGCAGCCGGGCGGGCTGCTCACCACGACCAGCATCGTCGAGAATTTCCCCGGCTTTCCCGAGGGCATCGACGGCTTTGAGCTGATGCAGAGGCTGCAAAAGCAGGCCGAGCGTTTCGGCGCGCGGGTCAAGTTCGGCAATCTCGACCGGGTCGATTTCTCCGGGCAGCCGCTCAAGCTCATCGTCGACGGCGACCCGCTCGAAACGCGCACGGTGATCGTCGCGACCGGCTCCAGCCCGCGCGGCCTCGGCCTCGATTCGGAACACGCGCTGGAAAAGCACGGCGTCACTTACTGCGCCACGTGCGACGGCGCGCTGCCGCAGTTCCGCAACCAGCCGCTCGTGGTGGTGGGCGGAGGCGACTCGGCGGTCGAGGAAGCAACGTACCTGACCCGCTTCGCGTCGCAGGTTTACCTCGTCCATCGCCGCGACTCGCTTCGCGCCAGCGCCATCATGCAGGAGCGCGCGCTGCATCATCCCAAAATAAAAATGGTCTGGAACACCCTGGTGACCGAGGTGCTCGATGTCGCGCAAAAGAAGGTCACGGGCGTGAAATTGATGAATGTCGTGACGGGCGAAGTGAGCATCCTCGCCTGCGCGGGCGTCTTCGTGGCCATCGGCCATACGCCCAACACGGAGATCTTTGGCGGCGCGTTGGAGACGGACGAAAAGGGCTGCATCAAGCTCCACGGCGGCACGCGTACGAGCGTGCGCGGCGTTTTCGCGGCGGGTGATGTCGCCGATTCCGTTTATCGGCAGGCGGTCACCGCGGCGGGCACAGGCTGCGCGGCGGCGATCGAGGCCGAGCGGTTTTTGGAGGATTTGGAGTGCCGGGGACAGTAACGGAATTTTTAATGTAGCGGCTGTCTATGACCGTCGCTGAATTTTTGACGGAATTACGGAATTTTCGGAATTAACGGAATGGGAACCAGACCAAATTTCCAAATTTCCCAAATTAACGAAATTGGGAGGCGGGGGAATTTTTGGACGGGATCAACACGATTAATAGGATTCGGAAGGTAGCAGTCGTTGCAGTCTGTAGCGGCGGTCTATGACCGTCGTCAGCGATCCGTGGTAGCCGCCGCGGGCCCTCGCGGCGGTGCAGTTGTAGCGGCGGTCTATGACCGCCGGCGATGAGACGAGGTGTGTTGAAGAAAGATCGGCGGTCATAGACCGCCGCTACATGAATTATGTCCCGCCGCATTTCTCTCACCTGGAAATTCGAGCGCGGGTTGCGTCCCTCAGGCGTGGCCATCATCGCCGGGGTGGATGAAGTGGGGCGCGGTTGCTGGGCGGGGCCGGTCTTCGCGGCGGCGGTCATCCTGCCGGACGGCTTGCAGCACGAACATCTCAACGACTCGAAGATGCTCAAGGCCGAGTGCCGGATGGAACTGAATCAGTTCCTGCGCGGCCATTCCGGGGTGCATTGGTCCGTCGGCATCGCTTCCGTCGAGGAAATCGAGACGCACAATATTCTCGGCGCGAGCCTCCTGGCGATGCGCCGCGCGGTCGAGGGGCTTGCGGTGCAGCCGCACCTGTGCCTGGTCGACGGCAACCAAAAAGCGGGTCTCGCCTGCCGGGAAATCACCGTCATTGATGGCGACGCTCGCTGTCCCTCCATCGCCGCCGCGTCGGTCATCGCCAAGGTCGCGCGGGATGGCGCGATGGCGGAACTTGCCGCGCTTTACCCCGCCTACGGATTGGAGAATCATAAGGGCTACGGAACCCCGGAACACGCGCGTGCCCTTGCCCTTCACGGACCTTGCCCAATACATCGGCGAACGTTTAAGCCGGTGCGAAAGCACGCCCGCGCCCAGGCTGGCGACAACGGCGGAGATCGGCGCCTACGGTGAGCGCGTCGCCGCCGCTTTCGTGCGCCGCCACGGTTACCGGGTGCTGACCCGCAATTACAAGACGACCGGGGGCGAGATCGACCTGGTCTGCCGTCACGGCGATGTCCTGGTTTTTGTCGAGGTGAAGACCCGCGCCGAGGCCGAGGCTGTCCGTCCGGCGGAGGCGATCGATGCCGCCAAGGAGGAGGCGCTTCGTCATGCCGCGCGCCGTTATCTCGAACTGCTCGGCCGCGAGGGCGGGGAAATCCGTTACCGTTTCGACGCCGTGGAGGTCCAACTCAAGACGGGCGAAATCCCCGCGTGTACGCTGTTGCCGAATTACTTTGCCTAGGTTCAGGGACCGCTGCCATGAATGCCCCGCCGCGGCGGGGTTCCTTACTTTTCCTTCCTCTCATTGCACTAACGTTAAGTCTTGGTAATACACAAGCATTTGCCTCGCCCTGGTGTTATCTTCACGCCATAACGAAACTAAATTCTATGGAAGCCGCACCTGTCTTCGCCTCAAACGCCATCAACTCGGGGCTGCCGCCAGTTCCCGGAACCGAACAAGCCCGCGCCATCGCGTACGGCCACACCACCCTCGCCGGCACCACCGAGGCTGTGAAGGAAGCCAGCGCCTGGGTCTACCCGTTGCGCCGCGAAATCGGCCGCGTGATCGTCGGCCAGAAATATCTCATCGACCGCCTTCTCATCGCGCTGATCGCCAACGGCCACGTCCTGCTCGAAGGCGTACCGGGCCTGGCCAAGACGCTCGCCCTGCGCACGCTGGCCGCCGCGGTGCAGGTCCGATTCCAGCGCATCCAATTCACCCCCGACATGCTCCCGGCGGACATCGTCGGCACGCAAATCTACAACCCGCGCGACGGCACCTTCAATCCGAAGCTCGGCCCGGTCTTCACCAATTTCGTCCTGGCCGACGAAATCAACCGCGCGCCCGCCAAGGTGCAAAGCGCGCTGCTGGAATCGATGCAGGAACGGCAGGTCACCCTCGGCGAAACCACCTACGCGTTGCCCGAGCCCTTCCTCGTCATGGCCACGCAAAACCCGATCGAGCAGGAAGGCACCTATCCCCTGCCCGAGGCGCAGGTCGACCGCTTCATGCTCAAGGTCGCCGTCGCCTATCCCTCGCGCGCCGAGGAACGCGGCATCCTCGACCTGATGGCGACCACCTCGCCGAATCTCTCGGTGCAGCCGATCGTAATGCCCGAGCAAATCCTCCAGGCGCGCCAGGTCGTCAACCTGATCCATGTCGATGACAAGGTCCGCGACTACATCGTCGACATCGTCCTCGCGACCCGCGATCCGAAGGCCTACAAGCTCGACTTCCCCGGCTGGATTCAATACGGCGCCTCGCCCCGCGCCACCATCGCCATGACCCTGGCCGGCCGCGCCCTGGCCTTCCTCAACGGACGCGCCTACGTCACGCCGCAGGACGTGAAGGAGGTCGCCCACGACGTCCTGCAACACCGCGTCATCGTCACCTACGAGGCCGAGGCGGAAAACCTCACCTCGCGCGACATCGTGCAGAAGATTTTGGATACGCTGCCTGTTCCGTAAGGGAAAAAGGAAAAGGTGAAAAGGAAAAGGTAAAAGGATTTCTGAAATTGCCTTTTTCCGTCTCCGCCTTTTTCCCTTTACCCTTCACCTTTTACCCTTCCTCATGGACCCCGCCGTCACCCGAGAAATCCTCAAGAAAGTGCGCCAGGTCGAACTGCGCACGCGCCGGCTCGTCACCGACGCCCTGGCCGGCGAATACCATTCCGTCTTCAAGGGCCGCGGCATGGACTTCGACGAAGTGCGCGAATACTCGCCCGGCGACGAAGTCCGGCTCATCGACTGGAACGTCACCGCCCGCACGGGAACGGCCTTCATCAAAAAACTGCGCGAGGAGCGCGAACTCACCATCCTCCTCGCCGTCGACGTCAGCGCCTCCGGCAAATTCGGTTCGCGGACCCAGAGCAAGCGCGAACTCGCCGCCGAGGTCGCCAGCGTCCTCGCCTTCTCCGCCATCCGCAACCGGGACAAGGTCGGCCTCCTTCTCTTCACCGACGAGATCGAACACTACATCCCGGCAACCAAGGGCCGCCAGCACGTGCTGCGCGTCATCCGCGAAATCCTCTTCCACACCCCGCAACGCCGCGGCACCGACATCGCCGCCGCGCTCGACTTCATCAACGACGTGCAGCGCCGCCGCGCCGTCGTCTTCGTCATTTCCGACTTCATCGAATCGGCCGGCGGCCTTCGAGCGCCTGCGCCGCCAGCTTCGCCTGACCAACAAGCGCCACGACCTCGTCCTGCTCCACCTGCGCGACCGCCATGAAGAGGAACTGCCCGCGCTCGGCCTGCTCACGCTCGAGGACACCGAAACCGGCGAGGTGATGGAAATCGACACCGACAGCAAGAGCGTGCGCGAGGCCTTCGCCCGGCAGGCGAAGGAACGCATGGACCAATTCCGCCGCGCCGCGCGCCAGGCCGGGGTCGACACGCTCGAACTGCGCACCGGCGAACCCTACAGCCAGGCGCTCTACACCTTTTTCCAGAATCGCACGAATCGGAGGCTGGGATGATTCCGTGGGACACGATGATGGGGCTTATGGGACAACCAGGACCTATGGGACGCATAGGATTGATAAGTCCCATCGGTCGCATTTGTCCCATAAGTCCTAGTCTTTTCGCCCAGTCGCAAATCGTTGATCCCAGCCAAACATCGCCTCCCGCGGATCAACTCATCGACATCCGCCCGCCCTTCTTTTATCTCCACTCCTGGTTCTGGTTGTGGATCGCGCTCGGCGCAGCGGCCGCCGTCATCGCCCTGCTCGTTCTTGTCTGGTTTTGGCTCCGGCCCCGCCGCCTGCTCAGCCCCAAGAGCGCTTATGAACTGGCGCTGGAAAAGCTCGAAAAGGCCCGCGCGCTGATCCGGGAGGACGACCCGATGCCCTACGCCGTCCTGGTCTCGGAAACGATTCGCTCCTACCTCGGCCAGCGCTTCCAGGCCCCCTCGACCCGCCGCACGACGGAGGAATTTTTGCGGCAGATGGAAGCCGACCGGGCCACGCCCCTGGCCGAGCATCGCGATCTGCTGCGGGATTTTCTCCAGTCGTGCGACCTGGTCAAATTCGCCCGCTACCAACCCACCCTGGGTGAACTCGATCAGGTGCAGCAACGCGCCACCACCTTTGTCACCGCCACGAAACCGGTCCCCTCTCCGGGCCGGCAAAACGGGAGGCGCCCATGAGCCAGATTCAATTCGCGCACCCATGGGCCCTGGCCCTCCTGCTGTTGATTCCCCTGATGGCCTGGCTGCGCGGGCCGCCGGGGCAAGGCGGCTGCGATCGAGTATTCCGGCCTCGGCCTTTTCGGGACGCTCGCGCGGGGCCGCAAAATCCAACCGGGCGGCTGGCTCTCGGCGCTGCGCTATCTGGCCCTCTTCTGCTGCATCCTCGCGCTGGCGCGCCCGCAGAAGGACGATTCGAGCACGCAGGTGCAGGAAAGCGGCATCGACATGATGCTGGCCATCGATCTCTCGCCCTCGATGCAGGCGCTCGATTACCACAGGCCGAACGGCGAGGAAATCAGCCGCGTTCAACTCGTGCGCGAAACGGTCGGAGACTTCATCGCGGGCCGGCCCAACGACCGGATCGGCATGGTCGCGTTTTCCGGCGAGGCGTTTCTCATGAGCCCGCTCACTCTCGATCACGACTGGCTCCTGCAAAATGTGAAGCGGCTCGAGACCGGAACGTGGGTCGGCGACGCAACCGCGATCGGCTCAGCCCTCGCCGTCTCCGCCAACCGGCTCCGCGATTCGAAGGCCAAATCGAGGATCATCGTCCTGCTCACCGACGGCGCGAACAACGCGGGCAAGATCACCCCGATCGCCGCCGCCGAAGCCGCCCATGCCCTCGGGATCAAGATCTACACCATCGGCGCCGGCTCGGCCGAAGTGGCGAAATTTCCCATTCACGACGCTTTCGGACGCGTCACCTACACCACCATCCCGGTCGACATTGACAACGATGCCTTGCAGAAAATCGCCGACATCGGCGGGGGCAAATTCTTCCGCGCCGCCGACTACGACACCCTCAAACGCGTCTATAAGGAGATCGACAAGCTCGAAACCAGCAAGGCGGCGATCAAACATTTCCACCACGTCAAAGACTACTTCACCTGGGCGCTCTACCCCGGCCTGCTTTTTCTCGGCGTCGAAATTGGCCTTGCCCACACCCGTTGGCGGAGGGTGCCGTGATCTCCGAACTCTGGAATAAACTCGACCCCGGCTTTTTCTCGCCGGTCTGGCTTCTGGCCGGCTTTGTGGCCGTCATCGCCGTCGTGCTTCTGGAAATCGGCGCCCGGCGACGGCGCAGCCAGGCCGTCCAGCTTTTTGCCGCGTCGCATCTGGCCGCGGCGCTGACCGGCAGCGTATCTCCGCTCAAGCGGCTCCTGAAATCGGTTTTCCTCGTCGCCTCGGTGGGCCTTCTCTTCGTGGCCATGGCGCGGCCTCATCTCTTCTTCGACTGGCGGGAGGAGAACCGCAGCGGCCTCGACCTCCTCCTGGCCGTCGACTGCTCCAAGAGCATGCTGACCGAGGACGTGAAACCGAACCGCATCGAGCGCGCCAAGCTGGCCATCGCCGATTTCGCCGAGCGCCTTCCCGACAACCGGCTCGGCCTGATCCCCTTCGCCGGCGACGCCTTTCTGCAATGCCCCCTGACGCTCGACCATGACGCCTTCCAAACCGCCGTGCGCGAACTCGACACCGACACCATTCCGCGTCCGGGCACGGACATCGCCAGCGCCATCGACCTGGCCGTCGACGCCCTCCGAACCCAGCCCAACAACCTGAAATTCCTCATCCTCGTCACCGATGGCGAGGACCTCGAAGACCGCGTCCTGGATGCCGCCAGGAATGCCGCGCAAAGCGGGCTTAAAATCTACACGGTCGGCATCGGCACGCCCAACGGCGGCGTCATTCCGGAACGGGACGATTTCGGCTCGATCATGAACCACCGGAACGCCAACGGCCAGGAGGTGGTGTCGAAACTCGATGAAAACACCCTGCGCCAAATCGCCGCCATCACCGGCGGCGCCTATGTGCAACTCGGGCGGCGCGGCGAAGGCCTCGACGAAATTTACAGCCGTTACATCGAACCGCTGCCCAAACAAAATATCGGGGAGCGGCGCGAAAAAATCCGCATCGACCAGTTTGAGTGGCCGCTGGCCCTGGCTATTTTATTACTGATGTGGGAGTTCATCATCAACGAACGGGCCAACCCGCCCGCCCCGGCGGCCGCGCCGCTTTCCGGCCCGGCACGCCGGCCCGCGCGCCGCCGCCCGGCGCGCATCAACGCCGCCGCCGCGACTCCGCTGATCGCTGTGAGCCCGCTGATCGCTCTGGGCCTGCTCCTTTTCGGCGCGCCCGGCCCGGCCCGCGCCACCGATGTCGATACCGCGGAACGCGACTACAAGGCGGCCCGGTACGAGGAGGCCATGCATAATTACCGGAAGGCCGCCGAGGACCAGCCCGCGCGAAACGACCTCCAGTTCAATCGGGGCGATGCCGCCTACAAAGCCGGCGAATACTCCGAGGCCGAGGGGGCTTTCCGCAGGGCGCTCGAGACGCCCGACCTCGATCTTCAGGAAAAAGCCTATTACAACCTCGGCAACTCCCAATACCAGCACGGTGAAGCGGTGCGGAAATTCGATGCGAAGAAAACCATCGGCCTCTGGGAGAAGGCGCTGCATTCCTATGACTCCGCGCTTAAGCTCAAAACCTCCGCCGATGCCCGTCATAACTACGAGTTCGTGAAAGAGAAATTGGAGCAGCTCAAGCAGCAGCAGCAACAACAGGAGCAGCAGGACAAACAGAATCAGTCCAGCCCCGACAACAAAGATCAATCGGGCCAAGATTCCCCGCGCAACCAGGGCGGCCAGGGCAATAACCAGCAGCAGAACCAGCCGGGCCAGAACAATCCGCAAAATGGCGCGGAGAATTCGTCCCAGCCTCCGCAGTCATCGGGTGACAAGCAGGATCAAAAGCCCGGTTCCGGGGATCAAGACAAGACCGGCCAGCAGCCGTCCTCCGCTTCCAAGGACGGGAACAACGCCCAGGTGCGCGCCTATTCGGGAACGCGCGATCAGGACCAGCAGGATCCCGGCATCAAGTCGAGGCAGGACGCGGAGAACCTGCTCGACTCGCTCAAGGACGGCGAGCGCCACATCACCGCGCGCGCGCTCAACGGCAACAATCAACCTCCTCCGCCGCCGCCCTCGGGAAAGGATTGGTAAAATGAAGACTTTTCGCTCTGCCTCATTGGCAGCCGCCGGTGTCCCCAGCGGCGGTGTCTTCCTTGCGCCGAACCTGGACCCTCCGCCGCTGGGACAGCGGCGGCTACCCATCCGATTCGCAAGGACTGCCGTATGTCTGGCGGCGCTTCTCGCGCTCACCACGACGTCGTGTCCCGCCGCCGCCACGCTCACCCAGCAGATCGATCCGGCGGAAGTCAATGTCGGCGATCCGGCCATCGTCACGCTGACGGTGCTAGGCGGGAGCATCGGCAGGGTACAATTGCCCCCGGTCGACGGACTCGAAGTCGGCGGCACCAGCTTCCAGATCAAGAGCATCGTGGACAACGGGACTTTTTCCACCACCGTATCGCTCAACATTTCCCTCATTCCCACGCGGCCTGGCGACTTCATTATCCCCGCCTTTGACATCCATACCCAGGAAGGCGACGTGCTCCACGTCAAAGCGATGAAACTTCATGTCCTCGGCAACGGGAACGCCCCCGCGAACACCGTTCCAAACGGCGCTGCGGCTCCGGCCGTTCCGTCACCCGCCCCCTCCCCGATTCCCTTCGCAAATCTCCCCTTCAATCCCAGCGGCCCCGTCGTCATGCCGCCCAGCGCCGCCACGGTTCCCGCGACGCCGGACAAAGGAAACCCCGCCGACTCAAACAGCAACGTGCCTCTGGACATGGACGGAAGGCCCGCCAAAGTCTTCCTGGTCATCACCCCCGAAACCACCGACGCCTATGTCGGCCAGGCCATCCCGATGCGGATCGACTGGTACATCCGCCGGGATGTCGACTACCAGCAGAATTCCCTGCCCACGATCAAGGGGAGCGATTTTTTGATGAACGAGCTTTCCTACCGCCCGCGGGAGGAAGAACAGCTCGTCATGAATGAGGAGTATCGCTGCGAGAGCTGGACCACCGCCATCGCCGCTCCGAAAAACGGCGATTTCCCGCTGCAAATGGAACGCGACTCCTACTGGATAAAGTCGATCACCAATAATGGCCCCGGCATCTTCGGCTTCTTCAACCGTCACGCGAACCTCGGCCACGAATCCATCCCCAGCAACCGCCTGACCCTCCACGTCCACGCCCTGCCGGCGGAGGGACGCCCCGCCCACTTCACCGGCGCGATCGGGAAATTCCAAGTTGCCGGCGACGCCCGGCCCGGATCGGTTGCCCTCGGCGAACCGGTCACGCTCTACTTCTCCGTCAGCGGCGAAGGCAATTTCGATTACGTCCGCTGCCCCGCCCTGCCGGACGACCCCGCATGGAAAGCCTACGTTCCCTCCTCCAAGACCAACTACAGGAACCAATCCCACACCAATGCCGTCAAAACCTTCGAGCAGGCCGTCATTGCGCGCAGAAACGGGAACGTCCCGCTTCCCCCGGCAAGCTTCAGCTACTTCGATCCGACGGCGAAGCAATACGTCACCGTGCCCATCGCGCTGCCCGCGATCACCGTCACCGGCTCCGCTCCTCTCGCCTCGGCCTCGCCCGGCGGCGGATCCGATTCCATCACGGCCTCCGCCACGCCCCAGGCGCCCGGTTTCCTCCCCAATCGCCTGGAAATCGGCTCCCCGCGAATGAGCCTTGCGCCGGTTTATCGCCGGCCCTGGTTCTGGGCGGTCCAGGGCGGCCTGATCTCCCTGCCGCTGCTCGGCGCGATCCTCCTGTTTCTTCGTTTCCGCCCGACCCCGGAGGATGGCCGTGCCGAACGCGCGCTGCGCCGGCGCTCGCTGCAACAAGAGGAGGACGCCATGGCCGAGGCGGCGCGCCGCGGCGACGCCCTCGCCTTTTTCACGGCCGCGCGCCATGCCGTCCAACTGCAACTCGGCGCGCAGTGGAAAGTGAGGCCGGAAGCCCTCACCCTGGGCGAAATCCGCGTCCGGGACCCGCATTTGGCCGCGACGCTGGAGCCGCTCTTCACGCAGGCCGACGAAATCATCTACTCCGGCCAGGCCAGCCCCGGCCTCGACCTGGCCCGCTGGGAGCAGCACGTGCGCACGGAACTCCTCCAACCGCAACCCGCCTGATTATGCGCTTTATTCTTTATCCGCTCCGCCTCTTTGCTCTTGCCCTTTTCCTTTTTCCATTCCTTCTCCACGCCGACGGGTCCGATCCCGAACTCGACGCCGCCAACCGCGCCTACACCTACGGCAGCTACGATGAAGCGGCCAAACTTTTCCAACAGATCATCGCCTCGCGCGGCTACTCGGCCCCGCTTTGCTTCGACCTTGCCAACGCCGAGGCCCGGGCGGGCCGCACGGGCGCGGCCATCCTCAACTACGAACGGGCCCGCTGCCTCGCGCCCGCCGACCGCGACATCGACCACAACCTGCAACTCGCCCGCAAGCAGGCCGGGCTGGAACCCAATTCGTATCGCTGGTGGCAGATCGCCCTGCTGAGCATCAACTGGACGGTGTGGCTCGGGATCATGGCGGCGTGCCTGCTGCTCATTTTTCTGGCCATGATCGGCGCCGCCTACGCGCCGGCGATCTCGTCCGCATGGAGGATTCCCCCGCGGCTCCTGAACAACATTTTTCGCGCGATCCTTTTTGCCGGGATTCCGGTTTGCCTCCTGCTGGGCTACGTGGAGGTTTCCACCGTGGGCTTCAACACCCGCATCGAGGGCGTCATCGTCGCGCCCAAGGAAGCCACGCTGCGGCTTTCGCCCTTCGAGAGCGCCGACAGCGTCGGCACGATTCCCGAAGGCGAACTCGTCACCGTCGAGCAGCGCCACAACGACTACCTGCGCATCGAGGCGCGGGACCACCGCTTCGGCTGGGTGCGGGAAAAGGACCTCGAACCAATCATCCCCGGCAGCTTCGACGGCAAGTAATACCATTTCTCAATAAAATTTATTCTTTACCCTTCCGTCATCCCGAGCTTGTCGAGGGATCAGTTCCGCCTCGGTAAAACCCCTCCGAACTGATCCTTCGACAAGCTCAGGATGACCGATTGTTTAGACCAAAATCAATTTGGAATTGGTATAAACCGGACGTTCGCCGCCAGACGCGCCTGCCAGCCCAACCCATTACTTGGATTGTATTTTCCGGCGTTTTGACGATTCTCTCGTTGATGAAAACACCTCTCACCTTCGCACTTGGAGCGGCCCTTTGCCTCTTTCTCACGTCCTGCGTCGTCATTTCGGACAATCCCCTCTCCTCCCCGGACACCGCTCGCGCGGATCAGGCGTTGGTCGGCGACTGGTTCGGAAAGAAGGATCAAGACACCTATCGCTTCTCCGCGACAAAGGGCCCCTGGATGCACGTCGAGATCATCCCCGCCAAGGCCGGAGACGGAATAGAATCCTACGATCTCTTTCCCACGGTGATCGGCAACACTACTTTCCTGAACGTTGTGATGATCGGGAAGGATGACCAGGGCCATCCCACGAAAAGCTATGTTTTTATCCGTTACTCGATCTCGCCGGATCATGTGCTCCAGATGTCGATGATGTCCCGGGATGCGGCGGCGGCCGCCGTTCGGGCCGGAAAGCTCAAGGGAACCGTTCACCAGGACAAAAATCCGACAATGGTTGGGACGCCGCCGCATCCCGACGTGGATGTCACTCTGCAAGACACCACCGCGAAAATCGTGAGGTTCATCCAAAGCGCGGATGTAACCGCGCTCTTCAGCGAGAAAATGGACCCCCTGAATCGCGTCAAGCCGGCGAATTGAACCCCGTTTCAAAAAGCGGTCAACACTTGTCGCGATGGTCTGCCAGAGTTAAGCTGACCGCTATGGACTATCGGGACAGAATCACCGTGGATCCGCAACAATGCGGCGGTTGACCTTGTATTCGGGGCATGCGCATCCGAGTCGTCGATGTGTTAGAGTTGCTCGCCAATGGAGCACCCGAAGAGGAAATTCTTCGGGATTATCCGTATCTGGAGCATGAAGACATTCTCGCCTGCCTCCAATACGCCTCTGCTCGATAAGCCGATGTTCTTGAGGCTCGGAACTCAAATCCCGAAATAGATCCCGACCGCCTTGGCCGCCTGCACCATCTGGCCGTCCGGGGGAACGTGCTTGATCTGGCCGATCGCTTCCTTGATGGTGACGGAGCCGATCTGGTAATTGAGGTAGCTCACCATGCAGCCGAATTTCTTTTCCTGAACGAGCTGCACCGCCCCGACGCCGAATCGCGTGCCCAAATTGCGGTCCTGCGACGTCGGCGCTCCGCCGCGCTGCAAATGCCCCAGCACCACCGTGCGCGTCTCGCGCTTCGTGCGTTTCTCGATTTCGTAGGCGACATGGGCCCCGATGCCGCCCAGCCGGACTTCCCCTTTTGTCGCGCCGTCCACCGTCAAGACCTCCTCGCCCACGGATGACGCGCCTTCCGCGACGACAATCAGGGTCGAGGCGGCGCCGCCCGACATCCGCTTGTCCACGTGCGCGGCCAGCTTTTCGTAGGAAAAGGGAATCTCGGGAATCAGGATGACATCCGCGCCGCCCGCCAAGCCTCCGTACAACGCGATCCAGCCCGCATGCCGGCCCATGACTTCCAGCACCATGACGCGCCTGTGGCTTGCCGCCGTCGTGTGCAGGCGGTCGAGCGCATCGGCCACGCAGGCCACCGCGGAATCGAACCCGAACGTCGTCGCCGTGGCGGAAAGATCGTTGTCGATCGTCTTCGGCACGCCGACCACGGGAACGCCGTTCTCGAAAAGCTGGTCCGCCGTCGTCAACGAGCCGTCCCCGCCAATGCAGACCAGCGCCTGCACGCCCAGGTCCAGCACCGTCTTTTTTGCCTCCTCGATGATCGGCTGGGGAATCATCGCCTTTTCGCCCAAGCCCGACTTCGCCACGAAGCGCCCCCGGTTGGTCGTCCCGAGAATCGTTCCGCCGACGGGCATGATCCCCTGCGTGTTTTCCAAGGTGAGAATCTTGTAATTGACCGGGGAAAGCAGCCCCTCGTACCCGTCGATGAAGCCGAGCACCTCCCAGCCGAGGGTATGGGCCGACGCCACCGCCGCCCGGATCACCGCGTTGAGGCCGGGACAGTCGCCGCCACTCGTCAAGAGACCGATGCGAAAACGATGCACGGTTCAATGGGTATCGCGGTTTTTGAAAAGTGCAAAGCGAAATGACGCCATTTTGCCGTTTTTTTGCAAAAAAAACGGTGACGCACGCCCAACTATGGGCATTCTCGCTCCGATGCAGCGTGAATTCTCCGAATCCGACCCCGAGTTGATGGATTTGCCGAATCAGGATGAAAACGCCCTGCGCAACGATCTCGAACATCTCGCCCGCCTCAATCGCACCTTTGGCGGCAGGAAAGCCGTCGAGACCATCTTCCACAAGCTGGCCGACAAGACCCGCAAACTCGTCCTCATCGACCTCGCCTCCGGCTACGGCGATCATGGCCGCCACCTGATCCGGCGCGCCCAGGCCCAACAGAACGAAGTCACCGTCATGGCGGTCGACATGCAATTCCAGACATTGCAAATCGCCCGCCGCGCCACGCCCGCCGGCCAGAAAATGTTCTTCGTCCAGGCCGACGCTCGCCGGCTCCCCTTCCGCAACCAGGGGGCCGACCTGGTCTTTTGCAGCCTCGCCCTCCACCACTTCGCGGAAAGGGACGCCCTTACCGTGCTGCGGGAAATGGCCCGGGTCGGACGGCATGGCGCCGCCTGCATCGATCTCGTCCGGGGACGGCTGGCCGCCTTCTGCATCTGGCTCCTCACCACCTTCATCATCCGGGACCCCATGGTGCGCCACGACGCGCGCCTCTCCGTTCGCCGCGCCTTCACCGGCGTCGAGATGAAATCGCTCGCGCACCGGGCCGGCTGGCCCAATCTCAAACAAATCAAGTTCTTCTGGTTTCAGCAGGCCGTCCTCGCGCGGGTGGAAGCGACCGCGGTGAAAGCTCCTTTTCAAGAATTCCATCATTCCGGAGGAATGACCGAGAGTAGCCCGGCGATTCATCGCCGGGTTTGCCGGCAAGAAAGATCGCGTCCCGGAGGGACGCCTGATCAAGCCACGCACGAACAAGCCTCATCCGTCCCTCTGGGACGGACGCCTCCTGTTTTGGGACGACCCGGCGATGAATCGCCGGGCTACTTTCAAATGTCCCTCCGGGACTTCAATCCATTCTCAATCAAACTTTCTCAGAGGCCTTCGGAAGCATGAGAACCTCCAACGTCATCACGATTCAGGCCCCGCTCGACGTCATCTACACGGAGGCTTCCGACCTCGCGCGCTGGCCCGACTTCCTGCCCCACTATCGCTACAACCGCTTTCTTTCCAAGATGCCCTGGGGCGGCATCGTCAAAATGTCGGCCGTGCGCACGGGCATCCCCACGACATGGATCTCCGAATACCGGATCGATACCGAGAAGTGCCAGCTTTACTTCAGGCATCTCAAGTCCGCCTTCAACGCCACGCGCGGCATGATCGTCGTCTGGCATTTCACGGAAACACCCGAGGGGGTCCGCGTCGAGATCACCCACGATTTGGAATTGCACTGGCCGCTGATTGGTGGCTTTGTAGGCAGATACATCGTGGGCCTTTTCTTCATCCATCACATCGCCACCCGCACCCTCGCGGGCCTTAAACGCAAAGTCGAAAGCCGGAAACCATCTTCATCATGAGTTCACGCGTCGTCATCACGGGAATCGGGGCGCTCACCTGCGCCGGACACGGCCGCCAGGGCCTATGGGAGGGAATCCTCCGCGAACAATCGGGCATCAGCTTCATCAACCGGTTCGACACCTCCCATTACGACGCCAAATGCGCGGGCGCGATCACCGATTTCGATCCCTCCCAGCATTTCCCGCCCCACAAGCTCAAACGCATCGACCGCTACGCCCAGTTCGCGCTGGTCCTCACCCAGCAGGCGCTCGACGACGCCGGCCTGAAATTATCCCCCGAGCATCCCCGCACCGACGTCGGGATCAGCTTCGGCACCGCCCTCGGCGGCATCACCACGGCGGAACTCACCCATGAACGCTTCGTCCGCGAGGGAGGCCACGCCATCCCCGCCGCCCTCGCCCTGCAAGTCTTCGGCGGCTCCGCCCACAGCAACATCGCCATCGCCTACGGCGTCCGCGGCTACAGCACGACCAACTCGAACAGTTGCGCCTCCGGCACCGTCGCGGTCGGGGAAGCCTTCCGGGTCATTCGCGAGGGCCGCGCCCAAATCATGATCGCCGGCGCGGCCGAGGCCCCCCTGGCGCCCCTCACCTTCGGCGCGTTCGACACGATCAAATCGATGTCCAAGGAAACCAAGGATGCAACGCGCGCCTGCCGCCCCTTTGACGCCACCCGCTCCGGCTTTGTCATGGCCGAAGGCGGAGGCAGCCTCCTGCTCGAATCGCTCGAACACGCCCGCGCCCGAGGCGCGCATATCTATGCCGAAGTGCTCGGCTACACGCTCAACAACGACGCCTACCACATGACCTCGTCGCTGCCCGAAGGCGAATCGGCCCTCGAATCGATGCGGGCCGCCCTCGACGAGGCCCGGCTGCGTCCCGGCCAGATCGACTACATCAACGCCCACGCCAGCAGCACCCCGATGAACGACGGCACCGAAGCCCGGGTCGTCACCAAATTCTTCGGCAAGAATACGCCCGCCATCAGCGGCACCAAGGCCTACTATGGCCATCCGCTCGGCGCGTCCGGCGCCATCGAAGCCGCCATCTGCTGCCTCGCGATCGAGCACAGCCATATCCCGCCGACCCTCAACTGCCACGAGCCCTGCGACGAAATCACCCCCGGATTCGACCTCGTCCGGCTCAAGGGCCGCTCCCAGCCCGTCACGTACGCCCTCAGCAACTCCTTCGGCTTCGGCGGCATCAACGCCTCGCTCGTCCTCGGCAAAGTGGAGTAGGAATACCCAATGACGGACGCGGAAGAAATCTCTGCTCTGCTAGACGATATTCGCTCGGGCGACGAGAATCTATTAATCAACGCATCAATGATGCTGGCACAGTTCGGTAAGGAGGCAGTTCCTGGGCTTCTGACCACGCTGGCGAGTTCAGAGTCGCTGATCAGAGATTATTCTGCCATGGCGCTCGGGCTGATAGGGCACGACGCAGAAAGTGCTTTGCCTGCGCTTTGCGGAGCGGCATTTGATGTGAATCACAAGGTCCGTTATGCCGCCCTTGTTGCTATTGGCAATATCGGCAAGTTTACGCCTGAAGCAGTTGCATGCCTTAACGTTGCCCTGAGTGACCCTGATGAAATGTGTCGCAAAGGTGCCCGGAATGCGATCTCTGAACTTAAAACGCCGAAACTGAACTGATCCTTCGACAAGCTCAGGATGACGGATATTTTCCACTGCTTGTTCCCATTCCGTTAATTTGGAAAATTTCGTAATTCCGTCAAGATTCAGCGGCGGTCATAGACCGCCGCTACAACTGTGAAAAAAAACCTCGTCATCGGAGCCGGCCTGGGCGGACTCGCGGCGGCCATCCGCCTGGCAAGGGCGGGTCACGCGGTCGAGGTGTGGGAGAAAAACGACGGGCCGGGCGGCAAGCTCGGGGAATTACGCATCGACGATTTTCGCTGGGGAACGGGCCCGTCCCTGCTGACCATGCCCCATGTCTTGCGCGAGCTTTTCGCCGCGGCCGGAGAGCGAATGGAGGACCATCTTGAACTCGTGCGCCTCGATTCGGCCTGCCGCTATTTCTGGACCGACGGCGCCGTGATCGACGAGGATGCCTCGTTCTGGTCGCGACCCGAGGTGGCGCGGTTCCTCGATTACGCGCGGGGCATCTACGAGCTTTCCGGCGAGGCTTACCTCAACCACCCGCCCGGCGATTTCTGGCGCGCCTTCACCCCGCGCAACTGGCCGAAATTGCGGCATCTCGGCAAAGTCGCGACGACGCGCACGCTGGCCGCCGAGGTCGAGCGGCGCATCTCCGATCCCCGCCTGCGCCAGATTTTTCTCCGCTTCGCGACCTACAACGGCTCGTCGCCTTACCTCACCCCGGCGACGTTCAACATCATCCCCTATGTCGAAGCCGAATTCGGCGCGTGGTACGTGCGGGGCGGCATGGCGAAAATCGCCGAGGCGCTGGCCGCGCTCGCGCAACGCAACGGCGTGACGTTTCGCTTCAACACCATCGCGGTTAACTGGAATGGGACCCAAGTGACCGCCCACGATGGCACGCGGAGCCGGGCCGATTTCCTGGTCTGCAATGCCGACGCGCTGAGCGCCGTTGACAGCCGTCGACCTCCGGGCGACGGTCTATCCCCTGGTTTTCTTGCGGAGAGCTTCAGCAATAAAGACCGGGAGAAACTTCTCCGCCCCCCGCTTTCCACCTCGGGCTTTATTTTGTTCCTCGGCGTCCGGGGATGCGATCCGCGCCTCGGCCATCACAACATTTTCTTTTCCGATGATTACCCCGGGGAGTTCGCCGAAATCCACGGCGGGAAAATCAGCCCGCGAGAGCCGACGATTTACATCTCGGTCAGTTCGCGCACCGATCCCGGCCACGCGCCGGAAGGCCACGACAATTACTTCATTCTGGTCAACGCGCCCGCGCGCGATCCGAAGCAGCCGTGGACAGAGACCGAAGCGCGAGGCTATCGTGATCTCGTGCTCAAGCGGCTCGAACGATTTGGCATCGACGGTTTGTCCAGGCGCATCGTCGCGGAGCGCATCTTCACCCCGAGCGACTTCGCCGCGCGCGACCTCGCCCATCACGGCGCGCTCTACGGCTGGGCGTCCCACTCGATTCGCGCCTCGCTCTTCCGTCCTGCGCTGCGCGCGCCGGGGACGCGCAATGTCTTCTTCGCCGGAGGCACGACCCACCCCGGCGGCGGCATTCCGCTCGTGCTGCTGAGCGGAAAAATGGCCGCCGCTCTGATACAACGGGAGATCGCATGAGATCCCTGCCAAGAGCCGCGGCCCGAGTCGCCGGGTGGAACCGCGTCGAAAAAATCGCCCTCGCCGCCTTCCTGATCTGGACTGCGGCGGGGCTGATTTTCACCCTCGGACGCATTTCCCCCGACACCGTCGCCCATTGGCCGGCGCCCGGCTGGCTCGGCCGGTTTGTCGATCTCTGCCTGCAAAACGGCGATCCGGTCCTGATCCTCCTCGCCTTCGCCAACACCCATCTCCATGCCGCGCGGCAATGGAGCGCGGGCATCGCCCGGCGCTGGGCCTTCGTCGTTCTCATCTGCGCCTTCGGCATCGAGAGTTTCGGCGCGATCACCGGTTTTCCCTTCGGCGACTACCGCTATACAGACCGCTTCGGCCCGGTGCTCGGCGTGGTGCCGCTGGCCATCCCCCTCGCCTGGCACGTGGTCGTGACCAACGCGCTTTTTATCGTTCGCTCCGTCGCGCCCCACGCCTCCCGCCTGACCGAAGCCGCGCTGGCGGGGCTTCTCTGCACGCTTTACGATTTCATCCTGGAACCGTTTGCCACCACGGTGAAGCACTACTGGATTTGGACCGATGGGACGATTCCGCCGATCAACTACGCGGCCTGGTTTATCCTCAGCGGGCTGCTCGTCCGGCTTTTCGCGCCCACGCTCTCCAGCCGCTTCCGCCTCGATCCGCGCCCCGTGCTCATCCTCAGCTTCACGATCCTGATCTTCGTCTCGGGCAAGCTATCAGGCGGACCCACGGAGGGAGCTGTCCCCGCGGCGGCGCCCCGTCCTATTTTGAAGGCGCGCCCCTAGGGCCTGTTAACGCTAATGTCGGTTGTCGGCGGCAACCCCAACGGGGTTGCAATCACTCAGCCCAGGTTTGGCGCGGCAGCGCCTACCCTGGGTAGGTTGGGAAACGGACAACCCTGAAAGGGTTGAAGCCGTCTCAACGGTGGTGGGCTGGTTCAACCCTTTCAGGGTTGGTCCTCTTTGCCGTTGACCCAGGGTAGGCGCGTGGGACGTTGTCCCCCGCGCCAACCCTGGGCTGAGTGACGGCCATCCTTTCAGGATGGCTTTTCCGAGTACGAGCGATCTGTCCATAAAACTGAGTGACGGCCATCCTTTCAGGATGGCTTTTCCGAGTACGAGCGATCTGTCCATAAAACTGAGTGACGGCCATCCTTTCAGGATGGCTTTTCCGAGTACGAGCAATCTGTCCATAAAACTGAGTGACGGCCATCCTTTCAGGATGGCTTTTCCGAGTACGAGCGATCTGTCCATAAAACCGAGTGACGGCCATCCTTTCAGGATGGCTTTTCCGAGTACGAGCGATCTGTCCATAAAATAGTGTTAACAGGCCCTAACCTGCTTCGCATTTTTTTCCTTGGGCTTTTGACCGTAGGAATAGCCATAGGCGTAGGATTTAAGAGTATGCGGGTCGATGTGATTGAGGATGAGGCCCAAGGGTTTCATCTTGCTGCCCTCGATTTTTTGCAAGGCCTCCCTGCATTCGCTCGCGGGCGTTTGCGCCGCGCGAATCACGAGCAGGATCGCATCCGCCTTTTGCATGATGAGCATGGTGTCGCTCACGGCATTGATGGGCGCGCTGTCGATGACGACCCGGTCGTATTTCCGCGCCGCCTCATCCAGAAGCAGCGGCAGGCGAATTCCCGAGAGCAACTCCGCCGGGGAATCGGCGGGGCTGGTCGTCAACAACAGCGCCAAGGCCGGTATTTGGGAAGGGACCACCACCGAGTCGAGGGTGGCGCGTCCCGCGAGTACGGACGCAAAGCCATTATTCTCCGCGCCCGGCGGGAGGTTGAAGTAGGTGTGAAGCGTCGGGAGTCGGAGGTCCGCGTCGATGAGCAGGGTTTTCAGGCCCGCCTGGGCGAACGCGACCGCCATGTTGGCGCCGCAAAAGCTTTTTCCTTCTCCCGGAACGGCGCTGACGACCAGGATCGTCTTCAACGGGTGTTCCCTGTCGTAAAGAATCAGGGAGGCGCGAAGTCCCCGGAAGGATTCGGCCACCAACGATTGCGGGTCTGAGAACGTCGGGAGAATCGAACTCCCCTCCGATTCGCGGAGAATGGGCACGGCCCCAATCACGGGCAGGCCCAGCATGCTTTCGGCCTGGGAAACGGTCCGGATGGAGGTATCGACGAAGTAAAGGCCCAGGATGAAGCCCATGCCGCAGAGCATCCCAACGAAACCGCCAACCACGATATCCTCTGTTCGATTGGGGCGGACAAGCCTGGAAGACGTCGCCTCCTCGGCGACGGAAATGCCGGGGATCTCCACATGCACGGCCACTTCGGCGTCATTGAGCGCCTTGAGCATGTTATCCAACTGCAGCCTGTAGGACTCGGCGACGCTCTTGAGCGCCTTGTAACCAATCGACTGGCCATTCAACGCCCGGGCATCCTCCTGGGCCTTGTTGACCTCGTTCTGCAACTCTTCCGCCGCCTTCTCGGCCTGGATGAGTTTGGGATGGCTTTCTCCATAACGTTCTTTCAGGAGGCTCGCCTGGGCCTGGGCGTTGATGTATTGCTGGTTCAAGTCCTTCAGCCGGGCGTCCACAACGTCTTCGTTATCATTGAGGGAACCGCCCTTCTCGTGATTGGCCTGATAGTCCTGCAGGGCATGTTCGGACTCCGAAACTTTTGCCTGAAGGCGCTCCACTTCCTTTTGAAGATAATTGGAAAGCACGCTCGCGCTTCCGGCCTTTTGATCGAACTCCTGCAAAACCGATTCCTGGGCCAGGCGGTTGGCCAGCACCTGCGCCATGTGGGGCGAATGGTGCGTCACGGTGATGTCGATCAGCCTCGTCAACGGCCGGATGCGAATCGTGACATCCGACGCCAGCATGGCGGAGGCGGCTCCCTCGGAAATCGGAGGCGCGGCGCCTTTCGGCAGGAACTCGGGACTCTCGTTCAAATGCTCGCTTTTGACCACCCGGTCCACCAGGTTTCTCGTCTGAAGAAGCTGTTCAAAGGTCTTGAGCAGATCGCCGCTCTTGGCGTCCATCTGGCCCACGTTTCCGACGGCGGGCACATTGACGTCCCTTGCCTGGACAAAGATCGTCGCCCGCGCGGCATAGATGGCAGTCTGTGAAGCCGCGAAGAGAAGGCCGGCAAGAACCCCCGCCACAATGCCCCCGGTCAGCCACTTCCAATATTTGAGACAGAGTCGCGCGAGGTGGCCGTAGTCGAGCGACCGGATTGCGGCCTCTTTGTCTTGAGACGCACGGCTCGGCGAAGTTTTACGGGGAGGGTTCATGGGCGGCAATTCACTTCAATGGATCGAGCGAGCCTAACGAACCATCCCGAACAACAAAATAAAGAATGTGGAAAATCCAAGGGTGCCTTCAAAACTGGGCCGAGGCGGAGATGCCCATCTGATGATCATGATAGCTTCCCCCCGGCCTGTTCGAGTCGCTATCCAGATACTGGTAATAAAGCCCGACCGTCGTCCACGCCGACGGGGCCAACGAGAGAGAGGGCCGGTAGACCAGGGTGTCCTGGCTGCCGCCGACTGTCGTGGAAACGCCGCCCGCGCCAGACCGGTCCTCGTCATGCGAATAGTTAAAGTTGAAACCGAGATAGAGCAGTTGCACGATTCGCTGGGTCGCGGACGCCCGGACGCCCGAGCTCACCACCGTTTCCCCGGGGTCCAGCGCGGATGAATGCGTGTCCTGATAGGCGTTCAGGGAGAGCGTCGTCGAATCGAAAGGGATATAACCAACGCCCGCGCTGAAGATCGGATTCGTCTTGTCCCCGCCCTGGTCGTACTGGCGAAACTCGGCGCCGCCTTGCGCGAAGAAGGTAATCTTCTCCGTCGGCTGGTAGTTGAACCCAAGCAGAGCCTGCTCAAACGTTTCCTGCCCGATGTTCTCGGGATTGTCCAATCCCGCGTTAAGACTGGGGCCGAGCGTCATCTTCGCGGACAGGTGGTACGTCAGGGAAGAGTTGAGGGACGAGGTCTTGTCCCCCTGCCCCGCCCCACCGGAATAGCTGGTGATCAACTCTTGCAGGTGACTGGAGACCGAGAACTTGTCATTGATGTCATAAGTTCCGCCGAAGGACGAAAGACTGGAGGTCTGCGTGGTGCGCGAACTCAGGTCTTGATTAATCCCCGTAACCTCCGCGTAAGTCTGGGAAAGGTCCAGGGTAAGCCTCTGAAACGGGTATTGGACGTTAAGCGCGGCATTTTGATTGTCGGTGTTCTCGTCCGAATGGTGAAAATATCGCGTCAGCGTGGGGGCGTAGACCAGGGAGGCATAGGCTCTCTGCCCCTCTTCGCGGCCGTATTCGAGCAGAACCGCCGGGGTGATGCCCAAGCTCGTGTCGCTGATCTTTGCCGCGCGTGTCTGGCCCGCCAAAAGGTTGTCGTCGTACACAACGGTCGTCGTCAGCACGGCCTTAAGGTCAAAGGGCCCCAGGCGAATTCGCTCGATGGGCGCCTGAGAATAGCCGATTGCCGGCTCCGACAGGAAACCGGAAACCGCCTGCTCGCTAAAGGCCTGCATGAGCGCGGTGTTCGTGGCGATTTGGGACACGTCGTTCGCGCCCGTGGCATAAAGGGCGGGCGCCGTAATTTGCGTGGACTGAGTGTTCCAAGCCGAAGAGGACAAAGGCAAATTGGGATTGCTTATCTGCTGCTGCGGAAGCAGAGGGGTATTGGGACCCGGCGAATTGGTGGAATCCCGCAAGTTATCGGGAGCGGCGGGATTATTGGGGAAAAGCGCGGCATTTGGCGCGGCCACGGGGGGCGGCAACTCATCCGCAAAAAGACTTCCGAGCGTTGCCAGGATCACCAAGCCGCCATACCCCAGGCGGAGCACAGGCCTGGGCAGGCTAAAAATGGACGGACCTCCCCGTTTCGTCGTGGACAAATAAAGACGGTTTGATCGCATTTCATTACGCCCCGGTTGACAGCGCCTCTATATAGCCGGGAACAAGCGCATGGGAAAGATGATTCAGGCCTTCCCGGATGGCGGGGAAAGACGGCCCGAGCTTATTTCCCCCATCTTGATCTGAATAAGAAATTCATAGTAGGCGAGATTGAGGCAGTAAATGAAGCCGACCCGTCCTTCCAAAAATCCAAGCCGCAGGAAATAGGGGACGGCGAAACGCGCGAGCGGCCAGCCCGGCACGCGGCTGACGAACGCTTTGAGCGCGCGATTGCGAACCGGGCCGTGGCTCGAAAAAACCTCCGCGGGATGAAAAGGCAAATCCACTCTTTCCCGCGCCTCCCCGCTGGAATAACGGTTGTGGCGATCAACCCAGTCCGACCAACCCCTGCTCAAGGGACGATGCTCGTACGGCTCCCTCAAATACCGGATCTCGCCCTCGACCCCGGCTTCCTTTTGGCCGTGTCCGAAATCCGCGAAATGGGCCCTGCCCCGGCGCAAAAGACGAAACTGCCACTTTGGAAACCCGTCGCAACGCTTGAGCCAGACTTCCTCGACAATCATCTTCCAGCAGCAATAGAAGCCGGCCACGCTTTCGGGCGCGGCGGCGACGGCCTCCTCCAGCGCGGACGCGAAGGCGGGCGTGCTCGTTTCATCGGCGTCCAGGAAAAGCACCCACGGATGTTTGAGCGCGCAATTCGACAGGGCCCAATTTCTCTGATCGCCAAATCCGCGAAACGGATTGCTCCAGGTCTGAAGCCCGAGCGATTTCGCCTCCGCCAGAGTGTTGTCGGTGCTGAGCGAATCAACGGCATGAATGTCGTCGCACCAGCGAATGGAGCCGGCCAATTTCGGCAAATTCTCCTCCTCGTTTTTCGTGAGGATAATGATCGAGACGGGGATGCATCGAATGGGATTCATTCTCTTGAGATGGATTAAACAAAGGCGGGTTGATTGCAACTTCTATCATGAGATAGTGATCCGACGTGTTTTATCTGTACCTCCCGGTTTCGGTGCTTATTTTTTGGAATGCATGAAGCCGCACGCCAGCGACCACCTTGCCCGGCACATGGTCGCATGGATCGCGCGGGTTTCCGAGGCGCGGGACTCGCTGATTTTTTTGGAACCCTGTCTCGATGGCCGTGACCGCGCGCAGGCGGCGCGATACCGGTTTCCAGAAGACCGCGCGCGCTTTGTCCTGGGCCGGGGCCTCTTGCGGAACTGTCTGGGCCGCTATTTGGGGCAAACCCCCGAAACGATTGAACTTGCCTATACCGATCGCGGACGGCCCATCCTCCCGCGGGACGAGACGATCCAATTCAGCATTTCACACACGCATGATCTCGTCGCCGTCGCCCTGACGTCCGGCGCACGGATTGGAATTGATTTGGAATCCGTGCAACCCCACGGCGATCTCCTTGAGCTGGCCAGGCGAATTTTCTCCGAGGACGATCTTCACACTTTTCAAGCTCTTCCCGGCAGTGAAGCGCCGGCGGCGTTCTTCCGGGCCTGGACCCGCAAGGAAGCCTACCTCAAGGCCCGCGGCGAAGGCATCGCGGATGGACTCCGTCAAGTCTCCGTCTCCTTCGGCCCGGAACAAACCGGCTCCATCAAGGATGCCCGCGATGAGTCCGCCGCGCGGACCTGGCGCCTGCTCGCCCTGCCGGTTCCCGAGGATTACATGGGAAGCCTTGCCTGCGACGATGTGGACAAACAACTGGAATGCAGCTTCGTCCGCCTCGATAAAAGTGAAATCATCAGCGACTCCCAACAGGGCGGCCCTTCAAAAAAGGAAGAGTCCCGGACCCGCCCGCTCAATCCTTGATGCTCGCCGGAAGATACTCCTTGTGAGCCTGTGATTGGCCAATTATCATGGTCGATTAAACATGGCGCGAAAATTCCAACGCATCCTGGGGATTAATTTTTTCGTCGGCGACATGCCTGATCTCCTGGAATTATGCGCCGAGGGTCATTTTATCGTCGTTCCCGCCGCGCCCCCCCTGGCCGATCTCCCGACCAACGCGGCTTATCGGGAATCGGTCGAAAAAAGCGACTTCGCGATCACCGACAGCGCCTTCATGGTGCAGCTTTGGAAATTGTACACCGGACAAAGCCTGCCCCGCATTTCGGGCCTGAAACTCCTTCGCGCCCTGCTGGCGGGCGATGAACTCCGCCGGCCGGGAAGCTCCCTGTGGATCATGCCTTCAAAATTCGAAATGGACGCCAACCTCGCCTGGCTCAACCAACATGGCCATCCCGTCACGCCGGAAGAATGCTTTGTCGCCCCCTATTATCCCAAAGGCCCGATTTCCGATCCTGCGATATTGAGCTGGATCGAGGCCCACAAGCCTCGCTACGTCATCATCAATATCGGCGGCGGAGTCCAGGAGCGCCTCGGCCTTTATCTCAGGGAAAACCTCTCCTACCGGCCTTCCATTATTTGCGTTGGAGCGGCCATTGCTTTCCTGACCGGCCACCAGGGCAAAATCCCGGAATGGGCCGATGCCTGGAGGCTGGGCTGGGTCATTCGGGGCCTTCACTCACCCCGAATATTTATCCCGCGTTATTGGAGGGCGCTCCAACTAATCTCCGTCCTCGCCAGGCACCGCGAACAAAGTGTCACGGGCCAACTAGTCGCCACCCCCAGGCAGGATTCGGCATAACACAATCCCTTCGCGTCCCAAAATGAATGGGACGGCAGAGACCGCCGTCCCCACCCAATAAGGTCCGTCGCACGGATTGCGGCGGGGTTCTTTATTCATTTCTTCGGAAAGGTATCGCATTGATCTTTCCGTCGCGTGCCCTCACGCTTCCCCGCGCATGAGTTCCCGTTACCAGAAGATGACCTATCAGCGGTGCGGCAAAAGCGGCGTGCTCCTGCCCCGCATCTCGCTCGGCCTGTGGCAAAATTTTGGCGACGCCGCCCCGCAACGAACCGCGCGCGAATTGGTCCTGCGCGCCTTCGATCTCGGCATCACCCATTTCGACCTGGCGAACAATTACGGGCCGCCGCCCGGCTCCGCCGAAAGCAATTTCGGGCGCATCCTGCGGGACGATCTCGCCGCGCACCGCGATGAGATGATTATCTCCACCAAGGCGGGCTACACGATGTGGGACGGCCCCTATGGCGACTGGGGATCGCGCAAATATCTGCTGGCAAGCCTTGATCAAAGCCTGCGGCGGATGGGTCTCGAGTATGTCGATATTTTCTACCACCACCGGCCCGACCCGGAGACGCCGCTAGAGGAGACCCTGGGCGCGCTCGACCATGCCGTGCGGCAGGGGAAGGCGCTTTATGCCGGCATCTCCAATTACAAACCGGAGGAGACCCGCCGGGCGGCGGCGATCCTGCGGAAACTCGGCTCGCCGTGCCTGATACATCAGCCGCGCTACAACATGCTCGATCGCTGGATCGAGAACGGCCTGACTTCGGTCCTGGAAGAGGAAGGGATCGGCTGCATCGTCTTCTCCCCGCTGGCCCAGGGGCAATTGACCGACCGGTACCTGCGCGACATCCCGCCCGATTCCCGCGCGACCCGCGAGCAATTCCTCAAACTCGCGACGGTCGAGAAAAACCTGCCCCGGATTCGCGCGCTCCATGCGCTCGCCGAACAGCGCGGGCAGCCGCTGGCCGAGATGGCGCTGGCCTGGGTGCTGCGCCTGCCCGTGGTCACTTCGGCGGTGATCGGAGCCAGCTCCATCGCGCAACTCGAAACAAACGTGAAGACGCTCGACCGGCTCGATTTCTCAGCGGAAGAACTGGCCGGGATTGAGAAGATTCTGCAAATGTAGCGGCGGTCGCCGACGGAGAATAGATCGCCTTTCCCGGGTTCGTCCCTCGCGTACTTTTTTGATAAATTGAGATCGCTTCTTTTTGCGCCCAGGCACAGCTTTGTCGCTCTACCCCTTTTCGTCGCAACTCCATCGGACCTTCCTCATGAACCACGTAAAATGTCTTCTTCCCCTGCTCGCCTTGGCGCTCACCTCGCAAATGGTCCGGGCCGATGAGGCCCAAATCATCCCGGCCCCGCCCCAGGATCAGGGCCTGCCCTACACGCGGTCGGCGCACTCCGTTGCGATGGCCAAGATCAAGGACGAAATCGCGGTTTTCGCCGGGAGCCGCTACGCCTATGTCAAGGGCTTCAGGGTGCGCCTCGATCAGAACGACGTCCGCCACGGGGAAGCGGCCCTTCAGGACGGCCAGATTCTCGTCCCCGCCGCCTTCGCCGCCGTGCTCGATATGCCGAAGATCGATCCGCCCCCCGCCCCCGATTACATGAAGGATCGATGGGTCTACGAGTTGACGCTGCCCGAAGCTAAAACGGCGGACACCGTCACCGTCGATGGCAAGCCCTACGTCGCGCTGGCCAAACTCGCCGCCGCCAAGGGGCTCAAGGTTTACCAGAACCCGCGCGGGCTGCTGCTCATCGGCGGCCGGGACATCACCTTCGCCGAGACCGAGTCGACGCTGCTCGATTCGGTCATCACGATGTTCGACACGCCGGACAAATTGGCCGATCCCGACATCGCGACGAAGTACGTCCCGACCCTCGCGATCCAGGGCAAGTGGACCGATCACATCAAGGTCACCCCCGAGCAGCTTGCGATCTTGAACGGACCGGAAACGAAATGGCCCACCGAGCCGAAATCGAATTACGACCTCACCGGCTTCAACACGGCCCTGCTCGGCTCGCCGGTTCCGCCGCCGGGCGTTTATCCGCGCGTGCTCTTCAGCCCCGAAGACGTGCCCATGCTGGCAAAGCGGGTCAAGAGCAGCAAATTCGGCCAGCAGGACCTGATCGAAATGGAGTATCTTTTCAAGCACAGTTGGTGGGACCCGGCCACGAGCGACGGCCAGATTTTCGACAAATTGGCCGGGGGCGATACGGCGGGGCTGGAGTGGGACGTCCCTCCCGGCACGTCGCCGACCTCCTACCCCGCGACCTTCAAAGGCCAGAAACCGGGGATTCACAATTCGCACATCTCCTACATTCCGGAGTGCCTCACCGACATGGCGCTTTACTGCCTGCTCACCAACGACGATGAGCATGGCCAGAAGGCCGCCAACGCCATCGTCACTTATTACAAGATGCGCGAACCGATCGTCGACCAGATCAATGCCATCAGCGATTCCGAATTCGGCAGTTCGCTGAAACTTCCCGACGGCAGCATCGCCCCGATGAACGGCAACGGCGCGGAAACGACCTGGCGCTCCATGCAGGGGGCGGTGGCGCACATGAACCTCGGCCTCTCGCTCGACTTCGCGGGGAAATGGATGAACGCCGATCAAAAGGAGACGATGCGCCGGATCATCGTCAAGGCGACTTATGGCCGCCGCCCCTACGGCCAGGACGGCTCGGTCCGCTTTCGCGATGTCAACTGGGTCGCCTGGGATCTCACGCCTTTCCTCGCGCTGGCCGCCATCGAGGGGCTGCCGGGCTTCGACCGCGAAGCCTACGAATCCGACTGCGAGACCGTGCGCGCCTTCTGCGACTGGGGCATCGACGACTCGGGCGTGATTTACGAGAGCGATGGCAAGAACCCGGGCAGCCTCCAATTTCAGACGCTTTCGATGATCACCCTGGCCCGCCGGGGCGAAAATTTATGGGGCCATCCCCACTGGCGCAAGCTGCTCACCGGGCAGGTGGAATCGACCTCTCCCAATGGCCGGGTGACGGTCAACAGCGGCACCCAGTACTCACCGTTCAGCCGCCAGTTGATGTCGTACCAGTTCATCGATGAACTCAGGTCCTTTTATCCCGATGACAAGCGGGCCGACTATCTCCTTGGCCGCGCGAAAATATTCGGCGGCGCGGCCGACGAGGGAATGCGGGAATGGATGCCGGAGAACTTTGACGCGGACGCGTATCGCGCCAACATGCCGAAGCTGGCCAAGGAGCGCCTGCGCCTGCCCAGCCCAACCTATCCGGGCTTCGTGCATGGCGTGCTCTACGATTCCGATTTCGAGCCGGCCACGCGGGCCGATCTTGACGTGCCGCTCGACTTCAGCGCCCCGGCGCACGGCCTGTTCTCCAGCTACAGCGACAAGACGCCGGACGCCACATGGATTCATATGCTCGTGCGGCCCGATCACTACATCGGGGCCGGCCACCACCACGCCGATGCCGGGATGTTCCATTTCTCCGCGCTGGGCGTCGATTGGTTTACCCAAACGCAATTCGACCAGAGTTTTGAAGGCAAGTATTTCAACCTGGTCCAGGTCGACGGCCACTCCGAAGCGGACCGACTGCCGGGGCTGAGCAATGTCTATAACGGGGCCGCGACGTATCTCGGCGCTGTCATCAAGCCCCTCGCCACCGCCGCCGGCGCCGATCTGACTTATGCCTACACCTACCGTTGGATGACCCAGCCGCCCGCCGTGTGGAGCCCCGAGGAGAAGGCGCTGCCGTGGGAAATGGACCCGACCCCCCGCATCATGAACATGTTCGCCGGGACCGCCCACTACAAGATGCGGTTCTGGTGGGCGGATTATAATTTCTCGAACTACATCGCCACCAGCCGCGCGCCGTTCAACCCGATGCAATACGTCTTCCGCACGACGGGCCTGGTCCGCGGCGCGCATCCCTACGGCTTCGTCATCGACGACCTGAAGAAGGATGACCAATCCCATCTCTACCAATGGGCCGGCATGCTCAACGGCGGCGTCTGGAAAGCCGGCGTGGCGAACCTTGCCCCGAACCAGGCCGTGCTGGCTTACCGCGCGCCGGATGCCAAGGCCACCGACGAAGCGGTGGTCGGACAGCCCGCCGTCGCGCCTCAACCCGGCGAACCGCTGCTCCTCGTCACCGCGCTGACGCCGGAGCCCGACGCCGGCGCATCGGCGCCCATGATCGACATCGTCACCGAAAACGGCCCGCCCGACAGGAAAGGCGTGGCGGAGCCGTATGACCGCCTGGTCATCAATCATCACGGAACCGACGCGGCCTACAAGGTGCTGCTCATCCCGTTTCGCGCCGGCGAGGACCTTCCAAAAATCAGCTTCGACGCCTCGGCCAAAATCGCCACCGTCTCGTGGAAAGACCAGAAGGACCAGTTCGCTTTCACCGCGAATTCCAATTCGTCAACCCACCTCGTCATCAGCCGGGACGGAACGACGCTGCTCGAATCGAAGTAAGGCCGCTTTGGAATAAAGGACCCCGCCGCAATTCGCGCTGACTTGCAGCCACCGCCGTAAGGCGGCGGACCACGCCCTCACGGGCGTGGCTACGAGACCGGCAATGAAATGCCTCAGCAAGTGCGTTCCCAAGCGCAACTTGGGAACGAGGGAAGGCGCCGTCGCTCGACGGCTACCGGCTGCACCGCCGCCCGGCGTGCGGCGGCTGCCAGATCGGCGACTACCCCGGAGGCGGCAACAATCTGGGGCGGGTCGGCGGAGGCGTCTGGCGGCGATCCTCCAAAATCTGGACAAATGCGTTGAGTTTACCCATTGTCTCACCTGCGTGCCTCCTGAAAGCCCGACATCTTCCGGCGCATTCGCCACGGCGGTTTCCGCGCCCGTCCGCCCGGCGATCAATCCGCGGACTTTTTTGAAGCGGCTGGCTTCCTGGGTCGCGCTTTGGATTGTGGCGCTCTGGTTCGTTTTTTGCGGGTGGGACACCGGATGCCTGCTGCTGATCGCCTTTTTCGGGCTGGCCGGGCAATGGGAGTTCTATCGCGCGCAGGAGGAGAAGGGGCACAAGGTTTTCAAGCAAAGCGGCCTGTTCTGCGGCGCGCTGGTTTTCGCCAATTCGTGGTATTTTCTCATCCACCACGCGGGCCATGCGCGCTTCGTCCATCTCGGCGGGGAGCTCGTCCTGGTGTTCGCGCTGCTCGGCGCTTTCATCCGGCTCGTCGTGATGCCCGAGCCGCACCGCGAGCCGATCACGACCGCGGCGCTGACGCTGCTGGGGCTGCTTTATGTGCCGTTTCTGTTCAATTTCGTGGCGCTGCTGGCCTTCACGCCCGGCAACCCGGCGCCGGGCGGCCCGGAGCAGAACCACTTTCTTTTGATTTATCTTTTGGCCGTGACGAAGTTTTCGGACGTGGGCGCGTATGTCATCGGCTCGCTCTTCGGGCGGCACAAGATGATTCCGCGCATCAGCCCGGGCAAGACTTGGGAAGGGTTCGCGGGGGCCATCCTGACGTCGCTGGCGGTGAGCGTCGCGCTGATCCAGGTCATGGGTGAACGCACGCGGGCGCTTTCGCTGAGTTCCGGGATCATTCTGGGCCTGCTCCTGCCGCTGGTCAGCGTGGTGGGGGACTTGGCGGAATCGGTCGTCAAACGCGATGCGTCGATCAAGGACTCGGGCCGCTCGATTCCCGGCATCGGCGGGGCGCTGGACCTGATCGACAGCATCCTATTCACCGCGCCGGTGCTCTACTTTTATCTGCAATTCACCGCGCCCTCGCAGCCGTGATGTGGGCCGCGGGGAAGCAGGACCAAATTAAACCGAATTTCCAAAATTAAAAGTCAGGAAGCAGGAACTGAAAATAAAGGCTAGATCATTTTAACTTATTTTGCACATGCCAATGGGAGTGTTTCGGGCCATCCTGAAAGGATGGCAATCACTCAGCCCAGGGTTGGCGTAGCAACGCCTACCCTGGGTGGACGACAACCTGAACCTACCCTGAAAGGGTTGAAAAAGTTATTTGTCCCCTCTCTGATTCAACCCCTACAGGGTTGATCTCATCCGCGGTATACCCAGGGTAGGCCCTGGCGGGCCAACCCTGGGCTGAGTGATTGCAACCCTTATAGGGTTGCTGAAACCGAATCGCCTTGTCTGTGCACAGTATTTTGATTGGCTCTATCTCGCCCTGCTTGCCTTCGGAACAATTTAGTAATTTGGAAAAATTTGGTAATTTGGTTATGCAGTGTTTCCTCGTTCCCAAGTTGGACTTGGGAACGCGCTTGCTGAGGCAACTTCGTTGCCGATCCCATCATTACCGAGGGAATATGAGCGCGAAGCAGGACCAAATTAAACCGAATTTCCAAAATTAAAAGTCAGGAAGCAGGAACTGAAAATAAAGGCTAGATCATTTTAACTTATTTTGCACATGCCAATGGGAGTGTTTCGGGCCATCCTGAAAGGATGGCAATCACTCAGCCCAGGGTTGGCGTAGCAACGCCTACCCTGGGTGGACGACAACCTGAACCTACCCTGAAAGGGTTGAAAAAGTTATTTGTCCCCTCTCTGATTCAACCCCTACAGGGTTGATCTCATCCGCGGTATACCCAGGGTAGGCCCTGGCGGGCCAACCCTGGGCTGAGTGATTGCAACCCTTATACCAATTCTAAATTGAATTTAGTCTAAACAATCCGTCATCCTGAGCTTGTCGAAGGATCAGTTCGGAGGGGTTTTACCGAGGCGGAACTGATCCCTCGACAAGCTCGGGATGACCGAAAGCTAAAGACCAAATTCCATTGAGAAATGGTATTACAGGGTTGCTGAAACCGAATCGCCTTGTCTGTGCACAGTATTTTGATTGGCTCTATCTCGCCCTGCTTGCCTTCGGAACAATTTAGTAATTTGGAAAAATTTGGTGATTTGGTTATGCAGTGCTAATGGACAATCGCAAAGCCGCGGAGGTTGCCCTGGGCGGGGTGCCACGTTTCATGCTGTTTGGCGATGAAGCCGGATAATTCGCTTGCGGCGATGCCGTCCAAAAAGGCTTTCATCTCGGCGCGCGCGCCTTCGGCGATCAATTCGACGCGTCCGTCGGGGAGATTGCACACCGTGCCTGTGACATCGTAGCCGCACGCGAGATGCCGCACGGTGAAGCGGAAGCCGACTCCCTGCACCCGGCCGGAATAGAGCACCGTTACGCGTTCCATGATTTCAAGCTATTCCAACTTGAGTCCTTCGGCTTCCAATAGCGGATTCACCTGCTCAAAAAGCCACTCGAGGACGGCGTCGTTGGTCGGCGAGTCGAGGTAGGCCATGAACAGGCCCGAGGGGCCTTCGCGAAAAACCAGCGTCCGATCGCCGAAGGCCACGACCCCGGTATGGGCGGGGCGCTGCTCGGCGCGATTGGCCGATAAGATGCCCTGGCAGGTGACGGCGATAAAGCAGAGATTGTCGGGCGAAATGACGCTGTTGGCGCACCAGCCGGAAAGTTTTCCCTCCTCGGAAACAAACGCCGCGGCGATCATGCCCTCGATCAGGGCGATTTTCTCAAAGGCTTTGTTCACGGCACCATTTCACGTATTGGACGCGCATGTCCTCGGTGGTCCACGCGGCATCGAAGACCGCGTGGCGGACTCCCATGTTATCGGCCACCAGGACCTGCTCAAGATGCGGCCCCAGCAACATCACATGGTTGAAATAATCGACTTCCAGAGCGACGGCGACATCGGCGAGCTTGCGATAAATGAAGGAAGTGATGAAAGCGCACCGGTCCGGTTCCGCCACCTGGGAGCCTTCGAGCAGTTCCCCCGAGAGAGTGACCTTCCAATGCGAATTGACGTGGGGAAGGGGGGTCTCGCCCCCGGCCAGGAGGTTCGGGTCGGGGAAGAAGGCCGGCGCGGCATCTTCGCGGGGCGGGGCCTCCTGCATGACGCTCAAGGCCATCGTGTCCGACCGGGACTCGTCCTCGACGGGATAAAGCTCCCCGCTCGGCTGAGGGAGGTCCGGCCCCTGGCCGCCCGGCTCTCCGACCATGTCCAGCAATTGGCGGTAGGGAAGCTCAATCGTCCGGGGCGGGATATGAGTCAATTTGACGGCCGTGATCCGCACGAGCCCGCCGTCCCAATGGATGATGTCATGGAACGCGGCCTCGCCGCTCTTGCCGGGATAATGCGCATGGAAGATCTCGCCGCGAAAAATGAAAATGTCGCCGCTCTGATATTGGCTGCGCACCTTGAGCAGGACGGAATCGCCCGAGAGGCAGCGCATTTGGACGATGTCGGCAATGCTCGCGAGCGGCCCTCGGTCTTCATCCTGGGGCGGTTCTTCGACGCGGCTCGGCGCGAAAAGCCCCCGGATCGACTTCAGCGCCAGCGCGAAAGCCTTGGGCGTCTCCGGACGCTCGAGGAAAAGATCGGCGCCATTCTGGTAAGCCACGGCCCGCGACATTTCATCCGCCGAGTCGCTGACGATGATGAATTTGCTCGCGGGGGCCTGCGCCTTGATGAGCAGGAGCAGTTGCAGGCCGTCCGTGGTGTCCATGACCCTGTCGAGGAGGATCAACTCATATTGCTGGTGCGCCAGTTGCATCGCCCGGGAGGCATCCAGTTCGATGTCGACGCGGATGCGCGCATCGCCGATCTTGTGCAAACACTGGCGCATGGCCTGGGCGTACTCGCGATGCGACGTGAGAATGAGGGCCTCGTGCTCCATCTTCGTTAGTACTGAATATAAGACATGCGGATATTCGATTAAATGGTGCAGCCTCAACCGCCCGGATCGGACGCCAAGTCCGGTTCCAGCGACCCATGGACATGAACCGTAAATCGTGGAGGCAGTTACTCAAGGTTTTTTCGATGGCGCCGCGTATGGCAGCAAGGCTACGGTAAAGTCTTACCGCCTTTGCGGGAGCTGCCGTGGACCGCATCCCTCCGCGGGACCGCAACGCGGCCTTGCGTTATTTTGAAGACTTGCCCAAATTTCAACTCTTCATGTCGTTGATTCATCGAGTCCTGCAACATATCATGGGTTTTGTCGCCCGCGTGGTCTGCGCCTATCCCGGTGTGATTGTGACGGCGGGGGCCCTTGTTGCGGCGGCGAGCATTTGGGTCGTGGCCACCCGCTTCAACGTGATCAACAACACGAGCGACCTCCTGAGCGACAAGTTCGAGTCCAAAAAAAATTACAACGAACTGCTCCGCGACTTCGGCAGCGATTACCGCTTCATCGTCCTGATCCATTCGCCCGACGTGCTCCAGAACCGGCGGGCGGCGGATGAAATCGGGAAATACCTGGAATCGCTCAAGCCGCAGATCACCACGGTCCTTTACAAAATCGATTTTTCCGCCATCAAGCCGCGCCTGCTTTTCACCCGCACGCCGGATGAGCTCGAAAAAATCGCCGACCAGCTCGAAACCGAGGTCAACGCCCAAAGGGCGAGCGCGGAGAAAACCAAGCAGATCGCCCTCGACCTCAATTCCATCCTCAATGAGGCGAATGCGAAATTCGACGACAAATACCTGCGTAAAAAAGAGAACTGGACGGACTTCAAGCCCTTCGTCAAACAGTTCGTTTCGATTCTCAACAAGGTGGCCGCGCAGGCCGACGGAAAAACGCTCGCCCAGGAAAAGTCGAAGGTTTCCGTGGATGAAAACGCCCTCGACGATTTCGACGCCAATGAGATGCTCGCCGAGCACGAATACTTCAGCCTTCAGGGCGGCAAGTCCCTCCTGGTCTTTGCCTACACCGGCGAGCAGGAAAAAGATTCCGACGCGCCCTTCAGCAACACGACCGAAAAAATCCGCGGCCACCTGAAGGAACTGGAGGCCCAATATCCAGGCGCGGAACTCCGGCTGACCGGCGAGCCGGCGCTCGACGCCGACGAAATGGCCGCCACGAAGACCGACACGACGAAGGCCACCTGCATCACCCTGGTGCTTATCATCGGGCTCTTTTTCTTCAGTTACCATGCCTTCCTGCGACCGGCTTTCACCTTCCTCGTCCTGATCATGGGGGTGCTCTGGTCCCTGGGCTTCGCCCTTGTCTCCGTCGGCCATTTCAACGTCCTCTCCATCGCGGTGATTCCCATGGTCCTCGGCATCGGCATCGACTTCGGCATCCAGATTCTCGGGCGCTACGAGGAGGAACTCGGCCAGGGCCGGACCGTGAACGAAGCCGTCACGTCCGCCCTGCGGCATACCGGCGTGGCGATCATCACGGGAGGCAGCACCACCGCCGCGGCCTTTTTCACGCTTTGCTTCAACGATTTTGTCGGCCTGGCGGAACTCGGCGTCATCGCCGGCGCGAGCATGATCTTCTGCATCACGGCCAATCTCGTCGTTCTGCCCGCGGTCTTTATTTTGCGGGACCGCTCGCGCAGCGCCGCCCAACTCACGGCCCAGTCGAGCAATTCCGCCTGGCATTTCATCCACACGTGGGACCGTGACATGGTCCGCAATCCGTGGCTTTGGATCGGCGTCTCGATCCTGATTTCCGTCGCGGCCGCAGTCAGCCTTCCGCAACTCGCCTTCGATTACAACCTTCTCCACCTGGACGACCCGAACGCCGACTCGATCAAAGTGCTTTACGAGGTCATGGACGCCTCCAGGAACGATTCGGGCAGCCAGGTTTCCACGATCTATGCTTCCGTGGTGGCCAATAACGCCGACGAGGCGCGCGATCTTTCCAAAAAACTTTTGGCGCTCCCGGTCGTCGCCAAGGTCGATTCGATCCTGGACCTCGTGCCGGAAGACCAGGACAAAAAAATACCGATTGTCCGGCGCATCGTGGCCGCCGCCGCCGCCCTCAACGTCAAGCCCTCGACGAATAAAAACGTCGATATTCTGAGCGCGCGGCGGGACATCGCCAGCCTGCTGAGCGACGCCAGGAAGGGCTTCACCGAGGCCAAGAAGTGGGTGAGCATTTCCACGATGGCGAAAGACGCCGTGGCTGCTTTCGGCGAGATGGTCCCCGCGCTGGAACGGGCGGACAAGGCGCTCAACTCCCAGCCCGTGAATGTGATCCAGAAGCGTTTCAGCGCGTCCTCCACCGGCGCCTTCAGCCGGATGCAGGCGAACATGGCGCTGCTCAAGAGCCAAAAAGCCGACCGGGGCCTGACGCTCGCCGACGTCCCCCCGCAACTGCAAAAACTCTACCTTGCCCAAAATGGAAGCGGGAAAATCCTGCTCCAGGTCTACGGCAAGGAGGACCTCTGGGAACGCGCGCCGGACGAGTCATTCACGAATGCCGTGCTCAGCGTCGCCCCCCGGGCGACCGGAACGCCCGTGCTCAATTACTACGCCACGGAGCTGCTGCGCGTGAGCTATCTCTGGGCCGCGGTCTGGGCCTTTGCCGCCATTGTCGTCCTCATCCTGCTCCACTTCCAGAGCCTCAAGTATCTGCTGCTCACCCTCACGCCGCTGGTGCTGGCCGTGCTCTGGCGCACCGGGGCGATGGTCTGGCTCGGCATCGAATTCAACCCGGCCAACATCGTCACCCTGCCGCTGATCATCGGCATCGATGTCGCGTTCGGGGTCTATATCATCGACCGCTATCGCGAGGACGGGAAGCTCAGCATCTTCGCCGGAAGCACGGGCAAGGCGATCATCATGTCGTCCCTCACCTCGCTCTTCGGCTTCAGCTCGCTGCTGATCTCCCAATTCCGGGGCATGTTCGACATCGGCCTGTTGATGTCCCTCGGCATCGCCATCGGCCTTGTCACCGCCATCTTCATCCTGCCCCAAATCCTGGTCCTGCTGAAGCCAAGCGCGCCCGAGGACCGGAGATAGGGACGCCAATCCCTTCGCGTCCCAGAATAAATGGGACGGCAGGGGCTGCCGTCCCTACCCAAGAAAAAGCCGTTGCATGACGCCGTAACTTGGACACACTCTGATTTTATGAGCGCACTCACCTCCTCAACCGCCTGGCAGAACCTCCAGCAACATTACGACGCGAACAAGCTCGTCGCGATGCGCGACCTCTTCGCGGAGGATCCGGAACGTTTCAAGAAATTCTCGATCGAGTTCGAGGGCGTGCTGCTCGATTTTTCCAAGAATCGGATCACGGAGGAAACCATGGGCCTGCTCCGCGCGCTGGCGGTCGAGCGCGACGTTGCCGGCTGGACGAAGAAGATGTTCACCGGCGGGAAGATCAACATCACCGAGAACCGCGCCGTCCTCCACATCGCGCTGCGCAACCGCTCGAACCGCCCCATCTTCGTCGACGGCAGGGACGTCATGCCCGACGTCAACGCCGTCCTCGCGCACATGGAACGGTGCTCGAACATCGTCCGTTCCGGCGAATGGAAAGGCTACACCGGCAAGTCGATCACCGACTTTGTCAACATTGGCATCGGCGGCTCCGACCTCGGGCCGGTCATGGTGACCGAGGCGCTCAAGCCTTACGCGCAACGGAACCTCAAGGCCCACTTCGTCTCCAACGTCGACGGCACCCACATGGCCGAGACGCTGAAAACGCTTTCGCCCGAAACCACCCTCTTCATCGTCGCCTCGAAAACCTTCACCACGCAGGAAACGCTGACCAACGCCCACTCGGCCCGCGACTGGCTTCTCGCCGCGGCGAAGGATCAATCGGCCGTCGCCAAACATTTCGTCGCGCTCTCGACCAACGAGAAGGCGGTGACCGAGTTCGGCATTCATCCCGACAACATGTTCGGCTTCTGGGACTGGGTCGGCGGCCGCTATTCGCTCTGGAGCGCCATCGGGCTGCCCATCGCGCTGAGCATCGGCTACGGGAATTTCGTCGCGCTGCTCGAAGGCGCGCACGCGATTGACGAGCATTTCCTCAACGCCCCGCCGGAGGAAAACCTGCCGCTCACGCTCGGCCTGCTCGGCGTCTGGTACAACAATTTTTTCGGCGCGCGCACCCACGCGATTCTTCCCTACGACCAGTACATGCACCGCTTCCCCGCCTACTTCCAGCAGGGCGACATGGAAAGCAACGGCAAGGGCGTCACGCGCGACAGCGAGCCGGTCGACGCCGTCACCGGGCCGGTGATCTGGGGCGAGCCGGGCACGAACGGCCAGCACGCCTTTTATCAGCTCATCCACCAGGGCACGCAGTGGATACCGGCAGACTTCCTCGCGCCCATCGAGACGCAGAATCCGCTCGGGGACCATCACCTCATCCTGCTCTCGAACTTCTTCGCGCAGACCGAGGCGCTGATGCGCGGCAAGACCCCCGACGAAGTGCGCGAGGAATTGGAAAAGGACGGCCTGACCGGCGAGGCGCTCGAAAGGCTCATCCCTCACAAGGTCTTCACCGGCAACCGCCCGACCAACTCGATCCTCTTCCCGAAGCTCACGCCGAGGACGCTCGGCATGTTGATCGCCATGTACGAGCACAAGATTTTCACCCAAGGCATCATCTGGAACATCAACTCATTCGACCAATGGGGCGTCGAACTCGGCAAGCAGCTCGCCAAGGCGATCCTGCCCGAACTTGAAAAGCCGGGCGAGATCGCCAGCCACGACAGCTCCACCAACGGCCTCATCAACCGCTTCAAGGATTACCGCGCCGCGCACGGGATTGGGAAGCAGTAGATATCCTTAAAATCCGTATAAACAATCCGTCATCCTTGTCGAAGGAATCGTTGCACTTTTCACCAACCCCAAGGGGGTTGGAATCATACAGCCCAGGGTTGGCGCACCAGCGCCTACCCTGGGTAAGTGCCGCAGCGGCCAACCCTGAAAGGGTTGAAAACGTTGCTTGCCTACCCAGGGTAGCGGCTGCGCCGCAACCCTGGGCTATATGCTTGCAACCCTTTCAGGGTTGCGATTCCTCCCCTGTAGCGGCGGTCTATGACCGTCGCTCGGCAGTCGGTAGCCGCCGCTGTCCCAGCGGCGGTGCCTTCCTCGGGTGGCCCGGGCTACTTGTTGCCCGGGCGCGCGCAGCGCGCAGGAAGCGATTTCCCACATTCCGTCATCCTTGTCGAAGAATCAGCTTCCATGAGATTGCGATCATCTTCCGGCGGCTGATCCCTCGACAAGCTCGGGATGACGGCTTTATTAGAGTGATGTCCTTCAAGCTCGTCAGCCCCTATCCGCCGCTGGGCGATCAGCCGCAGGCCATCGACAAGCTGCTGAAGCGGCTGCGCGCCGGCGAAAAGCATTCCACGCTGCTCGGCGTCACCGGCTCGGGCAAGACGTTCACCATGGCCAACGTCATCGCGGCGCTCGACCGGCCCACGCTCATCCTCTCGCACAACAAGACTCTCGCCGCGCAACTCTACAGCGAGTTCAAGCAATTCTTTCCCGAAAACGCCGTCGAGTATTTCGTCTCCTACTTCGATTACTACCAGCCCGAGGCCTACATTCCGCGCAGCGACACCTACATCGAAAAGGACTCGAGCATCAACGAGGAGATCGAGCGCCTGCGCCTCGCCGCCACCAGCTCGCTCCTCACCCGCCGCGACGTCATCGTCGTCGCCAGCGTCTCGTGCATCTACGGCCTGGGCTCGCCCGAGGACTACAAGAACATGGTCTGTCCCGTGGCGAAGGGGCAGTTCCTGACCCGGGAAAACTTCCTCGCGCGTCTGGTCGAAATGCAGTACGAGCGCAACGATTTCCAGCTCACGCGCGGGAGGTTCCGCGTTCGCGGCGACACCATCGAGCTTTGCCCCGCCTACACGGAGGACGCGGTGCGCGTGGAATTCTTCGGCGACGAGATCGACCGGCTCACCCGCTTCGACCCGATCAGCGGCGAGACCCAGGAAACGCTGGAGCAGATCATCTTTTTCGCCGCGCGGCATTACGTCACCCCGGCCGACAAGATGCGCGTCGCGATGGGCACGATCCGGCGCGAGCTCGACGAGCGGCTCGCCGAGCTGGAGAAGCACGGGCAAACTCCTCGAGGCGCAGCGCCTCAAAATGCGCACCACGTTCGACCTCGAGATGATGGAGGAGATGGGCTTCTGCAACGGCATCGAAAATTATTCGCGCCACATGAGCGGACGCCCGCCCGGCTCGCGGCCCTTCACGCTGATCGACTTTTTCCCGGCCGATTTCCTCACCATCATCGACGAATCGCACGTCGCGGTGCCGCAGATCGGCGGGATGTACGAGGGCGACCGCTCGCGCAAGACGGTGCTGGTCGAGCACGGCTTCCGGCTCCCCTCCGCGCTCGACAACCGCCCGCTCAAGTTCGACGAATTCGACGCGCTCGTCGGCCAGCGGCTCTATGTTTCGGCCACGCCCTCGAAGTTCGAAGTGCAGCAGTCGGGCGGCATTACCGCCGAGCAGGTCATCCGCCCCACCGGCCTGCTCGATCCCGAGATCGTGGTCAAGCCGCTCGGCGGACAGGTCGACGATTTGCTCGAACAGGCGCGGCGGCGCGTCGGCATGGGCGAGCGCGTGCTCGTCACCACGCTGACCAAGCGCACCGCCGAGGACCTGGCCGATTACCTGCGCGATCTCGGCGTGAAGGTCCGCTATATCCACTCCGAAATCGACACCATCGAGCGGGTCGAAATCCTGCGCAGCCTGCGCACCGGCGAAGTCGACGTGCTCATCGGGATCAACCTGCTGCGCGAGGGACTCGACCTGCCCGAGGTTTCGCTTGTTGCCGTGCTCGACGCCGACAAGGAGGGATTTCTCCGCTCGCAAACGTCGCTCATCCAGACCGCGGGCCGCGCCGCGCGCCACCTCAACGGCCTCGTGATTCTCTACGCCGACACCATCACCGAATCGATCAAGCAGCTCATCGCCATCAGCAAGGCGCGCCGCGAGAAGCAGCTCGCCTATAACAAGGAGCACGGCATCACGCCGCGCTCGGTCGTGCGCGCCGTGCAGGAGAGCCTCGGCAACGTGCTCAAGGGCCGGCAGATCGCCGCGAACGTGATCGGCGAGGGCGGCGCCGACATGGACGTGACGCAAGTGCTCCAGGAACTCGAAAACGAAATGCTCGCCGCCTCGGCCTCGATGCACTACGAGAAGGCCGCTCTTCTCCGCGACCAGATCATGGAACTCAAGCAGCAGGCCGGCCTCGACAAGATCGAGCCGAAAAAGCCGGTTGTCACCTATCCCAAGCCCGCGCGCGGCGCCGCCCGCAAGCCCGCGAAGAAGATATAACCTCCGTCATCCTGGGAATTAATACGGGAGTTAATACGGAGGCAGCTTTTCGGTTGTCATTTTGAATCGGTAATTCTGCCAGTCCCGTTTTCTCGCAATTCCGCCGTTTTCTTTTCCGTTTTCTTTCGCAAATTACATTTCAAAGTGGTCTGGCGAATCAGTTGGAGCTAGAATTTATCACTTCAACATACCAATGAAAAAACACGTTCTAGTCATCACGATTATAACTTCCCTGGTCACCCATGTCTTTGCACAAACCCCGACCGAACCTTCCGGCAAGGAAGGTATTGAATGGTGTGATATTTGGATTGTGCATGCCAACGAAACGAAGCTCCCTCGCGTTCTTCTGATTGGTGACTCGATAACCAAGGGCTATGCGGGCGAGGTGGAAAAACAACTGGAGGGGAAAGCCTATGTCGGCCGTCTTTGCACCTCGTGTTTTGATACGGATCCGGCTCTGATTGCTTACATCCGTGCTGTTTTGGAATCGTATAAATTTGATGTCATCCATTTCAATAATGGAATGCACGGTTGGGGCCATAGCGAGGACGAGTATGCTCAAGGCCTGCCAACCGTCTTGGCCGCGATTCGCAGATATGCGCCGAATGCCAAGTTAATCTGGGCGAATACCACGCCGCTCAATGAGGGCAGCCCGAAGCCCGGAACGAGTTCCCCGGAGCCGGCCGATGCGGCCAAGGCCAATGCAGGAAAACTGATGCTTCAAGCCGATCTTAAATCCAAATCGAATGCTCGTGTGGATGCGCGGAATGACGTTGCGTCGAAAATGATGCAATCCGAAAACATTCCAATCGATGATCTCCATTCCTTGGTTCTCGGACATCCGGAACTTTATAATGGCGACGTTCATTTCAATGCGAAAGGGACGGCCCTGCAAGCGACCCAGGTTGCTGCCGAAATCGAGAAGGCCCTCTCGAATTAGGGCGCGGAGACCGGTTCCGCCTTGCAGGGTGTGACGCCGTTTTCGTTGAACGCATCGATGGCAAACCAGTAGCCGGGTGTGGCATTCAGGCTGCGGATGGTGAGCGCGTTGACGCCGCGGACCTCGTATTGGTTCCAGAGCGCATCCGGGGCGACGCCATAGCGGACGATGTATCCGCCGGCATTTGGGATGGAGGGCCAGGAAATTTCGGCCACCCGGCGTTGATCCGGCAGTTTCTCCGAGGTCCGGTTCACCGTGAACTGTTCAACGGCGCCGGGAGGTTGACCGTTGCCAAGACCAAAGACACGCAGTCCGCGGACGGAGAATTTTCCGCCGCCGGGCGTGCCTGCGTCGGTCAGCTTCAGGTATCGGGCGGTGACGGGTTTGGCCAATTCGAGATAGTCGTGAGGAACGTCGCGCGTATTGGCCCGCTTGTCGGCCAGGATGTGCCACGACTTGGCGTCGTCGGAAAATTCGAGGAGATAGCGTTGGGCGAATCCGGGAGTGCGATTGGGGGTCGAGACATTCTGCTCGGCAAAGTTGATCTGTACGGCGCGGAGGCTTTGGGGGGCGCCGAGATCAAGCTGGAGCCACTCCCCGGGAGCGGGGCCGGCGGCGCTCCACCAGGTGCGGATGTCCTCATCCACGGCCGCTTCCGCCGGACGGCTGGAGAGCGAGGACGAGGCGGCGACCGTTTTTTTGTAGCTGAGCAACATCCACCCGGGGGAGTTGCCCTGCTCGGGATGGCTCCTGGTTCCGGGCAGATACTGCGGATAATCGCCGAGGAGAGTGCGCGTGTGCATCCGGCCAGCCGGGTCGAATCCCTGGGGATAGAGGGCGAGCCGGCGCTCAAAGCCGTGGGTCACCCCGATCACCGCCGTGACGATGCGCCAGAGGTTGCCGGCCGCATCCTCGAAGACCGCGCTGTGGCCCGCACTGCCGAGAAAGCCGGTTGGCTTGAACGAGATGGGGCTGTTGGGCGCGTAGGTGAAAGGGCCGAGCGGTTTGTCCGAGACGGCGCAGCCGTCCCCGTAGGTCTTCAACTGTGTGCCGGGCGCCGCGTACTGGAGGTAGTACCTGCCGTTGTGTTTCGTCATCCACGAACCTTCGATAAACACGCGGGTCCCGTTATGGGCGTCACCGCCGCCCCGTTCCCAGCCCCGCTCGACGGCATCCTGCCGGAGCAAGTCGGCTGGTTGGCCGATTTCGGCGAAGTGGTTGGCGGGATCAAGCTCAACGCCGGAGATCGGGCCGCCGGCATGACAACCATAGTAAAGATAGACGCGACCATCATCGTCGAGGAACAGGTCGGGGTCTTGATCGCCCCGGACCTTGCCTGCTTCCGACCACGAATCTTGGCGCTCAGGGTGCTCGGAACGATAGATGCGCCCATCATGGGTCGTCATGAAATATAGCGCCGACTTGTAGGCAAAGATCGCGGGGGCCCATTCATCGAGCGGCAGGTTGCCGGGAGAGATGAGCTTCCAGTCCCGGAAGTCGGGAGACATCCAATATCCGCCCGATTTCGAGGCGAAGATATAATAGTTTCCCTGGAAGAAAAGACAGACCGGATCGGCCGCCTCGCGGTAGTAACCTTTCCCGTCGTTGCGAAGGAGGTAATCGAGATTGAGCGGGTTGCAGAAAGTTGCAGGCTTCGTGGCGAGCAACGGGTTCAAGGATTCCGGCGAAGAAATCGTGTTTATCACCGAGGTGGGTGAGGCGGGCTGAGCCGTCGAAATCGTCGTCAGCAGGCAAAAGGCGAGCAACAGATGACGCGGATGCAATTTCAGGGAGGGCGGAGACAAGAGCGCGTGCGCGGGAAAAATGATGTTCATTTGAACTGGAGGGCGATCATTCTCAGCTCAGGCGGTTTCTTTGTCGAGTGGGATGTGATTGGTTTGAAGAGCAGCGGCCCCAAATGGATGAATGAGCGACTCCGCCGGTAATTCTGGGAGCAACTATAACCTGGCTGCAAAGTTTAAACTGAAAGAATAAAGAACCCCGCCGCAAGCAGCGGGGTATTGGGGAACAATTTCAGATTATGAAAAGAACGCCGCAAGCGGCGGGGAATTAACCCGAACGAGATTAAATCCACACGAGATGCACCATGCGATGAATATTCTCAGGAGCCCTTTCATAGGTGGTTGGGATTAAGCCTTAATATTATAACGGGAATTTCCCATTTGAGGTAACTGTTTTTGGCATGGATGGCTTCTCTCGGGCAAAGCGCCGAGGAAGTCGAGATTCTTGCCGTCATTCGCCGCGGGGAGGAAGCCGCCGACGCGGGCGGAACGCCCCCGCATGAGGGAGTCATGAAGCTGCTTTCCTCATGGACTGCAAAATAATCTGGACCGATCCCGCCCTTGAGGATTTTGCTTCTTTACTTCGCTCGCTTTTGCGTCTTAATTAAGAGCATGACAACGATCACCCCCACGCAGGCCCGCGTGAACCTTTCTTCCGTGCTGCGCCGCGCCTTGAAGGGCGACGACATCGGCATCGTGGTCGGCGGGCAGGTCGTCGCGTTGCGCCCCGTGGAAATCCTTTCCCGCGATTATGCCGAGCGGGAATATGGCCTCACCGCCGCCCAAATGAAAATCGTCGCCAAAAAACTTCATGCCAAAGCCCAAAAAGCCCGCCGTGCCGGAAAATCCAAGGTCTTCAACGGCGACATCGAAGCCCTCCTTAAAGATTGAAATTGATCCGGGTCTGCTTCAGCGGTTTCGGACACTGCATAAAGATCAACGTCGCCTCATCGGTGAGCTTATACCAATTCTAAATTGAATTTAGTCTAAACAATCCGTCATCCTGAGCTTGTCGAAGGATCAGTTCGGAGGGGTTTTACCGAGGCGGAACTGATCCCTCGACAAGCTCGGGATGACCGAAAGCTAAAGACCAAATTCCATTGAGAAATGGTATTATTGAAAAAGTCCGCGCCAGCTTTGGCCACCCTCACCTTCATGGCGGCACGGGACTGCGTGCTTTGAGATCGGGCGTTTACGAATGCCGCCTCAATCTACGGCAACGGCTTGTTTTCACCCTCGAACCCGATTCGCTTTACTTTCACTTCATGGGAAATCACGACGAAGTGAACCGGTTCCTCAAAAGTCTCTAAACTTTCACTTCGGGATAATGGCTGACGGTCACGACGAACTGGCCGACGGCTTCGTTGTGATAAATGCTGTCAACCATGCAGCGTCCGCCGAAGGGCAGACGCACGCCCGCGTCGTCCCGCGTGCCGCTGGGCACCGCGTCGCCCAGGTTGAGAAACCGGTCCTTTTTGAATACCAAACGGTGGGAGGATGTTTTGGCCATGGCGAAGGATATCCCGGTTTTCCCCGCCGGGCGATACATTAATCGCGATCAGGAAGGCCGCCTCCCGCGCCCGCGAACTCCGGGCGCGTGGGGGCTTTCCGCACCGTCGGACGGAGTGCGGCGGCTGCCTCCCGAATCCTGTTAATCTTGTTAATCCCGTCCCAGAATCCCCCTGCCTCCCAATTTCGTAATTTGGAAAATTTGGAAATTTGGTCTGGTTCCCCATTCCGTTAATTCCGATAATACCATTTCTCAATAAAATTTATTCTTTACCCTTCCGTCATCCCGAGCTTGTCGAAGGATCAGTTCCGCCTCGGTAAAACCCCTCCGAACTGATCCTTCGACAAGCTCAGGATGACCGATTGTTTAGACCAAAATCAATTTGGAATTGGTATAATTCCGTAATTCCGTTAAATTCACAGGTCGGTGACAAAAAGCGAGGGGCGCCCCGGTTTCCCGAAGCGCCCCTCTTTGTTCCGGGCGTAAGCCGAATTCTGTTCCGCCGCGCTTGCTAAAGGCGCACCGGCGATGGTCATTCATCTCTGGCGCGAATCGCTCCGCGCCAGCGGCGTCTCTCGACGCGCATGCGACCGATACCCGAGACGGGCCCCGGAGTTTCCTCCGCGACCGGGCAGGCGGCCCGGCGTCTCTGTTTGGCCTTGCACCGCATGGGGTTTATCGTGCCCCGGAGGTTGCCCGCCGGGCGGTGGGCTTTTACCCCGCCTTTTCACCCTTGCCGCAACGCCCGTTCGAGCGCGCCGCGGCGGTCTGTTTTCTGTGACACTTTCCATCGGCCGGAGCTTTCGCCCCGGCCCTCCGCGGGTTTTTCCGCGGCATGCTGCCTTGTGGTGTTCGGACTTTCCTCTCCCGCCCATGCGGGAGCGACCATCTACCCAATGAGACTCTAGCTGATTTTGTTCCCGGGCCCAAGCCGAAAACGCGGCCACGGAATCAACCGCATTTTGCATACGGTTACCCAATCGGAATTCTGGTGTCCTTCCGGCTTCATTTCGTAATTCCGTTAATTCCGTCAAAATTTCCCCTCCGCGCCTTGGAATCGAGGATCGAAGACTGATTGCCAGCGCGTCAGGACGAGGTATGATTTCTTCCATGGATTTTCTGCCGCATCAGCCCTGGTTTCGCGACGAGTCGGAAAAAGAAGAGAAGAAGGAAAAAGAGCCCAAGTACAAGCTCGAGGAAAGATTCCTCGAAACGCGCACGATCCTCCTTTTTGGCGAGATCACCCAGAAGGTCGCGCGCGAGGTCTGCGAAAAGCTCATCCTGCTCGCCGCGCTCAACGACAACGACATCAAGGTCATCATCAATTCCCAGGGCGGCCACGTCGAGGCGGGCGACACCATCCACGACATGCTCACCTTCGTGAAGCCCAAGGTCAAAGTGCTCGGCACCGGCTGGGTGGCCAGCGCCGGGGCGCTCATCTACGTCGCCGTGCCGACGGAACACCGCTATTCGCTGCCCAACACCCGCTTCATGCTTCATCAGCCGAGCGGCGGCGTCGGCGGCCAGGCGACCGACATCAGCATCGAGGCGCAGGAAATCCTCAAAATGCGCGACCGGCTCAACAAGATCTTTTCCGTCCAGACCGGTCAGCCGGTGGAAAGAGTCGAGAGGGACACCGATCGTAATTTCTGGATGAGCGCCGAGGAGGCAAAACAGTACGGCCTGGTGGGCAAAGTCATCACCACCCAAGCCGATTTTTAGGGGAGATTCCCTTCCTATTGCGGACGGGGTCGAGTTAGGGGTATCTTGGGGAAGAGCAAGGCACGCGGCCTGCTCTCCTCATTTATGCGAATCCCTAGGTTGATTCCCTGGCGCTTCCTCCTCGGCCTGTGCCTGGCCGCGGGGATCGTCGTTCCGGCCCCGGCCGCGGAAAAATGGGGCATGCCCGATTTAGGTCAGGAAGAGCAGACTTGCCTTCCCACGTCCACGGCCAACCTGATCATCTGGTTCGGCACCCACGGTTATCCGAAATTGATCGTGAGCGGGGACAGCAAAAACGACGGCTATATCCACACCGTGCACGCCCTCATGACGGACACCAACGCGCGTTACGATTTGGGCACCCGCACGCAAGCCATCACTTACGGGATCGGGAAATACATCCGCGAGGCCGGCTACGGCTGCGACGTCGAGTACCGCGGGTTGGACTGGGACCAGGCAAAGTACCCGCAAATCGTGAAGGACGAAGAGGGGGAGAAGTACAAAAAGAACATGAAACCTCCCAGTCCTTTCACCCAGGAGTGGCTCCGGGAAAATGACGACCCCAACAAAGGCTTCATCCTGCTTCTTGCCTACTGCAAGTTTAACAGGGCGAACAACTCGTTCACGGATGTCTTCAATGCCGGCCACGCGGTCACCCTCGTCAATGCGGAGCCCGACCTGATCCTGGTCCACGACCCGGCCCACTACAACGATGAGCCCGGCCGCAAAATCCTCACCCCGGAACTCCTCACCGGCGGGACTTTCCATTTGCCGGGATACAACGCGCCCGTGGCGGGCCTCTTGCTCTTGAGCGGATCGTACCTGGAAGCTCCGCCCGAGGCCGGGGTCATGCTCACCGGCGCCGTCTGCGTCACCATGCATCCGGGGGCGAACCAAGGTTCGGCCGCCTCGCCGATGCCGTCCGCCTCGGACCATGCCAGGGTCGGGGGAAGCGGTTCCGGCGCTCCTTCGTCCGCGCCCCCGCCGGCGGCCCCCGCCACTCCGCCGAGTTCGCCCGCCACGAGTTGGGCGATGTGGCTCTTTGACCTGCTTTTTAAAAAATAAGCCGTAACGATGCGGTTGGAGTTCCTCTACTCCGAAAATAGGTCGGTGCGGTCATCCGCCAATCCTGAAGGACATCTCTGCAAACGTCTCGTTTTTGAGTTCCGTCATTCCAGAGGAATGAGCGAGAGTAGCCCGGCGATTCATCGCCGGGTCTCCCGCGAGAGAGCGAGGCGTCCCATCGGGACGACTGAACGTATTCCGCACTCATCTTCGTTCAACCGTCCCGATGGGACGGGTGGTTTATTTTACGACTACCCGGCGATAAATCGCCGGGCTACTTTCGGATGTCCCTCCGGGAGTTCGATTCCCCTGTCACAACCCCGTTGGGATTGCCGACGTTCCCCGATTTTCATGCGCCGCGGTGTGCGCAGCACATGATGATTCGTTCCCAAGTCACTTGGTTTGTTTTCCGGCTTTTATCCGAATTTTTGGGCGGGGCATCCGTGGAGAAAATAATTCATGAAGAGCAAGCCCATAACCGCGGGCCAGCTTTTCCAGCGTTCTTAGCCGTAAATTGGTCCACTGGCCGCGTTCAATTCCCTGGTAATACTTGTAGGAGAATTTGGCCAGCTCGGCGTATTCCTCCTGGGTAAGGCCCGCCTTTTTGCGCAAGGCGCGCAGCCTGATTTTAAGAAATTTCTCGGCTTCTCCAAGTGTCTTTTCCACACCTCTACAATCTTGGTCTTTGTAAAATGAAACACCTCTGCATCCTTAGTGTTTCTTCGCCGGGGAAACACCTAAAGTCAGCGCGCTTTGAAAGGTGCACGAAATCTGGCGGGACCGGTCTTGCGAAAGCTGCGAGTCGCTCAAGGACTTTCCCAGTCTGAACTCGCGGCCCGATGCCAGCGGCACGGCTGGGATGCCAGCAGGGAAATGGTCAACCACATCGAAATGCGAGTCCGCGTGCTTCGTGAATACGAGGTCGTTGCTTTGGCAAAGGTGCTCGACATCTCGCCTTCCAAGCTTCTCCCGAACGAAAAAGAAGCCTTCCGCAGGCTCTCAGCGGAATAGGCCCGGACCAGGTGAAGGAGTGGATGCTCTCGCCGCGCGCCCCGCTCTTTTCGGTCAGCCTTGCTTTCGCGACAGGCTGCCTGCTCGGCCTCGACGGCTGGATCCCGCTGCCCGGCGCGCTCGCCCTCTTTTCTATCGCGGGCGTGCTCTGGCTGGTCCTGGCCCGTCGCGAAAAGGCGTCGCTGGCCGCGTTCTACGCCTTCACCGCTTGCGCCGGTCTTGTCCACACGCTGCTGCTCGGCAGCGCGATTCCGGCGGATGACCTGCGCCGCCTGCCCGACGAAAAGACCCTCGACACCACGCAATGGCGCGGCCTCATCGTCGAGGAACCGGAGGCCCGGCTTTCCGCGCATGCCTCGCGCCGCGCGCTCGACCGCACCTCGTTTGTCCTGCGGATGGAAGCGTGGCGTCCCGCCGGAGGCCGGCTTTTCGGCGCGGAGATCGGCACGCCCTGGCAGCCCGCGCAGGGCGATGTGCGCTGCACCGAGGTCGGCCCCGCGAGGGAACTGCGATGCGGCGACCGCCTCGAATTCGCCGCAGCGCTCATGCCGGTGGCGCCTCCGCTCTGTCCGGGTGAACTCGACTACCGCGCCTTCGAGGCCCGGCAGGGAATCTTTTTTCACGCGACCGTCCCCGCGCTGAATTGGCGGCGCATCGAAACCGGCGGCGGCGACTGGTGGCGGAATCTCTCCTTTCGCGCGCGCGACTGGGCTTACGCGCGGCTCCAGATCGGCCTCGAGGACGATCCGCGCACGGCCGATTTCCTGGCCGGAATGCTCATCGGTTACCGCCGGGAAATTCCCGCCGACATCGAGCAGGATTTCCGGCGCACCGGCACGATGCACGTCTTCGCGGTCAGCGGCCAGAACATCGCCGAGATGTTCGTTGTCGCGCTCATCCTGCTGCAACTCTGCGGCCTGGTCCGCTGGCGCTGGGCATGGACGCTCGCGCCGGTCGTGCTGCTCTACTGCCTGCTCACCGGCTCGCCCGCCAGCGCCGTCCGCGCGACCGCGATGGCGCTCGCCATCCTGCTCGCGTGGCGGCTGGGGCGCCCGCTCAACGCGCTCGGCTGCTGGTCGCTCGCGCTGCTGGCCATGCTGGTCTGGAACCCGCCCGTCCTGCTCGATTTCGGCGCGCAACTCTCCTTCGCCATCGTGCTCGGCCTGATTCTCCTCGCGCCGCCGATCACGCGTTTTCTCATCAGGCCCTTTTTGCCCGACCCGTTTTTGCCTTCCTCCCTGCTCACAACCGCTCAGCGAATTGAAGAACGGTTTTGGTGGATTTCCATCGGGCTTTTCGCCACGGGCATCGCCGCCACACTCATCATGGAACCCATAAGCGCGATTGATTTTCACCAGGTCACGCCCATCGCCATTCTCGCCAATCTCGTCGTCATACCCGCGGCGGGATTCATCACCATCGTCGGCACGCTCAGCGTGACGGTTTCGCTGCTGAGCGCGCCGCTGGCGGCCTTCCTCAATAATGCGAACTGGCTCCTGGCGCGCGGGCTCATTCTCTTCGTCGGATTCTTCGCCCACAAACCCGGCGCGTCGATCAACGTGCCCGACCTTCGCGCCCTTTCCTCGCCCCCGCCTTCCTTCCTCGTCGCCCCGTTGCAGGACAGCGCGTGCCTGCTCGTCCGCGCGCCGGACCAAACGTGGCTCTTCAACACCGGCCGCGAAAGCCCGGCTCCATCGACCACCTGGCACCTCCTGCAATTCTACGGCATCAACCGGCTCGACGGCCTCGTGGTCGCGCAAATGACCGGTCCCGACAACAGCGGCGCGGAAATGATCATCCGCGATTTTAGTCCGCGGCATCTCGTCGTCCCGCTGCTGCGCACCCGTTCGCCCGTGGAAAAATCGGTGCCGGAAATGATCGCGCTCGCGGGCCGGGAGACCGAGCCATGGCAGCGCGGCCGGAGCGTTCAACTCGGCCCCGGCATTCGCGTTGACGTCCTCCATCCCGCCGCCGACAGCCCCGAAAGCCGCGCCGATGACCGCGCGCTCGTGCTCCTCTTCCACGCCGGAAGCCAGACGCTTCTCTGGGCCGGCCGGATCGGCGCGCCCACACGGCAGGATCTCCTCGCCGCCTATCCGGGCCTCCGCGCCGACGTCCTCGTCATGGGCACCGAACCGCCGCCGGACGATGCCTGGCTCCGCTCGCTTCAGGTCCGGGACTGGCTCCAAATCCCGCCCCGCGACCGGCGGCTCAACTCCACCGACGCCGTGGCCGCGCCCGATTTCTGCCAGGTCTGGCCCCTCAACGAAACCGGCGCGGTCGACATCCATTTCCAGCCCGCCCAAGGCGCCCGGCCGTCCGAAATCCTCCTCCGTCCCTGGCTCGCGCTGCCGCGGTAGCCGCCGCCTCCGTGGTAGCCGCCGCTGTCCCCAGCGGCGGTGCGGTTCGGGTGGCCCGGCAACGCCACGCGTGCGTGTGTTGTCCGGGCGCGCGCAGCGCGCAGGAAGCGATCCCCCATGTAGCGGCGGTCTATGACCGTCGCTGAATAAATGCAGAAAAAGTGCGACGGTCATAGACCGCCGCTACACCAAGCAAGTTCCTCTCCCGTCCCCCTCGTTCCCAAGTGCACTTGGGAACGCCACCTGCTCCCCGCGAAATTCCATTTCGCGCTAACTTGTAGCCGCCGCCGTAGGGACACGTCCCTCGGCGGCGGACCGCGCCCTCATGGGCGTGGCTACGGGATCGGCAATGGAATTGCCTCAGCAAGCGCGTTCCCAAATGGAGTTTGGGAAAGAGGGAAGGAGCAGTTTTCCCTGCTCCGACAATACGCAGTCGCTGCCGCCCCTCAATCCTGAAAGGATTGAAATCACTCAGCCCAGGGTTGCGAGGCACGAGCTACCCTGGGTTCGAGTAACCCGATCCCTACCCTGAAAGGGTTGAACAACTCGCCATTATTCGAGATTCAACCCTTACAGGGTTGGTCGTTTTTCCTAGCCTACCCAGGGTAGGCGTGAGGGGACGTGTCCCCTACGCCAACCCTGGGCTGAATGCTCACAACCCCGTTGGGGTTGTTGTTCCCCTCGTGCTCCCCGCGAGATTCCATTTCGCGTTGGTTAAGGTAGCCGCCGCTGTCTCAGCGGCGGTCAGTCGCGGGCATAAACAACCCTGCCCGTGCCAGTCCCTGCTTTTTCTTTTCAAGAAAGTCTTGGATTAGCCGATAAGACGGGTACCATCCATCATCCTGAGTTAAGCTAACCGCTTGGTTTTTTATTGTTTTTTTTGTGATGAGCCCGATGTTATCAGTGTTGGAAACTATTTTACCGTGGGTTTGATGAAAATTAAGAAAAATGAACCATTTTGTAACGGACTTCTTAACTCCTAAATCATCGTACCTGACCGGCGCAGGGACGTTAATGAATTTGTCGGGGGGATATTTTGTGTACAACATTTCCCCCACTCCTGCTCAAGCGGATCGCCGGGCCATTTTCTCGGATTGGGCCATGATAGGCCAGGACCTACGTCAAGCTCTCGATACCGAAAAGCAGAAGGTGTTAAATCCCAAAGGGCAGTTGGAACTAGGCTTCTAAAGTGTCTGACGAGAACCGTAATCTGGTCCCCGGACAACCTCCTGATGTTGAAGCAATACTTCAGCGAGTTGACTCCCCAGCATATAAGAGCATCCCAAATAAAGTTAAGCCGCAGGTGGTGTCCTTGCTGGGCAAAGTGCTCGGGCAACCCTCGTTGATCGCTCAAGTTACTCAGTATTCCGGTCCACTTCCACCGTCCGAAGAATTAGAGAGGTACAACCAAGTTGTGCCGGGTCTAGCCGAGCGACTTGTTGCGTCATTCGAAAAACAGACAGCCCACCGAATGGAACTGGAAAAAATGGTGATCACTCACCAATTAAAAGAAGGCGGCCGAGGTCAGTTGATTGGCGCTGTACTGGCAGTTCTATTTTTAGCCGGATCGCTCTGGATTACGCATGACGGTTACCCTTGGGTTGGATTGCCCTTGGGGGGAGCAACTGTGATAGCCTTGGCGACCATATTTGTGCTCGGGAAAAAAGCGCAAAAACAAGACCTATCTAAAAAGCAGTGAAGTCACTACACTCTAATTGTTTCGCCGCCCGCGAGCTGGTTTGGTCGCAGGAATCAGCGGCGCGGTGAGTTTTTGGTAGAGGGCAAAGAGAAATTCGACGCGCTGGCGGTCGTTCTCGAAGGCTTCCTTGCGGTAGCAGCGATCCACGGCACGGTCAAGGGCTTGGTGGGCCTTCAGCAGCACGCCCGGCATGGTGAGCGGGTCGTAGAGATCGGCCAGGGTTTGGCCCGCATCGAGAAAAGGCTGGCGGGCATCGAGGACGGCCTGGGCGCATTCCTCGACCTTGGCTTTTTGCGCGTCCGTCGCTTCCTGCGGCCAAGGGTAGTTGTTGTAAACGAGCGTATTGGAGTATCGAATATCGCTCTTGATTCGTCCACATACCTGTTTCACCCACGCCATGTGCATGTTACTAGTGTTTAGTTGCATAACTGACAATAAGTAAGTAAGCTCTTGGCATGAGCCGACATGCCCCTGTGGTGGAGTGTTCTGCGGAAGATCGCAGAGAACTGGAACGTCTGAGTCGAAGTCGCCGGGAAGAAGCAAGGCTGGTGGAGCGGGCGCAGATCGTTCTTTATGCTTTGGCAGGCAAGCCCAGCCAGGAAATTGCCGCCTTGATGGGACGGACGCCTGCTCGGGTCGGGTTATGGCGCGGTCGCTTCGCGCGGGAAGGCTTGCGCGGGTTGCGGGATCGCCCGCGCTCGGGCAAGCCCGCCACGTACGACGCCGGGCTTAAAGACCGCATCCTTAAAAAGCTCGAAGAACCGCCGCCGCCCGAGAGGGGTTGTTGGGATGGTGCGCTGGTGGCCGAAGCTTTGGGAGTGAGTCGGCACAAGGTCTGGCGGATTTTACGCGCCGAAGGCATCTGTCTGGCCCGGCAGCGCAGTTGGTGCGTGAGCACGGACCCGCAGTTCGCCCTGAAGGCCACCGACATCATCGGACTTTATCTCAACGCGCCGCTCAACGCCCTGGTGCTGAGCGTGGATGAAAAACCGTCGATCCAGGCCCTGACCCGGCCCTGCGGTTACGTCAAAACCAGCGATGGCAAAGTTGTGCATGGGATCAAAAGCACCTACAAGCGCAACGGTACGGTCAACCTCTTTGCGGCCCTGGATGTGGCCAGCGGTCATGTCCACGCCAAGACGACCGAAACCAAGAAGCGGGAGGACTTCCGGCAGTTCATGGACGAGGTTTTGGCGGAGGTTTCCGCCGACCGGCAAATCCACGTCATCCTCGACAACTACTCCACCCACAAGAAGAACGCCGACTGGCTGGAGCGCTACGAGGGCCGGGTGAGCTTCCACTTCACCCCGACTTCGGCCAGTTGGCTCAACTTGGTGGAAGTCTTTTTCGGTTTGCTGACGCGCCAGGCCCTGCGCGGTGCCAGCTTCCCGACCAAGGAAAGCCTGCGCGACAAAATCCTCGCCTTCGTCGCCAAACACAACCAGCAGCCCAAACCGTTTCGCTGGCGCAAACGGGAAGTCAAAGGCAGCCAGTTGCGTAATACTATCTCTAACTTATGCAATTAGACACTAGATAGAACTCCAAAATGGTACGGCGTGGCATCCGGCAAAGCTGTGCAACTATCGTGGATAATGGTTTTGGGAGAAAAGTAGCCGAAGGGCACATACGTCCGTCTTTCCGAACTGTGCCGAGGTATGACAACAAATTCTGACTTAGGTTGGCGGATTTCCGCGAAAAGTGCGGGTTGGCCGGCCTTGGCGCGGGTTGGCTCCTTCTTGCTCTTGAGACGAAAATCGCGCACGGCCTCAACTCGCTCAAGGACTCCCTTGTTTTGACGGATGAAATTAGACGGAGCATCGACCAACCAAAGACACCATCTCGGAATAGAGTGGAGATATTCTTCCGCGCAGAGAAGAGGTCGCAAATAAGACTTAGCCCCGGGGTTTTCGAGTAAAAACTGCCGCCGGTCTTTTTCCTCAACGATAAGATGGCCGCCGTCTGTTGGTTTGTTCCCGTATTGGCATTCTGGGACATCGCAGAGAGGTTTCGTCCTCGCGGTTAGGGCGAGATCAGCGCCTTCGACGAGATAGGGGCTTATATTCGTGGCGCTGATGACGGTCGGATGTTTTGCATCGGCATGATAATCATAGATTTTCTTGCCCGGTAAATCGACCCCACTGAATCCGATGATAACGACATGGACATGGGCCATGCCCCGCGCTTCGCTGATCCAGGAAAACGTTCGGTGGGCAAACTGTATCTTGATGCCACGCTGAAAAAGGTAATTCCAGAGAACGCCAACCTGCTCACCCTGCGAGATGGAATTGGTGGAAACAAACGCGCACCGGATCGCGGTGCCCGCGATGTAATCGGAGGCGATGCGATACCATCCGGTCACATAATCGAGGAGGCCCGCGCCGGGCGTTTCACCCCAAACGCGGTCGATGTCGGAAGCTTGTTCCGCAGACATCAGGTGCTTCCCCACAAATGGCGGATTGCCGAGGATGTAGGTGCACTTCCTGGCGGGCAGCACGGTGTTCCAGTCAATGCGCAGGGCGTTTCCGATGACAATCTTGGCTGATTTGAGGAGCGGCAGGCGCTGGTATGGCTGGCCGAAGACCACCGAAAGTTCCTGATTCATGAGGTGATCCATCAGCCAGATGGCGACCTCGGCAATGCGGACAGGCCACTCGCCGATCTCGATGCCGTAGAGCTGATCGACATCGACCTTGGCCATGCGCGTCACGTCATCGAGGGTCAATTCCTGCTGGCCGCCGGGATGAAGCTCCAGCAGGACGGCAATTTCCAGTGTGCGCAGTTCGCGGTAGGCAAGGATGAGGAAGTTGCCGCAGCCGCAGGCGGGATCGAGCAGATGAATCGAGGCGAGCTTCTTCTGGAATTCCTCCAGCCGCCCCTGCCGCCGGTTAGAGCGGTCCTTTTTGATCTGGACGAATTCGGCGTCGAGGTCGTCGAGAAAGAGCGAGTGGATGACCTTGAGGATGTCGCGTTCGCTGGTGTAGTGGGCACCAATTTGGCGGCGTTCCTTCGGTTCCATGACGGCCTGAAAGAGCGAGCCGAAAATGGCGGGCGAGATGCGGGACCAGTTGAACCGCGTGCAGGCGAGCAACTGGTTGCGCATGTCGCGGTTGAACTCGGCGAATTCGAGCCGCTCCTCGAACAGGCGTCCGTTGACGTAAGGCAGTTCGGCCAGTTCCTCATCGAGGCCGGCCTGGCGCTGGTCGTCGGGTGAATCGAGAACGCGGAAGAGCTTGTCGAGCCGCAGGCCCAGGTCGGAGCCGTCCTCGGCCGTGTGGTTGTCGAGATATTCCTCGAAGGCTTTCGGCGCGAAGATGCCGGTGTCCTCGGCGAAAAGGCAGAAAAGGATACGAACCAGAAACCGGTCGAGGTCCTTCTTCGGATAACCGCCCTCTTCGAGCACGTCGTGCAGCCGAGCCAGCAATTCGGCGGCTTCGATGTTGGCAGGGTCTTCCTCCTTGACGCGGTAGGTGCGGTATCCCGCCATGAAGCCGAAGGCGTGGACGTTCTTGTGCAGGTCTTGAAGGGAAAAATCGAGCGCCGGCGGCAGGCGCTTGAACAGCGGCAGCTTGGGGTCCTGTTCCGGGTCGAGGTCGTAAAGGACCATTCTGCGAAAGTCGCTGACGATGAGGTAACGGGGGGCGTCCCGGTCGCGCTTCTCGTCCACGAGGCCGCGGATGTAGGCCATGCCCTGGGCCTCGGCTTTGCTGAGATTTTCGCCGGGGCTTTTGTGCTCCGCGAGCAGGGTGCCGGGCCAAAGGAGATCGATGCGCCCGAAGTTGCCGCCGAGATTCCTCACCGGGGCCTCGAAAGCCGCGACGTGCCGGCGGTTCTTGCCGAAGACCTCGAAGAAATCATTCCAGAAGGTTTGCGCCTCGGCCTTCTCCGCGCCCTTGGCGGGCAGTTCGCGCGTGGTCCATTCCCGCGAAAAGCCGATGGCGCGCGACCGGATTTCATTCCACGAGAGCGGCATGGCCTAGCATGGCAATTTTCCCGCCCGCAAGTCGAGAGCGCGGTGAGCCCTAAATCCCCTCGGTGGGCAATATGGCCTAAAAATATAGGCTGCGGAGGCTTTTTAAGCCAATGCGCGAATGGGGCCGTCCCAGGACTTAGTCCAGCTTCTTCCCTCGGGCCGCGCGGAGAATCCGGTACCAGCTATCCCGGTCGAGCGTGACCGCGTCGGCCGTCGCCGCCTCGCGGATCGCTTCGGGCCGGGTCGAGCCGATGATCGGGATGATCCGGCTCGGGTGGCGCATCAGCCAGGCCAGGACAATCGCCAGGGGCGTCACCCCATAAGCCTGCGCGGTGTCGGCCAGCACCGGGCGGAGCCGCGCCACGGCGGCGACATCCTGTTCGCTTTGCGGTAGCGGGGCCTTGTCGTCGAAAGCCGCCGCGAGCCGTCCCTGCGCCAGCGGACTCCACGCCAGCGGCGTCATCTTCTTTTCCAGGCACTGGTCGAGCGTGCCGTCCTCAAAAGCATCGAGGCGCAGCAGGCTGATCTGCACCTGGTTCGAGACGAGCGGGAAGGGGACTGCGCTTTGCACCGCTGCGACCAGCGAGGGCCGGAAGTTGCTCACGCCGAAATAGCGCGCCTTGCCCGCCCGGTGAATATCGGCCAGGGCCGACGCGATCTCTTCCGGGTCGGCCAGCCAGTCGGGCCGATGCAATTGGTAGAGGTCGACCCGCTCCAGCTTCAGGCGCTTGAGCGATTCGTCGATCGACCACCGGATATGCTCCCCGCTGAAATCGTAGCGATGCGGCGTGCCGGGCGGCTCATCCTCGAACCGGATGCCGCACTTGGTGGCGACCACGAGTTTGTCCCGCCAATCGGGGTGCCGGTCGAGGGCAAGTCCATGGATCGTTTCGGACATCGTGTCGCCGTAAATATCGGCGTGATCGATGAAGTTGCAGCCCGCCTCGACCGCGCTCTCGATCGAGCGAATGCCCCGCTCGATGGCTGCCGCGTCGACCTTGTCCCGGTCCCAGCCTCCGGCGATGCGCATCGCGCCGTAGCAAAGCCGTGTGACCTGGATATCCGTTGTGCCGAGGGTTTGGGTCTTCATGGGTGTGGATTACAAATGGCGTGAGCCGTTTGACAGAAGGCTCGTGATGGATAGTTTGGCCTGAAAGCCTTTAACCGGAGATTTAGGGATGGATACCGTCTTGAAAAGCGAAAATATCGCCGTCGAGCGCAAGACTTTTATCTTCGACCTGCGCGAGAATCCCCGGGGCCGATTTCTCCGCATCACCGAGGATGCCAATGGACGTCGCGATTCCATCGTCATTCCAGCGCCCGGTCTGGAGGAATTCCGCCGCGTGCTTGATGACATCATCACCGCGGATCGAAACGCGGGCGAGCCGGGGTCCTGATTTTGCCGGTGGTTTTTCCCGGTCACGGTCCGCCGGGAATAGTCGCCGATGGGGCAATGTGGTTGATCGCCGCTTCTGCCGCCGCCTTGATCGTGGGCGGTTCGTTGGCATCGGCCACGATCGCGCGTAAATCGGCCAGAGATCCCTCGTCCTTCAGATTGCCCAGACCGATGATGCTCCATCCGCGCATATTGATGTCCGGGTCCTTCAGCGTTCGGCGCAGCGTGGGGATGACCGAGGGGTCGCCCGCTTCGCCCAGCCCTTTGACCGCGTCGAGACGCGTGGTCAGATCGGGCGAGCCGAGCAATTTCAGCAGGACCGGGACCGCCCTGGCATCCTTGAGGATCGAGAGGCAGACCGCCGAGATCAGGACCACCTTGGGGTTGGGATCGTTCAGCCGGTTGGCGAAATCGTCCCTCGGAGCGGGGGCATTCGGCCCCTTGCAAAGAAACAAGAGGGAGGTTTCAGCCGAGCTCTCGACCGTGCTGTCCGGGTCGGCCACGGCGTCGAGCAGCGGTTTGACCGCGCGCCCGTCATGCTCCTGTCCAAGGGAGGTGGCCGCCTCCGACCGGGCGAACCAGTAAGAATCCTTCAAGGCGGCGATCAAGGGTCCCACCGTCCGGGGGTCTTTGATCGATCCCAGCGCGGACATGGCGGCGCGGCGCACATCCTGGTCCGGGTCCTTCGTCGCCCCGGCCAACGCGTCGATCTCCTCGGGTTTTCCCGTCAGGCCCAGGATTCGCACCGCTCCGGCGCGAATCAACGGGTCTTTATCGTGCAGAAGGTCGTAAACCACGGTGTCACCCGGGTTTCCCGCCAGAATATCCGAGTAAACGGCGGAGGCCAGATCGGCCCGCTCCAGGTGGAGATAAAGCGGGATTTGACCGCGCTCCAGCTTCAGGATCTCGGGATCGGACTGCACCTTTTTAAGCAGCGCGTCGGTCGCGGCCTGATCGGACGCCGTGCCGACATCGGCGCGAATCTTGGTCTCTCGCGCGCGCAACGCATCGACCAGGACGTTGTTGGCGTCCTGGTATTGTTTCTGGTCCACCAGCGTGGACGCTTTTTGCAGGGCCTCCTTCGTTTCCTTATTGCCGCAACCGGTCAGGATGACCGCAGTGCCGGCCACCAGCACGAGACGCCAAAGACACTTATTCATGAGAGAGGTCATTAAGCGGCACCTTGCCATCCCGCGCAAGGAAAAGTGCTGCGCAGGGAGGCTTCGATGCGGTAAAGCTCGATCGAAATTGATCATGAATGGGTGCCGCGATTCGATTAACCGAAAGCGAAAAATGCTTCAATGAAGACGGAAAGGGTTCATCCTCATCACCGAGACCGTATGGCGAAACGATCCAAGAGAAAGAAGGCGCTGAGCAGCAAGATTCCCGCGAATGTCGCCGTAACAGACCCCGTTGCCCCACGGTTGCCCTCCTGGTTCAGCCGTGACTGGCTTTGGGGGCTGATCCTCGTTGGCGCCGTTATTCTGGCCTATCAGCCGGTGTGGTACGCCGGATTCATTTGGGACGACGATATGGTTGTCACGGCCAATCCCGTCATCATCGGGCCGCTCGGGTTGAAAGAAATCTGGACGACGAGCGCCGCCGATATTTGCCCGTTGACGCTCACTACGTTTTGGTTGGAACACGTGTTGTGGGGCTTGGTGCCGTTGCCCTATCATCTCGTGAACGTTTTGCTGCACGGTGCGTGCGCCGTGTTGCTGTGGCGGGTCTTGCGGAGCTTGCAAATGCCGGGTGCTTGGCTGGGAGCGGCGCTCTGGGCCCTCCACCCGGTGCAGGTGGAATCGGTGGCGTGGATCAGCGAGATGAAGAACACGCAATCTGGGTTGTTCTTCCTGCTTTCGATTCTTTTCTTTCTGAAGTGGCTAAAAGAAAGAGACCTCAAAGGACAAACCGGCGGCGGCTGGGAATATGCGTTAATCTTGATCTTCGCCGCTCTGGCGATGGCGAGCAAGTCGTCTACGGTGATTTTGCCGGTGGTGCTTTGCTTGTGCGCATGGTGGGTGGAAGGGCGGTGGCATTGGCGCAACCTCGCGTCCGTGGCCCCCATTTTTCTCCTGTCCATCGCCGCCAGTGCCGTGTCGATATGGACGCAGGGACTGCAACTGGCAATAGCACCCGATCCACGATGGGTGCGGACTTGGCCGGAGCAACTGGTGGCGGCGGGCGATGCGGTCTGGTTTTACCTTGGCAAATTGCTTTGGCCTCATCCGTTAATCACGGTTTATCCGCGCTGGGTGATCGATGCCGGGCAGCGGCTTACGTATCTGCCGCTGCTGGCCGTGTTCATCGTCCTGTTTATTTTGTGGCTCAAACGGGAGTCGTGGTCTGGTGCCGGGTTTTTCGTCTTTGCCTATTTCCTGGCGGCCTTGTTACCGACGATGGGATTGGTCGACAATTTGATTTTTCGTTATTCCCTGGTCTTTGATCATTTTCAGTATCTGGCTAGCATGGGGCCGTTGGCTCTGGCGGGGGCGGGAATGGTCCGGTTGGCGGATTTCGCCATTCCGGGGAGGCCGTGGTTGCAATCGATCCTTGCTGCGGCTTTGTTGCTGATGCTCGGGGTTTTGAGTTGGCAGCGGACCTGGGTTTATGAGAGCGGGGAGACGCTCTGGACCGATACTCTGGTCAAGAATCCAAATTGCTGGGTGGGCCACGGGAACTTCGGTGCCGCCCTTTTAAAAAGAGGGTACGTGGACGAAGCGATTGCCCAATACCAAAAGGCCCTGGAAATCAACCCAAGCTTGGCTCGCGACCCAATCATGGCCCACGCGCACAATAACCTTGGCGTTGATCTCGCACAAAAGGGCCGCCTCGACGAGGCGATAGAGCAGTTTCAAAAGGCCTTGAAAGTTGCATCCAACGATGCCGAGGCCCACAACAACCTCGGTAACGCCTTTTTAGAAAAGGGCAAGGTTGATGAGGCGATTGCCCAGTACCAAAAGGCCCTGAAAATCAACCCCAACTATGCCCACGCCTACACCGACCTTGGGAATGCCCTTTTACAAAAAGGTCAGGTGGATGAGGCGATAGCCCAGTTTCAGGAGGCCCTACGACTGAATCCTGACGATAGCGTCGGGCAAAGGAATCTCGCCAAAGCGCAGGCCATGGCGCGGCAAAGGGCGAGCCAGGGTAAATGAGGCGACGATCCACGCGGGCGGGATTGCATCCTTCCCCGGTTTCGTTGACATTACTTGCATGTCCACCCGCCGAACTGTCCGCGTGGCCGAGGTCCTCCGCAAGGAACTCGCCGCCTGCATGAGCCAATCCCTCGATCTCGAGGGGCTCATCATCACCATCTCCTCGGTCGAGCTGCCGCCCGACATGCGCCAGGCTTACGTCTATGTCAGCACGCTTCACCCCGAGCTGGAAGAGGAGCAGGCGCTCCATGTCCTCAACCGCAACCGCAAGGCCTGGCAAAGCTTCATCGGACGCCGCCTCGGGCTCAAGTTCACGCCGCAACTTCTCTTCCGCTTTGATCGCGCGGTCGAGCGCGGCGACCGCGTCATGGAAATCCTCACCAAGCTCGAACTCGAAAAGGAAAAGCCCACCACGGCTGAACACGACAAGCCTTGATGGGTAGCCGTCGCAGGCCCTTGCGACGGGGCCTTTCTCGGGAAACCCGGACAACTCGCTCGTCCGGCTGGCCGAAGGCCACAAGAAGCAGCCCAAAGATTTTCTCTTTACCCCACCGCTCCGCCGCCGCCGAGCAGATGCAGCACCGCCATGCGGATGGCGAGGCCGTTCTGCACCTGGTCGAGGACGGTCGAGTTCGGGCCGTCGGCGAGTTCGCTGGCGATTTCCACGCCGCGATTGATCGGGCCGGGATGCATGATGAGCACGCCGGGCTTGCACTTCTCGAAGCGAGCCAGGTTCAAGCCGAAGAGGGAGACGTATTCGCCCACGGAGGGGAAGAAGCTGCGCTGCTGCCGCTCGTGCTGGATGCGCAGCAGCATGATGACGTCGGCGTCGGGCAGGACCGCGTCGAAGTCATGCGCGACCGTCACGCCCAGTTCCGCAAAGATTTCCGGCGCCAGCGTGGTCGGCCCGACCAGCGTCACGCGTGCGCCGAGCTTGGTCAGCGCCCAGACATTCGAGCGCGCCACGCGGCTGAAGAGAATGTCGCCGCAAATCACCACATGCAGGTCCTTCCACTCGCGCCCCTCGCTCTCTTGGCCGAGCCTTTCGCGCATGGTGAAGGCGTCCAGCAGCGCCTGGGTCGGGTGCTCGTGCGCGCCGTCGCCGGCATTGACGATGTGGGCCGACAACCGCTCGGCCAGGAATTGCGGCGCGCCCGCGGCGGAGTGGCGCAGGATGACGAAGTCGGCTTTCATCGCCTCAAGCACTTGGCCGGTGTCCTTGAGCGTTTCGCCCTTGCGAAAGGAACTCGATGCGCTGTCGATGGAAACCACATCGGCGTCGAGGCGCGTCGCGGCCAATTCAAACGAGGTGCGCGTGCGCGTGCTCGGCTCAACGAACAGATTCACCACCGTGCGCCCTTCCAGCGAGGACGATTTCTTCACGCGCCGCGCCAGCAAGTCCTTGAACATGCGCCCGGTATCGAGGATCAATTCAATCTCGGCCCGGTCCAATTCGCGGATGGTGAGAAGGTCCTTGCGCGTCCAGGCGGTGCTCATTAAAAGATGACTCTAGCCGACTTGGCGCAGAGAGACACTTCTTTTTAATGAGACCTATAGGACCCATGGAACGGATAGGACACATGGCTCATAAGTCCCATTGGTCGTATAAGTCCTATTTCAGACTCTCCGCCATGGCCTTTGCAAAATAGGTCAGGATGATGTCCGCGCCGGCGCGCTTGATGGCCAGCAGCGACTCATCGCGCGCTTTCTCCAAATCAAGCCAGCCGGCCTTCGCCGCGGCGTGAATCTGCGCGTACTCGCCCGAGACCTGGTAGGCCGCGACCGGCAGCGTTGTCCCGGCCTTCACGGCGGAAATGACATCGAGGTAAAGCCCGGCCGGTTTGACCATGAGAATGTCGGCGCCCTGATCCTCATCGAGGCGCGCTTCGAGGAGAGCTTCGCGAAGGTTCGCCGGGTCGAGTTGGTACGTGCGCTTGTCCAACGCGGGCGTTCCCTTTTTGTTGGCGCTGCCGACCGCGTCACGGAACGGCCCGTAATAAGCCGAAGCGAATTTCACGGCGTAGGCGAGGATCGATGTCTGGGTAAAACCCTCCCGATCCAGCTCGTCGCGGATCGCGCCGATGCGCCCGTCCATCATGTCGGAGGGCGCGACGATGTCCGTTCCGGCGGCGGCGAGTTGGGTGGCGTAATGGGTGAGGATATGCACCGTCTCGTCGTTGGCGACGTCGCCCGTTACCGGATCAAGCACGCCGTCGTGCCCGTGATCCGTGTAGGGATCGAGCGCGACATCCGCGACGATCAGAACGTCCGGAATTTCCGCTTTGAGCTGGCGGATTGCGGCGAAGAACCAGTTCTTGTTCGCCACGGCGTACTTGCCGCGCGAGTCCTTCAGCGCGGATTCGATCTGCGGAAAAAGGGCCACGGCGCGAATGCCCAGCCCGGCCAGGCGAGTCACTTCCGCAAGCGTGTTGCGGACGTTGAGCCGTTCCACCCCGGGCATGCTGGCGATCTCCTCCGGGCCGCCATGGCCGTCCTTCACGAATAGCGGTTGGATCAAATCGTCGGCATGAACGCGGGTCTCGCGCACCAGCGCGCGGATGGCGGCGCTTTGGCGATTGCGGCGGGGACGGCGGATCAGGTCGAGCGGAGGCGTGTAGGCGGAGTTGATCATTTTTATGAATATAGCGGGGGTCTATGACCGTGGCACTTTAATTAATCCCGGCCATGACTTCAACCTGGTCGAACGATAATTGTTGCCTCGCGTAAAAGCGCTCGTATCGTCTGGGAAAACGATAATCAACAACTTTCCCTCTTATGCCCATCTACAATAGCGTCCTTGAGACAATCGGCCGTACTCCCCTCATCAAATTGAACCGCGTGACCGAGGGGCTGGATGCGACCATCCTGCTCAAAGCCGAATTCTTCAACCCGCTCGGCAGCGTGAAGGACCGCATCGGCCTGGCCATGATCGAGGCGGGCGAGAAGGCGGGCAAAATCACGAAGGACACCGTCATTATCGAGCCGACCTCGGGCAATACTGGCATCGCGCTGGCGTTCGTGGCCGCAGCCAAAGGCTACAAACTCATTTTGACCATGCCGGAAAGCATGTCGCTGGAGCGGCGCACCCTGCTCGCCCTGCTCGGCGCGAAATTGGTGCTGACGCCGGCGGCGGAAGGCATGAAGGGCGCGATCGCGAAGGCTAAGGCGATCCTTGACGAAACACCGAACGCCTTCATCCCGCAGCAATTTGAAAATCCGGCCAACCCGGAAATTCATCGCAAGACGACGGCCGAGGAAATCTGGAACGACACCGACGGGAAGGTGGACATTCTCGTTTCGGCGGTGGGCACGGGTGGAACGATCACCGGCGTGGCCGAAGTCATCAAGGCGCGCAAACCCGAGTTCAAGGCCATTGCGGTCGAGCCGAAGGATTCTCCCGTGATCACCCAAACGCTGAAGGGCGAGCCGCTCAAGCCCGGCCCGCATAAGATCCAAGGCACCGGCGCGGGTTTCGTGCCCGGAAATCTTCATCTGAAAATCGTCGACGAGGTCATCACCGTGAGCAACGAGGATTCGCTCATCACGGCGCGCCGTCTGGCCAAGGAAGAAGGCCTCCTGGTGGGCATCTCAACCGGCGCGAATGTCTTTGCCGCCATGCAGGTCGCCAAGCGTCCCGAGAATAAGGGCAAGCTGATCGTGACCATCGGTTGCAGCACGGGCGAGCGTTATCTTTCGACCGTTCTGGCCGAAGAAGCGCGCAAGGAAGTCGGCGCGTAAAATTTTTATGAATAGATTGGACAACAAGTCAAGTTGTCCGGGCTACCACGATACTGCGTAAGGCATGGAGAAGCGGGAAAACTTGCATAAGTTTCAGTGTTTACGTTAAATAAACAAGTATGGAGATGAGGCAGGTTTCGATCGAATCCTTTTGCTTTTTGCTTGCATAATTAAACTTCCTAAATTACTCCATTCGTAGGCAAGTATACTTTCTGCTTCAATTCCACTCGAGTCACCTGAGAACTGTATTGTGAAAGATGTGCCCATCCAAAACCAGACGGTACCCTTACGGCGGCCAATCGTCTTGCGTCCGCCCACCCGGGGACCGGTGGAGACGCCGCTCCAGCAAGAGATGCCACCCGAGTCCGCGAGTTCTCCGTCCGAGGCCCAACCGCTCACGGGCGATACGGAATCCGATCTCCAAAAGCTTCGAGAGGAAGTGGCTCGTTGTCGCCAAAGCCTCGACGAATGGGCTCGGGCGGAGCTTGAATGGAGCCAGCAGCGGAGGCTCTTCCAGCTCATGATGGATAATGTGTCGGATATCATCGTCCTGCTGGATCATCAGGGCCACCGGACGTGGAATAATCCGGCGTACAGTCACATCATTGGCTACTCGACGGAAGAACTGGCGGGAACTTACGCACTGGCGGAGGTTCATCCCGACGACCAGGCGCGGGCGACCGAAGCCTTGAATCTGACCCTGCAACAGGGTTCAACCCAGCAGGCGGAGTATCGGGTTCAACAGAAGGAGGGTGGCTGGGTGAATCTTCAAACCGAGACGATTGCCGTTCTCGATACCGACGGCCACGTTGAATCCGTCCTGATGCTTGCCGTCGATGTGACGGAAAAGAAAAAATTGTCGGAAGCCCTGTCGCTGGCCTCGACCGAGGCGACTGCGGCGGGCTTGGTCGAGGGGATGGCCCGCGATTTCGATCAGATTTTGACCAATGTCGTCGGCAATCTCACCATCGCGAAAAACTTGAACGGCCCCCACAATGCCATCGCGGTGCGCCTGAATGAAATGGAGCGCTCCCTCCAACGCGCGCGCGATCTCATCGAGCAAATGTTTTCCATCACCCCCGAGAAGAGCCAGCCTAAAGTCCGGGTGCCGCTCGAACCGGCGGTGCAGGAAGCGGTCTCCGACGTCCTGCGGGGAACCATGGTCCGGGCGGAATATCTTTTCCCCCGCAACCTGCCCGAGGTGGAAATCGATCAGGAAGCTTTCTCCCATGCGATTCGGAATATCGTCACCAATTCCGTACAGGCAATGGACAAGGGCGTGGTGCGATTTTCCGCGGAAAACATCCCCCACACGCAATTTTCCTACCGCCCCGATCTTCCCCTGAAAGCGGGTGATTATGTCTGCCTCCATATTCAGGACCAAGGCCACGGCATCCCGGAAAAAGCGCTCCCCCGCGTATTCGAGCCTTACTTCACCACGCGCAGCGGCTCGCAGGGCCTTGGGCTCACCACGGCGCTTTCCTCCATTCAGCGGATGGGCGGAACGATCCTCATCGATTCCACTCCCGGCGTGGGCACCACGGTCTCCCTCTACCTTCCCGCGGCGACCGGCGCGTCGTCGGCGCCTTCGTTGTCAACCGGAGCCCTGCCGATGCCATCGATAGCACCCCCCGGCCCCGGTGCCACCGGCGCGCTGCCCAAGCTGGGGCAAACCGGCGCGCTGCCCAAGCTGAGGCAAACCGGCGCGCTGCCCATGCCCGGGCAAACCGGCGCGCTGCCCACGCAGGGACGCAAAACGCGCATTCTGTTAATGGACGACGAACAGATGATCCTCGATATCGTCAGCCGGATGCTCGGCCATCTCGGGTACGAGGTCACCACGTGCACGGATGGTTCGCAGGCCATCGCCGCTTTTGCAAAAGCCAAATCCCATTCGGAACCGTTCGATATTGTGATGATGGATTTGGTCATTCCCAATGGAGTAGGAGGCCAGGACGCCGTCCACACCATCAAGAAAATCGATCCCAGCGCAAAAGTCATCGCCAGCAGCGGACACCTTGATCATCCGGTCATGCGCGACCACAAGCAATTCGGCTTCAACGCCGTTCTCGAAAAGCCCTACAAACTGGAAAAGCTCCAGCAGGTCATCGAGACGGTCCTCAGCACGCCGGCGGCTTAGGCGCCTTGGCGACTGTCAAAAGCCGTCAAACGTGGTACAAGTAACCATGGGCACACAACCGGCATCGCGCGCCATCGATGCCGCGGCGTGGCTGCGGGAGCACGGTCTGCGCGCCACCCACGGGCGCATCGCCATCGTCCGGCTGCTCGATGCCAGCTCGGTCCCGCTCGCCCTGGCGGACATTCACGGGAAGGTGCGCGAACAGGGCTGCGACTTCGCCACCGTGTTCCGGTTCGTTTCGATTCTCGAACAAAAGGAACTCGTGCAGCGGGTCGCGTGGATCGACGGGACGACCCGGCACGAAATCAAGGCGCGTGACGGCCATCATCATCATCATTACCTGATTTGCCGCACGTGCCATAAGGTCGAACAGATCGACGAGTGCGTGGTCGAACGCTTTGAAGACCAGATTGCCAAAGAGCGCGGGTACGCCGGTCTGAGCCACTCGCTTCAGCTTTCCGGCGTCTGCCCCGATTGCCAGAAGCCGGCGACGAAGACGCCACGAAAACGCAAGTGATGTCTCGCAAGAATGCGTCCGCCAAAATCATCCCCGACACGCCGTTATAAGAGCGCCGTTTGTTCAAGCCGCACACCTTCCAGGGACGGCAGCCCTCCGATCAATTTCTGGTGCTGGAGATAAACCTGCCGGTCGGTGAGGCACGCCAGGTAATCGCACGTCGCGCGGTACTCGCCGTCGTTCTTGACCCGCATGGCGAATTGCGGGCTGAGCAAATGGGGATGGCCGACGAGCAATTCGAAGAGCTGAACGAGGCAATCGACCGAGCGGCGGCGCACGGTGGCCAGGGACGGGTGGTCATAAAACCGGCTGTAGAGAAAGTTGAGCAGCTCCCTCGCGCGTGTCGCCATCTCGGGCGAGAAGGTGATCATCGCGGGCTGGCGGCGCGCGTCATCGCTGCTCTGCGGCGCGCGGCTCTTGATCGTGTGGCTGGAGTGGTCGATAACGTCCTCGACCAGGCGGCCCAGCAGCGTCCGCAGCACGTAATAGCGGCCCCGCTCCGGCTCCAAGTGCGGGTAAGGAGCCAGCGCCCGCTCGCGCGTGTCGCGCCACAAATCGAGGCCGCCCAATTCCTGCTCGTCGATCAGGCCCGACTCGATGCCGTCGTCGAGATCGTGGCAGATGTAGGCGATCTGGTCGGAGAGATCGACCGCCTGCGCTTCGAGCGACGGCTGGACAAAGCCCTCGATGAGGCTGTCCGGGACGTAAGGCTTGCGCAGGCCCTCGCGCACCTCCCAGGTCAGGTTCAGGCCGTTGAACTCGGGATACTTCAACTCGAGTTCCTCCACCACGCGCAGGCTCTGGGCGTTGTGACGGAAGCCGCCATGGCCGGACATCAGCCGGTCGAGCGTCTCCTCGCCCAGATGGCCGAACGGGGGATGGCCGAGATCGTGCGCCAGGGCGATCGCCTCGGCCAGGTCCTCGTTGAGGCCGAGCGCCCGCGCCAGCGCCCGCGCGATGCACGAGACCTCGATGGTGTGGGTCATCCGCGTCCGGTAATGATCGCCCGTGCCGTTGAGGAAGACCTGCGTCTTGTACTCGAGGCGGCGGAAGGAGCGGCTGTGGACGATCCGGTCGCGGTCGCGCTGGAAGTCGAGGCGGAACCGGTGCTGGTCCTCCGGGTGCGCGCGGCCGCGGGTCGCGGAGCTGGTCTGGGCGTAGGGCGCGAGGTGGCGCGCCTCGCTCCTCTCCAAGTCAAAACGGCGTCGCGGCATCGCACCAACTTGTCATCTTAGCGCCCGCGATTCAACACGCTTATTTGGCCTGCGGAGCCTATTTTTTTTGTGCATATAGTTGAGATAAGCCAGCCAAGCCGGAGAAAAGAGAAAACGGCGGCTTTCCCGGAGATTCGCCCTATTCTTCTGCGCTCTTTTTTCAGCTTCACTGTCCAGGCATGAAGGAAGGGGTTTTCGCAAACTTGCCTGGCCCTGTTTCGTACTGTAAGCTCTCAACATGAACGAACTCGTCTTTGAGGTCACCCAGGAGGTGGATGGAGGTTACTGCGCCGAATGCCTTACCGAAAGCATCGTGACCGAGGGCAACACTTGGGACGAGTTACGGTCCAACGTGCGCGAAGCTGTGCGCGGTTATTACTTTGACCAGCCTGAAAAATTGGAACTCTCGCTCCGCCTGCATTTGGTCCGGGATGAAGTGCTGGCCGCGTGAAAATACCGCGCAACCTCTCCGGGCGCGAGATCGTCAAGGCGCTCTGCAAACATTGGGACTACCGCCATGTCCACCAGGAAGGCAGCCACATCATCTTGCAGACCGACATCCCCTCGCACCAGCGCATCCCGGTTCCCGATCACAACGCCGTTCGCATCGGCACCCTTAACAGCATCCTGCGGCTGGTAGCGACGCATAAGGGCGTGGACAAGCACGACGTGCTCGCCTCGTTTTAGCCTGAGTTTTTTCCAGGAGAGCGCCGCACTCATGCTCATCCCAAAACCGCCTTAAATTAATGCCATTTTTTACCTGTCCCCGTTTTCAACTATGCGAGAATTTCTTGCGACTAATACCATTTCTCAATGGAATTTGGTCTTTAGCTTTCGGTCATCCCGAGCTTGTCGAGGGATCAGTTCCGCCTCGGTAAAACCCCTCCGAACTGATCCTTCGACAAGCTCAGGATGACGGATTGTTTAGACTAAATTCAATTTAGAATTGGTATAACTCTTCAACATGGCCAGCGACGGTGACCATAATCAGCGCAAAAAGGAATTTCGCGAGGAACAAAAAAGCCCCAAGGGGGCGACCTAACCACAGCCCAGGGCAACGCCCTGGGAAAACGTTTCAGGCCAGGCTCAGCCCTGAAAGGGCGACGTAACTTTTAGAGCGCCCCTTCAGGGCTTTTCTCCGGTGGACCCTATTCCCAGGGCGTTGCCCTGGGCTATCTTGTTTGGCCCCTTTGGGGCTGCCAGGAATCGCTTCCTGCGCGCAGCGCGCGCCCGGACAACGCACGCACGCGTGGCGTATCCGGGCCACCCAAACTGCACCGCCGCTAGGGACAGCGGCGGCTGCCTAATCGAGCGCGAGATGGAATTTCGCGGGGAACAGTCCTGCGGACGGCGGTAACGTTCTTAAGTGCAACTTGGGAACGAGGAGGGCGGGCGCCGGTCAGTTGCGCCGTTCCCACGCCTTTTTTTTCTGCCGCGCGATCTGCATCGTGGCGCGCAATTCGTAGCGCGCCCCGCCGAGAAAGGCCTCCAACCGCGCCTTGAATTCGGAAGTCCACGCGACGCCGTAGTGATCGGCCGGCGCAAGCTCCACGCGCGAGCGCTCCCCGCCGCCGCCGCCGTCGCCATTGAGGCGCGAGCAGACCAGACGCAGTTTCACCGGCCCGGGCGCGTCCATGACGAGTTCGCGCAACTCGGACCAGCGCGCGGGATCGAGCCAGTCCTCGAGCGGCAGGTGCAGCGCCAGTTCGCGCAGAAGCTGCTCGTGGGCCTCCGGGAGCCAGAGGACCTGCACGGCGCGGAGCTTGGGCTGGTCCTCGCGCCGGTCGAGCGAGCCGGAAATGACGACGACCTCGCCGACATCGAGCGGACGCGGCAGCTCGGCGTAGGTGTCCGGGAAAACGAGGACCTCCAGCGCGCCGGTGAGGTCCTCGAACGTGACGCGCGCCCACGGTTTCTTGTCCTTTTGCGTCGCGCGGATTTCGACCTTCGTGACGAGGCCGCAGAGGCGCGTGTCGATCTCGCCGGGGATGTCCTTGAGTTGCGCCACGGTGTGGACCTGGAACGCGGCGAGATCGGCGGCATAGTCGTCGAGCGGATGGCCCGTGATGTAAAAACCGAGCAGTTCCTTTTCGTAGCCGAGCCGCTCGCGCAGGGAGAAATCGGGGACGCCGTTCGCCTTGGCCGAGGCGTTGGATTTTTTCGCGGCGGGCTCCATCGGGCCGAGCAGGTCGAGCAGGGAGGCCTGGCCGGCGTCGCGGTCGCGGGCCTTCGCGCTGGCCTGCGCCAGCGCGCCGTCGATCTGCGTCAGCAACTCGGCGCGGTTCGGGCCGAAGTCGTCGCACGCGCCCGATTTCACCAGGCTTTCGATCAGCTTTTTATTCATGCCGCGCGATTCGACGCGCGAGCAGAGATCGTGCAGGTCGCGGAACGGGCCGTCTTTTTCCCGCGCGGCGATGATGAGTTCCACCGCGGCCTCGCCGACGTTCTTGATCGCGGAGAGGCCGAAGCGGATCGACTTTTCCCCGACGGTGAAGACGCTTCCGCTTGCGTTCACGCTGGGGGCGAGGACTGCGATGCCCATCGACCGCGCCTCGGCCACGAAGAGCGCGATCTTGTCGGTGTTGTCGAGTTCGTTGGAGAGAAGCGCGGCCATGAACTCGACCGGGTGGCGCGCCTTGAGCCACGCGGTCTGGCAGGTGATGACGCCATAGCAGGCGGCGTGGGCCTTGTTGAAGCCGTAGCCGGCGAACTTGTCGAGCACGTCGAAAAGCTGGTTGGCCTTCTCGGCCCCGATGTTGTTTTTCTTCGCGCAGCCCTCGACGAAAATGGCGCGCTGCTTGGCCATTTCCTCGGGCTTCTTTTTTCCCATCGCGCGACGCAGCATGTCGGCGCCGCCGAGCGTGTACCCGGCGAGGATTTGCGCGGCCTGCATGACCTGCTCCTGGTAGACCATGATGCCGTAGGTTTCCTTGAGGATCGGTTCGAGCAGCGGGTGATCGTACTCGGTCGGCACGCGGCCCGCCTTGCGTTCGGCGTAGAGCGGGATGAATTCCATCGGGCCGGGACGAAAGAGCGCGCCGATGGCGATGATGTCCTCGACGACGCGGGGCTGGATCTGGATGCAGGCCTTGCACATGCCGGGCGATTCCACCTGGAACAGGCCGACGTTTTGCGCGCGGCTCATCAGTTCGTAGGCGGCGGGATCGTCGAGCGGAATTTCGAGCGGCGTGATTTTTTTGCCCGTCGTCCGCTCGATGAGCCGCAGCGCGTCCTGGATGACGGTGAGCGTTTTCAGGCCGAGAAAATCCATCTTGAGCAGGCCCAGTTCGCCGAGCGGCTCCATCGAGTACTGGGTGACGATGCCGTCGTGGTCGTCCTTGGTCAGCGGCACGTAATCGGTCAGGTCGTGATCGGAAATGACGACGCCGGCGGCGTGGACGCCAGCCTGGCGCGAGACGCCCTCGAGCTTCATGGCGGAATCGATGACGGAACGCGCGATCTCCTCCTCGTCGTAGGCGCGCTTGAAGTCGGGGCTTTCCTTGAGCGCCTTTTCCAGCGTCATCTTCGGATCGAACGGGATCATCTTGGTCAGGCGGTCGGCCTCGCCGTAGCTCAGGCCCATGACGCGGCCCACGTCGCGGATGGCCATCTTCGCGCCGAGCGTGCCGAAGGTGATGATCTGCGCGACCGACTTCTCGCCATATTTTTTGCGCACGTACTCGATGACTTCGGGGCGGCGGTTGTAGCAGAAATCGACGTCGATATCGGGCGGCGAGATGCGCTCGGGATTGAGGAACCGCTCGAAGAACAGGCCGTACTGGAGCGGATCGAGATCGGTGATGCCGAGCACATAGGCGATAAGGCTGCCCGCCGCGCTGCCGCGTCCCGGCCCGACCGGAATGCCGTGGCGCTTCGCGTAGTCGATGAAATCCCAGACGATGAGAAAGTAGCTGGTGAAGCCGGTCTTGCCGAGGACGCCGAGTTCGAAATCGAGCCGCTCGCGAAGCGCGGGTTCCTTCGCGCGCGCGCCGAACCGGCGCTCGAGGCCCTCGTAACAGAGGCGCTTGAGATAGCCCTCGCGCGTCTCGCCTTCGGGCACGGCGTAGGCGGGGAATTTGTTTTCGCCGAGGACGATTTTGAGGTCGCACTTGTCCGCGATTTCGAGCGTGGCGGCAAGCGCCTCGGGCGCGTCCTTGAAAAGCGCGGCCATTTCTTCCGTCGTCTTGAGATAGAATTCCGGGCCGGCGTAGCGCATCCGGTTTTCGTCGTTGATCTTCGCGCCGGTCTGGATGCAGAGGAGCACGTCGTGCGCGGCGGCGTGCTTCCTTGCGGACGTAATGGACGTCGTTGGTGGCGACGATTTTCAGGCCGAATTGTTTGCCGTACTTGAGCAATTCCGCCGCGACGGCGCGCTCCTGGGGAATGCCGTGATCGGCGATCTCGAGGTAGAAATCGCCCGGCGCGAAGATGTGCTTGAATTCGTCGATCGACTTTTCGGCCTCTTTCGCGCGGCCCGCCAGTGATGTAGCGCGCGACTTCGCCCGCGAGGCACGCGCTGGTGCCGATGAGGCCTTCGGCGTGGCGCGCGAGGATTTCCTTGTCGATGCGCGGCTTGTAGTACATGCCTTCGAGATGGGCGGCGGAGACGAGCTTGACGAGGTTCTTGTAGCCGGCCTCGTTCTTGGCCAGGAGGAGGAAATGGGTGGAGGCTTCCTTGGCGCTGTTGGCCTTGCGGTCGAGGCGGCTGCCCGGCGCGAGATAGACTTCGCAGCCGATGATGGGCTTGACGCCGGCGTTGCGGCATTCCTTGTAAAATTCGATGGCGCCGAAAAGATTGCCGTGGTCGCTCAAGGCCAGCGCGGGCATTTTGAGTTCCGCGGCGCGCGCCGCCAGCTCGGGGATGCGGGACAGCGCCGTCGAGGAGGCTGTACTCGGAATGGACGTGGAGATGGACGAAGGTTTCCGGCGCGGGCACGTGTCTAATTTAATGCCGATTGGGGGAGCCGCGAGAACAAATGCTGTTTCAAGCGGAATGGATTGACGGAATTACGGAATTTTCGGAATTAACGGAAATTTTTTTCTGGAGGGTCAGACTCCGTCCTGACCCTAACTGGTAGCCGTCGACCTCTGGGCGACAGTATCGCAATGTCACTTAGCTGCCAAATAATCAGAAAAGGGACGGTAACTGACGCCCTGAAGCCGGGCCTTTTTCAACCATTGCAAGCCGGCTGCGTCTTCGACCCTTTCGAGCAATTCCTCGTATTGGGCCAGAGGCAAAATAACCGCGGTGGGCTTGCCGCTCTTGTAGATCATCTCGGGTTCCTTGATTTTCAAAGTGGTCTAATACCATTTCTCAATAAAATTTATTCTTTACCCTTCCGTCATCCCGAGCTTGTCGAGGGATCAGTTCCGCCTCGGTAAAACCCCTCCGAACTGATCCTTCGACAAGCTCAGGATGACCGATTGTTTAGACCAAAATCAATTTGGAATTGGTATAAATGCAGGCTGGGCGATCTCGGGAATCAAGCGGCACACGATATGAAATATGTCAGGGTCAGGCCGGAGGCTGACCCTCCATTTCCACCGTAAACGGCGCGTCTTTGATCCCGGCGACGAAGACGATCATTTTGCACGGCGTCGCGCCTTCGTTGACGCCGTTGTGGATGACGCCGACCGATTCGAGCGAGACTTCGCCCGCGCGGACGACGCGCTTCTCTCCCGTGGCCTGGTAGACGGTGAGTTCGCCGGCGAGGATGTAGCCGAGGAGCGGGACGGGATGCCGGTGCCAGCCGGTTTCCTCGCCGGGCGCCATTTCAACAAGCAGGGCGGTGACTTCGGGCGCGCCTTCGCGGGGATAGGCGATGGGCTGGCCGATGGAATTGACGCAGGTGCGAAGAAGCGTGTTCGCCTGGGAGATCATTGGAAGCCCATTCTACGTCGCGGGCATCCGGTGGCGAAGCAGGCAGCGGGCGAAATTGAGGGCGTCGCGCCAGGGGACGATCTTGGATTCCTCGCGGGCGTAGGTGGCGGGGATGGGGAGGTTGAGGACGCGTCCGGGCCGGGCGGCGGCGAGCAGCGCCATTTCGGTTTCGAATTGAAAGTGGTGGCCGGCGGGAAGCCAGTCACCGAGCCAGGCGCGGCGGACGAGGCGGAATCCGCACTGGCTGTCGACGATGCCGCCGCGGCGCAGCAGGGCGGACATCGCGCGGTTTGTCCAGCGGCGCAAAAGCGGCATGTTGGCGGCGTCGGGGAAGCGGTTGCCGACGACGAGGTCGGCTTCGTGGCGCATGCGCCAGAAGCGTTCGAGGTCGGCGGGATGATGCTGGCCGTCGCCATCCAGGATGAGGAGCCAGTCGATGGATTCCCGCGGCCCGATCCCCGTCAGCCCGGCGCCGTGCAGGCGCGCCAGGGCGTGATGCAGCGCGGCGGTCTTGCCGTGATGCGGTCCGGGAAGGGTGACGACATCCGCTCCGGCTTGCGAGGCGAGCAGGGCGGTGGCGTCGCTGCTGGCATCGTCGATGACCGTGACCGAAAAACCGGCGCGGCGGCATCCGCGCACGACCCGGCCGATGGTGGCGGCTTCGTTGCGGGCCGGGATGAGAACCAGGGCGGCCGATTTCAGGTCGGCGAGGCTGGATGAACTTTCGGACAGCCCGGCGGCGAAATCAGACGGCCCAGAGCGTATAGATGCGGTTGAGGACGTCGCGAACATCGATGGGAGGAGCTTTCTTCATGGCCAGAGGGACGACCTCGGGCCGGTGGGCGATCAGACGCAGCAGACGATGACAGCGGGTGGCGAGCAGGCAGGAGATCTGGAGCGAGAGGCGGCTGGCAAAAGGGTGCCGGTCCTTGAGCAGGTCGATAAAATCGTCGTGCTCGATGACGATGGCCTTGACGTGGGTGAAGGCGATGGCGCTGGCGCTGCGGCGTTCGCCGGAGAGCATGGCCATTTCGCCGAGGAATTCGCCCCGTTTCACCAGGCCCAGGGGGATGTTCTCGCCTTGGCTGGTTCTTTTGAGAATCCGCGCTTTGCCCTCGGTGATGACGTAGCAGTTCGTGGCCTTTGTTCCTTCGCGAATGATGAGGGCGCCGGGATCGTAGGCAACGAGTTTTGCGCCGGGAAGCTCCCGAAGCAGTTCCTCGGGAGGGATGGAAATGGCGGAAGCGCGGCGCTTGGCGGAGGGTTTCTTGTGGACAGCCATTCCAACGTCATACTCGTACGGACGGCGTTTGGCAAATGGAATGGGGTTGATGGGGAATCCGTTGGCAGCAGTCACCAAGGGACGAGTCCCCCGGGTGACCGAAGAATCTCCCCTCGTTCCCAAGTTGAACTTGGGAACGCCTCCTGTTGTTCGCGAAATTCCATTTCGCGCTGGTTTACGCCGCCGACGGGGACGCAAACTTGCCTGTCCCCTCGCTTTCATTTTCTCGCTTTCAGACAAACTGATATCGGACCGCCTCCGGCTCTTATTATCATTGGAATTGTCTCGGAAGCACTTCGACTTGAGAGCCAACCGGGGCATTTAACGCGATCGTCTTGTTGTGATAAGTGACATTGGCCTTGGTCCCCGACAGATTATGGATGATCGCCTGGGCGAGCTCACCGTCCTTCCACGAAATATCAACTTGGTAACCACCGCGGGCTCGCAGTCCGGTCACCGATCCTGTTTTCCATTCCGGAGGTAAAGCGGGTAAAAGCTCGATCGACCCGGCGTGTGACTGAAGTAGGCTTTCTGCCATCGCGGCCGGGATTCCCAAGTTGCCATCGATCTGGAAACAACCCAGCCAGCCAAACATGTTGTCGAACTTCTTATCCAAGTATTCCAGATGCTCGTGGTGCGCCATCTCCCCATCCCGCAGCCGGGCATAGAGAGCTGTGCGCCAGGTAAAAGCCCATTCCGTAACGTCGCTGCCCAGGTCGGACCGGGCCTGGAGAGAAACCTTGGCTGCTTTTGCCAAATCCGGGGTTAAAGCGACACTAATTTGATGGCCGGGAAACACCGCAAAGAGGTGGGAGGTGTGCCGGTGATGGTCTTGAGGTGTGTCCAGCTCATCCATGTTCTTCTTTTCGTCAAGCCATTCCAATAACTGGCCCCAGCTCCCGATTTGCGGCCCGGCCAATTTATCCCGGGCCTCCGCCAGCCGATTGCGGAACTCGGGATCAACCCCAAGGATGTCCGCCGCTTCAATGGTATTGGAAAAGTGATTCCAAATGATTTGCTGACAGTAGGAAACTCCATCTTCCGTCGGCCCATGCTCCGGCGACCATCCGTTGGGCACCACCAGTCTTCCATCGGGGAGTTGCTTCAAGCGACACAACCAAAATTCCGACACTTCCTTCATCAATGGCCACGCCACATTTCGAAGCCATTCCTTATCCTGCGTGAATTGGTAGTGTTCCCAAAAATGATGCGCATACCAGGCGTTTGCCGTGTTGTCCCATTTCCACCAGCTTACCCCCATAATATTATGGGAAGTGTGCACAGCCCATCCTCCGGGCTTTGCGTTCGGATAAGGATTCATCCAGTCCCGAGGGTTTGTTGCGGTGTCCCGACGCCACGCTTCCACCTGGCTCTCCACCAGATCGAAAAGCGGCATGTGGCACTCGGATAAATTGGTCACTTCGGCCGGCCAATAGTTCATTTCCACATTGATATTCGTGTGGTAATCCGAAGCCAATGGCGGGTTGTTCACGTCATTCCATAAGCCTTGCAAATTCGCCGGGAGTCCTCCCGGTCGGGAGCACGAAATAAGCAGGTAACGCCCAAACTGAAAATCGAGCGCTTCCAGCTCGGGATCGAATACTTTGGTCGCCTCGGTGCGGCGGCTCCCGGTGGGCATCGCCTCTTGCGAGGGAGTCGATTCACCCAAGTCCAGATGAACCCGGTCGAAAAGCTTCTGAAAGTCTTCTCGCTGCGCCGCCTGAAGCGATTCAAACGATTTGCCAGAAGCCGCTTTCAAATGCCGCTCTACAATCGGCATCGTATCTTCCCCGGAACGATATTTCTTCGAAAAATCCTCCGCATAATCGGTTCCCGAAGACATCAGAACGGTGAGGGAATCGACCTGATCAAAGGCAATGGAGTCTCCGTTCGCCGTAACTGTTCCGTTCACGTGCTGTACGGTAAATCCTGTGGCAAAACGGAGGTTGTTGCTCAGTGCCCCGGAGGCCCGGATGTCCGCCGGGGTCACCTGCATTTTGAAATCGTGTCCCAGAAAATCGTCGGGTGAAAAACTCAGTTTCGGCGGAACCACTTTGTCCGAATGCGCATCCTGCCAATCCAGCTTTCCCGTAAGCTGACCGGGCTTGCTGGACGTGAGCCGCAGCACAATGACATGATCCGGATACGACGCAAAGAGTTCCCGATGAAAGCTAACGCCGTTTACGTCGTAATCCACCGTCACAGTGGCCGTTTCCAGATCGAGCGCACGCCGATAATGCGTCGCCCTTTCGTGTCCCGGAAGCGTGATCCAGAGATTGCCCAAGGTCTGGTAGTTACCGGAACAGACGGGGCCAAAGCCACTGTCCTTAAAGAAATTTCCGGACCAGAGGCTGTCCTCATTAAAAACGATCCGCTCCAACCCTGTTCCACCCAGCAGCAATGCTCCCTGACGACCGTTTCCAACCGGCAATCCCTCACCCAGGATTGGGGAGCTGTAGCCGTTCTGACCGGCCTGACCTATGATCACGGCTTGGTCCGGCCCCGGAGTTTTGCCGGGTCTGTCAAACCAGATGCTCAGAGGCGGCGATGCCAAACCGGGGAGAACTTGGGCCGCAATACCGATTGAAACGAAAGGAATGAAGCGATGAAGACGCATAATCCATCTCGACAGGAATACCCCAAAGACTAGTGACTCTCCCCCATCAACTGATCCAACAACGGATCCAGATGAGAGGCCCAGATTTCGTAGCCCTCCGGCTTCAGGTGAACACCGTCGAAGCCCACCCCCTTAAAGTTCGCCATGTAGGGCGTCAGATCGAGATAGAACACCGTTTTATTATCCGCAAACGTCTTCGTGATTGCATTCACTTCTGCCGTACGCTCCTTGTTTCGGCTGTTTGGCGGAATCGCCATCAGCACAATCCTGGCAGACGGATACATTGCCTTGCACTTGTCCAGAACCGCCTTCGTCCCCGCAACAATATCCGCGGCAGGATACTTCATATCGTTTACTCCGGCCAGAAGCACGATCACCTTGGGCGTAAAAGACTTCACGTTCATATGATCCAAACGCCAGAGGATGTGCTCAGTGCCATCGGAACCCACTCCAAAATTCAGGACATTCCGGTTGGCATAGTGCTTCTCCCAAACATCGCTGCCCACAAGCGGCCACTTGGGAGTTGGCTTCTCCAGAAAATTCTGGGTGAGTGAGTCGCCAATGAAGATGATATCAATTTGCTTGCCTTGCGCAGCTGCCACCCGGTCTTCACACTCCTTAAGCCAGCCGCTCGAGTGGGGAATGGGGTTGTCGGCGGGAATGGTTGTTTTTGGGTCGTCGGCAAAGGCGGCAGCGTTGCAAAGGATCAACAGGGCAGCGACTATTGTTCGGATAAGGGATCGGTTCACAGGTGAGTTGGGATTTTAGAATATTGAGCGGGGGGGCGGCACGGTCTGATCGGGATGCGAAGCGGTCTTGAAAGAAGTCTTGTCCGTTGGCGGAAGGACGGCTACCAGCCTTCGGTGATGAGCTTGACGGTGTTATTGGCGAGGTCGTCGGCGGCCAGCGGGAGAGCCTGGCGCGCGCCCTCCTGGATGTCGCTCTGGGTGAAGAAGGTGGTGCTGCCGTTGACGGCGATATTTTCAAAAATCTTGCGCCCGAGGCGGCGGTTCACGTAGGTGGCCTTGGCATGGATGGTGACCTGGTATTCGGCCGTGACCAGGATGTCCGACGTGCTGCTGCGGTAGGGCTTGTGCTCAATGTTGGTGATCACGATGTCGAGTTCGGAATCGGCGTTGGAATTTTGGTTGACCTCCAGCGTGCCGTCGCTGTTGAAGCGGCGAATGATGGCGTTGGTGACGGTCATCTGGAGATCGGGCTCCAGGCTGGTGTTTTTGGCGACGGGAACGTAAACGCTGCGGACGCCCTGGAGCTCGCGTCCCGAGGTGTTGCCAACCCGATAGCCCGCGCAGCCGCTCAGCGGCCCGATGGCCAAAAGGGCGAGCAGGCCCAGGACGGGGCTTAAACAATTCTTGATCATTGCGGCAGCGGGGTCTTCTCGGGCGGGTTCGCCGCGGGGGGGGCGCCGGCGTTGGTCGTGTCGGCGGCGGTGGCGCCGGGAGAGGAGCTCGTTACGGGAGCGTTGGGGTCGGCCGGCAGAGCGCCGCTCGTGGCGTCCGGCGGGGCGGAGTTGGTGGCGGGGCCGCTCGCATCCGGGGCATCGGGAGCTTGCGGGCCGCTGGCGATTTTTTTGGGTATGACCGCGAGATTGCCCGAGCCGTCGGGGCCCAGGCCGCCGGGCAGGGCTTCGACCACGGGGCGCAATTCCTGAATGCGTTTTTTCGCGATTTGGGCCTGGGGGGAGTTGGGGTCTTCGCGGACGACTTCATTATAATAAATAAACGCGGCGCGGGATTCATGCTGGGTCTCGTAAAATTTGGCCACGTCGAAGGCGCCCTGGGTCTGCTTCTGGCCGAGCTTGCGGATGTTTTCCTGCGCCTGGCTGGCTTTGTCGCTGGTCGGGTAGCGCACGAGGTAATCCTGGAAGGCGAAGACGGCCTTTTGCGCGGCGCCCATGTCGTAATCCCCCGCCTGGGACGAGCGCATCCAGGCGTAACCGATCTGGTACTGGGCATTGGCGGCGACCGAACTGGTCGGGTAATTATCGAGCACCTTCTGGTAGGCGTCGACCGCGTCGGTAAACTTCCGCTGGTGCTCGCGGGCGAGGCCGATATTGAACTGGCACTGGGGGGCATAGGTGCCGTAGGGCGCGTTCTTGATGATGCGCTCGTACATTTCGATCGTCTTCTCCATCGAGGGGCCGACGGGGATCTTCCAGACTCGCTGCGGTTCGCCGGCGAGATAGAGATTGGCGATGCGGTACTGCTCGTTGAGGGCCTGCTCGAAATATTCGCTTGAGGGATATTTCGTCACCATTTTCTGGAAGGCCTGAAACGCGCTGTAAAAGTCGCCTTCGTCCTCGAGGATTTTGCCCATGCGGTATTGCGCTTCCGGCGCGAAGAAGGAGAGGGGCCAGCGGCGCAGGAGGCTCTTGTAGGCCTTGAGGGCGGCATCGCGCTGCCCCTGGGCCTCGAGCTTGTGGGCCGTCTCCAACTGATCGCGCGAGCTGGAGGCCGAAACGTCGCCGCCGCTTTCGTCCGACCAGCCCTCGCCCGGACGCCAGACCATGGTCGCGTGGGCAAGGGAGGCGGCGAAGGCAAGCGCGAGAAGGCTGAACAGGAGGGGGCGTAGGCGCGGCATGAGTTGGGGAGGATACCAAATCCGGCGGACGGGTCAAGCCGATGCGGGGCGGGGCGAGTGGGCTAGGAGGGACTTGAACCCCCATTCCTTGCGGAACCAGAACCTAAATCTGGCGCGTCTGCCATTTCGCCACTAGCCCTTTTAAGAGGTAAATGTTACTGTCCAGAACATAGACTGTACCACGATTATTGTACCATTTATCATTTTTCATTTCCTCTGAAAGCCTCATTTTCGTGCACACAAAAACTTTACAAATTTTGCCCAAAAAGTCGATTCATTCCGCTCCGAACGCTGCTATCGGTAGCCTTTTTAGCTTTGCTATCTCATTGGCCTGCCAGTGGAGCGCCGCGAGGTGATCACTAGGCACGCGACGACGCTCGACGAGCTGAAGGCCCAGGCGAAAGCGTCGCCGGCTTTGCGCGAGGCGATTGCCGAATTGTTGGACGAAAAAACTGTGAACGGAAAGTCCGCAACTCCCTAAAGACAAGCACGATGCGACTTGAGTTGCATTTGCCTTGGAGTCGGCCGTTCTGAACAAATAAGTATGCAAGTTGTTTACTGATAACGAGATAAATCTAAAAAGTGGGAGACGATACGGTGATGCGTGTTCAAAAAACGGGGTCATTTGCTCACCTCTGAAAAAGATGCCCAAATTCCGCGTTCAAAAACTGGGCAGTTATTGAACAAACCGGTTTCCGGTTCGTGACCGTCTGAGTAGTGTCCTTGTAGTGAAAGTCGCCCTCTACGCCCGAGTCTCCACCGACGAACAAACGGTCAGTCAACAACTTGACGCCCTGCGCGGAGATTGCCAGCGTCACGGCTGGACAATCATTGAGGAGATCGAGGACACCATCTCCGGCATGACCTTTACCAGGAAAGGACTGGATCGGATGATGGAACTGGTCAGGCGGAAAAAGATCGACCTGGTCGTGTGCCACAAGCTGGACCGGCTTGGCCGGTGCTACCGGCCCGTATGCGGAGGATGCCACGGGACCCGCGAGGCCGGGCTACCCGTGGCTGACGCCGGGGTGTACGCATCAAGGTGAGCCACGAATTCACGACCACGTTCCCAATCGCCATGATGGAAAGGTGAGAACTCGAGGAACAGAGTTCCCACATGCTCACGGTATGGCGTCAGTGGGCCGAGAAATCCGTCCGAAACGTTGGCGAGTGGCCCTCCAATCAGAACTTATTGCTGCTCCCGGTTCATCCTGTCGTACCCCAATTGGACTTCACATGGTGTGGCGTGGACAAGACTTAACCTTCTTACCTCTTACTTTCATCTAGGCCACTCAAGTTCGTCATTTTTCGGTGATACGTAACGGGCGAAAGACCGACAATCCTTTTAAACACCCGGCTGAAATACAATGCATCCATGTAACCAAGCCGATTCGCGACTTCCTTAATCTTAACCTGGGGCAAGGATAGCAGTGAGCAAGCCCGCCGGATTTTTTGTTGGATAAACCAATCAGCCGGCGACAGGCCAGTGATCCGCCGGAACTGGCGGGTGAAGTGACGCTTGCTAAAGCCCGCTTCGCGGGCGAACCCTGGCAAGTCGAAACTCTGATGAAGCGATGCGTTCATCAGGCTGATGGCTTTCTGGATGGGCGCGTAGGCCGCACCGATTTCCGCGATGTTTTGTGGCAGGGCGGCAATCCGGCCAAGGATGGAGAAGGCGTTGGCTTGGATGCAAAAGAATTCGGAATCACCGATCGAAGTGAATGGGTGGGTAATCGTCAGGCGATTAAAGTCAGCGATGATATCATTGTGCAGTCCGATGCGACGAACCGGGCCGCGCTTGGCAAGCCCGAGAAGGTTTTCGTATTGCGGGAGCAGGTCGCCGGACAGGTGCATCCAGAAGATCGTCCATGGGTGTTCCGTGTCGGCCCAGTAGCGGTGACGGCTGAGCGGCGGACAGTAGAGAAGGTCGCCAGGAAGGACTTCCCATTTCTTTTCATTTTGAAGGTACCAGCCCTTGCCCTCGGTGCAATAGATGAGAATGCCTTCCGCCAGGTTGGAGCGCTCGCGCCAGTGCCCTCGCGCCTCGACAAAGATGCCCGAATTCAACACCCGCAAGGTGCCAAGCGCCGTCCATCTGCTGTGCAGCCATCGGTCGTATTCCTCCATGGTCAGATTCCAGCGATAGCATTCACCGAAACCCCGCTGAAGTTTGGAGTCCAACGGAGGCGGACTCTCGAATGTCACGACGGCATCTTTTCCTCTGAGTTTCCCGTGGTGTCGGACTTGATCTTTACGCCCCTTTTCCCGATGCGCTTTTATTCTCTTTGGCACAAGTCAATCACACTCAGGATGGCCCGAAAGTCCATATCAAAGTCCTTTACATCCATTTACAGGTTTCGTTCCGATTACTAGGATTTAGGCACATGCTTCATTGCCTGTTGAAGGCGAATCGGTCACCCCATCTTGCATGAATTTATCTCCGTGGACTGCAGATCAAACCCCGACTCTAAGGGAAAATAAAATGAAAACACACGCACCTGTCACAGCGGTTGTCGAGAAGATGACCATCCCAACCTACTGCCCGCCCGAGCCGTCGGAGATGCCGCTGTATTCTGAATTTCGCCAGCATCAGGGAACCACGGGCTACGCCTATCCCAACAGGGTGACCCAAGAGGTGGAGCGCCAAATATTGACCAACGTCGAATACGACGTGGTGCGACTGGAGAACGAATATATCCGTATCATTATTCTGCCAGCTTTGGGAGGCCGCATCTTGGAAGGTTACGACAAAAAGAACGATTATCATTTCCTCTACCGGCAAACCAGAATCAAGCCGATATTGGTTGGAAATTACGGTTCATGGATAGCTGGCGGCATGGAGTGGAACTACCCCTTTCATCATCGGCCATCGGCTTTTCTCCCGGTAGACTACACCTTGGAGACGCTAGAGGACGGAACGGTCATTTGCTGGCTGTCCGAGGCTTCGATTTCACCCGGCCAATACCGAGTCAAGGGGATGGTCGGTGTTACGCTGCGACCTCATGCCTCCTATTATGAAACGCGGGTTCAATTGGCCAACCGCACAGAAGCAGAGCATCCGTTCATGTGGTGGGAAAATGCCGGAGTGCATGTGAACGACGACTATCAATTGATCTTCCCGCAAGATGTTTGTTATGTCCATCACCACAATGACCGCCATCACGCAACCTTTCCGATTCATCAAGGATGGTATGCGGTCGAGAACCACGCCGAACCGCACGACATCAGCATCCACAAGAACACCATCAAGGGGAACTCCTACTTCGCGGGTCCCTCGAAGTACGATTTCTTCGGTGGATACGATCATCGCAAACAGTGCGGTATTATCCACATCGGCAATCACCATATCAGTCCCGGTAAGAAAATGTTCCAATGGGGCTTGGAAGATTTGGGTGATGCATGGAATGCGAACCTGACCGACCATGATGGTGAGCATGCCGAGCTCATGGCTGGTTCCTTCGCCGATGATCAGCCCGATTTTTCCTGGCTGGCGCCGTATGAAACGAAAACTTTCTCCCAATACTGGTATCCGATTCAACGGATCGGAATTCCCGTATTCGCCACGCTGGACGGAGCCGTCGCGATTGACCGGGAACGTGGCAAAGTTCGCTTGATCACTACTCGTGATTGTGAAAACGCGACCCTTGTCGTGAAATGTGGCGAGCGGGTCGCGCTCAATACGCGGGTATCCATCGCGCCGGCAAAATGCGCGGAGTTCGATGCGGATTTAAGCAAGGAAAAGTTTTTTGTTTCCCTTATCGCCCAAGACGGGACGGCGCTGCTTTCCTACGAAGAGGATATTACGGAAGTGATCAGAATCCCGAAGGATAATCCCGGATTGACCACACCCCACGAGTTGACCACCGCACAGGAAATCACCATCGCTGGACGTCATGTGGAACAATACCGCGACCCTCTTTGGAAGAAGGAGGAGTATTACAAGGTCGCTCTGGAACGGGACCCTGATTTCATACCGGCATTAATCGGGATGGCGGGGGTTTGTTACGAGAATGCATGCTACCAAGACGGGCTGCGCCACCTGAAGCGCGCCGAAGGAGTTCAGAATGCTTATAATTCGAATCCTTCCGATGGGACAATCAGCTATCTCAAGGGGCTTTGTTTATTTGGACTTGGCCGCTTCGATGAAGCCTATGATGCCTTCTACAAATCAACCTGGAGTCACAATGTCATATCTTATGCGATGACTTTCATTGCAGCCATTGATGGAAAACGAGGCGATTTCCAGAAGATGAAGGACCACGCCGTGCGTGCATTGAAGCGGGAAGCGGATCATCCTATTGCGGCTTCCTATGCGGCCATCGCCGATTGGAAACTTGGCGATATAAAATCTGCGGTTAACCTGTTGGAAAATATCTTGCAGCGCGACAAGTTCGACCATCTGGCGCGCTACCTGCACACGACCATCACCGGAGGTTCGCTCAAGTTGTTTCTCTCCGAATTAAACAGCAATCCTTCCCAGACATGCCTCGACGTTGCCTTCGACCTGGTGAATGCCGGTCAGGTTGCAGAAGCAGTCAACCTCCTAGAGGGGTTGAAAGCGCACAGGGATGCTTCCACCATGGCTCTCTACACACTGGCCTATTTCCAGGTAAGGGCGGGATCCCCAGCCAAGGCCGCAGAAAATCGTCGGCAAGCTTCAGGCAGGCGTGTCGTTGACACCTTCCCTTATCGCCAAGTGGAGATCGAGGTTCTTCGGGAGGCGCTTGCGGAAAATCCACCGGATGCCAATGCCGCTAATCTTTTGGGGTGCATCCTCTATGACAAGAAGCAATATCAGGCTGCGGCCGAGGCATGGGAGGCGGCATTCAACGTGGATCCCACTTTCTACATGCCCTACCGGAACTTGGCTATCGCCAAATACAGTTACCTTGATCAACGGGAGCAAGCCTTGCCGCTGTTACGGAAGGCCGTTGAACTGAGGCCCAAGGATAACTTTCTCGTCAAGGAGACCAATTACGTCATGGCCAAACTCGGGGTGAATGCCCAGGAAAGGCTGGATTTTATTTTGGCCAACAAGCCTAAACAACTCTCGGATCACCTGGCGTGGGATCTCGCCGACGCCTATAGCAACACCTTGAATTTCGACAAGGCGCTTGAAACATTGGCCAGCCACGAATTCGTTGCCGCCGAGTGTTGTGAAACCTACCTGACCGAAGCGTATACTTTTGCCTGCAGTGCGAAGGGCCGCCTTGCCCTGCGTGCAGGCAACCTGGAGGAGGCGCTGGAGTGGTTCCGTAGAGGTCAGAAGCTTCCGGCGAACTTTCGTGCCGGATGGTGGGACACCCAGGCGCTTTACTACGTTCGTTATTATGAAGCACTCACGCTCACGCGCCTGGGGCAGGCCAGTGAGGCAAAAGCGCTTGTTGAACGCATCGTCAGCTTCATCCGCAGTGAATACAGCCCCTACATGGGGCCGGAAGTCGATTACTACATCGCCTGCGCCCATCGTCTCGTTGGCGATGAACTCATCGCCGTCAAACACATGAGTCAAAAAGTCGTCGAATGGGAGGCGGAACTCGAAAATGATGAAGACCGTAAAATGGTCGTCACCGGGCTCTATATTCCGTATGTGGACGACGCGGCCAAAGTTTATAAGGGTGCCATTCAAAACGCGCTCGCCTACAGCAGATTGTTCTTTGGCGACGTGAATGGCGCCAGGGAAGGCTTCAAAAAGAGCCTGAAGCTCGCTCCCGACAATATCAAGGCTGTGTTTGAATTGTCCTTACTGAAAGAGTAAATACGAAACTTCTTCTTCCTGCCAACGTAACTCCCGAATCTCTATAAAAATGGCTACCACTGACAAATGCTGCACTATAGTCCCTTATTTTAAAATAGCCCCGGGCAAGATGGATGCCTTTAAGGCGCTTTGCGAACAGTTCATGGCCAAGGTGAGTAATGAACCCAAGTGCCTTTATTATGGATTTAGCTTTGACGGTGACGAGGCTCATTGCCGTGAAGGCTATGCTGATGCAGAAGGGATGTTATACCACAATCAAAACGTTGCAGAGCTCTTTGCGGAGGTGCAGAAGGTTGCCGCTGTCACGCGGCTGGAGGTCCACGGTCCCAAGGAGGAATTGGATAAGTTGCGTGAGCCCCTGGCCAAAATGCAGCCTAAATTTTTCATCTTGGAATATGGCTTTCGCCACTAGTGGCCAAGGCGCCCCGTCAGTCTTGCGTCTTTATTTGAAAAAGAAACTCCTCGCCGCCGTGTTCGCGCTAGATCAGGGACGTGCGCTTGCGGCTAATTAATTCATTACCAATTCCCAACGAAATATTATGTTCCTCAATGCCTCGCAAGACGCCTCGTCACCAAAAGCAGATTACCACCTCGGTTACATCTGGCTCATTTCCATCGTGGCCGCCATGGGCGGCTTGCTTTTTGGTTACGATTGGGTGGTCATCGGCGGAGCAAAACCGTTCTTTGAGAAATATTTTCAACTTCATAGCGAGCAGCTTGTCGGCTGGGCCAATAGCTGCGCCTTGTTGGGTTGCCTGCTCGGGTCTCTTCTTTCTGGCGGATTGAGTGATAAATTCGGACGACAAAAACTCTTGCTCACTTCAGCTCTGCTTTTTGCCGTTTCCTCTGTCCTGACGGGTTGGGCTTTCTCCTTTGTCTGGTTCGTCATTTGGCGAATTGTCGGTGGAGTCGCCATCGGAATGGCCTCGAATCTTTCTCCGATGTACATCGCGGAGGTTGCTCCCGCTTCCTTGCGCGGACGATTGGTCGCCTTAAACCAGTTGACCATTGTTATCGGTGTTCTCGCTGCACAAATCGTAAACATGCTGATCGCTCAACCCGTATCGGACGGGGCAAGCTGGGTGGAAATTCAGAACTCCTGGAACGGTCAATACGCCTGGAGGTGGATGTTTACTGCCGTCTCGGCCCCATCCCTCATTTTTTTGATTGGAACCCTTTTCTTGCCGGAAAGCCCACGCTGGTTAATGAAGAATGGCACTCCAGAGTTGGCACGGGACATCCTTGCCCGTATCGGGGGAGGGGACTACGCCGACCGTGAGATTCGTGATATTCAAGAGACCCTCTCCCGGGAGGAAATCGGCCATGTCCGATTCGTCGATCTTCTCAATCCCGGAATCCTGTGGCTGCTAATGATCGGCGTGACCCTCGCCGTCTTGCAGCAATGGAGCGGTATCAATGTGATTTTCAACTATGCCGAGGAAATATTCCGGGAAGCGGGGTATGGGATTAGCGCGATACTCTTCAACATCGTGATCACCGGTGTGGTGATGTTGGTTTTTACCTCAATCGCCATTCAAACGGTCGATCGATTCGGCCGCCGCATTCTCATGTTCACCGGTTGCGCGGGCATAGCGCTTTCCCACACGGTGATTGGCTTCGGCTATTGGTTTAAATTAAAGGGGCTTTTGGTCGTGATCCCGGTCATGACCGCCATAGCCTTTTATTCCTTTTCCCTTGCTCCGGTAACCTGGGTACTGATCTCGGAAATCTTCCCCAATCGTATCCGAGGCGCCGCGGTCTCCGTGGCTGTTTCCGCCCTTTGGATCGCTTGCTTCATTTTGACATTCACCTTTCCTCTGCTTAATTCCGCCCTTGGTCCTGCTTTGACCTTTTGGCTGTACGCCGCCATTTGCGCTAGCGGCACGGGCTTCATCTATTGCTTTGTCCCCGAAACCAAAGGCAAAAGCCTGGAGCAGATTGAGCACTCATTGCTGTAGTGGTTGCCGCCCGATCCGGCGATGAAACAGGCCCTCTTTATCAAGGGGAAGAGCGCCATCCACCTGGCCCGCAACTTTGGAGGGCGGCAGCGTAACTTCACGGGGTGCAACTTCTGGGCGAGGGGGTATTACGTCTCGACGGCGGGGCGTGATGAAGAAATCGTCCGGCGTTATATCCGGGAGCAGCAGGCCGAAGACAAACGGGTTGAACAACTCAAAATGTTCAACGAGTCCCACGGCGGAAGAGGGGGAAAGGGTTGGGTCAAGCCCGTCATTGAGCACAAGGGCAACACCTCCTTCGACGTTCGTGACCTCGACCGAGCTGTTGACCGATTGCAGGTCGAAGGTGAAGAAGCCTTGTTTAATTAATCCAGTAGATTTATCGCTTTGTCATGCGGCGCAAGATGTGCGTAGTGCTTGGTACAAACCTGCACCGTATCGCCGACCCATTCTGCAATTTTGAAAATGCTCACGTTTTGTTGAGCTAGCAGGCTGGCGAAAGTATGCCGGGCAACGTGTGGTGAAAAATTAAACCCACATTTTCTCATGTGGTGATTCCAAGGATGGCGAAAATTTACACGGTACTTATGTTCGCGTGTCCTGTCGCTCTCCAGAACATACCCCTCACCTTCGTTAATTTTATTTTCCAGAATGAAAGAGCGAAAAGTCTTTGTCAGAGGCACTGTGCGATTTTTTTTATTTTTAGGGATGAACCGAAGGTGGGCGGGAAAGTCTGTGGGTGTCCGCTGGATATGGACAAAGCCCCCTTTCTTATCGACGTGGAACCATTCACGCCGAGCTTCGCTTATTTCATTGAATCTCATCCCTGCGTGGAAGGCGCAAAGTAGGATGAACTTCAACTTGAAGTTGGTGTCCGCCGCTTCGATGATGGCATCACGCTGCTTTTTGGTGGCGAACACTGTTCGAGCAGGATGACTAACTTTTCCTGTTTTAACCTCGGCTGTTGGATTGTCAAAACGGAGTCGTGCCTTAACCGCCCATGAAAAGAATGATCGTATCGCCCCCATGTACGACTTGGCCGTTGTTTCTGCCACACGACGGCGGAGGTCATTGTAAAAGCCAACCACATCCTTCTCGGTTACTCGATGGGCGGGTTTGTTTTTCACGTATTTCGAAAACTGCTTGAGCGTCTCCTCGAACCATTTTGTTGAACGCTCGGTATGCCTCTCAACTGATTGCTTGGCTGCGATGAATTGCCGAATGTCGTCATCAAAAGACTCTGCGACTGTGAGCGCACCACTGGTCTTTATCTGCGAAACACGCTGAATGGCAATGTTCTCGTCCTCGGTTTGAAGCGAGATTTGCAAACGCTTTCCATCCGTTTGCGTGCGATACCAAAAGACCTTTCCCCGCCGGATGATTCCTTTTCCAAATTTGGCCACAAAACCGTGGTACAGTGACTGTACCATTTTGTCAATCGTCAACAGCGGTAATCAGCGGTTTTCAGAGGTATGGGCTAGGAGGGACTTGAACCCCCATTCCTTGCGGAACCAGAACCTAAATCTGGCGCGTCTGCCATTTCGCCACTAGCCCTATGAGAGGTAAATTAAACGATATCCGCGAGCACTGTAGCAGTTTTACTGTAGCAAACCGTGCTGTTTTCCGACAGGCAGCCTTCTTCTGGATCCATGCTACTGTCTAATTGCATAAGTTAGAGATAGTATTACGCAACTGGCTGCCTTTGACTTCCCGTTTGCGCCAGCGAAACGGTTTGGGCTGCTGGTTGTGTTTGGCGACGAAGGCGAGGATTTTGTCGCGCAGGCTTTCCTTGGTCGGGAAGCTGGCACCGCGCAGGGCCTGGCGCGTCAGCAAACCGAAAAAGACTTCCACCAAGTTGAGCCAACTGGCCGAAGTCGGGGTGAAGTGGAAGCTCACCCGGCCCTCGTAGCGCTCCAGCCAGTCGGCGTTCTTCTTGTGGGTGGAGTAGTTGTCGAGGATGACGTGGATTTGCCGGTCGGCGGAAACCTCCGCCAAAACCTCGTCCATGAACTGCCGGAAGTCCTCCCGCTTCTTGGTTTCGGTCGTCTTGGCGTGGACATGACCGCTGGCCACATCCAGGGCCGCAAAGAGGTTGACCGTACCGTTGCGCTTGTAGGTGCTTTTGATCCCATGCACAACTTTGCCATCGCTGGTTTTGACGTAACCGCAGGGCCGGGTCAGGGCCTGGATCGACGGTTTTTCATCCACGCTCAGCACCAGGGCGTTGAGCGGCGCGTTGAGATAAAGTCCGATGATGTCGGTGGCCTTCAGGGCGAACTGCGGGTCCGTGCTCACGCACCAACTGCGCTGCCGGGCCAGACAGATGCCTTCGGCGCGTAAAATCCGCCAGACCTTGTGCCGACTCACTCCCAAAGCTTCGGCCACCAGCGCACCATCCCAACAACCCCTCTCGGGCGGCGGCGGTTCTTCGAGCTTTTTAAGGATGCGGTCTTTAAGCCCGGCGTCGTACGTGGCGGGCTTGCCCGAGCGCGGGCGATCCCGCAACCCGCGCAAGCCTTCCCGCGCGAAGCGACCGCGCCATAACCCGACCCGAGCAGGCGTCCGTCCCATCAAGGCGGCAATTTCCTGGCTGGGCTTGCCTGCCAAAGCATAAAGAACGATCTGCGCCCGCTCCACCAGCCTTGCTTCTTCCCGGCGACTTCGACTCAGACGTTCCAGTTCTCTGCGATCTTCCGCAGAACACTCCACCACAGGGGCATGTCGGCTCATGCCAAGAGCTTACTTACTTATTGTCAGTTATGCAACTAAACACTACAAATAATCGGTGCGGAGGGCAAGGAATCGTCTTACTGCCAGTTGATGTGCTTCCATGATCTGCCGGTGTTCCCGTCTTCTTCCGGTAAAAGGTCACTGCCTGCAGCCCCCGGCATGAGGATGGCGATTATGACTGAGTCTATATATTCTATAAAGTTTACGAGTTGATCTTTTTAGCGGTTTGTTGTGATTTTGAGCAAAATCGTCACGCATTTGTAACAATTCCCTTGCAATGCCGGTGCGGAGGATGTATTTATAATTGTGATTGTTTTCTTTGCTATTTTTCTTCTCGTTATTCCTGTCATAAGTTTTCTTTTGGCCTTGCTTACCAACCACTTCAAGGGTGATGGGAATACTTCCAAGCTTGCCAAACCATAATCGTTCCAGCTTAAACATCCGGTTATCACCGGGCTTATCCTCCTGTTAGTTTCATTCATTCCTTCCCGACCGGGTGTGTGACTTCTGATCGAGGGCCTCCATTGGGGTGAACACCCCATAGCGTCCATGCCGCATTCCGGTTTACTTTAGGTCATGAACACCATTACCAAAACATATGACTGTCCATCCGGCGGTTATTCCGTTTGGGATTGCCCCCCTCCAAGAAAGTCCAACCCTCCCACTCCTGCTAAAAAGGCACCCTGATCCAGAGATTGGCTTGATCACTTCTTATCGTTTTCACAGGATTAATCGCAGGGTGTGCGGGTTACGAACGTGCTGTCGCCGTCGTGGTCTGGATCCTTACGCTTAATTGCGCCACGTCCCGACTCGGTTGCCCTCCTCCACCAACTGGCAGATAGCAGACCTCATGCCTGAAGCATGGGCGCAACAACCTCAGCCACAACGACAAGCGGCCTGAATCGCATGGTACAGGTCGTACAGTTCAAAGCGTACGACACTTTTGCTCTGTCAAGAAGGCACTCCGCAGGACGCTTGCGGACGAACTGCGATAGCTGAGATTCAATAGGCCAGGCTACCTTCATTTCTTCGGGACTGACACTCGAAGGAGAAGCACACCATGTGAAGGCACATCCGCGGAATATTTATCGGTAAACTCCCCCAAATCCTGCTGTCTCCAGAGGTCCCGCACTTGCTGCTTGCCACTCAACCCCGCATCCGCCCATGCAACCGACATCGTGGCCGTGCCCGGACTGGTGTTGAACAGTCCAATCGCCTTGGCGCCATCCTCCAAATCTTTTTCATACACCTTGAGATCTGACTTCGGATTCAGGCATCGCGCAGGTTGGCAGAGCGGGTCCTGATCCAGCGCAAGGACTTCGTCATTGGTCAGGAGTCCCAAAGTGAACGGGTCCAATTTAGTCAAATCGCATCCCATGAGCAACGGAGCGGATAACAGGCACCACAAGGAAATGTGGGAGTACTGCTCATCTGGAGTCAGCCGCGTGGGGCGGGGATGCCCCCAGCCGACCTGTCCAACAATCAACATATCGGGATCATTGAAATGCCCGGGACTTTGGAAACGAATCCACCCCAACTGACGAAAGCCGATGCCTGTCATACTTTGCCAACTATCGGTAATGTCACCGCTGGTTCGCCAGGATTGCGCGCACGGAGCAATCGTAGCGACGAGATCATAGCGCATGCTATTGGAGAGGCTGAAAAATATATCCCGGTTCGTCGCCAGAAGCGCGTCTTCCATCTCCTTCGTCTCCGGCTCCTGGTTCGGATTCCAATCGTATTTCAAGTAGTCGAAACCCCATTCCGCGAATTGTTGAGCGTCTTGCTTGACGAATGAATACTTTCCAATGACTCGATGCTGCTTCTTGTCATTCACCCATTTTCCGTCAGGATTATCCGAACTGGCTCCGGGACGCCCTAATTGATGGATTCCTCCATAGGAAGTAATCCAAGGCGTGTGATAGATACCGACCTTCAAGCCCATGGCATGGATCTGGTCGACCATGCTTTTGATGTCGCTAAACTTTTTTGTGTCCGGCTGCAACGCGTTATTAGGCCCGCCTCGCTCCCCCTGCCAACCATCGTCCATATTGACATAGGTCCAGCCGTGTTGATCAAGTCCGGCCGCGATCATCGCTTTCGCGGATTGGATGGCAACCTCCTGGGAAATATTTTGATCCCAAACATTATAGCTGTTCCATCCCATTGGTGGAGTCAGTGCAAAGGTGGAGCCCACGACAATGCGGAACGCGCGTCGTGCTTGTCCAAGACTATTGCGAGCCACCAAGGTAACCGGGTATTCACCCGCCTGGGAAATGGAACCCGTGATATGCCCGGTGCTCGGGTCTACCGCCAGCCCCTTGGGTAGTCCTTCAACAGAGAAGGTCATCGGACGGAGCCCCGTCGTTGGGATGGTATATATGAAAGGAGACCCCGGGCGAACCCCGGATAACGAGGGGCCGTTGATCCTTGGCTCCTGAGGGGCCGCTGGGGTGAGAGAAGCGGGCCAGGGAGGAGTCTGCGCCCAGAGTGCCGGCTCAAAAAGGGAAATCAGGGCGCATAGGATCAAGAGGGAGATTCTCTTGGGAATGTGAATGGAAACGGCGTTTTGCAATTTCATAATTGATCTTTTCGCGGATTTCTCAAATTTGCAATCCTCCTGACGATGGGACAAAAGGCTCTTATCGAATTGTGAGATGAGTGACTTGGTCTAATTTCATGGCTCCCTCGTCCGTGGGTTTCCCTGAGACAAAATTTGCGAGCGTCAGTCCGTCAACATGGGAAACCACCAAGGATGGTCTCTCGTCCGCGCCTAAATATACAAATTTGACGTCACGAAGTTGGAGCCCCTTGACGTTTCGGGCGAAGAGGCCGGCGGCGGGCATGGGGCCCAAACTTTTGGGCGCGTATTCCTTCGTATAGGGGGGGATCGCCTGAGCTTGTTCCTTGGCGCCGCCGCCGTTGCAGGTAATGGTGACATGATCCAAGGTAATATTTTCGAGAAAGGCGTCGGGTCGGCCTGAGATCGTGCAAGGATTGGCAGGGCTGTGCCTGCTGGACACCACATGGGTGGCGACGACATTGGAGATGGTCACATTCTTAATCGTCCCCACTTTTCTCGCCGGATCTCCGGTTCTTAATCGATTGATGACCAGCATATAGATGGGATTGGCGATATTTTGCATGGTGATATCGCGATACTGCACCCCATCGATGACGGCGCCGTCGCAGCTTGTGATGCCGATGCCTGCCTTATCTGACCGGGTGATGGTGATATTCCAAAAATTGATGTTATGAAAATCGCCTGCCGTTTCCGAGCCGAATTGCAGGGCGTTGCACCCGGATTCAAAAACACTGTCCCAGACATAGATATTTTCGCTCTTGAGGGTCTTGCCCAGGGCATAATCACTTTTCACCCCGATTGTGTCGTCCCCGCACCCCGTGAAGTGGCACCCTGAGATCTGAACATTGCGACAACTCATCAGGTCAACGGCGTCGCGGGAACCCTTGATCGTCACATTCGAAAGGGTGACGTTTTCACAGTTATTGAGCAAATAGACAAAGTGACCTCCATTCTTTTGAATCACATCCTTAAAAAGGATATTTTTTCCGGTTTTGATGGAGATTTGCTTATCGGCGCCACCAGGTTTGATATCTCCGAAAGCCAGCGATCGGCCATTTATTGTGCCCCCAATGATTGCAAAATTCTCAACGTCTTCTCCCCAGAGAAAGGCATCGTGGAAATGGCTGTGGCCGAAATCTTGATATTTATCGCAAGGGTTTGCCTCGGGAGGATCGAAACCCTCCGGGGCAGCCAAGAGAACGGCTTGGGGATCGAGTAATAATTGCACGTTACTGCGAATATGAATCGAAGCCGCAAGGTAAATGCCGGCCGGAAAGACCACGGAACCCCCTCCATCAGCGGCGCATTTCTCGATCGCTTTATTGATCGAGGGCGTATCATTTTGGATTCCTTTGCCCGTGGCTCCAAAATCGATGACGTTGTAATGTCGGGAAGAATCGAATGTGGGCAACGAAAAGTTAGGAGGAGACAACGGCGGGGGAGACGAGGTCACAGGCGCTTCGTCCGCTGAAAGCCCGTCAGTTGTAAAAAGCAAACAGGCCATTAACGAAAGGATGAGAAGTTGATTCATATGCAAGGGACAAGACATGAACTGCATGATAGTGCTCTGAACGAGGATTCCACAAGGGACGATTTAATCTCGTTCGGGTTAATTCCCCGCCGCTTGCGGCGGGGTTCTTTATTCATCACGGTGAAGGTGCAAGAGCATCGCGCCTTTGCGTTTGAGAACTTTGTCGGCGAGTTGGATGATGAGTCGATTGGGCATGACGAGATCGCGCAGGGTTTCGATGTGCAGGAGATTCTCCATCTCCATGCCCGGCGCGGTGTGCTGGCAGAGAATGGCGTAGGCTGTGGCCGTGGATCGCGAAACACCTGCGCGGCAATGGACCAAGACCTTGGCCCTGGCGGGGAGTTGGCTGGTAAAATTCAGGATGCGTTTCACATCTTGCAGACGAGGGGCATCAGGGTGGTCGCGTTCAACTGTATCCTCAAAAAAGCTGAAAAGCAGTTCTGCGCGAGGAGCTATCTTTTTGACCATTTCACGACATGCGGTGTCGTAAAGATAAACCTTGTCCCAGATCGAGATGACGTGCGTCCAACGCTTGCCCTCCTGCTCGGGTAGTTCACAAACACCGCAAATGGTCAGGTTGATTTTCATCGGAAACAGGTTACCTGAGCCATGGGACAAATGCAGTCCTTGACTTGAAATATCCGGTCATCCCATGGCGCAGTCGGCAGCTAAAAATATGGGCCACTGGCTCCCTTTCTTCCCGTCACGGCAACGTGGCATCCCACGCTCGAGGGACGACTTTCACGGTTAGCCGCCGCAACCCTTCCCGGCAAGGTCCAAGCGTGGTCATTTGTTCTTACGGCCTTGATGGCTCGGCGGGAGGAGCGTTCGTTGCGGGTGTTTTCGGGGTTGGCTTTTTTTCGGCTTGTTCCTTATTCGGTTCGCCGGGCGGCTTCACGACCACGTTCTTCGGAGGGGCTCCCGAGCTTTTGGGCTGTGCCGGGGGATTGGCCTTTGCCGGCTCCCGTGTTGGCGTTACCGGCTTCTCCGGTTCGGGAGTCTTTATCGCCGGACTCGCGGCATGGTTCGCATTCTCCACTTTCGGCTCCGGCGGCTTGGTAGGTTCGATTGGCGCGGCCGGTTTCGGCTTCTGTTCCGCGGGAGGCGCTGCCTGCTCCAGTCCCGCAGGGGCAGCCGCTTTTTCTTGAGGAATCGGCGTGGAGTTCTGGATTGGGTGAGGCAGGGCCGGAGTGTTTACCGGATGTGGCTGGGCGGTCGGGTGAGGCACGGCCAAAGTGGTTGTAGGGTGCGGTTCGGTGGTTGGGTGAGGCAGGGCCGGAGTGCTTGTCGGATGAGGCACGGCGGTAGGAGGCGGAGTGCTTGTCGGATGAGGCACGGCCAAAGTGGTTGTAGGGTGCGGTTCGATGGTTGGGTGAGGCAGGGCCGGAGTGCTTGTCGGATGGGGCACGGCGGTAGGAGGCGGCTCCCGCTGCGCGGCCGGCGGATTAGGCGCGGGAGCGCTCAGCGTCCGCGTTGCCTGCAAAGGCTTGGCCGCATTGTCGCCGCGATTCACCGTGACCTGATTGATCCGCTGGGCTGCGACGGGGGGTTGCGCCGGATGCCCTGCATTCCGCGGCAAATTTGGCGCGAAGACGGCAAGCGTGCTGCCATGCACCACGGCGGGTCCGCGTTGATTCGAAGGGGCCAGCGTCACGTGTTGGATCGGCGCGCGCGAGGCCGCGCTTATCTCCTGCAACGACGGGCCCCGCACGGTCACCTGGTGGAAATTATTGACCGTGGAGACGTTGTTGATTGTTCCGGCGTTCACCTGATAATTGTTGATCACGGTCTTGTTGATCGTGATATTCGTTATGTTTTTCGTCTGCTGGACGATCGTGACATTATTGCCGTGGTTCACATAATGGGGGCGATAGTCCGGCTCTCCCATGAATTTTTGCGGAATGAAGTTGTAGCACCCGGCGCCGATTTTAAAGGTGACGTCGCAATCGTTGCCGATTCGCACATCCACATGGGCGCTCTCCGGCGGCAGCGGCGCCCATCCGCAATAGCCACCGCCATGCCTCCAACTCACCCATGCGGGCGCCCAGCGTTTTCCCGGCACCCAGACCCATCCCGTGCCTTCAATGTTGGCCCAGCGCCCGTAATGATAGGTCGCCCATCCCCAGGGTTCGTTCGAGACCCAGGTCCAGCCCGCGTCCGTATAGACCCAATGCCCGTTTGAATAGGGAGCCCATTGCGGGTCGCGCACCGCCGGCTGAAACACATAACCATAATCAGGCGTCTCGATCCATTCGCCCTGGTCCGCGAGCGCACTATAGAAAGTCTCGTAAGCCCCGGTGTCGCCCTGCTCTTCGGTCGCCGGCTGACTTGGAGCGACAAGTTGCTCCGCGACTGGATTGGAGGGAGCAACCGTCGTTTCCGCTGCCGGTGCTGGAGCCGGAGGTGGGGCCGGGGGCGGAGTTGGAGCCTCGGCGGCCACGCTTGTTTCCGTGGGGGGCGGTGGCTGGGCCGCGGCCTCTTGCTGGGCAGGCGGTGATTGCTGTTGTTGTTGAGGGGGCTGATTCTCGGTTGGACGGGAACAACCGGCCAAACCGACTCCCATGACCGCCAAAAATATACTGATGTACCTGCTCATAAGCGGAGGTTAGACGCATCCGGGCCCAAGTCGCTTCATTTTCCCCATTTGTCGGGGAGGATTTCTTTCGATGTCTTCCGAATGGCGTCGGGCGACACGCGAAGGATTGTCGCGAAGGATTTGCCTCGCGCGCACGGATGGACGATACTGGGCGCGACCTTGCCTATGGCGACACCCACCTCTCCCGAATACCTCATTATTTCCGCTTCGCTGCGCACGGCGAGCCTGAGCCGCGTGATGGCGGAAACCCTGCGCGGGGCTTACGCGAAGCTCGGCGTTTCCCAGCAACTGGTCGATTTGCGCGAGTACGTGCTGCCGCTCTGCGACGGCGAGGCCGCCTACGGGCATCCCCATGTCACGACGCTGTCGGCCCTGGTCGAAGCCGCGCGGGTGGTTGTCGTCGCCACGCCGATCTATAATTACGACGCGAACGCCACCACGAAAAACCTCGTCGAGCTCACCGGCAGCGCCTGGGAGAACAAGACGGTCGGCTTTTTATGCGCGGCCGGCGGGGCCTCGAGCTACATGTCGATCATGGGCCTGGCCAACAGCCTGATGCTCGATTTCCGGTGCCTGATCATCCCGCGCTTCGTCTACGCGAAAGGCGAGGATTTCGGCCCGAACAAGGCGCCGACGCCCGAGCTCGCCGGGCGAATCCATGCGCTGGCGGCCGCTTCCGTTAAAATTCGCAATGCGTAGCAAGCCTTGCGGGGCAGCCGTCGGACCTGCGGTCGGCGGCAGTTGCGGCGGTCTGCGCCCGCCATCGGAGCCCCAGGCAGCCGTCGGCCTCCGGGCGACGGTCCTTTGCCTTAATTACCTGTCCCTTTTTCCGCGCTTCCCCTTTTTCCGCGCTTTGTCCTGCGCCTTTGTCATCCTGAGCTTGTCGAAGGATCAGTTCTGCCTCCGCTCGATCCACGGCGCTGTGTTTTTGACGGAATTACGGAATTTTCGGAATTAACGGAATAAGGAAGCAGACCAAATTGCCAAATTTTCCAAATTACGAAATTGGGAGGCAGGGGAATTTTTGGACGGGAGAAAAACCTTAATTATGCCCCCTGCTCTCACTTCTAGCCGTTGCTTGCGAGAAGTATGAAGGAAGTATCGCCATGACGGCGTAGATCAGAAAGCAGAGCGGACACATGATGAGAAAAACCGATCCATCCATGTTGCGCGCTCTACCGACGAGAACGAATTCGTTAAAGCAACCCATCGAACCAAAGAGCAGCGATGCGAGAACGTATGAGCACCGAGTCACCCGTTGGATTAGATAGAGCGGCAAGAACCAAACATAGAATGCGGCAAGCATCGGGATGATGCCCCAAAAGTAGGGAACTTCAATGGTTAGTGCTTCTTCCAGGAGGATGACGGGAGTGGCGATGATGTAGTACTTAATCACGTGTGGCAGATAAAGACGATCTACCCACTTCGCAACAGGACGCCGCGCCATAAAAGACACAGTCCCAAAACCTGCGACCCAAATCACAAAAACCTGGAGCAATGTGAACTTGACCATTTATTTCTTGAGGTTGACATAGGAGAAGACGGGTATGTTTTTCATCCTCAAAAAATTCCGTTAATTCCGTTAATTCCGTTAATTCCGATAATTCCGTCAAAATCACTCGGTCTTCTTTTCCTGCCAGACGTAACGGCGCAGCAGGACAACCACGGCGCAGGTGAGCGGCACGGCGACGATCGGCCCGAGGAGGCCGGGCAGGAGCATGCTCCAGAAAAGAATGCCGAGAATGATGGCCAGCGGATGCAGGCCCGTGCTGTGGCTTTGCACGCGCGGGGTGATGAACATCGATTCGGTCATCTGCACCACGGCAAAGACCGCGAGCACCAGCACGGGGCGCAGCCACTGGAGCGTCGGGTCGTTCTTCGCCGACAAAAAGCCGAGCAGCACGGCGGGAATGATGCTGGCGATGATGCCGAGGAACGGGACGATGCTGAGCGCGCCGGTGATGATGCCGAGCACCAGGCTGTAGGGGATGCCGATGGCCCAGAGGCCGATAAAGGTGAGCATGCCGTTGCAGCCCGCGACGACGATCTGGCCGCGAAAGTAGCAGACGAGCGACGTGTTGATTTCGGCGAGGACCGAGACGACTTCGTCCCGCAGCGAGGACCGGCGCATCGGCACGAGTTCATGCCAGTGATGGGTGATGTGCTCCCGGTCGGCGAGAAAATAATAGACGTAGATCGGGACGAAACCGAACCCGAGCAGGAAGCCCAACGCCTGCCCGACCGGCCCGAGCGCCGAGTAAGCCAGATGGGCGATGTTTTTCTGGATGGTCTCTTCGATGGAGGGAAGATTGGTTTTCACCCACGCCTGAATCGCGGCGTGATTGTTGCCCAGGCTGCCTTCTTCCGGCGCCGCCGGGGGGAGTTCCAGGGCTTGAGCGGCGGGGGGCTGGGCGAAGGAGAGCGGCTTTGCCGGCGCGGGCATTTCGGGCGCCGGCGTCCTGGGCCGGAGTTCGAGCGGGCTGATTTGCGGCGGGCTGGCGAGGCTCGCGTCCAATTGGGCCACGCCTTTGCCCACCATGCCGGGCAGGGACTGGAAAAAGCCGCCCGCCTGGCTGACGAGGGGCGGCAAAAGAAAGGCCCAAAAAAGCAGGAAACAGATCGCGGCGAGAAGGCAGACCAGGAGGGTGGCCGTCGAGCGTTTCAGGCCGCGCGTTTGCGCGAACGCGACGACGGGCTCGAGCACCAGGGCGATGATCACCGCGAGGCCGATGGGCAGCAGGATGGGATAGGACCAGCTCAGGAACGTGATGAAGCCGTAGAAGACGACCCCCGCCACGCCAAGCAGCGTGGTCACGGCCAGGGCCGTGAGCGCGGTCCAGAGGATGCGGCGCTGGCGGTTCGTCGGATAGGCGTCCGGGGCTTGCGCGGTCGAACCGGACTGGTCGGGTGCGTCCATCTTTAGCTCCGTTCCCGTTAATGCCCCGGGGTTGCGGTCTTGTCGCGGTCCGGGTCGGGCGATTGGAAAGGCACGGGCAGCGGGGTCATGGTGATTTCGACGCGGCGATTGCGCGCATGGCCTTCCCCGGCATTGGGAACGATCGGTTCGGAGTCGCCCCGGCCGATGACCAGCACGTTGAGGAACGGCACCGAGGTCTGGTCGCGATAGAAGCGCGCGATGGCGGCCGCGCGGGCGGCCGTGAGGTCCCAACTGGTGGCATAGCGGGGTTTGGAATCGGCGGCGGGGGCCGGCTTGGCGGAGGAACCGGCGGCGGAATCCGTTTTTTGCGCGTTGGCCGGCTGGGCTTCCGCACCGCTGTCGGCATAGCTCACCACGCGAAGCTCGAAATTATCGAGTTGTCCGCTGAGAGCCTGGGCGATCTGGTTAAGCAACGCCTTGCCTTCGGGTTTGAGCGTCGCGTCGCCGGGCGCGAAAAGCTCCGGGTTGGGAACGCGTAGGACCGGACGGCCTCCGCGCTCGACGACATCCGCGGGGCCGGCCTTGCCGAGCTTGCGGATCAGGTCGTTGAATTTTTTGACCATCGCCGCCTGGGCCTGATTTTGCTGGGAGTCATTGTGGGATTGGCGCCCGAGCGCTTCCAGGCGGGTTTCTTCCGCCGCGAGCTGGGTTTCTTTTTCCTGGACCAGGTCCTCGCGGGTCTTGAGCTGGTTTTCGGCTTCGATCTTGCTGGCCTGGAGGTGCTCCTTTTGGGAGTTCAAGGCCTCGTTTTCCTCCCTCAACTGCAGCACCTGGTCGCGCATCACGTTGGCGGTGGTTTCGTTCTCGTGATTTTTCCAGAAATAGAAACAGGCGGCGGCGGCGAAAAAGACGGAGACGAGTCCCCAGAAGATGCTTGCGCCCTGCGAACGCCCGACCCGCGAACTGCTTTCGAGATATGCCACGCGGCTCAACCTAGAACCAATCCCGTCATTAGCCAAGGCTGCGTTGCGGGTTGATTTTCACATCAGGAAACGAGGAAGCCGGCAAGCTTTCGGCCTTTCTCCCATCGGGTCCAGCCTGTCCAAATGAATTTTCAGCAGATTGACCCCTGCCCGTTTCAGCGTAAGCTAAGCGCCGTGTTTATTCGATTTTGGCTGCCCCTGATAGTCCTGGCAAACCTCGCGCCGCTTCGCGGACAGGATGAGCCGATCCACATGAGGCCGGAATTTCCCCTGATCTTTCCCCTGGCCCAGAACGGCAAGGACGTGACCGTGAAGTTTCCCGTCCTGGTCAATCCCGCGACCGTCCTGAAACCGGGAATGGTCCTGCGCGTGATGTACATCCTGAGCCTCGGCTCGGAAGGCTCGTCCGACCTGGTTCTCGCCCACAAGGGAACCATGGAGGAGGCCTACTCGCGGCCGCCGCCCGGCAGCAGCGGTGAAACCAGGCTGCCTCCCGAAGTGGCGCACGAAATCGAGGGGTATCGCCGCAACGTGTGGCAGGTGGCCAACAATTTCGTCCTGGCCATGGCCCAATATCCCACCGTCCGCATGCACCTGATCTATTCGCCCACCGGCAAAGACCAGGATTTGGATGATGAGCGCTTCAGCTTTTTCGACGGGCTGCTGGTCGGCCTGCCCAACGGCAAAGTGACGGTGCTCGCTGTGGAAAAAGAGAGCAAGGCCGAGAAGGCCGGAATCAAGGCGGGGGATGAGATTGCCGCCGTCGGCGAAGCTTCCACCCGAAACGATTTGGCTGTCTTTGCCGCGGCCTATGCCGCCGCCAAAAAAATCGCCGCGGATAATGGAGCCCAGAGTTATCCCATGACCCTCCGTTCCCAAGGCAACGCGGAGACGCGGACGGTCAATATCCCGATGCCGCCGAAGATCAAGAGCGGCCTCATGGAGGGGTTTTAAAGGCCGTCTCAGCCTGCTAAAAGCAAGCGACATTTTTTAACAGGAAAACATGAAAGCATGAAGACATGAAAATGAAGGGGGGGGCGGGGATCCAGCTTTTCTCTCTTCCTGTTTTCATGATTTCATGTCTTCCTGTTAAAAGGGTTTCAATTGGGCAAGACACCCTCGAAGGCGAATCCAGGCGTATTTCATGACCACTTTCTCCATCCTTCAGGACCTTCACTGGCGCGGGCTCGTCGCCGACATGGCCAATCGCGACGAATTGGAACGGCTCCTCGCGCCCGGAGCGGCCCCGGTCACGCTTTACGTCGGTTTTGACCCCACCGCCGACAGCCTCCACCTCGGCCACTTGATCGGCCTGCTCATTCTGCGCCGGTTCCAGTTGGCGGGCCATCGGCCCATCGCCGTCGCGGGCGGAGCGACCGGGATGATCGGCGACCCGAGCGGCAAGTCGTCCGAGCGCAATCTCCTCTCGCCCGAAATTCTCGAGGCCAACATCGCGGGCATCGAGGGCCAGTTGGGACGGCTGCTCGATTTCGAGAGCAAGACGAATCCCGCGCTGCTGCTGAACAACGCCGACTGGGTGCGTCCGATGAGCGTGCTCGATTTTTTGCGCGATGTCGGAAAGCACTTTTCCGTCAACGCCATGATGGCCAAGGACAGCGTGAAATCGCGGATGGAAAGCACGGCGGGCATCAGCTTCACCGAGTTCAGCTACTCGCTGTTGCAGGCCTATGACTTTCTCCATCTCCACGAAAAAAACGGCTGCCTTTTGCAGGCGGGCGGCGCGGACCAGTGGGGCAACATCACGGCGGGGATCGACCTCATCCGCCGCAAGCGCGACATCACCGCGTGCGGCCTGACCACGCCGCTTCTGACCAAGACCGACGGCACCAAGTTCGGCAAGACCGAGGGCGGCGCGGTCTGGCTCTCGCCCGCGCGGACGAGCGTTTACCGCTTCTACCAATTCCTCATCCAGGTGGAGGACGCGCAGGTGATCCAGCTTCTCAAGTTCTTCACGTTCCTCCCAATGGAAGACATCGCCGCGCTCGAAGCGCAGCATCAGGCCACCCCGGAACGCCGCGACGCGCATAAGAAACTGGCCCTCGAATTGACCCGGCTCGTCCACGGCGAATGCGCGGCGGCGGACGCGGTGCGGGCCAGCGAGATTCTCTTCGGCGGCTCGCTCGAAGGGATCACCGAGGCGCAATTCGACGAGGTCATCGCCGAGGCGCCGCATGTGAGCCTGTCGCGCGCCATCCTCGGCCAGCCGGGGGGCGCACTCGTGGAAATCCTGATCGCGGCGGGGCTGAGTCCCTCGAAGGGCCAGGCGCGAAAAGACATCGAGGCGGGCGGCATCAACGTGAACAACGTCCGCGCCAGCGACACCAAGCTCGTCCTCGGCGCGGAATATCTTCTCTTCGGCAAGTTTATCCTCCTGCGCAAAGGAAAGCGGAACTACGCGCTGGTGCGATTTGACAGTCCGTCATCCTGAGCCTTTTCTCGGCGACGGAGCCGCCGGTAATAAAACGTCATTCTGAGCGAAGCGCAGCGAAGTCGAAGAATTGTCGAAGGATCAGTTCGGTTGCGTTTTTTATCGAGGCAGAACTGATCCTTCGACAAGCTCAGGATGACAAACGGTTTTAAGAGTTGACCCTGCGGGTGCGGGTGACTTAGACAAAGGCGTGCGCAAACTCCCTATTCTCCTCTCTCTGGCCGTGGCGCTGGTGATCGGCGTGGTGCTGGCGGGCTGCCAAAAAGGCAAGGACACGATCAAAATCGGGCTGGCCGCGGTGCAATCGGGCTCGGACGCCCAGATCGGCGCGACGATGCTGTACGGCTCGCAGATCGCCATCGACGAGTGGAACGCCAAGGGTGGCGTGCTCGGCAAGCAGATCGAGACCATCTCGCTCGACGACGAGGGCAATCCCCAAAAAGCCAGCACGGTGGCGCATAACCTGGTCGATGACGGCGTGGTGGCCGTGCTCGGCCATCTCAACAGCAGTTGCACGATTCCCGCCTCGATTGTTTATAACGACGGCAAAGTCCTTCAGATCACCCCCGGTTCCACCAACCCGAAATACACCGAGCAGGGCTTCCCCTGCGCGTTTCGCATTTGCGGGCGCGACGATCAGCAGGGCCCCGTGGCGGGCAAGTTCATGCACGATGTGCTCAAGCTCAAGAAGATCGCGATTCTCCACAACAAGACCGCTTACGGCGAAGGCCTCGCGACAGAGGTGAAGAAGACTTTCGAGAGCATGGGCGGCCAGGTCACGATGTTCCAGGGCATCGGGACCGACGAGAACGATTTCAGCGCGAACATCTCCGTGATCCAGGGCTCCGGCGCGGAGGGATTTTTCTGGGGGGGCATGTACGGCCAGGGCGGGCCGCTCTGCGTGAAAATGCGGCAGGCGGGGGTCAACATTCCCTTCGTCAGCGGCGACGGCTGCTTCGACCAGTCGTTCATCAACACGGTGGGAGGCGCCGCCGCGAATGTCTTTCTCTCGTTCGGCAAGGACTATCACCAGATTCCCGCCGCCCAGCCGTTTCTCGAAAAGTACAAGGCGAAGTATGGGCACGACGAGGGCGCCTATTCCGTCTATGGCTACGACGCCGCGAACGTCCTGCTGACCGCCATCCAGCAGGCGCGAAGCACCGACGCGGACAAGGTCGCCGCGGTGATGAAGAGCCGCTCCTTCGACACGATCCTCGGGCAAAATCGAATTCGACGAGAAGGGCGACGTGAAGGGCAGCGGCTTCGTGATGTGGACGATCAAGGACGGCAAGCTGCAGGTGCTGCCCGACAGCCCATGAGTTCCGGCTCGACCCTGACGGAAATCCTGATCAACGGCGTCTCGCGCGGCTCCGTCTACGCGCTCGTCGCGCTCGGCTACACGATGGTCTACGGCGTGCTGGGCATGATCAACTTCGCGCACGGCGAGGTCTTCATGATCGGCATGTTCGCCTGCGTTTACGCCATGGGCGTCTTGTCCGTCGCGTGGGGCGATCATGTCGCGCTCAACCTCGGCTTGGGCATCCTGTTGGCGATGATTTTTTCCGCCGGTTACGGCTACGCCAACGAGCGCATCGCCTATCGCCGCCTGCGCAAGGCGCACGTCCTCGCGCCGCTCACCAGCGCGATCGGCATCTCGACTTTTCTCCAGTACTTCATTTTCCTCACCGTGAGCAAGGAGAAGGTGAATTTTCCCCGGTACTACAGCGACTTCCTGACCAGCCATCATATTCATCTGGCCGGCGTGGACATCACCTATCTGCAACTGGCGATTTTCGGACTGACCCTGGTCATCATGACCGCGCTGTATTTCCTGATCAATCATACGCGGCTCGGCATCGCCTTGCGCGCGACGGCGCAGGACCAGCTCATGGCCAGCCTCGTCGGCATCCCGGTGGACAAGATCATCGCCTTCACGTTCATCCTCGGTTCGGCGCTGGCGGCGGTGGCGGGCGTGATGGTCGCGATGTACACCAACGTGCTCGTGTTCGACGCGGGCTACCGCGTGGGCCTGAAGGCTTTCACCGCGGCGATTCTCGGCGGCATCGGCAACGTCCCCGGCGCGGTGCTCGGCGCGATGATTCTCGGCCTGACCGAAGCGCTGACCACCCTCGCCTTCGGCAGCGAGTGGGACGACGTGACCACCTTCGCGATGCTGATGCTGGTGCTCCTGCTGCGCCCGCGCGGCCTGCTCGGCGAGCGCGTGGCGGACAAGGTGTGATTCCGTTTATGAATAAAATTCCAAATCAATCTTCCCGTCATCCTGAGCTTGTCGAAGGATCAGCCTCCGTTGGGTTACGCCCAAACTTCTGGCGGCTGATCCCTCGACAAGCTCGGGATGACAGCGCTGTTTATATGGGGGCTTATTTCAAAGTGCTATGACTCGCTGGCGTCCCTATCTCCTCGGCATTCTGGGTCTCGCGGCCCTCACGTTTCCGTTTCTTTGGCTGCAACTCGCGCCCGATTTCGCCAACAACACGGTGGGCGTCACGTGGGCGCCGATGCACGGCCTGCAATTCTTCGGCGATCTTTCCCCGGTCTTTGTCATCGCCTTTCTCGTCTGGCTCGGCATCCAGGCCAACCAGCGCTTCGGCTGGGACCAGGCGCTCGCGGCCAATCCCGCGTGGCAGCGGACCGGCCGCGCCTGGACCCATTATTGGGCATGGGGCACGATGCCGCTCGTCCTGTCGTGCGCGTTCTTTCTCAGCGCGTCGAGCATGAGCCTCCTCACCACGGTCGGCATCTATATGCTGCTCGCGCTGGGTCTCAACATCACGGTCGGCATGACCGGGCTGCTCGTCCTCGGTTACGCCGGGTTTTATGGATTCGGCGCTTACTTCTTTGCCCTCGCCCAGCAGAATCTGCCCTATTTTCCGTGGTGGATGGCGGCGCCGCTGGCGTTCTTACTCGGCGGCGGGGTTGGTTATCTGCTCGGCCTTCCGTGCCTGCGCCTGCGCGGCGATTATCTCGCCATCGTGACGCTCGGTTTCGCCGAGGCTTTCCGGGAAATGATGCGCAATCTTTCCAACGACGATACGGCCGGCAGCGCGTCCAGCCCCTTCTTCCGCGAACTGGCGCACGTCTTCGACACGGGCGGCGACAAGGGCATCATCCTCAGCGGCCACTCCACCTTCGGCAGGATCGCCGGCCTGAGCGGCGGCCAGTTGAGCTTTCTCGTCACGGCGCTCGTCCTGTTCCTGGCGGTCTTCCTGGTACAGCGGCTCTATCACTCGCCGGTGGGCCGCGCCTGGATGGCCATCCGCGAAAACGAAGTCGCGGCGGCGGCAGTGGGCGTGCCGGTGGTGCAGATGAAGCTGCTCGCTTTTTCGCTGAGCGCGGCCATCGCGGCGGTGGCGGGCGTGCTCTACGGCGCGAAGGACGGATTTGTCAGCCCCGACATCTGCGCGTTTCAACAATCGATCATGGTGCTCGCCATGGTCATCCTCGGCGGCCTCGGCAACAGCTACGGCGCGCTCCTGGGCGCGGCGCTGCTCTATCTCGTGCCCGAATACCTGAAGCTCCTGCCCTCCACGATCAGCGGAAGCCCGGCGCTCAGCGCGATCGTGCCGGGGTTTGTGCGCGACTCGCTCCAGCATCTTTCCGATTATCGCCTGCTCCTCTTTGGCGGCGTGATGGTGTTGATGATGCTGTACCGTCCGCAAGGCCTGCTCGGCAGCCGCCGCAGAAAAACGGAGATGCTCCACCAATGACGCCGCTGCTCGAAACCCGGGGACTGAGCAAGACCTTCGGCGGCCTCAAAGCCGTGCAGGACGTCGATCTTCGCGTCGGCGCGAACCGGATCGTCAGCGTCATCGGCCCCAACGGCGCGGGCAAGACGACCTTCTTCAACTGCCTCAGCGGGATTTACCGTCCCGACGGCGGGGCCATTTTGCTCGCGGGCCGCGACATCACCGGCCGCGCGCCGCACCAGGTCTGCAAGCTGGGCATGTCGCGCACCTTCCAAAACATCCGGCTCTTCCCGGAGATGTCGGTGCTCGAAAACGTCCTCGTGGCGCAGTTTCAGCACCGGGCGATTTCGCCGCTGCCGCTCCTGTTGCGCTCGAAGCATTTTTGCGACCAGGAAACACAGAGCCGCGACGAGGCGCTCGGCTTTTTGGACTTCGTGGGCCTGGCGCGCCACGCCGACGCCGTCTCGAGCAACCTGGCCTACGGTCTGCAACGCCGCCTGGAAATCGCGCGCGCGCTGGCGACAAAGCCCCGCATCCTCCTGCTCGACGAACCGGCCGCCGGAATGAATCCGCAGGAGGCCGCGGAGATGGTGCAGCTCATTTCGCGCATCCGCGACCGCGGCATGGCCATCCTGCTCATCGAGCACCACATGAAAGTGGTCATGTCCATTTCCGACGAAATCCTGGTCCTGGATCACGGCGTGCAGATCGCCCACGGCGCGCCTGAAAAAGTTCGCAACGACCCGCAGGTGATCAAGGCCTATCTCGGCGAGGAAATTTCAAATTAGAATTTGATGGATTCATTATCCACAAACGAACACAAAAAGATTGGGCGAAGAAGAAGCCTGGTAGAATCTGACGGAATTACGGAATTTTCGAAATTAACGGAATTGGGAGGCAGGCGGAATTTTAGACATTGGAGACATGAATTACCTGAAAGGGAAAAATCCCTTTTATCAGGCCTGTTTTTCATGTCTTTCATGTTCCTTCTGTCTAATCCCCTGTCTTTAATTCCGTTAATTCCGTTAATTCCGAAAATTCCGTAATTCTGTAATTCCGTCAAAATCCCTCGGCCTTTTTCATGTATTTCATGCTTTCATGTTTTCCTGTTAATAAGAGTGATTTCTCATGCTGAAGCTCGACAAAATCCACGCCGGTTATGGCGCCATCGAAGTGCTGAAAAGCCTGACGCTCGAAGTCGGCGCGGGGGAAATCGTCGCGCTTCTCGGAGCGAACGGCGCGGGCAAAAGCACGACGCTCCTCACCATCGCGGGAGTGGTGCCCGTGCGCGGCGGAGAAATCACCTGGCAGGGCGCGCCGCTGCCGGCCGGGAAGGCGGATGCCGTGCTGCGGAAGGGCATCTGTCTCTGCCCCGAAGGCCGTCACATTTTCCCGCGCCTGACCGTGCTGGAGAATTTGATCAGCGGCGGCTTTCTGCTTTCGGCCAGCCGCAACGCGGCGAAGCTGGAGGAAATTTTCGGCTACTTTCCGCTGCTGGCCGAGCGTCGCAAGCAGCTCGGCGGCACGCTCTCCGGCGGCGAACAGCAGATGCTCGCCATCGGCCGCGCGTTGATGGGCGAACCCGAGTTGCTCATGCTCGACGAGCCGTCTCTCGGCCTCGCCCCGCAGATCGTGGCGCGGATATTCGAGATCATCCGCCGCATCAACCAGAAAGGCATCCCCATCCTGCTCGTCGAGCAAAACGCGCGGCAGGCGCTGCTGATCGCCCACCGCGCCTACGTCATCGTGACGGGAAGAAACCAGCTCACCGGCACCGGCGCGGAGCTTCTCGCCAGCGACGAAGTGCGGCAGGCTTATTTGGGGGAATAGGGAGGATTCTTGATCCTATTTTTTTGCTTCTTTCTTACTGGAAGTGTCACCGCGGTTTTCGCTTTGAAGCTCCGTTTTAAACGAGGATCATGCTGAAAGGGGATTGGGCCTTTGACCCAGCCAGGATTAAACTTCGGATGAAGCGGATTGATGAGCGCATTGCGCTCCTGGGGGACGATGACGCTGGGAACAAGCAAAGCCACGGAACGCTTTTCGACCAGCCAGCGATCTCCTATCGCCCTTGACGAAGGACCCGGAGGCCGGCAATCCCACCCGTCGGGAAGCGATGAATCCGGGTGGATTTCGATCAGGCCATTCGGAATCTCGATTTCAAAGAGGACGAGATCTTCAGAAGGACCACTGGCGCCTAAATGAGCCAATATTTCCAGGTAGGCCAAGGAAACCGAGGCGGAGGCATAAGTTACGAGGCCCCCGACAGAATTCCACCGGCCTGCCGCGAAAAGCCCCCCTCTGCCGCTAAACGCTTCCGCGGCACTGCCTCGTTGAGATGAAGCCAGGCGGAACAATTTCAAAGATAGACGCCCCACTCGATCGCGTTCAAAACATTCATGACTTCCTGCGTCCCCACGTCTGTCTCAAGAAAATCGATCGGGCGGCGATTTCCGAGCGATTTTATCGGCGAGACGATCCACTTTCTGGCCCGGTCATCACTGCCCAGCGCACCGATGGCCCTCGCATAGATCCGGGCCACGCGAAGCGATTTTTCCGATTCAGCTTCGGTTAAACGTTGACGGGCGGAACGGTTGCGCAGCGTTCTATCATTGAGATTCAGGGTCTGCGCGAGGCCTTTTTGAGGCATGCCCAAATGCGTGGCCATTTTCGTAAAGAGCGAACGCGGGATTCCTTCGTGAATAAGGGAAATCTGGGGCGCGACGGGCCCTTGGGCCACGTCAAGAAAATCCTGAACGTCGTTGTCAATCCTGGGCATGATTGAATTTAAAAGGAATATATTCCTCAGTCAAGAGGTAATATTTCCTTCCCGATTTTCGTCCGCCATCAACCCCTCGCGAAAGCTCGGATAGATCGGCGACCAGCCCGTCGCGCGCAGCTTCGCATTCGAGACGCGCTTGTTGGTAAGACCCCGTTTGCGCTCCGTGTTCACAGGTCCGTGGGCCGGCATCGGCTGGCGCAGGAACCCGCTGCACCACGCAAAGAAATCGAGCTGCGTCACCGGCGTGTCATCGGTGGCATTGTAGATTTCGCCCGGCTCGCCCCCCTCGATGAGATGCGCCAGCGCGGCCACGAGATCGCGCTGATGAATCTGGTTGATCCAGCGCAAGCCGTCGCCTTCGATGAGCGCCTCGCCACGGCGAAGCCTTTCGAATAGAACGCCCCGGCCCGGCCCGTAAATTCCGGTCGGGCGCGCCACCGTCGCGCCGGAAGCCAGCGCCGCCCGCTCCGCCTGGCGTAAAATGCGGCCCGTGGCCGTGTCCGGTTCGGCCGGAGATTTCTCGGTCACGACTTCGCCCTGGGTCTGCCCGTAAACCGACGTGGATGAAACAAAAAATTTCCTCGCGCGCGGCTGCCGTTCGCCCACCATCCTCGCGCCGCGCAGAAAAACTTCTTCGTAAGCCGCCGCGCCGCCGCGCCCCGAAGAAGCGCAATGAATCACGAGGTCGTGGTCTTCGCTGACGGCGTCCCAAACGCGGGGATCGGCGGCGCTTCCGGAAATAACGCGGTGAAAATGATGGGGGGCCAGCGATTCGGCGCTGGCGGCGGACCGGACCCAGGCGCTGATTTCATGACCCGCTTTCTTGAGTCGAAGCGCCAGCGGCAGGCCGATGTAACCGCATCCGATGATGAGCGTTTGAGCAGGCACACGTGTTTTTGGAGCGGCCATTCGGCCCGCCCCTATTTGCTATTCAGCATGATCACCAGCACGGAGGCATCATCTAGTTTGCCGCTCTTATTGGGACTGAATTTGGCAATGAGTTTGTTGTCGGACCGCACCCACGTCGGCCTGCCGCTGGGAAGCTGGACCGGGTTCCACGCCTGACCCTCGTCGGCCTCGGCCAGAATGGCGTCGATGTCGGATTGAGTCAGGGTCGCCTTGACGGGATCGCTGGTATTGCGCGTAAAAACCTCCATCGCAGAATGGACGCCATCAAAATAGACCGTGATTGTAAAGTGGTCCTGCGCGTTGGCCGCACCGCGGGCCGGCACAATCCGCCCGTCAACCAGGCGCACTTCAAAAAGCATCTGGCCGCCCATGTCCTTGGCCGAGCCGTACCGCGCGCGCAATTCCGGGAGCGTGTCGCCGATATTGGCCTGCGCCATCACGGGCCACGCCAGGAGGGCGGCGCCGAGCGCGATTTTTTTTCCGGATGTGAAAATGCCCATACACTCTCTATAGCAAATCCGAGCGTGAACTGGACAAAAAAACGAAGCGGCGTGAGAATGTCGCCATGGATCCGACCGAACGCGCGCGCTTCCTTTTTGTTCAGCCGCAGATCGACCCGGCCGCTTATGTGGCCCCGCAGGCGGTCGTGATCGGCGACGTGCGGCTCGCCGCGCACAGCAGCGTCTGGCCCATGAGCGTCCTGCGCGGCGACATCAATTTCATCGAGATCGGCGAAGGCTCGAACATCCAGGACGGGAGCATCGTCCATCTCGCGGACGATCTGCCGACGCGCGTCGGCAAGCTGGTGACCGTCGGCCATCGCGCGATCCTGCACGCCTGCACGGTGGAAGACGAGTGCCTCATCGGCATGGGCGCGACGATCCTCGACGGCGCGGTCATCGGCACGGGGAGCATCATCGGCGCGCACGCGCTGGTCACCAAGGGCACGCGCATTCCGCCCGGCTCGCTCGTCATGGGCACGCCCGCGAAAGTGGTGCGGGCGTTAAGCCCCGGGGAAATCGCCGGCATCCGCACCTGGGCCGACCACTACATCGCGCTGGCCCCGCTGCACAAAATGCGCTTCGAGAAAGACGCGCCGGTGACGCGGTCGTTCTGAGTTTACAAGGGAACTTTCAAACCCTCGGCTTTCGCCAATTTCTTTTGATTAGCGTCGAACGTCAGAAATTCCGACGCGCCAAAATGCAGCGCCGTCGCCACATTCAGGATGTCAAAGCTGCGGTAACCCTCCCGAGGCGTATGCTGATTGGAGACCCGTTCGGCGATCTGAATCACGTCAGTCCAGTCTGCAGCCGTCAAAACGACCACTCCCGAAGCCATGTCCGATTGCATGTCAGCCAAAGCCCGCTGACCCGTTGCGCGCTCGAATCCCAGCCGGGGATTTCTCCGATGCAGGAACTCCTGCAGACGAATCGATTGCCGAAACTCAAAAAGTAAAAGCGAACTAATGTGCAGCGCTTCGGGCATCGCCTGGAAATGCGCGGCGGCCTCCGGTGAATTGACCTGCCGACGATAGAGTGCGACCAGAAAGGACGTATCAGGATAAGCGATCATCCGTCTTCGCCTTCCATCTCGAAGTTTCGCATCGCCTTCACCTCAGCCGCGGTAAAGCAACGATCACCCCACACCTCCTTGAGCCGTGCCATGATGTCCGGCTTTACAAGCTTGCGTTTGCGAAAAGCCGTAGGACTCAGTTTTGCAAACGGACGGCCCCGCTTCGTGATTTCCACTGATTCACCACTCTCAATCACCGCGGAAATGCGATGAAATTTATTGCGCAGGTCGGCCACGGTCGCGGTTTTCATGATAGATAAGATCTATCATAGATTGCCAGCCCGTCAATGCCTTCCTCGGCAGGCGTTCTGAATGTTACTCTCGGGTGGCCCGGACTACTTCGTTGTCCGGGCGCGCGCAGCGCGCAGGAAGCGATTATGTCCTGCCTAATAAATCACCGTGTGCTGGTAGACCCATGCAAAACTTTCCGGCACAGGAATCCAAATCAGTCCCAGAATAATCAACGCTAATTTCCACCGGTAACGCCCCCAAGCCGATCTCTCACGCCAGACCAAAGCGACACCTGAGGATGCCATGGCGTAAGAAGTGGCAACCGAACCCAGAAGAAGCACCAGCACCCCAAGACCTCCCCATCCAGTTTGACTGTGACGACCGTGTGCATTTTCGTCTGCGATCAAAATAGCGCATCCCGGTAATTGAATCGGAATGGTCCAAGCGTAGGGTGCGCCCCCATAACGTGTCCATTTCCCGTTGTGCGTGATGCCGCCGCTTTGTTCGTATAAATAAAGGCCCCCGGCCCAAGCATAGAGAAAGTGGAGGATCGTAAAAATCCCCGTCAGAGACACGATCAAAAATATTCTCAGCATTTCAATCGCCATCTTCACCAGTCAACTAAAGGGGATCGCTTCCTGTGGCCTTCGGCCACCCGGACAACAAGTTGTCCGGGCCACCCAAAATAGCTGATAGCTTCATTTTTCCAGCACCTTCCGCAGAAACCGCCCCGTATGGCTCGCCGGTTGCGCGGCGACGAACTCGGGCGTGCCCTTGGCGACGATCTGCCCGCCGCCCTCGCCGCCTTCGGGGCCGAGATCGATGACGTAGTCGGCGCATTTGATCACGTCGAGCTGGTGCTCAATGATGACGAGCGTGTTGCCCGCGTTGCGCAGCTTGAAGAGGACGTGGAGAAGCTGCTCGATGTCGGCGAAGTGGAGGCCGCTCGTCGGTTCGTCCATGATGTACATCGTGCGGCCCGTGGCCCGCTTCGCCAATTCCGCCGCGAGCTTGACCCGCTGCGCTTCTCCGCCTGAAAGCGTGGTGGCCTGCTGGCCCAGATGCAAATAGCCAAGTCCCACCGCGGCCAGCGCCTCGAGCTTGTCCGCGGCGGCGGGCACGTTGCGGAAAAAGTTGAGGCCGTCGTCGACGGTCATCTGCATGATGTCGGCGATGTTGAGGCCCTTGTAGGTGATCTCGAGCGTTTCGCGATTGAACCGGCGCCCGCCGCACGCCTCGCAGGTGACATAAACCGGCGGCAGGAAATTCATCTCGATCTTGATCACGCCGTCGCCTTCGCAGTGCTCGCAGCGTCCGCCCTTCACGTTGAAGCTGAACCGGCCCGGCCCGTAGCCGCGCACGCGCGACGAGGGCAGCTGCGCGAAGAGATCGCGGATGGAATTGAATGCGCCCGTGTAGGTGAGCGGGTTGGAGCGGGGCGTGCGCCCGATCGGCGTCTGGTCGATGACAATGGCCTTGTCGATGAGGTCGAGCCCGTCGATGCCGTCGTGCGCGCCCGGCGCGTCCTTCGAGTGGTAGAAATACCGGAACAGCGCGCGGCAGAGCACGTCGTTGACCAGCGTGCTCTTGCCCGAGCCGCTCACGCCGGTGACGCAGGTCATCAGGCCGACGGGAAATCCGACCGTGACGTTGCGCAGATTATTTTCCCGCGCGTTGATCACGCGCACAAAGCCGTTGTTCGTTGGCAGGCGCGTCTTGGGAACGCGGATCGACTGCGTGCCGTTGAGGAATTGGCCGGTCAGCGATTTCGGATTGGCCAGCACTTCCGCGACCGTGCCCGCCGCCACGATTTGCCCGCCGCGCAAGCCGGCGTGGGGGCCGAGATCGACAAGGTAATCGGCGGCGCGGATGGTGTCCTCGTCGTGCTCGACTACGATCACCGTGTTGCCGAGGTCGCGCAACTCGCGCAGCGTCGCGAGCAGCCGCTGGTTGTCGCGCTGATGCAGGCCGATGCTCGGCTCGTCGAGAATGTAGAGGACGCCCGTGAGCTTCGAGCCGATTTGCGTCGCGAGCCGGATGCGCTGCGCCTCGCCGCCGGAAAGCGTGCCGCTTTCGCGGTCGAGCGTCAGGTAACCGAGTCCGACTTGGTTGAGAAAGCCGAGCCGTTGCAGGATTTCGCGCCGCACCTCGCCGCCGATTTTTTCCTCCTGCGGCGTCAGCGTCCATGTTTCCAGCCAGCGTTGCGCGGCGATGATGGAAAGATGGCTGAACTGCGCGATGTTAATGCCGGAGGTAGGGACGGCAGTCCCCTGCCGTCCGACGAATTCGACGGACGCGAAGGGACTCGCGTCCCTACCTTGGGAAGGCGGCCCGCCGAGCGTCACCGCGAGCACCTCGGGACGCAGCCGCGCGCCGCCGCAGGCGCGGCAGGGGATGCGCGTCATGTACTGATGAAGCCGGTGGCGGGTCAATTCGCTTTTGCTCTCGGCGTGAAGGCGGGTCAGTTGGGCGATAAGCCCCTCGAAGGGCCGTTCCGTCACGACGGTCTTGCCGTTGCGAGTCGTGGTGAAACTGATTTTCTCGTCGCCCGTTCCCTCGAGAAGCGCGCGCTGGAACGCATCGCCGCACTCGCGGTAGGGGCGCGCCATCGGCTCGTTGTAGGCCGCAGCCAGCGCCGCCAGTTGACCGCGATAAAGTTTGGCCAAAGCGGGCGATGCGCGACGCCACGGCGCAACGGGCATTTCGTCCAGCGGCATTGAGCCGTCGGGTATGAGCAGCACGGGATCGAAAACCGATTCGGTGCCGAGTCCGTCGCAAACGGGGCACGCGCCCTGCGGGCTGTTGAAGGAAAAGTGGCGCGGGGTGATCTCGGCGTAACGATAGCCCGTTTCCGGGTCGTAGTTCTGGTTGCTCAAGGTCACTTCCTCGGCAATGGCATCGGGCGGGCCGAAGAGAATCGTCACGACGCCGCTGCCGGTTCTCAGGGCAAGCTCGATCGAATCGGTCAGGCGGGTCTTGATCGAGTCGCTGATCTTGAGCCGGTCGATCACCGCCTCGATGGTGTGGGCGCGCGACTTGTCGAGACGCGGCGACTGCTCCAGTTCATGGATGCGGCCATCGAAGCGCGCGCGGACAAATCCCTCGCGGCGCAGTTTCTCGACCACGTCGCGGAACTCGCCTTTTTGCTTTTGAATCACCGGGGCGAGAATCTGGATGGGCGTGCCTTCCTTCGCGGAGAGCACGCGGTCGACCATCTGCTGCACCGACCAGCGCCGCAGCGGCTTGCCGGTTTTGGGATGATGCGGCTGGCCGAGATGGGCGAAGAGGAGCCGCAGGAAATCGTGGATTTCGGTGGTGGTGGCGATGGTCGAGCGGGGATTGCCCCCGGCGGTGCGCTGCTCGATGGCGATGGCGGGGGAAAGCCCCTCGATGAAATCGACGTCGGGCTTCTCCATTTGCTCGAGATATTGCCTCGCGTAGGTGGAGAGGCTTTCGACGTAGCGGCGCTGGCCCTCGGCGTAGAGCGTGTCGAAGGCGAGCGACGATTTGCCCGAACCGCTGACGCCGGTGAACACGACAAGCTTGTTGCGCGGGAGGGCCAACGACACGTTCTTCAGGTTGTGCTGTCGTGCCCCGCCGATCCGGATTTCCTCGATGGCCATAAACCAACAATTTATCACGTTTGGGGGCGCTTGCCAAAAAGCAGGGGGGGCTTTTTGACAGGATTAACAGGATTTGAAGGCGGCCGATTTTGGACCCCGGACGATAAAGCCTCGTTATTGCCGCGCTCCCGGAAAGGCCATCAAAGAGGGGCACGCGAGGCGCCGAGCAGTTGGTGCAGTTTTTGACGGTTGCGTTGCGCATTGAATTCGGTTTCGGCGCAGCGAAGGATTTCGGCCCGGTATTCATCGAAGCGGGAAAAATCCTCCAGACCCAGGCGCAGGTTTTCGGCCATTGTAGCCGTATCGTTGTCCGTTAATAGGATTCCCAACCGATAACCCCTGGCCAATTCAACGAGCGGGCTTTGCGGGTGGCCGATGCAAATCAGCGGCAGGCCGGAAGCCAGGGACATGCTGAATTTGCAGGGAAAACTGAAGTGATTATAGCGGGGATCGATGTCCTCCAGGTGCATGATCGCCAACCCCCAGGTCCCCGCCCGATAATGCCGGTCCAACTCCGCCTCGCTGATAAATCCGTGTTCGATGATAAGGTCGGGATCGAACCAATCGCGGTCGGCGTAGAGTTGGCTTCCGTAAAGGTGGATCTCGACCCGTCGGCTAAGTTGTCCACGGATGGTCTGCAGGGCCTTCACCAGGCGGACAAAGGTGGATTCGGCAATGATCACCCCGGCGTAGCCGATTCGGATGACATCATCCGGGGGTTTGGGCGCAGGCTCCCGAAGCCGGGCGAGGGCCTCGGGCTCGACCGAGCAACGAAAAAGATTCGAGCATTCCACGCCCGTGCGCAGGCGCATCTCTTCCGCGATGGCCGGACTGATGACCGATCGGCTGGAGGCGTTCCGGTAAAGGGCCTCGGTCATGCGCACGAAGCGGTCGGTTCGACGACGGCCCAATCTCTGGACCATGCCATCCACGTCCGGCATGTCATAGAGCGCCATGTGCCAGTGAGCCTTGACTTGCGGCATCACCCGATGAGCCAGAGGGATCATCCAACCGCGGGCCATTAGAAAAATGAGATCGGGTTCCACCGAGCGGATGAACTTCAGGAGATGGCGGGCTGCGTATGGAATGACGAACGTGTCGAGAATCCAGCCTTTCAAGCCTTTCAATTTCCGATTCGGCGTTAAACGCGGAGGGACCTTGCAACTGGTGTGCCTGCCGCCAAAGTCGCGGTATTTAAAGCCCGCCGGGTCGGAAAAGGACCACCAGTAAATCTGGCCCCAATCCAATCCCCGAAAATGTTGTTTGATGTTGACCCAGTCCCCTCCCGGCGCGCCAGGGGCAAATTCCGCCAGCACCAAAATCCGCGGAACTTTAGTTGTTGTCATCACGGGAAACGCTGCTGGCATGCTGCCATGATCGGCATGGATTGAAAGTGGTTTCTGGGCTTTCCCGTATCACAAATCATCTCATGATCGAAAAGATTTCCTTCATTTCCTTGGGAGTGTTCGCGAAGAAAAAGAGGGTCGTTGCGAAATAACAAAAGGTGACCATGACGGCGACGGCGTGAATCCAGGGATTGGAATTGTAGGCCCTGAAGCCCTCGCGCCCCAGCCACTTTTTGAGGCCGATGGTATAGTAATGCGTGACGATGACCCCAACCCCGTTGAGAAATCCGAACATGACATAATTCCATCCCGTCCCGTGCCAGATGCCGATCAAAAGGAAAACCACCATGATCGTCAGCGCGATGGCGTGGTTGATGTTGGCGGGGCCGAGCAGGCGGGCAAGATACTTGGAGAGAGGCGAGAAGCAGACGTCGCGCATGTATTGGGAGAGGGAAATATGCCAGCGGTTCCAGAACTCCCTCATATTGCGCGCGGCGAAGGGGTTGTTGAAGTTTTCGATCACGGGAACGCCGATCAATCCCGCGCAGCCGATTGCTACATCGCAAAATCCGGAAAAGTTGCAGTAGAGAAAGAGATAATAAAAGATCACGGCGACCGGAAGATCGATCCAGTGGTGATAGTGATCGTCCAAGAGTAAATTCGAGTAGGTGAGTTGAAAGCAGATGCTTCCCAGGAACTTGTATTTGACCATCCCGACGAGGACGCGCAGGGCCGCGCGGCCAATCGGGAAGACTGGCGGTTCGGCGGCGAAAGCGCGGCGGAAATTGCTGTACGGGTTGATCGGGCCGACGGACATGGTCGGCACGAAAAAGGAAAAGCTGAGATACTCGAAGAAGCCGGGCATTTTCACCGCGCCATTGCGGACTTCGATCACCAGATGGCTGCAACGAAAGGCCAGATACGAGATGCCGATGAAATAAGGACCGTAAGGAAGGGAACTCGATGCGTAAAGAGATGGCGGAACATAGCGAACGAGAACCAAGGCGAAGATGGGCGTGCAGAAGGCGAGCCACGGTTTCCAATCTCCCTTTTCCGCGAAAACCCGAAGCATGGCGTATTGGAAAACAACCAGCGCGAGATAAGCCAGGAATGTCGGCGCGTAGCGGCTGTCCGCGCCGTGAAAGAAGATCATGTACAGGGTGCCCACATTCAAGGCGGCGAACGCCAAATCTCTCACCGCACCTTTCAACCATTTGACGACTATTCGAGCGGTAATCAGGTAAGGTATCGATTGATGGGCGAAGCTGGGTATGTGGTCGGCAAGGCCAATCAAAGATGAAAATCCCGACATGATCAAAATCCCTGGTAGATGACCTTCGTATCCGTGAACAGATAGCAGAGGAAAGCGAGCGCCAGGGCTGTCAATGACAACCCAATCACCACGACGTAAATGAGGGTTTCAAGGTTTAATTTGATCTTCATAAATCCGGATCAGACTCGGTGTAACAATCAGCGTGAAATAGCGCTGCCCGTTTTGGTTGAAATGCGCGCGGTTGTGGTAGAGTTTACCAACCTCTCCGTCGCTTAGGCCCGAAAACAGAACTGCGGGGGGGATTCCAACCATGGGCAGGCTGGTGTGGAACACATCCGGCCAAAAGTCCTCTTCCTTGAGGAGGGCGTCTCCCCGCTCCTCCAAGTCCGGCACGTGCAGGAAGACGAGCTGCGTGTGATGTTGCTGAGCCAGCAAGGCGATCCGGCGGATAAAGATTCGCTGCATCGGCGCGATTGGCGCGTTGGAAAATTGGAAAGACGCCTTTGTGTCCTCCGAATAGATGCGCGCGTCCATGGGCCCGGTAGTCGTGTGAGGCATGTATTCGGTCGAAGAGTAGTACCAATGAGCATCATTCGATGGAGTTATGGCAAGATTGGAGCGCACGAGATCAAGGAGATTTTGAGGCATCCCAATAATCGCAGTGGCATAAAACGAAGCTTTTGATTTCAGCGGCAATCCGGTGAGCGCCGCAGCGTTATCGCCGAATCGGAACCAATAAATTGCCTGATGGTGGGCAAAATCTTGACCATCGATAAATTTTAAATCGTTAAAAACAAGCATTCGAATTTTCCGGTGCTCCAGCAGATCCTGCGCGATGAAGTAAAGCGCATCGAAACCATTCCACGTCCAGGTAAGCGAACGAACGACAGCCGGACGACCGAGGTTGTCACTTAATTTCTGCTGCACATAAGAAGCATCGATGGCGCAACCCATGCGGGAGGAACCCATGAAGGCAATGTCGATTTCTCCTTTTTCCTCAAAAATTTGATCGTGAAACGGAAAGAACCAGTAAAGTTGTTCGCGAGGGGGCAGGAAGGACTTTCCAACGAGCACGGGCAGCAGCAGTATCAGCAGCAGCAGCAACGCAAACGCCCCGGCCTGCCTGGGGGAGGAAAACGCCGGGTCCATCACTCGAGCCGTTTGAGAATCAAATCGGCGAATTCGCCCACGTTGCGCGCGTTCTCCACTTCACCGACGCGAAAGCGGATCGCAAACGCCTTTTCCACCGCCAGCAGCAGCGAGATGTGCGTGAGCGAATCCCATTCCGGCACGTCCTTGGCGCTGATGGTTGGGGTCAGATGGACGGGTTCCAGGAACAGGTCGTCAAAGATCGTCTGGAGCTTGGCGATGACTTCAGTTTGATTCATAAGCTCGGCGGGTGATCTTGATTCGGGTGGGAAGCGGCTCGAACTTCTCCAGCGCCAGTTCGAACTCGCGCGAGTTCTCCTCTTCAGCGGTCAAAGTGAATCCCATGATTTTGTAAAAGTCACGCACCATCTCGTTCTTCGCCGTGCGCAGGTAAACGCCCTCGATCTTCGCGCACCCGCGCGCCTTCGCCATGCGCGCGAGTTCGTTGAGGGCCTCGTCCTCGACCTGGCGCTTGAGCACGCGGCAACTCATCAGCCACGTGTCGATTTCCATCGTGCCGCCCGCCTTTTTCGCGATCACAACGGAAATGAGGCCGTGGTCGCCGAAGCGGTCTTTGAGCCGGACGGAGAAAGCGACGTAATCCGGGTCGCTCATGAGCGCCAAAATATCGGCTTCGGTGCGCCGGCGCGTCGTGAGATTGAACTGGTTGCTTTTGTTGATCAGTTGCGCGAGACGCTGAACATCCATGGGCGCGAATTCGGAGATTGAAGCTTCCATTTCCAACGATTGCAGGTAGGCGCCCATGTCGGTGACCGTCGCGAAAAGCGCCTTGCGTTTGGACTCGGCATGGTAGGCCGCCGTGCGTTCGGCGTCCTCGGCCGTGATGTTGCGGGGCTCGAAAAGGCGGCAATCCTGCAACTGCGTCACATATTCGGAGGGGTCGGGCCCGAGCAGGATCGTGGCGACTTCCGGCGCGAACTGCCGCACAATCTCGATCTCGGCGGGGTTGTCGTCGACGAAGGCGAAACTATCAAGCCCGAGATTCAACTCGGCGGCCATCCGCCGGATGTTTTCGGACTTCGGCTCCCAGTTGGCTTTGAACGAAACAAAGTCCTCCAGGCGCAAAACCATCTCCGGATGCTTCGCGAAAACCTCCTCCGCTTTCGCCTGATCGTTCTTGCTGCAGACGGCCAGCAGCGTGCCGCGGTCCTTGAGCGAGGCGATGTATTTTTGAAAAGCCTTGAACGCTTCGCCCCGCGGCGACGTGTCGCCGACCTCGATGCCCTCGATTCCGTCGTCCGCGACCACGCCGCCCCAGAGCGTGTTGTCCAGATCGAGAACCAGCACCTTCTTCGGGGCGCGCCGCAGCGAGCCGATCAGATGCGCGGCCTCGCGGGCCAAATCCGCCAGCAGCGCGGGCGAGCACGGCTGCTTGCTCTCGAACCACCCGCGCGGATCGTGCGCCTGGATCCCGCCGTGGCGATGCGCGAGAAATTCCATATCGCAAATATGGAGGTAGGGCGGCGCGTTGAGACCCAATTCCAGATTGACCCATTTGCGGAAACTCCAGTCCGACCCCAGCGTTCTCGATCGGTAGGCGCCCAAATCGTGCCGCGCGGGCAGCATGAAATTCGCGACGATCACCTCGGCGCGGGTGTTCTCGTGGAGCGTGCGTACCAGTTCCAGCAGCGAGTCGACCACCCTCCCCGCCTCGGCCTTCTGCATTTCCCGCGGATCGGTGAGTTTGCCGGGATATTTGCAGCGATGCTCCGAGGGCAAAAGCATCGCCACCCGCGGCGCGAAGGCGTAGAGGCCGCCCGTTTCGTCCATGATTTCGGAGATGTAATTGTCGAAGTCCCCCAGCCACAACTCGCAGGGGAATCCCTCCATTTCGCAGAGGTGCTCCAGCAACTCGCGCAACGGGTAGAGGCTGTAGCCGCCGAGCAGCGCGAACCGGAGTTTTTCATGAACCATGCCCGGCCTCGCCAACTGGCGGGCGTGCGCCTTCTTGCGCAACGAGGAAAGCGCAAAAAGCTCCTCGAACCCGGAGGCTTCGCGGGTGGCAGCCGCCAGCCGGTCCCAAAACCGGCTCTCTCCGCTTAAGAGGAGAGCCTTGATCTCTTTGTCATTCATAAAGTCAAACCTGCCGTGTGATCCGCGCCGCCATCGAGGCTCTCCCGCACCGGTCGAAGATCGCCGATCAAACGGAGGCCCACGATTGGTCTGGCATTTTTACCCGCCGGAAGGGAAAGTCCAACTCCAATCGGAAGGATGCGCTCCACGCCGCCTGTCCGAAGCGAGAACGACGCAAAAGGAAAAGGTCACCTTTTTATGAGCCGGAACATCCATGGCACGATTCTGCAAAGCCGCCGCTATTCCGAGGACCTTCAGCGGCTTTTCGCCGGTTTGTCCGGGGACTTTAATCCCATGCATGTCGACCCGGTTGCGGCGCGCCGCACGCTGGTCGGCGGCCGCGCGGTCCACGGCATTCACCAGGCCCTCGCAGCCATGGAAGCCCTCCTGACGCGGTTCGCCAGGCAGAACCGTTCCGCTCCCGCCATCGCCGGCTTCAAGGCCCAATTCCTGAAACCCGTTTTGGTCGGGGATGTCGTCGCCTTTCATCTCACCAAACTCACCGGCGAGAGCTGCCTCGTCACCGGACGGATCGCCGGGGAAATCGTCTGCCGGATTTCCATCCAGTTCGGCACGATCCCCCCGGCGAAGGAGAGGGGCCTGCCGCCATTGCCGCAAGATTCGGTGGCCGAACTTGCATTTGCGGCGCTCGCCGGCAAGACGGGCCGCCTGACTCTCGGCCTCGACGCGCCCCTGGCCCGCCAACTGTTCCCCCTGACCACGGCCATGCTTGGGTCCGGGCGGATGGCCGCGACGCTGGCGCTGAGCCGGCTGGTGGGGATGCATTGCCCCGGCTTGCACTCCCTTTTCGCCAAGGCCGCCGTTCGCTACGACGGAACGGACGCCTCGGACGGGCTGCATTATCGCGTGGAGGAAACGGACGCGCGCTTCAGCCGGGTTGCCATGGCCGTCCATGGCGCGCGCATCGAGGGCCAACTCGTCGTCTTCTTCCGGCCGCCGCCGCAGCCGCAGCCCGTCATGGCCGAAGTGATGCGCGCGGTGGAGCCGGGATGCTTCGCGGACAGCGTCGCTCTGATCGTCGGAGGCTCGCGCGGCCTGGGTGAAGTCACCGCGAAAATCATCGCGGCCGGCGGCAGCCTGCCGATCATCACCTGCCAGCATGGGGCCGGGGACGCCGAAAAAATCGTCGAAGACATCCGATCCAAAGGAGGGCGTTGCGAAATGCTGCGGCTCAACGTGGAGAGCTGCCGCCAAGCCATCCGGCGGCTGGCCAAAAGCAGGAAAGGCCTGCGATCCCTTTACTATTTCGCCACGCCAAAAATTCCCGGGCGCCAGCGCGGCTTTTTCAGCCATGACATGCTCCGCCGGTTCAACGAAATTTATGTCACCTCATTTGGCCGGCTGATCGACGTGGCGGCGGAGGCGTGGCCCGCGAAACTCCGCGTCTTCTATCCGTCGAGCGTCATGGTGACCGAAGGCATGGACAAGATGGAGGAGTACATCATGGCCAAGCGCCTCGGCGAAGAGTTGTGCTCCTTCTACAACCAAAATTCCAAAAAACTCGAAATCATCGTGGAACGCCTTCCGCGCACGAAGACGGACCAGACCAACTCGATCATTCCCCTGCCCGCCGGAGACGCCCTTGAGGTGATGCTGCCTCTTGTGCGCCGGATGGAATCGTTTGAGAGGTTGTCGCCATGAACGGCGGAGTGTCTGTGGTTATTTGCTGTCATAACAGCGCGAAGCGGCTCCCGGAAACGCTGCGGCACATGGCCGCGCAGCAGGTTCCAAAAGACATTCCGTGGGAGATCGTGGTGGTCGATAATGCATCGACAGATGATACCGCGGAGACCGCCGCGCGCTGCTGGCCCTCGCCCGCCCCGGCGCCTCTGCGCGTCGTTTCCGAACCCCAGGCCGGGCTCAGCCATGCCCGCATCAGGGGCGTCGAGGAGGCGCGGCATGAAATCATCAGCTTTATCGACGACGACAACTGGGCCTCGACGGACTGGATCGAGCGCGTGAACGCCATTTTCGCGAATCATCCTGAAATTGGCGCCTGCGGGGGGAGAATCGAAGCTGCCTGCGAGATAACGCCACCAGCTTGGTTTGAATCGCTCCGGGGAAATTATGCCGTGGGGCGGCAGCATATCCAAAGCGGCGATATCACGAACACTTCGGGGACGCTGCTTTGTGGAGCGGGGTTAAACCTGCGCGCCGCTGCCGTGCAAAAATTGCTCAAGGATGGCTTCGTCTTCATGATGAGCGGACGAAAGGGAAACCGCCTCCTGGCGGGCGAAGATACCGAGCTTTGTTTTGCGCTGCGTGCCGCGGGCCGGCGATTTTGGTATGACGACGACCTCGTGCTGCGCCACTTCATTCCGAAAGCGCGGTTGCAGTGGGACTATGCGCTGGGCCTCATGCGCGGGATGGGGGAATCCTCGACGCTTTTCACGCTTTACCTCTCCGCCCTGAACGGCCCTCCGTTTGACGTTTATCCCGCTTGGAAAAAGACCTGGCTCTTTCAGCTATTGAAAACTCTCCGGCAATTTGTCGGCGTTATCATATCCCATCCGAAAGCATGCTTTCGGCAAGCCGAGGGTTGCCTGGCGGTCCTGGAATTTGAAAAAGCGAAAAGCCAGCTTGCGGCGTTGTGGGCGTTGCGCGGCCGATACGCGAGGTTGCGGGAAGCTATCCGGCAGTCCGCGTGGGCCAAAGGCCAGCCAAGGCCGGCGGGATGAGCGTGGGAGGAACTGATCCATCCGTTTGGCAGGGCGGGACGGCAAAGCGTCCTACTTGGCGCCCCAGCCGAAGAGGACGACGGGCACGGTGCGCAGGAGAATCTCGATGTCGAGCCAGAGGGTCCAGCGATCGATGTATTCCAAATCGAGGCGCACCCAGTCCTCGAAATCGGTGATTTGATTGCGTCCGCGCACCTGCCACAGGCAAGTCAGCCCCGGACGCACGCTCATGCGGCGGCGCTGGCTGATGTCTCCAAAATTGGCCGTTTCGTAAAGCGGGAGCGGACGCGGCCCGACGATGCTCATCTCCCCGCGCAGGACATTCCAGAGCTGGGGCAATTCATCCATGCTTGTGCGGCGCAGCCAGTATCCCAACGGAGTGACTCGCGGATCATTCTTGACCTTGAAAACCGGCCCTGACATTTCGTTGAGGCTCTCCAGTTCCGCGCGCGCCTGCTCCGCGTTGGTCACCATGCTGCGGAATTTATACATGCGGAACGGACGGCCGTGCAGACCGCTGCGATTTTGCCAGAAAATGACCGGGCCGGGCGAGGTCCACCGGACAAGAATCGCGATGATCAAGATGAACGGCGAGGTCAAGACGAGAAGGGAAAAAGATCCCAGCACGTCGATGATCCGCTTGGCGACCAGCTCCCAGGAGATGGTCGGTGTTGTGCGGTAGATCAACAACGGCTGCCCGGCAAATTGATCGAACTGGACCCGGGTGAAAAGCGTTTGGATAAAATCAGCGGAAACCCATGCCTCGATGCCTTCGGCTTCGCAGGCCAATAGCGCTTCGCGAATTCGCGGCATGATATTCTCCTCGAGGCTGAAGACGACGATATCGACCATTTCGTCATGCAACGTCTCGATGAAGCCTTCAAGCCCTTCCTCACGAAGATCAAACTCCGCTTTGATTTCAAAATTCTTGCCCGGTTGCGACAAGAACCGTTGCTTCCAGTGTTCGCGGTCCTTCCGCAAGCCGCAAAGCAGGATGTATTGGCGCAGGTGCACCCGGGCGCCCCGTTGCTTGAGCCAGAGGCGAAAAAGGACGGATCGTATCGTGAGCAGCCCCATCGCAAGAAGGAAGAAGAGCCCCATGGCTGTACGGCTGATGGTGCCCTGCGGGATGCGAAAAATGATCACGCAGGTAAATATGGCCACGAGCACCAGAAAAAGGGCCCATGCGATCCGCCCAACAGATCTCAGCCAGCCGATCGGAGGCTGAATCTGATAAAAGCCCATGTACTCGAGCACAAGCGGTCCCAAGGGAAGGGCGAGGGCGATCATCCAATAACAATTGGCGAACTGAGGCGCCAGGGGGAAATCGTCAAACCAAACCAGTCGATTAAGAATATAGAAACGCAAGGCGTGGGCTGTCCAGAGCGAGGCGCCGATCACCACGGCGTCGGTCAGTTGAAGAAACTGCTGATAAAAATTGTGCTGGCGGGACAACATTTGGGAAAAGTCTCGGTGGTTGTTCTCGACCAATTACATCAGCATTTGAGGCTGTCATTCAAAAGGTTTTTTCGCAACCTGTCCATCGAAACGGCCATGGCCTGTTCCATCCCATTTACAGCTTGAGCAAATACCATGTTTTCGGACCTCTGTGGGCTGTTAGAACCAAACTTTTCTCCGCCACGAGAGAAGCCGGCCATTTTGACAACAACGAGTCGATGGTCATGTGATAGCGAAGCGACAAGCCGTCCTGACTGACGACCACGAAATGAATTTCCCGCGCCTTCACCTGCTCCATCGAATCCTTCGGCGTCACCTCGATAACCTTCCTCGTTCCAAAAGGACGCCAGAGAGGCGCCACGGGGTCGTTTCCGGCCTGCAAGAAACCGATCGCTCGCTCGCTCGGCGGAATTGATGCGGTCAATTCCTTGAAGGCATCGGAGCGCGTGGCGTAGACGCCGTAAACCAGGTTGTATCTCACGACAATCCCACTGGGGACATGACTTCTTGTCATGAGGTTGGAAACAGCCTGCACCGGAAACAAGGGGCGCGCCGGGCATAGGATAACCAGGGGAATCGCGCTCAGCATCGCGATGAAACCGGCCCATTTAAACACGCGGCGGCGAACAATCCGCCCGTCAAGCGAGACCATCACCAGGATGCCCGCGATGAGCACCGGATAGTAAGCCGCGACCAGCCGGGAGGTTGATTCGCTGCCCATTTTCGACATGTAAACCAACCCGGCGACCGCGCCGGCGCCGACCACCGCCAACGCCTGGCTATTTCGAGGCACGATCAGGCTTGCGTCTGCAATTTGGGCCCCCATCCCCACGACGATAAACAGACTGGCGAACAGAACGATTCCAAGACCCAGGCCGGCTCCCTCTTCGATTTGCAATTCTCCCGCGTACAGATCGAGTCGTGGAAAACCACGGAGCAGCTCCGCGTTCAGATAGGAGGGCAACAGGGGCTCCCAGTCTATGGCGATGGGCATAAGCGGGGGCGTCAGATTGTCCTTTGCAAGCTGAAGGGAATTGCCCAGCACGCCAATGACTGGGTTGCTCACCTTCATTTTTCCGCTGTTACTGGGATCGCCGGCATAGTCGCCGGTAAAATGAATATTCAGCAGCGCTGTGGGCAGAAAGGAAACGGCGGCGGCAACCATCAGGACCATCGCGATCATCGCGGGCCTGATTTTTTCAAGAAGATGTGCCCGCTGGAAGAAAAGAACGGTCATCCATGGCAGGACCAAGGGAAGGTTGCAAGCTTTTGCTCCAGTCATCAAGCCAATGGCCAGGCATGAAAGGGTCACGTTTTTAACCGAAGCAGAGGCTTCCGTCCGCAAGAGGTAATGGAGGGAGGCAAGAAAGTAGACGGCGGCAAAGGAGTCGTTCCCGACGCTGGCAGCCTGAAGAATGTAGCAATAACCGCACGGCAAGACCCACATCCACCACCAGCTGATCCTCTTGCTGATGCCGAGGCGGGAGAAGACGGAAAAAATGACTCCCGGCAGCAAGAGATAGGGTATGAAATTGATGAGAAAGAAAAGCCGGTCCGTCTTGAAGACGATGAATAAGGGGGCCATGAGCCATTCAAATCCCGTGCCGCTATAATTCATTCGACCGTTGACTGTCGGGATCCAGCTCCAGGCTTGCTCCCAACTCCAATAGAGCAGCCGGGCAAATCGATAGGTCAGATAGTCATAATTATTGGGAGAATAAAAAATCCCTCCAAGGAGAGCGAAAACCGCGAGGAAGAGCCAGAGCTTGGGTGCTAAATAGCGTGAACGAAGCATATTCCACCCCGCCAGCCCGCCCTCGCGTTGAACGTGGGAACGAAATAGGAATAAGCCTCCAAGAAAAAGTGAATAAGAGAAGGCTGTCCCCGCCGGGTTTAACCAGTCGATGGCGGACAAACACCAGCCGGATAGTGAGGACCACGCGGAGAAAAGGATCCACAGCGCCAGCCAATCCAGGGAAACCCCTTTTCTTTTGCAAGCCATGGCGCCTTCAGGAAGCTGCCCGGTTTTGACGAGGCTCCTTGCGAACATCCCGCGGATCCATGGGCCATTCCATCACGTGAAAAGGTTATATTTAAGTATGGAAATGAGCGCGCTGACGCCGTCCCGCCAACCGATCTTTTTCCCCTCTTCATAAGTGCGTCCATAGTATGAGACCGCCACTTCGTAAATGCGCAATCTCGGCGCGAACCTGGCCAATTTGGCGGTGACTTCAGGCTCAAACCCAAATCGGTTTTCCACCAGATCTATTTTTTGAATCACTTCCCGGCGAAATGCCTTAAAGCCTGTCTCCATGTCCGTGAGATTCAAATTGGTCGCCATGTTGGACATCTGAGTAAGGAAGTAATTACCCACCGAGTGCCAATAATAGAGCACCCGGTGCGCTTCCGACCCTAGAAAGCGCGATCCGTAAACCACGTCGGCCTGGCCGTTTAAAATCGGTTTGAGTAGCCTTCCATATTCGGCCGGATCGTACTCCAAATCGGCATCTTGAATGATTACCACCTCCGCCCGGGCCTCCTTGAAGCCCGTTCTTAGAGCCGCACCCTTGCCGCAATTCACGTCATGGCCAAACAAGCGAATCCGGCTTTCCTCCGAGGCGAGCTTCCGAAGCACTTCCAGCGTCGTATCGCTCGAACAATCGTCCACAATGATCAACTCCTCGACAGGATCCTGTTGCAAAACACGCCGGACAATCTCGGCCACGGTTTTAGCCTCATTGTAAACCGGCATGATCACCGATAAGCACCGGCGATTAGGTTTCGCGATCTCATCCATACCCAGGCCCTTTCAATCAACCATCTTGTCCTTGTTTGGAAGAACGGCATTGGTCGCAACGGACCGAGGCGGACCCGGACTTTATTTCCAGCCGCCAGCCCGAGATTTTTGCCGCCGATCTGATCATGGTTATGCCGTGGCCGCCCAACAACGAAACGGCCACCGCCCTTAACCTGATCGTTGCCGTTGGATTATCACAAGTCAAAGCGATTTCATCCCTGAACTGCTAAATTTTTCCGGCCCTGAGCATGCAGCCATGCAAATGCCAAACCGCGGAGACAGTCATCCTGCGGCAATTCTCCGCCAAATCAAGGCCGCACCGCCAAGCATCCGCCGCCGTCAAATGGGGATCGATCTGCGCGGGATCAAGACTGTGTTCGGGGTTCATCTGTTCGATTGATCCCTCTATAGTCTTGATTGATAACCGTAGACGGCGCCTTTTGAACCAGTGAATTCCAATTGCCCTTTGTGTTCAAGAAGCGAGAGCGGGACCTCGGTGGTATTTTCGATATCGGAGAGATGGGACAAGACGATGGCGTAAATGCACAAGCCCTGAAAGGTGTCATTGAAGGATCCGAAAACCGTAAAATAAGAGACCATGAGGGTCACAAGCTGACAGAAGAGCCAGACATAACATGGGAAGAGGGAAGATCGGCGGTCCGCTTTCGGCCCGAAGACAAAATGGGCCGCCATACCAATCGCGTTCAATCCCAAGGCGACAAAGGCCAGGGAGCCGATAAGCCCCACGCAATCATAGACACTTACCCAGCCAGTATGAAACATTTTGCCCTCGATAAAAGTTTTAGCCTGCAGGTAAGTGGGATCACCCACACCCATTTTCATTGAATCGTTAAAGTTGTCGAATTCCTTCGTATTAATATCGAAACCATTCCCAATCAATGGACTTTTCGCCATGTATTCTTTGATATAAACATCTATAATACTTTTTCTGAATTCATTGGATGATTTGGCGGCTTCGAGCGCTTCAGGATCCCAGTCGCCGGGCAAGAATGACAGGGTTCTCTGGGCGATTATAGGAAGATACTTTGTCGGCAGAGGGATGACATGGTTGCTCGATGCGACGAGGATGATGGATCCCCCGATAAAAAGAATCGCAGGCAGGAAGAGAGCGCGCCACGAGTAATAGCAGCAAGCCCCGGTCATGGTGAGAAAAAAGAAATCAAAAAAGCCGCTCCGATAACCGCCGGCAACCGTAAGCATCACACAAACGAGCGAGAGACCGGCCACCCACCATCGCTCAGGACGCAGCCATGATCCAATTGGATAATGGCAAAGCAAGTATAGTTGAAGCGCGGCTCCCACCGCGCTAAAGGCGCCTAGTCGACTGAACCCGGTGGTTTGTTGGGAGCCGGCGATGTCCAGCGTATTGACATAGGCCTCCACATTGACACTGTTGGTAACGGAATAGAGTAATGGCGCAAGACTGGGAATATAGGTGGAAAGGAAGAAAGGTACGCTCGAAAGCGCGCTCATAATGAGGTACCAGAGGGGCACTTTGCCAAGAAAGTCGACAGAGGGAGTCGGCACATTAATGCCGCAGAAATAGGCGAGAACAACCAGGAAAGTGAAGATGGCCGGTTTTGCTCCCTCCGTGTTACCCCCCAGGGCATGGACGTGCAAATTATGATTATGATAAAGTATAATCAATGTAATGACCAGAATAGGCCAGAGGATCTTTGTCTTTCCCAGTTTGATCCGATTTTGCCTGATGAGGACATAGCCCGTAATGTAATAAAGAATCAGCAGGATGCAGGCGATATGCTGGGCCTGCAAGGGCAGCGGCAGGAAATTCGCGCTGCCCGCGACGGCGCCGCCAAGCAGGGGGCATATGGACAGCTTTTCTTTCAAGAAAAAGAACGCCAGCACAAGAGCCAACAGCCCTCCAAAGAAAAACACGGGCGCATAGTCAACCGTCAGCGTTGAGGAAACGACGAACGGCACCAGGATAAGACTCGCCCCAATAATGAGGAAGTTAATGATCGTGCGTTCAGTCACCATTGTTCAAAATATCACGGTTAAAAGATCGGGTTTTCGACTTTACCTCGTTCCAAAACCCGGGCAAGCCGTATTCTACTGGTTATCTCTCGACATTCAGCGGCCGGCCTCAAAAACCGGATTGCGTCATTTGTCATGGCGAACCAATCTGGAACGGTCGGGTTCTCGCTAGACATGCCCCTGCCTCCTCTTGGACTCCCGGATTGGGCCCAGCAGGATTCGAACCTGCAACCAAGGCATTATGAGTGCCCTGCTCTGACCATTGAGCTATGGGCCCGCAGCTTCCAAATGTTATCAACGAATCGAATTCGCGTCTAGAAATCTCCCTTATTGATTGCTTGCATGGCCTGGCGGAGTCGACCCATCATCGCTGGTCGCCGGCGCAAGACTCGCCGGGCCGGCCTCGCTTTCATGGAAACACCATCCCTGCCGCCGATTCCAGCGCCGACTCAAGGCAACGACAAGCTCCTGGCCATTCTGTGCCACGTTTCCCTCTTTCTAGGCGTTGGTTTCATCCTGCCGTTGATCGTCTATTTGGTGAAGCGGGGAGAGTCCGAACTTGTCGCGGCCCATGCCAGGGAAGTGCTGAATTTTCATATCTCGCTGCTGATCTATTTCGTCTGCGCCATCCCTCTCGTCTTTATCCTCATCGGCATTCCGATTTTCATCGGGCTGGGCCTCATGTCGTTCATTTGCGCGATCGTCGCGGCCATCCGTGCGTCCGAAGGGGGCTTTTATTTCTACCCCCTCACGATCCGGTTCATCACCTGATCACCCGCTCGCGTGCGGCGGCGGGAGGGATCACACCAGCAGCGAGGCCCTGCCCACTTTTTGGCGGGCGAGGAAAAAGTCGATCAGCGCTTCGCGAACCTGGATCGGGTGCAGGATGCGCCGGCTCGATGCCCGCGCGACAAGCTTGGCCACCATCGGGAAGCGTTGCCCGCCCGATTGCGAATCGTACGAGTTGAGGGCGATGCGATAAGCGGGTTTGGCCGGCAGGGGCGAACCATCGGCGGCGCGCAAGTCCTCGACTTCGCAAGCATTTCCAGTCCGGCTACCGATGACGCGCACGCCCATGAGATTTCGGGGTTCGCGACCGGAACCGAAGTCGCGGGCCAGGGCGAGGAAATCTTCGCGCGCCAGCTCGATGGTCACGATCTCGTTTTCGTACGGAAGAACGGCCCACGCGTCCGCCACCGTTTTCGTTCCCGCCGCGAGCGGATTCCTGGCGTCGAAGAGCCCGTGGACGACAGCGTCGATTTCCAAGCCCTTTTTGCGAAGCGCCGCGATCATCGCGCTGCCGATCAGGCGCTCGACCTCGCTCGGCCGGCCGAATACCGAGGCCACATCGAACGGCTCGGTCAGTTCGCCGATCTCGCGCGCCAGCACCTGGTCCGCCGCGTCGAGATCGGCACGGGCCAGCGAGAGCACGAGCGGATCGAGCGCGATTTGATGATCCATCTGAACGGTGCAAGCCTCGCGCCGGAGCAGCCGGCGGGTGGCGCGGTCGAAGGTGAGATCCACCTTGCCGGTGTAAATGCCGTAATGATCGGCTTGCGTATAGAGAACGTTGTTCACCGTTTCGCTGGAGTGATTCTGGTGCGTGTGGCCGCCGAGACACGCGGCGAGTTGAGGAAACTCGCGGGTCAGCGCGCCGACCCGGTTCGCGTAATCGTCGCGGCGGGTGAGGCCCATGTGCCCGGCCAGCAGAATGGCGTCGGGCTGCTCGGCGCTGACCTCGCGCAAGAGCGCGCGCAACGCTTCGACCGGGTCGAGCACCTCGAACCCGCGAAGTTGTTCGGGCGCAAGCCAGCTCGAAAGCGCGGGCGTGGTCAGGCTGATGATCGCCAGCCGAAAACCGGCCGCTTCCTTGAGGAGCCATGGCCGGAGTTTGGCCAGCGGACCCGCGGATTCGCCCAGCTTTCCGACCGGCTTGCCTTCCACCATCGCGTTGCCGGAAAGCACCGGCATGGAGGAAAGCCCGACGCACTCGGCGAACGCATCCAGGCCCCAGTCAAACTCGTGATTGCCCACGACCCACGCGTCGCAGGCGAGCGCGTTGAGGCAGCGGATCATCGTCGCGCCGCGCGTGCGCAGGCCCAGTTCGGTGCCCTGGTAAACGTCGCCGATGTCGAGATGAAAGGAGTTTCCATTCGCCCGCCGCCATTGGCGAATCTGGGTGGCGCAACGGGCCAAGCCTCCCAGGTCGGGGCAGTCGTTGTAATCGACCTTGGGCAGGATGTGGCCGTGCAAATCGGTCGTGTGGAGAATCGAGATGGTGACGGCATCGGCCTCGTCGGCCCAAAGCTGGCCGGGCAGCGCGGCAAGCAGCGCGCCCTGCCCGAGCATCCGCAGGAACCGGCGCCGGCTGAACGCGGGCACGTGGATGTTCATGCCTTCTTCAGTTTGGTCCTCGGCGTCTTTGCCGAGAACAAGCTCGATAAGGTCAGGCCGTGAATCGCGGCCAGCTTAAGGATCGTGCTTATTCGCAGGTTCCATCTGCGTCCCGCCTCGAACGATTGGTACATCTTGTAGGAAATACCCGCGTGCTCCGCGAGGCCCTCCTGGGTAAAGCCCGCTTGTTTCCGCAGCGCGCGCAGTCTTTTGGCAAGAAACAGGGCTTCCTGAGGACGTTTGGACATCCCCTAGGCTTTCTCGATTCGCCTCCGGATAACACTAACCTATCCGTTAGTGATTTCACGGTCGTGGGCACGTTTTGACTTTGATCCCCTTGTGATCTTATGTAGGAGATATGTCAAATGGTCCCGGCCCCGGTTCAGCGGGCAACGTCATCGCGGCACTTTGCAGTTTCTTCATTCCCGGTCTCGGCCAGTTGCTGCAGGGACGCGTCTTCATGGCCCTCATCATGTTTGTGCTGGCGGGCGGTCTCTGGTTCTTTTGCCTCGGCTGGCTGATTCACTTCTGGTCGGTGATCGACGCGGCGCTTTATCGCGGCTAAGAAATCGCGATGAGTGATTTCGACATTTGCTTTTCGCCCGCCCAGTGGAGAGCGCTGGACGCCGAACGCTTGCGCGCTTCGGCGTGCGCGGTAATCGACGTCATCCGAGCCACTTCGACCATCGTGACGGCCCTGGCCCATGGCGCGGCGGGGGTGCAGCCGGTCGCCGACGTGGGCGACGCTTTCGTCCTGAAAGCGCGCAATCCCGAGGCGCTGCTGGCAGGTGAACGCGGCGGGCGGGCCCTGCCCGGGTTTGACCTGGGCAATTCGCCGGAGGACTTCGCGACCGAGCGCGCGCAGGGACGGCCCATCATCCTCACGACAACCAACGGCACGCAGGCGATGGCCGCCTGCCGGGGCGCGCGGGCAGTGTTCACGGCGAGCCTGCTCAATCTCGATGCGGCGGCGGCGCGGTTGCGGGAAATCGGACCGCCCTGGATCATCGTGTGCGCCGGACATGACGGCGAGTTCGGCGTGGACGATGCCGTCGTGGCGGGCGCGCTGGCGCAGGCGTTGGACCGGGAGCACGCCCTGGTTTCGCTTTATCGCTCCGTCCGAAGGGATTTGACGGAGGCCTTGCTCGCAAGCGCGGCGGGCCGGGAATTGCTCAAGGTGGGAATGGAGAAGGACGTGCCTTATTGCGCGCAACTGAATCTGTTTTCGATCGTGCCGGCGTTGGACGCCGATGGCGTGCTGCGCGGATAAAGGCGCCGGTCGCGCGGAGTGTGATGGCTACCCTTTCGTCGTTCCCTGCGACGCCAGCTTTTTGACCATGTCGACGGGATGATGCGGCAAACCGGAAAGGGCGATGACCGCCGCGCCCAGCACCGTGCCCGCGATCGAAAAAGGCAATCCAGCCAGGAATGCGCCCAGGAAGGCCTTGCCGAAGGAGGCCGCCATGGTGTCCTTCGCCCACTTCCACTGGATCAGGTAGACGAGCGGAAATGTCGCCAGAAAAGCGAGCACGCACATGATCGGTAAATCGAGAAAACCCGAGAGCATTTCGGGGCCAAAGACGAGCACGTCGATGCCGAGGATCACCACGCCGCTGGCCGGATGATAAAACGTGCGCAGGCCCGCGAAGGGGACGGGATTGTTCACCGGCGGCGGCGGCAAAGGCGCTTCCTTCGGCAGGGGCGGCAAGACATCGACCGGGACTTCCTGCATTTCTGGAGAACCTGCGTTCATGCTTTCAAGCTAGCACATCTTGAGGAGCTGTCCCGTCGACCCGACTCTCACTCCTTCCCCATCCGCTCGGGAAACTCGATGTCCCGCAGATGCAGATCGAGCGCGCGAACGGAGCTTTGAATTTCGACCAGGGAAAAAATCAGGGAAATAATCATGACGAGCAGGCTGGCGGTGAAAATGATTTCCGCCGGAAGGACCAGCCCGCAAAAAAGGAGGAACATGCAGACGGTGCACAAGAGAAGGCTCAAGACCCCGCAAAATTGCATGTTGCGCACGAGCCGGATCCGCCAGCGCAAATTCTCGATCTGGCCCAGATAGGCCGGGGCAGGCGCAGCCTTGTGCTCGGCGTGCAGCGTGCGGATCACGCTGGCCAGCGCGAGAAAACGATTGGTGTAGGCCAGGAGCAAAAGCGAGAGGGCCGGGAACAAAACGGCGGGCGTGGTGAGATTGAATTCCATGGAAATTTCCTATTCCCGGGCCGGGGCGGCGGCCGTCGGCGCGCGCCGGACGCGGACGAGAAAATCGACCGCCTCCTCCGAGATCGAGGCGGAGCGGTATTCCCTTTCCTCGTGCGGCTTGAGCGTCACCAAAATCCAGCTCCCGGCGTTCAACGCATTGCCCGCTTTGTCCTTGTAAATCGTCTCCACTTCCAGCGCGAGCCGCTTCCCCGTCTTGTTTTTCAGGCCCGCGAAAACCGTGAGAAGATTATTTTGCGCCACTTGCGAACCGACCCGCAGGACGGCCAGTTTTCCGTTCAGGCCGGCATCCACGACATCGAGATTATCGAAGCTCGAACCGGCATCCGTCCCCTCGGCCGCGCTTCGGGTGCCGGCAAGAGGAAAATCCTGCGCCGGCGGCGGCGCCTGCGCGGGAATCGGCGACGGTTGCGGATTCGCGCCCGCGCAACCTGAAACGATGAGGGCGCACAGGCCCGCCAATCCCGCCTGATTCAGAGTGCGCATGGGAGCATGTCTCATCTCGGACAATTCTAGAGGGTTCCGTTGCCGGTTGCCTCGGGCGCGACTGTCGTCGGAGCGGTCATGTCCGGCCCCGGAAACGCCCGGGTATCGCCGGACGGCTCAGGAGGCGATTCGAGGGAGGTTTCCCTGCGGATGCGATAGAGGCCGTCGAAGAGGACTTCGTTGGTGTGGATATCCACGAACTCGACCTGAATCTTGTAAAACTCGTCCTCGGCATGACCGCGCAACTCGGCCAAAATCTGGTAATCAGGCTCCGTCGTGTTCTGGGCCGGCCGCGGAGGAGCCTTCCTGCCCTTTTTCGAGGGAGGCACATAGGGAGGCAGCGTGCGTTCGACGAACCGCAATTTCTCGCGCGTCAGCACGAGGAGACGATCCCGCAAAAGTTGGGTGTAGGGATCGGTATCGACCGGCTTGTCGAGAATACTGGTGACTTCGGTGAATCGCACCAGGGGCGGGACGGAAGCCTCGGCGACGGCGGGCAGCTCCATGATCGAGTGGGACACCTCCTGCCCGACAATGGCGATGTCGCTCGCGTCGACCGGCTTTTGCCGTGGCGTGCCGGCGGGCGGCTGAGCGAGCCGCGAACCGATGGTGTTATCCTCATCCGTCGTCGCACATGCCGCGAGAGCCAGCGCGAAGGCCGCGATGGTCAGGCCCCGCCCCCATCCCCTCATTCGTTTCCCGATCTGAAGTGAAATCATACGCCTCTCACTCTAGCAAAAGCCGTTCTTGATGCGACACAAAGATTCTTTGCGCAGTTCCGCCCTGCCGCTAAGATTTCCCGATCAACGCCGTCGGGCGCGCCCGCGAACTTTTTCACCATGCCCTCTCTCCCCCCTCCCCGTCCGCCCATCTACCGGTGGCTCATTCGCATCGGCGCGGTTTTGATCGTCGTGGTCCTATTTGTTCGGATATTTGGCCCCGCGCGCTTCGTGCGCGAGCAGCGCGGTTCCTCCACGGAATTGCGCAAGCTGGCGACTGTGCCCCCTTTCGCGCTGACGGAACGGAGCGGGAAGACCATTACCAACCATGACCTTGCCGGCAAGATTTGGGTGGCCGATTTTATCTACACGACCTGCCCCGGCCCCTGCCCCATCATCACGGCTGGCATGGCGAAACTCCAGGACGCCACGGCCCATGATCCGCGGGTTCAACTGGTCTCCTTCACCGTGGACCCCCAGACCGACACCCCGGAGGTCCTGGCCAAATACGCGGATCGATTCGGAGCCGACCCGAACCGCTGGTGGTTTCTCACCGGGCCGGAAAAACCGCTCTACGATCTGATCCAGAACGGCTTTTTCCAAGTCGTGCAGGACAATCGCGGGCAGCCTCCCCGGGAGGGCCAATACACGGTGACCCACAGCACCTATCTGGCGCTGGTCGACGCCGGCGGGCACCTGCGCGGATTTTACGACGGCGCCGGCGCGGATAGCCGAACGGACTTGCTCCGGGACATCAAAACGCTGGAGAAAGAAGAACAATGACAACCCTCACAACCAACGAGACCCGCACCCCCCTCCACGTCGTGGCCGTGATCGTCGCCATCAGCGCCGTCGCCAGCCTCTTCCTTTGCTGGCTCGTGTATTACCATGCTCCCGCCGACGTCACGGGAACCCGCCTGCTTTTTCTTCCCGCGCTCAACGCCCTGCTGAATGCCCTCTCCGCCATCGCCTTGGTCGCGGGCTTCCTCTTTATCCGCTCCAAGCGCATTGCCCTCCATCGCGCGGCGATGCTGACTGCGTTTGTCTTTTCCTGCTTTTTTCTCGTCACCTACGTCACCAACCATGCCCTCCACGGCGACATGCGCTTTCATGGGCAGGGCTCAATTCGCCCCGTCTATTTCACGCTGCTGATCTCCCACATCGGCCTTTCCGTCGTGGCCCTGCCGATGATTCTCATCACCTTTTTTCTGTCACTTAGCGGACGATTCCCCGCCCACCGGCGCCTCGCGCGCTGGACTTTTCCGATCTGGCTCTACGTCTCTGTTACGGGCGTCATCGTCTACGCGATGCTCGCAACGTATCGGTGACAACGCGGACGTGATTATTAATGTCATGCTTTACTGGCTTTTTCCGGGAGAGCGTGTAGGATTCTAAGTACGAGAAAACCCAATGCAGGTTCTGGACAAAAGGCCCCGCGGGGTTAAATTTTTGAACGTTCTTTGAATAATTTTGCCGAAGGCGATGACCTTCGGATACTGCTTTACCCTGGGGTGTGCGTGCTGAGGGCCTATGTCTTTCGTCCTATAAACACGACCTAGGAGGCATAAGTCGCAGGTTTAAACGCCACGCCTTCACTGGAAGGCGGGATCTCCTCGACCGTCTCCGACCTATAGTGAGGGTCGAAAGTCCTGCCCGCCACGGCTCTCCCGGGGTAATCTTTTTCGCGCACGCACGCGCGTCAAAACCGCCGCACCAATCTGCCGTCAGCGCAGTCGAAGTGTGCGGCGGTTCTTTTTTTGGAGGGTCAGCCTCCGGCCTGACCCATATTGATGACGAGGGAACCATCACCAAATTTGCCAGATTACCAAATTCTTTCTGAGGCGTGATCCACCCACTTACTTACATCTTGGCATTGACCGCCTTTCTATTGACTGGCTGCGCCACCGGCTTTGAAGTCAGTAGGGACCCCGCCGTCCTAGAGAAATATCAACACGACAGACAAAACCAGATTTTCACGGTTTACGGTTGCGTCCGGCATCCGGGCAGGTTCCCACTAAAGTCAGGGCAGACACTCAAGCTCTCCGAGGCTTTGCAAAGGTCTGGTGGTGCTATCGCTGGCAATTATTTTGCCGGTGAACGTTCCGCCTGTCTCACCGATATCCGAGTGCAGAGGTTACAGAATGGTTCCCTCGTTGAATTCAAATTGGCCGTGTACCCGGGAAAGGCAGACAACGATTTCTTAATTCAGCCAGGCGATTCGATAGACGTTCCAGAACTTTTGTGACGCCTTCTTTAGTTAGGGTCAGGCCGGAGGCTGACCCTCCAGGGTTGCCATCGCGGTGCTTTCCCGCTAAATTTGGACTTTTCCATGTCGTTCATTGTCCAGAAATATGGCGGCACCTCGGTGGGCAACCCCGAGCGCATCCGCAACGTCGCCTCCCGCGTCGCCGAGTCCCAGCGCGCCGGCCATCGCCTGGTCGTGGTCGTATCGGCCATGTCGGGCGTCACCGACAGCCTCATCAAGCTTGCGCGCGAGGTCAACCCGGAGGCCGCCGCGCGCGAAGTCGATGTTCTCCTCGCCACGGGCGAACAGCAGACGATCGCGCTGCTGGCCTTGGCGCTCCACGGACTCGGCATCCCGGCCGTTTCGCTCACCGGCGCGCAGGCGGGAATCGTCACCGACCGCATCCATACCAAGGCGAAGATTCTCAACATCACGCCGAAAAAAGTCTTCGAGCACCTCGACTCGGGCCATGTCGTCATCGTCGCGGGTTTTCAGGGCCAGAACGAGGAGGGCCACATCACCACGCTTGGCCGCGGGGGCTCCGACCTCACCGCCATCGCGATGGCCGCCGCGCTCAAGGCCGACACCTGCGAGATTTACACCGACGTCGACGGCGTCTACACCGCCGATCCGCGCCTCGTGCCGAACGCGAGGAAGATCGACGAGATTTCCTACGACGAGATGCTGGAACTGGCCAGCCTCGGCGCGAAGGTCATGCAGGCGCGCTCGGTCGAATTCGCGAAAAAATTCAAAGTGAAGTTTGAGGTCCGCTCCAGCTTCAATCATAATCCCGGGACGGTCATACGAGAGGAACACGCAGCCATGGAAGATGTCGTTATACGCGGAGTCAGCCTGGAAAAAAACCAGGCCAAAGTCACCATCATCGGCGTGCCGGACAAACCCGGCGTGGCCGCGGGCCTCTTTTCCGCCCTGGCCGAATCGGGCACGAATGTCGACATGATCGTGCAGAACGTGTCGCTCGCCGGCACCACCGACCTGACGTTCACGATCAACAAGGACGACCTTCCGGCGGCGCGAAAAGTGATCGAGGCGCAGGTCGCGAAAATCGGCGCGAAAAGTCACACGGCGCAGGACGGCATCGGCAAGCTCTCCGTCGTGGGCATCGGCATGCGCTCCCATACCGGCGTGGCGGCGACCCTTTTTCGCGCCCTGGCCGATGCGGGAATCAACATCCAGATGATCTCCACCAGCGAGATCAAGATTTCGGTCATCATCAACGAGTCCGAGGGCGCGCGCGCGACCCAGGTCGTGCACGACGCGTTCAAGCTGGGCACGGTAGACAAGGACCAAGTATTAACAAAGGATATAGACGAGTAAGAACGCGCCTCCCTCGCTCCCAAGTTGCACTCGGAACCGAGTCTCCATGAACTTCGTTCACCACGGCGCGTGAAAATGGGGGAACCTCGGGAACCCCAACGGGGTTGTGATCACTCAGCCCAGGGTTGGCGTAGCAACGCCTACCCTGGGTATCCGTTTCAGAGAGGCCAACCCTGTAATACCATTTCTCAATGGAATTTGGTCTTTAGCTTTCGGTCATCCCGAGCTTGTCGAGGGATCAGTTCCGCCTCGGTAAAACCCCTCCGAACTGATCCTTCGACAAGCTCAGGATGACGGATTGTTTAGACTAAATTCAATTTAGAATTGGTATAAGGGTTGCAGCGAGGACGATCCGGGTTCGAGGCGGATCTGCTCCAACCCTTTCAGGGTAGGATGCCGTCTTCCACATACCCAGGGTAGCTCGTTCCTCGCAACCCTGGGCTGAGGGATTCCAATCCCTTCAGGATTGGCGGATGACTGCACCAAGCTATTTTCGGAATAAGGGAAGGCTTTCTTCCTCTTTGTGTTCTCTGGGTTCTTTTGCGGCCAATCAATGCGCGGCCAGCTTCCGCGCGGCCACTTCGTTTTTTAGCTCGGTAAAATCCTGGCCCACCTGGCTCTGCGAATCGATCGCCATCCGATCCCCCGTGAACGCGATGGCGCGGTCGGCCAAATCGAGCTTGTCGTTTTGGAGGCACACCGTGATGTAAGGATAAACGATCTTTCTGAAGAGAGTAAGCCCGCCCTCCTGGCCAAAGTCGCGTATGGTTCTTTCGTAGGCGAGCCGGGCGCCGTCCCAATCCTGGGCTTTCAGTTTTTCGTTCATCGCGTCGGCGCCGGCCCCGATGCCAAGATCGAAGCCCTCGCTCCGGTTTTGCAGGACAATGTCCTTCAAGACGCCGTCGGCATCGGGATCATTCGCGGCTTTCAGGGCGAGATAGAGCCGCTTTTGTCCCTCCACTTTCATTTCGGGATAGTTCCCAAACTGGCTGATCCAGCTCTGGTAAAACGCCTTCTTCTTGTCGAGATCACCGCTCTTTTCCACCAACGCGGCCTGCAACCGCCACGTTCCCGACCACTCGGGCAAGATGGACCGCGCATCGTCGAGAATATGCGCGTAGGAGGCGTCGTTCTCGTGAAGACGCGCCCAGGCGAGCGCGGTCATCGCGGGCTGGTAGTTGGGATTTTTCGCGCCATTCTTGAAGAGATTTTCCAGCACGGAATCGTCGATGGGTTGCCACGTCTGCGGATCGACCGCAAAGCCTTTCGGAAAGTCCTGGTTCTCGTAGCGTCCGCAATCGAGCTCCCATTTTCCCGAGCTTCCGAGATAACCGAACCACGCGTGCGCGCCATCCATGCCGTAACCGGTAAATCGAATCGTGGGAATGCCGCGCCCCTTGCCGATCGTCTCCGCGTAGTAAGCCTGGTCGATGCAGATGCCCCCGTGTTTTTCGATATCGGCCAGCGTGTACGAAGGATAGGACCAATCGTAAGTCGATGCGGAATTGCTGATGCGCTCACGGTCATACTGGATCGTGAAATAGGCGTCGGCGAAATGGGAATAGGAGATGCGGTTCGTCTGCGCGTATTCGAGTTCGGAGAGTTTCACCTCGCTGTCGACGAGAAATTTGAGGTTCTCGAAACTTAACCGCGTCAGGTCCAAATCGAGCTTCTTGTCGCGATTCGATTGCACATAAAAGTGGAACCGCGCGACAATATCGAGGCCGCCGATGGGAACGGCGGCAGGGTTGACCTGCCGATGCGGCCAATCCTTCGGGAAAGGCTGATCGAACACGAGGCTATACGCGACACCAAGCGCTGCATATTCGTGCAGATCGCCGGCATTGGCCTCCGCCAGACGGAGTAGATTTTTCAGCGCCTCCTTTTTGATGTCGAGCGGATCGAGTTTTCCGACGAATAAATGGGAGACGGCTTCATCCTGGCCGAGCGCGGTGAAGGTGTTGAGATGGCCGGTGCCGGCCAGGACATCGGGACAATCCAGCCCCAAGCGAATCCATTCGAGATGCTCCAGCCAGCCCCGAAAATCAGGGTCGGAAAAGGCGCGAACGCCGTTTTGTTTGTAGCCGGCTTCGAGCTGGGCCTGCAACGCATCGGCGGCCCGCGGCCAAAGATCCGGCGATGGATTCTTCGCCCACCAGTCCTTCTCGACGCTGCTGTTCCAGAAAGGCAAAGCCTGCGGCGGGGCCTGCGACAGAGCCTCCCGCGCCGGGCACAAAACGGCGGCCATCGAAAGAAGCAAAATCGCCAGGCGTTTTTGCATGGGAATTTAGACCTGGATTAAGTGCCTGTCCTTCGGAGGTTACCAAAGGATCGCTTCTGCTCGCTTTTTCCTGCCGTCAGGCGGAACTGATCCTTCGACTCCGCTACGCTTCGCTCAGGATGACGGACTGGACGTCCGTCACTTCTTGGCGGCGGGTTTGGCGGCCTTCTTTTCGGCAGCCTTTTGTTCGATGATGCGATCGTTTTTGACCGCGCGCCTGGCACGGGTGCGAACCTGTTTGCGTCCTGGATAATCTCCCATAGGGCGGAGATCATGCGCCCTTCGCCGGGCAACGGCAAGGAAAGACATCTGTCCGGGTCAGGCCGGAGCCAGGCCCTCCAGCAGCTCGCGCACGGTCTTCGTCTGGCCGGGAAGGACGAGGTCAGGCCGAAGATGGGCGAGCGGTTCCAGCACGAACCGGCGCAGGTGAGCGCGCGGATGGGGAATGATCAGGCCCATCTGGTCGAAGCGTTCGACGCCGTAATAGATGATGTCCAAATCGAGAGGGCGGGGGGTGTTGACATCCCGCAGGGGCGATCGTCCCCGTTCCAGCTCAAAGTCCTGGAAACAGCCGAGGAGATTGAGGGGAGGGAGGAAAACGGTGTCAACCTCGATCTCGGCGACGGAATTGAGAAACGCCGGCGATCCCGGCGGACAATCGACGGGGGCCGTCTCGATCCGCGGCGATTCGCGAACCGCGTGGTTCGCCGAGAGCAGACGGAGGAAGGAAATTCCCGCGTCCAATTCGGCGGAGCGGTCCCCCATGTTCGAGCCGAGGGCAATGCCGACTGGTACAATCATGGATTTGGTATAAACAATCCGTCATCCTGATCCTTCGGCAAGCTCAGGACTAGAGCATTTTAACTTATTGCGCACATAACTCTTGGGTGGCCCGGGCTACTTGTTGCCCGGGTCGCCGCAGGCGACAAGAAGCGACATCTTTCATCCGCCTGGGGTAACATAAATGGGAAAGACTCCAGGGATTCGCTTCCTGCGCGCTTCGCGCGCCCGGACAACAAGCTGTCCGGGCCACCCGAGCATAACCTGTGCATGATATTTTAATATGCTCTAAAGGCAAGTCGAAGGATCAGCCTCCGGAAGATAATGCGCAAACCAACGGACGCTGATCCCTCGACAAGCTCGGGATGACGGAACTAAAAAGACCGCCGCCCGGAGGTCGACGGCTGCCTACGCCTTCTTGACGGTCTGGACGATAGCGGCGAACGCGGCGGGCTCGTTCACGGCCAGATCGGCCAGGACCTTGCGGTCGATTTCGATTTTGGCCTTGGCCAGCGCTTCGATGAAGCGGCTGTAGGTGAGGTCGAAACCGCGCACGGCGGCGTTGATGCGCGCGACCCAAAGGTTGCGGAAGTTGCGCTTGCGGGCCTTGCGATCGCGATAGGACCAGTACTGGCCCTTCATCGTGGCGTCCTTGGCGTAGCGGAAAAGTTTGCTGCGGCGGCCGCGGTATCCCTTGGCTTTTTGGATGACGCGTTTGCGGCGTTCGCGCGAGGCGGGTGCGTTGGTGGTGCGGGGCATGTTGTCTCCTGAAAATTCTTAAGCGAACGGCAGGTTCGCCCGGATGCGATACTCGTCGGTCTTGTCGACCTGCTTCATCTTGGCAAGGTGGCGCTTGCGTTTGCGGTTCTTGCTGCCGGCGAGATGGCGGCGTCCCGACTGGGACGTGAGGATTTTTCCGGTGGCGGTTATTTTAAAGCGCTTGGCCACGGCTTTCTTGGTTTTGCGGCGGGCGACGGGTTTGGGCATACGATTATTTGTTACCGCTTAAAGCAGGCGCCGGTTCCTGGGGAACCTTGGCGGGCGCGGCGTCGTGAGACACCTCATCCTCGGCAGCCTCGTCGTCATCGACCGAGAACTTCCGCACCCTTTTTCGAGCGGGCAGTGGTGATAGCATCAAATTGATGCTTTTGCCAATTAATTTCGGTTCGGTGTCCGCAACGCCGATCCCGGAGAGGTCGGAGCGCATCCGGCGGATGAGGTTCATGCCGATGTCCTGGTGCATCATTTCGCGTCCGCGGAACTTCAGTTGCAGCTTCACTTTCATGCCCTTCCACATGAATTCCTCGGCATGGCGCATCTTCACGCCGTAGTCGTGCTCGTCGATGTTCATGTGGAAATTCAATTCCTTGAGCTTGGTCGCGGAGGAATTTTTCTTCGTGTCCTTCTCCTTTTTCGCGAGGTTGTAGAGATACTTCCCGTAATCGAGAATCTTGCAGACCGGCGGATTGGCCGCCGGATTGACCTCGACGAGATCGAATCCTCGTTTGCGGGCTTCGGTCATGGCCTCGGCCAGCCCCATCACGCCGAGGGATTTGCTGTCGGAATCGACGATGACCAAGACTTCGCGGGCGCGAATCTTGTTGTTAGCACGAATGAAGGATTTGTGGATGGAGATAATGCCTCTCAGGTTAGGGATTCGGAAACGTGCGGGAAATCACAGCGAACGGGTTGCGATTTCGTCGAGCAGCTGATGAAAGAATTCGGGCCATGGCTTGGCCTCGGGGGCGGTTAGTTTACGGCTGCGCACGGATACTTGTTCACTTGTAGATTCTCTTTCACCAAGTGTAAGTATGTAGGGAACTTTTGCCAGTTCCGCAAGCCGAATCTTAGCGCCCAGCTTTTCCCGGGAATCATCCAGCGTCACGCGGACGTCCCTCTCCTTAAGTTCCTTTTTCAAACGCCGCGCGTAATCGTTCTGCGCCTCCGTCACCGTCAGAAGCCGCACCTGCTCCGGCGCGAGCCATACCGGGAAGTGCCCGGCGAAATGCTCGATCAGACACCCGATGAAGCGTTCCATGCTGCCGAAGGGCGCGCGATGGATCATGACGGGCCGGTGTTCCCTGCCGTCGGGGCCGGTGTAGCCGAGGTCGAAGCGGATGGGCAGGTTGTAATCGACCTGCACGGTGCCGAGCTGCCATTCGCGGCCAAGCACGTCCTTCACGACGAAATCAATCTTGGGGCCGTAAAAGGCGGCTTCGCCCGGTTCTTCCGAAAAGGGCACGCCCAGGCTGGCGGCGGCATCGCGGCAGGCTTGTCTCGGCCTTGTCCCAATTGGCGGGATCGCCGGTATATTTGGCGCTGTCGGGATCGCGCAGGCCGACGCGCACGCGATAATCCTTCATGCCGAGGAGATTGAAGACCGTCTTCACGAGATTGAGGCAGCCCAGCACCTCCACCGGAAGCTGCTCCTCCGTGCAGAAAAGATGCGCGTCGTCCTGGGTGAAGGAGCGCACGCGGGTCATGCCGCCGAGCTCGCCCGACTGTTCCCAGCGATAGACCGTGCCAAACTCGGCCAGGCGAATCGGCAGGTCGCGGTAGGAATGCTTCTGGCTGGCGAAAATCTTGATGTGATGCGGGCAGTTCATCGGCTTGAGCAGGTAGCCGTTGATCTCGCCCGCATCGAGCTTGTTGGAAAGTTCGGCGCAGGTGCAGCCCTCCTTGGCCAATAGATCGAGGGTCTCGCGCTCGACGATGGGCGGGTATTGCGATTCCTTGTAATATGGAAAATGGCCGCTGGTGCGGTAGAGGCCGAGCTTGCCGATGTGGGGCGTGAAAACCTGGCTGTAGCCCTGGCGGGTGAGCTCGCGTCCGATGAAGTTCTGCAATTCCTGGCGGATGATCGCGCCGTTGGGCGTCCAGAGCACCAGCCCCTGCCCGACCTCGTCGTCGATGTGGAACAGGCGCATATCGCGGCCCAGCTTGCGATGGTCGCGCTTCTTCGCCTCCTCGAGCATGTTGAAGTAGGCCTCCATCTCGGTCTTGTTCTTGAAAGCGGTGCCGTAAATGCGCTGGAGCTGCGGGTTCTTTTCGTCGCCGAGGTAGTAGGTGCTCGAGACGTGGGTCAGCTTGAACGCGCCGACGTTGCCGGTGCGCATGACGTGCGGGCCGGCGCAGAGATCGACGAAATCGCCGTTGGTGTAGAGCGAGATTTCGTCGCCCTCGGGGATGCGGCTGAGGATGTCGAGCTTGAATTTGCTCGGCGTGGGGCGGTCCGCCAGCGCGGCGAGACGGCCCGATTCGCAAAGCTTGATCGCCTCCTCGCGCGGGATGACGGAGCGGACGAAGGGCTGGTTGGCCTTGACGACCGCTTTCATCTCGGCCTCGATCCGCTCGAAGTCGGCGGGCGAAATCCGGTGCGGCAAATCGACGTCGTAATAAAAGCCGGTCTCCACCGGCGGACCTGCGGCGAGCTGGGCGCTCGGGCCAGATTTTCAACAAGGCGGTCGCCAGCACGTGGGCGCCGGAATGGCGGATGCGTTCGAGGTCGGTCATGAAGGGCAAGCCGATATTGCGCGAAAGCGCCGGGTTAATCAACCGCGATGCGCGTCTTCCAATAGCCTGGGCGGCGGCTGGCGTGGGCGACAGCGAGGACCCGAATGCGATCAGGAGAGTCGGCGTAAATGATGAGATAGGGGAAGCGTTGGAGGACGTACTTTCGAACTTGGGTGCCAGACCAGCGGGGATAACGTTGCGGGTTCTGCATTAATTCTCGAAAAGCCGCTCGAAGCTTCTGTCGAAAATCCGGGGCAAGAGCCGGGTCGTCGGTATATTTATAATGCAAGAAAGCATCGCTGATTTCCCGGCGAGCCAGGCGGTGAATGCGAAATGCCTTCACCGTTTATCGTTCAATCTCCGAAGATCTTCCCAGATCACCTCAAGAGGAACCCCTGGGTCCTCGCCACTTTCCATCTCCGCCAGCCTCTTCTCCAATTCTTTTTTCCAGGCCTCGTCCCATTCCTCCTGGGAAAGCGCATCCGTTTCCTTGGGAACGGACTTGAGCAGGGCATCAGCAACTTTCAGCCTCTCCCTTTCGGGCAAAGCGAGGGCTTGTTTGACGATTTTTCTCGCGGCGACGGTCATATCCGAGATTTAAGATGCGCTCAATAGCCGCGTTTTCAAGGCGTTTGTAGTCGCGCTCGTAAGAGCGTGGCCACAGCCTCCCGGCGGCGGCCACGGCAAACTACAGCGTCTGAAGGAACCGGACGAGCTGCTCGCGATTCGGGCTGACGGCGTGCCGGACGTAGAAGCCCGAGGCCGCGACCGCCAACTGGAGCGAGTGCGCCACGCCAAGGCCCAGGAGCCGGCCCACGACGAACCCGGCGTTGAAATGATCGCCCGCGCCGGTGCTGATCTTCGGCTTGGCCGTGAAGGGGCCGTTGACGAAAGCCTCGCCCTGCGCGTCCGCGCCCGCGGCGTACTGGACCGGATGGATCACCACGGTGTGAATTTCGAGCTTCTCGCGAATCGCGGCGGCCAGCGAAGCGGCGCCCTTCGGATTATTCGAGGTCTTCTTCAAGCGGAGGACCTTGGCCACGTGCTGGCTCTCGCTCTCGTTGAGGCCGAGGATCACGTCGTTGTGCTGCTGGAATTCGCCGATGATTTTCAGCGCGGCGTGCAGGTCCGCGTCGAGGCGCTTGGCCGGATCGGCGAGGTCGAAGAACATCAGCTTGCGGGTCGTCGGCTTGGCCGGCATGTAGTCGCTCAAGAGCCGTTTCCAGATCGCCGAAAGATGCGGCAGCATCGTCCAGTTGATCATCCCGACAAAGTGGGCCTGGTTCCAAAGCTTCTGGAACGTGACATCCCCGAGGCGCTTTTTCAACGTCTCCCAGGAAACTTCATGCACCGTTCCGTGCTGGCCGAACATGAGCTTGCCGTCGGAAAATTCGAAGGCCTGCGTCAGGCCCGGATCGGCGATGGAATAAACTTTCGTGCGCTTGGCGAATTCCGAAAAGACCGGATGCAGTTCGGGATAGCCGAGCATTCCCACGTAATGGACCGGCGCGCCGAGGGTGCTCAACGCGAAGGCCATGATCGGGCCGTTCCCGCCCAGTTTCTTGGCTTGCGGGACGATCTCGAAATTCGCGCTCTTGCCCGCCGCCGCGGTCACCTTGGCGCCGAAGCCCTTGATGCTGGCAAAAGGCGTGTACTTGGTCGGCGACTGGCGTTGCTCGACGACATGGAATATTTCGTCGACGAAGCCGTCGAAACCCAGCAAACACTGGAACTTAAGGAGTTGGGCGCGGGAACCAATAAGGCGTTCCGCCGTCTGACGGGCTAGCCGGGAATCGGTAATCATTTTTTCTTTTTATCAGAAAAAGACTGGCGTGACAAGCTCCGTCAGCTAACTTAGTGACCTTACGTCTCATTTTCGGCCCCTTCGAGGCCCCCAAGCATAGCTCCCGCATGGCCCCCACCTCTGATCGTTTGGCTCTGCGCCTGGGAGCCTTGTTCGGCCTCTTCGGTGTCATCCTGGGCGCCCTCGCGGCCCATGGCCCCCTCCACGACTTTCTTGACAAGCGGCATCATCTTGATCTCTGGCATACCGCCCTTTTTTATCAGTGGGTCCATGCGCTGGCGTTGCTCGCGGTCGGACAGGGCCGGTCGGCCCGGCGCGGAACGGTCATTTGCTGGCTGGCCGGCGTCGTGCTTTTTTCCGGCAGCCTTTATGTTCTCGCGCTCGATCCGAATCAAACATGGGCCGGCCCGCTGACCCCGCTCGGCGGCCTGATCCTCGTCGCGGGCTGGGGCTGGCTCTGGCTCAACCTGATCAAGAAATCACCCTGATGCGGCGCGTCCTCGTCTGGTTTTTCATTCTGGCCTGGACGAGTCCCCTCGCCGCCTCCAACGAAATCACCGCGGCCCGCTTCGCCTCGGCGGCCCAATATTCGCGAAGCCACGGAGGCCTGGCCCTGCGCGTGGAACAGGGGGGAACTGTAATCGATGAAAGCTATGCTCCGGGCTTTTCCGCCTCCACTTTCCACAAGATTTACAGCGGCACCAAGAGCTTCGTCGCCGTGGCCGCGCTGATCGCCATGCAGGAAGGCCTCCTCACCCTGGACGAGAAAGCCTGCGACACGCTGACCGAGTGGCGGGGCGACCGGCGGCGCGCGATCACCCTCGACCAGCTCCTGTCCCACACCAGCGGCCTCGATCCCGACGGCGATCTCATTTACCGGGCCCGGGATCAATTGGCCGCGGCCGTCGGCGTCCATCTCGTCGAGCCGCCCGGCGCCCGTTTCCATTACGGCGCGGTCGGCTATCAGGCTTTCGGCGAAATCCTGCGGCGCAAGCTTCGGCCCAGGGATCGAAGCGTGGAGAGCTGGCTGCGGGATGAATTATTCGATCCGCTCGACATCGACATCGCGGATTGGAAACATGATGACGCGGGCAATCCCCTTCTCCATAGCGGGCTTTCGCTTTCGGCGGAAGAATGGGCCAAGTTCGGGGAATTCATCAACCGCGTGAGAGCCGGAAAACCAAAGCAGGTAGTTACCGGCCAGGCGCTCGCCTTGTTGCTCACAGGCCACAGGGCCAACCCGGCCTATGGCATGGGCTTTTGGCTGAACCGGCCGCCGCCCGTCCCACGGCTCCAGCCCATCTCCGTCCTGCAACTGGCCATCGACGGCGACCAACTTTACCCGGGCGGCCCGAGGGATCTCGTTGCCGCCCTCGGGTCGGAAAAGCAGCGCCTCTATATGATCCCGTCGCTCGACCTGGTCGTGGTCCGATTTGGCCGCGAGACCGCCTTTTCCGACGGCGATTTTCTGTCCCGCCTTCTCACCGGACGGCCCCAGCCCGATGCGCACAGCCACTAAGGCCTGTTAACACTATCTTATGGACAGATCGCTCGTACTCGGAAAAGCCATCCTGAAAGGGTTGAATCAGTCCACCACTGTTGAAACGGCTTCAACCCTTTCAGGGTTGTACGTTTCCCAACCTACCCAGGGTAGGCGCGAGGGGACGAGTCCCCTGCGCCAACCCTGGGCTGAGTGATTCCAACCCCGTTGGGGTTGCCGCCGATAACCGACATTAGTGTTAAAAGCCACTAAACGCCTTGTCCCATGAAGGGCGAAGAGGTCCTATCGAAAAAGGAAATTGGCGCCGAACAAAATAATCATCACAACGAGAATCACTACCCCCACGACCTTCCAGAAAAGCACTTTGCCTCGCAATTTGCGCGGCGTTCCAAACTCCTCCGCCGTGAATTTTTCATAGTCGAATTCGTTGTCCGGCAAATCGAGTCCATCGGCCGCGCTCCCCTCTTCGTTCCAGCCCGATTTATCACACGCGCCGCAATGGGGGCAGGCCTTGGCTTTCGCCGGGACGTCTTCGCCGCAAACCGGACAGGGAAAGGTGCTCTTCGAGGCCATGCGGGTATCCCGTTCATGGCTATAGCCCCGGATGGAGCACCGCGACAATGATATCTTGTTGCCTCAAAAGTAAATGACACCCGAGGGGTGCTGAGGGACGGGAGTCGTTGACTCATAAGTCATGACACCGTGGTTATAGTTTCAATTGGGGTGTAGCTGCAACGGGCGCGCAGTGCAAGGAGCCCGTAGGGCGACTGGAACGCAGCGCCCGTTGCAGGATCGGACGCAGGGCGACGTTGAGTCGTCTTTGCAGGTCGAAGGGGTTGAGGGCGGCGCGGGTTTGGCGCAGCTTTTTCTTGCTGGCGGCACTCACATCTGGACTGGCCAGGAGCCGGTCGCAGGGCGTCATGGGGCGGTCGTGGCGGCGTTTGATTTTGGCTCCATGACGGTCCTTGCTCAGGAGTTTGGCTGAGGGACAAAAATAGTTGTGGAACGGCTCCCAGATATCCCGGTAGAGGGCATTGATGTCTTCGCGCAACGCGGGGTCTTCGAGCCGGTCATAGCCGAGCAACTGCCGCACGTGCGTCCAGTTCTTCTGTTCAACGTGGCCGTTGTCGTTTTTGTGGTAAGGCCGTGATCGGGTGAAGCCGACCTTGTTTTCCCTCTGGGCAAAGTAACTTACCAAGTGCCAGTTGAGGAACTCGCTGCCGTTGTCGCAGTCAAAGCCAAGCACGGCGAAGGGCAGCGCCGCCTCCACGTTGCGGGTGGCCTCCACCACCCCGGCGGCCCCTTTGTTCCAAACCGCGCGGTTGGCCGTCCAGCCGCTATAAATATCGGTGAAGGTCACGCTCCAGATGAACTCTCCCTCCAGCGACTCGCCGCAGTGGGCCACCGTGTCGGCCTCCAGATAACCCGGCACGGTCACGTCCCAGTTGTCCGTGCGGATCGGGATCTGGTGCTTAAGCAAGCCTCCCGGTTTGGTGCCGCAACGCCCGCGCCGCGTGCCGGCCTTGTGTGGGGCTAATAACCGATCCGCCTGGGCCGGGCTGATGGAGAGCACTTTTTTGCGCACCGCGGGAGCCAGCTTGCCGTGCTCGGTCTCATCATAAGGCAACCAGAGCGCCAGCATCTCCACCAGACGCTTGCCGCACGGTTGCTCCGATGCCTTCCAGATACGCAGCAACACGTCCGCAACCTGCGGGCCGTAGAGCGCTGGACGCCCTTTGCGCACCAACGGATCGCCTCCCCAGCCAACTTTGGCTCCCAGCAATTTAATCGCGTGCTTTCGGCTGTAGCCAAACTGCTCGCAGAGTTCCGTGATCATCCGGCTGCGGCCTTCCACCCCTCGGCTCGCATACCTCTGCCGCAAGCGCGGCAACATCTCTTCCCGTATCTTTTGACTCATCGACATCCTTTCGGTTGTCGGTGTCATCCTTTTTGAGTCAACGTCCCTTTTTCCCCAACCCTTGACCTATTCCCCGGGTGTCAAAACTTTTGAGGCAACAGGTGATATTATTCCCCGAAACTCATTCCTCGACAAAACGACCGATTGCGCGGCTAAATTACCGACCGATGTCGAACAACGAATCCCTTGCCGCCCGGGGCGAACGCGCGGCGCAAATTGTCAGGCAGCCCGCTCTTTATAAAGTCTGCGAAGGGTGCGAATCCATCGTGGTGCGCGAGGCGACGACGTGTCCGAACTGTCACGGGTATCGCTTTGACTCCGATCCCGAGCGGGTGCGTTCGCAGGCCGAGATTTTAGGCAAAAGGCTGCCCACTTCCGTCCCCCCCGGCGAACTGCATTAGAAGGTAGCCGTCGGCCTCCGGGCGACGGTGCGCAAAGACCCGCTACCCATGGAACCAATCGTGGTTGCAACGGCCCCGTTTTCAAGTTTAATGATGATGTCGGATCAATCGCCAAACTTATGAGCCGCCAAACCATTTCGCTGAAATCCCGCGTGCGTTATGAAGGCCGTGTTCGGACCTTCGACCGTCGCGCCACCCGGGGCGCCGACCTCGAAAAACTTCCGAATCCCCTCTGGCATACGGTCAGTCAGGTCCTGCGCTCCAAATTCCGCAAACCCATCCTGGGCGACGACGCCCGCAAGCCGTCGTCGAATGGGAGTTGACCGCTACTTCGACCGCGGCGCGAGATAGATAAAGGCGCTCGATCGATCTTCCGGGCCGCTGGTTTTGCCGTGATGCACCAACAGGACGACGCTCTGGCTGGCTTTCAATTTTTTCGTAAAACCGGTGAAATCCCCGGCGCCGGCCAGCGGCTGGATGGAGCCGCGTTGGGCGCAGGCCATCTCGATCACATCGCCCCGCAGAAGCCCCTTGGCATCGGCGGGCGAACCTTCCCGCACGCCGGAAACCACCACGCCGGACGCGACCGTGTCATCGACTCCAAAACCCTGGCGTGTCTTGTCGTTGAGGTCCGTCACCTCGACCCCGCTCAGGACATGATCGCCCTGCGGCGGCGGCGCGCCCGAGGGAACCGCCGCGGCCTTTTCGCCGCCAAGATCGGGCGGGGGCGCCTGGTCACGGAGCTCCGTCTCCTTCGGAAGCTCCGCGATCTTAACCGTGGCCGATCGGGCCGTTCCGTCCCGGATATATTTCACCACCACTTCCTTCCCAATCGGTATTTGCGCCACGATCAGCCGGAGCTGGGGCACGCCGTCGATTTTGTGGCCGTCGACTTCGGTGATAAAATCGACCGGGCGAAGTTTGGCCAGGTCGGCGGGAGAACTGCGCAGGATCCCCGCCAGGAGCGCGCCGTGGTTGGCATCGAGGCCGAGTTTTTCGGTCACGCCGTCGTCAATCCTGGCCGGCAGCCTGACCCCCAGATAACCCCGCACGAGCCGTCCGTTCTTGAGCAGCCCCTCGACGGCGTAACGCACAAGGTTGCTCGGAATGGAAAAGCCGACGCCTTCGTTGCCCCGGGTAAATGAGGCGATCGCGGCGTTGATCCCGATCAGTTCGCCGTGGATGTTGATCAGGGCCCCGCCCGAGTTGCCGACGTTGATCGCGGCATCGGTCTGGATGTAATCCTCGTAATTGTTCGAGTCGGGCAGGTTGCGCCCCTTGGCGCTGACGATGCCCTTGCTGACCGAATCATCCAGGTCGAACGGGTTGCCGATGGCGAAAACCTGTTCGCCCACCTCCACCTTGTCCGAATCGCCCCAAGGCAGCGCGGGCAGACCGGTCGCGGCGATCCTCAACACGGCCACGTCCGACGGGGCGTCCGAAGCCACCACGCGCGCGGGAAAAGTCCGCTGATCGCGCAGTTGCACCTCGACGCTCTCGGCGTCCTCCACCACGTGAAAGTTCGTCACGATATAGCCGTCCCTGCTGATAATCACCCCGGAACCGTAGGATGGAATGATCGAGCGGAAGCCATGAGGCGTGCCCGGCCCAAAGGGGATTTTAAACGGAAGATCGCCGAACAACTGCGCGCGCGGATCGGGCGGCCCCAGGGCCGTGATCCGGACAATACTGGGCGCGGCCGCCGCGACGACCCGCGCGTTTTCCCGGTTGATCTGTTCCAGCAACGGCACGTCTTCGGAAGAAATCAGGGGCTTGGTTCGGGGAGTAAACGTCGCCTGATGGGCATCCGTCTTGACCTCGGACTGATCGTCGGGCCTGTCCTTCGCCTCCGCCTTCGTGCCGGGAGGCGCTTGATGGCACCCCGCAAGCGCCAGGGCCGAGATGATTGCCAGACTGATGATGGCAGGTTCAATAGCCGCAAAAGAACGCAGAGAACGCAAAAGATTTTGAGAGGAAAGGCATCCCCTCGTTCCCAAGTTGCACTTGGGAACACCTCCTGTTCTTTGCGAAATTCCATTTCGCGCTGGCTCGAAACCGCTTTTGTCGCATCGGAATCGGCAATGAAATTGCCTCAGCAAGCGCGTTCCCGAGTGCAACTTGGGAACGCGGACAAGGCACATTGTTCTTCCGTTCATTTTTGCGTTCTCCGCGTTCTTTTGCGGCAAATACCATAGCACGGATCGCGGCGCCTTGTTCAAAGCGGCGAAGAAAGATCGTGTATCGGTTTTCCCCGCATCATGTGTCTCAAATTCGCGCTCCACAATTCCAACACCGACCCGTCGCCAGGACAATCTTGCCTTTGTAGTAAATCGACTTGTGGCATGACGGACATTCCAATCCCGCATCTTTGGCAATGACCGACCACCTCCGCCTCTCACTCCAGATTTGGTATTTCATAATGCCGGCAACAAGTACGCAAAAAGCGATTTCCCACAGAACTCGGGCGCGAGCTTCAGGAGGATAATCTATAAAAAATGTGAAGCACAGGAAGATGATCAGCGAAGGAATGGCGAGGATCATGGCGAAACAGATGGCGAAAAAAAAGCTCCATGGGATGAGCGGGCGAGGTTTTAGTTTTATCTTCTGGTCGGCGGCAGTCTGCCGCGAGATAAACTCTTCCTTTGTCATCTTACGGACCTCCTTTGCCCTACTCCTCCGACCAATAGACCAAACGTCCGCAATTGACGCAGGAGACGAGGTCTTCGGCGGCGCGGGCGGCGAGGACGGTCTGCGGAGTCACCTTCATGTGGCAGCCGCCGCAGGTGCCACTGTGAAGCGGCACGATGGCGGCATCCTTTTTGCTTTTGAGAATCCGGCGATAGCGCGCCAGGACGTCCTCCGGCACGGTCTGTTCCGCGGCGTCCCTCTTTTCCTCCGCGGCAATCAGCTCGGCGGAAACGGTCGCGGAGCGCTTTTCCAAATCGGCTTTCCTGTGCTTCGCCTTGTCCTTAAAGACAAGGAGTTCCTTCTGGGCCGCGGCCACCTCGGCGAGTCCCTTGTCGTAGGCCTCCATCAGTTCCAGCTCGGCATCTTCGAGCGCGGAAATATCCTTCTCCGCGTGCTCGATTTCGTGATTGAGCGCGGCGAATTCCTCGTTCTTGCGCGTCTGCTGCTGCTGCGATTTGTAGCGCGAGATCGCGACCTGCTTCGACTGGACGTCGAGATCGATTTTCTTCCGGTCCGCCTCGATCTGCCGCGTGCGGTTTTTGAGTTCGTCGAATTTCGCCGTCCGGGCCTCCAAATCATCGTTCACCGCGGCGATTTGTCCGGGCAGGGATTCCAGTTCGGCGGTCAGGGCCGCGACCCGCGCGTCCCGTTCCTGCAATACCAAAAGCGCCTCAACGGTTGGATTCATCATCTCGTGAAACTAACCTAAACGACGCGGCGTTCATCGCCAGCCTTTTCCTTTAATCTTTTGGAGCAAAATAAAATATCGTGCACAGAAAAAGATATAGGCTGGCGCGCTCCAACAACCCTGCAAGGGTTGTGATCATTCAGCCCAGGGTTGGCCCGTCAGGGCCTACCCTGGGTATCTTTGCCCGCGGTCCAACCCTGTAAGGGTTGAACACCTCCAATCGGGAGGGCAAATAGGCTCCAACCCTTTCAGGGTGGGAGGGCCTCGGAGTTTGCCCCAGGGTAGGCGCGTGGGACGTGTCCCCGCACCAACCCTGGGCTGAGTGATTGCCATCCTTTCAGGATGGCCCGCAAATGACACCCCATCGTGTGCACGATACCTTAAAATGCTCTACCCGGCTAAAACCCGCTTCAGCAATCGCTCCTGCGCCTTGGCCATGCGTCGCGCCGCTTGGGGCGTCGTGTCGTCATAACCGGCCAGGTGCAGCAGCCCGTGCAGGGCGTAGAGCAGCACTTCCCGCTCCACATCGAGTCCGTAATCCGCCGCCCGGTCCCGCGCCACGGCGGGGCAGACCAGAATTTCGCCGTAGGGAAAGGTGATCACATCGGTCTCGGAAGAGTCGCCGAGGAAGTCCCCGTGCACACGGGCCATGGTCGCGCGATCGACCAGGACGAACTGGATCGCGGAAATATTCGCCGGCAGCGGGCGGGCAAGCAGCGGCAGCGACGACTTAAGCCGCCGCAGAAGCGGACGGACCCGGACCGGCGCTTCGCTTTGTTGGTTTGACAACCGTAGTCGCACTGGGTTTCTCCTTTTTAGCGTAGGAGATGCGGGTGTGCATCATGTTTTTGAGGGTGACGGACATGGCCTCCGCCGCCGCGCGAATTTCGTTCATCGTGAGGTGGCATTCGTCGAGCTGGCCGGTGGAGATTTTGTGCTCGACGATCTCGTTGACGAGGTCCTCGATCCGCTGGGCCGTCGGCTTTTCCAGGGAGCGCGATGCCGCCTCGACCGCGTCGGCGATGCTGAGCAGGCCGATCTCCTTCGTTTGCGGCCTCGGGCCCGGATAGCGGAACGAATTCTCCGAAACCTCGGGCACGTCGTCCTCGCGCATGTTCATGATCTTGCCGCCCTCGCGCGCGTCCTGCTGCTGCTGGAGGGCGCGCTGGTGAAAATAGGTCACGACGGAATCGCCATGGTGCTGCTGGATCGCGTCGAGGACCTGCTTTTTGAGCCGGTACTTGAGGGCCAGGTCGATCCCCTCCTTGACATGCGCGACGATGATGAGCGCGCTCATGCTCGGCGACAGGTTCTCGTGAGGATTCGCGCCGGGCGGAATATTTTCAGTGAAGTACTCGGGCTTGATGATCTTGCCGATGTCATGAAAATAGGCCATGACGCGGCACGCGGTGGCGTCGAGACCGATGGCCTTCGCGCCCGACTCGGCGAGATTGGCCACGATCAGGCTGTGATGATAGGTGCCGGGCGCCTCCATGGTCATTTGCTGGAGGAGCGGATGATTCAGGTCGGCCAGTTCGAGCCAGGAAATCGTCGTGGTGATTTGGAACGCGCCTTCGACGAGCGGCAGGATCGCGCTGACGACCAGCGCCGTGCCGATGCCGGCGCCGATCCCAAAAAGCGCCTCCATGCCGAGGCTGTCCATGCCGCGCCGATGCACCAGGCCGAGGACCGTGGCGCAGAGGAGATTCAGGCATCCCACGGCGACGCCCGCCTTGATCAGGTCGGCGCGCTTGCGGACGTTCTGCGTGAAATAAACCGCCGTGAAACCGGAAAGCAGGCTGATGAGCAAAAAGATGAAGCTCCGGTCGATGAGCAGCGATGCGAGCATGCTGACCTGGATCACGGTGAAGAGTCCGATCCGCGTGCCCAAAAGCAGCGTGATGAGAAAGGGCGCGAAAGTGCAGGGGCTGAGAAAATAAAACTGCGCCATGCCGGCCGGGTCGTGGGCGGGCCAGTCCAGGTAGAGGCCCTTGACCATCACGAGATTGAACCAGATGGCCCCGAGAATGAGCACCAGCCGCGAGTTGGAACGCCAAAACTCCGGAAAATCGAGATCCAGCAACATCAAGCCGCTGATAAAAACAATGAAAGCGAGAATCTGGTCTTCGAGATTATCGCCCGGATGGCCCCAGGCCACGCCCAGGTGAAGCAAGGCGACAAAAATGCCGAGAATCACCAACCGGAGTTTCCAGCTCGAATCGGCCCGGCTTTGCAGGGTGTCATCGGAATGGCTCAGCCGCGTTTTATCGCACGCCAGCCCCTTGCGGACCAGGCGGCGGCGTTCAAGCCAATCGAGAATCATAGATGCTACAGGGTGAGGCTGGTCGTTTTCTCTCCGCGATGGGCCTTGTAGGCCCGGATGATCTTCTGCACCAGTTCATGACGGATCACGTCGATTTCATCGAACTTGGTGAAACAGATGCCGTCGGTGCCGTGCAGCGCCTGCATCGCCTCGATCAGCCCCGACTTGCGGTTGTAGGGAAGATCGACCTGCGAGGGGTCGCCGGTGATGACGCACTTCGAGTCCTGCCCCAGCCGGGTGAGGAACATGAACATCTGCTCCGTGGTGGTGTTCTGGGCTTCGTCCAGGATGATGAAGCTGTGACTGAGCGTGCGGCCCCGCATGTAGGCCAGCGGCGCGATCTCGATGATCCCCTTGTCCATGTAACGCTGGATTTCCTCGTTCTCGAGCATGTCGTTGAGGGCGTCGTAAAGCGGGCGCAGATAGGGAAAGATTTTTTCCTGGAGATCGCCGGGCAAAAACCCCAGCGCCTCGCCCGCCTCGACGGCCGGACGGGTCAGGACGATGCGGGTGACTTCCTCGTTTTTCAACGCCGCCACGGCCATCGCCATGGCGAGAAAGGTCTTGCCCGTGCCCGCCGGCCCGATGCCGAAGATCAGGTCGTGGGTCTTGACCGCCTCGACGTATTTCTTTTGCTGGAGCGATTTGGGGATGATCGGCGGCTTCTTGGCCGAAATTTGAATGCGCGCGGCATGGAGATCGGGCAGCTTGATCTCCGTTCCCTTGGCGACCGATTCCAGGGCGAAATTGAACTCGGCCTTGCGGATGTAGAGGCCCTTTCTCGCGAGCAAGGTGGAGCTGCTGGAAGACGTCCCGCGCCTTGGCGATCGATTCGGGCGCGCCGTCCACCTTGATCCAGCCGTCCCGCGTCGTGATTTTTACCCCGAACCGCTCTTCGATGCGGCGCAGATTTTGCGGGTCGTTGACGTAGAGCGACTGCGCCGCGCGCGCATTCTCAAAGTTAAGCGTTTCGCTGTTCGCTGCCGGCTCCGCCAAGGTGTTTGAACTCATGTTAAAATAGGAGGGAAAATCAACGGTGTGCGGTGGCGCGGCTGCGGGTTATGGGGTCAACGATAAGTTCAAGGACGAGGACACAAGGGAAAATTAGGGCGACAGGCGGTTTTGCCAAGCTGGAAGATCAACCAATTTTCACTTTTCCCCACTATTTACAGAAAAATCTGTAACAAGAAAGCAGCGAAATCTTCGCTCAAAACGGGTTTATGTCTTGAATTGCCTACACAGGGGTTTATTTCTCAATAGGTCATGCCGGATAATCAAACCCCTGCCACCCAACCCGAACCTGATGCCGCCCCCGGTGAGCTCAACTTTGCCAAGCCCGTTGTTGACAATCCCCGGATCAGGCGGCGGTCGCTCAAGGCCAAACCGGGAGGCTTGATCAAGCCCGCCAGCGCCGCGCCGCCAGCCGCCCGGGAACTGGAACGCGAGGCGCCCCCCCTCTCCCTCGAACAGGTGGGCAAGTTCCGGTCCCAAGGGAGTGCCGAGGTTAAGACCCAGCCCGCCGTGAAGCTCACCGAGCCTGCGCCCGCTCCGCCCAAGGTCACCCCTTCCCCGGCGACAACGCCTTCCCCTTCGCCGGGCGCGGGCGCCGCCATCCCGAAGACCTCCACCGCAACCTATGCCTCAAGCCCCTCCACCTCCCCGCACGGCACCCGCCCCGCGACCCTGTATTACAGCTCCCAACCCCGCAAAGATAAGGAAGCCCCATCCCCTATGAAAACGATTCCCGCCGCCAGCCCAGCCTCTTCCTCCACCGCAACGACCCAGCCCTTGTCGATGCCTCGCTCCGCCGCTTCTTCCCCGCGTCCCGCAACGACCGGCGATTACCGCGCCAATGTGGAACGGCAGACCCGTGAACAACAGTCGGTGGGCAACATCCTGGCCTATCTGGTCTATGCCCTGATCGCTTTCTTTGTCGTCGGTGGAGGGTTGGCTGTTTACGGCGCCGACATCATCTTCCAGAAGCTCCATGACCAGAGCGCGACGGTCAGCGAGCTGGATCAGCATTATGCCAAAGTGACCAGTGACCTTAACACGAAGCTCGCAGCCACGCAGGACACCCTCACCCAGGCCCAGGCGCAGATTGGCCGTCAGCAGGACTTGATTGTGAAACAGCAGGAGGAACTCAACCGGCTGATCGAGGCTACAAACGACAACGCCGTCGCCCTCAAGGGGGAGAAACAGGCCCGGCTCCAGGAAATACAAGCTCGAACCCAAGAGACGGCAAATCTGCGCGCGCGAGTCCGGGATTTGGAGAACAGGCCCGCCTATTCGCAAAAGTTTTGATTCCCCGCTTGCCCGATGATTTCGCCGGTTGAACTGCATCGCATTCTGGCGGAGTGGCGCCTGCGGTTGCAGCGCGCAAAGGAGATCCTCCAGCCGCCGGTTTGGAACGAGAACGAGTGGCGTCAGTTCTCGCAGGCGCTCGCCCTCATGGTCCGCGATCATGGGCGCAGTTGGATCATCGATCCGAACGTCTATTGGGACCTGCGCTGGAATTTGCAGGATGGCGGCGAACTGGTCTGCCAGATCGAGCACATTCCCGGCGAAAAAACGTCGCTCGTCGTCGCGCAAAACGGCGGCTTCGCCCAGTCGGTCGGCAGCTATACCTGGCTCTGGGCCGAGTTCAACATGGAAGGCAATTTCGCGCGCGACCCCTACTGGGTCGAAGGCACCTGGAAGGACGCCCTGACCGCGCTGCTGCTGCCGCTCGACCGCCAGGCGGCCTACCTGCTGGCCGGTCGCGCCCAGACGCCCGACTCGCTGCTGCTCCAGGACGGCGCGCGTCCCAATGACCGCCACGGCCTGGCGCTGATGGCCGGACTGGACGAAACGGGCCGATCCGCGACGGCGAATCACGCGGAAGAAAACATCGTGTGGCTCAGCGATGATCCCGACGAGCCCGCGACACCGGAAGGCAGGGAAGAAAAAAAAACGGAGGTCGCCGGCGAATCGGACGCCGCGCCGCCGCCGGAAACCCGGGAAGAAAAGCCCGCGCAAGTCGTCCCCGAACCGGACGCCCCGCCGCCGCCGGAAACCCGGGAAGAAAAGCCCGCGCAAGTCGTCAGCAAGCCGGCCCCCATGACCAAGGAACCGAGGGAAGAAAAAAACGGCGAGACTGGCAGTCCGCGGATTGACACGCCTGCGCCCTTCGCTATCCGTTGGGGCATGCCCCAAAAACTGACCTGGAAGGACACCGACGAGATTGCCTACGCGTTGATCGACGCATTCCCCGACCAAGACCCGCTCAAGCTCAGCTTCCCGAAGCTCCACAAGATGGTGATCGGCCTCGAGGACTTCGGCGACGAGCCCGACAAGTCGAGCGAGTCGATCCTCGAATCGATCCAGATGGCCTGGTACGAGGAAGTGAAATGAGGTCGCTCACGTCATCCTGAGCTTGTCGAAGGATCAGTTCGGCTCCATCCTGATTTTATGAAACCGGCGGTTAAATGGATGCTCATCGCGGGAATCGCATTCACGTTCGGGGCGCCCTTCGCCGGACTCATCTTTACAGTGATCGGAATGATCGGTGCGTTTCACACCCTTGGGCAAAACGGTATTTCTGACCCGCAGGTTCTTTCAACTCACATCGGCGGAGCGCTTGTTGCCACGGTGGCAGGTTTGATCGTCGCCGTTATTTTGGGTATACCGCTTATCGTTATTGCCGTGATCCTGCATTTCGCCACCCGAGAAAGCACCGCCGCCCGGCCTGCTGCGGATACCCACGGAACTGATCCTTCGACAAGCTCAGGATGACAGAATGGGAACAGGCAACTGATCCTGTTTCAGGGCTTGGACGTAGCCCTCGATCGCTTCCTTGATGTTTTCGATGGCCTGCACCTTGGTTTCACCTTGCGAAACGCACCCCGGCAGGCTCGGGCATTCGGAAACCCAATAACCGTCCTCGCCCGGATAAAGAATGATCTGCCGCATGGAAGCAAGCTAACGCCCGGAATAAATCAGTCAACTGCCGGGCCAATCCTCAAATGATCATCTCTCCGCATTGACATGCCGGCACCCTCCGCTATGGAGGTTCTATGAGCACCCATACCGCCATCAGTTCCCCCGATGCCCCGCCCGCCATCGGGCCTTACTCCCAGGGCATCAACACCGGCTCCTTCGTTTTTCTCTCCGGCCAGATTCCCCTCGTGCGCGACACGGGCAAATTCGTCGAGGGCATCATCAAAGAGCAAACCGGGCAGGTCATCGCCAACATCAAGGCGCTGCTGGCCACGCAGGGACTCGACCTGGGCGACGTCGTCAAGGTGACCGTCTTCCTCGCCGACATGGACGAATTCGCCGCGATGAACGAAGTCTACGCGCGGCACTTCACCGGGACGCCTCCCGCCCGCTCGACCGTGCAGGTGGCGCGGCTGCCGCGCGACGCGCGCGTCGAAATCGAAGTCATCGCGCAAGTGAGGGCGTGACGATGCCCGACAACACCCCGCTCGCCAAACGGATTTACGATGCCGCCCACATCACGGGCGACTTCACCCTGCGCTCCGGCGCGAAGAGCAGCGAGTACTTCGACAAGTACCTCTTCGAATCCGACCCGGACCTGCTCAAGCACATCGCCATCGCGATCGAAAAGCTTGTCCCGCCGGGAATCGACGCGCTGGCCGGCCTCGAAATGGGCGGCATTCCAATCGCCACCATGCTCTCGCAATTGACCGGCCTGCCCGTGCTCTTCGTCCGCAAAAAGGCGAAGGACTACGGCACCTGCAAGATCGCCGAGGGCGGCCGGGTGCGCGGACGCAAACTGCTCATCGTCGAGGATGTGGTCACCTCCGGCGGCGCGATTCTCGACGCGGCGAAAGCCCTGCGCGAGGAAGGCGCGGAACTCGGCGCGGTTGTCTGCGTCATCGACCGCGAATCGGGCGGCCCGGCGAATCTCGCGAAAGCCGGCCTCATCCTGACGCCTCTCTTCACCATGTCGGAGTTGAAAAAATGCCATCTTCCGGAGGGTCGACGACAGGCGTGCCTGCCGTCCCGACCCTAATTTTCCACGCACGGAGTGCGGGGGCTAACCGGCAGCTCTTCGAGCGACGGAAGGAGAAATGGGTCAGGACAGAGTCTGACCCTCCAGAATAAAATTGAAGTGCGACGGTCATGGACCACCGCTACATTTTGAGGATGGCCTTCTCCTCCATGCGCGAATTCGCGGACAAGCTGGAAGCGGCTGGCGAATTGATCCGCATCACCGAACCGGTCCGCACCGATCTCGAAATCACCGCGCTGGCCAATCGCGAAATGAAATCGTCCGGCGGCGGGAAGGCGCTGCTCATCGAGAAGCCGCTTTTGCCCGCGGGAAAAACTTCGCCGGAAAAAATCTCGGCCTTTCCGGTCCTGATCAACGCCTTTGGCTCGGAGAAGCGCATGGCCCTGGCCCTCGAAGTGAATCACGTCGATGAAGTCGCCGATCAGATCGCCTTTCTGCTCAAGGCCAAGCCGCCCAAGTCGCTCGGCGAAGCGTGGACGCTCTTGCGCGAGGGCTTCGATGTCATCCACGCGCGCCCGGCCCGCGTCCGCACCGGCCCGTGCAAGGATGTGATCGTTCGGTTCGATCAGGGCGCGACGACGGACTTCGACCTCACCGCGCTGCCCGTCCTGAAATGCTGGCCGAACGACGGCGGCCCGTTCGTCACGCTGCCCACGGTCTACACGCAGGACCCCGACACGGGCGACCGCAACATCGGCATGTACCGGATGCAGATTTTCGACGGACGCACGACGGGAATGCATTGGCAGATGCACAAGGTCGCCGCGCGTCACGGCAAGCGCTACGTACGAGACCGGCCGGCGCATGCCCGTCGCGGTTTGCCTCGGCGGTGATCCGGTCATGCCGTTCTGCGCGATGGCGCCGATGCCCGACGGGCTCGATGAAATTCTCCTCGCGGGTTTCCTGCGCAAAAAGTCGGTGCCGCTGGTCAGGTGCGAGACGATTGATCTCGAAGTCCCGGCCCACTCCGACTTCGTCATCGAGGGCTACATCGATCCGACCGAACCGCTCCGCGCGGAGGGCCCTTTCGGCGACCACACCGGCTTTTACACGCCCATCGACGACTATCCCGCGTTCCACGTCACCTGCATCACGCACCGCCGCGACGCGATTTATCCGGCGACGATCGTCGGCAAGCCGCCGATGGAAGACCTCTATCTGGGCCAGGCCAGCGTGCGGCTCTTCCTGCCCGTCTTCAAAATGAACTTCCCCGAGATCGTCGACATGGCGCTGCCCGCCGAGGGCGTCTTCCACAATCTCGTCTTCGTCAGCATCCGGAAGCAGTACCCGTATCAGGCCTACAAGATCATGCACGGCCTTTGGGGCATGGGTCAGATGATGTTCACCAAAATCATCGTCGTGGTCGACGCGCATGTGAACGTGCATGACACGAGCGACGTGCTCTTTCATCTCTGCGCGAACATCGATCCGCAACGCGACAGCCTTCTGACCAAAGGCCCCTGCGACAGCCTCGACCACGCGCCGACCGTGGCCAACATCGGCTCGCACATCGGCTTCGACGCCACGCGGAAACTTCCCGGCGAAGGCTACATCCGCGGCTGGCCGGAGGAGATGACTCTGCCGCGCGAGGTGCTCGACGCCATCGCGCAGCGCTTTCCGCGCAGGTGGTAGGGACGGCAGTCCCTTGCCGTCCGTCGCTGCCGTCCGTTGCATGAGTGGGACGCGATGGGACCTACCCGCACAAAAACAAAAAGGGAGAGATCCTTTCGAATCTCTCCCTTCTGTTACGCTTGATCGAAGAATTATTTCTTCTTCTTAGCGGGGGCCTTCTTGGCCGGAGCGGCTTTCTTAGCTGCTACTTTTTTCTTAGCTGCCATGTGAAATCACCCCCTTATCAAGTCGCACATTTCGCGCGAAGTCGTGCAAATAAAAATTTATCACTCCCTAAGAATTAAGTTTTTCGAGTGGCGGCGTCAAATGTAATCTCACAAAATCGTCAGATTTTTTTCGCGCGTGTTTGGCGATGCGCAACGCTTCTCGCGGAAAAATCGGCGCCTTTTTTTTGTTTGAGACGCGAAAAAATTTCGCGCGCGATCTCCGCGACCGGCCATAAACGTCCGAGGCCTTCGTAGCCGCACGCGAGCAGACCGGCCTCGGGTCCGATGAATGAAACGCCCCGTTTTCGGAGGAGAATCACGTTGTCCCGCGTCGCGGGATGATGCCACATCTTGCCGTTCATCGCGGGCGCGACGATCACCGGCGCGGGCGTGGCGAGAAGAAGCGACGTGAGCAAATCAGGCGCGAGTCCGTGCGCGAGTTGCGCGATGAGATGCGCCGTGGCGGGCGCGACGACGACGAGATCGGCCTCGTCCGCCAGCGAGATGTGCGCGGGCTGGCCGTCGCGAATTCCGTCGTTTTCGCGCGTGTAGACTTCGCGGTGCGTGAGCGCGGCGAACGTCAGCACAGTGATGAATCGCAGCGCTTCGTCGGTCAAAACCACGTCGACCTCAAGCCCTTCCTTGGCCAGCGTGCTCGCCAATTCCGCCGCGCGATACGCCGCGATGGAACCGGTGACGCCGAGGACGATGCGGTGAGGCTTGGTCATGCCTATTAATGTAGCGGCGGTCCTTTTAAACGTCTCTCAAAAAGAAGGAGCGCCTCGATGTTTCCAAACGTTCTCGGCTGGCTTGTCGGTTTTGACGAGTAAGCTGTCACCGCCATATTTTTTGATCATATTCAAATACTTATCAAATTTGAAACTAGCCATGGCGTCACGACGCCAAAGCGTTACGGCCCCGTCCAGCGACCGAAAAGTCCAATGCGACTGCAACTCGCCGATACCATCGCGTTCCAGAGTGATCGTGTCACCTAAAATGGAATACTCGCCAGTAACTGGATAAACAGGTTCCTTTGGCATCTTCATCTCGGTCGATTCCCACCAATAACGGAAATGGCCGCCTTTGAGTTCCAGAACCGTAGTCGTGTAGCCGGTATAGGAAAAAAAGACGCCGTCCTGTGGCTTTACGGACTTGACCGATGGCTCATCGGCGATGAGGACGGCGCAAAGGCAGGAGACGAGCAGGCAAAGAAAACTTGGAATCGCTTTCATGGTTTGATCTTTACCTTAAGGCCCTACTTCTTCCGCCACACATAAATCCGCCGCCCAACCCACGCGAAGAGGACGAGGGTGAACACCCACGGCGCGAGGAACGCGATCACCACGCCGATCACGCGCACGCTGCCGAAGAGCGCCGCCGCCCCCTCGGCGAACGTCTGCCGCAGGGTCGCCCACAGGCCGCTGTTGTCGGCCACGATGTCGCGCTGGTTGTGCAGTTGCAGGCTGATCTCGGCGGGCGCGGTGTCGTCGGCGCGCGTCTGGTCGGGGCGGTCGTCGCGGCGGACGGAGAGCGACTCGACCTTGCCGAGCTTCTTCACACTTTCGACGAAGGCGGAATATTTCGACATCGGCAGCCGGAACGTCATCTGCGCCAATTCGGTGCCGTCGGGCTGGCGCTCGAAGCTCGACGCCTTCACTTCCACCCCGGCCGCCGCGGCGTCCTTCTTGATTTGCCGCGCCTGGCTGTCGACATCGGCGGCGAGGACGGACATCTCCGTCTCTTGCAGCGGCGTGTCGTCGTCGGTCAGCGCGAGCGAGACGATCACCGGCGCGTCGTCGCCGTTGGCGCCCGGCCCCGAGTTGTCGTTGCGCTGGATGCTGAGCGAGGCGGTCCGGCCCAGCGCTTCGAATGCGCCGATCAGCGCGGAATAATCCTTGCCGGGAACGCGCACGGTCAGTTGCGCGGTCGACTGGCCCTGCGGCGTCTTGTTCAGCGAGGAACTCAAAATCTCGACGCCCGCGCTGGCCAGCGCCGCCGTCTTCGCCTGATCGAGCGCGCCATCGACCGCCTTGGCGACCACGGTCAACGCGACCTGCTTGCGCGTCTCGTCGTCGGAGCGGATGGCGAGATGCACCTGCACCTTGTCCTTCTCGGTCAACGTCTGGTCGGCGGGGTCGTCGCTGTCGCCGCCGTCCTTGGCGACGCGCTGCGTCTGGCGCGTGAAATTGGCCACGCGGCCCAGCGACCGCACCTGCGCGAGGAACGGCTCGATCTGGTCGGGCGCGACCATGACGACGAGTTCGGCGGAAACGTCGCTGCCCGAATTGTGGTTCAGGTCCGCCGCGAGAACCTGCGCCTTGAAATCCTCCGCGGCCTGGCGCGCCTTCTGGAACGTCCCCTCGACATCCGTGGCGAAGAGCGAGAACTGGTCCTGCTCCTTGAGCAGGTAAGCCGCCGCCTGCTTGAGGTCCTTCTCGCTGACCTGCATGGTGACGGTGGCGTACTGCACCTCGAAATCGTAGAGCTTGAGCTGGCCCTGCATCTGCTCGATCTCGCCGCGCACCCGGCCCAGCTCGCGCTCGACCTGGAGCAGGTCGGCGACCTTGCTGTTCGCGTGCTTGAGGAGTTCCTGCAACTGCGTCTCCATCCGGCGCGAGTTGTCGAGCCGCGCCTGCGTGTCGAAGTACTCCTTGGTCACGTCGTCCGTGCTGACCGACTGGTTCTTCACCACGCCGAGGTCGCGCAGCTTGAGCAGAAAATCGTCGAGGTTCTGCGGCAGCACCTTCACCACCACCGTGCCCTGCAGCTTGCCGTTGCCGCCCTTCTGGGAATTGCTTGTGTCGACGTAACCGCCCGCCACCTTTGTCAGCGCGGTAACTTGGTCCATGGTGGACTGGAAACTCTTCACTTCGAGATCGAGCTGCGCGTTGCGGATCAGCTTGCGCGTGTCGATGGCGGGGGCCGCGTCTGTAGCGGCTGGAGCAGCGCCGGGGGCTGCGACCGCCTTTGCCTTCGAGGCTTCGGCAAGTTTTTGTGTCGTATCGTTTCTCGACACGACTCCGAGGTCGCCTCCTATAACTTGCGCCTGGGCTTGAATGGCATGTTGCGGGAGTTCTTTCTTTCCCATGGCATTCACGTCCTGATCAGTCGCGAAATTGAGCGTCGATGGGGACGCAGGGCTTGTCGCAACGGTCGGCTTATCGGCTTGGGTTGCACCGAAGACAGGTGCAGCGGCGGCTGGGACGGGCGTCGAAGGCGATATGGAAGTCTCACCTGCGGTTGCGGCCACATTACTATCAGCCATCTTCAGCGCGCCTCCGCTCATCGTCAGCGTGCCTCCGTTCATGGACGTCCCGCCGGTGTAGGTGCTCGCGCCGCCCAGGGTCAGCGATCCCGATCCTCCACCGGCGTATCGCTGTTTCTGAGCCTCGACGCGGGCCAGTTGTCTGGCGGCATTTTGGTTATTTGGATTGGCTTGCAGTTGATCCTTAAAATGAGCTTCGCTTCGATCCAATTGGGCGAGCCGCGCATTGCCGGGAAGGTCGGCCAATGAGCGCTGTGCCTGGGACTTTGCAAAGTCTTCGGTGCCGGGCGTCCCCGCGCTGCCCGCCAATTGCAACTGGCTGGTGACAGTCGAGAAGACGCCCGTGACTCGATTGGATTTCTTGATTCCATTCGTGATCGGTCCCAGTGCAACCCCGGCAAGCACAAAACCGATAACCAATATCGCGATCGCAGTCCCCAAATAGGGAACAATAGGCCTGCGTTTGCGACTGAAGAATCCTTTAACTCCAATCCACAAGGCCAGCACGCTCTCCCATGCGGTCTCGCGATGCTGTTCGTGCTGAATCTTGCGGCGGACGCCGGAGACCATCCGCTGTTCGAAGGCGGGATCGGGCTGTGCGTTCTTGTGGGTTTTTTCGAGCAAATCGTGCATGGCTTGGGCCTCCTGGTAAGCCGCTTGCGCGGCGGGATCGTTGCTGAGTCGGGATTCAAATTGCGCGCGCTCTTCGGGCGAAAGCTCGCCGTGCAGCGCGGCGGCGATCAGGTCGTCCAGCGGATCGTGGGGTGAAATGGGTTTCATGAGGTGCCTCGGATCGTTGATTCAACCCTTACAGGGTTGATTCGTGTTGGCGTAAACCCAGGGTAGTCGCTTCGCTCCAACCCTGGGCTGAGTGATGGCCACCCTTTCAGGGTGGTAAATTCGGCTACCCCGAAGGGGTTAGAATCATTCAGCCCAGGGTTGGCCCAGCAGGGCCTACCCTGGGTAAGCTTCCGACGAATCCAACCCTGTAAGGGTTGAATCAATTCCGCTACGGATAACTGCTCGAAACCAAGGTGCATTTTCATACGCTGCTCCTTTCGAGGCCGGGCATGCGGCGCAGGGTGCCGAGGGCGCGTCCCAAAATGCCGCGCAACGCGCCGTTGCTCAGGCCCATGCTGGTTTCAATGGCGCGGTAATCGAGGCCCTGATGAGCGCCGTTTCCATATCTGAAGCTGACGGTCCTTTCGGCTACCCCGAAGGGGTTAGAATCATTCAGCCCAGGGTTGGCCCAGCAGGGCCTACCCTGGGTAAGCTTCCGACGAATCCAACCCTGTAAGGGTTGAATCAATTCCGCTACGGATAACTGCTCGAAACCAAGGTGCATTTTCATACGCTGCTCCTTTCGAGGCCGGGCATGCGGCGCAGGGTGCCGAGGGCGCGTCCCAAAATGCCGCGCAACGCGCCGTTGCTCAGGCCCATCGCGGTTTCGATGGCGCGATAATCGAGGCCCTGATGAGCGCCGTTTCCATATCTGAAGCTGACGGTCCTTTCGGCTACCCCGAAGGGGTTAGAATCATTCAGCCCAGGGTTGGCCCAGCAGGGCCTACCCTGGGTAAGCTTCCGACGAATCCAACCCTGTAAGGGTTGAATCAATTCCGCTACGGATAACTGCTCGAAACCAAGGTGCATTTTCATACGCTGCTCCTTTCGAGGCCGGGCATGCGGCGCAGGGTGCCGAGGGCGCGTCCCAAAATGCCGCGCAACGCGCCGTTGCTCAGGCCCATCGCGGTTTCGATGGCGCGATAATCGAGTCCCTCCAGATAGCGGAGCGTCAGCGCGGTGCGATGCTCCTCCGGCAGCGTGGCCAGGGCGCGGCGAAGATGCGCCTGATGCTCCTCTTTTTCCATAGCCGAGCCGGGCGTCACGGCCCGGTGATCGACCAGCGTGTCGAAGGTCTCCGCGCCGGCCTGCGGACGGCGCCGTCGGAGCCGGTCGCGCGCGCCGTTGCGGGTGACGGTCAGCAGCCACGCGGGAAATTTCTCCGGTTCGCGCAGCTTGCTCCGCTGGTGATGCGCCTTGAGGAACGTGTCCTGCACGATGTCCTCGGCTTCGGACGGGTCCTGCACAATCGCGTAGGCGACGACATAGACCCGGCGGCTGTAGGTGCGGATCACGGTCTCGAAGGCCTCGTCGTCGCCGGCCAGCGCGGCCATGACCATGATCCGCTCGGCGGAGTCCATCGCGCCTGCGCCGGGCGCGGCTCCGTCGAGCCTGGAGGCATCGGCGGCGGCGGACGAGGGAGTGAGCGCGGGTGTCGTCACAAGAGGCATGTTAGGAGGTTGCGGCCAGGAACGGGAGCTTCATCTACCCGCCTAGACGCGGCAGGGACGCAATCCGCGCGGATTTTTTTGATTTTTTAATGTAGCGGCGGTCTATGACCGTCGCACTTATCCTGCATTTAGTCAGCGACGGTCATAGACCGCCGCTACATGAAGGGAGCGTTGCGCGGACGGAAAAAATCAGGCAAAGTGATGTGATGATTCCATGGCCTGTCCTTCTCCTCTATATCTACGGCATTCTCCTCATCGTCGGCGGAGCGATGGGTTATGTGAAGGCCAAGAGCGTGCCGTCGCTGGTGGCGGGGCTGGTCTGCGGCTTCATCGCGCTATTGCTGGGATACCGATACACATGGCATTTCGCGCCCCACGCCGCGCTCATCCTCAGCCTCGTCCTCATTTTCCTGATGGGCCGCCGCTATCTGCGCACGCGCAAACCGATGCCCGCGCTGCTCATCGTCGTCCTGAGCGTCGTGGTGGCCGTGGTGCAGGTTTACATTTTGCTTTTCGTGGGCGTGGGCAGCGAACCCTTGTGACATGAACATCCTGCGACCGGACAACCTCGCTTTTCCGAATCTGCAAACGGCCAACCGCGAAGGCCTGCTGGCTCTCGGCGGCGATCTTTCGGTGCCGCGCCTTCTGCTGGCCTATCGCTCGGGGATTTTCCCGTGGACGGACGAGCCGCTGACCTGGTGGTCGCCCGACCCGCGCGCGATTTTTGAAATCGGCGCCTTCCGCCCCCAAAAACGGCTGCAAGCCAAGTTGCGCCAGCGTCCTTTCGACCTGACCATCGACCGCGATTTTCGCGCCGTCATTCACGCCTGCGCGGAACCCGCCCCGGGCCGGGAATCGACCTGGATCAGCCCGCGGTTCATCGAGGCCTACCTGGAACTGCACCGCGAGGGCCACGCCCACAGCGTCGAGGTCTGGCAGGAGGGCCGGCTGGCCGGCGGCATCTACGGCGTCGCCATCCACGGCTTTTTCGCCGGAGAATCGATGTTCCATCGTGTGACCGACGCCTCGAAGATCGCCCTGTGCCACCTCATGGACCATCTCCGCGCGCGGAACTTCGAGCTTTTCGACACGCAGGTGCTCTCCCCTCTCACCGCGCGTCTCGGGGCGGTCGAGATTCGGAGGCGCGATTATTTGGAAAGGCTCGCGTCGGCCCTGCGCAACCCGACCCGCTTTTGAAACAACCTTTTTGCCCGGCCTTCCATGAACAGCCGGCCGGCTGCGCAGGTCTCGCTTCCATCTTGATCATGTGCTAACTAAGGTGTGGTAGGTTATATTAAGTGCAATGAGTTCCAAGCCCCTGATCGGAATCGTCGACGACGAGCGCAACATCCAGGCCACTCTCGGCGCCATTCTGGAGCGGCGCGGATACGCCTGCGCTCCCGCCTTCACCGGCCGCCAGGGCCTGCAAATGATCGCCGAGCAAAAGCCGGACGTCCTGCTGCTCGACCTGGGCCTGCCCGATGGGGAAGGGCTCGATTTGCTGCGGACGATCCGCGAGCAACATCCCTCGCTGCCGGTCATCGTCGTCACCGCGAACGACTCGCTCAACAACGCCATCGCCTCGATCAAGATCGGCGCGTTCCATTTCATCGCCAAACCCTATGTGCCGGACGAACTGCTCAGCCTGGTCGCCAAGGCGCTGGAAAGCCGGGGCCTGCGCCAGGAGACGGTCCAGTTGCGGGAGGAAACCGAGCGGCTGAAAAAGCGGGTGCAGCGCGCGGAGGCCCAGCTTCAACCCATCTTCAAAAACGTGAAGATGCGGGAACTCTTCGAGTTGGTGGAGCAGATCGCCCCGAGCGAAGCCAACGTGCTGCTCGTCGGCGAAAGCGGCGTGGGCAAGGAAATCTTCGCCAACCGCATCCACGAGCTGAGCCCCCGCTCCCACGGGCCGCTGATCAAGCTCAACTGCGCGGCCTTTCCGCAAAACATGATCGAGGGAGAACTGTTCGGTTATAAAAAGGGCGCCTTCACCGGCGCCAGCCAGGACTTTCCCGGCATGTTATGCGCGGCGTCCGAAGGGACGCTTTTCCTGGACGAAATCGCCGAAATGCCGGTCGATTTGCAGACCCGTTTCCTGCGCGTGCTCCAGGAACGCGAATTCCGGCCTCTCGGCAGCACGCAGGTCATCCATGCCGATTTCCGGCTCGTGGCGGCCAGCAATCGGCGGCCCGAGGAAGCCATCCGCCTCGGACGCCTGCGCGAGGACCTCTTTTACCGGCTCAACACCTTCACGCTCTCCATCCCGCCCCTGCGCGACCGGACCGAGGACATCCCCGAACTGGCGCAAGTCTTTCTCCAGCGCTTTTGCGCCAAGATGAACAAGCCGCCGCTGACGATCCAATCGGAAGCCTACGATGCCCTGTTGCACTATCGCTGGCCCGGCAACGTGCGGGAATTGCAAAACGTCATCGAGCGCGCCGTTGTGCTCACCCATGGCAGCATGATCACGCGCCGCAACCTGCCGCATGAAGTCGTCCATGGCGCGCCGCTTGATACAGGCGCGTCTCCGAACAGCGCCTTCCCCGGCTCCGGGCTTTCCGAATCGCCGCCGCAAGTTCGCGCCCTGGTCACCGAGTCCCAGTCCTTCAACCTGGCGGAACGGGAAAAGGCCGCGCTGATGGCCGCGCTGGACCAGTGCAACGGGAACAAGAAAAAAGCGGCCGAGTTGCTGGGCATTCACCGCCCAACGCTTTACACCAAGCTGAAGAAATTCGGGCTGGGGACGTAGAACTTCCCTATGCAATCTCGGATCAAAAGCTGCCTGTTCGGAATTTTCCTCGTTAGCGCAGGAGGTTTTCTGGACGGAAACGTTAAACACGTCAATTTTTGGTTAATTGTCGGAGGAATTTCAATGGGCATTCTTTGGCTCTGGATAGTGATAGAGCTAGCGATAAAGCGCTACAAAAGAACAAGGCCGACATCCTGAAAATATTTTGTCTAAACAGTGCAGTCATCCTGAGCTTGTCGAAGGATCAGTTCGGAAGTCTTTTACCGAGGCAGAACTGATCCTTCGACAAGCTCAGGATGACAGAATTTTTAAAAACATGATCATCGGTTTCATCGGCGCGGGAGTCATGGCGCGCGCGCTGGGCAAGGGTATCGTCGGCGGCGGAATCGTCCCGGCCACAGGCCTGATTTGCTCCGCGCCAACGCCGCGGGACGGCCAGCCCTTCGTTGACCTGCTGCCGGGCTCGCGCTGGACCCCCGCCAACGAAGACGTCGTGCGCGAAAGCGGCCTCGCCATCCTCGCCGTCAAGCCGCAGGTCCTTCCCGAAGCCATGTCCGCCCTCGGGGAAATCAGCGCGGGCAAGCTCTTCCTTTCGATTGCCGCCGGCGTGACCATCGAAAAAATCCGCGCCCGGCTCCATCCCACGGCGCGCGTCGTGCGGGCCATGCCGAACACGCCCATGCAAGTGGGCGAAGGCGCCAGCGTCTATGCGGGCGGCCCGAATGTCACCGAGGCCGATCTCGCGCTGGTTCACCGCATTTTATCGGCGGCGGGCCGCGCGTGGCGCGTCGAGGAAAAGCAGATCGACACGATCACCGCGCTGTCGGGGAGCGGCCCCGCCTACGTGTTCCACTTCATGGACGCGCTGATTCGCGGCGCGACCGCGCTCGGCCTGCCGGAGGAATTAGCCAGGGACTTGGCGATTCAGACCGTGGTCGGTTCGGCGCGACTGGCCGCGCAATCCCCGCTCGCGCCGCTGGAGTTGGCGGCACAGGTCAAGAGCCCCCGGGGCACCACGCTGGCCGGATGCGCCGTGCTGGAGGAACACGACGCGCTGAACCAGCTCATGGCGCGCTGCATGGCCGCCGCAAAAAGCCGCGCGGAAGCGCTGGCGCGGGGAGAATGATTCCGTAGGAATCACCGAGAGTAGCCCGGCGATTTATCGCCGGGTCTATGGCCGGATGGGGCTGCGTCCCATAGGGACGCTTGATCGGTCATGGCTAGACGGGTTTCATTCGTCCCTCTGGGACGGGCAATTCCGATTTATGGACAACCCGGCGATAAATCGCCGGGCCACTCTCGGGCGTCCCTCCGGGACTTCAAGTCAAAATCTCCATCAAGTTAGAGCTAATGGGGCGCTGTCGATCACGTTTGGAGCTTGGAAGAAGTGATTGCGCTCCTATAATAATCCTGTGTGGAAGCTCACTCTCTTTGGAAGCTTGTTGCTCTTATGGCTTATTGGACTGTCTTTTATCCTTTTTTGTGCTCACGATTTAATTGGCTTTTTGCCGGGACGCGAACGGTGGTTCGCTCTTACCCTCAATAGCGTTTTCCTTATTTCGAGTATTGTTTTCGCCTCCAGGTTGGGGGAATGTTTAAGACGGTTCCCAAAAAGCACCTGGGCAGTCTTAATTAGCTTTTTGTTGATTCTGATTGTAACGGGATTGTGGATTCCGATTGTTGCAAGCGTGAGTGGTCCACCTTGGCAAAGTAAGATCGTTCAGATTCCCTACTCTGCTGACACCCCCTTTATGGACAGCGTTTGGGCTTGGGAGGTTAGGGACGTAGAACAGAAGTAAAATTCAAACTGACCCACTCCCCGATTCCATCATGAATTGCCAAACGGCGTTCGCGCGGCCAATATCAACTCATCCATGACCCGCTCGCAATTGTTCGTTCTTCTCGGTGTCGCCGTTATTCTTCTTCTCGGCGCGATCGCGGGCGTCCGGTGGTATCTCTTCGGCGCCAATGAGGTCGATGCCGCGGAACTGGTCCCCGCCAACACCGTCTTTTTCGGCACGATCCCCAACGGGGCAACGGTCCTTGATGGCTACCAGACCTCCCGGTTGAAAACGCTGGTCGATTCGCCCAATTCCAAGCCGTTGCGCGATGCCCTCGTGAACTTGGCCGGCAAGAAAAACGTTGATTTGATCCAGACCTTCCTTCCGAATTTGAGCGGTCAATCGTTCATCGCCATCACTCACTTCGATTCCGACCACCCCGAGCGTATCGGCCTCATCGCCGGCATGAAGCCCAAGGCGGGCCTGGACGATTTTGACGCGTTCGTGGAAAAATTAAAAGCGGCGTGGTCCGACGTTCTCAAGCAGGGCGGGACGGGCACGGGCACGGTCGCGGGCGTCGATTACCAATGGCTTCAGGGGCCGGGCGCTTCGGATAAAATATGCGTGGCGCGCGTCAAAGGCTGGATCGTCACCTGCTGGGGCGAAGCCTCGTTGCAGGATTGGGTGGAGCGCTTCCGCAAGCAATCGACCACGTCGAGCCTGGCGCAGGACCTCGGTTACCGCAAATCGCTGGCGCGGGTGGGCGACGATCCGATGGCCCTGGTCTACATCAATTACCATTCCGTGATGGAACTCCTCCAGAAACAGGTGGCGAAAAGCAATCCGGCCGTGGGCGATTATCTCGCCAAAAAGGTGGATACGCTGGGCGGCGCGGCGATTGCGACGCGATTCGAAAACGGCGAGATTGTCGATCGCTTTTCCTTCCTGATCCCCCGCCCGGCGCAGGTGGACTCCGGGATCGGCGTCGACCCGTGCCCGTTCGAGACCCTGAAATTCACCGGACCGGAGACCCGTTTCTACTGGGCGTCGAGCATCAATTGGAAGCAATACTACAAGCACCTCAAGGAACAACCGGGTCCATCATCGTACCGGCACGAGACGTCCAATCCGATGGCAAATGCCCTGCTTAACTTCCTGCAAACCTGGGAGCGGGGCACGAGCCTCGATGTCCAGCAAAACATTGTCAACGCGCTTGGCCCCGAAATATCCGTGCAGGCGGAATGGAGCCCGGAGGCGACGTATCCCGAGGTCGGTTTGTTCGTGAAGCTGGACAAGCCGGATGATTTCAAGCCGACGATCGCCGCGATGATCGAGTCGGTGCGCAAGACCTACGCGACCTCCGCCGTGATCAAAGAACTCAATTCCAACGGCCGGAATTTCGCCGCCCTGGAGTTCGTCCAATCAGCGCCCATCACCCCGACGATCACCGAGGACGGCCCCTACCTCGGCGTTTTCCTGACGGAAAACCAGGCGGTGCGCTCCTTTCAGCGCGATGAAACGGGTGGACTGGCTCATCGCGCCGAATTCAACCGGCAGGTGGGCGACAGGCGCAAGGGCGCTTCGCAGATTATTTTCCTCGATTCGCCGTCATTACTCGATCACGCCTACCGGACCGCCACGCCTTACCTTTCCCTCGCCGGAATGTTCAACAAGGATTTGGCGGCGATGCTCAAGGGCAGGGATTTGCCCGCTGACCTGACCTGGCTCGCGCCGATGGGCACGTGGTCCTGCGTCATCACCCCGGACGAAGAGGGCATCCAGGGTTACTCCGTCTCCGGCATCGGCAACCAGGGAATTGTTCTGGCGGGTGCTTTGGGTGGGAGCGCGAGCTTCCTGCAGACCATGGGGCTGCTCCCCAAACCGGCAGGCTCTCCCGGAACAGCTTCCGTTCCCGGCACTGGCGCGCCTCCGACTCCCGCCCCGCTCTCGCCACCAATAGGGATCCCGATTCAGCAGTCTTCCGTCCCGGATGCGACAAACACCCCCCGTGAAGCGACCATTTACATCACGTCGGAGAACAAGATACTTTTCGATGACACACCGGTCCCCGCAGGTGAATTCGGCGATTTTCTCAAGAGTAAAAAGGCCGCGAACCGGTCGTTGAAGTTGACCGTGAAAGTTGACAGGAACGCGTCCCCCGACGTTCTTTCCACGGTGATGGATGCGGGCGCCTCGGCGGGTTTCGGCGTCCTGCCCTATGCCTATACTTCCGGCGCCGACTCCCTCCCTGCGCCGACAAACTCCGCTTCGGTTCTCACCCCTCCCCTCCCGAATGCCGCAACAAATGCCGCTCCCGCGCCTGTGCCCGCGAATTCTCCCGCCACCCATGCGGCCCCCGCCAGTTCCAACCCCGTTGCGCCCCCGCCCGTGCCGGGCGCCGCGACCAATTCAGCGCCGGCCGCCAATTTCATTCCCGATGCCACTTCACAAATTCCCGGACCGCTCCAGGCGCATTAGAACCCTCCTGGCCGGATCAGCGGCGCTGGCGTGGCTGCTGCTCGGGACAGGGATGTTTGCACAAGCACCCGCCTCTGACGCCGGCTCCGGCCAGGGCGGCGCGCGGAAACCTGTCTTCGAGGAATGGGTCCTCGTGGTGCTCGGCGGCAAGACCTGCGGGTTTGGCAGCACCGTGACCACGAAGACAGACACCCCCTCCGGCCCGCAATACCTCACGACGCACCAGGAGAAATTCGTGGTAAAGCGGCTCGGCGCCAACCTTAAAATTGTCGAAACATCCAAGGTGACGGAAGACGCCGACGGCGGCGTGCTGGCTTTCGACGAGGTCAGCGACGCGGGATCGGCCGTCGAGTCCAGCGGCGTGCGCGAAGGCGACGACATGGTGGTTTCCAGCCGCGGCCAGACCCAGCGCTTCAGGCTGCCCCGGCTCAGCGCGCTCGGCCCCGAAGCCGTGCGGCGCCTGAGCGATGCCGTTTCCCTCAAACCCGGCCGGCATTTTTCCTTCGACACGTTTGACACGGACTATCCCCAGGGTGTCGTGGTGGAGCAAGGCGTCGTCGCGGGTCGGGAAACGCGCGATGTTCGCGGCGTGAAACGCAAGGTATGGAAGCTCACCAGCGAGGCGAGCGTGATGCCGGGACTCCTCTCGACAGTGTGGGTGGATGACAAAGGCGAGGACGTCGAATCGATCACCGTGCTTCCCGGCCTCGGAACCATGCATGAATATGTCACCGACCGCGCGGAGTGCATGAAGCAGCCGGAGGGCGCCGAGATTTTCGCCGCGACGCTGATTCATCCCCGGCGCGCGCTCCCCTCCCCGCACGAGCTGGGGCTGGCCGTCTACCGGCTTGTTCCCCTCGACCCCGGCCGGAAGTTCACCTTGTGGAACCAGGGCGAACAGCGCGTCCTTTCCTCCGAACCCGGTTCGTGCGAGGTCGAGGTCACCGCGCCCCGCTTCACCGCCCTCGACGCGACCTGGCAACTGCCCCACGCCGACACGCCGGAGTTGCATCCGTACCTGCAAGCCTCCGCCTACCTCGAAGTCAACTCTCCCGAAATCCAGGCGCTGGCCCGGCAGGCGGTGGGCGATGAAAGAAATCCGGTGCGGGCGGCGCGTCTGATCGAACGGTTTGTCCGCGCCTACATCACGAAGAAGGACCTCAACATCGGTTTCGGCTCGGCGGAGGAAACCGCCAAGTCGCGCGAGGGCGATTGCACGGAACACGCGGTGCTTTGCGCCGCGCTCGGCCGCGCGGCGGGCCTGCCCACCCGGTGCGTGGTCGGTTTCGGCTACATCCCGCCCGGTGACGAGGAACCGACGATTGCCAAAACCGTCGACACGAACACGGGGACCTTCGGTTTCCACATGTGGGCCGAAGCGTGGATCGGGCCCGGCCGATGGGCGCCGATGGACGCCGCGCTCGACGGCTTCGATGTCGGCCATATCGCGATCACCAAATCCGCCCTGGAAGAAGTCAATCCGATCGTCGACTTGAACACCCCGGTTTTTCAACTGATGGAAAGTCTCAAGATCGAGATTGTGAAAACCGTGGCGAAGCGCGACATGGCGCCGCCCATCGCGGAGACTTCCCCGGCTCCGTCGCCGGTCTCTTCGACGCGGGTTGCTCCGCGAATTTCGCCCGCGACCGCTCCCTCCAGCTTGCCTCCGCTGGATTGAAAATGGGGCGGGCCGGTAGGGCCCGTTAACACTATGCGGAACCTGTCCCAGAGGGACTTGGGATTGCCGCAGACAACCGGCGTTAGTGTTAACAGGCGGCCAGGCGCGCCTGGCGGCGACCCTCGCTGCTAAATAAAATCAGCGTCCTTGGTCAGGTTGGTCACATTATTTTCATCCGCAATAATGTGGACTCTCATGTCATCCACCGTGCCGCCCTCCGGCTTTTTGAAGGGCTCCGGCTTGGCCACTTCCAGTTCCACCTCCCTAACGTCATGGCCCCACACACGGGTGATCTCCCAGAGCTTGCCGCCCCGGATTTCGTTTCGCTTTTTGGCCTTAAGCAGCTTGAGCAGGAAGTCCACGCCTTTAAATTAGCATCCTTTGATCCAATATTATACCATTTCTCAATGGAATTTGGTCTTTAGCTTTCGGTCATCCCGAGCTTGTCGAGGGATCAGTTCCGCCTCGGTAAAACCCCTCCGAACTGATCCTTCGACAAGCTCAGGATGACGGATTGTTTAGACTAAATTCAATTTAGAATTGGTATTATAACTTTGTTACCCGAGATCGCGACAACCCCGCGCCGATCTCCCGAACCGATCAAGTTGAAAAGCGCAATGTAAACGGCAAGAAGGCAATCATTTACTTTCTTGAAAATGACTGGCTAATCTTCGTTATGAGAATTGCTTTCCTTACGCTCTGTCTTATCGTCAGTGTAACGGCAACCGCGCGGGCGCGATTGGGCGAAACCGCGGATCAACTCGTCGCCCGCTACGGCCAACCGCTTAAGGAGGACGACCAAAAGGGCGAAAATGGCAAGATTCCATTGGCCAATGTCGTTTTCCAAAAAGGGGGCTTTGAGATCAACGTCACGCTTGTCGATGGAATTTCGGTTTCGGAATCGTTCAAGAAATTAAATGGCGATCCCTTGAACCTTGGAGAAATCCGAACCTTGCTCACGGCCAGTTCCCAGGGATATGGATGGGAAGCACCTCGGGTGATCGAAGGGGAAAAATGGTGGACAAGGGACGATAACGCGACGGCCAGATTGGCCCGGGATGGCTCGTTTACCATCAAGTCGAGAGAGCTGGTGCATAAGGAGGCAGCGGCGAAGAGACTCGAACGCGCGCCCAGCCTCGATGGCTTTTAAGCAGACTCCCTTTATTGCTTTGTTGAAACCCCCTTAACATGATGATTTCAACAGAGCAAAGGCAAATCTGAAAAATTCCGTTAATTTGGGAAATTCCGTAATTCCGTCAAAAAAGCCAGCGACGGTCATAGACCGCCGCTACAGCTACAATAACAAGAGCGCCGGTTTCTCGATCAGTTCGCGCAATTCCTTGAGGTAGGCCGCGCCGACCGCGCCATCGACGACGCGGTGATCGCAGGAGAGCGTGATGCTCTGGCGATGGCCAGCCACGATCGTGTCGTTCGCGCCGACGACCGGCTTCTTCACGATGTTGCCTACGGCGAGGATCGCTGCCTGCGGCGGGTTGATGATCGCGCTGAAGCGGTCGATGCCCAACATGCCGAGATTGGAAACGGTGAACGTGCCGCCTTGGAATTCCTCGGGCTTGAGCTTGCCTTCCTTGGCTTTCGCGGCGAGGGCCTTCGCTTCGCCGCTGATCTGGATGAGCGATTTGTTCTGCGCTTCCCTGATGATCGGCGTGATGAGCCCTTCCGCGATCGCCACGGCAAAGGAAAGCTGCACGTCGGGGAACTGGCGGATCGAGTCGCCCTCGAAGGAGGCGTTGACGCGCCGGAACGCGGCGCACCGCCTCGGCAGCCGCCTTGAGCACGAAGTCGTTCAGGCTCAGCTTGACGGGCGGGTTCAGCTCGCCGAGCGAGTCGTTGAGTTGCGCGCGCAAATCGAGCAGCGGTTTGGCGTCGACTTCGATCTCGAGATAGAAGTGGGGAATCGTGGTCTTGCTTTCGAGCAGGCGCTTGGCGATGACCGAGCGCATGGTGGTGAGCTTCACGCTCCCCTCCTTCGCGATGGGGCCGCGGGCATAAATCGATGGGCCGCCCCCGCTTTGAGCCTGGCCGTTGGCGGGAGCGTTGAGGACGTCCTTCTTGACGATGCGTCCGCCCGGCCCCGATCCGGTCAGCATGGCGAGCGAGACGCCTCTTTCCCGCGCGATCTTTTTGGCCAGCGGCGAGACCTTGACCCGGCCTCCGCCCGAAGCGGCCACGGCTGTCGCTGCTGCGGCGGTGGCGGGGACGGCTTTCGCTTCGGCGGGCGAGGCGGGTGTTGCGGCTGCGGCCGCGGCTGGAGCGGTTGGCGCCGACTCGTCAATTTTCTCGTCCTTCGTGCCGATGATGCCGATGCGCGATTGAACGGGAACCTTCGAGCCTTCCGGAATCAAAATCTTGCGCAGGATGCCCGAGTCGAACGCCTCGAGGTCCATCGTCGCCTTGTCCGTTTCGACCTCGGCGAGAACATCGCCCGATTTGACGGCATCGCCCTCCTTCTTGATCCACTTGACCAGGGTGCCCTCGGTCATCGAGGGGCTGAGCAGGGGCATGAGAATGTCTTTGGCCATAAAAATGTCAGGTGAGCGCTTCGCCGGGTTTCAATTTGATAAGTTGCGTGCGGATCTTGTAATGCGCCAGTTCTTTTTCGAGGGCTTCCGGCGTGCCGGGGGGCATTCCGTTCCACGTGCCCCAATGGCCGCCGATGGCGAATCGCGGCTTGAGCAGGTTCAGCGCGTAGGCGGCCTGCTCCGCGCCCATCGTATAGAAATCGCCGATGGGCAGGATGACCAGGTCGGGCTTGTAAAGATCGTGGACGATCTTCATGTCCATGGTCACCGCGGTGTCGCCCGGTGTTGTAAATGGTGAAGCCGTTGGCGAAGCGAAGCACGTAGCCGACGGGAAAGCCGAGGGCGCGCGTCGCTCCATTTTCGGCCACGGAACTCGTGTGGACGGCGGGCACCATGGTGATGCGGACGTCCTTGAAGGTGACCGTCCCGCCCGTGTTCATGGCGATGGACTGGTCTTCCTTCACGCCCTGCTCCTTGAGCCAGCCCCCGATTTCAAATTGAGAAATAACCTTGAGGGCCGGATCGTCCAGGAGCATTGGCAGGGCGTCCTCGAAATGATCCTGGTGGGGATGCGTCACCAGCAGGCTGTGGTAGGCGCCGGGCGCGACGACTTGCGCGCCGAGTTTTTTGGGAAACGCCGGGTTGTTGGCGATAAACGGATCGATGAGGAATTTTTGCCCGGCCGGCCCGATCAGATCAAAGGTGGCGTGACCCAGCCATCGAACGCGGATGCCGTCCGGGAGAAGCTTCTTGCTCATTGCGATTACGCCAGAATTTCCCTGATCGCCGCGATGACCCGATCTTCATTCGGAAGGACGGCCTGTTCGAGCCTGTTGTTATAGGGCTGCGGGACGTCGAGCGAGGTGAGGCGATGGACGGGCGCGTCGAGATCGTCGAAAAGTTCGCGCTGCACCTGGTAGGCGACCTGCGCGCCCCAGCCGGCGAAGGGCTTGTTTTCCTCGACGATGAGGAGGCGGTTGGTCTTGGTCACCGAGGCCGCGATGGTGGCGAAATCGAGCGGCTTGATCGTGCGCAGGTCGATGACTTCGACCGAGACGCCCTCCGCTTCCATTTTTTTCGCGGCCTCGAGCGCCCGATGCGTCGAGCCGCTGTTGCTGACGATGGTAAGATCGTTCCCTTCGCGGCGAACGCGGGCCTTGCCGATTTCAGTCAGGAATTCGCCCTCGGGGACTTCGTCCTTGTAACCGTAAAGCTTTTCGTTTTCGAGGAAGCAGACCGGATTGTTGCTGCGGATGGCGCTCTTGAGCAGCCCCTTGGCGTCATCGGGAAACGCCGGGGTGATCACCGTCAGGGCCGGGACGTTGGCGTACCAGTTTTCCGGCGTGTGGGAATGGGTGGCGCCGACTTGCAGCCCGCCGCCGGAGGAGCCGCGAAAGACGATGGGCACGGCGAACTGGCCGCCCGACATGTAGCGGACTTGCGCCGCGTTGTTGACGATCTGGTCGTAGGCGACGAAGGAAAAACTCCAGGTCATGAATTCAACCACGGGCCGCAGGCCGTACATGGCCGCGCCAATGGCCAGCCCGGCGAAGCCGGCCTCGCTGATGGGCGTGTCGATGATGCGCTTGGGGCCGAACTTTTTCAGCAGGCCCTGGCTGACCTTGTAAGCGCCGTCGTATTCCGCCACTTCCTCGCCCATGAGCATGACGCGGTCGTCGCGCTCCATTTCTTCGGCGAGGGCCTGGTTGAGGGCTTCACGATAGGTCATAGTCTGCATGGTTTGATCTCTAGCCGCAGGGGCCGGGCCGGAACTCGGCGATTTGGTCTTCCGGGGCGAAAATGTCCTCGAACACGGTCTCGATTTCAGGCTCGGGGCTGTGCTCCGCGAAATCGTAGGCGGCCTGCGCCTGGGCCATGACTTCTTCATCCAACGCGTTGAGGCTCTCCTCGGTGGCGACCTTCTGTTCGAGGAGGCGGGCCTTGTAGAGCTCGATCGGATCGCTCTGGCGGCGCGCCTCGATTTCTTCCTTCGAGCGGTAGTGTCCGGGATCGGACATCGAGTGGCCAAAGTAACGGTAGGTGCGGATTTCCATCAGGGTCGGCAGGCTTTCGGTGCGCGCCAGCGAAACGGCCTCGAACGTCCTGGCCCGGACGTCGTCGATGTCCATGCCGTTGGCCTGGATCGCCGCCATGTCGAACGCGCCGGCGCGCTTGGTGAGCGGGTCGCCGGCCGAGGAGCGGGCGATGGTCGTGCCCATCGAGTACTCGTTGTTCTCGATGATATAGATGATCGGCAGCTTCCAAAGCGCGGCCAGGTTCATCGACTCGTGGACCGCGCCCTGGTTGATCGCGCCGTCGCCCATGTAGGCCAGGGTCACCCGGTTCGTGCCGAGATATTTCTGCGCGTAGGCCAGCCCGGTGCCGAGCGGAATTTGTCCGCCGACGATGCCGTGTCCGCCGTAAAAATGCTTCTTCGCGTCGAAAAAATGCATCGAGCCGCCCTTGCCGCGCGAGCAGCCGGTGATTTTCCCGAACAGCTCGGCCATGCAGGCATTCGGATCGACGCCGCGCGCCAGGGCGTGGCCGTGGTCGCGATAGGCGGTGATGACCGCGTCATCGTCGTTGAGGATGGAAATCGTGCCGACGGCAACCGCTTCCTGGCCGTTATAGAGGTGGCAGAAGCCCTTGATCTTGGCCTGGGTGAAGGCCTGTTTCGCCTTCTCCTCGAAACGGCGGATGAGAAGCATCTGGCGATAAAGCGCAAGTTTCTGCTGGGGCTGCAATTCAGGAAGACGGGACGACGAACTCGTTTTCGAGTTTTTGACGGCAGGTTCCGCGGCGGGCATATCGCGAAAATATGCCTGTGGGAGGCGATTAGATCAAGAGGCTTTGCAAAAGAAAATACTTATTGCGACCCCCGCCCGCGTCCGGCCTTGACCTCTGTTGAAATCACGCCCTAGTTTGCGTTATGCGTAAGATTACCACCGCGCTTCTGCTTGGAATCATCCTGATGGTGACCGGTTGCTCGGGCGCCAATGGACTCAACGTGGGAGCCGGCCAGGACGCGGAGCCCAACGGCAGCTACTCGGGTTCGACCCTGAACAGTCCGGTCACCGACCAAAATCCCCATCCGGGAGGCGATCCCTCGTATCCCGCCTCCGTCTCGGATCAAGGGGTGATGCCGCCCCCGCCGGACAAAGCCGACGGGCGGTGAGTTTGATGGGCGGGCTATCCAGGACTCTTGACCTCTCATGAAGTCCTCTTATACCAATTCCAAATTGATTTTGGTCTAAACAATCGGTCATCCTGAGCTTGTCGAAGGATCAGTTCGGAGGGGTTTTACCGAGGCGGAACTGATCCCTCGACAAGCTCGGGATGACGGAAGGGTAAAGAATAAATTTTATTGAGAAATGGTATTATCCTATTTTTGTGACTGCACGAGACCTCATCCTGGAAATTGAGTCCCTGCCTGCTGACGAGCGCAGCAAAGTGGACGCTTGGCTGCGGGAACAGGAGGAAGCGCGCGAAGATGCGCTCGATCTCGCCGTTCTGAAAGAACGGGAAAATGAGCCGACCGTTCCCCTCGAACAAGTCGTCGCCAATTTGAATTTGGGTGATGAATTGAAGTCCCGGAGGGACACCTGAGAGTAGCCCGGCGATTTATCGCCGGGTTGTCTCGGAATGGGAAGGCCCGTCCCGGAGGGACGGATGAGATTTGTTTTTAGGCCGATCAAGCGTCCCTATGGGACGCTGCACCGTCCGGCCCTAGACCCGGCGATAAATCGCCGGGCTACTCTCGGTCATTCCTACGGAATGATACCAATTCTAAATTGAATTTAGTCTAAACAATCCGTCATCCTGAGCTTGTCGAAGGATCAGTTCGGAGGGGTTTTACCGAGGCGGAACTGATCCCTCGACAAGCTCGGGATGACCGAAAGCTAAAGACCAAATTCCATTGAGAAATGGTATGATTCCCATCTTGGCAGAACGAACTCCCCCCCCCGCAGCTTGCGGCGGCGAGAGTTTAGTGACAAAGCCGTGTTCAGTTATTCCGCGACGAAGCAGACTTGGCGAACTCCTCCAGGGTCGATTTCACGATTTCGAATTCCGCTTCGATCCGATCTGCAAATTCGGCGGCCAGGGTAAATTCCCCATTCTTCCCGGCGTTCTGGAGGCTGGAGCAAAGCAGCTGCATCCGCTCGGCGCCGAAGTTCTGGCAGGCGCGGCCCAGTTGCATGGCCAGAATGCTGATTCCCTGGGCGTGACGGCGCTCGATGTCGTCGCGAATTTGCTGCAGGGCCTGCGGCGTCTCCTCCGAAAAAATATCGACCAGTTCGCGCACCGCTTCCGACCCGGAACCGGTCATTTCTCCAAAGCGGGAGAGCACGGAGAAATCGACGATCTGCCCGATATTTTCCGACGAACGAACCAATTCGGCTTCCAGCGCCTCGATGCGCACGGGCTTGCTCAGGTAGCCATCCATCCCGGCGGCGAAACAGTTTTTGCGGTCGGAATCCATGGCATTGGCGGTCATCGCGATGATCCAGGGCCGCTGCGGTCCGGTATACTTGAGGCGGATTTGGCGCGTCGCCTCGAGCCCGTCCATGTCGGGCATTTGCACGTCCATGAGGATGACGTCGTACTTCTGCCTCTCGAGGGCCTCAAGCACTTCCACGCCGTTATGGACGACATCCGGGCGGTAGCCCATCTGGGTGAGGATGCGCGTGGCGACCTTTTGATTGATGATGTTGTCCTCCGCCAGGAGGAGGCGCAGCGGCCGGCGCTGTCCGAAACCGGTATCGATCCGGCCGGTGGAACGCAACAGCTTGTTGGTTACTTTTCCGCCCTTGAGCGTCGTGGCGAGGATGCCGTGCAATTGCTGGTAATGGACCGGCTTGGCCAGGCAGGCGATGAATCCGGGCGGGAGATTTTGACCGTAGGCGGCCTGTTGCTGGAGAGAGCAGAGCAGGATGCAGGGCGCGCCGGCCGCCCCCGCTGACGACGCATGTCCTGCGCGAGTTCCTTGCCGGGTTGATCGGGCAATTCCTCCTCGATCACGGCGGCGTGAAAGATCAGGCCCGCCCGTAATTTTTGCATCACCTCGCCGGCCGTTCCCACCGCCACGGTCAACATGCCCCAGCCTTGCGCGAGGCTTTCCAGCATTGACCGGACGCCGTGATGGGGCGCGGCGATGATGAGAGTTTTGCCCTTGAGGATGGGATTGGGAACCAGCGGCTTGGGCGGGAGGGCTTCCTTCAAGGGGATGGCGACATGAAATCCCGAGCCTTTTCCGTCCTCGCTTTCCACCCAAATGTTTCCCCCCATCAGTTCGGTCAATTTGCGGCTGATCGCCAATCCCAGGCCGGTGCCCCCGAATTTTCGCGTCGTGGACGCGTCGACCTGGGAAAAGGATTGAAAGAGCCGGTCGACCTTGTCCGCGGGAATGCCAATGCCGGTATCCCAGACGGAAAAGAGGACAAAATGATCGCCCTCTTCGTTTTGCGCCCGGGTCACGTTGATGCTCACGTCGCCTTTCGCGGTGAACCGGACCGCGTTCGCGAGGAGGTTGACCAGGATTTGCCGCAGGCGGGTCACGTCGCCCGTGAAGCCGGGCGGCAAATCGGGCGCGATCTGCCAGAACAGCTCCAACCCCTTCTCAGCGGCCTGGAGCGCCACGCAGTCGATCGCCTCCTCGACGAGCACGGGCAGGTCGAACGCATGGTCCTCGAGTTCAAGCTTGCCCGCTTCGATTTTGGAAAAGTCGAGGATCTCGCTGATGATCGTCAACAGCGTGTCGGCGCTCTGCCGGATGGTTTGCGCGTAGTCGCGCTGTTCGGAGGTGAGGCTCGTCCCGAGCAGAAGGCCGGTCATGCCGACGATGGCGTTCATCGGCGTGCGGATTTCGTGGCTCATATTGGCAAGAAATTCCGATTTCGCCCGGTTGGCGCTTTCCGCCGCCTCCTTCGCCGCGATCACCTCCTGCTGAATCTGTTTGCGCTCCGTGACGTCCTCGCAAATGCCGCGGTAGCCGATCAGCGTTTTGCCGTCCGGACCGTACATGGGCGCCCCCCTCGCCGTCAGCCAGATGATGTTTCCGTCCTTGGTCTTGGATCGAAATTCAAGATCGCTGAAGCTCTGGCCTTGCTGGACCGCGTAGTAATACTTGGCCGTGGCGATGACGGCATCCTCCTCCACCAGCCCTTCGAAGAAACCCCGCTGGCCCATCTCCTCGGCGCTGTAGCCGAGCACTTCCCGGACCCGGTCGGAAATAAAGAGGGGCTTTCCCTCCAGCGTCATTTCCCAGACAAACTTCCCCGGAATATCGACCACCTCGCGAAAACGCGCCTCGTTCAGGCGCAGCCTTTCCTCCGTCTGCTGCTGGATTTTATAAGCCGAGGCGAGTTCGCCATGGTTGAGTTCGACTTGGGCGATAAGCGCCAGGTCGCGCAAAAGCGCCAGATCTTCCGCGCTCGGGATGCGCGGCTGATGATCCATCACGCATAGCGCTCCGACCAGGCTTCCGTCCCTGGCGGTGATCGGGTTCCCGATATAGAACCGGATGTTCAGTTTCCCCATGACGTACGGATTGTCCGCGAAACGGGCATCCAGCCTGGCATCCGGCACGACCAACTGCTTGTTCTCGAGAACCGCGTAGGCGCAAATGGATTTTTCACGGTTCGCCTCGGTCAGATCAAAGCCGTAGCGGGACTTGAAGAACAGGCGGTTTTCGTCAACCAGAGCCAGGCAGGCCATCGGCACCCCCAGAACGCGCGCGGCCAGGCGGGTGATGCGGTCGAAGCGCTCTTCCGGCGCCGTATCGAGAAGATTCAAGGCCCGCAACGCATCGAGACGTTGGGTCTCGTTCGCGGGAAGAGGGGCGGCGGGCATCGTGTTTTATTTCCAGTTTGAAAAATAACGCCTGAAGTCAACTCCGCTCATCGCATCACTATTGGCTCCTCCCATGAAACTACTCAAGCCATTATTGCCTGCAACGCTGTTTTGAGAAGCCAGGCCGCGTTGACACTAAACGCGAATGCCTGGCATTCGCGAACGGAGTTGCGGTCCCCCAGCTTGGGGTGGCGTCGGGGTCACGTCCCCCGCCGCTGCCTTGAGAAACCACCCTCAAGCGGGCCGGGCAAGGATTGTGCCAGAGGCTGTCCGAAAAGTCATGGACCGCCGCCACATCAAAAGCCTCAGCCCCTGGCGGCGGCTTCTTTGTCGGCCTTGGCTTTGCGGACAGCGGTGGCTTTTTCCTTCTTGGCCACGGTCGCCTTGACGCGCTCCTTGACGAAGAGGGCTTCCTTGCCTTTGCGTCCCCGCAGATAGAAAAGCTTGGCGCGGCGGACCTGCCCTTCGCGTTCCACTTCGATCTTTTCGATTCGCGGCGAGTTGAGCGGGAAGACGCGCTCGACACCCTCGCCGTAGCTGATGCGGCGGACGGTGAAGCTTTCATTGAGGCCGCGCCCCTTGTGGCCGATGATGATGCCGGCGAAGACCTGCGTGCGTTCCTTGTCGCCTTCCTTGACGCGTGTATGGACTTTGACGGAGTCGCCCACGCGGAACGGGACGTGTTTCTTGATTTGTTCGCCTTCGATTTTTTCGATCAGTTTCATAGTCTTATTTTGGTGATTATTCCGCCTTTGGGTAGCCGTCGCTCTCCGAGCGACGGACCGCCGCCGAGCTCGCTGCGGCCGCCTTCAAAAGATCGGGGCGGACGCGCTCGGTGACGCGCCGGCTTTGTTCCTCGCTCCATTGCTCGATTTTGCCGTGATGGCCCGAGAGGAGAATCTCCGGCACGCGCCAGCCGCGAAATTCCTCGGGCCGCGTGTATTGCGGGCCTTCGAGCCAGGGCCGTTCGGCGCTGAACGATTCGGTCTGCGTGCTGGCTTCGTTGCCGACGACGTTGGGCAGGAGGCGTACGACGGCGTCGATGACGACGAGCGCCGCGAGCGCGCCGTTGGTGAGGATGAAATCGCCGATGCAGAGTTCCTCCTCGACCAAGTGCTCGCGGACGCGTTCGTCGACGCCTTCGTAATGGCCGCAGATCAGGACGATGCGATCGAGGCCGGCGAGTTCGCGCGCCTTGGCCTGGTCGAACTTTTTCCCGCCTGGGGTGAGCAGGATGACGCGGCCAGGCTTGGCGGCCTTGGACTGGACATCCTGCACGGCGGCGAAAATCGGTTCGCATTTGAGCAACATGCCGGGCCCGCCGCCATAGGGCTTGTCGTCCACGGTGTGGTGCTTGTCGGCGGCGTAATCGCGAAGTTGATGGAGCGCGATCTCGGCCTGTCCGCCGCGCTGGGCGCGTCCGAGGATCGAGGCGTCAAGCGGTCCGCGCAGGATCTCGGGGAAGAGGGTGATGACGTCGATGCGCATACTGAAAAGCAGAATTACGGAATTACCAAATTTACCAAATTAACGGAATTTTTTAAGGGAAAAGCAGGGGGGATTTTGACGGAATTACGGAATTTTATAGGGAATAGGATTCGAAGGATGAAACGAATGGACTGGGATCATTCAACTGTCTTGATCGATGTTTTTTCCAGCCTTTCTAATTTCGTTAATTTGGTAAATTTGGTAATTCCGTAAATTCAGTTCAGGAATTCTCGACGACTTCGACGGCGAGGTGAGTGCCGGCCTTGTTGGCGGCATTGATGAGGCAACGAATGGCGCTGATGGTGCGTCCGCCCTTGCCGATGACGAGTCCGACGTCGGCGGGATGCAGGCTGATGCGGTAACCCGTTTCGTTTGCGCCGGAGACTTCGGTGATCAGGACATCGTCGGGGTTATCGACAAGACTGCGCACCACAAATTCCAGAAAATGCTTCATCAGAACTCCCATCCGGAATAGCCATGGGCAGCGCCGGGAGAAATTTTGCCTTCCGGCGAGGAGTCGAGCGAGGAGCATAGCCACTGCGCTACGTGACGAGCGAGCGACAACGCCGGAAGGCAAAAGAGCCCCGGCCCGGAGGGTTGCTTTTTTTTTGAGTTCTGACTGCGTTGCTCGTCGGTCGAAGACCGCAGAGGGTATTCTCCCTCCTCGCGCCTTGTCAGGAACTCAAAAAAAATTGCAACGCTGTCCATGTCTATTCCGGATGGGAGTTCCCGCGCGCACGTGTCCTCAAATTAAGCGGCGGCTTTTTCTTTCGCGGCGGCTTCTTGTTTCGCGGCGGCTTCTTGTTTCGCGGCGGCTTCTTCCTTTGCGGCGGCTTCTTCTTTTTCCGCTTTTTCCGCCTTCGCCGCCTTCGCATGGGCCTTCTTCAGGATGCTCTTGACGGTGTCGGAGGGGCGGGCGCCGAGCTTCATCCAATGAGCGGCGCGCTCGATCTTGATGGTCGAGTTGTCGCCCTTCTTTTTCGGATCGTAGGTGCCGATGAGTTCGAGGAATTTGCCGTCGCGCGGACTGTGCTTGTCCGCCACCACGATGCGGTAGTAGGGACTGTTTTTCGCGCCGTCGCGCCGGAGTCGGATGATCACTGCCATATATATATTGTTTCTTTCTGGCTAACGCCTGCCCATTAAATTGCGCAGCATCTTGTCCGGGCTTCCGCCGCGGGTGAGCCGCTGCATCATCTTTTTCATCTCTTCGAACCGATGCAAAAGTTCGTTGAGTTCCGTGACGCTGGTGCCGCTGCCGCGCGCGATGCGCTGCCGCCGGCGGGCGTTCAGAACGGACGGGCGAGACCGTTCCTCGGGGGTCATGGAGCGAATCATCGCCTCGACCCGGCGAAGCGATTTCTCACCATCGACCGAATCCGGCATCTTAGGCATTCCGGGGATCATGCCAAGCACATTTTGCAACGGCCCGAGCTTGCGCACCATTTTGATCTGATCGAGGAAGTCCTGGAGGTCGAAGGAATTCTTGGCCAGCTTCTCGGCCATTTTCTCGGTCGACACGGCGTCGAACTCGGCCTGCGCCTTCTCGACCAGCCCGACGATGTCGCCCATGCCGAGCAGCCGTCCCACCAGGCGCTCGGGTTGGAAGAGTTCCAGCGCGTCGATCCCCTCCCCGGTGCCGAGAAAGCGGATCGGGACTTGCGTGACGCGCTGGAAGGAGAACGCCGCGCCGCCGCGCGTGTCGGCGTCGAATTTCGAGAGGACAAGGCCGGTCAGCGGGACGCGGCTGTGGAAGGCCTGCGCGACTTTCACCGCGGTCTGGCCGGTCGCGGCATCGGCGACGAGGAGCGATTCCTGCGGCTCCCACGCCTTGCCGACCGCTTCGAGTTCGGCGAGCAGCGCGTCATCGACATCGAGGCGGCCGGCGGCGTCGAAGATGGCGACCTCGGCCCGGAGCCGCGTGATTTCCTCGCGCGCCAGCTTCGCGACGGCCTCGGGGCTTTTCTCGCCGGGGAAGGTCAGCACCGTGACGCCGATTTGTTTGCCCAGGATTTGCAATTGCTCGATGGCCGCCGGACGGGCCAAGTCGCCCGCGACGAGGACGACGTGCTGCTTGCGCTTCTTGAACCAGGCGGCGAGCTTGCCGCACGTGGTTGTTTTGCCCGAGCCGTTCAACCCGCAAAGAAGGATGCGCAGCGGGCGGTTCGGCGTGAGTTCCGCGGTGTCGCTGGAGAAGCAGGCGAGGAGTTCGTCGTGGACGATCTTCACGAATTGCTCGCCGGGACGGATGCTCGCGAGCACCTCCGCGCCGAGCGATTTTTTCTTCACCTCGTCGCAGAAATCCTTCGCGACCTGGTAATTCACGTCCGCGGCGAGCAGGGCCAGGCGCACCTCGCGCACGGCGTCGGCCACGTTGCTTTCGCTCAGCTTGCCGTACCCGCGCAGCGTCTTGAAGACGCCCTGGAGTTTTTCCTTGAGGAGATCGAGGCTCATGGGCCAGCTACTCTACCGATAAATGCAGTCGTTGTCATCCTGAGCTTGTCGAAGGATCAGTTCAGTTGGCTGGCAGGGACAACTCGTTGTCCGGACGCGCGAAGCGCACACAAGGAACCAACCAGCGTTCTTTTGTAGATAGTCGGTCCCGTTTCCGCTAGGTTTCCTGCTCTCCGCCATGAAAACGATCTCCCTCCCTTTTGTTGTCCTTTTCCTTCTCTCTGTTTCTCTTCTTCAAGCGGCGGTCCTTCCGAACTCGCTGTTTAGTGACAACATGGTTTTGCAGCAGGGCGTGCCGGTTTCCGTCTGGGGAACGGCCGATCCCGGCGAGAAAATCACCGTCGGAATCTCCGATCAGACGGCCTCCACCACCACCGGGAAGGACGGCAAGTGGCTCGTGAAATTGCAACCGCTGAAAGCGGGCGGACCCTTCACGCTCACCATGATCGGCTCCAACACGGTGACGGTCAACAATGTCCTGGTCGGCGAGGTCTGGATTTGCAGCGGGCAATCGAACATGGAGCGACAACTCGGGTTGCGCCCTCCGCAGATGCCGATCGACAATTGGGAACAGGAGGCCGCCAGCGCCGATTTTCCGCAAATACGCGAATTCTATGTCCCCGAGAAAGGCCAGCCGGCCCCGGTGGCGGATGCCGGCGGCAAATGGACGGTTTGCTCGCCCCAGACCGCCCCGCAGTTTAGCGCCGTCGGTTTCTTTTTCGCCCGGGCGCTTTATCAAAAAATCCACACGCCGATCGGCCTGGTCTTCAGCGCGGTGGGCGGAACACCGGCCGAGCTTTGGACGAGCCGGGAGGCGCTGATGAGCAAACCGGAAACCAGCGCGATCCAGCAAGCCTACGAAAAGGCGGTCGCGGACTATCCGGCCAAACTGGCGGCTTATCAGCAGAATCTCCCCCAGCTTACCGAGAAACATAAGCAGGATGTGGCGGCCGCTCAACAGCAGGGAAAACCGGCGCCCGGGCTCCCTGGCCCTCCGCGAAGTCCCGTCGACCGCCCCCCGGGATGTCTCTTTAACGCCATGATCGCGCCTCTCATCCCGTTTCCGATAAAAGGGGCCATCTGGTACCAGGGCGAAAGCAACGGCGGACGCGGCAGGCAATACCAGACTCTTTTCCCGCTGATGATTGCCGACTGGCGTCAGCGGTGGGGCGAAGGCGATTTCCCGTTTCTCTTCGTCCAGATCGCGCCGTATCGCGGCGCCGATTCGGCCATCCGCGAAGCTCAACTTTTGACCTTCAAGTCGGCGCCCAACACGGATATGGTCGTGACAACGGACATCGGCGATCCCAACGATATTCATCCGACGCACAAGGCCCCGGTGGGAGAGCGGCTGGCGCTCGCGGCCCGGGTGCTGGCCTATGGCGAAAAGACGGAGTATTCGGGACCGGTTTTTGATTCCGCCAAGATCGCCGGCCCGCAGGTGACGCTAAGCTTCACCCACGTCGGCGGCGGTTTGGTGGCCAAGGACGGTCCTCTCAAAGGCTTTGAACTCGCCGGCGCGGACAAGAAATTCGTTCCGGCCGAAGCTCAAATTCAGGGCCAGACCGTGGTCGTTACCAGCGACCGGGCGCCTAATCCGGTTTATGTTCGCTATGGCTGGGCGCCCAGCCCCGAGGTCAATCTCTTCAACAACGACGGCCTCCCCGCTTCGCCCTTCCGGACGGATACCGATTAGAGCGTTTTCGGAAATACTGTAACCGTTGCTGGGTGTTTGAGGTCCGGAGGACCGCAGGAAATTAGCCGGTGGCGTAAGCCACCGGTTCGTTGGCCAAGATCATCCGCCCCGGTCGGGGCGGCGGACGAGTTTACCTCCCGGATTTCCACCGCCCCGCCGGGGCGGTTTGGTTTGTTATACCAATTCCAAATTGATTTTGGTCTAAACAATCGGTCATCCTGAGCTTGTCGAAGGATCAGTTCGGAGGGGTTTTACCGAGGCGGAACTGATCCCTCGACAAGCTCGGGATGACGGAAGGGTAAAGAATAAATTTTATTGAGAAATGGTATTACACGATACCGGTGGTTGGCGCCACCGGCTAATCTCCGTTGGCCCTCCGGGCCCAAAGACGGGAAAATTGCGGCTACGTTATTTTTGAAAACGCTCTAGCCATCGCTTTTCGGTCCGTTGCTTTCGCTGAGCTTGCCGTACCCGCGCAGCGTCTTGAAGACGCTTTGGAGTTTTTCCTTGAGGAGATCGAGGTTCATGTATTTCGGTCTTGGAGGAAGCAGGCCTTGCAAGGCTCTTGACATCACTGCATCAGTGTATCATCGTATCTCATGCGCACGACCGTAACCCTGGACGATGACGTCTATCAAGCCGTGGCCACGTTATCACACACCTCCGGCCTTTCCCTAGGCAAGGTGCTTTCCAAAGTGGCGAGGGAGGGATTGAAGCCGGCACCGGTGAAGAAGAAAAAGAAAGGGTTGCCTACTTTTGATGTACCCCGGGGAACTCCCATGATTCCCGGAAATCTCATACAAGAATTCTGGGATGAAGAGGGCTTGGGCTAAGATGAAAGCTCTTTTAGACGTTAGTTTTTTGGTGGCGTTAGCTTGGGAAACCCACCAGTTCCACCACGCGGCAAGAGATTGGCTGGAGAAAAATAAAAGTTTGGGTTGGGCGACTTGTGCAATCACCCAACTCGGTTTTATCCGTATCTCGTGCCAGTCTTCGATCTTCGGGGAAAATGCCAAAACTCCCGAGCAGGCTCGAATTCTCCTAACGCACTATATTGCCGAAAAAGATCATACTTTTTTTTCGGAACTTCCGTCTCCCAGCGAATGTGCTGAGTTCTCCAAAATCATCGGCCCGAATAAGGTCGCGGACGCGTATCTGATCAGCCTCGCCCGCTTTCATCACGCCCGTTTTGTGACCTTCGATAAACGCCTGGCCTCCCTGACTTCCAATAAAAGTCTGATTGAAATTATCGTGCCATCTCTTCACGGGGGATAGTTCTTAAGAAATACATTGCCGCCAATGGCGTTGCGTGTATATTAGCTGACTCACATGGCACTGGACAACGCAACGGACGTCATCGAAGTCGAAGGCAGGGTGATCACCATCCTGCCCGGCACGATGTTTCGCGTCGAGCTGGACAACAGCAAGCACGTCGTCCTGGCCCACATCTCGGGCAAGATGCGCAAGCGGTTCATCCGCCTGACGCCCGGCGACCGCGTGAAAATGGAGATGTCGCAGCACGACTTCACCAAGGCGCGCATCGTGTACCGCCTCGATTCGAAGTCCTACCCGCGTCCGGTTCCGCAATAGTTCGCGCCCGGTTGGCTTCGTTGGCCCCATACGGCTGATTCGCCTGATTCGCCTGATTCGCTTATTTTTTAGGCTACCCTTGCACCACTTATTTCGCCTATCCTGATCGCCCATGCCCTCTTTTGACGTTGTTTCCGAAGTCGACGAGATGGAAGTGAAGAATGCCGTCGAGCAGGCGCAGAAGGAGCTGGCCAACCGGTTCGATTTCCGCGAGGCGAAGGCCGAGATCGTCCTGGAAAAGGACGCGATCAAGCTCAGCGCGATCAACCAGTTCAAGCTCACGGCGCTGGAGGAAATCGTCCTCGGCAAACTGGCCCGCCGCAACGTGAGCCTCAAAAACATCGAGCGCAAGGACGCCGATATTTCCCCGCTGGGCCACGCGCGCCAGGAGTTGAAGCTCAAGCAGGGACTCGAGACCGACGTGGCCAAGACCATCGTCCAGGCGATCCGCGACACGAAGCTGAAAGTCACCACGCAAATCCAGGACCGGCAGATCCGCGTGACGGGCAAGAACCGCGACGACCTCCAGGCGGTCATCGCCATCCTGCGCGGCAAGGAATTTCCCGTCGCGCTGAATTACACCAACTTCCGCGCGTGAAGCACTGGATGGTCAAAAGCGAGCCGGAGGTCCTACTCCTTCGCGCAGCTCCAGAGGGACAAGACGACCGCTTGGACCGGCGTGCGCAATTATGCGGCGCGCCTCAACCTCCGGGCAATGGCGAAGGGCGACGAGGTCTTCTTCTACCACAGCGTCAGCGAAAAGGCGGTGGTCGGCGTTGCCGCGGTGGCCAGGACGGCCTATCCCGACCCGACGGTCGAGCCGGGCGAAAAGGGCGAGCTGGGTCTGCGTCGATCTCAAGGCCGGGAAGGCTTTTCCCCGCCCCGTTTCGCTGGAAGCGATCAAGGCGCATCGCACGTTGAAGGAGACCCTGCTCGTCCGCCAACCGCGCCTCTCCGTCCTGCCGCTTGGCGAAAAAGACGCCGCCGAACTGCGCAAGCTGGGCGGGTTGTAATCGTCCTCTTCTTGTCATTACGCCGGCCTTTGTTAAGGTATGCTACTATGCCCGCACGGTTCCACACGTTATCTTTCGCCTTTTTGGCCACGACCCTTCTTCTCTCCGCCGTCGGCCGCGCCCAGCAGATCGCGACGACCAACGTTCCGGGTTCCACCCTGACCTCTCCCAAGGATGCCGCCAACAAACTGATCGCCGAGGCGGCCCGGGACATGAGTGCCAATAACGTGGATAGCGCTCTGAATAATCTCACGCAGTCCATCAAATTGTATCCGAACAATGAGGACGCCTACATTTATCGCGCCTCGATCTACTACCAAAAGAAACTCTGGCTCCAAGCCGAAACCGATTTCATCTCCGCCGCAAGGATCGCTCCCATGGACCCCATTCCCAAGTTCAACCTGGTCGAAATCCAGTTCATGCAAAAACAATACGATGCGGCCCGCCCCGGCTTCGTGGCGCTCGAGAAGGACCCGAACATGGGCGATTTCGCCTCCTACAAAGTCTTTCTTTGCGATCTTTTGGGCGGCCACGAAGCCGCCGCGAAAAAAGAACTCGACGTCTTCAATGATGCGATGGGAAATCCTTCCTACTATTTTGGCAACGCCGCCTGGGACTTGGTGCACAAGAACATCGAGGACGCCCGCGGTTGGCTCCTCTCAGCCTCCCGCATCTACCCTCCTCAAAAGAATGCCTATTACGCGAAGAGCCTGCGGGATTTGGGATATCTGCCGATTCCAGGCCCCAACGACAAAGTCACTCCTCCGGCTGCCGGCAATCCGCCGAACTAATAGCTTTCGGGTGGCCCGGACTACTTGTTGTCCGGGTCGCCGCAGGCGACAGGAAGCGATTTTCCTTCGCCGGTACTGCCCAGAAGATGGGCCACTTCGTCCTGGACGGCGCTCAATTCGCCCAGCTTAAGTCCGGGATCTTCGATCAGCCAGATTTCCCCGCTGGGAAGATGCTCGTAAACCAGGACCGACAAGCCCTCCTGGCGCTGCCGCTCGTTCTGGCGCAGGACCTTTTTGCGCTCCAGCATGAGCGCGAGAATGTAGCGGGCGTTGCGCGTCCCCGGCGCGTTTTCGGCGACGAGGCGGCGCAGCAGGCTTTCGGCGTCGTCCTTGCAGAAGGTCTCGGGCTCCGGCGGCGCGGGCGGAACAAAGTCGGTATGCCAGGCCGAGAGCGGCTCGATATTCTCGTTGCGCGCGGCCCAGGCTTCCGCGCATAGATCGACCCGCGCGTATTGCCCGTCGCGCCAGTAGAGCGCGGAAAAGACCCGCTCGCCCTTCTCAAAAGGGCGGCCCGAAACCGCGCACTGCAACGCGCGCGGCTGAATGTTCCATTCTTGCGTCAGCATAATCGTGTGAAACGGAAATTGTAGGATTGCATCAGCCGCCTGTCACGAGTTTAGACCACGGGGGAATTTGACGGAATTACGGAATTTACCAAATTAACGGAATTCCTTGGGGAAGGAGGAAAGGACTGTTTCCTGGAGGGACGCGCTTCCGCGCGTACGCGGACGACCGGGAGGTCGTCCCTCCATTTCAAGTCCCCAGCCGCTCCTTGATCGCGTTGCCCATCTCGACGGTGGAGACCGATTTCTCGCCGGGACGCGCGAGGTCGGCGGTGCGCAGACCGGAGGCCAGCGTGGCTTCGACCGCGTTCTCGATGGTGGCGGCGGCTTCGTTTTCGGCAAACGAGTAGCGGAGCATGAGCGCCGCGGAGAGAATTTGCGCGATGGGATTGGCGATGCCCTTGCCCGCGATGTCGGGCGCGGAGCCGCCGCTCGGTTCGTAGAGGCCGAACGAGCCGTCGGCCAGCGACGCGCTGGGCAGAAGTCCGAGCGAGCCGACCGTCGCGGCGGCTTCGTCGCTGATGATGTCGCCGAAGAGATTTTCGCAGAGCATAACGTCGAACTGCTGCGGCTTGCGGACGAGCTGCATCGCGGCGTTGTCGACGTACATGAAGTCGAGCGCGACGTCAGGGTATTGCGGCGCGAGGGCCTTCACCGTCTTGCGCCAGAGGAGGCTCGTTTCGAGGACGTTGGCCTTGTCGATGAGGGTGACGCGTTTGCGCCGCAGCCGCGCGGCCTTGAAAGCGACATGGGTGATGCGCTCGATTTCGCGCGTCTCGTAGACCATGGTGTCGACGGCCCGCTCGCCGCCCTCGATGGCAATTGTCAGCTTGGGCTGGCCGAAGTAGAGTCCGCCGGTGAGTTCGCGCACGACGAGCAGGTCGAAGCCGTCGGGAATCCACTCAGACTTGATGGGCGAGGCGTGGAGCAGGCCGGGGTAACATTTCGCGGGACGCAGGTTGGCGTAGAGGCCGAAATGTTTGCGCAGGGGCAGAAGCGCGGCGCGTTCCGGCTGCTTGTTGGCGGGGAGGCTCTCCCATTTCGGCCCGCCGATGGAGCCGAAGAAAATGGCCTGCGCGTCGCGGCACCCATCGAGGGTGTGCGGCGGAAGCGCTTCGCCGAACTGGTCGATGGCGGCGCCGCCGACGGCGTATTCCTTCGCGTCGATGCCGAAGCCAAAACGTGTCGCGGCGGCGTTGAGGACATCGAGGCCGACGGCCATGACTTCGGGGCCGATGCCGTCACCGGCGAGGACGGCGATTTTGTAGGTGCGGGTGCTCATAGATGAAGGGGGAGATTTTAGACTGGATCAACAAGCTTAACAAGATTGGGACGTAAAAGGCAAAACGGCTTTGTTCCGGTTCCCCCGTTCCCTGCGCTTGGGAACGAGGGAGGGCATGGACTCCATCTTACCAGCTTGCTTTCGGCCCCGCTTCGGTTTTCCTTCATGTGATGCGCTCCAGCCGTCCCTTCCATGTTCCGGGTTGGGCGGCGCTCGGCCTGATCCTGTCCATCACCTTGACCCACGCGGGACAGCTTTCTCCCCTCGCCCCAACACCCGATTGGCCGGCGCTGGAATCCTATCAGCGGACCATCACGCGCCAGGAATTTGCCCGCCTGATCGAACACGTCTACTCCATCGACGGCGCCTTCTGGAATTATGCCGACATCAACGATAAGCGCGTGGTCGTGTATTCGGATACCGCGAAGGCGCATCCTCTCTTCACGCTTCATTTTGCCGCCGACGACAGCGCCTGCGCGCCGCCGCCCTATTCTTATAAAACCCAGGTCGTTTCGCATGACCCGACCAGGCCTCTCAAGGGCATTCGCATCGCCCTCGACCCCGGCCATATCGGCGGCGACTGGGCTCAGCTCGAAGCCCGCTATTTCAAACTCGACGGCGATCCGCCGGTCGAGGAAGCCAAGCTTAATCTGATCACCTGTCAGCGGCTGGCCGAACGGCTCCAGGCCGATGGCGCGGAGATTATCTGGGCCAAGCACGACTACCAACCCGTCACTCATTTGCGCCCCGACGACCTCCATCGCGAAGCCATCGCCGCGCTGTCGCTTCGTCCCGATACCACCAAACGCAAAAGCGACGAGCCCGCGATCCAGCGCATGATCGACAACGAAGCGGCCCTTCTTTTTTATCGCGTGGCGGAGATCCGTGCCCGAGGCGACGTGGTCAACAAGCAGCATCCCGACCTGACCATTTGCGTCCATTACAACGCCGATGACTGGGGCGACGACCCGAACCATCCGACCCTGATCGCGCAAAGCCGCCTCATTATCTTTGTCAATGGCGCGTACGAAAGGAATGCGGAACTCCCTTACGACGACTGCAAATACGATCTCCTGCGCAAGCTGCTCGATCGCACGGCGGTCCAGGAAGAGCGGGGTTGCGCCCTGGTGGGGCAGGCCATGCTCGACACGTTCAAGTATCCGCCGGAAGTCTACAACCACATCCCGTCCGAAAGGGACTCGCCCTTCGTCCACCACGTCACCGACGTACCGAGCGTCTATGCCCGCGATCTGCTGGCCAACCGCATCTACCACGGGCCGGTGATCTATTGCGAAGGCCCTTACATGAACGCCCGCGACGCCTATTACCGGATCATCGCCGGGGACTACCTCGGCCTGCGCACCATCCAGGGCCAGAGCGTCGCCAGCATCTATCGCGACTACGCCGCCGCCGTGGAGAAGGGCGTTTTGGAGTATTTTGGGAGGTAGATGACAGGCGCGACATTTCCGGCTAGCCTGCCCGGATGGAATTGCCGGTGGAACTTTTTCTCGCGTTGCGCTACCTGCGCCCGCGCCGCACGTTTGTCTCGGTCATCACCGTGCTTTCGTTCCTCGGCGTGACCCTGGGCGTCGGCGCCCTGATCGTCGTTCTCTCCGTCATGGCCGGATTCCAACAGCGGCTCACCGAAAAGATCATCGGCTTCAACGCCCACATCACGGTGGCCATGGCCGACGGCGCCGTGCTTTACGATTACGACAAGCTGCTTGCCCTCATCCGCCGGCAGCCGGACGTCCTGGCCGCCAACGCCATTATTCGCGGCCCCGTTTTGGTGGAGCACGGGGGCGAAATGAGCCCCGCCTTCATCAAAAGCGTGCCCGTGGACGGCGACGATCCCGTATTGCCGATCAAGAAATATCTGATTATGGGCGAGTGGGAATTGCGCGGCGACTCGGTGCTTGTCGGCAAGGAATGGAGCAAGCGAAACGGCGCGTTTCCCGGCGACAAGATCACCATTTACGGCGCGGCCCAAGTGCAGAGTTTCCTCCATCGCAACGACAAGAACCAGATCATCGCGCTCCCCGAGGAGCCGATCATCCGGGGCGTCTTCGCGACCGGCCAGTTCGATTACGACCTCAATTACCTCCTCGTCTCGACCGAAATGGCGCAGCACATCTGGGGAATGAAGGACGCCGTTCACGGCATCGCCGTGCGCGTCAGGGACCCCGGCCAGGCCGAGGAAGTGAAGGATCGCCTGAACGAAATCCTGCCGCCCACCCTGCACGCGCGAACCTGGATGGAAGACAACCGGGACCTCTTCAACGCCATCGGCATCGAGCGGGTGGTCATGGCCTGCATCCTCTGCCTGATCCTCATGGTCGCGGCGTTCGGGCTTTGCAGCACGCTCATCACCGTGACGGTCCAGAAATCGCGCGAGATCGGCCTGATGAAGGCGCTCGGCGCGAACGATCTCCAGGTCTGCGGCGTGTTTCTGTTCCACGGCACCATCGTCGGCGTGGTCGGCGCCGCGAGCGGGACCGTCCTCGGCCTGGTCATTCTCCATTACCTCAACGTCATTCGCGATTTTCTTCTCTATGCGTTTCACATCCAGGTCTTCGCCAGTTCCGTTTACGGGCTGCCCGAAATCCCCGCGGTGGTCAACCCGGAGAACATCGTGATCATCGCCGTCTCCGCCGTGGTCATCTGCGTCCTCGCCGCGCTGATTCCCGCCGTGAGCGCGGCCACGCTCGCGCCCGCGCGCGCTTTGAGGTATGAATAACTTCGCCATGTCGCCCGCTAAGCAATCCCTGAGCAGGCTGCGGGACGTTTCGGTGGTAGCCGCCGCTGTCCCTAGCGGCGGTGTCTCCTCGGGTGGCCCGGACTACTTGTTGTCCGGGCGCGCGGGGCGCGCAGGAAGCAATCAACCAACAGCACCGCCGCTAGGGACAGCGGCGGCTACCAGGGAGGCAACCCTAACAAAGCAATCTTTGGGCAATTCAAACCGAAACACGAAAATACGAATTCTCATCGCCGCTCTGCTCGGGCTTTACGTGGCGATCCCTCTTCCCGGCCTTGCGCAAACCGGCCCGGCCGATTCTCTTGGACCGCTTGAGAAAGTCACCCTGCACGTCGGCAAAGCGTCGCTGGCGACCGAGATCGCCGCCACGCCGGCGCAACAGGAACGGGGCCTCATGTATGTCACCAAAATGCCCGACAACGACGGCATGATTTTCCTTTTGCCCAAGATCACCACCGCGACGTTCTGGATGAAGAACACGCTGATCCCCCTCTCCATCGCGTTCATCGACAAGGAGGGCGTGATCCTCGAAATCCACGACATGAAAGCGATGGACGAAACCATCACGCGCAGCGACAGCAACAAGGTCGCCTGCGCGCTGGAAACGAATCTGCACTGGTTCGCGCTCAACGGCATCAAGCCGGGCGACAAGATCGAGCCCGCGCCCGCCACGCTCGGGAAAACGACGGCACCGGCAATAGATGATCTGCATCAGGCGATTGATAACAGCAAGTAATCCATCTGGACATACCATGCCCCTCCCCATCGATTATCACACCCATCCCCAAGCCCACAGCATCAAGCCCTACACGCCGGAGCTCCTGCAACCGTGGGCCGACACCGCCCGCCAGCGCGGCCTGAAAGAGATCGCCTTCACCGATCACGACCGCTACCACGAGGGCGTCGATTTCGACGAGATCGACAAATTGCGGGCGGCCAATCCCGGCCTGAAAATCCTCGCCGGGATCGAACTCGACAATGACCCCGTCAGCGGAAAGGCGGGACGGCTCTGGGTCGAGAAAAATTGGGAGCGGCTCGATTTCGTCCTCGGCTCCGCGCATTACCTTCCCCCCGACCCCGAGATGTTCGACCAGGTCAGCCGCAAGGACGAATTCGCGAAGCGCGATCTGGCCGCCGATTGCGCACGGTATGTCCGCGAACTGGAAGGCATGATCGACCGGGGCGGCATCGATTGCCTGGCCCACCTTGACCTCATCAAAATCCATGGCGTCTGGCATCCGGAAGGCGGACTCCTGCCCCATTTTCTCCCGCTTCTCGAGCGCATCCGTCGGGAAGGCCTCGCCATCGAGATCAGCACGGCGGGATGGCGCAAGCCGGTCGGCGAGCAATATCCCCACGCGGACCTCATCCGGGCCGCGCAACGGCTGGGCATCCCTTTTACGCTCGCCAGCGACGCCCATTCCCATGCACAATTAGCGGAAGAATACGGGCGGCTGGCGCAACTGCTCGCGGAACTCGGCATCCAGGAAGTTGCGTCGTATGAAAAACACCGGCGGCAAATGGTCCCTTTAACTTAAACCAAGCATGGCCTCCAATTTCGAATCCAATTTTTTCACCCTGCTCGAATTTCTTGACCCGGGCAGCCGTCTTGAAATCGAGGCGGCCTGCACCCGCCAATCTGTCCAGCCGCACGAAATCATCTATTCGCAGGGGGACGAAGCCAACAAGGTTTACATCGTCGCCGCGGGGGTGGTCGAGGCGCTCACCCAAAGCCCGGATGGGCAGCAAACGCGCTCCGTCGGCTTCATGGGCCGGGGCGATTTCTTCGGCGACCTCGCCGTGCTGACGGGCCATCCGCGCCTGGCGATGGTTCGCGCGTGCGAGCCAACGCAACTTCTCCATATCGAGAAGCTGGCATTCTTGCATTTGTTGGAAAAGATCCCGAAAATGGGCGCCTACTTCACCCGCAACCTGGCTCGGCGCCTGCACAAAACCTCCACCGAAGCGCACTTGAACGTCTACTCGCTCGATCTGACGGGAAACCTCCGCCACTTCGATTTGCTCACCATCTTCCAGGCGATTACCAGCGTGGGCCGCAGCGGAGAACTCCGTCTCCACAACTCCGCCAATGAGCTCATCGGCAGCTTTTTCTTTCGCCAAGGCCGGGCCGAGCACGCGCGTTTTGTCCATTTGGATGGAGTCGAGGCCATCTGGCAGGGCTTCGTGCAATCGGCCACCGACGGCACGTTCACGTTCCAAGTCATGGACCAGCCCAGCGTGGCTTTCAACGAGGAACACCGGATCGAACTCGCAAGCTCTGATTTGCTGATGCAGGGAGTCATGCGCCGGGACGCCTATCAGGCCCTGCCCGAACCGCTGCGCCAGATGGAAGGCACCCTCAGCCGCCGGACCGAATCGCTGGTCTGGACGGAACTCGAAACGCAGGGCCTCGCCGAGCGCATCTGGGAACTGATCGCCAAGCGACCCCAGCCACTGGCCAGTTTGTGGCGCAGGCTCACTTATTCCTCGCCCACCTTCCTCGAAGCAGTCAGCCAACTGTTGAGCACCGGCCAGGCTGAATTTACGCCGACGGCTCCGCCCGAAGAAAAGGCCGCGTCCTAGGTTGAATTCCCCGGAGCTTTCTTCGGCTCTTGTTGGCAGCCCCCCATCTACGAGCGCAGGCCGTTTGGCGCCTTCACCCGAAGCTCGACGGCCACCCTTTCCCGCCAGGATGTGCGGTTAGGTTTGACGAGCGCCCGGTAAGACGGAAAACTACGCCGCTTATTTATGCCGACCGCCAAACCGATTATCATCATGGGCGCGGGACCCGCCGGGTTGACGGCGGCGTGGGAACTGGTGCGGGCGGGGCGCGAGGTGGTGGTGTGGGAAGCCGATCCCACTTATGTCGGTGGAATATCCCGGACCGTGCAGGCGGAGGGCTTCCGTTTTGACGTCGGCGGACACCGCTTCTTCAGCAAATCGGAGGAAGTCAACAAAGTCTGGCGTCAAATCATGCCGGATGACTTCATCGATTGCCCGCGCCTTTCGCGCATTTATTACAAGGGCAGGTACTTCAATTACCCGCTGGAAGCCATGAACGCTTTCTTCAATTTGGGGCCGTTCGAAACTGTCAACATCCTCTGGAGTTATTTCCAGGCGCGCCTGAAGCCAATCAAGCCCGAGGTGTCGTTCGCGCAGTGGGTCACCAATCGCTTCGGCAGGCGCCTGTTCGAGATTTTTTTCAAATCCTACACTGAAAAGGTGTGGGGCATTTCCTGCGATGAGATCAGCGCCGACTGGGCCGCGCAGCGAATCAAGGGACTCGACTTGTGGGAAGCGGCGAAAAGCGCGGTGATGGGTAGAAAGGCCCCTCCGACGGCCAAGACGCTCATCCGGAATTTCTTCTATCCCCGTTTCGGCCCCGGCCAGATGTGGGAAACGGCGGCAAATAAAATCATGGAAAAGGGGGGGTTGGTGTTTCTGGACCGCCGCGTCCAGACCATCCACTGGGATGAAACAGGCGTCACGCACATCACGGGCATCAATCAGGCAGGCGAGTTTTTCCAACAGGAGGGTTCCCACTTCATCTCCTCGATTCCTCTCCAGGAACTGATGCTGTCCCTTGATCCGCCGCCGCCCAAGGAAGTCGCCGCCGCGGCCCGGGCCCTTCGTTACCGGGATTTTATCACCGTCTGCCTGATCGTGAACCGGGCGAAGATTTTTCCAGACACATGGATTTATATTCATGACCCGTCGGTCAAGGTTGGTCGCGTGCAGAATTACAAGAACTGGAGCGCGGCCATGGTGCCCGACCCCAAGTTCACCTCGCTGGGGATGGAATATTTCTGCTTTGAAGGCGACAATCTTTGGATCGCCACCGATTACGACCTCGCCCAGCTTGCCATCCGCGAAGCGGCGCAGATCGGCCTGATCAAACCATCGGAAGTCAAGGACGCCTATGTTGTCCGGATGCCCAAGGCCTACCCCATTTACGACCAGCATTACAAGGACCATCTGAAAGTAATCAAGGAGTGGGTTTGTCTGTTCGCGAATCTGCAACCGGTGGGACGCAACGGCATGCATCACTACAACAACCAGGACCATTCGATGATGACCGCCATGCTCGCGGTGCGTAATATTCAAGGCGGCCATTACGATTGCTGGAAGGTAAATACCGAGGCGGAATACCTTGAGGATTCAAGTGAAAGCGATATGAAAACCTTCAAGGTCGTATTCCGTTTGAAAACGGAGTCGGCTACGCAGGAGGAAGATGTGAATGCGCGAACCGAGAACGATGCTCGTAGGCTCGTGCAGATCAAATTCGGACTGGCAACCCACTTGATTGTCAGCATTACAGAGATTAAGGGCTAAACATGCCCCACCGCCGCCCTCCCCCTGTCCGGCTTAACCTGACTCCGAAGACAAAATCTCGACCCAAAAAATCGAAACCGCCCAAGGGCCCGCGCGGGCGCAAGACCCGTGCTTACAAGGAGGATTCCACCCTGTTGTACTGGATCGCCGGGGGGCTCATTGTTTTGCTGCTTTTGCTGATCGCGGTTTATTACGAGACGCCGGAAATCAAGGGATGGTTCGCCAATCGCGGGACCCCGCCCGAAAAGCCCGCGCCCATGCCCGCGAAGCCGCCGGTTCCTCCCCGGCCGACCCGGGAAGAGGAGCGCCTTGCGAAGCCACAAGCAACCGCGGTCGGGGAAAAGCGCCTCCCGGTGGAACGCGCCGCCCCGAAGCTCACCCTTCCACCGACGCCGGTTGCGCCTCCGATGAAACCCGCCGTGAAGGCCGCGCCCGCTCAACCGCCCCCGGTCGCGCCACCGCCAACTGCTCCCGCTGAAACGCCGCCGCCGCTCGTCCAGCCGGTCCAGATCGGCGTCGTCCCCGGCGCGCCCGCCCGCGCGTTGCCGGTGGACATGAACAAGCTCGACACCGAGCGCATCGCCGCCTACCAGGTCGCGCTCGAGCGCATCCATTTCTCGTGCGGCTTCATCGACGGCGACCAGGGCATGCGGACGCAGCGGATGTTGCGCGCCTACCAGGCCGGCCGCGGCTTGCCCGTCACCGGCTTCCTGGATCAGCCGACCCGCGAGGCCGTCGGCGAACCGGGCGAGCCTTTTCTCACCTACACCGTGACGGAGGACGACGTCGCCTCGATCATGCCCAAGCCCGCGTCGTGGATCGCCAAGAGCAAGGCGGCGCGTCTCGGCTATAACGACATCTGGGAACTGCTGGCCGAGAAGTTCCACTGCACGCGCGGCTACCTCAAGGACCTCAATCGCGGCGTCACGACTCCGGCCGACGGAACGGAGATCATCGGGCCGAAAGTCTATCCCGCCGCGCCGATACCCAAGGCCGCGTCGCTCCGCATTCTGCTCTCGGAAACCAGCATCGAGGCGCTCGACGCAGGGGGCAGGGTCATCGCGTTCTTCCCCTGCTCCATCGCGAAGGACAAGAACAAGCGTCCGCACGGAGTCCTCACGGTCAAGGTGGTCGATCCCCATCCCGACTACACGTTCGACCCGGCGCTCTTCGCCGACGCCGCAAAGGCCGAGGGCATCACGCACAAGCTGACGATCCCGCCGGGGCCGCGCAATCCGGTCGGCACGACGTGGGTGGGTCTGAGCCTGCCGGGCTACGGCATCCACGGCACGCCCGATCCCGAGGCCATCTCCCGCACGCAATCCCACGGCTGCTTTCGGCTGGCCAACTGGAACGCCGAGAAGGTGCTGAGGATGGTCCGGATCGGCACGCCGGTGGATGTCGAGCCGTAGGGGGCGGCTTGGCTTAAAAAGCTTCCGCAGCCTATTTTTTTAGGTGATATTGTGGAGCGAGGGGATTTAGAGCTTATCCGTAAATAAGACATGAGCCGCATTGCTGTTCATTTTGGCCTCTGGCGAGGCGTGAGGAGGGAGCATACCCGAAGGTCTGTGACCGACGAGCAACGAAGCCGGAGGCCAAAATGAACGCAACCCTCCGGGCCGGGGTTCCTTGGCGTGGTAGCTTTGTCGCTCGCTCGTCACGTAGCTGCGGCTATGCTCCTCACTCGACTCCGCGCCACCACGCCAAGGCCCTCCCGGTGCGGCCATGCCTTATTTACGGATAAGCTCTTAGACCGCTCACTTTGCCCGCCCCCGTTTTCTTCCCACTATGGAAATCAAAAGAAATGGCTCACAGCCCTCTATTAAAGGACCGGCGGATTGGTTTACCGGCACGGTTCGCATCGATCCCTTGTTCCAAGCAACTGTTCCGGCGCGCGCGGCGGGCGCAAGCGTCACGTTTGAGCCCGGCGCCCGGACAGCGTGGCACACCCATCCGCTGGGTCAGACGCTGATCGTAACCGCCGGTTGCGGGCGGGTGCGGGTTTGGGGAGGACCCATCGAGGAAATCCGGCCCGGCGACGTGGTCTGGTTTCCGCCGGGAGAGAAACACTGGCATGGCGCTTCGCCGACCACCGCGATGACGCATATCGCCATTCAGGAACAGCTCGACGGGAAGGTCGTGGATTGGATGGAAAAAGTCAGCGACGAACAATATCTCGGGTAATCTTCCGCGTTCGCGATTGTGTCTTGTACCGGCGTTGATGTCAGATCCCATACCGGCCATAACGCCGAAAGGAGAAAAGGAAACAGGCATAATTACCGATTCGAAATGACAACCGAAAAGCTGCCTGTACCCGTTTTCGCTACCGTTTTCCACACAACTTGGGAACGAGGAAACACCGCACAACCAAATTACCAAATTTTCCAAATTACTAAATTGTTCCTAAGGCAAGGAAATAAGTGGAAAATGGGACAGGCAAGTTTTAGGTCCGCCGCAGCGGCGTAAACCAGCGCGAAATGGAATTTCGCGGGGAACAGGAGGCGTTCCCAAGTGCAACTTGGGAACGAGGGCCGGCGGTTCCTTCGGCTTCTCTCAGGACAGGCCTCAACCGCCGCTACCGACTGCACCGCCGCTGGGACAGCGGCGGCTACCACTGGGAAAAAGAAACAGGGATAATTACCGATTCAAAATGACAACCGAAAAGCTGCCTTCTCCCCGTTTTTTCACTCGTTTTTTCACGTTTTTTCATGTTACCTGTCTCCGTTTTTCCTTCCCGTTTTTCCCGTTCCGTTTTTTTCCGTTTTTTCGCTCCCGTTTTTTCGCACTCACTTTATCTGTCACTTGCAAATTTCCGCAACTAATCGCTGCAACCGTTGTTTAAAACTCATGCGGACGAAACAGACCGATGGAATCGGTTTAGCTCACATTCCTTGACTAAATGAAACTTATGACCCAAGCCATCCGACTTTCTCTCTTAACAATCAGCCTCAGCTTGGCGATGAACGCCACTGCGCAAACGCCCGTCACCTCGACATCGCCCATTGACCCCATCGTTAAGGCGTCAGCATACGGCGACCAAACAGTGTGGTCTTACAGCAGCGATAAGCCGGTTCCTTGGACAAAATTTCACCCGAAGGATTTTGGATCGCACGAGGTGACGTTCAATGCCGAGGGAGTTGTGCCGGTGGGCAAACTGCCTCAACCAGGAGTTCATCCCCGCATTTACTTCTCGCCTGAAGATTTGCCGGCTCTCCGTAAACGGCTTAAGGAAGATCGGGGCGCCCACGAAGCCTGGCTGAATGTATTGGCCTACGCCAATGCCATGAAGATGACGTATGACGAAAAAGCAGATTACGCCCTTCCGGACTGGTCAAACGGCTGCTTCGGAATCCATGGTCGAAACTATAGCATCGGCGGTTATAGCGGTCGGGAGGATTACTACAGCAAATTGGCCGGCGGGGTCTTGCCGGATTCGTTCAAGAAGGGCTCCACCTATGATGCCTTCGGAAGAATGTCCGCGGAAGCGTTTCGCTGCTTGATCGAGGACGATAAGGAAGGCGGACAGCGCCTGGCTAAGGCGGTGGTGAACGCCATCAAATTTGAGCAGGAGCGCCGCACGGGGAACGACAAGCCGACGGCACCGGGTGAACCTCCGAAAATCTCCTCCGGTCGCGGGCAATGCGCCAATCTGGGTCTCATTTACGACTTTGACTTCAACTTCATGACGCCCGACCAGCAAAAAATCGTCCATGATGAGTTGGTCCTTACGTCGTCGTGGGCCGACAACTACGGGACCTTCAACAACGCCGAGGCGAGCCGGAGCAACTGGGCCACCTTTGATTATTGGGTGCCCGATTTAATGGCAATTCAGGGTGAGCCGGGATTTAATGACCTCAAGTTCCTTGGTCTTTACAGGGGGTGGCGCAATTTTTTTACTTACTCGTTTTTCGATAGTGGAGCCGCCTTTGAAGGTGAAGGCAAATTGCTCTTTGGCCTCAACTCGGCGGTTGCTTTGGACCGGGCGGCGCAGGAATACGGGCTCCCGCTTCTTACTCAGCACCCGCTGGTTCGGCACCATTTTGCCAACTTTACCACCTCGGCGATGAATCCGAATCGAAAGAATTTTGTCCAGTTTGATCTATTGGGGAGTCTGGCCGGCGGACTGACGACTCCTCAGGACGTTGTGACCGCCCACTATCTTTATCCAAACGACAAGGCGATTGATTTTGTTTACCGGTCCGTCGTTGGAGATGATTACCAGAAACTTCCCTCTCCCATCTACATGGCCTGGAATGACTGCATCTCTTCGGCGATTTTTGCCACCAGCTACCACCCGGAAAATACTCCGGAATCTCTGAAACTCCCCCTCACTTTTTTTTGCGGCCAGCGGGCGGTCATGATAACCCGGTCGTCATGGGATAGCGATGCGCTCATGCTCACCATGCATGTTCGCGGCGCCAGCGGCGGGCATCCGTTTGCGGATCGAAATGGCATCATGCTGGGAGGGGCCGGGCGGCCGTGGATTTCCATCGCAGGCAACCCGGAATCCTGGGCCTGCAGCACGGTCACGATCGACGGGGGAGCCCAATCCAACAGCACCCCAGCCCGTGTCGTCGATTTTGCGGATTCTCCCCAAGCCACCTTTATGACCGGGGACGCCAAGTACTGCTGGGACTGGGTATGGGACACTGCCGGAAAAAATTTGGACAACAAACCCTGCTCGAAAACCGATATCGATCAAAATCGGGTACAAGTGAATCCGGGCGGGCAGCTTCTTGAACAATCCTTCAATGACTTTGCCTGGACGAAGAGCCCAAGCCCGTTTTACAACAAACCCCTCAAGTATCTACCCTCGTGGATTGCCGTGGACGGGGAGTACACGCCCCGCATTCGGGAGATGAATCTTCCAGTACTGCGCTCTTTCCGAACCGCCGGACTGGTTCGCGGAGCCCATCCCTATGTTCTGGTTGTCGACGACGTTCAGAGGGACGATTTCCCCACACGCTACGATTGGAACGCGAGCCTGGCTGGCGATTCGATTGTGGTTCCCGGCAGTGAAACGGGAATGGAATTAACACTCACTGGGAAAGATGGCCTTGATCCGGATAAAGGACTAAAACCGGGCGCAGCCTGTCTGCTCGTCCGCGTGCTCGGATGCAACGGAACACACGGTCCGCTTCATGTCGAGGAGCGGGAAAAAATTCATTTACTCAACCTCAAAACCACAGCCGTATCACCTGATTTTTGCGTCCTCTTGTATCCCTTCCACCAGGGCGATCCGCTGCCAAAAACGCAGGCGTCCGATACAGGTGCCATGACCGTCTCGTTTCCTCAACAGGTGGATCAGATCACCCGAACGGTGCAGACCGATGGAAAGAGTTCTGTCGTGATCGAGCGGGACGGTACCAAGCTAGTCACAATGGACAAACCAGTTCCTCCTCTTAACGATCCCGAGTCAACCGCCCTGACCCGCCATATCCAAAGCGAAACGGGTGAGTACCAAGCCCTGCAAACCAAAGGCTTAAATCCTCTGAAACTTCCAGGCTTCGTCGCCGCATGGCCTCTCGACCATATCCAAAACGGTGTCTATCCGCCCTACCCGGGCAGCGATCCTAATGCCTCTCCTATTCCGACTGAAAATTCAAAACCAGTCGAAGGACTCAACGGTCGGACGGCGCTCGGAACCGAAGAAAAAGGAGTCAGATTCCCTCTCACGTTCTCGACAGCCATCAAGAAAGGGCCCTTCACCATTTCGTTCTGGATGAAAACCAAGGCGGAACCCTGGATGGGGAATCTCATCAGTTTCAACTGCGGCTTCGGAAATCCCGCGGGCTTCGGGATTGATATCCTTCAAAGCGGCGTGTCCATCCATGGAGTGGGCAAAGGAGGACTTTCCACTATGCCCAACACCATGCTTTCAAGCTGGAATCACTTCGCTGCCGTTTTCGATGGGGATAATTTCACTATGTATCGAAATGGATTCGCGTTGTTTTCGACCCCGGGAGATCGAGACCACACCGATCTGAGCGGCACTGCGGTCCTGGGAGGAACCAACGGGTACGGAAATCCGGAGTCTGCTTATCAAGATGTCTTCATTTACAGCGCCGCTTTGACAGCGGAACAGGTTGAAGACCTATACCTGGTTCAAAAGTATCCGCGCCGCTGATCCGTGCAGATGTCCGGCATCCTATTCAGATCGCTGCTCGCGATGACGAACGGATACACCATCGGCGGTTTCCACCGGGACTACATTCTGCGTGGCTCTCCATGGCTTTTTATTAGGAAACGGGCTACGACGAGAAAACGGCCATGCTGAATTTCGATTCGATTGACTACCGCCTCTGTGGATGCACCCGCGTTTGAAACGGGAACCGACGGACGCACTAAAACCAATTTTTTGCGGATCGACCAGGGAAAGCAGCACTAATACCAATTCCAAATTGATTTTGGTCTAAACAATCGGTCATCCTGAGCTTGTCGAAGGATCAGTTCGGAGGGGTTTTACCGAGGCGGAACTGATCCCTCGACAAGCTCGGGATGACGGAAGGGTAAAGAATAAATTTTATTGAGAAATGGTATAAGGTTGCCGGGGCGAACCCCGATGGATCGTTAGCGGAGAAGAAGTGGAGAAGAAATGGGGACAGGCAAAATTACCGATTCAAAATGGCAACCGAAAAGCTGTCCGTCACCGTTTTCTCTCCCGTTTTCCCTTGAAAAAAATTCCGCAACTTTGCCAAGATGGCCGGGTTCCTTTCGCTACCTATGACGTCCTCCCGGCTTCTCACTCTCGCGGTTCTTGTTGCGCTCAATCTCCCCACCCACGCGGTGGATTTGCTCCCCAATGATTACCCCGGCCTGCGTGGACCGGATGGCAGGCTGATCCCGTCGGTCGCCGACTACCTGGGGAAGGACCTGAAGTCGTTTGATTTGCCCGTCGATACCGACATGATCCAGCGGCACAACAACTTCGGCTACACGCCGGAGGAAATTCAGAAGTACTTCACTGTGCCGCTCCATTTCACGCTGGATGAAACCGGGCTGGATACGAGCTACCTGAAGCCTGTCCCCAAGCCGGGCGTGCATCCGCGCGTTATTTTTAATCCGGAAGATGTGCCGCTGATCAAGGATCGCCTGAGCAAGACCGAAGCGGGCAAGACGGTCTACGCCACCATTACCAGCCATATTCAGGATACGCTGACCGGCCCGAAGGCCGCGTTCGGCAAGGAATATGACGCTCTGGCCCAAGGCGGCCAGAAGGTCGTGGATGAGTTCACCCTGCCCTGCAAGGATTTGGCGGCGAAGTACCCGAATGAGACCTTCCCGACCCCGGACCCGAAGGACAACCCAACGGGGGACAGGCCGTTGACTCTGGATGGCAATATTCCCTGCACGACTATGTACGAGGCCTTCCGCTGCCTGCTCGAAAATGATCAGGAAGGCGGCAAGAAGGCCGCGGCGGTGATCACCAGCCTGGCCAAAATCACCGACGTCAAACTGACCAACGACATCGCCAGGGCCAAGGGCGATGACAAGACCGACTTCCGCGTCATGGGGCTGGGGCCCACCTACCAGGGGACGCTGGGCCTCGACTACGATTTCAGCTACAACTTCATGACCGATGACCAGCGCAACATCGTGCGCCAGGTCCTGTCGCATGCCACCAAGGGCATGACCACCCAGGGGGCCGAAACCCTGCGGACGCTGCATACCGGCTCGAGCAACTGGATTTCCTGGTCGTGCCGGTTCCTGTTCCCCATCTGCGCGATCGAGGGCGAGGAGGGCTACGATCCCGACGCTTACAAACACGCCTCCAACGCCCAGATCAACTACATCAACGCCATGTTCCCCAACGGCGAAGGGTTCGAGGGCTGGGGCAAATCGTTCATGTTCCTGGAACACATGGTCATTCTGGCTAAGCGGGGGCAGAACATCCTCGGCAGCACAAAGGTGCGCTCCGCTTACAACGATTACTTCATCGCTTCGCTCAACCCGTGGGGCGGCGGCTTCACTTTCTGTGATTCGCTGGCCGGTTCGGGCGGCAAGATTGCCCGCAATGCGGACGTGATGATGTACCACACGCTCTTCCCCACCGATGTGGCGGGCGAATTCCTCTACCGCAACCAGGTGGACAACTCGTACACCAGCGATGCTTTGACCAAGATCAACACGCACCATCCCTTCCTGGCCACCGACGCGCTTTGCCTGGCCATCTTCCCGAGCGATTTCAACCCCAAGGCCACCTGGGACGATGAACTGGCGCAGGTTTCCAAAGGCCGTCCGCCCACCTACTTCGGCGAGGATACGGGCAACATGATCACGCGTTCCGGTTGGGACAAGAACGCCGTCTACCTGAACTACCTGACCCGCACCATCCCCGGCGGGCACCAGTATTCGGATCGCGGCCACTTCAGCTTCTACGGCGATGGCCGGTTCTGGAGCATCTACCACTTCCTGCGCCAGGTGGGCGTGCAGTATTTGCCCAAGAACCGCTCGGTCGTTCTGGCCGATGGCAACGGCCCTTCCACCATGGAAGCCCGTTGCGCCGAGCTGCAGGACAACCCGTTTGCCACCTTCACGGTAACGGACCTGAAGCATACCTGGGATTACCAGAACTCGGGCATGGTGCATCCCACCACGGGCGATGCAAGGGTGGCGAACCCCTTCACCTACAATAATTTTCGCCTGGAACCGTCAACGGCGTCCTGGATGGATTATCCCATCGCCTACCTGCCCAACTGGTACACCTCCAACAAGCCGGACGAAAAGGACACCAAGGCCTTCTACAAGGCGTACGACGTGAAAAAAGCCTACCGCACGGCGGGCTTGGTCCGCGGCCCCCATTCCTACGCCCTCATCATGGATGACCTCCAAATTGATAACGGTGAACGCGACTATGACTGGGGGATGATCCTGCCCAATGACGTGGTGGGCGGAGCGATCAAAACCACCAGCACGACCGCCGGTCAGGCCTCGGCTGATATCACGCTTAACGAAGCCCCCAAGCCCGACAAGGCCAACCCCACGCCGGAAACAGATCGTCACCTGCTGGTGCGGGTGCTCTCAGCCAATGCCCTGACCGACCCGCCCGCCAATGTGGGCTTCTACGCCCTGCCCAATCCACCTAACCGTGACTTGCAAATCAACAAGCTGCACATCACCGGCCATTGCGTCAGCCCGGCCTACAAGATTTTGCTCTTCCCGTACAAGGATGGCGAAACGCTGCCCACCACGACGTGGAACAGCCAGCATACGGCGGTGACGGTGGCTTGGCCCGACCAGACCGACACGATCACCTTCGCCGACGGGAAAGATGGCCGCACCCGGATGCAGATCGCCCGCGGGGGAAGCGAGCTCCTGAACCTGAAGTAGGGTCGCGCGTGTTCAAACTGAACCGCTTTCGGCTATAGGTATGCCTTTGCGAATGTGAACGAGGTCAGTCTCTACAATAATGAAGGTCTCCCAGCGTCATCATTCCGAACCGACCTGAATATGGCGAGTGGCAAGTAAATCCATTTACCACCGCCTCGAAGGTTACGGCACCCCTTATGAGACAAAAGATACAAAAACGCCTCATTAAACCGGTCGCCGCTCTCGGCGTGCTGGTTTGGGCCACGACTGCCCTTGGCGCCGAGACCACTATCGTGATGGATGCCAACGACTCCGGCCGCGTCTTCGAGGGTGTGGGCGCGGTTAGCGCCGGGGCTTCCTCTCGCAACCTGATCGACTTTCCTGAACCCGAGCGTTCCCAAATCCTCGACTATCTTTTTAAACCCGGTTTCGGCGCCAGCCTCCAGCACCTCAAAGTTGAAATCGGTGGAGATGATAATTCCACCTGCGGCAGCGAGCCCTCTCATGCCATCACGCGCGAGGAACTTAAAAACCCCAAGGCTCGCGGCTATGAGTTCTGGCTGATGGCCGAGGCGCGCAGGCGGAATCCCAAAATCATTCTCGACTGCTTGCCATGGTGCTATCCATCTTGGATCTCCGGTCGTTTTTCCCAGGATTCAGCCGATTGGTTTGCGGCGTTTCTGGAAGTGGCGAAGAAACAATACAATCTGGACCTAGACTGGGTGGGAGCCGCTCAAAATGAGAAGGGAACAAATCTGGACTGGGTGGCGAATACACTTAGAACCACGCTTGACCAACACGGATTCACAAAAGTAAAGCTTCAGGGACCTGATGACGCCAAAGCCATCTGGGCAATTTTCGAGGAACTCTCCAAGAATCCGGCTTACGACAATGCCCTCCGAGCGGTGACCTACCATTATGTGAGCAAATGGCTGCCCCAGATTGAGGATGAAAGTTATCGTGTGCCTGAGAAGGTAAAAGCCACGGGGAAACCGCTCTGGTCGAGCGAGGAATTCTCACTGAGCGGAAAAAACTGGAAGGAGGCGCTCTTGTGGGCGCGGTTGATCAATAAGTTCTATATCCGCGACCGCATCACCAAGGTGAACGCTTGGTGCCCGATTGCAAGCATCCTTCCTGGCCTCAAATGGGTCGATACAGGTTTGATGCAGGCCAATCAGTCGTGGAGCGGCCATTATGAAGTCTGGCCGGCGATCTGGACCACGGCACACACCACGCAGTTCGCCCAACCGGGCTGGCATTATCTCGATAAGGCATGCGGACAATTCGACCCCAAAACCTGGACCGGCTCCTATGTGGCGCTGCACGACCCGGCGAGTAAGCACTGGAGCCTAATTCTGTGCACCGCCGATACGGAAACCATTCGTGTGAAAATAGCCCCCAATCTCACCCAAGGATCCGTCCACGTCTGGAGATCGACCGCGACGGAACAATTCATCCAGATGCCTGATGAGGCGGTGAGTCAGGGGGCATTCAGCCTGACGCTTGAACCCAATGCGGTCTATTCGCTGACCACCACCACAGGCCAGCAAAAAGGGGCTTATCCCGCCAGTCCGGAGGCCAAGCCATTCCCTCTTCCTTTCACGGAAAATTTCGACAGTTACCAACCCGGCGCGACCCCGAAATACTTTTCGGATCAAAAAGGGACTTTTGAAACCGCCCGTCGTTCCGTTGGGGGAATCTGTTTAAAACAAATCGCGCCGAAAGAAGGTATCCTCTGGTCCCGTAATTTCCGAACCCCGTATACTGTGTGGGGCGACGCTGCCTGGAAGGATTACAGCGTACAGGCAGATGTCTTGGTGAACGGTGGCTCAGTGGAGGTCGGGGGACGATTTAGCGGTAGCATGGAGATATCCCTAAGCACTAGCGTTGTTCTCAAACAAGACGGTGCTTGGGCTCTCATTGCCCATGTGGCCAAGGAAGAAGCGAAAGATGGAAAAACGAAAAAGGTGATGGTGCCCAAGACGCTGGCGTCGGGACAATTGGCCGATTTTCAATCCGACCACTGGCACACCCTCAAAATTTCCTTCGTGGGAACACACGTGACGGCTGTGATTGATGGCAAGGTGGTTGGAGATGCAGAAGACGGCAGTTGCAAAGCCGGTCTGGCATTCCTGGCCAGCAGTTATAACCCAAATTGTTTTGATAATTTGAAAGTCGAACCGGCGAAATAAACATCCCTTATGAAACTGCGATTTATAATTGATATTGGTTCTACCGCAAAAACAGTGGAATAGAAAAAGGAAGAATGTTATGAGATTGGGAAATGCGTCTGTTTTTGCGGGGCTTTTATTCCTTGTAATTCAAGCCCATGCAAATGCCGCTGATCAGGAGAAGATCACGAGAATCGCGTGTCTCGGCGATAGCATTACCGAGGGAACGGGAACAAAGAATCACGACACGGACAGTTACCCGGCGCAGTTGGGTCAGATGCTGGGCAGCGCCTATGTGGTTGGGAATTTCGGCGTGAGCGCGCGGACCCTGATTAATGTCGGGGATTACCAGTACCAACAAAGCAATGGTTTGAAGGGAGCGCTGAAATTCAACCCTGATATTGTAACCATCATGCTGGGCTCCAACGATTCCAAGCCGGGAAACTGGGTGTACAAGGATCATTTCATAACCGACTACAAGACTTTGATTCACAACATGAGTTCGTTGCCCAGCCACCCAAAAATCTATTTGTGCTACCCCCCGTTTGTGCCCGGAAATGGAAATTACGGAATCAATGAACCGGTCATCAAGGAAGAGATGGCCATGATCGACAAGATTGCCCGCGACGAGGGGCTGGAGATTATTGACACCCACTCATCGTTGATGGGCCATGAAGCCTGCCTGCCTGACAAGGTTCATCCGAACTTTGAAGGAGCCGCATTGCTGGCCAAGACCCTCTACAAGGTCTTGAAAGGAACGGAATTTACAGGAACCCCACCCGCCGCGGCGGCAAACACCACCCTGCCGGCTGCCAACGCGGAAACTGGTGCGGGAGCAGCCCCGGCGTCGGCGGCCGTTGTCACGGAACCCGATCCGGTGAAGGGTCCTTTCCAGCCTTCGTGGGAGTCGCTGGCCAATTACAAGGTTCCCCAATGGTTTGCGGAGGCGAAGTTCGGCATCTGGGCCCACTGGGGGCCGCAGTGCGTTCCGGGGGCGGGCGACTGGTATGCCCGCAGCATGTATGAATCCGGCGCCAAACAGCCGGATGGCTCCATCAAGGATCGAAGCCGCAATTACACCTCGTTCGTCAAGAACTACGGGCCTCCCAGCAAATTCGGCTTCAAGGATGTCTGCAACGACTGGCATGCCGAGAAATGGGAGCCGGAGAAGTTGCTCGCCCTGTACAAGCGGGCCGGCGCGCAATACTTCGTAGCCTTGGCCAATCATCACGACAACTTCGACAACTGGGACAGCACCTACCAGCCTTGGAACAGCGTGAGGATCGGGCCGCACAAGGATTTGATCGGCGGTTGGGCCAAGGCCGCGCGCGCCGAGGGGCTGCGGTTTGGCGTGAGCATTCATGCCGCGCACGCCTGGAGCTGGTATGAACCCGCCCAGGGCTCGGACCCGGATGGTCCGCTGGCCGGCGTGCCCTACGACGGCAAACTCACCAAGGCCGACGGCAAGGGAACCTGGTGGGAAGGTCTGGATCCGCAGGATCTCTATGCCCAGAATCACAAGCCGGGCACAAAACTGGAATGGGACTGGGATCCGGCCAGAGGCTCCAGCGTCCCCGACGCTGCCTACATGCTGAAGTTCTACAAGCGCACCCTCGATTTGATCGACAAGTACAAGCCCGACCTCGTCTATTTCGACGACAGCGTGCTGCCGTTCCACGGCGTGACGGACGAAGTGGGCCTGAAGATCGCCGCCCACTATTACAACGCCAACATGCAATGGCATGATGGCCGGTTGGAGGCGGTCCTCAACACCAAGAAGCTCGACGAAGAGCAGCGCAAGTGCCTGGTGTTGGACATCGAGCGTGGCGGCTCCGACCGCGTGGATCCGCTCGCCTGGCAAACCGACACCTGCATCGGGGACTGGCACTACAACAGCGGACGGGCAGCCTGCAATTCCTACACCAAGGCGCCCGAAGTCCTGCAAATCCTGGCGGACACGGTCAGCAAGAACGGCAACCTCCTCCTGAGCATCCCGGTGCGGGGCGATGGGAGCATCGACGATCTGGAGACGGCCATCGTCGAGGAGATCGCCGCGTGGATGAACATCAACCGCGAAGCGATTTTCGCCACGCATCCGTGGACGGTTTATGGCGAATCGGACAAGACCGGCAGCACCAAGGGAAAAAGGGGCAGCGACCAATATTCGGCCGCGGACATCCGGTTCACCACCAGCAAGGACGGCCAGACGCTTTACGCGATCGCCCTGAATTGGCCGGCCGACGGCGTGATCCGCGTGACCAGCCTGGCTGAGGGATCCAATCTCTATCCGGGGAAGATCGGCACGGTGTTGCTGCTAGGGGCCAAGCCGCCGGTTTCCTGGCAACGCACGGGGCAGGCGCTGGAAGTGAAAGTCGGTTCCGACAAACCATGCAACGGTCCGGCGGTGCTGAAGATCACGCCGTGAAGAAATCCGATCCTCGACAAACTTTCGAAATATCCGCATTACAACCGAAAGGCTGCCCTCTCCCCGTTTTCCAATCGTTTTCCACGGATCGTTAGATCCGAATGGTCGTTCCGACTTCGATGACCTGGCCCGCCGGAATGTGGAGCGCTTCAGTAATGGGCCGGCTGATGCCGTTAAGATAACGATAGGCCCGCCCTGCAATATTCCACTTGGAGCTTATTTCCAGGTTTTCGCGCCCGAGGATATAATAGAGCAGTTGGCTTTCCGGGGCGCCGACGATCTTGCGCAGGTCCGGCTCCAAACTGGCGATGTTCATCTCTTCCATGAAGCCAAAGTCGGCTTCCGTTCCGAACAGGTTCTCATCATGTTCCACGACCCGAAGGCGGTCTTTTTCCGCGACGCGCGGGGTGGAGGCCACCATGAGATTGAGGACAATGATTTTCTCATGGAGCACCTGGCCGATTTTGAGCCAGTGCATCAGGCTGCAAGGGGCGACATTGGGGCTGGCCGAGAGCACCACGGCGGTATTGCGCACCCGTGGGGTGTTTTTAGTCTGCAGGGCAAATTCGTCGAGGGGCATGACCCGTGTCACGAGCTCGCGCTTAATCATCCGGCGGGTATGTGACCAAGAGATAAAGATGAAGGAAATCAGGAAGCCGATGCTGACGGGGATATAGCCTCCGGTGAGGAATTTGGTGTAGTTGGGGATGAAAAGAGAAAGGTCGATCAGGATGAGGAGGAGCGAGATCAGGGGGAACTTTCGGGTCATGCCGTAGGCAATGACCGCGTAGGCAATGGTGGTGGTGACCATGGTTCCGGTGACGGCCAGTCCGTAGGCATCAGCCAAGTTGTCCGACCGTTTGAAGTCCAGGACCAAGCCGATGGCTCCGATGGCAAGGAGGAGATTGACGCCGGGGAGGTAAATCTGGCCTTCATGCTCCGCGCTGGTGTGCTTGATCGTGCTGCGGGGACAATAACCCAGGTTGACGGCTTGCCGGGTAAGGGAATAGGCCCCGCTGATGAGTGCTTGCGATGCGATGACGGTCGCGGCGATGGAAAGAAGGGTGAGCGCGAACTGACAGGAAACCGGGGCCATGGAGAAGAAGGGATTGTCCTTGTCCTGCGGCGAACTGAGCATATGCGCACCCTGGCCGAGGTAGTTCAGGATGAGACAGGGAGCGACCACAAAGCTCCAGGCCGACGCGATGGCGGGACGCCCGAAGTGGCCCAGATCGGCGTAGAGGGCCTCGGCACCGGTGATGGCCAAGGTGACACAGGCCAACATGGCCATGGCTTCACCACTGTGTCGGATAAGGAAGGCAAGTCCTTCTCCCGGATTGAGCGCGTAAAGGATGCCGGGGGTATGGAGGATGGGGTCGACGGCCAAGGCTGCCAAAACAAGAAACCAGCCGAGCATGACAGGCGCGAACGCCTTCGAGATGGCATCCGTTCCGTATTTCTGGAAAAAGAAGAGGACGGCGAGAATGATGGCGGCGATCCAGGAATTGGCCCAGGCGGCAGGGTTGATGGTGTTGTTGGCAAGAGTCGGTGGGGCCAGGCCTTCCACGGCGGAAAGCACCGAAATAGCCGGGGTGATAATGCCGTCGCCATAGAGCAGGGCCGCGCCCCCGATCAGGACATAAATCAGCCATTTTTGGTGGCTGGCATTAGCCTTGACCAAAGCGAGTAGCGCGAACACTCCACCTTCCCCCTGATTGCTCAGCCGCAGGAGGAAGTGGACATACTTAAGGCTGACGATGGCCAGCAGGTACCAGATGATCAGGCTGACTGCTCCGTAGATGTGGGCTGAATCCGGATGACCCGAGACGCACTGTTTGAAGGTGTAAATGGGGGAAGTTCCGATATCGCCGAAGACCACGCCGAGGCTGCCGAAGGCCAGCCAGCGTACGGGAGTTTTATCCGCGGGTGGAGTCATGGTGCGAGACTGGAACTCTTATCAGAAGTTCCAGCGTGCCTTATGAAGGAAAAAGTATGAAGGAAAAAGTGACACAGAAAAAGTGGCAGGCATAATTTCCGATGCAAAATGCCAACCGAAAAGCTGCCTGTCTCCGTTTTCCCCTCCCTTTTCCCCGTCCTTCTTCCTTTTTTACCGATGCCCTTATCGACAAATCCGGGGCCATCAGGGAACATCAAGGGCAATCACCCCAAAACCTATGAACGAACAATATCCAGGAACCGGACCGGTTGAAGCAACTCCGTTGACCATGCCTTATAAGGATCGTTCGACCGGCCTGGTGGTATTCGGGATTCTGACGATATTGCTCGGCTGCCTGGCCGGGCTGGCGGTCCCCATGATGTTATTGGGCCAGGCACTGACTCCCGCGAATGCGCGGATGAGTTTTTCGGCCATCCTGCCCGGCGTTTGCATGTACGCCATTTTGGCGGTGGCGTTGATATGGCTGGGCATCGGCTCGATCAAGGCCCGGCGCTGGGCCAGGGCGTTGTTGCTTATCTTTTCCTGGAGCTGGCTCGGCGTGGGATTATGCGCCATGGCGGTCATGGCGTTCGTCCTCCCGAAAGTGATGGCGAACCTGCCTTCGACCGCGACGGCCGGCCACCCCGCGCCGCCCGCGGCGATAATGGATGTGGTGCTGGCTGTCACGTTCCTGATGGTCGGTTTCATATACGTCATCCTGCCGGGGATCTGGACGTTTTTCTATAGCAGCCGGCATGTGAAGGCGACGTGCGAAGCGCGCGACCCTGTCTCGTGCTGGACGGATGCGTGTCCGCTGCCGGTGCTGGGTCTTTGCCTGTGGCTGCTATTCTCGGTGCCGACCATGTTGGTCATGCCGCTTGCCGTCCATCCCGTGATGCCGTTATTCGGGATGTTTGTGACGGGGCTTCCGGCCACGGCCATTTACTTTCTCATGGCCGGCGTCTGGTGTTATGTCGCATCGCTTTTGTATCGGCTCGATGTGCGGGGCTGGTGGTTCCTTTTGATGGCGATCATCGTGTTTATGGTGTCGGGCATCGTGACGTACTCGCAGCATGATATTCTGGAGATGTACCGCCTGATGGGCTATCCCGAGGCGCAGATCGAGCAGATCAGGAAAACCGGGCTGCTGGAAGGGAACTTGATGGTCTGGATGATGTCATTTTTCATGGCGCCAGTTTTGGGTTATCTCTTGTTCATCAAGAAATATTTCCGCCCGAAATCATAAAACGCGCAGTCGGCGTCTTGCGGCGGCGGCGGCAGCGCGAAGATCGATGTTGCGCGAAAGGGCGACTTCCTGAAAAGTCTGGAGGCTATGCCACTTTCCCCGCCTATTGGAATCATCGGCGGCAGCGGACTCTACCAGCTCGCCGCATTCACCGCGCAAAAGGAAGTCCGTCTCGACACGCCTTTCGGCCCGCCTTCCGACGCCTACATCCAGGGACAATTGGCCGGCCATGAGGTCGTCTTCCTCCCCCGCCATGGCCGGGGCCACAGGCTGCTCCCGAGCGAAATTCCGCACCGGGCGAATCTCCACGGGTTCAAGCAGCTCGGCGCGCGGTGGATCATCAGCATCAGCGCGGTCGGCTCGCTTCAGCACGATTACGCGCCCGGCGACGTCGTCCTGCCCGACCAGTTCTTCGACCGGACCAAGGGCCGCGCCGCCGACACCTTCTTCGGCGAAGGCATCGTCGCCCACGTCGCTTTTGGCGATCCGATCAGTCCCGAATTGCAGGAGGTCCTCTTTGAGGCCGGCAAAGCTGCCGGGGCGAAAGTCCACAAGGGCGGGACCTACGTGAACATCGAAGGGCCGCAATTTTCGACGCGGGCCGAGTCCGAAACGTACCGCACGTCCGGCCACGCGGTGGTCGGCATGACCAACCTGGTCGAGGCCAAGCTGGCCCGCGAAGCGCAGATCGCCTATGCCACCGTCGCCATGGTGACCGATTACGATTGCTGGCATCCGGACCACGACAGCGTGACGGTCGAAATGGTGATCCGCTGGCTCCACAAAAACACGGCCACGGCGCAGGCCATCCTGCTCGAAGCCATCCCGCGCGTCGCCAAGCTGACCCACGCCAAAGCCCACGAAGCCCTGAAGTACGCCATCCTCACGCAAAAGGAGCATTGGCCCGAAGCGACCGCCAAGAAGCTCGCGCTGATTTTGGGGTAAAGAATTGAAGTCCCGGAGGGACGTCCGAAAGTAGCCCGGCGATTCATCGCCGGGTTAGTTAGAAATTGGAATGGCCCGTCCCGGAGGGACGGATGAACTTGAAGTAATTTGATTGGGGGACGATCAAGCGTCCCTACGGGACGCCGCTCTTTTTCGGTCATAGACCCGGCGATAAATCGCCGGGCTACTTTCGATCATTCCTACGGAATGATTCCATCCCCTCGTTCCCAAGTTGCACTTGGGAACGCAAGTGTCCCCGCAACTTCGTTGCTTCAGCCGGAGGGAAGCACAGCTTCGCGGACAAGCCCGTTCCCAAGTGCAACTTGGGAACGAGGAAATCAGGGTCAGGACGGAGTCTGACCCTCCAGGAGAATCGCGCGGCTGGCGGCGTAATCGTCCGGCACGGGCGCCTCAAGCCGCAGTGGCTTTCCCGTTAACGGATGGGCGATCTCGATCCGCGCCGCGTGGAGCATCTGGCAGGCGGGATAAAAGCCGTTCTCAAGCGGCAACCAATTCGCGCGCGGGAGCCGGATAACGCCCCATCACGGCATGACCGATCCAAATATCTTCATCGAGGTCTTCCCAGCGAAGGGCCTTGCCTCCCAGCCGAAGTTTGACTTTCTTGAGGGCGGCGTCGCTTGCCGCGGCCAGCCGGGGATAGTAGGCGACGGGGAAGCTATGGGTCGAGCCGTCGGCCAACCAGAGGTGGACCACCCGATCCTTAACGCCCGCCTTTTTTGCGACGATGACTGGTTCGTAGGCCATGGAATTCCTTATAGCAGTTTTGCAGATAGTCGCAATGCAGTTTCACCAAATCGAATATCTTCTGCAATTCATGAGCTGAAAAGCCGTCGTTATCCGCCAGGCAGACCGGATCGAGCCAAAACTTGGCTTCATCATCTCCTCGTTCCACATGAATGTGGGGCGGTTCGTTGCCCTCGTGGGAATAAAAGTGGAAACGATAGCCACTTTTTCTCAGGACGGTGGGCATGACCGTTTGTGGCAGGTTCAAGCGAAGTGGGCAAGACGCGGGTCAGTTGTAGCGAAAACCGCCCCTCGACCTTCGTCTCCCTCTTTGCCTTCCCTCTTCATTCCTCCGCACGAAACTTCAGTTGCAGTTCAGTAAGAGATCACGTGAGGCCGCGTAATCCTCCGGCAAAGGCGCTTCGAGGCGCAGGGGCTTTCCGGTCAGCGGATGGGCGATCTCGATCCGCGCCGCATGCAGCATCTGGCGGGCGGGATAAAAGCCGTTCACCGGGGCGCGGCGTCCATAGAGCGTGTCGCCCCAGATCGGATGTCCCAGATTCGCCAGGTGGACGCGTATCTGGTGCGTGCGTCCGGTATGAAGAACGCACTCGACCTCCGCGCCCTGCTTGCCCTGCCGCAGCACGCGATAATCGGTCCAGGCAGCGCGGCCCCGTTGCGGGTCTTTCGGCACGGCCATTTTCTTGCGATGGACGGGATGCCGCCCGATGGCGCCCCGGCATTCGCCCGACGCGCGGCGAAAAATTCCCCGGCAAAGCGCGCGGTAAATTTTCCTCACCTCGCGCCGGGCGAAGGCCTGCGCCAGCCGCTCGTGGACCTCGTCGGTCTTGGCGATGAGGATCAGGCCGCTCGTGTCCTTGTCGAGCCGGTGCACGATGCCGAGGCGCTCCTGTCCGCCTCGCCCGGCCAGTTGCGGACCGCAATGATGAACCAGCGCGTTGACCAGCGTCCCCGACCAGTGCCCCGCCGCGGGATGGACCACCAGCCCCGGCTGCTTGTTGAGGGCGAGCAACGCGTCGTCTTCATAGATAATGTCGAGGGGGATCGCTTCGCCCGACAGCGCGGCCTCGACAGGCGGCGCCGGAGCGGGATGGACGATCACCGAGTCGCCGGGCCTGAGCCGGTAGCTCGCCTCGGCTGCGGCCGCGCCCTTCGCGGCGGCGGGCCGCAGATGAACGAGGCCCTGTTTGAGCAGCGACTGGACCCGGGTGCGCGAGCGCCGCAGAACGGCGGCGAGGAAGACGTCGAGCCGTTGTCCCGCGAAGGGGCGCGTCTCCTCTTCGCTGATCGACAGGATGCCTTGCAAAGAGTTCATCGTTTCCCCAATTGCAATTTGAACCCAGTCATGGCACTTTTCGCGAATGGAAAATCCAGTCGCCGAGAAAATGGTGACGACCACGTGCGCCAAGTGCGGGAACCTGATCGACGTGACGGGGCTGGAACCGGGGGACAGCATCACGTGCCCCTATTGCGCGAACGAGTTCGCGATCACGCGCCAGTTCGGCAATTTTGTGCTCGAACGCCAGTTGGGCGCGGGGGGCATGGGCGCGGTTTACCTCGGGCGCGATCTGACGCTCAACCGCGTCGTGGCGGTGAAGGTGTTGAAGCCCGAGCTGGTGAACGACCAGAAATTCATGGCCACCTTTTTGCGGGAGGCGGAAATCACCGCGTCGCTCAACCACCCGAACATCGTGCAGGTCTACGCCTTCGGCCAGCACGAGGGGGTTTATTACATGGTGGTCGAGTATATTTCCGGCGGTTCGCTCGACGACAAGATCGCGGAGCGGGGCCAGATCACGGAATTGGAGGGGATCGAAATCGGGATCGCGGTGGCGCGCGGCCTGGAGTGCGCGTTGCAGCGCGGGGGCTTGATTCACCGGGACATCAAGCCGGGCAACATTCTCTTCAACGCCAACAACACGCCCAAGGTCGTCGATTTCGGCCTGTCGCTGTCGTTTGACACCACGGACCATTTCGACGGCGAAATCTGGGGCACGCCGTATTACGTCGCCCCGGAGAAGCTGGAGCGCGAGGCGGAGACTTTCCAGAGCGATCTTTACAGCCTGGGCGCGACGCTTTTCCACGCGCTGTCGGGCCGTCCGCCCTACGAGGGGGACGATCCGAACGCGGTGGCGATGATGCATCTCAGCGGCAGCGTGATCTCGCTGAAGGCTTTCGCTCCCGACGTTTCCGACCAGACGGCCTATGCGGTGAGCAAGGCGATGGCGCGGTATCCGGAGAACCGCTACGAGTCTTACGCGGCTTTCATCGAGCAGCTCGAAGATGCCAAGCGGCGCATTACCAATCCGGCTTTCCGCGAAAAGCAGAAGGAGGCGGTCGTGATTCTGGAAACGGCCGGCGGCGGGAAATACAACTTGTGGCTGATCATCGGCATGGTCGTGGTGGTGGTGGTGATGGCGGGGCTGCTCGTTTGGAAGGGCCCCTCGATTCTTCACCTGCAACAGAACAGCCCGCCCCCTCCTGATATGATCGATTACACGCCCAAGGCGCCTCCGCCTGTCAAGCCGACCAAGCCCAATCATTAGGCGCCGGGACGCACCTCTACGGCTTTGAGCCGGCCGGGGCGGGCTTGATGATGGGCGGCGGCGTCATGTCCGACGCCGGGGCCTTCCGGGAGGCAAAAACCTCGAGGTACGTTTTGAGATAACGGTTGGTGACCGTGATGCCGTAGATGGTGCGCGCGGATTGAATGGCGGCGTCCGCTTCCTGGCTCTTGCCGATCGCCTGGGCGAGGGCCGCTTTGGCGAAATAATAGGAGGCGTGGTCGTCGTAGGGGTCCTTCGGATCAAGCGGTTTGAGGCGGCTCGCGTACTGTCCCGCCTCGACAAGATTGGAAACGCCGATCTTGGCGTAGACGAGCTTGAGGGTGATGTCGGGATCATCCGGTTTGGCCCGCAGGGCGAGGCTGTAGTATTTCGCGGCGCGGTCGAAGCTGCGCTTGCGCAGGAGAAGATCGCCGAGGGCAAGCTGGACTTCGAGCTGGCCGTTGGCCGTCGCCTGCACGGGGTTTTCCGTCAAAAGCGAACGCAACAGTTTTTCCCCGTCCGCGAAGCCGCCCAATTCGGTGAGGATGCGGGCCTTGAGGATTTCGGTGGGGAGATCGCCGCGCCTGGTTCTTTCGGCTTCCTCGATGGCGGCGCGGGCGTCGTCGTAATGGCCGGTCTTGTAACAAAAGAGGGCCCACTGGTAAGGGGTGAGAGGCGTCTCGGCCGGGGGATTTTCGGCGCGCGGGAGGGTCGTGAGTCCCAGGAGGGCCAAGCCAAGGGCCATCGGGCGGATGACGGGATTTTTCTTTCGGTTCATGCCGTGAGTTCCTTCGGTTGAATCCAGTTGCGTCCCTCTTTTTCCAGCAGGAGGTCGGCCTCGACCGGGCCCATCGAGCCGCAGGCATAGAGCGGCAGGTCGCGCACCGCGATCCTGGCCCAGGCGTTGCGGATGGAATCGACCAGGCGCCAGGCTTGCTCGACTTCATCCGAACGGGTGAAGAGGGTCGACTCGCCGATGAGCGCATCGACAATGAGCCGTTCGTAGGCTTCGGGCAGATAATGGTCGAAACCGCTGCCGTAAAGGAAGTCCATCTCGACGAGTTCGGCTTCGGTCTTGCCGGGAACCTTGGCGTTGAAGTTGATGCTGATGCCTTCGTTCGGCTGGATGCGGATGCGGAGCGAATTGCGCCGGAGCCGGTCGTCGCCCGAGGCGGCGAAGAGGACGCTGGGCGGGCGCTTGTAGAGGATGTTGATTTCGGTGAAGGAGGCGCCCAGCGCCTTGCCGGTGCGCAGGTAGAAGGGGACGCCGCTCCAGCGCCAGTTGTCGACCTCGAAGCGGGCGGCGACAAAGGTTTCGGTGAGGGAATTGTGGGCGACCTTCTCTTCCTGGCGATAAGCGGGGATGGCCTTGCCGTTGATGTAGCCGCCGCCGTATTGGGCGCGGACGACATTTTTTTGGAGGAATTCAATGGTAGGCGTGGCGATGGAGCGGAGCACCTTGACCTTTTCGTCGCGGATCGACTCGGCGTCGAGCGAGGCGGGCGGCTCCATGGCGGTCAGGGTGAAGAGCTGAAAGAGATGGTTCTGAAGCATGTCGCGGGAGGCGCCGGCATGGTCGTAGTAGCCGCCGCGGCTTTCGACGCCGACCTGCTCGGCCACGGTGATCTGGACATGGTCGATGTAGCGGCGGTTCCAGAGCGGCTCGTAAATGGCGTTGGCGAACCGGAAGTACATCAGGTTCTGGACGGTCTCCTTGCCCAGATAATGGTCGATCCGGTAAATGTCGCTTTCGGCGAAGGCGCGTTGCAGCGTGTGGTTGAGTTCCTGAGCGCTTTTGAGGTCCTCGCCAAAGGGCTTTTCGACGATGAGGCGGCGGCGCGTTCCGTCATGCCGGCTGGCCAGGCCGGCGGCGGCGAGGTTCTTCGCGGCGGGGCCGAAATATTCCGGGGAGGTCGCGAGGTAGAAGAGGTAGTTTTCGCCGATCTTCGGGCTTTCCGGCAACTGCTTGAGTTTTTCGGCGAGGCGCTTGTAGGCTTCGGGATCGTCGAGTTCGCCTTGAAAATAATAAATGTGGGAGGCGAGCTTTTCCCAGACTTCCTCATCGACCGGTTTGGTGTGGGAGAATTTCCGCAGCGCTTCCCCGAGGTCCTGCCGGAATTCCTCGTCGCTTTTGGGACGGCGCGCGTACCCGATAATGGCGAAGTCATCCGGCAGCAGGCAGTTTTTGGCCAGGTGATAAAAGGCGGGGATGATTTTGCGATGGGTCAGATCGCCCGTGGCCCCGAAGATGACGGCCGCGGTGGGCGGGAGCGGCGCCGGGGCATTGGAAATCAGCGGCGGGCAGGGCGAATCGAGGATGGCGATGGACATGGCGGGGAAGGGGAAAGGTTAAAGGGAAAAGGGTAAAAGGAAAAGGTGGAAGAAACCGCGTTTCATGGTCAGTCCTTTTTCCCTTGTCCCTTACACCTTTTCCCTGCAAAGGGTAAAAGGAAAAGGTGGAAGAAACCGCGTTTCATGGTCAGTCCTTTTTCCCTTGTCCCTTACACCTTTTCCCTGCAAAGGGTAAAAGGAAAAGGTGGAAGAAACCGCGTTTCATGGTCAGTCCTTTTTCCCTTGTCCCTTAACCTTTTCCCTGCTCAGGCGTTGTAGGTCGAGGAGGCCGTGTCGCCTCCGTGCCCGGTCCAGTTGGTGTGGAAGAACTCGCCGCGGGGTTTGTCGATGCGCTCGTAGGTGTGGGCGCCGAAATAGTCGCGCTGGGCCTGGAGCAGGTTGGCGGGCAGCCGGGCGCAACGGTAGGAATCGTAAAAGGCCAGCGCGTTGGAGAAGGTCGGGGTGGGGATGCCGAGCGTGGCGCCGAGGGCGATGGTGCGCCGCCAGCCGTCCTGCGCCGCCTTGAGCGCATCGGCGAAGAAGGGGTCGAGGACCAGGTTGGTCAGGGCGGGATTGCGGTCGAAGGCCGACTTGATGTCGCCCAGGAAACGGCTGCGGATGATGCAGCCGCCGCGCCACATCAGGGCGATGCCGCCGAAGTTGAGTTTCCATTTATATTGCTCGGAGACCTGGCGCATGAGCATGTAGCCCTGGGCGTAGGAGATGATTTTGGAGGCGTAGAGCGCCTGGCGGATGTCTTCGATGGTTTGGCGGATGTCGCCGGAAAACTTCCCCTGCCCGGCGGGTCCGGCCAGGACCGCCGAGGCCAGCGACCCGTTCGTCCTTGAGCGAGGAGATGAGGCGGGCGAAGACGGCTTCGGCGATGAGCGTGACGGGCGCGCCGTGATCGAGCCCGGAGAGGACGGTCCACTTGCCTGTGCCCTTTTGGCCGGCGGCATCGAGGATTTTGTCGAGGAGATAATCGCCGGCGGGTTCCTTGAACTTGAAGATTTGGGAGGTGATTTCGATCAGGTAGGAGTCGAGTTCGCCCTTGTTCCACCCGGTGAAGGTCCTGGCGAGCTGCTCGTTATCGAGGCCGAGGCCGGACGACATGAGGCTGTAGGCCTCGCAGATGAGCTGCATGTCGCCGTATTCGATGCCGTTGTGGACCATCTTGACGAAGTGGCCCGCGCCGCTGTCGCCGACCCAGTCGCAGCAGGGCACGCCGTTGTCCACCTTGGCCGCGATGGATTGAAAGATGGCCTTGATATGCGGCCAGGCTTCCGCATTGCCGCCGGGCATGAGGGACGGGCCGTGCCGCGCGCCTTCTTCGCCGCCCGAAACGCCGGAGCCGACGAAGAGGATGCCTTTTGCCTTGAGCGCGTTGTAACGGCGCGCGGTGTCCTCGTAGAAGGAATTGCCGCCGTCGACGATGATGTCGCCCGGTTCGAGCAGGGGAACGAGGAGGTCGATAAATTCATCCACCGGAACGCCCGCCTTGACCAGCAGCATGATGCGGCGCGGCTTCTTGAGGAGGCCGACGAGCTCCTGAAGGCCGTGCGCGCCGACGACGCGGGTGCCTTTGGCTTCGTTGGCGAGAAAGTCATCCACCTTGCTGACAGTGCGGTTGTAGACGGCGACGACGTAGCCGTGGTCGTTCATGTTGAGAACGATGTTCTGGCCCATGACGGCCAGTCCGATAAGCGCGATGTCGGCGGTTTGAGGCATAACAATAGCGGGGTGGAGATTAAGCGAACGCCGGGAAGGAACCCTCTCCAAAATAACGGGGGAAGCCGCCGGGGCAACCTTAAATAAAAAACCCCGCCGCAAGAGGCGGGGAATTGAGCCGGAAAAATTCCGCCGTCCGCGGAGCCCCTCCGTTTAGAGGGGCTCGAATTCGTCCATATCCGGGACGATCTGGGTTTTGGTCGACAATCTTTTTCCGTCGTAAGCTCGAGCGGCCTCCATGGGGGCGATGGGGGCCTTTTGTTGTTGCTCGGCGGGCTCGGTCGGGATTGGCGCGAGGGCAGCCGCCGGTTTCTCGGGTTCGGTTGCCGGCGGCGGGGATTGCTGATCCAATTCGGGGGAATCGACCACGGCATAGGAGCTCAAGCCAAAGGCCTTGGGATTCATCTGTCGCAGGCGCTGGGCAAGAATCGACGCCAAGGTGCGCAGAAGGACGTTGCCCGCGCCGGGGTTTTCCTCCATGAAGTGAATCAAGTCTTCATCGTCGATGCGCCAGAGTTGGCTAAATTCAACCGCCGTGACGGTGGCGGTGGCAGCCCCCGGATCGAAGAGGCTGATTTCTCCGAGGGTTTCTCCGGGGGTTACGTGGGCCAGCACAACTTCGCTGCCATCGTCCTGCCTGGCGCGCACTTCGAGCTTGCCGCTGATGAGGACAAGGACTTGCGTCTGCATGTCGCCTTCCTGGATGATGATGTTGCCCGGATGACCGGGGAAAAACTCGCCGTAGGAGCTTAACAATTCCCGGTCGTCCTCCTTGAGGTGGCCGATCCAGCTAAATGTTGGCAGGCTGGGCTTGGTGAGTGTGTCAGTCATTCGATGCTCCAGGTTGGAATCCTTATTTCTAATCTTGCATTATAGACCGACTTAAATCTCATGGGCAACCCTGTCGTGCATTAAATGCACCTCGCCGCGATATTTTTCTTCGCGGGCCATGACTTTAATATCGGCTTCCCGGCGCACCAAGTGATCAGGATAATGGGTTATCCAGACGGATTCCACGGAATATTTGGCCACTTCCGCGAAAAGCTCGCGCTCCGGGAAATGGGTCAGTTCGCACATCAGGGCGGTGACTTTCCCATCCTTCAGGACGGGGGCGAGCTCGACGGGATGCGCCAGGTCGGCGGAATAGACGTAACGACGATCCTCGTATTGCATGAGCAGGCCGTAGCAATCAAAGCAGGTCTTGGGGTAGGCGCGTTTGAAGTGGCTGGCCAAGCCGTTAAGATGCTGGGTGGCAAATGCCGTGAGTGTAACCGCCCCATGGGTCCACGGGCGTCCGGGCTTGATGGGGTGCCAATGGATGGGGAAGCCGATAAGTTCGGGGAACAAGATGCACTTTTCCAGCCACTCCTTCATGTCCGACATGATTTCCGCCGGGCCGAAGACGTGCAGGGGCGCGCGCCGGGTGCGCAGCCAGAGGGACTGGATGAGGGAGGCGATCTGGCCGTTATGGTCGCTGTGCATGTGGCTGATCCAAAGAATTTCGGGAACGTCGGACTCGATTTTCTTGGACATAAGAAACCGGGCGGCGGCGGCGCCACAGTCAAGGAGAAGGCTGGTTTCCCGTGTTTGGAGGAGGATGCCGGAATGTTCGCGGCGTGCGCTGGTGTGCCCGTCCGCCGTGCCGAGGAAAATGGCGCGCATGGGTTGACGTTGCTAGAGGCTGGCCGAAAAGTCAACGCAGGTCGTTCTAAAACAATTTGGTTCGGCGGGCATCTCTTTAATCATCCGGAGACTTCCTGTAGTGCTCGATGTGGTTGAGGATGTCGCGAAGGACCTGGTACGGCCACTGGTCGGCGTTGACGTGGGTGATCAGGCCGGAACCGTAGAATTCGAGGACGGGCTTGGTTTCCTCCTCGTAAGTCCTCAGCCGGCGCGCGATGACCTCTTCGTTGATGTCGTCGAGCCGGTTGTCCTTCAGGGCCCGGCGTTTCAGGCGGTCGTAGATTTTGCTCTTGTCGGAACAGGTCAGATGGAAAACGCGGCGCACGTCGAGCTTGGAACTGAGTATCTTGGCCTGGTTGCAATTGCGCGGGATGCCGTCGAGCACGAGGAAATCAATGTCGGGCTTGTATCGCCCGGCCTGCACCATCCCGTCGATCTGCGTCGACCAAAGACCGATGCTGATATCGTCCGGAACGAGCTGGCCTTTGCTCGAATACTTCAGGAAGGCCTTGCCGAATTCGCTTCGCACGTCAACCGCGCGAAAAACATCGCCGCACGCGCAATGGTAAAAACCGGGGATGGAGCCGAGAATGTGGCCTTGCGTTCCTTTGCCGGATCCCGGCGCGCCGAATAGAAGAAGAGATTTGTAAACCACAGGAGAACTAATATGAGCCTATTTTGCCCCATTATGCAATGCCCAACCTAGCCCTTGCTTCTAACCGGGGAACCTTTTAGCCTGACAGGCTATGCTTAATGAGCAACTCCTCGCCCTGCTGGTTTGTCCCGAGACCCACCAGGATGTGACCCTGGCGACGCCCGCCGAAATCGCCCTGCTCAACGAGGCCATTCGCGAGGGCCGCGTGCGGACGGCGGGAGGAAACCCCGTGAACCAGCCCCTCGAAGGCGCGCTGGTCCGGGCGGATCGGGCGATTGCCTATCCGATCCGGGACGGGATTCCGGTGATGCTGGTGGCGGAGGGACTCTCCATCTCGCAGGTGAATCTCAACGTCCATGGCTGAGCTTGCGGACACAAAACTTGCGGGCGTCGGGCTTGCGGGCAAAAAACTGGGGGTCCTGCTCACGACCGGCCCGGAGCATCTGAATTTTCGTCCGGCGCTGGCGCTGATGAACGCCGCGATCGAGGGCGGCGTCCGCGTCTATCTTTATTGCGTGGATGAAGGCGTGCGCTCGGTGGCGGCGCCCGAAGTGCAGGCGCTCAAGGCGCGCGGCGCGAGTCTCTTCGGCTGCGCCTACGGAGCGGGCCGCCGGAATATCCCGCTGGATGAAAGCGCGGCGTGGTCCGGCCTGACCGTCCTGGCCGACGTGGTCGGAAGCACCGACCGGTTCGTGTCGTTCTAACCGCCATGCCGCTTCCCAAAACCCTCGTCATCATCGAAACCGATCCGCGCGCCAGCGCGCGCCCGGCCGAGGCGATCCGCATCGCGGCGGGAATCGGAGTCTGGCAAAAGACCGACGTGACGCTTCTCCTGCGCGGGCCGGTCGCGGGCTACAGCCTCCAGGAATACGCCGACGAACTCGTGGACGAAGATAATTTCACGCGCTACCTGCCCCTCGTGGCCGAGTCGCCGCGCCCGATTTACGTGGAGGATTCCTTCACCGATGTGAAAGCGCTGGAGGGTTCCCCGTGGAAATTTGAGGTCATACCCGCGGCCAAATCAGCCGGGTTGATTTGCTCCCACGACTACCTGATCCGTTTATGAATGGGGAAACTTCCGCGCCGCGCCGCATCCTGCACCTGGTCATCGAGGGCTTTCCCGCCGCCCGGCTGGCGGAAATCGTGGAAACTTCGCCGGCGACAACCGGCGTCACGGAGATTTTCCCGCTGACCGAAGCGAATGCCGGCGAGGCGCTCGGCAAAATTTTCGCCGCCGATACCGTTGCCGTGTGGGGAAACGTTATGGAGGGTCAGCCTCCGGCCTGACCCATTCTATTCAGGGTCAGGCCGGAGGCTGACCCTCGATAATCGCCTCGTCAACCGCGCGGGCCGCACGGAGGCCGCTGGCGATCGCGCCTTCAATCGTCGCGGGAAGCCCCGTGTTCGTCCAATCCCCCGCCAGCCAGAAATTCGACCACTCGGTCGTCGCCTCGGGACGCAGCGGCTCGGTTTCGGGCGTGGCGGCGAAGGTCGCGCTCCGCGCCTTGTAAACCATGCGATGAAGCACCCGCGCGCCGCGCGCTTCGGGCAGGAAGCGGCCCAGTTCCCGAAGCGTCAGCTCCTCCAGCTCCGCGCCCGTTTTGTCCACCAGGTCGCGCGCGCCGCTCACCACGGCGGTGATGACGTGGCCCTCCTGATCGGCCGCGCCGGCCCCGTGGATGTGGGCGCGGCTGAAGACCCAATGCACAGGCGAATCGAGCAGCCCCACGAACGGCTCGTTCAGGATCGGCCGGTCGAGCCAAAGATGCAGGCTGACAATCGGCGCGTCCTGAATCTGTCCGCAGGCCTGGGCCAATTTGCTTTCTTCGGGCAGCAGGCCGCGCAGCACATGCCACGGCAGCGCGCTGACGACCGCTTCCGGTTGGAGCACGGAACCGTCGCCGAGCTTGATTTCCCGCAGCGCCGTTCCCTCGAAGCGCAGGCCGGTGACGGGCGTTTGCAGGCGAAGCGTGCCGCGGCACATTTCGAGCAGCTTCCTCACTTCCGGCGCGAAAAGTTCGCTCAGCCCGACGCGGCTCAGCAGGATGGTGGAATCGGCCGCGCCGGCCAGAAACGAGCGGCGGATGACCGTGGCGAAAAGCCGCGCCGATCCCGTGGCGACCGGTTCGTTGAGCGCGGCGATGCAGAGCGGTTCCCACAACGCGCGGATGATGTTGGGCGTCTGGCGCCAGCGCCGCAGCCAGGCCTCGACCGGCTCGTTTTCGAGAGGCTTTTTTCCGAGGTGAAGCCGGATCGCGAGGCCGGCCGCGGAGATCTTGTCCGCCGCGGAAAGCTCGCCATAGCCCAACAGCGCGGAGAGCAAATGCAGCGGGTCCGGCGCGGTCGCGGCGAGCACGCTTCGCCCCTTTTCGCTGATGAAAGGCACCGCCAGGCGCGGCGGCGAATAGAGGCGGTCCCTCACGCCCATCCGCCGCAAGAGGCCCAGCGTTTCGTGGTAGCAACCCATGAGAATATGCTGGCCGTTGTCGAGAACCAGGCCGCTCTTCGCGTCGACAAAACTATGGGCTCGTCCGCCGAGCAGCGCGCGGCCCTCGACCAGGGTCACGTCATGTCCCCGCAGGACCAGCTCGGTTGCGGTGGCGAGTCCGGCATAGCCCGCGCCGAGCACGACCACTTTTTTGGGCGGGGGCGGGCGGGCCGGGGCGCGCTTCTCGCGGGCCTTGGCGCGAAAAATCAGGCGCGCCTTCGCGAACTTGCCCAGCTTCACCGGCGAGGTCATCACGTCGAAATGGCGGCGCTCGATTTCGTTGAGCAAGCCTTCGTAGACTTCGCGCATGATCTCGGCGGCGAGGAGCTTCGGGCGGTCATCGGGCACCATGAGCCGGTGGGCCTTCGCGTAGTAATGGCGCGCGCGATGATGCTGGAAGCGGAACAACTGGCGCATCTGCTCCGACCAGCGCCCATCGAGGATGTCGGCCTCGGCGACGCCGAACGCGGCCATCTCGTCGAGCGGCAGATAAATCCTCCCGAACGAGGCGTCCTTTTTCACGTCGCGCAAAATATTCGTGAGCTGAAACGCCATGCCGAGCGCCACGGCGTACTCGCGCGGTCCGCGGATGGCGGCAGCCGAAAATATCGATGCTGACCAGCCCGACGGCGCTCGCGACGCGGTAACAATATTGATCGAGCAGGGCGAAGGTGGGATAGCGCAGGATGGTCATGTCCATTTCCATGCCGTTGAGGATTTCCTCCAGCGGCGTGGGCGCGATCAGGTAGGCGCGGATGATCTGCGCCATCTCGCGGCCCAGCGGCGTGAGCGGCGTGCCCATGTACGCGCGGCGGATTTCCTTGCGCCACTCGCCGAGCTGGCGCCGCTTTTCCCCGAGGGGCAGTTCGGTCGAATCGGCCACGTCGTCGACCACGCGGCAGAAGGCGTAGAAGACCGACATCGCGTCCCGCTCCGGCTTGGGCAGCGCGGCGAAAGAGAGCGCGAGATTCGACTTGGCCGACTGCGTGATGGCTTCGCTTCCGGGAAGGTCGGGCATGGTTTCCGGCTGCGCGGAGATGGTCTCGCTCATGAAGTCAGGGCCTTGAGAAAGAGCACGGCCATGTCGGCTTTGCCCACCGTCGGGCGATGGTTCAGCGTGTCGTAATGGAGCGCCTCGATCTTGCGCAGGATGGTCGTCCCGCCCAGCCAGGTCAGCCGGATTTCGAGCCGCAGCAGGCCGCGCAGTTGCTTCGTCAACGGCGCGCCCTGGTCGAAAATCCCCTGCGTGCGGGCGACCTGAAAAGCGAGCAGCCTGCGATAGGCCTCGTCGGCGCGGCGGGCAAAGAGCGCCTCCTCGGTGACGCCGTATTGGACGCGATCATCCTCGGGCAGGTACATGCGGTCCTTTTCCAAATCGACGCCCACATCCTGCCAGAAATTCGCCAGTTGCAAACCGGTGCAGATGTGGTCGGCGAGGCGATGCAATTCCTCCTCGCGCCGGCCATGCAGCAGCAGGACGAGCCGGCCGACCGGGTTCGCGCTGCGGCGGCAATAGTCGAGCACCTCGGCGAAATTCGCGTAGCGGCATTTGACCACGTCCTGCTTGAAAGCCGAGAGCAGGTCGGTGAAAAGACCGCGCGGCAAATCGAGTTCGCGGATCGTCTCATGCAGCGCGATGAAAATAAAATGGAGCCCCGGCGTTCCGGGCGGCGCGCACAATTGCCGCTCCCAGTCGTCGAGCGCGGCGAGCCGCTCTTCCTGCGTCATCACATCGCGCGCGCCCCGCACTTTCGCGCCGCCCGCGTAGCCTTCGTCGGCCAGATCGTCGGCATACCGGGCGAACGCGTAGACCGCGTGGACATGGGGCTGCATCTTCCTCGGGACCAGGCGTCCCACGGGGAAATTTTCGTAATGAGCACGCGCCAGCTTCGTGCAGGCCTCGTAGGCATCGGCGATGGCTTTTGCGTCCGGGCTGACTTTCGGCTCGTGCGGCATGGCTTCGACAGGCATACCTCTATCTTAACATGAAGACCATCCTCCTTTTCCAGAACCAACCTGTCGTCGAAATCGCGGACGGCCAAAATAAAATCGTGGTCTCGCCCGATCACGGCGCGCGCAGCGCGCAGGAGGTCACCGAAAGATTCCGCTCAACCATGCCAAGAGAGGCCTTGGGGTCACCTCTTGTCGCCTTCGGCGACCCGGACAATAAATTGTCCGGGCCACCCGAGGGGGACCGCCGCTGGGGACAGCGGCGGCTACCAACGAGCGGCTACCACTGAGGGAGGCAGGAGAAGTGCGACGGTTCCTTCGGGAAGCTCGGGACAGGCTCCGACCGCCGCCACACTGAGAACCTGCGGGCTTGCTTGATTGGGCGATTGATCCAGTTTGTAGAGAGCGCGCCGGCCTCCTCGCGGGCGCCTGCATAAACGATGTCGAAACCCAGGCGTGTCATCACGATTCAGCTTCCCCACCGGGAACCGGTTGTCGCCGCGGCCTTCACGCTCTTGCTTGTGGCCGCCGGACTGCTTGGCGGCTTGTCGCCCTACCTGCCCAATCATTGGGCCATCGAGGAAGAACCCGCGCCGGCGCCGGTCCTCATCCCGAACGCGCAGTTGTCGGACGAGGCCCTCAACGAACGTGTGGAAGGGCTGCTCGCCCGGATGACCCTGGAGCAAAAAATCGGGCAATTGACGCAGTACACCGCCGGGGCGCTGACGGGGCCGGGCGCGGGCAAGTCCGATTACGACGAGCTGATCGCGCGGGGCCAGATCGGCTCTTTGTTCAATGTGGTGGGGGCGAAGCTGGCCAATCGTTATCAGCGCCTGGCGGTGGAAAAAAGCCCGCTGCACATTCCGCTTCTTTTCGGGTTCGACGTGATCCACGGGGAACGGACGATCTTTCCGGTGCCGCTGGCGCTGGCGGCGAGCTTCGATCCGGAACTGGTCCGGCAGGTGTCGCGCGTCGCCGCGAAGGAAGCGTCCGACGACGGCATCCGCTGGGTTTTCTCGCCCATGGTCGATATCGCCCGCGACGCGCGCTGGGGCCGCATCACGGAAGGCGCGGGCGAGGACACAACTCTCGGCTCCGCCATGGCGCGCGCGTATGTCCGGGGTTACCAGGGCGATGATTTGAGCAGGCCGGATGCGGTCGCCGCCTGCGTGAAGCATTTCGCCGCCTACGGCGCGCCGAACGCGGGCCGCGAATACAACACCGTGGACATGTCCGAGCTGACGCTGCGCCAGGTCTACCTTCCCCCTTACCACGCGGCGATCAAGGCGGGGGCGGCCACGGTGATGAGCGCGTTCAATCCGCTCAACGGCGTGCCCGCCACGGCCGATCCTTTCACGCTGACGAAAATTCTGCGGGGCGAATGGAATTTCCAGGGATTCGTGGTGAGCGATTACGGCGCGGTGCGCGAGTTGACCGCCCATGGCGTGGCCAGCACCGGCGCCATCGCCGCGCGCAAGGCGCTCTCGGCCGGGGTCGAAATGGACATGATGGGCGATCTCTATCGCACGCGTCTGGCCGGGTTGGTGAAGTCGGGGGAACTGCCCGAGCCGGTGGTGGACGAAGCGGCGCGGCGCGTCCTGCGCGTGAAATTCGCCCTGGGACTGTTCGACCATCCCTATGCGGATGAAACGCTCGCGCCTTATGCCGCCACGCCGGAAAAGCGCGCGCTGGCCCGCCAGGCGGCGGAGGAGACGATTGTGCTGCTGAAGAATGGCGCGGCGCCCGTTCCCTATGCGGCGGGGAAAGTGCTGCCCCTCGAGCGGAATACGCCGGCCATCGCGCTGATCGGGCCGCTGGCCGACTCGCCAATCGACATGCTCGGTTCGTGGCCGGCGGCGGGCGATGCGAAGGATGCGGTGACGTTGCGCACGGCGTTGCAGGCGCGCTGCGACGCCGCCCAAACGAAGCTCTTTTACGCGAAGGGGACCGAGATCCTGACCGATTCCGACGCGGGTTTTGACGACGCCATCGCCGCCGCGCGGAAGGCCGGCGTGGTGATACTGGCCCTGGGCGAATCGGCGCCGAAGATGACGGGCGAATCGTCCTCGCTCACCCGGCTCGATCTGCCCGGCAACCAGGAGCGGCTTTTGGAGGCGGTCACGCGGCTGGGCAAACCGACGGTGCTCGTCCTGTTCGACGGCCGGCCCCTGGCCATCAAATGGGCGGCGGCGCATGTGCCCGCGATCCTGGAGGCCTGGTATCCGGGCATCGAAGCGGGCCCGGCGGTGGCCGGCATTCTTTTCGGCGACGTCAACCCGAGCGGAAAGCTGCCCGCGACTTTTCCGCGCGCGGTGGGACAGGAACCGCTTTATTACAATCAACTCCCCACGGGACGTCCCGCCGATGAGATCGACCTCAGCCATCCGCCCACCGGCGCGGACAAATATTATTCGCGTTATATCGATGAAACCAACGCGCCGCTTTTTCCTTTTGGCCACGGCCTTTCGTACACGACTTTCGCCTACTCGGATGTGAAGCTGAGCCCGGCCAGCATTTCCTCCGAAGACCTGACTCATCCGCAAGCGCGGCACTTTTTTTCGCCGCCCAGCGACATCCGGGTGACGGCGGAGGTGAAGAACACAGGCCCCGTGGCGGGGACGGAAGTCGTCCAGCTCTACATCCGCAACACGGGCGGCAGCTTCGAGGAGCCGGTGCGCGAACTCAAGGGCTTTGAGCGCGTGACGCTCAAACCGGGGGAATCCAGGCGCGTGGAGTTCACGCTGGGCTTCGATGAGATCTCCTATTACAACTTGGGGATGACACGGGTCATCGAACCGACCGAGTACCAGGTCTGGGTGGGGGGAAGTTCCGAGGCCTCGCAAGGGGCGCAGTTCGAGGTGACGAAACAATAGGGCGATCATGGGACTTATATGACATCTATGACTGATGGGATTCATCGACTGCGCCGTGTTGCTGTTATTTGGGGTGGCGTTCGAAATTGCCCCCTCTAGAATGGCGCTGCGTACATGCGACTTCATCTCACCCTGGCCCTCATCACCGTCCTTGCGCTGGTGATAACGTTGCGCGCCAACCACAGGCACCGCTTTGCTTTCGCGCAGGTGGAGGAGATGGCGCAAAAACGGGCGGCGGCAAAATTTGTTCCCCTGCCCGACGTCCTTCCGCCGCAGTTAAAGAAGCTGACCCCGCGGCAGGAGGCGGGCATTTTCTGGAAGGACACGTATCGGTTGTGGCGGAAAAAAGGCCTTCCGTTCCAGGTTGATTTCTACCATCAGCTCAACGGCAATCCCGCGCCCCACATCGCGCCCCTAATCAACGCCGTGGATCGAAAGGGAAGCCATCCGCTGGCCTATTCGCCGGGTTACTTCAATTTGTTGGATGTCACGGTCAACCCCGCCGTTGCGCTCGTGTTCAACCCGCCGCTGCCGGCCAACCTGGGATACGCGGGCTTCTACATCCGCTATCCCGACATGGGCATCGGAAGCAATCCGAATTCCCTCGACGGCTTCTTTTCCGCGCTCGGCGGATGCGATTTTCGCGTGTTGGCGAAGGAGCAGGCCTATGGCCTTTCCGCCCGGGGCCTGGCCATCGACTCCGGCATCGAAGGAAGGAAGGAAGAAATCCCGGAGTTCACGGATTGGTGGTTGGTGGAACCGGCCCCGAACGCGACGGCGGTCGTGCTCTATGCCCTGCTCGACAGCCCGAGCGTCTCGGGCGCGTACGAATTCACCATTCGTCCCGGAGGTGTGACCGCCGTCGATATCCATGCGTCGCTTTTCTTTCGCCAGAAGGTGGAGCGGCTCGGCCTCGCGCCGTTTTCGAGCATGTATCTCTACGGCGAGAATGCGAAGGACCACTTGGGCGACAACGTTCACCCGGAAATTCACGATTCGGACGGCGTGCTGATGAATACAGGCAGGGGCGAATGGATTTGGCGGCCCCTGGAACAGGACTCTGATCTCCAAGTTTGCAATTTTCCGGATCAGAACCCGAAGGGGTTCGGGCTGCTCCAGCGCGACCGGGATTTCCAGCATTACCAGGATTTGCAGATGAAGTACAATGCGCGCCCCAGCGCGTGGGTCATCCCGCATGAGGGCTGGGGCAAAGGGGCCGTCGAGCTCATCCAGCGCCCCGGCGTTAACATCAACACCGACAATGTCGCGCTCATCTGGCATCCGAACCGGGCGGTCAAGGCGGGGGATTATCTGGATTTGAGCTATACGATCGATTTCTACATGAATGACGCCGAGCGGCCTCCGCTTGCCTATTGCAAGCAAACTCTGATCAACTGCCCCGCCCCTGCGCCGCCTACGCCGCCGCCGCCGGTCCTGCCGCCGCCGCCGGTGGTGCCGCCCCCGCCGATCGTGCCGCCGCCGACCGGCGCGAAACCGGCCGGCGCGACGACGCCCGCCGCGGCCCCATCGAAGCCGCCCGCCGCGGTCCCCGCCAAGCCGTCCGCCCCTGCCCCTGAGCCGACGCCGCCGCCCGTCCCGCCCGCGCCGCAGGCTCCAGTCGGGCCCGCTCCACCGACCGGCACCGTGCCGGTGCAGTTCGTGGTCGATTTCGTGGGCAACGGCATCGAGAATATCCCGGCCAATCAACCGCCCGATCTGGACCTGGCCTGCGATCCGCCGGGGACGTACCTTCGCGAGAAAAATGTGGAAAAGAACGGGTACGACAATTCGTGGCGGGTGACCTTCACCATCTTCCCGGCCAAGCGCCGCGTTCCCACCGAATTACACTGCCGCCTGCTGCGCAATAGCAAGCCCCTCACCGAAACCTGGAGCTACACATGGCGTCAATAAACGATCCCCCGGCCGCCCGCGACGACAGGGAGGCCTGGAACGAGGCCCATGACCGCCTCTTGAATTATTTGAACGCCTTCGCGTTAAGCGACCACGCGCACGTTTCGCGACTGGCCCTGGATCTTCTTCACGAGGCGCGGGACCTTCATCGGCGGGACCCTTCGCGCGACCCGGCCACCGTGACCATGGCGCACGCGCAAAAACGCGTGACCGACTGGCTGGCGGCGAACCTCGGCGAGGAGAACAAATCGCCGTCGCAGGTGCAGGCGACCGGCGCCATTGCCCTGCTGTTGAGCCAGGTTTACCGGACGGCCCCGGCCTCTTTTATCGCCGGCCCGCTGCCGGAGGAACTCCGGCAGGCGCTGCGCGAGACGCTGCTGGTCACCGGCCACGATCTCAATATTTCCAGCATGACGCCGCGCCATCTCGATTACGGGCCGATGCTCCAGATCGCCCGCCAGACGTGGCATCGCTGGGACGCGAAGGAACTCCTCATCGCGCTGCTTTTTTGGGCGGGAGTCTACACCGTCTTTTACTGGTGGTTGTCCCAATTATTATGAGCGCTTCCACTCCTTACACCGGTGATTTCGTGGTCCGGCGGTCCCTCTTTCTCGGGCTGTCGATTTTGCTGACGGCGATCGGTTTCGTCCTGATGCTCAACAGTTATTCCGGCCAGAAAATGTTCTGGGAAGATTACGTCTGTATCGGCGTTTTCCCGCTGCTTTTCAGCCAGATCGCGGTCGGCTTCGTTCTCGCGCTGTTCGGTTTTTTCGACCGGCTTCGGGGCGGCGACCGGCACCACGTGATGCGGGGCCCCTGGCGCGAAAAGGAGGATGCCGTGCCGCTGGCGGCGACGGCCATCGTGGTTCCCGTATTTAACGAAGAGGTGGGCCGCGTCAGCAAGGCCATCGCCAACATGTGGCGCAGCCTGGAAAAAACCGGACAGCTCGAACATTTCGACTTCTATATTTGCAGCGATTCCAATGACGCGGACCACTGGGTCGAGGAGGAATGCGCGTGGCTCTCCCTCTGCCAAAGGCTCAACGCCTTCGGGAAAATTTTCTACCGCAAACGCCGCCATCGCATCAATGGCAAGAGCGGCAACGTGGCCGATTTCTGCCGCCGCTGGGGCAAGCGCTACCGCTATATGATCGTGATGGACGCCGACAGCGTGATGATCGGGCCGGCCCTCGTCCGGCTCGTGCGCGCGATGGAGGCCAACCCCGAGGCCGGCATCATCCAGACCCAGCCCTACATGGTCCTGGGCCGTTCCCTCTTCCGGCGCGTCCTGCAATTTTCCAGCCACGTTTACGGCGGCATTTTTTCGCAGGGATTCAGCACGGCGCAGATGTCGTCGGGTTCCTACTGGGGGCATAACGCCATCATCCGCGTCGCGCCGTTCATTGAATATTGCGACCTGCCGGTGCTGCCCGTGCGAGATCCCGGCAGACGCCACGTTTTAAGCCACGACACGGTGGAAGCCGCCCTGATGCGCCGCGCCGGCTACGGCGTCTGGATTGCCTATGACGAACCGGGCAGTTATGAAGAGGGTCCGCCCAACCTGAGCGACATGCTGATGCGGGACCGCCGCTGGTGCGCCGGCAATCTCCAGCACTTCTGGTTCCTGTTTGCCCGGGGCATCGAGATGGGCAGCCGCCTGCAAATATGGATCGGCCTCATGGGCTATCTCTGCTCGCCGCTTTGGCTGATCTTTCTCGTCGCCGGTTCCTTCGCCGCTTATTTCCGGATGCGGTTCCTGGCGCTCTCCGCCGACCCGGAGGATTTGGGCGCGGCGACCTCCTCCCATGCCGGGCTTTTGCTGGCCCTCACCCTGGCGCTCCTCTTCCTCCCCCGGCTGCTCGGCATTCTGAGCACGCTGCCCCGGGCGCGCCAATTTGGCGGGATTTTCCGCCTGCTGCTCAGCGCGTTCCTCGAAAACCTCCTCTCCTTCTTCCTGGCCCCGGTGATGATGATGTTTCACACCCTCTTCGTGCTCCTCACGTTCTCGGGATGGCAAATCAAATGGACGACGCAGAACCGGGCCGACACGGGCCTTTCCTCTACGCATTGCCTGGCGCTTTACGGCTGGCTGAGCTGCCTGGGTTTGATCACGTGCCCGATCGCCGCCTTTTATCTGGGCTACGTTTCATTGTGGCTCTTGCCGATTTTTGCCGGATGGGTGCTGGCCCCGCTCCTGGCCTGGGTGACAAGCGGGCGCCGTCTGGGAAGGATCTTCAAGTCGTGCGGGCTGTTCGTGACCCCGGAAGAAGCCCAGCCGCCGCCGGAACTCCAGGGCCTCGACCATGAGAGTTCGGAGGAATTTCCTCCCTCACCCTTGTGGGTCCAGGCTTTGCTCAACCCGTACGTCCAGGGGGTCCATCTTTCGCTGGTGCGTCAGGGATCGTCCGGCGGCGGCGACCCCGTTGAGTCTCTCGCCGCGCTTCGCGAGTGCTTGATCCGGGAGGGGCCGCAAGGGCTCCATCCCAAGGAGAAATTGCGGCTGCTTTGGGATGGGGAAACCGTTTTCTGGCTGCACCGGGAACTCTGGTCGCGACCGGGAACGCAACTGCATCCAAGCTGGATGAAATTGCAAGCCGACTGCGGCGGCAGCCGGCTCCTGTCCGAATATCTGATGGCGGAGTAGGAGGGGGCAGGGACGGCAGTCTCTGCCGTCCCATTTATTTTGGGACGCGAAGAGACTCGCGTCCCTACCGTTCAAGCCGCGGCGGCGGCTGTCTTGCGGCTTTTCTTGACGGGCGCGGGAGTGGAGGCCGTGCCCGCCGCGGAAGGAACCTCGATCATTTCATAACCGAGCTTGCCTTCGGCGACTTCCTTGAGCGCGACATCCATGAACGTCAGCTTCGGATCGAACGCGACCAGCGGACGAAAGCCCTGCCCAAGCTGGCGAACCCGCTTGGAAATAATATTGACGAGAACCTGGGGGCTCTGCACGGTTTTGAGGGCATCCTGAACGAGGGTCTGTTTCATAAAAGAATCACCAAAAGATAACGGGCTGAATTTCCGTCAAGCGGAAAAGTTTCAGTCTGCCGTTAAGTCTGGCATAACTCAAGCTTATCTTTTGACGAATTTTTCATGAGGGGATTGATGCGGGTCCCCTGGGTCCTGTAAGTCAAATAGGACCTGGGGGTGCCTATTTGAAGCAAACTTAGCCTTCACACGTCAAAAGTGTAAAATCCCACCTGAAGGCTGGTCATTCGGGCCAGACCACTATATATAGTACGAGCAAGTCATGAATCACCCCACCGGTTATGCCAAGCCTCGCCCGCTGGCTGCGCCCCGAAAGAAAGTTCGCCTCGATTTGCAGCGCCGCCGCCCCAAGCCTGACCCGGATGACGAACTCGATGCGCGCCAGAAGAGCCATTTTTGGAAATGGGTCGGGCTGGTGGCGCTGCTCCACGTGGCCGTCCTCAGCCTCGTTTACTGGATCTACGAAAAAACGGAGTCCGCTCCGAAGCCCCCCGAGCAGTTCATCTCGCTGCTCCCGGAAGGCGACGTGGTCAAGGGGACGCCCGGCGCGCAGGAAGCGCACAAGCTGGGGCCGACCACTCCCGCGCCCGCCGTGCATCATTCTTCCGCTCCGCCGCCCCCGCCGACTCCCGCGGTCCAACCCAAGCCGGTCATCCCGCCGCCCGTCGCCATTGAGCCGCCCAAGCCGATTCAACCGAAACCGCTTCCTCCGAAGCCGGTCGTGAAAACAGAAGCGCCAACTCCGCTGGCCGATAAGCCGGTCACTCCGCCCAAGCCCGCCCCGCCGAAGCCGCCGAAGGTCAAGGTCGATCTCACCCTGGCCGACGCTCCGGCGGCGGACAAACCCGTGACCACGCCGAAGCCTCATCTCAAAAAGCCGGCGGCAAAGAGCGCCGATGATTCGGAGGACCAGCACCACGAAGCCACGGCGAAACCCGACAGCGCGGGGTTGAGCAAGCAACAGATCGCCGCGAAGCTGGGCGAAAAACTGGACTCGGTTGGGGTCAAGAACGCGGCGAAATCGGGCGCGAGCGGATCGGACAATTCCCGCGCGAATCCCTTCGCCGATTTCTACGCCTCGATTCGCGACCAGGTGATGAGCCAGTGGGCAAGTCCCAATCTGGCCGACGAAACCGCGGTCAACCCGGTCGTCCAGATTCATGTCGAGAAGGACGGACGGGTTCCGGTCGAGAGCGTTCACCTGATCCAGTCTTCCGGCAATTCCGCCTATGATGATTCGGCGGTCGCGGCGGCGCGCGGCCTCGGCTATCTGCATGAACCCTTGCCGGATGGCTGTCCACCTGATATTCCCATCACATTTAAACTTACCCGCTAACGTGAAATACCTCTCCGCCTTTTTCGCTTTGATCCTGCTGGCCGGCATGTCCGGCTTCCCCGGCGCGCAACTCCACGGCCAGGGCGTCGTGGTGAGCGTCCCCACCCTGCCCCGCGTCGGAGTCTCGATCAGCGGAGCGCTCGGCGGCGGGGTCACCGAGATCGTGAGCGCCGACCTGAGGCGCACCGGGATGATCTCGCCGGTGGGCAGCGGCTCGGGCGATTACCTGGCCACCGGCGAGGCCGGCGAGGCGGGCGTGACCGGCCGGTTGGTAAACAAGAGAACCGGCGCCGATATGTTCAACCGGACTTTTAACGGCAAGGGCCGCCTCGCCGCGCACCAATTCGCCGACGCCATCACCGAGGCCGTCACGGGCCTGCCCGGGTTCGCCGCAAGCAAGCTGGCCTTTGTCGCCGGGACAACCCGGGCGCAGGAGCTTTACCTCGCCGACATGGACGGCTTCAACACGCGCGCGGTCACGCATGACGGCACGATCAGCGCCAGCCCCGCCTTGAGCAGGGACGGGGCGAAGCTGGCCTGCACCTCGTACAAGAGCGGCTATCCCGACGTCTATCTGATCGATCTGGCAACCGGAGCCCGCACGCGCGTCGCTTTTTTCCCCGGGATCAATTCCGGGCCTTCCTTCTCGCCGGACGGATCGCGGATCGCGCTGACCCTGAGCAAGGACGGCAATCCCGAGATTTACACGATGTCAACCGACGGCGGCTCGCTGACCCGCATCACCCGCACCCGGGGCGCGGAGACCTCGCCCTCGTGGTCGCCGGCGGGAGACCGCCTGGTCTACTCCTCGGATGATCGCGGCAGCCCGCAGCTCTTCATCAGCAGCGCGTCGGGCACCTCCGACGCCTCCGACATGGACCACCTCGTCACAGGCAATTCGTTTTGCACCAGGCCCGACTGGTCGCCGGACGGCAAGTGGATCGCCTTCACGACGCGGCTCGGCGGGCAGTTCCAGATCGGCGTCTTCGACGTGGCCAGCCGCACGGCCCAACTGATCACGACCACCGGCGGGGAAGACCCGGCCTGGACGCGGGATTCGCGCCATCTGGTCTACGCCAACAACGGCCGCCTTCATCTCCTCGATACCGTTTCGCGCCAATCGCTGCCGATCGAAACGGCGGTCGGAGGGTGCGGCGAACCGACGGTCTCCCGTTGAGAACAGATGGAAACCATTGCCCAACTCCGCCCCGCATCGTATAACTCACCGCTTGATCCCTCAACCCTCCGACTCCCTCATGAATACCAAATGCCGCCTCCCACTCCTCATCGTCCTAACCATCGCCCTCGCCGCCTGCGGGGAGGACAAAGATCATAACTACACGGGCATGGGCGAAAACGGCGGAGCGCTGCCCGGCGGCGGCGGCGGCAGCGACCAGGTGAATGCCGGCGACGTCGGCAGCGGCATCCCGCCCTCCCCGCGCGGAAGATTCAATCCCAACGATGCCGATTACCAGACCCTCGCGTCGGACACGATCTACTTTGATTTCGATAAATCGACCATTTCCGGCGCCGAGCGCGGCAAGCTCCAGCAGGTCAGCGACTGGTTCAAGTCGAACCCGGGGCATTCCCTTTTCCTCGCGGGCCACGCCGACAAGCGCGGCACGCCGGAGTACAATCGCGCGCTCGGCGAACGGCGCGCGCTGGCCGTGCGCGAATATCTCGTCGGTCTCGGCCTGCCGGCCGGCTCTCTCTACACGAACAGCTATGGCTCGGCCCGGCCCGCCATCGATGGCGACACGGAAGAGGCCTACGCGAAGAATCGCCGGGTCGAAATCGGCGTCATCGTGCAGAGGCCGTAACGGGTGGGGACGCGAGTCCCTTCGCGTCCCAAAATAAATTGGGACGGCAGAGACTGCCGTCCCTACCCAAGACCGTGGACCCCGCTTTCCCCCTCACCTGCTCGTCGCTGCACAAGACGTTCCGCCTTGGGCACACCGATCTCGAAATCCTGCGCGGGCTGGAGGCGGCGTTTCCACCGGGCGGCCTCAATACGATCCAGGGCGCCTCCGGCTCGGGCAAAAGCACGCTGCTGCAAATTCTCGGCGGGCTCGAACGTCCCGACGCGGGCGAAGTGCGCTGGGCGGGTGAATCGATTTACGGATGGTCGCGGGGCAAACTCGCGGCCTGGCGCAACCTCTCCGTCGGGTTCGTCTTCCAAGCCTACCATCTTTTTCCTGAACTTTCCGCGCTGGAAAACGTGGAATTCCCGGCGCGGCTGGCCCGGCGGAGCGATCCCGCCGATGGCGCCCGCCTGCTCGACCAGGTCGGCCTCGGCTCGCGGCTGCACCACCGGCCCTCGGAGCTTTCCGGCGGCGAACAGCAGCGGGTGGCCATCGCGCGCGCGCTGCGGAATAATCCGGCGCTTCTTTTGGCCGACGAACCGACGGGCAATCTCGACACGTCCACCGGCCACGAGATCATCGAGCTGCTCCTGCGCCTGCACCGGGAACGCGGCAACTGCATGATCATCGTGACGCATGACGACCGGATCGCCGCCCTGGGGCAGAGGACGTATCGGTTGGAGGAGGGAAGGTTGACTTAAATGAGCTTAACGGCTTACTTTTGCTCTTACCCATATGTTATTCCCCAAATGGAGCACCAAACAAGCGTCTAGCTGGGAAAGTGTCCGGGCACGAGGGAAGGCTCGCTTTGTTTTTCTCAGGGGCGGTTTAGGCATTGGAACAGCGATGATGCTGAGTTGCCTCCTCGGCCCGTTCCTCTTTCATCACGTTTCACCGACATGGAATTGGCTTTGCTCAATAGTCGTTCTCTCTCCGTTGGCCGGGATTCTCTGGGGCATTCTCATGTGGAATATGCTTGAGGGAGCTTACCGCAGTTTTCTCAGTGAGAAGGAACTTCGCGAATTGTCGGGTGGCCCGGACAACTCGTTGTCCGGGCGCGCGTAGCGCGCAGGAGGTCACCGTTATATGCCCAGACGTCGCATCTTCAATGCGCCGGGACAGCTTCATTTCCTAACATTCTCCACTTATCAAAGGCGTCGCTTTCTTGATTCCGCGAGACGCGGGACATCGTCCTGGAGGTATTGCAAAAATGCCTTCAGTCTCGCCAGGCTAATTGCGCTGGTTTTGTCATCATGCCCGATCATGTCCACGCCATTGTTTCGGGCGATGATCAATTTGACGTGAGTGCATTTGTCCAAGTCTGGAAAAAGACCAGTTCTTACAGGATCAAACGATTCTTTTCCCAAGAGCTATTTCGCTACAAAAAACTGTGCCCGGATGGCTGCGCGATCTGGCAGGCGCGTTTCTATGATTTCAACATTGATACGGATAAGAAGCTCAATGAAAAACTTGAGTACATGCACAACAATCCGGTGGAAGCCCGCTTGACAGAAAACGCACTTCTTTGGAACTGGAGTTCGGCTCGGTTTTATGAACGAGACGCACCGGTGGGCGTGACTTTGACTCCTTCGCTTTAGGCGACCTCCCGTTGCCTTCGGCAACCCGGACAACAAGTTGTCCGGGCCACCCAATATCCGGGCCACCCGATAAACATCGCGTCTTGCCGAGCAGGATTCCTCTGGCAGAATAACTCCTTCCCCATGCAGCACCTGAAAATCTATCTCGACGGCCAGTTCGTGGCCGAGCCGGACGCCAAGGTGTCCGTGTTCGATCACGGCCTGCTTTACGGCGACGGCGTGTTCGAGGGCATCCGCTTTTACAACGGGCGCGTCTTCCTCCTGGAGGAGCACCTCGACCGGCTTTACGATTCGGCCAAGGCGATTCTGCTGACCATCCCGCTCGAGCGCCCCGCGATCCGCGAAGCGGTGCTGGAGACGTGCCGCCAGAACAACCTTCGCGACGGCTACATCCGGCTGGTGGTGACGCGCGGCAAGGGCGACCTCGGCCTCAACCCGAACAAATGCAAGGAGCCGACTCTCTTCATCATCGCCGCGACCATCGAACTTTATCCGGAGAAATACTATACCGAGGGGCTGCGCGTAAACACCGTGCCAACGCAGCGGGTCTCGCCGGCGGCGCTCAGCCCGGCGATCAAGTCGCTCAACTACCTCAACAACATCCTGGCCAAGATCGAGGGCAATCTCTACGGCGCGCAGGAATCGATCCTGCTCAACCAGCAGGGCTATGTGGCAGAGTGCACGGCCGACAATATTTTCGTGATCAAGCAGGAGAAAATCTTCACCCCCCACATTTCCGACGGGGCCCTCGGCGGCATCACCCGGCGCCTGATGTTCGACCTGGCGCGCGACATGGGCCGCGAAATCCTCGAGGCGAACCTCACCCGGTACGATCTCTTCGTGGCCGATGAAATCTTCGCCACCGGCACGGGCGCCGAGGTGGTGCCGATCAGCGAAGTGGACGGCCGCAAGATCGGGCCGGGGCGCGTCGGCCCCATCACCGGGGAATTCATCCGCCACTTCCGCGCACGCACGCAAAATACAGGCGTTCCCATTTACTAATTTTGTATTATAGTGAAGGCGGCATGTGAAAAGTGCCTGCTTAATCCCATGATTTGCGAAGTTTGCCAGACTGAAAACGCCACGGTGCATCTGACCCAGATCATCAGCGGCAAGATGCAGAAGATCGACTTGTGCGAAAAGTGCGCCAAGGAAAAAGGCGTGGCCGACCCGGCCGGTTTTTCGCTTGCCGACATGCTTCTGGGCCTTGGCGCGGCGGATGAAATCAAATCCAACAACGGCGCCGAGGAGCTGGTCTGCCCGCAATGCGGCTTTACGCAACCCGATTTCAAGAAGACGGGACGGCTCGGCTGCCCGCAATGCTACGTCACGTTTTCCGAAGGGCTCGGCGTGATCCTCAAGGACATGCACAAGGGCATCCTGCACAAGGGAAAGGTCCCGAGCCGCGCCGCCCGCGCCCAGGAATTCCAAAACCGGCTCAAGACCCTTCATGCCAGCTTGCAGAACGCCGTGCAGTCGGAGAATTACGAGCAGGCGGCGGCGTTGCGCGACCAGATCACCCATCTGGAGATGCAGCTTAAGAACTGACTTTTGGAGGGTCTGGCTCTGTTGGTAATTACCCACCTGTCCGTTCGGCCCCGCCCGATTGGGTAGCCCGGACAATTTATTGTCCGGGTGGCGGAGCGAAGCGAAGCCACAAGAAGCCACCGAAATGTGATGTCATCTCCTCGGGCTGCCTCTTGTTCGCGCCAGAGCCGACTGGCGCGAACCCGGACAACGCAGGCACGCCTGTCGTTGCCGGGCTACCCTGGAAGGTCAGTTCTTCGAGTCCGCCAGTCCCGCTTGCGCCGAATCGCCCCCCTGCCGGGCGATGTCGCCCAGCCCGCCGGACAACCTTCTCGTGTCCTGGATATTAACCAATTTTCTTCGCAGGGTTTCCAGGCTGAACGGCTTCTCCAGAATCCCCAGCTTCAGCTTCGAGAACTCGGACATGAAATCCTGAAAATGGCTCGGCGGCAGCCCGCTCATCAACAGGATCGAGGTGTTGTCAAAGCGTCTGTTATTGGCGACCGCTGTGCTATAACCCCCGATGAGCTGCGCCCCATTCATGCCCGGCATATTATAATCGACAATGACCACCTCGGGCGGCGTTTCGGCCGCGATCAACTCCTGCAAGGCGACTTCGGGGTAGCGGAAGGCCTTCGTGCGGTGGCCCAGGTGCTCGAGCAAACTGCAAAGTCCGTCCCGCACCAGATCGTCGTCGTCGATGACGTAGACGAGATAATGAGACTCGGCGGGCATGCGTTTGGATTGCAGAATGATGCGCTGGGTTCGCTTGAAAATACGGTGGGTGGAGCGGCGTTCGTCGGGGCCCCCCGCCTCCTTGGGCCGGACGGGCGCCGACTCGGTCTCGCCGCGCGGCCAGACCATCGAGACCGAGGTGCCCATGCCCACCGTGGAACGGATTTCGACCGTGCCGGAATGCTGGGTGAGGATGCCCCGCACCATGGCCAGGCCCAGTCCCGTTCCCTGCTTTTTGGTGGAAAAAAAGGGCTCGAAGATGCGCGCCATGTCCTGCTCGGAGATGCCGGCGCCGTGATCGCGCACGGTCACCACCGCTTTCGTTTCGGTGCCTTCCCAAAGCACATGAACCGTGCCGCCATCGGGCATGGCCTCGCGGGCGTTCTTGATGAGATTGAGCAGGCAATGGCTCAAACTCGAATAGGAACCCGTAACCCGGATCGAAGCCTTCGGGTCCTGGAATTCCTTCCCCAGGGCGATGCGATATTTCCCCGAGGCGACGCTGCCGATGCGCGCGACGTCGTTGACCATGTCGACCAGATTGAAAGGAGCCATCGTCAAGGGCTGCTTCTTGGCATAACCCAGGAGGCTGCGCGTGAGCGACGCGCCGGTGGAGCAGGCCCGGATGATGTTGACGAGGCTGTCCCGGGCTTGCGGGGCCAGGCTGGGCTGCGCCAGCATGGCTTCGGCGTTGGATTGAATGCCCATGATGAGATTGTTGAAATCATGCGCCACGCCGCTGGCCAGCTCGCCGATGGTCTCCAGTTTTTTCTGATCGACCGCGCCCTGCGAACTATCGAGCCCGTGGATCGAATCCTGGAAACAATACAAATACCAGTGGCCCTCCTCCGTCTCCGCCGTGGCGGGAACGCCCTCGTAAAAGACCTTGGCGAAAAAGGTCTGCCCCGGCCTGGCGGGATGCTTGAACCCGGGCATGGCCTCTTCGGGCGCTCCGCTGACCACCTGCAAAGCCTGGGAAAGATATTCGGCCAGGGAGGCGGGAAGTTCAACCCAACTCAACGGGGCCGGGCCGGGACCGGAGGCGCTGAGTCCAAAAAGATCGACGGCGGCGCGATTCCAATCGAACACTTCATAACCTTTGGCCGCGCAAAAGTGGACGAGGACTTCGGCTCGTCCTCCGGCACGACCCAATAAATCCCGCACGGGCGCGGACGGTGGTAGATTGAACACGCTAACAAGAATATAGAAGCAGGCGCGCATAATGCCAGACCTAAGAAGCGCCAAGGTTTGTTTTCAATTCTTCCCCGACCCCCGCAAAGTTTACAAAAATTTGATTGGATTTTCCCCCGCTCTTCCCTATTGCTTACCATTCCCATGGCTCAGAAACCCAAATCCAGCGGCAAGTCCAAGAAGGCCGCCAGACCGCCTTCCCCCAAAGCAAAAGCGGCGATCAAACCCAAGACCAAGGCCGCCCGCGCCGCCAAAACGGTCGAGGCCAATCACAAGGCGCCCTCCAAGCCCGTCCCGAAAGCGGCCAAGCCCAAGACGATTTCCAACAGCGTCGCCGATGAACTCGAGCCGCCGCGTCCGCAGGTCCGCCTGCCGAGGGACGCGAAGACCCTGGCCTTCTTCGACCGCCAGAAACGGCGCCTGCTCGATTTGCGCGATCATTTCCTCGATCAAATGCAAAGCGTCGCGCAGGACAGCCTCCGCTCCCGCGCCGAGAACAACGAAGCTTCCGCCGTCGGCCAGCACCAGGCCGACGCGGGCAGCGACGCCTATGAAAAGGATTTTGCCCTGAGCCTCCTTTCGCAGGAGCAGGACGCCCTTTACGAAATCGAGGAAGCCCTCAAGCGCATCGAAACGGGCACCTACGGCGTCTGCGAAATGTCCAACAAGCATATCCCCCACGCCAGGCTTGAAGCCATTCCGTTCGCGCGCTTTACTGTCGAATGCCAGCAGCAGCTCGAAAAAGAAAACCGGGGCCGCCGCCGCTGGGACACCGCCCCGCAGTTCATGGATTCCGCCGAAGCCTTCGCCGATGAGGAAGAAGAGTCTTCGGAAGATGACGACAAGAAAAAAGAGAAAGACTAACCCATGCCTCCCGCTGCCAAACCCATGCGGCCCCGCCGCCGCACGCTCCGCTCGCTGCCCAAGCGCCGCATCGACATCAACCTCGAAGCCGTCGACTTCAAAAACGTCGAGCTGCTCAAGAAATTCCTCACCGAAAAGGGCCGCATCCTTCCGCGCCGCATCACCGGCATGACCGCCAAGATGCACCGCAAGCTCACCACCGAAATCAAGCGCGCCCGCAACGTCCTGCTCGTCAAATAACCGTCCCAACGAAAGCATCCCCATGTCCCGACTTTGTGAAATCACCGGCGCGGTCCCAACGCGCGGCACCAGCATCCTGCGCAGCGGTAAAGCCAAGAAAAAGGGCGGCATCGGCACCCACGTCACGGCCAACACGCCCCGCGTTTTCCAGCCGAACCTCAAGGAAAAGCGCATCTTCGTCCCCGAGCTGAAGCGCTACGTCACCGTCAAGCTCACCGCCCGCGCGCTCAAGACCCTGACCAAGAACGGCGCTTACGCCACCCTCAAAAAAGCCGGCGTGATTTAGTCGCCACCGCCGCAAGGCTGTGGATCGCTGACCGCATTTTGGGTGGCCCGGACAACTTGTTGTCCGGGCGCGCGAAGCGCGCTGGAAGCGATCCGTCTTGCGGTAGTTGGTCGACTCTTCTCCCCTCGTTCCCAAGTTGCATTTGGGATTTTTTGCGTTCTTTGCGTTCTTTTGCGGCTAAAAAAAAATGAGATGCCCTCCCACGACGTCATCATCGTCGGCGCCGCGCCCGCCGGTTCCCTCGCCGCGCTCGTCCTGGCGCGGGCGGGCCATCGCGTCGCCCTGCTTGACCGAGCCGCCTTTCCCCGCGCCAAAGTCTGCGGCAACTGCATCAACCCCGCCGCGTGGGACATCTGGAACAAGCTCGGCCTGACCGAATCCTACGCGGCCCTGCCCCACCGGGAACTCACCGGGTTCGATGTCCACTGCGAAGGACGCATGATTTACCAATACGCCTTCCGCCCGCCGCAACGCGGCCCTCGCGCCATCTCAAGGGACGTGCTCGACGACTGGCTCCGCCGCGAAGCGCAGGCCGCCGGGGCCGAATTCTTCCCCGAAACCACCGTCACGAACATCGATCCGCGCAACGGCATCGTCCAAACCGCGCGGGGGGAATTTTCCGGCAAGCTCGTCTTCGGCGCGGATGGCCGCAACTCGCTCGTCGCGCGCCAAAGCGGGCTCATGCCGCCGCCGCGCCGGTGTCATCGCGTCGCGTGGCGGACCGCCATCCCCGCGCCGCCCGGCCTCGACGACCGCGCCCACATGCACGTCTTCGAGGAGGGCTACTTCGGTTACTCGCGCTACAGTTCCACCCACGCCGTCATCAGCATGGTGCTCGATTCCCGCCGCACGCAGGACCCGCTTCTCCTCGTCCGCCGCGATTTCCCCCACTTCGATCCGCAGGAGTGGCTCCGCATGAACCCGATCACCCGCGCCCCCGCCGGCGCCGGCGCCGGCCGCGTCTGGCTTCTCGGCGACGCCGCCCGCGTGGTCGAGCCGTTCACCGGCGAAGGCATCCTCTTCGCGCTCTCGACCGGACTCCTCGCCGCCGAAGCCGCGCGCGCGGGCTTGGCCGCCCATGATCTCGCCGCCGCGCTTGCCGCCTACTCGCGTGGACACCGGCATCTCTATCGGCGGCGCGCCTGGGTCAACACGCTCCTGCGCTGGGTCCTCACCACGCCGAGCCGCCCCGTGCGCCTGTTGCGCAACGTGGAACGTCTCCCCGGCATCGTTTCCTTACTTTCCCATCGCGTCCACGCGGCGACGTAAGATGTGGCAATCCAGGGGACTTATAAGTCCTATGGGGCATATCGGTCCCCTGGGTATAGACCGCCGCTACAGCCTTGCCCTCTTTTGCGGGCACACTACGCTACAAGGATGCCCGCCCCGAAAAATGTCGTCGAACTGCTCCGGGATCTGGTGGCGATTCCGAGCGTGAATCCGCAGGGCAATCCCGGCACGGAACAGACCGGCGAGCAGGCCCTGGCCGAGTACGTGGCCGATTTTCTCCGCGAGCTGGGGGCGGACGTGGCCCTCGATCCGGTCGAGCCGGGCCGGCCCAATGTGGTCGCCTCGTTTACGCCGGAGAACCCGGCCGCGCATCTGGCCTTCGCGCCGCATCTCGACACGGTCAGCGTCGCGGGCATGACCATCGCGCCCTTCGACCCGGTGATTCGCGACGGCAAGCTTTTCGGGCGCGGCTCGACCGACACGAAGGGGCCGATGGCCGCCGCGCTCTGGGCCGTGCGCGAATGGGCGCGAAGTTCCGCGCGCGCGCGTTCACGCATCCGCTGGAGCTTCCTCGCGCTGATGGGAGAAGAGGCGGCCAACGACGGCGCGCGCGCGCTGGCCCAACGGGGTTTTTCGAGCGACCTGACGCTCGTCCTGGAGCCGACCCAGCTCGGCGTGGTCACGGCGCACAAGGGGGCGCTCTGGCTCGAGGTCGCCACGACCGGCGTGGCCTGCCACGGCTCGACGCCCGAGCGGGGACGCAACGCCATTTACGCGATGCGGCGCGCGCTCGAAGTCATCGAGGAAAAAATCATTCCCGCCCTGTCCCGGCAATCGCACCCGAAACTTGGCGCCCCGACGCTGAACGTGGGCACGATTTTCGGCGGCAGCAAAATCAACATCGTGCCCGACCGGTGCCGCGTGGAAATCGATTGCCGCGTCGTGCCGGGCATGGATGCGGAACAATTCCGGCTCCGGCTCGAATCGGACCTGCGCGCGGCCGCGCCCGACGTCTCGGTGATTGTGCAGCGCTCTTCGCCCCCGCTCGACACGGACGAATCGCTGCCGTGGGTGCGGCGGCTGGGCGAAGAAGCCCGAGGATTCATCACCGCGCCCTGGTTTTCAGACGCCTCCGTCCTGAGCGGCCCGCGGTGTCCCGCCGTTTGCATCGGGCCCGGTTCCATCGCCCAAGCCCACACGAAGGACGAATTCATTCTCCTGCGCGACCTGGAGGAGGGCGCGGAATTTTTCCGACGCTGGATGCAGGCCGCCGAAGGGTCCCCCGCATGAACCAAGAGCGCTCCAAACAGATTCGTCATCCCGGGCTTGCCGCGCGCACGAGCGGCGAGACCAGCCGCCCTTGCGTTCCGCCTTGTCTTCTGGAAACTGATCCCTCGACAACCTCGGGATGGCGGATCGAGTGATCCGGGATTTTAATTTCTAAACGACATGAGTTCCCCTATTGAGCCGGCCGGAAAAGGCATTGGTATTTTTCGCCGCGCCCTCCTCATTTACCAGACGGAGACCGGCGAGCCGCCCGGGCTGTGGGCCCTCGTGGCCCTGCTCAATTTCATCGCGCTGATCGTCCTGCGCCGCGAACTGGCGCCGGGAGAATTCGGCACGCTCAACACCGCGCTCGCCGCGATCGGCCTGATGACCGTGCCGGTGCTGGCCTTGAATCAGGCCTTCACGAACTATCTCGCGCGCCATCCCGCGCCGGGGCAAAGCGCGCGCATCGACTCGCTTCGCGACGCGGCGCTCCCGGTGACGGGGACGTTCGCCTGGGTCTGGGGCGCCCTTTGCATTCCGCTGGTGTTCCTGCTTTTGTGGCCGCTCGATCTGCCCCGCGTTTCGCTGCGGCTTTTCATCCTCGTGAATGTCCTCGCCGCCGTGGGGGGCCTGATGAGCCGGGCCGTGTGCCGGGGCGGCCACCAGCTTCGCCTTTGGGCATGGTTGCTGGCCGGCTCGGCGCTGGCGCGGGTGCTGGCGGGCGCGGGTTTGGCCTGGCAGGAACCGTGGGCCGAATCGGGGCTGGCGGCGTTTCTCCTCGCTGGAGTCATCACGCTGGCTCCGGCGTTGCGCTCCGGCGAAACCAGCGCGGCGGTGCGGTTCAAGTCCTGCCTGGCCGTTTGCGACCGCGACTTTTTGCTCTGCGCGGGATCGACCTTCAGCGTCCTGCTGGCCCTCTTTCTCTTCTCGAGCGCGGACCGGCTCGTGGCGCAAAGCTGCTTCGGCGTCATCACCAACAACAACCTGGGCCTGGTGAATTGGCCCCTCTTCGACGCCTACCACACGGCGGGACTGCTCGGGCGCGCGCTCCTGTGGGGCACGCAGCCGCTGCTCTGGATTCTTTTCGCGCAACGCTCGCGTTTGGACCGCACCACGCCGGCCTCGCTCACCTTTTTCTGGATCTATCTCGGCGCGCTGTTGGCGGGCGCGATGATTCTCGGCTGCCTCGCCCAGCCGCTGAGCCGTTTTTTTTGCGGCGCCAATTTTCAATCGACGGCCTTTTTTGTCCCCAGCTTCGCCGCGGTCATGGTCCCGCTCGGCTTGCTCCAGGCGCTGGGCGTTTTCTCGCTGGCGTCGCGGCGTCATCCGGAATGCTTCGTCCTGGGCGCATGCGCCGCGGGCTACACGCTCCTGCTCTATTACGCGGGCCGGCAACCGCAATTGATGCCCGCCTATATGTTCGGCGGCGGACTCGTCTCCCTGACGGTGGTGCTCTTCGTGGGCATCGTGCGGTGGGGACGCAAGCAGCCATGAACGCGCCGCCGCCCGTTGGCCTCTCCGTGGTCATGCCGTTGCGCAACGAAGGCGCGCAAATCACCTCCAACGTCGAGCAAACCATGGCCGTGCTGCGGATGCTCGGCCCGTTCGAGATGATCCTGGTCAATGACGGCAGCTCCGATAATTCGGGCGAGGAAATCGCGCGGCTGGCGGAGAAATTCTCCGGCGAAGTTGTTTCGCTGCATCTCCCCCGCTCGGGCAAGGGCGAGGCGCTGCGGCGCGGCACGCAGGCGGCGCGGGGGGAATTTGTCGTCTTCATCGACGCGGACCTCGATCTGCCGCCGGAACAGATTCTGTTTTTCGTCGCCATCCAGCGGGTGAAAAAAGCCGACGCGGTGATCGGCAGCAAGATGCATCCGGACAGCACGGTCGAGTATCCGCTCATCCGGCGCGTTTACAGCCTCGGCTACTTCTGGCTGGTGAAATTCCTCTTCGGACTGCCCGTGCGCGACACGCAGACCGGGCTGAAATTGGTGCGGCGCGAGATGCTGCTTGCGGCGCTGGAGAAAACCGAAAGCCGCGGCTTCACGCTCGACCTCGAATTGCTCGTGCGCCTGGTGCAGCTCGGCGCGGTCATGGTCGAGGCGCCCGTGGTCGTGCGGAACTCGATGAAATTCGGCGGCATCGGCCTGCCCGTCGTGTGGCAAATCTTCCGCGATACCTGGCTGGTGTGGCGACGCGTGCGGAGGTGACTTCCATGAGGTTCCGCGCGGAGGACGCGGAGTTCACTGAGGCTCCGAAAAGCAAATCCTGTTTCTCTCTCCGTGAACTTTGCGGCCTCCGCGCGAAAGATGCCTTTACTTGCGACCACCGGTGATTCGCTGGACCAGACGCCGCGGCAGCAGAGAAAAGAGGAGGCGCTTGAGGCCTATCGGCGAAAAGCGGGCGGCGATCTCGATCGGCTCCCAGCGCATTTTAAAAAGATGCGCCCTGGCGGCGCGCAAGCTCGCCGGAGTGGGTTGGGCCGCGATTTTGCGGGCGGCCATCAATCCCTCCACACTGACGTCGTGCACTTTTACCTCCCAATTGTCCAATCGTGACAAAAACGGAACCAGCCATTTCCCTTTGCGAAAATTGGCGTCGTGACTGAACAATTGCGCCCCGACTGGCATAAGCGGATCCAGAATGCGGAATTCAACAATCTGCTCGAAAGGGTTGTCGCCGCCGTCGAGAAAGGCGACGTCGATCTGGAACGGCTTTTTTTGTTCGGCGATCCATCGGGGAAGCACCTGGTCCGAAAACCCGAACAGCGGAGTGAAATGCCCCATGACCTCCGGCGCCAGCGCCGTAAGATTCGCCATCATGCGATCATAGATCGCGCGATGGGCCTCGACGCCCCAAAGATGACCGGCGCCATTTTGATGAAGAGCCCGCAAAAACGTAACCGTGCTCCCTCCGCCCAGCCAGGTCCCGACTTCGACGACAACCTCGGGCTTCTTCGGCGCTTTCAGGATCGCGTCCGTCAGGATCTGACGCTCCGCATCATTCAGCTGGCCTTCGATCACCGGGGACGTCATCCGACCATCTCATTAGAAATGCCCGTCCTTAACAACAAGAAAGTTTGGCTTGCCGGGCTGGACGGCACGGTCCGGCCTGTTTTCGGAATCAGGCGGCCTTAGAAAAACTCACTCTAGATTTTGCCTCGATCCAATAACCCGCTACCGTAACCCCATGCCCACCCCCTGGCTCCGTCCTTTCACCGCGCTTTTCCCAAAGGGCGTCGTCGCCTCCGATGCGGAGACGCTGGCCGCGCACGCCGGGGACGCTTGGTTCGCCAGCGCCCTGCCGCAAGCGGTGGTCTTCCCGCGCAAGGCCGAAGATGTCGCGGCGCTGCTCCGATTTGCGAACAAGCGCAGGATCCCCGTCACGGCGCGGGGCGCGGGTCGCGGCTACGTCGGCGGATGCGTCCCGAAGAAGCACGGCATCGTGGTCTCGTTCGCGCGGATGAGCCGCATTCTGGAGATCAATCCCGTCGACGGCGTCGGCGTGGCGCAGCCCGGCGTGATCACGGGAGAATTCCAGGCGCAGGCCCGCAAGCTCGGCCTCCTTTATCCGCCCGATCCCGCGAGCCTGCGGGAATGCACCCTCGGCGGCAACGTCGCCACGAACGCGGGCGGACCGCGCTGCCTCAAGTACGGCGTCACGCGCCACTACGTGCTGGGCCTGCAAGTCGCCCTGGCCGACGGCACCCTGGCGCGCGTGGGCGGCCGCACGGTGAAGAACAAAAGCGGCTTCGATCTCGTGGGCATTTTTGTCGGCTCGGAGGGGCTGCTCGGCCTCGTGACCGAAATCACCCTGCGCCTGATTCCCGCCCCGCCCTCGCGGGCCGTCCTGGCGGCGTCGTTCGCGAACGCTTCCCTCGCCGCGGCTTGCGTGCAGCATGTGTTCCGGGAGGGCTTTCTCCCCTCGGCGGTCGAACTGGCGGATCGTTTCACGCTCGACGCGGCGCGGCGTCATCTCGGATCGGCGCACCTCCCTCCGGGTGATGCGCATCTCCTGGTTGAAATCGACGGCCAGCCGGACTCCGTCCGCTCGGAGGTCCGCATCCTGGCCGGGTTGCTCAAGTCGGGCGGCGCGCTGGAAATCACCACGGCCACGACGGAAGCCGCGTGCGAGCGGCTCTGGGATTTGCGCCGCGAGTTCTCCGCCTCCCTGAAAGCAACCGGACTGACCAAGCTCAACGAGGACATTTGCGTGCCGCGCAGCCGGCTGGTGGACCTGTTCGATTTCACCGCGCGGCTGCAAAATAAGCACCGGGTCGAGATCGCCTCGTTCGGTCACGCGGGCGACGGCAATATTCACGTGAACATCATGGCCGACATGACCCGGCGCGGCGTGAAGCAACGGACGGACCGCGCACTGGACGAGCTTTTTCGCCAGATCATCGCCTGGGACGGCGCGATCACGGGCGAGCATGGGATCGGCCTGGCCAAGCTGCCGTGGTGGCCCCAGGCGGCCTCGCCGGAATTGCGCCGGCTGCACGTCCGCATCAAGGAAGCGCTCGACCCGAAGCGCATTCTCAATCCGGGGAAGTTTGTCTAGGGCTTGTTATACCATTTCTCAATAAAATTTATTCTTTACCCTTCCGTCATCCCGAGCTTGTCGAGGGATCAGTTCCGCCTCGGTAAAACCCCTCCGAACTGATCCTTCGACAAGCTCAGGATGACCGATTGTTTAGACCAAAATCAATTTGGAATTGGTATTAACACTATTTTATAGACAGATCGCTCGTACTCTGAAAAGCCATCCTGAAAGGATGGCCGCCGACAACCGACATGAGTGTTCACATGGCATCTAAGGCTTGGGCGGCGCGTTCGTCCCGTTTCTCGCCTCGGCGTCCTTGATTTGCTCTTGCCGTTTCATTCTCGCGGCGAGTTCAATTTCGGCCTGCAATTCCTTCGCGTTCTCGGCATCGGCTTTGGCCCGGACTTCCGCGGCGGATTTGGCTTTTACAGGATCATAATCGAACTTTAGTTGCAGGGCGGGCGGCAGTTTATTAAGAAAAACCAGGGCGCCGCCGTCCCTGTAAAGGATCGTTACGGCATCGTCCTCGACTCGAACGACTCTCACGTTTTTGTAGATTGTTCCATCTGTCGTTGTCCAATCTTCAGCAAAGCCGTTAGTGGAGCATAACGCCAGGGCGAAGGCCAAGAAGACAGGTTTCACGATAAGAAATTTATCAGATAACGCCGAGCCAATCAATAAGGAACTGCACATATTTATAGCTTTATCCTTAAGGGATTGTTTCTAATTCAGGCAAGCTAATTCACGCAGTGTCCTCGCCGAAAAGAGGGCCGGGCGGAGGCCCTTTCTTTTCGCGAAGGGCCTGCCGGATTTTCTCCAGCTCCTCGGTGCGATCTTCTGTTTCTTCCCACACATCCTGGCTGACAAAAATGGGGGCCTTTGCCTGGGTGGCCAGCACGATGCAGTCGCTGGGACGCGCGTCGATCTCGATGACCTTCGAATGAACTTCGTTCTCGGCCTTGAGGATGATCCGGGCAAAGTAGGTGTTGCTGCGCAAGGCATTGATGACAACGCGCTCCACGTTGATGTCGAATGCGTTGAAAATGTAGCCGATTAATTCGTGCGTGAGGGGGCGTTCGTTATGTTCGCCGCGCATCGACATGGCGATGGCGCGCCCGACACTGAGCTCGACATGAATGACAAAACTCTTTTCCTCGTTACCGATGAAAATGGCCAGCGTGTGCTGATCTGTGGGGAAAACTCCAAAGACTTCCACGCGCACGACATCCGTGTTCACACATAAGAAGTAGCACCGCTCGACATGAATGACAATGTCGTAACGGCCAAGGACACATTTTCTTATCCGGGTCAATTCCCCGCACGCTTGCAGCGTGCGGTTGGCAGGCCGCGACGCGGTTCTTTCTCACCCGCCCTAGTCCGTCGTGGAGGGCAAAGGCACGGTTTCGTCGGGGTCGACGCCGAGCTGGACCATTTGGGGTTTGATGATTTCTTCGTAACACTGCGGGCAAATGGAATGGCTGAATTTGGCTTGCGAGTGCTTGCCGACGTAGGCCTCGACCTGCTGCCAGTAGTTTTGGTCGTCGCGGATCTTCTTGCAATAACTGCAGATGGGCAAAAGACCGCCGAGCTGCTTCACCGACAGCAGGGCTTCCTTCAGTTCGGCCACGCGTTCGGTCAGGGTCTGCTGCAACTGCACCATTTGCCGGCCGATGCTCACCCGTGCGAGGAGTTCGGTTTTATCAAAAGGCTTGGTGATGTAATCGTTGGCCCCGCCCTGAAGGCCGGCGACAATATCCTGTTTGCTGTCCCGGACGGTGAGCAGGATCAGGTAGAGCGGCGGGGTGGCCTGGAGCGCGCGGGCTTGCCGGCATACCTCGATGCCTTCCATTTCGGGCATCTCCCAGTCGATGAGACCCACCATCGGGCCGGTCGCGGTTTGAAGGATGTCTAAAGCGTCGACGCCGTTGGAGGCTTCGATGACTTCATAGCCCTCGGGGGCGAGCAGCGTCCGCAAGAGCTTGCGGTTGACATCGAGGTCGTCGGCGACAAGTACGATCATAAAATAAACCAGGAACCGCTGTCCCAGCATACTAGTTCACACAGTCTGTTCACGCAAAATCTCCGCGATATTTTCACGCCGCTACAAGATCTCCGGGGCGAAACCGCGCCGCATGGTGTTTTCCGTGCAGACGCGCATCTCGGTAAAATGGAGCAGGTACCCGGGGCCGCCCGCCTTGGTCCCGGCGCCGCTCATCTTGAATCCGCCGAAAGGCTGGCGATGCACCCGCGCGCCGGTACAGGGCCGGTTGAGATAAAGATTGCCGACGCGGAATTCCTCGCGCGCCTGTTGGAGATGCCGCGGGCTGCGGGAATAAACGGCGCCGGTGAGGGCGAAGTCGCCGGTGTTGGCGACCTCGAGGGCGTGGGAGAAATCGCGCGCCGCGAAGACGGCCAGGATGGGTCCGAATAATTCGCGCAGCATGAGCGGGTGGCGGGGATCGTCCACTTCAAAAATCGTTGGCGGCACAAACCAGCCGCGGGAGACTGGAGGGACGCGCTCCTGCGCGTCCGCGGACGACCGGGCAGGCTCGCCTGGCGGCGTCCCTCCAAAAATGGGATGGAGCGCGCGCGCGTCCGCGCCCGGCCGGCGAATGATGGCGAGAAGCCTTTCGTAGCTGGCCTCGTCGATTACGGGAGGCACAAGGCAATCGGCCCGCGCGGCGCTGGCCGGCACGAGGGCGTTCGCGGCTATCGAAAGGCGGTCGATGAAATTTTCATGGATGGCCCCGACGACGATCAGGCGCGAGCAGGCGGAGCATTTCTGGCCCGCGTAACCGAAGGCGCTGGCCAGCACGCCCGTCACGGCCTCGTCGAGGTCGGCGTCGTCGTCGACGATGATGGCGTTCTTGCCGCCCATTTCGCAGACGGCGCGCTTGATCATCGCCTGGCCCGGCGCGATTTCCGCGGCCTGCCCGAGGATCGCGGTCCCGACTTCGCGGCTGCCGGTGAAGGCGATCTGGACGACGTCGCGATGCCGGACGAGCGCGTCGCCGATGAGCGCGCCGTCGCCGGGCAGGAAGGGGAGAATCCCGGACGGAACGCCGGCCGCCAGCGCGTGCTGGTGGAAGGCGAAGGCGATCGCGTTGGCCTGCCTGGCGGGTTTGAGCAGGACGGCATTGCCCGCGACGAGGGCGGCGGCGCTCATTCCGCAAAGGATGGCGAGCGGAAAATTCCACGGCGCGATGACGGCGCAAAGCCCGCGTCCCTCATAGGCAAGCGTGTTGATCTCGCCGGGGAGATTGCCCTGGATGCGCGGGCTCAATTCGATGAGCGCCTGCCGGGCGTAGTAGCGGCAGAAGTCGACGGCTTCGGCGACATCGGCATCGGCTTCGCGCCACGGCTTGGCCTGTTCGTGGACTTCCATCGCGGCGAGGCGGAGGCGGTCCCTTTCCAGCCGCGCGCCGAGTTCATTCACGCGGGCGGCGCGGGTTTCCAGGGGAAGATCGCGCCAGGCGGGCCACGCTTTCCCCGCGATCGCGATGGCCTGCTCGACGTCGCCCACCGTGGCGGAGTTGGCGCAGGTCGCGATGCGCGTGATGTCATTCGGGGTGACGTGAAAGAGCGCCGCGCCGCCGATGCGGGCGTGGTCGTCGATGACGACAGGGACCTGCCACGGCATCTTCTTATCGGCCTCGGCGATGGCCGCCGAAAATTCGGCGCGCGTTTCGGCCGACGTAAAATCGGACAGGGGACAATTTACAAACGGAGCGGAGAGATCGGTGTTGAGTCTGACGCCGCGGTCCATGACCGCCGGGCCTTCGTCGGGGAGCGGTTCCGGCCTGGCCATGAGCCGCTCGATGTCGGCGTGGTCGTGATAGGTGAGGCGCAGGAAGCTCGAATTCGCGGTGTTTTCGAGCAGCCGCCGCACGAGGTAGGCCATTCCCGTGAGCAGATCGCCGACCGGCGCGTAGAGCCGCACGCGATGTCCGAGATCGCGCAGGAGATCACGCTCCGGTTCCGCCATGCCGGCGAGCATCTGAAGTTCAAACGCGCCGGGTTTCAGGCCGAGGCTTTCCGCGCGGGCGAGGGCGGCGGCAAGGGTGCGGAGATTGTGCGTGCCAAAGGCGGCGTGAATCGTCGCGTGATTTTCGAGAAGCCGCCAGGCGAGCCGCTCGTAGGCCGCGTCCGTCCGGCCTTTTTGAGTGAAGACCGGGCAGGGATAACCGTGCAGCCCGGCCTGGACGACTTCGTAATCCCAATAAGCGCCCTTGACCAGCCGAACAGTGAGCGGCGCGCCCCGCTTCCGGCTCAAGGCAAGGAGCCGGTCGAGATCGTGGGCGGCATTTTTCAAGTAGGCCTGGACGACGATGCCGAGGTGCGGCCAGGCGGAGAATTCCGGATCGAGCGCGATCCGCTCAAACAGGCGGTGGGTGATTTCGTGGATGTTCCATTGCTCGAGATCGAAATTGATGAAGGCGCCGAGGTCCTTCGCGCGAAGCAGCAACGGGCGCACCCGCTCGAGCAGCCGGCCGGCGCCGCCGTCGGGATCGGCCGGATCGAGGAGATGGTCCATGGCGGAAAGTTTGAGCGAGATATTGGCCCGCGGGATGGGGCCGAAAGGGCCGTGATCGAGAACTCCGCCGCCTTTCCACCGGGCCGTTTCGCCCGGAAGAAATTCGATCAGGTCCGCGTAGCGCCGGGCGTAGGCCTGCGATTCGGCCGCGTTGACGGTCGCTTCGCCGAGAAGATCGACGGTGAAGCCGAAGCCCTCATCCCAAAGTTCTTTCAGCTTCGATCCGGCGTGGCGCGCGTCCTGGCCGACGATGAATCGCCCGGCCATGCTACGGATGTTCCGCTTGATTGCGAACGCGGCGATGGAAGCCGCCAGGGAATTTTCCGTGGCGCGCAGGGCCGGACCCAAGCCCGCGGGAAGCTCGCGGCCCGGGGCGAGGAGATATTCGCGGGCATGACGCGCGATCTGTTCGCCGGTGGAAAGCGCCGGCAGCGCGTCGACCAGGCGAAAGAGGTCGGTCTTGAGCGCGGGATCGCGCATCGCCCAGTCGAGCAAGAGTCCCTGCCAATAAGCGGCGGCGAAGAGGCCGGGCTTCTTGCCCCGGATCAACTGGTGCAGCCCGCGACCGAGGCGCTGGACATCGTGTTCGAAAAGGATGTCCGCCGCACCGGGCAATTGCGGCAATTCGGTGGCGAGATCCATGCTGAAGATAAGGTAGGCGCCTTCCGGGATCGGGGCAAACCTTGAGGTGCTGCGCACGGCGGTAAGCGGGCAAGCAATATCTTATCCTATCTAATAATCTACATTGCGGAGACGTAATACTTGACTATTTGGTAAACTATGAGATTCTTAGGGGAAATTCCTAAGTATCACACTTGTTTATGAGCATATCACCTGTCTTCATGTTCGCACCCATCCCTTTGACGAGCGAACGCAGTCCTTTAGCCCACGCCGCAGCGCTCGTTCGCCGTCGCATGGCTGACAATCCGGTGGTCGCGGTTCCCCGTTACCGCATCCGTCCTCCGGTCGAAAAAAAGGCCGCCGAAATGGCGATAGCCTGATTTCCACAAACGAGGGATTGTCGGGCAGGTCCCGGCTGTGGTTGAGTTAATCGAAGGGCGCGCTGAGATGCCGAAGGAGTCTTTATCCGGCGTTATGTCCCGGAGGCGGATACGCTCGCTTATCCCGGGCCGATCGTGAATCATGCCCGCCAGCGCGTGAAAGCGCTTACCCTGTTCAAGACGCCATGACGGAACCGACCCAGTCCCCTGAAGCGCCCCCGCCTCCGGAGTCGACCGGACTGCGGATCAACTGGCATCGCGTGCGCGTTTACCTGTTGAGCATTTTGCTGATGTTCACGATGTGGTTCTGCGCGATGATGCTCACGATTCGGCTGCATCCGAAACGCGTGGTAAACGAGTTGCTGGCCCAACTGCCTTTTTCTTCCAGCACCGGCAGGGTCTACTGGCTGAACCGCCGCACCCTGAAAATTGAGGATGTGAAACTGGGAGGCTTCTTTTATGCGGATTCCATCATCCTTACGGCGAGTCCTGTGGGGCTGTGGAGACACCATATCGCGAAGGTCCAGGTCATGGGCGGTCAACTCTTCACCAAACCCTTGTATGCGGCGATGGATCAAATCGGCGCCGGAAACGGCAAGGGCCTGGACTGGGTGATCGGGAGGCTGGAGATCAGCCGCGGCACGCTGATGCTCGACAACCTGGTGGCCAATACTTCCATCCCCGTGCGGCTGGGGGTGCGGCAGCCGATCATTTTGAACAGCCTCCGGTTGGGCCAGCCCGATGCGAGCCCGGAGATGACGCAGGAGCGGACGGCTGAAATTGCCAACATCGCCATCGTCTCGCCGGTGGACCCGCTTGCGCCGGTGTTCTCCTTCCCGCTGACCCGGGTCCGCTATACGTACACCGAGTTCTGGCGCCATCATATTCGCGAAATCGACATGGTCCGCCCGACGATGTTCCTGGGCGAGGATTTATTCTGGCTCACGAAAGAGGTCAGATTGGAGCATAAGCCTACTTCCAACCAGGGGCTGGGCGCGCCCTGGGAGGTGGCGCATTTCGAGGTGCAGTACGGGCAGTTGGCGGTCAATGCGTTTGGCCAGCCCGTCGTCCACCTTCCATTCTACTTCGAGACGAAGGTGGATGACATCCGGCTCGATCAACTCGACCAGATCAGCGCGAAAAGCATCATCGCCATCCGGGAACTGGACCAGGATTACCCGGATTATAAAGTCCGGATCGTCAATCTGCACGGCAATCTCTATTTCAGCTGGCCGCCGACCGATCCGACGGCCAATAACGTCGTCAACACCATTCATATCGACGAGCTTTCCTGGAATGAGATTCCCGTCAGGGGAGTGGACGCCACGGTGACATTCGATCCGAACGGCGTTTATGGAAAGTTGACCAACGGGAGCTGCGAGGGGGGGCAGCTCAACGGGAATTTTGAATTTTATTACAACAAGGGCTTTGCCTGGAACGCCGATTTTTTTGCCGACAAGATCAATTGCCAGCCGATCGCGGAAAAACTGGCGGGAAAGTACATCAATCTGACGGGCAAACTCGATGGGAGGATCGACGTCCAGGGAAAAGTCACCGAAATCCTTGATTGCAGCGGCTTGCTCGATCTCCCCAACCCCGGAACGCTTGAAATCAAATCCATGGGCGATTTGCTGGACCGGTTCCCGTCGGCTATGACCGCCCTGAAGCGGGACGCCCTGAAAATCGCCATCGCCGCGTTACAAACGTACCCCTACCGCAGCGGCCGGATGAAAATCGATTACAAGCCGGCTGGCGGTGTGAGCACCCTGAAATTGGATGGTCCTCGCGGCGCGCGGCAATTTGAAATCTATTTCCATCCCTGGACTTTGTCCGACGCCGGCCAAGGGCGGTAAAGTTCATCGCCTCAGCATGAATGCTACTGTTGCGTTGGGAAAGGGTCTTATACCATTTCTCAATGGAATTTGGTCTTTAGCTTTCGGTCATCCCGAGCTTGTCGAGGGATCAGTTCCGCCTCGGTAAAACCCCTCCGAACTGATCCCTCGACAAGCTCAGGATGACGGATTGTTTAGACTAAATTCAATTTAGAATTGGTATTACTCCCTGGGGGGAAGCTTTAACAGCTTGCCCGTGCGCTGGATGAGGTTGGCCGCTTCGCCGGCAAGCTGGAACTCGTTGCTCTTTTGGAAAATTTCCTGCTCGACCATCGTTTCCCGGAGCGCCTCCGCGTCCGTGGCCTCCATCAAGCTGACGAAGCCGAGTTGGTGCAAAGTGTCCAGGTTCAGCCGAACCGTCTCGGGTTCCATGCCCAGTTCGTCCGCCAAATCCTCGTAGCGCGCGCCATTGGCGAGCAGATGCCTGCATTGGCTGTAAAAGAGATTCAAGCCGGGATCGATCGAAGTTTCGGGCGGCGGTGTTTTGAGCAGGTAAAATTGTTGCGGGGCGAGGAGGGCCCGCTGCTTGGCCAGCTTTTCGTCGACGTGGAGAACCAGCAGCATGACAAACTCGTTGATCGGGAGCGGTTCCTCGCGCTGCGCGGGGCCAACCGGTTGGACGGAGAACTCAAACATGCCGTCTCCCGCTTCGACCATGAAGCTGAGCTCCGAGACAATTTCGGACGGCTCCGTCAGAAAGTAGTCGCCGATGCGCAGCCCGCGCGCCTCACCGTCGGAGAGATCGAGTTCCACGGGGAAATAATCCGGCAGGTCGTAAATTCGCAGGCGCCCCGTCCTAGGCCCGATCAAAAGCAGGACCTCGGGCAACGGAAACTCGGATAAATTACCAACGAGGGGCATTTGTTTCCTCCATGACTCGGCTACCGGATTACTTTAACCGCTTGCTCAAATAGTGTCCACGACGGAATGTCCCGAGCGCTCCCTCGAAGGGCCGTAAATTTTTTAGGAGGGTCGGGCCGGCAGACGCGCCTGGCGGCGACCCTCCAGTCGCAAGCGATCCAAGGTTGCCAACCGCGCGGACATCGGTAAGAATGCCGGAACGATTATCGATTTTCGCCTGAGGCGCTGGTCGGGGCTTTTCCGTGAATTTTTCTCTGAGTCATCTTCATCATCGGGCCGGCCCGCCGTCCCTGGCCGGGATCTTCGTCGGCGCGTGTTGTGTGGCCGGCTGTTCCCCGACAATCAATCTGGCCACGCCGGAGCCGGTCAAGGTCGACGTGGGCGTGCGGCTGGATGTCTACCAAAAAACGGCCCCCACCAAGGCCAAGGAGGAACAATCGAGCCTGGAGATTGCCGCCAACCGGCGTTTGCGCTCCGGCGAGATTCAACAGTTGAAGAACGACCGCGTGGCCGGAGAGGATCGCGACGGCTATCTCGACCTGCGCAAGCCGCCGGCGGATCCCAAATACCTGGCCTATGCCCAGGGGGTGGTGGCGGCTGAAAATGCGGATCGCGCCTATCTTTACCTGACCAATGCCCAAGCCGAGAATAAGCCATTGGAAATGATTGAAAGCGAGTATGCTCAGTTATGGAGAGACCGCGCTTTCCCGGGAGAATGGGTACAGAAGGAAAACGGAACTTGGACCCAGAAGTAAGATCAAAACACCGGGCCGTGGAAGCGCAGCGCCATTCGCGCCCGCCTTCCGCGAGCGGCTCCGCCCCGGAATCGGGCGGGCACGGCCATGGCCTGCCCATCAAGCGCCTTTATTCGCGCCGCCACGCCGTGGCCAGCCTGATGTTCTGGCTGGCGATGGTGGTCGTGTTCATGCCCCTGGCCATCGAGTTCACCAGCCACCTTCAGAGCACCCTCAACGGCATGAAGGGGACGCCGTCGGAAAACGTCCGCATCAACGTCGTGAAAAACTTCTCCACGGCCCTGGCTTTCCCCACCGCCATCGTGTGGGATGCCAAAGGCGTTGCGCCCTCCGACGCCGATGCGGCCTGGAAAAACGTGCTCGCCGCGGTCCGCGCCGATCCGGTCGCGAACGATGTGACCGACGGCAACGTGATGGTCGAGAGCTGGCCGCGGAGCGACTGGCACGCCGCCTTCGTGGCCGTCAAGGCAAGCACCTACGGCGGAGCGGAAAAAGTGGTGCCCGACTTGCGGGCCGACGTCGCCAGGGTTTCCTTTCCCGGCCCCAACCGGCCCTGGGTCACCGGCGGCCCGGCCCTCTTTCTGGACCTCAATCTCGCCTCCACGGAATCGCTGCGCACCGGTGAATTGATCGCGCTGCCGGTCACCTTCATCATTTTGCTTTTGGTTTTTCGTTCGCTCGTCGCGGCCCTCCTGCCGGTCATCGTCGCCACGCTCGGGGTCGTCTGCACGCTGGGCATCCTCTGTTTCTTCGCCATGCCCCATGCCCACCTGCCCTTTCTGCCGGTGATGGGGGTGACTTTTTTCGTGCCGAACCTGGTGACCATGATCGGGCTGGGCGTGGGCATCGATTACTGCCTCATCTATCTCGCCCGCTACCGGCGCGAGCGGGCCGTCCACCTCACGACCCAGGAAGCGCTGCTCGTGACGCGGAGAACCGCGGGCAAGACCGTGCTGGCCTCCGCCGTGCTGGTGATGAGCGGCTTTCTCACCCTGCTCTTTATTCCGCTCGATTTTTTCAATTCCATCGCGCTCGGCGGCATGCTGGTGGTCGCCTGTGTGGCCCTGGCGACGCTGACGCTTTTGCCCGCCATGATTTTTCTGGCCGGGCCGCACCTGGAATGGGGCGGCGCGCTGCTTCGCCCGCTGAACCGGGTGAAACTCGGGCGCCCCTTTCTCGACCATTGGGGGGAGTTCGTGGTGCGCCGTGCCTGGGCTTGCGTGGCGGTCGGGCTGATCATCCTCACCTTTTTGGCGATACCCTTTTTGCGCCTCAAGGTCGCCTCGGTGGAGGCGAAAAATATTCCGCCGAAATCGGAGTCGCGCCAGGGTTACGAAAGCCTGTCCGAAAATCTCGGAGCGGGCTGGATGATGCCGGCCATCATCCTCGTGCAACATCCCGCCAAAGACTGGATGGACGGCGAAGGATTGGCCCGGGAAAAGAAACTGGTCGATCAGCTCGCCCTGCTTCCCAACACCGAGAAGGTCCTGACCGTGACGGACAACAGCGGTTCCCGGCGCGCGCAGCAGACGCGAATGGGATTGCTGACCAGCTTTAACGACACCTCGCAAAACGTGATCCTGATGCTGAGCCGCACCGATCCGCAGTCCCCGCCGGCCCGGGATTGGCTCGACCAGATCACCGCGCTCCTGAAAAAATCCGAAGCCGCCGCGCCGGACGGCCCCCGTTACTCGGTGGGCGGGCTGCCGTCCGTCACGCTCTGCGCCGACCGCGTCATCATCGGCGCGCTGCCCCTGGTGATTCTTGCCACGCTGGCCAGCACGTTCGTTTTGCTGACCCTTTTCATGCGTTCGATCCTGGTCTCGCTCAAGGCCATCGTCCTGAATCTTTTTTGCGTCATGGCCGCGTATGGTTTCCAGGTCATCTGCTTTCAGGACGGCTGGGGCTCGCGCCTGTTCCACCTCTTCCCCACCGACGGATTGAACACCGTCGTCCTGGTCATCTGTTTCTGCGCGCTGTTCGGCCTGTCGATGGACTACGAGGTGTTCATCCTCAGCGCCGTGCGCGAGAGCTGGCTCGACAACCATACCATGAGCCTGGCCGTTCAGGAGGGGCTTCTCCGCGTGGCCGGCATCATCACCTCCGCCGCCTTGATCATGATCGCGGTGTTTCTCTCCTTTGCCTTCGGCGACGTGGTGGAGATCGAGCAACTCGGCGTCGGCCTCTCGTTTGCCGTGCTCCTGGACGCCACGGTGATTCGCCTCCTCCTCGTGCCCGGAATCATGACCTTGATGGGCCGATGGGCCTTTTGGATCCCCGGCCACAAGCTGCCCGTGGCCGAACGGCATCCGCGCGGCCATCATTACCATGGCGAGAAGTTGAATCCTCCGGAAGAGCCGAAGCGCGTGGCGGGACTCTAAACGTTCAGTCCCGGAGAAAGGCGTTGCGGGGCGCGAAGAGGAGCCTGGGCTATCCGGGCAGGAAGTGGCCCAGGCAGGTCCAAGGAGTTCCCAAAAAAAGTTTGAAGAAGAGCGGCCTCGACTCAGTCCAAGGAGGTATTATGAAAATCACTCATCTTCGCCTGGCCGCGCTGGCGTTTGCCGCCCTGGCCATGTTGTTTATCGGTTCCACCCAGGCTTCCGCCGGGGTCAATGTCGGTATTTCAGTTGGCGTTCCTCCCCCGCCTATTGTCGTGGAACATCCCTGGGCGCGCCCCTATCACACTGCGGTCTGGATTCCCGGTCACCACGAGTGGGTCGATGGGGCCTGGGTCTGGGTCGGCGGTTATTACACTTATCCTCCGTACCCTGGCGCTGTTTGGATCCGGGCCCACTACCACCACGGTTACTATTACCCGGGTCACTGGTCTCGCTAACGAAATGGCGCGGCGGTCGGCGCGTTGTCCCATTCGGCGCGCCGGAGGTTTTTTTTGTAATTGTGCAGTCACCCGCTCACTGCTTGAGTGAAGGAACATATGAAATCCTTCCTCAGCCCTGGGTTGATGATCTTTGCCTCCGCATGGATCGCCGTTTCATCCGTCGATGCACAAAGCAGCGCGGCGAGCCTGACCCCGCCCTCGCCGCCGACACCGCGAATTCACGGCGCGAAGGTCTTTGGCTCGCATCCGGGATCGCCCTTTCTGTTCACGGTGCCGGCGACGGGTGATCGTCCCCTCACTTTTTCCGCCGACAACCTTCCCGCCGGCCTGGCCCTCGATTCCGCGACGGGCCGGATCACCGGCACGACACCACAAGCCGGCGACTACACGGTGACCCTTCACGCGAAAAATTCCCTGGGCGAAACACAGCGCAATCTGATCATCAAAGCCGGCGGCGCCATCGCCCTCACCCCGCCGATGGGCTGGAATAGCTGGAACTGTTTTGCCAGCGCCGTTTCGGATGAGAAGATTCGCGCCGCCGCCGATGCCATGGCGAAAAGCGGCCTGATTAATCATGGCTGGACTTACGTCAACATCGACGATTGCTGGGAGGGAAACCGGGACGCCGGCGGGCTTATCCAAAGCAACCAGAAATTTCCCGACATGAAAGCGCTGGGTGACCACATCCACGGCCTGGCCTTGAAATTTGGAATTTATTCCTCGCCCGGCCCCAGGACTTGCGCCGGCTACACCGCCAGTTATCAACACGAGGACCAGGATGCCCAGCGCTACGGCGAATGGGGCGTCGATTACGTGAAATATGATTGGTGCAGCTACGGTCAAGTCGCCAAGAAAATCACTGCTGACCGATATGCGAGCGTGCTGGTCAATGACGCCCCGCGCATGCAAACCCTCTTGCGGGAAAAGGAGGGCCTCGACGCAAATCGCAAGCGCACCGATGAGGAATCCGCGCGGCTCAAACAAATCAACAGCGACTTGGACGCGATCTACCACAAAATCGACCCGGAGCAAAAAAAGCAAATCGATATGGAAATTCTCCAGGCGCCTTACAAGCAATTTCGCGACTCGCTGGCCAAAGTGAATCGCGACATCGTGTTTAGCTTTTGCCAGTACGGCATGGGCGATGTCTGGAAGTGGGGCGCGGACGCGGGCGGCAATTCGTGGCGCACGACCGGCGACATCACGGACAACTGGGGGAGCATGATCAGAAATTCCCAGAGGCAGATCGGGCTCGAATCGTATGTGAGTCCCGGCCACTGGAACGATCCCGACATGCTGGTGGTCGGCCAGGTCGGATGGGGGCCGAAGCTTCACGCCACGCACCTGACGCCCGACGAGCAGTACACCCACATCAGCCTCTGGTGCCTCCAGGCCGCGCCACTCTTGATCGGCTGCGACCTGACCCAGCTCGATCCGTTCACGCTCGGGCTGCTGACCAACGACGAGGTGATTGATGTGGACCAGGACCCGTTGGGGCAGGCGGCGCACGTCGTCAAACCGGCCGCGGCCGACACCACATCGATTCAAATTTGGGCGAAGCCGCTCGAAGACGGGGCGCTCGCCGTCGGTCTCTTCAACCCGACTGAAGTGCCCTGTCCCGGTTCCGTGAATTGGAGCGATCTTCAAATCAGCGGCTCGCGCACGGTTCGCGATCTCTGGCGTCAAAATGATTTGGGCGCGTTCGACCAGAAATTCGAGAGCCAGCCGATCCCTCCGCACGGCGTCTTGCTGATCCGCGTGGCCAAACCCTAAAGAGACTTCCGCGAAAGTCGCGTTTAAGAGTTCCGTCATTCCGGAGGAATGACCGAGAGTAGCCCGGCGATTTATCGCCGGGTCGGAAGGTAATAAGGAAAGCGTCCCGTGGGGACACTTGGTTGCCCCCCCCCGACGGACGCGTTTCATCCGTCCCTCCGGGACGGGCAAACCCTTCGGCGATATCCCGGCGATGAATCGCCGGGCTACTTTCAAATGTCCCTCCGGGACTTCGATTTCCTGTCCCAATCCCTTTCGCAGAGAGGCCGTGTGATACCAATTCTCAATAAAATTTATTCTTTACCCTTCCGTCATCCCGAGCTTGTCGAGGGATCAGTTCCGCCTCGGTAAAACCCCTCCGAACTGATCCTTCGACAAGCTCAGGATGACCGATTGTTTAGACCAAAATCAATTTGGAAATGGTATGAGTTGTCTCCTGCCCTCTGCGGGATCGGCGGTCATAGAACGCCGCTGCATTCATTTGCCGGATTGACCCGCGATTCCATCTGCCCGATGATTCGGGATGCCCGTCGAAGCTCCCCCGCCCGTGAAACCGTCTCCCGCGTCATCCCCCGCCACGGCGGAGGCGGCGGCGCGCACGGAGGTCCAGGCGCTCTATGACCAGTATGTCGTGCCGACAGTGAACCGCGGACTGACCCTGACGCATGGCAGGGGACGGCATGTCTGGGATGACGAGGGCCGAAAATACCTCGACCTGGGCGGCGGCGTCGCGGTGAACAGCCTGGGCCACGCGCATCCGGCGATCCGCGAGACGCTGGCCCGGCAGGCGGATGTCCTCATCCACAGTTCCAATTACTACTACAACGAATGGCAAGGCCGGCTGGCGCAACGGATCGTCGGGCTGACCGGGCCGGGCAAGGTCTTTTTCTGCAACAGCGGCGCGGAGGCCAACGAAGCGCTGATCAAACTGGCGCGCAAATTCGGGCATGAGACAGACCGCCACGAAATCATCACGGCCCGGGATTCCTTCCATGGCCGGACCATGGCGACGCTCTCCGCCACGGGGCAGGACAAGATCAAGCAGGGCTTCGATCCGCTGCTGCCGGGCTTTGTCCACGTTGCCTTCAACGACCTGGCCGCCATCGAGGCCGCCATCACCCCGAAGACCGTCGCGGTGCAGATCGAAGGCATTCAGGGCGAGGGCGGCGTGAACGTGGCCACACCGGAATACCTCCTCGGCCTGCGGGCGCTGACCCGCAAGCACGATTTGCTGCTGCTGTGGGACGGCGTGCAGGACGGTTATTTTCGGACGGGCCGGTGGCAGAGTTACGAACGGATCCTGGAGAATGTCGCGGGCGCGGAGAACTACCTGCCCGATGCCATCGCGATAGCCAAATCGCTCGGCGCGGGTTATCCGATCGGGGCCGTATGGATTCGCGAACCGTACCAAAATGTGTTTACTCCGGGCAGTCATGGCACGACCTATGGCGGATCGCCGCTGGCGTGCGCCGTGGCGCTGACCGTGCTGGACGTGGTCGAGCGGGAAAAACTCGCCGATAACATCCGGGCGCGGGGCGAGGAACTGAAGCGCGGTCTGGAAGCCCTCGTCGGCACGCGGGGCATCCAGGGGGTGCGCGGCTACGGGGGGCTTATCGGCATGGTCGTGGCCGATGAACCCGCCAGCGTGGTCGCGCGGCTTACTAAAGCCGGCCTCATCCTCATTCCAGCCGCCAACCACACGGTCCGCTTCCTCCCACCGCTCAATGTGACCGCGGAGGAGATCGCCGAGGCGTTGCGAATGGCCCAAGAAAATTCCTAAGTTCATTTATAGCAACACGTTCCGACACAAGCCACACCCCACCTTGCTGAAAATCGAGAAAAGTCACTTTAAAGCATTCCCTCTTAAGGCACCCTCATGTGTCCGGCTGTCACATAAAATTCACACTTCAACTGCGATTTTCTTGTTGGCATATTTTCTTTAGGTGTTACCATAGTTTGTAGGGGTTCCCCTGTAAGCTTTGAAATAAATGCAATTTGATCCAACAGTTCCAGCCAACCGAACGACACTCTTATGAAAAAAATTCAATCCACCATTCTTTCCGTATTGCTTGCCGGCGCGGCATCCCTCCTCTCATCCGGCGCCGCCAGCGCCGATCTCGGTTTTCGTGACGAACAATGGCAATAATTCGGTTGAGGAAATCTCCAATGGCGTCACCTCCGCCTTTATTGCCCCTACTACCAATTTAAACGGTCCCACAGGCTTGGCGTTTAACAGCGTCGGGGACCTTTTTGTGGCTAATAACGGTTCCGGGGATATCGCGGAATTCTCGCCAAGCGGGACTTTCTTGAAGCATTTCGCCTCGGGCCTCTCCAATCCCAGGGGTCTGGCCTTCGACAGCGCCGGCAACCTGTGGGTGGCAAACCAAAGCAGAAGCTCGGTCGAGGAATTTAATCCGGCGGGCACTCTCGTCAGCGCGAACACCGTCACCAGCGGCATGAACTTTCCAAACGCGCTGGCCTTCGACAACGCCGGCAATCTTTATGTGACAAACGGCCAGGGCAACAGCATCGTTAAAATCTCGATCTCGGGCGGCCTCGTCTCCGGCGTCACCTCGATCGTGTCCACTGGTTTGAATTCCCCAAATGGCATCGTGTACGACACGGTGGGCAAGAATACCGGCGATTTGTTTGTGGTGGACCACAATAGCTCTTCAGTTCTGGAATACACCGCGGCGGGCGTCCCTGTCGGAAGTCATCCTTTCATCGCAAACACGTCAGTGTCAGCCTTGAATCAGCCCAAGACCATCGCCGTTGACAGCGCGGGAGATTTTTACGTGACAGACTACGGCGACAACTCGGTAACGGAGTACAATTCCTCCGGCGTCTTGATTCATGTTTACAACAGCGCCGGCGCCTTTAACTTGCCCTGCTCTGTCGTAACCGAGACCGTCGTTCCCGAGCCTGCGGCCTACGCGCTTATGAGCGCTGCTTTGGCACTGCTGTTCATCCTGGCCCGTCGCAAGACAGCGAAGGGTTTCGCCTGTCAGTTAAGTTGACATTCGTGCGGGCTTGGGCTTCACCAAGCCCTCCCTCCTCGGGGGAAGATCATCGTCCTGCGCTTGGCGCGTGGTAAATCTGGTCGAAGACTCCGCCGTCGCCGAAATAGTCTTTCTGGATATTGCCCCAGCCGCCAAAGGTTTCACCCACGGTGAAGAGCTTGATCGCCGGGAACTGACCCGCATACTTCGCCAGCACGGTCTTGTCGCGGGGACGGTAGTAATTGCGGGCGATCACCTCCTGTCCCGCGGGCGAATAGAGATACTTCAAATAGGCCGCGGCAACATCGCGCACGCCATGCTTGTCCGCGTTGAGATCGACCACGGCCACGGGAGGCTCGGCCAGGATGGTCTGGCTCGGATAGACGATCTCGAATTCTCCCGGGTTGGACTTCTTCACGCTCAGCAGCGCCTCGTTTTCCCATGCGATGAGCACATCGCCCTGCTCGCGTTGCACGAAGGTGATGGTCGAACCGCGCGCGCCGGCATCGAGCACCTTCACATTGGAATAAAGGGCCTTCACAAAATCCTTCGCCTTGGCCGGGTCGTTATTGTTGGCGCGGAGGGCGTACCCATAAGCGGCCAGAAAATTCCAGCGCGCGCCGCCCGAGGTCTTCGGGTTGGGCGTGACGACATCGATGCCGGGCTTGATCAAATCGGGCCAATCCTTGATCGCCTTCGGGTTGCCCTTGCGGACCAGAAACACGATGGCCGAGGTGTAAGGGGAACTGTTGTCAGAATAGCGGCCCTGCCAGTCCGGGGCGATGAGATGCGCGGCGTTCGCGATCGCATCGATGTCGGGCGCGAGCGCGAGGGTGACGACATCGGCCGAAAGACCGTCGATGACAGCCCGCGCCTGCTTGCCCGAACCGCCATGGGATTGGCTGACGGTGACGTCGTCGCCGGTCTGCTTCTTCCAGTAGTCGGCGAAGACCTTGTTGTAGTCGTCGTAGAGCTCCCGGGTCGGATCGTACGAAACGTTGAGCAAGGCGATTTCCTTGGCCGGAGCAAGCGTGGCGCTCAAACCGAGCGAGAGGATGATGAGAGACGTTTTGAGGATGGCGTTCATATTCTATATAATGTCCGTAGAATTACATGTATTTGCAAGCCTGTCAATACTTTTCCCGGAGGGATAAAGATGTCTTTCACCTTCTTTCCACTCCTTTTTTCCTGCTGTGCTTTCCTATCCCACTTGTTTTTTGCTACCCATCGGCTTAGAGCAAAATAAAATAGCGTGCACAGGAAAAGAAGATGCTTCGGCGTTGTCCGGCAACCCTGAAAGGCACTACTGTCCGGTTAAGATGGGGTTTTTGAGAGGTAAGAGGGGTGTGCGCGATTTCAATTTTAAAAAGCGAAAAGCCCGCGAATTTTTCAGCATCTCTCCTCTGAAGCCTTCGCGAATTTTTGTGCGAGAAATGCTCAACCGGACAGTAGTGCCTGAAAGGGTTGCAAGCATATAGCCCAGCAAAATAAAATAGCGTGCACAGGAAAAGAAGATGCTTCGGCGTTGTCCGGCAACCCTGAAAGGGTTGCAAGCATATAGCCCAGGGTTGCGGCGCAAGCCGCTACCCTGGGTAGGCGGCAAACGCCCCCAACCCTGTAAGGGTTGAATCGATATAAAAGGAGGGCACCCCCGCTCCAACCCTTTCTGGGTAGGAAGCCAGCTTACCCAAACCCTTTTTTCCTGCTGTGCTTTCCTATCCCACTTGTTTTTTGCTGCCCATCGGCTTAGCTTTTCCTCGTGAGCGTTGCTGAAATCCTGCATCAGATTGAAGCCCTGCCGCCGAAGGATCGCTGGCAGGTCTTGGAGCTTACCCGCCATTTATTGGAGGCTGAGATTCCGGAAAGCTTCGCCCAAGGCATGGCTGAAATCGCGCACGGAGACGTCATCGAACTCGATGAGGCCCTCAAAGCCTTGGACGCGCCGGAGTGAACTACCGGTTCCCTCGTTCCCAAGTTGCACTTGGGAACGCCTCCTGCTCCTCGCGAAATTCCATTTCGCGCTGGTTGAGGTAGCCGCCGCTGGCCCAGCGGCGGTCCGTCGCGGGTATAAACATCCCAGCCGGCGCCAGTCCCCTGGCATCTAAAGATGCACCTTCCCTTTTCCCTAAATCAGGGCTCGGCGCGGTACCTGTCCCCGTTTCCCACTCAACTCACTTAAACCTGTTCCGCCGAGAAAGTTGTGGCGTACACTTCACTTCCTCGGACGCAACCAGACGCACCTGCGTTAATTACTTGGCATCTGAATCAGTACGAAATTCCAGTGCGGGCAGTCCGTCTTGATTAAAGAGATTGGCCCAACGATGTTTGTCTCCCCAAGCATAGCGCACGTAGAGCGGGTTAGGGATCTCAGTGCTGGTGACGACCACGCTTTCGCCCTCAACCGAGGCCTTCGCCCAAACAAATTTCTTGTCTTTTCCAGCCAGGGCAAAACCTTGCAGCCGATCTCCGTTCCGAAAGGTTAGCCCTTGGCCAATATGGGAGAACCGAACCCGGATTTTGTCTCCCTCAATTTGGCTTCCCGCAAAGGTTGGACCGTAGATTTCCACCTTCTGGCCGTAGACCGCTCCCAGGGCCACCTGCGCGTCGCGCGAACCGTAGGCGAACTTGTTCCAGGGGTGAGTGTTTGAGCCTAAGTCACTAGTCGAAGCCATAAAGGTGTTCGGGTAACTGGCGATCTTCAGATAGAGTTCGCGGTTTTCTCCTCCTCCCGGCACGTTCGTTGGCAACGGCTCAAACGGCTCTGAAGCCCAATACATTTTCTTATCTGAATAATCAAAGGCGCAGCCTCCTCCGCTCGGTTTCTGCACATATATAAACGGGAAATCGCCTTGGTTCCATTCCCGGCGCCAACTGCTAATAAGGGCTCCCATCACCGTGTATTGGTCAATCCGAGCGAGGGCCGTGCCGCCTTCCCCCTGATCCCAAAGCACGCCCCGTATTCCATAACCAATGAGCGGGCTGAGCACGCGATCATGCAACTCACCAATCGGCCACCTGGGCAAGCTTTCTCCGGGCTTCAGCAGCGACCAAGATTTCTGTGGGGCTGCTTGGGCCTTTTTTTGATCGTCCGGTAACTGGTTCCACGCGGCACGATCCGCTTCATATTTCCGCAGGTCATCAGCGAATTTATCCTGCATGGGTTTCTGATTAAAAAGCTCCATTTGCGCGGATAGGACTTTCTGGTAACCAGCGTCGTCCGCTAGCGCCGAAGCCGAAACCCACTGCCCAGAGGGAGTGCCCCCAACCGCTGCTACCATGAGGCCGATTGGCACCTTCAAGTGCTGGTGCAAACCCAGGCCAAACACCTGTAATTGCGCAGAGAACTTGAGCAGGTTTTCAGATGTAGCTGGTAACCAAACCAGGGTGCCGCTGACCTTCGGGTTTGTGTTGGTTGTGATGAGACGAACGTCGGGGTAGGGGGCCCCGTCAATCAAAGCTTTCAAGTTGGGGTCACCCGGCGAGGTCGCTAAAACCTTGTCGCCCGACTTTAATCCAGGCACAAAACTGCTCCCAGGCATTTGCATGTTCGATTGACCGGACCCCACCCACACTTCACCGACTAAGATATCCTGAATCTTTACTTCCTCCTTAGGTTGGTCAGCCGACACGACCAGTTCACCGGGCTGGGCATTTGCAGGCAATGACCCGAGGCGAACTCTCCAAGCACCGTCTTGGGCAGTTGTCGCAGAGGCGCTTTGGCCTGCAAAAGTCACCGTCACTTTTGAGCCTGGATCCGCGGTTCCCCAAACGGGCACCGGTATGCCCTGCTGAAACACGGCGTGATCAGAAAAGAGGGGGTTCAACTGAACGCCCGCCTGAATGGAAACCGTTCCAGCAGCCGCGAACAAAACGAGTAGCCAAGGTAATGAGGTAGATTTGATCATAAGATTGAGCGGCAACGTCGATAGTACTAAGCGACTCTTACTTGGAGCTGATCAACTCCTGACCTTCCCGAGTAATTTCCACGACGGCCCGACCCTGCGAGGTGGGAATGAAGCTGAGAACATCGGTCTGGTCCGGCCAAGACACGGTAACGGCGGTATGGGCAGAATTCCATGTGGTCAAGGGTAAGGAGTCGCCGTTCCGATACGGAAACAGGAGCACTTTGAAGTCCGGAGCTACGGTGTTGGCATAGACTCGGAGTTTATTCACCTGCATGTCCCGTTGTGGCGGATTTGCGAAGGGAATTGTATCGACTGTCGCAACCGAATCTTTCAAGCCAGAGGCGGTAAGCACTCGAACGAGGAGGTGCCGATCATTTGCAGGGTTGGGTTCGTCCTTGGTTGGCTTAACGCTTTCATCGATGATGATGTCAGCACTGGACATGCCACCAGTGCCCGGAGTCGGTTTAACCGAGCCCAGTTTGAGATCATCCGCAAGGACCATTCCCCATTCATAGTCATGGGGCTTGTCATCGAGCTGAAGATCGTCCGTGATTAGGGCGTAGGGATGCGGTCCCCGAACCAACCCAGCCGTCCGAAAAGCCCGTTTAACGTCGCGAAATTTGATCCAACCAGAAGGGTTGTCGGGCTTCTTACTATCGATCCAACCAGGCAATTGCGCGGTCGGCAAACTCATCCAGGCAAGTGGCGAAGGGTGAAGCCGGAAGTCATTGTAGCTAAAGGGGCATGGGATTTTCGTAAATCCCGTGGGAGGATGCATCGGGCAACTTCTGTACTCCCATGATGCGGAAAGGTCGCTAACGGTAAAGGTCGCCATGGGCTGGTCCGAAAAGGAGACTGCTTTGCCCATCATCACCGAGGTACCGTCTCCATCCGCAAGCGGAACTGACCGCATCGTCGGGCGGTATTGCGCACCGATCTGTCTCCCGTAATGGTAGATGCTCCAGTAACGGCCCAGACCGTAAAGACTAAAGTGACCACGGTCGGAATACTGATGACCACCAGGGACGCAGCGAGTGAGATAATCTAAATAGAGGGTGTCCTTAGACCAGCTGTTGCGGGTGATCATATTGCCCGTGTCGTCACTCCAGTAGGTGAGTGGCCGTCCTGCAGAAACTTCTGCATATTCCTTGTCCCACGGCTCAGCGGAAAAATCGCGGCAAAAGATGGCCTCCGCTAGGGCATCGAGTACGTAGAACGGATGAGTCGCCCAACCATGGACATCGTATTTGTTCCCTACCTGATTCCGGTAGACAAAATCTCCCGCTTCATCGTTAGGAAACAGGGAATGATAAACACAAACGTCAGAACCCCTGGCAATGTGACATTGAGAAGATCCCTGGGAATCGCAGAAGGTGAAGGCATTCCCCCACGGATTGAGCGAGGCAATGTAATAGTTGTTAAACGTAGCTCGAATGTTGGTGCTGCCACAAATGTTCCGGCCCCGCTTGGCCATGATCACATTGTGCTCCATCATGATGAAATTCTTGGCCCAGCCCTCGTAGCCCTCTCCAGAGGAGTAGATGGCGTTGACAAAATTCGTCTGCGAATTAAACACCCGCTCCCGCGTTCCTGAATCAGCACCCGGCTCCCCTTCAATGGCAGTAACGATGAAAATAAGTCGATTATTCCAGCTAATCCAATTGCTCGTGCCCGTATGCAGCGTACGAAGCGTCTCTGCACCCATTACGGTTAACCCACGGGACTCATCTGCCAGATATGAACGCACCGTGTCACGCTGCTTCGGAGTCATGAACGGAAAAGCGAAATCGTAGGCCAAACCGAACGAGCCTTGATACGTCTCGCCGCGGTTCGTTCCCCAGTATCCTGGAAGATCTCCGTTGGCAAGGACCTCCTGTTCCTTCTGTAATTCTGCGCTGTCCTTCTTCCTCTGTGCCGCTTCCATCTCGATCCGGCTGATTATGGCTAGTGTGGTTACAGCTGCCGCCACCTTTTTTCCGCCCTCCTGGTCGCTATCGATCAAGCATCGGAACGACTCATACATCACGCTCACGCCCAGATCTAAGCGCTCTGGAATTCCCACGGGGCCATCCCCTTTTGCAGGAGCGGGAAAGGTTGAGGTGGGGTACTTCCTCTTGAATTCACTGTATGGAAGAGTCAGGCGGTCAACAAATTGTTGGTCGCCCGCGATAAGCGCGTTGTAGTAGGGTCTCAGAGGGGCGTTTTCATCGGTAAGATGCGTTTTGCACTGGTCCCAAATTCCCTGGTGAATCGCCTTGCCGGACTCGGTGGTTTCCAGACGATGTTTGATAAGTGGTACATCATCCGGATTAAAGAGCACCCGGGGATGAATTCCCGCAGCCGGGACAGGCTTAATCACGGCGGGATCAAGCCCCGTGTTGTCCAGCGGCATGTGAAGGGCGATGCTAAAGTATTTCTTTATCTCCTCATCCGAGTATCCGAAGTTCTTGTGGCGGGCGATCATTTCACTTTGGACCGGCTGATCATAAAACGACAAGTCCTTGCCTAAGTACTGGGCCACGGCCGGGATCAATTCGCCCGCTGGGCCTCGTAATCCGGGATAAACATTCGGTGGGAGCGAAGGGGCCTGCGCAAAAGCGAAGTTACCGGCGTTTAGAACTAAAGTTGCACCCAAAAATAAGCTCAACGGATTCGTCATGGAGCTGATGATAACAATCCCGACGAGCTTGAGCACGAGCTTTTTAAAATGAAGCTTAGCCCGGATATTTCACGCTTTTTTATGGGCGCGGGTCGGCGCGGCATTTTTTGATTTTTTTGCCCGGCCCGGCCTTGTCGGCGGCGTTTTCGGCCCGTCGCGCCGGCTGTGGCGACACTCCCCCCAACCCCCGTTGTTTTTTTAGCGTGCCGGGGACAGCACTCGTCGTGATCTACGCGCTGCTCAAGCGTTGGCAGGCGTGGCGAAAGAGGTCTTGATGCGGATAGGCGCTCGAAAAGAGCAGGCGGATGCGCCGGGTGTTGCGCAGGATCACCGTGCCGATTTTAAGGAGCTTGAGCCGGATGGTTTGCACCTGCGCCCGCGCCAGTTCGGTGCCGGCCAAGCCGAGCCGGCGGATGGCTTCGAGCAAAACATAGGCGCACGAGGAGAGCAGCAAGCGAAACTGGTTGGCCCACCAGTCGTGGCAACTGGTCCGGTCGGCAAAGAGACCAAGCTGCTGTTCCTTGATCCGGTTTTCCATTTCGCCGCGCGCGCAGTAGACCTCGTCGTAGAGAGCCTGCGCGCCGCCTTCGAGGTTGGTGACGACGAAGCGCGGGTTGCTTCCCTGCTCGGTGTGCTCGGCCTTGGCGAGGACCCGGCGGGGGACATCCCATGTCTCTGCTGCGTACTCCAGGTTGCTGAAGAGCCGGACTTTTTCCTTCGTGCGCTCATGCTCGGCCTCGGCCTGCGCCATTTGCGGCGCGAGCATCGCCCGCAGCCGCGCGTTCTGGGCAAGTCCGACAAGGTAGCCCACGTTGTTTCTTTCGCACCAGCGCAGCATTTTCCAGCGGCAAAAACCCGAGTCGCCGCGAAAGATGATCTTCACTTCGGGCCACGCCTGGCGCAGCTTTTTGACCAGCAAGGCTAAAATCGCCCAACTGTGTTGGGCCGCGTCGATGTTGCTCGGGCGCAGATAACTCACCAGTAATTGCTCGCCGCAAAATACGTAGAGCGGCAGGAAGCACCAGTCGCCGTAGTAACCATGAAAGGCGCGGCCCTCCTGCTTGCCGTGCACCCGGTCGTCGGTCGCGTCGAAGTCCAGGATCAACTCGGTGGGCGTCGCGTGAAACGACGCGATGAACTGCTCGACCAACACCCGGTGAAAGGCGAAGGCCGCCTGGCGGTTGACCCGGTTTTCCAAACGGCACAGCGTGGGACTCGACGCCAGTTCCTCGTCGCGCCCCAGCGCCGTTTGCCAGGCCAGATCGCGCCGCAGCGTGGCGTGGTCGTTAAGATCTTCGTGACCGAGAGCCAAGCCAAAGATGCGCTGGCGCAAGAGATTGACCTGCCGGTGCACAATGAAATGCGGGTTGCGCGGATCGGGCAGCACCCGGTCCAGCGCGGCGGTGAGACCCAGGCGGCGGTCGGCTTGCCGCAGCAGGAAAATACCCCCATCGCTGCTGACATCGCCCCCGGTGAAATTCGCCTCGATTTTGCGGCGATCAATGCTGGGCAAGTGGAACAACTCCTGCGTACAATCTGTCATCGGCGTCTGGCCTCCTTTTTGCTGCTGAGTTTGGTTTTAAGCAACTCAACCGGAAGCAATTATAGAGCCAGACGCCGATGCTTTTAAAACCGGGCGTGAAATATCCGGGCTAGGGCACTGGATTCAAATCGATCTCGCGCAGGTGGAGGAAATCGTCTTGTGCGACGTGAGTCGGTTGCAGTTTCACCGTCTGCGGCGCAGTTCCATCGATCTGAATCGTGCCCACATTGAATGCGCTGAAATCGTCGCGTCCCTTGCTGGCTTCCACCTTGCCTGCGAGCGTGTTCGTGCCGAGGATGAATTGAAAATCGCTTCCGGCTTTGGAGGCATCGCAGGCGTAGATCAGCGAAACCGCATACTTGCCAGCTTTGGGCACGGCAATCGTCCAAACCGGAGCGACGTTTTCCTTGCGCCAGTTCTGCATCACGGGCGGTTCATCCATCGTCATGGATAGCGTGCCCTTGCCCTCGATGTCGGCATCGGCCACCGAAAGCTTTATACTGCCATCTGGGCCAGGCTGAACAACGCAAGGCAGTGCCTGCGGCTCGCTCTCAAAGGTGAGGGCGACGACGGCGACTGGCTCATTCGGAGCGGCCCTGGGCAGAACCAAATCGAGGCCGTTGTCGCTCGTAGAATTGGAAACCGTCATCTGGGGAAAACCGAGAACCGAAGCTTTGATCACCTTGCCCGCAAGGGGCACGCGCAGATGACCATCCGCAGGCCAGTTGAAGACGAAAAAATTGATCGTTTCCCCCTTGCGCCCGATCCGCCCCCAGGGAAAAGGATGGGGAAATGGCCCGGCCTGCGTTCCATAGATCGCTTCACCGTTGACCCGCATCCAAGCTCCGATCTGCTTGAGCCGATCTAGGCACCCAGGCGGGAAGTCGCCCATCCCGTCGGGTCCGATATTCAGCATGAAATTGCCGCCCTTGCTATTGATATCGCACAACATCCGCAGGAGCGTTTGCGTCGACTTCCAGTTCGTGTCGTCGGCCCGGTAGCCCCAAGTATCGTTGAGCGTCATGCAGGTTTCCCAGTCGCGCGGCTTGCCGTTATCGGTGGGGGCGTGAAAGGGCAGGGAGCTTTCCTGCACGTCGAAGTCGGTTGGTACCCCCCAAAGGCGGTTGTTGAGGATCACATCGGGGCGCACCGAGCGGACTTCGTTAAAGATTTTCTGGCTTTGGATTTTGTCGATGCGCGATGCCCAGTCCCACCAGATCACTTTGGGGGCGTCGCCATAGTTCGTCAGCAATTCCCGAAGTTGAGGCAGAACGACATGATCGATGTAATCGGGAATCGGCGTGCCTTGGGCGGAATCCCAGGGGAGAGTGCTTAGCGCCCCGCCGTTGGTCCAATCGAGCGCCTGCGAGTAGTAGAAGCCAAGCGAGACATCATTTGCCGCGCAGGACTTGGCGAGCGCCTTGAGCGGATCTTTCCCGTAAGCGGTGCCGGTAACGATATTGCGAGGGCTGAATTTGGTGTCGAACATGGCGAAGCCGTCATGGTGCTTCGCCGTGATGACCATGTACTTCATTCCAGCGTCCTTGGCGATGTGGACCCAGGTATCGGCATTGAAATCGACGGGGTTGAAGGTCCGAGCGAAATCGGTGTAGCCGGCAATCGGTATTCTTCCCATGCACATGATCCACTCGCCCATGCCGCTAATCTTTTTTCCGTTCCATGATCCCCCGGCAGCCGAGTAGATGCCCCAGTGGATGAACATGCCGAAACGGCCGTCGCGCCACCACTTCATCCGGGCGTCGTGCTGTTGAGGCGTTTCGCTCCATGTCATCTGGACGGGTGGTGTGCTTGGCGGCGCTGTTTGGGCACTAATGGAAAAAGGCGTGATTGAATAGACCACGGCAATGACCACTGACAGGAGATGGGCTGAAGATTTCACAGTTTGTTTTAAGGTCGCGAGCCATTGAGGTTGCCCCTGCGGAGTGCCGCGCGCAACACTTTGCCGCAAGCAATCGAGGCTTGCAGGGCCGGTCGAGCCCGCCTCGCGCAATCCTTGGCATGTCTTCTTGTTATCCCCAACTCGCCCTGCCTTCAAGCGGGGAGGCCCATCGAGGCCCCCTAAATCCCCTCGGTGGGCAATATGCCCTAAAAAAATAGGAAATAATAGCTTTTTAAGCCAAGCCGCGAAACCGGCCCGTCGCCGTCCGGTTGTTCACTCTTATTGCTAAGCCGCCCGGCCTTCGCTAAGCTGAATGTTCCCAGCCATGCCCTCTTCTCCCGCCGCCCCCTGCACGGGCACTTACACCGCGCTCGTCACTCCGTTCCGCGACAATGTCGTTGATGAAACCGCGTTCGCCCGCTTGCTGGAGGACCAGATCGCCGCGGGCATCGACGGCGTCGTCCCCGTCGGCACGACCGGCGAATCGGCCACGCTCACGATGGAGGAACATCTGCGCGTCATCGGGCTGGCCGTCGAAGTGGCCGGCCATCGGGTGAAGGTCTTTGCCGGGACCGGCTCGAACAGCACGGCGGAAGCGGTCTACCTCACCCAGGAATCCGAAAAGCGTGGCGCGGACGGCTTCCTGGTCGTCACCCCCTACTATAACAAGCCCTCGCAGGTTGGGCTTTTCGCCCATTACTCGGCCCTGGCCGAGGCGACCTCGCTGCCGATCATCACCTACAGCGTGCCCGGCCGCACCGGGATGGAAATCGGGGTCGATACGATGGCGTCGCTCGTCCTCAAGCACCCGAACATCGTGGCGATCAAGGAAGCGGGCGGGTCCATCGAGCGCTTCAGCCAACTGCGCCAGGCGTTGCCGGACAACGTCGCGATTTTAAGCGGGGACGATTCGATGACGCTTCCCGCGCTGGCGGTCGGGGCGAGCGGCGTGGTCAGCGTCGCGTCGAATTTGATCCCGAAGCGGGTCGGCGACCTGGTGCGCACGTTCCTCGGCGGCCGCGCCCGGGAGGCCGAGCAGATGCACCGCAAGCTTTACCCGCTGTTCCGCGATCTCTTTATCGAAGCCAACCCGGTGCCGGTGAAGACGGCGCTGGCGCGTCAAGGGTGGATGACCGAAGAGGTGCGGCTGCCGCTGGCTCCGCTGCAACCGCACAACCGCGCGCGGCTGGAAATGGTCCTCGAACAATTCGGGCTTTAAGGGATGCCATGAATCCGGACATAACCAAGCTGATCATCGTTGGATCGAAAGGCCGGATGGGCGAGGCGCTCGCGCGTCTGGCGGGCCGGGACCCGAAGCTGGAACTCGTCGCGGGCGTCGACCAGGGCGACAACGTGCTCGATTCCATCGACCGCTGCGACGTGCTGATTGAATTCGCGCACCACGCGGTCTCGGGCGATCTGGCGAAAACCGCGGCGGACCACGGCAAGGCGATGGTCATCGGCACAACGGGCCATACCGTGGATGAACGCAAGTCCATCGAAGCGGCCGCGCGGCGAATTCCCATCGTCTTCGCGCCTAATTTTTCCGTCGGCGTGAATCTCCTTTTTTATCTGACGCAAATCGCGGCGGAAACGCTCGGCGACGATTACGACCGGGAAATCGTCGAGATGCATCACCGGCAGAAGCTCGACGCGCCCAGCGGGACCGCGCGGCGGCTGGGAGAAATCCTCGCGGAAGCGTCCGGCGGCACGTATGACGAACTGGCCCTCCATGGCCGCCATGGCGATGTCGGGGCGCGGCCCAGGCGCGTGATCGGCATGCACGCCCTGCGCGGCGGCGATGTCGTGGGCGATCACACCGTCCATTTTTCGGCCCCCGGCGAGCGGCTCGAACTGACCCACCGCGCATCGAGTAGGGACACCTTCGCGTCGGGCGCCCTCCGCGCCGCGCAATGGGTCCGCGCTCATAAGCCCGGCCTCTATTCCATGCAGGACGTGCTCGGGTTGGGCAAATAAGTGAAAGCCCTAAGTCTCTACCTCGACGCCTCCACCGTGGGCGGTTACTACGACGACGAGTTTAAGGAGGCAACAGTCCAGCTTTGGAAACAATGGCAAATTGGGCGTTACCAGTTCCGGGCGTCCATCCTGGTTGAAACCGAATTACGGCGTGCACCCAAGCGCGTGCAAAATCTCTTTGCGCAGACATTCGATCCAGCCGACTTGCTGGAGTTGACCAATGAGGCTGATGAACTGGCCGAGCTTTATATGAAGCAACAAGTGGTTCCGGCCAAGTTCGTGGACGATGCCCGGCATGTTGCCATCGCTGTTACTCATGCAATTCCTTACGTTGTCAGTTGGAATTTTAAACACCTGGTCAACGTGCGCCGCGAAGCAGGGTTTAATGCGGTCAATGTGTTGCACGGCTACCCGTCTGTCCGTATAGTAAGCCCATTGGAGTTGTAATCGTGCGCCTCAAAAAAAAATCCTTTGATGCCGTGGCCGAATCGCGCAAATGGCGGATGGCCACCGGACGTGAGTTGTCTCGCATGACCCGCGCCGAGCGCATCGCGTTCCTCAACCAACGCCTCGAAACCCTTCGCGCTTCCCGCAAGAAAGTCGCACGCCAAGCCGCCTAGCGGTACCGGGATCACCCGCCCGGCCTCTATTCCATGCAGGACGTGCTCGGGTTGGGGCGGTAATATCTTAACTTAAGCCGCCAGCGCAGCGCAGGGATGGATGCGTTGCACTTTGGCGGAGAGTGCGCGTGAAGCAACCTCCAGATCGTCCTGCAGACCGGTCCAGATTTCGGGACTCGTCCTGAAGTAGCGGGCCAGCTTCAGGGCCATGATCGCGCTCACCGAACGCTCACCTTTGCAAATCGAGGTGATCGCTATCGGCTCGACGCTTAAGTCCTTCGCCACCCGGTAAGCCGAAAGGCCCAAGGGGATCAAAAAATCCTCGCGCAAGACATCCCCCGGATGAACCGGAGCCAATCTCATGTTCTTTTTCATATTGCTTTTCCCCCGCGCCGGGGGCGCACCACCCGGCACGGGTTTCCACAGCAGACCATTCCGGGAGGCGTGTCCTTGGTGACGACTGAACAGGCTCCGATGATGCAATCCTCGCCGATCGTCACGCCCGGCATGACAAAGGTCCGGGCGCCCAGAAAGGCGCGCGCGCCGACGGTGATTTTCGCGGTCATGAGGAACATCGTTTTTTCAAAATCGTGCGTGCCCGTGCAAAGATAGCACTCCTGGGCCACGGTGGATTCGGGACCAAGCTCGACCGGCCCCAGGCTGTAGATGCTGGCCCGGTCTCCGATGCAGGCGCGGTCGTGCATGGTCAGGTTCCATGGGATTTGAATGCGCGCGCGCGGGTGAATGAAAGGTTTCCCGTTGAGTGTCGCGCCGAACGCCCGCAGCCAGAACATCCGCCAGCGATTGAGCGGTTTGGGCGTCCACGAACAGAGAAACGGCCATGCGTATTCCCACAATAACATTCCGGCTTTTTCCCGGAAACTCCAGGGGGATTCATAGATGGATGTTTGCTGATGGAGTTTCATGGAGTCGCCTCATTCTGCCCGCGGATCGAATCGGGATCGAACGATTTGATCGTATCGATCAGGCTTACGGCCGTCTGCGTGATTTCAAAATTTTGTTTGAAGGCGCCGACCGCCCTGGCCGCCATCCCGATCCTGGCCTCATCGCCAAGATTAAGCCACTGCGCAAGCAGGCGGGTGCAGCCTTCGACGGTATCGCAATCCACGAGGCCCGCCCCGCTCGATTCGATTTCGCGCCAGATGTTGACCGGGCGTGAAATGAGGACCGGAGTGCCGCAGGCGAGCGCCTCCACGACGGCCATTCCAAAATTTTCCTGGTGAGAGGGCAGAACAAAAACCTCGGCCTGCCGAAGAGCGCCCCACTTGAGATCCCCCGTCAACATGCCGGGAAACGACACGCTTCCCGGCGACAAGACTTCGCACGGGCCGGCAAGTTGCATGAGCAGTTTCAGGTAGTCGGGGTGCAGGCAAGGCCCCGCCATCATCAAGTGAAGATCACGCCACATCTCCCGGGGCTTGGTCTCCAGGAGATTCAGGAACGCGCGCAGGAGAAGGTCGCAGCCCTTCTTTTCGTGAAGACGCCCGAGGAAAAGAATCACGCGCTTGTTCCGAATTTGGGGGAACGCCTCGAAAAATGCCCGTTGCTGCCCGTCCTTGTTTTCCGGCGGCCCGCTCGTGCCAAGAGGGACAACCCGTTCGACGCACTTGTAGGGCCGGAAGCTTTCCCGCGCGAGAAGGAGCTCTTCCCGGCAGGTAAAGAGGACGGCCCGGGCGTCACGCAAAACGGAATATTCCGTCAGCCACCAGAAGACGCACTTTTTTAAATGCTTCACGGGATAGTAGCGCTTGAACCAGGGATCGAGCATTCCGTGGGGAAAAACAAAATAGGGCCGTCCGGCAAACCGGGCCGCCCGGCGGGTGGCGCGCGAGTTGTACCGCCAGATCCCGTGGGAGATAATCGCATCGAATCTTCCGCTGTTTTGCAAGAGCCACTGATTGAAGTCCCAAGAGTATTCCAGCGGGCCGCGAGCGGGGCCTTTCAAGTGAACGGGAACCTGAAGGCTCTCTTTCCACGCGTTGTCGGGAGCATCGACACTGACGATCTCCACGTCGTGTCCCAAACTCATGACCGCCTTGCTCAGACGCAGAATGGACTCGGCAATTCCTCCGGCCGCCGGGTCGATCGACGACGCGACGTTCAATAGCCGCAGTCCCCGCGCCGGGGCTTTTTGCAGGGACGAATTCGTCATGCTCCCCAAGTTCTAACAAACCCGCCGAAAAAAACGTAGCCCGTTCTTTATCGAATTTTGGGAATTCCGGAATTGCCGGCGGGTTTAAATGCGCCGGATAAGTTGGCGATCGCGCCCAACCTGGCGGTGGCGTCCAGTTCCGTGATTCCATTCCATCCGTCAATACGCCACCTGACCGTGCCCCCATGATTGGATTCATCATTGTGATAAAGATAAGCATTTCCATCGGGCCCATAAACCAAGGTTGGAGAAAAAGAGTTTCCGGCGAAGCCGTTTATAGTCGAGTAAGTCGTGCCGGAGTTTCCATACACGCCAAATCGCCCCACCATCAAGCCATTGTCCAGGAAATTCACCCATTGGCTGGCTTCGCCGCCTTGCCACAATTCACCATGGTAGCCATAGATAATATTTCGCCCGAGCGCCATGGCATGGTTGCCCGCGTATTGGACGCCATTGCCAATATCGAAACGTCCATCTTGAGGAAACCAGCCCGTATAAGATTTGGTGGTGCCAGGGCTTGCAAGCCATAGGAAAGCATTTCCTCCAACTGGAATTCCACCCAGGTGATATCCCGCATGGGCCTGATTTCCGTCAAAATCAACTATGACATGACTGGAAGTTATCTCCGTGCGCATCGGAAAGGTGACCCAAGGCCTGGGAGAATCGGGAGTCAAGGCTATCCTGGCTATTGGCGTCGATGAAGCCCATATCGGATTATTGCCGGAATCAAAACCGGTCAACGGCTGCAGGTAGAAGCTAAGACTCGTACTATTACCATTGGTTGCGTTAAAACGAAGTGAGCCATCGGCATAAATACGAGGACTATTGTTAAAGGATGCTCCAGTAAACCGTGCGGGCCCACTTGCCGGCAATTCGAACAAGTCCGCCCTTTTGGTGATCGTATCGCGCAATAAACCATACGTATGCCCGTTGGACAAAGTGACAACGTTATCAAATCCATTCCTTAAACCAAAATAGCCGCGAGCGCTGTCGTTTGGCAATCCAACCGACCAATTCTTCACCATCTTCCAAGACCCATTGGTCCCTCCCGGAGGCAGCGCATAATTGACGGAATATTCCATAAACTGGTTAAAAACCCGCGTCGCATCCGTGAGATCCACGGTTGATCTATAAGAAGCGTCTATATATGCAATCTGATCGATGTAAACGGGGGTCTTGCCGTTAATGCTAAAATGCAACACGCGCCCATTGCCGCCATCTTCGACCCAAAAGGTGTTGTCGGGCTGGAAGGCGATAAACGCCTCATTGCTAAAACTGTTGCGATTGGCCACCTGGGCATTAAAATTAAACGCGTGGGTGGTGATGTTGGGGCCGTTCGCGGCCATGCCTCCGGGCGTTCCGTAAGTCCAGACAGCGGTTCCTGTCGCATTGTTAAAGGCCTTGATCTGCTGGCTATCCCCGCCATCGCTCACAAGAAGGAGTGCATCGTCCGCCGACACGCCCAATCCAGCCGGATGAATCAGGCCTGTGATTGTCTGCTTTAAGGTCGCCGTCCCCTTCGCGAAAGCGTATCGCAGCACGGCCGGCGCGGCGGCATTCGAAATGACCCAGACATCTCCGTTTGCCGTCGCAGCCAGGCGGCCCGGGTTTGGCACAGTGAAACTGCCGAGAAAATTTCCCTGCACCTTGTCAAAAACGCGAACGAGGTTGAGGTTCTCATGACTGACAAAAAGTCCGTTGCCGGATTTTTGAACGGCTAATCCGGAAGCCGGATTGGCCTGATTGGGTGTCGCGTCGAAATCGACACAACTGGCGTACTTTTGGTTCGAGCCGGAAGGGGCGGTTCCCCGAGGAAAAGCATAAAATGAATTATCGCCATTATTAATGCCAATGACATAGGTGTCAGAGGCGGCCACTCCCCCGGCAACTTTGGCCCAATAGCTGCGCGCGGCGTCAGAGGTCACGAAATAGATGCAAGAGAAGCAATCGCCAAAGTTGCCGCCCAATTGCATTCCGGCGGGCGCTTGAGGATTCCCCACCGTAAAGGTATTGAAGGGATTTTGCTGCTCATTGTATCCCACCGCATGGAAGGCCGTGCTTCCCGAGACAGACATATCGTGGATCTTTCCAAAGGCATGATAGACATTCGCGCCGGATTGGCTCGCGGACGTATTGCCAATCATTCCCTCCCATACGTATTGGACATTATGATAAATTAATTTAATCCGATAATCGCCGTCTGTCGCCACGGCATTGCCGCCGTCGTCCTTTCCATCCCAAGCCCCGTCATTCACTCCTTGTGGATATCGAATATTATTCCATAACGTCCGTATCAAGTCCCCCGTTGAGGTATTATATACGCCCGCGCTCGTCGTCGCGGCTTGAGGGAGGTTGAAGGAAAATTGGAGCCGTCCCGCCTGATTGGCGATCCCATTGGAAATAGTCAGCGTCAGCGTGGGATGATAACCGCGCGCGGGGTTGCGGGCGGAGGCGAATTGGTAGTTGGAGAATCCGCCGCCCGCTTGAGCGCCGTCAGGACCAAGACGAAAAAAGATATACCGGGAATTACTGAGATCCATGCCGGAGAATGCCGGGTTCGCGTATTGATTTTGAATGAAATCAACCAGGTTGCTTCCCGAATACGTGACAGCCTGATTGACCGCGGTCGCCGGCGTGACGAATGTGGCATCCAGAAGCGTGTTTGACGCATCGTTGGTTCCCTCGAACCCGTCGGAGAGCAAAGGCGCCGGATTGCCCGCATTTACCCGATTCAACCCATAAAGCCGCACGTTATAGGTTGGCGACGAGTTCACCTGCTCCAGATAAAAGGAAATGGTCACGCCCGTGACCTGCTGGCCAGGCGCCAGATAAGGAAGCGGAAAGGCTTCCACCATCGCGCTAATTTGCCCGCCGTAAAGGGCGCCGACGTTCAGATCGTAGGTGGTGGAATAAGCGGCATCATTAACCGCCGTCTGATCCACCATGGCGTCGCCGGTATCACCCTCGATGATTGCTCCGGCCCTTGCGGCGCAAACCGAGGAAACTAAAAAAGCTGCCGGCAATAGAAACCGAGATATCCTTTTAGGCATGGCCCGAGGTCATGAAGGTGTCTGGAAAGTGGGCGCAGGTCACGCCGAAAGCAATTTTTCGCCTTGAATCCTAAATCCAATGCCGGCGCGGCGCGGGATAAGACCACTTCTTGGCGATAATGATACTATTGCGTCGGGTAGCCCGGACAACTTGTTGTCCGGGTGCGCGTCGCGCACAAGAAGCAGCCAGCCGCGTCTGCACGTCAGCTTAACTCCATCATTCTTGGGTGGCTTCTTGTGGCCTTCGGCCACCCGGACAACACAGGCACGCCTGTCGTTGCCGGGCTGCCCGATGGCGGGCGATCAGTACCAATAGCGTTGGGAAAGGGTATACGCTGTGTCTTTCAAACGCTTCTGTTGCGACAAGATCACATCGCTACCCAAAAATAGTATTCGGCTAGCTCCGGGTGGGCATATTTTGCCGCTTACGCGCAAGATGATAGGCAATAAATGGCCGATTTTATGCTTTTAGGGACGACATGAATTTCCCAATCGACGTTTTCATTTATCGCATAAAAAAACTCGAACCGGCTCGTTTTACCTCTGAAAAAGACTCCCGATAACCGTCCCGTCCGCAGCCCGTTACCCTCCCGTCTCAAGAATCACTTTTCGTGCTGGCACCAACATTGCGAAAAGACGAGTCATGCAAAATGAAATCAACCAACTCTTCAGTAATCTGTCTCCTCAAACGTTCGGACTGACCGATCCCCTGTCCATCCTGGGTGTATCGCTCGTCGCGCCGGGCCTCATCATGTTCGTCATTTTATTCTTCGGCCGCGAATTGCTGAGACCCCGCTGGCGTGGTTACTGGGACGCAGTGTAAGCCGGAAGAGCTAGTGTTTAGTTGCATAACTGACAATAAGTAAGTAAGCTCTTGGCATGAGCCGACATGCCCCTGTGGTGGAGTGTTCTGCGGAAGATCGCAGAGAACTGGAACGTCTGAGTCGAAGTCGCCGGGAAGAAGCAAGGCTGGTGGAGCGGGCGCAGATCGTTCTTTATGCTTTGGCAGGCAAGCCCAGCCAGGAAATTGCCGCCTTGATGGGACGGACGCCTGCTCGGGTCGGGTTATGGCGCGGTCGCTTCGCGCGGGAAGGCTTGCGCGGGTTGCGGGATCGCCCGCGCTCGGGCAAGCCCGCCACGTACGACGCCGGGCTTAAAGACCGCATCCTTAAAAAGCTCGAAGAACCGCCGCCGCCCGAGAGGGGTTGTTGGGATGGTGCGCTGGTGGCCGAAGCTTTGGGAGTGAGTCGGCACAAGGTCTGGCGGATTTTACGCGCCGAAGGCATCTGTCTGGCCCGGCAGCGCAGTTGGTGCGTGAGCACGGACCCGCAGTTCGCCCTGAAGGCCACCGACATCATCGGACTTTATCTCAACGCGCCGCTCAACGCCCTGGTGCTGAGCGTGGATGAAAAACCGTCGATCCAGGCCCTGACCCGGCCCTGCGGTTACGTCAAAACCAGCGATGGCAAAGTTGTGCATGGGATCAAAAGCACCTACAAGCGCAACGGTACGGTCAACCTCTTTGCGGCCCTGGATGTGGCCAGCGGTCATGTCCACGCCAAGACGACCGAAACCAAGAAGCGGGAGGACTTCCGGCAGTTCATGGACGAGGTTTTGGCGGAGGTTTCCGCCGACCGGCAAATCCACGTCATCCTCGACAACTACTCCACCCACAAGAAGAACGCCGACTGGCTGGAGCGCTACGAGGGCCGGGTGAGCTTCCACTTCACCCCGACTTCGGCCAGTTGGCTCAACTTGGTGGAAGTCTTTTTCGGTTTGCTGACGCGCCAGGCCCTGCGCGGTGCCAGCTTCCCGACCAAGGAAAGCCTGCGCGACAAAATCCTCGCCTTCGTCGCCAAACACAACCAGCAGCCCAAACCGTTTCGCTGGCGCAAACGGGAAGTCAAAGGCAGCCAGTTGCGTAATACTATCTCTAACTTATGCAATTAGACACTAGCAACAGCCCTAGTTAATTAGTGCAATAAATTATTTACCAAAAAAAGTCATGGACACTTTTGTCGAGGGTTGGTGTGCTGCTTCAGATGAAAGCTTATTTCCGCTTATCGATCCGTTCAGCGCTTCTGCTGTGCGGAATTGTCATGTCCCCTTTTGCCCCGGCTGAGACGAGTCCGCGTGAAAAACTGCTGTTGGATCTGAACTGGAAGTTTACACTGAAGGATCCAGCGGACGCCGGTGATCTGTTCAAGTACGCGGAAAGTGATCTCTCCAAGCAAGGCGGTGGCTCGGCGCAGAAGGAAATGGATCTTGCGGCCAAACGGCTGGATGAGGCGACCACAAACCTGGGGGGAAAAGTGAGTTATGTGCAGCCCGACTTTGATGATTCCCAGTGGCAATCGATAAAACTTCCGCACGATTGGGCCATCGATTTGCCGTTCCGGGCGGACGCCAACACAGGAAAAGGATCCCGTGATCTGAATTCCCTACAGGGAACAACGATTGGCTGGTATCGACGTGCTTTTTCGGTTCCGCCATCGGATCAGGGGCGGACAATTTGGATCGAATTCGGCGGAGCCTACCGGAACACGTTGGTTTGGCTCAATGGGCACTGTCTGGGGCGGATGGCCAGCGGATACACCCCGTTCTCCTACGATGTTTCGAAGGCGCTGAACTACGGCGGCAGGAACGAACTGGCCGCCCGGGTTGATGCCTCGAATAACGAAGGCTGGTTTTATGAGGGTGCCGGGATTTACCGGCATGTCTGGATGATCAAGACCGGGCCAGTCCACGTTGCCCACTGGGGAACCTATGTGACCTCCAAGGTCGATGGCGATGCGGCGACGGTTTCGATTGAAACAACGGTTGAAAACAGCGGGGCGGGAAATGCCTCGGGCCAACTCACCTCAACGGTGTATGACGAGGCCGGGGCATCTGTTGGGACTGCAACGATCGATGTCGCTCCGCAGCCAGGCACAACGCAGGTGGTGAAGCAGCAGGTGCAGGTGGCGAGTCCGAAACTCTGGTCCCCCGAAACGCCCCACATGTACAAACTCATCTCGCAAATTCAAGCTGGAGGAGCGAAGACGGACGAGTACACCTCTCCGTTTGGAATTCGAACGGTCGACTTCTCAGCCCAGACTGGATTTTCGCTCAACGGTCAGCACCGGTTCATCAAAGGGGTGTGCAATCACCAGGACTTTGCTGGCGTGGGGGCGGCGGTTCCGGACCGGATACAAGAATATCGTGCGGCCATGATCAAGGAGATCGGCGCCGACGGATGGCGAATGTCGCATAACCCACCGAATGAGGAGGTTTTGGACGAATGTGACCGGCAGGGAATCATGGTCATGGACGAAAACCGTCGATTTGGAGATTACGCGGAACCTCGTGCTGATCTTAAGGCGATGCTATTGCGCGATCGGAACCATCCGTGCGTGGTGATCTGGTCCCTTGGTAACGAGGAAATGAGGTTGCAGGGCTCAGAAGAGGGCGCGCAAATCTGCAAGAATCTCCAGGACGAGGCGCATGAGCTGGATCCCTCCCGGCAATGTACGCTGGCCATCAATCACGGCAACGATAAATCGGGCTTTACCACGGTCTTGGATGTGTCGGGAATCAATTACTGCAAACTCTGGGGCGGAATGGACCGGTATCATGAAACCTATCCGGATCGGAAATATATCGTTACGGAAGAGGCAAGTACCCTAACCACCCGCGGACTTTATTTTGAAGACAAAGCCAAGGGGTATCTCACGGGTTATGATGCCTACGTTCCAGGCTGGGGCTCAACGGCGCAGGGGTGGTGGAACTTCTATCAAAGTGCCCCCGGCAAGCCGGACGACAAAAAGCCGGTGCGTTCCTCATGGGTGGGCGGTGCGTTTGTGTGGACTGGATTTGATTATCGGGGAGAGCCGACCCCCTACGGATGGCCCTGTATCAGTTCCCACTTTGGGATTCTCGACACCTGCGGCTTCCCGAAGGATATCTACTATTACTACAAGGCATGGTGGACCAAGGAACCCGTTTTGCATCTCTACCCGCATTGGAACTGGAATCAGGTCAGCCATCGGATGTTACAGGTGAAAGTAAAAACCAATCTTCCCCAAGTCGAATTCTGGTCCGAGAAATCCAAGTTGGGATTCGTCAGAACCAAAGACGGCGCTGCCGATTTTGCGATTTACGATGATGGGGATTTCCACACCCTGCAGGTCATTTTGGATAAATCGAACAAGAAACCGGATCCAAAGGACCCAACAAAAACAGTCGAAACCTACGATATGGCGTGCCGTCAGGAAGTGGAGATCAAGCCCGATGGTTCCGAAGTGCGGCTGACTCCGCTCAAGCCCGAGTTTGCCGACCTGGTCGGAGATTCGAGCGTCTCTTTCAAAACAGAGGAAAAACCGATCAATATCTGCGCGGAATCGAATCTCGACGAAGTCGAATTGACGGTCAATGGAGTCAGTCAAGGCAAGCAACAGGTAAAACCGCTGCATCATTTGGAGTGGGATAACATCCCGTACGCATCCGGCAGTATCGTCGCGACCGCTTACAAAGACGGAAAACTTGCTAAGACCGAGACGATTGAAACGACCAATCCCGCCTCGGCGCTGCGCGTGACCGCCAATAGGACCAGTCTCAAGGGAGACGGTGAGGATGTGGCTTTGGTGAAGGTGGAAGCGCTTGATGACAAGGGCCGGTTCGTGCCGACAGCGAACAAACTCATCCACTTCGACGTGAAGGGAACCGGAACCTTGATCGGGGTGGGAAACGGGGATCCAAGCTGTCATGAATCGGATAAGGGGCCGGATCGGTCCCTATTCAACGGATTGGTTCTGGGCATCGTTCAAACGTCCGTGGGCTCGGGATCGGTGATCGTCACGGTATCGGGCGAAGGATTGGGATCGCAAACGATCACGGTTCCCGTCGAGACGGCAACCCCGCGTCCATTCGTTCCGTAGTGGATCGGCTGGAACTGTCCCGAAGGCATCGAGATAAAAGCAAGAGTTGGCCGAGCCGATCGAAACAGGTCCCGAGGATCCCGGCCCGCTAACCTTCATTGCATTATTGCATGATCGTTCTCGAAAGAGGGCCGACGGCTGCCCGCAACGAAGGCCTTGCCCAATTTTGAAAACACGGCCTAAGATGCTCGCTACGACAACCCCAACAAAAACATGAAATTCCTTCTTTCGACCTCCCTCGCCCTCCTCCTTGCTTCCACGCTGTTCATCCGCGCCGCCGACATGGAGGAACGGATCCATGACGCCACGCGAATTGTGGAGAAGAGACAGGGTTCCGACGATCCCATCCCCGCGGAGATTCTTCAGAATGCCAGGGGCGTGGCCATTTGCACGATCATCAAGGGCGGAATCGGCATTGGCGGCCAGGGCGGAGAAGGCATCGTTCTGATCCGGCATTTGGGCGGCCCCGCCCCCGTCTGGCGGGCGCCCTCCGCGTTCAACATCAGCGGCGCAAGCGTCGGAGCGCAACTCGGTTTCTCCAGCATCAGCTACATCATCGTGCTTAACACGGAACGGGCCATCGGGCAGTTCGTCGGTGAAGGCAAGATGAAGTGGGATGCCACGGCCACCGGCACCGCAGGCCCCGATACCGGCGTGCAAAGCGAATCGACCCGCGATCTCGAACGGCGCGACGTCCTGGTTTATCGGGACTCGGGCGGTCTTTTCGGCGGCGCCACTTTCGGTGGAAGCTCGATTGAAGTGAAGACCGAAATCAACAAGGATGCCTACGGCGAACACACCCACGTCCGGGACATTCTCGAGGGCCGGGTCCCCCTGCCGCCATCCGCCCAGCGCCTCTACGAACTCCTCGACGGAAAGCGGTAAGGCATCGCACAGGCAGGGACGATCTCCCCCAAAGAAATGGGACGGCAGAGGCCGCCGTCCCTGGAAGCTGTCAACTGATTGCCATCATGGGGGGTGAAGCCATCTCACCCTCGTTGATGCGATACCCCACACCGCGGATCGTTTCGATGTAACTGGCCAGCGGGCCGAGTTTCTCGCGGAGGCGCCGCACATGCGTATCGACGGTGCGAGTGTCGATGACGCTTTCATAACCCCAAACGTCGTTGAGAAGGCTATCGCGGCCCTGCACCCGCCCGCGCCGCTCCATGAGCAGGGCCAGCAGCCTGAATTCCGTCGCCGTCAGATCAACCGGCCTGCTTTTCACCAGGACCTCATGCCGGGTGTGGTCGAGCACGAGATCGCCGATGGCCATTTTTTCCACCCCCGCGACTTTATCCTTGCCGCGGCGCAACGAGCGATTGACGCGCAGGATCAGTTCGCGTGGGCTGAAGGGCTTGGTGACATAATCATCCGCGCCGAGTTCCAACCCGACAATCTTGTCCACTTCCTCGGCTTTGGCCGTGAGCATGATGACGGGAATGTGGCGGGTGGCGATGTCGCTTTTGAGCACCTTGCAAATCTCCAGCCCCGGCATCCGGGGCAACATCAGGTCGAGGATAATGAGAGAGGGCGACTCGCTGCGCACTTTCATCAGGGCCGTCGCTCCATCCTCCACCGCGATGACTTGGAACCCGGCCGCACGAAGGTTGATGACCAGCATGTCAATCACGTCGGCTTCATCATCCACCACCATGATCTTGTGTTGCATAGAGAAAAAAGCCCCGTCCTGTTTACCACTCGTGCAACTAACATATCTAGCCGATTCGGAAATCAGGGCAAGCCCGCGCTTTGTTACTTTCGCGTGACAACGAGCTTTTCCCTAAGTAAGCCGGATAAGCTCGATATGAAAACTTGCATCCCCGTCTCCCGGCGAACATTCTCTTATTGAAGTCCTTATGAACATCACCCCGACCGAACTCAAAGCCCGTCTTGACCGGGGGGAAGCCTTTCGTCTCATCGATGTCCGCGAAGCGGACGAATGGGCCGTGGCTCGCCTGCCCCGGGCCGAATTGATCCCGCTCAGCCAGTTTCAGCAGCGCGCCGGAGCGGAGCTTTCACCGGATGAGCCCCTTATTCTCTATTGCCACCACGGCGTGCGCTCGGGCCGGGCACGGGACTATTTGAAGGCCCGGGGCTTCGCCAACGTCTTAAACCTCACCGGGGGCATCGATGCCTGGGCCGTCCAGGTCGAGCCGACGATGAAACGGTATTAGATGCTGTCCAACGACAAACAGACATGAAATCAAGATTCGACAGCCCTCGCGCCAACGCTTAAACTCCCGTCCTTAATTGGCATGAAAAATCCACTGCTTTCGCGCCGGATCTAATCCATCACCCGCCGTCCCGGTCGCCTAGACGACCCCCGCGGCCCCTCTTTCTTACCCATGAAATTCATCGAAAGCGTCTTCCAAAAGCTTCGCAATCATCCGAAACGGATCGTTTTTCCCGAGGGGAGCGAGCCGCGCATCCTCACCGCCGCCGCGGAATTCGTGCATCTCGAGCTGGGGGTTGCCGTGCTCTTGGGCAAACGCGATGAAATCGAGGCCGAGGCTCAAAAGGCCAGGGTTTCCCTCAAAAAAATCCTCATCATTGATCCGGAGACGGCGGGAGACCTGCCGCTTTTCGTCAAACGTCTCGCGAGCCTCAACCGCTACAAGGGCATCGCGGAGGCCGACGCGCGCAAAATCGTGACGAACCCGAATTATTTTGGCGCCCTGATGCTCCAGAACGGACAGGTCGACGGCCTGGTCGGAGGCGCCGCATCGAACTCGGGGAGCATCCTCCGGCCCCTCTTTCAACTCATCAAGCCCCTGGCCGGAATCAAGTCGATCGCGTCGTGCGTCCTGCTGCAGGTGCCCAATGTCGAGCGCGGTGAAAAAGGCCTGTTCGCTTTTGCGGATTGCGGCGTCATCCCCAATCCCACCGTTGACCAACTCGCCGTCATTGCCCTCGAATCGGCACGGCTCTTTCGCCAATTGACGGGCGCCACCCCGCGCGTCGCCATGCTGTCCTATTCGACCAAGGGCTCGGCCCAAACGCAGGATACGGAAAAAATCGTGGCGGCCACCGCGATGGCCAAGCAGCTCTTCTTCGAGAAGAAGCAGCCGGGGGAAGTCGACGGCGAACTCCAGGTCGACACGGCGCTGATCAAGGAAATCGCCGACATCAAGGCGCCCGGAAGCCCCGTCGCCGGCCAGGCCAACGTCCTGGTTTTCCCCGACCTGAATTCGGGCAATATCGCGGTGAAACTTGTGCACCGGCTGGCGGGCGGTGAAGCGTACGGACAAATCCTGCTCGGCCTCGACAAGCCGGCGGCGGACCTGTCCCGCGGCGCCAGCGTCCACGAGATCGTCGGAGTGGCGGCCATTGTGAGCTTGCAGGCCGTTGAATATCGCAGGCTCTATCCCGAACAGGGCGCCGGCCGCTACGAAACCGCCCCCTCGGGTTCGTTGACCCCGTAGCCGCCGCCATGGGAACACGTTCCCCGGCGGTGGCCGGCGTTATGGCCGGGCGTTGCGCGTTGGTTTCAATCCCTCAACCGCCACGCCCCCTCGGGCGCGGCCGCGAGAATTCGTCTCTATTGCCTTTTCATTCCTGCGGGAAAGCGGCGTAATGGGGCCGCATCTATCGCCTTGAGTATGGCCGACTCCATTTTTCTCGAACCCTGTCCGCCCCGCCCCGAGTTGGTTCTGCGAAACACGATCACTCCCCGCATCTTCGTGGCGGCGACGCGGATGGATGACGGCAAGACGACCATGTCTGTCGGCCTGTTCGCCGCGCTCCAGGAACGCTTCCCCCGCATCGGATATATCAAACCGGTGGGCCAGCGTTTCGTGGAAATCGAGGGCGCCAAGATCGATGAGGACACCGTCCTGATCAACGAAACCTATCACCCCCGCACGCCCCTGAAGGCCATGAGCCCGATCGCGGTCGAGCCGGACTTCACCCGCCGCTACCTTTCCGGCGGGATCACGCATCAACTGCACGACCGGGTCCGCACGGCGTTTGATATTGCGGCTTGGGAAAAGGATTTCGTCATCATCGAGGGCACGGGGCACGCCGGCGTCGGCAGTGTGTTCAATCTCTCGAATGCCAAGGTCGCCAAGCTCCTCCAAAGCAAGGTCATCATTGTCAGCCGCGGCGGGATCGGCCGGCCGATCGATGAGATAAGCCTGAACATGGCGCTCTTCGAAAAGCAGGGCGTGGAAGTCATCGGCGCGATCATCAACAAGGTCGTTCCGGAGAAAATGGCCATGCTCAAGGAGTACGCCACCCTCGGCCTGGCCAAGATGGGGCTGCCGCTGCTCGGCATGATTCCCCTGCATACGGAGCTCCACAAGCCCACCGTCAATCAAGCCTGCCTGCGCCTCAAAGGCCAATTCATCGCCGGCGCCCAGCACAAACGCAGAAGGGTGTCCCGAATCGGAGTCGGGGCGATGTCCTGCCGCAATGCCGCAAGCCTGCTCCAACCCGGCACGCTCATCATCACTCCCGGCGACCGTGAAGACCTGATCATGATGGTCCTCAACGAGGAGTTCACCCCCCCGCTCGCGGTCATCTGGCGGGCGTGGTCCTCACCGACGGCATTCTTCCGCCTGAAAGCGTGATGCAGTTGATCCGCGAACGCTCCATTCCTTTCATCTCCACCACGGCGGACGTCTCCCGCGCCACGACGAGCATCGGCCATATGACGGTGAAAATCGAGGTGGGAGACCGCGACAAGATCGGAGTTGTCCAGAAGCTGATCCAGGACCACGTGCAGGTCGACCGCATCGTCGAGCTGGTCCGGAGACAAGATGCGGACTCCAACCGCCAGCTCAATTTGGGCGTGTAGCCGCGCTCGCAGGAGCGTGGTTCCGCGCCACCGCCTCCCGTCGGCGGCGGCATTCCGCGACCACGCCCGGCCCCCCCCCCCCCCCCGCGGATTTTTATTTGCCGGTCTGCTCGCTCATGCCGGTGATAAGGCCGACCATGGGCATGAAGAGCGCGATGACGATGGTGCCGACAATCACCGCCAGCATCACGATCATGATGGGCTCGAGAATGCTGGTCAGGCCGGTGACGACGTTATCCACCTCGGCTTCATAGACGTCGGCCACCTTGACCAGCATGTCCGGCAATTGGCCGGTTTCCTCACCCACCTGCACCATGCTCGTCACCATCGGCGGGAAAATGGCGGAGGATTCCATCGGCCCCACGACCGATTCGCCTTCCTTCACGCTATCATGAATCTTGTTGATCGCATTGGCCACGATGACATTGCCCGCCGTATCACGGGTAATATTCAACGCCTGGAGAATGGGCACGCCGCTGCTGATCAAGGTTCCCAAGGTGCGTGCAAAGCGGGAAATGGCCGTTTTGCAGCTCAAATCCCCAAAAACCGGAATCTTCAACGCAATCTGGTCCAGGAAGACAATTCCCGCAGGCATGCTCGCCAAGGTTTTGTAACCAAAGACCACAAGCGCGATCCCGCCGACCACAAGATACCACCTCGAGACCAAGAGATCGCTGCACGCGATCACGAACAAGGTGACTCCGGGAAGCGGCTTGCCCGGAAGGGCGTCCGTGGAAGATTTGCTGAAATTTCGGAACAATGAAAACGAGCAGGAAGGAGAGAATCACCGCGGCAATGACCAGCACGACCACCGGATAAATCATCGCCGCCATGACCTTGCCTTTGATTTTTTGCGATTTTTCCTGAAATTCGGCCAGCCGGTTCAGAACGATTTCGAGCACGCCTCCAAGCTCGCCCGCCTTGACCATGTTGACGTAGAGCTTGTCAAAGATGCGCGGATGCTGGGCCAAAGCCTCAGAAAAGGTGCCGCCGCTCTCCACGGCGGCGGCGAGTTGGGCCATGGTCGCGCGCATGACGGGATTGCGCTCCTGCTTGGCCAGGGTGTTGAGGCTCCGCATCAAGGGCAGGCCGGCCTCGATGAGGGTGGCCAGTTGCCGGGTAAAAATCGTGAGAATTTTGGATTTGACTTTTGCCCCCCTCTTTTTTTTGGCCGCGGGCTTGCCCTCCGCGCTGACGGCCTCCTCCTCCTCTTCCTTGGCTTCATCCAGCCGTTGCGGATAAAAGCCGAGCTGCCGTATCTGCGTGATGGCATCGTTCTGGTCGTTCGCTTCAACGAACCCGTTGGCTTGTTTGCCGCGGGCATCGACCGCCGTGTAAGAGAATTTGGGCATAATAGGGAGGGGGTGGCTGCGTTGGCGTCTAAGTATATTTCAGGACTTCCTCGATCGTGGTGTCACCTTCAAAAATGCTGCGCAAACCGTCCGAGCGGAGCGTGGTCATGCCCAGTTCGATGGCCTTCTGCCGGATGACGACGGAAGGCGCGCGCTGCGCGATGAGTTCGCGAATCGGCTCCGTGATGTCGAGCAGTTCATAGATGCCCTTGCGGCCCTTGTACCCGGTTTTGTTGCATTGCTCGCAGCCTGTTCCATAATAGAAATTTTTATCCCCCAAATCGTGGACGGAAAGGCCGATCTGCCGGAGAATGGCCTCGCTCGGCTCATAAGGCGTCTTGCAGCCCGTGCAAATTTTGCGCACCAGCCGCTGCCCCAGCACGCCTTCGAGACTGGACGCGATGAGGAAGGGCTCCACTCCCATGTCAATGAGACGCGCCACGGCGCCCGGCGCATCGTTGGTGTGGAGCGTGGTGAAAACGAGGTGGCCCGTCAGCGATGCTTGAATGGCGATTTGCGCCGTCTCCAGATCGCGCGTTTCCCCGACCATGATGCGATCGGGGTCCTGCCGCAGGAAGGCCCGCAGGCAGCGCGCAAAGGTCAGCCCGATGGATTCCTGGATCGGCACCTGTTGAATGCCCTCCAGTTCGTATTCCACCGGTTCCTCGGCCGTGAGCAGCTTGGTGTCCGTGGTATTGATCCGGTTGAGGCAGGCGTAGAGCGTTGTGGTCTTGCCGGAACCGGTCGGCCCGGTGACGATGAAAATGCCGTTGGGCTTTTCGATGACCGCGCAGATGTAATCGTAAATGCGCGGCGGCAACCCGATCGCGGCGAGGTCCAGCTTCACCACGGACCGGTCCAGCACGCGCAGCACGATGCTTTCGCCAAATTGCGTCGGAAGGGTGGAAACGCGCAAATCAACCTGGCGTCCGGCCATGGTGGTCTGGATGCGTCCATCCTGCGGGACGCGGCGCTCCGCGATGTTCAAATTGGACATGACCTTGATGCGCGAGGCGATGGCCGTGGCCAGGGATCGTGGCGGCGGAGACATTTCGTAAAGCGCCCCGTCCACCCGGTAGCGGATTTTGAATTCATTCTCGAACGGCTCGAAATGAATGTCGCTGGCCCGCGCCTGGATGGCCTGGGCCAGGACGGTGTTGACGTACTTGACAATCGGGGCCGAGGAGGCGCCCTCGATGTCCACCACGTCTCCCGGGCTGGTCTTGGCGGCGTCGCCGGCCAGGCTGGCCAGCACTTCTTCCATGTCGGAAATTTCCGAACCGTAGAAGCGTTCGATCATCGAGTATATCTGCGCCGCGGGCGCGACGTAAATCATGACGTCCTTCTGGGTGGAGAAGCGAAGGTTGTCGACCACGTTCGGGTCCAGGGGATTGGCCACCGCCACCCGCAGGACATGGCCGTCGAAATCCAACGGCAGGACGCCCTGGAGGCGCGCCGTCTGCGGCGGCACGAGGCTGAGCAGCTCGGGCGGGAATTCCATCGTCGCCACATCCACCACCTCCGACCCCAGCGCTTGGGCGACCATTTGGTAAAGATCGGTCAAGCGAATCACTCCGCTGTTGGCCACCACTTCCTCGATGCTCTTGCCTGTGCGCGATTGTTCGTCGCGCAGATCGCTCAACTGGAATTCGTCGATGACCCCGTTGTCCCGGAGGAAGGAGAGAAGCATTTCAGGGTTCATGGCTGCTTTCGATAAAAGTTCTACTCCTTGTCTCCCATGGTCGCCGTGATGACTTCGTCGGGCGTGGTCATTCCGGCCAGGACCTTGCGGATGCCGTCTTCGCGCAGGGTGCGCATGCCCAGATCGCGCGCCCGTTGCCGAATCACCGACACGCCCAGGCCTTCGTTGACCATGCGGCGGATTTCATCGTCGAGCACGCAGATTTCAAAGATTCCCATGCGGCCTTTGTATCCGGTGCCGCGGCACCTGTCGCACCCGTGGCCCTTTCGGAAGTTCGCCTGCTCGAGTTGGTCGGGCTTCAGGTTGAGGCCGCGCATCTCCACCTCGGTCGGCACGTAGGGCTCGGTGCAATTGGGGCAGATGCGCCGGACCAGCCGCTGCGCCATGATCGCCCGGACCGACGAGGCGACGAGGAATTTTTTGACGCCGATGTCCACCAGGCGGGTGACCGCGCTGGGAGCGTCATTGGTGTGGAGGGTGCTGAAGACAAGATGGCCGGTGAGCGACGCGTTGATGGCGATGCTGGCCGTTTCCAAATCGCGAATTTCACCGACCATGATGATGTTCGGGGCCTGCCGCAGCATGGCGCGCAACGCGGCGGGAAAGGTCATGCCCACGTCCACGTTCACCGGCACCTGGTTGATTCCCGTCAGCTGATATTCGACCGGATCTTCCACCGTGATGATCTTGCGATCCGGTTTGTTCATGATGTTGAGGCAGGCGTAAAGCGTCGTGCTTTTGCCCGAACCCGTCGGGCCCGTGACCAGAAAGATGCCATCGGGCAGGGCGAGAATCTTCTCCATCGTGACCTGATCGTCGGAGAGGTAGCCGAGTTCCGTCAGCCCGAGCGTGAGACTCGTCTTGTCGAGAATACGCATGACAGATCGATTCGCCGTGGTTGGTCGGGATGGTGGAGACGCGCAGATCAATGTTGGTCTTTCCGTCGGGGGTGCGCATTTGAATGCGGCCATCCTGCGGAAGGCGTTTTTCCGCGATGCTCATGTTCGACATGATCTTGAGGCGGCTGACCATGGCGGCCTGGAGCTTCTTCGGCGGATCGGTCATGACCTGGAGCACGCCGTCGATGCGATAGCGCAACCGCAGGCGCTTCTCCAACGGTTCGAGGTGAATATCACTGGCGCGCAAGCGGTGCGCTTCCAGGATCATGAGATTGACCAGGCGAATGATGTGGGCATCGTCCCCGGCCTCGTGTTCCGGCTCCGCCTCCCCCGGCGTTCGACCGCTCTTGACCTGCAGTTTGTCGCCCGAATAGGTGCCAATGAGCGATTGCACCATTTCGCTCGCGCTTCCGTAATAGCGCTTGAGGGCCAGTTCGATCTGGTCCGCGGGCGCGACCACCAGGTCGATCTCGAATCGCAATTCCTTGCTCAGGGTGTCGATGGCGTCGAAATTGAACGGATCCGCCAATGCCACCTGCAAGTGCCGTCCCTCCAGGCGCAGCGGCATGGCCGCAAGCCGATACGCGAGCTGCCGCGGCACGGCCTTGACCGCTTCCTCCGGCACCGCATCGATCTTCTCCAGCAGGTCCACCCCGGCCTCGGTGGCGGTCGTCCGCAGAATGTCGAGCTCGGTCACCAGGCCGTTGCGCACCAATTCCTCCACTGGTCCGTGCCCATTCTTACCGACCGCGCGGCGTGCGTCCTCCAGCTCGGACGGTTGGATCAAGCCGTGCTTGATCAATAGCTCAAGAATAAAATCGTCGTTGGCGGCCACAGCTTTCCTTATTGCATCTGACGTTACTTAAAGTAGTACATGCTATTATCGGTGCCAAGCTTAAGCAAGTGGTGCGGCTCACTATTTTTCTTGTTTACCATGTCATGACATGGCGCGCGTCTTCAAAATAGGGCTTCCCGCCCGGCCCCCGCCGCCAGGAAAAAAACCTTTCGGCGTGACCCGCGCCGATTTTTCGGACAGCCTCTGAAAATCATGCCAACGACCGCCGCAACCACCCAGACCGCCCCGCCCATCGTTGAGCTAATCGGCATCAACATGACCTTCGGAGAGAGTTCCGGAGACAAAATGAAGGTGCTCGATGACATCAACCTGACCGTCCAGGAACACGACGTCATGGCGCTGCTCGGCCCTTCCGGCTGCGGGAAGTCAACCATCATGCGCATCCTCTCCGGGTTGATCCAGCCCAGCAGCGGCGTGGTGAAATACCGGGGCGAGCCTCTGGCCGGCGTGAACCCCGGCGTGGCCATGGTCTTCCAGAATTTCGCCCTATTCCCCTGGCTGACCGTGAGGGAAAACATCCTGCTCGGCCTGGAAAACTCCAGTTACAGCCCGGAAGAACGGGCGCAGCACTTCCAGAAATCGATCGAAATGGTCGGGCTCGACGGTTATGGGGACGTCCTGCCCAAGGAACTCTCGGGCGGCATGAAACAGCGCGTTGGCATTGCAAGGGCCCTCATCATGGAACCGCAAGTTCTCTGCATGGACGAGCCGTTCAGCGCCCTCGACGTCCTGACCGGCGAAACGCTGCGCAATGAAATCGGACGCATCGCCATGGATCCCGCCGCGGGGTTCAAAAGCCTGGTCCTCGTGACGCACAACATCGTCGAGGCGGTTTACCTCGCCCGCAACATCGTGGTGCTGGCCTCCAATCCGGGCCGCGTGCAAAAAATCGTGCCCAACCCGCTCCCCTACCCCCGCGATCCCTCCGCGCCCGCCTTTCAGCAACTCGTCGCGCAAATCCACGCCATCCTGACCAACTCCGTCCTCCACGACGTACCCTCCGTCGCCGAACCGGAAATCATCACGCCGAAAGGCGCCGAGGAAGCGGCCTTCGCGCCCCTGCCCAGCGTGAACCTCGGCGAGGTCATGGGCCTCGTGCAAATGCTGCACCCGGAACCGGAAAGCATCTTCGCGCTGGCCACGCGGCTGAAGAAAGATTTCAGCACGTTTCTCTCCGTCATCAAGGCGGCGGAGCTGATCGACCTGGTCGAGACGCCCGGCCAGTCCGTGCGCCTGACCGCGGCCGGCATCGCCTTCCAAAAAGCCGATTTGAAACAGCGCAAAAAGATGATGCACGACCTGCTGCTCGAACTGAAAATCTTCCGGTATCTCTTCGACAAGATCGAGCATTCCGAACAAAAGGAAATCACCGAAGAGGGGGTCCTCATCGACCTCGTCCAGTTCTTCCCCAACGAACGGCCCAAGAACCTGTTCAAGACCCTGGTGAGTTGGGCGCGTTACGCCGAACTCTTCTCCTTCGATCCGCGCCTCGCCGTGCTCAAAAAGTTTGAAAAGGAATATCTCGGCAAGCCCCCCGCCTCGCGCCTGAAAGCGGGGGCGTGAAAAACACTCCGTCATCCTGAGCTTGTCGAAGGATCAGTTCCGCTTTCTTCTCTCGTTCCCAAGTTGCACTTGGGAACGCCTCCTGTTCCTCGCGAAACTCCGTTTCGCGCTGACCTCGCAGCCGCCACCGTAGGGAAGCGTCCATCGGCGGTGGCCTGTCGCCTCCACGCTCTTACGAGCGCGGCTACGCGCTCCACTTCGGCAGCGGCGCCACCGCGCGGCCTTCGAGCGGCCGGCGGTAATCGTAGATGCCCGGCGCGAGCTGCGTCTTCTCGGCATAGGTTTGCGAAAGCATTTCGAGATGCGCGTCGATGTTGTCGATGTGGTGCAGCATCCACGCCTCGGGCGTGCGCGGCGTCACCGGCGCCCCGTATTCCTTCTGCCCGTGGTGCGAGGCGATCAGATGCAGCAGATGTTCGCGCACCAGTTCGCGCGGCGGCTGGACGGAGGCTGTGAATTCCGGGTTGGACTCGAGCCCGCGCCAGAGCTTGTTAACCAGCTCGATCCCGATCGTGATGTGCCCGAGCAGCTCGCCGATGGTCGTCATGGGACTGACGAAGCCCTGCGGCTGGTAATCCATTTCCCAGAGCTTGCCGCAATCGTGGAAGAGCAGGCCCGCGCGCACGAGGTCCCAGTTCAGCCCCGGATAAACCGGAGCGAGCGCCGCGCCCGCGCGCATCATCTGCGCCGTGTGTTCGAGCAAACCGCCGCGCCGCGCGTGGTGATAGTCCCGCGCCGCAGCCGCCCGGCGGAATTTTTCGCCGTACTCGTCAAGGTAGGTTTGGCACAAGAGCCGCAGCCGCGGGTCCTCGATGGCGGCCACCATGGCGGTGACATCGGCCCAGTCGCGTTCCAGCGCCGCGCGGCGTTCCGGCGTGCCCGCGAAAAGTTCCACGGCCTCCTGCTTCTCCAGCCTGCGCACGCGCATGCGGTCGACATTCAGCCCGTACTGATTTCGCCAAAACGAGCCGTCAAGCCGAACGCAGTCGCCATCGTCGAGGTCGTGAAAGGACTCGTAGGCGTCGCTGTCCTCCCAAATCTTGAATTTCTCCGTCGCCGTGCCGTCGGTGATCTCGACGTCGAGATAGGGCTTGCCCGCCTTCGTCACGTTCTCGCGCGCCCGCACCACCTGGCAGGCCACCTCGGCCTTCACCGCGCTTCCATCGGCCAGCGTCAGCTTCGCAATTTCCTGTAAAGTCACGTTCTAAGAAAGCAGGGAAATAGCCCTTTATGCAAAGAAAGATTTTTTGACGTAATCCGCAGGAGATTCTGTTTTTTTCCACGGCTGTGCATGGAAGCGCTAATTTACCGACCCGACTAAAAACAAACAAAAAAACTTGCCATACCGCGTTTACTTAGTATACTTGGTATACCATGAAAACAATCGAAATCGAGGAAGCGGTCTATCTGGCTCTAAAACAACGTGTCAGGGATTTTGAAGAGAAGCCCAATGACGTAATTAAACGACTTCTCGACGATTCGCCTGACTCAAGCTCGGGATCAATCACACACCAACCCCCAAAAAAACCGACGCCCATAACAGAAGCAAAACAAGATCATCCCCTAACCCTACTGGTTAGTTCTCCACGATATCTAATGGGTGATGGGAAAGAGCGATATTTTGCTGTGCTGAGTTATCTCTACCAAAAAAATCCTGACCTCTTCGGCCAGTTAGAAGGCTTTAAACGTGGCAGCCGAGTGAATATATCCCGAGACATAAGGAAAATCGAAGCTAGTGGGACTAGCACTAATCCACAAAAACTCAATGGCACGCCCTATTACGTGATGACCAACTTGGATAATAAAAGAAAGCGGGAGATTCTCGAAGATGTTTTGCGCATCCTAAACTACCCTCGTGAAGTTACTACATCTGTTGTAAATAGCATTCCAGACTCGGGAATTTCACGGCCAAAGCGGAGTTTCTACAAAGAGTATTGATGATATTTCTTGATCCGTCTGACCCAATGCTTCCGCGCAACCCTGAAAGGGTTGCCATCACTCAGCCCAGGGTTGGCGTAGCAACGCCTACCCTGGGTAAACGAAGAAACCTCCAACCCTGTAAGGGTTGAAGCAAGTACACTCTAAGGATGAAGCTATTGGATTCAACTCTTTCAGAGTTGGCAACCCGTTTGCACCTACCCAGGGTAGCTCGTTCCTCGCAACCCTGGGCTGAGTGATTCCAATCCCTTCGGGATAGGCTGAAAGGCGGCCTAAATCAACTTCTACCGCGCGGGCGACCGGCAGTTGATACGGCGGTCGGTATCAACACCTTGTCGAATAATCCGGGCAAAATATCAATCGCTTCGATCAGACATAAATAATTGATCGGCGATGTGTCAGAAACAATCGTCGTCACTTTGAGAGCAGCGCCTCAAGTGCATTCGAACCCTCTTGGAATTCCTCCAGGGTAAGCTCGATATAGGCGTGGTTCTTTTTGAGAAACTCTTCCGTTTCGTAGAAAGAAAGGCCAAGAAGCGTGCCGACCTGGGCGCGAGATAAATCTCCCGTCCGATAGCCTTCGAGGGCCAACATCTCCAACGCGCGACGATTCGGCTGCGGCCCGTCAAGGTGCAGGCTGTGCGCGATCTGGTCGGGAACTTCCATGGAGAACGTCATCGTAAACCTAGCCTAGTATCATTTGAGGCTGAAAACAAGCAGCCTGGATCAATTTCTGCCTCGCCGGACGACAAGCAGGTTGTGTGGTCGCCGATCGTCACACGCAATATCGACGAGCGCCTGGTCCCGCGATAAGGTTTTGCCGCCGTATGTTCTATCGCCGCATCGCCCGCCCGCTCCTCTTTTCGCTGCCGCCCGAATGGGTTCATCACGCTTCGTTCGGGGCCATCACGCGCACGCCGCTGGCATCGCTGATCGAGCCGTTCGCGCGGCGCGAATTTCCCACCCTCGAGAAAAAACTGTTCGGCCTCACCTTTCCCAATCCGATCGGACTCGCCGCGGGCTTCGACAAGAACGCCGAGGGCGTCACCGTCTGGCCGCGGCTCGGTTTTGGCTTCATGGAGCTGGGCACCATCACGCCGCGACCGCAGCCGGGCAATCCGCGCCCGCGCGTCTTCCGGCTTCCCGCCGAGCAGGGCCTGATCAACCGCCTCGGTTTTCCCAATGTCGGCGCGGAGGAAGTCGCCCGCCGCCTCGAGAAATTAAGGGCCTCGGGCCGCTGGCCGCGCATACCAGTGGGATTGAACCTGGGCAAAAACAAGGACACGCCGCTGGCCGAAGCCGGACGCGATTACCTCGCCTGCTTCCGCCGCACGCGCGACCTGGCCGATTATTTCGTGGTCAACGTGAGTTCCCCGAACACCCCGGGCCTGCGCGACCTCCAGCAGGGCGCGCTCCTCGATTCCATTTTGGGGCCGCTCCGCGAGGCAGATCCCGGAGCGAAGCTCCCGCTGCTGATCAAAATCGCGCCCGACTTGACCGACGCGCAGATCGCCGACGTGGTGAACGCGGTGGAGAAATACCGCCTCGCCGGAATCGTCGCGACGAACACCACCATCGACAAGCGCGGGCTGTCCGTGCAGGAGGAAGGCGGCGTCAGCGGGCGTCCCCTCGCCGCGCGCAGCACGGAGATCATCCGCACCGTGCATCGCCTGACCGCCGGGCGCGTGCCGATCATCGGCGTGGGTGGAATTTTCAACGCCGCCGACGCGCGGGAGAAACTTGAGGCGGGCGCAAGCCTCCTGCAAATCTACACCGGCTTCGTCTATGAAGGGCCGCTCGTCGCGCGAAAAATTTGCGAGGGATTGAGGTAGGGACGCGAGTCCCTTCGCGTCCGCGATTGCATGGGACGGCATGGGACTGCCGTCCCTACCGTTTTTTCTTCAGCATCCGCTTCAGGAACGGCGCTGTGGCGGAACGCTTCGTTTTCGCAACTTCCTCCGGCGTGCCGTGCGCGATGAGACGCCCTCCCGCGTCGCCGCCTTCGGGGCCCAGCTCGATGAGGTAATCGGCGTCGGCGAGAACATCGAGATGATGCTCGATCACGATGACCGTGTGGCCCGCATCGACGAGTTGATGCAGGACGCTCAGGAGCCGTTGCACGTCGGCGAGGTGCAGCCCGATGGTCGGCTCCTCCAATAAATAAAGATGATGCAGGCCGCCAAAGCCGCGCGTTCTTGAGCCGTTTTTGCGTGTTCATTTCGAGCGAGCGCGCCAATTCCGCCACGAGCTTGATGCGCTGCGCCTCGCCGCCGGAGAGCGTGGGGCTGCGCTGCCCGAGCGTGAGGTAGCCCAGGCCGGTGTCGCGCAGCAAGGCGAGCGGTCGATGCAGGCGCGGCACTTCGGCGAAGAAATCGACCGCCTGGTCGATGGTGAGATCGAGCACGTCGGCGATCGATTTTTCGTTGTAGCGCACCTCGAGCGTTTCGGGATTGTAGCGGCGCGCCCGGCAGGTTTCGCATGGCACGAAGGTCGAGGGAAGAAAGCTCATTTCCACTTTCACCGCGCCCTGGCCGAGGCAGGCGGGACAGCGCCCCGAGCCGCTGTTGAAGGAAAAACGCGAGGCCTCGTAGCCGCGCTGGCGGGCGAGCGGGAGACGCGCGAAGAGCGCGCGAATTTCGTCCATCAGGCCGATGTAGGTCGCGGGCGTGGACCGCGAAGTCTTGCCGATGGGCGCCTGATCGACCTCGTAGACGGAGGTGAAAATATCGAAGCCCTCGATCTTCTTCCACGGGCCGGTCGGAGCGGCTTGCCCCGTTTACCCTTTCTCCCGGCAAATGCCTGCGCGGCCGGTTTGATCACGTCGTGCAGCAGCGTGCTTTTGCCCGCGCCGCTGACCCCGCAGAGCGCGATGAAACGGCCCGCCGGAAAAGCGACGTCGAGTTGCTTGAGATTGTTCGCGTGGGCGCCGGCGACGCGGCACCACCCGGGCGCGTCCTTCGCCGAACGGCGCTCGCCGCGCAACGGATGGCGCAGCGGCTTGCCCAGAATTTTCCCGGTGGGCGATTCGCCGTGTTTGGCCAGCGCGCGCCAGGGCCCCTCCGCGACGATTTCCCCGCCCTGCGCACCGGCGCCGGGACCGAGATCGATGATGCGGTCGGCGAAGCGCATCGTGTCTTCGTCGTGCTCGACCACGACGAGCGTGTTGCCCCGGTCGCGCAACGTTCCGAGCGAATCGAGCAGCCGCGCGTTGTCCCGCGGATGCAGGCCGATGGTCGGTTCGTCGAGGACGTAGAGCACGCCCTGCAACTCCGAGCCGAATTGCGCCGCGAGCCGGATGCGCTGCGATTCACCTCCGGAAAGCGTGGTGGCCGAGCGGTCGAGCGACAGGTAGCCGAGCCCGACCTCAACGAGAAATTCGAGGCGCTGGATGATCTCGGGAAGAATGTCGCGCGCGATGCGGGCCTCGCGTCCCTTTGGTTTCACCGTGCGGAAAAAGCGGACCGCCTCAACGATGGAAAGCGCGCCGATTTCGCCGATGGTGAAGCCGCCGTGGTCCTGCGCGCCCCGGCCCAGCGGAAGGCGGACCGCCCGCGCGAGCGGATTCAGCCGCTGGCCCGCGCATTCCGGGCAGACCGGCAGCGGGCCTCCATCTTCGGCCCACTCGCGGGCCCGCTCGATTTCGATTTCGCGTTCCGCCTCGGTCTCGCCCTCGGTGCGGACCTTGAACAATGTGCCGAAACCCTGACATGCCGGACACCAGCCGTGCGGCGAATTGAAGGAGAACAGGCGCGGCTCCAGCTCATCGAAGGAGCGGCCCGTTCCGGGACAAAAAAGCTGCGTGCTGTAAACCGTCTCGCGCCCGCGCGCATCGAGGACGTAGAGGGTGCCGCGGCCCAACGCGAGCGCCGCGTCGATGAGGCGGCGGCGATCCGCCGCGGGCTGCTTTTTGTGGAAGCGTCCGAGTTCGACGCTGATGGTGTGCTCGACGTAACGGTCGAGCGCCTTGAATTTGGACGGCTCGATCCATTTCCCATCGACGCGCAGCAGCGGATAGCCCTTCTTTTCAGCCCACCTGGCGACCTCGGTGTGAAAGCCTTTGCGTCCCTTGATGAGCGGCGCAAGCACGCGCAATTCCTGCCCGCGCGCGGCTTCTTCCAATCGCGCGAGAATTTCGGCAGGCGTCTGGCGGATGGCGGGCTCGTCGGTTTCGGGATCGCGGACCTGGCCGAGCTTGGCGTAGAGGAGCCGGACGAACTGGAAAATTTCGGTGATGGTGGCGACGGTGCTTTTGCGTCCGCCGCGCGTCACCCGCTGCTCGATGGCGACCGAAGGCGGAATGCCCGTGATCGAATCGACGTCGGGCCTTTCAAGCTGCTCGACGAATTGCCGCGCGTAGGCGTTGAGGCTGTCGAGATAGCGCCGCTGGCCCTCGGCGAAGAGGAGATCGAAGGCAAGCGTCGATTTGCCCGAACCGCTCAGGCCGGTGACGACCGTCATTTCGTTCAGGGCGATATCGACCGAGATATTTTTCAGGTTGTGATGGCGCGCGCCGCGAATCTGAATCGCCTGGGGCATGGCATCAAGACGGCGCAGCGCACGGGCGTTGCCGTAGCCATTCGACACTTCGCGGATTCGAACGCCCGATTTGCGCGGAGCAAGTTTTGGCTGGAGAAATTTTCCGGTATGGCTGCCCGGTGTCGCCGCGATGATCTCGGGCGCGCCCGCCGCGACGACGCGTCCGCCTTCCATCTCCGCCTCGGGGCCGAGATCGATTATCCAGTCGGCGCACTTGAGAATCTCGAGGTTGTGCTCGATGACGACGAGCGAATCGCCCTGGTCGACCAGGCGCTGGAACACGGCGAGGAGCAGACGGATGTCCTCGAAGTGGAGGCCGGTGGTCGGTTCGTCGAGGATGAAGAGGCGGGTGGTGCGGGCAGCCGCCTCAGAGGTGGCCGCCGCTGTCCCCAGCGGCGGTGCAATTGCTGGCCGTCGCGGACCGCCGCTAGGGACAGCGGCGGCTACCACGGAGACCGCGTCGTCATCACAACCCAAAGCTTGCTCGCTCAAATAACGCAGCAGCTTGATGCGTTGCGCCTCGCCGCCGGAAAGCTGGTTGAGCGGCTGGCCCAGCCTGAGGTAACCGAGCCCCACCTCAGCAAGCAGGCCGAGCTTAACGCTGATTTTTTCGTGGAGCTTGATCTCGATTTGGCTCAGGCCCGAAGCGCTCGGAGAGAAGTGGCGGCGGGCTTCATCCACGGTCATTTCGAGGACTTCGTGCACGTTGCGGCCCCGATACCGGACTTCCAGAAGCGGCGCCTGGAAGCGGCGGCCTTCGCAGACGGGACAGGTCACGAAGACATCGGCAAGAAACTGCATTTCGATTTTTTCCGCGCCCGAACCGTTGCAGCGGGGACATCGGCCCGTGCCTCCGTTGAAGGAAAAATCGCCCGCGGTGTAACCCTGCGAACGCGCGGCGTCGGTGCCGGCGAAAAGATCGCGAATGGAATCGTACGCGCCGAGATAGAGCGCGGCATTCGAGCGCGGCGTGCGCGACAGGGGCGATTGGTCGACGCGGACGACTTCCGAGATAAAATCGGCTCCGCGCAATTCGCGCCACGCGGACGCTTCCTCGCTGTCCGACTGGACGTGCCTCGCGGCGAGCAGCGCCGGGTGGAGCACCTGATGCACGAGCGTGCTTTTGCCGGAACCGCTCACGCCGCTGATGCCCACGAACATGCCGAGAGGCACCGTGACGTCGATGCCGCGCAGGTTGTTGGCCGTTGCCTCGATAAGCTCCAATTGAAACGCCGGGTTGGGCGCGCGCCGCTTTTCGGGAAGCGAAATCGTTTTCGTTTCGTTGAGATAAGCGCCGGTGAGCGAATCCTTGCAGCCAAGCATCTTTTTGAAATCGCCGGAGAAGACGACCTCGCCGCCCTCCGCGCCGCGGCCGGGACCGAGTTCGAGCAGGTGGTCCGCCTCGCGCATGACGGCTTCCTCGTGCTCGACGACCAGCACCGTGTTGCCGCGGTCGCGGAGCCGTTTCATCACGCCGACGAGCTGGCCCATGTCGCGCGGATGAAGTCCGATGCTCGGCTCGTCGAGGACGAAGAGGGTGTTGACGAGCGAATTGCCGAGGCACGAGGTGAGGTTGACGCGCTGGATTTCGCCGCCGCTGAGGGTGCGCGTGGCGCGGTCGAGCGTGAGATAACCAAGGCCGACTTCGAGCAGGTAGGTGAGCCGCGCGAGGATGCCGTCGCGGAGTTGTTCCGTCGCGTCGTCGTTGGGAGGAAGCGGGAGCGACGCGAAGAAATCGCGGGCCTGGGTAAGCGGCAGGCGGTTGATTTCGGGAAGGGTCAGGAAAGAAGGTAGAAGTGGGAAGGAAGAAGAAAGAAGGGCTGCATCCGGAGAAGAGCCTGCCTTTACTTCTTCCTTCTTCCGTCCACCTTCCAGCTTCCATGCCAGCGTCTCCGGCTGGAAGCGCGCGCCATGGCACGCCGGGCACGTTTTGTAAGCGCGATAACGCGAGAGAAAAACGCGCACGTGCATCTTGTAGGTCTTCGTTTCCAGCCACTGGAAATAGCCCTTCACTCCGTACCAGGCGCCCGCCTCCCACAGCTCGTTGAGCGTGGAGCCTTCGCGCAATTCGCCATCGATGACGAATTTCCGCATCCACGGTTCGAGGTCGCAAAACGGCTTGTCGATGGGAATGCCCTGGTCGTCGCAATGCTTGAGCAAGTCGCGCTGGCATTCGAGCGAGACGCCGCTTTGCCACGGCTTCACGACGCCGCCGCGAATGCTGAGCCGGCGGTCCGGCAAGGCGCGTTCGTAGTCGATCTCGATGGTGCGCCCGAACCCGCGGCAGACCGGGCATGCGCCCTGGGGATTGTTGAAGGAGAAAAGCGCGGGCGAGGGCTCGCGAAATTCCGTGCCGTCGTAGGGACAAACCCATGCGCTGGAAAAGCGGAGTTCGTTCGAGGAAGGTAGAGGTGAGAAGGTGGAAGGTAGAAGGGCTTCACTCGGAGAGGAATCCGCCTTTCCTTCTAACTTCTTCCTTCTTCCTTGGTCCTTTTCCGCAAAGACCTGCACTTGGCCCTGGCCGTGGCGCAGGGCCGATTCGATGGCCTCGGCGAGTCGCGCGCGATTTTTCGCCGCCACCAAAACGCGGTCCTGCACCACGCGCAAAACGGGCGGCGCGGTTTCGCCCTCCGGCACGGGATCGTCCGTGCGGCGCAATTCGCCATCGACCCAGACGCGCAAAAATCCCTGCTGCCTGAGCGTGGCGAGCGCGGCGGCGAGCGAGGGCCGGTTCGGCATGGGGAGGGAAAACGCGACGAGCACTTCCCTGCCCGCGCGCGCCTGGAGAACCTGGTCGGTGATCTGCGTCGCGCCGAGCGGCCGGACTTGCCGTCGGCAATGGGGGCAGGTGAGCGAGGCCAGGCGCGCGAAGAACAGCTTCAGGTGGTCGGCGATTTCGGTCATCGTGCCGACGGTGCTGCGCGAGGTCTTGACCGAGTTGCTTTGCTCGATGGCGATGGCGGGCGGGAGGCCGTCGATGCGGTCGACGTCGGGTTTGTCCATCCGCTCGAGGAATTGCCGCGTGTAGGGCGAGAAGGTTTCCACGTACCGGCGCTGGCCCTCGGCGTAGAGCGTGTCGAAGGCCAGGGACGATTTGCCCGAGCCGCTCAGACCCGTGACGACGGTCAGACGGTGATGCGGAATATCGACATCGATGGCCTTGAGATTGTGCTGGCGCGCGCCGCGTACGGAGATGTGACCGGAACTCATTGATTGGGGCAGAGAACCTAATCCGCATTCGGCGGAAGACAATGGATGGCGTCAAAATTCCCCGAAACAAAGCTTGATGCCATTGCGCAGCGCTATTGGTATCAATCACCAGCCATCGGGTAGCCCGGCAACGACAGGCACGCCTGTCGTTGCCGGGCTACCCAAACGTAATAGTCTCATTAAGCCTAAGAAGTGGTCCAAGATACATACCCAAAAAAGTTGATCTGCTTGATCCGGGCGATCATGTTACGATTGCTCGTAGCCGCCGTAAGGCGGTGGACCACGCTCTTACGAGCGCGGCTGCGCCGGCATCTACTGAATCACCAGATCGACCGTCCGCGGCATCGTCTGGCAGATGTAAGAACGGCAAAAGTAAATGATCTCGTCGCTGATCCGCACGCAGGTGCGCCGCCAGCGCCCCGCCGCATCGAGGACCTTGGTGCAATCGCGCAGCCCCTCGAGCCTCACGCCCCCCACCTGCACCTCCAGCGCGTCGGCCAGGCGCTCCTTGAGCAACGGATAAAACTCGATCTCGTAGGGGGCCCGCACCGCCAGCTCCATCAGCGAGATGGAAACGCGCGGCGGCACGATCAGGCTGTTGCGGGCGATGTCGTCGAACCCGATCCCCTCCAGCGAACGCCGCACCATCTCCCTCAGGTGATCGAGCGGCAGCGCCGGCGCGATCCAGTCGTTCTCCAGATAAACCGCGATGGCCCGCGCCACCTCCGGCGCGAGATGCCAGCGGTGATGACCCGCCGCCTCCGCGGCATTTTCGATCGACTCGGCCAGCCAGCCTTCGGACAGGGGAACCAGCCGGTCATTTTTCCAGATCACATGAGGGAGACGTTGGGGTAGCGCGATCATAGCTAAGACTCCAGGGTTAAGCTTTGGACTTCGTTCACAAATTCCTTGATGTCCCGAAACTTCCGGTAAACCGACGCGAAGCGCACGTAGGCCACTTCGTCGAGCCGCCGCAAGTGCAGCATGATCTTGTCGCCGATGGCCTTGGTTGGAATTTCATCGCCGTAAGTCTTGACCAGCTCGTCGATCATTTCGTTTACCGTGCGCTCAATCGCTTCCCGGCTCACCGGGCGCTTTTCGCAGGCCTTGTCGATGCCCGCGATCAATTTCTTGCGGTCAAATGTCTCGTAACGCCCGTCCCGCTTCAAAACCCGGAGATCGTCGCGCTCAATTTCCTCGTAGGTGGTGAACCGATGTTCGCAGGCGAGACACTCCCGCCGCCGACGGATTACCGTCTCATCCTTGATGGCGCGCGAATCGATCACCTTATCATCGCGAGCCTGACATTTTGGGCAACGCATCTACCTGTGGTGGTGTATTGCCTATCATTATCACAACCGCTGGTGGCGTCAAGGCAGTTCCAGCGGCTTACCGTTCTAATCCAAGAGCCTTACTCCGACTTTGGGCGCCACCTTGATGAGTTGACGGTCGAACGTGGCGAGAGGAACCTGTTCGCGCATGGCCAGATGGAGATAAACGGCGTCGTAGGCGGAGAGGCCGTGTGCTTGGGCCAAAGTCCATACTTCGATCAACGAATGCTCGACAGTGGCCGGAAACACCGTGATCGGCATGCTACAGAATGCTTCCGTCCACTTCGCGATCAGGTCAAGTGGCAGCTTCTTCGATCTCTCCATCGTCAGCAGGACGTTGGCGATTTCGTTGCACCAGAGCGCAGGGACAAGGGCCTCGGCTTCCAGTTGGCCCAGCGCATGGAGGTACTTCAGTGCTTCCGGCGTGCGCTCACTCTCGGAAACCCAACTGATCGCATAGGAAGCGTCCAAGACAAACCGCGTCACCTTTTCCGTCCGGCATTAATCATGTCTTTGATCGTCATGCCCTTCGGCAGGCTCGTGCCTTTTGAAGCTGCCAACGCCCGCTCGATGATTTCCGGCAACATCGGCGAAAGACGTTTCTCAATCGGCGAAAGGACCGCCACTTCCCTTCCGTGCCGCGTAATGACAATACGATCGCCTTTCTCCACGCGGTCCAGCAGGTTGCTGAAATGCGTTTTGGCTTCAAATGCACCAACGCTGTTTTTGAGCTCAACCATATTCAACTAGTTTAGACTAGTTGAAATGGAAAGTAAAGAGACTACTTTTTGAGCAGCCTCTGCGCCCGCGCATCGATCTCGCGCGCCTGATCGAGGGTCGGACTCAACACGCAGTAATGGCCCATCTTGCGGGCGGCGCGCGGCTCGCTCTTGCCGTAAAGATGCAGCCGCAGCCCCGGCAACGCGAGCAGCCCGCTCCAATCGGGCGTCCCGCCGGCCCAGAGATCGCCCAGCAGATTGCGCATCAGCACCGGCGACAGGAGCCGCGTCTCGCCCAGCGGCAGGCCGCACACCGCGCGCAATTGCTGCTCGAACTGGCTCGTGACGCAGGCGTCGAAACTGTAGTGCCCCGAGTTGTGCGGACGCGGCGCCAATTCGTTCACGAGCAGGTCCCCCCGCTTCGTCAGGAAAAATTCCACCGCCAGCACCCCGATCACGTCGAGTTCCCTGGCGATGGCCGCCGCGATCGATTGCGCGCGCGCCTGGATGCTGTCCGCCAGCGGCGCCGGGGCGACCGATGTGGCCAGGATGTGGTTCTCGTGCTCGTTGATCGTGGGCGGAAATGCCACCGCCTGATGGTCCTCGTCCTCCGCCGGCATCTGGCCGCGCGCGACCACGACCGAAAGTTCCGCGGTAAAAGGGACCCACGCCTCCAGAATGCCGGTGTAGACGGCGTGCCGCTTCCACACCCCGGCCAGGTCCGTCTCGTAAGTGATCTTTTGCTGCCCCTTGCCGTCGTAACCGAAATCAGCCGTTTTCAGGACGCAGGGACAGCCGAGCGCCGCGACCGCCTCGCGCAATTCCGCTTCGCTTTGCACCACGCAAAAGGGCGCGACCGGAAAGCCGTTGCCCTGGAGAAATTGCTTTTCCCGGAGGCGATTCTGCGTGGTGTAGAGCACGTCGCGACCGGGCCGCAGCAAGACCCTCGAGGCCAGCGCATCGAGCGCCTCGACCGGAATATTTTCAAATTCGTAGGTCACCACGTCGACGCCCCGGGCGAACTCGGTCAGCGTCGGGATGTCGGTGAAAGGCACGTTGAATTCGCGGTCGGAAATCTGCCCGGTCGGGCTGTCCGGCGTCGGATCGACCGTATGAACGCGATAACCCATCTTTCGCGCCGCCAGGGCGAACATGCGGCCGAGCTGGCCGCCGCCCAGGCAGCCGATCGTCGAGCCGGGCAGGATTGGGTCCGTCTTCATATTGATGGGTGGCCCGGGCTATTTATTGCCCGGGTTCGAGAAGCGAACAGGAAGCGAAGGAACAACGCACGATGCATGGCAAAGCAATCTTTAGACCATCGGCAATTTTTGTGCCCGAACCATCCGTGTCTGCTTCGCGCGGAAGGCTTCCCACTCATGGCGCAATTTTTCATCCTGTAATGCCAGGATGGAAATCGCCAGCAGAGCGGCATTTTTTGCCCCCGGCTCGCCGATGGCCAGCGTTCCCACCGGCACGCCCGCCGGCATCTGCGCGATGGACAAAAGCGAATCGAGCCCCTTGAGCGCCTTGCTTTCCACCGGCACGCCGAGCACCGGCAACGTCGTGAACGCCGCCGCCATCCCGGGCAGATGGGCCGCGCCGCCCGCGCCCGCGATGATCACCTGGAGGCCGCGGTCCTTCGCTCCGCCGGCATACTCCGCCAGCCAATGCGGGGTCCGGTGCGCCGACACGACATATTTCTCATAAGGAACATGGAACTCGTCGAGAATCGCCGCCGCCGCCGCGAGCGTCTTCCAATCCGAGACGCTGCCCATGATCAGTCCGACCTGCGCGGCCGATTTTGCCTTCTCCTTCATCTTACTTCTTTTTCGCCTTTGCCTTCGGCTTCGTTTTGGTTTTGGTTTCAGGCGGCATTGGCGGATAAACCGTAATCACCAAGTCGGCCAGCAGGGCCGAAACGCGCTTGAGCGTCGCGGGACTCAAACTCAAACAAAGCGCGCCAAAACGCCTGGCGACGCCGGCGCCGCTCTGGATCCCGATATCGAAACGGCGCGCCGTGCATTTGCGCCAGCTCGCTTTGGCTTTGGCCGGCAAATCCTCGATCAAGTCGCAAAAGGCTTCGATGATCGACTCGGGATCGCGGTCGTCCCCGGCGTATATTTCGACCGCCAGCAGGTACGGGATGTCCTGGAGAGGGCCGTTGTGCAGGACATGGACCTTATCGCCAAACTCTTGGGCGATCCGATCCAGTGATTCTTTCGATTCGAGTTCCAGGTCAACATTGAGAAATTCGGGGAGCATGCCTTGATGGTGCGGATGAACTGATCCTTCGACAAGCTCAAGGATGACGGAATGCTAATTTCAGTTAAAACATTCCGTAATTCCGTTAATTCCGTCTAAAACTTCCCTGCACGATGCTCCGCCTCTTCCTCACCCACAGCCTGCGCTACTTCGCGCGGCACCCGGCGCTCACCGCGCTCAACATCGTGGGCATCGCGCTCGGCGTCACGGTTTTCCTCGCCGTCCAGATCATCAACCACAGCGCCCTCGAATCCTTCCGCGCCTCGGTCGACATCGTCGCGGGCAAAGCCGACCTGGAAGTCGTCGGCGACGGCCTCCGCTTCGACGAACAGGCCTACCCCGTCGTCGCCAACGATCCCGACATCGCCGCCGCCACGCCCACCGTCGAGGACGTCGCCAGCCTCACCGACTATCCCGGCGAATACTTGCAGATCCTCGGCATCGACATTTTTTCCAACGGCCCGCTCCGCACCTTCGAGCTGCACGACTCGCAAAACCAAAAGCCCGACATCCTCGGATTTCTCCGCGATCCCAAAGTCATCGCCGTCACGCGCAAGCTCGGCGCGCGGCTCGGCCTACAAATCGGCGATCCGCTCCGGGTCGAAACCCAGACCGGGACGGAGACTTTTCATATCGGCTACATCCTCGATTTCGGCGAGGACGCGCCCGGCGCCGACGAGCATCTCTCCGTCATGGACATCGCCAACGTGCAGGAAAATTTCCGCCATGCCGGCAAGCTCAGCCGCATTTCCGCGCTGCTGCGCCCCGGCGCCGAGTTCAACGCCGTCTGCGCCCGCCTTCGCGCGGAACTGCCCGCCAATGTCATCGTGCAGGCCCCCGACCGCCGCAACCGCCAGATCGAGCGGATGATCGGCGCGTTCCAGCTCAACCTCACCGCGCTTTCGCTCATCTCGCTGCTGGTCGGCATGTTCCTCATTTATAACACCGTGGCCACGGCGGTCGTGCGGCGGCGGCACGAGATCGGCGTCCTGCGCGCGCTCGGCCTGAGCGGACTTGCGGTGCAGGGCCTCTTCATGGCCGAGGCGCTCGTGCTGGGAATCGCCGGCTGCCTGCTCGGCCTCGTCCTCGGCGTCGTCCTGGCGGGACAGCTCGTCGGCGCGGTCTCGCAAACCATCACTTCGCTCTACATTCTCGCCAGCATTCAGAACCTCTTCATCTCGCCCTGGGCCATCGCCGCGGCGATGGTCCTTTGCCTCGGCGCGGTCCTGCTCGCCGCCTGGTTTCCCGCGCGCGAAGCGGCCGCGCTCTCGCCCGTCGAGGCGCTCAGCGTCGGCCATCTCGAGGAAGAAAGCGCGCGGAGCACCGGCCGCTGGCTCGCCATCGGCGCCGGCCTGCTGGTGCTCGCGGGCTTGGTCGCGCGCCTCAGCCTCACGTCAGGACCGGCGTGGCTGAGCTTTGGCGCGGCGCTCTTCACGCTGCTCGGCTTTGCGTTTTTTGTCCCGACCCTGAGCGTCCTTTTTTCGCGCTGGGTGAAACCGCATTCGATCGTGGCCCGGATCGCCTTCGGCCATTTCGCCCAGTCGCTTCATCGCACCTCGATGGCCATCGCCTCGCTCGTCGTCGCGCTGGCGATGGTCGTCGGCATCTCGACCATGATCTTCAGCTTTCGCACCACGGTGGAGGAGTGGCTCGACCGTTCCGTCCAATCCGATCTCGCCATCGGCCCGGCGGCCAATCTCCTCATCGGCAACCGCGAAATGATCCGGCCCGGAAGTGGAACGCATCGTGGCGGCAACGCCTCATGTCACCTACGATTCCTACCGCGAACTTCGCGTTCAAATCAAGGGCCAGTCCGTCAAGCTCGTCTCCACCCGTCTCGCCGTCACGCGCGATATCGAGCCTTTCGATTTCGTGCAGGGCGATTCGCGGCACGCCTTGGACGACGCGATCCATCACGGCGCGATTCTCGTCAGCCAGCCCTTCTTTCGCCGGTTCCATCTCGGGCTCGGCGATACGATCGACCTCGCCACGCCGACGGGCCGCCACGATTTCAAAATCGCGGGCATCTACGTCGATTACACCACCGAAGGAGGCTCCATCCTCGTCGATTGGCAGACCTACCGGAAGATTCTGGCAGGACGACTCCATCAACGGGATCGGCGTCTACATCGACAAGAATTCCGGGCCTCACCGCCGCGCAACTTCAGGCCGAACTGCGCCCGAAGATCGCGCCCTACGGCGATTACCTGATCAAGTCGAACCAGGAATTGCGCGAGCAGGTCTTCCGCATTTTCGACCAGACCTTTTCGGTCACCTACATCCTGCAAACCATCGGCATCATCATCTCCGCGCTCGGGATTTTTCTCAGCCTCACGATCCTCGTCACCGAGCGCCGCCGCGAGATCAGCATCCTGCGCGCCGTGGGCGCGTCGCGCGGGCAAATCGAAGCGCTGGTCCTTTGGGAAGCCGGCATCATCGGCCTGCTCGGCTCGTTTCTCGGCATCATCGCGGGACTCGCCCTCGCCTGGATTCTGAGCTTCGTCATCAACGTCTCCTTCTTCGGCTGGACCATTTCGTGGGCGACGCCCTGGCGGTTTCTCCTCAGCCTACCCGTAGCCGTCATCGCGGCCGCGCTCGTCGCCGGTTATTGGCCCGCGCGGCAGGCCGCCCGTCTCGACATCGCCGACGGCGTGAAGATGGAGTGATTTCTTTAAATGTAGCGGGTCTATGACCGTCGCCGAAATTTTGACGGAATTAACGGAATTACGGAATTTCCAAAATTAATAAGATTTTTCCAATTGGAATTCTGTCATCCCGAGCGAAGTTGAAGGATCAGTTCGGTCGAGTGGTCCGGCAATGCGGGAGATGGCTTGAAAAATTTCCCATTGGCAAGACGGGCGTCATGGTCAAAGTTAGTGTGATGGACTCTTCCGCTTCCGTGGCGACACCCTTTGCGGCTGAGACGGTGGGCCTCACCAAGCGTTATCCGCTGACTTGGAAACGCAAGGTGCTCGTGGCCCTGGACCGCCTCGATCTGCAAATCCGGCCCGGCGAAGTGTTCGGATTGATCGGCCCCAACGGCTCCGGCAAGAGCACAACGCTGAAGCTGCTGCTCGGACTGATTGTGCCGAGCGACGGGGAAGCGCGCGTTTTCGGACTGCCTCCCGACAGCCTCGACGCGCGGCGGCGGGTCGGTTTTCTCCCCGAGAATCCCTACTTTTACGGCTTCCTGAACGGGGACGAAACCCTGCGCTTTTACGGCAAGCTTTGCGGCGTGGCCGGCGCGAAGCTCGAACAGCGGATCGAGGAACTGATCGAACTCGTCGGCCTTCAGAACGGGCGCGAGCGTCCCCTGCGCTCCTACTCGAAGGGCATGCTCCAGCGCATCGGACTGGCGCAGGCCCTCATTCACGATCCCGATCTCCTTTTCCTGGACGAACCGACCGCGGGAGTCGACCCGCTCGGCTCGGCGCAAATTCGCGACCTCATCCTGCGTTTGAAAAAGATGGGCAAGACCGTGATCTTTTCGTCGCACCTGCTCGAACAGGTGCAGGAGGTCGCGGACCGCGTGGCCATTTTCTCCCTCGGCAAAAAAGTCCTCGAAGGCTCTCTCGAATCGCTGCTGACCGAGAACCAAAGCACGCAGATCAACATTCCCGCCGAGCTGAACGCGGAGCAGCAGCAGCGCCTGCTTCGGGCCCTCGGCGACGCCGGGATCGATGGCGCAGGCGGCGAAGTCCGCTTCACGCGGCCCCGCCTTTCCCTCGAGCAACTTTACCTGCGCACCGTCCAGGCCCAGGCCGATTTATCGTCAAAGCCCCCCCCCGCCAAATGATCGCCTCTCTTCATCGCATCATCACCATCGGCCGCAACACCCTCACGGAAGCGGTGCGCCAGAAAGTATTGAACGTCCTGCTCATCTTCAGCCTGGTTCTGGTTGGCAGTTCGGTCGTCGTTTCGCAACTGGCCACGCCCGGCCTTGATTCCGCGGGCCTCTTCGACGCGCAAATCAAATTCGTGAAGGATTTCGGCTGCGGGGCAATCGGGTTGTTCGGTTTTTTCATCGCCCTTCTCTCCACGGCGCAGCTCATCCCGCAGGAGTTGCATAACCGGACCATCTACACCATTCTGGCCAAACCGGTCCGGCGCTCGGAATTTCTGCTCGGGAAATTTCTTGGGGTCGTCCTGCTCGCTGGCGCTTTGCGTGGCGCTGATGTCGCTGGCGTTCGCGGCCACGCTCTACTGGCAGGAAGTGCGGGGCATCGAGACGACGAAAGCGACTTATGACCGCTCGCCGAACTGGCGAGCCAATCCGCTCGCGGTCAATGCCTACAACCACGACGTCGAGCAGATCGTGCAACAGGTGCGCGATCCCCAGCTCATCGAGGCCGTCATCCTGCTTTTTGCCAAGCTCGTCATGACGACGGGCATTGCCCTGCTCATCTCCACCTTCGCCACCTCCTCCATCTTCACGATCGTCACGACCTTCATGATCTACCTGATCGGACACATGGAAGGCACGGCCCGCGAATTTTGGCTGGCGCGCGGGGCCGAGACCTCCATCTGGCAAAGCGGGCTGGCCGGGTTGATTTCCCTGCTCATCCCCGACATGAATTCCTTCACCATCGTCGACGAGATTCTGGCGGGCAACAAGGTCCCCTGGTCTCACGCCTTGAACCTGCTCGGCTACGCAGACGTTTATCTCATCGTGTTGCTGGCGGTGAGCGTCGTCATTTTCGATTATCGCGAAATATAGCGCCCGCTCTTCATGGAAATTCCCGGTTCACAATTGAGCACCTGCCTGCCGCTTTCCTGGCGGCTGCGGCGCGCCGCCCTGGTGGCCCTCCTGCTGGGATTGTGGGCGCCGCTCAAGATAGTCTGGGAACAACGGATCGCCCATGAGCAGGACATCCTGCGCTATCACGGCGCGCCCATGACGCGCCAGTTGCGCGATGAACTCGGCCAGGGGCTGACCATCGGCGTGCTTAGCGGGATGCGCAGCGTGGTCGCCGATTTGGTCTGGTTGAATGTCACGACCGCCTGGATGAACCAGGAATGGTGGAAGATGGGCAGCTACATCAACCTGTGCACGGCGCTGCAGCCGCGGGCGCCCGTCTTTTGGGACATGGGAGGCTGGCACTTGGCTTGGAACGCCTCGATCTCCGCTCTTCAGGACCGGACGCAGCCCAACGAGTTGCGGCGGCTCAAGGCCTCGCGTTTTTGGATCGACAGGGGTCTTGAAATTTACAAGCGCGGCATCGAAAACAACCCCGCCTACTGGAGGCTTTGGGCCGACACCGGCCTGCTCTACCAGCAGCGGTTGAAGGATTATCCGTCCGCCGCCTATTATCTACCAAAAAGCCTGCGAACAACCCGACGCGCCGGTTTATTTGGAAAGATTTCCCGCGATCATGTACGGCATGGCCGGGGATGACCAGACGGCTTATGCCGCCTGGCGGGCGTTATGGGAGCGTCTGACACCCCAGCAACGGGAGATGAAGCAGCATTGGAAGGAGAAAATCGAAGGCAATATTCGCCGCCTGGAACAAAAACTTTCCATCCCAAAAGAAAAAAGAGTCTTTCCCAATTAGCGCAGTCTCTTTAGGCTTCACATTCCTGACTTTTTCGTCGGACGATTCGCATGAGATTTGGCATTTTTGGAGACATCCACAGTAACCTCGAGGCCTTGGAAGCCGTACTGGAGGATATGCAGGCCCAGGCCGTCACCCATACGGTTTGCATTGGAGACATCGTCGGCTACAACGCCAACCCCCGCGAATGCCTCGAGATCGTCCGCGCGCTGGGCTGCCCCATCGTCAAGGGCAACCACGACGAAGAGGCCTCCGAGGCGCGCGAGGTCGAGCACTTCAACGACATGGCGCTCTCGGCCATCCGCTACACGCGGACCCAATTGACCAAGGAACAGCGCGAATTTCTCCGCGCCCTGCCCCTCCAACGCCCGGTCAACTCCTTCACGGTGGTCCATTCCACCCTCGACCAGCCCAACCGCTGGGGCTACGTCTTCTCCTGTCTGGAAGCGGAAAGCAGCTTCCAGTACCAGAAGACCAACATCTGCTTCTTCGGCCACACCCACGTCCCGCACGTTTTCATCCGCGACACCAAGGTGCACGAATTCTTCTACAAGAAAATCGACATCCAGCCGGAGAAGAAATACTTCGTCAATGTCGGCAGCGTGGGCCAGCCGCGCGACGGCGACTGGCGTTCGGCCTACGTCATCTACGACTCCGGCGCGAACACCATCGAGCTTCGCCGTTTGCCCTACGATCTGGCCAAGGCCCAGGCCAAGATCATGAATGCCGGATTGCCCGCCCGCCTGGCCGAGCGGCTCGCGAACGCGGTGTAGGGAAACAGGAAACAGGGAAAAGGGAAAAGGGAAAAGGGAAAAGGGAAAAGGGAAAAGGGGAAAGGGAAAAGGGAAAAGGGAAAAGGGAAAAGGGAAAAGGGAAAAGGGAAAAGGGGAAAGGGGAAAAGGCGGGGATCTGCCTTTTCCTTTTAACTTTTACCCTTTAACCTTTACCCTTTACCCTTTTATCTCCCATGCAACTTTTCATCGATCTCCACTGTCATTCCCGCTATTCCGCCGACGGCGTGGCCGATCCCGAAGCCCTCGTCAAGGAAGCCCGCGTCAAAGGCCTTCACGGCTTCGCCATCACCGATCACAACACCTGCGCCTGCGTCGAATACTTCCTGCAGAACGGCTTCATGAACAAGGACGGCCTTCCCGTCGATGGCCTGCTCATTATTCCGGGCCAGGAAATCACCACTGCGGAGGGCCATCTCCTCGCCATCGGGATCACCCTGCCCGACCTCAAGGGCATCCCTGCCATCGAAGCCGTGGCGCTCATCCATCAGGCGGGCGGGCTGGCCATTCCGCCGCATCCCTACGATTTTTTCCGCGCCGGCATCCGCGAGCCGGTCCTGGAAACCCTCGACATCGACGCCCTGGAGGTCTTCAACGCGGCGACGACGCTCAAGCGCTACAACAAACACGCCTTCAATTACGCCCAGGCGCGCGGCTTGCCGATGACCGCCGCCAGCGACGCCCACGACAGCGTGGCGCTCGGCACCGCCTACAGCATTCTGGAAGCCGACACGTTTTCCGTCGCGGGGGTGCTGGAAGCCATCCGCAAGGGGCCCGCTCTGCGCCAGCGCTATCTCACGCCGGCCAACGCCCTGAAAAAGACCTGGAACAACGTGTTCCGCCTCCGCCGCAAGCGCCATCCCAAGCCCGAGCCGAAGCCCGAAAAGATCGCGCAATTTCCGATCTAGCGGCGGCCTGCCTATAATTGACTCTCCACACCTAAGGGGTGGCCAGATAATCGTAACCTACCCCGTTGTAAACCGTGGTCATCGTGGTCTTATCGAAACTCCTGACGTTGCGCACATGCCCATCGGCGAACAGGATATTGACAGAGCCCCCGTGAATGATGATTGGACTCCGCCCGCCTGTTGTCGAGGTGTATCCGTTGAATGCGGGGTCCTGGGTATAGTCATCCTTATCGCAATCATCGACTGTAAACGGACTGAAGGCGATATCGCCGGCCATGATATAGGAACTCGGCGTCTGTATTTTCGACAAATCCACCGGGCCAAAGGTTCCTGTTGCCGCATAGGCGGCGTGCGCGCCATTGAAATAACTGTAGTATTTATTGTTCGGCACGAGGGACCGATCAGGACATTGATAGACACTATTGCCGCTCACATCTTCCGTAGCAGATCCCGCGCCGACGTAGGGTTCCAATTGCTGCGTCCATCCGGGCTTGCCCGTCCCACCGGGAGGAGCCGCATCCACGGCATTATAAGCAATCGTCCCACCCGATTCAGGCAAACAACCATCATTATCGCTCGCAAAGGAGACCATGGCGATGCCGATCCCATGCAAATTGGAGGAACACTTGGCGATATTGGCATGGATGATAGCCATCTTGGAGATCGGAAACGAAATCGCGCCCAATATGGCGATAATCGCTATCACAACAAGTAGTTCGACGAGAGTAAATCCGCGAGCGGCGCTGCGTCTTGATAAACCTGTCATGTTTCATTTAACTCACGATTCCGAAAGAGGTTTCGTGGACTTCCCTTGGGCGGAAAGGAAAATGATTATAAAGGTGAGAGGCATCTTTACCAGGGCCATCTTGTAAGTCGCGGCGCGCCAACCCTGGGCACAGGATTGCCATCCATTCAGAGTTCTCTGCGAAACCCGGTCTCTAAACAATTCGTTATGCTGAGCTTGTTGAGGGATCATTTCTGTTGGTAGCCGGTGCACAATGTGCGATGGCGCCTTCCATCGGGTGGCCCGGCGACGAAAGGCGAGCCTGTATTGTCCGAGCGCGCGGCTAACAACGAGAGTCCTAAGTTATTAAATCTTTGTTAGACAACGCGCTGAGGCTTGCGCTCAAGGGGCGTTGACAGGATATTCATGCCTCGACCCTATGCTGGACATACGCAAGATTCGCGAAAACCCCGATTTTTACCGGGAACGCCTCGCCCGCCGCAACACCGGCGACGAGAAGCTGATCTCCCATGTGCTGGTCCTCGACGAGAAAAGACGCAAGCATTTGCAGGAAAGCGAGGCTCTCAAGAGCGAGCGCAATCGGGCCAGCAAGGAGATCGGCGCGACCAAAGCGAAGGGGGGCGACATCGCCGAGGTTTCCGCGAAGATGAAAGCCGTCAGCGAACAGATCGCCCATCTCGACCACGAACTGGTTGGGATCGAAGCCGAGCAGTCGGACCTCCTCCTGCGCATCCCCAACGTCAACCACGACTCCGTGCCCGTCGGCAAGGGGCCCGAGGAGAACCGCGTCGAGCGCGTCGTCGGCAAGCCGGCGTCGTTCGATTTCAAGCCCCGGCCGCACTGGGAAATCGGCGCGCAACTCGGCCTGATCGACCTCGAAGCGGCGACCAGGATTTCCGGCAGCGGCTTCATCGTCTTCAAAGGCGCCGGCGCGCGCCTGGAGCGGGCGCTGATCAATTACCTGCTCGATCTCCACACCTGCCAACACGGCTATACGGAAATTTCCCCGCCCTTTCTCGTGCGCGGCGAAAGCATGACCGGCACCGGCGCAACTCCCCAAATTCGCCGAGGACATGTATCGCGTGGAGGAAGAACCGCCGCTTGTATCTCGTCCCCACCGCGGAGGTTCCGGTGACCAATCTTCATCGCGAGGAAATCCTTGCCGCCGACCGCCTGCCCATCCGCTACGTGGCCTACACGCCCTGTTTCCGCCGCGAGGCGGGCAGCGCGGGCAAGGACACGCGGGGCATGATCCGGGTGCATCAGTTCGACAAGGTGGAACTCGTCCACATCGTGACGCCCGAGGAATCGTACGCCACGCTGGAAGTCCTTGTCGGCCATGCGGAAAAAGTGCTCCAGGAGCTTGGGCTGCACTATCGCGCCGTTTCCCTCTGCACGGGAGATATTGGCTTTGGCGCGGCGAAATGCTATGATCTGGAAGTCTGGGCTCCGGGCGTCGGCGCCTGGCTCGAAGTTTCGTCGTGCAGCAACTTCGAGGATTTCCAGGCCCGCCGGATGAATTTGCGTTACAAAAACAGCGAAGGAAGAAATATTTTCTGTCACACTCTCAACGGCTCCGGCGTCGCCCTGCCGAGGCTCTACATCGCCCTGCTGGAAACCTTCCAGCAGGCGGATGGACACGTCTTCATTCCCGAACCGCTCCGGCCTTATCTCGGAGGATTGACTCAGCTATAAATTATGACATCCCCATTGAAGTTCCTCCACCTCCGCCACGCCTTTGTTTTGGCGGCCTTGTTTCTATCGCTGACCCTCGCCGGTTGGAGTGATTCCGCGGCGCCGGCGGCTGGGCCTGTCGTCACGCCCTCAAATGCGCCAGCCGGGACGCCTACAGTCGTCCCGGCCGGTTCGCCGGGAGCCGCTCCCACCCCCGGTCTAAAGCAACTGCCGGGCGTCGATCTTCCCGAACCGGGCACCCAGGCTCCCGTAAAGAAAACGCGCGACGTACCGGTCGAGAGCACGGGAACTGCGTCCCCGACCGAGTCGGCGGACGACGCTCCCGTCGTTCTTCCGGCGGTCAAGCCGATCACCATTAATACGGAGCGTGATTTCGAAATCGGACACATGGTTGGGGAATTGCTGGAGCAGAATCATTATCTGCAAAAGCCGATCTCCCCCGAAATGTCCCAGCGCTGGCTGAAAAGATATTTCGACTCCCTCGACCCCGCGCATCTCTTCTTCCTGCAGAGTGACATCGACGAATTCACCGCCAAGTATGGCAATACCTTGGGCAACCTCCTTCTCCATGGCGACAATGACGAGGCCGCCGTGGTTCCCGCCTTCGAAATTTTCAACCGCTACATCCAGCGCGTCGATGAAAACGTCGTGCTTGCCGAGAAGCTGCTGCACGACAAGTTTGATTTCACCAAGGACGAAACCTACACCATCCGGACCAATAAATCGCCCTGGATCGCGGACGCCGCCGCCTCGGAAGCCATCTGGCGCGGCCAGGTCAAATCCGATCTCCTCAACGGCATCCTCGACAAAAAGTCACCAAACGAGACCATCAAGCACCTCTCCAATCGGTACGCCTCCTTCCTCCGGGATGGCGAAGAGGACGAAGACCTGGACGTGCTGCAGGCCTATCTCAACGCGCTCGCAAACGCCTACGATCCGCATTCCGATTACATGGATCCGGAGGAGTTCCAGGATTTTAACATCCAGGCCATCAACCACGCTGTCAAAGGAATCGGAGCTGTCCTCAGGTCGGACGGCGGCTATGCCACGATTGAGGAAGTCATCCCCGGAGGGCCGGCCGACCTGGACAAGCGACTCCAGGCCGGCGATCGGATTCTCGCGGTCGGACAGGGCACGGACAAACCGGTCGACGCGGTTTACATGAAACTCAAGCACGTCGTGGCCATGATCCGCGGCCCGAAGGGGAGCACCGTCCACTTGGTCATCCATCCCGCGAACGCCACCGACGCGGCGGTCCACAAGGACATCGTGCTCAGGCGCGATGAAGTCAGCATCAAGGACAGCCTTGCCAGCGCCCATGTCATCGAGCATCGATTGCCGGGAGGCGGCTCGGAAAAACTCGGCGTGATCGATCTGCACGACTTTTACGACAAGACCACCCCGGATGTGGCCAGGCTCATCCAGCGGCTCAAGAAGGAGGACGTCGCCGGCATCATCCTCGACTTCCGCAACAATGGCGGCGGACTCCTCGATCAGGCGGTCGATTTGACCGGCCTGTTCGTCAAACACGAGCCGGTGGTGCAAATCCGCCGTTCGGATGGTTATATCGACCAGCTTGGCCCGGAGGATACCCGGCAGATTTATGACGGGCCCCTTCTGGTCATGGTCAATAAGATGAGCGCCTCCGCCACCGAAATCGTGGCCGCCGCTTTGCAGGATTATGGCCGCGCCATCATCGTCGGCGACCAGAGCACCCACGGAAAGGGGACCGTCCAGACGCTCATCCCGCTGGACCCGAACATGCCCATTGGTTTTCCCACCGACCCCGGAGCCGGCGCTCTCAAAATCACCGTGCAAAAGTTCTATCGCGTCGCGGGCGGTTCCACCCAGCAAAAGGGCGTGGTGCCCGATATCGTCCTGCCCTCCGTGCTCGATGCCCTCGAACTTGGGGAAACGACGCTGCCTTACTATCTCCCCTACGATACCGTGCCCGCCGTCCCCTTCGATAACTTCAACCTGGTCGCTCCCTACCTGGCCGCCCTGAAGACCAATTCGACCGCCCGCGTGGCGGCTTCCCCCGACTTTGCCTATGTCCGCCAGGACATCACCTTCTACAAAAAGAAGGTGCAGGACAGCACCGTCTCGTTGAACGAAGAGGGCCGCCTCAAGGAGCAGGCCGACCTGAAAGAGCTCAACGCCCAGCGTAAAAAGGACCTTGCCGCCCGCAAATCAAGCCGGGACACCATGCTCGACCTGACCCTCGACATGGTGGCCCAGAATCTTCCCGCCGCGCCTCCCGTGGAAAAAAAGCCCAAGATCGATCCCGCCGATAACGATTCGGGTGCCGACGCCGAGATCAACTCCGCGATCAACCATCCCGCCGACGACCCGCAACTGGACGAGGCGGTCAACATCATGAGCGATTATACCCGTATGCTGCATGATCCCGGCTCCACGCTGGTGCAAGCCTCGCCCAATACCCCGCCCAAGTAAAAGCGATCAGCGGTAGCCGCCTCACGCTGGGCGGCGGTTCAGTCTCAGTCTAAGAAAAGGCCGGCCGCCTGGAAGTCATACCAATTCTAAATTGAATTTAGTCTAAACAATCCGTCATCCTGAGCTTGTCGAAGGATCAGTTCGGAGGGGTTTTACCGAGGCGGAACTGATCCCTCGACAAGCTCGGGATGACGGAAGGGTAAAGAATAAATTTTATTGAGAAATGGTATTACCGAGGCGGAACTGATCCCTCGACAAGCTCGGGATGACCGAAAGCTAAAGACCAAATTCCATTGAGAAATGGTATCACTCATCCACCGCTTCCACCTTGATGTTATCAAACCACGCCACGCCCGCGGGGTAGAAAGCAAAGAGCATGATCTTGAACTCGGCCACATTCGGCCGGTACTTCGTCGGGTGAAACAGCCCCGTGAACTGCTTCCAGCCCCCCTTGCCGCCGCAATCGATGGTGCCTTCATAGACGCGCTTCTTTTGCCCGTTCACATCCGCGCAGGCGCGGAACCAAAGCTTCCCCGAGGTGCCCTTCTCCGACATATAGTCGAACGTCACGCGATACGTCTTCCCCGGAACCACCGGCACCGCTTCCGAATAAAGCGACAAACCGTACGTCTCCGCAATCGCATTATCCGCCGGATGCGGAAAAACCCACTGGGTCAGCCCCGCTTTCGCGTAGCTCGCCACCATCGCTTTTTCGGTCTGGGAAGTATCCATGCGGATCGCCTTCCCATGCGGCGGCGCGCCCGGCACACTCGGAGCCTCCGTCCATTGCACGCCCAACCCGTCCGGTAAATCCCAGTGCGCGGGCTTGCCCGGATGGGCCGGATCGGCCCGCTCGAAATCGCCGTTCGGCAAAACGGATTGCCCCCGCGCCGCCATCATCAGCAGGAGGCACGCAAGTCCCATAAGTCCCAGTCGTCCCATAAGTCCTATTTCCCCCCTGTCGACGCCGCAGGCGATTCGCTCAACGACCGAAAGTAGGCCCCGGTCATCTCTTCATAGCCGGCGGGCGCTTCCTCGGCCTGCGTATCGATCATGTCCTTGCTCGCGTTGCGCGTCAGCGAATCGGTTTCCACGCGGCTCAACCTGTCTCCGGCATAGGCCGAGCGCGCCGCCTGAAGCGAGTCCAGCGCCTGATGATAACCCTGCACAACCCCCAGGCCGTTCTGGTTGCGGGCGGCGGTCTCATAGTCTTTCATCGCATTGATGGCCGACTCGAGGTCGCCGGTCGGCCGGCGCTGTTTGCGCAATTGCAGCGCCAGCGATTCGGCCTGCTGCCGCAATTTCGCCTGCTGCTCGGCCAGGACGCGGAGCCGTTGCTGCGCCGGCGGCGGCATGGGGCCGCGCAAGCCGTCCTGCCCCGTGCCCGCCAGCTTTCCACCGCCGGTCGCGCCGCCCTTGGTGTCCTTCGATTGATCGTTCACGCTGCCGTTTTCAAAGGGCGTCGGAGTCATGCGCGTCGGAGTTTCATTGCCGCCCTTGCCGACCGCCGTGTTGCCGACCATCTGGCCGTCGCTCTTTCCGTTGCGACCCTCGCCGGAACGCCCGCCGATCTCGTCATTGTTCGGCAATTGATTTCCCGTGACGCCCTTCGCGCTCATGTTGGACATCGGACCGTCGCCTGCCCCCCAGCCCGCGCCCTTGTCGATCGAATCCATGATCGAGCTGGAGACATCGTCCTTTTCCGGATCATCGGCCTGCTCCTGCTTCATCAAGTCCCCGATCAGGTCGTCGAGTTGCTTCGGCAACTCGGCCATCGGGATGTCCTGCGCGCCCTGAGGCTCCTCCATCGACCACTTGGTGTTGTCCGGCGCGTTGGGCAGCCAGCGCTCGAGGTTCTGCTCGATTTCGGCCGCCTTTTCCAGCCCGGCCGTCTCGCCGGCCACGGCGATTTCCGTCCGCTTTTGATAAAGGGCCGTCGCGGCCTTCTGCACCTCCTGGTAGACCTCGTTCATGTCGCTCACCAGCTTGCCGTCCGCGAAATCCTGCAGCGGCAGCTTGCTCAGATCGGTCAGCTTTTCCTGGAAATAGGCCGCCTCCTTCGCCTCTTCGCGGGCGAGTTCGCCCAGCACCGCCTGCTGCTCGCTCGTCAGGTCTTCCGGGTTGAGCTCCTTGAGCGCGTTGCTCGCGCTAATGATCCGCTTTTGCTTGTCGCCGAAGTCCTTCAATTCGTCCTTCAGCTTGTTGAGTTCCTGCTCCACCGTGATCGGCGGCGTGGTCTCATTCTGCTTTTTCGCGAGGTCTTCGGCGGCCTTCTGGCGGTCGCTCGCCATCTGGCCCAGCAGCGCGATCAATCCGTTGAGAATATAAACCTGGCGCTTTTGCAGGGCCGCCAGCTTGGGCGGCAAGCCGTTTTCATCCGCGCCTTTCAACTGGACCAACTGGCCGAGCGCCAGGTCCATTTCGCCTCTCACCAGCGGCTCCAGCCGGGACTGATACAGCTTCCCCTCCTCATGCTTGCCGGCTTCCTCCAGCGCCGCCCCGCCCATGTCCTGCGCCCGCGCCTGCGAGTCCGACATGCGGCCGAGATGCTTCGGCACATCGGCGGCGGCGAGCGCTTCGGCAAGATGCAGGCTCAAATTATCGGTCAACCCGTTTGCCTGCGTCTGCTGCACGATGGTGTTTCTGAGCAGCTCGAACAGCTTCTCGAGGGCGTCGCCCTGCGGCACGGCCAGGTCCGGCACGCCGGCCACGCGCACGATGATCGGGCGCGACGTGGTTGTTTGGCGCCCGGGGCTGAAATCGGCGGCCTGCGCGGTGAGCAAAAAAGTCGAGCCGGGCGTAAAGACGGCTGGATCGAGGGAAATCGTATAGTTTTCCGGCGCCGGTTCCGGCTGTCCCGGCGGCCCGACATAGCTCCAGGTCTTGAGAACGCGCGCCGTCACCGGGTCGTCGCCCGACGCGAGGCGAAGGAAGATCGACGCGACTCCGTAATCATCCGTGGCTCGGATCGTCACCGGCAGCGAGCCGCCGGGATTGACCGCGCGATTCCTGTCCTGCGTCACGAAATCGACCCCCGGCGGATGGTCCGGCACGGCGGTGATTTGCCCCTGGCCAAGCACCCGCAACTCTGCGGCCGCGCCCGGAGCAGTGCTCGTGAGCGCGCGGTCGGTCCCCGCCAACGCCACCAAAAGTTTGTACGTGTTCGATTCGTTTATGAGCCGCGTGATCTGCCATTTCCCCCCTGCCGGAGTCATTAGATCAGTCCCATCCGTCCTATTCGTCCCATCTGTCCCATCCCTCCAAACCACCTTCGGCGAATCCGGCGAGATCTCCAACGTGGCCTTCACCGTGGAACCCACCGGCACTTCCAGCGTCTCGGGCGGGCCGGGCTGGGCATACGGTTTCAACCCGGTATAGGCCGGCGGAGTGACCTGATAGGACGAGCCTTTCATTTTCGGCAAAGGCAAAACATCGACCCGCACGGCGGAACTGCGCGAGTCGTCCGCCACGATGATGAACGTGAACGGCTGGCTCACCGCGCTGAAACTAAAAGCGAATTCATCCGGCTTGCCGGTCGCAAACATGGAGGCGTGTTCGCCTCCGCGCGCGGATGACTCCACCGCGCCAGCCCCGTCCTGCCAGACCAGGTCCGGAACCGGCGGTTTGCCGTGGAACGCCAGCGCCGGTTTGAGCCGCACGGAAATATCGAGCTTGTCCCCCTCCACCAGCGTGACGTGTCCGCCGGGGTGGACCTCGATGCTCCAGCTCCCGACCGGCGGGATGTCGGCCAGCGGCAGAAAAATGCGCTCGATGCCCGTCACCATGTACCTCGGGAAAACCAGCGCCAGCAGCGTCCACGCCGCCGCCACGAGCGCGAGCCCGAGCAGCCACTTCTTCAGCCGCGGCGTCAGCCAGAGCGATTGCGGCGGGATTTTGCCCAGGATCGAACTCGATGAATCCAGGACCGGCCGGGTATATTTCTTCCAGTCGGGATGCGACTCGTCGTGTTCGAATTGGTAGGCGTTGATCAGGACATTCCCCGCGATGCCGCGATTCGTTTCGAGCCATCGCGCGGCATGGGCGGGAGAAAATGGGCGCAGCACCAGGACGAGGACTTTTCGGTAAAGCTCGACCGCGATGAACCCGGTCAGGACCACCGCCAGGGGAAGACGCAGGGCCTCGGGCAAATGGAGCACGTCGTCGAGCAGCAGCAGCGTCAGCAAGCCTCCGGCGGAAAGCGCGCTCCACCGCACCGCGCCTTGCAGCAGCAGCGCAAAACGCAACGCCCGCGCGGCGCGCATCAGGGCCGTGGTGGATAAAGATCGGCGAGTCGTCATAAAAAGTTGCAGTCATCCTGAGCTTGTCGAAGGATCAGTTCAGCCTCAGTCATAGGTCCTACTTACTACCAGAAATATCCTTCAAAAGCTCCGGTTGTTTTAACACCACGGGCGGCGGAGAGTTGCCCTTTTGCCATTCGCTTTGGATCGTTAATTCTGCCTTCCCCTTTTTTCACATTGGAATGCCAGGTTAGATTTCTATAATTTTACGGTAAAACTGTTCCAAGAATGGGCAGGCAATTCCGGGGTGATTTGTTGACCGTCGAAATTGATGTTAGCGATGTTCGGGGAGTCTGCTGAATTTTGCAGCACCAACACTCGCGTTCCATCGGGATTAAGGAAAGCGTCGCCTTGCAAGTTTCGGGGAAGATTCACGGAAATACGAACCGCGCCCGGATCGACATAAGACGAGAAATGTTTATAAGCGTAGAATTGCGGGTTGTAGTGCACTTTCTGCTGGTCGACGTCAATGGTTACGGGGGCTGATTGTTTCCAATTTTCGTTACTTGCCCCGGTATTGTCCAAAACCATGTTCCAAAGCATGTAAGCTCCGGCACCGTTATTGAGATACCCCACCACGTCGCTGAACTGACTCTCCCCATACTTCTGATCGTTCGATGCATTCCCGCAACTTGTCTCCGTCTGCATGAGTTCCAGAGACGGATAGCTTCTATAGATATCCCTCATCAGGGAAGCTCCGTACTGAACGCCCACGCCGGAGATGCGCTGGGCAAGAGTTGGGTCGGACAAAACCCGATCAACGTAATCCGCTTTATTGATGTAAAAATCATCTTTATTACCTTTGGGCAGAAGGGTGCCGAGCCAGACTTGACAGGGGACCTGCCCGTCATGAAAGACTTGCGTGAGGACAGACACCCAGCGGAACCAATCGTCCGGTGGAAAGCCGCAATTTGTGGGATGCTTGGGCTTCCAAGGATCCCAGCAGGGTTCGTTTTGGGGCATGACGGCAAAGAGATGTATCCCCTCGGCCTGATAGGCTCGGACATATTTGACAAAATATTCCGCGTAGGTATGCAAGCTGCGATCATCCATCTTGAGCCGGGCCTTGTTGCCCGGTTTCACCTCCATGAGCCATTTCGGTGGGGCCCAAGGAGAAGCCCAAACCTGCAAATTAGGCTGGCGCTCCATGGCGGCCTTGACGAAGGGAATAAGGCGTTGCTTATCTCGTGAAATGCTAAAATGTGTCAGATCGTAATCTCCATCCACCTCATCATAAGCATAATAGGAGTCGTTCACCGTATAGTCGCTTTGTCCGATGGGCAGCCGACACAAGTTGAAGCGACACCCATCCTTAGGATCGAATAACTGATCGAGCACCTGATTTTGTGCCGGAGCGGGGAGCTTAGATAATGCCTCCCAGCCCTTCTCGTTAAAGCAACCTCCCCAACCCCGAATTGTCTGGTACTTGGTTTTCGATGATACCACGACATCAGGTTGTGTATTATTTTGGGTAATATTCTTTAAGGTTTTTTCTACCCACGCAGCATTAGGAGTTGTACATCTCCAAGTAAAGGATGGTTGCGAGGTGTTGGCGCTAAGCGGGTCATGAGACAGTATAAGCGTCAACAGCAAAACTATGTCAAACACACATGTCCTTTTCATGTTATAAATCATTGCTATTCTTTTGGCCTCGATGGGGAAAAGTAGACAGGCATCTCTTCGGCATTCGTAGGTCCCATCCGTCCTATTTACTACCAGAAATATCCTTCAAAAGCTCCGGTTGTTTTAACACCACCGGCGGCGGAGAGTTGCCCTCCGTTCGCCCGATCTTCAGGAGGACGCGGTTCAAGAGCGTGGCTTTTTTCTGGTCCGGGTCGTATTTCCATCGGAGAACCACGAGGCTCCACGGGACGAGGCCCGCAGGCAAAGGCGTTCCGCCGCCGTCAACGCTCGTTGCGAGCCGCTTCATCATGACCAGCGAATAGATGTCGCCCGCATCGGAATCGGCAAAGGCGCCCAGGAGCGCGCGCGTGTCGTAGAAATCCCGCATCACCTTCAGCGCGGTGTCGAGCGCCTGTTGCCGGTCGGGATCGGGCGCCGCATCGGGCCACGCGACGTGCACGCCGTCGGCGGCCTCGACCGCGAAAAGGAGTTGGCCGGGATTCCCCGAAGGCACGGTCCAAACCGGCTTCCCGGCCGTTTGTTGCGCGGGCGGCGACGCGAGGTCGGGCCGGGCCATGATGATCGGCTGCGCCGTGGGGGTGAATCCGGCCTGGGTGAGATCGATCTGCGCGGAACCGGCGGAGGCCCCGCCCGCGTCGAAGCGTATCGCGGTCGGATAGACGAGGTCGGCCAGCTTTTCGCCGTTCGCGCCCGTCTGCTTGGCCATGACCACGACCTTCTCCGTCGCGTCGTCGCCCTCGACGTAAAACGTCGTGGTGAAAAGATGCCCCTCGACGACCTGCCCGTTCGCCAGCGTGATTTCCGTTTTCAGGTAACGGATGGGATAGACCTCGCCCGTCTTGACCTGCGTCGCCTGGCCCGCGTTGGGAAAATAAAAGCCCTCCCACATCTCTTCCTTCTCCGGCTTGAAGCGAATCTCCTTCACCTCGGCCAGCGAAAGCGAGACCGGCGTCGTGCTCGTGAACATGCGGAGATCCTTGCCCGGCGTGAGCGAAATCGCCCCGGCGAGCTTGCGGCCATCGGACCACTCGACCGCCCCCGGCCTCGCGTCCGCCCGCGCCGCGCCGCCCCACGCCAGCACAAGGCCCGCCACCAGCGCGAGGTGAATGAAAAGTTGCCGTTTCATATCAAATTCAGCCTCCGCCGCAGCAGCCATTCGCCGATGAGAATAATCATGACCAAAAACGGGAAAATATTCCAGAAATTGACCAGCGGCACCGCGACCGACGATTGCTGCGAAATGATTTGCTCGCGCAAAAAAGCCCGGACCGGATCGAGGTTTTTTTCGTAGGCGTAGACGCCGTTGGCCTTCGCCGCGATGTCGCGCAAGTAGGCCTCCTTCAATTCCGGGCTGGCCCCCTCCTCCAGCAGCGGCTCGACCGGCAACACCCGCTCGTAACTCTCGGCCAGGCTCGCGCCGGCGTACGCGGACAGCCGAAACGTGTAGTCGCCCCGTTGCGGCAGCGGGATTTTCGCCGTATATAAATCGGCCTGTCCCATCACCGGGCTGAGATTGACGTCCTTGTCGCCGCCGGGTCCGCTGATGGAACCGACCAGGCGAATTGTTCCCGCATCGGCCGCCGCCCGCAGGTGCGCCTCGACCAAGGCCTGCTCGCCCGGTCGATAATGATCCTGGTTCCAATGAATGCCGAGCAGCGTCCCGCCCTCGAGTTTTTTGGTCACGCCCCGCACGGCCTGCCGCCAGAATCGCCCGTACAACGAGCGCGTTTCGTGCCCCGCCGCCGCCCATTTCCACATCGTGTTGGTCGCGATGCCCAGCACTTGTCCCTTGCCGTAGCGCTGCCAGGCGACGACCGGCTCGGTGCGGTTGGAGATTGCCGCATCAAGGAGCGCGACCGCTCCCGGACGCAGCCCGCCGGGCTGGTTTAGGCTGTCAAGCGAAGCTCCGCCGGCCGCGCCCAGGCCTTCGCGCAGACCGGAAGTGAATTCCACCGCCGCTCCCGACGCCGCGACGCTCACGGGAAAACTCCCCGTCGCCAGATCGGGTTCGTCGTTGCGGATCGTCCAAGGCATCAGCGGCGCGAGTTTGCTGTCCGCGTAACCGCCGCGCCCAAAGGACGACTCGCCTCCGAGCAAAATCAGCGCGCCCCCGTTTTCGACGTAACGCGCCAGCGTTTGCGCCTGCGCGTCGTTGAACTGGCTGGCGGCGAACGAACCGAGGATCACGCAATCGTAGCGCTTGAGCACGTCGTCCTTGGTCGGGAAACCCTGCGCGAGATCCTGAAAGCCCGTGCGATCGCCCTGCACCGTGAACTGGTCCTCCATCACGCGGTACATCGCCGTGAACGCCACGCCGGGGTCCGCGCCCAATTCCGTCCGGAGATATTTATAATCGACGCCCAGTTCCTGCGTGAAATAGAGCACATGAAGCGCGCGCTGCTGCACCTGCACGTTGACGACGCGCGTGTTGTTCGCGTAGGTCAGCTCGCCCGGCAATTGCGGCAGCCGCACGCGGTAACGCTGCGCGCCCGTGCCGTTCACCTGCACATGAAACGCCGCCGCCGCGCGGAGCGAGGAGAGATCGACCGTCTGCGACTGCACCTCCGTCCACTTGTTATCGTGCCCCTCGTCCAGCGACACTTTCAGCGCGCTCAGATTTTCATGCGTGCCGGGCCGCGCGTAAAGATCGGCTTCAAGGTCGAACTGGCTTTTCTCCTCCACCGAGGCCGGGGCCGTGACCGCCCCGATGCCGATATCGTTCCACGAATCGGGCGACGCGCCGACCCCGACGATGGCGAGGGGCAGCGAGGGCACGTTGGCCGGCTCGACCGTTTCGTCTCCGCCGTCGGTCACCACGATGGCCCCGTCCGCATCGGCGAGGTTCGCCTGGCTGCTCAACGCCTGGAACATCGCCGCCAGATCGGTCCCGCGATCCGCGCCGCTTTTCGGGACGTAGCCGGGTTCGTGCACCGTGGTGTCGAACGGCAGCACTTCGAAGCGGATCGACGGGGGCGCGCCCGATTCCAGTTGCCGGATCAACGCCGCGGCGCGCTCGCTTCGGGTAGACGAACCGTCGTCGCGCAGATCCATCGAGGAGGAAATATCCTGTAAAATCAGCACCTTCGCGGGCGTCGGATTCCAGCCGGACAATTTGAAATCGGGGTCGAGCAGCGCGAGGATCAGCAAGCCGACCAAAAGCATTTTTGGCAGAAGAAGCATCCACGCATTCGCCCGTCCGTGACGCCGCACGAGACGCGGAAGGAGAAGAAAAAAGTAAACCCCCGCGCCCAGGACGATCAGCGCCGTGACGACGGGACCAAACGACGGATTCCATTCGAGCGCCCTCATATCATTTTTAAATCAACGGGTTTGTCATCCCGAGCTTGTCGAGGGATCAGTTCCGTTGGTAGCCGCCGCAGGCCCTTGCGGCGGACCGTCGCGCGGCGCGCGACGGCTACCTTCTGAACTGATCCTGCCACACGTGCGTGCGACAAACTCAGGATGACAGAAAGATAAAAACCGGATTTCATGGCGTAAGGTTTCATGCTTTCGTCAGCGAGGCGGTTTTCCCCAACGCCGTTTTCCCCCGCGATATGGAAGGAATCATCGAGCCGAAGAGCTTCCTCCCCAGGTCGGAGCTTCGTTCGTTGGCCAGCCACGTTTCGGCGAGAAGGACCAGCAGCGCCACGAGCAACAACCAGCGGTAAAGGGAAGCGCCCGAGCTTTGCGCAAGCTCCGTTTTCGTGATGTCATCCTCGTTGATCAGCGCGGCGACTTCATGCGGCACGCCGCGCAGGAGCGGCACGCGTTCGCGCGGGCAGGAAATGGGGGTCCGCCTCGTCGGCATTTCCGGACGCCGCCACCCAGCCGACGTGGTCGCGCTGGCTGATTTCGTAAACGCCCGCGCGGGGCAGGCCCTCGAAATCCCGCGCTTCTCCGTGCCAATCGAGCGCGCTTCCCGCCAGCGATTTCACGGCCGCCTGCCCGCCGGGAAAATCGAAGTGAAATTCCTCGCCCGCATGAATGCGCTGCACGGGAAGATGCTCGGATTGGTCGCCAAAAACCGCGTTTTGCATCAGGACGACAAACCCTCCCTTGAGCGGAAAGGACGACCACTTCGGCGTGAAGGAAAGCCCGCTGGCAAAAATTCGTCCGTGGTCTAAATCCCGCCGCGCGAGCAGCGCCGCGCCCTTGGCCGAGGCGGCCAGGATTCGCCAATCCGCCCCTCCCGTTTTGACGGGCCGGTATCGAAACGCGCGAAGCAGGCCGAGCTTTGGCCGTCCATCAGCGTCGCGGAGATCCTGCCAAAGCGCGTCGCCCTCCTGAAGGAGCATGACCGGCTCCGCCTGCGGGGCCGTGACCAGCGCCCCCGGGTTCGCGTCAAGCCACGCCGCCGCCGGACGGGAGACGGCAACGCCCGCGTCAGGGGCCGGAACCAAAAACAACGTCCCGCCCTGGCGCACGTAATCCTGCAGCGCCCGCGAAGCCGCGCCGTCCTGCGACGCGTTCTCCCAGGTCATGACCACCGCCAGAGGCTTGGCCGCGAGGCTTGCCGTCAACTGCTCCGCGCCAATGAAAACAGCGTCGATTCCGGAGAGGTCGGAATTGCCGCCCGGCGATATGGCGTAGGGCATGGCGGCAAAATCATTTTTCCCGCCGACAAAGAGGACCTTCCGCACATCGGTGCACCAGAAGCCGAGTTCGGCGCGGTTCGCCGTCGGCGCCGCGTCGCCTTCCACCCAGACCTGCGCCCAGTGAAAACCGGGATTGGCAAAGGAAAACGTCAGGGCGGCCGGAGTCGAGGCGTTCGCCGCGACTTGCACGTCCCGCGAAACGTTTTTGCCCGAGTCATCCGCGCTGTCGAGCCGCACATGGGCCGCGACGGGCCCGTGATTTTGCAGCGTCACACGAACCGGCGTGACGCGCCCCGCCGGAATGGCGCGCGCGGGAACTTCCACCGGCTCGACGGAAACCGAACCGGCGCTCACCGGCGCGGACTCGAGGCGATGCACGATGATCCGGCAGTTGGACGACTCGGCGCCCAGTTCTCCGCGCGACCAGTTTTTCTGCTGCAGATCGGTGAGGATGCGGAGTTCGCGCTGGGTCGCCTTCGCCGTGTCGAGCGTCGCCAGCGCCAGTCGGATCGCCTTGGGCGCCGAGGCCGCGCCATCGCTGGGGGTCAGCTTGCCGAGCGCGTCGCGCAGGATCGCGGGGGTTGCGTCGAAACCATGCGGCAGAGACACCGTCGGATCGGGAATCATCAATTGCACCGCCTCGGAATCGCCCGGACGCGCCGAGGCGATGAGCTTTCCCGTCGCGCGTTCCGCCAGGGTCAATTTCGAGACGCCCGCGGTCGCCTGCGCGGCCATCGATCCCGAATTGTCGATCAGGACCAGCCGCGCGACGTTCTCGCCCGCGCCTTTCATGCCGAGCAGGGGCCGGGCTAGCGCCAGAATCAGCAGGGCGAGGAACAGGCAGCGCAGGAGCAGGATCAGCCATTCGTGGATTTTTCGCTTGGCGCTCAGGCGCGGATCGATCCGCAGGAAAAACATGAGCGAGGGAAATTCGCGGACCTGACGGCGCAACCGAAAAAAGAGATGGAAAAGAATCGGCAGCGCGACGGCCGGGAACAGCCACGCCGCCGCAGGATAAGAAAGAAGAAAGGGCATGTCAGTCGGTCGTTGTCGCCACCGTGAGGCGGTGGAATCGATAACGGGCGTTGGGTAGTACGGACAAAGTGTGATCCCTGCAAAGTCTCACTTTAAGAATTCCGTCATCCTGAGCTTGTCGAAGGATCAGTTCGGTTGCTTTGAAAATGGCAGGCTGAACTGATCCTTCGACAAGCTCAGGATGACCGATTGCTTTAAGGGCCGAGTTCGCGAGTTGTCCGGGCCGCCCGAGAGGCCACGCTCTTGGAGACCTCTGCAAAAGTCCGATTAAGAGCGGGATTGTAGTCCCGGAGGGACATTTGAAAGTAGGCCGGCGATTTATCGCCGGGTAATCCCCAAATGGGATTTGCCCGTCCCAGCGGGACGGATGGAACTCGTCCGTGCATGGACAATCAAGCGTCCCTCCAAAACGCTCCCTTTCTCGCCCACTAACCCGGCGATAAATCGCCGGGCTACTATCGGTCATTCCTACGGAATGGCGGAATTCTTGAAAAGAGACTATTGCAGAGATCTCTCTCACGAGCGCGGCTACGCGGAGCGCGGCTACGTCGGCGGAATGAAAAGGAAGAAAGGGCATGGCGTCCGCTTAAAAAAGATTCGCCCGCTTCGCCAGCGCCTCGAGCATCGGCGTCCGCGTTTCGACCGTGAAGTAATGCGCGCCGCAGGCCGTGCAAAGGCGGCTGACCTCGGCCAGATAGCCCTGGACCGCCTGCGCATAGCGCGGACGGATCTCATCCGCTTCGATGAGCAGCTTCTCGCTGGTTTCGAGGTCGCGCAATTCGACGAGGCCGTGCATCGGCAGCGCGATTTCCGCGGCGTCGAGCACATGAAAAACCGTCACATCGTGGCGGTTGTGCTGGAGATGCTGGATGCCGCGCGCGAACTGCGCCGGAGGCTGGAGCAGGTCCGAGATCACGACGACGAGACTGCGCTGTTTCAGCATTTCCGCCGCTTCGTGCAGCGACTTCTCGATATTGCCGGCGCCCGCCGCCTCGACGCCTTCCATCGCGAGCAGGACGGGACTCAGCGTCTCCGTGCTGGCGACGGGCGCGAATCGCTCGGTGACGCGGTCGGTGAAAAAAGAAAGCGCCGCGGCATCCCCCTGGCAGACGAGCAGGTACATCAGCCCCGCCGCGAGCGAACAGGCGTACTCGAATTTCGTGACGGGCCCCGTCTGGCGAAAATGGAGGCTGGCCGAGGCGTCGACCAGCACGCAGGCGCGCAGGCTGGTCTCGTCCTGATACCGCCGGATCATGTAGCGGTCCGTCTTCGCGAAGACCTGCCAGTCGATCAGGTTGGGCGCGTCGCCCTCGATGTAATCGCGATATTCCGCGAACTCGACCGAGGCCCCGAAATCGGGCGACCGGTGCAGCCCCTGGATGCCTCCCTGCATGGGCCGGCGCGCGGCGATGCCGAGGCCGCGGATTTGGTCCGCCACGCGGGGCGGGAGGTACTTCGATGCGCGCGCGGAGGACATGGTCGCGCCGGTTGGCTACTCGCCCTTGGCGTAATCGGGTTCGGGAACAGCTTCGACCAACCGCCGGACAATTTCGTCGGAATCGACCCCTTCACTGGCCGCCGCGAAATTGCAGAGCACGCGGTGACGCAGCACGGGCAGGACGTATGCGCGCACGTCGTCGCAGGAAACGTTCAGCCGCCCCTGCAGAAGCGCGTGGGATTTCGCGGCCAGGATCAGGTATTGCCCGGCGCGAGGCCCCGCGCCCCAGCGCACCCAATTCTTGATGAAGTCGGGCGCATCGGGCGCATCGGGCCGCGTGGCGCGAGCCAGGCGCGCGGCATAGGCGCCGACATGGGCGCTCACAGGCGTCTTGCGCACCAGATGCTGGAAGTCCAAAAGCGCGGCGGCGGCCAAAACGCGGTCCACTTGCTGGGAGGCGTCCTGGGTCGTTTCCATGATGATGCGCTCCTCCTCCTCGGCGCTCGGATAACCGACCTTGACGCTGAACATGAAGCGGTCGAGCTGGGCTTCCGGCAGCGGGTAGGTTCCCTCCTGCTCGATGGGATTTTGCGTGGCGATGACGAAGAAAGGCGACGGCAGCTCGTAGGTCTGGCCCGAGATGGTAACGCGGCGTTCCTGCATGGCTTCGAGGAGGGCCGCCTGGGTTTTCGGAGGCGTGCGGTTGATCTCATCCGCGAGGAGAAGATTGGTGAAGATCGGGCCGGGCTTGAACCGGAAGTTGCGCTCCGACGTGCCGGGGTCCTGCTCGAGGACCTGCGTGCCAGTGATGTCCGCGGGCATGAGGTCGGGCGTGAATTGCACGCGCTTGCATTGCAACTCCAGCGAGTCGGCCAGCGTCCGGGCCATCAGGGTCTTGGCCAGTCCCGGCGTGCCGACGAGCAGACAATGGCCCCGGCCAAAGAGCGCGACCAGGATCTGGCCGACCACCTCCGCCTGCCCGATGACCACGCGCGCCATCTCCGACCGGATGCGCTGCATGGCCTCGTGAAGCTGCGCGACGGCGGCTTCGGGATCGTCCAGGATCGGGTTTTCGCTGACGTTGGCGCGGCGTTCCGGCACGGCGGCTTCGCTCTGCACGGCGCGGCGCTCCGGAACGACGGCAGATTCGCTCTGCTCGATGCGGCGCTCCGGAACGGCGGCTGCGGCGCTCTGTAAGGCGCGGCGTTCCGGGACGGCAGCTTCGCTCTGCTCGATGCGGCGTTCCGGGACGGCGGCTGCGGCGCTCTGCAAGGCGCGGCGTTCCGGGACGGTTCCGGCGCCATCGCTCATGAACTCGAACTGGGCGCTTCCGATGGAAAACCGGGTGCCGTTTTCCAACCCCAAGTCGATGATCGGGGTGTTCTCAAAATTCAGCGGCGCCGCGGCATCGTAGGCGGCGACGCGCCAGCGGCCCTGATCTTTGGCCAGATAGGCATGATGCGGCGCGACCGCCGGGTCGTTCACAACGATATGGCTCGACGGGTTGGACCCGATGACGAGAGAGTCGCCCTTGAGCGCCACCGCCGACTCCTGCTGGTGGGGCACACGGATGATGAGAAGTTCGGACATGGCAAACGCAAGGAGAGTGCTTCCATCAATGCGTGGCGGCGTACATCAGAATATTCATGCCCAGCGGGACGGCCGTGTCGGAACGATAAGCCACGGCCATGGGATATTCGGTCGGTTCCCATCCCGCTTCGAGGTCGATCGGGCTGTAAATGACCCGCACATCCCCGCCGAGCGTGATGCCTTCCAGCTTCGGGGCGCCAAGAGGGCCGTACCGCATGGCCACGGCGGGAGTATAGTCCGCCTTCTGCACGGGAACGACGTCGCTGAAAATCGAATGCGACATCGGTATCGGTTCCAGTTTCGAGCCGGGAAGGACACGGGCCATTTCGCGCCGCACCGCCCGGTCAAAGGTGGAAAGCCCCAGGCCGTTGTTGATCAGCAGGGTGCCGTTTCGCTGGAGGAAACCTCGCAGGGCGGTAACCGCGTTGTCGCTGAGATGGAAGTCGTCCAGGCCGGTCAAATAGAGGAACGAGAGATTGGAAAGATCGTCCTTGCCGGGATCGACCACCTCGCGCTTGAGGTTGACCCGCAACGATGTCGCCACGCGCAGCTTCGAGAGCAGCGTGGTGGCGCTGTTCGGATGGACGTTGAACGCGCCTTCGTGCTCGATTTGCGCGAAGACAAATTCGTCGGTCGGGGTTTTCTCATCCACGGCGGCAAAGAGCTCGGGCTTCGATTCCTCCATCCCCACCCGGTTGTAGCCGATGGCGTAGGCGACGAGGTTCATGCCAATGCTGTCCGCCGAGCCGGGATCGTAATAGGCGGCGTCCTTGATCAAGGGAACGGCGTGGTCGTCCCATCCGCAGCCCAGGCCATACTTCGACAGGAGCACGGCGATGCGCGAGCCGACGTAAAGCGCTTCGAGTTGCGGTTTGTTGGACCCCACATTCGACGAATAGCGGACGTTGTTGACGTCGCTGACCATGTGATAAAGCGGGTGGTCGGGCGGGACCTCGCGCCAGGCCAGTTCCGGGAACGCCTGCGCCATGAGGGCGCGCGCCGAACCATAGAAATAGGGCGAACCGGCCACCGAATCGAAACAAAGCATTCCGCCTTTCAACACGTAGGCGCGAAGCTTCGCCAGGTTTTGCGGGTCAAGCTTGAGCGTTCGCGTGCCGCTGAAAAAGAGAACGGCCATTTTGTCCGGATCGCCGCTGAAGGAGGGGAGCGAAACGTCATCGTAGCCGTATTGCAGACCCAGTTTGGCTTGGACCTTGTTAAAAAGATGCTGGAGGTCGGCGGGACAAAGATTCCAGTCGGAGATCTGCGTCGTCTTCCCGCCGTCATAGGTGAAGGAGCCTTGCTCGCCCCAGACCACCTTGCCAAAAAGCGAGGGAGGCGTGGGTTGCCGCTTCCTTTCCGTTCGACGCAAGGGCGTGGCGGGCAATGGCAAGGGAGGAAAGCCCTCGCCGCCGGAGATGCGCTTGGGCGGAGCCTCCGGAGGCTTGCCCAAAGGCACAAACCAATCATTCTCGCCCGCCCCGAAGGAGGACTGGAAGGTGGTGGCCAGAATCAGGATGGTCAGAAAAATCGCGCGCATAGTATTGATAATAACCCTCGATTGACGTTGTGGTTGCTCACTAAATTTGCCTATTCCTTGCCGGCCCACTTTTCCTTGGCCTGGGCCGCTTCCTGACTATACGGGTGTTTCTTCAAAAGTTCAGCTAAAGTTTTGCGAGCCAGGTCGTTGTCACCCTGCCCAAAGGCGAGGCCGGTCAGCCGGAAAAGCAGCTCGCTCCGGCCCGTTTCGGTGATGACCGGCAGCAGGCGCTTGGCCCAAAGGCAGGCCACGACCGGAAGGTTTTCCTCCTGATAGAGGCGCAACCGCGTGAGCGCCCAATCCGGCGCCAGCTTCTCGATCGGCGCCTGCCACGCCACTTCATTGAGCGCGTTCTCCGCGGCCTCGAAGTCCTTCCGGTCGAGAAAAGCGCGGGCCTGGCCGATTTTGGCCGTGCGCCGTATCGAACTGCGCTCATCCGGGCCGGACGGCTCGCCGGTCAGGGTTTCATACTGCTTCTTCGCCGCCGCGACGTTGCCCGTCGCCAAGGCCAGGTCGGCCCGGAGAATCTCGAGGACGCGGGGGTTGTCGCCTGAAAGGGACGGGACATTGATCGCGTCAATGACCGAGCGCACCTCGTCGGTGCGGTCCGAGGTCTTGAGGACCAATCTCGCCAGGCCGAGCCGGCACTCGCCGGCCACGGCGACCAACGCCGGCGAAGGCTTGTCCCCCGCGCATCGGTCGATCAGGGCGCGCAAAAACTGGATTTCCTCGGCGAAATGGTCCCGGTCTTCACGGGCGAGAAACAGGGCGGCGTCTTTCACGTAGGGCAAGTCCGCTTCATTGATCTCCTTCAATTTGCCGCAGGCCGCCGGAAGAATTTTCAGCAGGCCTTCGGAGTTCTTGAAGACTCCAAACACGGCGACGCAGCTTGCCAAATCCGATGCCGACTGCGTCGCGGGATCGCGGCCCATCATGTCCGCCAGGTGCTCGGGAGTTAACTGCGGGGGGTAGGTGGTGAGTTGCGTCCAGTCCGGGTGGACGCTGATTGTCTGGCTCAACGCCGCCACCTGCTTTTCGCCATCTTTCAGCAAAAGACGCACCGTGCGCATTCCCGGACGCGCGAAAAGATGCTTCACGCTTTGCCCCTGCGCCGTCAAGCCGTCGTCGAAGGTCCAGGTCAGCGTGCCCGTGGCCGGGGCGAGGCAGGTCAGTTGCATCGAGATCAGCCCGATGTCGCTTATATCGGGTCCGATCACACTCTGTCCGGCTACGTTCCAGGCGATGGCCAAAGCGGGCGCGGCCGCCGGCATGGAAGCGCCGGGTGAGTTCACCTGCAACTCGTAGCCCGCTTCGTGGGCACGGGCGACGGGCCGGAAGAAACTGTTATTCGGCGTCAGCATGGTCCATTTCTCCAGTGCGCCGCCAATAGCCGCCAAACAACAGAGGAGGGGCGGGTCACCGTTGTCCGGTCGCACGTAGTCATTGTAGTAATCCAGGACATGAATCCCCGCCGGGAGATCCACCGCGCCTTGGTGCTGGCCGCCCATTCCCGGCCAAAAATGGTGCTGGCCCGGCCACTCGACGACCTCCTTGCCGTCCACCAAGACGAACGAGGAGTCGACGGAAATCAGCGCCAGTTGCAGATGCTCCGGGGCGGCCGTTTCAAACCAGCCCTGGAAGTGCTCAAGAAGATTGCCCTGCGGACCAAACCGGTTTCCGCCCTCGAAGATTCCCGGGAGGATCGCGCGGCCATTGACCTTGCCGCTTTGATTCCAAGCCTGGAGCATGTCCGGCAGGTTATTGATGATCTTGCCGTCCCCCTCCCGGCTTTCCAGCCAGACGCCCGCTTTCGCATTCGCGAGATGCATGGCCGGCCAATTGGAAGCCAGATAGACCTGATACCGTTTGGCGCCCGAGGAAGAGTCGAAAAGAAGCGTCGCCGGTTCGCCGGGGGCGGTCGAGAGCAGGTCGGAGCCGACGGCGACTCCCGTGTCCGTGAAAACCCGAATGGGCATGGCCGACCACTTCGGCTCGGGAAGATAAAGACTCACCCACGACACGAGCGGCGCGCCGCCCTGCTCCGGGTCCACGATCAAGCGCGCGGGCGCCGAGATGATCGGCCAGTTGGGAGGAGCAACCGGGGGAGCCGCCGGCTGCGCAAGAGCGCGGGGATGGATCGCAAGGATGATCGCCCACGCCAAAATCCATCTCGAAAGAATGAGCACGTGGCATTATACCGCTTCGGAAGGTAATTTGCTAAAAACAATTCTGTCATCCTTCCCCTGCCGCATTATCAAGCCGCGCCCTCTTCAGCCAGCCGAGCGCAGCGAAGCCCTGGCCTTCCCGGTAGCCGCCGCGCCTCGTAGCCGCGCTCGTAAGAGCGTGGCCTTCCGAGGTAGCCGCCGCACTCCGTGCGACGGAAAGCGCGTTAACGCTACTCCAAAAGTCCGTCATCCTGAGCTCGTCGAAGGATCAGTTCGGTGGGTGGCCCGGCAACGCCACGCGTGCGTGTCGTTGTCCGGGCCACCCTAAATGCGACGACATAAATGGAAAATGGTCTAATACCAATTCCAAATTGATTTTGGTCTAAACAATCGGTCATCCTGAGCTTGTCGAAGGATCAGTTCGGAGGGGTTTTACCGAGGCGGAACTGATCCCTCGACAAGCTCGGGATGACGGAAGGGTAAAGAATAAATTTTATTGAGAAATGGTCTAAATCCCATCGGTCAACTGGATCGCCTAAAATTATAGGCCACGCAAGCCATTTAAGCCATGACCGACCGCCGCGCCCCAGCCCCCTACGCGCCTATCGGCCGGGCCCGGAGATCGCGGACCTGGTGCTCGCCGCCTTGTTTGTTGGCGAGCCATCTCTCGCGAACCAGTTCCTCGGCTTCCCGCCAATGCTCCAAGGCGCGGCCTTCCGGGCAGCCCTGATGCTCCCAAATGGCATGAGCCAAGGCCTTGATGTCTTCCTGCTCCCAGGATTTCATAACGATTAGATTATTCGCGAAAACGGTTTCGTCAAATCCGCACCGGATTCGGGAAGGGCGCTTACTGCTTGGAGAAGCGCGAGAGCAGGGCGAAGAAGAGCATGACCGCTCCGAAAACAAAAAGAACGAGGCCCCACCAGAGGTTGACGTTGAGATCGAGCGAACTCTTGTACATGTCGCTGTCCGATCCGGTGGCGAGGCCGTAGATGGCCAGCAGCGCCCCGATCAGGGAAAACATCATGCCGATTGGAAGCCGTATATCGAGACCCATGGGATTTCCTTTCTACCAGAAGTAGATGTTGAGAGCAAGACATCCGATAAGAAGCAGCGTTCCGAGAAAGGCCGGCGTCGCGTACCACGCCTGATCGGGTTCCCGGGTTCTCTCGGTCAGCGAATAGACCAGGCCGTTGAGTTCCTCGTCGCTCTTGGTGCGGCGGGTGGCGAGCGAAATCACAATCGTGAGGATGAAACAGCTCGAAAAGGCAAAGCTGGCCAGCCAAAAATTCTGCGCCATCTCGCTGGGAAAAGTTTGGACCTGGGAAAGCCATGCGCCTTTGATGCCCGGCGCATTGCCAGCCGCGATCGTGCAGCCGTGAAAGAGCATCGAGGTCAGCGTCCCGCCGCAAAGGCCGAAGAAGGCGCCGTGGCTGGTCGCCCGCTTCCAGAACATGCCGAGCAGGAACGTGGCGAAGAGCGGCGCGTTGACGAAGCCGAAGACGAGCTGGATGATGTCCATCGCGTTGGAATAATTGCGGGCGACGTAGGCGCAGGCGATGCTCAGGCCGATGCCCACCACGGTGACGTATTTGCCCATGCTCATGTAGTGCTGGTCGGGCCTGTTGGGCGCGAGGTAGGCCTGGTAAAGATCGTAGGTCCAGACCGTGTTGAAGGCGGTCACATTGCCCGCCATGCCCGACATGAACGAGGCGAGCAGCGCGGTCAGCGCGAGACCCATCAGGCCCGGCGGACAATACTTTGTCACCAGGGAAAGGATCACGCCGTTGTAATCGGGATCGGCCACCGCGCCCTGCAGACGCGCCTTGATGTCGTCATCGTTCAGCGGATGGGCCGCGTTGTCTTTGAGGAGCGCCGCCAGCTTGTCCCCGTTCAACTTTTGATGGACTGCGGCGCCGATGGAAGCAGCCGCTGCTTCAGGGCCAAGTTGTTTGGCGGAGGCGTCCTTCACCGCGGCAATGGCCGCCGGGAAAGCGCTGTCCGAGATGGCCACCGAGGGCAGGCTATATCCGCCCTTTCCGCTCGAAGCCAGGCCCACGGCGATCATTCCCGGCAGGATGACCAGGGCCGGGAAGAGCATCTTGGGAAGGGCCGCGATGAGCGGAGTGCGCCGCGCCGCGCTCATGTCCCTGGCCGCCATGGCGCGCTGGATGACGAGGAAGTTTGTGCACCAGTAGCCGAACGAGAGGACGAAGCCGAGGCCGAAGACCATGGCGAAGACATCGACGCCCATGGGATTGGCCGTGGGGCCCGGAATGATCGGCTTCCAAACACTCGTCCATGCGTCAGGGCCGAAATCATGCGAGGTGTTGAGGCCCAGTTTCGTCGGGTCCTGCGAAACGCCGTGCAGGATGTCCTTCAACGCCGACCATCCGCCCACATCCTGAAGTCCCAGATAAACCACCGGGGCGAAGCCGAGGACGATCATGAAAAATTGCAGGACCTCGGTGTACATGGCCGAGGTCAGTCCGCCCTTCAAGACATAGACGAGCACCACGCCGGAACAGATCAAGAGGCTCAAGTCGTAGTTCCACCCGAGGAGGCTGTGCAGAAGCTGCGCCAGCGCGTTCATCGAGATGCCCGAGGCGAAAACCGTCATCACGGCAAACGTCATCGAGTTGAAGCAGCGGGTCCGTTCGTCGAAGCGCAATTTGAGATACTCCGGAACGGAGCGCGCTTTCGATCCGTAATAAAACGGCATCATGAAGACCCCGAGGAAGACCATGGCCGGAATCGCCCCGAGCCAGTAGAAATGACACGTCGCGATGCCATACTTGGCCCCGCTGGCGGCCATGCCGACGAGTTCCAGCGCGCCCAGGTTGGCGGAGAGGAAGGCCAGGCCGCAGACCCATGCGGGAATCGAGCGGCCCGACAGAAAGAAGTCCGCGCTGGTCCGCATGTAGCGCTTGAGGGCGAAGCCGATGCCTACGACAAACCCGACGTAGATCAGCATGATGGAATAGTCGATGAGATGGAGTTGCATATTGGATTTTCGTAAAATGAACTCTAGTACCAGCTTTCGTTCACCTTGATGATGTCGCCGGGAAGAACCTCGAAAGGCACAAGATCAGGATCCTGCGCCATGTCGCCCGCCTTGACTTTGATGGTCGTGAGCTTGCCATTCACCAGGCGTTTGACGGTGACGGAATTCTGGGCCGCCGTCCGCGTGTAGCCTCCCGCCAGCAGGATGGCCTCGATGATGTTGACATGCGTGCCTTCCGGAATTTCATAAATGCCCGGCTTGAGCACCTGGCCGAGAATGGAGAAGTTGCTGTTGCGGTAGGGAACGAGAACACTGTCGCCCGGCAGGACCTCGAAGGGCACCGTATTGGGATCTTGAGCCATGTCGCTCGCCTTGATGTTGAGGATCGCGAGCTTGCCATCGACCATGCGTTTGACAGTGATGGAATTCTGGGCCGCCATCGGCGTGTACCCCCCGGCCAGCGAGACGGCGTCGAGAATGGTGACATGTGCGCCTTCCGGAATTTCATAAAGGCCCGGCTTTTGGACCTGCCCAAGAATGGAGAAATTACTCTTTTGATACTGCGACGAGGGAACGAGAAGGGTATCGCCCGGCAGGACCTCGAAGGGCACGACATCAGGATTCTGCGCCATGTCGCCCGCCTTGATTTTGAACGCCGCGACCTTTCCATCGACGACGCGTTTGTCGGTGATGGAGTTTTGGGCCGCCGTCGGCGTGTAGCCTCCGGCCAGCGAGACGGCGTCGATAATGGTGACATGACCGCCTTCCGGAATCTCATAGATGCCCGGCTTGAGAACCTGCCCGAGAATGGAAAAGGTGCTCTTGCGGTATTGAAGCACCGTGATGAGAACGCTTGCATTCTTCACGAATCGGGGCGAATAGCGCCTGGAGATCAACTCGGTCGCCTCGGCCACGGTCAATCCGCCCACCTTCACACTGCCGATGAGCGGCAGCAGCACGGTGCCGTCCGCTCCGAGACGCGCGGGCTTGTGCAAATCTTCTTCGCCATACACGTCCACGTCGATGAGATCGTAGGACTGCAGCCGGTAGGTGCTCGACGTGGTCCCGATGGCGCCGGCTGGGGCGCGGGGCGCTGGCGTCGTTGCCGGCGGGGGGGATGCTGATTCGGTTTGGGCGTGAACCCGGCCGCTTGCCGCTAGCAATAGGAGAAGCGCCGCCAAAAACAGGCAGCCCTGGACGCAGAGCGAGTTGATGGGAAGACGTGACATTGTTCTCCGCATGACCACCTTGATAGTTGACCTAAGTTGAGGTTTCAAGGCATAATCGGCATGAAATTCTAGGATTCACCGTAAGAACATCTGTTGTACCATGATGTCAATCTCCTTACACATCCCGATATGGTGAGTTAATTTCTGGCAAGGGGGTGCGTTGGCATATGGCTATCATACAAAAGGGCATCCTCCTCGCCGGCGGCGCCGGGTCCCGGCTCTATCCGCTAACGGCTATCGTGAGCAAGCAACTCCAGCCGATTTATGACAAGCCGATGATTTACTATCCGCTTAGCACGTTGCTGGAAAATCACATCAGCCACATCTGCCTGATCTCAACCGGCGACCAATTGCCGCTCTTTGAGAAGATCCTGGGCGATGGCTCCCATTTGGGCGTCAAAATCGAATATCGAGCGCAGCCCAAGCCGCAGGGCATTGCCCAGGCGTTCCTCATCGCCGAAACCTTCATCCAAAGCGCCCCGGTCGCCCTGGCCTTGGGCGATAATATCTTTCACAGTTCGGCGGCCCTTGCCCCGTCCTTTCATCATTTTGAACAGGGGGCCACGATCTTTGCCTATCAGGTGCAAAATCCAGAGCGCTACGGCGTGGTCGAATTTTCTCCAGCCGGAGAAGTTCTTTCCCTGGAGGAAAAGCCGTCGCGACCCAAGAGTAACTATGTCGTGCCGGGCCTCTACCTTTACGACACGAATGTTGTCGCTTTTGTCAAACAGCTCCGGCCTTCGGCGAGAAATGAATTGGAAATCAACGATCTCAACCTGATCTACATGCGTCGCAAGGCGCTCCGGGTCGTGGTCCTGCCCCGCGGCTTCGCCTGGCTGGACGCAGGCACCAGCAGCAGCTTCCATGAAGCATCCAGCTACGTGCAAACCCTGGAAAAGCGTCAGGGAATCAAGATCGGCTGCCCGGAGGAAGCCGCATTCAGGGCCGGCCTCATCGATAAACGGCAGCTTCATGATCTCATTCAACGGATGCCGGCCTGCGAATACCGGGATTACTTGGAGAGACTCGCAGCCGAGCCGTTATCATTCTAGAATCTCAAGCGCATCCGGACGCGAGATTCATCCATAAGCAGCTATCAACGAAGATCTTGCCATCAAACCGCTTTAAACGGCACGGTCCGGGCAAAAGGGTGCTATATTGATTAAGCCTAAAGGAATTCATATGCTAAGTTACGCCGTTACATTCTTAATCATCGCCATCATCGCGGGCGTTCTGGGATTCGTCGGTATTGCAGGCCTGGCGGAAGAAATCGCGCGGATCCTGTTCGTCGTATTCCTCGTCCTGTTTGTCGTCTCCCTGGTGGCGGGCCGCCGTCCCCCGGTGTAAGGGGCCTGTTTTGCCGGGAGCGACAACGCTTGCGGTCAGCGCGGGTCATGCAATACTACCACCGGAATTTTTCGGTGCCATCGGGTCGTGTCAAATTTCAAGGGCCTGTTTTCGGAGCATTGCGACACCGGATGGGCGTCCGGCATTCGATGCGCGAAAAATCCCCAGGTCATCATGAAGATTCGCATTCAGCACCGCACCACTTACAACTACAACCAGCCGGTTTCGTTCGGCCAGCATAAGATCATGGTCCGGCCTCGCGAAGGGCATGACGTCCATATCGAAAGCTCCATCCTGGAAATCAATCCGGCGCACACCATCCGGTGGATGCGGGACGTCAACGGCAACAGCATCGCCAAGGTCGACTTTGCCCGGCCGGCGTCGCAGATCAGCTTCTACAGCGAAGTGGTCCTGCAACAATACGACGTCAACCCGCTCGATTTTATCCTGGAGGAAAGCGCGGTCACTTATCCCTTCGTTTACGATCCCGACACCCTGCCGGAACTGACGGCCTTCATGGCCCTCCTGTATCCGAGGGACGCCGCCATTTTGCGGGAATGGCTGGGCCGGTTTTGGACACCGGGAAACAAGATCGAAACCATCGCGCTCCTTCAGAACTTAAACAGGCATATCAACCAGACGTTTCAATACCGGCGGCGCGATGAACTGGGCGTGCAGACCCCGGCGGAGACGTTGAAAAGAAACAGCGGTTCCTGCCGCGACTTCGCCACGCTGATGCTCGAAGCCTGCCGCTGCTGGGGCCTGGCCGCGCGGTTTGTCAGCGGCTATATGCAATGCGAATCGACCGAGGCTGGCGGCGCCTCCACCCATGCCTGGACGGAGGTTTATCTGCCGGGCGCCGGCTGGAAGGGATTCGACCCGACCTCGGGCATCATGACCGGCGCGCAACACGTCACGGTGGCCGTCTCGCGCAATCCGGAAAATGCCGCACCCATCGCGGGCTCGTTTCAAGGGCCGCCGGATGCGTTTCAAAGCATTCAGGTCGACGTGAGCGTGGCGCAGATCGACCGGCCCCTTCCCCCCGCCGCGCCCGCACCCGCCTTGAACGCTCCCGCGCCAAATCAACCGCAGACCAACCCGAACCGGCCCGTCCAACAGGCGCAGCAAATGGCGCAACAGGTCGTGACCGCCGTCCCGGCCAAGGACGTGGTCATCCGACAGGCGCTTGTCCCGACCGCGCCGATTTCCTCAGGCAGAAACGCATGACTATCGGTTCCGACTCAGCACGATTTTCGCGAGCGCTCCAATCCGCCATCCTTTGGCCGGTCGGCATCATCTTCCTGACCGCGCTTCTGTTGCTCGTTTTGATCTTCGAACTGTTTCAGGTGGTCAAGCGGTCGGACCACTCCTACCAGGTGCTCGTGCAAACGCGGACATGCGAAAACCTTATCGTCAGCACCCAGAACGATGTCTGCGGCTATCTCCTCACCGGGGACCCCGTTTATAGGAACTCCTACGACGCCAACCGCGGCCAGATCGACGGGGACTTCGACCGGCTGAAGGCCCTGGTTCAGGACAATCGGGAGCAGGTCATCCGCGCGCATGATCTCGAGCAGGCGAAAAATACGTGGTTTGACCTCGCCACGCCCCTGCTCTCCCAACGCGCGCATGACATGCCCGTAAATGGAGATTGGATCCGGATGGGCAAGAGCCTCATGGATGACATCCGCGCCAAGTTCGACAAGTTTACCGATGTCGAGGAGGCCCAGCGCGACAAGCGGCTTTATCGAGTCCGGCAGATGAAGGTGGCCCTGGCCTACGCGGGAGGAGGCTTCGCCATTCTTCTTTGCCTGACGGTGGCCCACATCGTGAGAAAACAAATGATGGCGCTGGAAGCGAGCTATCGCGTGGCACTCGACACCATCGAGCAGCGCCATGCCGCCCTGGCCCGCTCGGAAGCCGATCTCGAAGAACAAAAGGAATGGCTTCGGGTGGCCCTGACATCCATCGGCGACGGCGTCATCGTCACCGACCCGTCAGGCCGCGTCATCCTGATGAATCACGAGTCCGAGCGGCTGACCGGCTGGCCCCATGTCGAAGCGCTCCATCAGCCCCTTTCGGCCGTGTTTAGAGTCGTCAATGAAAAGACCCGCGCACCCGCGGAGGACATGGCGGCCAGGATCCTGCTGGAAAAAAAAGTGATCGGGCTGCCCAATCACACCCTCCTGCTTTCGCGCACCGGCGAGGAATGGCAGATCGAAGACAGCGCGGCCCCCATCCTTGACGCCAAGGGAACCATCCTGGGCGTCGTCGTCGTCTTCCATCTTCCCAGATCCATTCCGAATCCTTCCCAACCCGGCATTGGATAAAATATTGGGTAGGGACGGCAGTCTCTGCCGTCCCATTCATTTTGGGACGCGAAGGGTCTCGCGTCCCTACCCTTTGCAGGCCGCATGCGGCGGGGAATTCAACCCTGGAGATTGAAGAACCCGTTACCGAAAAATATCCAGAATGTGGTCGATGAAACTTCTCCCGGCCGGGGCATGATTATTCTCCTCAGCCGCGGGCAGATTCGGCTCCTCATCGAGCAGGGCGCGCTGCCCCGGCGTGAGATAATAACGCTCGCCGCGGCCAAAGAACCCGCCTCCCACGTTGACCGCCTCCAGGCCGTTGGGAATGGGGAATTCCGCCATGGGATAGGTGTCCTTGACCTGCTTCATCACGTTGGCCCAGACGGGCAGCGCCACCGCGGCCCCATAGCCTCCCGGCATGATCTCCCGCGGCTTGTCGTACCCGATCCAGACGCCTGCCACGAGATGGGAAGTGAATCCCTCGAACAACGCATCCTTGTAATCATTCGTCGTGCCCGTCTTGCCCGCGGCCGGCGCGGTGAATCCATATTCCTGCCGGACGGGCGCGCCGGTCCCAAAATCGAGCACGTTTTGCAGGCAGCCCGTGATCTGCCGCGCCACGATGCGGACTGAACACGCGGCGGCCTTCGGGCTTGTACTGATAGATGACCCGGTCCTTCTCGTCCTTCACCTGCACCACAATGTGCTGGCGCACCCACACGCCCTGGTCGGCAAAGATGGCATAGATGCCGGTCAGCTCGTTGAGGCTTATCTCGCACGCGCCGAGGTAACTCGATGGATAGGGCGGAATGTCGGTGGTCACGCCGCATTGGCGCGCGTAGGAATTGAGCAGCTCGGGACCGATGATGATGCCCATGCGCATGGCGGCGGGGTCATCGGAACGGACAAGGGCGTCGTTAACGCGTATGAGGTTGGGGGAATCGCCGGCGGGCGGAACACCGTTCCTAGCCTTCGTCAGGTCGAATTTCGAGGCGTCGATCGCGCTGGCCGGACAATAATTTTTCTCCGCGAACGCCGTCGCATAAAGCAGCGGCTTGATCGTCGAGCCGACCTGGCGCCGGGCCTGCATCGCGCGGTTGTACTGGCTCAACGCGAAGTCGCGCGAGCCGACCACCGCGCGGATCGCGCCGTTGGAGGGGTCCATGGCAAAGAAAGCGCCCTCGAGAACGTCTTCGTCCGGCAAGCCCGTGTTCGGGTCGCCGTAACCGTTCGGGTGCGTTTCGCCCTTCGACTTCTCGATCTCCACGATGCGCGCCAGAAGCGCGTTCTCGGCGACGCCCTGCAGGCGCGCGTCGATGGTCGTGAAAATCTTGAGCCCGCCCTGCTGGATCGTCGTGGAATCGAGAATCGTCTCGAGCTGGCGCCGCACTTCGCTCGTGGCGAAACCGCCGCCGAAATCGGGCCGGGGCCGCAGGGCCAGCGGCGCTTTTTGCGCCTTGTTCGCCTCGGTCTGGGTGATGTAACCGGCCTTCACCATCCGCGCCAGCGCGCGGTCGCGCGCGGCCCTGGCCATGGTGATGTCTTTCCAGGGAGAAGAGGCGTTGGGGCTCGAAATCATTCCCGCCAGCAAGGCGCACTGGGCGAGATTGAGCTTGCTGGCCGGAACGCCGAAGAACGCGTAAGCCGTCGTCTCCGCGCCGTAGAGGCCCTGGCCAAAATAGATGCGGTCGAGGTAATAGCGGAGAATTTGCTGCTTCGTGTAGGCCAGCTCGATCCGGTGCGCGAGGAAGATTTCGAGGAATTTGCGGTCGTAGGTGCGCTCCATCCGCCCGATGCTGTTGCGCGCCAGTTGCTGGGTGATGGTGCTGCCGCCCTGCCGCCCGCCGCGATGCGCGAGATTCGAGAAGGCCGCGCGCGCCATGCCGAGCACATCGATGCCGCCATGCTCGTAAAACCGGCGGTCCTCCGTCGCGACGACCGCTTCGCCGAGAAGTTTCGGCACCGGTTGACCGGCCGGCATCGCGATGCGGTTTTCATCGAAAAAGCGGCTGAAGGCGCGTCCCTGGAAATCGTAGAGGATGGAGGCTTGCGGCATCTCCCTGATCACATCGATATTGATGAGACCGGCCCGCGCGCTGTAGTAGGTGTAGACGACAGTGACCAGCGTGATGACGGCGATGAGCGCGCCCGCCAGGAGCCAGGCCAGGATGTTCGCCTTGGCCCTCTTGCGGCGGGAGCGTTTGGAGTGGATCAGCAGCTCCGGTTTGTAGTCACTCATGGAAAACGAAAAGGGCCACCGGAGGTCGTTATGGAACTTTGGTGATGACCCGCCTTAACGCGGCGGGAGGCTGCGGAGGCTTCTCCCCGCCTTCGTTTTTACCTTTCGCTTCGAGTTGCTGAGCCCTGAAACGGGCGTCCAAAACCAGCCGATGAATGAGATAAATGACGATGAGCAGATTGCCCACGACAGCCGCGAATTTCCACCAGGCGAGCTTGACAAAAAGTTCGTAGACTTCGAGGGGCAGCAGGGAACCCGTCACGATGACGACGAGGTATTCCGCCCAATGTTTGCGCAGGTACAACCCGATGCCCTCCGCGGCGAATAAGGCGGCGTAAAAAAAGGCCGCCCAACCGAGCAGGAAGAGCATGTGGGGGCTTACGCTTCCCGCCCGATCGAGCAACCAGTCGACCACCCGATTTTCGGGATTGAGGTGATAGGGGATGATGACGTAGGTGTTGAGAACCTCGACGACGTTATGATGCCTGAGCTTGAGGAGCCCAAATCCGACCCCGATGAAGAACAGGGCGTGGAGAAGCTTATAGATCCCGATAAACCGGAGAACAAAATCCTCCCAGGGGGCGATGCGGGTGGGGGTGGACATAGATACTTTTTTGACGCAAGGAGATGACGTGGAGTTCGATCAAAAAATAGAGCAGCGCAACTGATTCACAAACGCATCTCGCGACAGGTGAGTCATTATGCACCCCATCGTGGAAAAAATTCGATAACTAAAATTTTGTGGCGGCCCGAAAAAGGGCGCCATCCCCGTTTCCCCTCAACTTCATTGCGCCCTTTGCGTTCTTTCGCGGCCAATGAATCCGTGGTTAGCTCGAAGGATGGCATTCCCTCTCGGCCCGGAAAGCGAAAAGTCCGAATGGCTCGAAGCGGACGGCCTTGGCGGTTTTTCCAGCGGAACGGTTTCCGGCATTCGCACGCGGCGCTATCACGCGCTCCTGCTCGCGGCCGCCTCGCCTCCCGCCGGGCGCATGGCGCTGGTCAACGGGTTCGATGCGGAGATTGAAATTGCGTCGGACATCAACGCGGCGTGCCGCTTCGCGCTGACGACGCAACGCTATTCGCCGGGGGTCGATGCTCCCGATGGCCTCACCCGTCTCGAAAGCTTCAGCCTTGAGCCATGGCCGGAATGGACCTATGCCGTTCCCGCCGGAAAAATCATTCACGAACTTTTTATCCCGCGGGGGATGGCGGCGGTCGTCCTGCGCTGGCGATGGGAGGGCGAGGCCGTTCTCCCGTTGCGTCTTCGTGTGCGGCCTTTTTTTTCGGGCCGTGATTTTCATGCCACGCATCACGCGAACCCGGCGTTTCGATTCACGCCGGAAAGCGCGCCCGAAGGCCAGCGATGGCATTTCTACGACGGCGTGCCTGAAGTCACGGCGCGCGGCAACGGCGTGTATCACCACGAGCCGTGCTGGTACGGAAGCTTTCTCTACGAGGAGGAACTCGCCCGAGGACTCGACGCCTTGGAAGATCTGGCCGCGCCGGGCCGCTACGAATTCGACCTTGCCGCCGGACCGGCTGTCCTGATTTTTTCCGCCGGGGGTTTGGGACGTCCGCTGCCCGCATCGATCCCGCCGGTCGAGTTGGCCGAGAAGCTGGCCCGGGACGAACACGCGCGGCGCGCGGCCTTCGCCACCCCGCGCCTGCGCGCGGCGGATGCTTATCTTGTTGGGCGCGGCTCCGGCACAACGATCATCGCGGGTTACCCGTGGTTCGGCGATTGGGGACGCGACACCTTCATCGCCATGCGCGGCTTGTGCCTGGCGACGGGCCGGCTGGCGGAGGCGCGGGACATCCTCGCCGCGTGGGCCGGGACCGTTTCGCAGGGCATGCTGCCGAATCGCTTTCCCGACCGGGGCAACGAACCCGAATACAACTCGGTCGACGCCTCGCTTTGGTACGTCATCGTCGTCCACGAGTTCCTCGAAGCCGCGGGCGGCGACCCGGCGCTTGCCGGGGGAAAAGAAAATCTCCTCGCCACGGTCGAGGCGATTCTCTCCGGTTACCTGCGCGGAACCCGGTACGGCATTCGCGGCGATTCGGACGGACTTCTGGCCTGCGGCGTTCCGGGGGTGCAACTGACGTGGATGGACGCCAAGGCGGGCGACTGGGTCGTGACGCCGCGCATCGGCAAGCCGGTCGAAGTACAGGCCCTGTGGCTCAACGCGCTCGGCCTGGCCAGCCAGCCCAATCCCCGATGGCGCCCGCTCTTCGAGCAGGGTTGGGCTTCTTTCCGGCAGCGTTTCTGGAACGAGGCGCGCGGCTGCCTCTATGACGTCGTCGATGTCGATCATCAACCGGGCCAGGTCGATGACCGGTTGCGCCCGAACCAGCTTTTTGCCGTAGGCGGTCTGCCGCTGGCCTTGATCGAGGGCGAGCGGGCCGCGCGCGTGGTGCAGGTGGTCGAGGACGGGCTCTGGACGCCGATGGGGCCGCGCTCGCTGGCGCCGGGCGAAAAGGACTATGCGCCTCATTATTACGGCGGGGTGTTGGAGCGTGACGGCGCCTATCACCAGGGCACGGTCTGGCCGTGGCTGGCGGGGCCGTTCGTCGAGGCCTGGGTGCGCGTGCATGGCGGCACGGCGGAAGCCAGGGCGAAAGCCCGCGAATTATTTCTTGCGCCCCAACTCTCCCGCCTCGACCTGCCCGGCCTGAATCATGTCCCGGAAATCGCCGATGCCGAACCGCCCCACACCGCGCGGGGCTGCCCCTTTCAGGCGTGGTCGCTGGGTGAGATTTTACGCCTGGAGCGCTCTGTTCTTTAGCGGCAGCGACTTGACCTCGAAGAGTTTTCACCTTCAAAACTCATTATAATCTCTCCTATGCCCCCAATTGAACACAGGCAATTGGGGGCATAGGATTAGGCTTTGGGAGGCTTTGTTATGGATGCCGCGCCAATTGAACACAGGCAATTGGGGGCATAGGATTAGAGCAAATCAAAATACTGTGCACCGACAAGGTGATTCGGTTTCAGCAACCCTGCAAGGGTTGCAATCACTCAGCCCAGGGTTGGCCCGCCAGGGCCTACCCTGGGTACACCGCGGATGAGATCAACCCTGTAGGGGTTGAATCAGAGTGGGTAGAAATAACTTTCTCAACCCTTTCAGGGTAGGTTCAGATTGTCGTCCACCCAGGGTAGGCGCTGCTACGCCAACCCTGGGCTGAGTGATTGCCATCCTTTCAGGATGGCCCGAAACACTCCCCTTGGCATGTGCAAAATAAGTTAAAATGCTATAGCGTTTCGATTCGTTCGAAAGGATTCGACTCGCGCTTTCGTAACCGCGAGGCTTTCCGAAACGTCAAGGATGCGTACATTACGGTAACTCCCATGCGAATCGTCATCACCTCGGGCCCCAGTTATGAGCCGCTTGATAAAGTGCGGCGCCTGAGTAATTCCTCCACGGGCGAACTCGGCACCCTCCTGGGGGAAGGCTTCGCGGAGGCCGGCCATACGGTGGTTAGTTTTCGCGGGGTCGCCTCCACCTTTCCCCCTCCCCTGTGGCCCGTGGACGTCATTCCCTTTACGACCAATGACGATCTGGCCGCGGGTTTGCAGGCTCTCCCCGCGAGGGAAGAAGCCACCATCGTTCTTCACGCGGCGGCGCTGTGCGATTTCAAGGTCCGGGAAATCGTCGATGAAAAGGGCGACCCCGTTCACGGCGACAAGGTATCGAGCCGCGCGGGCGTCCTGAAATTGACGCTGGAACCGGCGCCCAAGCTGATCGCTTCGTTGCGCCGCCTGTTTCCCTCCTCGATTCTCGTCGGCTGGAAATATGAACTCGAGGGCGCGGCGGACGACGTCGTTGCCAAGGGCCGCCGGCAGATGGACGACTGCCTGACCGATGCCTGCGTGCTCAATGGCGCGGCCTACGGCTCCGGTTTTGGCTTCATTTCCCGGTCGGGTGAACGGTTCCACCTGCCCGATAAACCGGCGCTGTGCCGCTTCCTCATTGATTGGGCCGAGCGCACCCCGACGGCTCTGGCAGCGCCCGGCCAGCAAAGCTTTCACGCGCTTTCCAGCTTCAGTTCCCTTTCACCGTTTATTTAGGTAGGGACGGCAGTCCCTTGCCGTCCCATTATTTGTGGGACGCGAAGGGACTCGCGTCCCTACCATAAAACCGGGGAATAAACGCCACCGCCCCGGCGTCCCACACGTGGAGAAATCGAGAGAGCCCCTCTTCGCGTGCTGGATAAAAAGGATGACGAAAAGTTCCGGATGATCCAGCCTGTGATTGCCTCCGCGGCGGAGGATCGACCCCGGCAACGACCATGCACTCTTTGGATTTCGAAGAAATTGTCGACCGCTTTTACCCGATGCTCTACCGCTTTGCCTTAAGCCTGGCCCGCAATGAAGCGGACGCCTGCGACCTGACCCAGCAGACTTTTTCGATTTGGGCCTCCAAGGGCCATCTTTTGCGCGACGGCTCCAAGGCGAAGTCGTGGCTGTTCACCACGCTTTACCGCGAATTCATTTCCAACCGCCGTCACGAAATGCGCTGGCCGAAAGAGGAGCTTTCGCAAGTCGAGCACGAACTGCCCTGCGCCATGCCGGAAACGGTCGACTGCCTCGAATCGAACCAGGTCATGGAGGCGCTTCAATCCATCGACGAGACGTTCCGCGCACCCCTGGTCCTCTTCTACCTCCAGGAACATTCCTACGAGGAAATCGCCCGCATTCTCGAAATTCCCCTGGGCACCGTGATGTCGCGCCTTTCCCGGGGAAAACAAAAATTGCAGCAAGCCTTCCTGCATCGCCAGGCGCAAACGGGATCCAACATCATCCCCCTGCCCAAGCCCCAAGGAGAACAGGCCCATGGATAAGCAGGAAGCCAAACTGGTGCTCCAAGCCCTCCGCCCGAACGGTCTGGACGCGACCCAACCGGCCTTCGCCGAAGCGCTGGCCCTCGTCGAGCGCGATCCCGAATTGAAGGCGTGGTGGAAGGCCCAGCAAGCCTTCGATCACCAGGTTGCGGCGAAGCTGGAGGAAGTCCCGCTCCCGCCCGATCTGCGCGCCACCATCCTGGCCGGGCGCAAGATCGAGCAATTCAGGCCGCAACCCCATCTTGCGTACTGGCTCGCGGCGGCGGCGGTCGTGGCGGTGCTCTGCGTCATCGGCACATCACTTCATACCGCCTCGGAGGACGCCCGGAGCGTTTCCAGCGCGCGCTACGATGAGGCCGCGCTCGCCTTTCTCGGCAACGATGCCCCCGCGTTGGGAATGACTTCACCCGACCGCGACAAGATCGTGGCATGGCTCAAAGGACACAACGCTCCGACGGGCGATCTGCCCGGGAAAATGTCCGCCCTTCCCCCCGTGGGCTGCCAGAAATTTGTCGTGCATGGGCACGACGTCTCGCTCATCTGTTTTGTCCTGGCGGGAGGCAAACTTGTCCATCTTTTCGTCGTCGATCAAACGGCCCTTTCGGACCCACCGAGCCGCTCCGGACCCGAGTTCAGGCAGGTTGAAGGCTGGTCCACCGCTTCGTGGTCCGACGGCCGGATGAGTTACATGCTGGCGACCACGGCCGGCCCCGAGGCGCTCAGGCAACTGCTCTGATTTCGCATCCGCGCTGGCAAGAGCGCGGGTCCCGCGGCGGCGGCTGTCGGGATTATTGCCCCTGGGTCGCGATGAGCTTTTCGGCGAGATAGTTGACGATGCGCCGGAGTTTTTCATCGTCCTTCATCTTTTTCTCGATGGTGCGGTTGGCGTGGAGGACCGTGCCGTGGTCCCGTCCGCCGAAAGCGTCCCCAATCTCGTTGAGCGAGGAGGTGGTGAGGCGGCGGCTCAGATACATCGCCACCATGCGGGGCAGGGCGATGTTGGCGGGGCGGCGCTTGCTGGTCATGTCGGCCAGGCGCAAATCATAGGTCTCGGCCACGCGGCGCTGGATGAGGTCGATGCTGACCGACTGCTGACCCTCCTGCTGCAGCAGGTCGCGCAGGAGCACCTCGGTTTGCGGCACGGTGATGGCCTTGCCGTGAAGCGAGGCGAACGCGGCCACCCGGTTGAGCGCGCCTTCGAGTCGGCGGATGTTGGTCTTGACCCGCTCGGCGATGAAGGTGAGCACGGCGTCGCTGAGTTTCTCCGGCATGGCCTCCATCTTGTGGCGCAGAATGGCCAGGCGCGTCTCGGTGTCCGGCAATTGCAGTTCGGCGGTGAGGCCCATTTCAAACCGCGAGGTGAGCCGCTTTTCGAGATTGGCGATTTCCGTCGGCGGCGAATCGCTGGTCAGGACGATTTGCTTGCTGCCGTCGCAGAGCGTGTTGAAGGTGTGAAAGAATTCCTCCTGCGACCGGTCCTTGCCGGCGAGAAACTGGATGTCGTCGATCAGGAGCACATCCACCTGGCGGTAGCTCTTGCGGAATTTGTTGAGTTCGCCGTGCTGGATCGCGCTGATGTAGTCGTTGGTGAATTGCTCCGAGGTGACGTAGAAGACTTTCAGGTGCTTTTTGTTGGCCTGGATGAGATGGCCGATGGCCTGCATCAAATGGGTCTTGCCCAGACCGACGCTGCCGTGCAGGAAAAGCGGGTTGTACGTTCGGGCCGGAGCCTCGGCCACCGCCCTCGCCGCCGCAGCGGCAAACCGGTTGTTCTCGCCGACGACAAAGGACTCGAAGGTGCTGCGCGGGTTGAGGCAGCCGCGGGAATCGGGGGAGGCTTCGGGCGCGAGCCGGACCATTTCCTTCCTGAGCCGAACCGGCTCGGCTTTCGGCGGGCTATCCGGGGTGGCCGCCGGGCTGGCGCCGTCCGGACAATGGAAAAGGATGGAGACGTTTTCCCCCAGCACGCGCGACGCGGTGGCCTTCAATTGCGAGAGATAATTTTCCTCGATCCAATACTGATAAATGCTGTTGTCCGAACTCAAGGTCAGGGTCTTGTTGGCGTAGTTGTGAACACGCAAAGGACGGAACCAACGCGCCACGGCGTCGACCGAGACAACCTGTTGCAATTCAAGGCATATCGAGGCCCAAATTTCGCTTAATTCAATGGTCGGGGTTGGGTTACTCACAAGTTATTCAGATTAGAGGTGCGAAGGAAACCGGTGGAAAATGGGGACACAGCCGCCCACAAGAAGAATATAAGATGCTCATGTTAAACACCTTAAAACAGTACGCTTAAGCGGAGTTGGTGGAAATTCCGTCTGCGAATATCTCTCCACCCGGGAAGTTATTCCCCGCGTCACGCGATTGCAGGGTGATGGACAAGTTTTCATTTCGATTGACGCCACTTTTCGCGATGCGGGAAGAGCAAGCTAATCACGCGCGGATGCAGCCGCAAGTGAAATGGTCGTTTGCGAAAGAAATATAATTTCTCAAAAGAATTGACGTCGAATGGGACGACAATTTTACAGTCGTGACCAACAAAAGTCGTTTGTGACGGATCGATGACCGCAAGAAAAAAAGCTCCAATAAAATTCCACTGCGTTTGAGTTGCCCGGTCAAGTTGTTCTTGCCAACATCAGGCCAGTCGGGCACCTCGCCAACCCTAACCCCTTCCTGGTTCTTTCCCATGTCCACTCCTTCCGCAGCTCCGGCAAACCCCGCCTCCCCGGTTAAACGCCCCAATATCGAATCGGTCTTGAAGGAAAAGCGGATTTTCAAGCCGCTGGCCCGGTTCGCCAAAGCCGCCCGGATCGGCAGTTTCAAGAAATACCGCAAGCTCTACCGGGCTTCGCTCAAGAGTCCCGACAAGTTCTGGGGAAAGGCGGCGGCGGCGGAGTTGAGCTGGTTCCGCCCGTGGAAAAAAGTCTGCGTCTGGAAGCCGCCCTTCGCGCAGTGGTTCGTCGGAGGCAAAATCAACGCCAGCGTCAACTGTCTCGACCGCCATCTGGAGGGCCCCCTGCGCAACAAGGCGGCCATCATTTTCGAGGGAGAGCCGGGCGACGTAACAACCCTGACCTACCAGCAACTGCACCGCGAGGTCTGCCTCATGGCCAACGTGCTGAAGAAGCACGGCGTCAAGCCCGGCGACCGCGTCATGATCTACCTGCCCATGATCCCCGAGGCGGTCATCGCCATGCTGGCCTGCGCGCGCATCGGGGCGACTCACAGCGTGGTCTTCAGCGGATTCAGCTCCGAAGCGCTCAAGGAACGGATCAATGATTGCGGCGCCAAGGTGGTCATCACGGCCGACGGCGGATTTCGGCGCGGCTCGAAACTCGCCGTCAAATCCAACGTGGACCAGGCACTGCCCGGCGCGCCGAAGGTCAAGAGCGTGCTCGTCGTGCAGCGCACCAAACAGGAAGTGTCGATGACGCCGGGCCGCGACTTCTGGCTGCACGAGGAAGTCCAGCAGGTCAGCTCCGTCTGCAAGGCCGAGCCGCTCGACAGCGAGCATCCCCTCTTCATCCTCTACACCAGCGGGAGCACGGGCAAACCCAAGGGCATTCTCCACACCACGGCCGGTTACCTGCTCGGCTGCCACCTGACGACGAAGTACTATTTCGACCTGCGACCCGAAGACGTCTACTTCTGCACTGCCGACGTCGGCTGGATCACCGGGCACAGCTACGTGGCCTACGGCGTCCTTTCCAACGGCGGCACCAGCTTGATCTACGAAGGCGCGCCGAATTTCCCCGAGCCGGACCGCTTCTGGCGGATCATCGACCGGCACAAGGTCAACATCTTCTACACCGCGCCCACCGCCATCCGCTCCTTCATCAAATGGGGCGACGACTGGCTGGCCCCGCACGATCTTTCCTCACTGCGGCTGCTCGGCTCCGTCGGCGAGCCGATCAATCCCGAAGCCTGGATGTGGTATTACGACAAGGTCGGCGGCAAGCGCTGCCCCATCGTCGACACTTGGTGGCAGACCGAAACGGGTTGCGCCATGATCGCGCCCATGCCCGGCGCGACTCCGCTCAAGCCCGGCTCGGCCACGCTGCCGTTCTTCGGAATCGATGCGGCGGTGGTCGACGACAACGGCAAGGACGTGCCCCCGAACGTCGGCGGCAAGCTGGTCATCCGGCGACCCTGGCCCTCGATGCTCCGCACCATTTACGGCGACGCCGCGCGCTACCGCAAAACCTACTGGAGCGAGATCAAGGGCTGCTACTTCGCCGGGGACGGCGCGCGGCGCGACAAGGACGGCTATTTCTGGATCGTGGGCCGGATTGACGACGTGCTCAACGTCGCGGGCCATCGGCTCGGCACCTCCGAGATCGAAAGCGCCCTGGTCAGCCATCCCGACATCGCCGAGGCCGCCGTCGTCGGCCGTCCCGACGAGCTGAAAGGCCAGGCCGTGGTCGCGTTCATCACGCTCAAGAATAGCGTGCATCCGGGGCCGGACCTCAAGGAAGCGATCCGCGCCCATGTCGCCAAGGAAATCGGCCCCATCGCGAAGCCCGACGACATCCGGTTCACCGAAGCGCTGCCGAAAACGCGCAGCGGAAAAATCATGCGCCGCCTCCTCAAGGAAGTCGCCGCGTCGCCCACCGGCGAAATCAAGGGCGACACCACCACCCTCGAAGACCTGAGCATCCTCGCCAAACTCAAAGAATCGGGGGAGTAGAGTTATCGCCCCGTCCTTATGAATGAACCAGACTCCGGAGACGAATTTTACGCTGGTCGAAAGCAGGAGAGCAGAGAATCGGCAGAGTCAAAATATCGCTTACTCTGGTGGTTTGGCCTCTTATTAATTGCGATGATTGCCAGTTACCCTGATCCAAGGGCAATTATGGCCTTTTATCTTTTCCCCATAGGATTGGCTAAAATTTTTACGCCCTCAGATCCGGGGTACGAGCCATATGGGATATATTTTGTGGTCGCGGCGTATGTATTCTACGCCATCCATTTCATTCTATTTCTTTTGATTTCCTCAAAGAAATATTTCTACATTCTTCTTTGGATTTTCATCATCGCGCTGATACTGAATACCGTCGGCTGCCACATGATCTTAACAGGCGTCCAAAACATCCAATAAAGAACCCCGCCGCAAGCAGCGGGGTATTGGGGAACAATTTCAGATTATGAAAAGAACGCCGCAAGCGGCGGGGAGTCAGTGACCTCCGGCAGAGCCGGAGGCTTGGGATTGTGAACCGCTCAAAGCGGTTGTTTTGTGCTGTGAGCCGCCTAAAGGCGGCCTTCGTTACTCGTTGAACATTTTGAGTTGTTCAACCCGTTTGTCTTCGGCCTGCTGCTCCCGGATATAACGCCGGACGATTTCTTCATCACGCCCCGCCGTCGAGACGTAATACCCCCTCGCCCAGAAGTTGCACCCCGTGAAGTTACGCTGCCGCCCTCCAAAGTTGCGGGCCAGGTGGATGGCGCTCTTCCCCTTGATAAAGCCCACCACCTGCGCCACCGCGTACTTCGGCGGGATCGAGATGAGCATGTGAACGTGGTCGCCCAGCAAATGCCCCTCCTCGATCCGGCATTCCTTCTGCTGGGCCAGATTTCTAAACATCTCCCCCAAGTACTTCCTCAACTCCCGATAGAGCACCGCACGGCGGCACTTCGGGATGAACACGATATGATATTTGCAATCCCACCGGGTGTGGGATAATGAGTCTGTGGTTTCTGCCATTTTGTTTCTCCTGTGTGGAACTTTGAGCGGTTCACGCACACGAGATTCAAAGGGACTCCCGGAGCTGTCAAACTTTGGGAGTCCCCCGGCAGAGCCGGGGGTTTACTATTTTAATTAACCCGAACGAGATTAAAAAAGTATCCGGCTATCATTCATAATGGTACCGCACTTGCACTATAATCAACGTTTCGTCTTCTATCTTGTAAACCATTCGGTGCTCATCGGTGATCCGCCGTGACCAATAGCCGGCATAAGAATGCTTGAGCATTTCGGGTTTTCCGATACCGGCAAAAGGCTCCCGCGAAATTTCTTTGATCAGTTCGTTGATTTTCCGCAAAACTCTTTTATCCGTCTGCTGCCAATGAAGATATTCCTCCCAGCAACGAGCGGAAAATTGAATCTTCATTCGTCAACCAGATCACTCAGCTTCTTGCGCACAACTTTCCCTTTCTCGATTTCCGCGATGGACTCGAGCAAACGCCGCGCGTTGGCCGGTGAACGCATCAGGTAGGCTGTTTCCTCCCAAGACGAATAATCTTCGAGGGACATCATCACGACAGCTTGATTGCGATTCCGGGTGATGATGACGGGATCGTGATCCTGGCACACCTTGTCCATCGTAGAGGCCAGATTTTCGCGGGCGGCGGTGTAAGAAATAGCGGTCATGCTGGACAAGATAATGTCCATGTACGCTTTTTGTCAAGTCTCGTAACCTAAGCGAAATCCTTCACTCCCCGCGATAAATGCAGCGCGCGCGGGGCGTCTCGTGCAAAACGATCTCGTGGAGGCCCGGCAATTGCGGCGTGAGCTTTTCCCAAATCCAGCGGGACAAGAGCTCGATGGTCGGGTTTTCCAAGCCGGGAACATCATTGAGATACACGTGGTCGAGCTGCTCCAGGATCGGCTTCATCGCATCCGAAATCACGGCGTGATCGTAAAAAATCCCGCTCGCCTCGTCGACCGGCCCGCGCACGGAAACGGTGAGCTTGAAACTGTGCCCGTGAAGATTGTGGCATTTGTGGCCGACGGGAAACTGCGGCAGCGACTGGGCCGACTCGAACTCGAAATCTTTGGAGAGGATGATAATCATGGGAAGAGTCGAAAGCATAGGGCGCGTCTTCAAAACAGGTCAAGGCTGGACGGTGCCACAGGTAGGGACGCGAATTCCTGCGCGATAGCGCAAAAGATACTCTGGGTATCTGGCTCGAAAAGGCCGGGAGGCCAGTCTCTTCGCGTCCCAAAATAAATGGGACGGCAGAGACTGCCGTCCCCACCCAATAAGCCGTCGCCCCGAGGTCGACGGCTACCAACTGCGCCCCTCATTTTTCTCGTTTTAAGGCGCGTCCTCGGGCATACTTTCCGTTCCCCATGACCGCCCCCTCCACTTCCACGCGCGTCCTGCTCGGCATGAGCGGGGGCGTCGATTCGTCCGTCGCCGCGTATCTGCTCAAAGAGCAGGGTTATGAGGTCATCGGCGTGACCATGAAGGTCTGGCCGCAGGATTGCGTCTCCCGCGCCGAGGACAAATGCTGCGGCCCGCAGGCCGTGGCCGACGCCCGCGGCGTGGCGCACGCGCTTGGCATCCCTCATTACGTGGTCGACGAGGCGGACGAGTTTTCGAAGATGGTCATCGACTATTTCACTGGCGAATACCGCGCCGGGCGCACGCCGAACCCGTGCGTTATGTGCAACGAAAAGCTCAAGTTCGGCAACCTGCTGACCAAGGCCCGCGCCCTCGGCGCCACGCATGTCGCGACGGGCCACTACGCGCGGATCGAGCGCGACGCCGACGGCCGCGCCGCGCTGTTCAAGGCCGTCGATGCCCGCAAGGACCAGTCCTACTTTCTCTTCAGCCTGCGCCAGGACCAGCTCGCGGCGGCGATCCTGCCCCTGGGCGGGCTCACCAAGCCCGAAACGCGCGCGCTGGCGAAAAAGATGGGCCTGAAAACCTACGACAAGGAAGACAGCCAGGAAATTTGTTTCGTGCCGGGCAACGACTACACCGCCTTCCTCAAGTCGCACCTGGGCGAGAAGGATTTTCACCCCGGCGGCATCTATTTCAAGGACGGCACGAAAATGGGCGACCACGAGGGCATCGAGTTCTACACCGTGGGCCAGCGCAAGGGCCTCGGCGGCGGCCACGGACGGCCCGTTTACGTCATCGACATCGACGCGGCCACGCAGCGCGTCATCGTCGGCGAGTACGACGACCTCCTGCGCGCCGATTGCCATCTGGCGCAGACGAACTGGGGCGAAGCCGGCTTGTCCGGGCCGACCGAGATCACCACGAAGATCCGCTATAATTATTCCGAGGTGCGCGCCGTCGTGCATCCTCTTCCCGGCAACCGCGCCCGGCTCGAATTCCTCGAACCGCAGCGCTCGGTCAGCCCCGGCCAAGCCGCCGTCTGCTACGTGGGCGACCGCGTCATCGGCGGCGGCTGGATTGAACGCACGGAACTTTTACCCGAGGCCGGAAAAACCGAACCCGCGCTCGCGGCGGTTGCCTGAGATCGCCAGCGCTCCCAGCTGGGATTGAACCAGCAACCTATACCTTAGAAGGGTATCGCTCTATCCAGTTGAGCTATGGGAGCCTGGGATCGATCTTAGCTTGCAGAAGACATCCGCGCAATCCCGTCGGCGGGCCCTACTCGATCCAGCCGAGCACATTGAAATTCGTCACGACCAGAACGATCAGCACCGTGACAACCACGAAGCCCACCGTGATCAGTCCCAGCACCGCGGCATAGACCAGATAGTAGGGCGCCAAATAGGGCTTCACCCGCTCCATCAGGCAAAATTTCGGGGACGCCGGCGCGGAAACCGGTGCGGCGGGAGAAGGCGTGGCCATGACGATTTGTTCTAGTCGCGAATCGAGCCGGGAGCAAGTATTCCTTCGAGGGTCGGACTCCGTCCCAACCCTGAATCTAAGATGACAGCTTCCGCTGGCGGAGCGCGGCAACTCCGCTATTCTGAAAAGAGATGCCCCCGCCGCCGCCCAACCGCCTCGCCCGCGAAAAGTCGCCCTACCTTCTTCAGCACGCCCATAATCCGGTCGACTGGTTCCCCTGGGGCGGCGAGGCCTTCGCCAAGGCGCGCGTCGAGGACAAGCCGATCTTCCTGTCGGTCGGTTACTCGACCTGCCACTGGTGCCACGTGATGGAGCACGAGTCGTTCGAGTCGGCCGCGATCGCCGCGTTTCTCAACGAGCATTTTGTCAGCATCAAGGTCGACCGCGAGGAGCGTCCCGATGTGGACCAAGTCTACATGACATTCATCCAGGCCACGACCGGACATGGCGGCTGGCCAATGAGCGTCTGGCTGACCCCGGAGCTGCGCCCCTTCACCGGCGGCACCTATTTCCCGCCCACGGATGCGCCGGGCCGCGCCGGGTTCATCACGGTGCTGCGCCGGATCGCCGAGCTGTGGAAGTCGGACCGCAAACAAATCGAGGAGAAGGCGCAATCGCTTCTCTCCGCTCTGCGCGAGGCCGAAACGGAAGTCGTCGCGCCCGGCGCCGGCGAATGGGACGCGGCCAAAACCGTGCGGCTCGGACTTTCCCAATACACGCGGATGTTCGACACGGCGGAGGGCGGGTTCGGCGGCGCGCCGAAATTTCCGCGACCGGTCAACCTCCAGTTCCTGCTCCATCTGGCGGCGGGAAAAGAAACCTCTCCGCAGGACGCCGACACCGCCCGATGCATGGCCCTCCATACGCTGCGCAAAATGGCGGCGGGCGGGATGCACGATCACCTCGGCGGCGGCTTTCACCGCTACTCGGTCGATGCCGAATGGCACGTGCCGCACTTCGAAAAAATGCTCTACGATCAGGCCCAGCTCGCGCAGGTCTATCTCGCCGCGGCCCAAATTTCAGGCGATGCTTTTTTCGCGAACGTGGCCCGCAATATCCTGCACTACGTCGCGCGCGACCTGACCAGCCCGGAGGGTGGATTTTTTTCCGCCGAGGACGCCGACAGCCTGCCGAAAAAAGATTCGGCCAAAAAGACCGAGGGCGCTTTCTATATCTGGACCCAGGACGACATCCGCATCGTGCTCGGCGACGACCGGGCCGGGGAATTTTGCGCGGTCTACGGCGTCGAACCGGAGGGCAACGTCTCCGCCGGCGCCGATCCGCACGGTGAGCTGGAGGGCATGAACGTCCTCATCCAACGGCTTATGCCAGCCGAGGCGGCGGCGCGTTTTCATCGCCCCCTGGAAAACATGGAACAGCGGCTCAACGAAGACCGTGCCGCGCTGCTGGCCCGGCGCGGCCTGCGGCCCCGTCCGCATCTCGACGACAAAATACTCACGGCTTGGAACGGGCTGATGATCGGCGCCTTCGCGCGGGCCGCGCAGGTTCTCGGCGACCATTCCCATTTGCACGCCGCCCAGCGCGCGGCCGCCTTCCTTAAAAAAAATCTCTTCGATCCCGCCACGGGCGAACTGCTGCGCAGCTATCGCGAGGGCCCGTCGGCCATCCGGGGTTTCGCCGCCGATTACGCTTTTCTCATCAGCGGCCTGCTCGATCTCTACGAAACCGACTTCGATCTCGGCTGGCTCCGCTGGGCGCGACAGCTCCAGGACACGCTCGACCTTCATTTCTGGGACCAGGAGCGCGGCGGCTACTTCTCCACCTCGGACCGCGATCCGGCGATTCTTCTGCGCCTGAAGGAGGATTACGACGGCGCGGAGCCGGCGCCGAACTCGGTTGCCGTGATGAATCTGTGGCGCTTCGGCCAGATTTTCCACAACGACGTTTTTCTCGATCACGCCCGCCATACCGTGCGGGCGCTCGCCTCGCGCCTCGAAGCGCAGCCCTTCGCCATGCCGCTGCTGCTGGTCGGGGCCGCCCTCCTGGAAAAGCCGCCGGTCCACCTCATCGTGCACAGCCCCGGTCCCGCGCATCCCGGCCTCGCGCCGTTGCTCGCCGAGGCGCGCCGCCGTTATCTTCCGCAAATGGTCGTGATCCAAATCGCCGACGCCGAAGCCCGCGACTACTTTGCGCCGCGCCATGCCGTGATCGAAAATCTTCCGGCCCGAGCCGCCGAGCCGACGGCCTATCTCTGCGAGAATTTCACGTGCCGGCTGCCCGTGACGAAGCCGGAAGCGTTGCGGGAAATTATTTCCTCATTGTAGCGGCGGTCGCCTCTCACCAACCAACCCACAAAAGAAACTCCGTCATCCTGAGCTTGTCGAAGGATCAGTTCCGTTGCTGGGAAAAAAGGAAGACTGAACTGATCCTTCGACAAGCTCAGGATGACCGATCGCTTAAAAACATATTTTGCTTAGGCCGCAGACCCTCGACTATTTGAGAGATAGACTCTAATCTTCCCGTTCCCGATGGACTACAAAAACACGCTTCTCCTGCCCAAGACCGATTTCCCGATGCGCGCCGAGCTGCCCAAGCGCGAGCCGGCCATTCTCGCCAAATGGCGCGAGGAAAAAATTTACGACCAAATCCTGGCCGCGAGAAAAGACGCGGCGCAGAACCGCGAAACGACGTTCATCCTCCACGACGGCCCGCCCTTCGCCAACGGCGACGCCCACATGGGCCACGCGCTCAACATGGTGCTCAAGGACATCGTGCTGAAGTACCAGAACATGAGCGGCCACTACGCGCCGTTCGTTCCCGGCTGGGACTGCCACGGCCTGCCCATCGAGCACAAAGTGATGAAGGAACTCGGCGCGGCGGAAACCGATCCAATCAGCAATCCGCGAGAAGTGCGAGGCGACCGCGCGCCACTTCGCCGGCGTGCAGAGCGAGCAATTCCAGCGGCTCGGCGTCTTCGGCGATTGGGAAAATCCCTACCTCACGCTCGATCCCGCGTACGAAGCCGAAACGCTCCGCGTCTTCGCCACGCTCGTCGGCAAGAATCTTGTCTACCAGGGCCTGCGCCCCGTGCTCTGGAGCACCGGCTGCCAGACCGCGCTCGCCGAAGCCGAAATCGAGTACAAGGAAAAAGTCGATCCGGCGATCTACGTGAAGTTTCCGCTCACACCCGATGCCGCGCGGAAATTCCCTGAACTCAAAGATGCGTCCTTATTAATATGGACGACCACGCCGTGGACGCTGCCCGCGAATCTTGCGGTGGCGGTTGCGCCACATCTCGATTACACGCTCTACGAGATGGGCGGCGAAAAGGTTCTCTTTCATACGAATCTGCTTCAGTCTGTAGCGGCGGTCTATGACCGCCGTGCAGTGGTAGCCGCCGTCGGTAGCCGTCGATCTCCGAGCGACGGACCGCCGCCAGGGACAGCGGCGGCTACCTATAAAGGCTCCGACCTCGTCGGCCTCACCTACGCGCATCCTTTCCTCAACGACGGTCGCACGCGCCAAATCTTCGCCGCCGATTTTGTCACCGCCGACGCGGGCACGGGCCTCGTCCACATCGCGCCGGGCCACGGCCAGGACGACTACCATCTCGGCCAGCAGCACGGTCTCGAGATTCTCGCGCCGGTCGATGATCGCGGCTGCCTCACCGCCGCAGCAGGCGTGCCGGAACTCACCGGCGTCTACGTCTTCAAGGCCAACCCGCTCATCATCGACTTGCTCAAAAATAATAATCATCTCTTCGCCGAGGAACCCTGCACGCACGACTACCCGCACTGCTGGCGCTCGAAAACGCCCATTGTTTTCCGCGCGGTGAAGCAGTGGTTCATCAAGGTCGGCGAGTTCCGGCAGGAGGCCCTCGACGCAATCGAAACGGTCAATTGGATTCCGCCCACGGGCAAAAACCGCATCCGGGGCGCGGTCGAAACCCGGCCCGACTGGTGCATCTCGCGCCAGCGCACCTGGGGCATTCCGCTGCCCGTTTTTTATGGCGAGGGCGGGCAGCCGCTCCTCAGCGAAAAGGTGGTCCGCGCATTCGCCGATCTTGTCGAGAAGGAGGGCGCGGGCATCTGGTTCTCGCGCACCGCCGACGAACTCGCACCCGCGCTCGGCCTGCCGCTCGGGCTCAAAAAGGGCCACGACACGCTCGACGTCTGGCTCGATTCGGGCACGAGCTGGGCCGCAGTCGTGCGGAAGCGTCCCGAACTGCAATTCCCCGCCGACCTCTATCTCGAAGGCAGCGACCAGCATCGCGGCTGGTTCCAGTCGTCGCTCCTCACCTCCGTCGCGGCCACCGGCAAAGCGCCCTACAGCGCCGTGCTCACCAACGGCTTCGTCGTCGATATCGAGGGCAAGAAACTATCGAAGTCGGGCACCGGGTACCAGAAGCCGGTCGATCTCATGACCCTCGTCAACGAGCACGGCGCGGACGTCCTGCGGCTCTGGGTCGCCAGCCAGGATTACCAGGACGACATCCCGTTTTCGCACGACATCTTCGCCCGCGTCGCCGATACTTACCGCTCGATCCGCAATACGCTGCGCATTCTCCTTGGAAACCTCGCGGATTTTGATCCGGCTAAAGATGCAGTCGAGCAGAAGAACTGGACCGAATTGGATCTGTACATTTATTCAAAGTTTATCACCGCTCTTCACACCTCGCTTCTTTTTTACGCCGACTATAATTTTTCCGCAGTTTATCACAGCATCAACCGGTTCTGCGCTGTCGATCTTTCCGCACTTTACGTCGACGTCCTTAAGGATCGCCTGTATTGCGACGCGCAAGCCAGTGTGTGCCGACGTTCGGCCCAAACCGTCATGCATGCGATTCTGGATGGGCTGGTCAAACTTTTGTCGCCGCTTACTCCTTTCACCGCGGACGAAACTTGGCGGTTTTTCGGCAAGCGTCATTCCGTTCACTCGGAGCTTTTTCCAAATCTAATATATCCCATCGATAACATTTTCGACGAGAAGTGGCGTCACTTGCTCGCTCTCCGCGTCCGCGTAAACGAAAAGCTCGAAGAAGCGCGGCGCGAAAAGAAAATCGGCAAGAGCCTCGAAGCCCATGTGGAAATAACGCCAACGGCTGAACTGATCCTTCGACAAGCTCAGGATGACGGATTGCTCGAAGAACTCTTCATCGTTTCCAAAGTCGTCATCAAGCCGACCGAGGGCGAAGAACAAATCATCGTCACGCGTGCGGAAGACCACGGGATGAAAAAATGCGTCCGCTGCTGGAAATACTACGCGCCGGAGACGATCGGCACGCACGCGGAGCATCCCGACTTGTGCGAGCGTTGCACGAAGGTTGTGGTTAATCTAAAATTTTAAAGCTTGTCATCCAAAGGTTGCGGAATCAGATTCAATCAGATAAGTTATTGCACATGAAAATCCTCTCCGTCACCGAGGTCGCGCGCCATTTTCGCGAGGTGATTGATTCCGTGGAACAAAAGCAGGAGGAAATCGTCCTCGTCCGCAATCGAAAACAGGTGGCGCGGCTTGTTCCAGAGGCTGCCGCTCAGAATGCCCTGGAGGTTTTTGGCGACCTCTATCGGACCCTTGATGATGAGACTGCCGAGGCGCTGTCGTCCGCCATTTCGAAAGCGAGAAGGAAACGGAGCGGACGTATCTCCGAGTTGAGGAATCCGTGGGCTGGTTGATCGACACCAACATCTGGATTGCGATCGAACGCGGCAGACTCGCGGCGGCGGACATTCACGCCATAACCAAGCAAGATCCGGTCTATCTCTCCCCGGTGAACATTGCCGAAATGCAGTTTGGTCTGGAGATGCTTAAGGCAGGCGTGATGAAGCAAAAAGCGGCGGCGGCTCTCCGCCGGTTGCGCCGAAAACCTCAACTTCGGATCACTGTGGAGACGGGGGAAGTATTCGGAGTTCTGGCTTCGAAATTAAAAAAAGCCGGGCGCGGCGCCGATTTTCGAATCAACGATCTTTGGATCGCCGCCCAGACCATTCAACGTGATTTCACCCTTTTGACCTCCAATTCAAAGGACTTCGCTGACATCCCCGGATTGAAGATGGTTGGGCTACGCATTCCTTAACTTAAGCCGCTTCGGCCTCGGCATCCTCCTCGGGATCGGGGTCCTTCGGCGGTTTTCGCGGGACATATTTCTCGATCCGGGCCTGAAGCGAACCGCCGGGGCTGACTTCGACGCGGGCCGCGCGGATGGCCGGCGCGGTCAGGACGCCCCCGCTGAGCACCGTGATGCTTTCGGCGGAGAGAGAGGTGCCGAGCCTGACCTGGCCCTCCACCGTCATCTCGTCGCAGATGATGGAGTCGAACTTGGCGCTGACCCCCGCCTCCACCCGGAGCTTCGACCCGGGAACGTGCAGCCGGCCCGAAAAAACCGCCCCGTCGCTCAGGATGATTTCCGAGGCGGTGAGCATGCCGCTGATCTCCACCGCGCCGCTCACCATCAACCGGGCGCACGCAAGCTCCTGCACCTTGACGGTGGCCCCGCGCTCGATCCGCACGGTCAGCGCGTGCAATTCGCCGGAAATGTTGGAGCCCGCCGTGGCGACGATTTCCTCCGTCGCGCGCAGCTTGCTGAAAACTTTTCCACGCACCTCCATGCGCCGGCCCGTGGCCTCCATGCCCTTGAAGGAGCAGCCCTCCGCGAAAAGCACGTCGTCGTAGGCGTACAATTTTCCCGTGTGCACGCCCCTCACGACCTTGTCGCCCAGCTCCAGATAATGGGAGCAGCGAATGCACTGCGTCGAAAGCGCCGCGCTGGCGACCAGGTTGGGCGCGCCGCATTTGACGCAAAAAACCTCCCGGTTGTCCTTGGGAGCGCGGGCCGCGCGCGGGCCGTTCTTGCCGCCCAGTTTGAAATACTTCCCGCACGAGCGGCAATTGGTGGAAATCACTCCCTCGGGTTCGCTCTGCGTCGCGTGGCAGTGGGGGCAGGCGACTTCGTGAAGGACCGGCTTTTTCATGCGAAAGGTTATTTCCGGCCCAGGGCAAATTCCTTCAGCTTTTGGAATCTTCCCGTCCAGAGATTTCCCACCGCCTTTTGGATCTCTTCGGGCGCCTTGTGGCTGGGCCGGGGCCGGGGTGTCGCGCCGACCCTCACCCGGGCTTCGACGAGGTTGCCCGGTTCCAGCACCAGCGCGCCGGCGTCGATCGACCCGGTCACCACGCCGCCGGAGGCCACGGTCAGGCAGCCGAGCGTTTGCAGATCGCCCTCGAATTTGCCCGTCAGGACGATGTCTTTCACCATGCTCAACTGCCCCTTCAGCACGATTCCGGAATGAATTTCAAGGAGGGGAGGTATTGGCGCGGACATGAAAAATCTCTTCTTTGCTCGTTATATCATAGCCGCGCCCGCCGCGGGAACAAGCCCCACTCGCGGACGTTTTCCTGGAGGGACGCGCTCCCGCGCGTCCGCGGACGACCGGGAGGTCGTTGTCCCTCGTTTCCAAGTTGCACCTGGGAAAGAAGGGAATAGGACATATAAGGACGGATAGGACTGATGGGACCGTCGCCCGGAGGTCGACGGCTACCAAAATCACCCCACGATCACCGCGCTGGCCGCGCCATACTCGGCCGTGTGGGAAAGGCTGACGTGGACCGCCTGCACGCCCCGCGCCTTCGCGAACTCCTCGGCCCGTCCGTGCAGCACCACCCGGGGCGCGCCGCCCGGCTCGCGGACGATCTCCAGGTCACGCCAGCCCATTTCGTGCCCGATCCCCGTCCCGAAGGCTTTGCTGATCGCCTCCTTCGCGGCGAACCGCGCGGCGAGATGGAGATGCGGGAATTTCATGCCTTGGGAATAGGCCACTTCGCCTTCGAGAAAGACGCGGTGCAGGAAGCGGTCGCCGAAGCGCCCGATCGAATCCGCGATCCGCTTGGTCTCGACGATGTCCATGCCCACGCCCAGGATCGTCATGGCACTCTCCCGGGCAGCACCGGCGCTTCCACCCGCGCCGCCGCCTGCTCCGCGAGCCGCTGACACGCGCGCAAATCGAGTTTGCCCGTGGCCAGGACGGGAATGGACTCGACCTGTTTCACCACCTTGGGAATCCAGAGATTGGGCAGTCCCAAGGCGGCCAGCCGCCGGCGCAGATCGGCCTGCGCGACGGGCGTCGCAACCAACGCGACGAGGCTCTCGCCCCGCTTCTCGTCCGGAAGGCCGACCACGGCGACGGCGGGACCTTCCCCCTGCGCCGGATGGAGGTCCAGCGCTTCGGTGATCTTCTGCTCGATCATCAGGTGCGGCACCATTTCGCCGGCGATCTTGGAGAACCGGCTTATCCGTCCCTCGATGAAAAGAAAACCGTCCTCATCGAAACGGCCCACGTCGCCCGTTTTGTACCAGCCCTCCTGCAGGACGGCGGTGGTCTGGTCGGTTTCCTTGAAGTAGCCCTCGAAAACATTCGCTCCGCGCAGCCAGAGCATCCCGGATTGGAAAAGATCAAGGTCCTCGTTCGTCTCCGGGTCCCGGATCCTCGCCGTCAATCCCGGAAGCATCCGCCCCACGCTGCCGATCCGGCGCCCCAGCACGCCGTCGGGACTCATGCGCGAAGGCGGCTCGTCGAAAAGATTGACGGAGACGACCGGCGACGCTTCCGTCATGCCGTAGCCTTCGCTGACCTGGATGCCAAACTTGGCCTCGAATTCCCGCAGCAAATCGAGCGGTAATTTCTCCGCCCCGGTAACCACCATCTTCAGGGAGCGAAGCTGTTCCGGCCGGGCCTTGCGCAGGAAGGCGCGCAGAAACGTCGGCGTGGTGATGAGCAGTTGCAGCTTGTGCCGCTCGACGGTCTCGATCAACTTGGGGGCATCCAGCGGATTCGGATAGGTGACCACCCGAGGACCGCCCAGGAGCGGCCACCAAAACGTCACGGTGAAGCCGAAGCTGTGGAAGACCGGCAGGGATCCGAGGATCGATTCGAGATGGATTCGCCCCAGGATCGCGCCGATCTGCGCCGTGTTGGCCAGGATGTTGCGGTGGGTCAAGACCACCGCCTTGGCATCGCCTCCGCTGCCGCTGGTGAAGAGCAGGGCGGCTTCCTCCCGGTTGCCCTGTCTCGGAACCCCGAGCCACCGCCGCAAAACGGGAAGCGGAGCCAGCCAGGCGATCAGCCCCCAGCGCTTCAGGCTGGCGGGCGGGAACCCCTTGCAAAGCTCGGCAATGTCGATCCGGTTCTCCAACCAGGGAAAATCCCTGATCTGGTCGACCAGGACGGGAACCGTGATCAGGCGCTGGATGCCGGCGCGGGCGATGGCCGCTTCGTTGGCCGCGCGACCCGCGCTAAAATTCAGATTCACGGGGGTCTTGCCCGCCAGGAGCGCGCCGAGGTTGGCGATGGTCGCGCCGAGGCTCGGCGGGAGAACGATGCCGATGCGTTTTTCCGGCACGTTTTTTCTCAGCCAGAAGGAGAGGGCGATCCCCACGGTCAGCAGCTCGCCTCCGGTGAGCGATCTGTTCCCGGCATGGGCGTCGGTGATCACGGTGGAGAAAAACCTCTTGCGCAACCCGCGCAGGCTTTCGTAAGCGACATGCGACCGCAATTCGGGGCGCGCCTGGAAAGCGGCCGCCGACAAATCGTAGAGGGACCGCCGCACCGCCTCGGGCGTCGCATGGGCCGCGGTGATGGGGGCACCAAAATAAAGCCAGACGCGCAGCGGGACCACCCGGGGCAGCTTCCAGAAAAAATTCCCGCCGTAATAGGAAAAGATGGAGCCCCAGACGTTCTCCAGCCAGACGGGCATGACGGGCACGCGGGCCTTGCGCGCGATCAATTCATAACCGCGGTTGAGTTTTTGCAGCGTCGCGGTCCGCGTGAGCGCCCCTTCCGGGAAAAGGCAGACCACCTCGCCCCGGGCCAGCGCGTTCACGGCCGTCTCGATGGCGGTGCGCGCGATTTTCGGGCTGATCGGGATGGCCCCGAGCAGGCGCAGGCCCCAGTGGAGAAAGCGGGCCCGGTAAATCTGGTCATAGACCAGAAACCGGATCGGGCGCGGGCAGGCCAATTGCAAAATCACCGCATCCACATAGGAAACATGGTTGAGCAACAGGAGCACCCCGCCGCTCGCGGGCATGGCTTCCAGCCCGACCGGGGTGACGCGGTAAAAGGTGCGCGCCACCAAGCCCAGCGCCAGACGCAGAAGGCCCTCCGGCGTCAAAAAAATGATGTAGGCGGTCAGGACCGCCGTCGGGAGGGCGTAAAGCAGGAGTTGGTGGCGGGGAGTGACGCCGAACTCGGCCGAAACCACGTACTGAATCAACACCGCCACGATGCCGAAGAGATTCACGAACAGATTGTTGGCGCTCAAGATGCGTCCGCGGCGTTCGGGCTCGACCTGCTCCTGCAAATGCGCGTTGAGCGGCACGACAAAGAGCGCCCCGGCCGCGCCCATGGCGAAGAGGGCCCCCAGGAAAATCGCGCTTTTGGGATTCGACTCGCCCGCCAGCAAGGCGCTGCCGATCAACCCGCACGATCCGATCGGGATCAGCCCGATTTCCACCTGATGGGTGGTCATTCGCGTGACCAGGAAACTGCCGCAGATGATGCCCAGGCCCAGCGTCGCCGCATACACGCCGGTATGGGAGGCCGTGCCCACCTGATTGGCGTGGACCGAACGGGAAACCTCGAACAACGTCAGATAAAGCGCGCCGGCGAAGCCGTAAAAATAACTGATGCCGAGCACGCACAACCGGATCGGCGGCTCGCGCCAGACATCGCGCAGTTGTCCGAAATGCTCCCAGAGCAAACCGGCGCGGAAGGGCTGGTTGGTGTGCGCCGGGGTCGGTTTGATCTGGTAACCCGCGATCAACGACATGAGGGCGAGGAGGGCCAGAACCACCATCGTCACCACCGCGGCATTCCAGGAATTCGCCAGGGTGCCGAGGCAGAAATCGTAAAGAGCGCCGCCGGCCAGCCCGCCCACCAACATGCTGGCGATGGCCGTCACCTCGACGACCCCGACCGCCGAGCTGATCTTTGTCGCGGTGACGATCTCCTTGATGATGCCCTGCTTGGCGGGCGAGAAAAACGCGCATTGGACCCCGAGCAAGAACAACCCGAAGATCGAGAGCGAAAGGATGTGGAAGTAAAGCGCGATGGCGATCATGGCCATGATGCCGAACTGCGCCCACAGGCTCGTGACGATCACGTTGCGCTTGGAAAAACGGTCCGAAACCCAGCCGGCCGTCGGCGCAAAAAGAACAAACGGCAGGATGATGATCGCCGCCAGGATGGTCTTGATCATCTTGGCGCTGGTCTCGGCGCTCTCGGGATTGCCCGGAAAAAGCTCCGGCGCCACCGCCGCGCCCAGCGTGATGAGCATAAGCTTGGCGGCATTGTCATTCAGCAGGACCTGAATTTGCACCGCCACGAGTGACCAAAACGAACGCTTCATGTAGGAAAGCCGATTTTGGAGCCGCTCCCCCCTGATTCCAAGCTTCTATTTGACTTGGAGGCCGAGCCAACTCCAGGGCATATGGACGGGACGCCGGTTCGCGTGCTATCTTATCGGGCTTGAGCAAATCGGATAACGCACCCAAACGCGGTCAAATCCATGTGCGCATGGTCTGGCGCCTGGTGCTGTCTCTTTTCGGCCATCTCACCCTCCTCTTGTTTCTCGCCATCTACCTGGTGTCGTCGCTCAACAGCGTTCGCCTTTACACGCCGGTCGCCCATGCCGAGGAAATCCAACTGGAAAGCCTCAACATCATCCCGGCGCTGCTCGGGGCCATGGACGCCGAACGGCGCGCCTTCCAGAAAAGCGGTGATCCGCGCGATGCGGCCTTTTACTCCCAGATGCGCGAGTTGGTGGAACGCAACCTCAATTCCCTCAACACGCCGCTGGTCCTGCCGAGCGACAAGGAAAAACAGCGTCGCGCCCTCGTGAAAAAATGGACTTCCGAGATCGGTGATTTTGCCATGACCCAGCCGAACGGCAGCGCCGCCAATCGCGATGCGCTCGACAATTCCAGCCGCGCGCTTCTCGATCAAATCAGAGGCGCGACCGAAAAGGTCCGTGGCGAAATGCAGGTGCAAATGGCCAGCCTGCAGGCGCAGGAAGCGGCCGAGGCCAATGGACGCGTCGCCCTGATGTGGATTCTTGTCGGCTCCGTCACCTTCTTCACCATCCTCATCCAGCTCGCCCTGGCCAACTCGATCATCGGCCCGATCCAGACCCTGGGGGGCGTGGTGCGGCGCCTGCAGAGCGGCGATTATTCGGCCCGCGCCCGCCTTCGCTCCGGCGACGAGATCCAAAGCCTGGGCGAGACCTTCAACGCCATGGCCGACAATATCGTGCGCGCCCAGCACGAACTCCGGGAAAAAAACGAGCGCCTCTCCGCTCAGCAGGAGGCGTTGCGCTGCGCGAACGCGGGTCTGGAAGAACGGGTCGCCTTGAAAACGAAGGAACTCGAGGACAAAAACCAAAAACTCCATGAGGCCGCCCGGCTCAAGGATGAGTTCCTCGCCGCCTTGAGCCACGAGTTCCGCACCCCGCTCACTCCCATCATCTCCTGCGCCCATCTGCTCGCCACCGGCCCCAACCTCGGACCCGACGGGATTAAAAGCGTCCAGGTCATCGACCGCAATGCCCGCGCCCTCTCGCGCATGATCGACGAACTGCTGGACCTTTCCATCGTGACCAACCGCAAGCTAAGACTGGTCCGGGAACGAACCGAGATGAACGAATGGACCCGCGCGACGATCGAGGCCATTCGCCCCGACTGGGAAAAAAAGAAGCTGACCCTCACCTTCATTCCCAACGACAAGCCGGTCGAATTGGAGATCGATCCGACCCGCCTGGCCCAGGTCCTGACCAACCTGATAACCAACGCGATCAAGTACACCGATCCTCGCGGGAAAATCACCGTGAGGCTGGCCTCGCGGGATGACGGCGTGCGCATCGCCGTCACGGATACGGGCATCGGACTTGGCCGGAACGAGATCGGCAAAATTTTCGAAATGTTTCATCAATCGCGCACGCCCCACACCCAAAACGTCGGTGGCCTCGGCATCGGCCTCACCATCGCCCGCTCCCTGGCGGAGCTTCACGGGGGCGGCTTGCTGGCCGAAAGCCCCGGCGTGGGAAAGGGCGCGACTTTTACCCTCTGGCTGCCGCGTTTGACCGATTCCCAGGCGGTCGATTTTTCGGCGCCCAGCCTGACCCCGCTGCCCGACATGGTGGATCGCAGTCTCCTGCGGGGCAGGCGCATCCTGCTGGTCGAGGATTCCGCCGACACGCGCGAAGCGCTCGAACGCATCTTTCAACGGCGCGCCTGCCGCGTCACCACCGCCGCCAGCGGGGAAGAGGCGCTGGAGATGCTTAAGCGCGAACCGCCCGAAATCGTCATCTCCGATCTCGGCCTGCCCGGCATCTCGGGCCTCGAATTCATGGTCCAGTTGCGCAAGCATCCCGAATGGCGCGACGTTGTCGCCGTGGCCCTCAGCGGCCTGGGACGGGAAAAGGACATCCACGCCGCCGCTGAAGCCGGATTCGACGCCCACCTTCTCAAACCGGTTGACATGGCGGTGCTGGATCAAACTCTGGCGGAGGCCCTCCAGAAAAGGATGAACAACAAGCAGCTTTAGCCAATGCGCATATATACATCGCAGGGTTGCAAATACGGGTTGCAGCCTTTTCCCAGGCTCGACAGGTCATCAGCAAGCCGTTTATGTTCACATTAACGCGGAGTTAGCTTAGCGGTAGAGCAGGTCCTTTACACGGACAAGGTCGGGGGTTCGATCCCCTCACTCCGCACAGTAATGTCCATTGATGTCACCGCGCTTTTGAAAAGACAGTCCAGCACCTTGAAGGCAGCCCTTTCGAGATGATTGACTGGTTTGATGCAGATAAAAATGAATGGGAACGCAACAAGGTTTTAGCGCGCCGAAGATGGATGCCCTTTAAGGATCAAAGCGCATTTCAAGCAGGCCTCGCACCGCCTGTTCCAATAGGGAGACTTTTATTTTCTCGCTGTAATTGAATCGGCGATCTGCGACTCGAATTCTTTTCCGAACTCCAACCTAAATGTCATGAACATGGTTTAGCTTGAGAATGAATTGAAATCAGAAACAGACCGGCCCTTCAAGCCGGCGACACCACGCGAATCACCCCATTAAGGAGTTACTATGAGAAAACAGATCGCCGTATATATATCCGTTAAACTTCCGGCTCCAAACCGGAGATTTCTATGAATGATTCGCTTATTTCGACTTTATATCTGTCGAGCCCCATCTTCCTTCTTCTGGGCATTCTCGCTTTCAGCCATTTCGGCGGAAGGAGACCCCGGCGCCCCTATTGACCAGACGCCGGTTTTCCAACCACGGTTCCCGAGGGACGCCGATCATGGAAGTTGTTTCATGATCGAGGGCGTGTCTTTAGTGTTGCCGCTCGTTACCCACGATGATAGGCACTTTCCGTGCGCTGGCTTTTCTTCTGGGTACTTTTGGCAACGATAACCGGTTTTCTGCCCGCCGGCGCCCAGGATAATGTCGTGCAGGAATTCAGCGGCACCGGCTCCACGACCACGGGCCTGTTCAAGGTCCAGGATCGATGGGAAGTGCGCTGGAACGCCCGCCAGGTGGTCAGTGTCGCGGTGATGTCCGCCGACGGAACAATTGTCGCGGGCGCGGCGGGTGTGTTAAGGGGATCTCTCTTCGTGCCGCTGGGAGGCCAATATTATCTTAAAATCAGCGATGGGACGGCCCCCCCTCCCACCGCCACCAACGCGCCTGCCGCCAGCACCAACGCGCCTCCCGCCACCACCAACGCGCCTCCCGCCACCACCAACGCGCCTCCCGCCAGCACTAACGCCCCTCCCGCAGCCACCAACGCGCCTCCCGCCAGCACCAACGCGCCCCCCGCCAGCACCAACGCGCCCCCCGCCAGCACCAACGCGCCGGCCGCCAGCACCAACGCGCCGCCAACCCCTATCTCCCAGGCGTCACCCTTCGGCTCTGAAATGCCAGCCGCTGCCACCAACACACCGCCCCCTGCCAGCACCAACGCGCCAACCGCATCCACCAACACACCAGCCGCCAACCCGCCACCCGCTTCAACCGACAGCTTTTCTATGCCCCAGCCCGAGACGCCCGTGTCGTGGCATGTTCAGATCGTGCAATTGGGAACGTCCGTTGACTCCAACCAGGCGCTGACCGTCTACACGCCCTTTTTCATGGTTCCTGATTCTGCTATCACGCCGGTCGCCCCGCCTCCCGAACCGCCTCCCCCGGTGCTGACCGACGAGCAGGTCCGCGCCGTGGTGACGATCAAGGGCGACAAAGCCCAGGGGGCCGGGTTTCTGATACGCTCGCCGGACGGCCTCTTCGTGGCGACCCATCTTCATCTCCTCGCGGCCAATCCCAACGTCAAGATCTTCACGAACTCGGGCGCGCCGATCACGACGCTCTCGCTCAAGGGGGCGGTCGATCGCGATTTGGCCCTGTTCGCCGTTCAGGACGACCACCTTAGCTGCCTGCCCCTTGCCACCGACTCCGCCAACAGCGTCGAAGCGGGAGATCAGGTGATCATCCCCGATATCGGCCAGCAGGCCGAGGTGCTGTTCGGCAAGCCGGGGAAGGTGATCGGATTGGGCCCGGAGCGGATCGACTTCGACAACGCGATGGGCCCGAACAGCAGCGGCACTCCCGTGATCCACGTCAAAAGCGGAAGAGTTCTGGCCATGGTCACCGCCGAGAAACAGGTGGATGTCTCGGAGGTCCTTGCCAAGGCCTGGCCGGCCAATCCGGCGCCCGGTTCGGCCAGCATCATTCCCTATTTTGGTTTGCGGCTGACGGCCGTTCAAGGCTGGGAAACGTACGACCAGCCCCGTTTCCTCTCGGAAACGCTCGCGCTCAAACAGTTCCACCGGGACACCCGCTGCCTCGACTCTTATCTCAATGGCAGACGCCGCCGGGCACGAGGCGAAAGTGAGGAGGATGGCCCCCCGGACAACCGGTACTTCCTTAACAACATCAAGCTTCGCGGAGCAAATGACAACTATAGGCGGCGGGCCTATGCAGCCGACCGGAGTCAACAGCTCGATGCAGCCCGGGAATTGCTCTTCGACCTGGAAAGCGTCGCCGACACCGGCATGAGCACCCTTCAGGGGATGACCATTCTCTACTCCTACGATCGGATTTGGGCCCAGGAGGAACTGGCCTATCGCAAGGCGCTGAAAAATGAACTCGATGACCTGAGCAACAACATCGTCCGGCTGGACAGGATCGCGCGCTCACACTGAAAGCGACTCGCGAAATTCCATTTCGCTCTGACTTGTAGCCGCCGTCGTAAGGCGGTGGAAGCAAAACGTCCACGCTCTCTGCTTGCACTTGGCGTTGCCTGGGCGACAATCCACATGAATTTTCCACACCATGTCCAAGCTTCGCTGGGGAATTATCAGCACCGGGGCCATCGCCCATAAATTTGCCAGCGGCGTTCTTCGCTCGGAAACCGGCGAACTGGCCGCCGTGGCCAGCCGCGAACAATCCAAGGCGCGCGACTTCGCCCAACTTTACCGGATTGCCCGTGCGCACGGGTCCTACGATGCGCTCCTGGCCGATCCCGGCGTCGATGCCGTCTACATCGCCACGCCTCATCCGCAACATCGCGAATGGACTCTCCGCGCCGCGCGGGCGAAGAAGCATATTCTCTGCGAAAAACCCATCGGCCTCCATCACGACGAGGCCGTGGAAATGCTGCAGGCGGCATGGGAAAACAACGTCTTCTTCATGGAGGCCTACATGTACCGGTGTCATCCGCAAATCGCCCGGATGCTCGAACTGCTCCGCACGGGGGCCATCGGCGACGTGCGCGCCATCACGGCCCGGTTCGGCTTCCGCGCCCCATATGACCTCGATGGCCGTCTTTTCAACCGGACCCTCGGCGGCGGCGGCATTCTCGATGTCGGCGGTTACTGCACGTCCCTGGCGCGGCTGGTCGCCGGAGCGGGCCAGGGCGTCGTGGCCGAACCGGAACGGGTCTTTGCCGCCGGCCAGATCGGCCCGGAAAGCGGTGTGGATGAATACGCCGCGGCGCTGCTTCTCTTTCCCGGCGACATCGTGGCCATGCTTTCCTGCGGGCTGCGGCTCCAGCAGGACAACAGCGCGCGCATCGAGGGCACCGAGGGATCGCTGGTCCTGCCAACTCCGTGGACTGCCAACGTCGATGGAGGCGAGGCCCAAATTCTCGTCCAAAAAACCGGGCAGGCGCCCGAGACGATCACCGTTCCGTCCGCCCCGCTCTACGCGTTGGAGGCCGACCTCGTCGCGCGCCACATCGCCCAGGGCCACCGCGAGGCCGCCTGGCCGGCCGTGACCTGGGCCGATACGCTCGGCAACATGCGCGCGCAGGACCAATGGCGGCGCGCCTTGGACGCCACTGGCCCCAGCTTCGCCGAGCCGCCGGGCAAACCGGCCCATCCCCTGCCCTTCTCGACGTGGGAACAACGCTTTTCCAAACTTTTCCAAAGCGCCGTCGAAAAATACCGGAAAGGCCATCAAAAAGCCGAAGGCATGGTCGATGAGAAAGGCCGCAAATTTCTCGCCTCCATCGGCCACACCGAACAGGAGTTCTTTGATTTTGTGGAGGACTTCGCGAAGGCCGGCGAACCGACCCTGGAGACCACGCTGCGAATCGCCTCGGTGAGGCGCGACTATTTTCTCAAGAAGCAAAACGGGACCCCTTCCCCGCATCGCATTTCGATGGACGACCTTCCCCCGAAAGACGCGGAAGTCGAGGGCATCGCCTGGTTGCCGCGACTCATCCCCAAGGCGGAAGCCAAGCTGCGCGGCGAAATGCCTCCCGACCTCATGTTCGGCTGCGGCGGAGACCGGAAATTTTTCGAGACGCACCACGTCGACGCGGCCGATTTTCTAAGGAAAGTCTGGGACTCCCGCGGCAACCCGTCCGAAATCCTCGCCTGGGTCAAAGCGCGGTCTGGCTAAGCCTGTTCCAGTCGATCCGTCGCCAGAACTCGACGGCCACTTTCCTAACCCGGATATTTCACGCTTTTTTATGGGCGCGGGTCGGCGCGGCATTTTTTGATTTTTTTGCCCGGCCCGGCCTTGTCGGCGGCGTTTTCGGCCCGTCGCGCCGGCTGTGGCGACACTCCCCCCAACCCCCGTTGTTTTTTTAGCGTGCCGGGGACAGCACTCGTCGTGATCTACGCGCTGCTCAAGCGTTGGCAGGCGTGGCGAAAGAGGTCTTGATGCGGATAGGCGCTCGAAAAGAGCAGGCGGATGCGCCGGGTGTTGCGCAGGATCACCGTGCCGATTTTAAGGAGCTTGAGCCGGATGGTTTGCACCTGCGCCCGCGCCAGTTCGGTGCCGGCCAAGCCGAGCCGGCGGATGGCTTCGAGCAAAACATAGGCGCACGAGGAGAGCAGCAAGCGAAACTGGTTGGCCCACCAGTCGTGGCAACTGGTCCGGTCGGCAAAGAGACCAAGCTGCTGTTCCTTGATCCGGTTTTCCATTTCGCCGCGCGCGCAGTAGACCTCGTCGTAGAGAGCCTGCGCGCCGCCTTCGAGGTTGGTGACGACGAAGCGCGGGTTGCTTCCCTGCTCGGTGTGCTCGGCCTTGGCGAGGACCCGGCGGGGGACATCCCATGTCTCTGCTGCGTACTCCAGGTTGCTGAAGAGCCGGACTTTTTCCTTCGTGCGCTCATGCTCGGCCTCGGCCTGCGCCATTTGCGGCGCGAGCATCGCCCGCAGCCGCGCGTTCTGGGCAAGTCCGACAAGGTAGCCCACGTTGTTTCTTTCGCACCAGCGCAGCATTTTCCAGCGGCAAAAACCCGAGTCGCCGCGAAAGATGATCTTCACTTCGGGCCACGCCTGGCGCAGCTTTTTGACCAGCAAGGCTAAAATCGCCCAACTGTGTTGGGCCGCGTCGATGTTGCTCGGGCGCAGATAACTCACCAGTAATTGCTCGCCGCAAAATACGTAGAGCGGCAGGAAGCACCAGTCGCCGTAGTAACCATGAAAGGCGCGGCCCTCCTGCTTGCCGTGCACCCGGTCGTCGGTCGCGTCGAAGTCCAGGATCAACTCGGTGGGCGTCGCGTGAAACGACGCGATGAACTGCTCGACCAACACCCGGTGAAAGGCGAAGGCCGCCTGGCGGTTGACCCGGTTTTCCAAACGGCACAGCGTGGGACTCGACGCCAGTTCCTCGTCGCGCCCCAGCGCCGTTTGCCAGGCCAGATCGCGCCGCAGCGTGGCGTGGTCGTTAAGATCTTCGTGACCGAGAGCCAAGCCAAAGATGCGCTGGCGCAAGAGATTGACCTGCCGGTGCACAATGAAATGCGGGTTGCGCGGATCGGGCAGCACCCGGTCCAGCGCGGCGGTGAGACCCAGGCGGCGGTCGGCTTGCCGCAGCAGGAAAATACCCCCATCGCTGCTGACATCGCCCCCGGTGAAATTCGCCTCGATTTTGCGGCGATCAATGCTGGGCAAGTGGAACAACTCCTGCGTACAATCTGTCATCGGCGTCTGGCCTCCTTTTTGCTGCTGAGTTTGGTTTTAAGCAACTCAACCGGAAGCAATTATAGAGCCAGACGCCGATGCTTTTAAAACCGGGCGTGAAATATCCGGGCTAAGCCTTCGACGACCGCCATCCGCGGGGCCTCAGGACGGCGGATCGTTGAGACCCATGATTCCGTCCTGAAGCCAGTCGAACTTGCCGGCGAGAACTTGTTGGGCCAGGCGATAGCCTTCGACATCCTGGTTGTCGTACACGTCGCGAAACAACGCCCCGATTTTCAGCCGGGAAATCCGGCAGAAATAATCGGCCAAGGCGCGGGCTTCCTTGGTGTCGAGGCTTTGGGCGCGCGCGCAACTCGCCGTGATCGCGAAAAGTTCCGTGCCGATGTCGACAAAGCGCCCGAGTAAAAGCTGGCGCCGTTCCAGCTTCGGCCCGAAGCGCGCCATCGCATGGAAAAGCGTGCGCGCCAGGCGCCGCGAGGTGCGGGCCGCGTAGCGGAGGTGCCGCGCCAGCGTGGGGTGAAAACCGGCCCCGGCGCCCGACAACGGCCACCATTGGCCCGGATACCAGCCCGCATAAAAAAGCGCGGCCTTCATTCCCACCTTGAGACGCTGGCCGGGCGGCACCTGCGTATTCAGCATAGGCCCGGCGATCTGCAAATGCGGATCGAGCGCCTCGCGGGCGAGGAACAGCCGCAGGATTTCGCTCGAGCCCTCGAAGATGGTGTTGATGCGGCAGTCCCGCAGCCAGCGCTCCACCGGCACCGCCTTTTCTCCCCGCGCGGCCAGCGAGGCCGCCGTTTCGTAGCCGCGCCCGCCGCGAATCTGCATCGTGTCGTTGACAATCTCCCACGTTCGTTCCGTGGCCCACATCTTGCACATCGCGGCCTCGATGCGGATGTCGGCCTGCTTGTCGCGATCGACGAGACTCGCGGTGTAAAAGGTCATCGCCTCCATGGCGAAGATTTCCGCCGCCGTCCGCGCGATCTTGTCCGCGATGGCGGCATGCTTGCCGATGGCCGCGCCCCACTGGACGCGCTCGTTGGCCCACGCCTGCGAGGCCACGAGGCACCGCTTGGCCAGGCCGACGCACGCGGCGGGCAGCGTCAGCCGTCCCGTGTTCAGCGTGGTCAGCGCGACCCGGAGGCCCTTGCCCTCGGCCAGAATGATATTCTCGCGCGGCACCCGCACATTGGTGAAGCGGATCACGGCATTGTAGAGCGCCTTGAGTCCCATGAAGCGGCAGCGCAGCGTGACTTCGACGCCGGGCGTGTCCATGTCCACGATGAACGCGGTGATTTGTCCCCTGCCGTTTTTGGGCGCGGTGCGGGCCATCACGACGATGACGCCCGCCTTTACGCCGTTGGTGCACCAAAGCTTTTCGCCGTTGAGGATGAACTCCGCGCCGTCGGGCGTGGGCTCCGCGCGCGTCTCGATCTTGGCCGGATCGGAACCAACGTTCGATTCAGTGAGCGCGAACGCGGAAATCTCGCCCTTCGCGAAACGGGGCAGGTATTTTTGCTTTTGCTCCTCGGTGCCAAATAGGATCAACGGCTGCGGGACGCCGATCGATTGATGCGCGGAAATCAGCGCCGTGAGATTGCCGCAATAACTTCCGAGCAACATGCCCGCGCGGCAATAGTTGGTCTGCGACAGCCCGAGGCCTCCGTATTTCGGCGCGATCTTGATGCCGAACGCGCCCATCGACCCGAGTTCGGAAATCACCGCGTCGGGGATTTCGCCGGTGCGGTCGATCTCGTCCGGATCGACGCGCTCGCAGAGGAATTTTTCCAGCGGACCGAGGAAGGCGCCGCCCTGGTCGCGGTCCTCGGGACTTTGCCGAGGGTAGGGATGAAGCGCGGCGAGGTTGAAATGACCGAGGAAGAGTCCGCCGCAGAAGCCGCGCCTGGCCCCCGGCGTGTCGCGCGCCGCCTCGGTCATTTCCAGTGCCGCGCGCTGGGCGCTGGACATCTTCGACGTGTCGATCACGGATGGGTTATTCTCAGTCTTCATAGAAGCGCCTCCCCTCGGCGGCCAACTGTTCGAGCAGGTCGCAGCGGGTGTAGCGCGGCCCCGCCACCGCGCTGAGCCGGTCCAGCTCGTTGACCGCCCGTCTCATGTCAAATGCTTCCGCGTAGCGCAACGGCCCGCCCCGGAAGGGCGCGAACCCGGTGCCCATCACCATGGCGAAATCGACCATTTCCGGACCGTCCGAAATTCGCTCCTCCACGCAACGCGCCGCCTCGTTCACGAGCAACAGGGCGAGGCGCAACTTCAACTCGGCGCGATCCAGCGCGGCGTCGTCGCGCCCGCGAAGAAAGGAATTCAGTCCGGCATTGGGCACGGCCTTCCCCTTGCCGGAGTAGACGTAGAATCCGCGTCCGCTCTTTCGGCCCAGCCATCCCTTGGCAACCATTTTGGCCAGCACCTCCGGCACGCGGAGCCGGTCGCTGAATTTGGCCGCGAGCGTCGCCGCCACGTCCTGCGCAATGTCAACGCCGACCTCGTCGATCAACCGCAGCGGCCCCATCGGCATCCCGAAGTCGAGCATCGCTTCGTCGATGTCGATGGCGCGCGCGCCGTTCTCGAAAAGCAGGCCCGCCTCGAGCAGATAAGGCACCAGGATCCGGTTCACCAAAAAGCCCGGGCTGTCCTTCACCACGACGGGAAGCTTGCCGATCTGCCGGGCAAACTGCGCCGCGCGCCGAACCGTCCCGGGGTCTGTCTTCGGCCCCGCCACGACTTCCACCAACTGCATCTTGTGCACCGGATTGAAAAAGTGGATGCCCACCACGCGGCCCGGATTTTTCGTGGCCCCGGCGATTTCCGCGAGGGAAAGCGCCGACGTGTTGGTGGCCAGCAGGGTTTCCTTGTTGCCGGCTTGTTCGTCGAGTTGCGCGAAAATCTTTTTCTTGGCTTCCATTTTCTCAACCGCCGCCTCGATGACAAGGTCCACCTGATCAAACGGCACGTCGGTCGTGGTTGGGGCAATGAAATCGAGGCCGTCACGCGCCTCCTTTTCCGTGAAGACGCGCCGGTCGCCGAACAATTTGCGGATGCGTTCCAGTCCCGCCGCGACGGCCTGGGGATTGACGTCGCGCAGGATGACGCGGACGCCGCGCGAACTCAGCCACTGCGCGATGCCCGAGCCCATGACGCCCGCCCCGATCACGGCGGCGCGCGTTACGGGCGGGAGTTTGGGGCCGTCCGATTTGCGGACGCGTTCGCCCGAAAAAAACAAGCGCAGCAGGTTCTTGCAGGCGTCGCCGCGGAGGAGCTTTGCCACCGCGTTGCGTTCGTGTTCGAGCGATTCTGTTACGGAACATTTCGACGAGGCCAGGACGACCTCCGCGGCTTTCAGGACGGCCGGATAATGGCCCCGCGTCTCGCGCAGTACCCTGGTCCGGGCGCGCCGCGCGATCAGCAGGGAGACGAGCCGGTCGGGCAGAACGCGACGCAGCAGGCTTCGGCGGCGCGGCGGAAGGCCGCTCTTGAGCACACGCAAAGCGGCGGAGAGCAAAAGCTCGCGCGGCGCGATGGCGTCGATCATTCCGTAACGAAGCGCTTGTTTGGCTGCCGGAGTTTTTCCGCCGAGGATCACGTCGAGCGCGCGGGTCACGCCGACGAGCCTCGGCAGGCGGGTCGATCCTCCCCACGCGGGAAGGATGCCGAGCTTGGTTTCGGGCAAGCCGATTTTGGTGGCGCGGTCGGACGTGGCGATCCGGTAGTCGCAGGCGAGGGCCATTTCAAACCCGCCCCCGAGGCACGCGCCGTGGATCGCCGCCACCGTGGGCGCATCGAGGGCGGCAAGATGGCTGAAAACTTCCTGGCCCTGTTCGATGAAGCGCCGCACCTCGTCCTCATTCCATTCCTGCAATGCGTGGAGATCGGCCCCGGCGTGGAAGATGCGGTCCTTGGCGCTGATCAAAACGACGCCTTCGATGGCGCGGTCCTCCGCGATGGCGCGGATGTGGCCGTCGAGTTCCGACAGCGTGTCGAGGTTGAAGACGTTCGCCCCCGACCCGGCCTGGTCAAACCGCAGCACGCAGAATTTTCCGTCCGCCATTTCGCGATGGATGTTGGTCATGAGCGTTCGAGCCAAAGCGCGCCTCCCTGGCCGCCGCCGACACAGAGCGACACCAGGGCGCGGCGACCCTGGCGGCGTTGCAGTTCCCTCAATGCGCCAAGCACGAGACGCGCTCCGGTTGCCCCCACCGGATGCCCCAGGGCGATCGCGCCGCCGTTCACGTTGAGTTTTTCGCGGGGCACATCGCCGAGCACTTCCAATACGGCAAGCACCTGCGCCGCGAAGGCCTCGTTGATTTCGATCAGGTCCGCGTCGGTCACGGGCCGGCCGATCTTGCGGATGGCCGAGACGGGGCCAAGCCCCATCCGCGCGGGATCGCAGCCCGTGTAGGCGTAGTCGGCGAGTCGTCCGAGCGGCTGCTTGAAGCCAAGCTCCGCCGCCTTCTCTTCCGTCATGACGAGCAGCGCGACGGCGCCGTCGCTGATCTGCGAGGAGTTCCCCGCCGTCACGGTGCCGTAGCGGCGGTCGAAAACCGGCTTCAATTTTTCCAAGGCTGCGGGCGAGGTGTCGGAGCGGGGGCCGTTGTCCTCGGTGATCGCCTTGCCCTTGACATAAACCGGGCAGATTTCCCCGGCGAATTTTTCCCGCGCGGCGAAGGCGCGCTGATGCGATTGCATGGCGAATTCATCCTGCATTTCCCGGCTGATTCCGTGCTCGCGCGCCAGGAGTTCGGCGGTTTCGCCCATATTGAGTCCGCTGACCGGATCGGTGAGGCCGAGTTTCAAGGCAACGCGCGGCTCGAAATCGGAGAGGCGGAATTTCCCCAGGGCGGCGATTTTTTTCAAAGCCGTCTTCGCTCCGCCGAGGACCGCATATTTTTTCGCCGCGGCCGGTTTGAAGAGCAGCGGCGCCTGGGACATGCTCTCCGCGCCGCCCACGACAAAGACGGAGCCGTGTCCGGCGGCCATCCGTTCGCAGGCGGTCGTCACCGCTTCGAAGCCGGAGGCGCAGTTGCGATGGACCGTGCTCGCCGGGACCGATTCGGGCACGCCCGCGCGCAGGGCGATGACGCGCGAGATGTTCACCGCTTCAGCGGGCTGGCAGACGCAGCCGAAAATGACCTCGTCGATTAGTCGCGGATCGAGGCCGGTGCGGGTCAGCAGCGCGCTCACGGCGACGCGGCCCAGTTCATCGGTGCCGAGCGGGGCGAACGAGGTGTTCCACTTGCAGAAGGGGGTGCGGACGCCGTCGACGACGACGAGGCGCGGGACGCTCATGGCCGGCCTCCGTTTCCGCCGGCACCCGCCGCCGCTCCTGCCTCGGGTTTAGGGCGATGGTCGACGAGGCGGCGTTCCTTCAGTTGCACGCCGACTCCTTGCAGGCCCCGCATTTGCTCGGGCGACTCGAAGACGATCCGGTTCGGGTGCATCTCGATGACGGAGGCGATTCGTTCGTTCAATTCGTGGCGCAATTGGGATTCGTCGCCGTGATCCGGCTTTTCCACATGGAGAATGAGTTCATCGAGTTCGAGGGGATCGTCGTGGGCCTTGCGCAGCTCCAGTTGCCATGTCCCGATCGCCTCGAAGTTGTCGAGCACGTGTTCGAGCTGGTTGAAGTCGACGAGCGTCCCCTTCACTTTGTCGAGTTGCATCTCCTGCATTTCGGAGACGCGCGAGATGCGCCCCACCAGCCGGGGCAGTTTCCGGCCGCAGTGCGGACACGGCTCGTAGACGAGTCCGCCATCGGTCAAGTCGCCGGTGCGATAACGCAGGACGACCGTGCCGCGGGCGTCGAGCGGCGTGAACACGATCTCGCCGGGCCGGCCTTCGCCCGCCGGTTCGCCGGTCCTGGGATCGACGATTTCGACGATGCCGAGATCGGGATAGAGGTGGAATCCGCCCGACTCTTTTCCCTCCGGATAGGGACATTCGGGCCACGCCATTTTCGCTTCGGTGAAGCCGTAGGTCATCAGCACGTCGACCGTGCCGGCCCCGAGCTGCGCGGCGAGAGCCCTGAGTTTGCGGCGCATGCCCGTCGGCGCTTTTTCGCCGCCGAGGATGATTTTCTTGAGCTGCGGACAGCGCAGGTTGCGTCCGACCGCCGCCTGCAGGACGTGGTAAATGAAGGTCGGCATCCCGATGAGCACCTCGGGCGCGAGCTTCTGGATGTACCGGAGATTGCCCTCCGTGCCCGCGACTTTTCCGCCGCCGCTGCCGACCATCAACACGCCGAAGGTCGTTGCCGCGTAATGCGCCTGCCAGAAGGCGAGATGAGGCGCGTAGGGAAACATGTTGAGCATCTTCATGTCCCGCTTCGCCCCGCAGATGCGCATGATGCGGTCCCCGGCGGTTTGCAAATGTTGCAGGTCGCGGGCGGTATACAGGAAGGGTAGCGGCTGGGCGGAGCGGCCCGTGGTGAAGGTCATGAAGCACGGGCGAAATTCGCGCTCGAAGGATTCTTCCACCGCGCGGCGTCCGCGCCACAGCGCGCGCAGGATGGTCGAGGGACGCCGGGCCAGCACTTTCGGGTCGGGAACAAGGATGAAATCGAGGGGATGGTCCTGGACGTCGCGCTTGATCGTGAAAGGAAGATGCCGCAAATCCTCCACGCGGCGGATGCGGCGGAGATCATGGCCGAGGGCGGCATAGTGCTTGGAGAAAGGGAGCACCGTGCGTTCGATATAGCGTCGCAACAAATCGCCTTGCCGCCGCAGAAGCAAGCGACTCGTCCCGCCTTCGCCATGGTGCGTTTTCATAGGACTTTCCCGCAGCGCCATCGCCCTCGTGTATATGGGTAAGGTACCTAAAGGAGAGTGAGAAGCAAATGAAGGCCACGGAATTGCGCAAATAATTACGCTTCCACGTACCATTGCGCCGCTCTCCAACTGCGTTAGCTTATAGCAGGAGCCATCCGGCGGACGAGGTGGGATGGACGACCATGGAAGGCAAAGTGCAAATTCTGGAGAGCGTGCCGCTTTTGGCCGCTTGCGGGCTGGAAGCGCTGGCCAGCTTGGCGGAGCACGCCGAATTCGTCACACTCAAGAAGGACGAGCTGGCGGTGCGCGAAGGCGAGAAAGGGGAGGGATTATACGTGGTCGTTTCCGGCCGCCTGCAGGCTTTCACGCACATCGAGGGCCGGCCCGAGCGCATTTATGTGAGATATTCCAGCGGCGATTGGTTTGGCGAAATGCCGTTGCTCAGCGGGGAAACGCACTGGGCCAGCGTTCGCGCGCTCAACGATTCCGTCCTGCTCAAAATTCCGCGCGCGGCATTCGAGGTCATGCTCCGGCGCGATCCCCGGATGGCACTCGGGTTCACCCAGCGCATGGGCGAGCGCATGACGCAGTTGCGGGAGGAAAAAAAACGCGCGAAGTGGAGCACCATCATCGCCCTGTGCAGCGCGGTGCCGGGCGCCGGCAAGACCCTCCTGGCGACCAATCTCGTGGCCAGCCTTGCGTGGGAAACCGGCGAGCCCGTGCTGATGCTCGATTTCAGCGGACGGCAGGGAGGCAAGCCGCTGGCGCGGTGCAAGCCGATGGTCGTCTCGAACGGTCCGGAGTTGGAGGGCATGGTGGCGCATCACCCGCTGGGCTACGACCGGCTCAATCTCAAGCTGACCGGCGATGAGAAGGAGATCCACCTGATCGCGCCGCTGTTTGGAGACCTGATCAAGCGCTACAAATACGTGCTGGTCGATTTGCCGAATGAGACCTCTCCCTCGGTGCTCGAGTGCATGATCCAGTCGGACCATATTTACGTGGTCGCGCGCAACGAGGAGGAGCACCTGTCGAAAACGCGGGTCCTTCTGCGGGACCTCAAGGAACACCGGCAAACGGTCTCTCCCAAAGCGCGCGTCATCCTGACCGCCGTCGGGGCCACGTGCGTGCCTTACGTCGAGCACGCCCAGCACCGGGTCGGGCAGGAGATCGGGTATCTCCTGCGCTGGATCCCGGAGAGCGAAATCATCGATTCGGTGGATGGCGTGCCCTACGTGCTGCGCAAGCCGATGGAGCCCTACAGCGTGGTCGTGCGGCGCATCGCGCGCGAGATGGGGAACCTTCTTGTCGGACTCGTTTTGGGCGCCGGCGGGGCGCGGGGCCTGGCCCACATCGGCGTGATCCGCATCCTCGAGCGCGAAGGCATCACGGTGGACGTGGTGGCGGGCAGCTCGATGGGCGCGCTGGTCGCGGCCGCGTGGGCGTCGGGCCGGTCGGCGGACGAACTCGAGCAGGTCGCCATGCGGGTCAAAGGAATGCGCACGTTCCTGAAATTGCTCAATCCCATGTTCCCCGGCGCGGGGATCGTGCGCGGGATGAGCGTTTATCGTTTCCTCGATTCGATCCTCAACGGCCTGACGTTCGAGGACACCATGATGCCGGTGAAAATCGTGGCGTGCGATCTCAACACCATGGAGGAAGTGGTCTTCGAGCGGGGCAAACTCGTCGACGCGATCCGGGCCAGCATCTCCATTCCGGGCATCTTCCGCCCCGTCAAGCACAAGGGCCGCACCCTGATCGACGGCGGCCTGGCCAGCCCCGTGCCCGTGGACGTGCTGGTCCGTGCGGGCGTCTCCAAGATCATCGGCGTCAATACGTTTCTCAATCCCGAGGCGATGAGGCAATACCGGCACGCCGAGGAGGAAAGCCGGATGGTCCCATCGGAATTAATACGGCCGATGCACGAAACCGGGCCGTTCATCGACACGCCGACGAACATCATCAAACTCTATATGCGCTTTCTCAATTCCACGCAGGCGCGCGTCGCCCAGGACGCCTGCACGAAGGTCGATGTGGTTATCTCTCCGACCGTGCCCGACGGCTTCTGGTACGACTTCTATAATCCGGACCGCTACATTCGCCGCGGCGAGCAGGTCGCCGAAGCCGCGTTGCCGCAACTCCGGGAACTCGTCGGGACCAGGAGGGCGCGGTGAGGGGAACGTCCAGATTTCAACGAGAAATGGTCTAAGCGGCGGCCACCGTTTCATCTGAAGAGACTTGTCCGAAGCCCGGGTAGGTCTTAGCCTATTACCGTGAGCACACTGGAGATCATCGTCGAAGACTTAAAGGCCCTGCCGACGCCCAAGCTGGCGGAGGTGGCTGCGTACGTTCATCGACTCCGTGAGATCAGCCGCGAGCAGCGTCTCTCGGCCATCGAATGCAGCGCCGGAATTCTTTCAGAAACGGAAGGCGCGGAATTAGATCGGATCATCAAAGAAGGCTGCGAGAAAGTCGATGCCCGCGACTGGTAGAGCTGCCTAAATCCCCAATTACGCCTGTCCCCGATTTCTCCTCTTAAATGGCTTCCGCGGCCTATTTTTTTAGGCGATCTTGCCCATCGAGGAGATTTAGGCGCGAATTGACAGCTTCCTGGCGGCGCGCAAAGTTTCTCCCATGGGCACCCCATCGGGATTGGGCGGCATAAACGCTTAGGGCTTTTTATTTCGAATCGCTAATTCTGCCTTCCCATTTTTCCAGTGGCGTCCAACTGTTGAAGGATGACCGGATTGTAAGACGTTCATGAAGAAGAACCAGCAGCAACTGCCGGATGCACACGATCTGGGAGCCGGGGGTATAACCAGCGGCTATGACGCCGCCCAAAATGGTTTTTATACCAATTCCAAATTGATTTTGGTCTAAACAATCGGTCATCCTGAGCTTGTCGAAGGATCAGTTCGGAGGGGTTTTACCGAGGCGGAACTGATCCCTCGACAAGCTCGGGATGACGGAAGAGTAAAGAATAAATTTTATTGAGAAATGGTATCATATGATCGGAACCAGCTCTCGCTGTGGTAGTTAAGGTTAGACGCTTCTGTGGATGAATAGAGAAAGCATAGGGTGACCTCCTGTGGCCTTCGGCCACCCGGACAACAAGTTGTCCGGGCCACCCACGACTTTTATTCCGCGCGGCAAAACCAGCCGAAGGCCGCCCATTGCGCGAACCAGTTCTGCAAGGTCGCGCCAAAATTTTCGTCCGCTTTTTTGCGGCGAAAGGCGCGCTCGCAGGCGGTCTGAAGGGGCAGCCCCTTTTGCAGCGCGGCGCAGATCAGGTAGGCCTCGGGTTCCAGCCGCTTGTACCAGACCGAATTTTCGCTGCGATGCACCGCCAGGCAGATTTTCTCCGGCTTGGGCAGGCTCAGCTTTTTCGACGTCTTGCGCGGGGAGCGTTCCGTGACGGCGTTGCTCGCCTCGCCCTGCGGCTCCTCGCGCCGGCGCACCGCGAGGATGAAGTCGTCCACGGGATAATCGCAGGCCAGAAAGGTGAGGTAAGGCTGGAAGGCCAGGCGGAGGTTGGCCGGGTCGCCGCCATCGAGCAAAGCGTCCATATCGAGCGGCGGCAGCGCCTCGCCGTCAAACGCGACGATATGCGCCCACTCGAGGCGGACGAGATCGCGCGCCAGCTCTTGGTGCGGAGCCATCCAGCGCGGTTCCCGAACGAGAAATTTTTCCAGGTGATTGCCGAGATCGCGCAGCGCGTAGGAATTCGACGGGTGCTTCGTAAGATAGGCGACCGACATCGCATGGAAACGCTTGTCCCCGATCACCGTCCGCAGGCCGGGGAAGTCCTCGTAAAGACAATCGAGCAGCCGGTACCAGTATTGCTTGTTGTAAATTTCGAGCCGGTCGAAGGGACTCAGCCGGTCGTTCGGCTTGATGAACGTCGCGACGGCCTTGCGGGTCGATTGGCCGTCGATCCATTTCGGCTGCATGTGATGGCCCGCCGTCAACGGACGCGTGATGCCCGCAGCGAACGCGCGCTGGATGGCGCGCAGTTTTTTGACTCCTTCGGCACCGGATTTCATCATGATTAAGCATGCCCGCCGCGAGCGGCCGGGTAATTGAGATTCGCTTCCTGCGCGCTTCGCGCGCCCGGACAACAAAGTAGTCCGGGCCACCCGAGGAAAGCGCTGCCGCCGGGGAGGGACGCATCCCGTCGCGCGGCCATCCCAGACTTATGCGGCGACCGGCTCACGCAGCAGCTCCTTGCAGAATTTCCCGGCTTTCAGCGCCTCGCGGTGCACCTCGTCGAAGGAGGGAATCCGGTCGTCCCACTCCAGCAGGGTCGCGGTCGGCCCGGTCAGTTTCGTCGCGTGCGCGTACATCTTCCAGACCGGGTCGAGCACGGGATGATCGTGGGTGTCGAGGATGTATTTCTCGAACTTCGAGTGGCCCGCGATATGCATCTGCCCGACGCGCTCGTGCGGAATGTGGTTGAGATAATCGTAGGGATTGAAATTGTGATTTTGGGAGGAGACGTAAATGTTGTTCACGTCGAGCAAAATGCCCGCGTCGGCCTTCTCGACGACCTCGCTCAGGAATTCCCATTCGGTCATTTCCGAGGCGTGAAACTCGGCGTAGCTGCTCACGTTCTCGACCAGGATGGGAACTTCGAGAAAATCGCGCACCTCGCGAATGCGCTGCGCCACGTGCGCGGCCGCGGCGAAAGTGTAAGGCATGGGCAGAAGATCGTGCGTGTAGCGGCCATCGACGCTGCCCCAGCAAAGATGGTCCGAGACCCAGGGCGTGTTCGTCCGCTTGACCAGCCGCTTGAGCTTTCGCAGGTGGTCGCGATTCAGGCTGTCGGTGGAACCGAGATACATCGCCACGCCGTGCTGCACCACGCGGTATTGTTCGAGAATCTGATCGAGCACCCGCAACGGGCGCCCCGCGTCGACCATGAAATTTTCCGAGATGATTTCAAACCAACCGACCGTCGGTTTGCGCGACAGGATGTGCTGGTAATGCGGCACGCGCAGCCCGATGCCGATCCCGTAATCGGTGAAATTATTGAAGCGATTCGCGGGCATGGACGTGAAAAGTGAAAGTGAACGAGGGGCTGGAAGACCAGCCCCCCGCCCGAATGCGATTCGACCGGCTCAGCGATTTATGCCGCGCCGCTGGTCTTGCAGCCACCCTTGCCCTTGCAGGTGTTTTTGCCTTTGCAACTGGCATCACCGGTCTTGCATCCGCCCTGGCCCTTGCAGGTGTTCTGGCCTTTGCAGTCGTGCTTGCCCGAACTGGTGTCATCGGCCAACTGCCCTTTGCAGACCGAGGCGCCTTGGTCGGGAGCGCCCGTCGTTGCCGCTTGCAAGCGCGCAGCCGAACCGGACATCAACCCGGCCATGGCGACCGTCGCAAGCATGGTTTTGGTGGTTTGAAGGAGACGTGGATTTTTCATTTGTGCCTTTCTTGTTTCCCAGCGTGTTTTTGTTTACTTATTTTCGCCTGACGCCCAGCCAGGCAAAATCAGCTGTTACTGTATTAGATGAAGAAAGTCGGACTTTATTCCACTAATGCAACAGGATTGTGAAAATGATTCGCGCTCCGGTGTTTCCCGGCTGTGCCTTCGAGCAAAGTTACTGGCCGCCGCTCTGGTTCGTGAGGGTCTTCTTGCCGGGATCGTCGGACCATATGGGGGCCTGGACGCCCGCGCCCCCTTGATTGCCCATCAGGCTGGTTTTGGATCCCGTGTCCGGAGTGTAGTCCGTCATGCCGCCGCACCGGGTGAGCAGCAGCAGCGCGATGACTGGAAGAGCCCAACGCATGATCTACTTATGACAAGCCCGGGCTTGACATCAAGCCCGCTTTCGACTTTGCCCCTGTTGCCTCAAAAGTTTTGACACCCGGGGAATAGGTCAAGGGTTGGGGAAAAAGGGACGTTGACTCAAAAAGGATGACACCGACAACCGAAAGGATGTCGATGAGTCAAAAGATACGGGAAGAGATGTTGCCGCGCTTGCGGCAGAGGTATGCGAGCCGAGGGGTGGAAGGCCGCAGCCGGATGATCACGGAACTCTGCGAGCAGTTTGGCTACAGCCGAAAGCACGCGATTAAATTGCTGGGAGCCAAAGTTGGCTGGGGAGGCGATCCGTTGGTGCGCAAAGGGCGTCCAGCGCTCTACGGCCCGCAGGTTGCGGACGTGTTGCTGCGTATCTGGAAGGCATCGGAGCAACCGTGCGGCAAGCGTCTGGTGGAGATGCTGGCGCTCTGGTTGCCTTATGATGAGACCGAGCACGGCAAGCTGGCTCCCGCGGTGCGCAAAAAAGTGCTCTCCATCAGCCCGGCCCAGGCGGATCGGTTATTAGCCCCACACAAGGCCGGCACGCGGCGCGGGCGTTGCGGCACCAAACCGGGAGGCTTGCTTAAGCACCAGATCCCGATCCGCACGGACAACTGGGACGTGACCGTGCCGGGTTATCTGGAGGCCGACACGGTGGCCCACTGCGGCGAGTCGCTGGAGGGAGAGTTCATCTGGAGCGTGACCTTCACCGATATTTATAGCGGCTGGACGGCCAACCGCGCGGTTTGGAACAAAGGGGCCGCCGGGGTGGTGGAGGCCACCCGCAACGTGGAGGCGGCGCTGCCCTTCGCCGTGCTTGGCTTTGACTGCGACAACGGCAGCGAGTTCCTCAACTGGCACTTGGTAAGTTACTTTGCCCAGAGGGAAAACAAGGTCGGCTTCACCCGATCACGGCCTTACCACAAAAACGACAACGGCCACGTTGAACAGAAGAACTGGACGCACGTGCGGCAGTTGCTCGGCTATGACCGGCTCGAAGACCCCGCGTTGCGCGAAGACATCAATGCCCTCTACCGGGATATCTGGGAGCCGTTCCACAACTATTTTTGTCCCTCAGCCAAACTCCTGAGCAAGGACCGTCATGGAGCCAAAATCAAACGCCGCCACGACCGCCCCATGACGCCCTGCGACCGGCTCCTGGCCAGTCCAGATGTGAGTGCCGCCAGCAAGAAAAAGCTGCGCCAAACCCGCGCCGCCCTCAACCCCTTCGACCTGCAAAGACGACTCAACGTCGCCCTGCGTCCGATCCTGCAACGGGCGCTGCGTTCCAGTCGCCCTACGGGCTCCTTGCACTGCGCGCCCGTTGCAGCTACACCCCAATTGAAACTATAACCACGGTGTCATGACTTATGAGTCAACGACTCCCGTCCCTCAGCACCCCTCGGGTGTCATTTACTTTTGAGGCAACAAGTGCCCTATTTAAGTAGAAGCCCTAATAATAGCCCGCAATGACCTCCGCCGACCTGGACCGGGACTATGTCTGGCATCCCTTCACGCAAATGCGCGACTGGAGCGCCCCGTCGCACAAGCCCATCGTCATCGTCGAAGGCCGCGGCGCTGTCCTGAAAGCCGGGGATGGCCGCGAATATCTCGACGGCAATTCCTCCATCTGGACCAATCTCCACGGCCATCGGCGCCCCGAAATCGACCAGGCCATCCGGGACCAGCTCGACCGCATCGCGCACAGTTCCTTTCTCGGCCTGAGCAACGACGTGGCGGCGCGTCTCGCCCGCGAACTGGTCGGGGTCACGGGACTCGACGGCGCGAAGGTCTTCTTCTCCGACGACGGCTCGACCGCGATGGAAGCCGCCCTGAAAATGGTCTTTCAGGCCCGGATTCAGCGCGGCGAAAAGAAGCGCGCGGTCTTTGTCTCGCTGGCCGGCGGTTATCACGGCGACACCGTCGGCGGGATGAGCGCGGGCCACAGCCCGGTCTTTCACTCGGCCTACAAGCCGCTTCTTTTCGAGACGCGCGAGGTGATGAGTCCGGCCTGCTATCGCTGCCCCCACAACCGCGCCGAACCGGTGCGCGGCACGGACGCCCGCGCCTCGCGGCAATGCCAGTGGGAATGCGCCGGTGAACTCACGGCCGCGCTGGACGCCCTGGGCAAAACCACCGCCGCCTTGGTGATCGAGCCTCGCGTCCAGGGCGCGGCGGGAATGACGATGCACCCGCACGGCTATCTCGAAAAAGCCTCGCGGGCCTGCCGGGAGCGCGGCGTGTGGCTCGTCCTCGACGAAGTGATGACCGGCTTCGGCCGCACCGGCGCGATGTTCGCCTTCCAGCACGAAACGATCGCCCCCGACGTGGTCGCGCTGGCCAAGGGACTCACCGGCGGTTATCTCCCTGTGGCCGCGACGCTCGCCTCGCGCGAAATTTTTGACGCCTTTCTCGGCGAATTCGGCGAACTCAAAACCTTTTTCCACGGCCACAGCTACACCGGCAACGCCCTCGGATGCGCGGCGGCGCTTGCCAGCCTCAAAATTTTCGAGACCGAAAAGACGCTGCAAAACAACTCCGTCCTGGAAGGATTCCTGGCCCGGTGCACCGCGAAATTCTGGGACCATCCCCACGTTGGCGATGTCCGGCGCGAGGGCCTCATTTGCGCCATCGAAATCGTGCGCGATTTCAAGACCCGCCAGCCGTTTCCTTTCGCGGAACGCATCGGCCACCGCATTTGCGAGGCCGCCCGCGCGCATGGCCTTCTCACCCGGCCCGTCGGGGACGTGCTTGTCCTCATGCCGCCCTACTGCGCCACCGAAAATCAAATCGCGCAAATGGCGGACGCGCTCTGGCTCGGGCTGAATGAGGTGCTGCCAAGACCTCCGTCATCCTAAGCTTGTCGCACAATCGTGTGACAGGATCGGGTCGGAAGGTAGCCGCTGAGACATCGTCCAGATGCGTCAATTTAAATGGAAAACGGGCTACCCTCGTACGACGAGCGTGCCGGCGAGGATGTCATGCAGCGCCTGCTTTCGCTCGGTGAAACCCGCCATCATGTAGCCGATAAGAAGAGTCATACCGGAGATGATTTTCCCAAAAAAACGGCCGCTCGCCTGACCGAAGCCGATGCGCCGGCCTTCAAGGTTGGTCACTTTCAAGCCGATGACGCGCTTGCCCAATGTCGCCTGGACCGAGCTGCATTCCTGCAAGGCGAAATAGAGCCAGTGAATAACCATCGAGACGCTCATGATGCTAAGTTCAAATATGACAAAGGAAGCATTGATGCCTCCGTCCGGATTGATGAAACCCACGTGCGCGTGACTCCTCGCCGCGGAAATTCCATAAATCAATCCGGCGATCATGGCCAAAATGACGAGGGGAATTTCGAGTATCAGGTAATCGACAAAATAGGCCGCGACCCGCAGCCAAAAGCCGGCGTAAACCAAATGCGAGGGCGGCTGCATCGTGGCCGCATAGGAATAAGCCGGCGCGCTGACGGGCTGAATGGCAACCCTCGGCGGCATCGGAATGGCGGCGGGAACCGGCGGGAGTGCCGCATCGACTTTGGCCAGCACGTCGCGCAGGGGCGTCCATTGGGTCAAGCCCTCGACAAAAGCCAGATCCTCCAGGGAAAATTCCCCGCGCTGTAATTTCTCCGCGACCTGGGCCCGCGTAAACGGCCCCGTCGGAACGTTAGCTTTGTTGAGAACAGTGATTGCCGTCATGAAACCTCCTTTATATCTACCCGCGCACCACCCGAGTTTCGGCCAGCCGGTCATGCAGGGTCAGGCCGCGCGAGCTGAAGAGCGCGGCTATGAAACCAAGAAAGCAGGGCAACGCCGAGAGATATTTTGCCGCGTAGCGCCCCGTGGCGCGCAGGAAGCTGATCCGCCCGCCGTGCGCGTCGGTGACCTTGATTCCCATCCAGCGCTTTCCCACCGTGGCCTGCGACGGCGAGCTTTCCAGACCCGCTCCATAGAGCCAGCCGAAACCGACGGCCACCAGCCAGGCCAATCGGCGGGTGTTGATCTCCAGCAGCGCCCAATTTTGATTCATTGACTCCTTCTCCGTGTGTTCCCACCAGCCCTGCACCGAAATGGCCAGCGCGCAGAGGACGAACAGAACCGCGACGGGCACGAACAGGATCGCGCAGTCGATCAGAAAGGCGATGCCTCGCGGGAAAAAGGACGCGGGCGTCAACCGCGTTTCGGGCTTCGGCTGAGATTGGGTCTCGGGCCTGATCTCCCGTTTTTCAACCACGGTCGGAATGGGCGGCGCGGGAGAGCGCGGCATGGGCGCCGGTAAAATCGGCGGCCCGGACGCGGGCTGCGGCCCGGACGCGGGCTGCGGCCCGGACGCGGGCTGCGGCCCGGACGCGGGCTGCGGCCGGGATGACGGCGGCGCAGGGCACGGCGTGGCCGGCACCGACTTCATCGCGACGGGTTCCGGCACGGGCGGCAATTCGCGCGGTCCGGGTATGGGAGGCAGCGATGGCGCGCGCGGTCCCTCGCTCCGATCCACGTGATCGAGCACCTCGCCCAGAGGCAGCCATTCTTTCAGACCGGGCGCGTGGGCCAGGTATTGCAGGGTGAAATCCCGGCGCGCCAGCCCATCGTCGATCTGCGCGCGGGTGAAAGGCCCCCACGGCACGTTGTTCTTGAGAACGGTGATCGCCATTTGAATTGATTGGGGACGCGAAGAGACTCGCGTCCCTACCCTATTTCTTCTTCCGGCCCGAGAGCACAGCCGCGCGCGTCCGCAGCCGCAGTGCGTTGAGCCGGATGAAGCCCGTCGCGTCGGCCTGGTTGTAGGCGCCCTGGTCGGCTTCCATCGTCGCGACGCCGGGGTTGTAGAGCGACAGCCTGCTCTTGCGCCCCGCGACGATGATGTTGCCCTTGTAGAGCTTCAGCCGCACGGTGCCGGTGACATACTTCTGGCTTTCCTCGACCGCCGCCTGGAGAAATTCCCGTTCCGGCGCGAACCAGAATCCGTAATAGACCAGCTCCGAGTAGCGCGGGATGAGCGAGTCGCGCAGGTGCATGACTTCGCGGTCGAGCGTGAGCGTTTCGATCTGGCGATGCGCGAAATGGAGGATCGCGCCGCCGGGCGTTTCATAGACGCCGCGCGATTTCATCCCGACAAAACGATTTTCGACCAGATCGACGCGCCCGATGCCGTGCCTGCCGCCGAGCTTGTTCAACGCGCGGAGGACGTTGGCCGGGCTCAACTTTTTGCCGTCGACGGCGACGCAATTCCCGGCCTCGAAATCGAGTTCCACGTACTGCGGCTTGTCGGGCGCTTTCTCCGGCGAGACGCTCAGCTTGAACATGTCGGCGGGCGGTTCGACCCACGGGTCTTCGAGGATGCCGCTTTCAAAGCTGATGTGGAGCAGGTTGCGGTCGGTGCTGTAGGGCTTCGCCGCGCTCACCGGCACCGCGATGCCCTTCGACTTGGCATAAGCCATCAAGTCGGCCCGGCCCTTGAATTCCCAGTCCCGCCACGGCGCGATGATTTTCAGCTCGGGCGCGAGCGCCGCGAAGGTCAGCTCGAAGCGGACTTGGTCGTTGCCCTTGCCGGTCGCGCCATGGGCCACGGCGTCGGCTTTTTCCATCCGCGCGATCTCGACCTGCCGCTTGGCGATAAGCGGACGCGCGATGCTGGTGCCGAGGAAATACTGGTTCTCGTAGAGCGCGTTGGCGCGGATCATCGGGTAGATGAAATCGCTGGCGAATTCCTCGGTCAGGTCGTCGATGTAACATTTCGACGCGCCGGTCTTGAGCGCCTTTTTGTCGAGGCCCTGGAGTTCCTCCTCCTGGCCGATGTCGGCGCAAAACGCGATGATCTCCGCGCCGTATTTTTCCTTCAGCCACGTCAGAATGATGGAGGTGTCGAGACCTCCCGAATAAGCGACGACGATCTTCATGCGTGGTTCTTATCCGAAATAAGGCCAAAGAACAGAAATTCCTTTCCCGTGTCATGCTTCGAAACTTCTTCGGCTTTGTTCATCGCGTGCATGGGGACTCCATGAGCAAGGCGCTACAACTTGGTCTGTGAAGTAGCGATGTCTGCGGGGTGGCGATCATTCCGTAGGAATGACCGAGAGTAGCCCGGCGATTTATCGCCGGGTCTATTGCCTCAAAGAGCAGCGTCCCGTAGGGACGCTTGATCAGCGCTACAATGATCTCATACCATTTCTCAATAAAATTTATTCTTTACCCTTCCGTCATCCCGAGCTTGTCGAGGGATCAGTTCCGCCTCGGTAAAACCCCTCCGAACTGATCCTTCGACAAGCTCAGGATGACCGATTGTTTAAACCAAAATCAATTTGGAATTGGTATCATTAAAGTTCATCCGTCCCTACGGGACGGGCCATCGCAATTCCAGAACACCCGGCGATAAATCGCCGGGCTACTCTCGGACGTCCCTTCGGGACTTGAATTCATCATCGGACAACGGTGCTAATTGGAACCGGGGTCGACCTTCCGGATTTTTAAATTGTATCATCACCCGCCTGCCGCAGGCTTGTTTTCGCGCGCAAAGTGCGGTTAACTTGGAAGATGCCTCTTGATATCAAGGAACTGGTCACGTCCCGGCTTGGCGACAACTACGAACTGCACGATCAATATCTCAACCGCACGCTGGTCAAGGTCCAGCGCACCATCGGTTTTGACATCGTCTATGCCCGCGCGGAGGGGGCCTATCTCTACGACATGGACGGGAAGGATTACCTCGATTTCCTCTCGGGCTTCGGCGTCTTTAATATCGGGAGAAATCATCCCGTGGTGCAGCAGGCGATTCGCGACGTGCTGGAGTTGAACCTGCCCAACATGGTGCAGCTCGATTCCGCGCTGTTGAGCGGCCTGCTGGCCGAGCGCCTCGTGAAGCGGCTCGCGCGGCAGGGCGCCCCGCATCTCGACGCGGTCTTCCTCTGCAACAGCGGCACGGAGGCGGTCGAGGGCGCGCTGAAGTTCGCCAAATGCGCCACGCGCCGCCCGCGGCTTCTCTCGCTCAAGAACTCCTACCACGGCCTCAGCTACGGCTCGCTTTCCGTGACGGGCAATCCCGCTTTCCACGAGGGCTTCGCGCCGTTCGTGCCCGGTTGCGAAACGGTGGCGATGGGCGACGTGGCCGAGCTCGAGCACGAGTTGAAGAAGGGCGACGTCGCGGCGCTCATCGTGGAATTGGTCCAGGGCAAAAGCGTGAAGTTCGCGAAGGACGATTACTACAACCGCGCGCAGGCCCTTTGCCGCCAGTACGGCACGCTCTTCATCTGCGACGAGGTGCAGACCGGGCTGGGGCGCACGGGCAAGTGGTTCGCCTTCGAGCACTGGAACCTGGAGCCCGACATCCTCACGCTGGCCAAGGCGCTCAGCGGCGGTTATGTGCCTTCGGCGGCCATCGTCACGCGGCGCGCGATTTACCAGAAAACCTTTTCGCGCATGGACCGCTGCATCGTCCACTCGACCACGTTCGGACGCAACAACCTCGCCTGCGCGTGCGGTCTCGCGGCGCTGACGGTGATCGAGGACGAGGGGCTGGTCGACAACGCGGCGCGGATGGGCGTTTACCTCGAAAAGCAACTGGCCGTCTTGCGGAAAAAGTACGACATCATCAAGGAAGTGCGAGTGAAGGGGCTGATGTGCGCCATCGAGTTCGCCGAGCCGGGCGGCCTCATGCCCAAGATGGGCTGGAAGCTGGTCCATTCGCTCGATTCGAGCATGTTCCCGCAACTGATCGTCACGCCGCTGCTGACCAAGCACCGCATCCTCACGCAGGTCGCCGCGAACAACGCCGACATCGTAAAGATTCTCCCGCCGCTCATCGTGGGCGAAAAGGAAATCGACCGGTTCGTGAAGGCGCTCGACGAGGTGGTTGCCGACCTTGGCAAATTCCCCGGCCCCGTCTGGGAAATGGGCCAGAACTTCGTCAAGGCGCTGCGCACCAGCGATCCCCGCGACCGCGAGTTGGCGGAGGCGTCGTAAATTACCGCCGTCGGTTCCTTAATCCGTGATCTTGCAGTAGAAAATGCCGCGGTCGTCGTCGATCCAAAATTGCGTTTCGTAGCTCGTGCCGGTTCCGTTTCCCGCTTTGAGGCCGCGCTCAATCTTGTCGACATCGAACCACGGCGCTTTCCCAACCATGTCTTTATCCTCCGGCGGCGGTGTGTAATCGAGGGGAACGAGGGGAAGTGGATGAAGGGGGCGTTGAGTTTGCTTTGCCCAGGCATCGAAAGCGACTTGGACATGACTTTTGCAGACATCAACCGGAGCCTCGAATCGAACGAGAATTTCGAGCGCCACCAGGCCGCCCGAGGCAACCACAAACTGAATATTCCGGGCGGAGTCGGGCAAAGGAATGGGACAACCGAGTTGGCGCGCCTGTTCCACGGTAAGGGGTGTTTTGTAGTGGTCGACCTCGCCGGGACTCATCATATAAAAGAAAAGAGCGACGAGACTGGCGCAGACAATGGCCGCAAAGCCGACCCCGACGAGCGCGGCCCAAAACGTTATCTTAAGAAAATTTGGTTTGCCGCCAGAGAGCGCCCACCCGATCAGAAAGGCAATCGCAAATCCGGACAGGAAGAGCAGGAACAAGGATTCAAGCTGAAAGAGGTTCATAGGTCTCGCTCGCCCGGTAAAATAGACTAGCTGCTTGCATTCCGGGTCGTCATGGGTTATTTAAGCAACATGCAGATCAACGCGCTGTCGCTTCGACTTACGCAACTTCTTCCGGGCCGCACGGGCCTGGCAGGAGCGATCTGACGTCCTTATTTCGCTTTAACGCCAGGAAAATAAACCCCGACGGCCCGCCAGGATGAGCGGCTCCTCGGGGTTTCTCATTTTCGGCGCTTCGTCACTGACAGAGACGATAAAATCAGCAAAATCAAAAATCGGTCATCCTGAGCTTGTCGAAGGATCAGTTCCGCCTGCCTTTTCGGAGGGCTGACCTGATCCTTCGACAAGCTCAGGATGACGAAAGTAGAGAAATATATGATCAACCCGAAACCGAAATACCGGCCTTTCCCGGCTGTGAAGATGACCCAGCGCGCGTGGCCCGAGCGCGTGATCGACCGCGCCCCGGCCTGGTGCAGCGTCGATCTGCGCGACGGCAACCAGGCGCTCGCCGTGCCCATGAGCGTCGAGGAAAAGCTCGACTACTTCGCCTTGCTGGTGAAGCTCGGCTTCAAGGAAATCGAGATCGGCTTTCCCTCCGCGTCGCAGATCGAATTCGATTTCACGCGCCGCCTGATCGAGGAGAACCGCATCCCGGACGACGTCTGGATGCAGATGCTGGTTCAGTCGAAGGAAGATCTGATCGAACGCACGTTCGAGTCGATTCGCGGCGCCCCGCGCGCCATCGTGCACCTCTATAACTCCACGTCGCCCGCCCAGCGCCGCATCACGTTCGGCATCGACAAGCAGGGCGTGATCGACATCGCCGTGCGCGGGACGAGGCAGATCAAGGAACGCGTGAAAAGCGTGCCGGGCACGAAAATCCGCTTCGAGTATTCGCCGGAAAGCTTCTCCGCCACGGAAGTCGATTTCGCCCTGGAAGTTTGCGAGGCGGTTTTGGACGAATGGGGCGCGACCGCCGAAGAGCCGATCATCCTGAACCTGCCCAACACGGTCGAACTGATGATGCCGAACCAGTACGCGGACATGATCGAATGGTTCATCACGCACCAGAAGCATCCCGAGCGCGCGATCATCAGCCTGCACACCCACAACGACCGCGGCACCGCCGTGGCCGCGAGTGAACTCGGCTTGCTGGCCGGGGCGACGCGGGTCGAGGGGACGCTCTTCGGCAACGGCGAGCGGACGGGCAATGTCGACATCGTCACGCTGGCCTTGAACATGTACACCCATGGCGTCGATCCGAAGCTCGATTTCAGCCATTTGCGCGACGTGCGCGATCTCTATGAGCGCTTCACGAAACTCGACGTGCCGCTGCGCCAGCCCTATGGCGGCGACCTGGTTTTCACGGCCTTCTCGGGGTCGCACCAGGACGCGATCAACAAGGGGCTGAAGGACCGCGTCGCGCATCCCGACTGGCCGTGGGAGGTGCCTTATCTGTCGATCGATCCGCACGACATCGGCCGCAATTACCGCGCGATCATCCGCATCAACAGCCAGTCGGGCAAGGGCGGCGTCGCCTATGTCATGGAGCAGGAATTCGGCTACGTGCTGCCGAAGGCGATGCACCGCGACTTCGGCCGGATCATCAACCGCGTGGCCGACGAGCGGGGCGAGGAACTGCCGCCGGCGGACATCCTCGATGTGTTCAGGAAGGAATACCTCGATCGCGAGCAGCCGCTGAAGCTGGTGAGCTTCCTGGAAATCCCGAAGGAAAAGGGGATCGAGTGCGTGGCGAAGATCGAGAGGGACGGTGTGGCGCAGGAAATCTCGGGCTCGGGCAACGGGCCGGTCGCGGCGTTCGTGCACGCGCTGCTCTCGTGCGGAGTCGAGCCGTTCGAGGTCGTCTCCTATTCCGAGCATTCGCTCGGCACCGGGGCCGAGGCGAAAGCGGTGGCCTACTTCGAGATCAAGTCGGGCGCGGGCCTGCCGACTTTCGGCGCGGCAACCGACACGAATATCGAGATCGCGTCGCTCAAAGCCGTCCTCAGCGCGTTGAACCGGGCTTCCGGACGGCAGTAAACGCATTCCAATGAATGAAATAATGCCTGTAACAGCAGATTTTAAGATATATAGGATATTCAGGATTTCCAAGGCTACCGCGTTTCTGCGGGAACGTGGTAAAAAGAAGGGATGAACAATTTAACAAGGAAAGAACAGTATCTTTGCGGTCCGGCCATGCCCCTTTTCAACAGTGGAAACTGGAACCCGGCCCTTCACCCGCGCGATTCGAATGGCGAATTCATTTATACCGACGGAGGCTTGCACGGTAGGGCCAAGTCGGCGACGATTAGCGATAAAATGGTTAGCATTGCTTGGAGTCATCTTGGTTCATTAGATTGGGAGTACGGCAGGTACCGTAGCTGGACCTTCCCAAAAAATTCAAATAAGTGTAATTTATTTGTTGCAGAAGTTGCTAATGCCGCAGGTGCTATAGTCCCTATGAACTTTCACACGACTTGGCGGTTTGCGTATCCACCACTAGCCAGAGAATGGGCTGATCCCAAAGTCGCCATACCTGGCTGGAAGGTGGTTTCAACTCCACAACCTGGCGATATCGTTGCTGAACAAATTGATTATGATGATGGTGCAGCATCGGGACATGTCGGCATAGTTCTTGGTCCAGGACAAACGATTTCAACGGATGATTTGAATGGATTAACTGGAAAGATAACAAGCAATCATTTCGGGTTCGGTCCCAATCAATTAGGAACTCCAGTCTTTCGGAGATACACAGAGCAATGAAACATTTTATTTTTTTGTTGAGCATAGCAATACAATTTGCGTTAGGATGCAGTAATGTTTTAGGGCAGACGGAGGAGGACACCCTCGCAATTATCAAGCAGGCTAACGCCTCTTGTTCCAAAGCACAGGCATCCACACTAGAATATTTCGAATGTCCTCAATTTGTCGCTCTTTATAAGCAATCCGATAAACATTGGAAAAACGGCATTAGCCTCATAAAGAAGGGTGCGTTATCTTATGAAGAACAGAACCTATTCGTTCTCTCCATGCAGCGTTTAAATTTTAAAACATACTTGGATTTTATTGACATTTTGTACGCTGAGTATTGCGATAAAAAAATAGAGAAAAGTATTTTAATAAGAGGAGTCTTCCCAAATTTAGATTGGAACACCTATCTCGAAGAACATTTTAAAGATCGGAAAGTTATAGCCTTCCTGCAAAAAATTAAAAATGATTCCACATTAAGGGATGAATGGGGCTATATTGATTATATTTCTGCCGGGAAAGCGGCATTGGATGTGCGGGATTTGCGTGAAATAGGTCAGATACATTAAGTCGGCTGCTCCTGGCTGGGGCAGAGGAGAGCTGACGATTTATCATGGAACACCTCCTAATTCTCAGGTCTTCGTACTGCTTCCGCAATGGCGATTGGCGCTCTCATCACTAATTATGTTCTAATATAAAACCACCGATGCTTCGAAATGAAACAATTCTGGATATCCTACATGCTATCGACATCCGCATAACAGACTGATGCCAGTGGTAATATCGAGAATGCTAGCTTGACGATCAGGGTCGCAGCGGGCATTCCTTTGGGATTTCCTCTTAAGGGGATAACGGGCCGTTGGGTGTTAGTTGAACATAGGTTTTGCCCTTCGGATCAAAGTCAATGGGGATGAAGTTGGAAATTGTGGCGTCTGAAAGGACTTTTCCTCCCAGCATTCCTTCCTGCGGATAGGCAAGACTATAGGGGCCAGGGATATAATAGTCACCGCTCCCGAACCAATAATTTCTGTAGAAAACGGCCATGATTTTATTTTTGTAAATCGCCACCATGCTTTTCCTTCGACCTTTCATCGCACTGAAAAGAGGTACGGCGTTCCCGCCCGGAGAATAACTGACTTTATACCCGGTCATGAAAATGACGGGCAAGTGATCCGGGGAATTTGCATCTACGGGAACGGTTACATCGTAACATACGTCTTCGGATTTGAGCTTATTAGAGATAGAGATGGGTGCTATTATTACAGATTCGCCACGCGGAGTACGCCAGCAAAAAAGAGTGGGATCATTGATGTAGCCTTCATCAATTAGCTTCTGGAACACGTCAGTGGAGCTTTTTCCGGTTGGATACTGGCCGTTATGATTCGTGGAATATTCCTGCATGCCTTGTGCGATTGCGCTCGCGGATACCACACTAGCGAGGGTCTGAGCCTTCCTAATGCTTCCAGTGGTCGGGCCAAACACAATGCCAAATAGAATAATTACAATGAAGGCTACAAGTACCGATTTAAGCCAACATTCCCAGCCTTTCTTGCGGCTGGCCGGCTTCGCGGCAGGAAGTTCGGAAGCCTCACTCATGATAACGCATCCTGAACCATGGCGAAGGCTTGCCAAGTCGATTTTTCATAAATTGAAAATGACTTCTAGGCGAACAGTTCTGCTTGGCGCCCAAAAGCGCAGATGAGGCGGGAGCGTTTACGGCGGATGCGGCGAAGTGCGTGGGCGGCCCAGCCGAAAAAGGGGCCAAGAATCTTTCAATAACGGCAGCTTTGACTCCCGCCAAACCCTTTCTTCAACCCTGCGACTGATTGTTTATACCAGGCCAGACTCATCCCCGCTTTACGACGACTTGGGCTGAAAATGAGCCACCAGGGCTTGCCAGGCTTCGGCCTCGTGCGCCGCGGCGGCGGCGGGATCATCCGTTTGCCGATGCTTGACCAGGGACGAGCCGTCCAATTGCTTGAGATGCTCGATCTCGAATCTCTTCTTTTCGTCGCTGCTTGCGCCTTGCATTTGCCCGAGCTTTTCCCAATCGGCGCCTTCAAAGACATATTGGCTTTGCCACGAGGCGGTCAGTCCCACCAGATCAAACGGGTTGTGGTTGAACGGCTGGGGCGGCGTGCTCTTCGCCAAGGCGGCCAGGAAATTCGCGAAGTTGTCAGAGTTGACTTTATTTGTCGGCAGGATGTGAATCACCAGCGCGTTCGGCTGGGCGAACGCGCCCAGGTGGGCGAACGCCTGCACCGATCCGAAGTGAGTCGTCGCGAGTTTTTCAGCAAAGGGTTTATCGACCATGTAGTAATTCGCGGCGATGACACCGGTCACGGCCAGGAAAGCAATCACGAAGACGACTTTGACGAACGGAAACTCATGCTTGGTTTCCAGTTGGGATTGCGAGAATACCGTTGGCGCCATCCGCCGCGGGGAGACCGAATGCGCGACCCTGGCTTTTTGCGGAGCCTGCTCCCCGGCGCCGGGCGGGTCGGCGGCCATCGTGGTGGGAGCCGACTCGTGTGCGAAACCCGGCGCCACCTGAAGTTCCCGTATTTCGGCCAGCGGCTTCCAATCGTTATGGGAGTGGCTCCAGACCCAGCGATCCAGGCCAATCTCACCCCGTCTAATCGCCTCAAGCACGGTCTCACGAGGCAACTCTTGCGTTTCTTGGGTACCGGGAATAGCCAGAATTAAGGTGGAGGATAAAGTTTTATTCATAAGGCCTTGTACCGAGAGATTAGACACGGATATTGCGGCTTTGGCGTGGCGGAAAGGTTGCAAATGTTGCAAGCCGTTGCCGAGCAGATCAATTCCTTTGAAAAAACATTGTCGCCTTCAAAACGACACAAGCGGACATGGCGGCATGGGCGGCTGTTTTCCAGGCAGGACCAACAACTTCAGCCGCCTTAAAAAAATGGGAAAACATCTTTTCAATAACGCCAGCCTTGAATCCCGTTCCAAGCCTGCCATCTTGAAGAGCCTCCGTGTGACGGTTCCTCATCCTGGGCGAGGGGAGCATCATGACTCGGTGTTCGCCGACACCGGAAATTAACATTTCCGGCTGCTGCTTGTCTCCAAGAACATGGTAATACCATTTCTCAATGGAATTTGGTCTTTAGCTTTCGGTCATCCCGAGCTTGTCGAGGGATCAGTTCCGCCTCGGTAAAACCCCTCCGAACTGATCCTTCGACAAGCTCAGGATGACGGATTGTTTAGACTAAATTCAATTTAGAATTGGTATAAGGTGCGTGATCCTGAACACCCGAGTAACCGACTTTCAAAACCGATGGTGGCTATGTATCGAGAAAACGACAAAATCATGCTCTTGGAAACGGGCGAAGTTCTGACCGTCATCGTTGATTTCAGCGACCAGATGGAGCGAGGCATCGTCGTGAAAGAGAAAATCGGGAGGAACTTGATGGCCTCCGAGGTTCGGGCCGCCGGCCACACCCGTGAGCGCGCGGATGCCGGCCGGGGGGTGGTTCCACCGGATCCCTTTCCTCCTCCGCCGCCACCCGTTGCGGAGGATTTTCTTTAAAGCGCCCCGCGTGGCGATCGCTCCCGGTGCGACAATCCGTTGCCTTCGCACCCGAACCCGCCGCCCTCCCCAGGAGTTTGGGAACGAAAGAGAACCCGTAATTACGCCTGTCCCGTTTTCTTCTCGTTTTCTTCTCCCCGTTTTCTTCTCCAATCGGGAGGGCAAATAGGCTCCAACCCTTTCAGGGTAGGAGGGCCTCGGAGGCCTGCCCCAGGGTAGGCGTTGCCGCGCCAACCCTGGGCTGAGTGATTGCCATCCTTTCAGGATGGCCCGCAACTGACACCCCATCGTGTGCGCGATACTTTAAAATGGTCTAATACCATTTCTCAATAAAATTTATTCTTTACCCTTCCGTCATCCCAAGCTTGTCGAGGGATCAGTTCCGCCTCGGTAAAACCCCTCCGAACTGATCCTTCGACAAGCTCAGGATGACCGATTGTTTAGACCAAAATCAATTTGGAATTGGTATAATAGCACGCTATGGCCCCACGGCGGCGGCGGCGAGCCGGGCCACCTGTCACGTCAGCCGGTCTTCCTCGATGTCGATGAGATCGAAATAGGTTTCGACCTTCTTTTTGGTCGGGGCGCAAACGGCGCGGCGCTGCTCGAAGGCGGCGACTTTTTCGGGCGAATCGGGACGGCGGTTGACGATCTTGTGGTTGAAGTCGGTGACGGCGTGGTCGCTCGGCCAGGCAGGGCCGAGCCGTTCCTTGAGGGCGTTGAGGACGCCTTCGTCGGTCGGATTTTTCGCCACGATTTGCTCGAAGACCGCTCCTTCCAGGCAGAAAAAATCGAGCAGCGTTTTGTCGAAGCCGAAGGTGAGGTAGTTGTAGCCGGGCAGCTTGCCTGCGGGGAAAAGCCGGGCCTTGTCGATCATGCGGGGCAGGTGGTAGAGGCCGCCGAGTTTTTCATTCGGGCTGCGCGGCGGGACTTCCGGGGCGGTGGATATGGGCAGGCCCAGGTCGCGCCAGCCCTTGAAACCGCCATCGACGGAGACGACGTTGGCATAGCCCATTTTCTGGAGGTTGTCGGCGACGAGGGCGGAACGGAATCCGCCGCCGCAATAGCAGAGGATGCGCGCGTGGGCGCCGGGGATGCGCTGCTCGATGTCGCGCTCGATGATGCCCTTGCCGAGATGGACGGCGCCGGGGGCGTGGCCGGCATGCCACTCGCTTTCCTCCCGGACATCGACCAGGTGGACGCCGGGCTTTTTGGCCTCGACATAGGCATCGTGAACGGAGATTTCTTTGACGCGACTTTTGGCGTCATTGACCAGTTTAAGGAATTGCGGGCTGTGCAGCATGGAACAACCAGTCTGGCGCAGATTCGCCCAGGTTCAAGTTATCCCACAGGTTAATACGCGGTTCAAAGTGCTAATGTGGCGAAATTTGCCGCCGATATACTCTCATGGGGTTGCCGTGCGATTTCGTTTCCTGGCGGGAACAAAGTTCAGGTTCGCTGTTGTATTGCCCCAGGGCTTGGCGGCCCAAGAACGGCTGAATAGGTGCAAACGTATGTTGGATCAATACCCCCCTAAGTGCGGGGGGGGTGAACACCCCATAGGCTCCTGATTGCTTTCGACAATACTAAATCTCCCGAGGACTATAAGGATGAATCAGAAAACGGAGCTTGCGAGCGATGCCACCGCTGGTGCGGCCCATCGATTTACCCAGGCGATTCTTGATTCCTTCGCGAGCAACATCGCCGTTCTGAACAGGGACGGAATCATCACCGCGGTCAATGAGGCATGGAAGTTGTTCGCGGCCGAGAACGGCGGTCCGGAGGTGCGATCCACCGCGATTGGGGTCACCTACCTCGATGTGGCCGGAGGCATATCGAGCCCCTACGGCCACATGGGAAAGGCCGTCCGCCAGGGCCTCGAGGCGGTCCTGAAGGGCTCGCTCCCGGAATTTTCGCTCGAATACCCCTGCCATACTCCCGCGAAGCAGCGCTGGTTCCTGCTGCATGTGGTCGCCCTGCTGGAGACACCCGCCGAGGCGGCCATCATAACGCATCTCGACATCACCTCTCTCAAGCAGGCCGAGTCCTTACGCGTGGAAACCGCGGAGCAATTTCAGGAGCTTGCGAACCATCTCCACCAGGTCTTCTGGATCAGGGACGCCGTGGAGACCAAGACACTTTATGTCAGCCCCGCCTTCGAGGAGATTTGGGGCCGCACCCGCCAGAGCCTCTACGACGATCCCGGCTCCGTCCGGGAGATGATTCATCCCGAGGACCGGGAGCGGATGGTCGCGATCATGGCCAACCAGGTCGAGACGGGCGGGTACGATGCAGAATATCGCATTCTTCGAGACGATGGATCGACGCGGTGGATTTGGGCGCGAGACTACGCGGTCCGTGACGGCAAGGACGGGATCAAGCGCTTCGTGGGCATCGCCGAGGACGTGACCGAACGCAAGCAGCTCGAGGCGCAATTCCTCGAAGCGCAAAAAATGGAAGTGCTGGGCCAGCTCGCGGCCGGGGTGGCGCACGATTTCAACAATGTCCTGGGGGTCATCATGGGCTACAGCGATTTGATCGCCGAAGACCTCGGCCCCGAAGATCCGATTCAGAAATATGCCGAGGAGATCCGGCTCGCGGCGAAACGCGCGGCCGGATTGACGCAACAGCTTCTCATCTTCAGCCGGAAACAGACGGTGCAGGCCGTGGTGCTCGACCTCAACGAAGTGCTGGAAAGCATGGATAAAATGGTGCGGCGGCTCGTTGATGAGAACGTCGAAATGACGATGGTTTACGGAGAGCAAACCGGCCAGATCAAGGCCGACTCGGGCTATGTCTGGCAAGTGTTGATGAACCTGGCCGTCAACGCCCGGGACGCTATGCCCAGCGGCGGCAAACTCGCCATCGAAACGAGCGCCGTGACGCTGGACGAAGCCTACGCTCGGGCGCACCCCGGCACGACTCCCGGCGACTACGCGATGCTCAGCGTCGCCGACACGGGAACCGGGATGAGCGAGGAGGTCAAAGCGCATTTGTTCGAAGCGTTTTTCACGACGAAGCCGACGGGCAAGGGCACCGGTTTGGGCCTGGTCACCTGCCAGACCATTGTCCGGCAATCCGGGGGCCACATCGACGTCTCCAGCGAGCTTGGCCGGGGCACGACCTTCAAAATTTATTTTCCGCGCATCGCGGACCCGCTCCCTGTCGCGGCGAGCTCCGTTCACAAAACAGGGCGGTTGCGTCCGGGGGGAACGGAAACGGTGTTGGTCGTGGAAGATGAGCCGTCCGTGCGCCATCTCGCCCGCGGCGTGTTGCAAGCCGGGGGTTACGACGTGCTGACGGCCCCGAACGGCCAGGACGCCTTGCGCGTGGCCCGCGAGCATCAAGGCGCGCCGATCGCCCTGGTCGTCACCGATGTCATCATGCCGCGAATGGGAGGCGTCGTGATGGCGGAATGGCTTAAAATCACGAATCCCGATCTCAAAATCCTCTTCACCTCCGGCTATACGGACGATGCCATCACGCATCACGGCGTGCTTGAGGGGGGCGTCGAGTTTCTGCCCAAACCCTATACGCCCGCAAGCCTGACCCGCAAAGTGCGCGAGCTGCTGGATGGTTAGATGAGGGCGATTAGGAACAAACTTCTTTTCCCTTAAACCATCATGACCGACACGGGCACACCCGCCGGCAAGGCAGCCTTCGCCGCCGCTCTCACGGCGGTCGTTATCGGACTTGGCGTGCTCGCGGGCTGGCTTTTCGGGGTGGATTTTCTCAAGAGTCTTGTTCCCGGTTTGACCCCGATGAATCCCACCACGGCGGCGGTTTTCGTATTCGCCGGGGTTTCGCTCGCGCTATTTCTTCGGTTCTCACATGGCAAAGATCAACAATCACGCGTCCTGGTATCGACGGCGCGCCTGTGCGCCCTCGTGGCCGCGATGACGGGACTGATCAAGCTTGCGGGCTACCTGTGCGGCTTGGACCTCGGCATGGATCAGTGGCTCTTCGCGTCGAAACTGCCGCAAGGCGGTCATTCACCCCTGATCCGCATCGCGCCGAATACCGCGCTTAATTTCCTGCTGTTTGGCGGCGCGCTTTTGTTTGTGGACGTGAAGATTCGATTCGTCCGCTCCTGGATCGAGTTTTTCGTGGGCCTTGTCAGCTTTGGAGCGCTCCTGGGGATTTTGGGGCACGCCTACCACATCCAGCAGTTTTACGGGATTGGCGGTCTTGCCCCGATGTCGCTCTACACGGCGATTGCATTTGCCGTGCTGAGCGCCGCCTTTTTCCTGTCGCATACGGACAGCGGCTTGCTGGCGGTGATCGCCGGAGACAATGCGGGCGGAACGATGGCGAGGCGTCTCCTGCCGGCGGCGATTCTCGTCCCGGCCGCGCTCGGCTGGCTCACACTGCAAGGCGAGAAGGCGGGAATCTATAACGGCGGATTCGGCGAGGCCGTCTTCGCCGCGGGAATCATCCTCGCTTTCACTCTCGTCGTTTGCTGGAGCGCCAAGGGGGTTTTCACCTCGGAATTGGGGCGCAAAATAGCGGAGGAGGCGTTGCGCCGGGCGAACGAGGAATTGGAAGCGCGCATCGCGCATCGCACCGCCGATCTGGAGAAGGCCAATGAAGCGTTACGGGTGAAAATAATCGAACAAAAGCGGGCGGAGGAAACGCTGCGTGAAAGTGAGGAGAAATTCCGGAGCCTGTTCGAGGGTTCCCGCGACGCCATCATGACGAGTGAGGCTCCCGACTGGAGCTTCACCTCCGGAAACCCGGCCGCGGTGAAGATGTTCGAGGCGAAGAACGAGGAGGAGTTTATTGCTTACGGGCCGGTGGGACTGTCTCCCGATCGGCAGCCGGACGGCCGCGCGTCCGCCGAGAAGGCCAGGGAGATGATCGAGACGGCGATGCTCAAGGGCTTCCACTTCTTCGAGTGGACGCACCGGCGGATCGGCGGCGGGGAGTTCCCCGCCGAGGTGCTCCTGACTGCGATGGAGCGGGGTGGAAAGGTGGTCGTCCAAGGCAGCGTCCGCGACATCACCGAGCGCAAACGCATCGAGGCCCGCATGTTCCAGTCCCAGAAAATGGAAACGGTGGGCCAGCTCGCCGGGGGCGTGGCCCACGAATTCAACAGCATCCTCACGGCCATTATCGGCCAGAGTGAATTGCTGCTCGGCGATCTTCCGCCGGACGATCCGCTGGTCAAAAACGCGCGCGAAATCCGCCAGGCCGCCGACCGGGCCGCGACCTTGACACGGCAGCTTTTGGCTTACGGACGCAAACAAATTCTCCAGCCCGAAATCCTTGATTTGAACCGTGTCCTCTCCGACATGGCCGGCACCCTGCGGCATTTGATGGGCCGGGAGGTGGATGTGCGGATCGTTCCCGGCGCCGGGCTGAAAACAGTGAGAATCGATCCCGGACAAATCGAGCAGGTCATCGTGAACATCGCCATGAACGCCGCCGACGCCATGCCCAACGGCGGCAAACTCACCCTCGAAACGGCCAATGTCACGCTGGACGAGGAGTATGTCCGCCCGTTCCCCGGATTAAAGGCGGGAGGCTATGTCAGGCTGGCCATCACGGACACGGGGATCGGGATGAGCGAGGAGGTGAAAGCGCGGGTGTTCGAGCCGTTTTTTTCCACGAAAGCCGTGGGACAGGGAACCGGGCTCGGCCTGGCCACCTGCTACGGCATCCTCAAACAAAGCGACGGCCACATCAACGTGTATAGCGAGGCCGCCCGGGGAGCGGCCTTCAAGATTTACCTGCCCCAAGTCGAAGAGCCGGAGATAACTCCGCTTCCACGCCCCGCCTCGCCCGATTTGCCGCGCGGAACGGAAACCATTCTGCTGGCCGAGGACGATCCCTCCCTGCGCGAGATGTCGGCCACCTTGTTGAGACGGCTGGGCTACACCGTCCTGACGGCCGCCAACGGCGTCGAAGCCTTGAATCTGAAGCAGCAACGGGACATCGGACACATCGATCTGTTGTTCACCGATGTCGTCATGCCGCACATGAGCGGCAAGGAATTGTCCGACCGCATCCGGACGATCTATCCCCACACCAGGATTCTTTTCACCTCCGCCTACACCGAGAGCGCCATCGTCCATCAGGGCATCTTGAACGAAGGCGTGGCCCTCCTGCAAAAGCCCTTTACCCCCTCGGCGCTGGCGCACAAAGTGCGCGAAATCCTGGATCGATAAGAATGGATTTCATTCGCCAAGGCCTCTCGATTGGAATTCATTTTGCTTTGTTGAAACCCTTTTGGAGCATTTTCAAAAATATCGCAGCCGCACTTCTGCCTTTTGGCCCGGTGGGCCAACGGAAATGAGCCGGTGGTGCAAACCACCGGTGTGGCGTAAACAAAGGGCCCGCCCCGGCGGGGCGGCGGAATCTTCGAGAGGTAAACTCATCCGCCGCCCCATCCGGGGCGGTTGATTTTTCGGGCTCATCCGGTGGCTGGCGCCACCGGCTAATTTCTTTCCGGCCCTCCGGGCCTCAAACGACCACGGCCTCATGGCGGCTTCAGTATTTCTGAAAGCGCTCTAATACCAATTCCAAATTGATTTTGGTCTAAACAATCGGTCATCCTGAGCTTGTCGAAGGATCAGTTCGGAGGGGTTTTACCGAGGCGGAACTGATCCCTCGACAAGCTCGGGATGACGGAAGGGTAAAGAATAAATTTTATTGAGAAATGGTATAATTTCTTTCCGGCCCTCCGGGCCTCAAACGACCACGGCCTCATGGCGGCTACAGTATTTCTGAAAGCGCTCTAACAGGAAGACATGAAATCATGAAAACAGGAAGGAAGAGGAGATTGATCCCTCCTCCCCTTCATTTTCATGTCTTCATGCCTTCATGTTTTCCTGTTAAAAAATGATGATTTCAACAGAGCAAACTCATTTCAAAAGCAGACACGGGTTGCGCCGGGAGGGATTTTGCCCTGCGGCTCGGCAAAGGGGGCAGGCGCAAAATGGGGTTAACTTTTGTCAATTGGCGCGTGGCGCGCGGGAGGACGCCAGATAGAGTTCCACCACGCCATGGACGTGCTTCTCCTCTCACGCATTCAATTCGCCTTCACGGCGGGCTTTCATTACATCTACCCGCCGCTGAGCATCGGCCTGGGCTTGACTTTGGTCATCATGGAGGGCCTCTGGATTCGCACCGGCGACAAGCTTTATCACGAGATGGCCCGGTTCTGGACGAAGATGTTCGCCCTGACTTTCGCCATCGGCGTGGCGACGGGCATCGTCATGGAATTCGAGTTCGGCACCAATTGGGCGACCTATTCGCGCTATGTCGGGGACGTTTTCGGAAGCGCCCTGGCGGCGGAGGGTATCTTCGCGTTCTTTTTGGAATCGGGTTTCCTGGCGGTCCTCCTGTTCGGATGGGACAAGGTGGGGCCGAAGCTCCACTTTTTCTCGACCTGCATGGTTTGCTTCGGAGCCCATTTCAGCGCGGTCTGGATCATTGTCGCCAACTCGTGGCAGCAGACCCCGGCGGGTTATCACATCGTCGGGGAAGGGATGCACGCCCGGGCGGAAATCACCGATTTTTGGGCGATGGTCTTCAGCCCGTCTTCCATGGACCGGCTCAGCCATACCCTGGTGGGCGCGTGGCAGGCGGGCGCGTTCTTCGTCATCAGCGTGAGCGCCTATTATCTGCTTCAACGCAGGCACATCGAGTTCGCCCGGCGGTCGCTAAAAGTGGGGTTGTGCCTGGCGCTGGTCGCGTCTCTTTTGCAGCTCGTGACGGGCGACATCAGCGCCAAGCACGTGGCGGTCAATCAACCGGCCAAACTGGCGGCTTTCGAGGGCCACTATCAAACGGAGGCCGCGCCGCTCTATCTTTTCGGCTGGGTCAATGAAAACCAGCAGCGGGTGCAGTTCGGCATCGCGATCCCCCGGCTGCTGAGCTACCTCACCTATGGCGATGCCAATAAACCGGTGACCGGCTTGCAGGATTTCGCGCCGCGCGACCGCCCTCCCATCAATTTTATATTTCAGACCTATCACGCCATGGTGGCGATTGGCTTTGGCTTGATCGGGTTGAGCCTGCTGGGGGTCTTCCTCTGGTGGCGCGGCCTGCTTTTTGCCGAGGTGGGATGGGTGCGGCGTTTCGTGCTGCCGCTCATGGTCGTCTCGGTCCTGGGTCCGCAACTCGCCAATCAGCTCGGCTGGTTTTCCGCCGAAGTGGGGCGGCAGCCCTGGATTGTCTACGGGCTGTTGCGCACGTCGGACGCCCTCTCCAAAGTCGTCAAGGCTGACGCGGTCCTGACCTCGCTGATCCTCTTCACGGTTATCTACGTGCTGCTGTTCGCGCTCTTCATCTTCCTTCTCAATGAGAAAATTCAGCATGGACCGGAGCACGAGGAGCATCCCGGCGAACCCCATCCTTTCACGCCTTCCGAAATCCTGCACGAACCACGCGCATGAACTTTTTCTTCGCCCAAACGCTGTTCGACGGAAGCATGCCCTCCCTGAATGCCATCTGGTTCGTCCTCGTCGGGATACTCTTCACGGGCTACATCATCCTCGACGGTTTCGACCTCGGCGTCGGGGCGCTGCACCTTTTCACCAAAACGGATGAAGAGCGCCGACTGATGCTCAACGCCATCGGCCCCGTCTGGGACGGCAACGAAGTCTGGCTGGTGACGGGCGGCGGGGCGCTCTTCGCGGCCTTCCCCGAGGTTTACGCCACGGTCTTTTCCGGATTTTACCTCGCGTTCATTTTGCTGCTCTTTTCGCTGATCTTCCGCGCCGTGGCGATCGAGTTTCGCAGCAAGCGTCCGGAGGCCTGGTGGCGCCAGACCTGGGACATTCTCTTCAGCCTGGGCAGCGTCCTTTCCAGCTTCCTGATCGGCGTCGCCATTGGAAATATCATCTGGGGAGTGCCTCTCGACAAGGACCACGAGTTCGCGGGTACATTCCTTGGACTGCTGGGGCCGTACCCCATTCTTTTGGGCATCACGACGGTGGCGCTGTTTGCCATGCACGGCGCGATCTACGTGGTGATGAAAACGGAGGGGGAGATGGAAAACCGGGCGCGCGGATGGATTCGCAACACCATCATCTTTTTTGTGCTTGCCTACGCGATCACCTCCTTCGCGACCCTGCTCTACATCCCGCGCATGGCGGCGCCCTTGCAACAGCATCCCTGGCTTTTTATCATCCCGCTTCTCAACGTCCTGGCCGTGGCCAACATCCCCCGGGAAATTCATCTCGGCAACGAATTCAAGGCCTTCCTTTCCTCCTGCGCGGCCATGATCGCGCTCATGGGGCTTTTCGGCGTTGGAATGTACCCGCATCTCGTCTTCTGCCATCTGGATCCCGCCAACAGCCTTGATATTTTCAACGCCGCGTCGTCTCAAAAAACGCTGGGCATCATGTTGATTATCGCCTGCATGGGAGTGCCCGTTGTCCTGACCTATACCGTTTGCATCTATTGGATTTTCCGGGGAAAAGTCAAGTTGGAGCCGATGAGCTATTAGAACTCATTGGGAGCCCCCTGGAGGGTCGGACTCCGTCCCGACCCTGATTGTCTGCGGACGCGCGGGAGCGCGTCCCTCCAGGAGTTTAACCAAGAGATTTCAAAAATTATTTATTGACTAAAGAGTTCATCTGATAAATAGTGGCTTATATGGAAACGATTGACCAAAATACTCATTTGGCCGAAGAATTGGCCGAAATCGCAACGGAGCTGCAACGCTCTTTTCTCGTGGAACTTTCCACGGAAGTGAATCGCGGGAATATCTCCATTCCCCAATACACTTTGCTTGGCTTTCTCAATCAGACCTCCGGATTGAACATGTCCCAACTGGCGGAACTCATGCGCCATACCACCCCCGCCACCACGGGCTTGGTCGAGCGTCTGGTCGAAGCCGGACTGATCGAACGATTCAGCCACCCGAAGGATCGTCGCCAGGTGCTCGTCCGCATCACCGACAAAGGGCGCGAACTCGTCGAAGGTCTCAAACGCGGGATTGTTCGCAACCTGCAGGAGCTCTTCAAGGACTTGAGCCAGGAAGACATCGAAGCCTGGTTGCGCATCTATCGGACGATTATTCGCCGAAGCACCCAGCAGAACGCCGCGAAGGCCTAATCTTACTTGGGTAAGGACGCGAGTCCCTTCGCGTCCCATGCATCTGCCTTGGTGGGATGACGACCGTGCCAGCCAAGTGATCGTATTTCCGATGGAGATCGAGACTTTTCCAGCCTTGCAACTGGCCGGCTTGCGCCATGGTTTTTCCACGCGCAGCCGGGGAAGTCTTGCCCATCTCGAGAGGGAACTCCTGGCCGCCTTCTCCGCCGGTGGATTTCCCATGGCGGACGCGGTGCAGGCCGAGCAACCCCACGGCAATCGCGCCCAGGCGGTTTACACGCCCTTGGGCACGTGGGGCGACCTCGTGCCCGACGTGGACGCCCTCGCGACCTCGGTCCCGAGGCTCCCGCTGGTGGTCCGGGTGGCCGATTGCGGGCCGGTCTTTTTTTACGACCCGGTGCGGCAGGTGATCGCCCTGGCCCACTCGGGGCGGCGGGGTACGGACGGCAATATCGTCGCTGAGACGGTCTCGTGCCTGCGGGAGACCTTTGATACGAACCCCGAAAATTTGATCGTCCAACTCGGCCCCTGCATCCGCCCGCCCCATTACGAAATCGACTTCGCGGCGCAAATCGAACGGCAGGTCCGTGCCTGCGGCGTGCGGCATTATCATGATTGCGGAATTTGCACGGCATCCCGCCCGGACCGCTATTATTCCTACCGGGCGGAGCGGGGCGAAACGGGCCGCATGTGGGCCGTGTTCATGATCGAGTAAGGCCGAATTCCGCGCACCATTTCAAAACGCCGCGGTTGGAAGCCATCTCAAACATCAGGCGTTTCGCGCGCCTCATTTTGAGATGGCTTCTCGCGGCAATTGCATTAATTATAGAGCGATGAGACGCCGTGTATTGGGTTGGATCGCTTGGGGAGCATTTCTTTTTCACGGCGGTTTCGCCGTGGCGCAGAGTTCGCTCGACGTTTTGGAACAGGAATTGAACGACGCCAAGCAGCAGCACCAGCAAGCCGCCGACCAGGTTCTGTCGACTTTTTTCACCGAGGTCGATAAGGCGATGGCCAGTCCGGATGCCGCGGTTGCCCTTTATCAGCAAGCCGGCGGCGCCCTGCCCGAGCGCAACCGCGCGCCCGTCGTGACCGAACACGCGCAGGAAACGTCGACGGAAAAGGCGGCCCGCCTGGCCCTGGATCAGGCCAACCTCGCCAGGCTGGGCCCCGTCCTGCAATTGCATTGCGGCTTGATGCACTATGCCGCGCTCCTTGTCGTCAAACCGGATCAAAAGGGCTTGCAGAATGATTGGGTGGCGTGGCTCAAAGCGGCCGCGAAGGTTTATCCCCAGTTGGCCGAACAGTCCGACGACAGCAATCAAAAGCCGGAACATAAAAGAAAAAAAGACATGGGAGATGCCGCGCATGGGGGGACGCCCCCGCCGCCTCTGAGTTCGGCGGAGATGAAGGGAAAAAACCTGCGGGAATCGATCATCAGCAGATTTCTCGCTTTCAAGGGTTGGAACGACAAGGAGCAGGGAGGGTGGTCGGTCCAGGAATTGCCCCGGCTCTACCGCGCCAATGTTCTGGACCCCTTGCGGACATCGCCTACAGAGGCCACGCTGGCTGCCTGGGATGTCTATATCGCCATGAAAAATGCCGATGAAAAAGACAACGAGAGATGGAATCAGGTGGTCTATCCGGGCTTCCAGTTTGATCGCGGCAGCGATGACTTTGCCGTTGCGCCCAGCACGGAAAAACTTGAAGGGTTGGTGAACCTGATCAAGGCGAATCCGACCCATCCCCAGGTGGAAGACTGGATCGCCCGGGTTCGCCAGATGATGCAAGACTACCGCGCGCGCCACGGGGGCCCGGCGGCGGCCGCGCAAAGTCCCGCAACGGCGCCTGCTCCCGCCGTCAATCCCAACGTGTCGGTCACAACGGTGCAGCAAGGCGACATGACGATCATCACCACGCACACCAATTCGGCGCCGACGAATGCGCCGCCCGCGCATTAAAGCGCAGCCGCCGCCGTAAGGCGAAACGATGCTTCCGGGTGGCCCGGGCTACTTGTTGCCCGGGTCGCCGCAGGCGACAGGAAGCGATTTCCCCCTTGTTCCCAAGTTGCACTTGGGAACGCCTCCTGCTCCCCGCGAAATTCCATTTCGCGCACCTCAACTTGCCTTGCGGGATTTCTCCGTTTCAAGCGCGAGCCATTCGGCGTAGGTCAGCCGCTTCATGTGAAAAGGCTCCCGCGTGCGCGAGTAGCCGCCGGCTTCGCCGCCCTGGAGCCGCCCGATCATGTGCATCTTTTCGGTGTGGACGAGTAAACTCTCCGCCTCGATGAACTCGTCGCGGATGTGGACGACCAGCAATTCGCCCATGACCACCTGATTGCCGCCGATGAGCAGCGTCTGCAATTCGCGTCCTTCGAGCTGGGCCGGCGCGGCGGACAAGCGCGGCGGTTTCACGACGACGGACGGCTCCGTCGCAAGCCCGAGCGCGCGGACCTCGCTCACGCCGGGAGGGAAATCGGTCGCGCAGAGGTTCATCAACTCGGCGTTTTCCTCGGTGACGATGTTGATGACGAATTCGCGCGCGCGGCGGATGTTGCGGAAACTGTCCTTGGCGCTGCCATCGTGGCGCTTGCCAATCCCGAGCACGACGAGCGGCGGATTTTCGCCCATCAACTGGAAATAGCTGAACGGCGCGGCATTCACCTGGCCGTCCTCGTTGAGCGTCGTCACCCACGCGATCGGCCTCGGCACGACGAGGCTCGAAAGGACATGGTAGCGCTTGGCGGGAGTGAGTTCGGAGAGGGTGAGCTGCATGGGGGAAGTAAAAAGGAAGAAGGAAGAAGTTAGAAGGAAGAACGTGGGGGATAAAGATTCGGTTTCTGCCTGCTCACTTCTACCTTCTACCTTCTCACTTTTTCCTTTATCCTTTTCCGCATGGCCCTGGTCCTCACCCGCCGACTTCAGCCGCTGCGAGGACTGATCGATCTCACGCCGGTCGTCAACGTCGTCCTGCTGCTGCTCTGTTTTTTTCTGCTGGGATCCTCCTTCGTCCTCCAGCCGGGCATCAAGGTCGATCCGCCGCGCAGCGCCATCGGCGTCGGCACGCCGGCGAGCCGCCTCATCGTCGCCGTCACGCTGGCGCCGCGGCAATTCGATGAGAAAGGCGCGCCGCTCAAGCGCGAGCCTGTCCTCTATTTCAACGACCAGATCGTGACCCTCGACGGCCTTCGCGCCGCGCTCGATCAGCTTCCGTCCAGCCGCGTCACGCCCTCGCTGGTCGTCAAGGCTGACAAGGACGTGCCGCTCGATTTCATCACCCGCATCATCGACGTCGCGCATCGCTTCCCGGTGGTCATCGCCACGCAACCCCTGTCGGGCGCCGCTTCGCCCTAGAGGCAAACGTAGAGGAAAATCCGCCATGGCGAATTCATCCCCGGCGCACCCCGCGGCTTCCGCTCACAATCCGGTGGCGCAGACGCTGGCCCTGCTGCAGCCCTGGATTGATTACGTGCCGCGGCAACAGCGGCGGCTGGGACTCTTCATCTTCCTGGCGCTTCTGGTCCATCTGGCCGCCTTTTTCTTCATCCGCATCGACACGACCCGCGCCGAATTGCGGCGCCAGACGCGCACCCACGTCACGGTGGAATATCCGCAGGCGATTGCCGTCAACGGCGAGTTGGGCGACGAATTCTGGGACCGCCTGACCGATCCGCGGCTCTTCCTGCTGCCGTTGAACCCGCTGGCCAGCCTTGCCTCCGACGAGCCTCCGCTCGATCTCAACTCCAACCTCGGTTCCAGGGAGCTGCCGCCACCCGCCGCGCCGGGGGACTACCGGGCCACACGCCCCGTCGTCACGCCTCTCGAGCAACGGGTCGAGGAAGCGATGCGTCCTCCGCGCCAACCCTTCTTCTACGACGAAACGCCCGCCCCCATCGCGGCCAGGACGACCTGGAGATGGGATCGCGCTCTGGCCGAACGCCAGCCCGCGGGCCTGCCCGATTTGCCCTCGCCCATCTCGGACACCGACCTGAGTCCGACCGTCCTGCGCGCGGCGGTCGGCCCCGGCGGCGCGGTCGAGCATGTGCTGGTCGAGCAAAGCTGCGGCGACCTGGGCGCATCCATCGCGAAGAACCTCGACCAGCAGGCGGTGTTAGCCGCGCGTAAAATCCGGTTCAAGCCGACCGATCAACCGGGCCTTTTGTGGGGGCGTATCACCGTTTTCTGGCACTATTCGGCCAAGCCCCGCGAAGAAGTCGTGCCCACGCCGCCGTCTACCGGGCCGTAAGGCGGCAAACGCTTATTTGGCTTGGATGGCCTATATTTATAGGCCATCCAGCGCACGCAGGCCATTTAAGCCCGTCGTCGAGGAGCTTCTCGCTTTAGGGCGCATCCTCGCCGAGCATGCCCTTCTTGCGGAGCTGTTCCTCCATCGCGAGGTCCATGACAAGATCGGCCAGGGCGACAGTGCCTTTGTCGAGCGCGGCGTTGGCGGCCTTGAGTTCATTGAGGTTCTCGCTTTCGAGCGCCTTCTCGACCGCGAGCATGAGCGCCTCGATTTCCTTGACCTCGTCCGGGACGATGAGCGGGCCCACCTGCGCGAGCGCCTTGCGGGTCGCGCCGAGCATGTCGCCGCTCTTGCGCTTGGTCTCGATCCACTGACGTTGCGCGAGATCGTCGAAGGCGTACTCGACCGATTCGGCGACCATTTTCTCCACGTCCTCGTCGCGGACATCGACGGCGCTTTTGAGCTGCACGACTTTCTGATGGCCGGTCTTCACGTCGCGCGCGAGGACGCTGAGGATGCCGTTGGCGTCGATCTCGAACTGGACGCCGACGCGCGGCACGCCCTTGGGCGCGGGCGCGAATTCCAGCTCGAATAGGCCGAGGGACCAGTTGTCGCGGGCCAGTTCGCGCTCGCCCTGGAGCACCTGGATTTTCATCGATTTCTGGTTGTCGACGGCGGTGGTGAAAAGCTCGCCCGCCTTGGTCGGGATGGTGGTGTTGCGCGGAATGATGACGTTCATCAGCCCGCCGAAGGTCTCGATGCCGAGCGAGAGCGGAGTGACGTCGAGCAGCACCATGTTTTGCACGCCGCCTTCGAGGATGCCGGCCTGAATGGTCGCGCCGAGGGCGACGGCCTCGTCGGGGTTGGCGCTGGTGTTCGGCTCGCGGGCGAAGATTTCCCGCACCAGCGCGCGGACCATGGGCATCCGGGTCTGGCCGCCGACAAGAATCACGTCGTCGAGATCGGCCGGCTTGAGCTTGGCGTCGCTGAGCGAGCGCAGACAATTCGCGCGCGTTTTCTGCACGACGGGCCGGGCGAGGATTTCAAGCTGCTCGCGTGTGACGACGGTGGAGAAGCTCTGTTCGCCGAGGGCGAACGGAATCTCGACCTTCGTTTCCGTCTCGGTCGAGAGCCGGATTTTCGCCGCTTCGGCTTCTTCGTGCAGGCGCGCCACGAGCGCGGCGTCGACATGGGTCTGCAATTTCGCCGCGAGACGCCGGCCGAGTTCGTCGGTGAGCGCGGCATCGATGTCGTCGCCGCCGAGGCGTGTGTTGCCGTTGGTGGCGAGCACCTGGAAAACGCCTTCGTTCAGTTCGAGAATGGAGATGTCGAACGTGCCGCCGCCGAGATCGTAGACCGCGATTTTCGATTTCTCCTTGAGGCGGTCGAGGCCGTAGGCGAGCGCGGCGGCGGTCGGCTCGTTGACGATGCGCTCGACCTCGAATCCGGCGAGGCGGCCCGCTTCCTTGGTGGCGTTGCGCTGGGCGTCGTTGAAGTAGGCCGGGACGGTGATGACCGCGCGCGTGACCGGCTCGCCGAGGGAGCGCTCGACGTCGGCCTTCAATTTCTTGAGCACCTCGGCGGAAATTTCCTCGGGCGACCAGGCGCGGCCGGGCAATTCGACGCGCACCGGCTCGCTTCCCTTCCCGGCCACGGGATAGCTGACGATCATTTCCTCGCGGGAAATTTCGCTGCCGCGCCGGCCCATGAAGCGCTTGATGGAAGAGACTGTTTCGCGCGGCTTGAGTCCGCGCACGCGCTTGGCGGCGGCGCCGACGAGAGGCGATTCGCCCGCGCCGGGGAAATGGACAATCGAGGGCGTGAGGCGGCGGCCTTCGGCATCGGCGATGAGGACGGGAAAGCCCGCGTCCATGACGCCGACGAGGGAGTTGGTCGTGCCGAGATCGATGCCGACGATTTTGCTCATGGCTGGGAAGCCTTCGAGCGTCGTTCAAATTCCCTATTAACGCCGAGAAAAATAAGCACGAGCATCATGCCGAATCCCACGTTCTCGAACTCAAGTTTATAAAAAAATATCGCGGAGCCATGACGATGCACCCAGTCGATACTTCGAAAATAATGAAGGCATCCCAAATCGCCGCCGACGAAAAGCATGAGAGCGGCCAACCGGACAATCGACAAACCGCGAGGACTCTTCGAGCTTTTGCCGAGAGTGCTGATTCCTAAAGCCAATCCCGCCAGGGCGCAAAGAATATCGACGTAGTGATGCAGAGCAAAATTCATTTCCACGAGCCTAGCTTGCCGGGGTCGGGGTGTCAAAGCGGGCAGCTAAACCCTGTCCAAAATGAAGAGGCCGACTTCCTTCGCAATAACCTTTTGACGCACATCAAAAGTCACAAATTCCGTGGCCCGCAGAGTTAAGGCAGCGGCAACGTGAAGAATATCGAGAGTACGGCAAGCATACTTGGACGCATAAAGGGCGGAAAGCTCCTCGGCATGCCGAAATATCTCGACAAGATCATAAGTGGGGCGATGCAAAATCCCCGAGGCCAGATCAGATTCGAAGGCCTGCAACGTTCTCTGCAAATCGGCTTTGCTCATCTCGCCCCTCTGCGCGCGGGCACGAAATGCCGTCCTCATTTCTATCTCGTGCAGATGAGTCACGGGCAGAGGTGGAGATCCCTTTTTTACCAGAGCGATAGCCTCATTGCTTCGCGCCTCTTCTACATAAATCTTGAAGAGGACGCTTGTATCAAAATAACGCATCAGACCCGTTCCTGCCGTAAATCATCAACGATGTCGCGCAAGGGTCGTCGCGTCCCACGGGTCTTCGTCAGGCGGCTTTTGAAATCCGGCCATTGCGGCGGGGTTGGTGCGGGGACAAGCCTCGCCATGGGACGACCTCGTTTGCTAATCGTAACAGGCTTCCCTTTTTTGACCCGGCGTCGGGGTTCTTGAACCGTCATTTTTTTCATTCACATTGAGTATAATCGCAAGCGGGGTCTTATCAAGCGCCCAATGCCTGCGGAATTGGAGTGCGGCGGTCGCAGACGGCCGCTAGAGTTGGCACATGAAATGCAACCGGCTGGGGATGAGATGGCTGATCGTGCTCGTGCTGTCCGGTTGCGGATTGGTGAACGGAGTTCGCGCGCAGGACGCGGCCAAGCCGCTGGTGATCGGGATGGAATTGAATTATCCGCCGTTTGAGATGACGGATGCGGCGGGCACCCCGACCGGGGTGGGCGTCGATATGGCGCGCGCGCTTTGCGAGTATCTGCACCGCCCGATCGACATCCAGAACATGCCGTTCGAGGGGCTGATCCCGGCGCTTAAGACGGGGCGGATCGACCTGATTATTTCGTCGATGACGGCCACGGATGAGCGGCGCAAGTCGATCGATTTTTCCGATCCCTACCTGAGCACCGGCCTGGCCATCCTCGCGAAGAAGAGCGGCCCGATCCAGAACATTGCCGACGTGGACAAGCCCGGCGTGATCGTGGTGGTGAAGACCGGCACGACGACCGCCGACTATGCGCGGGACCATTTCAAGAACGCGACGGTGCTGCCGCTCGAGCAGGACACGGCGTGCGCGCTGGAGGTGGTGCAGGGCAAGGCGGACGCCTTTCTATATGACCAGATGTCGATCTACCAGTTCGCGAAGAAGCATCCCGAGACGACGCGCGGCCTGCTTGCGCCGTTTCAGAAGGAGTCGTGGGCCATCGGGATTCGGAAGGGGAACGTGGATTTGGAGAAGCAGGTGAACGCGTTCCTGCGCGATTTCAAGGCGCGAAAGGGTTTCGACGCGCTGGGCGACAAATATTTGAAGGAAGACAAGGAAGCGTTCAAGGAAATGGGCTTCCCATTTTATTTCTGACGTGGAAGCTATTCTCTCCTGTGCAGACTCAAGAAAATTATCTGGTGGTCGGCGCCGGTTTTTCCGGTGCCATCGTGGCCCGGGAACTCGCCGAGCGGCTGGGCTGCCGCGTGACCGTCGTCGAGGCGCGGTCCCACGTCGCGGGGAACTGCCACACCGAACGCGATGCGGTCAGCGGGGTGATGGTTCACAAGTATGGCCCGCACATCTTCAATACAAGCCGTCCGGCGGCATGGGCCTATATCAACCGATTCGGCGTGATGCGGCCTTTTGTCAACAGGGTCAAGGCCTCGAACTCGCGCGGGATTTTTTCCCTGCCGATCAATCTGCATACGATCAATCAGTTTTTTGGGAAGCGGCTCGACCCGAACGGCGCCCGCGCTTTCCTGGAGTCCCTGGGGGACAAGAGCATCGCCGAACCGCGCAACTTTGAAGAACAGGCGCTGAAGTTTATCGGACGCGAGCTCTACGAGGCTTTCTTTTACGGCTATACGCGCAAGCAGTGGGGCTGCGAACCAACCGAGTTGCCGGCGTCGATTCTCCGGCGCCTGCCGATTCGTTTCAACTATGACGACAACTATTACAACGCCGCGCACCAGGCAATCCCCGAACAGGGGTACACGGCCATTGTGGAGAAAATTCTCGATCATCCGGGGATTACCGTGCGGCTGGCGACGCCCTTTGAACGCGGGATGGGAAACGGATATGACCACACGTTTTATACCGGGCCGATCGACGCTTATTTCGAATTTGGCCTGGGCCGTCTCGGGTACCGGACGGTCACTTTTGAAAGAATCGATTTCGAAGGCGATTATCAGGGAAACGCCCTGATCAATTACACGGAGCTTGATCCCCCCTTCACCCGGGTGCATGAACACAAGCATTTCGCGGCTTGGGAGCAGCACGATTTAACCGTCGCCTTCAGGGAATTCAGCAAGGAAACCGGGGCGGAGGACCCGCCCTATTACCCGAAGCGATTGGCCGCCGACAAGCAACTGCTCCTGGAGTATCGGCGGTCGGCGGAAGCGCTTCGCGGCGTTTCTTTCGTCGGCCGGCTGGGCACTTACCGTTATCTCGATATGGATGCGGTCATCGACGAAGCCTTGAGTTTCAGCGCCGCCTTCGCCCAGAGCCGGGAAAAAGGCGCCGCGCCTCCCCTTTTCCCGAATCAAGAAAGTCCCGCCTCATGACGAACCCTATCGAGCTTGCCGTTGTCATGCCGGTTTATAACGAAGAGGCGACCATCGAGGGGGTCGTGACCGAGTGGGTCCTGGAACTCCAGAGGCTGGGAATCTCGTTCGCCTTGCTGGCGATCAACGACGGTTCCAAAGACGACACCGGGGTCCTGCTGAAAAAGCTGGCGGGGCGTTATCCCGGTTTCGTGACGCCGGTCGAAAAGCGGAACGCGGGGTACGGGCAGGCGCTGCGCACGGGCTATTCCCTCGCGGTGGACAGCGGAGCGCCCTGGGTGCTCCAGATCGACTCGGACGGCCAGTGCGATCCCCGGTTTTTCTCGTCCTTTTGGAGCAGCCGCGCCCAAGCCGACGCGATCTTCGGGGAGCGCAAGACGCGCGACGACGGGCAGTCGCGGGTGTTGATTTCCGCGGCTTGCAGCCTCGCGACCTCGCTTGTTTGCGGAATCAATCTCAGGGACGCGAACGTGCCCTATCGGCTGATTCGGACTCCCGTTTTGAAGGAGGCGCTGGCGCGAATTCCCGACGAATTCGACATGCAGAACGTCGCGCTGACGCTGGCGCTGAAGCGCGATCCCTCGCTCCGGTGGAAATATGTTCCCATTAACTTCCGGAGGCGGCAGGGAGGGGCCAGTCACTTCAATTCCAAACGCATGGCACTCATGGGCTGGAATCTTCTGCTCACCCTCCATACGGTCAGGCGGTAGAACCATGAGCGACGCCGGTCTTCTCACCTTTTCGATTGTCACGCCGAGTTATAAGCAGCCCGAATGGCTTCGTCTTTGCGCGGCGTCCGTCGCCGATCAAAGCGCTCCGGGCGTGGCGATCGAACACATCGTCCAGGACAGCCTGTCGGGGCCCGAGATCGCTGAAGCGGTGAAGTCCTTTCCGCAACTGAAGCTGGTCAGCGAGAAGGACCAGGGGATGTACGACGCGATCAACCGGGGCTGGGAGAAGGCGACCGGGGACGTGCTTTGCTGGCTCAATTGCGACGAGCAATACCTGCCCGGCGTCTTGAAGGAAGTCGCCGCCTATTTCCGCGCCCACCCGGAGGTCGAGGTTCTTTTTGCCGATGCCATCATCGTGGACAATGACGGGAAATACATTTGCAGCCGGCCGGTGCTTGCGCCGGGTCTTTACCATACCTGGACATGCCATCTCCAGACGTTCAGTTGTTCGACTTTTTTCCGCAGGAGCCTCCTCAAGCAACGTGGTTTTTCGCTCGATCCCCGGTGGAAAGTCGTGGGCGATGCCGATTTGATCATCCGCATGTTGCGCGCCGGGGTGCGGGCGGACATTTTGCGCCGCTACACGTCGGCCTTTATCGATAATGGAGAGAATCTCAGCATCCAGTCCATGGGCCGCCAGGAGCGTGAAGCCTTGATGAAAGAAGCCCCCGGCTGGGTGCAGGTTTTGCGTCCGGCATGGGTTCTTCTCCACCGCCTCCGGCGTTTCTGGAACGGCATTTATTCGCTCCGGCCCTTTTTTTACGACATCTATACCCGGTCGAGTCCGCGACAACGCATCCACTTCGAGGTGTCCCAACCGACCTTCTATTGGACGTCCCGGATGGAATAATACCCTTTTCCAACGCTATTGGCGCCAATCGCCAGCCATCGGGTAGCCCGGCAACGACAGGCGTGCCTGTGTTGTCCGGGCCAGAGCATTTTAAAGTATCGCGCACACGATGGTGTGTCAGTTGCGGGCCATCCTGAAAGAGACCTCTGCAAAAGGCCCGTGTTAGAGTTCCGCCATTCCGTAGGAATGACCGAGAGTAGCCCGGCGATTCATCGCCGGGACTGGCGGCGATAAGGACAGCGTCCCGTCGGGACGCTTGATTGGCCTCCGACGAACGGGGTTCAGCCGTCCCGCCGGGACGGGCAAACCGATTGGCGGGATCCCGGCGATGAATCGCCGGGCTACTTTCAAATGTCCCTCCGGGACTCGATTTCCAGTTCCAATCCCTTTTTGCAGAGGTCTCTGAAAGGATGGCAATCACTCAGCCCAGGGTTGGCGCGGGGGACAACGTCCCCTCGCGCCTACCCTGGGGCAAACTCCGAGGCCCTCCCACCCTGAAAGGGTTGGAGCCTAATTGCCCTCCCGATTTGAGGTGTTCAACCCTTATACCAATTCCAAATTGATTTTGGTCTAAACAATCGGTCATCCTGAGCTTGTCGAAGGATCAGTTCGGAGGGGTTTTACCGAGGCGGAACTGATCCCTCGACAAGCTCGGGATGACGGAAGGGTAAAGAATAAATTTTATTGAGAAATGGTATTACAGGGTTGGATTGCGCGGCAAAGATACCCAGGGTAGGCCCTGGCGGGCCAACCCTGGGCTGAATGATCACAACCCTTGCAGGGTTGTTGGAGCGCGCCAGCCTATATCTTTTTCTGTGCACGTTATTTTATTTTGCCCTGCCCGACGCAATAGTATCATTAACGCCGAAAAGTGGTCTGAGTCGTCTTGTTCCTTGACTTGCTCGCATGGCCTCGTTTTAGTAAAAGGTTCGAAGAAGCGGCGATCCAATTTTTTATTATTGAGAACTATTTTGAACCTATCGCCTGTTTCCAAATTTTTCATCGCTCTCGTTTCAGGGCTGGTAGTGGTTTTTGTGATCGATCCTCTGGATCCGAGCACGATCAGTTCGCCGTTTTGCCTGGGCATCATTCTGATGGGGATTTCCCTGCGCCAAGGCCCTCCCTTGGTGGTGGCAGTCAGCGTGATCTACATCGTGCTGGCGGCGTATGCCCTGATCGCCGGCCACCAATATCACGAAGCCCACTATCATGTGGGGCCTCATCCGTACTTCTGGCTGTTCCAGCGCATGGGCCTGTTTCTCATCCTTTGTGCATTGTCCATCTACCTGGCCTATTATCGGACGGACACCGAGCGAATCCTCGCGCGGCTGCGAACCATCCTCGGCAAATTACCCGTACCGGTGATTCTTTCCGATGCCTCGGGCAGGATCGTCTATGCGAACGATGCGGCGACTCCCGTTTTTCATGAGAGCCCTTCCGCGATTACAGGAAGGAGCTATTTCGACTTCTTCCTGTCGGAAAGGATGAAAGGCAGGTCCATTCGCGCCTATTTCGATATCTTTGAAGCGGATACGAACGGAACTTACGAACTCGAAGCCGGCCCTGCCGGCAGCGCGAAAAAAATGACCGCCCAACTCATCTGCCTCGGCACGGGCAGGAACCGAATCATGATCACCGTTCTGCCGAACAGCGACCGGACGATTGATCAGCCGGGCCCTGTCCTCGCTGGGGCGTCACTTCCGGCGAATTTCGATCCTCCGCCTCGATAATCGCAGGTATTTCCCGAAAATCCGGGTTTGGAGCCGGTTCCAGTTGGTCTCTTCCTCATGTCCTCACGCCGCTTGAAAATCCTGCAGATTTTTAATCGTTATCTCCAGTACGGAGGCGAGGAAGGGAGCATCACGCGGATTGGAGACGCGCTTCAGGAAATCCATGATGTGAGCTATTTTTTCTATTCCACCTCTCAGCTAACCGGAGAGGGCGTTTGGCCCAAATTACACATGCCGTGGAAATCGTTCCATAATTCCGAGGTTCTATCGGCACTGAAGGAGCAACAAGAAAGCCACCACTATGATGCCTGGCAAATCCATAACATTTTTCCGGCCATGTCCCCCGTCGTATATGAACTCGCCTTTGAAATGAAAGTGCCGATCATTCATTACCTCCACAATTATCGCCTGGCCTGCGTGAACGGTTTTTTCCTGAATCATGGCCAACCGTGCCAGCGCTGCCTCTCGGGTAATTTTTGGCCGGCGTTTGAAACCGCCTGCTGGCATGACAGCCATCTCCAAAGCGGATGGTTGGGACTCATCACGAACCATATTCGCCGTCTGCCTTTGTTTGAAAAGGTCTTTCATTGGATTGCGATCAGCGAGGCGCAAAAGCGGGAGCATGTGCGCATGGGCATCCCGGCGGATAAAATCTCGGTCATCCATCATTTCCTGGATGCGGAGGCCCCGGCTCTTCCGCCTTCGAAATCCCCAACCGCGATTTTTGTCGGAAGATTGTCCCTCGAAAAAGGCGTCGCCAACCTGCTCGAAGCCTGGAAACGGGTCGAGGGTGGAGAGAGAAGGCTGTTGATCATGGGCGACGGCCCGGAAAAATTGAACCTCGAGCGAAAAGCCCGGGGGCTTAGGGGAGTTGATTTCGTCGGTTTTGTCAAAAAAGGGGAGCAGCGGAGATACTGGCAGGAAGCGCTCTTTTCAGTCGTGCCCTCCATTTGGATGGAACCTTTTGGCATGACCGTGCTGGAGTCCTGGTCCAACGGCCGCCCCGTCGTCGCGAACGCCATCGGAGCGCTCCCCGAAATCATCCGCGAGGGGGTCGACGGGACCCTGGCTGACCCGGAAAACGTGGAGGACCTGGCCCAAAAACTTGATGGGCTGCTGTCGAACGCCGAACAAGCGCATTCGATGGGATTGGCTGGCCGCCGGCATTTGGAGGACTATTTTTCGCATCGCCGATGGCTGAATCAAATTTCCGTTATTTATGATAAACTGCTCTCAACGCTATGATTGCTTTCCCTCTCACCAGGGACCCCTGCCTCTGTCCGTGGAGGCTTGCATCGGCATGGGAAACGCGTAGGCTTCGTCTAAAATGGAGCGCTTGACCGGCAGTCACTTACATCGCTGGTGGATTCCACTTGCCAGCGGCGTGGCCTTTTTTCTCGTCGTCGCCTTCCTGATCCCGTACAGCTCGAGTTTGTTTGATGTAAAGAAATCCCTGGCGGGCCTGATTCTGGCCATGAGCAGTTTCGGGCAATCCTCTGAAAATCTTGCCTCGCTCGACTTCACCTACTGTCTTTTCGTTCCGTTCATCTTCGCCTATCTTGTTTACCTGCGGCGGATGGACATCGAGCGGGCGCCCATCCGGGGAAACAATTTTGGGCTGGGAGTCATTGTCCTGGGGATTGTTGTCTACTGGTTTGGCCTGAGGGCGGAGAACCAGTACTTTGGTTACGTCTCTCTGCAAATATTCCTCGCCGGGGTGATTCTTTGGCTTTGGGGCTGGGCCGTGTTTCGGCTCCTCCTGTTTCCGTGGGCCTTTTTCATGTTTGCCTGGCCCGTGCCCTTCCTCGATCCCATCATTGCGTTTCCGATGCGGATAATAATGAGCTCGATGGCATCCCATGTCCTTCCCATGATCGGGATTCCGTGCCTGCAAAGTGGAACGGCCCTGCTTTCGCCGGCGGATGTTCTCCACGATGTTCCCGTGGGGGCTCGATTCCAAATCGATATCGCCGATCCCTGTAGTGGAATCCGCTCGCTCTTCGCCCTGCTCATGTTCTCGGCCCTGTTCGGCTACCTTTTTCTTCCCCGCCTGTGGCAGCAATGGACCATATTTCTCAGCGCGTTTCCGGTCGCGATCCTCGGCAACCTGGCCCGCGTCATCATGCTGGTGCTGGGCAGTATTTGTTTCGGCGGCGCGTTCGCCATCGGCACGACGGACCATCCCTCGTGGTTCCATGAGGGTTGCGGTTTCCTCGTTTACGCGGTTGCCCTGGGGGCGGAATTTGTCCTGGCCTCCCTGCTGACCCGGACGTGGAGACTCCCGGCGGATTTGCCTGATGCCGACAACGCCGCGCCATAATCCGCCACCTTTTCCAATGTCCGAATCATCCCTTTTTTCCGCCTCGGCGCCCCAGCCTGTCGCGGGTGCGATTCCGCCGGGAACGGGCGCCCCCCTCACGCCGGATGAGATGGCCGCCGTTCCGCTTTGGCGCTCCGGGGTTCTTCTGCTTCTGGCGGCGGTGGCCGGGACCTCCTATTGGTTCAATCCCCCGATGAACGTCCCTTCCCAAGCCGGGGTGGTCATGGATTTGCCGGTCATCGTCGGCGATTATTTCGGTAAAAAGGGTGAGATCACCAAGGTCGAACTGGACCTCTTGCCGAAGGACACCGAGTTTGCCCGCCGGTTCTATCAGGACAGTCGCGGAAACCACATCGAGTGTTCCATTGTATTGAGCGGCGCCGAGCAGCGCAGCATTCACCGGCCCGAAGGCTGCCTGACCGGGCAGGGATGGACGGTCGTGGGACAGGATAACCTTCCGATTCCATTGGCTTCCGGCCACCCACTGGCGGCTCGGAAACTCAACGTGGAACGACGGGTGACGGACCCCAATGGCGGCGGGGTTGTCACCCTTCGGGCCATTTACCTCTATTGGTTCGTGGGCCAAAACGTGACCACACCCTCTGAAATGAAGCGTGTCCTGCTAACCAACTGGGATCGCGTGATTCATAACCGCGCCCATCGCTGGGCTTATGTCAGCGTTTTCTGCTTCGTAACGGAGAACCTGCGCCCCGACGGGCTGAATACCGAACAGACCCAGGCGCTTCTGGTCGACTTCACCAGGCAGATCGTGCCCACGTTCCAAGTAAGCGAGATGCCCCCGCAGGCCAAGAATTGACCGCCGCCGGGGGGCGCCCTTTCCGGGAACTGGGTCAGTTTGAATGTGCGGTCTGATACCAATTCCAAATTGATTTTGGTCTAAACAATCGGTCATCCTGAGCTTGTCGAAGGATCAGTTCGGAGGGGTTTTACCGAGGCGGAACTGATCCCTCGACAAGCTCGGGATGACGGATTGATAAAGACCAAATTTCTTTTTAAAATGATATTATGATCTTTCCGCCAAGGAATTCCCCATGAAAATTGCCCTGCTGATCACCGACAATCGCGAACCGAATCGGCAATACCAAAGCGAAACGCCCTGGTTCGGAACAGCCCCGGAAGCCCTGTTGCAGGGCTTCGCGAAACGGGCGGACGTTGAAGCGCATGTCGTGTCCTGCACCCAGCGCCCGATGAAGTCCCCGGCAAAGCTGGCGGAGAATATTTTCTTTCACAGCCTGCACGTGCCCAAGATCGGGTGGCTCCGCACGGGGTACCAGGGTTGTATTCGCGCGGTGCGCCGCAAGCTGCGGGAGATTCGGCCGGACATCGTGCATGGCCAGGGTTCGGAGAGGGACCAGAACATCAGCGCCGTGTTTTCCGGATTTCCCAATGTGATCACCCTTCATGGCAACATGCGATTGGTCGCCCGGATCCACCACGCCCGTCCCCTCACCTTTCTCTGGTGCGCGGCCCTTCTGGAGGGTTTGACGATCCCGCGCGCGGATGGAGTCGTCTGCATCACGAACTATACGCGCGAGGCGGTGTCCGCGCTGGCCCGGAAGACGTGGGTGGCGCCCAATGCCGTCGACAGCTCCTTTTTCGAGCTCAAGCGCCTGCCCTCGCCGCCGGTCCGGATCCTCTGTGTCGCGACCGTGGATGGGCGCAAAAATCAGAATGCCCTGATTCGGGCGGTGGACACCCTCCATCCTGAAGGGCGTCTTGAGCTGGTGTTTCTCGGAGGCGCAAATCGAGACAGCGCCTATGCTCGCGAGTTTTTCGAACTGGTCGGGGCGCGTCCCTGGTGTCGTTATGTCGGCTTCGCTGATCGTCACGCACTCCAACAATATATGGCGTCGGCGTCCGGACTGGTGCTCCCCTCCCTGGAGGACAATTGCCCGATGGTCATTCTGGAAGCGATGGCCGCCGGCGTTCCCGTCGCCGCGGCCCGGGTGGGCGGAGTGCCCGACCTGGTGCGCCACGGGGAAACAGGTTTTCTTTTTGATCCGCTGAGCGGGGAAGGCATGGCCGCCGCGATGAAGCAATTGCTGGAGAATCGCGAACCCTCCATGGCGGCGCGGGCACAAGGCGAAGCCCGGCGGAGATTTCATCCTGAAATCATCGCGGGCCGCCACCTGGAAATCTACCGGGAGGTTCTCTCCTCTCCCCGACGTTGAGGATCGCTCCTTTCTTCTGGCACACGACGGACTCCAAGCTCATATTGCGGGCATGGTCAGCATGAACTCATTGCTGTTGGAGGCCCGTACCATGACGTACCAATTCACGCTTGGCGACAAAATCGCCGGAGCGATCGAGGGCCTGCGGATGCGACTCTTTCCCCGCCGCATCCTCGTGGCCGGCCCTTATATGGGCGAATTCGGGCACGAGTTGATGGAGTGGCAGGCCTGGGTCCGCGCACAGGTTCACCGGTACCGGGAAGTCCACGTGATCACCTTTCCCGGGCGCGCCGCGCTCTATCCCGGCTGCCAGGTGCACGCCCACGATGTTCCCCTGGAAAAAGCAGGCTACCACCATGGACGCTTTACCCCGTCGGAATTGAAGTCGATGGCGAGGGCCAAGGCGGAGGAGTTGGGGCTGAAGGACTATGACATCCTCACGGCGCAACATCTCTGCACGCGCTACCATCAAAAATTCATCCTGCCCGCGAAGTTCGAGCTGCTGGGGAAAGGCCCCCTGGAGGGGCGCTACCGCGATGTGGCTTTTCATTTTCGATGGGTGAAGAAAGAGGGGCCGGACCAGACGCGGAACTATCCGCTGGAGAATTGCGACCGCGTGGCCGCGCTCTGCCGGGAACGCGGTCATTCGGTGTGCTGCGTCGGCCATCCGCGCTACTCCTATTGTCCGGCCGGCGTGGAAGATTTGCGGTCCGAGGACCTGGAAGCAAGCATCGCCGCGATCTCGTCCGCGCGTCTCCTTGCGGGCGAACTGAGCGGCCCGATGCACCTGGCGCAGTTGTGCGGCGTGCCCATCCTGATCTGGGCCGATGGCCAGTGGCGGCTCGACACCTGCGAGCACTGGAACGTCTTCCACGTGCCGACTTTTATCGTGGCCAACGATACGCACCGGCCCGAAGTCGACCGCGTGGTCGAGGCGGTTGATCGTGCGATGCGGGAGCTTCGCGAGCGCACAGAGGACTTCACCAAGCCCTGCCAAACTCGGACCCGGTAACGGGGCGCGGCTCATGGCTTTACAATTGCGGCGTTGCCCTCCTTAATCTGGTCAAAGAAAGAACGTCCCAGATGGCTGATGATATCCCAAGTGAAATGGCCGGCCTCAAGCGCCTCCGTATTCTCGCCCTCCTTCCGCTGGTCTACGGCGATGACTATGGATTTTGGAATCGTGATGTCGGGCTTGTCGTCCGCACCCTGCGCTCCATGGGACATGACGCGTGGCTGGTGGCTTTATATGATCCGGGTCAAACTCCCGGCCCCGACAAGCCCGTCATCCGGGCGACCCTGAAGGAGTTGGGAGATCCGGCGTGGTGGCAAAAGCAACAACCCGACGCCCTGATCATCAATACGTGGGCCGCGCCCCGATATGAGGCGCTTCGCGCGGCCGCGCTCTCGGTCAACAAACCGCTGATCGAAAAACTCGATACGGACGGCGTCAAGTCTCCAAAGATTTGGTTTTCCCGTTATCTGCTGCGCGACATCGTCGCTTACAAATTTTCGGATCCCTGGTATCAAAAGGCAAAAGTCTTTCTCGAAGCCATCGCGCGGACTCTGGTGGCTTACACCTTGCCCGGCCTTCTGGACAGAAAGATGGTGAGAGGCATGTCCCGCGTCCCTGTTTTCGCGGCGGAAACTCCGCTGGCCGTGGCGAGAGTGAAACGTTTCCTGCGCCTTTTCGGGGCCGCGCCCATGCCGCGGGTCGTCACCATTTCCCACCCGGCCAACACCTCGCAGATGCGTTTGAAGCCGGGAGACATCAAGGAAAACATCGTCGTCGCGGTGGGGCGCTGGGACGAAGCCGTGAAGGGCTGGCCGCTTCTTCTCGAAATCGCCAAACGTTTCCTCGCGATTCGCCCCGATTGGAAAATGGCGGTCATCGGCGGCCTGCCCCGCTTTTCGGCGAAAGCCAGGAAGGAACTGCATTCCTTGCGGGATCGTCTGATCCTCGCCGGCCCTCTCGAACACCAACAACTTTCCGAGTGGAATCGCAAAGCCAAGATTTACCTTCTGACTTCTCACTGCGAAACCTTCAACATTGCCGCGGCCGAGGCGCTATGCTGCGGCTGCTCCGTCGTCGGGCCTTCGCAAATAGCCAGCGCCAGTTATTTCGCCGGTTGTCAATCCGGCACGCCATCCCACCTGAGAACGTCCGACCATATGACGGACGCCCTGGTCGCGGAATCCGACGAGTGGGAGGACAATAAGCGCGATCCCTTGAAAATTTCCCAAGCCTCACTTCAAAATTTCGACGCGGAGACGGTGGCAAAATGTTACCTGAAGCTATTTGAGGAAATGGAACGCCCCCCGTCAAGGCCCTCCCCCGGCTGACTTTCCATCGTTTCGTCTTGGTCGCGGGCCTCTTCTCACTTATCATTCAGGAGACTGCGGCCAAGCATTCATCTCAACGCCAATTTATTTCAGACACTCCTTTCATGTCTCGCATCATCATCGAATCCGGGCATACGGAACGTCACTACTGGCAGGATCTTTGGCGTTACCGCGAACTCTTCTACGTGCTGGCCTGGCGCGATATTTCCGTGCGCTACAAGCAGACGGTCGTCGGCGTCCTGTGGGCCGTGGTGCAGCCGCTGGCCTTCACGCTGATCTTCACGGTGGTCAGCAAGATGGCCAATTTCGGGTCGGAAGGCGTGCCCCAGCCCCTGTGGATTTTTGCCGCGATGCTGCCATGGCAATTCTTTGCCGCTTCGCTGGCGGCGGCCAGCCAGAGCCTGGTCATCAATGCCAACCTGATCTCCAAGGTTTATTTTCCGCGCATGATCGTGCCCGCGGGCGCGGTCGTCACGGCGATGGTGGACTTCCTCATTACCTTGGGGATATTTCTCCTGATGATGGCTTGGTTCCGTGTCGCGCCGACCTGGCGTTTTATCGCCGTCCCGCCGCTGATGCTTCTGGCCTTCATGGCCGCGCTGGGGCCCGGCCTGCTGATGACAGCGCTCAACGTGAAATATCGCGACTTTCGTTATATCATCCCCTTTATCATCCAAATCGGCATTTACGTCTCGCCCGTGCCTTATTCGAGCACGATCATTCAGCAAAAATATCCGCATTGGACCTGGCTCTACTCGCTCAATCCCATGGTCGGAGTCATCGACGGGTTTCGATGGGCGCTCCTGGGTGGAAAAGGCGGGGCATCACTGCCGAGCTTTGCCCAGTCCGTCGCCGTCACGGCTCTTCTTGTGATTGTAGGAATCTGGTATTTCCGCAAAACCGAACGGACCTTCGCGGACATCCTTTAGAACAGATCTTTCCAAACAGGTTTTATTCAACCTTCCCGCGACATGTCCGAAATCCCCATCCGCGTCGAAAATTTGGGTAAGAAATATCTCCTCAGCCACATGGCAAGGGGCGGGCATAAAAAGTACACCGCCCTGCGGGATGTGCTGACGGAGGCGGCGCTGGCCCCGTTCCGGAGCTTGCGCCGACGCATCGGACCACCGGCCGGCGACGGGCAGCCTGGGGACTCCGCGAGCCCGGCTTCCCGGGAGGAATTCTGGGCCTTGAAGGATGTTTCCTTCGAGATCACGCGCGGCGAGTCGGTCGGGATCATCGGGCGCAATGGCGCGGGCAAATCGACCCTCTTGAAGCTGTTAAGCCGAATCACCGAACCGACGACGGGACGGATCGAGCTCGATGGAAAAGTGGCGAGCCTGCTGGAGGTGGGGACCGGCTTTCACCCCGAGCTCACGGGGCGTGAAAACATTTATCTCAACGGCGCCATTCTCGGGATGAAGCGGGCGGAGATCAAAAGCAAGTTCGACGAAATCGTCGCCTTCGCCGAGGTGGAAAAGTTCCTGGACACGCCGGTGAAGCACTATTCCAGCGGGATGTATGTCCGCCTCGCCTTCGCCGTGGCCGCGCACCTCGAACCCGACGTTCTTATCGTGGACGAAGTGCTGGCCGTCGGGGACGCCGAATTTCAAAAAAAGTGCCTGGGCAAAATGCAGTCCGTTTCCGAGAAGGAGGGCAGGACGGTGCTCTTCGTCAGCCACAACATGCAGGCGATCCGCCAGATGTGCCGCCGGGTGATTTTTCTCAAGCAGGGAAAAATCGCCTTCAGCGGGGATCCCCACGCGGCCATTAGCGGCTATCTGGGCCAGGGCGTGGATGCCGAATCCCACGCGGCGATTGATCTTGCGGACTACCCGCGCCCGTATCCGATCGAGGGCGCCGCCTTTCAGCGCGTGCGTTTTACCGATGGGCGCGGCCAGCTCGCGGCTTGCGTGCGCCTGGAGGACGACATGGGGGTCGAGGTGGATATCCAGGCGAAGAAGCCGTTGCGGCAATTCAACCTCTCGATGGCGGTGATTCACGGGGAAGGTCTTCGCGTGTTTTCCGAAGCTTATTCCGATCAGCACGCCATGCCCGATTTGGGGCCGGGGGAATACACCCTGCGCTTCCGGGTGCCCATGCGCTTTTTCAAAATGGAATCCTATTTTTTGTCGCTGACCCTGGTCGAAAATGGGAAGCATTGCGACCATGTCGATGGACTGCTTATGCCCGAAATCGTTGATGAAAATCCCAATCTCCAGATGGAAAGCCAGCGCTGGGGCGTCATGCGGGTCCCGGTCGCCTGGGATCTCGTCGAACCAGCAACGAGTCGGACCATAACGGGAAAACTGGACTGAAGAAAGTTCATGCAAAAAATCATCAAAGTCGCCATGGCATTGAACGCAGCTGGCCTCGTTCGCGCCATCCGTTTCGGACCGAGGGAAGCGGCGCGGAGAGTGGTAGACGCCTATGACGCGATCGATCCTTTCGGCAAGCCCGTTGAGGCCTCTCCCAATGTCCTGAAGCAGTTGTCAACGATACCCATCGTGGATATCAACGACGTGGCGCCCCAATTTCCCATCGTCAAGATAGATGGCAGACAAAAGTATGTTGACGGGGCGCTGCCCCATCTGGATCTCATGGCCCTCCTGGCTTTACTGGACGATTGGAAACCCGATCTCGTCCTGGAAATTGGAACATTCAACGGCTCAACCACAGCGGCCATGGCGCTTAATGCTCCCCGGGCGATCATTCACACGGTCGATTTGCCGCTGGACTTCGACCCCGCCCGGGAGGAGGCGGATGCGCCTCCCAAAGACGATTTCCATCTCATTAAACAGAGGCGTGTCGGGGAGGCTTATGCGTCATTGCCCGAGATCAAAAATATCGTCCAGCACTTCGCCGATTCGGCGAAGTGGGATTTCGCGCCGGTAAAGGGGGCTTTTTTCTTTTTTATCGATGGAGCTCATACCTATGAGTATGTAAGAAACGATACGGAGAAGTGTCTTTCTGTTGCGGCGCCACGATCGAGATTTATCCTGCATGATTGCGACGAACGCCTTGCGGACGTGGTTCGATATGTGAGCGATCTGGTCAGCCAGGGCAAACCCGTGTTCAGGATAAAAAAACACCTCGCTCGCCTTTTTCGATCGTCAAGGTTGAGTGCGGATTTCTTATGAAACGTCGACGACGCGCCATGAGCTTGAAAAATGAGATCTCCAGGAGGGCGGCCCAATTTCAGTATCTTTGGATGGGACGGCCACAGACCATTCTTTTTTATGGATGTGGGCTGGGGGACGACGTCCTTTTGACCGGCGTGGCGCACGAGTTAAGAAAGCGGGGAGCGGGCAGGATCGTGGTCCTGTCGCGCTTCTCTTCCCTTTTTGAGCAAAGCCCCGATGTTTCCGGCGCTTATGCCTTCGGGCACCCCTCGATGAGCAGGCTGCGGCATTGGGGCTACAATTGCATCACACCTTTCTACGGAAGTTATGATTCCGTCACGGACCGCGACGTGTTTCCCCACGAGCATTTGCTGGCAACCATGTGCCGGGTCGCCGGCATCACCGGGACGATCGATCTGCGCCCCTACCTCACCCTGCTCGCGGACGAGAAAAAAGCCGGTCAATTTTTTGAAAGACAGGCGGTGATTCAATCCTCCGGTCTTGCGGTCGGCCCCGGCGTGATGAAAAACAAGGATTGGTTGCCGGATCGTTTTCAGGCCGTCAGCGATGAGGTTGGCGGCTCGGCCGGCCTTATTCAACTCGGCCAGAAAACGGACCCCCCCATTCAGGGCGCGCTGGATCTGCGGGGAAAAACCACGCTGCGGGAATCGGCGGCCATCCTCGCCTCCAGCCGTGTCTTTATTGGCCAAGTGGGATTCCTGATGCATCTCGCCCGCGCCGTCGATTGCCGGAGCGTCATCGTCTTTGGCGGTCGGGAAGATCCGCTGGTTTCCGGTTATCGGGTCAATGAAAACATTGTCGGTCGCACGCCATGTTCATTCTGTTGGCAGCGGAACAAATGCGACTACAATCGAGAGTGCATGCGGATGATCGGAGTGGACGAAGTGGCGGCGGCGGTTCGGCGTCAACTCGAACGCGAGGGAACACCCCTGGAAGTGGATCGGGTGAACCTGGATTCACCCCAGGTTTCAGTTTCTTCCAACCAATCCCCAAAAAGCGCTTTTTAGATACTTCCGTTATCCTGAGGTTGTCGCATGCTCGTGTGGCAGGATCAGTTCCGTCCCGGTAAAAACGCAACTGAACTGATCCTTCGACAAGCTCGGGAAGACGGAAGAGTAAAGACCGGATTTCATTTCAAAATGGCATCATGTCCTCGTCTTTGGAAATAGACTTGTGAAGAACTTCCACATCTGAAATAAAGAATCATGCATCTCAACAGCATGTTGCTTTATAAGAAATACGCTTTACCCGTTCTGAAGCCGGAACAACGACTGCTGGAGATAGGCCCAACTTTGGACCCGACCTCGGTTTATCAACAGGCGACCCCAAACGGGCCCCGCACCTGGGAAACCATCGATCTCTACCCCCATCCAGGCCTTACCTATCAGGCGATCGACGAATATCATTTTCCCCTGCCCGATAACAGCTTTGACGTCATCCTCTCGGGGCAGGTCCTCGAGCATGTGCGCAAGCCTTGGGTATGGATGAAGGAACTGGCCCGGATTTGCCGCCCTGGCGGCAGGGTCATCACCATTAATCCTGTGAGCTGGCCCTATCACGAGGCGCCGGTTGACTGCTGGCGAGTCTACCCGGAAGGACACCGGGCCTTGGCCGAGGAAGCGGGGTTGACAGTTGAACTCGCGGAATTCGATTGCCTGGAGTGGGGTGGATACAAGCACACCACTTACGGGGCCACGAGACCCCGGCGGTGGTGGGTCGCCGCCATTCGGAAGGCGCTTAATCGCGGGCTCGAGGGCGCCTTCGATACAATCTGCATTGCCCGGAAATAGCTCTCGCCGCGTAGTTCGGGGCTAAGCCGAACCGATGAGCCGCTGGCAAATGAAAAGCACGTTGAAAAAGTGGAGGGATTTCCTTCCATCCCAATATAGACTTTGCTCGTACATTCCGAATGGCTCGTAACCAAGCGGGGTAAGGAATTCCGCGATACTTTGAAAAGGCACATAATAGCCGCTGCGCGGCAGGAGTTCGCATTCCAATAGAATAAACGAGATGCGCTGGCTTTTCAGCATGGGCGCGGCGCCTGTCAGCACCTCGATTTCATAGCCCTCCGCGTCGATTTTCAAAAAATCGATCGTTTCGATTTTATGCTCTTCGCAAAACCGGGAAATGCTGTCGAGTTGGATCGTCTCGCCATGGTCCTCGGGACGTCCATGCACAATTGAACTGTTCGTGTTAATGGGGCTCACGTGGATAATCGTCTCGCCCCGGTCTTTGCCCATGCCACACTGATAGGGATGTATGCGGGGGTGTCCCCGGACGGCTTGTTCCAGTTTTTCAAACGTTCCCCGGACGGGCTCGAAGGCATAGATTTTTGCTTTTGGAAAGCGAAACTCGTAATTCAACGCGGACTGGCCCACATTCGCGCCCACATCAAATATGGTTCCGATGCTTTCAATCCCGACCGCACGATCTATATCTACAAAGTATTTCGATCCATGCGGCGCCTGGCCCCGGTAAATGTGACATCCGAGAAGCTTTTCAATCTGCCCCTTGAATGCCCTAAGTATGGATGATTTCATAAAAATATCGCTCTTCTTGCTTCACAATCCGGACCCTTATCTACTCCAGGTCCGGATTCCGTAAATCAGCGGGAGTGAAACGCCTAAACAGATACAGAATTTTTCGGGGCGCGTCCATCGGATACTGGAGCATGGGGGCGTGACCCGCGCCTGCTTTTCGGACAGCGTCTTGGAGCTTGCTGAAAAAGGCAGTCGGGCAATAGTTACGGATATGAACCCGCTCGAAGAAGGAAGCGAATTGCGGCTCGATTTTACCAAGCTGCAAAAGGTGGCGAAGACCGGCCTGCCGGTGTTGCCCGTGGTGGTGCAGGACGCCGACACGCGCGAGGTGCTCGTCGTGGCGTACTCGAACCAGGAGGCGCTGGAGCACTCGCTGAAAACCGGCATCGCGACTTTCTGGAGCACCTCGCGAAACGAGCTGTGGATCAAGGGCGCGACTTCGGGCGACACGCTGCAAATCGTCGATATTCGCGTGAACTGCGAGCAGAATTCGCTCCTTTACCTCGTGCGGATGGCCGGCGGCGGCGTCTGCCACACGAAGGACGCGCAAGGGCACACGCGCAGGACCTGCTATTATCGCTCGCTCAAGGACGGAAAGCTCGGATTCCTGGAGGGTCAGCCTCCGTCCTGACCCGCACTAATCAGGGTCAGGCCGGAGGCTGACCCTCCAGGGATCAGACGTTCAGCCCCTCTTCCGGCGCTTCGGGTTCGTCGGTCTCGGAGATGACGCGGGCGATGGCGGTGAGCTTGTCGCCGGCGGCGAGGTTGATGAGCTTGACGCCTTGCGTATTGCGGCCGGCTTCGCGGATGTCCTTGACCGGGGTGCGAACCATCTGGCCCTGCATGGTGAGAAGCATGATTTCATCGCTGTCGGTGACGGTCAGCGCGCCCACGACCTTCCCCGTCTTCTCGTTGGTCTTCATCGTGATGATGCCCTTGCCGCCGCGGGTCTGGACGCGGTATTCGTCGAAGGCGGTGCGCTTGCCGATGCCGTGCTCGCCGGCAACGAGGAGCGTCGCGCTCGAGTCGACCACGGCGAGTGCGACGACATGGTCGTCCTTGTCGAGGTTGATGCCGCGCACGCCGGTGGCGGGGCGGCCCATGGAGCGGACGTCCGATTCCTCGAAGCGGATGCTCATGCCTTCGCGGGTGATGATGACGGCCTCGCTCGCGCCGCTGGTCAGCCGGGCCTCGATGAGATTGTCGTTCGGCTCGATGCCGATGGCGATGATGCCGCCCTTGCGGCAATTGGCGAAATCTTCCAGCGAGGTTTTCTTCACCGTGCCGCGCTGCGTGGCGAAGAGAACGAAGCCGCCCGAATGCCACGTGACGTCGTTGCCCTGCGCGTCCTTCTTCGATTCGACGCGGATGAGCGCGGCCACTTTCTCGCCCGGCTTCATTTCGAGCAGATTGGCGATGGAGCGGCCCTTCGAGGCGCGGCCCATGTCGGGAATTTCGTGCACGCGCTCGACGTAAACGCGGCCGCTGTTGGTGAAGAACATCAGGTAATCGTGGGTCGAGGCGGTGAAGAGATGCTCGACGAAATCGTCGTCCTCGGTCCCGCCGCCCTCGCGCGTGGTCATGCCGATGACGCCGCGCCCGCCGCGCCGCTGAGCGCGATAGCTGCTGATATTGGTCCGCTTGATGAGCGAATTGTGCGTGATGGTGATGATGACGCCCTCGTTCGCGATGAGGTCCTCGATGGCCATCTCGCCTTCGTCGGGGACGATCTGCGTGCGGCGCTCGTTGCCGTGCTTGTCGCGGACGGCGATGAGTTCCTTCTTGATGATGGACAGCACGCGGATTTCCTTGGCCAGGATGTCGGTCAGATCGGTGATCTTTTTGAGCAGTTCCTTGTAATCCTCGACGATCTTGCCCCGTTCCAGGCCGGTGAGTTGATAGAGGCGCAGTTCGAGGATCGCCGTGACCTGTTCCGCGCTGATGATATAGCGGTTGTTGGTCAGGCGCTGCGGCGCGTGGATCATGATGCCGAACGATTCGACCTCCGCGCGGGTGAAGTTGTAGGCGGCGAGCTTGGCGCGCGCTTCCTCGCGGTCGGCGGCCCGGCGGATGATCTTGATGACCTCGTCGAGGTTGGCGAGCGCGATCAGATAGCCTTCGAGAACTTCGGCCTTGCGCCGGGCTTCGCGCAATTCAAACCGTGTGCGGCGCATGACCACCTCGCGCCGGTGCTCGATGTAGCAGTTGATCAGTTCCTTGAGGTTGAGCGTCTTGGGCCGGCCGCCGTCGATGGCGAGCTGGTTGACCGCGAAGGAAGTTTCCAGCGCGGTCATCTTATAGAGCTTGTTGATGACGACCTTCGCGATGGCGTCGCGCTTGAGTTCGATGACGACCCGCGTGCTTTCGTCCGATTCGTCGCGCACGTCGGTGATCTCGGTCAGTTCCTTTTCGTTGACCAGTTGGGCGATGCGGGCGACCAGCTCGGCGCGGTTCACATTGAACGGAATTTCCGTGACGATGATCTGTTCCTTGCCGCCCTTGGGCATCTCGGTGTGGAGCTTGGCGCGGACTTTGACGCTGCCGCGTCCCGTCTCGAAATAACTCCGGATGCCTTCCAGCCCGATCAGCGTGCAGCCGGTGGGAAAGTCGGGGCCCTTGATGATCTTCCCCAGCTCCGTGATGGTGATGTCGGGCTTGTCGATCTGCGCGCAAATCCCGTCGATCACTTCCGTGGGATTATGCGGCGCGAGGTTGGTCGCCATGCCGACCGCGATGCCGGTGCCGCCATTGACCAGGAGGTTGGGGAACGCGGCGGGGAGCACGACCGGCTCCATGTTTTTCTCGTCGTAGGTGGTCTGGAAATCGACGGTGTCCTTGTCGATGTCCTCCATGAGGATGGCGCCGAGATGGGTCAGGCGCGCCTCGGTGTAACGCATGGCGGCGGGCGCGTCGCCTTCGACGGAACCGAAGTTGCCTTTGCCCTCGATCAGCCGCTCGCGCATCGACCACGGCTCGGCCATGTGGACGAGCGTGGGGTAGATGGCCTGGTCGCCGTGGGGGTGGAATTTCTTCATCGTTTCCCCGACGATGCCCGCGCACTTCGACGTGGCGCGTCCGGGCAGCAGGCCCAACTCGTGCATGGCGTAAAGGATGCGGCGCTGGGAAGGCTTGAGGCCGTCGCGGACGTCGGGCAGGGCGCGCGAGATGATGACCGACATCGAGTAATCGAGGAAGGACCGGCCAATTTCTTCCGCGACATTGACGCGGTCGATGCGTTCACCGGGGGAAAATAAATTATCAGGCATAGGTTGTCGTTCAGGCGTTCCTCATCGCTTCGAAAGAGCGAAGAAAGAGAAAGCGTAAACGTCCAAATTAGAAAGCCCGCGCGAGCGCGGCAAGAGAAAAGGTCCCGCGGACGGCGGCAAGTCATGAACGAATTTTTGTGGAATGACGATTTTATGCTTGTGGCCCGAAAAACTTTCCTTTAATGCTCAGGGACTAATCTTTAACCAATTGTCATCAGTCCTAATATCCACACTCCATGAATCGAATTCAATTTTTTGTGCTGACCGGCCTTAGCAGCCTGGTCGTTTTACTTTTGATCGTCCATATTATGCTGGTGCGCCAGACCAATTTTGAGCAAAACCGCCTCGCCGCCGCCCAGCAGGTCATCAACCAGGGCCAGGGGCTTAAGGGAAATCTGCAACAGTTGGCCGTTCGGATTTATCAGGATAGCCAGAAAACGCAGGATCCGGGCCTCAAGGAATTGCTCACCCGCCAGCAAATTACCTATTCTCCCGGAGCGGAAGGCGTCAACGCAAACACGCCGCCTGCTCCTCCCGCCCCCTCCACTCCTACTCCTCCTCCAACCCGCTAACCAACCCAACCTTTCCCCACCACGATTATGTCTGACGAATTCGATCACAATCCCGAGAACAACTATTCCACCTTTTGGCCCCTGCTCATACTTATGATTGGGTTGCTCGTTTGGTCGGGCTATCAGGTCTATGCGGCCAACAGCCAGCGGAGCGTTTACAATAAACAGTTCCAGGCTGCGCTCCCGACGATCAATGAGTCCCAGACGATTGGAAACCGGTATGTAGCCCTGATGAAGGATTTGGTTCAGACCGCCCAGAAGGATTCCTACGCCTCCCAAATCGTGAAGGATGCGATCCAGGCCGGTTGGATTCGCGTCCAGCCGAACGCCACCAACGCCCCTGGGACTCCCGCCGCGCCGACTCCGACGCCGGCCAAGTAGGTTAGGGACGGCAGTCCCCTGCTGTCCGACAAATGGATGGGACGCGAAGGAACTCGCGTCCCTACCGCTACAACCCGTCCGCCCAGAACCTCGCGAAGGCGCTGTCCCATCGGCGCTCGCTGCCCGCCAGCCTCGCCAGCGCGTGCTGTTCTTCGCCGGAAAGCGGCTTGGCCAGCATCTCCGCCAATCCCTCCACCCAGGCGGAAGCATCGCGCGCCGGCAGAACGCGCCCCATCTGCGAAGTCTTGACCAGCTCCCGCGGCCCGCCGATGTCGGAAACAGCCACAGGCAGACCGGCCGCCATCGCTTCCACGACGACATTGCCGTAGGTGTCGGTGGTACTCGGGAAAACGAACAAATCGGCGGAGGCGTAGGCCACGCCCAGTTCGCGCCCGTTGAGAATGCCGGTGAAAATCGCGCCCGGCAGCAACGCCTCGAGTTCGGCACGGTAGGGGCCTTCCCCCACGATGGCGAGGGTGAGCGGGCCGGCCTTTTCGCGCAGGGCCGGCATGATTTCGGCGAGGAGGTTGAGGTCCTTTTCCTTGGAAATGCGGCCCACGTAAAGGAGCACCGGCCCCTTCGCGCCGCGCTTCGTCCAGAACGCGGGATCGCGCAGCGAGGGATTGAAGAGTTCCGTGTCGAGGCCGCGCGGAAAGATGCGCAGCTTGTCGGGGACGATGCCGCGATCGATCCAGCGGCGGCGGTAGAACTCCGAGTTGACGTAGACCAGATCGGTCTGGCCGTAGAACCACTGCATGTAATTCCAGACCAGCGTTTCCATGAACGCGTCGTCGCTGAGGAAGCGGGCGTACTGCGGAAAATCGGTGTGGTAGATGCCCGATGTCCGCAGGCCGAGCAGCTTGGCGCAGCCGAGCGCGCAGAGGCCGATCGGCCCCGGCGTGCTGATGATCAGCTCCGTGAAACGCTCGCGCTGGATGTAATCGAGCATGTCGAGAAAGGGCGGAAAGCTCAGCTTCTGCAATTCGTACTCGGGGATTTCAAATTCGCCCACCGGCGGGAAATTCTTGATCGGGATGTCCGTGATCGAGAGCTTCGAGCGGGAGGTGACGACGGTGAGGTCGGCCCCGGCGTGGCGCGCCGCCTGCACCATGGCGCGAATCGTCCGCGCGACGCCGTTGACGTCCTCGAGCGTGTCGGTGAACCACGCGCGCTTTTCGTTGCGCAACGGCTGCGGCACCGTGCCGGTGAAACGCCGGGCGACGTGCGTGAGCAGCGCGCGATCCGGCGCCTGCTGGCCAAAGGCGACCACGTAGGGCAGCACGCTCGCGCCGACCGGCAGCAGGCCGGTGATCGATTGGAAGGCGTCGATGAGGTTGCCCCGCGCCACCCGCCGTTGGAATTGCGTGATCAGGCGGTAGGTCAGCTCGTTGGTGATGTGCGAGGCCATCCGGAACGAGCGCCGCTGCGCGTTGGGCTCTCCCGCGATGATCTGATCGAGCGCCTGCTTGAGTTTGGGATCGGAGAGGAACGCGCTGACTTCGCGCGCGAGGGTGATTTCGCCCGGCTTGACAAAATCGAGCGCCTGGCCCGTGCGGATCGACTCGGTGATGTGGCCGAAGCGTTCCGCGAACGAGAACGCGGTCGGGTTCTGCCCGGCGAGAAAACGTTCCGCCATCTTGCCGAGCAGGCCCGCGCCCACCGGCGCGCCCCGCTTGATCTTGTCGCGCGCGAAGCTGAACACCGTGGTGTAAAGGCTGCTGGAAAAGGTGAGCGGATCGCCCATGGGGCCGTGCAGGGTCGCCGCGCCTTCCTCGAGGCCTTCGAAGAAATCGCGCACGGCCGCCCCCGCGTTCGACCTCGGTATAAGTCGCGCCGGTATGAAGGCCGCTATGGTCGTCGGAGGAGGCGAAAAGGATTTTGCGGTGCGCGTCGGCGTGCGTCGGTTCGAGGTTGTGGCGATTGGCCAGCTCGCTGATTTTTTCCGGCGTCAGGACGGCCAGGCAGCGGTTGCTTACCTCCTGGGCCAGCGGCTCGCGATTGCCGTTGCGGGCCTCGAAGCAGCGGAAGAGAAGCACAAGGCGCTCGAAGTGCTCGACGGTGAGGACCTTGTTGATGTTGACCAGCGGATGCGCGACGCCGTGGGGCAATTTCTGCGCGCGCAAATAGCCCGCGAGCTCGTAGATGTTCGGACGCAGGTTCTGGATTTCCTCGTGCTGCGCCTCGTCGAGGTTCCAGACCAGGAGATGGATTTTGCAGCCGTCGGGAAAGTAGGTGGTGACTTCCTCGCTCAGGAAAACGTCCGGGTAATGGGCGATGGCTTTGCCGCCGTCGAGCCGGTTGTGGTCGGTGATCGTCTTGAAGGTCATCCCGGCGGCGGCGAGCTTGCGATAGAGCGTCTCCGGCTCGCTGTAACTTTGGGGCATCCCCAGCCGGCGCAGGATCCACTCGGTGGGCCGGTCCGAAAAGCGGGAATGGAGTTGAAGGTCAACGCGCAACATAATCGCCGTAGGTGGTGGGTTGGAAGCCGCGCTTGAGCGAGGCGCGCACGATTTGATCAATCTGGCGGCGCATCAGCGGAAATTCAAGATCGCGCGGATGGAGGCTGAGCCGGACCATATCCGTCTCGCGCAACCGGCCGTAGAGATATTTGTTCCAGAGCGCCGACGCGAACCGCCGCCAGCCGGCGCGCGCGCTGTAGCAAAGCGACTGGGAAGACTTGACTCGATTGAGGCCCGGCAGGAGCGGAATGATTTCGCCCAGCCGCGTCGTGTAGGCGAAGCCCATCTCGGCAAGAAGGTTGGTGAGGCCGGGGGCCATGAGCCACGCCGGCGCGACGAAGCCGGTCGCGCGCCAGCCGAGCGACTCGAAAAGCGCGCGGCCCCGTTCCAGCCGCTGCCGGGCTGTGTCGCGCGGCAGGTCGAGGAACTCGGCCTCGCGGTTGGTGTAGAGGCGCGTCCAGAAAAAGGTGGAGAGCTTTTCGGGCGGCGATTCGCGGCGGTCGTGGAAATAGCCGTGCAGGACGATTTCGTGGCCTTGCTCCTGCCAGCCGGAAACAGCATCGCAAAAGGCCTTGTCCTGCGCCAGCGATCCGCCGTGATGGAACTCGGGCACGACGAGAATGCTGCTGCGCGAGATTCCGTAGCCCGCGAGAAACGCGACCTGCTCCGCGATCGGCGGCGCGCGAGCCGGGATGGGCGTCGTGCAGCGAAACGATGAGCGATTTTGGAGCGGGTGATTCCGGCACGTTCGCATCTTAAGGCGGGTCTTCAAAATAGGACAAGGCCGCGTTGCGAACCGGATCGTCACGGGTGCGGCAAGCCGAAGGGATGGCCGGCGAGCCGCCTCCGCATACCGGCGGCCATGGTTTTATTTATCACGCTCCAGGGCCATGCCGCTTGGCGTTAAGTTGCCGATGAAACCGATACACCCAGTAGAGGTAATAAGGCAGAATGATCGGAAAGGTCACCCAGCGCAGCAGAAGCCAGAATAAGCGGCTTTTCCAGTAAGGCGAATTCCAGCGCCGAAAATCACGCCACGTCAGGCGCAGATGATTCAGGATCGTATCCTTGAACGCGACCCCCATGTTGCCGGCCGATGAATTGGACAGGTGAAGGCCCTCGTCCACCTTATAGCAATACATGGCCGCCCAGCGAATCATGAAAAGACGCCTCCATACGCTGCGCCAGTCCAGGGGCCGCACGGGATGGTAAACCAGCGCTTCAGGATAAAATTTGGAACGAAAATGGTGCGCATGGAATCGATGGGCGAATTCCATGTCCTCCGAGGCAGCTTCCAGGAAATCCTCGTCGAATCCGCCCAGGGCCAGAAATCGTTCTCGACGGATGGCGAGGTTGCAGCTCCAAAAGACGCCGCCTTCCTTGTTGAAAACAGCATGATGAAAGGGATTGTCGGTTTTATCAGGAATGGTCGTTTGACCCTCCATGAGATCAATCGATCCATCGCTTGTAGCGTCGCCAAAGGCGGCAATCCATTCCTTGCTGGCAATGCAATCATCGTCGATGAAACAAACCCACTCCCCCGCGGCATGACGCGCTCCGTTGTTGCGATTGGCCGCCGGGCCCCGCGACGGGCCTTGCACCCATTGCACCCGGGGGAATCGCGCGCGGACCATGGCCTCGGCTGTTTGCCCCTGGGCATCATCGGTGACGATCACTTCGTAAGAATCGGACGCGGCCAGTTGCTCGCCGGGGCGAAGGCTTTCAAGGCATCGAGCCAGCAGGTCCTCACGATGGCACGTGGGAATCACGATGGAAAATTTGGGCGTGGACATGGCGGCTGGTTCGTGCTCTTGACCGGCGTTCCGGGTCCGGATGTTGAACCTGCTGAAACTGTATGAGAGGCTGTCCGAAAAGTCGGTATAGGTCACGCCGAAAGGCAAATCGCCCGCCTTGCCAACGTCCCATCCGGGGTAGTAATGTTGGGGCAATATGATGCGAAAGCTTATCGTCCTCCTGACCGGCTTCACCGTCTTTGGTTCCGACGTCAAGGCCGCACCCCTCGCGGTGGGGGCCGCGGCCCCCCAAGCCAGCGCGGTCGACCAGGAAGGCAAGGCGATCCAGTTCGCGGATGTGTACGCGAAGGGGATAACCCTGGTCTATTTTTACCCGAAGTCGGGCACCTCGGGATGCACGGCGGAAGCCTGCTCGCTGCGCGATTCCTACGAGAAATTGCACGCGGAAGGCTTGCAGATCATCGGCGTCAGCCGCGACGGCGCCGGGGCGCAGAAGCAGTTTCAGCAACAGTACAAGCTGCCCTTCACCCTCGTGGCGGACACCGATGGCAAGGTCGCCGAAGCCTTCGGCGTGCCGATGATGATGCACGGCCTCGTTCCCTTCGCTTCGCGACAATCGTTCATCGTGAAGGACGGAAAAATCGCCTGGATCTCGCTGAAGGCCCAGACCAAGGGCAGCGCCGAAGAAGTCCAAAAAGCCCTCGATGGGCTGAAGTAAGGTAGCCGTCGACCTCCGGGCGACGGTGCGCAAAGACCCGCGCTCGGAGATCGCGGGCTATCATTCGGAGGCTGCCGCCGCAGCCACAGACCGAACTGATCCTGCGGCACGCGTGCTCAACTTGCCTTTAGTCCTGAGCTTGCCGAAGGATCAGATGACAGGCATTTTTGATGAAACCCATGAGCGCGCCCGTTTTTGCTCCCGCCGATTATCTCGATTTCAAACAGACGGAACATGCCGCCATTTTCCAGGGCGTGATCCAAGCCTGGGAAATTCTGCCCAAGCTGGCCGCTTATCTCCAGGAGCAGATTGTCCCCGTCAATTTCGGGAAAATGATCGGCGACCCGGTGATCGGCGAAAAGGTCTTTATCGGCCGGGACACCGTGGTCGAGCCGGGCGCTTACATCAAGGGCCCGGCCTGGATCGGGCCGAATTGCCAGATTCGCCACGGCGCGTACATCCGGGAAAATGTCATCATCGGCGCCGGATCGGTCATCGGCAACTCGTGCGAAATCAAGAACAGCTTTCTTTTCAACGGCTGCCAGGCGCCCCATTTCAATTATGTCGGCGATTCGATCCTCGGCACGAAAGTGCACCTCGCGGCGGGCGTCATTGTTTCCAACCTCAAGCTTACCGGGGATTACATCACGCTGCGCGTGGGCGACGCGGTCCTGAGCACCGGCCTGCGCAAGTTCGGCGCGCTGATCGGCGACGGGGCCGAAGTCGGCTGCAACGCGGTGATCAATCCCGGCGCCATCCTGGGCCGCCGCTCGCTGATCTACCCCGGCGTTTCCTGGCGCGGCATCCTGCCCGCGAACTCGATCGCGAAAAGAGCCGACTGCGTCCGCGAAAGGCGGGGGTAGGGACGGGAGTCCTTTCGCGTCCCCAAATTCATGCCTCCCGCGCGAACTGTATCGAAACCCTCGGAGCTTCTCGCCTATCTCTTCGAGGCGTGGCCCGGGACGAAGAAAAAGCAGGTGCGGGCGTGGCTCAAGTTTGGCTCCGTCGCGGTGAACGGCAAAGTCATCACGCAGTTCGATCATGCGCTCAACCCGGGCGACACGGTGACGATTCGTCCGAAGGGAATGGCCGCGCCGGAAACGAAATTGGCGGGCGGCATCCGCATCCGGCACGAGGACGCCGACATCATTGTCATCGAAAAACCGGCGGGGCTTTTGAGCATCGCGAGCGCGTCGGAGGAAGAGAAGACCGCCTATGCTTTTCTCACCGACCATGTGCGGCTGGGCAACCCGCGGGGACGCGAGCGCGTGTGGGTCGTGCACCGGCTCGACCGCGAAACGTCGGGGCTGATGATCTTCGCCAAGAACGAACCGGCCAAGATCGCGCTTCAGGAGGGCTGGGAAGCCGTCGAGAAAAAATACCTGGCCGTCGTCGAGGGCGCGCCGGCAAGCGACGCCGGAAAGTTCGATTCGCACCTCGACGAGTCGAACCCGCTCAAGGTCTATGCCGCGAACGAGGGACCCGAAACGCGCCGCGCCGTCACCCGTTATCGCGTGACGAAAAAGGGCAAGACGACGACGCTGGTCGAACTGACTTTGGAAACGGGACGACGGCACCAGATTCGCGTGCAGCTCGCCGAAGCGGGCTGCCCCATCGTCGGCGACAAAAAGTACGGCGCGAAGACGAACCCGATCAAGCGCATCGCGCTGCATGCAAGCACGCTCCTCTTCATCCACCCCGTCACGCGCGAAGAGATGCGCTTCGATTCGCCGCTGCCGGGGGATTTGGGGCGGCTGGTTTAACTTGACTATTATCCAATCAGCTCAATTTCTCGATTTTTGCGCCTCTGACTGGTACCATGTAGGCGCTTCCCCGCTTAGCTTTTAGAGCCAATTCTGTAATGTGCGGGAAAAGGGCCAGAAGCTTTGATGCTTGATCAAACAGCCTTAAATGAATCCATCCCGGCGAGAGAAAAAATATCGTATGCCCTGCGTTCTTCCATGCATTTACCTCATGCGGATTTCGACCGATATTCGTATCACCCGAGATAATGATTTAACCAGCCTCTTCGGCAAGTTTCTTCATCCAGTCAATATCGGGCGTATCGGCAGGAAAAAGCTCCTTAAGATGAACGACTGAGTGCGGAGGCTCAACCAAACAATTGAGTGCGCGAGCTACTTTCTGCGAAATATTGTTATCAACGAAGAATTTCACGCACGCAACGATGATTCGAAATTGACCGCATCTTTAACCGAAGCGACATCGATTTCGTACCATTCAGCTACTTCTTCGAATGTCTGTCCTGTTTTAACAGCCTGAAACAGAATTTCAGTAGATACACCCTCTTCAGCCACAATGGGCTGGCCAAATTGCCGGGCTGGATCCAGAACGACCCGCTTATTTAAGCCCAGGGGCCACCAGCTCTCAAGCTCCTGATTTTTGGAAAATCTTAAGTTCTTAAGAAACAAAGAGATAATCTCAGGAAATACTTTTTGCGCCCGAACAGTGTCCGTCAACTGCTCTCCATGAGTATCACTGCGCGTAAAATCAAAGATTGTTCGCCCATCTGTAGCAAATCTGCGAGTGCAAAATGGGTGCTCAGTTTTGTAGACTTCTTTGGCGTTTGAATGAGCCTGTTTTAAGGTCGGCCAACTAACTCCTGCCCCTAAGAAAGCATCCACGAATCTGATTTCTTGCAAGTCATTAAAACCAAGAGCGAGCTTGTCCCCGATAGGCATATGTTGCCCTTTCCAAAGGCGATGATGCGGAAATTCTTTTTGGTTTTCCGAGTGCAGGTCCCTGAGCCAATAACGAATACGACGGGGGAAAACTTTGCTCAAACGCGAAGCGTCGGGAACGGTATAAATGCCACTGTTTAAGAGGTAAGAGTAGGAAGCTGTAAATTTCACAAGTTCAGTATATCACCGACAGACATTCGTTACGCAATATACACCTGTTTAAATCAATCTGCATTGCTCGACAAGCTCTGGATGACGGAATTTTTACGCTTCTACCGCCGGCTCAACAACGGGATTCAGCGCGGCGACGTCGGCGGTGGCGTCTTCCCAGGCCTCGTTCAGCTCTTCCTGCTTTTCCGTGTTTTCGATGAGTTCGCGATTGAGCTTCATGACGTCGCCACCCTGCGCGTAGGTCTCGGGCGCTTCGAGCAGCGCGACGATTTCCTTGTGGCGCTTTTCCAGGACGGCGATCTCGCGCTCGATTTTATCAAGATGGGCCTGCGCCTTCTTGCGCGCGGCGGAAACGGCCTGGCGCTCCTCGGCTTCCTTGCGCTTTTGCTCCTTCGATTTGACGGGAGAACTGCCCGCGCGCGGAACGGCGACCGCGGCTTCCGTCGGACGGCTGTCGGTGAGCTGCTCGCCCGCGACGAGGCCGAGCTTCGCCGATCCCGCGCCCGATTTCTCGAGGTAATAATCGTAGTCGCCCGAGTAGGGCGTGAGATTTCCCGCGCTGATGTGGAGCACGGTTTGCGCGAGCGCGCGGATGAAATAGACATCGTGGCTGATGAAGATCAGCGTGCCCTGGTATTGCTTGAGCGCGTCGATCAGCGCGTCGATGCTGGCCATGTCGAGGTGGGTCGTCGGCTCGTCCATGAGGAGCAGGTTGGGCGGATTGAGCAGCAGCTTGACCAGGCCGAGGCGCGATTTCTCGCCGCCTGAAAGCACGCTCACTTTTTTGTAGGCGTCGTCGCCCTGGAAACAGGAACGAGCCGAGGATGGTGCGCGCGGTCTGCTTCGGGCACGGGATTCGGGATGCTCATCACCTCCTGCAAAACCGTGCGCGTGGCGTTGAGCATGTCGATGCGGTTTTGCGAGTAGTAGCCGATCTCGGCGTTGAGGCCTTCCTTGCGTTCGCCCTGCTGGATTTCCAAAACGACCGCCGAGGATTTTCAGCAGCGTCGATTTGCCCGCGCCGTTCGGCCCGACCAGCACGGTGCGCTGGCCCTTTTCGATTTCGAGATCGATGCCCTGGTAGACCTTGAGCGTGCCGTAGGCGAAATGGACCTTGCTCAGCGTCATCACGCGCTGGCCGCTGCGCGCGGGCTGGGGAAATTTGATGTGGATTTTCTTGTCGGCGGACTCGGGCGCTTCGAGTTTTTCCATGCGCTCGATCTGCTTGAGCTTGCTCTGCGCCTGCGAAGCCTTGCTCGCCTTGGCGCGGAAACGGTCGGCGAATTCCTGGAGCTTCTGGATTTCCGCCTGCTGATTTTTATAGGCGGCGAGATGTTGCTCCTGGCGGGCGAGACGCTGCTCGACATAGGCGTCGTAGTTGCCGCGATAGCGATGGACCTGCTTGTGCCGAATCTCGAAAATATTATCGACGAGCGCATTGAGGAACGCGCGGTCGTGCGAGATCATCAGGATCGCGCCGGGATAATACTCGAGATAATTCTGGAACCAGCCGAGCGATTCGAGATCGAGATGGTTGGTCGGCTCGTCGAGCATGAGGAGATCGGGCTCCATGACGAGCAGCCGCGCCAGATGCGCGCGCATGATCCAGCCGCCGCTCATCGTTTTGGCGGGGCGATGGAAATCGGATTCGCGGAAGGCGAGGCCGGCCAGGATGCGCTTCGCTTTCGGTTCGTTCTGGTAGCCGCCGAGTTCGGCGTAACGGCCCAGGGCGTCGTGGTACTCTTCGGTGTCGGTGCGGCCCGTGCGCGTGCCTTCGGAGAGGATGCGCATCAGGTCGCCGTGCTCCGGCGTGATGGCGATGGCCAGTTCGAGGACGGTCTCGTCGCCGCTGGCCGCCGTTTCCTGCGGGAGATAGCCGATGGTGGTGTGCTTGTCGATGACGACGGACCCGTTGTCGGGCTCGGTCGTGCCTAATATAATGGAGAAGAGGGTCGACTTGCCCGCGCCGTTCGGCCCGACGAGCGCGATCCGTTCCCCGAGGTTGATGCTCAGGGAAACGTCTTCAAAAAGCGTGCGCGCGCCGAAGCTTTTGCCGATTTCGGACAGGGTAAGCATAAACTGCCAAGCCTACGCGATGCTGGGCGCAGGAGCAAGCTTTGGCTCTGTTGGGTAGTGTCCTAATTTGATTTTTGAAAACGACTAATCGCAAAAATCAGCAACCCAGCAAGCAATAGATTCCACGCAAGGGTAGCTATTTCTCCGTAAAGGGCAATCTGGTAGTGATGAATCATCTGCTCTTGTTGAGCTGCATGCATTTGTTGAAGACCTGCCTGCATCTGGTTTAAAATATCTGACTGCATTTCCTCTGTCTTTGGGAACGCATGATTCGTTTCGGAGCTTAGGTGTCTAACGTCGAAGAAAAGCAGACCCACGCAACTGCCACTGTTTAGGACAGACATGACAAAAGCCGCGACTAAGGCGATTTTAGCGCTCTTCATTTCCCTTGCCCCACGATAGCGATTTTAACGGCGGTTTCCGCTGAATCCACAGGCGGTATCTCCAAAACCGTCACGTACTGCGGTTCGCCTTGGTTCATGCAGGACCAAGCGTAGCAGCGTTTGTCCTCGTTCCCAAACTCCATTTCCCCTCGTCCCCAAGTTGCGCTCGGGAACGAGGGGAACGTCATTGGCAGCTTGGGTGGCCCGGACAACTTGTTGTCCGGGTGCGCGAGCGCGGCATCGCGAGCGCACAGGAGGTCGCCCGGGCATTTGCAAATCAACGGACTGCCTCCTGTGGCCTTCGGCCACCCGGACAACAAGTTGTCCGGGCTGCCTCACGCAATAGGATCATTAACGCTAAGAAGTGGTCTAAGCCGCCTGATTTTCGCTCGCCCGTTGGGGCTTCTGGCAGGGAATTGAAAGGGCTGGGGCGGGAATCGCGCTTTTTCCAGATGGAATGTTTTTTCGGCGCGGGAAACGCCGGGTTGTGGTATAAGCGATTGTGGCCAAACGCATCGAACCGCTGTCTGCTCACGCCCGAATTGTCGACCAACCGCCCGGCACAGCCCCTGTGAAGGAGACGCCCAGGGCCGCGTTGCGACGTCCGCGCCGGCTCGACGGATCGAGACGGGGTCCGCCCGCTGCCGCTGCGGCTCCGGTGAAAAGGAAGGGGTCGTTTTGGCGCAAGCTCTGGCTCGGAATCCAGATCGGCTGCGTCGTGGCGATCATCCTGGGGTGCGTGCTGGGCTATTTCGCGTACGAAAAGGCGCTGATTTATTACGCCCGGGCCGAGACCTACGATTTGAAGAAGCTGGATGATCTCAACGTCACGTCGACGTTTTACGACGTGAACGGCGAGGAGTTGGGGCGCATTTTTGTCGAGGACCGGATCGTTCTCAAGCCCGAGGAAATTCCCGCGGCGATGCGGGAGGCGGTGATGGCGGCGGAAGACCGGCGGTTTTACCAGCACGGCGCGATCGACTACTGGGGCATCATGCGGGCCTTCCGGGAGAACCTGTCCAAGAAATCGCGCGGGGTGCAGGGGGGCAGCACGATCGAGCAGCAACTGGCCAAGCACCTCATCGGCGATTTCTCGCGCACGATGGACCGGAAATTTCTCGAGGCCTTCGTCGCGATCCGGCTCGAGCAGAATCTGACCAAGGACCAGATCATGAACTATTACCTCAACCGGATTTATTTCGGGAAGGGGTACTTCGGCGTGGGGGCGGCGGCGCGCGGCTATTTCGGCAAGGACGCCATCGACATGACGGTGCCGGAATGCGCGCTTTTGGCGGGGATCATCCGGGCGCCCACGAGTTCGTCTCCGCGCGTCGATCCGGAGAAAGCCCGGTGGCGCCGCAACACCACGCTCAAGCAGATGCTCGACGACGGCTACATCAAGAGGGAAGATTACGTCCACTACATCAACGCGCCGGTTCGCATCCAGCCCGCCAAGCCGTCCGGCCTGCAATCCTTCATCATGGCCGCCGCCGTGAAGGAGATGGAACAAATCCTCTCCGTCGAGGGCACGGAGGAAATGCCGCAGGGCCTGACCGTGCGCGCCAATATCGACATGCGCTTGCAACGCGCCATCGAGGACCAGGTCAGCCTCCAACTGGCGGACCTGGAAAAGGCCGCGGCGGGCCCGGCCGGGACGACTCCACCGGCGCAGACGCGGCCCCTGCTTCAGGGCGCGGCGCTGGTCGCGGATCTCGCCACGGGACGCGTGCAGGCGTGGGTGGGCGGACGGGATTTCTCGAAGAGCCAGTTCGATCACGTTTCCATGGCCCGCCGGGAAAACGGCGCGCTTCTCCAGCCGCTTCTCTATGCGCTGGCTTTCGACCGTCTCGACCTGCACCCGGCGTCGATGATCAACGCTTCCTATATCGACCCGGCGGTTCCCGCGGCGCAGGCCGATCTGGCCCTGGGCAACCCGATGGTGGACCTGAGCAAGTGGTTCCTTTCCGTGCAGGACGCCCTGGCTCTGGGCAATAAATCGGCCGCGACGCGGGTCGGCTTGCAACTAGGCGCGCGCGCGGTGGGGGACTGGTTCCGGAAGGCGGGGCTGGAGCAGGCGCGCATCCCGGCGGACAAACCGAACGTGTTCAATCCCGATCCGATGACGCTCGGAGACATCGCCGCGCTCTACCAGATCCTCGGCAACGACGGCGTCCATCACAAGCTCAAGATCATCCGGTCGATTCAATCCCGGACGGGCGAGGTCCTTTACGACGATGCCAAGGCCGGCAAGGACGCCCGGCACGACGACCTGCTCAACAGCCTCGACGACCGGCAAATGACGCTGACGCTGCAAAATGCGCTGCGCTCCGGCCCGGCCCGGACGCTGGCGCGCGACTACGGCCTCAAATCGGCGGTGGCCGGCATGCCCGGCTATTCGGAAGGTTACCGGGACGCCTGGTTTGTCGGCTACACCCCGAAGGTGCTCGCCGGGGTCTGGGTCGGCTATGACGATTCCCGGCCCATCGGCGGCAAGGACGCGGCGGTGAAATCCGCCGTGCCGTTGTGGGGTGAAATCATGCAGCAGGTCGAGGCGCGTCTGTTCTCCGGCGGGGCCTTTGCCGTTCCGCCCGAGCTGACCAAGGTGGAGATCGACCGGTCAACAGGCGCCTTGCGCGGCCTGGCGGGACTGGCTCCCGCGCCCGGCGACATCTTCGTCTACCTGAAAAAGGAGCAGGTCGACGCGGCAGGCGGCACGGCGGGCGCCGTCGCGAAGCAAATCCAGGCGCCGCGGGAATGGACCGACTGGCTGACGACCATGTTCAACCAGGCGGATGAAACCGGCCTTTCCCCGGACCAGATCATAAACGGAGACAAGCGCGCCAACCTGATTCCGGCCCTGGCCGAATATAAAATGCCGGGACTGCGCGGCGATATTGTTTCCTCGGATGGAACGGTCTACGCGACGACCGGCTCCGAGAAAAACCTGGTGCTCGGCTGGCCCGCGACGGATGAAGCCACGGCGGACGACCACGATCGTGCGGTGGATGCGCAGCCGGTTGGACGAGGTGCAGCAGGCCATCGGCGTCAAGGTGGACATCAGCGACGCGGACCTCCTGGCGCAATACCGCACCCAGCGTTACCAGCCCTTCATGGTCATGGAGAATGTCACGCCGGACCAGGCCGCCAAGATTCAGGCGGCGGGACTGGAGTCCAAGGGCTTCGGGTTCCAGACGGCGCCCTTGCGCAAATATCCGCGCGGGGCCGAACTGGCCCATGTGCTCGGTTATCTCTCGCGCGACCAGCAGCGCAACCGGGGCAAGTACCTCAGCGGCGACGTGATTTATGACCGCTACAAGGGCGCGTCCGGGCTGGAGCAGGTTTTCAACCGGGAGCTGACCGGGAAGGACGGGCGGTTCATGATTTCAACCACGCCGGAGGGCTACGCGCGGTCCGCCGTCGTGGCGGAACCGGCGGGCTACGGCGACAACGTGCGCCTGAGCATCGATTCCAAAATCCAGGCGGCGATGGAAAGCGCGATGGTGGCCAGCCCCAATCCGATGAAGGCCGCGGTGATGATCGACATCCACACCGGCGACGTGGTGGCCATGGCTTCGCACCCGACCTTCGACCCGAACATCTTCATCCCGACCATCGCGAAGGACGAATGGGATGTGCTCAGCAACGGCGAATACAATCCGCTCCTGGACCGCACCCTCCACGCGCAATATCCGCCGGGATCGGGTTTCAAGGTCTTAACGTCGATTGCCGCGATGAAGGCCGGGGTTTTCGACCCGAACTGGGTGGTCCATTGCACCGGTTCGTTTGACTTGGGCAGCATGCACATGGAACTGAAAAATGAACACGGCGACGTAACCTACCTCGAGGGCCTGACCCACTCCTACAACACCTACTTCGCGACGCTGGGCCTGAAGATCGGCCGTGACGTGCTCATCGACACGGCCCGCAGCCTGAACTTCGGCAGCCTGACGAACATCAACCTTCCCGGCGAACTGCCCGGATTTATTCCCGATCCTGAATCGGTGAGGCGCATCCATCAGCGCGATTTTCAGGTCGCCGGCGGCGACACCGCCCTGACCGCCATCGGGCAGGGGGACGTGCTGGTCACTCCGTTGCAAATGGCCGATGTCATGGCGGCCGTCGCCAACAACGGGACGGTTTACCGTCCGCGGCTCATCAAACAGATCGAGGACCGCAGCGGCAATGTGATCAAAACATTTCCCGTCGAGACGCTGCGGACCGTGGCCTTCAACGATAAATGGATGCCCGATCTGAAAGCGGCCATGATCAATGTCGTCGACGAAGGCACGGCGACGGTCGTCCATCGCGACGACATGAAGATCGCGGCCAAAACCGGCACGGCCCAGGTCGGCTCGAAGGAGCACCGGCGCCAGATCGCGTGGCTCTCCGGTTATCTCCCCGCCGACAATCCGCGGTACTCGTTCTCGGTCATGGTCGAGGGCCGGTTCTCCGACAACCGCAACGACACGGAGGAGGGCGGACTGCTTGGCGGTCACGAGGCCGGGGCGATTGCCAGAGACATCTTTAGCCAGATTTATCCCGTCCCCGGCAAGAAGGACAAAGTCGCGTCCGCAGCCCCGGCCAAGGCCGTCGCCGCGGATGACACGGCATCGGCGGATGGGGGGAAGGCGCCCGTCCCCGCGAAGGCTGATTCCCCGGCTGCGCCCGAGGCGGGGGCTTCCGCATCATCCGCGGCGGACAACGCGCCGGCGACGCAGTAAGACCATTTCTCAACCAGGACCTGTTAACACGATGCGGAACTTGTCCCAAAGGGACATCCGAAAGTAGCCCGGCGATTTATCGCCGGGTAACCGTAAAATAAACCACCCGTCCCGTCGGGACGGCTGAACGAAGATGAGTGCGAAAGACGTTCAAGCGTCCCGATAAGACGCCTCGCCCTCACGCGGGAGACCCGGCGATGAATCGCCGGGCTACTCTCAGGCGTCCCTTGCGGGACTTGGGTTCGCCGCGGACAACCGGCGTTTGCGTTAACAGGCTCCAGTGCATTTTAACTTATACCATTTCTAATTAGCTTTTATCCTGTCTTAAGAGGCAGATTTTCCGTGGAGAGTACAAAACCAACTTAGAAATGGTATTATTGCGCACATAACTCCTGGGTGGCCCGGGCTACTTGTTGCCCGGGTGCGCGTAGCGCACAAGAAGCAGCCAGCCACGTCTGCACGTAAGCTTAACTCCATCATTTTGGGGTGGCTTCTTGTGGCCTTCGGCCTCCCGGACAACACAGGCACGCCTGTCGTTGCCGGGCCACCCGATGATGAGCCGCGCACGACATTTAAAATTGCTATTTCTGAGGAGGCGCTGGAGGCGCGGGTGTCGCGGGGACGGGGACGGGAACGGTCGGCGAAGGCTTCGCCGCGGCGGTCATTTCCTTCAACTTGAATTGGGCCTGTTTGACGAACGGTGAATCCGGGTCCAGGCTCGCGGCCTCGGTCAGGATTTCGCGTTCCTTGTCCTTGTCACCGCGCTCTTCATAGAGGCGCGCCGCGGCATTGCAGGCAAAAGCCGCGTAGGGGCTCTTGGCGCCGCTCCGGGCCACTTCGAGGCAGGCCTTGATTGCGTCGTCGATTTTGCCGTTGGCTTCCAGCGCCGAGGCCAGGCCGAGTTGCGCCGAGTCGCGCAGTTCCGCAGGGGCAGTGGCGCTCTGGATGATCCGCTGATAATCCTGGATGGCCGCGGCGAAGTCCCGTTTGGCAAAAGAACCGTCCGCGGCGTCCAGCAACGCCAGCGTCCCCTGGTCGGAGTGGGGGAATTGATCGGCAACCTTCACCAGTTCTTCCGGCGATTTGGCTTGGACGATGGCGGCGCGCGCCGAGATTTCGAGTTCCTCCCGTTGGTTTTGGAGATAATAATAATAACCGAGTCCGCCCACCACGAGGATGAGCACCGCGAGGATCGGATAAACAACCAAGCGCCAGTTGATCGCCTCCGCGTCGAGAATATTTGAATCGTCCGATTCCAAAGTGGCCATCCATGGAGAGTAAAAAACTCCGCGAATCGGTCAATGACCGAATTTTTTGGCGGGCCGGAATATGGGGCTTATAGGACTGATGGGACGTATAGGTCTTATTCGTCCTATTCGTCCTGGGTATCTCTGCCCAGGAGGCGTCAAAGATCAGCTCTGAGCGCCGCCAGTGCCTTCGCTTCGAGTTGCGCGAACCGCTCCGCGACGGCCTCGTCCGCCGCGCGCACGGACTTGGCCCGGGTGGCCAGGAAGAAGAGGAAATCGTAAAGCCCCTGGCAATCCCTCAGCGAAACCGATTCGGCGCGCAAGGCCGCGCCCGGTCCCATGTTGTGATAGTTGTTGAGCGCCACGCAGAGCGCGCCCGTGGGCAAACCGGCCCGGTGAAACACCGACGCCTCGCACGTGCCGCCGCCCATCAGCAGCCGCTGGAAGCTTGACCCCGGACGCGCGGCCCGCAAATCCCGGAAGGCCGTTTCGAGCCAGTGGGTGATGCGCGAGTCGAAGATGCTGAGCCGGTCGCCGACGCGCACGACGGGGCCGCCGTCCACACGGGCAAAGCCGCGCGCCTTGCTTGCCTCGAGCGAAAGCGTCGGCATGGGCGCGAGGGCCGTTTTCGACTTCAACGCGGCGAGCGCGCCGGCGAAGCCGACCTCCTCGGCGCGCGTGAAAAGCGCATGCACGCCGGCCCGGGTGTTCCCCAGTGCCAGCCGGCGCAGCAGGGCCAGCACAATGGAAACCTGGGCGAGGTCGTCGCAGGCGGGGCTGAGGAAGAGACGCTTCGTGCAGCGGGGTTTTGGCAAGTCCCACATCGCGAACGTCGCGCCCGCCGGGATGGCGCGGTCGAGGGTGACGCGCTTCACGTCATCTAACAACGATACGCCCGCGATGACGGCCCGGCCCAGCGGTTTTCTCGACTCCTCGTTGAAAAAAACGATTCCCTTGCCCGCGAAATACTTTTCGTCGACGCCGCCGGCAAAGTGAAGTTTCGCGGAGGCGTCTTTTCGTTCTACGACGAACCCCGGATGGTCCATGTGCGCGACGAGGCGAAAGGGTTCGCGTTTCGGACGGTGCTCGTAGGTGGCGCGCAGGTTCCCGAATTCATCGACGCGCGTCACGACACGGGGCAACCCCTTCAGCCGTTCGAGCAGGCAGTCGCGGACATGGGTCTCGTGGCACGGCGCGGTCGGGCACGCCGAGATCGCCATGAGGGACTGGCGTAAATCCTCGTCAAGAACAGGGGGCATTTTTCTCAATTAGTATCGTTGTTACCATCCGATTATGATCTTCAATTTGACTCGTCGGTAAGAAAATTTTTGTCGCCCATGCAACTTATCCGGCTTGCGAGGGTTTTAGAATCATCCTAATAACTTCTTATGCGAATTCTCCCGTACTGCCTCCTTGCCTGCCTCACCATGACGAATCTCCCCTCCCGCGCGGCTGACGCGCCGGCCCCGAACCCTGCCCATCCGGTCCCCGCCATTCAGGACACCGAGACGAAAGAACAGCGGGATGCCCGCATGGCGTGGTGGCGCGCCGCCCGCTTCGGCATGTTCATCCACTGGGGGCTTTACGCCGTTCCGGCAGGCACCTGGCAGGACAAACAAGTCGGCGGCATCGGCGAGTGGATCATGCACAACGGCAAAATCCCCGTGGCCGATTACAAGGCCCTCGCCGGCCAATTCAACCCGACCAAGTTTGATGCCGACGCCTGGGTCGCCACGGCGAAGGCCGCCGGGATGAAGTACATGGTCATCACTTCCAAACACCACGACGGTTTCGCCATGTTCAAGTCGGACGCCAATCCCTTCAACATCGTCGACGCGACGCCGTTTAAACGCGATCCGCTGAAGGAACTCGCCGCGGCTTGCGAGAAACAGGGCATCAAGCTCGGATTCTATTATTCCCAGGCCCAGGACTGGACGGCGCCGGGCGGCGCGGCGATCGGCGGCCATTGGGACAAGGCGCAGGATGGCGACATGGCCGAGTACATCAAGACCAAGGCCGTTCCGCAGATCAAGGAAATCCTCGGCAACTACGAGCCTTTCCCGGCCGTTCTCTGGTTTGATACGCCGAGTAACATGACGCCGAAATTGGCCGGGGAGATCGTGACCGTCCTCAATCAACACCCCAACCTGATCTGGAACAATCGCCTCGGCGGCGGTTACAAGGGCGATACCGAGACCCCCGAGCAGCACATCCCTCCGCAGGGTTACCCCGGCGAGGATTGGGAGACCTGCATGACGATCAACAACACCTGGGGCTACAAGTCCTACGACACGGCTTTCAAATCGACGGAAACCCTCCTGCGCAATCTGATCGATATCGCGAGCAAGGGCGGCAATTACCTGCTCAATGTCGGACCCGATGCGACCGGCGTGATTCCCCAGCCGGAAGTCGACCGCCTGAAGGAAATCGGAAAGTGGCTCGATGTGAACGGCGAGGCGATTTACGGCACCGGCCCCACCGCCTTCGGCGCGGAAGACGGTTCCTTTGACCCGACAAAGCTCGATTCCAAAGGCAAGCCGGTCTTCAACGCCGCATGGAACTGGCGTTGCACGACCAAGCCGGGCAAGCTCTTCATCCACATCTTCAAGTGGCCCGGAACGTCTTTTGCCCTCGCCAACGTCAAGGATAAGATCAGCGGCGCTTATTTCCTGGCCGATTCGGACCACAAACCCCTGACCTTTACCCAAAAGGGAACTGATGTGACCGTTACGCTGCCCGAAACCGCGCCCGATCCCATCGCCACGGTCCTGGTTCTGGAAACGAAGTAAGTTGCCGGATCTCGTTAGGGCCTGTTCACACTAAAAGGTGGGTGGCCATTTTAGTGTGAACAGGCCCTACCTAGCCCGTTTTTCATTTAAATTGACGCATCCGTAGGGTAGCCCGCGATCTCCGAGCGCGGGTTTTCCTCCACCGTCGCCGGGAGGCCGACGGCTAGAGCGCTTTCAGAAATACCGCAGCCGCCATGAGCCCGTGGTCGTTTGAGGCCCGGAGGGCCGGAAAGAAATTATACCAATTCTAAATTGAATTTAGTCTAAACAATCCGTCATCCTGAGCTTGTCGAAGGATCAGTTCGGAGGGGTTTTACCGAGGCGGAACTGATCCCTCGACAAGCTCGGGATGACCGAAAGCTAAAGACCAAATTCCATTGAGAAATGGTATTAGCCGGTGGCGCCAGCCGCCGGATTAGCCCGAAAAATCAACCGCCCCGGATGGGGCGGCGGATGAGTTAACCTCTCGAAGATTCCGCCGCCCCGCCGGGGCGGGTTCTTTGTTTACGCCACACCGGTGGTTTGCACCACCGGCTGCTAATTTCCGTTGGCCCTTCGGGCCACAAGGCGGAAGTGCGGCTACGATTGTTATGAAAACGCCCTAGTTTCGATTCCTCGTTCCCAAGTACTTGGAAACGGCCAATCGCGTCGAAATTCTCCACGCGCGGATGCGCCCGCGGCATCAATCCTCCGTCATCAACGCGATCTCCCGCTCCTCGAGCTGCTGACGCCAGCGCGCCAGGTAGGAATATTTCCGGTAAACCGCCTCCAGCGCGTCGAGGTCCTTGTCTCCCGCGCGCCAACGCGCATCGAGCGCCGCGATTTCGCCATCGACCGTCGCGCCGAACTGTTCCAGCTTCATGCGCAGGGCCGCCAACGCGTCTTGCAGGGCCAGTTCCCCGCTCATCATGCCGGCCCGCTCGAGCCGCCCGGTCGCGGCCCGTTTTCGCTCCAGAAATTCGTCAAGCTCCCGGCACATCTCGCCCACTTCCTTGAACAGATCCATCGTGCCGGGCGGAATCCGCTGCACGTCGCGCGGCTTTTCGCCCTTCGTCAATTCGTACAGGGCCAGCAGCCGCGCGCGCGGATCGATCAGCGTCTGGTAGGCCTGATTGAGCGCCGCGTAGCGCGACTCGAGGGCGAGCCGTTCGTCTTCGGGCGCCTGCGCGAATTTGTCCGGGTGGGACTCGGATGTGGCGCGGGCAAAACGCTCTTTCAGCGAGGAAACGTCCAGGGCCGGACCCGGCTCCAATTCAAAAAAAGCGAAGGGGTTGGGAGTCATATAAGAATTTCTTCCACGAGGATAAGCGACACCCGCCGCTTTAACCATTGACTTTTCATCGCCAAGCTGGGAATCAGGACGCGAGCAAAGGAGAACTCCATGCAAATTTACATCCACCGCGACAACCAGCAGCTCGGCCCCTTCACCGAAGCTGAAATCAAAGCGCAACTCGCCTCGGGCGTCATCTCCATGCAAGACCACGTCTGGTGGGAGGGCCAGGCCAACTGGATGCCCCTGGGTCAAAGCCCGCTCGCGGCGACCCTTTCCGCTGCGTCTCCCGGCGCCGCGCCGATGGCTCCAAGCCCGCTCCCGGGCACACTGTCCCCCGGGCAAGTCCCCGCGTCCGCCCCGGAAACTTCCAAACTCGCCATCTGGGCCTTGGTCTGCGGCTGCCTCAGCCTGCTCTGCAGCCTGTTCGCCTCCATCCCGGCGATCATCCTCGGCCACATGGGGCTGGCCGAAATAAAGAAAAATCCGGCCCTTCAAGGGCGCGGCATGGCGATGGCGGGCATGATCCTCGGCTATGTTTTTACGACGCTTATCGTCCTTTATATTATCTTCGTTGTTGTTCTCGTCGCCATGGGTAGTCAGGTAAAGGATGTTTTCAAGACCATCCAGGCACAGCAGAACGCCGCCCAAAGCACCAACAGCGCCGACGAACCGGCAACAACGAACGCCCCGGACCAAAGCCCTGCGGCTCCGGCGGCGACCAATAGTTCCGATCAATCCACCAATAGCGCGCCTTCCACGACCAATAACGCGGACTCAAGCGCCACTAGCTCCGCGCCGAGCACGAACGCGCCGGATACCACCACGAACGCCGCGCCGGTGACTCGGTAGGGAAGCGCGGTTGCGGCGGCCCTGTAGCCGCCGCCATTAGGCGGTGGGGTGGACCACGCCCTTACTGGAGCGGCTACGAGATCGGGCAATGGAATGGCGCCGACAAGGGTGTTCCCACGTGCAACTTGGGAACGAGGGAGCGACTTCCTGTGCGCTCGCGATGCCGCGCTCGCGCACCCGGACAAACGAGTTGTCCGGGCCACCCGAGCATGAAGCTCGTACGATATTTTGCGATGCCCTATCGGACCGGCGCGCCATTCGTGGCGGCGGGGGGGGCTTGCGCGGCGGCGGGCGGCGGCGCGTTGCCAGGTCCTCCGGGACCGGCGGCGCTTTGCGCGGGCGGGTCGACCAGGACCAGGTGATAGACGACCCCGGAATCGGCGAGGAGCTTCTTGGCGTAGGCTTGCGACTGTTCTTGCATCTTCATCTCGCGCAGCTTCGACGAAATATATCCGCGGACATCGGCCACCGGAACGATTCCGGCGGGCTGGATGGCGGTTACTTTCAGGAATTGATAGCCAAGGGGCGTGAGAAAGACCGGGCTGAGCTCGTTTTCCTTGATGCCGAAGGCCACGTCATCGAATCCGGCATCGGGGTTTTCGCCCCGTTGGAAGAAACCAATGTCCCCGCCCTTGGGCTTGGAATATTGGTCCTGCGAGACTTCCATGGCCACCTTGGAAAAATCCTCGCCATGGGCGATCCGGTCGCGGGCCTTGTCGATGGCCTTTTTCTTCGCCGCTTTGTCCGCCGGGGACGTCTTGTCATCCACCAGAATCAGGACGCGGCTGGCGCGGATTTTCTCCGGAATATTGAAGCTCTCCTTGTTCTTGAGGTAGATGTCGTTGATTTCCTGGTCGGTCGGATCGATGTTTTTAAAAGCTTCCGCTTCCAGCACCTTGCTGATGAGGACCTTTTCATGAATCCGCTTTTTCAAGTCATCGAGAGTCAACCCGGCCGCCTTGAGCTGCTGCTCGAACTCCGGACCGGCCGCGGGGCCCTTGAGCCGGTCGAGCTCGGAGGCCTCCGCTTTATCCACGTCCTTCAAGGGCAGGGTGGCCGCCTTGTCCAGGATCAGCTTCTTCAAGACCATGTTTTTAAGCAGCATCGTTTGCACGACGGGCATCTTCGCCGGCCCGACTTGCTCGGGGGTTGCCTGGCGCTGCTTTAAAAAGGTTGCGATCTCGGTGTCAAGATCCCCGCGCAGGATGTGCCAGCTCCCTTTTTCGGCCACGATAAATTTCGGATCCGCCGGGTTCGTGACGGCCGGATGGCAGCCCGCGAGCAACGCCGCGCCGACAAGAAGGAGGGCGGGCAACGCGAGGAAATTGGGGGGCGAATCGAAAGCGGAACGGTGGACGGGGGAATTAGCCATTTATTTGTGTAGCTGCTCCACCGTGACATGCAAACCGATTTCGTCCAGGTAACTAATTTGTCATGCGGGTGTGCGAAGAAGGTTCCTCTTTCCTGATCCGAAAAGCTCAGTGCTGTCATCCGCCAATCCTGAAAGGATTGGAATCATTCAGCCCAGGGTTGCTCGGAACGAGCTACCCTGGGTAATTTTATCAAGTTTCCAACTCTGAAAGAGTTGAATCCAGTCGGCCACAACATCGGGTTGTCCTTGATCCAACCCTTTCAGGGTTGGGCCGAGGTGAAGTCAACCCAGGGTAGGCGTTGCTACGCCAACCCTGGGTTGAGTGATCACAACCCCGCTGGGGTTGCAGATGACGATCACGTGTGGTCCTTGGAGGAAGTGATTGCGCTGTTAGAATAGCATCAATTGAGAAGCTACTCCGAACCGTCCGCTATGCTTGGTTGGCCAAGCGAGAGCTACACCAAAACTGTTGTTGTCACAGCTTGTTTAGCAACCATTGCGATGTGTGTCGTGTTTCTGAAGGCTCCGCGATGGGGAAATATCGTTGCCTTTCCTCTGGTTGTAATTCTTTTTATTACCTGGGTGCTGCTCAGGAAATAAAGAACCCCGCCGCAAGCAGCGGGGTATTGGGGAACAATTTCAGATTATGAAAAGAACGCCGCAAGCGGCGGGGAATTAACCCGAACGAGATTGAAACTGCATCACTACCCGCTACAGCACTTCCTTGCCTCCGGGCCGGGCGCGTGACATAATTACAGCCCTCATGCCTCGACTTATCGCCAAGCGCCCACCCAAAAACGGCGCCGCCGCGCACCCGTCCCCCGCCCGGCGCGCGCCGGTGCTCACCAAGGAAACGCAGGCGATCTTCGCCCGGTTTGAAAAGGAAATGGGCCTGCCGCTGCTCGCGTACTGGACCTCCTCGGGCGGCTCCATCTGCCAGAACGACGTCATGGCCATGTCCCAACTGCTGGACACGCGCAGGCACGGCGCCTCGGTGGGGCTCTTCCTCAAATCGGACGGCGGCAATCCCGAAGCGGCCCTGCGCCTGGTCCATCTTTTGCGCAGCAAGTTCACGCGCGTGATCCTCTATGCGCCGTTCGAGTGCGCCTCCGCCGCGACCATGGTCGCCCTCGGCGCCAACGAAATCCACATGGGCCCGACGTCGTACCTGACCGCGGTCGATACCAGCCTGAAGCACCAGCTTTCGCCGGTCGACAGCCGCAACGAAATCGTCTCGGTCAGCCAGGACGAGGTCTCGCGCATCCTGCGCCTCTGGAAAGAGCAGCGGGTGAAGGGCAACCCGTATCCCGAGGTCTATCGCTACCTCCATCCGCTCGTCATCGGCGCGCTCGACCGGTCGAGTTCGCTCTCGATCCGCATCTGCCAGGAATTGCTCAGCTACCACATGCCGACCGGCAAACGGGCTGCGCGGATCAGCCGCCAGCTCAACTCGGCCTACCCCTCGCATTCCTACCCGATCACGGCGCGGGAAGCCCGCAAGCTCGGCCTGGGCGTCCGCGATCTTGGCGCGCGGGAGGCTTCGCTCCTGCGCGAGCTCAACGCTCTCTACTCGCACATGGCGAACCCCATCCTCACCGATTACGACCAGGAAAACCATCACAACCACGAGATCTGCAACATCCTCGAAATTCGCGACCGGCAAATCTACTACCAGGTCGATAAGGACTGGCATTACCGCAAGGAAGAACGACGCTGGATCGCCACGAACGACAAATCGGGCTGGAAGCGGGTCACGCACCAAAACAAACGCTGGGTTGCCGAGACGTTTTATATCCGGTGAGGCCGTTGGCAGCCGCCGCTCGTCGGGCGGCGGTCAGCGTTCCCCGCAAACCGCACCGCCGCCCTGTGTGCGGCAGCTACCCCACATAATGATTTGGCGAGGAAGGTTGAAGGTTTGCCCGGAACAGGATAGATTGTCTCTTTGTCGGTTGATGTAATCATGCGCACGCTGTTTCGTAAACTGGGTCAGGTTGGCTGGTCTTTCCCGATCATCCTGATTCTGCTGGCGCTTTGCATCGCCAGTCTTTTCGCGATTACCAGCGCGACTTACGGCAATGATGCGCTCAAGGATGCGCCCGCGTCGCAATCGAAATATATCGTCATCGGATTTCTCGTTTACCTGGCGGCGGCGCTCACGCCCTACCAGATGCTGGTGAAAATTTCCCCGGCTCTCTATGCCGTGGGCGTCTGCCTGCTCATCGCGTGCTTCATCCCCCATGTCGGCAAGAAAACCTTCGGGGCCTATAGCTGGATCAAGATCGGCCCCCTGGGCTTCGAGCCCGCGGAATTCGCCAAGCTGGCCTATGTTCTGGGCCTGGCTTGGTTTCTCCGCGTCCGCGAGAACCAGATTCAAAGCATTTACACCGTCCTGATGGCGCTGGCGATCGCGGCGGTCCCTTTCGTGCTGGTGCTCAAGCAGCCGGCCTTGGGAACCGCATCGGTCTTCTTCCCGGTCTGCTTCGCCATGCTCTTTGCCGCCGGCGCGCGCCCGCACCATCTGTTGATCCCGCTGGCGCTGGCGGCGAGCGTGGCCGTCCTGAGCTACTATTGGATCCATGTCTGGGACAAGCCGGTGCCTTTTCTCAAGGAGTTTCAGGTCAAGCGCATCAAGATTTTCTTCGATCCGAGCCTCGATTCCAAGGGCGCGGGGTGGCAGATCGACCAGTCGATGATCGCCATCGGGTCGGGCGGGATGGATGGCAAGGGCTGGCGGCAGGGCACGGAGACCGTGCTCGGTTATCTGCCCAAAAATACGAGTTATAACGATTTGATCTTCCCCGTGGTCGCGGAAGATTTCGGGTTTCGCGGCGCGGCTGCGCTCATCATTGGCGAAGGGACCGTTTTGCTGTGGTGTTGGTGGGTGGCGGCGCGTGCGCGAGACAAAATTGGGGCCCTGGTGGCCGTGGGGGTGATGACGATGCTATTCACGCATATTTTCGTGAACATCGGCATGACCATCCAATTGGTGCCGATCACCGGAATTCCGCTGCCGTTCGTCAGTTACGGCGGCACGTTCCTGGTCGCGTGCCTGGCCGGCATGGGTCTGGTGCAGAGTGTTTGGGTCCACCGCAAAAACTTCGAGCGGACATGAAGGCGTTCCTCTTCCTTCCGTCTCACTTCAACTCCCGCCCCCAAGCGCGGGAACGAAAGACATATGATTTTAGACAAAATACGCGGTTTTCTCGGTCTTAAGAAAAAGGGCGAAGAAAAAGAAATCGTCATCTCGTGCGAGCGCCTCGAACGGCGCGTCGCCGTGCTGGAAGGCGGCCGGCTGGAGGAATTCTCCATCGAGCGCGAAAGCGACCGGCAGATTTCCGGCAACATTTACAAGGGCAAGGTGAGGAACCTCGAGCCGGGCCTCAAGGCGATGTTCGTCGACATCGGCCTCGATAAGAACGCCTTCCTCCATTACTGGGACGCGATTCCCGCCGCGCTCGATCCGGGCGTGGAAGTCATCGAGCGGCAGGGCGGCAAGCGCAAGAACCCAAAGCGGATCACGGCCAACGATATCCCGAGGATTTATCCGCCCGGCTCCGATATCATCGTGCAGGTGACCAAGGGCCCGATCGGCACCAAGGGCCCGCGCATCACGACCAACATCAGCCTGGCGGGACGCTATCTTGTCTTCATGCCCTTTTCCGAGCAGTGCGGCATCTCGCGCAAAATCGAAGATCCCAAGGAGCGCCAGCGCCTGCGCCACATCCTGACCGATCTCGACATCCCCGACGGAATGGCGGTGATCATCCGCACCGTGGGCGAAGGCCAGAAGGCGCGCTTTTTCGTGCGCGACCTCCACGTGCTGCTCGAACAATGGAAAAGCATCTCGGGCGACCTCGAGACGGCCCGCGCGCCCAAGCTGCTGCTGGCCGAGCCGAACCTGATCGAGCGGACCGTGCGCGACTTTCTCACCGACGAGGTGGACCGCATCGTAGTCGACGACATCGACGCGGCCAACCGGATGAAGGAACTCGTCGGGGTCATTTCGAAGCGGTCGCAGCGCAAGATCAAGCACTACACCGAGGCCGTGCCGATCTTCGAGCGGTTCAACGTCGACAAGCAGATCGACGCCGCGTTGCGCCGCCAGGTCTGGCTGCCGTGCGGCGGTTACCTCGTGATCGACGAAACCGAGGCGCTCGTGGCCATCGACGTCAACACCGGCCGCAACAAGGGCGGCAAGGACCAGGACAAGACGATCCTCCAGACCAACCTCGAAGCGGCGGAGGAAATCGCGCGGCAACTGCGATTGCGCAACATCGGCGGATTGATCGTGCTCGACTTCATCGACATGCGCAACCCCCGCGACCAGAAGGCGGTGCTCAACCTCTTCAAGGACCATGTCAAACGCGACAAGGCGCGGACGCACATCCTGCCCATCTCGCAGCTCGGCCTGATGGAAATGACGCGCCAGCGCGTGCAGGAAAGCATCAGCCGCGCCGTCTACATGGAATGCCCGTCGTGCAAGGGCAAGGGGATCATCAAGAGCCCCGAAACCATGAGCGTGGAAATCCAGCGCGCGCTGACCCGCGTGATGAAGCTCCACCCCGGCGTGCGCGAAGTGCGCGTGGTGCTCAACGCCGACGTGCTCGACCGCCTGAAGAAGGAGGACGAGGAAATCCTCATCGACCTCGAACGCAAATTCCAGGGCCGGCTCAGCTTCCGCGTCAACGCCAAATTCCACTTCGAGGAATTCAAGCTCGTCAACGCGCTCACGGATGAGGAGTTGAGCTAAATGTGGCGGCGGTCGCTGAATTTTGACGGAATTACGGAATTAACGGAATTTTTGACAGGAGGAACATGAAGGACTTGAAGGGAAACTTTCTCCCTGAAAGCTCCGTCATCCTGAGCTTGTCGAAGGATCAGTTTTGAAATCCAAACAAAACAACGCGAGTAGACCATGACAGAACCACTTTCCAATCCCGGCATCCCGGTGACCCCATCACCACGCGATCCTGCCGTCCAGGCGGCGTTGGATGAGGACCATCTGCGATTATTGAAAATAGCCTACTATATCGCCGGAGGGGCCACGGTGGCATTTTCCTCTATTTTCATTTTCCATTTTATGATGTGTTTGGTCATGGGCCTCAACCCGCACGCCTTTCCCCAGTCGACAGCTAATGGACAGCATATCGAGCCTCCACCTCCTGGTTTATTTATCGGTTTTGCCTTCGTGATCGGAATGGTGATCATTTTGGGGTGGACCTTTGGCGCGCTCCAAATCTATGCCGCACGATGCCTCGGTTTGCGGCGAAATCTCCTGCTCATCATGGTTGTGGCCGGTGTGGAATGCATCTTCATCCCGTGGGGAACGACTATCGGAGTCTTCACGTTCCTCCTCCTGAACCGACCAAGTGTGAAGCCCCTTTTCAACCAACGGTAAACGCTCCCCGAATGGGGCTTGTCCTCGTTCCCAAGTGCAACTTGGGAACGCCCCCTGCTCCTCGCGAAATTCCATTTCGCGCTGGCCTCCGTAGCCGCCGACCTCCGGGCGAGGGTGCAGTCTGTAGCGGCGGTCTATGATAGATGTCAGCCCGCCATCTCCTTTCCTAAGTTTCTAGACTCTAACGACTTATTGCGCTGAGCGCAAGTCTTTTTCGGTAAATTTTCGTACTAAAAGGCAAGCCTTTGTTATGCAGTCCCCAGCGATTCTGCTATGCAGTCAACTCTTCGGATGACCTGCTTGACAAGCGGCTACTGAAAACGGCTAAGGAGGGATCAATCCGTGAAAATGTTAGCAATGGACACGCCCAAACGGCTCGTGATTTGCCGCACGGTGCGCAATGTTACGTTTTGCTCTGCTTGCTCCAGACGTTGGAGCGAAGAGGCTGATATGCCCAACTTTTTTGCGAAGGCACGAAAGGTTTCGTGACCCCGCTTCCCGCGAAGGTAATTCGCCAGTTGTCTCTCGTAAGAGGGAGATTTTCGCACGCGCTCATTTTTATTGAGAATTTGATCCACATATGGGACAAAACCTGTGAAAGTATCGCGTTAGGAAGTACGCCATGACCAAAACATTGCTTCCTATTTTTCTGGGTTTTGTGGCGATCTTATCTCCCTTACGCGCCGATGACATAACGCTCACTGATGGTACGGTTCTAAAAAACGCCAAGATTGTTCAGGAGGATAATTCCACAAAGACCGTCACGATTTCCTTTTCAGGCGGAATCGCGCAAGTGCATTCGGCAATGGTGCCCGCTACCCTCGCAAGTGCCCAACCGCCCGCAGTGACAAATGCCGCCAACCTGAGCACGCCACTCCCCAAGCCTCCTACACCATCGTCACCTAGTACCCCTATCCCCAAGGATTGGACGGTGAACGGCAAGGACTATCACAACGTCATCGTGGGTCAAGTTGATGCTGACCGGGTACATATCACCTATGATGGCGGACTCGGCACGGTCATGCTCTCTGACCTGCCGCCTGATCTCCAGAAACGATTTAACTACGATCCGGTGGCGGCAAAGCAGACTACGCAGGAGCGAGCACAACAGGCGTCGCAGGCTGATGCTGAATTAGCTGCTGAGATGAGACAGAATGCCAAGGCTGGCGCGGCGCAGGATAAGAATGCGGCTCAGGCGGATGTATCTTCGGATAAGGCGCGGGTTGAGACTGAGGCTAATGCACACCTTAAGGCACTATTCGATGAGGCTACCCAAAAGAGGCGTATCGCTAACAGCCATGAAGGTCGTCATGGGGGAGAAAAAGAGGCATTCGAGGCTGAGAGGCGAGAGCATGATTATGCGTTATGGATGACTGCCCACGGTATAGCCATCCACGGCACATCCCTACAATGACCTGCTTCATCATTGCCCTCTGGCTGGTTTTGCGGTTCGGAAGATGGTTGCCGCCTACACCAGCGGTGCTTCCCGGAAATTGAAACTGTTGCAAAAAAGGAACCTAAATTTCTTGGAGCAAACCGAATAACCACAGAGGGAATAATAAATGCCAACCGTATTCAGTCACATCGTTCAAAAGCTGCTTTCCCAAGAAAGTGAAAACGTCGCGACCACCGCACTTGCGTTCATTCTTGAACCCAAAAAAGGAGCGCGAAACGGTTTGATGAAACTTCTTCGCGGGGTCGTTCCTGAAATGCCTGACCTTTGGTTTCGCACCCAGCAGACGGAGGACAGTAGTCGCCCGGACATGTGGGGCAACGATGGTGAAGCCAAGCCCCATGTTTTTATCGAAAACAAGTTCTGGGCTGGGCTGACGGAGAACCAACCCGTTTCCTACCTCCGCATTCTTGCGAAACAAAACCATCCTACCGTCTTGCTGGTAGTGGTCCCGGAAGCTCGCGAGCAGACGGTGTGGCGCGAACTCAGTCAAAGACTGGAGAGTAACGAGATTACATCGACGGATCGAGAGGCATCTGCCGGTGTAGTTCGTAGCATCAAAACGTCTATAGGGCCGATCCTCGCCCTCACGTCCTGGGCGAAGTTGCTTTCCTTCTTGGAGCTTGAAGACACCGATGACAAGGCTGCGAGAAGCAACCTTTTTCAGTTGCGGTCGCTTTGCGAAGAGGTAGACAGTGCCGCGTTTGTGCCATTCTCGTCGGAGTATATATCCGATCAGCGTTTCCCGGCACATATCCTGCAATTAATTTTCATCGTAAAGACTTCCGTGGAACAAGGGATCACCGAAAAGGTCTTGAATACCAGAGGCATTGGGGGCAACTGGACGGCTCTTCGAATCGGACGTTATGCGAATTGTGGGGATGGAAAGGATATTGGCCTGTGGTTCGGAATTGACTTCCGCCTATGGAAAGAACATGGCGGAACCCCACTGTGGGTCGCTTTCAAATCCGGCGACTGGGGCCATCATGCATCTGAAGTGCGGGAATTACTCGAACCGTGGGCAGCACAGAATAAGGTTTTTACGGCCAGCGGGGAGAATGACTTTGTGGTGGCGATTGATATTCCCGTTCGTGAGGAAGAAAAAACCGTGGTTAGGGCCATCGTGAACCGTTTGAAGGAAATCGGAGATATTTTGTCAGTTTTGAAGCCGAGGGCTACCGGAGATTCCGGGTCAATCGGGAAACCTTTGGAGGATTTGATACCGAGTGAGCCAGCCGCTCCTTAAGTTCGTAGAATGCGATGAACATCTACCTCTACCTAAACGATCAGCAATCCGGCCCGTATTCAGAAGATCAGTTGCGGGCGATGCTGGCAGCAGGAACCATCAACCCCGCACAATTGGCGTGGCACGACGGCCTTGGATTGCCAGACTGGGTACAACTCGGAACGCTTGTCACCCCCCCAGTTACGTTAATAACTCAAATGTCTGAGCCTCCAGCAAAGAAAACCGCGCCCATTCCATTTGACGAGGAGCGTGCCTTGAGATTAACACGTGTTGGGTACAGTGAGAAACGGGGACAGGTACCCGCGCCGGGCGTTTTTTCATTCATTGGGAATGGGTTTGCGCGGTCTGCCGGGAGGTCGGACGGTTGATTCCAAGCCATGCGCAGTGGTCAGGTCGGTTATCCATTGAGGTTGCCCCAGCGGATTGCCGCGCGCAACACTTTGCCGCAAGCAATCGAGGCTTGCCGGGGCCAGGGGCTGGTTGGAAAGGACCGGGGGGAGAAGCAGGTTTACGGCGGCAGTGTCGCCACTAATTCGTCCCGGCGAATGGTACCCGCATATAATGCCCCAAGACCGCGCGCGTGACGGTCTGCCTAACGGCGGGCCATTGGTTCATGGCGGGCTGTAGGGCGATGCGCGCACAACCGGCAAAGGTGTTTCCGTTGAGAAACAGGAAGGGTGCGAGGCGATGGCATTCCCGGCACAAATCGGCAGCTTGCAGGAATGTCAGGGGCGCACCGTGACTTTTTCCCCAAAGTTCCCGCGCGGGTACATAGCCATCCGAGGTGCGCCCCACTTGATAGCCTCCCGCCTGGCAAAGAGCCGAGTTGATGTCTTCAAGAACATCCCACGGGGTCGAGACAAGATAGGGTTTAGCGTCCACCCTTGGTTTTGGCGTGGGCGATGGCGGCGACCGTGTTGCCACCTTTGTACCGCGGCTTGCCCTGCTTGAAGCTGGGTTCCGCGGCGAATCGGTGCATCGTGGCCATCCCTTCGGCGACCATCCGGCAATGCTCTTCGCTCATCCCGCCGAGGATGTCGGCTACCGGCTTTTTAGGGACTGTTGCCATGGACTAAAGATAACGGCCACAGGGCGGCGGCTCAATCCGCCACCGCGCCCTATTTTGAAGGCACGCCTAATATCGTTGCATTTCCTCGCAACCTCCCGCAGGATAAGGGAGTGCCTATGGAATCGGAGTTATTGCCTGTAACCCTGCCTGAAAATCTCTCACCCGCATTGACCGAAAAGCTCAAGCTGCTTGGGCCCGGAACTTACTGCCTGCACCGTAGTTGGGGCTTTGGCAGGATCAAGGACTGGGACAGCGTCCACGAGAGCGTCATCATCGATTTCAAGTCCAAGCACGGCCACGTCATGCAATACGCCTACGCGGCGGAATCGCTGACGGCGCTCGCCCCCGACCACGTGTCGGTGCAAAAAGTCGAGTCGGCCCCCGCCCTGCGCAAGAAAGCCCTCGATGATCCCGATCGCGGTGGTCCAGGATTGCATCCGCAGCCTCGGCCCGCAAGCCACCGCCGACAACATCCAGGCCCTGCTCTGCCCCGATGTCGATCGCCGCCGCCGATTACAAAAAATGGTGGGACAGCGCCAAGCGCGCCTTGAAAAAGAACGGCCATTTTTATGTGCCGGGCAAAAAGAACGAAGCGCTCCGTCAACTCGACGCGCCCAGCGCCCTGGGCGATTCCGCGCTGGAACACCTGCGCCTGGCCAACGGCCCCAAGGCCGTACTAACCGCCCTCGCCGCGCTGGCCAAGTATTGGCCCGAGATCAAGAGCGAGGCCGTTCTCAATGACGTCGCCGAACTGCTCGAGGCGACGCTCAGCAAGGTCCCCAAGTCCCAGTTGCCGATCCAGATCGAACTCGCCCTGGCCCGCGACGAATTTTTTGCCCAGGCCGGACGCCCGGCCGAAACCGGCCCGTGGGCCATCACCACGCTGACGCCGCCTGGCGCCGCCCGCCCTCAGCAACCTGCTCGACGCCCTGCCCGGCTCCCGCCAGCCCAAGCTGCTCGAAGCCCTGCGCGTCGGCCTGCCCGAGGCGTGGCCCGCGCTCTTCCTCGGCCTTTTGCCCCGCGCCAATGGCCGCGTGGCCGAGGTGATCACCGAAGCCTTCCAGGCCGCGGGACGCGAAAGCGAAGTCCAGGCCGCCGTGAATCGTTATATCCGCGAGCGCAACATCACCTGCGATTTCCTCTTCTGGCTCTGCAAAAACCGCCCCGCCATCTACGGCCAGTTGATCGAGCCGCAACTCTTCATGGCGATTCTATCCGTCCTGGAAAAAGACCAGTTCTCCGAAATCAAAAGGGGCACCAAGCTTTACGAACTCGTCCTCGGCGACAAGCCCCTGATCGCCGCGATCCTCAAGGACGCACCCGTGCCCGACGTGCGCGACATCACCCGCGCCATCCTCCTGAGCCCCGTCTTTGAGGAGCTCGACAAGCGTTCGCTCCTCGCCGCCATCATCAAGCTTTATCCCGAAGTCCAGGCCATGGTCGTCGGCACCGACAAGACAGCCGCGCCCGAAGCCAAGATCATCGTCTCCTGGCCCAGCCTCAAGCGCCGCCAGGCGGAACTGGAGGAAATCGTCACGAAGAAAATTCCCCAGAACAGCAAGGACATCGGCATCGCGCGCGGTTACGGCGATCTGAAGGAAAACCACGAATTCAAATCGGCCCGCGAAATGCAGGGCATCCTCACCCGCCAGAAAGCCGAACTCGAGCTCGATCTCTCGCGCGCCGAGGCGACCGATTTCGCCGGCGCTGACACCTCGAAGGTCTCGCTCGGCACCAAGGTCACCCTCAGGGACACCGTCTCGGGCGACAACCTGATCTACACCATCCTCGGCGCCTGGGACGGCGACCTGTCGAAGGGCATCATCTCCTACCAGACGGCGGTGGCCCGTGCCTTGCTGAATCACACCGTCGGCGAGAGGATCGAGCTTTCCACCGGCGAGGGCGGCATCCACCATGTGGTGATTGAAAAAATCGAGCCGCACCAGATCGATTTATCCATTCCCGCCTGACCCCTTTCTTAGACACGACCACCCACTTAGACGTAATTATGAGCTGTACCACCATCACCAAAGTCATCGCGCGCCAAGTCCTCGACTCGCGCGGCAACCCCACCCTCGAAGCGGAAGTCTTCCTTCATGACGGCACCCGCGGACGCGCCATCGTCCCCTCCGGGGCCAGCACCGGCGAACACGAAGCGCTCGAACTGCGCGACGGCGATAAAGCCAAATACGGCGGCAAGGGCGTCCTCAAGGCCGTCGAAAACGTCAACAAAAAGATCGGGCCGGAACTCGTCGGTCACGACAGCACCGATCAACTCGCCGTCGACGCCGCGATGCTCAAGCTCGACGGCTCCAAAACCAAGAAGAACCTCGGCGCCAACGCGATCCTCGGCGTTTCGCTCGCCACCGCCCAGGCAGCCGCCAAGTCGGTCGGCCTGCCCCTCTACAAATATCTCGGCGGGCCCAACGCCAAGACCCTCCCCGTCCCCCTGGCCAATGTGCTCAACGGCGGCGCCCATTCCGACGCCCCCATCGACTTCCAGGAATTCATGATCGTGCCGAAGGGCGCGCCCACCTTCAGCGAAGGCATCCGCTACGGCGCGGAAGTCTATCACTCCCTCAAAAAAGTCCTTCATGACCAAAAGCTCGGCACCGGCGGCGGCGACGAAGGCGGCTTCGCTCCGGGACTCAAATCGAATGAGCATGCGCTGGAAGTCATCGCGCTCGCGGTCAAACAGGCCGGCTATGTTTTCGGCAAGGACATTTTTGTCGCCCTCGATCCCGCCAGCAGCGAGTTTTTCGACAAGGAAACCAAAAGGTACGTCTTCAAGAAATCGGACGGCAGCAGCAAGACCGCCGAGGAAATGATCGCCCTTTATCAGGACCTGGCCAAACGATTCCCCATCGTATCCATTGAAGACGGCCTCGCCGAAAACGATTGGGCCGGCTGGAAGAAACTCACCGACGCGATGGGCAAGACAACCCAGCTTGTCGGCGACGACCTCTTCGTCACCAACGTCGAGTTCCTGCAAAAAGGCATCGATGCCGGCGTCGCCAATTCGATCCTCGTCAAGGTGAACCAGATCGGTTCGCTCACCGAAACCTTCGACGCCGTCGAACTCGCCAAGCGCAACGGGTACACCTCCGTCCTGAGCCATCGCTCCGGCGAAAGCGAGGACACCACCATCGCCGACATCGCCGTCGCCCTCAACGTCGGCCAGATCAAGACCGGTTCCTTCTCCCGCACGGACCGCCTCGCCAAGTACAACCAACTGCTCCGCATCGAGGAAGAACTCGGCGGCAACGCCGTTTACGGAGGCACCCTCAAATAAACCACAGGCTCTATGGCAAGCGCCCGATTTCTTGATCCTTCCAGCATTCCGCTTAGACGGCAGAGCGGCGGGAACATCTGGGCCACCCTGGTCCCGATCATCCAGGGCGCCATTGTCGTCGCTTTGCTGGCGGTGGTGGGGCTCTTCTTCCTGCCGGTGATTCAGACCGAAAACGCGTACAGGGCGGACTTGGCCAAGCTTCAGCGCGAGATGACCGCCGCCGAGGACCAACAGGCCCAGCTCAAACTTGAAACCGAGCACCTGAAAAATGATCCGGCTTACGTGGAGCACATCGCCCGCGATCAGCTCAACATGGGGAAACCCGGCGAGACGATCATCCGCTTCGACCGGTACCAGCCCGCGGCCCCAAATCCCAAATCGGCCAAGGCCGCGCCCGCCGCCGACACCAATTAGAAACAGGCAGACGCCGCACGCTGGGCAGCCGGCGCGAAATGAAAAAGCATCCCATTTGGGTGGGCGAACCGCCGCCCGCGTGGGGCTGCCTGTTTCTAATCTTCCCATTGCAAGCCACTTGGTGTTAACTCATGAGAATGACTCCTTCGGAGACAAGCTCTCCCCCTGATCCGGCTCCGCAAAATTGGGTCGCGGACCGCTTCGAAATTCGGGACCTGATCGGCAGCGGCGGTCTCGGCGATGTTTACCGGGCCTGGGACCATCATCTCAACCGCGCGGTCGCCATCAAGCGCGTCCGGATGCAAGTCGCCCAGAACGACCGCAAGCTCATCGAGCAAACCTGGCGCGAGGCCATGACCACCGCCTGCCTCCAGCATCCCAATATCGTCACCATCTTTGACTACGGCATCGATGCGCAGGGCGCCTATGTCGTCATGGAACTCATCCAAGGCGAAACGCTCGAGGAAGTCCTCGCCCGCGGGCCGCTTCAGTTCGAGGACTTCCTCCTCTTTGCCCAGCAGAGCCTCGAAGCCATCATCGCCGCCCACGCCCTCGGCTTGATCCATCGCGACCTCAAGCCCGGCAATTTCATGATCACCCGGCCCGCCGCCGACTCTCACTTCCAGGTCAAGATTCTCGATTTCGGCCTGGCCAAATACCTCGACACCCCGGAGCCCCAATCCATCGACCATTTCAATTCCCTCATGGGCTCGATCCATTACATGGCCCCGGAACAATTCCAGCGCCTGCCGATCGATCACCGCACCGACCTCTATTCCCTCGGCTGCATTTTTTACGAAGCGGTCACCGGCCATCCCGCCTTTGACGGCGAAACCGTTTCCGAATTGATCGATGCCCACCTCAAGAAAATTCCGCATCCCATGAAGCAATTGCGCCGCGACATCTCGCCCCGGCTCGAACGGTGGATCGGCCGGCTGTTGGAAAAAGACGCCTCCAAACGCCCGCCCAACGCCGCCGAAGCCCTCCGCACCATGCCGACCCTCGCCCAATGCGGCAACGATCCCAAACGAACCACCGGGAGCATTTTCCGGAAAAGCACCCGGCATCTCCCGCGCCCGTAGCCTCCGCCTGTGGCGGCGGTCTCGGAGATTAGCTGTGCCCGCTCCTGCGCCGGTTCAGCACAAGGATTGATGGGTGAGCGACTTTATAAACGCGCTCGATGCTTGAACGCCGGGCAATCCCGAACTAGAGTTTTGGCATGAGCGTGGCAGAAATTATACCAATTCTAAATTGAATTTAGTCTAAACAATCCGTCATCCTGAGCTTGTCGAAGGATCAGTTCGGAGGGGTTTTACCGAGGCGGAACTGATCCCTCGACAAGCTCGGGATGACCGAAAGCTAAAGACCAAATTCCATTGAGAAATGGTATTATTCAGGAAATTCCGCGCCTTTCGCTTGCCGATCGCCGAATGCTCGCGGCCAAAATCGTGGAACTGGAGCCCGACCGCGAGACACTGGACCTATGCGATCACCTTGCCGACGAGGCGTTGCAAGTTCTCGACCGGATGGAGGAAGACGATGCCCGTCGCTCAAAGGGGTGAAATCATTTTGACTTTGAATGAGTACGGCAACGAAGTCGGCATTGGGTCTTACCGACGGCCCTTGCGAACCACCTCTCTGGCTACTGCCGCCCACGCCTTTTCTCTTTCGTCGGGATCGTAAGGCCTTGAGGGATCGGCAAAGATCCCTTTAAGGTCCAGGGCGTCCCGCACCGGATAAAACCGGGCGGAGCCATCTTTGCATAACTCGAAGCGGACCAACTGGCGCTGTCCGTCAAGTTTCAGTGCCTTGCGAATAGACGCAGGCAAAGTCAATCTCCCTGCGGAACTCACGATGGCGGTAGTGCTATTTTTCATCTGTTTGGAAATTTCGTTAATTCCGTTAATTCCGTCAAAAATTCTTACGCAATAATCGGCAGCGTCGGGAACTGCTTGCCGAGGATCGGCGCCGAGTTGGTCTTCAGCCATTCCTCGAGGATGCTCGCGTAGACGCCGCGGAAGTCCGTGTTGAACTTGATGTCGCCGTCCTTGAGGTCCTGCGGCGCGAGGCTCGGTTCCGCGCCGAGCAGCCCCGCCTTCAACTTCGAGCCAATGAGGAACATCGGCGCCGCCGCGCCGTGATCGGTGCCCTGGCTGCCGTTTTCCGCGACGCGGCGTCCAAATTCGCTGAAGGTCATGATCATCACCCGGTCGAACGCGCCCATGGCCGTGAGATCGTCCGTGAACGCCTTCACGGCATCGCTCAGCTCCCGCAGCCGGCCGTCCTGGCCGCCCCGCTGGCCGGTGTGGGTGTCGTAGCCGCCCTGGGAAACGTAGAAGACGCGCGTGGGCAGGCCGCCCGCGATGAACCGCGCCACGAGTTGCAGGTTCTTCGCCAGTCCGCCGTAAGGATAGGCCGCGCCGCTCGCGGTTTTGGCGGCGATGGCGCGGATTTTATCCGAGCTGACCTGCGCGTCCATCGAGGTGCGTTCCAAAAAGTCGAGCGCGCTCTGGCCGTTTTGCAGCGTGACGGTCCCCGAAACCATGTGGACGCTCCCGCCGGAGTTCGCGCTCGAGGTGGCGTCGTCCGGGTTGTACATGCTCCGATAGGCGAGCGTCTCGTCGTCGTTCTTGCCCGAGCCCATGAACCGGTAGCTGTCGGGGTTTTCGAGGCTGATGCCGGTCGGCGTGTGGGAGGAAAAAGCCTGCGGCATCCCCGTCCCGATATTGATCGCGACGGTCGGGTCGCAGCCCTGGCACGCGTTGTCGAAGTAGCGTCCCAGCCAGCCGTCGGTCAGGTACTTGTCCTCGTCGCTGGCGGTCTGCCAGATTTCCGTGGCGCGGAAGTGGCTGCGGTTCGGGTTGGGATAGCCGACGCCGTTGACGATGGAGAGATGCCCGGCGTCGAAGAGGCCCTTGAATCCGGCCATGGCGGGATTGAGCCCGAGGGTGTCGTTGAGCGTCAGTACCTGATTGGCCGGGATGGCGATGGTCGGGCGGGCCTTGTAGTAGAAGTCGTTCGTGTAGGGGACGACCGCGTTGAGGCCGTCGTTGCCGCCCGCGAGCTGGATCAGCACGAGAATCGGGCCGTCCTTGCCCGTGACGACCTGGGTGAGCGCGCCGTCGGCCTGCGCGTGGAGAGCGGAGAACGTCTGCGCGACGAAGCTGGGAACCGTCCAGGTGAGCGCCCCGCCGAGTAGCGTGGTGCGGAGGAAATCGCGGCGGGTGGTGAAGAGCGGGTTGTTCATAAGCGTGGGCGTGTGGACGATTGTGGGAACATGGGGAAATGGGGAGCTTCGGCAACCCCAACGGGGTTGTGATCATTCAGCCCAGCGTGGTGCGGAGGAAATCGCGGCGGGTGGTGAAGAGCGGGTTGTTCATAAGCGTGGGCGTGTGGACGATTGTGGGAACATGGGGAAATGGGGAGCTTCGGCAACCCCAACGGGGTTGTGATCATTCAGCCCAGCGTGGTGCGGAGGAAATCGCGGCGGGTGGTGAAGAGCGGGTTGTTCATAAGCGTGGGCGTGTGGACGATTGTGGGAACATGGGGAAATGGGGAGCTTCGGCAACCCCAACGGGGTTGTGATCATTCAGCCCAGGGTTGGCGTAGCAACGCCTACCCTGGGTAGACTTCTCCTCGGGCCTACCCTGAAAGGGTTGTACCAAAGACCCTCGGTCGCGTGGACGAATTTGATTCAACTCTTTCAGAGTAGGGAACCTGGCGAAACCTACCCAGGGTAGCTCGTGCCTCGCAACCCTGGGCTGAAAGATTCCAATCCTTACAGGATTGGCCGATGACCACGCTGAGTTAGTTCCGAACGAGCAGTTAGTCATAGAAGTTGCATGTTGAAGGATTCTACGTGAGCTGATACTCGGGCGTGCACATGATGAGCCGGATGGCTTTGCGGATGTCCGGTTCCTCGATGGGAGACCGCATCTTGAGGAAATCGCTGATCGAAGCCAGCCGCTGCGGCTTGAGTTCGGCGTTGAGGAACCGCGCCTGCAGGGCCGCGAGGAAGCCTTCGGGATTGCTCAAATCCGCGGGGCTGAAAAGCCTGGCGACATCGGCGGGGGACATCTGCAGGAGGCCGTCCTCGGCCATGGTGTTCATGACATTCTTCATCTGGCCCATCAGCTCGGGCAAAGGCACCCGGTCGCCCTCGACCAGCGCGGCGGCGAAATTATAACGGTCAAGCAGGTTGTTGGTCGTGATCCAGGCGATGCCTCCGTCCCACCCTTTCACGTTGGGCGGATTGAACAGTTCCTGTCCGAGTTTGCGGAGCATGACCAGGGTCATGGGCTGCGTCGGCAGCGCGGCCTCGAGCTGGCGGGTGCTCGCGATAAGCCATTGCACGGGACTCTTGATCTGGGACCGGACCACCTCCGGCGCGTAGAATTCCTTCGAGCGGAAGATCACGCTCATCAGGTGCTTCAGGTCCATCCGGTGGCTGTGGAATTCCGCGGCCAGGGCGTCCACGACCGGCTCCGGGGGCTGGTCCTGGGCGAAAAAGCGCCAGAGTTTCCCGGCGATGAACCGCGCGCACTCGGGCTTGTCGCAGATCATGTTCAGCACGTCTTCGCCGGTGAAATCGCCGGTCTGGCCGAAGATCGTCTTGGGCCCGTCGTCGTGATTGAAGCGGTGATATTCGTAATGGAGCCGGTCCTTCGCGAAACCCCAGCCCGTGTAGGCCTTCGCCGCCTGCTGGATGTCCTGCTCGGTGTAATGGCCCTCGCCGAGGGTGAAAAGTTCCATCACCTCGCGGGCGAAATTCTCGTTGGGCTTGGCCTTGTTGCTGCGCGCGCCGTCGAGGTAATTGAGCATGGCCGGGTCTTCGGAAACGGCGATGAGCAACTCGTTGAAATTGCCCGTGGCGTTCTGGCGGAACGTCTCGTTCTGGAGCCAGAGAAAATAGGGCATCCGCACCTTCTCGAAGCTCGTCGCGAAATGGCCGTGCCAGAAAAGCGTCATCTTTTCCTGGAAAGGCCGCGGGCCGAGCGCCATGCGCCGAACCCACCAGTAGCGCAGGTCGGCCATCTGGGAATACTCCTCGTGGTACTGCTGCTGCGAAAGCATCCGCCGCGTCTCGGGGTCGGCGGCATTGCGGATCGCCTCACGCCGGGCGATCAGTTCGGCATCGGGATGCGCCCAGTCGGGCGCGGGCGTGTCGTCCGGGATTTTCTCGTAATCGACGAACCACGAGACCGCCTTGTACATCCCCATCCGCCGGAGGTTTTCAATGTCCGCCGGGCTGCCGCCAAATCCGGCGCGGTTCATCAAATGGGCGGCGGTCGCGATGTTCCACCGGGACGCTGGCAGCGGTTCCAACATATAGAAAATTAAACCATGTGGCGCGGAGGGAGGTTCGGGTAATGTCGCCCAAGTCGAGGCGCTCCGCAACCGTAGCCGGCGCCGTAAGGCGCCGGTCGCCGATCCGCGCTCTCACGAGCGCGGCTACGCGAACAATTGCCTCAGCCCGGCTTCGCTGGCGGCGCAGACGCCCTTCTCCGTGATGAGCGCGGTGACAAGTCGCGCCGGGGTGACGTCGAAGCCGTAATTGCGCGCGGGCGAACCGTCGGGCGTGACCTGGATTTCCACCAGCGCGCCCTCCGCCGTTTTGCCGCGCAGGTGCGTGACTTCGCGCGCGCTCCGTTCCTCGATGGGGATTTCCTTCAGGCCGTCGCGGATCGTCCAATCGATGGTGGAACTCGGCAGCGCCACGTAAAAAGGCACCCCGTTGTCGCGCGCGGCGAGCGCCTTGAGGTAGGTGCCGATCTTGTTGGCGACGTCGCCCTGCGCGGTCGTGCGGTCCGTGCCGACGATGACGAGATCGACCAGTCCGTGCTGCATGAGGTGCCCGCCCGCGTTGTCGACGACGACGGTATGCGGCACGCCGTGCTGATTGAGTTCCCACGCGGTGAGCGACGCGCCCTGGTTGCGGGGCCGCGTTTCATCGACCCAGACATGCACGGGCAATCCCTGGTCAAACGCCATGAAAATCGGCGCGAGCGCGGTGCCCCAATCGACGCACGCGAGCCAGCCGGCATTGCAGTGGGTGAGGACGTTGAGCTTCGATCCCGGTGGTTTCTTCGCCAGAATCTCGCGGAAGATTTCGAGGCCGTGCCGTCCGACGGCTTCGCACACCGCGACATCCTCGTCGCACATTTGGGCGGCGCGGGCATAGGCGGCGTCCAGGCGCGCCGCCCACGGAAAGGGGGCCACGGCCTTGCACATCTGGTCGAGCGCCCAGCGGAGGTTGATCGCCGTCGGGCGCGTCTTGAAGAGCGTCTGGTAGGCGGTGAAGATCGAGGCGTTGCTCGGGTCGTCGCGCAGGGCGAGGCAGATGCCGTAGGCGGCGGTGGCTCCGATCAGCGGCGCGCCCCGGACGGTCATGTTGCGGATCGCCTCGGCGCAATCTTCCATCGTGCGCAAGGTCAGCGTCTTGAATTCGTGCGGGAGGAGGCGTTGATCGATCACGCCGACAGTAGCGTCGTCCTCATTGCGCCAGATCGTGCGCCAGCGTTTGCCTTGGTAGTTCATATAGAAAAAATTAATAAAGCCTGTCATCCTGAGCTTGTCGAAGGATCAGTTCCGTTGTCCATTCCAAAGAAGAAGAACTGATCCTTCGACAAGCTCAGGATGACAATACACTATTTTATTTTATCCAACTCGGCTTTGATTTTCACGCCAATCGGCGAGGCGGGCAAAAGCTTGAGCCCGCGCCGCCAGGCCTCTTTCGCCTGCGGCAGTTGCGAGAATTTTTTGAAACTCAGCCCCGCGTAATAGTAGATCCCCTGCCGCGTTTCGGGATCGAGTGTGTAAGGCGTTTTGATTTCGCCGTCCATCTGCTTGAGCAGGATTTGAAAGTCATCGTGCGCGGTCGCGCCCTTCCCGAAAAAGAAGGGCAGCTCGTAATAATCGATGGCGCGGACAAACCGCACCGCCGGATTGTCGGGCGCGGCGGCGACGGCGGCGTCGAGGAGTTTGCCGCCGTTGCGGAGGAAGGCCAGCTTGCCGGGGCCGGGCCAGGCGTCGCGGCTGTCGAGCGTGTAAACGCTGCCGAGATAGGCTTCGAGGAGATAATTCGCCGGCTGCTCCTTCGTCAGCTTTTCCAGGTCGGCGGTGAGCGACTTGGTTTCCGCGGTGTCGCCGTTGACCGCCTTTTCGTGCCGGGCCTGGATCTGCCGGATCAGCGGATCGCTAAAGGGGTCGCGTTGCGCGGGCGCGTTCGTGGCGGATGCGGGCGGGGTGGGCGCCGGGTTGGTTTGGGCGAAGCCGAGAGAGGAAAAGGCGACAAAAAGAAAAATCGTGATGGCCGGCCACGCGCTTGACTCAACCCTTTCAGAGACCTCTGCAAAAGGCTCGTTTTCGAATTCCGTCATTCCAGAGGAATGACCGAGAGTAGCCCGGCGATTCATCGCCGGGTCAGGCGGCGAAAAGGATAGCGTCCCGTAGGGACGCTTGATTGGCCTCTGACGAACGGGTTTCATCCGTCCCTCCGGGACGGCCAAACCCTTTGGCGACTCCCGGCGATGAATCGCCGGACTACTTTCAAATGTCCCTCCGGGACTTCGATTCCCTGTCCCAATCTCTTTTTGCACAGATTCCTTTCAAGGTTGATTGGCGTGGAGTTTACCCTGGGTTGCGGCGCAGCCGCTACCCAGGGTACGCGGGCAAACGTCTTCAACCCTGTAAGGGTTGAAGCAGGGTCGCCAAGCGCACGAGAAATAGATAATTTCATGGGCGGAAAAATCCTCCGAGCCGCTGTCCCATCAGGCGCGAGCCGATCAGCAGCCCGCCGCCGAGCAAGCCCATCGCCAGCACGCCCAGCGCGCAGGCCAGCGCGGCGGAATCGGGGCTGGGCCGGCCCATGACTTCATAGATGCCGCGCGTGATGGGAGCAAATCGGGCCTCCATGGCGAGAATGAGGCTATCGCTGACCTCGAGCATGGCAAAGCAAAAGGTCAGGATCGTGCCCGCGATCAGGCTCGGCGCGATCAGCGGCAGCGTGACGCGCGTGAAGGTGCTCGCGCCAAGCCAGTCGATCGGGTGCGCCAGCGAGATGACGCCGAGCTTGGCCAGAAGCAGGTTCAGCGCGCCAAACCGGGCGAAGATATGTTTGATGCCCAACGCGCCGACGAAGGGCGGCAGGATCAGCGGCGCCAGCAGCGCGGACCGGAGCAGGTCGCGAAACGGTAAACGATACCGTGTGAAAAGGACCGCAAGCGGGATGGAAACGAGCTCCGTGAATCCCGTCGCGAGGAGCGCGATCTCGAAGCTGTTGATGAAGGAGAGGCGGTAGAGCCTGTTCTCGATCAGGAGCCGGAAGAAGGCGAGGGTAAACGTCTTGTGCCCCTGCGCATCGGTCAGCAGGAACGCGCCGCCGAGCAGTCCGATCAGCGGATAGATGAGAAACGCCCCGAAGAAGAGGGCGAGGAAGAGGAGGAGAAGGCGCTTCATGGAGAACGAGGAGATGGACGGAATCTCACCACTTCAGAATTTGCAGGCCCTCGATCCGCTCAAAATGCGCATCGCGAGTGGCTAGCGGCATGGCCCATTCCAACGCCATCGCCGCAATCCAAATATCATTTTCGGGGATGGGCATGCCTGATCGAGCCAAACTACCCTTGATCGTGGCATAGTGATCCGCTGTTGCCTCCGTGAGAGAGATTAACGTTGAGGCCCTTAACCAACGCCGCAAACCGGCCGGATTTTCCTGCGAACGGTTTGACTTGCGGATACCATGCAAAAGTTCGCCAAGAGCGATCAGGGGCAAATAGAGGGTATCAAATTGTTCCAACTGCAAAGTTATACCATTTCTCAATAAAATTTATTCTTTACCCTTCCGTCATCCCGAGCTTGTCGAGGGATCAGTTCCGCCTCGGTAAAACCCCTCCGAACTGATCCTTCGACAAGCTCAGGATGACCGATTGTTTAGACCAAAATCAATTTGGAATTGGTATTACAGTTTGAATCCCACGCAAGTGCGCTATTGCGACCGATGTGTCGAGCACGACCTTACCAGTCGCGGGCATCGATTTTCTCGCAATCTTCGTTGATCGCTTTTTCTATCGCGTCCGCGTCTTCCGGGCTGAAGATGCCCGAAGTTTCGCGGAGAATCGTCAGACGCTCGGTCCGGCTAACTTCCCGGAGCCGATGAATATAGTCAGCCGCCTCTTCCAACTTGGTGGTTGGCAGTGTCTTCAAATCTTCGAGGATAATCTCCAACGTGCTCACATGGATAGATTAATCACTGTCGGGACTTCGGACAAGCCTCTTTCGAATGGTTGCGAAGAGACTGTCACCCGGTCGCGGTGATGGCCGGCTTGAGCAATTCCCACTGCCAGGGGCACCAGCGGTTTTCGGCGATGAGGCGCGCGGCGGCGGTGTCGGGGTTGCGGGCGATGTCCTGGAGGATCGATTTCGGGCCGATGACGGTCGGATCGATGGCGAGCTCGGCGGCGACGGCGTCGCGGTGGAGGCGCAGCTTTTCCATGCGCACTTCGGCGTCCTTGTCGCGCGGGGGGCGCTCGCCGCGCGGCGGGCGCGGAATGGGCGGGGCTTGGCGTCCCCGTTCGATGGCCTCGATGAGCCGCTCGGCCCGCGCCGGCGAACTGCGGTGGGGCCAGCGCGGCGCGCCCATGGGCGGGACGCGGGGATGTTCCGCGCACCAGGCGGCGAGGTCGAGGAGCAGTTCGTTGTGGAGCACCTTGAACACGGGGAAATCGACGGCCTCGGCCTCCTTTTCGCGCCAATGCCAGAGTTCCTTGACGATGGCCAGGGCCTGGGGCGACATAAGCGCGGAACCGCTGATGCGCCAGTCGTTCTCGGGGTCGTCCTCGCGAATGACCTTGCTGGCGGCGACGACGCGGGCGCACGACTGCTCGTGCCAGGCGCGGCGGCCTTTCTCGTCGAGCTGCGCGCCGAGGACTTCCGCGATCGGCTCGAGATATTCGGTGTCCTGGACGGCGTAGTCGATCATGGTTTGCGAAAGAGGACGCCGGGACCAGTCGGCCTTCTGGCTGCCTTTATTGAGCGTGACGCCGCAAAATTGCTCGACGAGCGCGCCGTAACCGAAGGCTTTCAGGCCGAGCAGTTGCGCCGCGAGCATGGTGTCGAAAACGGCCTGCGGCTCGGGCGCGCCGGCCCGGCGGAGCATGCGCAAGTCGAAGTCGGCGCCGTGGAGAATCCAGGTGTGGCGGCTCGTCGGCGGCCAGAGTTCGTCGAGCGGAAAGCCGCCAAGCGGGTCGATGAGGAAGTGGCGGCTGTCGTGCGTGACTTGGATCAGGCAGACGCTTTCGCGGTAGTGGTGGAGGCTGTCGGCCTCGGTGTCGAGCGCGATGGGAAAGTAGCCGCGCAGGTTGGTGATGAAAGTGTCGAGCGCCCGCGGCGTGTTGACCCAGAGGAACTCGACTTTGCGTTGCGTCATAAAAGCGGAGGAGATCATGCGGGTTTCACGGAAAGTCGGCGAGGGGAAATTTAGGGATCGATGGATCAGTGAAAGACATACCCGCCGCTTTCTTGACATGCTTTGTGAATCATTTATGTTTCACGTATGAAAATAGCCACCGTGCGGGAATTGCGGACCGCCTTTCCCCGCATCGAGAGCTGGCTGTCGGAGGGCGAGCGGGTGCTGATCACCAAACGCAAGAAGGTCGTGGCCGAACTTTCCCCTCCCCAGACCCGGAAGAAGCCCAATTTCGCGCGCAGGTTTGCGCCCCGGCCATCCGCCGTGAGACCCGGAAAAGGCGCGGTCGACCTGTTGCTTGAAGACCGGGGAGAATGACGTATTGCGACACCAGTTTCTTGATGGCGATCTACGTGGAAAGCGACCGGTTTCAGCCGCGCGCCCGCGAGATTGCCGGACGATTCCGGGAGCCTATTCCCTTCACTCTGCTGGTGGAGTTGGAATTGCAAAACGGAGTGAGGCGCAACCTGGCCTCGGGAGTGATTTCCATCCAGGAACACGACACCATCTTCCGGCAAATAGCCCAGGATGAGGCGGACGGCGTCCTTGGCCGCTGCCGATTGGCGTCGACGGAGCATTACGCGAAGGCGCGGGAGCTTTCCAAAGCATTCACGCCCCACATCGCCCTGCGGAGTCTGGATATTCTCCATGTAGCCGCCGCATTACTTCTCAAGGCCGAGGTTCTGGCCTCGTTCGACGAGAGGCAGCGCCAATTGGCAGTGAAGGCCGGCTTGAAATTGTTGCCGCGATAATTCTATCAGAATGGGTCAGGCCGGAGGCTGACCCTCCATGGCGACGAGACTTGCGAACAACTTTTTTCGTTCCATACTGAATGGCTCATGAGTTTCATCCCCCGCATCGCCAAGGTCTGGCAGAACGTGACCTTTACCAACGAGGAGATTCGCCGTTACGGCCGCCATCTCATCATGCCGGAGGTGACGCTCGAGGGGCAGCAGAAGCTGAAGGCCGCGCGGGTGATCGTGATCGGCACCGGCGGCCTCGGCGCGCCGATCCTGGCCTATCTCGCGGCGGCGGGCGTGGGGCGCATCGGCGTGGTCGATTTCGACACGGTCGATCTCTCGAACCTGCACCGGCAGATCATCCACAAGACGGGCAACGTCGGCAAAGCCAAAACGCTTTCCGCGGTCGAGATGATGCGGGACATCAACCCCTCCATCGACATCAGGACCTACGAGACATCGATCCGCTCGGACAACGCGCTCGACCTGCTCAAGGACTACGACATCGTGATCGACGGCACGGACAATTTCCCGACGCGCTACCTGGTCAACGACGCCTGCGCGCTGCTCGACAAGCCGAATGTCTACGGCTCGATCTTCCGCTTCGAGGGCCAGGCCACCGTGTTTTGGGCGTCGCGCGGGCCGTGCTACCGCTGCCTCTACCCCGAGCCGCCCGAGCCGGGCACCGTGCCGAGTTGCGCCGAGGGCGGCGTGCTGGGCGTGCTGCCGGGCGTGATCGGCACGATCCAGGCGACGGAGGCGGTGAAGCTGATCATCGGCCAGGGCGATCCGCTCATCGGGCGGCTGCTCCTGTTCGACGCGCTGAAGATGAAGTTCCGCGAGTTGAGGCTGCGCAAGGACCCGAAATGCCCGCTCTGCGGAACGAACAAGACGATCACCGAGTTGATCGATTACGAGTTCTTCTGCGGGACGACCCCGGCGCAGCAGCAAAAATCGGTGCACGTCGAGGAAGTCGACGTCGAGGAGGTCGACGCGGCGATCAAGTCGGGAAAAATCCCGTCCGAGATCGACCTGCTCGACATCCGCGAGCCGTTCGAGGCGCGGATCGCGCAAATCCCCCATTCGCGCCAGATTTCGCTGGCGGAATTCAGCAAGCGGATGCATGAACTCGATAGCGCGCGCGAAATTTGGCTTTATTGTAAGGATGGTGCGCGCAGCGGGAAGGCGTGGAAATTGCTTTACGATGCCGGCTTCAGGAAAATCAAGAATGTCGCAGGTGGAATCGATGCGTGGAGCGAAGATGTTGACCCCGAAACGCCGAGGTATTGAAAATGTAGCGGTGGTCTATGACCGTCGCACTTCTTCACCAACCCCAACGGGGTTGGAATCATACAGCCCAGGGTTGGCGCAGCAGCGCCTACCCTGGGTAAATCCCGAAGCAATCAACCCTGAAAGGGTTGAAGCAAATTTATCCCACACGCTTGGCGACCCTGCTTCAACCCTTACAGGGTTGAAGACGTTTGCCTGCCTACCCAGGGTAGCGGCTATGCCGCAACCCTGGGCTGAATGCTCACAACCCCTTCAGGGTTGGCCGTCGCTCGGAGATCGACGGCTGCCGTTCGCCGCCAAACCCGGCACCGAGACGGCTCCCGACATCGACGTCGAGGAAAAACTCAAGGAGGCCTTCGCGCGCGGCTGGTCGGTCATCGTCTGGAACGACCCGGTGAACCTCATGGACTATGTCGTTTACGTTTTCAAAACCGTGCTCAAAATGAACGAGAAGGACGCCTCCCGCCACATGTGGGAGGTCCACCAAAAGGGCAAAAGCGTCGTCGCGCGCGAAACGCGGGAAAAGTCGGAACTCATCGTTCACCGCTTGCGCGGCTTCGGACTGAACGCCACCATGGAGGGTCAGACTCCGTCCTGACCCTGACTTTTATGACTTGCGAAAAAAACGCCCACGGCCAATGGCGCCTGAGTTTTACCGGGCCGGAAGCCGGCTTCCTCATCAATGTCCTGGCGCGTCTCGGCAAGAATTATCAGGAGGACGTCGCGCGCATGCCGCCCGCCCTGCGCGCCTACTGGCAGGGAACGATCACCCGGGGCGGCGGCAAGGACGACCTGAAGGAATCGCAGGAAGTCCTGGCCGAAGCGCGGACCGAACTGCGCGCCGAGCGGCTGGCACTGGTGGAGAACTGGCTGCGGGATTTCGAACTCGCCGAGGAGCGCGATCCGTGGAAAGTCGAGATTTCCAGCGCCGAACGGGACGAATTCGTCGCCATGCTCAACGATCGCCGGATGCTCCTGGCCCTCGAACTCGGGGTTACCGAGCAGGACATGGAGGCTGATCCGGGCCGGATTTCCAACGAGACCCGGCGCGCCGGGGTCCTGGAAATTGATGTGCTGGGCCACTTCATTCTGGTAATGCTCGGCCCGCAGATTTACCGGCCATGATTGAAATTTCCTATGAAAGGCACCCGTGGTAGCCGCCGCTGTGGTAGCCGCCGCTGTCCCTAGCGGCGGTGCCTTTCCACACACATCGGCGGCTACCCATCTTTGCCCCCTCCAACCATGATCACCTTCGACCCAGCCAAATACGACGGCTTCATCTTCGATTGCGACGGCACGCTCGCCGACACCATGCCGCTCCATTACCGGGCCTGGCACGAGACGCTCGATTCGAAGCTCGGCCGCCCCTCCGACTTCACCGAGGAGATGTTCTATCGTTTCGGCGGAATGCCCGCGCGGCAGATCATCGAGCGGCTCAACCGCGAATTCGGCTACAACCTGCCCGTCGAGCAGACCGCCCACGACAAGGAAATGCGCTTCGTCGAACTGCTCCCCGGCATCGGCCCGGTCCAGGAAGTCATCGATGTGCTCAACCGGCTCGGCCCCGACGCGAAAGTCGCGGTCGCGTCCGGCGGCCTCACCGAGATCGTCCGCGAAACCCTGCGGTTTTTGGGCCTGCCCGTCGGGCCGAATGAGAAGATCAAGTTTTTGATCGGCTCCGACCAGGTCGCGCACGGCAAGCCGCACCCGGAACTTTTCCTGCGCTCGGCGCAATTGCTCGGCGTCGAACCGAAACGGTGCCTCGTCTTTGAAGACGGCGAGCCGGGCTTCGTCGCCGCCAAAGCCGCCGGCATGGACTACATCGACGTGCGCCCCTTCCGCGCCAACATCGACGCCGCCGCGAGGTATTAGATGGAGGGTCGGACTCCGTCCCGACCCACACTCGATGCCTCCTCCGCCGAACGCGCCCAGATTGACAGGTGGGAATGTCACGGTGTAACGTGGCCTTGTGGCAACAGCATCCGTAGTTAAGGCAAAGGCCCTGATCCAGGAAATGGCCCCGGAGGAATCTCGGGAGGTTCTCGTGGAGATTCTTTCGCATCTGAAGCAAAAGAGTGAGATCATCGAACTGCTTTTTTCCGAAGCATTGTCCGGCAGGTTGGCCCCGATGGATGGTCCGGAGTTGACCTACGAGGAACTGGATCGGCGTCGGGCTCGCGGTTTGGCCGGTAATAGCTGCTCGATGGATGAAGCTTTCTCCCGTGCGCGTGCCCGTTTCGGCTAGGGATAACCGAAACCCCAAAGACGCGCAGCCCTCTTCGGATTGACCACCGCTTGGACGTGGATTTCCGTTGCGTCCTTCTCCAAAGAGAAGATGATCAGAAAGCAGAATGCGCCCTGGGTGACGCAGCGACGGTACTGCGGATTCGGGCATTTCGCGTGCAGGGTATAGTTGTAACGCTTGCTGCCGTCCTCGTTCTCGTGAACCTCGCGGATAGACTGCATTGCCTCCTCCATCTCGTTCAGAAAGCGGCGCCCATTTTCGCCATAGTGCCGGGCTTGGTCAGCCAGTTCGTCGGCGGCAATGTCGGTGATGACAAGGGGGAGATGGGTGGCCATAAGATTAACCTTAGTTTCGTGTGACAAGGTGCCCTCCTCAGGGCATCTTGACCATCACCATGGCATCTGTCAGGACGAGTTATACCAATTCTAAATTGAATTTAGTCTAAACAATCCGTCATCCTGAGCTTGTCGAAGGATCAGTTCGGAGGGGTTTTACCGAGGCGGAACTGATCCCTCGACAAGCTCGGGATGACCGAAAGCTAAAGACCAAATTCCATTGAGAAATGGTATTAAATTCCGCTTGCCCCGTGCCAGTCCCTTTTTCTTATGCATTTACTCCTTTCGCAGAACGGCGGCACGGTATTGTCCGTGGCCGATACCCCGTGGAATTCCACCAGCACCACGACCTTGGCCAGCACGGCGGGGGCGAATTATTATCCCCTGGCCATTAACGACAGCGACCATGCTTTTGCTTTCGGAGGGTCAAGCGGAATTCAATATTTTGCGGGCGGCAACGTTGGCAATCTTCTCGATCTTATCCCTCAAGCTTACCGTCCCCAAGTTACTTTCTACGGTGCGATGTTAAGCAACGGCACCGCCGCCCTTTTCAGCGGCCAGAATCTGGAAGGAACTCCAGCCACCGGGGGGAAATGGGTGGCGCGTAATTTCATCACCGATACAACCACCGGCCCCACCGCCAACGGCACCTGGCCCCTGGCCGTCATGCAATATCCCAGCACCGGCTGGACCAACGTCAACCCCGCTGTGATCAATTCCAGCGGCACAATCCTCGGGACGGCCATTGCCCTCGACGCGAATGGCAACCCCGTCCGCGATCCAATCGGCAATCAGGTCACACATGCCGTGCTGCTCATCCCCGTTAAGGTAACGTGGGAAACCTACGTGCAACCTGCTGGCACTTCGCCTAACACGCCTATCGACGACAACAACGATCCTGTGATTCACCCGCCGATGTCGACCTACCAACCCATGCCTGGGGGCGGCAAGCGCATTTATCCCGACAAAAAGAATCCCACCGACACTGGAACGGGACGCAACAAAGTGACCCTACGCGTTGATACCGGAGGAACCGGCGCAGGCTGGAAAGTTTACGTACAGGCTTTCGACATTGACGATCCGACGCCCGATTCGGTGGACGTTGATTATAGTAATCATCACCACGTCATTGACACCAACGACACAGATACGGTGAAGAAAGGAAACGACAATCTTTCCGATCCATCCAGCACTCCGCAGACCGGGTTTTTCACCCATAGCGGCACGGCGAGCGACAACGCTACTTTGGACTCCACTGGCAAGGCCGACTTTGAATTTAACGTCGGGTATCAGCCCGGGAATAATTATCGGGTGGCCGTCACGTTCTTCAAGGCCGATGACTTGAGCAACCTGCAAGTCACTGACAGCACTCAGCCCGGCTACATGCCACCCGAGGCCGATAAAACTCCATCTGGCTTTAGCGGCGCAGTATCTCCGCCGCTGACGGTGTGGCGCAGGTTGTGGATTGAACAGGACTCGATGGAGGCGGTTCCGACGACCGGCGATCAAATGAATTTTCTCACGGGCAATATCACTGCGATTGCGCGAGACACACCAGTCACCGGCCAAAGTACGGTCACAACCGACACCCTCTTTTGGGACGATGCTAATCGCTTCGAAGATGGGACCATCACGATCAATGGCACACCGTACACTGTCATCAGCAACACAAACAATGAACCAAATCGATATTATCCTGACCAAGTTGTAATTACGGGAACACCGAGTGACGCAGCAGTTATCGGCAAGTCGTTCACCATTGTTGATGACGACGAACAATTTCTCCCGACTGGATGGAGTCCGCTCCTCCCAAGATTTAACCTCGTCACAGATTACGTTAAGAGTCTTTATTCGCCCGCGTATATTTTAGTAATGGATGCATCAGCGTATAACGGTGCTCCCGCCAACACCATTCCTTTTGTCTTGAATGAAGATATTCGCAATCTTCTGACGTGGCCGAACATTACTTCCAATGAAGGTCTGACCACATCAGCCACATGCTGGACGCATTTGCTGGTGGCTTGTTACCAGCCGGGCAAGTATGAAGATGCGGATCCTGATACTGAAACGCCCCTTTCAGGTGCGACAATTAAATTTCCCGGCGTACAGGCATTCAGCGCTATTTTTCTCGAAGCTGTTCGAGAAAACCGTGTAGGGTCACTTGCAGCTTCCGGCTCGCGAAGTATGGCACAGGCCCAGTTTATCCTCGATGTTCAAGGGATAACAGCGCATGAAATTGGCCACACCCCGGCTAATAACGCTGACGATCACACGGAAATGGGACTTATGGACGCAAACGTTCCCTTAGGAAGCCACTTTCTCGCTCCAACTATTCTTCGTTTTCGACAGAGCCAAACTTGGAACAAGGACTAACCCATGAAAGTATCTAGAGCACGCCTTGTCTTCTTGCTCGTAGGATTCCTTTTTTGTGCTTTTTCCAGCTATGTTGAGGCTACTACCCGGAGAAGCGCGGAAGCTGTTCGGGTGATGAATTTAGCTAGTGTCTTTGAAGGATACGTTAAAAATCATAACGGCCAAAGTCCGACTTCGTGGAATGATCTCAACACATGGGCTGAACTAAATGCATGGCCATCGTTAAAAAAGTTTGGGAATCCGCCCATCCAGGATCGATATGCCTTAGCTTCCAACGCACCTGTTTCACAAGAATTAGATGGTTCCCAAATTTTAGCTATTGGAAGAATACCATTCATTGATGATGCCGAAGCTGGTGTTGGACGCTTCGTGATTTTCCGCACCAAAGATGGCCAATACCAGAGCGAATGGGTTTTTGAAGACAAAATCCAAAAAATCGTCGCTGAAACCCATCTGACCGTGCCACCGCAGGCCGTCCCCCAGCCTGCCATTATCCCCACCAAGTGGCCGGATGCGCTTTATCATCTAACTCCGCAACAACGTGCCGATTTGAAACATAGCGGCTTACTGCCTCCAGAAGTAGAGGCCAGCTATACGTCGCCATCAAAAACGAAAACGTCACCTCCAACCCCATCTCAGGTTGAAGTGGCACCGTCACCAAATCAACCAGCATCGGCAACACCCGCACCTGTGACACCGCCACCGACATCGAAATCCATAGCGGAGGTCGCACCACCCAGCGACACCGGCATCCCGACGTGGCTTTACGGGATCATCGTAATCAGCATCGCGGCGATCATTGGTGCGGGATACTACTTATCCAAGCGGAGCGGCAAAGGCCCGTAGAACGCGCGAGGATGGCCTCTACGGGGCGATCAGGGCCAGTTGCCGGGGATGATGGGCGGGGAAACGGGGACAGGTACGGAAGCGGTTAAAATGGTTGATTCAAAGTGGAATTCAACGCCGCCGAGTGACTTCTCCCCCCTTTTTTTTGTTTTTTTTTCAGAGGAGGCCAAAAGATTTTAAGCGATATAGGCCACGCAGGATTTGCAAGGCTACCGCCTTTTCCGAATCCATGCCATTATCGCCGCATGAATTCGCGGCCTGCTCATAAATCCGCCCGGCCTTCCGTGCGGAACGACTCGCCTTCCGCGCGTATCGCCAAATCGCTTGCAAAGCTTCGATCCTCTCCGTGCTCTAAAAATGCAAGTTATTCAAGCCCTCCAAGCCAATCCGGCCCGTCGAGCCGTTTAACCCCGCCCGAACCGGCCCGGCAGGCAGACAAGCAGTTGCCACGGGGGCTTAAGTGCGGCATCTTATCCGGCAACATGGACGACTCGGCAATGCAGGAGCGATATCGCGCGTTGTTGCTCGCCGCCCGGAATCTCTTCTCCCTCACCAACCTGGACGATCTGGTCGAGCACATCCTGAAGTATTCGTGCACCATGATGCAGGCGGAGGCCTGCTCGATGTTCCTGCCGGACCATGTCACGCGCGAGCTGATCATCTACTCCGCGCGCGGCAAGGAGGATGCCATCAATTACTTTCGCATCCCGTGGGACAAGGGCATCGCCGGCGCCGCCTTCCAGGAGCGCAAGTTCATCCGCGTCGACGACGCCCTGCACGATCCCCGCCTGCTGCGCGTGACGAACGCGAACACCGGCCTGGTGACCCGCTCGATGATCTGCGCGCCGATGGTGGACAAGGACGAGTGCTTCGGCGTCCTGCAGGCGCTCAATCCCATCGACCGTCCGGTGTTCACCCGGCTCGACCAGGACATTTTCGAGGGCCTGACGAACATCGTCACCGGCGCGCTCATCCGCTTCGACCGGGAGACAAAGATCAATCGCGAGGTGAAGCTGGCTCAGGAAATGGCCCTGGCCATGGAAATCCAGAAATCGTACCTGCCTCCCGAGGAGCTGAGCCTGCCCCGGTCGGAAATGCGCGTTCGTTACCGTCCGGCCCGCACCATCGGCGGCGATTTCTATGCCTCGATCTCCCTGTCGGAGGACCGGTTGCTCGCGGCGCTGGGCGATGTCAGCGGCAAAGGCATCCCGGCGGCGCTGACCACGGCGCAGATCACGACGGAAATGCAGGCGCTGGCGTCCTTCGCGGAAGACGGGGGTCTCGATGCCTATGTGAACGCGCTGAACAAGGAGCTTTGCAAACGGCTGGCCGCAGGACGGTTCGCCGCCACGACCTTCCTGCTCCACGATCCCCATCGCGAGACGATGGAGGTGATTTGCGCGGGACAATTCGAACCGTGGCGCTGGCGCAACGACGCCTGGGAACCGGTCGCCGTGCCGCACAACCTGGCGCTGGGCATTTTTCCCGGCCAAAAATTCACGCCCACGGTGTTCCCCGCCCTGCCGGGAGAAAAGTGGGGCCTCTTCAGCGACGGGATCAACGAAGGGCGCAGCCGGACCGGCGAAGAGTACGGCTTCGACCGCCTGCGCGACAGCCTGGGGACGGCGGGCCACGCGGGCGAGGCCCTCAACCGCGCCTGGAGCAGTTGGGAGAATTTCGTCGACCGCGAGCACCAGCACGACGACGCCTGCCTCGCGCTGATCCTGCTCAAGCCGGAGGCAACGCTGGAAATCGCCTCGGCGGCGGGCAACTGCAAGCGGTGTCGGCAATTCATCGAGGCCTGGGCCCTCGCCGCCGGCTATCCCGACCTGGAGCGGGGCCTCATCGTGCTGGCCGCCGATGAAGCGGTCACCAACGTCATCCGGCACACCTATCAAAACGCGCCGGACAAGCCCATCGTCTTGTCGGCCGAAATCGCGGAGGGCCAGTTCCATCTGCGCCTGCGCGATTACGGGCCTCCCGTGGATATCGAGACCTTGAAGGGCCGCGCGCTGGAAGACATCAAGCCGGGCGGCCTGGGCCTGCATCTGCTCAAGAACGTCTTCACCGTGGTGGAGCACTCGACGCTGCCGGATGGCAACGAGTGGCACCTGGCGAAGCCGCTCGCGTAGCCGCCGGGGTAGCCGTCGCGGGCCCGCGCGACGGTCGGCCTGTTTGCTTAAAAAGCTTCCGCAGCCTATTTTTTTAGGCGATATTGCCCACCGAGGGGATTTAGACCGCTAATTCTGCGTGGCCCCTTTTTCGATCCAAGAGTTATTCCTCCGTCGCCCATGTAGCGGCGGTCTATGACCGTCGCCGACTAATCCATCATCGTGAGCTTACCGCCGACCGCAGGTTCGAAGGATCAGTTCGGCTGCCTTTTTCTATGCATGGGTACTTGGTCTTGCGCGTTTCGCCGTCATTGGCCAGTCTTCCTTCGTGGCATCGGCGCAACTGAAAGAATCTCTCTCTAAATTCGTTGCCTTTGCGCGAAACCTCAAGGGAGATGAAAAAGGCGAGGCGCAAAGCTTCCTCGACCACTTCTTCCGTGCCCTGGGCCATGAAGGCGTTATCGAAGCCGGGGCGTCCTACGAATACCGCATCGCCAAAAAGCCAGGCTCCGCGCAGTTGGAGCTTATCAAGGATGAGGCCAAAAAGGCCAAGGGCGGCAAAAAATTCGCCGACCTCCTCTGGCCCGAGCGGGTCCTCATCGAGATGAAATCACGCGGCGAGAATCTCGAAAAGGCTTACGACCAGGTGTTCGACTACTGGACTCACATCGTTCCTAAGCGACCGCCCTACGTCATCCTCTGCAACTTCGAGGAATTCTGGATTTACGACTTCAACATACAGCTTTTTGATCCGGTTGACCGGATTTCCCTCCGCAACCTCCCGGACAACAGCTTCGCGTTCAACTTTCTGCTGCCTACCCCCACCAAGCCCCTTTTCGGCAACAACCGCGTCGAGGTTACCCGCAAGGCTGCGGACACGTTTGCGGAAGTCTTCCGGGAACTCATCAAACGCAAGGAAGACCGCACCCGAGCGCAGCGCTTTATCCTCCAACTTCTCGTCTCCGTCGTCGCCGAAGACCTTGGCCTGCTGCCGGGGGACATGGTCTCCACGCTCCTGGCCGACTGCGTGGAAAAACCCGAGGAAAGCTACGATCTCCTCGGCGGACTTTTCCGACAGATGGCTAATACTGAGAAAGCACGGGGCGGGCGTTTCGCTGAGGTTCCTTATTTTAACGGCGGCCTCTTCGCCACCGTCGATCCCGTCACCTTAAAATACACCGAGGCATTCTCCCTTCACCACGCCGCCGTGGAAAACGATTGGGCGCAGGTGAAACCCGAAATCTTCGGCACGCTTTTCCAGCACAGCATGGATGCCGAGGAGCGCCACGCCTTCGGTGCCCATTTCACCAGCGAGTTTGACATCCAGAAAGTTGTCGGCCCCACCATCGTCCGCCCTTGGCGCGAACGCATCGAAGCCGCTGGCAAAGACCGCGCCCGCCTCGTCTCCGCCCTCGAAGATCTCCGCCGCTTCCGCGTTCTCGACCCCGCGTGCGGCTCCGGCAACTTCCTTTTCGTCGCCTATCGCGAGATGAAGCGCCTGGAACGCGACCTCCTCGTCCGCCTCCAGCGCGCCAAGGCCAAGGTCGAACTCGCCAGTGCCGTTTCCATCCAGCAATTCCACGGGATTGATAACCAGCCCTTCGCCGTCGAGCTGGCCAAGGTCACGCTCATGCTCGCCAAGGAACTGGAAATACGCGAAGCCGACCGGCTCGGCCAAAGCGAGGGTCTGTTCTTCCAGGAAAAACCGCTACCCCTCGACAACCTCGACGCCAATATCCTTTGCGCCGACGCACTCTTCACCGAGTGGCCGCAAGCGGATGCCATCATCGGCAATCCGCCTTATCTGGGTTCCCGCTATCTCGCGAAAGAACATGGCTACGATTACGCGCGTCGCATCCATGCGCGGTTTCCTGACGTGCCAAAAATGGCTGACTTCTGCACCTATTGGTTCCGCTTGGCACACGATGCTCTTCCGCCGAATGGCCGCGCTGGCCTTGTCGGAACAAACACAATCCGACAAAACGAAAGCCGCGAGGCGAGCCTTGATTACGTTGTGCAACACGGCGGCACAATCACGGAGGCTGTTTCCACCGAGGTATGGAGCGGCGAGGCCGCCGTGCATGTGTCCATTGTTAATTGGATCAAGGGCGAAAACTTCTCGCCAAAAAAGCTGCATACCCAGCTTGGTGACAATGATGATAGTCCCTGGAAAATCGAAGAGTTGCCTCAAATCACTCCATCGCTTTCTAACGACCTTGATGTATCCACTGCGTTGCCTCTCGCAGCGAACTACAAACCTAAGGCTGTTTACGTAGGACAATACCCGTTCAACGAAGGCTTTCTTTTAACGCCAGATGAAGCTGCCGCGATGGTCCATGCTGAACCAAAGTCTCGCGACGTGTTGTTTCCCTATATGATTGGACGCGACCTTGTTGAAGAGGGGAAACCAACTCGGTGGATTATCGACTTTGGTCAAAAAGATGTGTTCTTTGCTCGGAGCTACCCGCTTCCATTCGAGCGTGTAAAAGATCGCGTAATGCCCGATGTCCTGGCTAAGGCAGAAACAGAAAAGGCTGCGACCGGTAAGACGACCACTCGCTGGACCCGAGTCGCAAATCGTTGGTGGCAATTTCGAGACTATCAACCGGGCACAATTACGGCGATCAATGGCGTTCCGCGTTACATCGCGGTTTCGCGTGTCACCAAGAGACCTATCTTCGATTTTGTGAGTAGCGAGATACACCCGGACAATGCGCTTGTAGTTTTCCCGTTCCCTGACGACTACTCGTTCGGCGTTCTTCAATCAGGCATTCACTTCGTTTGGTTCAAAGCGCGTTGCTCGACACTTAAAGGTGACTTTCGCTACACTTCCGACACCGTCTTCGACACGTTCCCCTGGCCGCAAGCGCCGGCGAAGAAACAAATCGCGGAAGTCGCCGCCGCCGCCGTCGCCCTGCGCAAATTGCGCCGTGAAATCATGGCCAAACTCGACTACTCCCTGCGCGATCTTTACCGCTCTCTCGAAGAACCGGGAACCAACCCCCTCCGCGATGCCCACGCCCGCCTCGACGCCGCCGTTCGCGCCGCCTACGGGATGCCCGACACCGCCGACCCGCTCGCCTTCCTGCTCGAACTCAACCTCGCTCTCGCCGCAAAGGAAAAGAACGGAGACCCCATCACGCCACCGGGCCTACCCCTGCCGCCTGGCGAACACGCCGCCTACATCACCGACGATTGCGTGCGCATACAAATCCCTTCAGAGTGAACCCCGATGATCTATAGCACATCACGTCGCTTCAAGACTTATAAGTCCCGGTGGGAAATCGCCAGCATCATCCTGGGGCTGATATTTGCGCTTGCTGCCTTTGATCGCTATGTCGACTGGCGGATCGATCAGAAATTGTCCGACGAGGCGCTTCTGAAAAAGATCGGGATGACCGCTCGGCCATTTTGTATTTTCAACAGCAAGGGGAGCGTCCTCTTTGACTCGGGAGCCATGAAGTTCATCGGTTATCCGGGAAAAAATCCGATTGATCTGTCCGACGTAGGTAAAGACGGCAGAGCTGGCCACATCACGATTCATTTTAACCAGCTTTTTACCTACCCGCCCACATTGACCGTTATCGGAGCCGGACTGGATACGTCCAAGCCAGAACGAGGACCCGGTTACGATTGGACTTACACGATGTACTCGACATCCGCGCTCACTGATGAGGCCTCCAAGTCTCCACCTATGACAGGCGAGCAGGACTACAAATTGGAAATCCTCTATTAGCCGAGGAACGCGGAGCTTTAAAGATGCCTACTCCTCCGATTTCTCTGGAAGCCGTTTTTGAGTTCGGCACTGCACCCATTACCTACGTTGGGTTCGCCAATGGCTCCAACCTGCTGTTCGCGTTGGCCGGCCATCACAGGCTGATCATGTTAGATCCCAACAGGAAGGTGGTGGTGCGCGATTACGGGAAGAAAGGGGACTGGCACGGGCAGGCATCTTTTCGTACCGCTTACTTTTTGGCATCGGCTGGTGACGGACGGAATCTGATGCGTTCGACGTCAGTATATTTCCCAGCAGGCCGCCGTGTCGTCCTGCTCGAGGGAAAGGATGGCCTCGGCGTGGTCGCGCAGCAATTTCTCCACGACAGAGGTGGGTTGATTGCCGCAGCGAAGCCAGATGACTTTGGGCGGCGGCCCATAGAGCACGGCCATTTCGGCGAAATCGGCATCCTGCGTGACCAACGTGAAGCCGTTGGCTTTCGCGTGTTGCCAGATGACGCGGTCGTCAGCTTCCGCCAAGCCGAGCAGCCGTGCCTGGCTCGATCCAGGGAACAAGTCCGCCAGCAGCGAACAGAGTTTGAGGCTGAGAGGTTCTGGTCGAACAGCAGCTTCATGCCGTGGCGGTCAATAAGCGGCGTTCACCGTCGGCGGCGTAGGCGAGGCAGGCGCGGATGTCGTTTTCGGTCAGTTCAGGGTAATCATCCCGGATTTGCTCGTGGGTCATGCCGGAAGCCAGCCAGCCGAGAACGTCGGCCACGGCGATGCGCATCCGCCGGATACACGGTCTTCCGCCACGTTTGCCCGGCTCGATGGTGATGATGTCCCGGTAGTTCATGTGCTCGGATGACTTTAGGCTAGCGTATCGGGCTTTGATTTCAAAACGATTTGTTCTTCGCCAGTTGGTCACGGCGACGGCTGCCAACCAGCGCGAAATGGAGTTTCGCGGGGAACGAGGGGAACGGCCGCTACAACTGCACCGCTACCAAGGATAGCTCCCTGCCGCGCTCTTACGAGCACGGCTACGACTGCACCGTCGCGCTGGCGTGGGTCGAGGTCTTGCGCCATGCGGGCTGCATTTTTTGCGCGTGACTTCGGTTCAAGACGCCTCAAAATGATCCGCGTGAACCGATCCACCTTTCTCCGCCTCGTTGTCGCCATCGTCACCGCCTCCTGCTTCGCCTGGGCCCAGCCCGTCAAGGCGGCGGACCCGGTCGTGGTGCTCAAGACGAGTCTGGGCGACATCGAAATTCAGCTCGATCCCAAGAACGCGCCCGTCACCACGGCCAATTTTCTCGCCTATGTGGACAAGAAATTTTACGACGGCACGATCTTCCACCGCGTCGTTCGCGGCTTTGTCGCGCAGGGCGGCGGCTTCACGGCCGACATGCAGCAAAAGCAGACGGATGCCCCCATCAAGAACGAGGCGGCCAACGGGCTCCATAATGTCCGCGGCACGATTTCGATGGCGCGCACGAGCGACCCCAACAGCGCGACCTCGCAGTTTTTCCTGAACTTCGTCGATAACAGCGCCGGCAAATTGGACCCGGGCGGATATAGTCCCGAAGGTTACGCCGTTTTCGGCAAGATCATCAAGGGACTCGATGTTCTCGATAAGATGGAGGCGCTCGCGGGTCCGGGCGACGGGCCGCCCACGCAGCAGATCCTCCTCGTCAGCGCGCGGCGCAAATAAGGTTTTATGTAGCGGCGGTCCATGACCGTCGCATTTTTTTCCAACCCCAACGGGGTTGGAATCATGCAGCCCCGGGTTGGCGCGGCGGCGCCTAGAGCATATTAAGATATTGTGCACGCTTCATCCTCGGGTGGCCCGGGCTATTTATTGCCCGGGTCGCCGAAGGCGACAGGAAGCGATTTGCCTCATCCGCACGGGGTAATCACAATGGATAAGACGAAGGGATTCGCTTCCTGCTCGCTACGCGCGCCCGGACAACAAGTAGTCCGGGCCACCCAAAAGTGATGTGCGCAAAATGTTAAAATGCTATACCCTGGGTAATACCATTTCTCAATGGAATTTGGTCTTTAGCTTTCGGTCATCCCGAGCTTGTCGAGGGATCAGTTCCGCCTCGGTAAAACCCCTCCGAACTGATCCTTCGACAAGCTCAGGATGACGGATTGTTTAGACTAAATTCAATTTAGAATTGGTATAAATCAGGAATTGCAACCCTGAAAGGGTTGACGGCGTTTGCCTGCCTACCCAGGGTAACGGCTGCTCCGCAACCCTGGGCTACATGCTTGCAACCCTTTCAGGGTTGCTATTCCACGTCTTGCGACGGTCATAAACCGCCGCTGTAGACTTTCAGCTGTAGACTTTCAGCTGCAGACTTTCAGCGTGACCGGGGCCGGCTTTTCGGCCAGCCTCTATGGTTCGCCATGCCGACCGAGATCGCGCCCACTTCCTTCCGGGGCATTCTGCGCGAAAAAAATTTCGCTCTGCTCTGGTATGGCCAGATCATCAGCAGCATGGGCGACCGGTTTTACCAGTTCGCGCTGCTCTATGTGATTCTCGGCATCAAGCAGGGCCTCGACGCGGGCAAGGACAGCGCGCGCGTGACCTTTTGCGCGATGCTGCCCGGCCTGCTGCTGGCGCCGCTCTACGGCTGGATCGTCGACCGGTTCTCGCGCCGCTGGGTGATGTTTTACTCGGACGTCGCGCGGGCGGCGCTGACGCTCACGATTCTCGACCTGTGGTTTCAATTCCACAGCCTGCCCGCGGTTTTCGCCGTCGTCTTCCTGATGGGCGCGTGCAACGGCCTGTTCATTCCCGCGCGGCAGGCCGCGCTGCCGCAGATCGTCTCGGCCCGGCAGCTCATTCCGGCCAATTCGCTGATTTCGCTCATCGGCGTCATCGCGAATTTCATCGGGATACCCATCGCCAGCTTCATCGTGTCGATCTTTGGCGCGCGGAGCAGTTTTTTTTTCAACTCGCTCGGATTCCTCGCCTCGGCCTGGTGCATTTACCATATCAAGTCGGGTCTTTTGCCCGACCGGCACCACCCGGAAACTTCCGACCAGGACAAGGTCGGCACGTGGCGCGGCGCGCTGGCCGGATGGCGCGTGCTGCGCGAGCAGCCGGAACTGGGCGCGCTGGTGCTGGTCAACTCGGCCTTTTCGTTCATCAGCGCCCTGGTGCTCATCACCATCCTGCAGCAGATCGTGGTGACGGTGGACCTGACGTCGGTCCATTTGCTGGTCAACACGCTGACCAAATTTCTGAGCTTTGTCGCCCCCAAGCCGCCGGTCTTTGAAATCAGGACGCTGGCCTTCGGCTTGCTGATGGCCGCCATCGGGCTGGGGCTGGGCGCGGGCGTCGGCATTTGCGGCGCTTCGAAGCGGCGCAGCCGCAGCAAGGCGCTGCCCTACGTCGCGCTGGCGTTGCTCGGCGTGGCGCTGATCGGGTTCGCGCAGCTCCGCGAGTATTGGCCCGCCGTCGCCGGGGCCGCTTTCATGGGCGTGCTCTCCGCTTTCATCCTGATTCCCATCGAGGCGCGATTGCAAAACGACGTGGACGACGCGCGCCGGGGACGCCTCTTCGCCTTAAGGAATCTCTGCACCACGACGAGTTTTCTTCTGGGGCTGGCCGTCAACTTGAACGGGGAGCTTCTCACGAAGGTGGGGCCGTCGAATCTGATCGAATATATCGGGATGACAGCCGTCGCCCTCGCCGCGCTGCTCGCCTTGGCGAATGCCTCGACGCTCAGTTCTTTTTGGCCGACTCGGCGGCGGAAGCCGACGTCTCCACCGGAGTAGGCGTGACCGGCGTGGGCACGTTGCCGCTGATGAGATTCTGCTGCTCGGGCTTCTTGACTTCCGTCTCGGCGGCGGCGGCATGGACTTCCTTTTCGAAATCCTCCTTGGCCTTTTTGAACTCGCCCAAGCTCTTGCCCAGACCGCGGGCCAGCTTCGGCAATTTGTCCGCGCCGAAAAAGAGGACGGCCAACACCAGGATAATCAACCACTCCGAACCGTGGGGGAGACCGAAGGCGAAAAGAGGATGGTGCATGATGGAGTTTTCCTAACTGCGTAAGAATACGCCACCTCTGAGAGCCGCACAACTGAATTCGGTTCGAGCTTGGCGAACGCCAGCCGCGAGTTATAGTTAAGCGGAAGCCATGAAGACGATAGAATTGCCCAAGACACCTCTTACTGAGGAGGAACGCCTGCGGCGCGCCCAAGAGGCTTATGAGCAATACCGTGGACGGTGTTTCTGGTTTATGCGGGAGGATCTGACGGTCACCAAGGATAATTTTCCCTACATTATAGAAGGCTTGAAACTCCATGGCGGCCACAAAGGCTGGAAACTGGCTCATGCGTTATGCCGCTAACGCAATTCCAGACGGACGTTTTCAAAGTCATTTCGCGCAATCGAAATCCCGATAGTTATGTTGCTGGGGCGACGGTGATCCATCGTGATCCGGCCTCTTCGAGATACTCTGAAGACATCGACCTCTTTCATGACACGACGGAGGCCGTAATAGCTAGCGCCAAACTCGATGCCGAAGCCCTTAGGGCATCGGGTTACGAAGTAGATTTTACTTTTCAAGAACCTACTTTTCATCGTGCTATTGTGAAGCGTTTGGACAAGATCGTTCGGCTCGAATGGGCCGCTGATTCTGCCTTTCGCTTTTTCCCCATTGTGCCGGATGAAGTCCTCGGCTTCCGTCTCCATGATGCCGATGTGGCCACGAACAAGGTGTTGGCGGCCGCCGGTCGGGAAAAAGTTCGTGATTTCATAGATCTCATTCATTTGAATCGAACTTATGTTTCACTTGGCGTGGCCATCTGGGCGGCAACTGGCAAAGATGAAGGTTATTCGCCCGAACTACTCATCGACCAGTTACGACGACACAGCCGCATTAATCCTGCATCGATGGGAAACGTCGTCTTAACATTACCTGCGGATGCTCCGGCTCTGAAAAGAGAATGGATGGAGTGTCTGCAGGCAGCCGAAACCTTGATGGCAACTTTCCCGTCCGATCCTCTCGGCTGCCTTTACCTCAATCACAACAGTCAACCCGCTCAGGGAAAAACTTTCGATCCCACTTGGGTGCCTCATCACGGCAGCGTCAAAGGCGCGTGGCCGAAGTTGGGAGAATAAATGCGTTACAAAGCCTGCTTGCTTGTGGTGACTGCGGTCATATTGACGGCATGCGCAACCGAGCGATGGCCTGGACAATCCAGTGACGACGTCAGCGTCATCGATTATCCGATCGTTCAGAAGCGTTTTGAAGCTGCCTCGAAAAAGCCCTTGGGCACAGCGCAAGACCTTGTAGAAATAAAGCGAGCCATCCTGAAGATTCATCCTGATATGAATATCGACAAAATCAGGTGGATTTCTGCGACTGAGGTTATCGCCTATGCCGACTGCGGCAGGAATTTACCCCTCGGATACGAATCGTTCTATTGTGCTCTGCAGAAGAGAAACAAAAAGTGGCAATTGGTTGCGTCGTATTTGGATCTCATTTCATAACCCCAGCTTCCTGAACGTCTCGCCGACGTGGCGAAAATGGCGCTCGGGCGAACAAAGCTCGTCGATTTCCCTGTCGCTCAGGACGGAGCGAATCTCGGCCGATTTCTTGAGGTGGACTTGCAGCGGCTCGGTCCCGCGCCAGCAGGCCATCGACGCCGCCTGCACGGCCTCGTAGGCGACCTGGCGGGGCAGGCCCTTGTCGGCGAGGGCGAGCAGGACGCTTTGCGAAAAGATGAGGCCCTTCGACCTGGCCAGGTTCGCGGCCATGTTTTCCGCGTAGACGATCTGCCGCGCGACGAGATCGGCCAGCAGCGCGAGCATGTAGCTGAGCAGTTCGCAGCTATCGGGAAAGATGATCCGCTCGACCGACGAGTGGGAAATATCGCGCTCGTGCCAGAGCGCCACGTTCTCCAGCGCCGCCACCGCGTTGCCGCGAATCACGCGCGCGAGGCCGCTCAGCTTTTCGCCCGTGATCGGGTTGCGCTTGTGCGGCATGGCGCTGCTCCCCTTCTGGCCCTGCGCGAAAAATTCCTCCACTTCGAGCACCTCGCTGCGCTGGAGATGGCGGAACTCGGTCGCCCAGCGGTCGATGCTGCTGGCGATGAGCGCGAGCGTGTTCATGAAATGGGCGTGCCGGTCGCGCTGGATGATTTGCGTCGAGATCGCCGCCGCCGCGAGACCGAGCCGCTCGCACACGTAGTCCTCGACGCGCGGATCGAGATGCGCGTGGGTGCCGACGGCGCCGGAGAGCTTGCCCACGGCGATTTGGCCGCGCGCCTCGATGAGCCGCTTTTCGGCCCGGCCGAATTCGTCGTACATGAGCGCGAGCTTGAGTCCGTAGGTGATCGGCTCGGCATGGATGCCGTGCGAGCGGCCCATCATCGGCGTGAACTTGTGCTCCCGCGCGCGGACGGCGATGGCGGAGCGCAGGTGCTTGAGGTCCGCCAGCAGCAGGTCCGCGCTCGCGACGAGTTGGAGCGCCAGCGTCGTGTCGAGCAGGTCGGACGAGGTCAGGCCGCGATGGATGAACCGGCCCGGTCCGCCCACCTGAGCCGCGACTTCCTCGAGGAACGCGATGACGTCGTGGTTGGTGCGCTTCTCGTTCTCGCGCACCCGCTCGATGTCGAACGCGGCCTTCGCGCGGATGATCTGCGCGTCCTCGTGGGGAATGACGCCGATGGCGGCCATGCCTTCGCAGGCGAGCACTTCAATTTCGAGCCAGTGCTTGAGCTTGGCCTCTTCGCTCCAAAGCGCGGCCATCTCGGGCCGGGAATAACGGGGGATCATTTCAAGGAAGAAGTTAGAAGGAAGAAGGAAGAAGTGAAGACAAACGTGGCGAATAGGTAGGACTCATGGGACAAATAGGACACAGGGGTCTCGGGCCTGCCGTCCTATGGGGCCTATTCGTCCCATATGTCCTATTAGCCGTTATCCATTTGCCGCTTGCGGCGGAGAGCCCTTTTTGCGACTTTCAGCGTTCCCTTAAGATCGCCTTTCGGGGCGCTTCACCATGCATGCCATCATCGAATTCCTCAAGAACCTCCACGACAGCGACCATTTGCAGAACCTGGTCCGCTCGGGAGGCGTGCCGCTGATCGCCGCGATTGTTTTCGCGGAGACGGGCCTGCTCGTCGGCTTCTTCCTGCCGGGTGACACGATGCTCTTCGTCGCGGGCGTGGCGGCCGCTTCCAAAGGGCCCTCCGGCGACACCTACCTGAATATTACCGCGCTTGTGCCTTCGCTGATTGCCGCCGCCATCATCGGCGACCAGCTTGGCTATTTTCTCGGAAACAAAACGGGCCACGCCATTTTCACGCGCGAGGAGGGCTTCTTCTTCAAGCGCAAGCACGCGGAAAGGGCGCACGCCTTCTACCTGAAATACGGCGTCTGGGCCGTCGTGCTGGCGAAATTCGCGCCGGTCTTGCGCACCTTTGTTCCGTTCATGGCCGGGGTGGGCGAGATGCCGTACAAGAAATATCTCTCGGTCGATTCGATTGCCGTCGTCGCGTGGATCTGCCTTGTGGTGCTGTCGGGCTACTGGCTCGGCGCGCGCGCGCAGAAGAACCTGCATTATATTGTGCTCGGCATTGCCTTGGTTTCGATGCTGCCGGTGATCATCGGCGTGACGAAAGAATTTTTCGCCAGCCGCAAATCTTCCACTTAACTTTTATGGCCGAGACAACTCCTCCCAAGTCCAAAGCCGGTCAGAACGCCATTTCGCCGCGCCGCGCGGATGATTTCCCCGAGTGGTACCAGGCCGTCGTCACCGCCGCCGACATGGCGGAAAATTCCGACGTGCGCGGCTGCATGGTGATCAAGCCGTGGGGCTACGGCATCTGGGAATTGATGCAGGCGCAGCTTGACAAGATGTTCAAGGCGACGGGCCACAAGAACGCCTACTTCCCGCTTTTCATTCCGCTGAGTTATCTCGAAAAGGAAGCCGAGCACGTGGCCGGTTTCGCGAAGGAATGCGCCGTGGTGACGCATCATCGCCTCGAGGTGAACGCCGAGGGCAAGCTCGTGCCGACCGGCAAGCTGACCGAGCCGCTGGTGGTGCGCCCGACCTCCGAGACGATCATCGGCGCGGCCTACGCGAAGTGGGTGCAATCGTACCGCGACCTGCCGCTGCTGCTCAACCAATGGGCCAACGTCGTCCGGTGGGAAATGCGGCCCCGCATCTTCCTGCGCACGACCGAATTTCTCTGGCAGGAGGGCCACACCGCGCACGAGACGGAGGCGGACGCGCTGCACGAGACGCGCCGGATGCTCGATGTCTACGAGACCTTCGCGCGCGATCACCTGGCCATCCCCGTGATCACCGGGCGCAAGAGCGCGAGCGAGCGTTTCCCCGGCGCGGTCGACACGCTTTGCATCGAGGCGATGGTGCAGGACCGCAAGGCGGTGCAGGCCGGCACGTCGCACTTTCTCGGGCAGAATTTCGCGAAGGCGTCGGGCATTCAATATCTGTCTCGCGGCGGGCCAGAAGGAATACGCGTGGACGACGAGCTGGGGCGTGAGCACGCGGCTCATCGGCACGCTCATCATGGCCCATGCCGACGACGACGGGCTGGTGCTTCCGCCGCGCGTGGCGCCGACGCAGGTCGTGATCATCCCGATCATTCCCAAGGAGGAGCAGCATAAGGAAATCCTGAAGGCGTGCGGCGCGCTGGCGCAGCAGATCGAGGCCGAGCAATTTCACAAGGAAGGCATTCGCGTCGAAGTGGACCAGCGCGACATCCAGGGCGGCACGAAGACCTGGGAATGGATCAAGAAGGGCGTGCCGATCCGCGTCGAGATCGGGCCGCGCGACCTGGAAGCCGGGACGGTTTTCGTCGGACGCCGCGACAAGGGGCCGAAGGAAAAGCAATCCTATCCCAAAGAAGGATTCGCCTGCCAGGTCCCCGCGCTGCTGCAGGCGATCCAGGACGGCATCTACGAGCGCGCGCTGGCGTTCCGCCGCGAGAACACGCGGGTGATCGAATCGAAGGAGGAGTTCTACGCCTTCTTCACGCCGAAGAACGAGGAGAAGCCGGAGATCCACGGCGGGTTCGCGCTCGCGCACTGGAACGGCTCGCCCGAGGTCGAAGCGAAGATCAAGGAAGACCTGAAGGTGACGATCCGCTGCATTCCGTTCGAGGAAATGCCGCAGCCGGGCCGGTGCATCTTCACCGGCGAAAAGAGCGGCCAACGCGTGGTGTTCGCGAAGTCGTATTGATCCTGGAGGATCAATGATGCGCGGCGGCGGTGTCCGTCGCGGGGAGCAGTCCGACGATCTCGCGGTAATCATGAGGCAGGAGCGTTTCGACGTCGATGCCGCGGAATTCGTAGAGGCGATGGATGGTCTCTTCGAGAAGATTGTTCGGGCATGACGCCCCGGCGGTGATGCCGAGCACGACGCTGCCCTCGGGCAGCCAGTCGTGGGTGATTTTTTCCTGCTGCTGGTGCTGGTCGTAGTGGGAGATTTCCCTGGCGGAGATGAGTTTCTCCGAATTCTTGATGAAGTAGGTGGGCAGGACGGCCTCGCCCATTTCGGCAAGGTGGGAGGTGTTGCTGCTGTTGTAGCCGCCGACGACGAGGAGCAGGTTCATCTTTTCGACGCCGAGCATTTCGGAGAGCGCGTCCTGCCGTTCCTGGGTCGCGCCGCAAATGGTGTCGGCCTTGCGGAAATGCCGGTCGAGATTTTCGGGGCCGTAACGGTCCGCCATGGCGTGCTCGAAACGGCGCTGCACTTCCTCCGTTTCGTTTTTCATCATGGTGGTCTGGTTGGCCACGCCGACGGAGACGAGGTGCTGGTCGGGATCGAAGCCGGGCGAGTAGGCGCCCTCGAATTTCTTCAGGAACTCTTCCTTGTCGCCGCCCTTGCGGATGTATTCGCAGACGTAATCGGTTTCATCCAGCGTGAAGACGACGAGGTAATGCGTGCCGCCGCCTTCGCTGATGGCTTGCGAGACGGTCGCCTTGGTCTCCTCGTGCCAGGCCTTGCCGTGGATGATCGAGGTGGTGCCCTGATTGCGGTACTGGCGCACGCGCTTCCAGACGCTCATCACGTCGCCGCAGGTGGTGTCAACTTTGTAGCAGCCGATTTCGTTGAGGCGGTTGAGCACCTTCACTTCCGCGCCGAAGGCCGGGACGATGACGACGTCTTCGCGGGTCAGGCCGTCGAGGTCGTAGACGCCGCGCGTTTCCTTGAGCTGCTTGATGCCCATGACCTGGAGCTGGTCGTTGACCTCGGGGTTGTGGATGATTTCGCCGAGGAGATAGATGTCGTGTCCGGCGAAGACCTTGGCCGCTGAGTAGGCCATGTTGATGGCTCGCTCGACCCCGTAGCAAAAGCCGAAGGCCTTGGCGAGTTTGACGGTGAGGCCATTGGCCGAGAGGTACGATTTGGTGTGGCGAAGGTAATCGACGACCGGGCTGCGGTAATGGCTTTCCACCTGCTCCTGGACGAGCTTCATGACCTCCGGGGTGCGGAGGTTGACTTTTCCGGCGGCGTTGACAGGGATGGACATGCCCTTACTAAACCGGCAGAGGGGCGCGGGAGTCAAGGACTGCGTTGGAGCGAAGGATTGAGGAAATCACGAAATGCAAACGGAATTAACGGAATGAAATTGGGAAAACCATTCCTTCATCCTTGTCGAGAGGGAAATTGTGATACATTGTACGAGGAATGAATACGGTTGCCACAAATGAGCCGGTTTCGACCCAGCAATGGCAGTTCGTGAGACAACTCCTGCATGACCTCGAAGCCGAGGAAAACCGGGAAGCGCTCGGGAGTCATTTCGGACAATGGCGGCTTTCGATCAAAGCCTTTCATCGGGTCGAAGCTCTTCGCATGACCTTGATGGAACCGACGGAACTCGATCTCCTCTTTCACAAAGCTTGTGTGGCGGAGTTGATCGGTTTTGGCACCATTCTCGACATCGCCGCAAGCGAACAACAGGATGTCGATTTGGCCAGGCACGGCATCGACAGAAAAGTAATCAAAGCCCTTCTTGCCGATCTTCAGAACACCTTCGATGAGTGGCACGGACAAGTTCCTGAGCCCAGGATCAATGATCTGATGCAAAGGATTTTTAATGCCGCGCCCGAGCTTGATCTCCCGCATTCACGAGCTTAAATACGAGTTGCGGTTCAGCAGCCTCAAAAACGCAGACCTTCTCAGGCTTCAGGAGGAATACGATCACTTGGTAAAAGAAGCCTGTGCGGAATATAAATGCAGCAAGGCCGAACTCTTGCGCTCGATTGCCCCTGATTTCGGAAAGTGGGTCCGGGACGAGAGGCTTCCGAGAATCCAAAAGGATTTGGAATAAGGTCAATCAGGGCTCACGCATTCCGTCGGGCGCGAGCTGCCGGCAGGTCTTGCCCTCCGGGATTCAACACCCGAATCTGCTTCAGGGTGCGATACCTGCCGTCGTAATCGAGGCCGTAGCCGACGACGAATTGGTCGGCGATCTGAAAGCCGGTCCAGTCGGCACGGACGGGGATTTCGTGCGCGCGGCGCTTTTCGAGGAGAACGCAGATTTTCACGTCGGCGGCGCCGAGTTTTTTCAGGCGCGCGGCGAGGGCGGAGAGGGTGCGGCCGGTGTCGAGGATGTCGTCGACAATGAGGACGCGGCGGCCCGCGACGGATTTTCCCAGCGCGCCGAGGCCGCGCAGGTTGCCGGTGCTTCGAGCGCCCGCGTAGCTGGCGAGCCGGACGCAGGAGATCTCGACGTGGCCGAGGTCGACGGCGCGCAGGAGATCGGCGAGGAAGAAGAGCGCGCCGTTCATCACGCCGAGGAAGATGGGATCGTGTCCGTCGGGCGATTGCCCGCGGTAATGGCGGGTGATGTTCTTGCCGAGTTGCCGGACGCGGGCGCGGATTTGCGCCTGGGTGAGGAGGGTGCGGCCGGGCGACATGGATTCAATTGTAGCGGCGGTTTGTGACCGTCGCACTTTTAATCTCACAGCCGCGCTCGTAAGAGCGCGGAGGGAAGAGGCCGCCTCTTGGGGCGTGGAGTTGGTAGCCGTCTCGCACCGTGCGACAATGCCTTTTTTCGGGTGGCCCGGACTACTTGTTGTCCGGGCGCGCGTAGCGCGCAGGAAGCGAACCGCATCGTCTTTCAAATTGAGATTACCGCGTGCGGATGAGGCAAATCGCTTCCTGTCGCCTTCGGCGACCCGGGCAACAAGTAGCCCGGGCCACCCGAGGATGACCAAACATACGTCCCTATCGACAACGAACGGCCAGCCGCTATATTTCGCAAAACCTATGTCCAACCGCCTGGCCAAGCGACGCGTCGTGCAAAAGCCCGTTTACAAACGGATCATTCTCAAATTGAGCGGCGAGGTGCTGGCCGGCGAGAAGGAGGTCATCGACGCGAAGGTGACGGAAAAGATCGCGCTCGAGGTCGCGGAGATTCACGCGATGGGCGTGCAGGTGGCGGTGGTCATCGGCGGCGGCAACATCTGGCGCGGCATCACGTCGGCCAATCGCGGCATGGACCGCAGCACGGCCGATTACATGGGGATGCTGGCGACGATCATCAACGGGATGGCATTGCAGGAGGCGCTCGAGAAGGCCGGCGTGAACACGCGCGTGCAGACCGCCATCGAGGTGAAGAATGTGGCCGAGCCGTTCATCCGGCGGCGCGCGGTGCGGCATCTCGAAAAGGGGCGCGTGGTGATTTTCGTGGCGGGCACGGGCAACCCCTTTTTCTCGACCGACACGGCCGCGGCATTGCGCGCAAGCGAACTTGGCGCGGAGATTTTGCTCAAGGCGACGAAGGTCGACGGCGTCTACGACAGCGATCCGCGCAAGAATCCGAAGGCGACGCGCTTCGAGCGCCTGAGCTACGCGGACGCTCTGAAGGGCCGGTTGCGGGTGATGGATTCGACCGCGTTCGCGCTCTGCATGGACAACGAGGTGCCGATTGTCGTTTTCGATATGTTCAAGCCGGGCAACCTGCGGTCGGTGGTGCTGGGCCGGAAGATCGGAACGCTGGTGGGGGCGTAAAGCCGGCGGACGGCGGCATGGCGCGGTCAAGAGAACCGTCTTGCGATTCCATCCGGCAGGGATAAATTCAATTCATGAGTATTGAGGCCATCAAGCAGGAACTGGCGGGGTTGGATGACGCTAAGCGTCGTCACATTATGGCTTTCCTGATTGCGATTGAAGATCGAAAAGATCCTGATTACATGGCTGCGCTGGCGCGGAAAATCGATGATAAAGATCCTTCTCATTGGGTCACCATGGAAGAGTTTGAAAAGAGATTTTCCCTGGGCGAGAACGAGCGGCCCGAGTGAAGCCTTTTGCGCTCCTTATCGATTACGATGTTATCGAGTTTGTCGGCAGGCTCAGTCGTAAGGAACAGGCTGCGGTCTGGAAGCGGATGCAACAGATTCGGGACTTTCCCCACAATAACTCTGACTATTCAGAGGTTGACCCATTCGGACGCCAAGTTCATATCAATGTCTCGGCAAAATATGCGCTAAAATACTGGATCGACGGAGCCGACCGCCAAATCAAAGTCTTGGACATACTCCCGTCCGATCGCAGAAAGTAGCGCACCGCATGCGCATCCTCCTCGTCAAGCCGAAGCATATCGGCGATACGCTGATCCTGACGCCCACGATCATGGCGATCCGGCGCGACTATCCCGGGGCGGAAATCTGGGTTGTGGTGCGTCGCGGTTGTGAGGGAATTTTAGCGGGGTGCCCGAGCATCTCCCGCATCCTGACTGTCGCGGCGGTCGAGAAGCATGAGCGGCGTTTGGGCGATTTGTGGAAGGAGCTCAAGACGATCTGGGAAATCTATACGCATCGATTCGACTACGCCTTCGAGTTGGGCGACGGGCGGCGGGGCTTGAATATGCTGCGCCTTTCTCAGGCTCGCCGCCGATTTTCGGTCAAATCGAGCGACCCATGGATGGAGTTCACGGCGAAGAAAGCCGGCTGCAAGATTTCCAAGTCCGATTGGCGGACGTGTCATCGCGTGGAAAAGGATTTTTATTCCGTCGCGGAGTTCCTGCCGCTGGCTTCGCCGATTCCGCCCCTGTGCTTTGAGCGGGAGTTCGCGCGAAGCTGGGCGCCTGCCGAGCAACTGGGCCCGTTCGCCGTGATGCAGATCGGCAAGCGGCAGGGAAAGAGCCGCTGGCATCGGGAGGGTTGGGAAGAAGTGGGACGTCATCTGCTGGAAAGGTTCGGCGCCCTGGTTATTACTTCCGGCGCGTCGGAATACGAAATCGGGGAGGCAGCCTGGTTGCGCGATCGCCTCGGCCCCGGCGCGCTGTGCACGTTGGGCCAAGCCGATTGGAGCCAGGTGGCGGGGCTGCTTTATCGCGCGCGGATTTACGTCGGGCTCGACACCGCGACGATGCACCTGGCCGCGGCGTGTCAATGTCCCGTGGTCGCGCTGTTCGGCCCCACTATCGAGGACCACTGGCATCCGTGGCGGGCGCCGTATCGAATCGTGACGAGCCCCGGTTATGTTTGGGCGGAAGACGTCGCGGAGCGCGATGCCCGCGTGAGAAAGCGGACGATGAATGAAATCGAGGCGCGCGATGTGGTGGCGGCGTGCGAGGCGTTATTAACGGAGACCGCTTCGCTTCGGCCTTGACCGGAGACTTTTTTGGAGGAATTTAAGCCTGATGACAGCCGCCGCGGCAAATCGCGTGATGGAACAGGCTTTGGCGCTTCCCAAGGCGAAGCAGAGGATTTTGCTGGGCCGTTTGTGGAAGAAGCTGGAGTGGGGACACCGTCTCCCACCGTCTCCCGAAGAGATGGCGCGGAGGGTGGAGTCGGTTCGCAATGGGACTGCCGTTACATACAGCGCGGAAGAAGTTCGGGAGAGTATCAAGCGAAGGCTTAAGGCGGTCAAACCAGCCGCAAAGAAACATCAACGCCCGATCCAATAATAGGGATCGGCCAAGCCGGTATAATACACGGCAACGACAATAATTTCATCGTCGGTCTCAATGTAGCTAACACGATACTTCTCCTTTTTTGTCGGGCCGTAGGAACGATAACCTTCAATAAAGCCATAGCCGTCCGGTTTCTTTCGGATGTCATTTTCAGCTTTGTCAATTTCAGCTTGGAAGCGCAGGGCGCGATCACCCATGCCATTGTGGATGAGATAGTCGATCTCGGCTTCATATTCCTGACGCGCCACGTCCAGGTATCGAATTGGTTTGGTTTTCATGATCCGCCCAGACTGACTATTCATTTTCTTGGTGGCAAAACGGGCTGCACGACTAAGCGGGTTGCGCGAGAAACTCCAGGGTCCGCGCGATGGCGTCCCGGAGCGGAATGGCCACGTCGAGATTCAGTTCGGCGCGGGCGCGGGTGATGCCGGGCAGGTAGATATTTTGCGGGCCTTGCGGCTGCGCGGATTGGATGATGACTTCGGGCGCGGGCCGGTTCCCATGCCGGGCGGCTTCGGCGATGAGGCCGGCGAGTTGCGCGGTGGTGACGGCCTCATCCGAGCCGACGTTGTAGGCGCGGGCGCGCCAGCCGCGCAGGAGAATGCGCAGCAGCCAGACGACAAGATCGGCGGGATGAAGATAGGAGCGCAGGGCGGCGCCGTCGCCGCGAACGAGGACCGGGCCGCCGCGGCGCGCATCGCGCAGAAAGTTTCCCGCGGCGAAATGGGCGTCGAGCGGAAGATAAGGGCCGAGAAAGGCAAAGGCGCGGGCCGTGACGAAATCGACGTCCGATTCCCCGCAAAGACGTTCCGCTTCGCGCTTGGCGGCGGCGTAGGGAGTGAGGGGCTGGGCGTTGTCGTAGTCCTCCTCTTTCGCGCCCGAGGGGCGTCCCGCCCAGGCGCCGTAAACCGCGCCGGAACTTACGTGGAGCAGCCGCTGTGCGCGGCTTTTTCGCGCAAGATCGAGGACGTGGCGCGTGCCCTCGATGATGGCGCGCGAGCGTTCCCGCTCTTCGACGTCGGTCGTGAAGGCCGTGGTGTCGGCCGCCGCGTGGAGGATGTAATCGGGGCGATGGCCGGCGAGGGGAAAGTCGGCGATGTGACCTTGCTCGAAGAGAAGCGCGGGGATCGAGGCCGCCTCCGGGTGGCGCTGGAGGAACGACGCGGGATCGCGGGAGAGCACCGTCAGGCGCAGGCCCAGGCCGAGTCCGGCGTCGGCGTGGCAGAGAGCCGCCAGCAGCCACTTGCCGAAAAAGCCGGTGCCGCCCGTGAGGAACACGCTTTTGCCGCGCAGTTCGTCCAAGTCCGCCGCCGCGTCGCGGAGGATGTGCGCCGAGGTCGCCGGCCGGAAGAGCAAAGAGGCTTTTTTGGGGTTTGCGCGCCACGAGATTGATTCTAATACTCCCGTTGTGATTGCGCCAGAACCGGGAGAGGGAATCAACAAACAAACCAGCCGGCTGGTTTTGCTGCGGAAGAGCCTCCTGGCTTCCGCGCTGATTTTTGCGGCGTTGCAATGGTGGCGTCCTTATTTTTTTCTGACCGACGACAATCTCGACGGCGGGTTGTCCTTCTTCACGGAAGTGGGAAAAAATCTTCTCTCCGGCCGATCCCCATTTATCTCGGAACATCTTTTTGGGGGAGGCTACGATTTGCTGCGGGACCCGTGCTATTTCGCCTGGCATCCGCTTTACCTGGCCGCGTCGCTGCTGGCCGGGACGCCCTTTCACTGCGCGATCATCGACGTGGACGCCTTCGGGCTGTTCATGCTGGCGACGGCGGGGTTCGTCACGCTGGCCCATTATCTGCGGCGGGAAATGGACCTGAAGATCAGCGACGGCTGGATCATGTTTTACGCCCTGAGCTTCACCTATACGATGATCGCGCTGACCACGGGCGCGAGCTGGCTTACTTTTCTGGGCAACCAGAGCGCCCTGCCGTGGCTGGCGCTTGGAATTTTGCAAAAAACGTGGCGCCAGGGCGTGGGTCTGGTCGCGCTGTTTTCCATGCATCAGATCCTGGGCGGACATCTTTCGCCCACCGTTTCGAGCAGTATTTTTTTGTCTCTTTTCGCGCTGGGCATGAGCATCAGCCGCCGGTCCTGGCTTCCGCTGGGGAACTGGCTGATCGGTTATGCCGTGGCTGTGGCGGTGATTCTCCCGCTGCTTGTCCCCATGCTTGAGGGCTTTTTCGCCAGCGTGCGCGCGCAGGGTGTGCCGCTGGAGGACATGCAGGACAACAACATTCCCGGCATGGAGTTCCCGACCTCCCTGTTTCTGGGCATGGCGCTCTGGCTGATCCATCCGCCGGTGAATCCCCATGTCACCTATACACTCGCCCTGGGGTCCAGTGCGGCCGCCTGGTGCCTGCTGCCCGCTTTGGTCGGCCGGACGAAATGGCGCGGGCTGGAGGTGGTGACCCTCCTGATGATGATCTTCGTCGCGGTCCTGATCTGCCGTCCGGTTTGGATCTCGGAGGTCATGATGCGGCTGCCGCTGTTCCGATCAATGCGCTGGCCGTTTCGCGAGCTCGTCCAGTTCCAGTTTTTCATGCATCTTTTCCTGCTCGTCCGGCCGCCCGGGCTGACGGCGCCGGTGCGGCGGCTCACGGCTGTTTACGGAACCTGCGTCATGGTTATTCCGATGGTGTTTTATCCCCTGCCGCCGACCTTCAACCCGATGAACTGGGACCGGGAGCTCATCATGACCGGCGGGTTCGAGCGGTATTGGGGCCAGGTGCGCCCGCTGCTGAAACCGACGGGCCGCATCGCGGTGATCATCCCGTTCGATCTCTACCTGGACGATCGGTTCGATGAGCCCTACAGTCTCATGGGCACCTATAATTATGCCGCCATGGCCGGCGTGGTGAACATCTGGGGTTATTCGCCGACGGTCCCACGGGACCAGGTTTATACCAAGACCTACGCGTTCTATCCTTTCGGAGCCTTTCTCCCGAGCCAGAAAGCGGCCCTGATGGCGGAACAGCCCGATCTCAAATTCATCACGCTGGAAAGCCTGCATCCGCTCAGGATGACCCTCAGCTCCCGCGATGGGCCGACGATCGACCTGACACCCTATGTGCCCGAAAGAGTGAAGCGCCGATGACGACCGGCGTTGCGGTTTCGGGGCCTATTTGGTAGGAGTGGAGCCGGTCACAGCTTAAGGATCACACTTTGGAACGTCCCTCCGCCTGCCTCGCCTCCTCTTCTCCCGCCGCCCGTCCGGCGGGGGAAAAGCTCATCAGCGTCGTCAGCGGTTGCTACAACGAGGAGGAAAACGTCCGGGAATGTTACGAGCAGGTCAAAAAGGTTTTCCAGGAAATCGGCCGCTACCGCTACGAGCATATCTTCATCGACAACGCCTCGAAGGACGGCACCGTGGCCATCCTGCGGCAGATCGCGGCGCAGGACAAAAACGTCAAGGTCATCGTCAACGCGCGCAACTTCGGCCACATCCGTTCGCCTTACCATGCGATGATCCATGCGCGGGGGGACGCGGTCATCAGCCTCGTCTCCGATTTGCAGGACCCGCCCGAGCTGATCAAGGAATTCATCAAAAAGTGGGAGGAGGGATTCCTGGTCGTCATCGCGGTGAAGGAGGAGAGCGACGAATCGCCGGTCTTCTTTGCCATCCGCAAACTTTATTATGAAATGGTCGGCCGCCTGGCTGAAATCGAACTCAACAAGAACGCGACCGGGTTCGGGCTCTACGATCGCCGATTCATCGATATTCTGGCGGAGATCGACGATCCCTATCCCTATTTCCGCGGCCTGGTTTCCGAAATCGGCTTTCCGGTGGCGAAGATTCCGTATCACCAGCCGGTGCGCAAGCGCGGGATCACCAGCAACAATTTTTATCGGCTCTACGACATGGCGATGCTCGGCATCACGAACCATTCGAAGGTGCCGTTGCGGCTGGCCACCATGCTCGGTTTCGCCGTCTCGTTCCTGAGCCTCCTTGTCGCGCTCGGCTACCTGATTTTCAAGCTGCTTTACTGGGACATATTCAGCCTCGGGCTGGCGCCGCTCGTGATCGGGCTTTTCTTTTTCGGTTCGGTGCAGCTTTTCTTCATCGGCATTCTCGGCGAGTATATCGGCGCCATCCACACCCAGGTCCAGAAACGTCCTCACGTGGTCGAACTGGAACGGATCAATTTCGAGCCGGAAACCGTGAAAGGTTTTTCCTCGCCATGAAAGTCGTCATTCTCTGCGGCGGACTCGGCACGCGCCTGCGTGAGGAGACCGAATTTCGGCCCAAGCCGATGGTGCCGATCGGGAACCGCCCCATTCTCTGGCACATCATGAAATTCTACGCTCATTTCGGGTTCAAGGAATTCATCCTTTGCCTCGGCTACAAGGCCGATGTCATCAAGGAATATTTTTATCACTACCAATGGCATTGCAGCGACGTGACCCTGCGGCTCGGGCCCGCGCCCTTAATCACCTATCATAACCAGCATGGCGAGGAGGACTGGCAGGTCACGCTCCTGGACACCGGCCTGGCCACGCAGACGGGCGGGCGCGTCCGCCGGGCCCTCGCCCACATTCCGGACGACGAATTTCTCCTCACCTACGGCGACGGACTTTGCAACGTGCCCGTGCCGGACTTGATCCAATTCCATCGCGCCCGCGGGGGACTGGCCACGCTGACCGCCGTGCGCCCCAGCGGACGCTTCGGCGAATTGGGCCTTTCCGGCGACGTGATCACCAGCTTTCGCGAAAAACCCGACAGCGAGGCCGGCTACGTCAACGGCGGCTTTCTTGTGGTCAATAAAAAGATCGGCGAATACCTCGCCGGCGACAGCAGCATCTTCGAGTTTGACGCGCTGCCCAGGCTCGCCGAAGCCGGAAAGCTCCACGCGTTCCGCCACGACGATTTCTGGCAATGCATGGACAACCCGCGCGAAATGGAAATGCTCAACAAGCTCTGGAACGACGGCAAGGCGCCGTGGAAACTTTGGTAGCGGATTCCCTGGTAGCCGTCGACCTCCGGGCGACGGCGCGCTTATCGGGTGGCCCGGACAACTTGTTGTCCGGGTGACCTCGCATTGCGAGGTCACAAGAAGCGACCCTTAATACCCCGAACAGATCGCTTCCTGCGCGCTTTGCGCGCCCGGGCAACAAGTAGCCCGGGCCACCCAAAAAAGGCAACTGAACTGATCCTTCGACAAGCTCAGGATGACGGATTTTTATTAGAGGCTTTTCGTGTACGCATCGATCTGCTTCTGGGTGAAATCGATCATCGCGGGCGAGGAGTTTTTTGCGCGCGGGCGAAATAATCGCGGTACCAGTAAACGGTCTGGCGGACCGTCTCCGCGAAATCCCAGCGCGGGCGCCAGCCGAGGGTCTCCCGCGCCTTGTCGATGGCGAGGCTCAGCAGCGGCGCTTCCTTCAGATGTTTTTCCTGGGGGACTTGCTCCCACGCGCCGGGCCAGTGGCGCAAAACTTCCTCGACGAGATCGCGCACGCTGCGGTTCGCGTCAGGCTCGGGGCCGAAATTAACGCCTGCGCGTAACGGGCGATTTCCTCCGCTGATTTTTTCCGCCGCGCTTCTTCGAGCTTTGCGCCGAGCAGAAGATAACCGCCGAGCGGCTCCAGCACATGCTGCCAGGGCCGCGTGAAATTCGGGATTTCGCACCGGGACCGGTTTGCCGGCGGAAAGCGCGCGAATGCAGTCGGGCACGAGCCGGTCCTCGGCCCAGTCGCCGCCGCCGATGACGTTGCCCGCGCGCGCGGAGGCGAGCGCGACATCCGTGCCGTGCGAAAAAAACGAATCGCGATACGAGGCCACGACGAATTCCGCCGCCGCCTTGCTCGCGCTGTAGGGATCGTGGCCGCCGAGCGGATCGCTTTCCTTGAAGCTGCGTGCGCGCCCGTCGTTCTCGTAGCATTTGTCGGTCGTGACCACGACGATGGTGCAGGGGAGATTCGACACGCGCACCGCTTCGAGCAGATGGGCCGTGCCGAGCGCGTTGGTGGCGAAAGTCGGCACCGGCTCGCGGTAGGAGACGCGCACGAGCGCCTGCGCCGCGAGGTGGAAAATAAAATCGGGCCGCACTTCCCTTATATTATCCGCCAACGCGGCGGCATCGCGAATATCGAGCACGTTGTGATGGATTCATCCGCGTCCAACTCCAGCGCCTCGAAAAGCGAAGGCTTCAGCGGCGGCAGCGCCAGGCCGTGCACGTCCGCGCCGAGGCCGAGCAGCCATTCGCAAAGCCACGCGCCCTTGAAGCCGGTGTGGCCGGTGACCAGCACGCGCTTGCCGGAGTAGATCGCGCAACGAGTCCTGCGCCGGGGAGATCATCCCTTCAATGTAGCGGCGGTCCGGGGCCGTCGCACTTCTTATCTTTCTGGTGGCCCATGGGACTTATAGGACTTATAAGACCTATAGGTCCCACGAGCCCTATAAGTCTCATTTTACATCGCACGGCGGCATGCGATAATCCATCCGCGACACCATGAATCCATCCGACGCCACCGCTCCGCAACTGCGCGAAGAGATTTTGCGCCTGGTCTCGCGCTATCACGAAGTGGCCCACGCGCCGAAGCCGTTCGTGCCGGGCGAAACCAAGATCCCCTACGCGGGCCGCGTTTATGACGACGAGGAAATGCGCCTCGGCGTCGAGAGCATTCTGCAATTCTGGCTGACGGCGGGCCCTTTCGCGAACCAGTTCGAGAAGCAGATGCGCGACTATTTCGGCAGCAACGCGGCCTATCTCGTCAACTCGGGCTCGTCGGCGAACCTGCTCATGATCGCCACGCTGCTCAGCCCGCAAATCGAGGACGGCCTGCGGCGCGGCGACGAGGTCATCACTCCGGCGGTCACTTTCCCGACGACGCTCACGCCGCTGGTGCAGAACGGACTCATGCCGGTCTTCGTCGATTGCCAGCCGGGCGTTTACGACATCGATGCCGCGCAGATCGAAGCGGCCATCGGACCGAAGACGCGCGCGATTTTTGTCCCGCACACGGTCGGCATTCCGTGCGATCTCGACGCGCTCGTGGCGATCGCGAAGAAGCACAATCTCTGGCTGCTCGAAGACGGCTGCGACGCGCTCGGCTCGACCTGGGACGGCAAGCTCGTCGGCACGTTCGGCGCGATGTCGTCCATTTCGTTTTATCCCGCGCATCACATGACCCTCGGCGAGGGCGGCATGGTCGTCGTCAACCAGGGCGGCGTGCGCAAGACATGCCTCTCCGTGCGCGACTGGGGCCGCGATTGCTGGTGCGAGCCGGGCGTGAGCGACACCTGCGGCAAGCGGTTCGACTGGCAGCTCGGCTCGCTTCCCCACGGCTACGACCACAAGTACATCTACTCGAACCTCGGCTATAATTTCAAGGTCAGCGACATGCAGGCCGCGATCGGCTGCGCGCAATTCAAGAAGCTTCCGGCCTTCATCGCCGCGCGCCGCAAAAACGCCGCGTTTTATTTCGAGCGGCTCAAGCAATGGCAGGAGCATATCGTCATGCCCGTGGTCCATCCCAAGGCGAATCCGTCGTGGTTCGGCTTTCCGATCACGCTCAAGCCGCATATCAAGCGGCGCGATTTCATCATGTTCCTGGAGGAGGCGAAAATCGAAACGCGCCTCGTCTTCGCCGGGAACATCCTCAAGCAGCCCGGCTTCGAGGACATCCCGCGCCGCGTCCACGGCGAACTGACCGGCACCGATACGATCATGAACCAGACGCTCTTCATCGGCGTCTATCCCGGCCTCACGCGGGAGATGCTTGAATTTGTCGCCGACCGGATCGGGCAATTCTTCAAGACGAAGACCTGAGTCTCAAGTCTCGGAACTCGGAATCAATACTTCTTCTTCGACGGCGGCGACTTCCAGCTCGCGCGTTTCGATGCGCTCAAGCTCTTCTCGAAGACGCTCGTCTTTGCGCCACATCACGTAGCCGACGACGTTGAGCAGAATGTAGACGCTTTGCTGCGCCAGAAGGGAGGTGTGGGAATTCATCCACGCCGAGGCGAACCACCCGAGGTCGGCCACGAGGAAGACCACAAAGCAGCTCGACCGGTGCCGGATGCAAAGCCAGAAACCGAGGAGCGAAAGCAGGGTTGCGCCCCACTCGATGAGTGTTGTGGTAAAGGGAGACATAAGAGCCTCATGGTTCCCTAGTATGCCCCGGCTTGCGCGATTGGGCAAGGTCGGCGCGGTTGAGTCCGCCGCTTCTCGTTGGCCTGGAAGGGAATCCCGACAGCGAATCTCGCTACCAGGTAGGGACGCGAATTCCTGCGCGACAGCGCAAAAGATACTCCGGTCCTCTGACTGGAAAAGGCCGGGAGGCCAATCCCTTCGCGTCCCAAAATAAATGGGACGGCAGAGACTGCCGTCCCTACCCCTGGGGCGGCGGCGCGGAGGGCTGCGTGAAGCTCGCGGTCGAGGCCTCCGTCTGGACGCGGCCGAGGACGGGCGGCAATTCGATGCCGGCGGCTTTGGCCAAGTCAGTCACGGGCGGAAGGCCGGTGATGAGGTCCCTGAGCAGGGTCGAGATGCCTCCCTTGGCGCCCTGTTCGCCGCCGCCCCAGACGATGACCTTGTCGATCTTGAGGTTGGAGATGCCCTTCATCTGGGAATCGATCATGGCGGGGAGTTGGTCCGCCACGAGGACGACCACGGCCTCGCTGGCGTTGCCCCCGGCGGAGGCGACCAGTTGGCGGAAGCCCTCGGCGCGGCCTTCGAGGACGGCCTTGATGCCCCAGCCTTCCGCCTGTTTGATGGCCATGATTTTCTTGGCCTCCGACTCGGCGGCGACCGCCTCGGCTTGCTGGATGACGATCATGCGCTTGCCTTCGGCTTCCGCCGCGATGGTCACCTGCTGCGCCGCAGCCTGGGACTGCACGACGATGGCGTCCTTCGCGATTTCGGCCGGCACGATCCGCTCGGCGTACTGCTGCTTGCGCTGCATCTCGGCGCGCGCCTCCTGGGCCTTGCCCTCGGCGTCGAAGGTCTGGCGCTCGACGTCGGCCTTGGCCACGTTTTCGGCGACCTGCGCGGTGCGCGCGGCCTCGGCCTGCTTGATGCGCAAATCGGAATTCGACTGGGCGATCTGCTGCTGGGCCATGTTCTTGCCCTGGGTGGCGTCGGCCTGGGCGCTGGCGACGCTGACGGTCATTTCCTTGTCGGCGACGGCCTTGCCGATTTCGGCGTCGCGCTCGGCTTGGGCGACCTTGATCTTGGCGTCGGCGATGGCCTTGGCGGAGGCCTCCTTGCCGAGGGCCTCGATGTAGCCCGACTCGTCGGTCACGTCCTGAATGTTGACGTTGATGAGGCGCAGCCCGACTTTTTCCAGCTCGGTGCTGACATTGTTCGTGATGGCGATGATCAACTGGTCGCGGTCGGCGTTGATTTCCTCGATCCGCATGGTGGCGACCACCTGGCGCATCTGGCCGAAGATGATTTCCTTGGCGAGCTGCGTGATCTGGGCGGTGTTGAACCCGAGCAGCCGTTCGGCGGCGTTGCCCATTTTGTCCGGATCGGTCGTGATGCCGATGGTGAAAGTGGACGGCACGCTCACGCGGATGTTCTGCTTCGAGAGCGCGTTGTTCAACTGGATGTCGATCGACATCGGGCGCAAATCGAGGAACTGATAGTCCTGGATGATCGGGCATGATGAAGGCCGCGCCGCCGTGCATGCATCGCGCGCTGCGGCCCTCGCCCACGCGCCCGTAAACGACCAGCACGCGGTCCGAAGGACACCGTTTGTACCGGGTGAGAAAGCCGATGAAGGCCGTGAACAGCAGCAGGACCACCCCGCCGCTAAGCGCCATGTAAATAAGATCCATTTTTTCTTCTCCGATGGTGATTGGGTGACTACGAAAGTTTCTCGACCAGCAGCGCCTGGCCGCCATGCAGGGCCACGACGCGCACCGCCGTGCCGGTGGGAAGTTCCAGCCCGCGGGTATAGGCCCGGACATTTTGCAAGCGGCCGCCAAAGGCGACCTGGATCTCCCCCGCGCCGGAGACATTGCCCGGAATGCGCAAATAAACCGTTCCGCTGCGATTGACCGCTTCGGCCAGGACGGACGTCCCGTCGGAGCGCAGCCGGTAGAGCGAATTCATCAGGGCGAAATAAGCGCCGCCGATCAGCACGCCGATGCCGATGCCGCCGAGCGCGGAAACGCCCGCCGAAAAGCCGTTTTCTTCGAAGAGGGCCCCTCCGAATCCAAAACCGAGCAGCATCGCGGAGACGGTCTTGATCGAAACAACGCTTCCGCCGCCGCCGTGGCCTCCCTGCAGATCGACGCTGCCGCTGGAACTGGTGTCCCCGTCATGGCCGGCGAACACGCCGAAGATCGCCTGGAGGATGATCAGGACAAGGCCCAAAAACCCGATGCCCAAAAAAAGCTGCCTGGCAAACGCCTCGTCGTTCCACAGGCCGAGAATGGAAGCGAGGTGGTTCACGCCTTAAACTAGGGCGCGCTTTCAAACCAGGTCAAGGCCGCGATGTGAAGTCGAATTTGGGTTGTACCTGAAATGCGGATTGCGAGGAGAGTGCCGGTGGAGGGACTTGAAGCCACCAAACCTCAACCGATACGCTCTGAGCGCCCGAACCGGCATTACATGCTGGTTTTATGGAAGCTGCTGTACCGCATCGATGTCCAAACGGAGACTCTGGATCGCTTGGACGAGTTCGTAGCTTGCCTGCACTCAAAGTTGGACATCAACCTTTGGAATGAGCAGAAGGCCCGCTTTCCACGAGAATGGGACAAGATGTGAAAGAAGCGGGAGCGCAGGCGCGCCTGGTTCAACCAGCACGGTTCGGTACCGGATGGATGGACGCCGCCCGATCCCAATGACTTTCGCAGGACTGCAAACAAACCGATCCACGCCTACCTAGCGCGCCGGAAACTCACATTGGAAGAGTTCAACGCGAAGAACGGTCATATTCGCTTGAAGAGCAAGAAGTATGGAGCTCCGGAAACAAACTGGCATCTTTATCGTCGAATCCGTGCTTGGCAGAAGGACTGATTCTTAACGTTTCTTGAATAATTTTGAAAACTCGTTGCGTTAACAGCTTAGCACCAAGAGTTAAGCAACACAGGATGCGCAGACGACTACAGTCAATAGCCGGGAAAGAGCTTATTAAGAGGGAAGCTCACGCGCGCCCGCGCGAAAACCGCGAAGCAAGTCATGTTCAATAAAGAACCCCGCCGCAAGCAGCGGGGTATTGGGGAACAATTTCAGATTATGAAAAGAACGCCGCAAGCGGCGGGGAATTAACCCGAACGAGATTAAGGAAAAACCAGTTTTAGAAGAAGACGCGGCTCGTCACCGTTTTTGAGGCGACTCTACGTTTCCGGCGCAAGTGTCCGTTCCGGCCCTTTCACATTTTTCAAGGAAGGCCAAGATCGACGCCAAGTGAAACAACCTTGTTCCGCGAATCTGCCCCGGCGTCCTGATGGACACGGATCGAATTGCTCGCTTATTTGCCAACTCGTACAACTTGCTTCGAGATAGGCCGGTGTAGTGTTCCCTTCCGTTCTTGGGACCCGGCTCGAAGTTCTTGAATCCTGCGGGCCTCAGTCCAACCTTAAGGGCAATGCCTGTTCAGAAAATATTTGCAGGCTTTCCCGCCGGAAATGCATGGCCGTTCGGGGTCACATGGATCGAGTCGGAGAAGGCATTCAACTTCGCGCTCTTTTCGAGATACGCGACGCGCGTGACCCTGCTCTGCTATCGCCGGGAGGATGTCGTCACGCCCGCCTTCACCTTTGAACTCCAACATCCGGTACACAAAACCGTCCACATCTGGCACTGCCGCATTCCGATTGATGCGTTAAACGGAGCCACCCTTTACGCCTATCGGATCGACGGTCCGCACGACCCGGAGCGGGGCCATCGCTTTGACCCCCAAAAAATCCTCCTCGATCCCTACGCCCCGGAGGTCTTTTTCCCGCCCGGCTTCAGCCGCCGCGCCTGCGAACAGCCGGGGCCAACCGACGGCGCGGCTCCGCTCGGAGTCTTGCTCATGCCGCACCAGGCGCGCGCCCTCAGCGACATGGCGCCGCTGCCTCACGGGCCCGACCCGATCGTCTACGAGTTGCACGTCAAAGGCTTCACCGCCAATCCGAACTCGGGCGTCACGCCGTCCCGGCGCGGCACCTTCGCGGGCCTGATCGAAAAGATCCCCTATCTTCAGGAACTCGGCATCACCGTCGTCGAGTTGATGCCCGTGCATCAATTCGACCCGCAGGAGGGAAACTACTGGGGTTACATGACCCTCAATTTTTTCTCCCCGCACCGGCAATACGCCTCGGGCGACGCCTTTGACGAATTCCGGGAAATGGTCCGGACGTTTCACGCCGCCGGAATCGAAGTCTGGCTCGATGTCGTCTACAACCACACCAGCGAGGGCGACGAACACGGGCCCACCTACAGTCTTCGCGGCATTGACAATAAAAGCTATTACCTGCTCGCCCGCGATCATCGGCGCTACCTCAACGACACGGGGTGCGGCAACACCCTCCGCACGGGCTACTTGGCGGGACGGGCGCTCGTGTTGGAAAGCCTCCGCTTTTGGGCGCGTAAAATGGGCGTCGACGGCTTTCGCTTTGATTTGGCCTCCATTTTTTCCCGATCCGCCACCGGGACGATGGTCACAGTCGATGCTCCCCTCATCGTGGAAATCAGCTACCTTGCGCGCGTGCTCGACGTGCGACTCGTCGCCGAATCTTGGGACATCGGCAGCTATCAACTGGGCCGCGCCTTCCCCGGCCTGGATTGGACTCAATGGAACGGACAATTTCGCGACGACATTCGCGCGTTCGTCAAGGGCGACGCGGGCAAGGTGGGCGCCGCGATGCAGCGCCTTTACGGCAGCGACGATCTCTTCCCCGACAAACTCTACCGGACCTATCGCCCGCACCAGAGCATCAACTTCATCACCGCCCACGACGGCTTCTGTTTGCACGACCTCGTCGCCTACAATCACAAGCACAACGAATCCAACGGACATGGCAATACCGACGGTTACGATGAAAATCTGAGCTGGAACTGCGGTCATGAGGGCGAACGGGGCGCTCCCGCCGGCGTCCTCGCCTTGCGCCTCAAGCAGGCCAGGAATTTCTGCGCCCTGCTTCTTCTCGCCCAGGGAACGCCCATGATCCTCGCCGGGGACGAATTTTTACATACGCTCCACGGCAATAATAATCCCTATAATCAGGACAACCTGACGACCTGGCTCGACTGGGACCGGCTCGGGCGGAACCGCGAATTCTTCCGCTTTTTCAAGCTCATGATTGCGTTCCGCAAAGCGCACCCTTCCATCGGACGTCCCACCTACTGGCGCGACGACGTTTCCTGGTATGGACCTGCCGGTCCTGTCGATTTCGGACCTCAGTCCCGCCGCTTTGCCTACTGCCTCCGTGGTGCTTCCCTTGGAGACGATGACCTCTACGTCATGGTTAACGTCCACTGGGAAGAGCACATCTTCGAAGTCCAGGAAGGCAATCCGCGGAACTGGTTGCGCGTCGCCGACACATCCCTCGTCAGCCCGGACGATTTCTCGGAACCAGGTTTCGAGCCTCCCCTGGCAAGCTCCAGCTACCTCGTTGCGGCCCGTTCCATCGTGGTTCTTAAAACCGCCCCGACACGGCAATATGAGTGATGCGACCATTCCCAGCGTCCCGGTGAGGCATGCCGTTGCGCGATTAATTGCGAAGTATTTTCTCGTCCATCTCTTGGCGGAGTTGCAAAAACCAGATGAGGTGTTGCAGGAGGTCTTCAAAGACATTCAGGCGCGGGAACTGACAAGGGAAATGATCGAGCAGGTCCGCCATGAATTCGCGATTGGCGAGGAAGAAACCTTGCCGGCATACAATCTTTTTAAAAAATGGTGCGAAACCATGGCGAAGTTCTCTTACGAAGACTCCGGCTTTGTGGGCTACAACAGGATTTTCCTTTCCCGGCTGTTGGACCTGCGTGACGGAACTCCCGAAAGCCAAAAGCTACTTTTCAACGCCATGCGTGCGATGTTTGACAGTTTTGATTATGAGAAACAGGGATTTACCGTCGCCTTCTTTCTCGATTCGGAAAGCGTCATGCGTGAGTTATTGCTGGAAGCTGTGCGCGAAAATCTACCCGCTTGGGGGGCAACGGCGGACGAGATCGTATTGAACCAGAGCCGCGCCCACCAGACTGCCATGTATCAATACTTCGAAGGCGTTCTGAAGACGGCGCTGGCGGATAACGTACGCCTCCTTCAAAGCATTCTTCCGCAGAAAGTCGCCAGCGAATTGAAGCGCAATGGTTTTGTCCGACCAGTCCATTTTGAAAATGCGGCGGTGCTGTTCACTGATTTCGAATCTTTCAGTCAGCTCACGGCGCACCTCGCTCCGGAAGAAGTGGTCAGCCGTTTGGATGCCTATTTCACGGAATTCGACCGGATCATTGCCTCGTATGGATTGGAAAAAATAAAGACCATCGGCGATTCGTACATGGCCGTAGCCGGCGTTCCAGAGTCCCTTGACGATCCGATCCGCGCCGCCTGCGACGCGGCTTTACAGATTCTTGAATCCACCCCGAGGATATCCCATCTGGCCGGGCCGGATGAATGGCGCATTCGTATCGGCATCCACACGGGGCCTTTGGTGGCGGGGGTGATAGGAAAGCAAAAATTTAGCTACGATGTCTGGGGAACCACCGTCAACTTCGCCAGCCGCATGGAATCAAGCGGCGATCCCGGTCGGATCAACGTGTCTGCGAAGGTTCACTCGCTCGTCGAACCGTATTATCTTTGGGAACCCCGTGGACTTCATCCGGTCAAACGACTGGGCATGGCGGATATGTTTTTTCTCCTTGGCAAGAGGCCGCTTGAATAATGGTCGCGGTAGGGACCGCAGTTGGCTTTTCGACTCACCCGATCCAACGCACTGCTAGCTAAAAATGCTCTCGAAGGGGAAATGCGCAAACATCTTTAGGCCGCTCCGGTTCTTTTCAAACCTTACGGATGGGCCGCCGGAAGAGGTGATCCGCCTGCCGGGCCCAGAACCGTGGGAGCAGCCGACGGAGCGGCGATATGATTTCCGTGGTCAGGCTTTGTGATGGTCGAGTCGGCCCAGCCGCCGCCCAGGGCCTTGATCAAGCGCACCGTGGCGCCGATCCGGTTGCCCTCGATTTGCACCGTGAGTTGTTCCGCGTCAAGCGCGAGGCCCTGGGCCTGGATGACCTCAAAATAGGAGACCAGGCCGGTGGTGTAGCGCGCGTTGGTGAGTTCGAGGGCCTTCTTGTAGGAGGTGAAGGCGCGATTTTCCGCCTCCGATTGCCGGGCCAGGTAACGCAACGCGCTGAGGCTGTCCTCCACGTCCTGAAACGCGACCAAAACCTGCTGGCGGTAATCGGCGACGTTTTCCTCGTAGGCCGCCCTCTGCTGTTTGACATTGGCGCTGATTTGACCTCCCTCGAAGATCGGGAACTGAATGTTGGGGCCGTAGGACCAGATGCGGCTTTCCCAATTGAAAAGGAGGCCGAGATCGCCGCTGTCGAAACCGGTCTGGCCCGTCAGGTGCACTGAGGGAAAGTAGGCGGAAATGGCCACGCCGATCCGGGCGTTCTGGGCTGCGACCCGGCGCTCCGCCGCCGCGACATCGGGCCGGCGTTCGAGCAAATCCGAGGGCAGGCCGGCCGGAATGGCCGGAAGCCGGGTGGCGAGGGGATGAAAGCGGAGCGAAAACGCCGCCGGCGGCTTTCCCAGCAAAACGGCCACGGCATGTTCCAATTGCGCGCGATTTTGCTGGAGCGTGGCCAGTTGCGCCTGGGCCGCAGCCAGGGTCGCCTTGGCCTGCTCCACATCCAGTTGCGTGCTGATGCCGCCCTGGAAGCGGCTGTTGGTGAGGTCGAGGTTTTGTTGATAGGACTGGATCGTGCGCCGCTGCACGTCGATCTGCGAATCGGCGGTCCGGACGGCAAAATAAGTGGTGGCGACATCGGCCTTCAGGGTAAGCAGGACGTTTTCGTAGTCGGCCAGGCTGGCCTGGGCCTGGTCTCCCGACGCCTCGAAGGCGCGACGCACCTTGCCCCAGAGATCGACTTCGTAGCTCAAGTCGAACGGGACGACTGTGGCGGAGTTGAAGGTTTGAGGCATCGCATGGCCACCCGATTGGGCGGCAATCGTGCCGTTGTTCGGCGAGGCGCGCTGCCGGGAACCATCGGCATTAAAATCGAGCGAGGGGAAGAAATTCGCTTCCGATTGCCGCGCCACGGCCCGCGCTTCGCTGACCCTGGCCACCGCGGCGCGCAGGGTCTGGTTGGAAGCCTGGGCCTGGGCCTCCAGTTCATTTAACTTCGGATCGCGGAAAACGGCGTACCAGTCGCCCTTGGAAATATCGTCGCGCGGTTGCGCTTTTTTCCAGGGCCCCGATTCCTTGTAAGCGGCCGCCCGCGGAACGGAGGGTGCGATGTAATCGGGGCCGACGGAACAGCCGGTCAGCAGGGCAATACCGGCGGTGAGGGCAAGAGCGGGACTCCTCGAAGCGCGCTTGAACATAAAGGCGACAGTCTAGAAGGACGCAAAAAATCTGTCGAGGTTACTTTTCAGGCGGCGAAAGATCCCGGGATCGGGGCTCAAAATAAATTGGATCAGGATGGGTAGAAAGAAGAGGGCGAGGAGCGGCTTGAACCAGCGGGCGGCCATATCGTGGATGCTGAAGTCATGGATTTTGGGAATAACATCGCAGGCAAAGCCGAGCACGGCGAAACCGAGGAATTTGAAGACGACTTTTCGTTACTCAAGATCAAGCTGGCTTAAGTGGTCCCGGCTAAGCAGAAAGATTTTCGATTATTTCACGCGCACGGTGGGAACCACGGACATTCCGGGGCCAAGCGCCAACTGGGCGTCGGGGGGATCGTCAAAAACGATTTTTACCGGCACCCGCTGCACCACCTTGATATAGTTGCCGGTGGCGTTCTCCGGCGGGAACAGACTGAATCGGGCGCCGGCGCCGCTTTGAATGCTCTCCACGTGGCCGTTGAATTTATGGTCCGGATAGGCGTCCACAACGACCTCAACCGGCTGGCCGAGGCGCATGTGAGTCAATTGTATTTCCTTAAAATTGGCGATGACCCAATAGTGGCGGGGCACAATGGCCAGGAGCGCCTGGCCGGGCTGGACATAGGCCCCTTGTTCCACGACACGGCGGGTGACCCGGCCATCTTCGGGCGCGGTGACCTGTGTGTAGGAAAGATTCAACTCGGCCTGCCGGAGTCTGGCTTCGGCCTGTTGCACCGCGGCACTCGCGGTCTCAACGCTTGCCTCATTCAGGGCCACTTCCGCTTCGGCGGCTTGGACCTGACTGCGGGCGGCTTCCAATTTGGCGCTGGCCGCCCGCGCTTGGGACTGCACCAGGTCAATCGCGCTTTTGGAGACCGCCCCGCTTTCGATAGATTCGTAACGCTTGAGATCATTCGCCGCGCGCTGATTCTCTGCATCGGCGGCAATCACCGTGGACTGCGCCTCCGCGACATTAGCTTCGCTTGTTTTCACCTGCGCCTTCGCTTGCTCCACGCGACTGCGTGCCGCCGCCAGGTCGGCGCGCGCCTGTGCCAGGCTTGCTTCGTAATCACGCGAATCAATTTTCAGAAGCGCATCGCCTTGTTTGACCGCCTGGTTGTCTTTCACCAGCAATTCCGCGACTCGTCCCGGAACTTGCGATGCCATCGGTATGACGTTGCCTTCGATGAAGGCGTTGTCGGTGGTCTCGAATGGCGCGACGAACCGGACATAGTATTCGGCGGACGCGGCGCCGACGAGCAGTGTGACGGCCAGAAGGGCGATGCGCGCTTTGGTTCGAGACCGAGGTCGATGTGCGACCGTTTGAGTGTTCGTCTCATCTTCGTCGGCCGGTTGCGGTCTGCGGTGTGAGTCGGTTCCGGGGTGAAGCGGATGATTGCCGTTCTGCGGGAGCGCTTCGAGGAGCGCGATTTCGTTATCGTCCAAGGTTTTCATAGAAATGGTTCCTTCGGTTTTGTAGGTAGGTTATTCGATCCAGAGGCGGCTTCTCGCTGCCGGAGGGTATTTCGACTGAATGAGGAAACCAGGGAAACGCTCGCGCTCGATATGGTCAGAAGCGAACCAAGCGTGTTTCGTGATCACAATTGGAAGGCGCTTCGCATTTTCCTGTGCGTGCTTTTTTTTCATATTAAATTTGGGGCTGTTACAAGAAGACGATCATGGTGAGGAAGATAAGTGCCGCGACCTCAGCGAAGATTAAGGACCAAATGATGGGGGTGAAATAAACCCCTTCACCTCCTTCTTTCTTGAAGCTCTTTTGCGGAACATCTTGACGGATGGCGGCACGAGCGCGGGCTTGATAACGATGTAAAACAGGCTCACGCACAGGCGGCGGATCGACGCTTCCGGTTTCGCCAAAGGAGGTCCACCCGCTGCTTTGCCAGGAACCTTTCCTCGGGCTTGACGGTATAGGTAGAATTGCTGTGCTCATATAGGTTTTTTCTTTATAAAGTTGCTATCACTGAAGTACGCTGTTAACCGGCGCGAGATAAGGCGAAGAGCAAGGTGTTCCCAGACAAGCCATCGCCTAGGGGAACTGGGGCACTGCCGCGACCTTTGAGCTTGGCCTGAATGTGACGGGCCTGAATCAAGGCGCGGTTTATCGAAGCGACGACGGGATACCTCGTTGCCTGCAGCGGGAGTGAATGCCGCAAAATAATTTTTGGCGGAGGCACCGTGATATGGCGTTCGACTTGGGGGTCTCTGGATAAATTAATGGGAGTGGGAGTATTCATGGTTTTTAGGGTTGATGGTTCGCGCGATTGCAATACTTGGGTTTCAAAGGTTGCTTGGTTGATTTCAAGGATCGTTTGCATAGTTCAGTTTGGTTGAGGGTTTTATTTCCAAATGGCCGACAGCACTCGGGCGAAGACCGTGTGGAACAGGGTGTTGAGATCGAGTCCGGTGGCGGCCAGTTCCACCGCGAGGATCCAGAAGGTTCCGGCTACTCGCCGAGTGGAGGCGAATAAGAGAGGAATTGTTTGCATAAGTTTTTGTTCAATGGGCGGCAATCGGGCCGCGGATGGCGACGTGTTTAAGCAGCAACACGATGGGGAGGACGCCGAAGCAGACCAGCGCCAGCCAGCGGAACTCATCAACGAAGGCGAGCATGTTGGAGTGCAGCAGCAGTGATTGGTAGATCGCGCCCAAGGCTCCGGGCTCCGCCTGCGCGGCCCCCATCGCAGGTGTCAGAGAGGCTTGCCCCATTTGCACCGCGCTCTGGTAAGGCAGATCGTAAGGAGTCAGATGACTTACCAGATAGGCCTGGTGTCGCAGTGCGCCGCTCGAGACCATGGCAATCGCCACGGCAATACCGATGCTGCCCGCCAGGTTGCGCGCCAGGGCGAACAGCCCGGTGGCATTGCCCATTTCTTCGTTGCGAACGGTGGACACGGCCATGGTCATCAGCGGAACCGAGGTCAGCGCAATTCCCATCCCTTGAAGAAAGTTGGGCCAGAAATAGGCGTTGCTGGACATGTCGAGATTGAAATTGCCCATCAGCAAGGCGGACGCCGCCGTGATCACGATTCCGGAGCCGATCAGCAGCCGACAGTCCGCTTTCCCTGTCAGATACCCAACCAGCGGCGTCAAGAGCAACATGCCCCAGCCTCGTGACACTTGCGTCAATCCGCTATTATAGGCGGTGTATCCCATCAGGCCTTGCGCCATGAGCGGCTGCAGATTCATGATGCCATACAAAAGAAAGAAGATGATGGAGATGAGAATCGTGCTTAACAGAAAGTTTCGGTCGGCAAAGACCCTCAGGTTGGCCAGCGGTTCGCGGGCACTAAATTCCCTCACGATAAACGCGACAAACGCGATGACGGAAATCACCGAGAGCCAGCATATGTAATTGGAGTTGAACCAGTCTTCGTCCTGCCCCTTGTTCAGGACTGTTTGCATGGTGCCGAGCCAAATCGCCAGGACGAGGAAGCCAATGGCGTCGATGCGTCCAGGTTTGATGTTGCGGATATATTCAGGGTCAAAGACGACTTGTTGGATCATCCAAAGGGCAACCAAACCGCAAGGAATGTTGATGTAAAAAATCCAACGCCAGGAATAATTCTCCGTGAGCCAGCCGCCCACGACCGGTCCGAGCACAGGCGCGAGCACCACGCCCAAGACATAGGCTGCCATGGCGGCGCCCCGCTTGGCGGGCGGAAAACTCTCCATCAAAATGGCTTGCGAGATGGGCTGCAACGCGCCGCCACCGGCGCCCTGCACGATGGACGCGAAGATCAGGAAGGGAAGATTCGGAGCGGCGCCGCAGGCGAAGGAAGCCAGCGTGAAGATGCCGATGCAGACCATAAGAAACCGCTTGCGCCCAAACTGTGCGGAAAACCACGCGGTGGCGGGCAGGACGATGGCGTTGGAAATGAGATAGCCCGTCTGAATCCACGTCGCCTGGGACACCGTGGCCGCGAGATTGCCCGCGATGGTTTGCAGCGCGACGCTGACGACCGTGGTGTCGAGCACCTCGATAAAGGTCGGCAGAATCACCGCAACCGCAATGAGCCACGGATTGATTTTAGGTTGGGTCGAGTCACCACTCATAAGTAGAAAGATTTTCGATTATTTCACGCGCACGGTGGGAGACACAGACATGCCGGGGCCAAGCGCCAACTGGACGTCGGGGGGATCGTCAAAAACGATTTTAACCGGCACACGCTGCACCACCTTGATATAGTTGCCGGTGGCGTTCTCCGGCGGGAACAGACTGAATCGGGCGCCGGCGCCGCTTTGAATGCTCTCCACGTGGCCGTTGAATTTGCGGTCCGGATAGGCGTCCACAACGACCTCAACCGGCTGGCCGAGGCGCATGTGAGTCAATTGTATTTCCTTAAAATTGGCGATGACCCAATAGTGGCGCGGCACAATGGCCAGGAGCGCCTGGCCGGGCTGGACATAGGCCCCTTGTTCCACGACACGGCGGGTGACCCGGCCATCTTCGGGCGCGGTGATGCGGGCGTACTCCATGTTAAGTTTGGCCTGGTCTAGCTGCGCCGAGGCTTCCTCGTAGGCCGCGCGGGCGGTGTCGAGGTCCTGTTTGGAAATGGCATTGCTTCCCACGAGGACGACGTCCCGGTCGTAGTCGCTCTTGGCCTTGTCGTAGTGGGCTTCGGCCGAACGCAGCGCCACCTCGTAATCACGGGGGTCGATCTGGACGAGAAGCTGGCCCTTTTTGACCGCCTGGTTGTCTTGAATGGGCAGCTCGGCAACGTATCCCGGCACTTTTGGTGCAATGGGGATGACGTTGCCTTCGATGAACGCATTGTCGGTGGACTCGAACGGTGCGACGAACCGGAAGTAATAAACGCCCGCAGCTAACGCCACTATCAGCACCGCAGCCGCGGCGAGCGTCCGGCGAAGGCGTTTTTTAGCGGCACCAGTGTTGGGAGGCGAGCCTGTCGGAATTTTTCCATCGCCGTTTGAATCTGTGCCCCGCACAGGGGTTGGCGCCTCAACCGCCGTCAGATTGCCGCGAGCGTCCAAACCCTTCGTGGCGATTTCCGCGCGCGAGTCATGGTTGTCGAGAGTAGTGTTCATTTATTTTTGTTGTTGATTGGTGTTGTGGTGTTGGTTTGCTTCACTGATAAACGATTCCAATTTGGCGAGGATCGCTTCCTTGCTGGCCGTGCCAACGATCCTCGCGCGCTCCTCGCCATTGACGAAACAGAGCAAGGTTGGGATGGATTGAATCCAATACGACATCCCGAGTAGGGGATTGTCATCCGCATTGATTTTGACGACCTTCGCTCTTCCGTTGCATGCGGCGGCAACTTCCCCCAGCACCGGTCCGAGTCTCCGGCAAGGTTGACTCCAATCCGCCCAGAAGTTCACCAGGACAGGTTGCTTGGATTTCAAAACTTCCATCTCGAAGTCCGGCTCGTTGATTTCCAGGATTGGTTTCATTGGGTGGCGATGGTTGCTAGGCAGCGGCGTAGCGGAATTCATTGGTTGTGACGCGGTGGAGTTCCCGGAGAATTCCCGTCGCGTGCCACCCAAACTTCCTGTCGGTCTTCAAGGCCAGCAGGTGCAATACGACGCGGCCGGTGCGGGTTTCGGCTAGGTTCAATTGTGTATTAGTGCTCATCTTTGTCGTTCCTGTTTCCGTTTTGTTTTCTAATCACATCATTCCTTAATCAAGTCCCATGCCAACCGGGCAGACTCGATGTAAGAGATTCATTGGGAATGAAATAGCAGTTTTTATGAGGATTCTAAACGCCGACGGAATTTTGAACGTTCGGTTTTCCGTCGCGTTTCATGTTTGGAAATCCGTCGCGCTTGGGCTATCTAGGTCTAGGAGCTGTGAAAGCCAACAGTGACAGCAGGTTTGATCAGGCTTTTGATCCCAGGTTGACTGCGGGCTTGTTGGTGGACATCGGGCGTGAACGGTCACTTGAAAGCCTGATCGAAAGACTTATCCGCTTCGGGATCGGCCTGCCGGGGCTTGCGCGCATCGAGTTCTGGCTAGTCGAAGAAGGGGATACCCGACTGGCTCCAATGCTCGGGAAAAGCCACCAGCGCGAATCCCTTCGTCAAGCTGCCGCGGCTCAGGTAATCCAAAGCCAGAAACGAGTTCTATTTTTCTTTCTCAGGGGTGAGTTTCGTGTCATCCGGGTAGGACTTGGTACTGGGCCAAAACAGCCGCCACGGCTGCCTCTTGATCGTATCGGTGAATTGCTCGGCATTCGTGATCACCTGCGATAGCGGGGAATGGTTCAGTGTCCCCGTAAACGTCTTCAGATTTTTTAGTGTGAGAGCCAGATTGGAATCAGGCGCGGTGAGATGATTTACATGGTTTAGGGTGAGAGCCAGATCGGAATCAGATTCGGTGAGATGCTTCACATTGGTGATCGTAAGAGCGAGATCAGAGTCAGGCCCCGTAAGATGCTTTATATTATCAACCATCGATCCCATCGCTTCGCCTACGCCAAGTATGCGTGTTCCGACAAAAGCCATGTGATCTTCCGCCAACCCGGTGCTGGCATCTCCATGCACAAAGTCAATCACCTGTACCCCCATCATACCCTGCTGGGTTAAATGGACCGTTACATTGTTATATATCTCCGCGTCCCTAGCCACTCGCACTTCAATCGAGACTTCATAATCGGGGCGTCCATTCGGCCGCTTTCCCAATGGAATTGGCGACTCAAGCGCTGTGACTTTACCGATTTCCCGGCCCGCCAGGAGAACGGGTGCGCCGGGACGAATCCCAGCAGCATTGTCGAAATATATCCGATACGTTTTTTGAGGAGTGATGAGACCGGGCATGCCGATGATTACCAGGACCGTGATAAAAGCAATAAAGGTCCCTAATATCAAAATGCCGGTGGTAACTTCGTTTCTGTGAATTTGCATAATTTACTCCTTTGCGCATTCATGTTTTGAGTAGGACGCAAGAAATTTGCTGACGAAGGGAATGGATGAGTGCCGAAACTCCTCTGGCGATCCCTCGCATATAATTTTGCCCTCGTGGAGAAACGCCATGCGCGTTGCGACGGCGAAGGCGCTGTCCATTTCGTGCGTGACAACAATGGACGCGACCTTGTGCTTTTCACGCAACTCAATGATGAGGTCATCAATGGTCTCGGCATGAATCGGATCCAAACCCGCCGTCGGCTCGTCGAAGAGGACCACGTCCGGTTCCAGGGCCAGGGCGCGTGCCAGCCCCGCCCTTTTTTTCATGCCGCCGCTAAGTTCGGACGGAAGCTTCTGCTTGGCATCCTTCAGCCCGACCAGTTCCAGCTTCTGATCAACGATGGAGTCGATCTCGTCGTCCGCTTTGTCGGTAAGCTCCCTGAGAGGCAGCGCGACATTGTCACGCATGTTCATCGAGCTGATTAACGCCCCACTCTGAAACACCATGCCGACGTGTGTTCGGAGATCGTTTAACCTCGAATCCGCGACCTTGGTCAGGTCCTCATCCGTTCCCCTGATGAAAATGGAACCAGCATCCGGCTTGATCAGTCCCATTAAGATACTTAGCAGCGTGCTCTTTCCGGCGCCACTTAGCCCCATGATGACCAGAACTTCCTCCGCATAGAGGGAAAAGTCGACCCCGTCCAATATCGTCTTATTCGCGAGCTGCAATTTAACGCCACGCATCTCCGCCAATTTCTGAGACGTCGCATTCATGGGAAGAAAATGACAATAAAAATGTTGCAGAGCGAGTCGCAGGCAATGACCGTGCTTACTGCCGTCACCACGCTGGAGGTTGTCGCGATGCCGACGCCGATGGCGCCTCCCCGCACGGCAAGACCCTTGTAACAGGCGATTGTCCCGATGATGGCGCCGAAAAGGAAACTCTTGGCCGTCCCGGTCATCATGTCCTTGACCAGCAGGTTGGTCATTACCTGGTCATAAAAAAAGCCATTGCTAAGTTGCAGCATGAGGCTCGAAATGAACGCTCCGCCAAAAATCCCCGATGCAACCGAGATAACCGACAGGCAAGGCGTCATGAAAAAGATAGCTAGAAGCCGTGGCGTAACGAGGTAGCGGAGCGCACCGATGCCCATGCCCTGGATGGCGTCAACCTCGCCCGCTGCGGTCATGGCTCCCAGCTCGGCGGTGTAAGCGGCGCCGATTCGGGACGCCAGAACAATGCCGGTGAAGAGCGGCCCCAACTCGCGAGAGAAGGCCATGGAGACCACGGCGGGCACCAGCGTGATCAGCCCATAGAGCTGAAGCTCATGGCCTACAAGCAAGGCCATGGTGAGTCCGACAAAGAGCGAAAGAAGGACGACCATTGGGACTGATTCGACACCCACCCGGTTCGTTTGATAGAACAGATCCTCCAGGCGAAATGGTGTCCGATGTTTGGAAATCCGTTCCCCGATTTCGGAAATCGTTTTCCCCAACATCCACGTCACGCTGCCCAGCTCTTGCAGCAGGGAGATGGCGAACGAACCCAGCTTGGAAAACAAATGGCCCCCTGGCGAGGATACCCGTGCCTGATATGTGTCGGTGAATTTCATTTTCATTCGTTTCGGGTTATGGCTGCGTGAATGCGAAGATCCCCCAGTGTTGCTATTCGGTGGAGCATGGTCTGGCGTTCCAAACTTCCTTGGCGTACTCGGCAATGGTGCGGTCGCTGGAGAACTTGCCGGACGCGGCGATGTTCTCCGCGCCGCCGCGCGCGACATAAATGTCGTGTGCGCGCTGCTGGAATTGTTTCAAGGTGGGCGGCAGTTGCAGCGAATGGATGGTTGGTGCGCTTTGATACTGTTGGTTTGCTTTTCGTTTTGATGTTCTCATGAGACCTCATTTTTTATTAGTTGTTCTTCCGGAGCTATGCGCGGAAAACTAAAGACCGGCGCCCCACGTGTTCGAGTATTGTGTTTTGTGTCCGTTCGGAGGCGTGGACTGATCAAGATACTTCGTGGTACAGGACGCACTACAAAGTGATACCCAGCCTTCGGTTCCGGAAAGGTGCGCGAAACGCCGGTCTTTTACACTGCGCCCGCATATGCAGCAGGTTTCGCTTTCAACGGTTGGCATCTCATCACTACCCGGTGGGTTGGAAATCTTGATCGTCTGGAGTTGCTGTCTCATGGTGCTCATTCCTTTCGAGTGAGGTGACTGTCGGTCTTCAAGGCCAGCAGGTGCAATACGACGCGGCCCGTGCGGGTTTCGGCTAGGTTCAATTGTGTGTTGGTGCTCATCTCTGTCGTTCCTGCTTCCGTATTCTTTTCTAATCACATCATTCCTTAATCAAGTCCCATGCCAACCGGGCAGACTCGACGTAAGACGCTGATTCATAATTAGAAGCGATCTTTTTGCAGGGATTCCAAACAGCAACGGAATTTTGAACGTTCGGATTTCCGTTGTGTTCCGTGGTTGAAAACCCGTCGCGCTTGGGCTATCTACGAGCTGTGGAAGCAAACAGTGACAGCAGGTCGGACATGCGGTTCGATCCCAACCTCGCTCTGACCTTGCTATTTGAACTCGGGCGGGAACGGTCCGTGCAGGGTTTGATGGAAAAGCTGACCAACTTTATTGTGAGGCGTCCCGCAGCAATCGCGCGGGTGGAGGTTTGGCTGATTGAAAAAGGAGACATTTGTTCACAGTGTCCGCGAAGGGGCGAATGCCCCGATCAGACTCGTTGCCTGCATCGGGTCGCCGGCCGTAATAATCCGCTGCCAGGCAGTTCGGATGAGGCGTCACCGTTTTACCAGTCCGATACACGGATGCCGCTCGGCGGTGGGATAATCGGGAAAATTGCCACGACCGGACAGCGGGTCTGGTTAACGGATTTGGACCATGCGCCGCCCGAACTATTTCCGGTGGAGTGGTTGCGGCGCGAGCAAATCCGCGCATTCTCAGGAACCGCCATCTCGTTCAAAGGCGAAGTGCTGGGCGTCATGGTTGCTTTCGCCCGCTTCTCTTCGATGGAAGAGGCCGGCGCCTGGCCGGAAGTCATCGCCCATCAGCTTGGCGGAGCCATCGCCAACGCGCGCGCCTTCGAGGAAATTCAGCGCCTCAAAGCGCAGCTCGAGGTGCAGAACGCTTATTTGCAGGAAGAGGTGGTGGAAGCCAAAGCCTTCGGCGACCTCGTCGGCCAAAGCGCGGCCTTGCGGCACATTATCAGTCAAATTGACCTCGTTGCGCCCACTGACGCATCCGTCCTGATTCTGGGTGAAACCGGCACGGGCAAGGAATTGGTCGCGCGGGAAATCCATCGCCGGAGCCGGCGCAAAGACAAGCCGCTCATCCGCGTCAACTGCGCCTCCATTCCGAAGGACTTGTATGAGAGTGAATTTTTCGGCCACACGCGGGGCGCCTTTACGGGGGCGATCAAAGACCGCGCCGGACGTTTCGAGACGGCGGAAGGCGGTACGATTTTCCTCGATGAAATCGGGGAAGTTCCCTTGGACTTGCAGAGCAAACTGCTCCGGGTCCTGCAGGAAAAGCGTTACGAACGTGTCGGCGAGGACCGGACGCGCATCGCGGATGTGCGGATCATCGGCGCGACCAATCGCGACTTGAAGCAGGAAGTGGCGGCCGGCCGTTTCCGGGAAGACCTCTACTACCGGCTCAATGTCTTTCCGATCCAAGTCATGCCACTGAAGGAGCGGGTGGAAGACATCCCGCTCCTGGCAAAGCATTTCATTGACCTGTCGGTAAAAGAACTGCGCTACCCGAAACCGCGACTGACGCGCGCAGGCGTCGCCAAACTTCAAGGCTACGATTGGCCCGGCAACATCCGGGAACTGCGGAACGTAATCGAACGGGCCGTGATTATTTCCCGTGGCGGCGCGCTGGACTTCGACCTGCCGACGACAGAATCCTCGCCTGCGCCTACTCGCGTCACAACGCAAGAGGCGAGCAGTTCCAAACCGGAAATTCTCACCGAGCCCGAAATGCAGCGGCGCGAACGCGAAAACCTCTTGGCCGCCCTCAAAAAGACCAATTGGAAAATCAGGGGCGCTGATGGCGCAGCAGAGCTCCTGGGGGTGAAACCAACCACGTTGGTTACACGGATGAAGAAATGGGGACTCAAGCGTCCCGCTTGAGCCCGTGTTAGTCTGAAGTGACTCCTGATCCAGACCGGAAGCAAGCCTTCTCGGTCGGTCATTAACTCCTCGACTCGTTCCTCCCGCCTCCTCATAGCCTCTCTTGGTATCATGGCGCTTACCGTACCTCCGCATCGTTAAGCGGAGGTGACTAAGAGGTTACAGTTGATTGAAAACGAAATCGTACTCGGATGGATGTTCAAAAAGGGGGATCAAATGACCACCTCTGAGAAACACCGACAATATTGATGTTCAAGAACTGGGCAGTTCTTGAACGAAACCGGTTTCCGGTTCGTGACCGTCTGAGTAGTGTTCTTGTAGTGAAAGTCGCCCTCTACGCCCGAGTCTCCACCGACGAACAAACGGTCACCCTGAGCGCAAGGCGGGTGCGTTTTGCGGAAAGTGTAACGTTTCTGCAACGAAAGCCTGATTTTTGCGGTTAGAAGTAAGCCTTCGCCTCTGAAAAAAAGGAATGCCGGTGGAGGGACTTGAACCCCCACATACTTGCGTATAACAGATTTTGAGTCTGTCGTGTCTGCCATTTCACCACACCGGCGCGGATCATGATTGATTATCAACGACTTATGAAAATGCTAGCACATATAAATCGATTGCGCAAGTGTCTGTCGCGTCTGGCCTGCAGCTAGTTATAACTGTTTGTCCTGCAACGCAATTCAAACTTTGGTTGTTAATTGTTCACGGTCTAAATTCACGGTTAAAGACAATACGTCTCCAATTATCCTTTGATTCTTTTAGATTATTTGTGGCGTGAGTGGCCCTCGAACCCAATTTTCGGCTTTTGCAATGAGTTCTAGGGCGTGCCGCCAGCCGGTGTTAACGCTGGATTGATCGTTTTTCCCTCCAGAGCCATTTTTCCGTTTTCTCGGCATCTGCCGAGTGAAGGCTATTATCCATTTGGTGCAGAAAATCGGCGACGATAAGAGCCGGGGGCGCAGCCAAATTCCTTTTGAAAACTCAGGCGCAAATGTTCCTCGCTGCGGAAGCCTGCCCGGTAAACGATCTGTTTGATCGGAATGGATGTTTCTTTGAGCAACATGGCGGCTCGACTGACCCGGCAGAGTTGAATTTCATCCAGAATGCTGCGTCCAGTGCACTCACGGAAGCGGCGATCGAGGGAACGCCTGGGGGTTCCAACCAGATTGGCTAAGGTGGGTACATCGACAATTCCGTGGCTGAAGTTCCAGATGTGCTCGACGACCCTATCCACTGTGAGGTCACCGCCAGCTTGCGTTGGCTTGATCGAAATGCTCGGGTTGTCCGTCAATAAATGAGTCAGCAGCCCCGCGGCCTGTAAACCAAGATTGATTGAGTTTTGTCCATGCTGGGCATGGGCGTACCCAATCAATCGCTCAAACTGGGCCCGAAAGAGAATCGGGTCGCTGAGCAGGGCCAAATTGCCCTTAAGGTTGAATGCCTCATGCTTCATCCAGCGGATGGCGGCATCGCCGTTAAAGTGTATCCACATGATGGTCCACCCCGATTGGGGCGACGGACGATGGCGGTGCCATTCGCCGGGGCGGTAAAAAAAGGCGCATCCGGGAGCGATTGGTCCTCGATGTTTGCGCGTCTGATATTCGCCGGATCCCTTAACCGCGAGAGCCAGACAGAACTCAGGCATCGTGCGGCCTTCACGCCAACGCAGGAAGAAAAAGGGGGGGTCATTGCGGGAATAGGGTTCGCGCGGACGAACGATTTCCCAGCCCACATGGGTCAAATAAATGGGCTCCAGGAAGAGAGTCTGGCTGACTGGCAATGCATGGGAGAATGGCTTTGTTAGGCCTGATTGTTGGGTGATAGAAGCATCGCTTTTCATTTCTAAGAGCTTACTATGAAAGCAAGATGGCCGAAAGCAAGGGTTCTTTCCTTTGGAGAATGATAGGGCGGCGGACTAGGGTACTAAATAGCAATGCTTTCAATAGCATTAATCGCCATGCTCAAGAACAAGATTATTTTTATCACCGGAGGCTCCACCGGCATCGGTCTTGATTGCGCCAAAGCTTATGTGGCGGAGGGCGCGACCGTCGTCCTCGTGGCCCGCAACGGTGAAGAGGCGGAGCGTCAGGCGTACGCATTGGGCGAAACACATCTTGGGTTCGGATGCGACGTTTCGAAGGGTGAAGAGGTGGCCCGCGCGTTGGAACTTGTCTTGAGCCGGTATGGGCGGCTTGATGCGATTCACAACAATGCGGGCATCGCCACACCCAGCAAGCCGCTGCACGAGACAACCGATGCTGAGTGGGATGATTTGTTGAATATCAATCTTAAGAGCGTGCTCTTCACCACGCGCCACGGCTTCGAGGCACTGAAGGCGAGCAAGGGTTCCATCCTGAACACGTCCAGCCTGGTGGGCGTTATCGGGCAGGAAATCCATGCGGCCTATACCGCCACCAAGGGCGGCATGAACACGCTGACCAAATCGATGGCGCTCGACTACGCCAAGTACGGTATTCGTGTCAATGCCGTGTGTCCGGCAGGAACGTGGACCCCCATGCTGCGGCGGTGGGCCTCTGAACAACCCGCCCCTGGCAGCGTGAATGACTACCTCGACGCCATCCATCCGCTGGGGTATTGCCCAGAGGGCGACGTGATCGCCGATGCCTGCGTTTTTCTTCTCTCCGATAAAGCCCGCTTCATTACGGGACACCTCATGCACGTCAGTGGCGGCGCTGAACTGGGCTATCGCAAAACCTCCTAATCAACATCTCATCATGAAACAAATCCTATTCTATTCCTTACTGGCCGTAACGCCTCTTCTCGCCGCAACCACTCCGCCCGATCCTGCCACGAAAACTGGCGATGTGGAACCCATTCCCGTCCAGGAATCCGCCATCGCCAAGTGGCGCGAGGCCCGGTTTGGCATGTTCATTCACTGGGGCCCGGTCAGCCTCACCAACCAGGAAATCAGTTGGTCGCGCGGCAGCAAAAGCTTGCCGGTGGAAAAGTATGATGCGCTTTACCAGCAGTTTGACCCGGAGAAGTTTAACGCCGATGCGTGGGTCGCCGTGGCCAAAGCGGCAGGCATGAAGTACATCGTGCTGACCTGCAAACATCACGACGGCTTTTGTCTCTGGGACACCAAACAGACCGATTACAATATCATGCACACGCCCTTCAAGCGGGACGTGGTGAAGGAACTCTCTGCCGCCTGCAAGAATCAGGGAGTCGCCTTTGGCTGCTACTACTCCACTTGTGATTGGCGCAACCCCGATTTCCCGCTCACCAGCCCTGGCGGCAAGACGGTGCGGGAAAAATCCGATCTGGACAGGTACACGGCTTATTTAAAGGCCCAGGTAACCGAGCTTCTGCAAAACTACGGCCCGCTCTTCACGCTTTGGTTCGACGTACCGGAGAGATTCGATCGCAATCGCGGCCAGGGTGTCATCAACATGGCGCGCACCATCCAGCCCGATATTGTGATCGACGACCGCACCGGTGCGCCTGGTGATTACAGCACCCCGGAACAGAAGCTCGGTAGCTTCAACCTGACCCGACCCTGGGAGTCGTGCATGACGGTTTCCGCACACAACCAATGGGCCTGGGGTGGTGACAAAGACGGGGTGAAGCCGCTCGAAAAAATCCTCTTCATGCTGATCAATTGCGCGGGTGGAGACGGCAACATGCTGCTCAACGTGGGGCCCCGTCCCACCGGGGAAATCGATGCCGAGCAGGCGGCGCGGCTGAAGGAGGTGGGCGACTGGCTGGCCAAGAATGGCGAGAGCATCTACGGCACCCGAGGCGGCCCCTACACACCTACGCCCGACTACGCGGCCACGCGCGCAGGCCACACGATTTATCTCCATATCTTGAAATGGAACGGGGATACCGCGGTGCTGCCACCGCTGCCGGTGGAAATTATCTCCTCCAGTCTGCTGGTTGGAAAGGGCAAGGCCACGGTAACAAGCACACCGGACAAACTAACCATCCAGGTCGACCCCAAGGATCAGCAGTCTGTGGACACGATCATCAAGTTGCAGGTCAAGGGGGCAGCCCTCGACCTCGCACCGATCAAGCCAGCCAAAGCTTAACCCAGACCTTGCCGCCCGTGATCACGAAAATCTCCACCCGCGATGCGCGCTACCCGATCGGCTCCGGCCATGGCAGCGATGCGATTCACAAAGACCCCGTGTATTCTTATGCGGTCACACTTCTGGAAGATGATTCGGGACTGGTTGGAGTCGGGCTGGCTTTTACCTTGGGCGAAGGCAACCAACTCGTTTGCGAAGCGGCGCGGTTTTACGCGGAACGCCTGGCGGGCCTGGATATAGAGGAGATCATGGCCGGCTTCGGAGCGAGACAACGCGCGATGGCGGATGAACAACAGTTTCGCTGGCTGGGGCCGCACAAGGGCGTGGTCCAATTGGCTCTGGCTTCCGTGACGAATGCATGCTGGGATTTGTGGGCCAAGAAGCGTGGGCTTCCTCTCTGGAAATTATTGCTCGATCTCACCCCGGAGCAGGTGCTCGCCACGCTCGACCTTTCCTACCTCGAGGACGAGCTTGATGACTTGCAGGCCCTCCATCTGATCCGCCAGGCCTGCCCGACCCGTGCGGAGCGAGCCGCCGTTTTGCAGCGAGGCTATCCCGGCTACGACACCTCTGTCGGATGGTTCAATTACGACGACGCGCAGGTGCGCGAAAACTGCCGCCGCGCACTCGACCGCGGCTTCACCGCGATGAAGCTCAAAGTGGGATCCAGGGACCCCGAACGCGACGTGCGCCGCGCGAGAATCGTCCGCGAGATAGCCGGCCCCGATGTGCGGGTGATGGTCGATGCGAATCAGCAATGGACGCTGCCCCAGGCGTTGAGCGTCTGCGCGAAACTGGCTGAAGTGAATCCCTACTGGATTGAGGAACCGACCCACCCCGATGATGTGACGGCGCACAAGACGCTTGCCGAAGCCATCAGCCCGCTGAAATTGGCGCTGGGCGAGCATGTGCCCAACAGAGTGGTCTTCAAAAATTATCTTCAGGCAGGCTGCGCCGGGTTCATCCAGGTCGACGCCGTCCGGGTGGCGGGCGTCAGTGAATTCCTCGCCGTCAGCCTTCTCAGCCGCAAATTCGGCGTGCCGGTGGTGCCGCATGTCGGCGACATGGGGCAACTGCACCAGCACTTGGTGCTCTTCAACCATATCGGGCTCGATTTGCCTGCGGTTTTTCTTGAGCACATCCCGCATTTGCGCGAATTCTTCGTCCATCCCGCACGGGTGGAAAACGGCGTTTACCTCACGCCGTCTGAAATCGGCGCAGGCTGCGATCTAAAGAATTAACATGAACACTCCGCGCTATCACAATCGGCATGTCCTGGTAACAGGCGGCGGCTCGGGCATCGGCCGGGCCATTGCGCTGCAACTTGCTCTGGAAGGCGGCATCGTCACGATTCTGGAACTGCGTCCTGAAGCAGGTGCGGAGACTGTCGCGCAAATCGAGTCCGCAGGCGGCCAGGCCCGCGTCCTGGCGGGCGATGTCTCCGTTACCGAATCGGTGCGTCAGGCCTTTGCGCAAATTGATCGGATCGACGTGCTGGTTAACAATGCCGGCATCGCGCACATCGGCAATGTCCTCACAACCCAACCGGAAGACCTCGACCGCCTCTACGCTGTCAATGTGAGGGGCGTCTACCACTGCCTCCACTTTGGGGTCGAGCGGATGGTTGCGCAAAAGGGCGGCGTGATTTTGAATCTGGCCTCGATCGCGTCCAAGGTCGGCATCTCCGACCGCTTTGCCTATAGCATGACCAAGGGCGCGGTGCTGACGATGACGCTCTCCGTGGCACGGGATTTTGTGAAGCAAAACATCCGTTGCAACTGTGTTTGCCCCGCGCGGATTCACACGCCGTTTGTAGATGGCTTTCTCCAGAGGAATTACCCGGGCCGGGAGTCTGAGATGTTTGCGCAGTTGGCGGCGGCCCAGCCAATCGGCCGCATGGGCGAACCCGGGGAAGTGGCCAAACTAGCCGCGTTTCTCTGCTCGGACGATGCCGCTTTCATCACCGGCACAGCCTATGATCTCGACGGCGGCTTTACCCTTTTACGCTAACCCCACACCCTCCAATGAAACTATTCCGGTTTGGTCCTGTTAATCAGGAAAAATGTGGCGTCATAACTCCCGATGCCCGCCGCCTTGATGTCTCCGCGGAATTCACGGCTTACGATGAAGTTTTCTTCGCTGACAAGGGACTGGCTCGCCTGCGTCAGGCGGTCACGGAACGACCGGGCCCGTTTCCTTCCGCGCCGGAGGGTGTGCGCCTTGGCTGCCCGATCGGACGCCCGAGCAAGCTGATTTGCATCGGCTTGAATTACCGCGATCACGCGGCTGAATCGGGCATGCAGCCTCCTGCCGAGCCGGTCGTCTTCTTTAAAGCCACCACCGCTTTGACAGGCCCGAACGACGGTCTCGTCATTCCCCATGGCTCCGTGAAAACGGACTGGGAAGTGGAATTGGCCATTGTCATCGGCGCCACAGCGCGAAGGGTGACTTTGGACGACGCCATGAGCCACGTTGCGGGCTACCTGCTCCACAACGACTACAGCGAACGCGCATGGCAACTGGAACGCGGCGGCCAGTGGGTGAAGGGCAAGAGCGCCGACACCTTTGCGCCGCTTGGACCCTGGCTGGTCACGCCTGACGAAATCGCGGATCCCCACAACCTGCGTCTCTGGCTCACCGTCAATGGTGTGCGGAAGCAGGATGGCAACACGTCGAGCCTGATCTTCAACCTGCCCTTCCTCGTCCATTATCTGAGCCATTTCATGACGCTCCTGCCGGGCGATGTTATTTCCACTGGCACTCCGGCCGGCGTCGGTCTTGGCTTCAAGCCGCCCCACTACCTGAAGCCCGGCGATGTCGTCGAATTGGGCATTGATGGGCTCGGCATCCAGAGCCAAACCGCTGCCGCCTCGCCATGATCGATTCCCATCACCATCTCTGGCACTATGACGCTGCATCGTTTGGTTGGGTAACCGACGAGATGGCGGTGCTTCGCCAGGACTTTTTGGAACCACAACTCGTAAAGGTTGTGGAAGGCACGGGAGTCACCGGCGTTGTCACGGTGCAAGTGCAACGGACGGTGGCGGAGGCGGAGTGGCTCTTGCAACTGGCCTCAACCCAATCGCTCATAAGGGGCATCGTGGGCTGGGCGCCCTTGGAAGACGAAAACGTGGGCGATATTTTGGACCAGCTTGGGGCGAATCCGAAATTTGTAGGAGTACGAGAAATCGTCCAGGGTGCGCCGGACGCGGCCTTTTTCGAGAACCCTGCCTTTCATCGCGGTATGCGGGAACTGACTCGGCGCTCGCTTCCCTACGATCTGCTCATCTTTCATCATCAACTGCCTGCGGCGACTCGCTTCGTGGCAGCGCACCCGGAACAATGTTTCGTGCTCGATCACATCGCCAAGCCGGTGGTTGGCGGCGAGGCGTTTCCTGAGGAATGGGCGACGAACCTTCGCAAGCTGGCGTCCTTCCCCAACGTGTTTTGCAAATTCTCCGGTGTGGTTACAGAGTGTGTCCGCTCGACATGGACCCCGGACGATATCCGTCCATTCTGGGAGACCGTACTCGAGGCCTTCGGTCCCGAGCGGTTGATGTTTGGCTCCGACTGGCCGGTCTGCCTTTGGCGCACTGATTACCGCCGCTGGCTGAATACCGTGCGCGAACTGGCGGCGGGTCTTTCCCGCGACGAGCAGGCGGCGATTTTCACCGAAACCGCCCGCCGTGCCTATGCGCTGCCTTAAGCCCGTCCAATGAACCCACCGATTCAATTCGTCGACTACTTCGTCCTGGCGATCTATCTGCTCGGCATCGTTGGGCTGGGCCTCTACGCGGGGCTGCGCCAGAAGCGGGACCGGCATGCCGCGAGCGGTTATTTCCTCGCCGCCCACTCGCTCACCTGGCCGGAAATCGGCCTGGCGCTTTTTGCGACCAATATCTCGTGCGTCCATTTGGTGAGTCTCGCCCAGGCGGGCTACGACCAGGGATTGCTGATGGGCAACTTCGAGTGGATGGCGGGCTTCACGCTGGTGCTGCTGGCTCTCGTCTTCGTTCCGTTCTACATGCGCTCCAAGGTCACCACGCTGCCTGACTTTCTGGAGCGCCGCTACGGGCGCGAATGCCGGGACTGGCTCGCGGTTCTGTCCATCATCGCGGCCATCATCTGCCACATCGCTTTCCCGCTGGTCACCGGCTGGGTGGTCTTGCACAGCATTTTCGGCATCGAGGAATGGACCTGCCTCGGCCTCATTTGCGGCCTGACCGCCCTCTACACTGTCACGGGCGGCCTCGCGGCAGTTGTCGTCACGGAAATGGCGCAAGCCATCGTGCTAGTGATAGGAGCCGTCATCATCACCCTCTTGGCTTGGTCGCAGGCAGGCGGATGGCATGGTCTTGTCACCACCCTCCAGTCGCATGGCGGCATGGGCAAATTTCAACTGCTGCGCTCGGCCCAGACCGAACCCGATTTTCCCTGGTACGCGATCTTCCTCGGCTACCCGGTGCTGGGCATCTGGTATTGGTGCGCGGACCAAACGATGGTGCAGCGCGTGCTGGGAGCCCGGGATGAAAACCACGCCCGTACGGGTGCACTCTTTTGCGCGATGATCAAGGTCCTGCCCGTATTCATCTTCGTCCTGCCGGGACTGCTCTTTTACGCCATCGTCCAGCAGGGGACGATTCCCGGCCTCGCGGTCGCCAACAGCAAGGAAGTCTATGGCCTTATGATCGCCCATCTCCTGCCGCATGGGCTTTTCGGGGTCATGGCGGCCGCGCTGATCGCGGCCACCATGGGCAATCTGGCCAGCGCAGCCAACTCGATAGCCACGCTTTTCAGCTATGATATCTGGGCCCGCTTCCGTCCCTCGGCCTCCGAGGCGCAACTCGTCCTGGTGGGCCGTCTTGCGGCCCTTGCCTCGTTTGTCATCGGCATCGCCCTGGTGCCTTTGCTCGATCTCTACGGTAGTATCTTCGCGGGCATCAACGACATCATCGCCCATGTCGCCCCGCCGATCACCTGTGTCTTTCTGCTGGGCGTTTTCTGGCCCGCCGCCTCGGCCACCAGCGCGCGTTGGACCATGTGGATCGGTTCCGGCGCTGGCGTTCTCGTCTATACGCTCAAGACGCTCCACACGTGGAAGCCCGATGCGATGACCTCCGTGCCCGCTTTCATTTACCAGACGCCCTTCATGCTGATGACGTTTTTCCTGCTGGTGTTCTGCGTGATGTTGCAGATCGCGCTCACGATGGCCTTCCCCAAGCAACCGGGGGAGGACGCCTCCGCGCTTCACCTCGTTCATCCATTGGACTGCCTGCGTGCGCCCGGTTGGCCCGGCCTGGCCAACTACCGCGTGCTGGCCGCCATCACCGTGCTCGCCTTCGTCAGCCTCTACATCATCTTCGCCTAAAAAATCCCCATGAAAACATCGCCCTTTCTGCCACTCATCGCCCTTGTCCTGGCCGGTTGCGCCAGCTTTACACCATCCGCTCCGGTCTACGGCCCCACCAACCCCACGCCGGAGCAATTCGCCGCCGCTCCGGTCAAACACTATTGTTCGATGATCGAACTACGCCCCGAAAAGGAGGCCGAGTACCGCCACCTCCATGCCAACGTATGGCCGGACGTACTGGCCGGAATTCGAAAATCCAAGATTCGTAATTTCAACATCTACGCCGGCACGTTACGCAATCACCGCTATCTCGTCTGCACCTTCGACTACATCGGCAACGACCCCAAAGCCGACTTTGCCGAGATGGGCAACGACCCCACCACGCGCGACAAGTGGTGGCCTATCACGAATGCCTGCCAAATCGTTCTGCCGGGCACACCTCAGGGCCAGCAATGGCTGCCACTGGAGCAACTCATGCACGCCGATTGAAACCGAAGCGCTTTTACGCCTCCTGGCTAAGCAGCCGGAAGACTTCGATGTCGTGCAGGCTCTCCGAGATTACACGCCACTGTCCAAAAATAATGAAAAAAGCTTGTAATCATACGACGAAAAAAAGTTCACCGAAAAATAACTCCAAATGAGAAATCCCGATTATTCACTATTGTTCGCCCCGATGAAACGAATCCTAATCGCCACTGCCTTTGTGCTGGCTGCCCATTGTGATCTGTGTCTGGCGAACACCCCGGTTCAGACGACGATCTATGTTGCCCCTGAAGGCAAGGGGAGCGGTCGGTCGGTCGATGACCCCTGTTCTATCATCGCGGCTCGTGATTTCGTTCGCACGATTAATGGCACAATGACCGGGAATATCCTCGTACAACTCGCAGGGGGTGTTTATCACCTAGAGCAGCCGTTGGAATTGATCGAGAGCGACACCATCCACGACTCAGGCAGCAACGGGTTCGACATCGTTTACCAGGCGGCCCCCGGCGCCAACCCGATCCTGAGCGGTGGCCTGGAGTTGAAGGACTGGAACCTTTTCGACAAGGACAAGAACATCTATCGGGCCAAAGTGCCCGCAGGGACGCAATCGCGCCAACTCTTCATCAACGGCGTTCGCGCCGAGCGGACGCGCAGCGAGTTATCTCCGAAAGGCTGGATCAAAATTGAATCGGGCTGGGGATGCCTGGACCTGTCGATAGTCAAGTGGCGAAATCCTTCTGACATCGAGATCGTCTCGCGCAGTGGGTGGAAACACCTGCGCTGCGATGTCAAATCGATTCAAATCGACACCGTCGCCGCCCCTGCCAAACCCCAGCCACCGGTTAAACCGGGCCAGCCGACACCTGCGCCGATTCCTGCGCCAACGCCGTTCCAGGCTGCCCGCGTTGATATGAAGACTCCCGGCTGGTTCAACGCCTCCAAGTCTCCCAAGCCTGGGAATCCGCTGAATGGCCACGGTCTTCAGCAAATGGACAAGGTCGAGTGGGTCGAAAATGTCTTTGAGCTTCTCAACAAGCCGGGGCAGTGGTACCTCGACCGCGCGGAAAACTATGTCTATTACATCCCTCGACCGGGCGAGGATCTTTCGAAAGCCGTGCTTCCCAGACTTGAAAAGCTGGTGGACGCCCACGGTTCCAGTTCTAGTCAGCGCATCCATCACTTGGAATTCCGCGGACTGACCTTTGAATACGCCACCTGGCTTTTCCCGAGCGGAGACCAAGGCTACGCCGACAACCAGACTGGAGTGCTGTGGGTGAATGTCCCGCCGGGACTCCACAAGACCGACGGCGCGATTTCGTTCCAATATGCCTCCGATGTGCGCTTTGAACGCAACGTGGTCGCGCATATGGGCGGAAGCGCGGTTGATTTCGGACATGCGCCGCAGCATGACGCCATCGTGGGTAACTGCATCTTTGACATCTCAGGAACCGGGATATTCCTCGGCGAGTTTGATGACTCCAAGGCAACCGATCCGAAGGACTGGACCGATGCCAATTTGATCGCCAATAATTACATCGAGAAGCCGGGGGTCGAGTTTGAGGACCAGGCCGGCATTTGCGTTGGATTCACCCGCAACCTCGTGCTCGATCATAACGAGGTCTTGGACTGCCCCTATACCGGTATTGCCGTCGGGTGGGGCTGGAGCAACCTCGGCTACAGTTTTCAAAACACCATTTCCAACAACGAGGTCGGATCCTACATGAAGGTTCTCAACGATGGGGGTGGCATCTACACGCTTGGCAACCAGGGCGATCCCGACCACAAGACCGTCTGGTCAGGCAATTATGTCCACGACGGTCCGAAGGGCCAGGGCCTTTACCCGGACGAAGGAAGCGGGTTCATGGAAATCCATGACAATGTTATTGGAAAAGTCGGGTCACACTGGATTCAGATGTGGCTCGGTACGGTTCATGATGTCGACATCCATCACAATTTTACGGACACCCAAAAGGCCCTTAACAATGGCAGCAAGTGTACGATGAACGACAACGACGAGACGATCTCCCTGGAACTCCCCCCCAAGGAAGCCGCCGCGATCATCAAGAACGCCGGGCTCCAACCTGAATTTGCCGACATGAAGAAGCGGATACCCTCTAACTGATCATCTCGATGGCCGACGAGTCTGCAAAAATCCCTTACGCAGGTTGAGGGTGGCACTCATCGGCTAAATCTTCCAGCTATCGCTCGACATTTTTCCCCTTACCACAAAGCATCTAAATGAAAAAAACATCTACTTTCGATCTTCTTCTATTTCTCCCATTACTTGTTTGTTTTTCCCTCATCGCTCTTCATGCAGAAGATATTTCTGTCACCACATATCCGGACGGTACAGCCGTGCGGAACCTCTCTCCTGCACCAGCTGTAGGACAGCATCCGAGGATTTTCCTTTCACCTGAGGACTTGCCCAATTTTAGGCAGGAGGTAATGACCAGTGGTCCTCGCAAGCTTTACTACGAAAGGCTGCAAAAGACGCTGGCTGAAAATTTTGACAAGCCCGGTTGCTCAATGCAAAAGCTCATGCAGAAAATCACGAACGGCGTTACGCCGAGCGACGCTGAGTTTGCAGCGTGTTCGGAACGACTGAGCTACATGCTCCTGCTCGCCGGGATCGATGCTACGGTGAAGAATGACCCGAAGCGTGGGGAGCAGTTGGCCCAAGTATTGAGGGCTTGGGGACGGTACCAGTTAGATGGACACTGGGTGCGCAAACCGGATCCTGTGGGGCTCAGCAACAGCTTCGACTATGAAATGTGCTTAGCCTACGACTTTATTGCCCAGTGGATGACGGAGGAACAGCGCCAACCAGTGCGTCAGATGATCGCAAAGATGATGGACGGAATCCACATCTTTACCTGGAACATGCCGCCCCGCTGGAGAATGTGGAACTGGGCTGCGCTCCACGTTTACCAGGGAACTGGCTCCCTGGCGATCGAAGGGGAACCCGGCTTTAATCCCAGTTTATGGAACGAGACCCGAATGATCGTGAAAGACATCGGGAAGTACAATATCCACCCCTCCGGTGCACTGACCGAGGATTTGACCTACTTTACATTGGGATTTGAAGGCAGCGGGATGGCGATGGTGGCGATGGCCAAGAGAGGTGAGCAGGACATTTGGGATAAGAGCAATGTTTCCCATTTGAAGTATCATCTCATGAACCAACTTTACCCTTGGGGAGGTGATTTTCAGAGTCACGCCGATGGAGCAGGCCCCGGATTTTACACCAGTTTTGCCATTTGGAAGTACATGTACCCGACTGATCCTCTGATCGATTATACGTGGCGGAACCGTGTGGGCGAAGATTACTCAAAAGGTTGGGCTGCAAACGACGAAGGAATTCGCGCCTGGGTGGTCCCACTCTTGGGCACAGAACATTTTGCCCAGACCGTCAATGCGACGGACCTTAACCAGCCACTAAGCTATTTTTGTCCGGAGCGGGGTTATCTTATCGCTCGCACAAGCTGGGATCCCACGGCTTTAAAGTTGGACTTTGAAGCCAAGCAAGATTACCCGATCATGGGGCACAACCACGCTGATCCCAATAATTTCAACCTGGACGCACTGGGCCGGATGTGGGTGACCGACACCGGGTACCACGATGCAGGCGGTAATCAGCACAATGAAGTGATGATCGGAGAAGTGCCGGAATCGCCGTGGCCCTGTCCGGGCGGCCGCTGGGTCGATTTGATCGACAATAAGGACGTGGTGATTGGTGTCAGCGACGCTAAACACGCTTACGATTACCACTGGTCTGCAACGGGATTTTCCGCAAAAAACAACCCTCCTTCTGACAAGGAAAAGTGGGAAAAGGAAACCCAACCGGAAGTGGTGAAGTTCTATGAGGGTCAGGAGCACCGAACAACCACCGGTATCTTCGACCACTGGACACCGTTTTTACTTCGCTCCGTTTGGAATCCCGTGGAACGGGCCTTCCGGACCGCATCCCTGGTGCGGGGAGACCATCCCTACGTTTTGATCGTGGATGACATCCAGAAAGACGAAAACCCGCAGGTTTATCAGTGGATCCAGCAAATGCCGGACGATGTGGAAATCATTAAGACGGGGGGCGATTGGGTGATCTTGGGGGCCAAAGAGATGATGAAGGATCCAATGGATCAGAAGTCGCCGATGGTCCCAGATAATCGGCGGTTACTGGTTAGGTTAGTGGATGTGGATTCCAGCGATCACTCCAGCGGCATTGCCATCCGGCTCGAAAGCTTTCCTTCGTCGCCCGGTGGTCCGTACGAAAATGGCAACCTACGCAAACGACTCACCATTCCCGCCCGCAGCGTTAATCCGAAGTATAAAGTGCTGCTCTATCCATTCATGGACGACAAGGACGCTGAAATGCCGGAAGTCACTTGGAACTTGGAGCATAATCAAGCCACCATTTCCTGGAAAGGGCAGCAAGACGCCTACACATTTGCGCGGGCGGCGAGTGGCCGCACGGTCTACCAACTGGATCGAAATGGGCAAACTTTAGCAACGCTCAAGGCTCGCCCAGAGAGTCCCCGAGTTAAATCTTCCGCAAGTGTATTTGTGGACAAGGCAACGGTGGAATTTGATGCGCCCGACCCCGGTCAGGAAATCCACTACACTTTGGACGGCAGCGCTCCATCGTTGTCATCGCCCTTCTACAGCGGACCGGTTTCAGTGGAGACCACCGCGACTGTAAATGCGGCTACGTTCGCTCCGAACTGGCAGTTTGGAGCCGACTCAACCAGTGAACCGGTGCACGTCCAGCTTACCAAGCAGGCCCCGTTACCCGCGTTGGATAAGCCGAACGTGACCGGAGGCATTCGCGCCACGCTTTATGAAGGGTATTGGGACAATCTACCGGACTTCAGTCAGGAAAAGACTATCGGACAAATGGCTGCGGACAACTTCGAATTGCCACCTCAAACGCCCGTAAAGGGCTTTGGCGTGCATTTCGATGGCTTGGTCAAAGTCCCGCTCACGGGTGTCTATACATTTGCAGTGAAAGCGGACGACGCTTCGAAATTGTGGATTGATGACAAGCTTGTCGTCGGTTCGGACTACCCGCACGTGGTTCAAACCGACAAGGGCCAAATCGCCTTGGAAGCTGGTTGGCACAAGATCGCAGCGGAAAACTGCGATAATGCGTTGCCTCATGGTAAGGGCAAAGGCGATGGTTGTTGGGCATTTTCCGTGCTTTGGGCCCCACCCTTTTCTTCAGGACTGACCGAAATTCCAAACGGTCTGCTGGGCCAAGAAGCCACAGGCGCTTTGGCAAAAACAGAACCTGTGAAAGTTGAGACCGTTGTGGGCGTGACTGAACCGGGTTTGACCTACCAGGACTTCAACCGGGCCGACGCTGCCGGCACGGTCGATTTCTTCGATACATCCAAGTTGGAAGCACTAAACGACGGCTGGGTTTCGTCGATCCTGCTTCCGGATTCATCCCCCAACATGCTGCACTGCTTTCAGGCTCTGCTTCAGGTTTCACATGAAGGGGATTATCAATTCCGGTTGCCTTCCAGTGGACTGGGAGAAATATCCTTTGGTGACACCGTGGTCTCGCGGGTGGGCATTGATGGAGCGAATGTGTCGCAACCAGTTCACTTGGCCAAGGGGTTAGCGAAAATATCACTTAAGCTGGCGCGTTTGGATAAGCCAGTGGAATGGCGCGGTCCGGGGATGGAATGGCAGCCGATCCAAAGCCCAAACTGGTACCGATTGGCGGCACCGCACGTCGTGGTAAATGGGCGTACAAGCGGGCAATCTGCATTCGAAATCTTGAAGACTCAGGCTGTAGAACTGGCGTTGCCCAAGGAACTGGCCGGAGCAAGAATCCTTTTTACCGTGGATGGGTCTCAACCCACGGCCCAATCTCCAGAATACACAACTCCCTTTACCGTCGATCACACCTGCAAGGTTAGGGCTGGTGCGTTCCAGGACGGCATTCAGAAGGGCAACACGGTGGAGGCGGCTTTTAACCTGGTGAAGGAACCGCAGCAGGGTGAAATCGCGTACTGGCCGATTTCCAAGTTCAACGGGAAGGCGATTCCGAATCAAGCCCTTGGAGGATTTACAGGAGATCTGAACATTCCATCGGGCGTTAATGTCGTAGATGATCCGGAGCGGGGTAAGGTTTTGGATCTCGATCAATCTCCCAGGATTAATCTAAATAAGATCAACATTTTGAACAATGAGTTGACATTGACTTACTGGATCAAACCAAAGGCGGGATCTGATGGGACGCTAACCCGATACGGCTACGCACACTTTGGATTCGTTGTGGGAGTGGGCGGAGGTTCGAAGCTTTCCGTTGTAGGTGGTGGCAATTGGCGGGCTGGCGCTACGCCTGATAAGGTGTTGGATGACACCAAATGGCATCATGTAGCGGTGACTTTGGGCAAGGGCGTCCAGATTTATGTGGATGGCAAGCTCCAGGGAGAGGGGCACGTGAAGATCCCGTGCCTCACCGATAATCTCGAATTTCTCGAAGGCTTTAGTGGTCAGATTTCGGAGATTCGAATCTTCAACCGGATACTAAACTCAGATGACGTGAAGTTACTAACGGAAGTGCCACCGGCTGCACGCTCCCTACCGGATCATCGTCCAGGGACACTATGAAAAAAGCAAATTTTATGATGTCGTGGTCATCCCCGCATACAGAAAGTCCGACGTCATCCTTCCCAATAGCTAAAGGCTCTACTCATAACAATCTGAACCACGAGTTTGCAAAAATCCAATCCGAAGGTTGCTGGCTGCACAACAATCGACGGGATGTCCACGCTAAACCCTCGTCACCCATCAAGCTTGCCTGAACCCCCCATCGAAAACACAACGAAAATACACATGAAAATAGCACCCCTGAGAACCGTAATCCTTGGCGTTTTGAGCCTTGCTCTTTGCCTCGGTGCAACCGAACTCCGCGCCGACGCTCCCGAGCCCATCCTGGACGTGGAGATTGACCACCCGATCATTCTTTTCGGAGGGAAGGCCGCCATGCAGGCCGCCATGCAGCCGACTGCGGTGCAACCGGTATCACCACCTGCCGAAGCGCAGCCGGAGGAGAATGCGAGCCAACCCTCTTCCTTCTATCAGAACGTGGTGAAATGGTTCAAAGAGCATTTTGACCTCGGGGATGCGCCCGCCCCGGCTCCCGCACCCACGCCAGCCCCCAAAACCGCTGCCGCGCCCACCCGCTCCCCCATCGCCACGCCACAGGCTGTGCCTGCCGCGGCCTCCGATCCGAGCGGCAACCAGGCGACGCTCCGCGTTACGGCCTTGAATTTCCCTCAGGATGCCAAGCTGACCTATCAATGGAGGCAGATTCAGGATCTCATGAATCCCCTGGCGGCGGACATGACGAAAAAGGTGGTGACGATAGACCACCCGGATGCCGCCAAGATTGTCGCCAAATTTCCCGCTTGGGGCGTTTACGAGTTCCGGGTCACGGTCACGGACACGGAGCACCAGATCTCGGTGAGCCGCAACGCCTGGGTGAATGTGTGGGATAGCAAATCCCACATCCTCCATGACGGCAAGCCGGACCCACTGGCCGTAGCTCCGGCCATCATGCCTCCCAATGTGCGTCACCTTTCGCCTGATCCGGGGCCGTTTCAGCATCCACGGCTTCTTTGTTCGAATCAGGATTGGAATGACATCAACGACCGTTGCGTCAAAGGCAAGGGGATCATTGCTGGCGACTCATACACCAAGCTGGAGGCCGCAATGAAGGGGTATTTCGCGCCCACAACTCCGGAAGGCAAAGTGTACAGCGCTCTGCTTGCGTATGCCCAGTCCGGTTATAAAGACCCGGCACCCGACATTTTGCTTGGGGAAAAGGATCCGGGTAAAGCCGCTAAATTTTTGGAGAGCTTTCTCTTCCGCATGAAGATGAGCGCCCTGTATTATTGGATCAAGAACGATCCCACCCTGCCTCATACCTCCGTGGACCCGGCTGATGCAGCGAAGTTGCGGGAGCTTTGCGCGGTTTTCGGCGCGTTCTGCCAGGTGCAACTGGCGAACTGTTGGGATTTTCCCACAGCGGCAAACCCGGACGGCGTTTTTCATCCGACTTACCCCGGTTTCTTTACGCAAATGAATGTTGTTGCCATGGACATCAAGCCACAAGATCTCGCAGAGTGTTTAGCATACGGTTATGATTTTCTCCAAAGTTGGATGACGGATGACGAGCAGCTTAAAGCCCGGAACCTCCTTTTCGCCGTCGGGCCGGGGCGGATGACGAGCCGAGGTTATGCGCATGATGGAAAAGACCACTGGGTGGGGAGAGGGCCGGAACAGCAGGGGACGTTTTCGAATTTTACGGATTACCAAATCACTGCGGCATTGGTTGTAGCAGGGGAAGATTCGGGGGCTGATCCAAGGGTCCTCAATACCTTCGTGCCAAAGCAAATGTCCAACGTGATACCAGACGGGATGCCGGGGTGGATGAAAGATCCAAAGTATGTTACCACACGCTACGATAGTGTACGCTATTGCACCGAGGAGAGTGGATTTGGAGGAGCTTTGAGTCATCCCTATCCGGAGGAGACGACTTGGCCGCATGCTCGAAAGGTGGATGTGGATAACATCCGACGCGCGCTTTGGTACATCACGGATGGCGGCGTAACCCCGTGGGGTTGGGTTGGGGAGCGGGAAGCTTACATAACTTTCTATACCGTAGCGGCCTGGCCACGGGCCATCATGTTCGCCCGGTTTGGCGGGGAAAATCAGTTCGTCACGAGCTATTACTACAACATGATCAACATGATTCTTTACAGCTCGTATCCTTACGGGCCCAAGCATGAGTCCGCTCATTTCTCTTCAGAGGTCAACCCCATCACCCACCACGCCGGGAACGGAGATCACCGGGGGATGCACACCTTGCTCCTGAAATACATGTATCCGGATGATCCCGCTGTCGATTATATGTTCGCAAGCCGTGCCTCGGGACGTGAATCAAAAATGAACGGGCCCTCGTTGGAAGCCTGCCTTTTTGCCATCGACCCCGACATCAAGAACACCAAGGGACAAATGGAAGCGGTGGCCGAAAAGAAAGCTCTCCCCCTGACGAAATTAGACCCGGAGGAGGGAATTGTGGTCTGCCGTAACGATTGGAAGGATGACACTCTTCTGGTGGACTTCGATTGTGGGTTTCAAGGTGGAGGACACATGGACGCCGAGAAGAATTCCTTCTCCTTGTTCGCGCTCGGCCGTGATTGGGCGATTTCACCCGGTTTTCACAAGGTTTACAGCAACTGGCATTCCGGGATTCAATTCCAGGAGCCCGCGTGGGCGGCTTGTCCCTACACCCAAGGTTACGTTGGCCTCCACCCTTGTTACAAACCGGCGGTGGATTCATGCGATATGCCTCTTAATTTCCCCCCCCCCCTCCGGGGAAACTTCTGGAGGTCACGGAAGGCCCCGATCACCAGTATGCGCTTGTGGCTGGAGACGCGACAGACGCTTACAACTACATCTGTGGCGGGCCCGATGACAAGAAGGTGACCATTAACTACCCTGAACACATGTATCCCGGGCTTCTACCCGATCTTCTGGAGCGAATCCCCATCTACCAAAAGCTCTACGTTCAGAATCTCAATCCTTATTACGGATTCTTAGACCGGCCAGTCATGCCTTACGCTCCCACCACGGTTGACCATGCCATACGCACTCTCTTTGTAGCCCGTGGGAAGCGCCCCTACGTACTGGTGGTGGATGATTTCAAAAAAGAGGACAAGCCGCGCAACTACCGCTGGATGATGTGCAACGACTTGAGAACCGAACCCGACTGGTCTGGTTGGCCCAAAAAGGGGGATCTCAGCCTGATGATTGCGCCCGGAGCCACCTCCACTGAAGGGGTCTTGGTTCATAAGCAGGACAACCGCGAGGAACCCGGCCTTCCCCGGCTGCTCGTCCGGGACGTGAGCGAAGCAGATAACAGCCAGCAGCCCGCCATCCGCATCGACACCACTCAATTCGATGTTCCAAAAGGATTAGAAAAGGACTTTTACCTCAAGCATCAGGCCGCCCGGCTTTTCATCGAGCGCCAGCAGGTGGTGGAGCCCAAATACAAGGTGCTGCTCTTTCCCTTCCGAACCGGGGAGAAGCTGCCAGTGACGAAATGGAACGACAAAAAGACCGAGCTGACCGTCGATCTGCAGGACGGGACCGTGGACACGATCCGCTTTGACACGACTCAAGCGGACCATCGCACGCGAATTTCTTTCCAGAGAAACTCTGTCCGGACACCGTAAACTCCATTATCCAAAACAAACAGATCACTTGAGAAAGGTCATTGAATCGAAATGAAAACCACATTCACACGAATCGCATTATGCCTGGCATTGTTTATTTTCACTTCCTGGCTGCACGCTGAATCCACCATCCTGTTGGACGCCTCTGCTTCAGGCAGGACATTTGAGGGCATTGGCGCCGTCAGCGCGGGAGCCTCCTCGCGGCTCCTGATCGATTATCCCGAGCCGCAACGGAGTCAAATTCTGGATTATCTCTTCAAGCCCAATTACGGTGCGGGGTTTCAGCACCTAAAGGTCGAGGTCGGCAGCGACATGAATTCGACCTGCGGCACCGAGCCCTCACATATGCGGACGCGTGAGGATGAAAACTACACCCGAGGATACGAGTGGTGGCTGATGAAGGAGGCAAAAAAGCGTAATCCGGACATCATCTTGGATTGTCTGGCCTGGGGAGCGCCCGCCTGGATCGGTGGCGGAAAATTTTACTCGCAGGATATGGCCGATTATTACGTAAAGTTTGTACAAGGCGCAAAAAAAGTGCACGGGCTGGACATCAATTATGTCGGCATCTGGAATGAAAGAAGTTACGATCGGGAATGGATCAAGCTGTTGCGCCGGACACTGGACAAAGCGGGACTGCAGCGGGTGGGGATCGCGGCCCCTGACGGGGTGCACTTCTGGGGACCGATCATCGGAGATCTCGGGAAGGACCCTGAGTTTAAAGCGGCCATCAGCGCCCTTGCGCTGCACTATCCTCGCGAAAGCACACCTGCCGCCATCTCCTGCGGTCTGCCCCTGTGGTCCAGCGAGGATGGCCCCTGGCACGGCGACTGGGGCGCAACCCGGAGTTTGGCCCGAATGTATAACCGGAATTATGTGGTCGGTAAAATGACCAAGACCGAAATCTGGAGCCCGATTTCATCCTATTATGACAACCTGCCGTTACCCAGTTCCGGCATGATGCGGGCCAATACTCCCTGGTCGGGAAATTATGAAGTCCAACCGGCGGTCTGGGGCACGGCGCATACGACCCAGTTTGCCATGCCCGGTTGGCATTACCTCGACTCGGCCTGTCAGATGATCGAGAGTGGCAGTGTCGTCGCGTTACAGTCCCCGGACAAAAACGACTTTAGCGTGATCATTGAAACCACCGAAGCCAAGGCCGTTCTACCACTGACTTTTGAACTGAAGGGAATCAAGCCAGTGGAATCGCTGCACATCTGGAAATCAAATGCCAAGGAGCAATTTATCGAGCAGACACCCATCGAAATCAAAGAGGGAAAGTTCCAATTCGAAGCCGATCCCGGTTCGATTTATTCCCTGACGACCTTAACAAAGCCGCATAAGGGCGATGCCACTCCGCCCACGCCGCAACCGTTCCCTCCTGCTTACACCGACGACTTTGAATCCTATCAACCCGGCGCCACACCGCGATATTTCTCGGATTACAGTGGTGCCTTCGAAGTCGTCCAAAGGGCGGATCAAAAAGGTAACGCCCTTCGGCAGGTCATTCTCAACAATGGAATCGAATGGCAAAAGAACGCCTTTCCCGAAACTTTTCTCGGTGATTTGCAATGGAAGAATTACGAGGTCTCCGCCGATGTGCTCGTGGAAAAGAGTGGCTTTGCCTCGCTGTTCGGACGCGTGGGACGGATTGAGGAAAATGAGAACCCGCCCTGGGGATTTTGGCTCAAAGCCGATACCACCGGAAAATGGGAACTGGCCACGCGACAGGAAAAAGTTGTCATCAAAGATGGCAAGGAGCAGAAAGGTGGCGAACAAGTTATGCTGGCCTCCGGCGAGGTTCCTTTCGCCTCCGATGTCTGGCACTCTCTGAAGCTAAAATTCCAGGGTGATCGGATCGACGTCTATATCGACGGCAAAAATGTCGGCGGAGCCGAAAGCAAACTCAATCCCGCCGGTATGGTCGGAATCGGCAGCGGCTGGCACGGTGCACAATTTGACAATGTGTCCATCACTCCTAAATAATCGTTAACTTGAACTCGTTAAATAAATGAAAGCCATATTATGCATGGCAGCGGTCATGGCGGTTCTTGCCACAACTACTAGTCGAGCAGCCGATGCGCCTCCAGCCGGTTGGCTTACGGGTGAAACACCCGAGCAGCATGACTCACGAATGGCGTGGTGGCGCGAGGCCAAGTTCGGCTTTTTTATCCACTGGGGAATATACAGCATTCCCGCTGATGGCGAATGGCATATGCGGGTGCACCAGCAATCTTTTGCCGACTACTCGAAATATGCGGGGCAGTTCAATCCCGTCAAATTCAATGCTGACCAATGGATGGCTCTTGCCCACGAGGCCGGCATGAAATATGTGGTGATCACCGCCAAGCATCACGACGGTTTCGCCATGTACGGTTCCAAAGTGAGCGCCTACAACATTGTGGAGGCCACGCCATTTAAGCGGGATGTGGTCAAGGAAATTGCTGAGGCGTGCCCGCGGCATGATGTGCGTTTCGGGGAGTACTACTCTTATCTCTCGGATTGGGGGCATCCAGGCGGTGGAGCGGGCTGTCCCCACTGGGACAAAGCGGCTCAGGACGGCGACATTCACGACTACCTGAAGAATCTGGCTTTGCCTCAACTAAGAGAATTACTCTCCAACTACGGACCCGTTTCGGAGATTTGGTTGGACAGCGATGGAGCGAGGGGCATCAAGCCGGAGGAGTCCGCCCAAATCCTCGATCTCTTCAGAGCGCATTTGAAGCAGCAGCCGAACATGATTGTCCGAGGAGAGACGGTGGCGGGCGTGAACGGTGATTTCACCACGTTTGAGTCTCATATGCCTCCATTTTCACCTCAGGGAGACTGGGAGTTATGCAGCCATGTCAGCGGTGCCTGGGGTTATACACATGCGCCAGCCAGGCCACTGAACGAATTACTGCCGTATCTGGTTACGGCCTGGGGCATGGGTGGAAATGTGTTGTTGAACATTGGCCCGACGCCTGACGGAAGCCTTCCTGATGATGCCGTGCAACGACTTCGCGAAATTGGCGCATGGATGAAGACCTATGGAGAATCCATTTACGGCACCACAGCCGGGCCTTTCACCTATCTACCGTGGGGAACCGCCACCCGCAAGGGTGACACGATCTATCTTCACATTTTCAAATGGCCCGCTGACGGGAAACTGAAAGTGCCGCTGAATAACGACGTGAAAACGGCGGCAATGCTGGCTCCCGGAGGGATTGAACCCCTTAAGACCCACCGTGAGCATGGTCATCTGCTCGTTGAACTCCCGTCAAAAGCACCTGACTCCGTCGTCAATGTTATCAGGCTCGACTTGGTTGGAGACCCTCGAACCGACTACGCCTCGGTTCTGCTCAACAAGGCCGTGAAGGCCTCGTCCGGCGAAAAGACAGTAACCAATCGATGCGGTTGGAGATGCGAGCAGCCCACCGGATGGCTGGAGATTGATACAGGAAGGCCGGTAACGGTCGACACGCTCCGCGTTTCGCCAGCATTCTGCATCATTAAGAATTCTACGCTGGAATACAAGTCGGGCAATGAGTGGAAACCGATTTTGAGCGGCATGGAGTTGAAGGGCGATATTGTCGTAAAGGAATTCCCGCCAGCCACCGCACAGGTATTCCGCTTAAATATCATCGAAGCTGACAAGATACCGGCGATCCGCGATCTTGAATTGTACCCCTCTCTTTGAAATGAAAGCCCGCAAAACGATCTCCACCAAGCTCGGAATGTTTTCCTTCCTTGTCACCATAGGCCTGATGCAACTGCCACTTGCGATGGCCGAGCAGGGATATCCACAGACCCGGAGAATCGACGACAACTGGAAGTTTCAATTAGGCGATCCATCGGACGGAGCGGCACCTTCCTTGGAGGACAGTTCCTGGCGTACCGTCAACTTGCCGCATGACTGGAGTATTGAGTCGAAGACTGACCCAACGGCTCCCATGGGCGGCAGCGGCGGCTTTTTTCCCTCAGGGATTGGCTGGTATCGCCAAAAACTGGAGGTGCCGACGGATTGGAAAGGTAAGCACGTTGAAGTCGAATTTGAGGGCGTCTACGAAAACGCAACCATTTACCTCAACGGAAAGAAGCTCTACTTCCAGCCCTACGGTTATACGACCTTCTTCGTCGATCTCACACCAGACTTGACGCTGGGATCGGCCAACGAACTGGCGGTTCGTGTGGATAACTCCCAGCAAAAGAACAGTCGCTGGTATTCGGGTTCGGGAATTTATCGCCATGTCTGGCTACACGTGACGAATCCGATACGAGTCAGCAATTGGGGCGTGGTTGTCCGCACGGAAAGCGCCAGCGATGCCAGCGCCGCACTTACCATCACGACTCAGGTGACCAATGCCACCGATCAGCCGGTTGATATTGAGGTAACTTCATCGGTAAGCGGTCCCGAAGGTGAGGCGCTGGGCGCGCTCAAAGCGACGATCCACCTAAAGGCCGGAGAAGAGCAGAAGTCGACTTCTCATCTTGAGGTAAAAACTCCGCCGCTCTGGTATCCAGAAACCCCCAAGATGTGTAAGACGACAACGGAGGTCTGCCTGGTTGGGACCACATCAGCTTTGGATCAAGTAGAGACACCCTTTGGTATCCGTAAGCTGGCTTGGAGTGCGGCTGATGGTTTTACGATCAACGGCCGGACCTATAAAATTAAAGGTGGTTGTGTCCACGGTGATAACGGAGTGCTTGGCGTCTGCGCTTTTGACCGGGCCGAAGAGCGTAAAGTCGAGGCATTAAAGGCGGCGGGATTCAATGCCATCCGCACGGCCCACAATCCCTACTCCCCGGCCTTTCTCGACGCTTGCGACCGCCTTGGCATGATGGTGATGGAAAACAGCTTCGACTGCTGGACTAGGGGAAAGAACAGCAAGGACTACTCGATTTATTTCAAGGATTGGTGGCAACGGGATTTGGACGCGATGGTCCTGCGGGATCGCAATCATCCGTCCATTGTTTTGTGGGACATTGGCAATGAAGTGCCCGCCATCTTTGAGGATCCGGCAGTGGCCGCTTACGCGCCGAAAATGGTGCAGGAAGTCCATGCTTTGGACGGCACACGACCCGTGACGATCGCCAGTCGAGTCTGGCCGAAAGAGCAAGATATTCCGACGGCCGAAATCGGTTGGTCGGCACAGGATATCGTTGGCTCAAATTATTCGATAGCAAATCACATCAAGCGGCATGACCAGTTTCCCAATCGGGTTCTGCTGAGCACGGAATCGTTCGCGCCTTTTGGAGAATGGCAGGCGGTCCTGAAAAATTCTTACCTCATTGGTGACTTTATTTGGACAGCCCAGGACTACCTCGGCGAAGTGGGTGTCGGACGCTGGTTTCTAATCGGGGATCCCACGGAACTGATCGACAAGCCTGATCCGAACAGGCCGAATGAAGTGCGTTATTTCTCGCAAAGCAGCGACAAGCTCTACCCATGGCACGGTGCTCCCTGCGGCTTGGTCGACATCCTGGGTTTTGCCAAGCCCATTGTAAAAAATTGGAACGTCCTTTGGCAAACGGGTCAGGTCAAACTGGGCATGGCCGTGCTTCAACCCGAAAGCGACACCGTTAAGGTCAAGTTGTTCCCATGGGGAGGCTTTCCGAGTTGGGACAGTTGGACTTGGCCTGGCTGGGAAGGCAAACCGATGCAGGTGGAAGTTTACTCAACTTACCCCAAGACCCGGCTCTACCTGAACGACAAATTGGTGGCGGAACAAGACATGGGCAACGGAAAAACCACCTATAAAGTGAAGTATCAGCCGGGAGTTCTTAAAGCCGTGGCCTTGGATAGCGACAACAAGGAGGTTGAATCAACCCAATTCACCACCGCTGGAGATGCATCCGCAATTCGCATGATACCGGATCGCTCCTCAATTGCCGCAGATGGTCAGGACCTTTCCTTTGTCCGCGTCGAGGTGGTGGACAAGGCCGGTCAGCTACAACCAAACGCGGATGCCAAAATCCACTTCACTCTAACCGGACCAGGCACAATTGCCGGTTTGGGCAACGCCAACCTCAAGGACGAAACGCCTTATCAAGGCGTGGATTGTCGGGCTTACCATGGCGGCGCTCTGGTTGTGCTCCGCAGCTCTCATCAGGCAGGTTCACTTGATCTCAAAGCGGATGCTAAAGACCTCACTTCAGCTGAAGCTCTCGTCACAACAAAACCTTAAATCAAGACTCTGGTAAAACCTTAGAGATTCTCTTAGCTTCCAAGCGATGCACTCTCATATCTGTTTGCTTGCGGCAATTGCCGTTACCGCTCCACTGAGTGCCTTGCCGGAGACAAAGCAGGACCTTTCTGTCTGGAAAGAAGGGCCGCAGTTTCCCGTACCGGATCATGACATCACCGGAGCCACACTCGGTTCCTCGTTTTATGTTGCCGGAGGATGTGGAGTTGCTCCTTCCGAGAAAAAGGTTCACTATTACGACCTGCTTTGGGCACTGGATGCGAAGTCGCAAAACTGGCGGGTCGCCGCTATGCTGTCCGAAAAGCGTGTTTACTGCTCGACGGTCGCCTTTGATAAAAAAATATGGATCATTTCAGGTTCGATTGTGGCGCACGATGGTATCACTCATGCTGACAATGGTGTGAGGATCTACGATCCATCAACAAAGTTAATGTCTGTGGGCCCATCCTGCCTGACTCCCCGATCCATGCCGCTGGCACTGGTGGCAAACAACAGGATCTACTTGATGGGAAACAAGCCCGGAGGGATGGAGAGCATTGGTCTTGGGGAAAGCGCCTGGAGAGGCGAACCGAACTCTCCGCCGGGAGATGGTCCGCTTGCCGGCGTATCGCTGGATGGCAAACTCTATGTGATGATGCCGGGAAGTGGGCTGGGAATTTACGATCCTTTGACTAGAACATGGGAAACAGTAAAACCTCCATTGATCGCCCGATCCGCTCAAATGGCTGCGTATCATGGGGAACTCTGGGTAATGGGTGGTCGTGTCGGTGATGGCAGAAAGACCATGATTTACAGCCCCTCGAGTCATATTTGGAGAGGGGGTCCTGATTTGCCTGTGGGACTTGCATGGGGTGCATCCGGTGTGCTGGATGACACCCTTGTTCTCGCAGGAGGCAAAGCGAAGAATTTTTTCAGCGATAAGACTTATTTGCTTACAGAGCCACCACAAAATGCACGCTCTTTTCCAACCAAGTAAAATCATCGCTATGAAAGCCCTGATTGATCCCATGAAAATAGTTTCTCTCCGCAATTATCTAATGATTTAAGCCTTCTTTCTTACGGCTTTGATCCCCTTTGTGGCCTCCGCAAAAGCCATACTAGAAAACTAGATGAAGTCCGATCAACGCAGCGTTCACGCCGCCTGGCGGCACGCCGTGGAAGCATGGTTGAGTGATCGGCCGCTGATCAAGGCTCATTAAAACCCGCCAATGTTACCCCTTTTTAATCCAATATCGGCCCCATCAAATGGTAGTTAGTCGCTCCTTAAAAACTCGGCATTGCCTCTGGGATAAATTCTGAGAGTGAAAATAAATTGACCAGGAATTGAACGAAAGGGCGTGAAAACTGGTCGAAACGGGGAAGATGAAAGCCCGCAAAAAGCCCGTCGAACAAAAGTCCTTTTTATTACCCACGCTAGCCGAGCAACTTGATGCGCGGCGACCGATCTACCAACTGGCGGAAAAAATCCCTTGGAGTGACTTTGACGAGGAATTCGGCGCGTTCTACAGCGAGGAGGGGCGACCGGCCAAGCCGGTACGCTTGATGGTGGGGCTGCTGATTTTAAAACAACTCCACGACCTGAGGGATGAGACGGTGGTGGAGGCGTGGCGGGAAAACCCGTATTGGCAATACTTCTGCGGGGAAGCGGAAATGCAGTGGGGCGCGCCGTGCGAGCCGAGCGACCTGGTCCACTTTCGCCATCGGATCGGCGAGGCCGGGATGCAATTGATCCTGGCGGTGTCGATCAATCTCCACGGGCCGAAGGGCGGGGAAAAGGAAGTGGTGATCGACTCAACCGTACAGGAAAAGAACGTGACCTATCCGACCGACACGAAGCTTTACCGCAAAGTCGTCGACCGGTGCTGGAAGCTAGCCGATAAAGAGCAAATCCAACTGCGGCGGCGTTACGGCAAGGAGGTGCGAAAATGTCTGCTGGCCCAGCGGGGCCGGGGTCACTGGCGCACGGTAAAGGCGGCGCAGCGGGCCACGCGCAAGTTGATGACCATCGCCGGGAGACTGGTGCGGGAACTCGGGCGCAAACTCTCCGTCGAGGCCCTGGAAAAACATCAGGACGATCTCGAGCTTTACCGCCGGGCGCTGGCGCAAAAGCGCCACGATCACGACAAAATCTACAGTCTGCACGAGCCGCACATCTACTGCGTGGCCAAGGGCAAGGAGCACAAGAAATACGAGTTCGGCACCAAGGCCAGCGTGGTGTTGACCAAGACCGGCGGGATCATCGTCGGGGCCGTCGCCCATGAAGAAAACCTTTACGACGGCCACACCCTGCCGGAAATCCTGCAACAAACCGAAGCTCTCACTGGCAGCGTGCCGATGGTGGCCATCGTGGATCGCGGCTATCGCGGCACCCGGCGCATCGGTGAAACCGAAATCCTCGTGCCCGGCCCCAAGCCCAAAGAACAGACGCCTCATCAAACCCGCATGATGCGAGCCAGGTTCCGTCGCCGCTGCGCCATCGAACCGGTCATCGGCCACCTTAAAAGCGACTACCGACTGGCCCGCAACTACCTCAAGGGCTTCGCCGGTGACACCCGCAACCTGCTGCTGGCGGCTGCCGCGTGGAACTTCAAGAAGTGGCTCAACCTTGTCGTCTCTTTTTGGCTCAAATGCCTGCGCGTGTTCTTCCAGCCATCCGAATCCCTTGCGCTACGCCTCACCCTTTTTTAAGGAGCGACTAACCTATCCTGATTTGAAGCGGCAGAGCTGGACTCCAGTGCCTTTGGCCAAAAAAACCGTTCACGGATTCATTCACGGTTGAGGCCGAAAAACGTGTAAAACCGTGAAAAGTGGCGACAATGGGTGAAAATGGGGGGGGGGGGGGGACTGCAACCGCTTGAAAGCCAGTTATTTGAAAAGCCAGGACAACCGGTGAAAAAGTGCGATAACCCCGAAACTGAGTTTTGAGTCTGTCGCATCTGCCATTTCGCCACACAGGCCTGATTGCAAATTATGCGCGTCTCATTGTTGTCGGCAAGGAAAAGTGGGTTTCGCTCAAAACCAACGCGGTGGCGGATCAGTCAATGGATCATGCCGCTAAAAAAGAAAACGCCGTCCCGCGCGAGGCGGGACGGCGTTTCGGGTCAACCCCGTGAGCCTGGGGTTATTTGGCGGGCACGGTCGCGATCGTCTGAAGAATGCGGCTTGCGATCTTGTAGGGGTCGGCTTGGGAATTCGGACGGCGATCTTCCAGGTAGCCCTTGTAGCCGTTGTTGACGAAGCTATGAGGCATACGGACGGAGGCGCCGCGATTGGCCAGGCCGTAGTTAAACTTATCGATCGACTGGGTTTCGTGCAGGCCGGTCAAGCGCATGTGATTGTCCGGGCCGTAGACGGCGATGTGCTCGTTCTTGTGCTTGTCGAAGGCGGCCATGAGCTTCTCGAAATATTCCTTGCCGCCAACTTCGCGCATATAGGTGGTCGAGAAGTTGCAGTGCATGCCCGAGCCGTTCCAGTCGACATCCATGCCAAGGGGCTTGCAATGCCAGTTGATGTCCACCTGGTACTTTTCGCAGAGGCGCATCATCAGGTAGCGGGCGACCCACATCTGGTCGGCGGCCGTCTTGGAGCCTTTGCCGAAGATCTGGAATTCCCACTGGCCCTTGGCCACTTCGGCGTTGATGCCTTCGTGGTTGATGCCGGCATCCAGGCAGAGGTCGAGGTGCGTATCGACGATTTCACGGGCGATGTCCCCCACGCTGTTGTAGCCCACGCCGGTGTAGTAGTTGCCTTGGGGCGCGGGAAAACCGTGTTCGGGGAAGCCGAGCGGGCGTCCGTCCTGGTAAAGGAAATATTCCTGCTCAAAACCGAACCAGGCGCCCGGATCGTCCAGGATCGTCGCGCGGGCGTTGGTCGGATGGGGCTGGCCATCGGGCAACATGACTTCGTTCATGACAATCACGCCGTTTTTCTTGGTGCTGTCGGGGTAGACAGCCACGGGTTTGAGGATGCAATCGGAGCTGTGTCCCTCGGCCTGACGGGTTGAGCTGCCGTCAAATCCCCAGTTCGGAAGCTCTTCCAGGGTCGGAAAACTGCCGAATTCCTTGACCAGGGTTTTGCCGCGGAGGTTGGGGACGGGGGTGTATCCGTCGAGCCAGATGTATTCCAGTTTATACTTCGCCATGTGTGTGTAGGGTGTTGGTTTTTATGTGGGTGGGGTTGACCGTTCTTTTTTGAGAGACGGGATCACGGGATGAAAGCAGAGATCATGCCAGCCTCGCAAGCAGTAAAATACGCCCCGCTCGGAATGAAAAAAATGCGCCGTATTCCCGGGAGCGAGGCATATTGCCGATGTCATGGATAAAGTGAAAGATACTCTCAGGGCCCTCGTCCGGATCGGTTACGACGGCCGTGTGCACAAGATTTTTCGCGGCCCCAAGGCCCAGGAGCGATTCGACAACGAAGTGCGCGTCCTGCGCCATCTCGAAGCCCGCGGGTGTCCCTTCGTGCCCAGGCTGCTCGAAGCCGATCCCTCGCAGCTTCGGATCATTACCACCAATTGCGGCAGCCGGGTCGATCATCTCGACGAAGAGCGCCGGCGCGAACTCTACGCCGAACTCGCGCCTTACGGCGTGCGCCACGACGACGCCGAAATGCGCAACGTCACCTACCGCCAGTCCGACGGGCGCTTCTGCTTGATCGACTTCGAGTTTGCCACCATCCTTCCCGAGAGCGAAAAACCCGACCATGGATCCTTCACGTAACGAGTCCGGCTCCCGCCGCCTCCAATGGTTCGGGCAGACGGACCGGGGCCATGTCCGGAAGAATAACGAGGACACCTTTCTCGCCCTCCAATTTGACGCCAGGGAGATTCGTTACCTGGGCAAGATCGGCGAGGCCCTCATGGAGAACGTCGACTTTGTCTTCGCCGTGAGCGACGGGATGGGCGGCGCGAAGGCGGGAGAACTCGCCAGCCGGATCACCGTGGATAAAATCACGCACCTGCTCCCCCGGTCGTTCAAGCAATCGGCCCTGGGATTGCAAACCGGATTCGAGGATGTTTTCACCGAGCTTTTCGACCAGGTTCACCGGGCGCTGACCTTTCTCGGCGCGAGCGACGAGGAAGTCCACGGCATGCAGGCCACCCTGAGCCTCTGCTGGTTCACGCCCGGCTGGATGTACTTTGGCCATATCGGGGACAGCCGGATTTACTATCTGCCCGCATCGGGGAAGGAGATCAAACAACTCAGCCAGGACGACACCTATGTCGGCTGGCTCTTCCGCACCGGACAGATCAACGAGCGGGAAGCCCACGACCATCCCCGGCGCACGGCGCTCCAAAAAGCTCTCGGCGGCGGCAACCAGTTTGTCGACCCGCAGGTCGGCGCCGTGGCCTATGAGCCGGGGGACATGTTTCTGCTTTGCTCCGACGGCCTGACGGATGGCCTCTACGACCCCGAGATTCTCGAGCTGTTGCGACGCCCCGACGCCGCCGAAGCCGCGGCCACTCCCGCCCAGCGGCTGGTCGCGACCTCCCTAAACCGCGCCGGCCGCGACAACACCACCGCGCTGGTCATCGAGATGGGGTAGGGATGGCAGTCCCTTGCCGTCCCATTTTTCAGGGATGCGAAGGGACTCGCGTCCCTACCTTGCGCCGGACCGGCGCCGCCCCACGCCGACGGGGCCGTTTTGGTGGCTCTGCTTAAAAAGCTTCCGTGGCCTATTTTTTTAGGCGATCCAGTCCATAGAGGGGATTTAGGGGCGAAATTGACAGCCTCCCGCCGACGCGCAAAGCTTCTTTCATGACCGCCTTGCATCGCGGTCAGGCCGTGCCAGTCCCCTTTTTCCCTTTTCGATCAGGCCGTGCCAGTCCCCTTTTTCCCTTTTTCTTTTTCCACTCTCCTCCCTTTTTCCACTCCTCTTTTTCCACTCTTTTTTCCACTCTCATTGTTCCGGTATCTGGCGGGATCCCGCGCTACGGAGGCCGGCGGGAAGAGCCTCGGCACTTGCCGTGGTGGGGGCGGGGTGGTATTCATTCGATCATAAAGGGGCTGTCTTGCGGGAGCAAGGCCAGGCATCCTTTTGGGAATGCGATTTGACCCTCTGACAGCTTCCGATTGAGCCTGAAAATGAACGTAATAACTTCCGGCAGCGATTACAAGTTTAACGCCGGGCAGGAGCCGGGTACGGACAGGATTCTTGGGCCCGTCATCTTTCGCTATGTTCGCGAGCACCATGTAAGCTCTATTCTCGACATCGGGTGCGGCGCTGGAACCATGGCTCGAGACCTGGCTGAACTGTGCTCCACCGTGGCAGGCATGGATCCGAGCGAGAGTAGAATCGAACAGGCCCAAAAAAATTGTCCCACGGGGAAATTTTACCACCTCGGCATTTATGACAGTCCGGAGAAAATATCGGAAAGTGCATTTGACATGGTCGTATCCACTGAAGTGGTCGAGCACATTTTTTATCCGCGCGAATTGCCCCGTTTCGCCCATAAGAAATTAAAAAGCGGCGGACTATTTCTCCTCTCCACCCCGTACCATGGTTACCTCAAAAACGTGGCGATTGCCGTTCTGGGGAAATGGGATAGCCACCACAATGTGTTTTGGAATGGCGGGCACATCAAATTTTGGTCACGCGCCACCCTGACAAAGCTATTGGAAGAGGAAGGATTTGAGGTGATTGGGTTTCACGGTTGCGGCCGCGTTCCCTACCTCTGGAAATCAATGATCCTTGTCGGCAGAAAAAGAGCGTAGAGGTCGTTCGAAAGGCGGATGCCCGCTTATCGATTTTCGTTCGAACCTGTTCAGAAAAAAGGGGCAATGCCGACACATCAAGTTCACAACTCCGTGACCCAAGTGTCACCGTTTGGGATTGAACATCGAATGCATCGCCGGGGTCTATCTTGTTACGCCTATGGAATCACCCGAGCATCGAATGATTGAATCCCTTGCGTATTACATTTACCTTGCTGAAGGATGTCCCGAGGGGCGAGCTTTGGAGCATTGGCTCGAAGCCGAGCAATTGGTCGAAGCTGAACAGCAGTGCGAAGCAGATACCTTTTTTGATTCGAATATTTTGGATGACATGACCGTCGAAGAGCCTGACCGGTCCGGGTTGTTCGTGGAAACCCGCTGCTTTTGATCTGGTGTGATTGGCTTTCACCGCATCGGTCTTGAAAGTCCCGGTTAGCGCTTTCAGAAATACTGAAGCCGCCATGAGGCCGAGGTCGTTTGAGCCCCGGAGGGCCGGAAAGAAATTATACCATTTCTCAATAAAATTTATTCTTTACCCTTCCGTCATCCCGAGCTTGTCGAGGGATCAGTTCCGCCTCGGTAAAACCCCTCCGAACTGATCCTTCGACAAGCTCAGGATGACCGATTGTTTAGACCAAAATCAATTTGGAATTGGTCTAAATCCCCTCGGTGGGCAATATCGCCTAAAAAAATAGGCCGCGTAAGCTTTTTTAGCAAAGCCGAGGAAGACACCGCCGCCGGGCGGGACACGTCCCCTCGCGCGGCTACCAAGGGTCGCTTCCTGTCGCCTTCGGCGACCCGGACAACACACGCTCGCGTGGCGTATCCGGGCCACCCGAGCATGAAACCGTGCCTCATTCACATGCTCCAGGCTGGTTTCCCTTTCGCGCTGGCTCAATAACCATCCGGGCTGACCGGCTGCGCCGAGGGCTTGAGCAACACGCAGAGCAGATCGCCCCGGTCGTTTGTGAACATATCGCCGCGCCCCAGGTTCTTGAGCCCGTTGGCCAGCGCCGCGCCCTTGTCCGGGAAGCCGTTCAGGTTCACATAGAGCGCGGAGAAACCGTAGCTTTCGAGTTGGCTGACCACGGCGCCCAGCGGCAGCCCGGCCAGGTCGTGCTGCCATTGTTGCTGGGGACGGCCCTTGTCCGAGCCAAAGGAATAACGGAGACGGTGCGAGTAGAGATAGGGACGAAAATGGTCGTAACCGCCGATGCCGGGAGCCGGGCTTTCCGGATAATCCATCACCGGGATCTGAAAAACCATGGCCTGCGCGGGCAGCCGTTGCTCCATCTGTTCGGTGAATTCCCGGTCCGACGCCACCGCGCGGGCCGTTTCCTCCAGGGCGCCCGCGGAAACCATCGGCGGGGTCTGGTCCCACAACGCGAACAGGGCCAAAAGCACCGCCGCGCCATAGGCCCAGGGCGTCTTTGCCCACGAGAAGGATGACAAGCGCCGGACGGCATGGATCAACACGAGGGCAAGAATGAAGATGCTGTACCGGGTGGTGGCGCGAAAAAGCTGGAAGCCGAGGGTTCCCGCGACACCGTTAAGGCCGCCCACTTCGGCGTAGAGCACGATCCAGAGGATCATCCAGGCCTCGAGCGGCAGTTTCCCGTGCCCCGCCGCGCGCCGCCACGAATCGATCACCAGCCACGCCATGGCGCCCAAGCCGGCCAGGCCGAGGTATCCGCTGGGGGGCATCTCCCCGGGAGACAGGACGATTTCGTTGAGATGCGCCGCGCCCCATGCCGCGAACGGCGGGAAGGGATGGTCCGGCGGAGGCACAACCAGATCGACGAGCTTCAGCCCGTAAATCTCCAGCCAATGGTAGTTTCGCGCCACGGCGCCGCTGTTCCCGCCATAGGTCAGGCTGTGGGCAAAGGTATTCGAGTTCATCAGCAGGAAGGCCGCCGCCGCGGTCCCGACGACCGCCACCGCTGGCAGGCAAGCTTTCCAGCCGCGCCGCCATCCCTGAAGCAGCCCGCCAAAGACGACCAACTGCGCGAACATGTTCGTGTAATAAATGTTTTGCACGCCGGTGATCAGGGCCACGAGCAGGGCGAACCAAAACCGCCGGGTTCGGAACCCGACTCCCTCGCCGCGCATCATCCACACCGCCACGACCAGACAGAGCGGCACGTGCCAGCAACAGGTGACCGTGATGTGATGCAACCCCTGTGCAAACATATAGCGGGCAAAGGCGAAGATCAGCGCTCCCGCGCAGGACCAAACCCACGCGCCGCCGAGCAATCGGGCCGCGGCGTAAAAAGAGACCGCCGCCAGCACCTGCGCCAGCAGGAGGGCAACGTTCGCCGCCGCAAAGATGCCGATGGCCCGCGCCAGCCATCCGGTCAGGATGATGAGCGGCTTTTCCGTCAGAGGATAGTCATCCCAATTGGCGATGTGCGGTGCGCCCAACTCGGGCACATTATTGAAGATAAAAATGCCGATATGACCCTCGCCGGCCGCTTTGATCCCCGCGAAGAGCGAGACCACATCGCCCTTCTCCGGGGCGGCCAGATAAGTCACGGGTGTCTGCCAGCTTGCCGCCGTCCAACGGTCGTAAAAGGCGCACCAAAGCAAGGCCGTCACCAGCGCCAGCGCGAGGGCGCGGAGCAGCTCCGGGAGAAGATCCCGCCCTGTTGCCATCGAGAAGAATTTGCCCATCGGACCTATCGTTCCGAATCGGATGGCCCCGCGTCGATCATAAACAATCCGGACGACGCCCGGGCCCTACATGTTCCGTCTCAGATTCGACGGGAGCAGGCCCAGCTCGGAGCGGTACTTGGCCACGGTGCGGCGGGCCAGGGGGATGCCGCGTTCGCTGAGAATCTTGACGATCTCCTGGTCCGAAAGGGGCTTCGAGGCGCTTTCCCGCGAGATCAGGTCCTGGATGGCGTCCTTCACGCTGGTGTTCGACATCACTTCGCCCGAGGCCGTCTGGTAGCCGGGCGTGAAGAAATATTTGAGGTCAAAAAGGCCGTAGGGCGTCTGCACGTACTTGTTGGCGATGGCGCGGCTGACCGTCGTCTCGTGCACGCCGACGACCTCGGCCACCTGGTTCATGGTGAGCGGTTTGAGATGGGCCACGCCCTGGTCGAAAAAGGCGCGCTGCCGCTTCACGATTTCCGTCGCGATGTTGAAGATGGTCGTCTGCCGCTGGTGCAGGCACTTGATGAGGAATTTGCCGGCCCGGATTTTCTCCTTGAGATATTCGCGCAGGCCGGCGTCGTGGCCGTTGTTGACCAGCAGATCCTTGTAGGTGTCGCTGATGCGCAGGCGGGGAACCGGGTCGTCGTTCATCACGACCACCCAATCGTCCCCGATTTTTTGCACGCTCAGCTCGGCCTGGACGATGTTCTGCTTGTCGTCGGAACTGAAACTCGAGCCGGGCCGGGGCTGGAGCGTCGCGATAAACTGGGCGGCGGCCTGCACGCGCTCCAGCGGCGCTTTGAGCGCGCGCGCGATGTCCTGGTACTTTTTGCGGCCCAATTCGGCAAGGCAATGCCCGACGATTTGGGCCTCGAGCTCCTCGCTTTTGCCCAGGCGATTGATCTGGATGAGGAGGCATTCCCGCAGGTCCCTCGCCGCGACGCCGACCGGATCGAACGTCTGGATCAAATCGAGCGCGGCCTGGGCCACGGGGTATTCGACCCGGGCCGATTGCGCCACTTCCACCAAAGGCACTTTGAGGAAACCGGCGTCGTCCACATTGCCGATAATCTCCTGGCCCACCCGGAGCATCTCCGGGTTGCTCGTGGTGAGGGTCAACTGCCGCAGCAAATGGTCCGAGAGATGGGGCGCTTCCACCTGGGAATCGAAGAGGAACTGGCGGCGCTCGGCGGCTTCGGGATTGTACGGGGCGGCGGGCGTGTTGCTCTGGGAGAAATACTCGCGCCATTCCTCGTCCTTCTGGCGCAGTTCCTTGAGCTGCTTGTCCCAATCTTCCGCGTCGGTCTCCGGCTTGGCTTCGTCGGGGGATTCCTCCAACACGGGGTTGATCTCGATCTCCTGCTGGACGAGGGATTGCAACTCCATCGCGGGGGCCTGGAGGAACTGCAGCGATTGCTGCATCTGGGGCGACAAAGTCTGCCCGAGCGAGAGATTTTGATGAAGTCCTAGGCCTGCCACGACACAAACTTACCACCGGCGACAACGACAATCAAGCATTATGCGTGCCATTTTAACGCATGCTAATAGTTAGAGTTTTTCATTCGTTGGTTTCATCACGACAGCCAATTCATCTGCCAGATAATTGTTGTTGAGCAGACCGATAAGCATCTTGGCGACAGGGGTGGCCTTGGTATTGAGGCCGGTTCTCTTCGCGTAATACATAAAACCAGCTGTTTCGCTTAATTCATAGCCGAACCGATGGGCGGCTTGCCGCAAGGTCATGGCCGAGAAAAAATAAAGATGATCGGGATTATTTCGTTCCTGCTTCAAAATTATGGCGCCCAATATGCGTTTGATGGAAAAAGCGTTGGGAACAGTAACGATGAGATCGCCGCCGGGCTTGAGGACTTTCCTGGCGCTGCGGAAAAACAATCCAATATTGCTCATGTGCTCGACGACATCGCCTGCAAGGATGGTGTCGAATCGCTCAGCGGGAAACAATTTATCGAGGTCTTCCGCATTGCCGTAAAGCGTGTCTGTGATTTGGCACTCCTCGCGGAGGACTTCGATTGCGGATTTATCCAGATCAAGACCCACCAATTCCTTGCACTTTCCTTGCAAGGCAACGTGCAGTAAGCGCCCTTGCTGTGCGTGCGACTTGGTGCAAGGCGAGCCCGCCGCGCCCACATGGAGGACCGATCTGCCCGCCACCTTCTTAAGTGTCCACTCACCTTTATCGACGAGATTGATCTTTCCAAGACGTAGTGATGAAGAAAGCTCCATTATGGGCATGGAAGATAAGTGATTGATTTTTCCATGACTTCCAAAGCCAGGCTGGCAGGAAAATCAAGGAACGCTTGACTGTGCCAGGCACCCAAGGTCTTGGAAAGCAATTTAAAGGTAAGCCCTGCTTTCTCGCGCGGCCAAATCCCAGCTTGCCTTTCGCGCCGCAAAGCAGCATAGATAATCATGCTGCGTTTCACCATCCTTGGCAGCGGCAGCAGCGGCAACTGCGCCTATCTCGAGACCGACCACGCCCGCCTGCTCGTCGATGCGGGCTTCAGCGCGAAGCAGATCGAACTGCGGCTCGCCTCCATCGGACGCTCCGTGGCCGACGTGCAGGCCATTTTCCTCACCCACGAGCACGGCGACCACGTCCGCGGCCTGCCGGTGCTGGCCAAACGCCACGCCATTCCCGTCTATTGCAATCGCCTCACCGCCGAGTATCTCCAGCCCCAAATGCCCGCGTTCACGAACTGGAGGCTCTTTGAATCGGGCGCGACGGTCGAGGTGGGCGATCTCAAAATCAACAGCTTTTCCGTGCCGCACGACGCCTACGACCCGGTCGGGTTCATGTTCCATCACGCGCTCGGCAACATCGGCTTTCTGACCGATCTCGGCTACGCCACCAAGCTCGTCGTCGAGCGCGTCCGCCAGGCGCGGGCGCTGGTCCTCGAGGCCAACCACGATCTGCGCCTCCTCCAGGAAGACACCAAGCGGCCCTGGTCGGTCAAGCAGCGCATTCTCTCGCGCCACGGCCATCTTTCCAACGACGCGGCCGCGGAAGTCGCCGCCGAAGTCGTCACCGCGGGCATGGAAGACCTCTACCTGGGCCATCTCAGCGCCGATTGCAACAGCCCGCTTCACGCCCGCGCCGCCGTCTCGCAAAAGCTCGCGGACGCAGGCCGCCCGCCGGTCCGGCTCCACGACACCGCGCCCGACAAGCCGTGCGCGCCGCTGGTGTGGGATTAAGTTTGCTCAGAACTTTTGCTCAGAACTCGCGCCGCATCTCAACCGCGTACGTCGCGCCTTCAGGTGACAGCACGCTGGAAAACAGCACGAAGCCCGTCACCTGCCACAAATCGAACTCCGTCTCCTCATGCCGGCGCAGGAACGGGCGCAGGGCCTGGCGCGGGACATCTTTCACGCGGGCCAGGGTGATGTGGGGATGAAACGGTCGGAGGTCCGGTTCGAAGCCGGACTGCATGACGGCGTCCTGAACGTGCTTATGCAAGGCGAAGAGGTGCGGATGCCCCTTGCCGACTCCAGCCCACACGGTCGTCGGGCGCTCACCGCCGAAAGCCCCCACCCCTTGAATGGGGAGAAAGAATGGAGGCACACGCACCCCGGCAAGCGCGGTTCGCAACCTCTCTTCCTGTTGGGCTTCCACCTGCCCGAGAAAACTCATCGTCAGATGCAACTGCTCCACCGGCAGCCAGCGCACCCCTCTGATGTGCGGGTCAAGCCCGGTCAGCATCATCCGGCTGTTCAATGGCAACTCCAGCCCGATAAAAAGACGTTTTGGCACGCCCCAACCTAGCCCGGATATTTCACGCCCGGTTTTAAAAGCATCGGCGCCTGGCTCTATAATTGCTTCCGGTTGAGTTGCTTAAAACCAAACTCAGCAGCAAAAAGGAGGCCAGACGCCGATGACAGATTGTACGCAGGAGTTGTTCCACTTGCCCAGCATTGATCGCCGCAAAATCGAGGCGAATTTCACCGGGGGCGATGTCAGCAGCGATGGGGGTATTTTCCTGCTGCGGCAAGCCGACCGCCGCCTGGGTCTCACCGCCGCGCTGGACCGGGTGCTGCCCGATCCGCGCAACCCGCATTTCATTGTGCACCGGCAGGTCAATCTCTTGCGCCAGCGCATCTTTGGCTTGGCTCTCGGTCACGAAGATCTTAACGACCACGCCACGCTGCGGCGCGATCTGGCCTGGCAAACGGCGCTGGGGCGCGACGAGGAACTGGCGTCGAGTCCCACGCTGTGCCGTTTGGAAAACCGGGTCAACCGCCAGGCGGCCTTCGCCTTTCACCGGGTGTTGGTCGAGCAGTTCATCGCGTCGTTTCACGCGACGCCCACCGAGTTGATCCTGGACTTCGACGCGACCGACGACCGGGTGCACGGCAAGCAGGAGGGCCGCGCCTTTCATGGTTACTACGGCGACTGGTGCTTCCTGCCGCTCTACGTATTTTGCGGCGAGCAATTACTGGTGAGTTATCTGCGCCCGAGCAACATCGACGCGGCCCAACACAGTTGGGCGATTTTAGCCTTGCTGGTCAAAAAGCTGCGCCAGGCGTGGCCCGAAGTGAAGATCATCTTTCGCGGCGACTCGGGTTTTTGCCGCTGGAAAATGCTGCGCTGGTGCGAAAGAAACAACGTGGGCTACCTTGTCGGACTTGCCCAGAACGCGCGGCTGCGGGCGATGCTCGCGCCGCAAATGGCGCAGGCCGAGGCCGAGCATGAGCGCACGAAGGAAAAAGTCCGGCTCTTCAGCAACCTGGAGTACGCAGCAGAGACATGGGATGTCCCCCGCCGGGTCCTCGCCAAGGCCGAGCACACCGAGCAGGGAAGCAACCCGCGCTTCGTCGTCACCAACCTCGAAGGCGGCGCGCAGGCTCTCTACGACGAGGTCTACTGCGCGCGCGGCGAAATGGAAAACCGGATCAAGGAACAGCAGCTTGGTCTCTTTGCCGACCGGACCAGTTGCCACGACTGGTGGGCCAACCAGTTTCGCTTGCTGCTCTCCTCGTGCGCCTATGTTTTGCTCGAAGCCATCCGCCGGCTCGGCTTGGCCGGCACCGAACTGGCGCGGGCGCAGGTGCAAACCATCCGGCTCAAGCTCCTTAAAATCGGCACGGTGATCCTGCGCAACACCCGGCGCATCCGCCTGCTCTTTTCGAGCGCCTATCCGCATCAAGACCTCTTTCGCCACGCCTGCCAACGCTTGAGCAGCGCGTAGATCACGACGAGTGCTGTCCCCGGCACGCTAAAAAAACAACGGGGGTTGGGGGGAGTGTCGCCACAGCCGGCGCGACGGGCCGAAAACGCCGCCGACAAGGCCGGGCCGGGCAAAAAAATCAAAAAATGCCGCGCCGACCCGCGCCCATAAAAAAGCGTGAAATATCCGGGCTAGAACTCTTATCGAAAATAGTCCCACGCTATCCTCCCGTGAGATTCATTCATTCCCCCTGACCGGGTGGCGACACGCTGTTTGGGTTGCCGCAGGCTTTCCAATCATTCCTTCACGCGCGGCTTGATGCCATCGAGCCAATTCTCAGCGAAGTCCTGAAAAAGGCCGTCAGGAATTTCCGCTTCTTTGTTCTCGATTTTTTTGATGAACTCAGCCAGCCTACGTTCTGCGAATTTGCACATAATAATTTAGGCGAACGCGGCAGTTTGTTTTTAAGTTATTATTTTGCAATAACATGGAGCTGTGGCCGAGTGGCTGAAGGCGATGGTTTGCTAAACCGTTGTACGGCCTTAAAACCGTACCGAGGGTTCGAATCCCTCCGGCTCCGCCCCATTGATAAGCAAGGGCTTACGATAGGAGATTTCAAATCTAAGAACGATTCTAAGAACAATTCCCTTGGTATCAGGGATATTTGGCGATGTCATGGAAAGAGCCTTTGAAGGGATTTCAGATTGAATCAAAGCGATTTTGAAGGCCAAGGGCGCAAGAGCAAGGATTGAACTTTGCCCTTAGCGCGGCTTAGGCCCGCCCTCGCGCTTACAGGTCGAGGTCGGCGAGCAGGTCAGCCGGAGCCGCCTTCACGCCTTTCTTGACCACGCCAGCCGTCTCAAGCCTCTGGCGAAAGGCAGAGGCATTGCTGGCGACTTGCATCACACCGAGGAGCACGTCGGGCTTTGCTTTTTGACTTTGGAGCTTGGTCAAAACGCCGAGAAAAAACTTGGCGTTTGTTGTCTGAGACCAGCCACTCAGACCTTGGCTTGCCAAAAAAGCTTTGGCGGCTTGGATTAATTTGTCGTTCATAATGGTAAGCAATTGCAGGCACAAGCGGATTACCTTGGTCGATGCGAAATTTCAAAAGGGGGTAATCAATGCCATCGCCCCCCCCCGTAAAGTTTCTTCCTTCCTCGATTAAGCTTTGAAATGCTCTATTAAGCTCCAAATGCTCGATCATAGATGAGAAAATCAATCCTCTTGCATCGGAGTCGCTTTGCCCAGAGGGGGGACAATCGTACCGTTATATCTGCGTAGCCATGTTTTTGATTTTGGGTTCCCACACCTAGAATATGATAACAGGCGCAGGTTGAATATGATATATTATATTGAACATTGGCATTGAGATGCCTCACCACGGCCAGCTATTATCCGTAATTAGAACACAATGTCTCGTGAAGGCTCTCGATTCCAGCAAAGTTTGGGTGCGTCCGATGTTGTGTGACATCGAAGCGAGCACAGGGAATTAGGTCCCTCTGCGAAAAGTAATTCGCGTGGATAAGTACTTCCCGAATTTGATCCGTATCGTCAGGATACTCCCGATCTTCGGGGTCACCGCTCTCCTCAAGAAAGCATGAATAACAGCGCGTAATCATCGGCACGGAATGTCTTTGAATTTCATCTACTACTCGCAATACCTCAGCAATTTTAATGTCGAGGGAATCTTGTGTGCTAAAGAATATGTTCCCATTTGAGTGAGCAGTTTCGTTTCGCTCCTTGACGAGGGCGGAATAAGTACCAATTTTCCCGTTGTCGCAGCCAATAAGTCTTAGGAGGCGCATCACATGGCTCTCGTTAACGCGCCAAAAGGTAAACGGCGAAGTTGCCTCCATTATCTCTTTCTCGATGTCTTTATTGAACCCAATCATGGCCTTCGAGAAGTCTTCGGGATCGGTTTGTTTGATTTGCCAGATATTAAAATAAACAAAGCTCATGGTGAGCATGTGGTAGGCAATGAAAGCAAACTGGTACTTACCGTGCGTGTAGTTGGTTTCAAATGTGTCCCATAAGAATTGAATATACTCATCCTCTTTTGGGGATTTGAAAGATAAGGGAAGGTATCCAGCAAGGTCGAACGCGTCGTCCATAGCTCAAACCTCCACATCAATGGCTTCTTCGCCCCAGACGCGGGCATCTCCCGTCTGTATGAACGGATATTGCTGCAAATGTAATGCACTCGTGCCACGGCAAATACAAGCAAGCGATCAGTCTCAACCCTTATTGGCGTCTTACTCTTAGCCTGAACGACGAGACAGGAAATCTTGCCGTCTTACCTAAGATAGATTCTTCTCTTGAGGATAAGTTGCTGATATTCCAGACCTATAAAATGGACATGCCAATGCCCACGGGAACAAATGATGAGAGAGCACTTTTCCGAAAAACTCTGGAAGATCAGGTGCCAGCTTTTATGAAATATCTGGAAGAGTGGACGATACCGTCTGAGCTAACGAGCGCACGGTACGGGCTTGCTCATTATGCCAACCCCTCTCTCATGGCAGAATTACAGTCTTCTTCCCCCGAAATGGAACTCTTGGCACTAATCGACCGCATCATCTTCCATCATATAAACGCGCCTGTTTGGGAAGGAACTGCAAGTCAGTTAGAAAATGAGTTAAGGGTCGCAGAATCACGCCTCGCAGCAAGATTGCTATGTTTCAATAACGCCACGGGAACTTTATTAGGACATCTCCAAGCTGATGTTCCAGAAAGAGTGAAAAGCCATCGAACGGCTACGACACGCCTTTGGCGAATTTCCCCTCCCCATCAGAAATGACACCATGACACCCTCTTTTAAGGAGATGAAGAGAGAGAAAGGATAGATATAGAGGGAGCAATCAAAGAAAGGGCGTCATGGTGTCATGAGACTTTTTATTATCAGCTATCGCTGGACAAGTCGGGCATCGCATCGAGTGCCTTTCGCTTCGTATCGGCGTCAATGTGGGTGTACTGGCGCGAAACTGCGGCGGACTCATGGCCGATGATGTCCCTGGCCACTACATCGCTCACACCCGCGTTCTTGAGCAAGCTTGTGGCCGTATGCCGCAAGGCGTGGAATCCCACATCATTTATTTTGCGGCGAGCATCGCGACCTTGTCCGGCCTTTTTCTTCTCGTGGGTACGGGCCGGAACCAAGCCAACGCTGGCCATGAGATCGTAAAACTGATTGCTGAGCACATTTGCGCTTTGGTTTTTGCCGCGCATAACAGTCCCGTAGGCGCGAGGAAACAGGGGGGCCGTGAGATCATCCGACGACCCCATTGCTTCCAAATGTATCTGTAATGGCTTGGCAAGCGGCAGCGATTGGCGGCGAGAAGTTTTCTTCGTAACAAGAAAAACTTCACCCCGCACAAGGTCAACATTTTGCCACGTAAGGCGCACCACGTCGCTTAGGCGCAAGCCCGTATAAAGCCCGACCATTATCATGCCTTTCCATTCGTCGTCGGCCTCGTCCAAGAGCCGTTTCAACTCCGGCAGCGTGAAAGCTCGCCTCTCGACGCCGTGCTGTTTTTTCAGGATTTTTACTTTGGTGGCAGGATTGGTGTCGATCAGGCTGTCGCAATAAGCCTGTTGCATGGCCGACCGGATAATCTTGAGGGCGACGTTTGCCGTGCTCGCACTGAGCCTCTTGGCCAAGCCATCACGAAATTTAACAATATCCCCCTTATCCAAGTTGGTCAGGTCGGTCTCCTGCTTCGTTCCCAAAGATGCCGAAAACTGCGCTACGACGCCTTCGTATTTCGTGAACGTCGAGGGGCTGGCCTCTCGCTTCTTTTGCTCAAGCCAGCGAGCGAGGAAGTCCTTGCACGTCGCGCTTTCCAGCCGATCAGAATTGATGCTGGCGTAAATGTCGCTGATTACCCGTCTGGCCTGATCTTTCGTTAATTGGCGGTGGGCGGCGTCTTCCCACTCAAACGCGAGCTTAAGAGCCTGCTTGCGGTCTGTAAGCTTGGTGCTACGCTTGGTGCGCCGTCCATCGGGCAGGGTGAAGCAGGCGAAGAAATACTGAGATTGAGGATGTTTCCAGAGGCTAGGCATATATGTAAGAACGATTCTAAGAACGTTCGCTAAAATTTGCAGATGTCATATATATTGTCAATGAAGGATTTACAAAAGCTGAGAGGGGCTTAATCGTACCGAGGGTTCGAATCCCTCCGGCTCCGCACCTCTCATAAGAGGCTTTTTCTTGAAGTTTGTGACAAATATCCCATGTCGACCTGCAGGTTACCTCTCGAAAGCGAGGTTCCTGTCCACATCATCACACCCTCTTCGAAATCCTCTTGACAAACCAGCCACACAGACTCAAATCGGACGAGAAACGATGGAATTCGCCTCTTCCTCCCCCTGCACCCCGCCAACCCCGAGCCTTCGGCGCTTGGCATGAGCCTCAGCGGCGCGGCTCGCAAAAGCGGATTCCTCTCAGTTCTCAGTTATAACGAAGAGAGAAAGGATGGGTGGTATGTTTTTTAAAACGCCGAGCTCAAAAATGGCCGGTTCCCTTTTCGCAGGCCTGTGCTGTATCCTTGTTACCGGTCTTAACGCCGGAGCGGCGACCCAGGCTTCGTATTATGTGTCGCCTTCGGGTAATGACGGCAATGCGGGCACTCTGGCCGCGCCGTTTAAAACTATAGCCAAAGCACGTGACGTTGTGCGCGGTATCAAAGGTGAAATGACCGGGGACATTTATGTCTATCTACGCGGGGGGGCCTATTTCCTGACAAGCCCGGTTCAGTTCAATGAGAGTGACGGCGGAATAAACGGACATCAGGTTATTTACAAAGCGTATACCGGCGAAACACCCGTGATCAGCGGCGCGACACAGGTGACCGGATGGACGGTGCAGAGCGGAAATATTTACAAAGCCTCGCTGGACAGGAATACGAAGCTCCGTTCGCTCATTGTAAACGGAGTGCGGGCCCACATGACCGCTTCCAAGGACATTAAGGTGGATTCCAAAGCGGATCCCAAAGCTGTCGTTAAATGGGGGACCTTCCCGGTCACCGGTACGGAGCCTTGGGCGCAAACGAGCGGCTCGGGCGCGGATGGTGTGCAGTTCAAATCGGATCAGATCGGCGTCTGTGCCAACCCCTCCGATGTGGAGATCGAATGGGCTTGGAATTGGTGCCAAAACATGGCGTGCGTCCGGGACATGACCACTGAAAACGGTATGACCATCTTGAAAATGCAGCAGCCCATCGGCGCCATCGCATCAAAACTGCGTTGGTGCGCCCTGGGTGGTTCGACAGATAACAATGGTTACGTCTACACGATTCACAACGCCTATGAGCTGATGAACAAGCCGGGCGACTTCTACTTCAATAGAACCACCAAGACGCTCTACTACTACAGTCGCGGTGAAGACATGTCCACCGCCACTGTGTTTGCGCCGCAAAGCGAAGGTCTCATTCAGGTCTATGGAACGTCCACCACCTCCCGCGTCCACAACCTGCAATTTTACGGCATCACGTTCCAGCACGACCATTATTTATTGACCGACGTGGCTGGATCGCGAGGGTTTGTGGGCACCCAGAGTTCCGCAGTCATTTGCAAGTTCCGGGACGATGGCGACCATAATAAAGCCTACTTTACCAACGAAACTGTGCCTCAAGCCACGGTGGAGCTTCGGAACTGCGATGGAATTCGGATCGAACGATGCCGTTTTTTACAACTGGGAAGCGCTATTGCAGTAAGTTTATACAACGATGTCATCAATACCACGGTCATCGGCAATGTATTTAAGGACTTGGCCGGAAATGCCATTAGCATCGGTCATCCCCAGCATTACGCCATTCCTCTCACCGGCTCCATTTTCAAGGACGGAGAGGCGGGCTTATGCAAAAACGACCTGATTACCGACAACTTCGTCAGGTCCGTCTCCACAGAATTCAAGCGCATCGAGGGCATCTGCGGCTACCACCTTGATTCTGTGGAAATATCCCATAACGACGTCCAAACCCTACCCTACGGCGGGATAGCCGTGGGTTGGTGGTGGGGCGCCAGTGGACACATCCCGCCCCCGGCGCTGGTGAAGGATATCAAAATCAATTTCAATAGAACTGGATACGATCACTCCCGATTAATCGATGGCGGCTGCATTTATGTCATGTCGCCAACTCCCGGCGGGCAGATCGTCGGGAATTACATTATGCACTCTCCTGCCTACGGCTCCATTATGCCTGACGAGGGATCGGCTTTTTGGCAGATCAAAAACAACGTGATTGAAAAATCGGCCCGCTGGTACTTCAGCTGGTTTGGGGGGAATCACGATCTAATCGGGGATAACAACTTTGTCAACGCCGATAAGGACGGTGGGCGTTTTAACGGCAAGAATTGTGTCTATACGAACACCCATCTTGAGCCAAATCTGCCGTGGTCCAAGGACGCCCAAGCCATCATCGATTTTGCAGGGATAGAGCCGGCGTATAAGGACATGATGTCGGACATGAACGATCCGGCGCCTCAAGATGGAACGTCTCCTCCTGCGCCTTAGTCCACTCAACGGCCTTAGATGCTTGTTAGGGTAAAAAGGGCGGGATGGTGCGCCAAGGTGCACGGAGACGCATAGTTACGCATAGAGCCGCAGATTAACTGATGATTCGAATCCCTCCGGCTCCGCCCCTCTGAAAAGAGGGTGTAGCGTAGCAAAATCGTATAACGCGTCCTCTGACGGGGGCGAAATCCGACGAGGTCAAATTGGGCCTATTAGGGATTAGGCGAAAGGATAAAGACCATTTTTCATTGTAAAATGATCCTAGATGCCCTGCAATAAATACCCAACCCATGAGTTCTTTGCTTCCCAAGCTTCGTCGTTCCTCCCTCTTCACCCTGAGCCTCCTGGCGCTCTCTCTTCATTTGATCTGGGCCCAGACGCCGCCGCGCCAGGCCAAATTGATCCCGAACGTATCGCCGTTCAAAGCTGACAATACGGGCGAAAAGGAGAAGTATCCCGATTCCGCCAAGGTCACCGGAACCACCACTCCGCCCGAAGGCGTCGATTCCCTCTGGTTCAATCGCCCCGCGCTCCTCTGGCAAAGTGAAACCATGCCTATTGGCAACGGGTTTATCGGCGGCATGGTCTTTGGCGGCGTCGGCAAGGAACGAATCCAATTCAATGAGCACAGCCTTTGGACCGGCAGCGAGCAGGATGGCGATACCGGAGGTTACCAGGCTTTCGGCGACATCTTCTTCGATACCGACCAAACCGCGGCGGAAGATTATTGCCGCGAATTGGATCTGACTAAGGCCATCCAGCGCATTACCTACACCTGCAACGGCATTCACTACCAGCGCGACTACTTCTGCAGCGGACCCGCACAAGCGATGGTGCTCCATTATTCCGCGGACAAGGACGGCGCTTACAATGGACTCATCCGGCTCACCGGCGCGCACGCCGACCAAGTCGCGGCCACGGGCAACAAGATCGTCTTCTCCGGCCAATTGCCCAACGGTCTCGCCTATGAAGCCCAGCTTCTCGTGCTCAACGACGGCGGCCAAATCGCGGTGGAGAATACAGGCATCCGCGTCACCGGCGCGCGCGGCTTGACCCTCCTTCTCGCGGCGGGAACCTCCTACGTTCCCGATTATCAGCAGGGTTATCTCGGCGATGCCCCCCATGCGCGACTGGAAAAAATTCTCGCCGATGCCTCGGCCAAGCCGTTTGACCGGCTTGAATCCGAACACATCGCCGACTACCAGTCTTACTTCCAAAGATGCCAGCTTGATCTGGGCCCCTCCGACCCCGCGCTCACGGCCCTGCCGATTGATGAGCGAATCAAGAAGTACAAAAGCGTGAAGCTGCTCCCGCCCGAGCAAATGAACAATGCGGTCTCCATCGACCCTGGCCTGGAGAAATTGCTCTTCGATTTTGGACGCTACGCGATGATCAGCTCCAGCCGTCCCGGCAGCCTGCCCGCCAATCTCCAGGGCATGTGGAACATGACGAACAACCCACCCTGGCGCTGCGATTACCATGCCGACATCAATATCCAGATGAATTACTGGATGACTCAGACCTCCGGCTTGCCTGATCTGGCTCCGCAATTTCTCAAGTACGTGGAGAGCATCCGCCCGGTCTGGCTCGACATCGGGAAGAAAAATAAAATCCCGCGCGGCTGGGTGATCCACGGTGAAAATAACATCTTCGGCGCGGGCTCCTGGAACACCTGCTACACGGCCAATGCGTGGTACTGCCAGCATTTCTGGGAGAATTACGCCTTCGGCCAGGACAAGGATTATCTCCGCAACGAGGCGTACCCGATCCTCAAAGAGACTTGCGAGTATTGGGAAGACCATCTGAAAGCGTTGCCGGATGGGCGGCTCGTCGTGCCGAAAGGTTTCTCGCCCGAGCATGGCCCGACCGAAGACGGCGTGACCTTTGACCAGGAATTGGTCTGGGATCTTTTCACCAATTATCTCGACGCCGCGCAGGCGCTCGGAATCGACGCCGATTACCAGAAAAAGATCGCCGATATGCGCGAGCACCTCGTCAAACCGGTGATCGGGAAGTGGGGCCAGCTTCAGGAATGGATGGAGGACCGGGATGACCCGAAGGAACAGCATCGGCATTGTTCCCATCTGGTGGGCCTCTATCCGGGACGGCAAATTTCGCCGGATTCGACTCCGGACCTGGCCCAGGCGGCGAAAGTCTCGCTGATCGCGCGCGGCGATGGCGGGACCGGCTGGAGCCTGGCCTGGAAGATCAATTTCTGGGCGCGATTGCTCGACGGCGATCACGCTTACCGCATGGCCGCCACGTTGTTGAAGGGCTATATCCTCACCAATCTCTACGATATTTGTCCGCCCTTTCAGATCGATGGCAACCTGGGCTATGTCTCCGGCGTCGACGAAATGCTGCTGCAAAGCCAGACGCAAACGGACAAGGGCTTCTATCAATTGCGGCTGTTACCCGGCCTCCCGCACGCCTGGCCCGCCGGCTCCGTCACTGGCTTGCGCGCGCGCGGCGGGTTTGCGGTCGACCTGAAATGGGCCAATGGCCAGCTCGACTCGGTGACGGTTCACAGCCTTAAGGGCACGGATTGCCGCCTCCTCTATGGAGACAAGAAACTCGATCTGCGCCTTGAGCCGAATTCCAGCGTCACGCTCGACGGCCAACTGCAGAAAAAAGGCTAAAGCCCGTCTCCCCTAAGTCATCCGTTTTTTAGAGGAGAAATCTTCTTGGGGAGGGGTTGCGGGGGCAGGATTTGAACCTGCTGCCTTCAGGTTATGAGCCTGAGTAATTACCTCTGATGTTGACATGGCGGACAAATTGCGGATAATAATCGCATGGCCTCGATTAAATCCAAAAAATCTCCTGCTGATAGTGTCGATGAAAAGTCTCCGATTGCCAACCTTCCATCTGGTGTTGGCGTTCTCAAAACCGTGAACGGTCATGGTGGAGAATAGTACAAAAAACGATCGAGGGGACGGTAGATTTCGGTCGAACGACCAAATCGAAGCTTGAATGAATGTTGTAAATCGAAGGCTGTTCTCCAACTTCGCATACTCCAGCCAATCGTGATTCAATGGGTCGGTTGCAATCCAACGCGGCCTACCTCTTAATGGATCAACGACACCATCCGGGCGCGGAATGGTATCGATAAGCCGACCAAAGATGGCAGTATTCGCCTGAATTTTATTCCGGCTCATTTAGTAAGCGCGCCAGGACGAGGTCAAAGAATCCACTCGACAGCCTTGATCAATTAAGACTTGAAATGCCCGAGCAAAAAACTCGCGTTCGAAATCGCCGACTTTGCCGGCTTTCCGCCCGGAAAGAATTTCGTTCAAGATTGGGAAGTCTAAGAAAGCCAGCACTTGATCAGCAGACATACTGTTTAACCTATCGAGCAGATTGTCGAGATCGTCTATTACTTTGTCTTGCGCCCTTTGCTGTTCTTCCGGAGATCGGGTAATTCCCGGACGCCCGAAGATTGCTACAGAAATAGCGGTCGCAAACCCGATGCAGGCGGGTTGGCTAGCGAAGAGATCTTGACCTGCGCGGAACCGTTTATTCGGTTCTTGTTCGTCCGTTGAAACCGTTGCCTTGTCAAAGGCTTTGTCTAACTTTGCTAGATAGGTAAGGGTGTTCGTGAATGCAGATGTAAATACCGAATCCGATGTCGCCTCGATTAAATCTAATCGGGTAAATTCCTCGGCAAGTCTCTCACGCGTGTCGATGCGCTCCTTCCTCGATCCAAAAGCCAAAAACAACTCGACGACATCGCTTGCTTTAAAGTCACCCGCACGGGAACGTCTTCCTGACTCGAGGGAAATTAAATTTATATCGCTTACTTCTCCTGCAATCTCTGCAATGAGCGGCTGATAAACTACTTCCACTTGCCTTCTAAGGGTCCACGGAACTTGGCCGGTATTGAGGACGAGCATTCGATAGACAAGACTCCGTGTACTGGATGCAAACCAAAATTCGACCCGCAGCCGCCTCTCATTAATTTCAGCGGAAGGAAGTTCCCACAACGCAGTAGTTCTCTGCATGCCGTCGATAATAGAGAAAGATATGCCACTACGAGTATTTAAAATCCTTTGGAGGACAGCAAAATCTTTTGACTTTAGTGCTTTCAATTGATCTTCGTCCACCAAAGCACCTATAACGAGAGGGGGCATTACCGCCCCCCTTCGAAGGTCATCAACTAGAGTTCTCCTAATTCTTTTTGCGGTCGTTGTTAGCAAGGGTTCTCTCTGCCCTTCAATACCACCTTGGTCCCGATACGGTTCTTCGGCAATAGTTAGGTAATCCCTTGCCTTCATTTCAAGCAAAACTGAAACACAGTTGACTCGATTATCGTGAAGAATACTGAGTGGTGTATTTTCAAGTATTGGATTGGTTACCTGTGCAAGCGGTAGTGCAAGTTGGGACTTCTCAAAATTGACTGAGCTGACTCCGCCTTCTTCCCGATTCAGGATTAGTACGTCTCCGGCCAGCAAATTGTACGTGCGAATAAAGCCTGTTATGCCGGTTAGGCGAAACTCGTTCCTAGTGCCTCCAAAGTGGATCCCATTGTAATAGATTACAGTAAAATTCCATACTCTGCGATTCGGATCCGTAAATGCTAATTCCAGGCGAGGATTTTTCTCACTTGAGGTTAACTCAGGAACAAACCTCTGAACATCCTCCGTCTTAGGCAGTAAAATGCCTGCCTGATGAGAGCCGGTCATTCCAACATCGTTTTCGCTGAGTGTTTTTCTAATTTCCATGTGTGCTGTATTTAAAGATAAGCTGGGATTTTAAATCGGTTTGCAGACTCGAGATTCGATCAACGCCTCGACATTTGTCGAACTAATAAAACGCAATGCACTTCTTCGATCCTTTAGAACGCGCCGCCAATAGCTTACTAACGACGGCAAACCTTGAAAGTAACATTCCGATAACGCGAATTTGAAGCATTGAGTTACCGTGACGGATTTTTGAGTTTAGACGCTTGGATCGCCGATAAATTCGCAGCCAACATCATCTACAGATCCGCATAAGTAATTGTCGTCACGCGCATTCGGTTTGCAGTTGCCTTAAGCTTGTCGAAGGTTAAGATCGGTGCTGGTTCGCATGCCAGGAGGCATTGGACCTATCATGCCCAACCCCAAGAAAAAGCAGTCGATTCCGAGCAATTCGCGCTCAGGCGTGAACAAGTTGCGCGAGAGTTCACCCACCTACCATGCCAATGGAAATTGCACGCAGGCGAAGCTGCGGTTCATTGATTTGTTCTGCGGAATCGGCGGTTTTCGCCTCGCGTTTGAGCGTGTTGGTGGGAGGTGCATGTTCTCTTCCGATTGGGACAAATACTCGCAACTCACCTACGAGGCCAATTTTGGAGAGAAGCCGCACGGAGACATCCACCAAGTGGCCGTGGCCGATATCCCTCAGCACGACATCCTCTGTGCAGGATTTCCTTGCCAACCATTCAGCATCGCGGGCGTATCAAAGAAACTGAGCTTGGGGCGAAAACATGGCTTCGAGGACAAGAAACAGGGAAACCTTTTCTTTGAAATCGCCAACATTCTCGAAGTCCATCAGCCCGCTGCGTTTGTGTTGGAAAACGTCAAGAATCTACGAAACCACGATCAGGGCCGCACATTTGAAATCATCTATAACACCCTGACCGACGCCTTGGGCTACACCGTCTATTACAAGATCATTGATGCGCAAAGCGTCGTACCGCAGCACCGTGAACGCATCTTTCTGGTGGGCTTCAAGGAACGGCGTCATTTTGAGTTTCCGCAATTCCCCCTCAGGGGACCAAAGCTGTCCTCCATTCTTGAGCCCAACCCGTTGGCCAAATACACGCTGACGGACCATCTCTGGCAGTATTTGCAGGACTACGCGAAAAAGCACAAGGCAGCTGGCAACGGATTTGGTTTTGGCTTGGTCACAGGCAACGATATTGCGAGGACACTAAGTGCGCGTTACCATAAAGATGGTTCAGAAATTTTAATTTCGCAGGGGAATGGTAAAAATCCCAGGCGACTCACGCCTCGCGAATGCGCGAAGCTTATGGGCTACCCCCCGGATATGAAGATTCCTGTTTCAGACACGCAAGCCTACAGGCAATTTGGAAACTCCGTAGTGGTGCCCGTTGTCGAACGCATCGCGCAATCTGTGATTGAGGCATTGCGCCGTCCCCTCAACTACCGCCCCGAACTCGTTCTCTGCGAAGACAAATCCAAAAAATCAGTTTCGGCAGAAAAAATTGCGAGAGGCCCGGTAAAGTACACAATCCAAGCTAAAAGGAAGACACCATGACCGAAACAATGGAATTACTCCCCGACCCAAATAGAATGGCCGAGGGGCTTCGCGACACTGGTTATCAATTCAACACAGCAGTCGCCGACGTTGTGGACAACTCAATAGCCGCCGAAGCATCTTTCGTCGCGATTGAATTAATGCTGGATTTCAAAGGGCACATAACGCTTGCCATTTTCGATGACGGCGAAGGCATGAACAGGGATGGTCTCGTCAATGCGATGAAGTACGGTTCTAAGCCGCGTCCTTCAGCGGCCAGCCTGGGCAAGTTTGGCCTCGGGCTGAAGACGGCTTCAACCGCCTTTTGCCGGAAGCTCGTCGTCATCTCCCGTGATTCGGCGGAGGCACCTTTGCATCGTGCGACGTGGGACTTGGACCATATCAAAGATAAAAACAAGTGGGAGCTTATCGTAGATGAACCCACTCAAAAACAAAAAGAAGCCTTCGAGCGCGTGGTAGGCGAGCACTGTGGAACGATGGTGCTTTGGGAAAAGGTGGACCGACTTTTGAAAAGCTATGCCAATCCAAGCGGAGCGGCGGCACAAAATGCCATCAAACGAATCACGGAAGATTTGCGGGGGCATTTAAGTTTGGTGTACCAGCGATTTCTTGATGTGGGAGACCCGAGGGCTCTTCGCCACGTCAAAATGAAACTGAATGGCACCGATGTCCTACCTTGGAATCCTTTTTGCCCTACAGAGTCGCAGGTCGTCAGCGACGAAGCGCCGGAAGTGGAGTTGCCCGACGGCAGCACAGCAAGCTTTCGCATGAAAGCATTCGTGCTTCCGCGCAAGGAGGAATTTTCCACCGAGGCGGCGGCGAAGGCCGCGCAAATCAGCAACAACAATCAGGGCATTTACATCTATCGCGAAAATCGTCTCATCCATGGCCCTGATTGGTTGAGGATGTTCACCAAGGAGCCGCATTTCAGTCTGTTACGCGTTGAGTTTTCCTTTGATCACCGTCTGGATGAAGCATTCCAAATCGACATAAAGAAATCCCAGATTCTTCTCAATGAGGCGCTCTATGACCACGTTGTCGATTTTCTGACGCCGCCACGGCGGGCAGCCGAGGAAGGCTATCGCAAAGGCACGAAAGCCAAGACCGCCGCCGCCGCAAAATCAGCTCATGACAGTTCCAATAGAAACATCAGCTCGAAGGAAGGTCAGGTCAACAAACCACAGATTACCTCGGTGGATGCCGAGAAGAACGAGGCCCAGATTGTAAACAAACAGGGCGCGGTTCGTCTGAAGCTCAAGATTTCCACCGCCGCGAAGCCCCTTGAAGTTCACATTCAGCCGGTTCCTGGCATTGATGATGGTTTGCTTTGGGAACCGTGCCTGATCGATGGTCATTGTGGTGTCCGGATAAACACCGGCCATCCCTACTATCACAAGGTCTATCTTCCCAACATAACCGAGGGAGTAACGATCCAAGGCATGGATGCATTGTTGTGGGGCCTGTCAGTCGCAGAATTGAACTGCGTAAGCGATCAGACTAAGGACACTTTTGTGGAACTTCGATACGAGGTTTCCAGAAACCTTCGCAAGCTCGTTGAAGACATGCCCGAGCCGCCCACACCAGAATGAAAGAACCGACGGCAAGATTTGCGGCTCATGCGGTCGCAGAACGTGTAGGTATCGCTGTCAATGTGAGGGTAATAAAGGATGGAGGAGGTAAGGAGCATCTTGAACTCACCCCAGCAGACTTCCATCCGAATGAAGGATTCTCCGTCCATTTCCAGATAGGTTGGCGCAGCGCCGAAGCGATCTTTGCACCAGGGGCGTTTTCCGGGCAACTGATTACCCGCATGGGGCAATGCGACGAAGAGGCAAAAAGGACTTTCAAAGTATTTGCCGAAGCGATGACTCTCAAGAAGGTGAAGATGCTTATGCGGATAAATGGCGCAGATGTCAGCGCGCTTGAGGTTGACTCATGGCCAGCGCAGTGGTCAAAGTTGGAACTCAGCCTGAAGCAGATGCCCATTATGGTGGAGGCGGAAAGCGAGGCGCAACAGGAGCGCCTAATTACTGACCTTGTTGTCCCCATTTTTGGCATGTTGGTGACACTTATCGGTGCCGAGGAAAATGAATTGCCCACAACTGGAGAGCCAGAGGGCCGCGCCATCCAGTCAAACACCACCCGCTACGAAAGAAGCCGTCTGAACCGCGAAGCTTGCATTCAGTTCAAAGGCACGCGCTGCGAGGTTTGCGGTTTCGACTTTGCGGAAAGCTATGGGCCGCTGGGCATCGGATACATTGAGATTCACCATTTAACCCCTATAGCGACCATCGGCCCTGATTATCGGATCGATATCAAAGCAGATCTTGCTCCGGTTTGCTCAAACTGCCATTCGATGGCACACCGCGAAGAACCACCCGTACCGTTGGAACGCCTGCGGGAGCTGGTTAATGCGCGTCGTCCTCCGCATCAAGTCTAAATATGCGTTATGAGTGTGAGGCTTGAAAACGGATTCTTCCAAGTAGGCGAAGGACAAAATGCTTTTTCCCCAACGGCTGCAGAAATTTACAGTGTGGTGTTTGAAGAGGTCCGTTCCCTGCGTGGCGAAACGATTTCAACAGAAGAATTTGAGCGATGTGGGGTTCAGTTTGCCGAGTACGTGGCCGATCCGATTATTGTCTTGGAGGTCGAATCCCGCCCCGAAGGGCAGGCAATTCTGTGCAGCTTTTGTGCGCGCTCGGGCCCTGATGAAGCGAGAGTGCCAGTGGGTGAGACTGGCCCACTGGATTACGTCATCGTGAACAAACGATGGTTGCCCTTGCCATCCGGTGCTGTTGAGGAAGCAGAACAGACCCTTGGTGAACTTGGCGTGAAGTCATTCGGGACAATCACGCTTGCCCAATACATGAAATTCAGTCGTTGGCGCGGATTGGGCGTCAGCGTTGAGGATCGCACTGCAAATGCGCTTTCCGCTTCCAGCCTCGCACCTTTGTTGAATGGAGCGCTCCCAGACGGTTTCGTTGGTAAACTCTACGATTACCAAATTGACGGTTTCCGGTGGTTGTCGTTTATGGCTGGCAACGGCCTGGGTGGAATCATCGCTGATGAAATGGGCCTGGGTAAAACCGTGCAGGTGATATGCCTCTTGTTGGAGGCATGTGCTAAAAAAGCCACCCCAAACCTTGTGATTGCTACCACAACTTTGTTGGAGAACTGGAGACGGGAACTTGCCCGTTTTGCGCCGTCGCTCAGCGTCATCATTCATAGCGGAAGCCGTCGCACCGGATTCCCCGCCGAGCTGTCCCGTTTTGACGTTGTGATTTGCTCATACGACACGGCCGTCGCAGATGTCTCTCTGTTCAGAAATGTCAGATGGAATCTGGTTGTGCTGGACGAAGCACAGAACATCAAAAATCCACAGGCAAAACGAAGCGTGCAACTCAAAACCATCCCGCGGGCATGTGCTGTCGCGGTGACGGGAACTCCTGTTGAAAATCGCCTGCAAGACTTGTGGTCGATCACCGACTTTGTCCTGCCTTCCTTGCTCGGTTCCCTGAGTGAGTTCGAGCACCGCCATCCCGATACGGTTTCCGGTGCGTCGTTGCTGGAGCCGGTTGTTTCTCCTCTCATCCTGCGAAGAACCGTGGCCGAAGTTGCGGGCGATCTGCCTGAACGCATCGACATTCCGCAGCCCTTGGAGTTGGACCCCCAATCAGCCCAGGCCTATGAGGCCATACGCTCGGCTGCCGCCTCAGAGTATTCCAGGGGAGCAGGCCTTGCGGCACTTCAAAAACTTCGCATGTTCTGCACACACCCGTGGCTTACGAATAATTTCAATGAAATCGCCGATGCCGGTGATTGTTCGGTAAAGATGCAGCGACTGTTTGAAATTGTTGACGAAATTGTGGAGGCTGACGGCAAGGCGATCATCTTTACGTCCTACTCGGGAAGCGTCGATTTGATCCGCACTGAAATCACGACACGATTCGGAATCTTCGCAGATGCCATCGACGGGCGCGTCGCAATCCCCGAGCGGCAGTATAAGGTGGATGTCTTCTCTTCTCACAAATCCTCTGCCGTTTTGGTGCTCAACCCCAAAGCCGCAGGCGTCGGACTTAATATTACTGCCGCAAATCACGTCATCCACTTTAATCTCGAATGGAATCCTGCCGTGGAGGATCAGGCTTCGGCACGCGCTCACCGTCGCGGACAAACCCGCGCCGTGACAGTGCACCGTTTATTCTACGCCAACACGGTGGAGGAAATCATAAACGATAGAATGCAACGCAAACGCGATCTTGCGACTGCCGCCATCGTCGGCACGGACGGACAGGAGAAAGATATGAACGACATACTTCGGGCGCTCCGAATCTCGCCAATTCCAACACCATGAAGGAACAAGCCATGCCGCCAGCAGCCATTGAAAAAATATTAAGCGCGAATGACACAGGCGAAACGGGAGGACACCAGGCGGGTATTCTTGTGCCCAAAAATGGCGGGGTGCTTTCGTTTTTTCCCCATCTTAATGCCAAACTCAAGAACCCGCGTGTGGTACTGGATGTGATTGACGACGACGAACACGAATGGGCTTTCTCTTTTATCTACTACAACAACTGTTTTTTTGGTGGCACGCGCAATGAGTACCGTTTGACGGGCATGACTGCTTTTTTCCGTAGATTCCACCTGAAAACCGGCGACAGAGTCATTCTGAGACACGAGTCTCCGCGCCTTATTCGCATCACATTCAAGCGATCGCAGGCACCGACAAAGGTTTTAAAACTTTCGATGACTTGGAAAGTGATAGACACTGAGTTTTAGTTGGTATGCCTGACGTTTTTACAGTGGCGAAGCGTTCTGAGGTCATGTCTCGCATTCGCGGGCGTGGCAACAAGCAAACCGAGCTTGCCCTCGCCAAACTTTTCCGTGCTAGTGGCATTATCGGTTGGCGACGACATCAGGCTTTTTTTGGCAAGCCGGATTTTGTTTTCCGCCGCGAGCGTGTGGCCATTTTTGTTGACGGGTGTTTCTGGCATGGTTGCCCCAAGCATTCGAACATGCCGGTGAACAATCAACTTTTCTGGCAGGATAAGCTCTCCGCCAATAAACGGAGGGATCGCTTGGTTACTCGAACCCTTCGAACACAGGGCTGGCAAGTGCTTCGTATTTGGGAACATGATCTTTCAGCTAACCCGATGTCGTGTGTTCGCAAAGTGCAGATTTTGCTCAAAGTAGCCTCGTGTTCCCATTGACTATAGTCTGATATTCCGTTACCGGACGCCAAGAGAAGGTGAGCCTATCGCTCGTTGGTGAGCGCAATTTTAGTCAGCGCATCCTAGCTAAATTGTTGTTGATGTGATTTAATCGTTATTCGCAACAATCCATTCGGGAGAAAGAGTGCCTCACCCATTTTCTGATTGGCTAAATCGCCAGATAACCGCTGTCCGACATCACAATCTGCATATCCTTTCGGAGGTGCCGGATATGGCTACTGTTTGGGTTTCATAAACCTGAAAACGAGAATTTTGCTCCAATGGCAGCGCGTGTTGCCGTCCATGTGCGTCTTGGATGTACACGGAACCGTCGTGCCGTGCGCTCGATACCGTGAACCTTTCTCCTCGCGTAAAGCCGGGAGTATTTTGATGGAACTGGACAACCAGGCCGGCACGATAACTTTGAGGGTTGCCCCGCTGGGCTTCCGTCCATTGCTGGTTAATGAGGCGTGTAAATTTTCGCTCCTCGGTTCCAAGCTTGTCTCGTTATTTCAATTCCTCCCGAATTTCTGCCGTGACTTTCTCGCCCTCGGCATGAGTGGGTGAAACAACCATGGCCGTTTTACCCCGCTCGATGGTGTCGGCATAATCTTGTGCGAGTTGCTTGTATCTCTTGTCTACTTCCGGCAATTCCTTGATCGAACCTATTTGATCCAGCTTTTCAAAACCACGCCGGGCGTCACCGTTGGCCAAATCCCGAACAGCCTCCCGGTATTGCTCGGTTGTTTGCCGCCGGATTTCGGTCAATTCAGCCAGTTTCAGTCCCGCGTATTTTTCCAGTAGGCGCAACGCATCCCCACGCTCGACGGAGGTATGCTGGGCCGTGTCGCCGGAAAGAATCACTCGGCAATCCTGCTTTTCGGCCAACTGGAAGATTCCGCGCATCTGGCGGGCGCTGAGTAGACCAGCTTCGTCGATCCAAAGTACCTGCCCGCGCAACTGCGGATGCAGTGCTTCATTTGTCAGGAGATGTGCCACGGTTTGCGCGTTGGAGAATCCCTCCTGCCGAAGAGTGCCGCGCGAGGCCTCGGCACTCGGCGCGAAGGTGAAGACCTTGTGTCCCGCGGCTTCAATCGCCCACACCGCCTCTTTCATGGTGGTCGTTTTTCCCGTTCCAGCAGGACCGCGCATAGCCGTTACCCGATCCGGTGATGCCAGCACATGGCGGACAGCATCTTTTTGGTCCTGCCCGAGCTCGTTATTCTGGAAGGTGTAAGAGCGGGCATGAAGAGGACGGCATTTGCCAAATCCCTGTTTCACGAAATCGATATTTTTCAATTCCTCCCGGAGGACTTCCTTCGTCGTACACCAGCGCTGCCCAGCCATTTCTTGGACGAGGATGTCGTCACGGAAGATTTGCCGTTCCACCTGCTCCACGCCGACGTGTCCGATGCCATGCCACAGGGCTTCCGTCACTAACACCTTGTCGGTCACGACCGAGGCGCGTTCATGGCAATGGGCCAGGGCGTAATTCATCGACTCGCGGGACGTGATGATTTGTTCCTGTCGTTGGCCCAGCAATCCATCTGGATTATCTCCGGCTTGAACAGCTTGCGGAATTTGACTGCCTCCGCCGTTTGCTCCCAATAGGTGAAGGCCGAGGCATCATCCTCCTGCTTGTTCAAGACGATGACATACGAAACTCGGTTCTGGAGCCGGGCGGCCCAGGCGAGGACGCTTTCCACGCTGGCGGGATCACTTGTCACAAGTCCGAGCGCGGTAAAGCTCATGGTATCCGAAATCGATTCGTACATGGAATCGAACCAGCCATGGGCAACCTTGCCGCTGCCCGAACCCATGTCAGCTAGGATGATCGAAGCCTCGTCGGCCAGGTCGATAAAGGCGTCGAGACCGGCGCGTGTGTTGATGTCTATCTTCTGCGTTCCTTCCGGGAAGAAATGGCAGAAGCTGCCTTTGACTTTGTTTTCGGTATCAAGGTCCAGACGGACGCAGGGGATACCGTTTTCGCTGAACCATTCCGACAGGGCGGTCAGCACCGTGGTTTTGCCGGTGCCACCTTTGCCGCCCATGGGGAAAAGGACTTTGCGACGTTTACGTCTTTCGTTATTCATTTTTGTATCAGAGTGAGGGGTTTGTTTTCATCGAACTCGAAAATTTTCTTCTCCGGTTTCGGGATCGGCTTGCGACGCAACGCTTCGATGGCATCGGAGGAGCGCAGCGCAGGGTTTGGACTGACAGGAGCCATGCCTTCTGCCATGGCGTAAAACTTCCGACGCTTTGACCTGACTTTGACAAAGCTGAAGATCGTCGAGCGAGAAGCCGAAATCCCGTGTTCTTCGCGGAGCGTGTCCCGGATTTCCTGATAACTTTTCCGTTTGCGACGAAGCTCGCGGATGATTTCCGCGAACGGTTCAAGTTTGCTCCGAAACGGTTTACCCCGTGAGGATGGAAGGAGAGGTTTCATTAAGATAAAAAATGGGAAAGGTTGCAGCCGATGGTGGGAAATCCTCGCCGCTTTCCCGCGCCCAACCCCGGCGTTTTGGCCTTTATGGGTTGCGCGCGGGAAATCGGCTCGTCTTTGACGAGGCAAGCATGGCCGGTGATTTGGTCATCGTATTGAGGGGTCATGTTTGTCTTCCTTTCCTGCTTTTGAGAAACGAGCGCCGACCCCGGTTCTGGCCTTTACCCGCCGTCTCGCATGGAAGAAGAGGCGGCATTTCGCCACCCCGGATTCTCTCGTAGCAAGCCTGAGCACTTTCATAATCAAGGAGTCTTTCCGATCCGCGACCGCCCTCTCGGATGGTTTTGAGCAGGTCGCACCAGGGAGCCACGCCGTGATCGGCCGCGTAGAGCACCTGTCGGCCAATGAGCGGACTGCCCATGAGCCGTAGGAAATCGGCGCGCTTCACTACAAAGGGTTTGACTTGAACTGTCATTTAGCTACTAGTAGCTATTCCAGCCACTATTGTCAAATTGGAATTTTATCCACACTCTTTCCTTATGCAGATCAGCGTTAAAACTCCTCCTGAGCTGTCTCTCCCGCTCCTCGAAAAATGCGCCGCTTGCGGAGAGGATTCGCCGAGTCACTTTATGCAGGATTGCGTCTGGCAGTGCGTCCGATACATGGAGTCGCCCCACATGCCTTTTCATCCGCTCGGCATGGTGGAGAAGTACTACAGAGCGTTAGGCCGAGAGGACGAGCTTCTCAGCAGTCCAGCAAAGAAAAAAGATCAGTTCCTCGACCGACTTGCCGACGAGGATAGAAAAAAGCGAGCCAGAGAATCGGCACACCGGCTGGCTGAATTTCATGCGCGAGCAAAGACGCAACCCAAGCCCAAGCATTTGCACCTTAAACTCAGCCAAGGTATGGGGGAGCTTCCGCAGCGCGTTAAAGCAAAAGCCAGTTGGCTTCGCATGGCGCCCAATTCGCTTATTGTCGCTTGCTTACGGGACTGCCTGGAAGCAATGGACGATCCGAGCAAGGCGCTTGTTCCGCCGCCCATTGTGGTTGAATTCTGGACCATTTCCCACGCGAAGTCCCGCCCCAAGGCTAAAGGCGCTGTTGAAGCAATGATGCTGGAAACTTTTGGGGAGATACTCCGGCAACGCAGCGGCCCAATCCTCGACACCGTCATCCGCCTTGCATTGGCTGAAAAATGGGACGCTACGCTTGAGCAGATTCTGCGCGAGGCCGATGTCATCACTAAAGATCGGGAAATGAAGAGCAGGATTGGTCCGCTTCGGCGATGACGAATTCGCTCATCTTAAGGCGAAAACCGAATCCCCGATAGCGAGTCGCAGTCTGCTCCAAAGATCGCAAAGGTGAAAAACCTTCAGCGCAAGCGCCTGAAACCTTCAGTTCCACAACCTTAACACCGGGAATTTTTGTAAATTCGGGCGGACAAATTGCGGACAATTTGAGGCATGATTAGTACCGTCCGAATGAGTTTTAAAGAAATTCGATCTCACGAGATTATACCTCCGAAGTCGTTGACAATAAGCCACTTTCAAGCAAAGAAAGGGGTTGCGGGGGCAGGATTTGAACCTGCGGCCTTCAGGTTATGAGCCTGACGAGCTACCGGGCTGCTCCACCCCGCGATTGAGGTAGGCGCAACTTCCTGAACCAAGGGGCTTTCATCTCACCCGAAGTTGCGCGAACCATCACTATCCACCATCCGCTCGCCTTGGCAAGGGCTTTCGGTGCTGCGCACGGCAGTATTTTTTCTGGCGTTGCTTTACCGCCCTCCGCGGGAGCTGCGGTGCGCCGCGCCTGCCGGCCCCATGGAAAACATCCTTTCGGCGTGACCCGCGCCGAGTTTTCGGACAGCCTCTGGATGCCTCTATGCCTCCTTCCCAAGTCCATGTCCGCGTGCCCGCCAGCACCTCGAATCTCGGGCCCGGTTTTGATTGCCTGGGCCTGGCCCTCCAGCTTTACAACACGACCACGCTCACACGCGCCGATGAGGCAAAGGTTCCCCACGGCATGATCGGCGAGACCGCCGCCGCCTTTTTTCAGCGGGCGACCGGCGGGAAGATCGCGCCGTTTGGATTTGAAGCGCGGATCGAGGGCGACATCCCCATTTCGCGCGGGCTGGGCAGCAGCGTCACGGTGCGTCTCGGCGTGCTGATGGGGCTGGCCGAACTCGTCCGGGAATCGTTCCCCGTCACCCGCGAACAAATCCTCGCGCTGCTGATCGAACTCGAGGGCCATCCCGACAACGCGGTGCCCTCCTTCCTCGGCGGCTTCGCCGTGTGCGCCCATGCCACGGACGATCCGGCGGACGGGTTCGTCTACACCCGCGTGGCCGTGAAGCCGGAGCTTTCCTTCGTGACGCTGGCGCCCGACTTGCGCCTCTCGACGGAAATGGCGCGCGGACTCTTGCCGAAGGAAGTCCCTTTCCGTCACGCGGTGGAGAACGCGCAGCGCACCGCCCGGATCGCGGCGGCCTTCTGCACGGGGGATTACGCTTCGCTGCGCGGAATGTTTGTCGACCGCCTGCACCAGCCTTATCGCCAGGTGCTCATTCCCGGTTTCGAGGCCATTCTCGCGGCGGCGCGGGAGGCGGGCGCGCTCGGGAGTTTCCTCAGCGGCTCCGGCTCGTGTCTGATGGCCTTGACGCTCGACAACGTGGAAGCGATCTCCGCCGCGATGCTCGCCGCCGCGAAGAAGCATGATCTTCCCGCGCGCGTCCTCGTCCTCAAGGCCGACAACGAAGGCGTGAAGGTCGTGGATCGAGAATAGGAGCTTGCTGAAAAAGGCAATTGTTTTGAATTTGTCGAGCACATGCGCCGCGGGACCAGTTGCCGATCCCGGTTTCTGGTGAGAAAAAATAAGCGAATCAGGCGAATCAGGCGAATGGGATTCGCTTGGAGGCTTCAGGTGGAGCGCGCGAAAAATGGAGATGAAACCGACTTTCATGGCGCGATCATGCCACGAATTCCGCCCGGGCGTTAGCCTTGCAAATCCTGCGTGGCCTACATCGCTTAAAATCTTTTGGCCTCCTCTGAAAAAAAGTAAAAAACGGGGATGGAAGTCACTCGGCGGCCTTGAATTCCACTTTTACGACTTGGACGTTGCACTGGCAGCGGGCCGGGAGTACGGTGGGAAGCATGGCCACCAAGACGAAATCAGCCACGAACCCGGAAATGACGGCGGAGGAAATCGCCGCCGTGAAAGAGGGGATGGCCGATTTTGCGGCGGGCCGGGTGTTGACCAAGGAGCAGTTTGACGAGGAAATGCGCCGCTATTTTGCCCGGCGCGAAGCGCAAGCCGGGCGGCGGCACGCGCGCGGCTAGAGCAAATCAAAATACTGTGCACAGGAAAAGAAGATGTGCCGATGCTCTGTCCAGCAACACTGAAAGAGATCTCTGCGAAAGTCCTCTTTTCTTCGGGCAAGCCAGAGGCTTGCGACAATCCTAGCCGGTGGTTGAGCCCGCAACGGGCGAAACCACCGGAAAGAAGCCTCGAAGAAGAGCACCCCGGCAGGGGTGCCACCTCTGTGCGACCCCTGCCGGGGTCGGACGCAGAGAAAATCAACAACCGGTGGTGTCGCGCCACGCGAGCGTGTCGCTCAACCACCGGCTAGGGTTGTGAAATCCCTTCGGGATTACCGAACCGAGATGGATCGAGTTTCGCAGAGGTCTCTTTCAGGATAGCCCAGAACGGACGCCCAAGCATGTGCACGATACTTTGATATGTTATACCAATTCTAAATTGAATTTAGTCTAAACAATCCGTCATCCTGAGCTTGTCGAAGGATCAGTTCGGAGGGGTTTTACCGAGGCGGAACTGATCCCTCGACAAGCTCGGGATGACCGAAAGCTAAAGACCAAATTCCATTGAGAAATGGTATTATACGACAAGGGGAAAGAATATAGGGGATAGAAGTCACTCGGCGGCCTTAAATTCCACTTTGAATCCGCCATTTTAATCGCTTCCGTATGACTGTCCCCGTTTTTCCGTTCAGGCAAAATTGATATTACCACGCAATCCTTCTTCGCCGGCATTTTCAATGAGCTTGAGCAGATGGGCCGCTTCCGCCTGATGCGTGCGGCGGCGGATTAAGATGATGAGGCCGGGATGGTTTCGCCCGGCGGCGAGTTCCAAAAAGTCATCCCGGTTACAAGTCACCATGAGCACACCCTGATCGCAGGCGTAGGCAAAAATCTCGGAGTCCTTGGCCGTGATCGGCAAAACCTTTCGCAGTAAAATAACCTGGTGTTCCCAATAGCGGAGCATCTGGGCGACTTCATCGGCCACGTCGTGATCGAAAAAGAAGGTCACTGCAAATCGGCGCTCATCTGGCGCGCAACCAGGGCGTCAATTTCGGCGCGATGATCCTCGTAATAGGCGAGGCACTCGTAAACCTGGGCCCGCGTCACGTCGGGGTAACTGCGGCAAACGTCGTCGACGGACGCTCCGTTGATGATCACCGCGATCACGTCATGGACGCCAATCCGGGTGCCCTCAATGATCGTTCGGCCGGAACGGACGCCGGGGATGTTCGTGAGGTAACGGTATTGGGTCGCGGGCATGACCAAAGCTAGGCGGCTAAGAGGAGAAAATCAAGGCCGCCGTGTGACTGTCCCCGTTTTCTGAAATGCCACGACGTGGCGCTGGAGCGCATCAGCTTCAAAGGCACCCTCGACACCTTGCGCCACTGGGCGGCGGCCATCCACGCCTCCTCCAAAACCCCGCGCAAACAAGCCGAACTCATCCGCCGCATGTTGGAGGCCATCGCCGCCGATCCGCTGCCCCCTACGCCCAGGCCGGGCCGAACCCCGCGCCAAAAAACGCCGACCTAAAAACTATCAGCTCCTCAACAAACCAAGGCATAAAATGAAACCCTCGCCACACCGTAATAAATGTCCTAAAACCGCCTTATCTTAGCGCCATTCATGACTGTCCCGAATGGCACTAAGATAAGGGCATTTTAGGATAAATTTGGACTTTTCAGCCAGTAAGCGCAACTTGGCACTTTCTGACTCTGAAAAGCGTGCTTTTGGAGTAGTTGTTGGAACCCGTTGATTTGTAGATCAAAGCGCTTAACTTAGTGCCATTCATGACTGTCCCCGTTTTCCCGTTTTCCCCCGTTTTCCCCGACGCTAACTCTTCTACAGGGTACTTTTTCGGAGGTATCTCCACCCCCTCTCCGCCCCGCTCCATGAAACACCTCGTTCTCCTCATTCTGATTTTGGCACTGGCAGCACTCTCCGCAAGGGCCGATGCCCCCTCAGTCGATCCCCTGCGCCAGCAGATCAATCTCAATCGCGGCTGGAAGTTTCATCTCGGCGATCTGACCGGCGCGCAGGCTCCCGACTTCACGGACAAGGATTGGTTTCCCATCAACCTGCCCCACTGCTTCGACATCCCCTACTTCATGTCGAATTATTACGTCGGCTACGGCTGGTACCGCAAAACACTCCACGTGGAGGACCGCTGGCTGAAGCAACGCATAAACCTCGAATTTCTAGGCGCGTTTCAGGACGCCCAAGTCTTCGTCAACGGCCAACCCGTGGGCGAGCACAAGGGCGGTTACACCGGCTTCAGCTATGACATCACCTCCGCGCTCCACGCCGGAGACAACCTCGTTGCCGTGCGGCTCAACAATATCCGCAACCCGCAGCTCGAGCCCATCGGCGGCGACCATATCTTCATGGGCGGCATCTATCGGGATGTGTACCTCGTCATCACCAACCCGCTCCACGTCACCTGGTACGGCACCTTTGTGACCACACCCCAAGTGGCCAGGGCCGCCGCCACGGTGAACGTCAAAACCGAGATACAAAACCAGACGGGCGAGCCCAGGAAATGCACGCTGACCACCACGTTGAACGACCCCAAGGGAGTCGAAGTCGCCCGATTCGCCGCCACGCAGCAAATCCCCGCCGGGGCCACCTTCACCTTCGATCAAACCAGCCCGATGCTCGCCTCCCCCCAGCTCTGGTCTCCCGCTCACCCGAATCTGTACCAGGCCCACACCACGGTCAGCGATGCGGCCACGCCGGTCGATACCTATACCACGACCTTTGGCATTCGCTCCATTAAGTGGACAGCCGACCAGGGCTTTTTTCTCAACGGTGAACATCTCTACTTCCACGGGGCCAATGTGCACCAGGACCACTCCGGGTGGGGCATCGCCACGACGGATTACGCCAGTTTCCGCGATGTCCAATTCGTGAAGGATGCCGGGCTCGATTTCATCCGCGGTTCCCACTACCCCCACCACCCGAGATTCGCCGATGCCTGCGACCAGCTCGGCCTGCTCTTCTGGTCGGAGAACTGTTTCTGGGCCGGTTATCCGGGCATCCCGGCGGATCAGGACGGCTTTGATCAAAGTGCGAAGGACACCTTGCGCGACGAAATCCGCATCTTCCGCAATCACCCCTCCATTGTGGTGTGGAGCATGTGCAATGAAGTCTTCGGCAGCTCCAGTCCGCGCGTGCGCACCCTGCTGACCGCGCTGGTGCAGGAAACCCACCAGCTCGACCCCACCCGCCCCGCCGCCATTGGGGGTTGCCAGCGCGGCAAGCTCGACAAGCTGGGCGATATCGCCGGCTATAATGGCGATGGCGCGAGCATGGCAGAATTCCAGAACCCCGGCATCCCGAATGTGGTCAGCGAATACGGCAGCCATATATCTGACCGCGGCGGAGCGGATGACAAGTACAATGGCATGTTCGACAGGTGTTTGCCCGAAGACTCGCCCGAGTACCCCTGGCGCAGCGGGCAATCGCTTTGGTGTGCGTTCGATTACGGAACCGTCCTGGGCCACTTCGGCCACATGGGCTTCGTCGACAATTTCCGCATTCCGAAGAAATCGTGGTACTGGTACCGCGAGCACAATCTCCACATCCCGCCGCCATCCTTCTCGAAGGATGGCGTACCGGCCAAGCTGGTGCTCTCTGCCGACAAGACTACCCTTCAGGGCACCGACGGTACGGACGACTGCCAGATTTTAGTCACCGTGGAGGACAAGGACGGAAATCATCTCTCCAATTCTCCGCCGGTCACCTTCACCATCGAGTCGGGCCCGGGGGAATTTCCGACGGGACGCTCCATCACCTTCAACCCCGACTCGGATGAACCCAAGTCAGATATCCGCATCGCAGACGGCTTGGCCGCAATAGAGTTCCGTTCGTATTTTGCCGGCACCACGGTGATTCGCGCTATGTCACCCGGATTGCAGGATGGCGCCATTACCGTCCAGACCACGGGAGAACAGGTCTATGTCCCCGGAAAGTCCCCCTTGGTTCCGGATCGACCCTATGTTGTGAAAGGTTGGATCAAAAACGAGTGCACGCCGCTCGACGAGAACCTGCGCAACATTACCGAGCTCCATAACAGCGCCGTGAATCATCCGGTCAGCTCCAGCGGAGATGCGCCGGACCACCCCGCCCCCCTGGCTAACGATGGAGATGCCAAGACCTACTGGCAAGCGGCGCAGTCACAACCTGGCGCCTACTGGCAGGTGGATCTGGAGGCTCTCTGCTCCGTGAAAGCCGTGCAGGCGACTTTCCTTGAGCGTGGCTATTTCTACAAGGTTGAGGGTTCAACCGACGGCACCCAGTGGAGTGGGTTGGTCGACCGCGGTGGAGGACGGTATGGCAGCCACGTGACTGATCGACAAATCTGTCTACCCAACAAGGATGTCCGCTTTGTCCGCATCACCTTCACCGGCTTACCCAGAGACAAACCCGCCACGCTATCCGAATTCCAGGTCTTTGCCCTCGGGTCCCGGTAAGTCACCACACTGCGCAGAAACAAGATGCCATGGTGATGGTCAATGTGGGAAACGGGGACAGAAAAACGGGGACAGGCGCCGCGCCGGCCATTTTTTCATTCATTGCGGGGTTTACCGCTTGATGAGCTTGTTGTATTCCTCGTGAGAACCGATCCAGGTCCAAATAAACAAGTTCGCTCTCTCGTGGTAGCCAACGGCTCGATAATGATCGCCGATTCTGGCGGACCATAAATCAGCGTGACCTTTGATCGGCTTAAAGCGCAACGATGCGTGGTTGGGGTCGCTTTGCCAAATCCGATATTTTGCGTCCGCCAGCCGTTGGATGTTTTGCGGCAACCCGCCAAACGCGCTCCAAAATCGCGGAGTGGTTCTTGAGGTCAAGGATGAGGGAACGGGTGAAGCCGGCCTTTTTTGAACGCTTCTTTTCCTTCGCGCACCAGGAAGTCAAGCTTGCCGTCGGCAGCGTCCTTGGAGATTTGCTTGTCCCACTCGTCGTTGTCGAAGGCAGCGACCCACTTGACAACCTTCAGTCGCTTGCTCAGGGGGAGTTTCCGCACGGCCTGTTTGATTTCTTGGACGGTGCTCATGATCGTATAACTCAGAATGTCGTGTTGCAGAGTAAAAATGCAATAAAAAAGGGAGGGGACAGGTACCGGGAAGTTAGCGCGAAATGGAATTTCGCGGGGAGCAGGAGGCGTTCCCAAGTGCAACTTGGGAACGAGGGGAAAAGGCAGCGACGGCTACCCACGGAACTGATCCTTCGACAACCCCTTCGACTTCGCTCAGGGCGCGGCTTGCTGCCGCAGCTGGGGAAGGATGACAAAATCTAAACCCTGATCTTCAGCCCGCGCCGGCGGAAGGTGGGCTGGTCGAGATTTTCGCCGCGATACATGGTCTCGTGGGTTTTCTCGAAGCGGCCGCGCGGTGGCCCCTCGAATGACATTTCTTCCTGCTTGGCCTGGAAGCGCCGGGACGGCCGAGCCGGGGCCGCGACGGGCGCCGTCACGGGCGGTTCGGTTTCGATCTCGGAGGGCGGAATCAATTCCTCTTCGGTGATGGTGTGATTTTCGACCGTGACGGGCACGGGCTCGGGCGCGGACACAGGCGCCGGTTTCGGAAGCGCCTTGGTTTTTTTCGCCGGAATTTCCTTGGCGGCCGGGCCGGACGCGGCCTGCGGGCCGGACGCGGCCTGCGGGCCGGACGCGGCCTGCGGGCCGGACGCGGCCTGCGGGCCGGACGCGGCCTGCGGGCCGGACGCGGCCTGCGGCTCCGGTTTCGCCTTCATCTTCACGCCCGGCAAGGGCACGGTTTTGGATCCGGGGCGCGTTTTCTTTGCCGGGGCGGGATGCTCCAGGGCGGCCGCGATTTCGGGCACGCTCATCCGCGCCGGGGCGGTCATCGCGAGCAGGACGGTCATGCGCACTTTCTCGTGGCTTTCCTCGTCGAGGCTGGCGCTGGTGGCGATCGGAATTTCGACGGGCAGCCGTTGCTTGAGAGCGCCGACCATCTCCTGGACGTCGGAAAGTCCCAATTCGCGCGTGCCGCTGACCGCGACAATGGCGTGGTCCACATGCTTCCAGATCGATTCATCGCTCAGGAGCGGGCAGGCGAGCAGCTCCGCCACCAAATCTTCCGTGTGATCGTGAATGTCTCCCTCGACGTGCGCAACCCAGCAGTTCTCCAGCACTTCGGAACCGGTGTAGCGGCCATAAAGGCTGCGCACATCGGCGAAGGAAAGCTGGATCAGCCCGCGCTTGCAGACGATTTGCGCCAGGGCCTCCGCAGCCCGTGCCAGCACCTGGTGCATGAGATGAAAGCCGTGGCGGATGTTCCTGACCGTGGCCGGATTTTCCGCGATGCGGTCGTGGGCGAGGACGAGAACGCTGTCGGCTTCCGCGCGCAGGCCGGCGATTGCTTTCACTGATTTTTCGCGGCGCGCCCAGCCTTCAAAGGCGAAGGGCTGCACGCCCACCACGATGACTTTCGCGCCCGCTTCGCGGCCCAATTCGATGAACCGCTCCGCCAGCGCGACGCCGGTGGAACCGGCCAGGCCGAGAATGAGGATAAGAAAATCGCACCCGCGGGAGACCGGGGCGAGCCGCTCCTCCTCCAGCGCCACGATCTCGCGGGCGAGCGCGATGTCGCCGCCGCCGCCCAGGCCGTGCACGAGGCTGTGCCCCAGCAGGTGGCGGTTCGGCACGACCGAGCCTTCAATCGTCAGTTGATCGGAGTCGAAGACCCAGAGGTCCTGGCCCGGCCGGCCGTGCAGCACCAATTGATCGCACACCGCCGCGCCCGTCTGGCCCAGGCCGAGGATGCGCACCCGGCCGGGAAAAAGTTGGTCGGCCTTTTCTGAAAACGGTCCGTCCGAAGTGAATTCGATCATGGTGATGGGTGTCTCCTTGTTTGTCGTATTAGGGTCTGTTCACACGAATGTCGGTTGTTCGCAGCAACCCCAACGGGGTTGCAATCATTCAGCCCAGGGTTGGCGCACCAGCGCCTACCCTGGGTAGGTTGAGAAACGGACAACCCTGAAAGGGTTGAAGCCGTTTCAACATTGGTGGACTGATTCAACTCTGGGCTGAATGATGGCCATCCTTTCAGAGACCTCTGCAAAACTCCGATTAAGAGCGGTATTGCAGTCCCGGAGGGACATTTGAAAGTAGCCCGGCGATTTATCGCCGGGTAATCCCCTAATGAGATCTGCCCGTCCCAGCGGGACGGACGAAACCCTTCTGTAAGAGGCCAATCAAGCGTCCCGACGGGACGCTTGCCATTTCGCCACCCGACCCGGCGATGAATCGCCGGGCTACTATCGGTCATTCCTACGGAATGGCGGAATTCCTGAAAAGAGATTTTTGCAGAGATCTCTTTCAGGATGGCTTCTCCGAGTACGATCAATCTGTCCATAAATAGTGTTAACAGGTCCTAGATCAGTCTCATGCTCGCCAGCGCGCGCCGCAGCGACTCGCCGACGCGGGCAAAGCCCCGTGCGGACGGAAGTTCCAGTTCCGCCTGCCGCGCGTATTGGAGCAAGCCGAGAAGCGTGCTCAAGTCCGGGCGGCGTCCGTAAGTTTGGTCTCCGTCGAAGGGAGACTGGTGGGCCAGTTCGACCGTGCAGGGGAAAACCTGCGAGGCCAGCTCGATCAGGCCCTTGACCTGCGACGCGCCGCCGGTGATGTAAATCGTCCCGGCGAAGTCGGGCCAGAACGGGGCGTTTTGCAGGTCCTCGAGGATGATCTCGAAAATCTCCGCCTGGCGCGCCTGCATGATCGTGTTGAGCGACGCGCGATAGATCGACTTCTCCTCGAAATTATAGGCGCCCGGCAGCGTCACGCGCGCCTCGCTCTCGGCGGGATCGAGGATGACGGAACCCTCGGTTTTTTTCAGCAGCTCGGCCTTGGCGTAGGGAATTTTGAGGCCGGACACGATGTCGTTGGTGAGGTGATCGCCGCCCACGCCCAGCACGCCGGTGTGGACGACCGCGCCTTTTTGGTACGCGATGTAATCGGAGACGCCGCCGCCGAGATTGATGACGATGGCGCCGAGCTGCTTCTGGTTGCGGCTCAGGACGGCTTGCGCCGTGGCATAGGAACTGAGCGCGTAATTTTTCACCTCGATGCTGAGTTCCTTCACGCAGCGAATGGTCGTCTGGAGCCGCGTCGCCAGTCCGTAAACCTGGTGAAAGTGGGCGGTGAGCTGCTTCGAAGCGAGGCCGATCGGGTTGTCCGTCGTGGAGCCGTCATCGAGCACATAATGTTGCAGCAGATGGTGGACAATCGCGTGGTCGGTCGGGAGCGGCTGGGCGGTGGCCATGTCGTGGAGCTCCTGCAGGTTTTCCTGCGTGATCTCGTCCCCGTCGTTGGAGATCAGCGTCGTGACGCGCGTGTTCGTGGAACGGATATGCGCTCCGGAGATGGCCAGGTAAACCTCGGCGATCACCACATCGGTCTTCTTCTCGGCCTCGTCCAGCGCGTCGCGGACGCAGCCCTGCGCGACTTCGAAGTCGACGATCTCGCACTTGCGGACCTGGCCCGACGCGGCCTCCCCGATGCCCAGCAGGGCCAGCGTGCCGTCGGGGCGGATTTCCCCCACGGCGGCGGCGACTTTGGTGCTGCCCACTTCAAGTGCGACGACGATATTGCGTGATTTTCCCCAGAACATAGTGGTGTGTGATTTGGATGGGTTGGACTTATGGGTATTGGGCGAAGGTTACGGGCACGTTGCTGTCGGGCGTGAGATCGACGGTGCGAATCGCGCGCTGCTGAAAGTCGGGGTAATTCGACAATTTGCACGAGACGCTGCAATTGCTGGTCGATGTAATCGAGGCGAAACGTGATGGTCATGTCCTGCCTCGTCGACATGGTGATGCAAAGCGGATTGCCGAGGTTGATCGTGCGGATGGTCGATGGAGGTGTGCAGTTGGCTGTGGTCGATCTCGTCGAGAATTTCCATGGCGCTTTTCAGGCTCGGCTGTTCCAGCTTCATGCCCGGTTCGAGTTCGTCCTCGGCGTTGCTCAGGCCGATGATCTCGGGCAAAAGCGGGGCCTCTTCATCCTCGCGGGGCTTGAGCACGACGCCGTCGCGGTCGAGGTAAAAGGTCTCGCGCGTGCCGAGGTCGATGTTCAGGCCGACAATCTTCACCACCGGCACGCGCTCGTGAATCAGAATGGAGACCTTGTCCGGGAAGTGGCGCTCGACCTTCGCGCTTGAAACATAGGGCAGTTTCTCCAGGTCGCGCGTGATTTGGCGCAGGTCCAGCGTCCACAGATTCTGGCCCGGTTCGAGACCCGCGGCCTGGCGGATTTGGCGTTCCGAGAAATGGCCGCGCGGCTCGATCTCGATTTTATTCAGGACATAACGCGGGTTGGTGTAAAGGACGCCCTCGAGCATCATCGCGATTCCAAAATGAAGGGCCGCGCCCACCGCCACGATCATGGCCAGCACGAGGCTGCACCAGACGGCCATCCGCGCCACCTGCTTGCGCGAATGCCGCTTGCGCGTGGTCGTGTGCAGGATGTTGATCTGCTTTTGACGGGTGCGGATGCGCGCGTGGCGGCTCATGCGGCCCTTTCTTTTTGACGGGCGGCCCAGGACAGTTCGACGATGCGGCGGCACAGTTGCGGGAAGGTGATCCCCACCGCGGCGGCGGCTTTCGGAAGCAGGCTCGTCGCCGTCATGCCGGGAATGGTGTTGATTTCCAGGCAGGAGGGGAAGATGTCGTCCTCGAGGAGAAAATCGATGCGGCGAATAGACCGCATCGCCGATCGCGCGATGCGCCTTGAGCGCGTACTGCTCGATCAGCGCCGTGATTTCCTCCGGCAGCCGCGCCGGGCAGAAGTACTCCGTGCGGCCCTTGGTGTATTTGTTCGCGTAATCGTAAAAGCCGTCGAGCGGATGAATTTCGACAATGGGAAGAACCTCGCCGCCCAGCACGCCAACCGTCAGTTCGCGGCCGCGAATGAAGCGCTCGACCAGCACCGCCGTGTCGAACTTGAGCGCGTCGGCCAGCGCCGAGGCCAGCTCGTCCCGGGTCGTGGCCGAGTGCGTGCCGACGCTGGAACCCTGGGCGTTCGGCTTGATGAAAACCGGCAGCGGCAGCGTGATTTCCTCCAGCCGCCGGACCAATTGCCCCTCGGGCGTGGGCACCCCGTGCCGCCGGAGCTTTTCCTTCGTCTTCTCCTTGTCGAAGGCGATGCGGCTTACTTTCGCGCTGGCGCCCGTGTAGGGAATGCCCCGCGCGGCGAGAATTTCCTGGACCTGGCCGTCCTCGCCGAAGGTCCCGTGCAGCGCGAGAAACGCAAGGTCGGTTCCCTCCGGCACGACGAAACCGGCGTCGTCCACCGTCACTTCGGCGACCTCGTAGCCCGCTTCACGCAAGGCCTCCGCCGCGGCCGCCCCGGAACGAAGCGACACGTCGCGCTCCGCGGAAGGGCCGCCCTTGAGCACGGCAAGACGATGGGGCCGGTCGCGGCCTGCGGGCTTGTCGCTCATCTCAATTTTCCTCTCCCAGGACGATGACTTCGGTGTTTCCCCTTGGGGTGGTCCGGGCTACTTGTTGCCCGGACGCGCTCGAAGACATTTCGAGCGCGCAGGAGGTCACCCTCCAAAAACACTTTGGCAATTGTTCAGCTTGCCGGCGACCTCCTGTGGCCTTCGGCCACCCGGACAACAAGTTGTCCGGGCCACCGAAAAAAACGCTCATTGAAGAAAGGAAGTTTCGTGATTCCATCTTAATTTTCCTCTCCCAGCACGATGACTTCGGTGTTCAAGTCGATCTGGCGCGATTCGCGGGCGCGGCTTTGGATCAGCGCGATAAGTTGCAGCACGTCTTCCGCCGTGGCGCCGCCGTCGTTCACGATGAAATTCCCGTGCACTTCCGAAACGCGCGCGGAGCCGACGGAAAGATTTTTCAGGCCGAGTTCCTCGATCAGTTTGCCCGCCGGAATCGGCCCGGGATTTTTGAAGATGCAGCCCGCGCTCGGCGCGGCGGGCTGGGAGGTCCAGCGCTTGTTCGAAAAGGCCTTCAGCTTTTCGTTGATCTCTTCCTTGGAGCTCGGCGTGCCCTTCAGCCGCGCGGAAACCGCGATGTGCGTCTGGAAATGCGGCACGCTGCGATAATGAATCTCCATGTCGGCCTTGTTCACCTCGTGGACATGGCCGAGCAGATCGACGCTGCGCACGCTTTCGACCACCTCCATCGTCCAGCCCTGCATCGCGCCGGCGTTCATGCGCAACGCGCCGCCCATGTTGCCGGGAATGCCTTCCATGAATTCAAACCCGCCCAGGTCGTGTCTTGCGGGCCTCGGCCACGATTTGCTTGAGCCGCGCGCCCGCCCCGACCGTGACGCAGCCGCCGTCGACTTCGATGCGGCTGAAGTAAGGCCGGCCCAGATGGACGCAGAGCCCGAGAATGCCGCCCTCGCGCACGAGCAGGTTGCTGCCCCGGCCGATGAACGTCACCGGGATGCCCCGGTCGTGCGCGAAACAAAGGCCGAGCTTGAGATCGTCCTCATCGGCCGGCTCGAACCAAAGCTGCGCCGGGCCGCCGATGCGCATCGTGGTGTGTTTGTGGAGCGGTTCGTCGCGCTTGAGGATGCTGTCGGGCTTCAGCCGGCCCCTGAGTTCGGCGTACCAGGCGAGACCCTGCGCGAGGTGCTGCGCGACGCGGTGGATGTCCCCCGCGCCCAGCGTGATGACCAGGTCGCCCGGATCGAGGATCGCATTCACCGCCGCGCGCAACCGGCCCAGTGTCGGCTCGTAGTAAACGTCGGCGTGGCCGTCCGCGCGCACGGCCTCGGCGACGGACTCGCCGGTGACGCCCGCCATGGCCGCTTCGCTCGCGGCGTAAATTTCGGTGATGAAAACCCGCGACGCGTCGTGGAAGGCCCCGGCAAATTCGCCCAGGAGCGCCTTGGTGCGCGAATAGCGGTGGGGCTGAAATAGCGCGAGCACCCGCTTCCAACCGCTGTTTTTGGCCGCGGCCAGCGTCGCCTTGATCTCGGTGGGGTGATGCGCGTAATCGTCGACCACCATGTAATCGGCGGAGCGGTACTTCACCTCGAATCGCCGCGACGCGCCCCGGAATTCCGCCAGCGCGCTGACGATCTGGTTCCACGCGACGCCGAGTTCCGTGGCGAGCGCGACCACGCCCAGGGCATTGCTCACGTTCTGGGCGCCGGGCACTTCCAACGCCACTTCTCCCAGCAACTGGCCGTGGCGCAGGACGGTGAAGCGCGACGAGAAATTTTGCAGGCGCACGTCGAGCGCGCGATAGGCCGCCACTTCCGACAGGCCGTAGCCCACCGCCTGCGCGGCGTGCGAGCAAAGCAGCATCGTGTTTTTGTCATCCGTGCAATAAACGATCGGGCCGCGCGTCCGCTCGCACAACGCGGCGAACACCTGCACGATCTCCTCGATATTGTGATAATAGTCGAGGTGCTCCTCCTCGATGTTGAGGATCAGGCTCGCCTGCGGCGCGAAGAGCGCCAGGGTGCCGTCGCTTTCATCCGCCTCCACCACGAAGAGCCCGCCGTCCGTCCAGGACGCGTTGGCGCCGAGCAGCGGCACCTGCGCGCCGATGTAATGGGAGGGATTCAGGTCGGCCTGCCGCAGGACGTGGGTCAGCATCGACGAGGTGGTCGTCTTGCCGTGGCTGCCGGCGATGACGCAGGTGCTCTTGGCGTCGGCCAGGACCACGAGGCATTCCGCCCGCCGCACGCAAAGAATTCCGCGTTCAACCGCGGCGGCGCGTTCCGGATTTTCCGCCGCGATGGCCGAGGAGAAGACGACCAGCGCCGCGCCCTCCACGTTCGACGCGGCATGGCCCTCGAAGTAGCGCACGCCCGGCGGCACGTAGTCGGAGGCGTCCGACGCCGGAACCAAATCGGAACCGGAAAGCTCGTGCCCCTGCGCGAGGAGCAGGCGGGCCAGTCCGCTCATGCCGCTGCCGCAGACGCCGATGAGATGGATCCTTCGCGGCCCGCTCTTCAGCAAATGCTCGAGGCGTTGTTTTATTTCCGGTTGCATGAAGCTTCAATCTCCTCGGCCACGCGTTTCGCGGCGTCGATGCCGGCCAGCCCCCGCGCCGCTTCGGCCATGAGGCTGCGCATCGGCGCGTTCGTCAGCAATTCCGCGACGACTTGGTGCAGCGTTTCCGGCGTGGTCTTGCTTTCGACCAAGACCCGGGCCGCGCCCGCCTGCTCGAAGATGCGCGCGTTGCACGACTGGTGATCGTCCGCCGCCGCCGGAAAGGGGACGAGAACCGAGGGCAGGCCGTAATGGCTCAATTCCGTAAGCGAAGCGGCTCCCGAGCGGCTGATGACCACGTCGGCGAGACTATAGAACTGTTCCATTTCCGTCGAGAACGCCCGCACCACGGCGGTGAGCCGCTGGCGGCGATAATTGATCTCCGCGATATTGGCGTCGGCCTGGCCGGCCAGATGGATGAACTGGACTTCCTCGCGGTCGTTGTGCCACATCGGGAGGGTCTTGAGGACGAGTTGGTTGATGCCGTGCGCGCCCTGGCTGCCGCCCATGATGAGGACGACGGGCAGCGCGGGATTCAACCCGAACTTTTCCGCCGCAGCCGCGCGGTCGATGCGGGCCAGGCCGCGCCGCACCGGGGTGCCCGTCACCACGCAATGCGCCTGGCGCAGATAATTCGCGCAGCCCGCGAAACCGAGCAGCGTCTTGTTCACCCACGGCGCGATGACCCGCGTGACGCGCCCCGGGATGGCGTTGGATTCGTGAATGAGCGTCGGCAAATGGAGGCGGCGTCCCAGAAGCAGCGGGATGGCGCTGGTGAAGCCCCCCATGCCCACCACCGCGGTCGGCTGAAAGTCGCGGTAGACCCGGCCGCACTCGCGCCAACTGCTCAGAAGGCAGAACCCGAATTTGAAAACGCGCGGCGAGAAAGCGCCCGGCCAGCCGATGCCCGGCAATGCGTGGGACTGCTGCTCCTTCGCGCCTTCGAGGGCGATGACGTCGATTTGTTTGGGGGAAACCAGCAGCAGCGTGTCGTGACCGCGCGCCCGCAACTCCTCCGCGACGGCCAGTCCCGGAAAGAGATGGCCGCCCGTTCCCCCGCAAGCAATGGCAATTTTCATCGGTGCTTTTTCTCGAGTCGGATCACATTCGCACACTATACGACATCGGCGTCAATGCCGGAGCGGTTTGCGCCTGGTAGATGCCCTGGCGGTGCATGTTGAAGAGGATGCCGACCGCGGCCAGGCATGTCAGCAAATTCGAGCCGCCGTAGCTGATAAAGGGAAGAGGAATGCCCTTGCACGGCATGAGCGAGGTCACCACGGCGAGGTTCATCAGCGCCTGGAGCGCGATCATCACGGTGAGGCCCGAGCCCAAAAGAACTCCGGCGGGGTCCGGCGCATGGATCGTGATCCAGCCGCTGCAGAGCACCAGGACCAGAAAGGCCAGGACGACCGCGAGGGTCACCCACATGCCCAACTCCTCCCCGATGATCGGGAAGACGAAGTCCGTGTTCACCTCGGGGAGCCAGTACATTTTCTGGCGGCTATTGCCGAGGCCGAGGCCCCAGAGGCCTCCGGAGCCGAGCGCGATGAGCGCCTGCTTCTGCTGGTATATTTTTTGGAGCAACGCCGGGTCGGTGATATGCCCGGCATGCAAAAACGCCATCCAGCGCGCGTGGCGTTCCGCCTTGAAAAACGAAATCGCCACGATGCCCGCCAGACCAAAAATGGATGCCGGGATCAGATAGGGCAGCCTGGTCCCCGCGCAGAACATCACCGCGCCGAAAATCGCGCACAGGATGAGGGTCGTTCCGTAATCCTGCTGGAGGATCATGAGCAGAAAGATGGGCGCCGTGCAAAGGACCGGCCAGAAAAAGCCCTTGAGAAATTCATCGGCGCGGCGCTGATTTTTCCCCATCCACCACGAAAGGAAAAGAATCAGCGCCAGCTTGGCGAATTCCGAAGGCTGGTAAGTCCATCCCGCCACATGCAGCCAGCGGGACGACCCGTGCGAATAGTGGCCGATCCGCGGGACCAGGCACAGGCCGAGCAGAACGCAGGCAATTCCGACCGCATAAGGCGCGTGGCGCAGCAGCTTCTGGTAATCGTAGCGCGAGAGAAAAACGCACACGATTCCGCCGATGAAGAGCCACACGCACTGTTTGCGCAGGTTGCTGTAAACGCCGGTCATGTCCTGGGGCGCAAGCACGGCGCTCGTGCTGGAGAGCATGACCAGGCCCAGGGCGATCAGCCCGAGCATGACGATGAGCAGCAGGTAGGCGGCGTTTCTTTGCATGAACACGATGGGATCTCCTTAGGCGTGCATCAGATGATAGGCGATAAACGCGCCGATGACCAAGACATGCAATGTCACGATCGCCAGCATCACCGCCGCGCACCAGACGCTGAACGCCACCAGGACGCCCAACGTGATGTTGATGGTTTTAATCATCATGGCCGAAGTCCCCTAGCGAACAAAGTTGGCCAACTGCGCGGTAGGAGCGTTCCCCTTCGCCTGCACCTGGCCGGGCTGCGTCGAGGCGGGCGCGCCGTTCCTCGCGCTGCGCGATTCCTCGGAGGGAATCCTCAGCTTCTTGCCGATGGCCAGTTTTGTTGGATCGGTGATGCTGTTCTCGGTCATGAGGGCCTTGGGGGTCGTCCTGAACTTGTGCGCGATCCTGATCAGCGTATCGCCCTTCACAACCGTATAGAGGCGGTGACGCGGGACGGTTGCCGCCATGGTTGACGGAGCGGAGGCCAGGATTGCGGTCGGAGCCGGGGCCGGCTGATTCAGGACCGGCCCGGTGGGCGACGAATCGAGGGCCGTGGACGAAGCCGGCGCGTTGTCCGCAACGGCCGTTCTGGCCGGCGGAATGACCAGCTTCTGGCCGGTATGCAGCACATCGGTCTTGATGTGGTTGGCCTCCTTCAACTGGGCCACGGTGATGTGATGCTCATGCGCGATCTTTTTGTAGGAATCCGTGATCTTCACCACATAGATCTGCTGGCTCGCCGGCGCGGGCGTCGCGACCGCGGGCATGTGCACCGGCCCGGAAGCAATCGGGGCCAACAGAACGGGGGCGGGTTCCGGAGGCGGGGCCAGTTCCGATAAGATCGGGCCGGTCGGCGTCCGAGCCCCCTGGTCCGCCACTTGCGCGGGCGGTGTCAGCGTCGCCGGCTTTGGCGCGGTCAGGCTCAGCATGGGAGCGGGCGCGGGCACAGGAATTGGCGCAGGATTCGCCGGGCTGGCCGCCGCTTCGGTGGAGGGCGCCGGGACCGTCGCAGCCGCCGGGGGATTCGCCGGACTGGCCGCCGCTTCGGTGGAGGGCGCCGGGACCGTCGCAAGCGCCGGAGAATTCGCCGGGATATTCGCCACTTCGGTTAAAGGCGCCGGGGCCGTCGCGCTCTTGTCGCCCTGACTGGCATCGGGCAGGGCGCCTTCCGCGACCGCCGGGACATCCGCGCCCTTCAAGCCCTTGTGGGTTTTGTCCAGCGCGCCGAGGTCCGCGTCGGTGCTTCCGCCGCTCATCAGGTGATAGACGGTGAACCCGCCGATGACGACGACGTGCAGCGCGAGCACGGCGATGAAGACCGTCATGAGTTTTAAGCCGCCGGTCTCTTGCGGCTTGATGTTGCTGTCTTTGGTGTCCATGGTTTTTCTCTCTTTCGTTCGTTTTTTGGGTGGTGGTTGTTGGGTGTTGAAATTTTCAGGCTTGCGCCGCCCGGGCTTGGATCAACGCGCGGAACTGGTCGCCGCGATCCTCGAAATCCTTGAACATGTCGAAGCTCGAGCAGCCCGGCGAAAACAGGACGACGTCCCCCGGCCCCGCGAGCCGCCGGGCCAGCTCGACGGCGTCGGCCAGCGTGGTGGCGCGGACGCATGGCACGGCGGAATTCCAGGCGGCGAAAAGTTTGTCCGCCATCTGGCCGATCAGGACAATCGCCTTCGCTTTTTCGCGCAGCAACGGGCGCAGGCCGGAAAAGTCGAGTCCCTTGTCCTTCCCTCCCGCCATCAGGACGACCGGCGACCGCTGGGCGAGAAGCGCCTTTTCGAGCGCGTCGATGTTTGTCGCCTTCGAGTCGTTGATGAAAGTGACGCCGTCGATCACCCCCACTTTTTCGCACCGGTGCGGCAGCGGCTTGTAGTCGCACAGCGCCCGGATCGCGGCTTCGCGCGGAATGTGATAAAGATCGGCCACGGCCAGGGCCGCGAGCATGTTTTCGGCATTGTGCGGACCGGCCAGGTTCGTCCGGCTTTGCTCCAGCACCTGCTCTCCGCGCGCCACGAGCCAGCCGTCGATCAACTGATAGTCGGCGGGAGATCCCGTGGCGCTGATGGTGATTTTCCGCGCCGCGATTTCAGGCAGGTGGAGGTTCGTGTTGACGATCGCGATAATCATCCGGGGTCTGATTGCGAAAGATCTGCCACTTCGCCGCTTCGTACTCCTCCATCGAAGCATACCGGTCGAGGTGATCGGGCGTGAGATTGAGGTGCACGCTGACGCGCGGGCGGAACTCGACGATGTGCTCCAATTGAAACGAGCTGACCTCCAGCACCATGACGTCGAGGTTTGCGCTGTCGCGCACCGCCGCGGAAAAGGCCGTTCCGATATTGCCGGAGGCTTTCGTCCGCCTGCCCCCCGCTGCCAGCACGGCGTCGACCAGTTCGGTCGTGGTGGTCTTGCCGTTCGTGCCCGTGATGGCGACGATCGGGCATTTGCAAAAGCGATAGGCGACTTCCAGCTCGCCGAACATGGGCAGGCCCGCCTGGCGCAACCTTTGCACCAGCGGCGCGTTTGGGTTGATGCCGGGGCTGAGCACGCAAAAGTCGAAGCAGTCCGTCGCCGCGATCGCCGCGCCCAACTCCACGCCGACACCCCGCTGGCGCAGGGCCTCGGCGCGCCGGTTCACCGTGGTGTCGCCCGCCGCGTTGTCCCGCACCGTGACGCGCGCGCCGTGATCTTGAAGAAGTTTTGCCGCTTCCATACCGCTAATTCCCAGTCCCAGCACCACGACCTGTTTTCCGTTGACGTCCATAGTTTTTCATTGCGTTCTTTCTTATCTCAGTTTCAGAGTGGCCAGCGCCGCCATCGCCCCGATCAGGCTCATGATCCAGAATCGCACCGTCACGGTCGATTCGTCCCAGCCCTTGAGTTCAAAGTGGTGATGCAGCGGCGACATGGCGAAAATCCGTTTGCCCGTCAGCTTGAACGAGGCGACCTGAAGCAGCACCGAGCCGGCTTCCAGCACAAAGACGCCGCCCGCGATGATCAGCAGGAGTTCCTGGTGCACGCAAATGGCGATGACGCCCAGCACGCCGCCCAAGCGCCAGCGAACCGGTGTCGCCCATGAAGACGCGGGCGGGATGGCAGTTGAACCAGAGAAAACCGAGGCCGCTGCCGACCAGCGCCGCGCAGAACACCGCGAGTTCCCCCGCGCCGCTGACCAGCGGCAAAATCAGGTAGGTGGCCAGCTTGGCGTTGCCCGCGACGTAGCAAAATATCGCGTAGGTAAGCGCCACGCTGATCGTGCAGCCGATGGCCAGGCCGTCCAGGCCGTCGGTCAAATTCACGGCGTTGGACGCGCCCATGACCACGATGGCGAAGAACGCCACGGTCAGCACGCCCATGTCGAGCACCACCGCCGATTTGAGAAACGGAATGTAGAGCTTGTTCCACTCCCGGGGATAATTGGAGGTGTAGCTCAGGTACAAAAAGACAAAGACCGCCAGGAGCGCCTGCGCCGCCAGCTTCTGCCAGCCGCGAATGCCCTTCGAATTTTTTTTCGCCACCTTCTCGTAATCGTCGGCGAACCCGATGAACCCGAGATAGAGCATCGAACCGAGCGCCAGCCAGAAGAGCTTATTTGCCGGGTCGCACCACAGCAGGGAGCTGATCGTCACCGTGAACAGGATGAGAATGCCGCCCATCGTCGGCGTCCCCTGCTTGGCGCTGTGGAGATCGGCCAGCTCGCGGACTTCGGACTTCAGGCGCAACGGCTGGCCCAGCTTCAGCCGCGTCAGGAGAACGATGGTCTTCGGCCCCATGAGCAGCGAGAGCATCAGCGCCGTCAGCGCCGCGGCCATCGCCCGGAATGTCTCGTAGCGAAAGACGTTGAACGGCTCCCAATGGGACGAAAAATAGTACAAATAATAAAGCATTAGAGCGCGTCCTTTCCCGCCACGGCGCTCACGACCCGTTCGAGGCCCATGAAGCGCGAGCCCTTGACCAGCACGGCGTCGCCCTCGCGCAAAAGCGGCCTCAACGCCACGGCGGCCTCCTCCGCGTCGAGCGCCGCCACGATCCGGTTGTGATCGAGGCCGGCCTCCATCGCGCCTGTCGCGCAGGCCTTTCCGTACGGGCCCACAACGATTAAAAACGCCAGGCCCCGCCGCGCGGCGAATTCACCGATTTCGCGGTGCAACCCGGCCGCGTGCCGGCCCAATTCGCCCATCGATCCCAGCACCGCCAGGCGGCGGCTCGCGCCGGGAAACTCGCCCAGGGCCGCCAGCGCCGCCTTCATCGAATCGGGGTTCGCGTTGTAGGCGTCGTCGATGATCCACGCGCCGTGGGCTTTCACCACCCGCATCCGCGCGCCGGGCAGCCGCACCGCCTCCAGCCCGCGCGCGATCTCGTCCAAGGTCAGCCCGCATTCCCGGCCCACCGCGGCGGCGAGCAGCGCATTGGAGACCATCACCCGGTTGACCACGGGAAGCCGGACGAGCGGCGCGCCGCCGTTATGCTTGAGGCGAAACGAAAGGCCGTCGGCGGCGATTTGCAAATCCTGCGCGCGCCAGGTCGAATCGGGGCCGCTGCCGGTCCAGACCACACGCGCGCGCGTGCGGTTCGCGATGCGCCGGCTCCACTCGTCGTCGGCGTTCAACACCGCCAGCCCCTCCGGCGGGAGCGCCGCGATCAGCTCCGCCTTCTCCTCGGCGATGGCGGCCTGGTTCGCGAAAAATTCGATGTGCGCCGGCCCGATGCTGCTGATCACGCCGATTTCAGGCGCGGTCATTTTGACCAGCGGCGCGAGTTCGCCGGGGTGGTTCATCCCCATTTCCACGACGCCGTATTCGTCATCCTCGTCGAGCCTGATGAGGGTCAGCGGCACGCCGATATGATTGTTGAGGTTGCCCTCCGTCGCCTTTGTCTTGAAGCGCACGCGCAGCACGGAAGCGATCAGCTCCTTCGTGCTCGTCTTGCCGCTGCTGCCCGTCACGCCGATGGTCCGCACGGAAAGCAGTTGCCGGTAGCTGGCGGCAAAGCGCTGCAACGCCTCGAGCGTGTCCGGAACTTCCACCAGGCCGAGGTCGTCGGGCAGGTCGGAGGGGGCAAGGGGGTGGGAAACCAGCGCGGCCACCGCGCCGTGATTTTTCACCTGGGCCACGAAGGCGTGGCCGTCAAAGCGGTCTCCCTGCAAGGCGACAAAACAATCCCCGGCCAGCAGCGTCCGCGTGTCGGTATGGAGACGGTCCACCGGCAGCGAGGGATCGCCCTTGACCAGCCGTCCGCCGCAGAACCGGGCGACTTCCTCGAGGGTGCAGCGGCGCATCACGCGGCCCTCCTTTGCAAGAATTCCTGCACGACAAGGCGGTCGTCGAAGGGATGGAACTGACCGCCGATTTCCTGCGTCGTCTCGTGTCCCTTGCCGGCCACGCAGACGACGTCCCCCGGTTGGGCCAGCGCCAGCGCGTGGGCGATGGCCTGGCGGCGGTCCGGCAGGCGCTCGTACTTGCCCGGAGGATATTTTCCAGCCACGCCCGCCTCCATGTGGTCGAGGATCGACTCGACGTTTTCCTGGCGGGGATTGTCCGCGGTGAAGATCGAATAATCGGCGCACTCGACGGCGGCGGCGGCCATCAACGGACGCTTGACCGCATCGCGATTTCCCCCGCAGCCGATGCACGGCGATGAGGCGGCCCTTCGTGATGCCGCGCAGGACCGTCAGCGCCTTGCGCACCGCGTCGTCGGTGTGGGCGTAGTCGACCACGGCGGTCACGCCATCGCGCGAGACGAATTTTTCCAGGCGCCCCGGCACCTGCGGCGTGTCGCGCAGGCGCTCGACGATGACCCTCGGCGCAACACCCAGCGCCAGCGCGCCGCCCGCCGCCGCCAGGGCGTTGGCCACGTTGTACGAACCGATCAGCGGCAGCGTGAACGGGAAGGTCTCGCCCCCGATGCGCAGCACGCCACTCGTCCCCTCCGCGGTGGAGACGATGTCGCGCGCCTCGATTTCGGCTTCGGCGCCGCCCAGGAGCGTGTAGGCGATCACGCGCACGCGGCTATCGAGAAGCTTGATCAATCTTTTCCCATAGGGATCGTCCGCGTTGATGACCGCCACGCCGGGATTTTGCGCGCGATCAAGGTTCGCGAAGAGCAGCACCTTGGCCGCGAAATAGTTTTCCATCGTCTGGTGGTAATCGAGGTGGTCCTGGGTCAGGTTCGTAAACACGCCGAGTTGAAATTCAATCGGCGCGACCCTCCCCTGCTCGAGCGCGTGCGAGGAAACCTCCATCACCGCCGCGCGGCAGCCGGCGGCCTTCATCTGAGCGAGCAGGTCGTGGAGGTCAAGCGACTCGGGGGTTGTGCGCGAGGCGGGCAAGATGCGCTCGCCGATTTCGTAGCGCACCGTGCCGATCAATCCGACGGGCGCCTTGGGCTCGGAGAGCAGGTGCTTGAGAATGAAGGTGGTCGTGGTCTTGCCGTTGGTCCCGGTCACGCCGACAATCTTGAGCGCTCGGTCAGGCCGTCCAAAAAAGGCCGCCGACATGCCGGCCATCGCGCGGCGCGCGCTGGCCACCTCGATGAAGGTCGGGCCGTGGCGGCCCGCGAAATGGGGGTTCTCGAGGACGACGGCGGCCGCTCCCTTGTCGCAGACTTCGGGGATGTATTGATGGCCGTCGGTGTTCGCGCCCTTCCAGGCGAAGAAGACATCGTTGGCCTCGACGCGCCGCGAATCATAGCGGAGCGAGTGAATCACGCGGTCGACCGGTCCCTGGATGGACACGGTCACGACGTCCTTGAGAATGTCGGAAAGTTTCACAGCGCGGGGGAGGTGGAGTTGGAACTTAAGACGGGGGCGGCGGGAACGGGCGCGGGCAAATCCGGCGGCACGTTCAGGATTTGCGCCACTTGCCTGGCAACGGTGGCGAAGACCGGCGCGGAGACTTCGGCGCCGTAATATTTCGCGGTGTGGGGATCATCGACCATGACCAGGCAGACGAAGGCGGGATCTTCCGCCGGCATGAACCCGATGAAGGAGGAGACGAACTGCGTGTGCGAATAGGCCCCGTCCACGAACTTTTGCGCGGTGCCGGTTTTCCCGGCGAAGGACCAGCCTTTCCCGCTCGCGTCCTGGATGTGAATATTTTTGGCCGTGCCGTCGATGGTGACTTGTTCCAGGGCCCTCGCCACGTCACGGGCCGCGTTGGCGCTGATTACCTGGCGCACGATCTTCGGCTGGTAAACCTTCAGGACGCGCCCCGTCTCATCGGTCACCTGCCGGGCCAGGCGCGGGACGAGCAGGCGCCCGCCGTTGGCGATCACGCCCATGGCCGCGGCCAGTTGGATCGGCGTGGCGGCCACTTCCTGTCCCATCGGGATGCGCGAGATGGAAAGCGCGCTCCACTTGCTGACGGGCCGCAGCAGGCCCGCCGATTCGCCCTGCTGATCGAAGAGGCCCGTGCGCCGGCCGATGCCGAACGCGGTGGCGTATTTGTAGAGCTTTTCCTCGTGTAAATAAGTGAGGGCGATCTTGGCGAATCCGATATTGCTCGACTGCGACATCACTTCCTCGACGGGCAGCCACGCATGGGGCTCATCGTCCCTCAGATCCTTCCCGGCGTAATAAAAGGAGCCGTTTTCGCAAAAAACCTGCGTGTTCAGATTCACCAGGCCCTCGTTGAGCGCCGCCGCCAGCGTGATGATCTTGAAGATCGATCCCGGCTCGACCATGTCGGTGACGCACCGGTTGCGCATGTTTTCCGGCTTGAAGGTCTTGCGGTCGTTCGGATCGTAATTGGGCCGCGAGCCCATGGCCAGAATCTCCCCGGTCTGCGGGTCCATCACGATGATGTAGGCGGCGTTGGGTTGGTAGGTCTGCGCGATCTGGTCGAGTTGGTCTTCCACCACATGCTGAATCGCCATTTTGATCGTCAATGTTACGTTGCAGCCGTCGACTGCGGGCGTTTCGCGGATTTGATAAGCCGCGATCTCGTGCTTCTTCGCGTCGCGCTCAACCAGGCGCTCGCCGGGCGCGCCGCCCAGCAGCTTGTCCATCTCCTTTTCCATCCCCGCGATGCCGCGCCCGTTGTCATCGACAAATCCGAGGAGGTGGGCGGCGAGTTCGTTGTTCGGATAAACGCGCAGGTCGCGCTGCTGGAAGATGAGGCTGTCCAACTTCAGCGCGCGCAACCTCGCGACAGCGGCGTCGTCCACATTCAGGTCCTGGGCGAGAAGCTGGTCGCGCTTGCGCGGATTAAACGCGCTGATGAAAGGCCCCTCCGGGATTTGGAGCGCCTCCGCGATCTTCGGCAGGTTCGTTTCGGGATGATCGGCGCTCATCAACTGGCCATCGAGGCGGATGTCATAGACCCGCCGCGTTTGCGCCAGGATATTGCCGTCGCTGTCGAAGATGCCGCCCCGCTTGGCGGGGATCGCCTCGGGATGCGTGTGGTTCTCGATCGCCATCCGCCAGAACTTGTCGTGTTCGACGAGTTGAATTTGGATCAGGTTGAACGAGATGACGGTGAACCCGCAGGCCAGAAAAACCAGGATCCAGATGGCGCGGGTGCGGTGTTGCATGACTTCCTAGTGAACGGGTTGCCGCGCGGCCGCATTGGCCGCGATGACCGAGGAATCAAGATTGAGCGTCGCCTGCGGGGTGGCGCCGATCCGGGCCAGGCGCGCCCGGGTATTTTGATCAAACCGGACCCAGCTTGCGCGCCCGTCGCCCCAGGGAACGAGCGTGGAATGCATCAGCGCAAGGCGGCGTTTCAACAGGTTCATCGACTTCATTCTCTGCAAGTCAAGCGTCAGCTCCCCGTTGCGCGCCTCGATGGCGGCGAGATGCTTTTTTGCCCGGAGCGTTTCATCGGCCAGGTGCAGGTTCTGGTTTTTGCAGAGCATGTAGCACAGGCCGAGGCCCGCCAGCAGGCCGGCGATGAGGATCCATTTGAGGACGCCCATCCAGTGCAGCGACTGGCTGTTCCTCATGCGATTGCGGCTCATAAAACAGGCTCCTCGTTGCGAACGGCGACGCGCAGGCGGGCGCTGCGCGCGCGGGGGTTTTTCTGTATTTCCTCCTCGCCGGGCAGGTAGCGCCTCACGTCGCGCAAATGGCGCCTCGGGTTGGGCGCGGTGTTGGGATGTTTTGGCGTGTCGAGCCACTCGGAAGCGCGCTCGCGCAGAAACTGCTTCACCACCCGGTCTTCACCGGAATGGAAACTGATCACGGCCAAAACGGCTCCGGGTTGCATGATTTCCACCGCCTGCGGCAGGGCCGCTAGCAGCGCCTCCTCTTCTCGGTTGACGGCGATTCGTAGAGCTTGGAAAACCTTCGTTGCAGGATGTATTCCCCCAGCTCGTCGGTGCGGAAGCGCCCCGGCCACCACCGACGCCAGATCGGTCGTGGTGCGAAAGGGCGCGGTCCGGCGCCGTGCCGCAAGGGCCCGGACGACCCGCCTTGCTTCTCGTTCTCCGCCTTGTTCATAAAAAAGCCGTGTCAATTCGTCTTCAGGAAGTCCGTTCACCAGATCGGCCGCCGTCGGGCCGCCGCTCTGGTCCATGCGCATGTCGAGCGGGCCCTCGGCGCGAAAGCTGAAGCCCCTCCCCGGGGTCTCCAGTTGCGGCGACGAGACTCCGAGATCGAGGAGTATTCCGTCGACCTTGTCCCAGCCCTGTTCCCGGCAGCATGTTTTCAATTCCTTGAAGTTTCGTTGTTTCCATCTGAAATTTTCCGGCCATCGGGCCTCCAGCGCCCGTGCCGCTTCCGCCGCTTCACCGTCCTGGTCCAGCCCGAGGACCAGCGCCCCTTGTTCCAACAGCGCGCGCGAATGACCGCCGCGCCCGAACGTCCCGTCAATCCATCTCTGCCCCGGCCGCACCCTTGCCGCCGCCAGCACCTCGGGCAGGAGTATCGGGACGTGCCCCCCCGCCTTCTCGCCGCCCTCCGGTCCGCCCACGCCTTTCAACCCATCTTCCAGCGCCAGGCGGGAGCCAGGGCCGGCCGCTTCAACCCCACCAGTTCAAAGGCATTGCGCCGGGCCAGCTTGACCACCGAGGAGCCGACAATCTCCCCCTCGCTGTCTTTTTCCGCCACGAATCCGTAGACCAATTGCCTGCGCACAAGACCTTTGATTTTAATTTCCATATGCCTCGTTTTTTTCTTTGGGTTGGACGCCGGACGAGCCGCCGCCGATGCCGTTTGATAATGACGAGGGGCAGGGCATCCTTTACATCCTCGTTCGTTCCCGGGCCGTTCCGGCATCCGCCGGGCGGTCCCTCCAAAAATCGCGCGGGACAATCATAGGCCGATCGCGCTGAGCGCCTCCTCCACGGTCGGTTCCGCGGGCTGCTTCTTTTCCCACACGCCCTTGTCCCAGATTTCAAAGTGGGTCAGCAGTCCCACGAGCACGGCTTCTTTTTTCAGGCCGGCGCGCTGGCGCAGTTTTTCCTTCACCATGATCCGCCCCTGCTGGTCCCACGTCGTGCTTTGCGCCATGCTGGCGAGGGCCTGGACTTTGCGCCGATCAGGATCGCCGTCCTTGAGCGTTTTGAGCTTCTCCTGCAACTCGCTGAGCCACGAACCGGGATAAACCCGCACGCATGGTTCGGAGGAGGGGAGGACAAAAAGGCTGGCCTCGAAGGAAGACTGGCGCCATTCCGCGGGGACGGTGATGCGGCCCTTGCCATCGAAGGCATGGAGGAAGGAGTCCGTATAGGATGCGCGCACGTCGGTTGCCATAAACAATTCGCCCACTGCCCCGTTTATTCTGCTACAATGCCCCACTTTAACCCACCAACACCCACGGAGCAATCTTAATCTTTGGGCAGTAGCAAAAAAAGTGCGCGAATTCGCGCGGCTCAATTAAGTCGCCAGCACGGAGAGTTTTTCTCTATTGTGCGGAATGGCCAAGCATCTCGCCACCGTCACTTTGATCGGCCACGACAAGGCCGGCGTCATCGCCCGGATCACGCAGCTTCTCTTCCAGTTGGGCGCCAATATCGAGGCCATGGAGGAACAGGTCACGCGCGGCCAGTTCAGCATGACGCTCCAGGCCTCGTGGACGCCCGTCCGCTTCGACCGGGCCGCGATCGAGCGCCGCATCCGGGAAGCCGCCCTCGACCTGAAGATGGAGGCCAAGGTCCACTTCGCGCCGGCGGGCCCGCAGCGGCTGGCCATTCTCGTCACGAAGGAATCCCATGTGCTCGAAGGCCTCCTCTCGAAATCGCCCGCCGTTTTGGGCGCGAAGCCCGTCGTCGTCATCGGCAACCGGCCCGGCCTGGGACCGCTCGCGAGCCGGAGCAAGCTGCCCTTTTACCACGTGCCGTTTCTCGACCGCGCCAAGGCCGAGCAAGCCGTGCTCAGGCTGCTCGAAAAGCACGAGGTTGATTTCATCGTGCTCGCGCGGTTCATGAAAATCCTCTCGCCGAATTTCGTCTGGCGCTGGAAAAACAAGATCATCAACATCCATCCCTCGCTTCTGCCCGCCTTCCCCGGCGCGAACGCGTATCGCCAGGCCTACGAGCGCGGCGTGAAGGTCGTCGGCGTCACCGCGCACTTCGTCACGCCAAACCTCGATGAAGGCCCGATCATCGCGCAGGAAGTTTTGCGGCTGAAAAGCAACGAAACGCTCGCCAGCATCGTCAAGCGCGGGCAATCGCTGGAAACCAAATGCGTCCTGCGCGCCGTCCGCGCCTACGTCACCAAGCGCCTCGACGTGCACTGGGGCCGGGTATATTCCTAATTTGAATGTAGCGGCGGTCTATGATAGAAGCCAGCCCGCCATCTCCTTTCCTAAGTTTCTACAGATTAACGCCTTATTGCATAAACAGCAAGACAATTTTGGCAAATTTTCGTAGAAAAATGCAAAATTTGTTATGCACTCGCCCTCTCAATTTTGTTATGCGCGGATGGGAGCAAATCCAGCGGTGATTTCTTCAAGTGCCCGATGACGTAACGGCGCGTTGCGCTTATTCTTTGCTTCCGACATTATGGGCACATTGTTTTTAGGCTAGTCGGCCTGCGACCCCTGTGCCTACCCGCATCCGACTGGCGAGCTTATCAGGAATATCCGGTGAGCAATTTTCTCCACAAGCCTTTCGAGTCAAGCATGGTGACGACCATGCTTAGCCAGGCGGATAAGTGGCGCTGAAGAAGCAGAAACGCTGCACCCAACCTCGCGATGTTGGGTGCGGCACGAACCACGGAAGCACCCACAAAACTCGACGCAAGACGCAGCCAAGCGCAGGCGGCGACCAACGGGAGCCGTCATCCCCTCGCGTTTTGAACCCCGGCCCCTCTTCCTTCCGGGCCGGGGATCGAAACGCGGCACCCCAACCGCAGAAAGATGCAGCCGACGTGCCGCGCTTCTGGCTCGGCAGAAGCGCGGCGCGGCGGGTGCCCGACCAGCACAGTTAAACCTGACATGCTGTCATAAGCTAGAGCAATCGATTCTGGTCGATGGAATAGCCGACCGACTCATACCCGTGTTGCCGCTTGTCAAACATGGCCACCAGCATGGGCACGCAGCCGTCCACATAGTCGTAAACCACGACTTCTTTCTTTTGGTCATGCAGTCGGTGGAGTCGGCCCACATATTGTTGGACGGTCCCTTTCCACGAAATGGGCAGAGCGAGAAACAGAGTGTCCAGCCGCGCATCATCAAAACCTTCCCCGATATATCGCCCTGTGACGATAAGCACGCGCTCTTCGTTTTCTGGAATGTTGAGCAATCGGCTCATCACCGCTTTTCGCTGCTTCACGCCCATGCCGCCTTGAAGCACAATGATGTTTTTGACCACGTTCTCCAATCGGGCCGCCAGTAATTTGAGATGTTCCGTTCTCTCCGTCAGGACCAGCGGCGAGCGCCCTCGCTTGATTGCCTCCAGCAGGTCATTGAAAATCATGTCATTCCGCGCTTTATCATGGGTCAATGCCGCATAAATTTCATGAATTTCCGGTTTTTGATCCCGCGCAGGTAATCGAAAATTTGTGAGCCGTGGAATCACCACATGCTCAAATGGCCGGGACGTTGCCTGATCGCGGGCATTGATCCGATAGCGGATGGGGCCGCACTGCATCAAGATAATGGGGTGATGACCGTCCTTGCGCATCGGCGTAGCGGTCAAACCGAGAACATACCGCGCTTTAACCTGCCGCAGCACCTGCTCAAAACTGAAAGCGGAAAGATGATGGCATTCGTCCACGATGACCTGGCCGTATCCGGCCACCAGATCATTCACCACATGTTTGCGGCTGAGACTTTGTATCACCGCCACGTCAATAAGTCCGGTCGGCTTTTTGCGACCGCCGCCAATCTGGCCAATCGACTTGACCGGAAGGTTCAGAAAAACCGACAACCGTTCGCGCCATTGATCGAGCAGTTGACGCCGATGAACCAAGACCAGCGTATTGACTTTTCGCGCCGCAATCAGCCATGCCGCCACCACGGTTTTACCGAACGCGGTCGTGGCCGATAATATTCCCGTTTCATGGGCCAACAGGGCATCAGCCGCCTTTTGCTGTTCGGGTCTCAGTTCTCCATGAAAGGAAACGTCGACAGGCAAGCCGTTGAAACGCTCGTCATCGAGATCGACTTTGACCTTGTGAGATTCCAAAAGCTCAATCGCATCCTGAAGACATCCCCTGGGCAATCCGAGATGGCGGGGAAATTCTTCCGCGCATCGGATCACTCGCGGTTTACCGAAGGTCGATAAACGCATGGCCTGCGCCCGGTAAAATTCGGGATTTTGGAAAGCCGCCAGGCGCATCAGGCGATTGAGTATGGCGGAAGGCAAGTCCGCTTTTTCGATATAAGCCAGATTGCTGATTGTCACCCGGACTCGCGCAGGCAGCGGTTACTGTATCGATTCCTCTTTCTTTTTTCTGGATGGAGGCAGCAACCAGGGATCTTCGTCCTCATCTCCGTCAGAAAGACTCAGCCGCACACCAATGACTTTTCCGGCACGCTCCGCCTCATCAACAATGGCATGGATTCGTTCAACACCCATGCGTTGAACGGAAGCCAAAAACGACCATTGATCCTCATGCGGCTGAAAATTATCGGACAGGAAGACGCTGTTGCCTGAAGTTCTTGGGCCGTGCTGCAAAGGAAGGGCGATCAGATTGCCAAAACCGCCTTTTGGCAAGGTGTCCTGATTGGGAAACATGCGGTCATAGGAGTCGAGGCCCACATGGTGCCGTTGCTCCATGGTGCGCGTCAAAATCGCGGCCCCCATTTTACGCGCCAATGATGCCGGGATGGGATGCTCGAAAAAAATCCAGACATGCGCACCCTTCCCCGAACGCGATCTTTCCAAGTTGGCGGGAATGGCCCATTGCGCGCAAACCTGCAAAAATGCTGAAACATCATCGGGCCAAGTGGCCTTGTCGAAATCGATGGCCAGAAACCAGCAAGCCTCAGCTTTCAGCAGGGGATAAATTCCGGCGGTCAGTTTTCCGCTCAGATGATCGTGAATAACCCGATCGGTTAACGGCAACAATTGGCGTTGTTTGACGGCCTCGGCCTTCGAGACAAAAAAAGTTTCGGGAATCTCGGATGCAAGCCGGAGAGTATCCAGATTTTCCATTTTTACCCTCCCAGCGGACGGCATAAAGGTCGTCCCGACCGCGAAAAAGGCTCCGGAACAGCCGGATTTTGTCCTGGGTTGAAGATTTTGTTGTGACGGATGCAGGTGAGAGGACAGTTGGAATGGGGATGATGCCGGGAACGTTGGTGCGGATTCCCAGCAGCTTTTTCAACCGCTCGTTTTCTTCCTTCAGGCGCTCGACCTCGGCCAGAGCCTCAATCAGTTCTGCTTGAGAGCCAATTTGTTCGGGTGCGTGCACATGACAATTCCAGCATAGATTTTCCAAAATGGAATTCTTGCCTCCATCGGACCGCTCGCCACCGCTCAAAAAATAATCCTGCTGGCTTCGCCGTACGGTCATTGGATATGCTGAGGTCTGTGCCTGCCCTGACTCGCTATCTGGATAACTCCGTGGTTGGCGGTTACTTCGATCCCGAATTTGAAAAAGCCACCCGGCGGCTTTGGACCTTGGCTGACTCGGGCCATTGCCGGTTCGTCGCATCGGTTGTGACCCAGCAGGAAGCTGCGCTTGCTCCACCGGAGGTCGTCCGACTCTTTGCCCAAACATTCCCTGATGACTCCGCTCTCTTGTCCATGACCGACCGTGCCGAAGAACTGGCGCAAGCTTACGTCCAGGCCGGAGTGCTTACCGCAAAATACATTGATGACGCGCGCCATGTCGCCATTTCCACCACGCATGGGATCGGCCTCATTGTCAGCTGGAATTTCAAACATCTGGCCAACTACCAGCGAGAATCGGGTTTTAATCGCATCAATTTGGTGTATGGTTATCCCAGCGTGCGGATCATCAGTCCGCCCGAACTTGTTTATGGAGACGACGACCAAAACTTTTGATGCCGTGGCCGAATCCCGCAAGTGGAAGGAGGCCGTGGCCCGCGAGACCGAGGGGATGACCCGCGAACAGGTCGTGGCCTATTTTGACCGTGGGGCCGTCCGTCGTCGGTTTCAAGAGGCCTTGGAGCGCACCCGCAGGCAGGAAACCGTTTCCGCTTCCAAGTCTTGAGACCAAGGAGGGAAGACTCAAGCGATGCCCTGTACGGGGTGAAGGCTTGGGCTGGCCTGCGAAGTAGTCTCCAGCAGGGCAAGGGCTTCGGAGAGCGGCGCGGAGGAATCGTTGAGTGCCGCCGCCAGTGTCGCGCGTGCGTTGCCCCATGTGTGGGATAACGGCGGTGCGAGGGCAGTTGTGGGGCTGGTCGGTTCCGGCAAACGGGCTTCGATGGCCATGGCGCGGCCGGTTTCGAGGATAGCGGCAAGCAAGGCTTCGCGGGCCTCCTCGTCCATCTTTTCCGCTTGAAGAAGCCGGGCCATTTTGAGTTTTCGCGCGGTGCGCTCGCGGTAAGTTTGAGCTCGGGCCAGTTCCTCGGCGCTCAATGGCAGCCGAGCATCATCCATCGGATAAAGATGTCGCGTGGCGCGATGGGTGATTTGCACGATGCCCGCTTCGGCCAAGCGATGCATGGCCTCGACTGCGGATCGGTCGATGACTTCCAGCCGGACGGGGGAGAGCAGATCCTGTCTGGCGAAAAGTTCGGCGTGGAGTTGATCGAGACGCGGTTTCCATAACGTGGCGTCCCGCTCGACAATGGCGACCAAGACAGTATGCGGGGCTTCTTCCGGGTAACGTTCTTCGCAGGCGGCAAGATTTTTTCCGAGGAGCGAGGCGGCGCGTCCGGCAAAGAGGGCGCAGGGATCGGACGGACGCGCGGGCGGAGCTGTCTCAGGAATTTGCGCGGCGGGCGTGACGATCTGTTTGAGTCGGGCCAGGAAGCCTTCGCCGGAACGGCCTTTAAGTTTGATCTGGGATAGGTCGCCCTTGCCATCGAGAACGCCGTCTGCCAGTTCGCGTTTGCTTGCCAGGGTGCCCAGCATTCGTTCCTCGATGGTCTCTTGGGTGATGAGATTGACGACGGTGACGGGCCGGGTTTGGTGTTTGCGCCAGACACGGGCGATGCGTTGTTCGAGTTTCGCCGGGTTCCACGGCATGTCGCAGTTAATGACGATGCTGGCGTTCTGGAGATTGAGGCCGACGCCGCCTGAATCTGTGCTCAAAAAGACGCGGCACTTGGGATCATTTTTAAAAAGTTGGATTTCGCCGCGCCGTTTGAGCTGAGGCACGGTGCCGGTATGCCAGGCATAGGCGATGCCGCGCTTGCGGCAAAGGTCGCGCACCAATTCGAGCATCCGAACCCACTCGGAGAAGATGACAGCCTTGATGTCCGTCTCGGCGAGAAGCTCGTCGAGGATGCGGTCAAGTTCGTCGATCTTCGGGGACGACTTGTCCACGCCGTCGAGGATATAATTCGTGTCGCAGGTCATGCGGGCCATGTTGAGTTCGCGCATGAGCTTGTCGCTCTCCTGTTGGGTCAACGGCCGACGTTGCGCAATGCTCACCAGCTTGGCGACTTGGTTTTCATGCTCGCGGTAAGGATCCTTTTGCGATTCGCCCAGCGGGACGAGAAACTGCCGGTCGGTGCGCTCGGGCAATTCGGTTTCCACCTGGGCTTTCCGGCGGCGCAGCATCAGGGGCGCAACGCAATCCCGAAGTTTCGCCAGGTTGCTGAACTCGGCCGGACGCCCGCGGTCATCGAATTGATAAAATTCGCGGTTGAAGCGGAAAAGCGGCCCGAGCACTTCCGGGTTGAGAAAATCGATAATGGAATAGAGTTCGTCGATGCGGTTCTCAATGGGCGTGCCGGTGAGGACAAAAGCGTAGCGGCTGCGCAGCCGCTTGATCGCCTGGGCCGTCTTGGTGTTCCAGTTTTTGATCCGCTGGGCTTCATCCAACACGACGATGTCGGGCTTGAGGTGCGCGTTCACATCGAGCGCATCGGCCAGCATTTGCTCGTAGTTGACCAGGGTAAAGAACGGCGCCTGGACGTAGGCGGCCAGTCGCGCGCGGCGCGGTCCGAAAACGAGTTGATAGGGCAGCGTGGTGAAGCGGCGGATTTGCTCCTCCCACTCGGTCTTGAGAGATGCCGGAGTGACGACCAGCACGCGCGTCGCCTTGCCCAGGCGATGCAGCAGGGAGCTGGCGGCGATGGCCTGGATGGTTTTGCCCAAACCCATTTCGTCGGCCAGCAAAGCGCGTTCGCTAAACGCCAGATGAAGCATCCCCTCGCGCTGATAAGGAAAGAGCGGGACGAGGGTTTCCTGCGCCGGATGCAATCCTGACTGGACGCCCAACTCATAATCGCGGCGCAGGGTCTTGCGCTCGCGGACCAGGCGTCGCGATTCGAGCCAGGATGTGATTTCGACTGAGATTCGCACTTCGGGAGGGACGCTTTGGCGGAGCTTGGTGAGCGTATTTTCGAGGTCGGAGCGGGACAGGACACCGTTCGCGTCAAACTGCCGGCGTACTTTGAGCGGCATCAGATTCCTGTTGCGCTCGATCCGCAGGGTGTCGCGCTCCCGATCCGGCACAATGTCCACCCGGTCGGAACCCCGCCGCAATGCCTGGCGATAGGCCGACTTGCCCACATGCTCGACATGCATCAACACCGCCTCCACATGCTTGCAGGTGCCCAGTCCGTTGATGCGAAAATCGGTGCAGGTGCAGACGAAACGGCGCTGCACCAAATCGCGAATCTCCACCTCGTAATGCATTCCGCTGGCGGAATGCACGTCGAAGTTGGAAAAAACTGGATGGTCTGGCGTCAGGTTGCGGATGCGCGGTTTTTCCTCCCGTGCCCGCAGAATGCGCCGGTTGATTTCATCCTGATCGCTGGTCCGCCAATCATGGGCGGGCGGCAGGGACATTTCCTTGGGCGTTTTCTTTTTTGCCGGAATTTGAGTCGGGGTCTTCAGCAACATGGGGCCGTATCATAACCACTAGAATCAGGCCGTCCATGCCCGATGCAGCGTCAATCGACAAAATGCCTCCCTGCCACTCGGGTCATCTTTGTGACGTAAAAAAGATTCTTGAAATAATGGGCCTCGTTGACAAAGACACGGTCGATACTGTCGCACGAGCCGTTCGCGTGTCGCGTCGTCCTGTCAAAAGCTCCGCTGCCACCTTCACCACGGCTTGATACCCCCGCCCGGTTTTTGTTGCGGACTATTGCTCGGGGAAAGCTGGTTTAAGAGGGCTTGAAAGCTGGATTGGACTTTGGATTCTGGTATCCAAGTGTTCAATCAAGTCGATCCTTTGGCGCAAGGTGTTGCGGGAGGCGAGATCATGGCGGAGAAGAGCCGAGACAAATTCCTTGTCCTTGTCCCGTCCGGCCACGAGCTTGCTCACGGCCAGATCGTGGACTTCGAGGCACCATCCCACCGCGCCGTTGGTGTTGGGGCTGGTGAACTTGACGAGACGATTTTGCCAGCCGGAGGGAAGAACGGCGGTGGTGGGGCCGACCCCGTGCGCATAGTAGTGAAACGTCGCATGAAACGGCGACAGTTCGCCCAGGGCGCCGTCGATCAACTCGCTTTTTTCCGGGTGGGCCTTCGGGTACAAGTCGAGTTCCATTGACACGCGAAGCTCTCGCGGGGCGTCGGGATATTGTCCCAAAATGGACTGACTGCCGACGCAGACAAATTCCTTTTCTTGCGTCACCTCGGCGGCGGCCCGCAGAACGTGCTCAACTTCGGAAAGCTTCATATTTCCGGAAAACTGCCAAGCGTTCCTGCTCCGTGACTAGGCCGACAAAGGGCGTGGACTGGCGCAGGCGGCAAGCCTCCTCGTCTTCGGAAGAAATGAAATCGAGCACCTGACTTAGAGGCTGCTCCTCCAGCCGATGCTGCCATTCGACAAGCGAACCATGGCCGCGCTCGGATTCGTCCATCGCCCGCAGCCAACGCTCCAATGTTTCCTGCACTTGGCGGATCAGCGCCGGATTTTGGCGAATCTTGCCCGCGATGATTTGATGCAACTCGCGGTTGCGCGCATCGATCATCGTATGCCAGTTTGATGGGAAGGCAGTTTTCATGCCGATTGCAAGATAGCGTATTTACCCTTTCAGACCAAGTTACTTCGGATAATAGAGCTGGGTCGGCCTTGCCAAATGACTTTTGCATGGGGCGGCGCGGGGGGCAGCGGGACCCCGCGCGGCCCCATGCCTCCCTACGGACGGGCGGTGGCCAGCGCAAACGAGCGGAAGGCGGACGCGCAGGCCGGAGGGAACCGGAGACCGGAGCGGGAGTCGCAGCGAAGTGCGACGACTGGCCACGACCCGCCCGCCAAACTTTAAGTTCTCGAGGGGGCGGGCCCCCTAAATGTGGCCGCATACGAGCCGAAATGATAAACATTTTCGCCATCGTGTTCGCGACCGGGATGTCTGTGGGAAAATCACTCCGCAACTCCATTTAGGTCTTGAAGGTGTTGCACCTTCAAAACATTCAAAAGTTTTGGGCTATAATTTGGCTTCTCCAAGCTTCACCAGCTTGGCAAACTTTCTGTCGCCTTTCAGTGTGAAGATCAAATTCTGCAGGTCGTCGAATTGCTTTCACAGCAAATCTTTCCGCATTGTGCTTTTTTCAATATCGTAATCCGCTCAAACTGAACTGGTGATGCGATGCAAATGTGACAGTATTTTCCCGAAAAAGGGTTATGGATTGATGCAAAGTCTATTTTGAGAAGCGAGACTATGAATCGTCGCTGCTATGATGACGGCTCTTGATGATAAAATGACGGATTAATAAAGGCGTGACGGTGATTGCCAATGATAAGATTCCGGCTTGATGCATATATGTTGGTGTCTCTCTACGGGAGCATACTGTTATAGACCTAAGCGAGGCTTAGGGGTGACGTGTTCCTCCATTAAAAATATGTAGATCCCCTTTCTCTATCCAGTTCTTCATGGGGCGAGTAGTCGAAAGAGCTACTAAGTAGTCTTAGACCCGATTCTCTATACGTGAGAAAATGTGGGCATGGTTCGATTTGACCGTCCCTGTTGTTCGGTTGCCGGTGCTTTGGATTATTTCTCCGAGCACATGGCCAAGGGTGATTACCTGACTCAAAGCGGGGAAGTACGGATGGTCTGGTATGGCAAAGGCGCGGAGATGTTGGGGCTGGCGGGTGAAGTTCGGGCCGATCATTTTGCCCGTCTCTGTGCCGGGAAACATCCTGAGACCGGCGAGAAACTGACGGTGCGTGAGAAGGCTGGTCGTCGTGTCTGCTATTTCGGGCAGATTTCCGCGCCCAAGGATGTCTCCATTGCCCTGCTCGTCGGTGGGGATATGACGCAGTCGTCGGGACAATCATAAACGCCGTGCAGATGCAGAACCAATCGCGTGCCGGGGCTGCGCGCCGCCGGAGGATGCAGAAAGCGGAACAGCTCGTTGCGGTGCTTATTGAGGTCCATGCACCGGCTGTAAAGGTGTTCTTCCCGAAGCCTGCCAGATTTATCATCGAGAGTGCTTTCCAACGCCGAATCGAAGTTCGGCGTAAGGACCCCCTTGAAGGGAAGATTCAGTAGCGAAAGGTGCTCCTCCGACGGAAGAATCTGCCTTCCGAAAACTTCCGGGATGAACTGCCGAAACGCATGAAGGCGTCGCTCTTTGCTCACCCTTTCCAAGGTCGAGGCCAATTTGAGCGGTAGGTTTGCGGCCACGTCCCGAACAGCTCGGCCATTGAAGGCCGCGTTAACGGCGGCCTGTTCCCCAGGCATTAACGAGTCGAAAAAGTCGAGCAGGAACTCGCCCCATAGCGGATACCCCAACCTCTTACTGCTTCCCGCCCCGACGAGCAAAAATGCATTCCCCGTGGATACTAACTGGCGCAATTCATCCTTGGCGCGTCCGTTGCGCGCCATGAACACTTCCACGGCGCGTTGCGCGCCCTGCGACTCTGGGATTGAAGAGGTAGGATCGCTGTCCATAGGCTTCTCGTCGGGGCGGAGATCGACGACGGCCAAGCGTAACCTTAAACCACTCGCAGAGCGACATTCATTCCGCCCGACGAAGACGACTGCGCGCGCGAGGTCCATGCCGACCAGCATCGATGTCTTCACTTGCGAGCTTACGGCAGGGACTTCGACGGGAGCCGATATCTGGCAGCAAACTCCTTGGACTTGCGTGAAGCGCCATCCGGGGGTATCCCTATCTTGTGAAATATTATACGCCCGTACAACGTCGCATAGCTCAGCGCTTTCCTCTTGTGTCCGCCCGAATCGAGGCGGGTTTCCCGTCGCCTGCTGACGATCATTTGGAGGGCGAACTGGACCCGAACGAACTGCTCGTTCGGAATGCTCCGGCGACCTTCTTCGTGCGGGCGCGAGGCGACAGCATGAACGGCAAGCGTCCCACCATCCAGGACGGCGACCTGCTGGTCGTCGATAAGTCGAGAACACCCCAAACGGGTGACGTGGTGATTGCCTGTCTCGACGGTGCGTTTACGGTGAAGCGGCTATCATCGGGCGGACAGAAGAAACGCAACGCGCCGTTGCGTCATCGGGAACTTGAAGAGATCAGCAACGGACTAGCTGCCATTTTTGCATAACAATTTGCGTCGCGACTGCATAACAAATCTTGCTTTTTTTTACGAAAATTTGCCAAAAATGTCTTTCCATTTATGCAATAAGGCGTTAATCTATAGAAACTTAGGAAAGGAGATGGCGGGCTGGCTTCTATCATAGACCGCCTCTACATTTTAAGCAGTCGCGAAATTCACTTCCACTGGCGCGCGCTCGAATTCATTGGCTTCCATCAACGCGCGGGGCTTCATCGCGCCGAGTGCGGCGATGTAGAGGTCCGGCACGACTTGCAGGCGCGTGTTATAGAATGTGGCGATGCTGTTGAAATAGGAGCGCGCGAGCGCGATGCGCTGCTCGGTGTCGCTGAGACTTTGTTGCAGCGCGATAAAATTCGTGTCGGCCTTGAGGTCGGGGTAGGCCTCCTTGAGGATGTTGATCTGGCTTTGCACGGAACGGAAATCGTCGCCCGGCTGGCCCGGCGGCGTGGCGGCAAGCTGGCTGCGCAATGCGGCGAGGGCCTCATGCGTGGAGGCTTCGTGATCGCGGTAACCCTTCACCGTGTCGACGAGGTTCGGAATCAGATCATGGCGGCGCTTGAGCTGAATATCGACCTGGCCCCAGCCCTGTTCGACGCGCTGGCGCAACTCGACGAGGCTGTTGTAGACCACGATCATCCACGCGGCGCTCCAGAGCAGCATATAGAGAAAGAAATCGCCGATATAGATGCCGATCGAGAGCGGCGTGATTTCCTGGTTCGCGGCGAGATCGCCGAGGATGTGTCCGCCCGGCGCGGTCAGGGCGCCGAGGAAAAAGAAGAGCCAGATTTGCCAGCCGAGCCCGCTGCTGACCTGCTCCCGCGAGCGCACGGAGATGAGGAATTCGGACGCCTTGGGATCGGCGGCGATTTCGGGCGCGACGACGTCCTGCCGTTCGCGGGCCTGGCCGACGATGAAGAGCGGCACCTGGAGCGGGATGGCTTTCTCACTGAAACGGCGGACATGGTCCGAATCCATGACGCCGCTTGCCGGTCCTTTGCCGTAATAAAGCGGGTTGGACGGCGAGCAGGTCTCGTTAAACACGCCCAAGGCTTCGATCCGCGCGCCTTCGGGCCGGACGAGCAGGCTGCCCGTGTCGTCCTGCACGTAGAACGGGGTTGACTCGGTTCGCGAGGCCACTTGGGTCCAGCCGCTTTCCGTTCGGGTGACCGTTCGGGTGCCCCCCTTTCCGTCGCTTTCCGTCTCGGTGACCAATCGCGACCAGCGCTCTTCGATGTCGAAGGAATAATGGACGCATCGCATCGCGGCAAGATAACTGACCAGCGGCTGCTCGCATTGGGCGGCGCCCTTCAACTCCACCAGGCCGATGAAAACGCCTTGGGTTTTGGAGGTCGGCAGGTTGTCGATCAACCGTTTCCTGCGGCAGGCGCGCAACGAGGCGAATAGCGAAAAGACCGCGATGGCCAGCCCGATCCAAGGCAAGAAAGGACCGATCTGCTGGCTGGTCACGGCGAAGACAAGGGGCATGGGAACGAACAAGATGCCCAAAACTCGCGCCAAGGCCAAGCGGAAGCGCCCGCGACCCGGCCGCGCGGGCGGCTGATGCGCGCGCATGAATCAAGGAACGCTTCTTAACACCCTTGTCATCATCGGCGGGTTGCCACAACGGGGCGGCTGAATCATAATCGACCGCCTCATGCTCATTTGGATTGCAGTCATCACGACCTACGTTGTCGTGCAGAATTTCGGTTGCGCCGCGCTCCAGGTGTGGTTGCTCCGGCGACGCCGGCCCTGGCCCCGATGGATGGGAGTCGCCCTTTTCGTCTGGGCTTTTTTGATGAGCGGCCTCTTCCTGTTGGAAGCGTTCGAGCCGCCCGCGTGGAAATCATTCCTGCGGGAATGGCTCTACCTGCCCATGGCGGTGGAGATGGTCTGGAACGTCCTCTTTCTCCAGGTTCTTTTTCCCGGCATGATCCTCGCGGTGCTGATCGTGCGCCTCCGGAGCGCGGGCAGGCGATCCCAACCGGCATCTCCCGACGGAATGTCGCGGCGAAAATTTCTTTATCTGCTCTCCTGCGGGGCCGTTCCAGCCACCGCCATCGGCATGGGCGTGCACGGCGCGCTGACGCGGCACGACCTGCGCGTGCGCGCATTCCGGATACCGATCGCCAACCTGCCGCCCGAACTGGAAGGTTTCTCCATCGCCCACGTCAGCGATCTGCATTCCGGCCTCTTTGTCGGTCCGGCCCGTTTGAAGATCATCAGCGACGCGGCCAACGATCTGAAAGCCGATCTGGTCGCGATCACGGGCGACATCATCAACCGCGAGATGGGCGAGTTTCCCTCGGCGCTGGCGGCCATCCGTCGCATCGAATCCCGCTTCGGCACGTACCTCTGCGAGGGCAATCACGACGTGATGCCCGGTCCATGCGTGGTGGCGGAGGCGTGCGAGCGGAACCAGCTCGCGATGCTCTACAATTTCTGCATGGCCGTTCCCGTTCGCGGCCGCAGGCTCCTCCTCGGCGGGTTGTCCTGGTCAAGATTCTACCAGATGGACATCCGGTCGGGAATGGTCGGCGACCTTTTTCCGCCGCGCCAGGAGGGCGACGCGCGCATTCTCCTCGCGCATCATCCCCACTTGTTCGACATTGCGCAGGAGGCGGACCTCGTCCTCAGCGGGCACACCCACGGCGGCCAGATCATGTTCGGCGACATCGGACTGGGACGGCTCCGCTTCAAGTATTGGAGCGGACGTTACCGACGCGGCGACACCACGATGATTGTCTCCAACGGCTGCGGCGACTGGTTTCCCTGCCGCATCGGCGCGCCCGCCGAAATCGGGCTGCTTCGCCTGACGAAGGCGCAAGCGTGATTCGCGAACGCCGGGAGCGGCCGGATTCGTTAGCCGCAAAGGAACGCAAGGAACTCAAAGATACTGAGGCGGAAGCCGGCGGTTCCTTAGCCGTAACGATGCAGTTGAAAAGTGAATCACCGTCTGGGAGTTGTTGGAGATGTATCACTTCCAACATGAAAACCACAAGGCTTCGACTCACCAGACGGTGACGGAGGAAATTAGGCTCAAAACGGGCGGCAAGACGATCAAAATCACCACCACCGACGCGAAGCTCAGCGCTCACGCGGGCCAAGCGACGTTCTGGGCTTTTCTGCACCGGGTCAACTTTCGGCCCTTGATCGCCGGGGTGTTGCCGCATCGCCCGACCAGCCCGAATGCGCTGGCTCCGGTGGAGATCGCGCTGAGCTTTCTGGCCGGGATTTTGGCCGGGGCCGACAAGCTGACCCGCATCGCCCACCTGCGCAACGATCCGGTTTTGCCTGAAATCCTGGACGTGAAACGGCTACCGAGCCAGTCGACCCTGTCGCGGTTTTTAGCCGGGTTTGACGGTCAGGCGAAAAATCTGGAAGCCTTTCGTCCCCTCTGGCGCTGGGCGATGGAACAGTTGCCCAGCCGCGCAAAGGGCTACAGCCTGGATTTCGATTCGACCGAGTTGCTCCATGAGGACGGACGGCAAGAAGGAGTAAAAGTCGGCTACACCCGCAGTGGACTCAAGCCGTGTCTGCATCCGCTTTTGGCCGTGCTGGAGGAGGCGAAGCTGGTGGCCGGGTTCTGGCTGCGAGCGGGCAACGCGTCGAGCGCCAATAACATCATCGCCTTCACGCTGGAGACGCTCTCGCTTTTGCCGTCGCATCTGCGGGTGCGCCTGGTGCGGGCCGACAGCGGTTTTTGCCAGGACGACTGGCTGAGCCTTTTGGAAGCGCGCCGCCTGCCCTACATCGTGGTGGCCAAACTCAACGTCAAAGTCCAGCGCCTGATCACGCGCGACACAGTCTGGCAAGCGAGCGGACTCGAAGGCACGGAGGTGGCCGAGGTGGTGCACGAGAGTCCGTCGTGGAGCCGGGCGCGGCGCATCGTCCTGTTGCGCCATCAGAAAACCGAAGGACGACGCGCGGGCGGCAAGCTGCTCATCGAGTGCCCCGGCTACATGTTCCAGGCCCTGGTTACCAGCCTGCCCGAAAGCGTCCCGCCGTTGGAGGTTTGGCGCGATTACAACGCGCGGGCGGGGATGGAAGGCGTCATCAAGGAACTCGATTACGGGTTTGCCCTGCCGAAACTCTGCTGCCAGAAGTTTTGGGCGACCGAGGCGGCGCTGAGTCTTGCCGTCATGACTTACAACCTCACCGTCCTGTTCCTGCGCCACCTCGGCTGGCTGGAACGCAACAGTGTCACCACCCTGCGCTACCGGCTTTTCAACGCGGCGGGCATCCTGAGTCACGCCCAGGGCACGGCCACCATCAGACTCGCCATACCCGCCGCGCATCGACCGTGGTGGCGAGCCGTTTGGGAGAAAATCCTCGCCGATTTCCCCAACTGCGATGCAGTTGGACAACAACCGAGAGCCGCATGAAAAATCCTCGCGCTTTTACCCCTCAACTGCATCGTTACGGCTTAGGTCTTTTTTTGCGATCTCGGTGTTCTCTTGCGGATAAACTTGTTCTAAAATAGTATAGTCATAACAAACAACCGTTATCCGCTTTACACTTGTTCACGAGTCCCATAACTTGCCCCCATGGTCAGGTCGATCTCCAAAACGCCCGCCCGCTCCAGCCCAGGGAGCCAGGCCGCTCCCCGCAAACGCAGCGCCCATGACCGCGCGGGAGTGACCGAAAGCATGGAGGATTACCTCGAATGCATTTTCGCGCTCGAAAGCACCAAGGGCTACGCCTGCGTGTCCGACGTCGCCGAGGCCCTGCGCCTGAACCGGGCCAGCACGTCCATCATGGTCAAGCGGCTCGGCAAGCTGGGATTTCTCCGCTACGAGCCTTATCGCGGGTTTGCCCTGACCCGGGAGGGCAGCCGTGTGGCGGAAAAAATCCGCAAGCGTCATGCGATGCTGGCCGATTTGTTTCAATTGATGGGCCTCAATCACCGCGATCATCTTTCCGACATCGAAGGCCTCGAGCATCATTTGAGCGAGCGCGCCTTCCGCCGTTTTGCCGAACTCGCGGCCCACCTGCGGCAGCATCCATTCCCCCAGGCAGCCGCGTCCAACCGGCCTATCCCCGCTCCCTGACTTTTATGCCCGCCAAATACGTTCCCCTGACGGACGCCCTGTACGATTACGTCATCGCGCAGAGATCGAACGCGAACGATCCCCTGCTGGCCGGGCTGCAGGCGGAAACCGAAAATCTTGGCGAGATCAGCCGGATGGCGATCAGCCCCGACCAGGCGACCCTGATCAGCCTGCTCGTGGCCCTCATCGGCGCGAAATGGGCCGTGGAGGTGGGCACCTTCACCGGGCTGAGTTCCCTCTGCATCGCGCGCTATCTGGCCCCCGGCGGCAAGCTGTTTTGTTTCGACCAGGACTTCAAATTTACCAGCATCGCCCGCCGCTACTGGATACGGGCCGGGGTGCAGGACAAGATCGATCTGCGACTGGGCGACGCGCGCCGCCTGCTTCCGCATTTCAAACCGCAGAATCTGCTCGATTTCGTGTTCATCGACGCCGACAAGGAGGCCTACGACTTCTACTTCGAAACCCTGATTCCCTTCGTGCGAACGGGCGGGCTCATCCTTTTCGATAACATGCTGAGAGGCGGAGAAGTCGTTGACCCCGTCCAAAAAAACACGCCGACGAACCGCGCCATCGATCAACTCAACCGCAAGCTTGCCGCGGACAACCGGGTCCAGTCCGTCCTGATCCCCATGGCCGACGGCCTGTCCGTGTGCCGCAAGCTTTACGTGGCGGGCGTCGACGGCCGCCGAATGAGCGACTCGCGGTGATTGCCGCAGCATTCCGATCGGTCGTGACCGCGATCCGTCGCGCGAGGGGCGTGTCCCCGGTGCGGCGGCGTCTTTTCTCGCGTGGCCCGGCGACGCCATGCGTGCGTGTGTTGGCCGGGCCGCCGAAGGCGACGGGAAGAGATCCCCATGCAGCGGCGAAAATCACCGGCCGCCGGAGAGAAACGAGGCCAGGCCGCCTTCCTGAAACGTGGCGATCTTGTTGAGGTCTTCCTGGAAAGTCGGGTAGGAGGTGGCGATGCAGGCGGTTTCGGAGATGGTCGTTTCGCCCTTGGCAAAAAGGCCGAGGACGGCGCAGGCCATGGCGATGCGGTGGTCGCCGAAGCTGCCGACTTTCGCGCCCGTAAGAGGGTGGCCGCCGTGGATGGTCATGCCGTCGTCGTGTTCGGTCACCGGGGCGCCGAACGCCCGCAGGTTGGCGGCCATGGCGGCGATGCGGTCGGTTTCCTTCACGCGCAATTCGCGGGCGTCGCGGATTTCGGTGTCGCCCTCGGCGACGGCGCCGATCGCGGCGATGACGGGCAATTCATCGATGACGTTGGCGATTTCCGCGCCATCGATCTTCGTGCCGCGCAGTTTGCGTCCGTAGACGCGCACGGTGCCGGACGGCTCGCAGGAGGAATCGGCGATGACTTCGTTGATGTGGGCGCCCATCCGCAGCAGCACGCTGAGCAGTCCGGTGCGCGTGCCGTTGAGACCGAGGTTGGTCACCGTCAGGTCCGCTCCGGGCATGGCGGCGGCGGCGGCGATCCAGAAGGCGGCGGAGGAGAAGTCGCCCGGCACGTTGAAATCCCGCCCGTGCAGTTGCGTGCCTCCGCGCACACGAATCGTTTTGCCCTCGGGCTTGAGGTCGATGACGGGCGGCGCGTGGAAATGGGCCAGCAAGCGCTCGGTATGGTCGCGCGTGGTCGTCTTCTCGGTGACGCTGGTGGTGCCGTTGGCGAACAGCCCGGCCAGCAACAGGCACGACTTCAACTGCGCGCTGGCCACGGGCAGCGTGTACTCGATGCCGGTCAGCGGGCCGCCCTGGATGTCCAGCGGCGCGGTCTGTTTTTCGCCCTGGCCCTCGATTTTGGCCCCCATCAGGCGCAGGGGATCGACGATGCGTTTCATGGGCCGGCCCGACAGCGAGGGGTCGCCGATCAGTCGGCTGGAGAAGGGTTGTCCGGCCAGGACGCCGGCCAGGAGGCGCATGGCGGTGCCGGAGTTGCCGCAATCGAGCGGTTCCAGCGGGGGGCGAAGTTTGCCGCCGACGCCATGGACGATCAGGCGCGTTTTCGAGTCCGTTTCAATCGCGCAGCCCATCGCCTGAAGCGCGCGCATCGTGCAGACGCAATCCTCGCCCGGCAGGAAGCCGGTGATCACGGTCGTGCCGTCGGCCAGCGCGGAGAAAAGCACGGCGCGATGGGAAAGGCTTTTGTCGCCCGGCACGCTGATTTCGCCGCCGAGATCGCGGGCCGGGCGGATGGTGAGGGTCGGGGCGGGGTCGCGGCTCATTTGCGTTTGGGACCTTTGGCGGATACAAGCGAGCGCGCATCGTGGGCGGCTTTCAGCGTCGCGAACAACAACGATTTCGCGGCGGCCTTGTCCGGATTTTTGAGGACGGTTTCCAGCGCCATCAACTGGGCGATGAGCCGGTTCACCTGAAAGCTGGTCGCCTCGCTGTTGGCCAGGAAGATTTCCGCCCAAAGTTCCGGCGAACCCGAGGCGACGCGGGTGGTGTCGCGAAAGCCGCCCGCGGCGAGGTCGAGATCGCCGAAGATCACGGCATGATTGACCAGGGCCGCGGCGACAAGATGGGGAATGTGGCTGATGGCCGCGACCGTTTGGTCGTGCTTTTCGGGTGAAAGGACGGCGAGGTTGGAACCGAGCGCCTTCCAGAATTTTTCGGCGCGGCGTTGCGCGTCGCGGGAGGTCTGTTTGGTCGGGGTGAGAATCACGGTGGCGCCCTCGAACAAATCGGCCCGTGCCGCGGCGAACCCGGCTCGTTCGCTTCCGGCCATCGGATGGCTGCCGATCCAAAGCGCGCGATTTTCCAGGAGCGGCTCGATGTCGCGCACGACGCTGCCCTTGACGCTGCCGACATCGGTGACAAGCGCGGCCGGCTTGAGCGCATCGCGAAATTCATGCACGAGCCCGGCCATGGCTTCGATGGGCACGCACAGGATGACCACGTCGGCCTCGCTCACCGCCTCGCTCGGGTTGCCGGTGAGTTCGGCGTCGACCCCGGCGGTGCGGATCTCGCCGAGGGCGTGCGGCGAGCGGGCGTAGATCATCAGCCGCTTGGCGAGGCCGCGTTCGGCCAGCGCGAGGGCAAGCGATCCCCCGATCAGGCCGGGGCCAAGGATGGCGACGGTGCCGAAGTTCATAACAGATTTCCTGGAGGGACGACCTCTTGGTCGTCCGCTGCGATAGGGATGGATTCCGCCGACCGGATGTCAGAAGGCGGGGCCTCCGGGTGACCTCCTGCGGCCTTCGGCCACCCGGACAACGAGTTGTCCGGGCCACCGGTTAGCGGTGTGAAAGATATAAGCCCCTCCAGCGCGGCGGGCAGTTCCGCGAGGAAACGCGCGTTCTGCTCCGGCGTGCCGATGCTGATCCGGATGTATTCCGGCAGGTGATAACTCACCATCGAGCGGACGATGATCCCCTTTTTCATCAGGCGCTGGAAGACCTCGCCGCCGTCGCCGACGCGCACGAGCACGAAATTCGCCGACGAGGGGACATATTTCAGGCCCATCCGCGCGAAGGCCTCCTCGATCACGTGCCGGCCCTCGTCGGTGATCGCCTTGGTTTTTTGCTGGTGCTCGACATCGGCCAGCCCCGCGATCGCGCCGGCCTGGGCGATGGCGTTGGCGTTGAACGGTTGCCGCGCGCGCTGGAGCAGGTTGGCGATTTCCGCCGGGGCCAGCCCGTAGCCGATGCGCAGCCCGGCGAGGCCCTGGATTTTCGAGAAGGTCCGCATGAGCACGACGCGCGCGCCTTGCCGCACTTGGGCGACGGTGTCGGGCGGGTTGTCGAGAAACTCGTAGTAGGCCTCGTCGAGGACGGCGATGACGTGCGGCGGCAGGCCGCGCAGGAAGGCGTCGAGCGCCTCGTTAGTGACCCGCGTGCCGGTCGGGTTGTTCGGCGAGGCGAGGAAAATCAGGCGCGTTTGCGGCGTGACGGCGCGGAGCATCGCGGGCAGGTCGGGCGTGAAATCGGCGTCGTCCACCACGATGGCCCGCACGCCGAAAAGCTGGGCCATGAGCGTGTAGACGGCGAAGGCGTGGCGGGCCGTGACGATCTCGTGGATGCCGGGCCGGGTGAAGGCGTGGAAGAGCAGTTCGATGATCTCGTTCGAGCCGTTGCCGAGGACGACGTTTTCCCTGGTCAGGCCGAATTTCTCCGCGATTGCGTTGCGCAGGTGGAACCCGCCGCCGTCGGGGTAAAAGTGGGCGGTCTCGATGGCCTTGTGCATCGCGGCCATGGCCAGCGGCGAGGGGCCGAGCGGGTTTTCGTTCGAGGCGAGCTTGATGATCGAGGCGGGGTCGAGGCCGAGTTCGCGCGCGACGTCATCGACCGGCTTGCCCGGCTCGTAGGGCACCAGGTCGAGCAGTTCGCGGTTGGCGATGTCTTGTATCGAAATCACACCCTAACTTGTCGCAGACAAGCCGCGTTGTCGAGAGTGACTGACTGGACCAATGCTGTTATACGGTAAAACATGACGTCGCGACTTCTCGGCTCGATCTTGACTCTCTGCTGGTTCAGCGCGGCTTCCTGTTGGGTGATGGGGCAGCCAACGGCGGATGCCGTTCCAGCATCGCCGCCGCCCTTTTGGTCGTTTGCGCCGACGCCGCCGATGGGCTGGAACAGCTACGATGCCTGGGGCACCAGCATCACGGAAGACGAGACGCTGGCCAATGCACAGTACATGAAGGATCATCTTCTTTCCCATGGCTGGCACTATGTCGTTATCGATGCCCGCTGGTACGACACGGTTTCCTCCTATGATGACCGCGACTTCAATAAAGAACGTGCCGGCGCCAAGTTGGCCGCGGATGAATTTGGAAGAATGGTTCCGGCGCTGAACCGCTTTCCTTCGGCGGCGAATGGACAGGGCTTCAAACCGCTGGCGGACAAACTCCACGCCATGGGACTTAAATTTGGTTTCCACATGATGCGCGGCATTCCGCGCCAGGCGGTCGATGCCAAAACGCCGATCGAAGGCAGTTCTTTCACCGCAGCCGACGCGGGCGACCCCACGAATAAATGCGGCTGGTGTCCCGACATGTTCGGCGTCCGCGCGAATGCGGCGGGCCAGGCTTGGTACGACTCCATGTACCGTCTCTATGCCTCCTGGGGGCTCGATTTCGTGAAAGTCGATGACCTTTCGTCTCCCTACCATACCGAGGAGATTGAAATGATTCGTAAAGCCATCGACAAATGCGGGCGTCCCATTGTCTTTAGCACTTCGGCTGGCCCGACCGATGTAAAAAAAGCCGGCCACATTAAAGACCATGCCAATCAATGGCGCATCTCAGGCGATTTCTGGGATCGCTGGCGCGATTTGAATCATCAGTTCGACCTCTTGGCGCAATGGGAGGGAGTGGGCGGGCCGGGGCACTTTCCCGATGCCGACATGATTCCTTTTGGTCATATCGGCATCAAATGCACGATCGCCGGGAAAGACCGCCAAACGCGCTTCACGCATGATGAACAACGAACGCTGATGTCGCTTTGGCCGCTGGCCTCGTCTCCACTCATACTGGGTTGTAATCTGCCCGATTTGGACGATTGGACGCTCTCGCTGCTAACTAATGACGAGGTGCTGGCCATTGATCAGGACGCTCTTGGCCTCGGGGCGAAACGCGTCTCGCAAAAAGATGGCCTGGAAGTCTGGATCAAGGATTTGAAAGATGGTTCCAAAGCCGTCGGTCTCTTCAACCGCGGCGATGCGCAGGCGACGGTCAACTTGGGTTGGGCCGACGCGGGCTTGGCTGGAAAACAAGCTTTGCGCGACGTTTGGCAACACCACGATCTGGGGGCTTTTAGCGACAGTTTTTCTTCGCCAGTGCCGCCGCACGGAGTCGTTTTGTTGCATGCCGTCGCGTCGCCGTGATCGCGCGCGTCATACTCTAAGATTGCTCAGCTTAGTGTCGTGCCTCTAGCTTTCAGGGCGTGATGGAAACATGGCGCGACCTGATCCTGGCTCCGGGCGGCGCGAGGGGCGAGGCGTCGCCGCCGAGGGCGGCCCGGGTGCTCAACACGCTCTTCGCGCTGCTCGTGCTCATCGGCATCGTCTGGCTTTGCCTGATCAGCCTGCACCTGGATTGGGCAGGGGTCTGGAACTACCGGGAGATGCTTTTCAAGGGCTGGCTGATGACCCTCGGCGTCACTGGCGCGGCGCTGGTGCTGAGCACGCTGGGCGGATTTCTCCTCGCGCTGTGTCAGCGGTCGTTCGTGCTACCGCTGCGCTATTTCGCGAAAGTCCTCGTCGAGATCGTCCGCTGCACGCCGCTCCTCGTGCTGATCCTTCTCCTCTGGTACGGATTCGGCGGCGTCTTCCAGATCGGCAACGAGTACCGGTTCATCGCGGGCGTTCTCATCCTCACGCTTTTCGAGAGCGCCTACATCAGCGAGATCATGCGCGCCGGCATCGAGAGCGTCGGCAAGACGCAGATCGAATCGGCCCGCGCCATCGGGTTCACCCGCGCGCAGACCTACCGGTACGTCATCATCCCGCAGGCTTTCCGCCAGGTCCTGCCGCCGCTGGTCGGGCAACTCGTTTCACTGATCAAGGATTCGTCGCTGCTGTCGGTCATCGCCATCACCGAGTTCACCGAAAGCGCGCAGCAGGCGAGCAGCATCAACTACGACAACCTCGAAACCTACCTCGCGCTGGCCGTGGGCTACCTCGTCCTCACCATCCCGATCTCGCTCTGGTCGCGCTGGCTCGAGCAACGCTTCAAGTATGAAACTTAGCCTCCGGGAAGTGGTGAAGCGGTTCGGCGCGCACACCGTGATCGACCGGGTGAGCCTCGAACTCGACGGCGTCCATTGCCTCGCGCTGATCGGGCCGTCGGGCGGCGGCAAATCGACCCTGCTGCGCATCGTGGCGGGGCTCGAATATCCGACCAGCGGCGGCGTCGTCCTCAACGACAAGGCGATTGAGTATCATGATGAGGCGCTGCTGCGTCATCGCCGCTCGATCGGCACGGTGTTCCAGGCCTTCAATCTTTTCCCGCACATGACGGCGCTCAAAAACATCACGCTGCCGCTCGAAAAAGTGCACGGGCGCACCCCGGACGAAGCGCGCGACCTAGCCGAGGGGACGCTGCGCCGTTTCCAGTTGCTCGACCATGCGCACAAGCGTCCGGCGGAGCTTTCCGGCGGGCAGCGGCAGCGGGTGGCCATCGCGCGGGCCATCGCGATCAAGCCGCAGGTTGTGCTGCTGGACGAGCCGACCTCCGCTCTCGATCCCGAAATGACCGCCGAGGTGCTCGAGCTGATCGAGGAACTCAAGCAGGAGGGGCGCGATCTGCTTTTGGTCACGCACGAGATGGGCTTCGCGCGCCGGCTCGCCGACCGCGTCGCGCTTTTGTCGGACGGACGCATCGAGGAGTTCGGCCCGCCCGGGCAGATCTTCGGCGCGCCCGAGTCGGACGTGACGAAGGGGTTTCTGCGGAGGGTGCTGAGGTACTGAATTCAATACGCCTACGCGGAATGCACATGCAGAGCTTCTTTGCCTCCGCGAATGCGGTGGGCGGGAATGCGGCGATCAAATGAGGCGAGCTTGCCGCCATGCTTTACGGCGAGGGCGAGGAGGTATAAATCGGTTATATGAGCCGGATTGACTAGTTCCGCGCCTGTCCACACCCCTGCCTGAAGGAGGCTCAAGTCATTAGGCCAAAACGTATGCCCCGGCAGCAAACAAAGCTCACGGAGCGTATCCAACTGCATTGAGACGGTGCCGTGCCCGCCAGGATACTTTGGCCTGCTCGTGATGCGAACGTAGCCATTCTCGGTCAGCGGGCAAGTCGCCCAAGAAAGCCCTTTGCCCGAATTAAACCAATGATTGGCGGCCTCATAATGCGCATGGTAGTTGTCGCACAAAGCGATCAACAGATTCACATCAAGTAAATAGGTCACTCGTCTTCATCCCGCAAACGATTGATCATTTCCATGGTGACAAGTTTGCCCTCTCCCTTTCGTGGAAACTGAAGAGCGGAACGCCGTTGCGATAACGACGTTTCAGAGCCTTTCCGGAAGGTTCCAAGGCTTTGCGCGCCAGTTCTGAAATGACCTTGCCAGCCGTAGTTCTACGAGAGTCGGCAAGGCTCTTGACGGCCGCCAGCACATCGTCATCGACATCCAGAGTTGTTCTCATGAGTTGATGCTACCGCATCACGCATCAGATGTCAACTCGCTATGTCAGGATGAAGTTTTCACCAGGCGGCTTTTTTAGGCTATCATTATGCAATGACCTTAGCAGTGGAGACAGTACCGCTGAAAGTTGCCGCGGATGCGCTCACGATCAACGAGATTTTTTACAGCATCCAGGGCGAGAGCACGTTCGCGGGGCTGCCGTGCGTGTTCGTGCGGCTGACCGGGTGCGATCTGCGCTGCACTTATTGCGACACCGAGTACGCCTTTTACGAGGGCAAGAGGCGCACGTTGGGCGAGATCGTCGCGGAGGTGGAAAAATACCCGTGCCGGCTGGTCGAGATCACGGGCGGCGAGCCGCTGTTGCAGAAACGGGTGCACACGCTGATGTCGCGCCTCTGCGACGACGGCTGCACGGTGCTGATCGAGACGAGCGGCGCGCACGACATCGCGCCCATCGACGCGCGCGTGCGCCGGATCATGGACCTGAAATGTCCGAGCAGCGGCGAGTGCGGGCGCAACCGGATGGCGAATCTGGCGCTGCTGGGCGTGCGCGACGAGGTGAAATTCGTCATCGGCTCCGAGGAGGATTACGCGTGGGCGAAGGCGCAGGTGCTGGCGGGCGTGCCGGGCTGGGCGGACCGGGTGAACGCGATTTTGTTCTCGCCGGTCTTCGGCACGATGACGCCTCTCGATCTCGCGACGCGCGTGTTGGCCGATGCATTGCCGCGCGTGCGGATGCAGCTCCAGATGCACAAGCTTATTTGGGAGCCGAATCAGCGGGGTGTGTAGCACCAGCTAACGACCATCAAAGCCAGGACCAAATTTCCAAATTAAGCCAAATTTCCAAATTTTTTCGAGGTTGGGGGAATCGCATCACTTTCGATGCATCTGCCTCATGCCTTCCATTAGGTCAGTTGGTTTAATTTGGAAATTTGGTTGTGGTTCCCCTCAGCGATTCATGACGGCGTTCATGGCATTCACGGCGGCCTCGGGGTCCTTGATGCCGAAAAAGCCGGATTCGAGCCGGGGGATGAGATACGGCTTTGCCTGCGCGCTCCGGGTGAGGACGATCTCGTAAAGGCCGTCAAGGCGCCTCACGACGTGGGGTTTTCCTGTTCCCATTTCTTCGCGGGTGAAGACGCGCAGTTCAGGCGCCCGATGGCCGTGCAGCCGCGCGATGAAGACGCGCCGGTTGGTCACGATGTACCAGGTGTGGCGCGCGCGTGCGCCGAGGCTGATCGGATAGAAGAAAAAACTCCACCCGGCGACGATGAAGGGCAGGCTGAGGAGCGGCACCAGTTTCCACCAGCCCTCGAAGGCCGAGTATTCCCCGATGCCACCCGCGCCGTGATACCAGAACGCGCCGAGGATGGACCAGGTCATGCCGTAGAAAATGGAGGTGAGGCCGCGCAGCATGAAGACGTAGGGGCGCGGCCGCCCATGCCAGAGAATTTCTTCGCCGGGTTCGAGGCATGCGGTGATTTCGGGAGGCATGAGGGAAGCGCAGGGATATGGGACTAATTGGACGGATAGGAGCTATATGTCTTATACGTCCTATAAGTCTTATAGGGTGGCCGCAGGCGACAGAAAGCGATTTTTCAGCCGCCAGAAGTAGGATTCGCTTCTTGTGCGTTCGCGATGCCGCGCTCGCGCACCCGGACAAGCGAGTTGTCCGGGCCACCCAATCAACCGCTACCCTAATCGATGGCCATCCGCTTTTGGATGCCAAATTTATCGACCCGCTTGCGGAGGGTGGCGCGGGTGACGCCGAGGAGCTTGGCGGCCTGAACCTGGTTGCCGGAGGTTTCGGCCAGCGCGCGGACGATCAGCTCGCGCTCGGCGGCGGGCAGGAGTTTGAACTGCTTGTCGGCGCGGGCGAAGTTGAAAAGCGTTTCCACTGCGTGGGCCAGCGCTATTTTCCCCGGCTCCGATCCCGGCGGCGGAGCGGCTTCCGGAGCGGCGGCGGGCACGGCGGCGGAAAAAACCGGATGCGCCGGTTCGCCTGAAGCGGGGGCATGGGGTTGATGGCCGCGCGCGATTTCCTCGGGGAGATTGGCCAGCGTGATGGTGTTGCCGGAGGCGAGGACCATGGCGCGCTGGATGCAGTTCTCCAGTTCGCGGACGTTGCCGGGCCAGGAGAAGCGTTGAATGGCGGCGCGCGCCTCGTCCGCGATCTGGCTCGGGCCGGTCGGCTGCTTGAGCCGGAATTTATTGATGAAATAGGCAACCAGGAGCGGGATGTCGGTCGAACGTTCGCGCAGCGGCGGCAGGTTCAGGCGCACGACATTGAGCCGGTAGAAAAGGTCCTCGCGAAATTCCTTCCGCTGCACCGCCTGCCACAAGTCCTTGTTGGTGGCGGCGATGATCCGCACGTCGGTCTTGATCGACTCGTTGTTGCCGACGCGGGAAAATTCGCCTTCCTGGAGCACGCGCAGGATTTTCGTCTGCGTGGTCATGGGCATGTCGCCGATTTCGTCGAGGAAAAGCGTGCCGCCGTCGCATTGCTCGAACTTGCCGATGCGCTGCGCCAGCGCGCCGGTGAACGCGCCCTTCTCGTGGCCGAAGAGTTCGCTTTCGAGGAGGTTTTCCGGAATGGCGGCGCAGTTGATGGCGATGAACGGCTTGGTCGCGCGGGCGCCGTTCTGGAAAATCGCGCGCGCCACGAGTTCCTTGCCGGTGCCGCTTTCACCGGTGATCAGGATGGTCGTGCTGGTCGGCGCGACCTGGCCGATGAGCTTGTAGACCTGCTGCATCGCGGGGGAGTTGCCGACGATGGTCTGGCCGCTCTCCTCGGCGTTGAGCTTGGTGGGAAACGCGACGATCTGCTTCATCGCGCGGGCCGCGTCGAGCGCCTCGAAAAGCAGGCTCTTGAGCTGGGGAATGTCGAAGGGCTTGAGCACGTAATCGTAGGCCCCGCGCTTCATCGCCTCGATGGCCGTTTGCGACGTCCCGTAGGCCGTCATCATCACCACGACCTGCTTCGGGTTCATCTGCCGCAGTTCCTTGAGCGTATCGAGTCCGCTTTGCTGGCCCATGCGGATGTCCATCACAATCAGGTCGGGATGGGATTTGCGGGCCACGCGGACGCCTTCGTCGCCCGACTCGGCGCACAGGATCTCGAGCGGTTCCTTTTCCAGCAGCCGGCGGAAGGAATAGTGGACGTCCTTCTCATCGTCGATGATGAGAACGGTCTGCCGCGCCGTGGTCGAATCTTTAATCCCTTCCTTGGAGGCCGGGGAATGCCCCTGACGCGGTGAGGCTGGGCCGCGTGCGCCGGTGGTCATAGTGTGATCGATTATTGGGGACGCCCCACCGCGGTGATAAAGGGTTTTAGTTCCGCGGCCAATTTCGCGTACAGGTTGAAATCGACCTGCTGCTGGCCGTCGCTCCAGGCCTCGGCGGGGTTGGGATGGACCTCGATAAGCAGGCCGTCGGCGTTGAGCGCCACGGCGGCCTTGCACAACTCGAGAACCATGTCGGCCCGTCCGCAACCCTGGCTCGGGTCGATGATGACGGGCAGATGCGATTCCTTTTTGATGATCGCCACGGCGCCGAGGTCGAGCGTGTTGCGCGTGTAGGTCTCGAAGGTGCGGATGCCCCGCTCGCAGAGCAGGACGTTCGGGTTGCCGTGGGCCAGGATGTACTCGGCCGCCAGGAGCCATTCCTCGATCTTCATGCTCATGCCGCGCTTGAGCAGGATGGCCTTGCCGCTGCGGGCCGCTTCGGTGATGAGGGAAAAATTCTGGGCGTTGCGCGCGCCGATCTGGAGGATGTCGGCATGGGCGGCGACGAGTTCCACATCCCGCTCGGAGAGCACCTCGGTCACGATGCCGAGGCCGTATTCCTTCGCCGCCTGGGAGAGAAGCCGCAGGCCCTCCTTGGCGAGGCCCTGGAATTCGTAGGGCGAGGTGCGGGGCTTGTAGGCGCCGCCGCGCAGGAACGTGGCGCCCTTGCGCCTTGACCGCCTTCGCGGTGGACATGAGCTGCTCTTCGCTTTCGACGGAGCACGGCCCCGCCATGAAGCAGAACTTTTTGCCCGCGCCGATTTCCTGGCCATGGGCCTTCACGATGGTGTCCTTGGCCGCGTCTTTTTTCACCTCGCGGCTGACCAGCTTGTAACGCTTCTGGATGCGATGGACGTTCTCGACTTGCGGCCAGGAGGAAAGCGTCTCGAGCGATTGGTGGGTGGTCTCGTCTCCGATGGCGGCGATGACCGTCTGGATCATCGCCGTGGATGGGTCGGGGTTCGTAGCCGAGCTTCGCCACTTCGGCGATGACTTTCTCGACTTCTTCCGGTGGTAGGTTGGGTTTTAAAACAACGATCATAAGGGGGCCGGAACGGGTATTCCGGGAAGGTCGAAAATAGGCGATGACGAGCCGGGAGGCAATGGGAAACTCCCGGTCCGTCATCCCGAGCTTGTCGAGGGATCAGATCCCGAGGCGCCTCCTGAGTTACCAGCCGAGTGGCAGCTGCCAATTACCCCGGGGGCTGATCCTGCCACACGAGTGTGCGACAAGCTCGGGATGACAGCCTTTTTCAGCAAGCTCCTAAAGACAAGACGGCCGGGACGGAAACGATTTAGCCTTACCGCTTCCCGCATTTTGTGCGAAATTGGAAACGTGAACACCTCATTGTACCAGGATGCGTTGTCTTCCTCGCTGGAGACCTCCAAATGGGAGCACATTCCCGTCGTCATTTTCGAGCAGCCCAAGCTCGCCGCCGCGCGGGTGGCGCAGGAAATCGCCCAACTCGTCCGCGACCGCGAGGCGGACGGCCTCAAGGTGGTGCTGGGACTTGCCACGGGCTCGACGCCGATTTTCGTCTACCAGGAACTGGCGCGCCTTCATCGCGAGGAAGGCCTTAGCTTTCGCAACGTCATCACCTTCAACCTCGACGAATATTACCCGATCTCGCCCGAGCACGCGCGGAGTTACCACGGCTTTATGCGCGAGCATTTGTTCGACCATCTCGACATCCCGGACAGCCATATCCATATCCCGGACGGCACGATTCCCCGCGGGGAAGTCACCGCCGCCTGCGAGCGCTACGAGAAGGAAATCGCCGAGGCCGGCGGGATCGATCTTCAGCTTCTCGGCATCGGACGGACGGGGCACATCGGCTTCAACGAGCCGGGTTCCTCGCGCCGGAGCGCAACGCGCCTGATCCATCTCGACCGGCTCACGCGGCTCGACGCGATCAAGGATTTCCAGAGCGAGGAACTGGTCCCGCGCATCGCGGTCACGATGGGTGTCAAGACGATCCTTGCGGCGCGGCGGATCGTCATCATGGCCTTTGGCGAGCACAAGGCGTCCATCGTGGCGCGCGCGGTCGAGGGGGAAGTCACCGCCGAGGTGACGGCGACCTATCTCCAGGACCACGAGAATTGCCTCATGGTGCTCGACCAGGCCGCGGCCAGCCAATTGACGCGCATTCAGACGCCCTGGCTGGTCGGGCCGCTGGACGAGATGGGACTCTCGTGGTCCGACTCGATGGCGCGCCGCGCGGTCAACTGGCTCGCGCAAAAAACCGGCAAGGCCATCCTCAAGCTGACCGACGAGGACTATAACAGCCACAGCCTGCAGGAATTGCTTTCGCAATATGGGAGCGCCTACGAAATCAACCTGCGCGTGTTCCGGCAACTCCAGAATACCATCACCGGCTGGCCGGGCGGAAAGCCGCCGGGCGCGGACAAGATGCAGCCACGTCCGCTGCGGAGTCCGTCCTCGGCGGTCTATCCGAAGCGCATCCTGATTTTCTCGCCCTATCCGGGAGATGACGTCCTCTCGATGGGCGGCACGCTGCTGCGTCTCGCCGAGCATCGGCATGAGGTGCATATCGCCTACCAGGTTTCCGGCAGCGGCAGCGTCAAAGACGAGGTCTTGCAGCGCTACCTCGACTTTCACCAGCACGTCGGCGGAGGGACCCTCCACGGCGAGCGGCCTGCTGATCCCATCCACGTTCGAGCGATGAAGGCCGCGATATGCCGGGCCGAAGCGCGGGCCGCGGCGCGGGTCTGCGGGGTGAATACCGAATGTCTCCATTTCCTCGATTTGCCTTTCTATGAAAAAGCCGGCGAGGTCTATCGCCAGGTCAGCGCGGAGGACATCGCGATCACGGCGCGGCTCCTGGGGGAAATCCGGCCGCACCAAATCTACGCGGCGGGCGACCTGGCCGATCCTCACGGCACGCACCGGATCTGTCTTGAAATCCTGACGCAGGCGCTGGGGCAAAGCGGCGGCGAGCCGTGGTTCGCGGATTGCGAGGCGTGGCTCTATCGCGGCGCGTGGGCGGAATGGCCGATCCACGAGGTCGACATGGCGGTGCCGATCGGCCCCTCCGAACTGGCGTGCAAGCAGCGCGCCGTTTTCCAGCACGAAAGCCGCAAGCATCAGACCCCGTTTTTCGGAGGCGATGGCCGCGACCCGGGCCAGCCCGCGGAGGATTCCGCGCGCGCCACGAGCCGGCGGTTCGACGCCCTCGGCCTGCCCGATTACGAGGCCATCGAGACCTTTCATCGCTGGGCGCTTGCGCCGCCGCGCTCGTAAGCGTGGCGGCGGTGCAGCCTGAGAGGAGGCCGACCGCGGCCCAGCGTGCGGAGGCTACCGGCCGAGCGACGGTCATAGACCGCCGCTACATTGCTTCGACAAGTCCGGGGTCTGGGATATAATGAAAAGTCATGTCCTTCTCGGAAGCCTTTCGCGATCCGGCATTGCTCAACACCCGCGTCCTGCGCCGCTTCGCCTCGATGCTCCAGCCGAAGAGCAGCCTGGAATTGGAGTCGATGGCGCGCGATGCGGAAAAGCTGACGCGCCAGAATTTCGGCCGGACCATGCGGCTTTTCGCACCGGTCTATCTTTCCAACGAGTGCGTCAATAGTTGCAAGTATTGCGGCTTTTCGCGCGACAATCCGATCCTGCGCGTCACGCTTTCCGTCGACCAGGTCGAGGCCGAGGCGCGCCATCTTTGGGCGCAGGGTTTTCGCAACGTGCTGCTCGTCGCGGGCGAGCACCCGAAGTTCGTTTCGCCCGATTACCTGGCGCAATGCGTCGCGCGTTTGCACGAATTCATCCCGGCCCTGTCCCTCGAAGTCGGCCCGATGGAGACGCTCGACTACGAGCCGGCGGTCCGCGCGGGCGCGGAGGGGCTCGTTGTTTACCAGGAGACCTATGACCGCGCGGCTTACGCGGAGCTTCACACCGCCGGACCGAAGAAGGATTTCGACTGGCGGCTCGATTGCCCCGAGCGGGCCTGCGCGGCGGGGTTCCGGCGGGTCGGCGTAGGCGCGCTTTTCGGCCTCTCGCCATGGGAGCGGGAGGCGCTGCATCTGGCCGCGCATGTCGATTACCTGCTGCGCCATTGCTGGAAGTCGTCGGTGACGGTTTCGATGCCGCGCCTGCGTCCGGCGGCGGGCCAGTTTTCTCCGAGGCACGAGTTCAACGACCGCGCGATGGTGCAGGTGATTCTCGCGTTGCGGCTCTGTTTCCCGCAAATCGGCATCGTGCTTTCGACGCGGGAAGCGCCGGCCCTGCGCGACCGGCTGATGCGGCTGGGCATCACGATGATGAGCGCCGGTTCGCACACCGAGCCGGGCGGCTATACCGGCGCGGGCGAGGAGTCGATTCACCAAACGCAACGCGGCAAGGCCGTGGCGGTCATTGCCTCCGAGGGGGAGCATCTCGCCGCGACAGAGCAGTTCGCCATTGCCGACGAGCGCTCGGCCGCCGAGGTGTCGGCGCGCCTGCGTGAGTTGGGGCTGGAACCGGTCTGGAAGGACTGGGACGCGGCGCTGGCGGGGGTGGGAGGGTGAGTAAAAAAGCGTCCCCGGACATCATACGCTCGGGGAAGGTGGAGTTTCACAGGCTCAATGCGGCGAGGTACGATTTGCGCGACGCCTACCGCTGGCTGCTGACACTGGAATGGCGCGCATTCTTCGCTTTTGTTTTGGTCGTTTACCTGGCGGTGAACCTGTTTTTCGCGACGCTCTATTATCTCGGCAACGGTTGTATCGCGGAGATGGCGCCGCATTCCTTCGATGACGCTTTTTTCTTTAGCGTGGAGACGCTGGCGACGGTCGGCTACGGCCATATGTATCCGGCCACGCTCTACGGGCACATGGTAACGACGCTGGAAATCATGGTGGGGATGTTCGGCTTGGCGGTGATCACGGGCCTTATTTTCGTGCGGTTTTCGCGTCCCGCGGCGCGCATCATCTTTAGCCGTTCGCTAGTCATTGGTCCGTTCGACGGTCAGCAGGCGCTGATGATGCGGGTGGCGAATCTGCGGCGGCAGGCGATGGCGGAGGCAGAGTTCCGCATGATTCTCATCTGCGACGAGCCGGTGAAGGAGGGGGGCAGCTTTCGCCGTTTTTATCCGCTTCGGCTGCAATTTGACCGGTTGATCATGTTTCCGGCGGCCCTGACCGTCCGGCATATGATCGACCGGGAAAGTCCGCTTCACGGGATGACGGCGAAGGACCTGGAGAAAAGCGACGCGAGGATTTCCGCCTCAATCGTGTGCATCGATACGATCATTCCGGCGTCGGTGCAAAGCCAGACCGATTACACGTGGAGGGACATCGAGTTCGGACGCCGGTTCGTGGAGATTTATTCCGATATCGATACGAATAGCATCGCCGTCGATTACGGGCGGCTGCATGAGACGGAACCGGTTGCCTGATGAATTAAAGCGAGGGCAGGAAAAGTTTCCGCATTCCAGCCGGTCGTGATAAAGATGAGGGGAAATGAAAGCATCCCCCCATGCCCCTCGCCTTCACCCGGCGGACGAACTGGCCTCCATCATGGAGCGCATCTACCGCTACCGCATGACGACGACCTCGGGAGGAAATCTTTCGATTCGCGATGACGGCGGCTCTCTCTGGATCACCCCCACCGCGACCGACAAGGGCAGCCTGGGACCGGAGGACATCGTTTGCGTGCGGCCCGACGGCGTGGTGGAAGGCAGGCACAAGCCCTCTTCGGAGCACCCCTTTCACCGGTTGATCCATGCGGCGCGGCCGGACCTCCGGGCCATCGTGCATGCGCACCCCGTGGCGCTCGTCGCGTTCAGCATTTGCGGCGAGCGGCCCAACACCCGGGCCTTCAATCGGGCCCACGCGGTGTGCGGCGAGGTGGGGTTTGCCCCCTACGCCCTGCCCGGCAGCGTCAAGCTCGGCGAGAATATCGCGGCGGAATTCGCCCGCGGGTTCAATTGCGTGATGTTGGAAAACCATGGCGTGGTCGTCGGAGGCGCCAATCTTCAGGAAGCCTTCGAACGCTTCGAGACTCTCGAATTCACCGCGCGCATTGTCCTTAAAGCGAAGGCCCTCGGCACTGAAATCAAGTACCTGACGCCCGGTCAACTGGAACTGGCCCAGGGCCAGAAGGAGAATTTTCCGACGTTTGCCTCCTCTTTCGCAGATGCGCGCGAGTACGGCCTGCGCCGCGAGCTATGCCAGTTCATCCAGCGCGGTTACCGGCAGCGGCTCCTGACGGCCACGCAGGGAAGTTTTTCCGCCAGGCTCGATGAAAACCGTTTCGTTATCACGCCGCGGAAAGTGGACCGCGCAACCATCGAGGCCTCGGACCTGGTGCTCATCAAGGACTCACGGCAGGAAGAGGGCAAGGAACCGAGCCGCTCGCTTGCCCTCCACGCCGCCATTTACCAAAAGCACCCCCAGGTCGGCGCCATCGCCCTGGCCACGCCGCCGAACGCCGCCGCCTTCAGCATCACCTTTCAGGCGCTTGACTCGAAGACCATTCCGGAAAGCTACATCTTTTTGCGGGACGTGCGGCGCATCCCTTATGCCGAGGTTTACGGGAATGGAGGCGAAGTTGCCGCGACTCTTTCCGCTTCCTCCCCGACGGCGATTTTGGAAAACAGCGGCGTTCTCGTCATCGGGAAGACCGCGCTCGACGCGTTTGACCGCCTCGAAGTTTTGGAATCAACCGCCGACGCGCTTATCAACGCCCTGATTCTGGGCTCCGTTCACCCCATGAGCCCGGAGGCCATCCTCGAGCTGGAAAAGGCGTTCTTCTCGTAAGGAGCGCCCGCAAAACAGGACATGAGGGTCAGGCGCCGCTGCGACAGGGCGTTTCGCCACAAGGCGGTCGCGATGACTCAAGCCGGAGGTTGACCCTCCAATTCGGCCAGGAGATCGCACGCGGCGGGCAACTGGTCCGTCTGGCCGAGGAGCAGGACGCGGTCGCCCGAAAACAGCACCTCGTCCGGGCCGGGGTTGATCAGGCGCTGGCCGGCGCGCTCGATGGCCACGATGCTCGCCCCGGTTTGCTGGCGCAGGGGAATCTCGCGCAGCTTGCGTCCGATCATCGCGGAGCCGGAAGGAATTTCCGTCGTTTCCAGTTCCGCTTCGCGTAGAAGCTCGGGCATGGCCTTCGGCTCCGCCGCGCGCAGCCGGGGCAGTTCGACCAGCGTTTCATGCAGGGCGATTTGGGCGCGGCTGTAAATCCGCACGAGAATGGGACGGAACAGCATCGCCGCCACGGTCGCGATGAGCAGGAGCGGCAGCATGCTTTCGAGCGAGCCGAGGATCAGCGTGCTGAGCAGCACCGTGAGAAACGTCATGACGACAAGCGAGGCGAGCACGAACACCTGGCCGATGACCATCCGCGCGGCGGCGCCGTGCTGGCTTGCCGAGACGGGCACGCAGATTTCGGCGATGAGCATGCTCATGGCCTGGATTTTGCGGACGCTCGCCAGGTAAATGGGCGCCGTGACCACCATCACGGCCAGCCAGACCAGCGCTTCATGCACTTCGTGTGCTCTCACCGGCGGCGGCAGGTAGGCGTCGTCCCATCCCGCGATCCGCGCGCCGATGGCGAAGGCTCCCACCGTCAACAAGAGATTGATCAGGAGCTGCCAGCCCATGCGCCGCACCAGGAGCACCGTCGGACTCCGCTCGCGCTGCCCGAAGGAGCCGATCCACGCCGTGTAAACCGCCAGCGCCTGCATCATCGGCCGGGGCGCGGCGCGCTCGATCCACGCCGCCATCCCGTCGCTTCCCCGAATCAGGAATGGGCTCACCAGCGTCGTGATTACCGAGACGGCCACGGCGATGGGATAGAGAAATCCGCTGGTGACATGAAGCGTGAGGCCCAGCGTCGCGATGATGAAGGAGAACTCGCCGATCTGCGCCAGGCCCATGCCGACGCGGAGCGAAGTGCGCAGGTCCCTGCCGCCGACAAAGACGCCGAAGCTGCAGCCGACCACCTTGCCGGCGATGACCAGGGCCGAAAGGATGAGAATGGGCCACGCGTAGGCGACAAGCATCCTCGGGTCGATCAGCATGCCGATCGTGACGAAGAAAATGGCGCTGAACATGTCCCGCACCGGCGCGGTCAAAACTTCGATTTTGTGGATCTGCCGGGATTCGGCGATCACCGCGCCGATAAGAAACGCCCCCAGCGCCACCGAGTAGCTGAGCTGGGATGCGACAAGCGCGATCCCAAAGCAGAGTCCCAGCGCGGCGACGAGGAGCATTTCGTCGCTTTTGAATTTGGCGATGTAATTAAAAAGCCGTGGCACGCCGATGAATCCGGCCACGAGGAACATCGCGAGAAAGACGGCGAGCTTGACGATCTCGATGCCGGCCTGCCCGGCGTTGAGCGACCCCGTCCGGGCAAAGCCCGAAAGCAGCACCAGCAGAATGATGGCGAGGATGTCCTCGATGACGAGAATGCCGAAGATGATTTCGGCGAAGGCCTCGCGCGATTTGCCGAGTTCCGCGAGCGCCTTCACGATGATGGTCGTCGAGGAGATGGAGACCATGGCGCCAAGAAAAACGCTGTCCATCGTGTTCCATCCGAAAGCGCGCCCCACCTCGTGGCCGAGCCAGATCATGAGGGTGATTTCCAGCACCGCGGCGACCAGGACCGACAGGCCGACGCGGGTGAGCCTGCGCAGGCTGAACTCCATCCCCAGCGAAAACATCAGCAGGACCACGCCCATGTACCCAAGTCCCCGGATGGTCTCCTCACTCTTCACCATCTCGAGCGTGTAGGGACCGACAATGAGGCCCGCCACGATGTAACCGAGGACGACCGGCTGCTTCAGCCGATGGCACAGGATCGTCGTGATGCCCGCGATGAGCATGACGACCGCGAGGTCGTGGAGCAGGTCGATATCGTGCATCGCGCGAAATGTAGCGGAGGCCGGAAAACGCCGCACTTTAAAAGTGGGGTGGGACGGCAGTCTCTGCCGTCCCACTTATTTTGGGACGCCAAAGGACTCGCGTCCCTACCTATGCCTACTCCCCCTTGCGCGGGAAAAGTTCACGGACAAGCTTCTGCATGGCCGCGGTCGTGACTTGGCAGCGCTCCGCCGCGAGATGAACGCTCGTGGCAAATTTCTTCGGGCGCGAATCTTCCGGCAATTCGTTCACGAGCAAATAGGCGTAACCGAGCAGCGGCGTGAGATGATTGTTCATGTCGTGAATTTGCTTGCGCAGAACCTGGCCGGGGCTTGCATCGCCTTCGCCGACCCGGAGGAACGCTTCGGCAAGGCTCCAGTCGGCCGGCGTGGTGACTTTGAGGTTGATGCCGTTATAGAGGACGATGCGCACGGGGTGCCCCATGCTTTCGACCACCGCCGTGTCGTCCGTGAACGCGGCGCCCGTCCGCAGGGCCGCCTGGTAGGCGTCGCGCAGCAGCTTGGTGCGAAAAATTTGCGGCGTTTGCACGGTCCAAAGCCCGGATCGGTCGACCGTCCGCAAAACCAGGCCGTCCTCCCCCACTTCCTTGAGACTGTCGCTGCACGGCGCGCCGCAGACCGCCGCATCCGAAAGCTTGGCCGCGGCCAGGACGACGTCGATGAGCTCCTTGGTGACAAAGGGACGGGCCGCATCATGCACCATGACGAATTCGGAAGAATCGGAAACGGCCTTGAGGCCGGCCTGGACGGAATCCTGACGCTGCGCGCCGCCGTCCACGAGCCGGATGCTGCCCTGGTCGCGCAACGGCGCGATCACCGCTTCCATTTCCGCCTGGCTGCCCGGGCGAACGACGAGGATGATTTCCTCCGGCGCCGCGGCAAGCAGCAGGCGCTGCAGCGTATGCAACAGGAGGGGGCGCCCGCCCAGCGGGGTGAGGAGCTTGTCAAAGCCCATGCGCTGGCTGCGCCCCGCCGCCACGACAACCGCGGTGAGAGGTTCGCTCATTTCTTTTTCTTTCTCGAACCGTCGTTGTCTTTTCCCTTGTCCTTGCCCGTGCTGTCGTCGTGATAGAAAATGGGGCCGTGCGCCTTGAGATTGGCGATGAAGGCGGCGACGTTATCACCTAGCTGCTTGTCATTGAGGAGCCGTCCGATGACTCCATTGCCCGCCTTGGCCTCGGAGAGCAAATCATTGGCGTTGGTTATCATGCTGTCGCCGTTGTCGACCATTTTCCTGAGCTTGGCGATGGTCTCCTTCAAGTCGTCGGTGCTCGTTCCGGAAAAGACATCCAAGTTGAGTTTTCTGATCATTGCATCCAGCTGATCGGCGATGTCATTGGCCTTGTCGATGAGCGGCTTGGAGCTTTCCATGATGGACTCGATACCGGGCGCCTCGGCGCCTTTGATCAACTCACCGTCGTAGACCAGGGGGGCCTTTTGGTCGTCCGGCGTCCCTTCGGCATAGACAACCGGTCTCACCTCGACAAATTTATCGCCCAAAAGTCCGGCGCTGCCTATGACGTAGGCGGCGTTTTGACGGATGCCCACATTCTTGTCGATCTTCAGCTTGACCTCCACTGTCTGCGTATCGGGGATGGGGTGGGGATCGGTGGTGACCTTGCCGATCAGCGCGCCGGAAAGATAGACGTCGGAGCCCTTGAGCAGGCCGCTCGCATTGGGAAACTTGACCGTGAGGGTGTAGGTCGGCTTGAGGAGGTCGGGCATTTCGCCGAAGAGAATGATGAGCGTGCAGATCAGCCCGATCCCCATCATCAGGAAGATGCCGACCTTCGTTTCGAGGTTCGCGGTTTGTTTCATAGGTTTGTTTTCTTAGAATATAGCATCACTGGCGTCGGATATCCCGTTCACAAAGCGATGGACAATGGGGTCCTCCGATTCGAGCACCGCCCTGGGCTCGTCCACGCAGTAAATGCGCCCCTCGTGGAGCATGGCGATGCGGTCGCCCACTTCGCGGGCGCTGACCATGTCATGCGTCACAATCACGGAAGTCATGCTTAATTCCTTTCCAAGGCGTATCATGAGCTTGTTGATGCTGTCGGCCACGATCGGGTCAAGCCCCGAGGTGGGCTCATCATAGAGCATCAGGGCGGGTTTGGCGATAGCGGCCCGCGCCAGGGCGACCCGCTTGCGCATGCCGCCGCTCAGTTCCGAGGGCCATTTGTGCTCCTGCCGGGACAGGTCGACGATCTTGAGCGCGCGCGCCACCTCGGCCTCGATTTCATCCTCGCCGATGCCGCCCTTCTCGCGCAGGGGAAAGGCGACGTTCTCGCCGACCGTCAGCGAATCGAAAAGCGCGCCGTTCTGAAAAAGCATCCCGGTTTCCTTGCGCAACGGGACGAGTTGCTCCTCATTGAGCTGGGCCAGGTCCTTGTCCCGGAACCAGACCTGTCCCGCATCGGGCCGCATCAGGGCGATGATGTGCTTGAGCAAAACGCTTTTGCCTCCTCCGCTGCGGCCGATGATGACCATCTTCTCGCCCTGGCGGATTTCCAGGCTCACCCCGCGGAGAACCTTCTGGCGGCCCAGTTTCTTTTCCACCCCAACGAGGCGGACCAGGGGCTCGGCGTGAGTTTCAGGTGTTGGAGCGGGCACGACGGAAATCAAAGGATGGCGTTGAGCAGGAAGGTGAAGAAAAAGTTGGCGATCAGGACAATGATAAAGGCGTCAACCACCGATTCCGTCGTGGCCAAACCCACGCCTTCCGCGCCCTGGGAGGATTGCAGCCCCTTGTTGCAGCCAACCAGCAGAATGATAAGCCCGAAAAAGAAACCTTTGACCACGCCGATCCAGATGTCCTTGTCATGGGTGAACTTGATCGTGTTGTTCCAATAGTAAACGCCGGGAACATCCAAGATATGGACCGCGACAAAGTACCCCGCTCCGATGCCGCAGATAATCGCCAGGCCGACGAGGATGGGCATGGAAATGAGCATGGCCAGAAAGCGCGGCACGATGAGATACTCCGTCGGATAGACCGCAAGCGCGCGCAGGGCGTCGATCTGCTCGGTGATCTTCATCGTGGCCAATTCCGCCGCCATCGCGGAGCCAACCCGGCCCGCGATCATCATGGCGCACAAAACCGGCCCGAGTTCGCGGCACATCGCGATCGCCACCACCGGCCCCACGGCGGAACTCATCCCCAGTCTCTTGAATTGAAACTCGCACTGCGCGGCAAAGACCGCGCCAATAAAACCGCCGGTGATGATGACGACAGGCACTGACTTCGCCCCGATGAAATCGATCTGCCGAACCAGCAGGCCGAAACGGATCGGATAACGAAACAGGCAGCGCAGGATGTCCAGAAAAAGAAAGACGATCTGACCTCCCATCTGGAGCATTCCGATGAAGCGGGCGCCCATTCGCTGCGCATACCTGTTCATCCTGAAACCGTAGCGCGAGGCCACGGAGAGACAAGGAGTTCTGCATCGCTGCCGCAACGGCCCCGGCGGGAGCCGGACCCTCAACACCAACTGGTTTCCCCCGTTTCCAAGCGCAGGAACCCGCCGTCCGCTGGACCGCGGCACTTTTCAAGATGAGTTTCGCCTCGTTTTGAGCTAGGCTTTGATCGTGCCCAAAAAAGCCGTTGCCCTCTTCTTCCTGCTCGCCTTCATCGGAGCCGCGATTTACGTTTGGTTCACCTTCCCGCGCACGAAAGAGGAAATCCCCGTCAGCAATAATCAGCGTCCTTTTCCCTCCGTGCCCGCGCCGGGCCCCAACGGCCTGCCGGTGCCGGAGACGGTTCCGCACCCCAACACGCCCAAGGTGCCGCCCGGCCCGACGCTTCGCGTCATGGCCTGGGCCTCCGGGGCCGAGGCGAAGGCGCTTGAAGCGGAAGCCGACGCCTTCGCGGCAGCCACCGGCCGGCGCGCCTCGCTGACCATCGACGGCGACGTGACAAGCTATCGCCGCGATTTGCGGCAGGCCCTCGACTCGGACTCGCCGCCCGATGTGTGCCTTGTCGCCGCGCGCGATTTTTCCGGGCTCGATCCGGCCCGCGATCTGGCCGACGCGGCACCCCCTTCCGACACCGCTCCGCGAAGCATCGCGGCTTTCACGGTGAACGGGCGCGTCAAGGCGGCGCCGGATGAATTTTCAGTGGAGGTGCTTTTCTATAATCCCGCCTATTTCGACCAGGCCGGCATCGGCTACCCCGATAGGCACTGGAACTGGGACATCCTCGAGGCGGACGCGCGCGCGCTGGAATCGCTCAAGCTCAAGGACGCCGCGGGCGAGCCGGTCTACCCGCTCGAATTGCCCGCCGATTTCGATCTCTGGAACATCCTCTGCACCCAGGCCGGCCATCCGGTGCTCGACCTCGATGTCTGGCACCTGGCGGACGCCGACACGCGGGAATCGCAAATGCGCGCCCTGGATTTTATTCACGAGATCTTCCAGGAACTCAGCGTCACGGCGCCATTGCCGAAAGCGGGCGAGCCGCCGGGACGGCTTTTCGCGCAACAACGCGCCTCGCTTTTGATCGCCCCGTCGGAACTCGCCGCTTCCCTGCCCAAGTTCCCCTGCGCCTTCACGCTTCTGCCGGGCGACATGGAGCGGGCCAGTCTGGCGCGCGTCAACGGCTGGGCGGTCACGGCCCGGTCCCCGCACAGCGAAGCGGCGGGCGCGCTGGCCGGGTACCTCGCGTTTCAACCCGTCCACGAGGGATGGAGTTGCGTCCGAAAGCCGGCGGACGACGCCTCGCCCGACGGCATTTGCTATGAAGCGCTGGGCCAGGCGCTTGTTCCCCGGATCGAACCGAAAACCGCGCGGATGGCCCAGTTTCTGGATCAGCAAATCGATCTCCTCGCGCGAAATTCGCGGCAGATAAGCGACGAACTTTACGCGCGCATCCAAACCGAATATCAGGGCGACATGACCCCACCCCCGATCGACGGGAGCCTGCCCCAGGCCGCCGGACAAAGGCCCAGCCCGAAGGTGGAAGCCGCCCCGCAACTGCGCGGGCTGTAAGGTTTGGGTCATAGGACTTATAGGACTTATATGTCACATAAGTCCCATAAGCAGCCGCCTAATCCGCGTTCGGCGCGAATTCGTGCGAGCCGAGCAGCTCGCGCATTTCGTGAATGGCCTGTTCCAGGCCGACAAAGATGGCGCGGGAAATAATCGAGTGCCCGATGTTGAGCGTATGAAGATGCGGCACGTCCTCGATGTATTCGCGGACGTTGCAGTAGTGCAGGCCGTGACCGGCATTGACCCGCAAGCCGGCGTCGTGCGCATGAGCCGCCGCGCGCGCGTGCCGGGCCAACTCCTTGCGACGCGCGCTGTGGGTGGCGGCGTTGGCATAGCTCCCGGTGTGCAGCTCGACGGCCTGCGCCCCGGCGTGATGCGCCGCCTCGACCTGCGCCAGATTGGCGTCGATGAAGGCGCTGACCTCGATTTTCGCGGAATGAAGTTTCCGGATGACGGCCTTGAGGCGCTTCATATCGGCCGCCACGTCGAGCCCGCCTTCGGTGGTGACTTCCTCGCGGTTTTCCGGCACGAGACAGACTTCCTCCGGCTTGATGAGAAGCGCCTGGCGCGTCATCGCCGGGGTCGCGGCCATTTCCAGGTTCAGCGGGATCAGGATGGCGCGAGACAATTCCCTCACATCGGCTTCCTGGATATGGCGGCGGTCTTCCCGCAGATGCACGGTGATGGCATCGACCCCGGCTTGTTCCGCGAGTCGCGCCGCCGCGACAACGTTCGGCTCGGGCGGGAGGCCCGACTTCCATCCGCGGTAGCGGGCCTCGCGCAGCGTGGCCACATGATCGATGTTCAATCCGAGTTCGGGCATGGCCTAAGAGGCTGTCTGAAAAGCCGGCGCAGGTCACGCCGAAAGGATTTTTCTCCTGGGGCAAGGAGGTGCCGCGCACGGCGACAGAGCGAGGGAGTGTAGCCGCGACGCTGCATGACCGGGTGAGCAACCTATTTCACCGTATTCGACGACACCAACTCGAAGCACGTCTGGTCATCCGCGAACCGCACCTCGCCGTTCTTGAGAACAGAGAGCGCCAATGTCACATCGCCGGGTTGGCTGGGAGTATCGAATGCGACCTCTTGCGTCACAAATTCACCCAGGGGTATGTGCAGTTTGGCTTCTCCCTTGGCCAAAGGCGTCCCCGTTTTACCTCCGGCAAATACCTGCCAGTCCAAGGTCACTTCTTCATTGCTGAACTCATCGTTGAACACGGCCAGTTTGCGAACGACATGCGAATTGGTTGGGATTTTGGGTTTGACCGTGGGCCATTCGCCCTTGGCATTACTCGGGGCATTCAAACGGTCAAACTCGATGTCGCAGGCCAGCGTTGGATTATAACACCGCTGCATCAGGCGAATGAGCGGATGATTCCAGGGATCCGCAAGAGCGGCGTGGATGGTCTTGTCGCCGGAACCAAAGTTCTTCACCTTTTTCTCCAGGATTTCGGTCTCGGGACCTTCGCCCGGAACATAATTCGGCCAGGCATTGTTGAGCACATAGTTGCGGATATCCGCGGCGCCCTGGATGCGCCGGAGCAACGTGCCCGTCCCCATCCAGGCGAATCCCTGCCAGGTGTTGTCCCCCGGCCAGACCGCTTCCGTCTCCCCCCAGGGCCGGTCGGTGCGCGGTGTTCCTCCTCTCTTGGGCAGTCCCGGCGCGCCATCAACGTAATGCTCCATGTTGATGACATCCGGCCCCATTTCTTTAACGCCATCGGCGATGATGACCCGCGTCGGATCAACCGTGCGGATCACGGCTGAGGCGTCGCGAATCGGTTCCTTCCATTCATTGGCCGCACTCCAAATAACGATGCACGGATGATCGCGATCCCGCAGCACGAGCTCACGATCCATGTTCAACATATTCGTCCTGCCATCCGTGTAACTTTCACGGCCCTCCGAGCCGCGCAGGGGAGACTCTTCGACCAGCATCAAGCCCTTCTCATCGCACACATCCAACATGTAGGGCGTTGCCGGAATCTGGTGGATGCGCATGACGTTGAAATTCAGGCGCTGCAGATTGTCCACGGCCTGGGGCCAGCCGGGATTATCGGCGGTCGGCGGACCGAATCCTTTTTTGATGCCATAGGCATCCGTCCCGAAGTTGGCTTCCTGCTGGTTATCACCGCGCAGATTGCATCGGATGCCGTTCAGAAAATAGTGACTGCCCACCGCTTGAAATTGCCGGAAACCAAAACGGCGGCTGTATTGTTGGACCGTTTGGCCGGCGACCAGCACGGCAAGGTTGAGCGTGTGCAGTTGCGCCGTGTAATTCGCCCGATAAGGGACATTCGGCCACCAATGGCTTTTCGCGCCAAGCGCCCAGGGAACTTGCCCCAGATCGACCGTCTGCGCGCCGTGCGCCGGGAGCGTGGCCGACACGTCGGGAATGGCGGGGTAATCAAAATTCGCGGCATTGGCGGAGCTGATCTTGGATGTCAGTTTTACGTCGACGGATGCGTCGGTGTCGTTCACCAGCGTCACTTGGGCGTTGAGCATGTCCGGTGCGATGCTGGCGCGGACAAAGGCGTCTTCGACGCGTACAGGCGGCAATAATTGCAAATGCACGCCGCGAATAATCCCTTCTTCCAGTCCCGGATACCAACTTGCTCCTTCGGGCACGGTGTACTTCCCATTCACCATGAATTTTTTTCGCCCGGCGACTTCAACCTGCACAAATACTTTTCCTCCTTCCGTGGCGAATGGCGTGAGGTCGGCGGTTACCGGCAGCCAGCCGTCCACATGCTGGGCGGCTTTGACCACGCCCGCTTCATCCTTGCCTGCGTAAATTTCAGCGCCGAAGTTGATCGCGTCGAAAGCCAGTCGCACGCGGCGGCCTTGCAAATCATTGGGTATTGAAATCCACGCGCGATAGGCGCCTGCATCGCAAGTGTAACCCTGTGCCCGCCAGCCGCCCGCGGGAACCTGAATGGGCTTCCAATCGCCGCCTTCCGGTTTGAATTCCCAATTCGTGCCCGCCACGCTCGATAAATCGATCATTGATCCAGCGTCAGAACCGTTGGCGGCATCTAATTTCGAGAACTGACAGAATGCCAGGAACAGAATGGTTAAAATACCTGGTAATAATAGATAACTGCTTCGGTTTGTGAGGTTCATGGCTTTAAGGAAAAGAAGACTTCCATTCGGGGGGGCAAAGAATGGCAGACCCCGGGGGCGGGATTCAAGTCTGCTGCTTGCCCATGTCGTGTTGCAAACAAAGTGTCCATAAGTGTGCGATCAAAGTGTCAGTGGGAGAAGCAAGCCCGGTTCGCGCGGATCACTTCGTGAGCCGCTCCAGCGCTTCGAGGTACTTGGCGCGGGTGTTTTGCACCACTTCGTCGGGCAAATCCGGGCCGGGCGCGGCCCTGTTCCAGGTGGCAAGGGTCTTGAGATAATCGCGCAGGTATTGCTTGTCGAAGCTGGGCTGGGGGCCTCCCGGCTGGTAGGCGCCGGCGGGCCAGAAGCGGGAGCTGTCGGGGGTCAGGATTTCATCGGCGAGCAGGACGCGGCCGGTCCCGGCCTCGCGGCCAAATTCGAATTTGGTGTCCGCGATAATAATGCCGCGCTGGGCGGCGTAGGCGGCGGCCCAAGTGTAGAGGCCGAGGGTCAGGTCGCGGAGTTCCTCGTAGCGGGCGTTGCCGAGGCAGGCGTGTGCTGCCTCTGGGGAGAGGTTTTCGTCGTGACCGCGCTCATTCTTGCGGGCGGGAGTGAAGAGCGGCGCGGGCAAGCGGTCCGACTCGCGCAGGCCTTTGGGCACGGCGTGTCCCCCGACGGTTCCGCGCGCAAGATATTCCTCCCAGCCGGAACCGGCGAGATAACCGCGCGCGACACATTCGACGGGGAAGATTTCGCAATGGCGCGCGCGCGTCAGCCGGCCCTCGAACTCGGGCAGGGCGACCCCGGCGGGCAGGTCGTAACCGAGGACATGGTTGGGGCAGAGATTCTCGGTAAGGGTGAACCAGTGGCGGGAAAGCGCGGTCAGGATTTTGCCCTTGCCGGGGATCGGGGTGGGCATGATGACGTCGTAAGCGGAGATGCGGTCCGAGGCGACGAGCCAGATTTCCTCCCGCCGGGTGTAGATATCGCGCACTTTGCCGCTGCGCAAAAGTTTCACGCCCGCCCGGGCCAGCCGATCCGCGAAAGTAGCCATGCGGAAAGACGTTAGGGCCTATCTTGCTTTGTTGAAATCATCATTTTTTAACAGGAAAACATGAAAGCATGAAGACATGAAAATGAAGGTGAGGAGGGATCGCTCTCTTCTTCCTTCCTGTATTCATGATTTCATGTTTTCCTGTCGAAATCGGCCCGATCCTGATTGGGGTCAGGCGACGCTCCCGGAATGGGTCAGGCTATTCGTTAGCCGGCCTTCATTAGCATGGCCGCCACCATGCTTATCTCAAAAGGCTTGGATAGAAAACCGCTCACATGGAAATCCTGATAAGCGCGACCGTCCGATACGCTCAAGCGTCCCGACATGACAAGGATTCGCCCGCGATAGCCGCGAGCGCGGAGATTTTTAACCAGAGTGGGTCCGTTCATTTTTGGCATGTCATTGTCGGTCAGGATGGCGGCGAAGTCTCCGGCGTGAGCCTGAAACTTCACCAACGCCTCAATTCCATGCGAGGCTGTCACGACTTCAAAATCATGCGCGGTAAAGCCCACGGCCAGAGTTTGCAACAGCATGGGATTGTCGTCCACGAGCAGGATTCGACGGTGGGGATGCACGACCAAGATTACGTATCGAGTGCCTTCGATGTCAACGAAGGAGCAATTCTGTTTCTAAGTAGAGCGTGACAGACCGCCAAATCTTGCGGGTTATCGCCCTAAACGTGAAGAAAGCCCGGCAAGATGCCGACTTGACTCAAGAATGCCTTGCCGAGCTGGTGGGTGTTCACTGGCAGACAATCAGTTACCTCGAAACGGGCAGGTATCGTTTTGCGATCACCAATTTTGCCCGCATCTGCCACGCGCTTGATATCAGTCCAAACCGGTTGTTTGACGGACTGCCCGAACCCGACAAAAAGAAGATGGAGAAAATAAAGAAGGCGCTGGCGAGGAAAAGAAAGCCTAATATCATTTTGCAATGAAATCTGATCTTTACCCTTCCGTCATCGTTGTAGCTTGTCGAAGGATCAGCCGCCAGAGGATGTAGCGTTAACAACTGGAAGCTGATCCCTCGACAAACTCGGGATGACGGAATTGTTTTTATCAAATTACATTCCAAAGTGGTCTAAGAAAGCCTTGTGAAGGGAAAGGGGACCAGGATGTTTTCTCGCACAGCGCCCTCAGATGGACAAGGTCAGGATGACGGAAGTGTAAAGCCCAGATTTCGTTGAGAAGTGGAATTAAACGTAACTTATGATAAGTTGAGTTGAGTTTTTCGGCGGTCACTTTCAAGCAGGGATGGGTTGCGCATGACGTATTCGTACGACCACTCGGCGGGCGGGGAGAGCTTGAGCCAAAGCGAGGAACGGACGCGCCTCATAATCGAGAGCGTCAAGGACTGCGCCATCTTCATGCTGGACCCGGCCGGCACGGTGGTGAGCTGGAACCCCGGCGCCGAGCGCATCAAGGGCTATCGCGCGGAGGAAATCATCGGGCGGCATTTCTCCTGCTTTTATCCCGAGGCCAAAATTCGCGAGGGGTTCCCGGATAAGGAACTGCAAGCGGCGGCGGCGGAAGGCCGCTTTGAAGACGAGGGCTGGCGTTTGCGCAAGGACGGCTCGCGGTTTTGGGCCGACGTGATCATCAGCGCCGTCCGCGATGCGCGGGGCGAACTCCTCGGTTTTGTCAAGCTCACGCGCGACATCACCGCCCGCAAAGAGGCGGAGGAGCGAATCAAAAAATTGAACGAGGACCTCAAGCGGCGCGCCGACATGCTGGAAATGGCCAACAAGGAACTCGAATCCTTTTCCTACTCGGTGTCGCACGATTTGCGCGCGCCGTTGCGGCATATCCACGGTTTTGTCGAGCTGCTCCAAAAGTCGCCCGCGTTCGAGGCGGATGAATCGAGCCGCCGGTACATGGGCGTCATCTCGAAGGCGGCGAATGAAATGGGGCGGCTGATCGACGATCTCCTGGCTTTCTCCCGGACCGGACGGGCGGAGATGCATCCGATGAAAATCAATATGGGGGAGATGGCCGGCCAGGTGATCGGCGACCTTGAAATGGCCTGCCGGGAACGCAGGGTGACGTGGACCATCCAGCCGTTGCCCGGGGTCACGGGCGATCCCAACCTGCTGCGGCTGGTCTGGACGAATCTCCTGGACAACGCCCTCAAGTACACGCGTCCGCGCCGGGAAGCGGCCATCGAAATCGGCCATGTCGTCCGCGAGGGCGACGACTCCGCCGGGCCCGAGGCGGTTTTCTATGTGCGCGATAACGGGGTCGGTTTCGACATGCGTTACGCGGCGAAGCTTTTCGGGGTTTTCCAACGCCTTCACCGCGCGGAGGATTTCGAAGGGACCGGCATCGGACTTGCCAATGTTCAACGGATCATCCACCGCCACGGCGGGCGTGTTTGGGCGGAAGGGCGGGTCGATTCCGGCGCCACGTTCTATTTTTCACTTCCCATAACCTCAACTCAACCCACGCAAACCCATGGCTAAATTAAAACGAATCCTGTTGGCGGAAGATAACGAGAATGACGTCGAACTGACCCTCACCGCGTTGAAGGAATGCCGGTTGAGCAACAAAGTGGAAGTCGTTCACGACGGCGCGGAGGCGCTCGATTATATTTATCAGCGGGGACAGTATTCCGGGCGGGGGGATGATTTGCCGTGCGTCATTCTGCTCGATCTCAAAATGCCCCGGCTGGATGGGCACGAAGTCTTGCGCCAGATCAAATCCGATCCCGCTCTCCGGCACATTCCGGTCGTCATGCTCACGTCCTCGCGGGAGGAAAAGGATGTCGTCATGAGCTATGATCTGGGCGTGAATGCGTTCGTGGTGAAACCGGTCGATTTCGACCAGTTTATCCAGGCCATCCGCGCCCTGGGCGTGTTCTGGGCGATCGTGAACGAGCCTCCTCCCCTCAAGCTGGAAACGTAGCGCGGGGATGGCAGGCGGCTGGAGCGAGGATGACAATCGTGCTGGATGGATGGGATATTGTCTTCTACGGTAGGCCCATCCCATGCCCCGCTTTCACGTAAGAGATAGTTTCACGATCCCTGACAAAAGCGCTTTTGTCATGGCGGGGTTTGTCATCGAGGGCGAAATTGCCGCGGGCATGTTCTTGCGGATGCCCCTCCATGCGAATATGATGATGACGGCGAACATCGACCGCATCGAGGTTGTCCGGCGGCCGGATGGGGATGTCGTTTGCCTTTGCATCCGGTGCGCGAGCCCGCAAGAAGCGACCCTCTGGGAAGCGTTGAAGATCAAAGACCGGACGATTGAAATTAGCGCCCCGATCTGATGACGACCTATCTCCTTCGCCGCATCCTGCTTCTTTTCCCGACGCTCTTCGGCATTACGCTTCTCACCTTTTTGCTCATCCGGCTTTCCCCCGGCAACGCCGCGCTGCTCAAGGGTGGCGGAGGCGAGGGCGGCGGACGGGCCATGACGGCCGAGGTCCGCGAACAAATGATCAAGCTTTATGGGCTCGATAAGCCTTGGTACATCGCGTACCGGGACTGGGTGGACCGCAGCCTGCGGCTCGATCTGGGCGACTCCATCGTCGATCACCGGCCCGTTGCGGCCAAGATCGGCGAGCGCCTGCCGCTGACGATGTCACTCGCCGGTTCGGCGCTGCTGATCTCCTACCTCGTCGCGATTCCGCTCGGGGTCGCCGCGGCGCTCAAGCGCGGGCAAGTCGTGGACCGGACGATCAGCTTCGTCGTTTTCGTGCTCTACTCCATTCCCAGCTTTGCGGCCGCGCTGCTTCTCATTCTTTTGGTGGCGGGCGGAGATTACCTCAACCTGCTGCCCATGTATGGGGCCAACTCGATCAACGCGCCCGAAATGGGACCGCTCGCCTGGCTGTGGGACCGCGTCCTCCACATGATCCTGCCGGTGGTGTGCCTGACGTACGGCAGCCTGGCATCCATCTCGCGTTACGCCCGGGTCTCGATGCTGGACGCGCTCGGGCAGGATTTTGTCCGGACGGCGCGGGCCAAGGGCCTGCCGGAACGGCTCGTGATTTTCCGGCACGCACTGCGCAACGCGCTGATTCCGATCATCACCATCTTCGCGCTGGAACTGCCCGTCCTCATCGGCGGCGCGGTGATCATCGAGGGAATCTTTTCGCTGCCCGGCATGGGCCAGCTCATGTTCCAGTCGCTCGATTCCAAGGATGAGCCGGTCATCATGGGCATCACCGTCCTGGCCGCCATGGTGACGCTGCTGAGCTACCTGGCGGCGGACATCCTCTACGTCGTGGTCGACCCGCGCATCACCTACGAATGAACACCGCCTCCCCGCACGCCATTTATCACGAAAGCTATACCCAGCGCATCTGGCGGCATTTCCTGGCCGACAACTTTGCCCGCAACGGCCTGCGCGTGATCATCGCGCTTTTCATCATCGCGGCGCTGGCGCCTTTTCTCGCCAACAGCCACGCCATTGTTCGCGTCGCGGACGGACGCGTCACGTTCCCGATTTTCCCCTGCCTCGAGGCGATCGAGTGGCGCTTCCTGCTTTACGTGCCGTTCGCCGCGCTCGTTTATTTTTTGCGCGCGCGATTTTCCCGGCGTCCCGCGTTCCACTTTCTTTTCCTGATCGGCCTGATCGCGCTGATCGAAATCAGCCTGGCCATGACCCATCCCGTCAACGATCCGACCAACGACCGCGACCGCCCGGCCACGTTCAAGCTGATGCCGCTCATCCCCTACTCGCCCATCGAAAGCACGCCAGACCAGTTCTCGCCGCCCTCGTGGAAGCACCTCTGCGGCGCCGATTCGACCGGGCGCGACATCGCCGCGCGGATGCTCCACGGCGCGCGCACCTCACTCTCGATTGGATTCATCGCGCAGAGCATCGCGCTGCTCGTGGGCGTCACCTTGGGCGGCCTCGCCGGCTATTACCGGGGCTGGCTCGACATCGGGGTCTGCCGTTTCATCGAGACGCTGGATTGCTTCCCCACGTTGCTTCTTGTCTTGGCGGTGGTCGGTCTCTTTCCCTCCCAGAACAATATGTTCTACATCATGGCGGTTATCGGCCTGACGAGCTGGACCGGCCTGGCGCGGCTGGTGCGGGGCGAATTTCTGCGGTTGAGCGTGCAGCCGTTCACGCTGGCGGCGCAGGCAGTCGGCGCGGGCGATTTGCGCGTCATTGTCCGGCATCTGCTCCCCAATGCGCTCGGACCGATCCTGGTCTCGGCGACATTTGGCGTCGCCTCGGCCATCCTGCTTGAGTCGAGCCTGAGCTTTCTCGGGTTTGGGATACAGGCGCCGACGCCCTCCTGGGGTGACACGCTTTCCGATGCGCGCCGTTACATCGATTTCGCGTGGTGGCTCGCCTTTTTCCCCGGCCTCGCCATTCTGATCACGCTGGTGTCTTACAACTTCGTGGGTGAAGGACTGCGCGACGCGGTCGATCCGCGGCTGAAAGTGAAATGAGCGCGTTCGAATTTGACGGAATTACGGAATTAACGGAATGAAGCAGAAGATTGAAATGAAATGCGCTTGGCTATCGGCATGCCTTACAGCACCGGCTCTTATAAACATAATCATGTTGGTCGGCTGCATTTTGGAAGGCCATATTGTTGCGCCAATATGGGATAAGTATGCCGGGATATTGTACCCCTTAAGCTTGGTGACCTCCCTTATCGGAATTATGGTGACTGCGAAAAAAGCCAAGTCTCCCACGGAAATCTTCTGCACGTGGATTAACGGCCTATGGCTGGGATTCAATGTACTCATGCTGCTTTTCTTTCGGATGCCCAGACAACATTAGGATTCTGATTTCAAAATAAGACACTACCGAATTATGTCATTCCTATCCCCCTGCCTTTAATTCCGTTAATTCCGTAATTCCGTCAAAATCTCAGGCCCATGAATACATCCCTTCTTCGCGTTGAAAATCTGGGCATCCAGTTCGGGCCGCCGGACGATCCGGTGAAGGCCGTCGACGGCGTGTCCTTCGCGATGAACGCGGGCGAGACCCTCGCCGTGGTGGGCGAAAGCGGCAGCGGCAAGAGCGTGACCGCCCTGGCCCTGACGCGGCTGCTCGCCTCGCCTCCGGCGCGCTATGTCTCGGGCAAAATCGAGTTCGAGGGGCGCGACGTGCTGCAACTGCCCGAGAACCAGTTGCGCGGGCTGCGCGGCAAACAGATCGCCTACATTTTTCAGGAACCGGGCTCGTCGCTCAATCCGGTCTTCACCATCGGCTACCAGATTCGCGAGGCCATCGATCTGCATCGGCCCGAGGTGCGGGACGTCACCGCGGAAATCGTTTCCTCGCTCGACCGGGTCGGCATCCGCGAACCGGCGAAGCGCCTCGACGATTACCCGCACCAGCTCAGCGGCGGAATGCAGCAGCGCGTGATGATCGCGATGGCGCTGGCCTGCCAGCCGAAGCTGCTCGTCGCCGATGAGCCGACCACCGCGCTCGATGTCACCATCCAGAAACAGATCATGGATTTGCTCAAGGAGCTAAAGCGGACGAGCAACATGGCGATCCTGCTCATCACCCACAACTTCGGGCTGGTCGCCGATTTCGCGGACCGCGTGGCCGTGATGTTCCGGGGCCGGATCGTCGAGGCCGGCGCGACGGCGGAGGTTTTGCGCAATCCGCAGCATCCCTACACGCGGGCGCTGATCGAATGCGTGCCGAAGCTCGGCCAGAAGCAACATCGCCTGAAAGTGATTGATTATGCCGGAATCGTGTAATCCGATTTTCTTTCTCCTCGTTTCCAAGTTGAACTTGGGAACGCACTTGCTGAGGCAATTCCATTGCCGATCTCGTTTCCGCGCTCGTAAGAGCGCGGAAACGGGTCGCCGCTTCACGGCGGCGGCTACAGAGCGCGAAATGGAATTTCGCGGGAACAGGCAGCGTTCCCAAGTGCAACTTGGGAACGAGGATCAAAAACGTCGCGCGCCACGCGACGGTGTCTTCCCTTCGGGTGGCCCGGACTACTTGTTGTCCGGGTCGCCGAAGGCGACAGGAAGCGATCAGCAACCGACCGCCGCCCGGACGTGCGGCGGCTACCGGAAGGCAGCTGCCGAAAGGCTAACCTCATGAACGCTTCATCCGATCCATTGCTGCGCGTCGAGCAGCTCAAGGTCTACTTCCCGATCCTGGGCGGCATTTTTCGCCGGAAAATCGGGGAAGTGAAGGCTGTGGATGATGTCTCTTTCACGGTCGAGCGGGGCCGGACGGTGGGGCTGGTCGGCGAGAGCGGCAGCGGCAAAACCACCGTGGGCCGCGCGATCATCCGGCTGACCGAGCCGACGGCGGGCGCGATTTATTATGGCGGCACGGCGGTGTCGAATTTGGCCGCGTCGGCCTTTCGTCCCTACCGGAAGAAAATCCAGATCATCTTCCAGGACCCGTACAACTCGCTCAATCCGCGCCTCTCCATTTTTGAAATCATCGGCGAGGCGCTCGAAATTCATTTTCCGCAGATGACCCGCGCCGACCGCCGCGAGCGGGTCGCCGGCCTGCTCGACAAGGTGGGCCTCAAGCGCGCGCACCTCGACCGGTACCCGCACGAATTCAGCGGCGGCCAGCGCCAGCGCGTGGGCATCGCGCGCGCCCTGGCGGTGAATCCCGAGTTCATCGTGTGCGACGAGCCGGTCAGCGCGCTCGATGTGTCCGTGCAGGCGCAGATCGTGAACCTGCTCCAGGATTTGCAGGAGGAGCTGGGGCTGACCTATCTCTTCATCGCCCACGATCTGGCGGTGGTCGAGCACATCAGCGATTTTGTCCTGGTGATGAACCAGGGAAAGATCGTCGAGGCGGCGTCGGCGGAGGCGATTTATGAAAATCCGCGGCACGAGTATACGCGAAAGCTGCTGAGCGCGGTTCCGAAACTGTGACGCCCCTGTCATGGCGGCCGCGATGCACGGCCTTGCCGCGTTCATCGGGCGCCGCTACACTAACTGAAATATGCCTTCCTCCGTCATGATGACCTCGCCGCCGGGCAAACCCCGGTCGGGCCTGTTGCGACATATTTTCGGGACGCTGGAGCTGATCAAGTTTTCGCATTCGGTCTTCGCGCTGCCCTTCGCCCTTTCCGCCATGCTGGTCGCCGCGCGCGGCGTGCCCGGCCTGTGGACCCTGCTCTGGATTCTCTGGTGCCTCGTTTCGGCCCGGACGGCCGCCATGGCCTTCAACCGGTGGGCCGACTGGGATTACGATGCGTTCAATCCCCGCACCAAGCGCCGCTCGCAACTCGGCACCCGCCGCACGACGCTGGCGCTTTGCGCGTTTGCCCTGGCGGCCTTCGTCTTTGGGTGTTCGCAGCTCAATTTTTTGTGTCTCGCCCTGTGCCCCGCCGCCTGCGTGCTGATCCTCGGCTACTCGCTCACCAAGCGGTTCACGGCCTATTCGCACGCCTTTCTCGGCCTCGCGCTGGCCGCCGCGCCGATGGGCGCCTGGGCCGCCACGACCGGCGATCTCGCTTCTCCCCTGCCCTGGTTTCTGGCCGCGGCAGCATGGTATTGGGTCTTCGGCTTCGACCTGATCTACGCGACGCAGGATGTCGAGTTCGACCTCCAGGCGAAGCTCCATTCCTTCCCGGTCAGGTACGGCGTGACGGCGGCGCTGCGACTGGCCCGCATCCTCCATTTCCTGACCTGGCTGATCCTGTTGGCATTCGGCTGGCTTGCGATGCTTTCCCTGCCATATTGGGTGGCCATGGGACTCATTTTCTTCGCGCTTGTCTTCGAACACATCCTCTGCCGGTCCGGCGACCTCGCGCGGATCAATGTCGCGTTCTTCCACATGAACGCGCTGGTTGGGCTGATCCTCGTCGTCGGTGTAGGCTTAAGCGTCTTCTGGCAATGGAATCTCCTCTGGGAACGGGAATTAATGGACATGGCTAGAGCGCAGTCTGCATCAAACGTAGGAAGTCACCCATGAGGCATTATCTCATTTTCTCCTGCTCCGAAAATAATTCAGCGCAGTCATCTGCCAATCCTGAAAGGATTGGAATCACTCAGCCCAGGGTTGCGAGGGACGAGCTACCCTGGGTGAGTTTAATCAGATTCCCAACCCTGAAAGGGTTGAATCAAGTGCGCCTTCGCTGCAGTTCGCACATGCTCCAACCCTTTCAGGGTTGGGCCGATTTGCAACCTACCCAGGGTAGGCGTTGTTACGCCAACCCTGGGCTGAGTGATCACAACCCCGTTGGGGTTGCCGAGGTTCCCCCATTTTTTTGCCACATTGTAAACGAGGAAGGCAATCTACCATGAGCTTCATGGATTCCATCCTCGCGCGCAACGGCCTGGCCGACATCGCGGAAAAGGTCTTCGCCGCTCAGCGCCTGACCGACGAGGAGGGCCTGCGCCTCTACGCGATCAAGGACCTCAACGCGCTTGGCTATCTCGCCAATCACGTCCGCGAGCGCAAGAACGGCAACATCGCGACCTACATCCTCAACCTCTACCTCAACTACTCGAACATCTGCATCCTGAGCTGCCAGTTCTGCGCCTTCGCCCGCCGTCCCCACGAAAAGGAGGGCCAGTTCACCTACGACATCGAGGAGATGGCCCGCCAGGCGAAGGAGGCATACGACACGGGCATCACCGAGGTGCACATCGTCGGCGGACTCCATCCGAAGCTGCCCTTTTCCTATTACACGGAGATGGTCCGCGCGATCAAGGCCGCCTGCCCCGGCCTCACCGTCAAGGCTTTCACCGCGATCGAAATCCGGCACCTCGCCGAGCGGATCGCGAAGAAGTCCGATCCGCGAGACGCTCGAGATTTTGCGCGACGCGGGGCTGAGTTCGCTCACCGGCGGCGGCGCGGAAATTTTCGATCCCGAGGTCCGCGACCAGATTTGCCGCGGCAAGGAAAGCGCGGAGGAATGGCTCGAAGTCCATCGCACCTGGCACCAGATGGGCGAGCGGAGCACCTGCACGATGCTCTACGGCCACGTCGAGACGGCCGCGCACCGGATCGACCACCTGCGCCGCCTGCGCGAGTTGCAGGACGAGACGCACGGCTTCACCGCGCTCGTCCCGTTCGCCTTCGAGCCGGAGAACAACAAGCTCGCGCATCTTGGGCCGCGCCTCCGCCTTCGAGGATTTGCGCAACCTCGCCATCGCGCGGCTTTACCTCGACAACTTCGACCACATCACCGCCTATTGGGTCAGCCTCGGCCTGCCGCTGGCGCAAGTCGCGCTCAGCTATGGCGTCGACGACCTGCACGGCACGATCCAGCAGGAAAAGATTTTCCACATGGCCGGGAGCCAGACGCCGCAGGGCCAGACCGTGGCCGCGCTCGAACGCGCCATCCGCGAGGCGGGCCGGATTCCGATGCAGCGCGACACGTTTTACCAGCGGATCAACGAGCGCAAAATTCCGGGCGAAATCCTGCCCGATGCGCCGGCATTTCAAAATGTAGCGGCGGTCGGAGCCTGTCCTGAGTCTGTCGAAGGAACCGTCGCTGAATAATCTGCCCATGAAACGCATTCACGAGCTTTCCCTCGTTCCCAAGTTGTACTTGGGAACGCACTTGTCGGCGAAGCTGTGCTTCCCCCAAGCTGAAGCAACGAAGTTGCGGGGACACTTGCGTTCCCAAGTACAACTTGGGAACGAGGAAGGCAACTGAAATGAAAGCTCTTTCCCTAGTCCCCAAACCTGCTGACAAGAAAATCATCGAGCCGGGGGGTCCGCCCCCGGTAACCATCCCGGCCTCGATTCGCGTCGGCTCGGTCCCCTATCTGAACGCCAGGCCCCTGACCCGGTTCATCGCGTCGCCCGTTGTCCAACTCGAACCGAACCAACTGGCCGCGGAACTGCGCGCGGGAAATCTCGACGCGGCGCTGGTGCCGTTGATGGAAGTTCTCGAAAGCCCGGCGGACGCGTACCGCGTGGTCGACGGTCTCGCGATCGGGTCGGAGCGGGCCGTCTTCAGCGTCTATCTCAACTACAGCGTGCCGCTGGCGAAAATCAAAACCGTGGCGCTCGATCCGGCCTCGAAGACCTCCGTGGAGCTCGCCCGGCTGGCGCTTGAAAAATTTCATCATCTCAAGCCCCGCTACGTTTCGCCCGACGAGCCCGCCGACGCGCAACTGCTCATCGGTGATCCGGCCATTGCCCACCGGCAGGCGCACCCGGAACAGAATTATCTCGACCTCGCCACGGCCTGGCGCGAGCACACGGGGCTTCCGTTTGTCTTCGCGGTCTGGGCGGTCCGATTACCCTACTGGAAGGCGCGGTCCGTCGCCGGGCAGCTTCGCGCCGCCGGTCGGCTCGGACTTTCCTGCCTCGATGCGATAGCACGCTCTCCCTTCGAGCGGCAATACCTCACGGAGCATCTTTGCTATGACCTGGGCCCGCGCCAAAAGAAAGCCATCACCCTCTTTGGCGACATGCTGGCGCAAACGGGCCGGCTCGCCGCCGCTCCCAAATTGAGTTATTTGGGCGCCTCGTTGCTTTGAGTGGAATTGAAATGAGAACCGACGTGAACGCATATCGGTGCAAATAAATCTGTTTTCCGTGGAACCTCACCTGATCTCCGTCCTCATCCCCGTCCGCAACGAGGCTTCAAACATCGGCGCCTGCATCGAGTCCGTCCGCTGGGCGGATGAAATCGTCCTGGTGGACTCCGGTTCGAGTGACGGCACCGCTGAAATCGCCAGAAAGCACGGCGCGATAGTCGTTGATTTCAAATGGAACGGGCAATTTCCGAAAAAGAAAAATTGGGCGCTCGCAAACGTTCCCTGGAAAAACGAATGGGTTTTGATTCTCGATGCGGACGAACGAATCCTGCCCGAATTGGCGGCGGAAATTCAGGCGGAAATCAAGAACCCGGTCGCCGACGGCTATTTTATCAACCGGCGCTTCTTCTTCCTGAATCAATGGATACGGCATTGCGGTTATTATCCGAGCTGGAATCTGCGGTTGTTCCGGCACCAGCGCGGGCGTTACGAGGAGGTGCGCAATATCGACACGACGTCCGGAGATAACGAGGTTCACGAGCACATCGTGCTAAATGGCGCGACGGCCCATCTCAAAAACGACATGGCGCACTATGCCTATCCCGATATTTACACCTGGATGGAAAAGCATAACCGGTATTCGAGCTGGGAGGCGGAAGTTGAAGTGCTCGGCGTTCAGCACGGGTCGTCAGGCGCGAACATCGGGGAGACGCTTTCGGCCCGCCGCAAGTTGCGCGCATGGTCAAGACACATGCCGTTTCGCCCGACGCTGCGATTTTTTTACAGCTATGTTTTAAAGCGCGGGTTCCTGGACGGGCGCGCGGGTTATATGTTTTGCAGATTGCTTGCCACCTATGAAATGCTTAATGTTTTCAAGGCGTATGAATTGCGCGAACGCGCGGGACAAATCAAAAAGACAACCTAAAACTCCGCCAACCCTTAGTTCCAATCATGATCCAGTCCCTGCTCGATACGGAAATCAAGGACAAGGTGCTCGACGGCGGGCGCATCACGCCCGAGGAGGCGAAGCAGTTCTATTTCGCGCCGCTGACCGAACTCGGCGAACTGGCCGACGCGCGCCGGCGCCAGCGCAAGTCCGCGGCCTACGGCGGCCGCGGCAACGAGATCGTCACCTACATCATCGACCGGAACATCAATTACACCAACGTCTGCAACGTCTATTGCAAATTCTGCGCGTTCATGCGCACCGAGCGCGACGAGGACAGCTACGTCCTGACGCCCGAGCAGATCGGCGCGAAGATCGCCGAACTCGAGGCCATCGGCGGCACGCAGGTTCTCCTGCAGGGCGGGCATCATCCGAAGCTCGGAATCGATTATTATCTCAACCTGCTCCGCTACATCCGGACGAACCATCCGACGATCAACATCCACGGTTTCTCGCCGCCCGAGTTCAATCATTTCGCCGAGGTTTTCGGCATGTCGCTGGAAGAAGTTATTCGCCAATTCAAGGAGGCGGGACTCGGCTCGATTCCCGGCGGCGGCGGCGAAATTCTCGTCGATAAAGTGCGCAACCAAATCTCGCCGCTGAAGTGCAACTCGGACCAGTGGCTCGAAGTGATGCGGATCGCGCACCGGCTCGGGCTGGCCAGCTCGGCGACGATGATGTTCGGCCATGTCGAAAGCGTCGACGACCGGATCGAGCACCTGCGCCGCCTGCGCGAGCTGCAGGACGAAACGGGCGGCTTCACGGCGTTCATCTGCTGGACGTTCCAGCCCGAGAACACGCGGCTCAAGGCCACGCCGGTCGGCTCGCACGAATATCTGCGGATGCAGGCGCTCAGCCGCGTCTTCCTCGATAATTTCGACAACGTGCAGTCGTCCTGGGTGACGCAGGGGCCGAAGATCGGGCAGGTCGCGCTCCAGTACGGCGCGAACGATTTCGGCAGCGTGATGATGGAGGAAAACGTCGTCTCCGCCGCCGGCACGAGCTTCCGCCTCACCGTGGACGAGATTCGCAAAACCATCACCGAACTCGGCTACGAACCCCGCCAGCGCGATAATTGGTATCGTTTGTTGTAGCGGCGGTCTATGACCGTCGCTGACTGAATGATCCGACTCAGTCTCGCCCATTTCTGCATTCTTGAGCCAATTCGGAGAATCGAAGAAATAGGTTTTGCGACTCCCGTAGGATAGATGTGTCTCTATAGTACGGCGGTAGCGCCAAATTCTCAGTCTTGTAACCGGGGAATCCTCCATATTTAAGTACAAGAGCGAGATAATCCAGAAAGCTCCTTTCCCAAGGTGTATTTTCAAGAGGAGGATCGTCGCTAGCGGCTGGAATACGAATGCTGTATTCTGGGCCGCCGCTTACATTCTCCTTGTGATAATAATCCGCCGACATTAGCAGGGCAAATCCACCCCAGCCTTCAATCCACCATCCCTTATCTTCTTCACTTGATTGATACTCTTCAAAACACCGATTGTAATAGTCGAAGGGAGCTAATTGAAGGGGATCGGGATAATCCAATTCGTCGAAGGCTTTTGTCGACCCGCAAAAATCTACGGAGCCGATATATTTATAAAACGATTCTACTGCATAAGGAAAAGACTCAAAACTGGCTTCCATTTTACGCACGATGATAAAAGTATTCGGTGATGGCGGTTGGAGAGCATCTTGCGGGGAATCGAATACATAGCCGCCTCGCTCCAAATCCGCCTTCATATTCTTGAGCAGTCGGGCCAATTGCGACATTTGTTGGTCTATTATTGCGTGATCGATCATAAATGACCTCGATAGCGCAAAGTTTGGCCGGCGCAACCCTGAAAGGGTTGCAAGCATACAGCCCAGGGTTGGCGCGGCAGCGTCTACCCTGGGTACGCTCCGCCAAAAGGCCAACCCTGTAAGGGTTGAATCGAGCACAACCCGAGTGTGATGCGGATTTGATACAACCCTTTCAGGGTAGGGGACCAACTTACCGGACCCAGGGTAGCGCGTTCCGCGCAACCCTGGGCTGAATGATTCCAATCCTTTCAGGATTGACTGATCAATTGCCGGTGCAATCCCTGGACCTCCTCCAGATCAACGGAGTGCCCTGCCTGCATCCGCTTAATCGCCTCAGCCAACTCTGCTCCCAAATTGGGGCGTTGTTTGAGCTTCTTTTCCAGCTCGATGCGCTCGGCGTCGGCCATGCTCTGGCGTAGCGACTCGGGGACATCCGCTTCAGTGAGCTGGACAAGTTTTTCGACGAGGCGCAGGCGCTCTTCGTTCGGCAAGGCTTCGATTTCATGCAGGAGTTCGGCAACACTCATACAATTAGAATAACCTGTCTTACCTTCTAGACAAGGCGCAAGAAGGCAAGCGACGGTCATAGACCGCCGCTACATTAAAACTACCTCGGCAGGGCGAAGAAAAAGAGCATGACGAGCGTCGGGCCGATGGCAGCGAGAAAGAGGCTGCCGGGCGCGATGCTGCCTCCGGGAAAATATTGCTGGAGGAGCGACTGGCCGGCTGGATTCGGCGCGTTGGCGATGACGGTCAGGCCGCCGCCGGCAATCGCGCCGGAGACGACCGCGGCTTTGAGCGGGTCGCTGAAATTCGGCACGAGCGTGGCGAGATAAGTGACCGCCGCGTTGTCGTTGAAAGCGGTCAGGACGGTCGCGCCGATGAGCAGCGGATAGTGGCCGAGGCGGCTCAGGACCGGCTCGATCCACCAGCCTTGCAGGCCGCCGTGCACGACCAAGCCCGCGAGGAAAAAGCCGACCAGCATCGGCGGGCGCATGTTGATTTCGTCCTGGTACGCCGCGGTCGCCGTGGTGAAGGCGAGAAAGAAGAGAAAGCCGACGATGAAAAGCGCCGGCTCGTGCGCCACGAGAACGGTCCAGCCCAGAAACGCGAGATGCACGCAGGTGATCCAGAGCGGGACTGGCTCCGCGTCCTCGGTTTCGTCCGGCGGAATATCGCGGCGGGCGTCGGCCAGCCGGGCGAATTCCTTCCGGAAAATCAGAAAGTAAGCGCCGTTGCCGGCGAAAATTCCCGCCATGGCGCGCAGGCCGAAATGTTGGGCCATGAAGGCGGTGCCCCAGTTCCATTTCGCCGCGACCATCAGCACGGGCGGCGCGGCAAAATTGGTCAGCGCGCCGCCGACCGAGATGTTGACGAAGAGCAGGCCCAGCGTCGCGTACATGAACCGATGGCTCGGTCCCAGCCGGTAAAATTCGCGCCCGAGCAGCACCGCGCAGAGGGTCATCGCCGCGGGTTCCGTGATGAACGAGCCGAGCAGCGGCCCGATGGTGAGCAGCGCCAGCCACCAGCGCGCCGGGGATTGCCCCGCGACGCGGCCCAGGACGCGCGCCGCGGCCTCGACAATGGGACGGCTCGCGGCGATGGCCATGATGATGACGACAAAAAGCGGCTCGACGTACGAGACGTCCTGGTCGAGGTAATGCCTCGCCACATCGGGGCCTTTGACAAGGATGAGCGCCAGCGCCAGGGGAATCACCCAAATGCCGAAGACCGCCTCGACTTCGCCGAGAAAGTGGAGGGCCGCCGCCGGGATGCTCTGGCGCAGGCGCCGCGGAATTTCCTGTTGGAGATCGGGACCGTAAATTTCCCGCAGTTTCTCCTCATGGGCGAGTTGAATCCGCTGCGACAGACCGAGGATTATCGGCGCAAGAAAGGTGTGGATGATCGCGAGAAAAAAGATCACGGTCGCGATCACGTTGAACGGCTCGGCGCACATGCGGCTGACCAGGACCGTCCATACGTCGGGATTGCCTTCATCGTGATACGATTCGAGCGGGGGCGGGAAGGGCGCCGGATTCGCCGCCGGCGCCGCCGCAACGGCCAGTGCGGGAAAGAATCCCGGCAGGCACAGCACGAAAAGAAGAATGAGACGTTTCATGGCGAAGTGGTGTCATGACGCGCCCGCCGCCAAAGATCAAGCTTGTTCGGTGGTAGCGGTCTGGGTGGCCCGGGCTACTTGTTGCCCGGGTCGCCGCAGGCGACAGGAAGCGAAGTTGTCATTAGGGTCGGGACGGAGTCCGACCCTCCAGGGAGTCGCTTCCTGCGCGCGGAGCGCGCCCGGACAACAAAGTAGTCCGGGCCACCCGAAAAAAGCACCCGAACAGCATCGCCGCCCGGCGTGCGGCGGCTACCGGAATGCAACCGCGAAACGCAAACGAAACATCATAGCCACGCGCCGCGGTTTTGGCTACAGTGACGAGCCAATCCTATGACCACCACCAAACCCCGCGCGGTCCTCTTCTCGGGACAAGGCGCGCAAAAAGTCGGCATGGGCGCCGACTTGGTTGAGAACAGCTTTTCAGCGCGCGCTCTCTACGAACTCGCCGACAGCCGCCTCGGCTGGCCGTTGAGCGACTACAGTTTCAACGGCCCCGAAGCGATCCTGACCGAGACGCGCGTCTGCCAGCCGGCGCTTTACACCCACGGGCTGGCGATTCTGGCCGCGTTCGAGGACCACACCGGCCGCCCGATCCGGTTCGAAGCGGCGGCGGGCCTCTCCCTCGGCGAATACACGGCCCACGCCGCGGCGGGCACGTTCACCTTTCAGACCGGCCTGCATCTCGTCGCCGAGCGGGGCCGCCTCATGCAGGAGGCCTGCAACGCGACCGTGGGCACGATGATCACGCTGCTGGGCGCGACGCCCGAACAGGCGCGGGAGATCGCCGCGGCTTGCGGCGTCGACGTGGCCAACCTGAATTGCCCCGGCCAGGTCGTCCTCTCCGGCGGAGTCAGGGAGATGGAAGCCGTCCCGGCCCTGGCGAAGGAGAAGGGCATCCGCAAGGTCATCCCGCTGAAAGTCGCCGGGGCCTATCATTCCCGGCTCATGGCCGCCGCCGCGACGGGTCTGGCCCCGTATCTGACCAATGCGGAAATGCATGCGCCGCGCGTGCCGGTGGTGGCCAATTTCACGGCCGACGTGACGGATGGCGCCGACCAGATTTTGCGCGCGCTCGATGCGCAGGTTTGCGGAACAGTGCGCTGGGAGGAGTCGATCCGCCGGCTCATCGCCATGGGCTTCACCGACTTCGTCGAGTGCGGGCCGGGCGGCGTGATCGCCGGCTTGCTCAAGCGGATCGACCCCGCCGCAGCCTGTTTATCATTGGAATCCCACGCCGACATTGTTAAACACGCCGATGTGCTTTTGTGATTCGTCAACGGGCTTCTATCTCAGGGTGGCCCGGACAACTTGTTGTCCGGGTGGCCGCAGGCCACAAGAAGCGAAAATAGAGGCGCTACAGACTGAACTGATCCTTCGACAAGCTCAGGATGACCGATCCTAAAATATGAAATTTCTCACCGATAAAGTCGCCCTCGTCACCGGAGCGAGCCGCGGCTTGGGCAGGGCGATCTCCCTGGCGCTGGCGGCCGAAGGCGCGTCGATCGCCGCTGTGGCCCGCAGCGAAGAGGCCCTCAAGGAAACGCTGGAAGCCGTCCACGCGGGCGGCGGCGCGGCCGAGGCATTTCCCCTCGATGTCGCCGACGAGGCCGCGGTCGAGGCCGCCGTGGAAAAAATCGCGGCCCGGTTCCAGCACATCGATATTTTGGTCAATAATGCCGGCGTCACCCGCGACGGCCTGCTCATGCGCATGTCGGGCGAGGCGTGGGACGCGGTGATCGACACCAATCTCAAGGGGGCGTTTCTCCTGACCAAACCCGTGGGCCGGCTGATGGTTCGGCAGCGGGCCGGGCGGATCATCAACATCTCGTCGGTCATCGGCCTGATGGGCAACGCCGGGCAGGCCAATTACGCCGCCTCCAAGGCGGGGCTGATCGGTTTCAGCAAGTCGGTCGCGCGGGAGTTCGCCTCCCGCAACATCACCTGCAACGTGGTTTGTCCCGGCTTCATCGAAACCGACATGACCAGCGGCCTGAGCGACGATTTGCGCAAGAAATTATTGGAACGAATCCCGCTGCAGCGCCTGGGCCGGCCCGACGATGTCGCCGGGGTCGCGGCTTTTCTTTGTTCCCCCGCGGCGAGCTATATACCGGTCAAATCTTGACGGTTGACGGAGGCATGGTCATGTAGCGAGGATGGAAAAAGGGCAAACTGTCAAGCCCAAGAAAAGGGAGGGCGCGGGCTTGACCCAAAGAAAAAGTTTGCCAAAGATGCAATGCGCCCGTAACAACGCACGAACACCTAAAGGAGCTAGAATTTTTTATGGCGGAAAAGTCGATTGAAGAGAAGGTCAAAGACATCATTGTGGAACAACTCGGCGTCAACCCCGAACAGGTGACGCTCCAGGCCAAATTTATTGAGGACCTGGGTGCCGATTCCCTCGACACGGTTGAACTCGTGATGGCCTTTGAGGAAGAATTTAACGTCGAAGTGCCCGATGAGGAGGCCGAAAAGTTGCAGACGGTCGGCGATGTGGTCAAGTACATCGAGGACAAGGGCTCGAAATAGGCCGCCGGTCCGTTTTACGAAACAAGGCACCCTGTCCGAAGGGTTGCCTTTTTCGTTCTCAGCGGCCCATTTCCCGAGTAGACTTCACCCATGAGCCAACGGCGCGTCGTCATCACCGGCATGGGTGCGGTCACTCCGCTGGGCCTGGACGTCTCCACCACCTGGGCCAACCTCGTCGCCGGCAAGAGCGGCGTGAGCCCGATCACCTCGTGGGACGCCTCCAAATTCGACTGCCGCTTTGCCGCGCAGGTGAAGGACTTCGAGCCCCGCAAGCATTTCTTCAACGAAAAGGACGCGCGCCGGGCGGACCGTTATTCGCAACTGGCCATGGCCTCGGCCAAGGAAGCCGTCAGGCATGGCGGCCTGGACCCGCAGGGCGTGGAGCTCGACCGCGTCGGGGTTTTGGTCGGTTCGGGCATCGGCGGCCTCAAAGCTCTGGGCGATCAGGATGAAATCTTGATCACCAAGGGCCCCGGCCGCATCTCGCCCTTCATGATTCCCATGATGATCAGCAACATGGCCGCCGGGCTGATCTCCATGGAGTTCGGCTTTGCCGGCCCGAATTTCTGCGGTCGTGACGGCCTGCGCGACTTCCAACAACTGCATCGGCGAGGCCTGGCGCCTCATCCGCGACGACGAAGCCGACGTCATCCTCGCCGGCGGCAGCGAAGCGGCCTGCGTCCCCCTCGGCATGGGCGGTTTTGCCGCCATGCGCGCGCTGAGCACCCGCAACGACGAGCCGGAGCGGGCTTCGCGGCCCTTCGACCGGGACCGGGACGGCTTTGTCATGGGCGAAGGCGCCGGCATCGTCATCGTCGAGGAACTCGAACACGCCAAAAAGCGCGGCGCCAATATCCTCGCCGAATTGACCGGCTACGGCCTGAGCGCCGACGCCTACCACATGACCTCGCCTCCCCCCGGCGGCGCGGGAGCGGTGAAGGCGATGCAGCACACGCTCAATCGCGCCAAAATGCCGGCTGACAAGATCGACTACATCAACGCCCACGGCACCTCCACCCCGGTCGGCGACGTGGCCGAAACCGAGGCGATCAAGGCGGTCTTCGGCGACCATGCGAAAAAGCTTGCCGTCAGCTCGACGAAATCGATGACCGGGCATCTGCTCGGCGCGGCGGGCGCGGTCGGAACTGCATCTTCTGCATCAAGGCGATCGAGCAGAACATCCTGCCTCCCACCATCAATCTCGACAACCCCGATCCGGCCTGCGATCTCGATTACGTGCCCCACAAGGCCCGGGAAGCCCGCGTCGATGCGGCGATGAGCAATTCCTTCGGTTTCGGCGGCCACAACGCCACCCTGCTCGTCCAGCGGTTTGTGGGGTAAGGTAGGGACGCGAGTCCCTTCGCGTCCCCCAATAGATCGGACGGCAGGGACTGCCGTCCCTACCCATCAAGGCCAATAATCGTGCTGGTCGAAAGCCATAAGCCACGATTAAAGTGATGGGTGCGATAGGAAAGCCTGCCGATGAATTCGATTACCACCTACGCGCCCGGACGCGCCGAACTTCTCGGCAACCACACCGATTATAACGAAGGCTATGTCCTGGCCTTGGCCCTGGATCGCGGCACGACGATGACCGGACGCGCCCGCGGCGACCGGATCATCCACATTCACTCCCGCGAGCTTGGCAAAACGGAGATCATCGCGCTGGACGAACTCGCCGCCGAGCGGGTCTCGCCCTGGTCCCGCTATGCGCTCGGCGTGGTCGATCAATTTCGCCGCAACGACCTGCCCGTCGATGGCTTCGAGGCTGAAATTTCGGGCAACCTGCCCCTCGGCGCGGGACTAAGCAGCAGCGCCTCGCTGGAAAACGCCACCGTGCTGTTCCTAGGGAAACTCTTCGGCGCGAAACTCGAACCCATGCAAATGGCGCGCATCGCCCAGAAAGCCGAGCACGATTTTGTCGGCGTCCGCTGCGGGTTGCTCGATCAGATCGCCTCGCTCATGAGCACAGCCAACCATGCCACCTTCATCGATTGCCGCACCACGGGAGTCGACCACGTCCCGCTCGACAGCAAGGTCAGCGTGATCCTGGCCAACTCGAACGTGAAGCACGCCTTGGTCGGCGGCGAATACAACGAGCGCCGCTCGGACTGCGAGGCCGCGGCCCATGCCCTCGGCGTGGCCTTCCTGCGCGATGCCTCGACCGAAATGCTCAAGGCCCGCAAAAGCGAACTCGCCGACCGCATCTATCGCCGCGCGCTGCATGTTGTCGGCGAAAACGAGCGCGTGCTGGAAGGTTCCGCGGCCCTGCGCAAGGGCAACGTCGCCCGGTTCGGCGAACTGATGTTTGCCTCGCACGAAAGCTCGATGGTGAACTTTGAAAATTCGTGCCCGGAACTGGACCGGCTCGTCGCAGCCGCGCGCAAGACGCCGGGAATTTACGGCGCGCGTCTCAGCGGCGGCGGCTTTGGCGGCGCCACGATCAACCTGGTCGAAGCGGGACGCGAGGAGGAAGTCGTCAAGGCGCTGACCGCCGCGCTGCCCGAAGCGACCTGTCTGGTCACCCACGCCTCCGACGGCGCGCTCGCCTACGCGTCGAGCCATTAGGCGCTCGCAGGAGATTTTTATTTGGAGGCGTGGACGGCTGGCTGCACGGCAATCGCCGGAATTGGCAGCGCGTCGGCATCCAGGCTGAGCGCGACCACCGTGTCGCTTGCGTCGCGATCGGCCGGAGCGACGGAAATTTCAATTCCATTTTCCGTCTGTTTCGCTTCGGCTTGGCCGCCTTTGAGCAACGTCGCGCTGACGATCTTCGCGGAAATCTTCGGCAGCTTCACCGGACCATCCGGCCATTTCAAAACGTGGACGTAAATCGTTTTGTCCTTGCGCGTGCTTGCGCCAAAATCGGCCGGTTTGAACGGACCGCCGCGCGTACCGTGGATGCTTTCGCCGTTGATCTTCATCCACGCGCCGATCTGTTTCAATACCTCGACCTGACGCGGCTCGATGCGTCCATCCGGCATGGGGCCAACGTCGAGGAGCAAATTGCCGTCCCCTCCTGCGCACGTGGCCAGGATAGAGAGCACTTGGGATGTGGATTTGATTTTGTCGTTGGGCTTCCACGACCATTGCGTTCCAAGGGTCATGCAGGTTTCCCAAGGTCTTTGGTCGTCATAGCCGCCAATGCGTTGTTCCGGCGTGTAATAATCCGCGGGCGGGATAATTTCCTGCCGGGAGTAGTCTCGCATTGTTCCCATATCGAGGCGGTTGTCGATAACGATGGAAGGCTGGAGCGACTTGACCAGCTTGTAGGTCGAAGGAACATCATAATCGGCGGAGCGGCCATCGGTATCAAACCAGAGCAGATCGATCGTTCCATAATGGCCTAACAATTCACGCAATTCACCCTGCATCCGGGTGACAAAAGCCGGATTGCGATTCGTGCGGAAATCGGGATCGCGCCAGTCCATCGGCGAAAAATACCAACCCAACCGCAACCCGGCGCCGCGCACGGCCTCGGCCAGTTCGGCGCAAAGGTCACGCTTGAATGGCGTCGCGGTGATATTGTAATCGGAAACTTTGGAATTCCAGAGCAGGAAGCCGTCGCAGTGCTTCGCGGTCAACACGACGTATTTCATGCCGGCATCTATTGCCACGCCGGCCCAATCGGCGGCGCTGAAGCTCGTGGGATTGAATTTTTTATAAAGGTTATCGTAGACCTCGACCGGAGTTTTGCCGTGGTTCGGACATGCCGGATTCGAGTTGGCACGCGACCAACTGATCTCCTGTCCGGTGAGCGTCACCGGCCCGTAATGGATGAACATGCCGAACCGCGCGTCGCGCCACCATTTCATCCGTGCGTCGTGCTGGGCGGGAGTTTCGCTCGTCGCGGGCACGGGACCGGTCGATTCGCCAAATACGGGACCGATGGCAAGCATCAGCGCAAATGTGATGAAACTGCTTCGAGATAAAAAATTCATGATTCCAATCCGCGTTAGTCTCATAAAAGCTGTAGCGATTCCTACAGCTTATGCCCCATCTTCGTCCGCTTGGTGCGGAGATACGACTTGTTGTGGACATTCGCCTCGATGCGAATCGGGACCGTCTCCACGATCTTTAGGCCGTAGCCCGCGAGGCCCACGACCTTCTTCGGATTATTCGTCAGCAGCCGCAATTGCCGCACACCGAGGTCGAAAAGAATCTGCGCGCCCAGGCCGTATTCGCGAAGGTCGGACGGAAACCCGAGCTTGATGTTGGCCTGCACCGTGTCGAAGCCGTCCTCCTGCAATTTGTAGGCATGGATTTTCGCCGCGAGGCCGATCCCGCGGCCCTCCTGCCGCATGTAGAGAAGAATGCCGCGCCCTTCCCGCTCGATCAGCCGCAGCGCGGTGTGAAGCTGGCTCCCGCAATCGCACCGGCGCGAGCCAAAGACATCGCCCGTGAGGCATTCGCTGTGGACGCGCACCAGCACCGGCCTGCCGTCGGCCACGTCGCCCTTGACCAGCGCCAGGTGGTGCTCCTGGTTCATGGTGGCGCGGTAAAGGAGAAGATCGAACGTGCCGAAATCGGTCGGCAGCTTCACGCGCTGCTCGAGCTCGATGAGCTTTTCGCGGCGGCGGCGGTATTCGATGAGATCGAGGATCGTGCAGAGCTTGAGCTTGTGCTTCCTCTTGAATTGGAGGAGATCGGGCAGCCGCGCCATCGTGCCGTCGTCCTTGACGATCTCGCACAGCACGCCGGAGGGATCGAGCCCGGCCATGCGCGCCAGGTCGACCGCGGCCTCCGTGTGTCCGCTGCGCTGAAGGACGCCGCCGGACTTCGCCCGCAGCGGAAAGATATGCCCCGGCTGGACCAGGTCGCCCGGCTGCGATTTCGGATCGGCGAGAAGCCGGATCGTCTTCGCGCGGTCCTCGGCGCTGATGCCCGTGGTGATGCCGTCCGTGGCGTCGACCGAAACGGTGAAGTCGGTTTTGAAGCTCTCGCGATTGTCGAGGACCATGCGGTTGAGGCCAAGCCGCGCGGCGCGCTCGTTCGTGATCGGCGCGCAGATGAGGCCGCGGCCAAAACGCATCATGAAGTTGACGCTCTCCGCCGTCGCCTTTTCCGCCGCGAGGATCAGGTCGCCTTCGTTCTCGCGCTCGGCGTCGTCGACCACGATCACCGGCTTGCCCGCGCGGACGTCGCGCAGGACGGCGTCAATCGAATCGATGCCGAGTGCTTTTTTTTTCGGCGCGCGCTTTTTGGCTAGTGCTTTCATCCGGCTAGATTACCAAGACTAGCGTCTTCTGCAATGTCGTGATAGACGCTGAAGGGCGCCGGATTCGTGATCTGATGCGCAAAAATAAACGAATCAGGCGAATCAGACGTATCGGATTCGCGAAGAGGGTTCATGCGGAACCCCGGAAATCGAGATGAAGGTGACTATTCATGCCACCATCATCGCACGAAAAGGCGAGATGGCGTTAGCATTGCATGTCCTAAATGGCATCGGTGGCTTAAAATCGTCTGGCCTTGACAAGCTCAGCTCTCAGGATGAAGGAATTTTTTACTGTACCGCCGCTGAGGACAGCGGCGGCTACCTCAAATTCCACGCACCAATTCCTCCGCTTTCGCGAGCGCGGCCGCCACGCCCTCCGGATTCGTCCCGCCGCCCTGCGCCAATTCGGGCCGGCCGCCGCCCTTTCCGCCCACCAGCGGCGCGATGGCCTGGATGATCTTTCCCGCCTGAATTTTTTTCGCGTAAGCCGGGGCCACGGCGGCGAGCAGCGCGACCTTGCCCTGATCGACCGCCGCGAGAACGGCCACGCCCTGCCACCGCGTCTTGAGCGCGTCGGCCAGCGCGGGCAGATAGGCGGCGGGCGCGTCCGCGACCCGGTGCGCGAGAAAGGGAATGCCGCTTATCGTCGCGGCGTCGGCGATGAGCGCGGGCGCATCGGCGGCGGCGCGCTTTTGGAACGCGGCCTCCTGGCGCTTCGCCTCGTCCTTTTCGTGCTGGGCGCGTTGGGCGGCCATGTCGTGGAGAAGCTTCTCGCCATCTTTGTAAAGTTGCCAGAGGTCGCGGAGGCTCTCCGAGGCAGCTCCGTGGTAGCCGCCGCTGTCCCTAGCGGCGGTCAGTACGGCTTCGACCGAGGAAGGCACCGCCGCTGGGACAGCGGCGGCTACCGCCGAGGCGAGTTGTTCGTCCTGCTTGCGCAAAAGCTCTTCCAGGTGCGCTCTCAAAGCATCGCCGCTCGCCGCCTCGATGCGCCGAATCCCCGCGGCAATCGCGGCCTCGTGGAGAATCTTGAAATAGCCGACCTTGCCCGATTGCCGGACATGCGTGCCGCCGCAAAGCTCCTTCGAGAAATCGCCGATGGAAATTACGCGCACCGTGTCGCCATATTTCTCGCCGAAGAATTGCAGGATGCTCGGATCGCCCTTCACTTCCGCGTAGGGGCGTTCGTCCCACGTCACCGGCACATCCGCTTCGATCTGGTCGTTCACGAGCCTTTCGACTTCGGCGAGTTCCTCCGGCGTCAGCGCCCCGCCATGCGAAAAGTCGAATCGCAACCGGTCCGGCCCGACATAGGAACCCTTTTGCGTGATCGTATTGCCGAGGACTTTCCGCAACGCCCAGTTCAGCAGATGCGTCCCCGAATGATGCGCTTCGATTTTTTGGCGGCGGGGGGCGTCTACTCGGAGTGTTGCTGGTGTCCCAAGTGCCCGAAAAATATCCTTCTTTCCTTCGATAACGTGCAACACGATTGGTAGCGTCGAAGACTTTTGTGTATCTCTTACACGATAAACTGCCCCTCCGTATTCGATCTCACCTATATCTCCGACCTGGCCGCCCATTTCTGCGTAGAAAACAGTTTTGTCGAAGTAAACTGAAAAGACTGTTGATTCCGATTCAGCGCGATCGCCTGTATGGCCAACCGTTGTCCCAGCCAGTGGCACCTCTATCTCTAGTTTCTCGTAACCGACAAACTCGGTATTCTTGGTTGAGTCGCCGTATCCGATATCAACTTTAATCTGTTCTTTCTTCTGAGCCGCTTTGCCTCGGGCTTTTTGCTCCTCCATCAGGCGATTGAATCCTGCAACGTCGACTGCCATGCCGCGTTCGCGAGCCATGAGTTCGGTTAGGTCGAGAGGGAAGCCGTAGGTGTCATATAGCTTGAAGGCTTCGGAGCCGGGGAATCCGTGGTAGCCGCCGCTCTCCGAGCGGCGGTCCGCCGCTGGGTCAGCGGCGGCTACCTTACCGAACTGATCCTTCGACAAGCTCAGGATGACAGACTCAAAAAGCTCAATTCCCCGTTCCAGCGTGCGGAAGAAGCTCTCTTCTTCACTGGTGAGGGTCTTGCGGATGAGGTCGGCCTTGGCGACGACTTCGGGAAAGATGCGGCCCATGGTGGCGCCGAGGACAGCGACGAGTTTGCCGAGAAACGGCTCCCTCAGGCCGAGATTGCGGCCGTAGCGGACGGCGCGGCGGAGGATGCGGCGGAGCACATAGCCCCTGCCCTCGTTGCTGGGCTGGATGCCGTCGGCGATGGAGAAGCTGAGCGTGCGGATGTGGTCGGCGATGACGCGGAAGGCCACATCAATCTTTTCCTGCTCGGTTTCGTTTTGCGCCGAGGCGGGCAGCGTCGAGCTGTACTTTTTTCCGGTCAGCTTTTCCAACTCGTCGAAGATGGGGCGGAAAACGTCGGTTTCGTAGTTCGAAATCCTCTCGCTGAAATCGGTCAGGCCCTTCGTGCCCTGGATCATCGAGACGACGCGCTCGAAGCCCATGCCGGTGTCGACGTGCTTCGCGGGGAGATCGGGCCGAACGTGCCGTCGGGATTCGCGTTGAACTGGATGAAGACGAGGTTCCAGATTTCGATGCAGCGGGCGTCGCCCTTGTTGACCAGTTCGCGGCCCGACTTCTGGCGCGCGGACGTCGAGATCGCGCGGGCCGGGCGTGAGATCGACGTGCAGCTCGGAGCAGGGTCCGCACGGGCCGGTGTCGCCCATCATCCAGAAGTTGTCCTTTTTATTGCCGTTGACGATGTGGATGGCGGGATCGAGTCCGGCGGCGATGAAGATCGCGGCCCATTGATCGTAGGCTTCCTGGTCGAAGCTGGCCGGGTCGCCCTCGCCCGGCTTGTAAACGGTGGCGTAGAGGCGCGAGGCGGGAAAATTCCAGCGGCCCACGACGAGTTCCCACGCCCACGCGATGGCTTCCTTCTTGAAGTAATCGCCGAAGGACCAGTTGCCGAGCATTTCGAAAAAGGTGTGGTGATAGGTGTCGAAGCCGACGTCTTCGAGGTCGTTGTGCTTGCCGCCGGCGCGGATGCACTTTTGCGTGTCGGCGGCGCGCGCGGGGCGGTAGGGACACGGCGTCTGGCCGAGGAAGATGGGCACGAACTGGTTCATGCCAGCGTTGGTGAAGAGGAGATTGGGCGCGTCGGGCAGCAGCGAACTGGAAGGGACGATGGTGTGGCTGCTTTTCGCGGAAGAAATCGAGGAAGCTCTGGCGGATGGCGGAGGAAGTCATTGGCGAAAGGTTTGGGAATTTTGACGGAATTACGGAATTTTCGAAATTAACGGAATTTTTTAAGGGGGAAGACAGGGAAAGTTTTTGGACAGGATTAACAAGATTTACAGGATTAGGGGAGACTGAACTGACTGACGGACGGCAGTAAGTTCAGGATGACAGAATCTTCATTCTGTAAATTCCGTTAATTCCGAAAATTCCGTAATTCCGTAATTCCGTCAAAATTCAAGAAGCCGCGACGGGGACGGGCGCGTCGACCCACTTGCCGTTTTCCTTGATGAGGTCGACGAGGCGCTCGACGGCTTCGCCTTCGGGGATGTTGAATTTCACCGGGCGTCTTGCCGATGTAGAGGTTGACCTTGCCGGGCGCGCCGCCGACGTAGCCGAAATCGGCGTCGGCCATTTCGCCGGGGCCGTTGACGATGCAGCCCATGATGGCGATTTTCACGCCCTTGAGGTGGTTGGTCGATTCGCGGATTTTCGCCGTGGTGGTCTGGAGATTGAAGAGCGTGCGGCCGCAGGAGGGGCACGCCACGTAATCGGTCTTGAAGATGCGGTTGCCGACCGATTGCAGGATGTTGAAGGCGAGGCGGACGCTCGCGCCGGGGCCCGGTTCGCCGCGGACGAGGATGGCGTCGCCGATGCCGTCGCAGAGCAGCGCGCCGATGTTCGCCGCGGCGCTGAGCATGGTGTCGAGGACGTCGGGTTTGGCGCCGGGCGCGGGCGGGTTGAAGGTGTCCTTGAGCAGGATCGGGTGCTTCGCGGGAATCTGCGCGGCGAGATAGCGGTAGGCGACGATGGGCGAGAGCGTGCAGCCGTCCGCGATGGTGACGAGGTGCGCGGCGTGCGCGGTGGCGAGGAAATCGAGGGCCTTGTCGTCGAACGGATCGACCTGGATGATCGATTCCTTTTCGATCACGAAATCGGGGAAGAGATCGCCGAGCTGGACGCGCTTGTGCTCGATGGCTGCGAAGGTGTCGAGCGTGGCGCCGACGCGGGTCGAGATCGACGGTCCGCCGACGGTCCCCTCGCCGGCCGCGAGCGATTCGGACGCGCGCCGGGCGAAGACGAACGGGTCGAAGCTGAGCGGCGGTTGCTGGGGCGGAAGCTCGTCCTTGGCGTGATGCGCGGTGAGCGCGACCAGCGCGCGCGCCACGGGGATTTCGTGCACGCTGTCCTCGGTGAGCGAGACGCGGATGGTGTCGCCGATGCCGTCGGCCAGCAGCGCGCCGATGCCGATGGCGCTCTTGATGCGGCCATCCTCGCCGTCGCCGGCCTCGGTCACGCCGAGGTGGAGCGGGTAATTCCAGTCGGGTCCGAGTTCGAGCAGGCGCGCGGCGAGCAGCCGGTAGGCGTTGATCATCACCTTCGGGTTGCTCGACTTCATCGAGAAAATGAAATCGTGGTAGCCGTACTTGCGGGCGATGCGGGCGAACTCGACCGCGCTCTCGACCATGCCGCGCGGGCGTGTCGCCGAAGCGGTTCATGATGCGGTCGGAAAGCGAGCCGTGGTTGGTGCCGATGCGCATGGCGACGCCGCGCTGCCTTGCAGAGGTCGACCAGCGGCTTGAAGGTCTCGTCGATGCGCGCGAGTTCCTCGTCGTACTGGTCGTCGGTGTACTCGCGGATGGCGAATTTCTTTTTGTCGGCGAAGTTGCCGGGGTTGACGCGCACTTTCTCGACCCATTGCGCGGCTTCCATGGCGGCGTCGGGCTTGAAATGGATGTCGGCGACGATGGGCACGTCGCACTCGGCGGCGAGGAGTTCGGCCTTGATGTTCTTGAGATTGGCCGCGTCCTTCACCGTCGGCGCGGTGATGCGGACGATCTCGCAGCCGACCTTGACGAGGTCGAGGGTCTGCTTGACGCATTCACGCGTGTCCATGGTGTCGCAGGTGAGCATCGACTGGACGCGGATCGGGTTGGCGCCGCCGATGCCGACCTTGCCGACCTTGACCTCGCGGGAAAGGCGGCGCTGATAGTGGTAGGGATTATGGCAGTAAGGAACGGGCGACATGGCGCGGATAGTCTAGAATCGAACGGGCGCGAGGGCAAGCTCGCGGGATGCAGCTTCCGCCCAACTTACCCACGGTGTCCTTTTTCAATGACGCAACGCGACAACCCCAAAGGGGTTGGATCGTATAGCCCAGGGTAGGCGTAGCAACGCCTACCCTGGGTTGATGATCGGGGGGCTACCCTGAAAGGGTTGAATCGATCGCGGACTTGAGGCAGATACAACCCTTTCAGGGTAGGGAGCCAGCTTACACATACCCAGGGTAGCTCGTTCCTCGCAACCCTGGGCTATATGATTACTATCCCGTTGGGATAGGCGGACGGGGAGAGATGTAGCGGCGCACTAAAGAACGGAACGCTAACCAACTACCGAAAAGCAAACCTGTCCAGATAATCGCTGCGCTCGGCACGACGAGCCACGCCACTTCCCATGAGTCAGGCTCCTTCTCGGGGATGTCTGTGCGGTCGAAAACGAGAAAGGCGGCTATCAGGCCCGGAGTCGTCACCCATTCGCACGTTTTTTGGAAATAATTGTAACGGTAATCGTCATAGTAGTACTCGGATTGATTCTCGGACATGTAGGAATCACCCATTATCCAACATTCGTATGTGGCCAACGACAGAATGAGGAGGAACATTCCGATGATATAATACCAGCGGGTCATTTATGGCCCCGCCGGCTTCGGGGCGAATTTGATTTCGCCGCCGCCGGAGCCGAAGGCCATCTTGCCCGAGTCCTGGACGTCGAAGAATGTAATGAAGGCCATGTAGCCGATCAGGGCGATGGCGCAGGCCGTTTGCAGCGGCTCGAGGATGTGCATGCTCAGCGGACGGCGGCGAATCCACTCGATGATCGAAAGCGCGATGTGGCCTCCGTCAAGAACGGGCAGCGGAAAGAGATTGAGCATGGCGAGGTTAACGTTGATGAGAACGGCGAGCCAGAGCGCGTAGCGCCAGCCGTTTTCACTGCTGAGCACGGCGAAGAAGATGTTCATGATGCCGACCGGGCCGCTGAGCTGCGACGCGCCGATATTTGAGTGGGGCGCAAATAGCGCCGACAAGGTGCCCGCGACCGCCTGCACGCTTTCCCTCACCTGCTGAAATGGGGTCGGATGAATCAACTGGACGCTGTTTTCCCACTCGTCGATGCCGATGTCGGTCTGCGGCGCGTCCTTGGGCATGGGCGAGGGCGAGATCGGCTTTTCGGGTTGGACGGTGACCGTGTTCGTCACGCCGTCGCGGACCACCTGAAATTGGATCGGATCGAAGGGATGGTCCTTCAGCCAAGAATCGATCGCGGCCGAGGAGTAGATCGGCTGACCGTTCATTTGCGTGATCCGGTCCTTCTGCTTCAGGCCCGCCACGAGCGCCGGGCTGTCCGGCAGGATTTTCTTGATGATCAGGGACTCCTGGGCAGGTCCGATGCCGATTTTGCGCGTGGAACTGCGCTGATACCACGCGTGCGCGTGTTCGAGGTCCTTCCGCGGCGCGACCTGAAAGTCAAGGGTCTCGGAGCCGCGCTGGACTTCAATCGGAATGGTCTCGGCCGTGCTGGTCACGATGCGCCAGATGACCGAATCGCCCATGCCCATGAAGTGGCTGATCGGATGGCCGTCGATGGAAAGAATCTTGTCGCCCGGCAAAATCCCTGCCTTGGCCGCGGGATCGTTCGGCGCCACGAAACCGACCGTCGTGGTCGCTTCGGGATAGCTGACCGGCTTGCCCACGATCCAGACGATGACGGCGAAAACCAGCGCGAGCCCGAAGCTGAAAAGCGGCCCCGCGAACGCCACGATGATCTTCTGCCAGGGCGACGCGGGCGGAAGCTCTTCCCGGGGCGTATCGGTCTTGCCTTCGATGGCTTCCATCGGGGCCATTTGCGGCAGCGCCACATAACCGCCGGCGGGAATCGAGCCGAGGATGTACTCCACGCCGCCGGCTTTTTGGGACCAGAGCGGCTTGCCGAACCAGATCGCGAATTTGTCGATCTTGAGGCCGCACCATTTCGCCGCGAGGAAATGGCCCAATTCGTGGACGATGATGAGGATGTTAAAGAGGAGAACGACTTCGAGAAAGGTGACGAGGGAGAAAAACAAGGATTCCGCGCCGTTGTGAACCCCGAGAGCAATGAGGATAGCGGGGATGATAACGAGCACTATCCAAAAACTAACGTCACGCGGCGGCGGGATGGATGCGGGAGCCGCTTTTTCAGGCGACGGGGGGAGGCTGCTGTTCATGGGGAAAAGATGTTCGGGCGGACGCAGGTTGATTACGACAAGCAACTCAATATACCGCAAATTGCCCATTCGCTGTAGTTAAAAGATTGCAACGGAAGACATGCCTTTTTGGAATTTGTCTTGCAACTGTCTTACGGTATCTCATGCTGATTGCGATGACCACATCGCTAACGATTCGACTGGATAAAAAACAGCGGGATAAACTTCGCGGCAAGGCCCGAGCGCTGGGCCAAAGCGAATCCGAGCTTGTGCGCGAGATGTTGGATCGTGAACTTGAACCAAGGCCTCTTGGTGAGCGCATCGGCCATCTGAAAGGCGCGCTGGGTCCTGCGATCCGGCCGCCGGACGAGTGGAGTAAACGGATTCGAGAGCGAAATTGGCGGTCGTGAAGATATGCCTTTTGGATACGGGTCCGATCGTTGCCTACCTCAATCTTCGCGACCCGTCCCATGATCGGTGCGTCGAAGCGCTCGACAGCTTCAGCGGCCAGTTGTTCACCACCGGCGCTGTGATTGGCGAGGCCATGCACTTTCTGGTTGATTATGCCAACGGACCGACGCTTTTCCTCGAATTTTGCAAGGCCAACAGCGCGAAGATCGTTGAATGTTGCCAGCCGGAAGATTTGCAGCGCACCGTCGTCTTGATGACCAAATACGCCGACACGCCGATGGATTTCGCCGACGCGACGCTCGTGCTTCTGGCGGACAAACTTGGTCACTACGACATCTGCACGCTGGATCGGCGCGGTTTCCGTACTTTCCGCTCAATAAAGGGAAAGCGGTTCAACTTGGTCATCGACGGGGTCTGATCGGCGCTAATTACGGACACTCGATGGCATGCCCCGCGACTTCCTCCTGCGCGGCGGCGCGGGCCCAGGCGTCGGCCTTGAGGATCTCGTCGAGGCTCGGGTGCTCGACCGTCGTGTGCCGCTTCATCACCGCCTCGACCGTGTGCCAGATGGCGGGGAAAAGAATCTTGCCGTCCAGAAAAGCGGGCACGGCGATCTCGTTCGCGGCGTTGAGCACGGCGGGCAGCGTGCCGCCGGTCGTGCCGGCCTCGCGGGCGAGCCGCAACGCGGGAAATTTCTCGGGATCGGGCGCCTCAAAGGTGAGCGATCCCATTTCGGCCAGGCAGAGCGGCTTGAGCCGGTTCGGCAGCCGGTCCGGGTAGGTCACCGCGTACTGGATGGGGAAACACATGTCGGAATGGCTTAGTTGCGCGAGTTGCGAACCGTCGACGAATTCCACCAGCGAATGGACGATGCTCTGCGGGTGAACAACGACATCGACCTGGCTCATGGGCACCCCGAAAAGCCAGCGCGCCTCGATCATCTCGAGGCCCTTGTTAAAGAGCGTCGCCGAGTCGATGGTGATCTTGCGGCCCATGTTCCACGTCGGATGCTTGAGCGCCTGCGCGGGCGTGACCTTCGGCAGCTCGGACGCGGGCGTTTTGCGGAACGGGCCGCCCGATGCGGTGAGGATCAGGCGGCGGATGTGCCGCGTCGGCTCCCCGACCAGGCACTGGAAAATGGCATTGTGCTCGCTGTCGACCGGCAGGATGGCGACGTGATGCTTCGCGGCTTCGCGGGTGACTTCCTCCCCCGCCATGACCAGGATTTCCTTGCTCGCGACGGCGATGTCCTTGCCCGCGCGGATCGCGGCGAGCGCGGGGGCCAGGCCCGCGGTGCCCACGATGGAAATCAGCACCATGTCGGCTTCGGGCATCGTCGCCAGCTCGATCAGGCCCCCGGGCCCGGCGTGACAGGCCGTCCCCGACGGAAGATGGCCCCGGATGGCGTCGAGTTCCGCCGGGTCGTAAAGAGCCACGGCGCGCGGCTTGAATTCGGCGGCCTGGGCCAGCAGCGCCCGCGAGGAGCGGCCCGCCGCCAGGCCGATCACCTCCATGCGGTCGGGAATGTCGCGGGCGACCTTCAGGGCGCTTTCCCCGATCGAGCCGGTCGAGCCGAGGATGACGACGCGTTTTTTGGAACTCATGGCAGGGCGGAGGATCAATCGGCGGCTGCGCGCGGGATTTACGGCTTGGCCTTCTCGGTTTGAAAATGAATTTCCGGATTGGGATTGGTCCCCGGCGTCACGTCGCCCCGGCTGAGAAAAACCACGCTCTGCGTGCTCGACTCGCCCGGAGCCAGATCGGGAAAGGAGACCCATTGGCCAATTTGGGCGATCGGATCAGTGTCGCTCAAGGTGGACATGTCCGCATGGCCTTCATCCACGTCACCCCGCGTAATTCCGCGATAGGGCCGAACCCAGAGCTGGACGCCCACCGCCTTGGCGTTGCCCAGATTCTTGAGCGTCACATGGCAGGTGAAGCTCCCCCTGCCGGGCGCATTGTTCTCGACCGAAAAGCCGGTCTGCTGAACATCGGGCCCGTTGTGCTTCGGTTGCGCCGGGGCGGCAGGGGCGCCACCGGGGTTCGTATTGTAGAAAAAAAAGTGTTCCTGCGTAGGATGCGAGATCGCCGCCTCCTTGAGCCCCTGATTATAGCTATAAAACTGCCAGAGGAGCATGCATCCAATGAAGATCCAAAAGGCGATGATCAACTTGCGGATCGGAGTCATGCCCAGAGGCTGTCCGAAAAATCGGCGCAGGTCACGCCGAAAGGATTTTTCCCTGGGGCAAGCACGGCAGTATCCTGCTGACGAAGCGTTTCTGTACTCCGCGGGAGCTTGCTTAGCCCGGCGCATCAGGCAACTTGATGGGCTGCCTGTTTTCCCCATGAGTTCCCGTTTCGAGAAGACCTTTCAGCGCTGGATGAACCCGCGCGAGCTGAAGGAAATTGCCCAGAGCACCGGGTCCCTTTCGCTGGGGCATCTTCCGGCCTCCGCGCAGGCCTTTCTCCTGGCCGCGCTGGCGCGCCTCGCCCCGAAACAGACTTTCCTCGCTTTGGCGGCGGGAGTGAAAGCCCAGGAGGACCTCGCCAATGACCTCGAGGCCTGGGACGCCCCGCATCTTTTCTTTCCGCAGGTGGAGGCGCCCACTGCCGAGACGCTGCCCGATCCCGAAGCCTCGGCGGAGCGGTTGTCCGCCTTGAACCGGCTCGCCTCCGGCTTCGCGGGCGTGGTGCTGGCCACGGCCCGCGCGGCGGAGCAGGCCCTGCCCAAACCCGAGGTGCTGAGGGGCCGGCGGCTGAAGCTGGCGAAGAACACGCACCTCGACCGCGAGGGGCTTTTCCGGCAATTGCAGGAGGCCGGTTATATCCGCGAAGCGCAGGTGCAGGAGCGGGGCCAGTTCAGCGTGCGGGGCGCGGTGGTCGATATTTTTTCGTGGGACGCCCAGCGTCCGCTGCGCGCCGAATGGGAGGACGAGGAACTGATTTCACTCCGGGAATTCGACGTCGATGCGCAGCGTTCGGTGCAGCCCCTCAAAACGGCGGAGGTCAGCCTGGCCGGCCCGGGGTTCGGCGGCGGGGCCGATGATCCGGCCACCTTGCGCGATTATCTGCCGGAGGGATTTGTGACGGTGGAGTTGGTAGCCGCCGCTGTCCCAGCGGCGGTTCAGTCGGATATTTCCATGCACGAACCTCCGCCGCTGGGACAGCGGCGGCTACCCACGGAAGATATCACCTTTTTCGCGCACGATTTTCTCCACGCGCCGCGCGGCGACTTCATCCTCCAGGAAAATCGCCGCGATCTTTTTCTCGACCACCTGCGCGACTGGCTGGCCGAGGGTTGGGAAGTGGCGATTTTCTGCAACAACGAAGGCGAGCAAAAACGGCTCCAGGAAATTCTCCACGACGCGCGGATTCCGGTCGAGGCGATCACCTTCCTCCTGCGGCCCCTTTTGCGGGGCTTCGTCTGGCCCGCGGGCAAACTGGTGGTCTTGAGCGATGCCGAGATTTTCGGGCGCTACCAAACCTTGCGGGCGCTGCGGCAACAGGAGCGGCTGGTGGGCCTGCGCAGCCAGCACCAGGCGCTCGACTTCACCGAAATCGCGGAGGGCGATTACGTGGTGCATCTCCACCACGGCATCGCGCTCTACAAGGGAGTGACGACGCTGCCGGGGACCGAGGTAGGGACGCGAGTCCCTTCGCGTCCGACGAATGAATCGGACGGCACTCCTGCGGAGGGCGGACTGCCGTCCCCACCCAATCAAGGTTCCGAAGTCCTCGTGCTCGAGTTCGCCGAACAGAGCAAACTCTACGTCCCGGTCGAGCAATCGTATCTCGTGACGAAATATGTCGGCGTGGGCCGGCGGCATCCGCCGTTGGACACCCTGGGCGGCTCGCGCTGGGAGCGGGCCAGGATTTCCGCGCAAAAAGCGGTGATGGATTACGCCGCGCAACTGCTCGGCGTGCAGGCCGAACGCGACTCGCTGCCGGGTCACGCCTATCCGCCCGACACCGACTGGCAGCGCGAATTCGAAGAGGCGTTCGTCTACGAGGAGACGGAGGACCAGGCGCGCTCCATTTTGGAAACGAAGCGGGACATGGAAAGCAAGCGCCCGATGGACCGGCTCATTTGCGGCGACGTCGGTTTCGGCAAGACCGAGATCGCGATCCGCGCCGTCTTCAAGGCGGTGCAGGAGGGCAAGCAGGCGGCGTTTCTCGTGCCCACGACGATCCTGGCCGAGCAGCACTGGAAAAACCTGCGCGAACGGTATGCGTCCTACCCGGTCCGCGTCGATTGCCTGAGCCGGTTGCAGTCGGCCAAAAGTCAGCGCGGGACCATCGAAGGACTCAAGGACGGCTCGGTCGACGTGGTGATCGGCACGCACCGGTTGCTCTCGAAGGATATCAAATTCAAGGAACTCGGGCTGGTCGTGGTGGACGAGGAGCAGCGCTTCGGCGTGAAGCAGAAGGAAAAATTCAAGCAGCTCTTCCGGCTCGTCGACGTGCTCACCCTCTCGGCAACGCCGATTCCCCGCACGCTCTATCTCTCGCTCACCGGCGCGCGCGACATGAGCACGATCGAGACCCCGCCGCCCAACCGGCACCCGGTCGAGACCATCGTCGCGCCTTACGACGAGCGCGTGATCCGCGAGGCCATCGAGCGGGAAATGGCGCGGAACGGGCAGGTTTATTTCCTGCACAACCGGATTCATTCCATCCAGGAGGTCGCGCGAAAGCTCAAGCTGCTCGTGCCGAAGGCGCGCATCGAGGTCGGGCACGGGCAGATGGACGCGGATGAGCTGGAAGACGTCATGGCGCGCTTCGTGGCGGGCGAAACCGACGTGCTCCTCTCGACCACGATCATCGAAAGCGGCCTCGACATCCCCAACGCGAACACGATCATCATCGACCGCGCCGACCGGTTTGGCCTGGCCGATCTCTACCAGTTGCGGGGCCGCGTGGGCCGCGCGCAGCACAAGGCCTACGCCTATCTTTTCCTGCCGCGCCATTTGATGACCGTCGGCGACGCGAAAAGGCGGGTGTCGGCCATCAGGCAATATTCGCAGCTCGGCGCGGGCTTCAAGATCGCGATGCGGGACCTGGAGATTCGCGGCGCGGGCAACCTGCTCGGCACGGCGCAGAGCGGGCACATCACGGCGGTCGGCTTCGATCTCTATTGCCAGTTGCTGAAAACGGCGGTGGCGCGGATGAAGGGGGAAAAGCCCGGACGCCTGGTCGAAACCAAATTACAGCTCGATTTCCTCGCCTGGCAGGAAAACGACGAGGACGAAAGGGCGGGCCGGGCCGGGGCGTTTCTTCCCCGCGCCTACCTGCCCGAAAGCCGCTGGCGGATGGAAGGCTACCGGCGCATCGCGGAGGCCAACAGCCCGGAGGACCTGGAAAAATTGCGGCTCGAATGGCGCGACCGGCATGGTCCCTGGCCGCCCGCGGTCGAGCGCCTGCTGCTGGCCACGGAAATCAAAATCGCCGCGGCGCAAGCGCGGATCCGCGTCGTCGAAACGCAGGAAGAGAAGCTGATGCTTCAGCAGGGGCAGGATTACATCATGGTAAGCGGCAAGTTTCCCCGCTTGACCGCCCGCGATGCAATTTCTAGGCTGAAAGAAATATTGTCATGGATCGTTTCCTTGAAGAGCTCGCCATAGGGGTTGTCCGGCGCGCCCGTTACTTTCGGTTGCCCGCGGTCGTCCACTTGTTTGTGTGGGCGGCGATGGCCTTTTCCCTGGTACCTGCCGCGCGCGGGCAGATTCTCGCCGACGGCATCGCCGCCGTCGTCAACGACAAGGTCATCACCTACGTTCAGATCAATCAGCAGGTGGAGGAAACGGAAAAACTCCTGCGCCAAAACCTCCAGGGCGAGGAGCTTTTTCAGCGCGTGAAGGAGGCCAAGCTCAACGTCCTGAAGGCGTTGATCGACCGCGAGCTGATCATCCAGGACTTCAAGACCCAGGGCGGCTTTATTCCCGATACCTACACCAACGAACGAATCAGCGACATCATTCGCGATCAATACGGCGGCGACCGCGTGGCCTTCATCAAGACGCTCTATGAACGCGGCGTGACCATGCAAAAGTTCAAGGACGAAATCCAGGACAACGCGATCGTCGGCTACATGCGCAACAAGAATGTCGTCCAGACCGTTCTCGTTTCGCCCTACCAGATCGAGCAGTATTACCAGCAGAACCTGCGGCTCTTCCAGCAGGACGAGCAGATCAAGGTCAGCACGATCGTCCTGCGCAAGGCGCTGTTCCCGTCCCAAAAAACGGGCCCGGACGGCAAGCAGATCACCTACGATCCGCAGGAGGAAATCGCGAAGGAAATTCTCTACAAACTCGACACCGGCTCGGATTTCGCCGATCTGGCCAAGTCCTATTCCGAGGCCGGAAACAAGGACGACGGCGGCGAACTTGGCTGGGTGACGCAAAACGGCAAGACCGCGATCCGGCCCGATTTATGGGACGCCGTCGCCAAGCTGCAACCCGGCCAGCATACCGATGTGGTCACGACCTCGGACGGCTTCTACTACATCGTCCAGGTGGAAGACCGGAAAAAATCGGCCGTGACGCCGCTCGAAAATGTGCGCGCCCAGATCGAGCAGACGGTGATCAACGAGGAGAGCCAGGTCCGGCAGCAGCAATGGCTCGACAGCCTGCGCGCCAAGGCCTTCATCAAGATGTTCCTGTAAGCCATGGGACAAATAGGACTTATAGGACACATGGGACTCTCCTAGGTCCGCGTCCTATTCGTCCTATTCGTCCTATTCGCCCCATTCGCCCCATTCGCCCCATTCGCCCCATTCGTCACATTTGTCCTATGAGTCCTAGTGCTCACGCCGTTCCGACCATCGCCATCACCCTGGGCGATCCCGCCGGCATCGGGCCGGAAGTCGTCGCGAAAACCCTGCGCGATCCCCGCCTGCGAAAAGAAAAAGGCTTTCGCTTCGAGGTGCTCGGGAAGGAGAACGGGCGGGGCATTCAACCCGGCAAGTTATCGCGCATCTCGGCGCGCTCGGCCCTGAACGCTCTCGAAGAAGCGGCGCAAGGCTGCTTGAGCGGCCGGTTCGCCGCGATGGTGACGGGGCCGGTGCAAAAGGAAACCCTTGCGCATCTGCAACGCGATTTCGTGGGGCAAACCGAATTTCTCGCGCGCGCCTGCGGTCTTCCCGACGACGCGGCGGTCATGGCGCTGACCGATCCGAAACTCACCGTCGCGTTGTGCACGAATCATTGCTCGCTCAAGGAAGCACTGGCGCGCCTGACGCCGGAACGGATCGTTCAGGTGACGAAAATCACGCGGCGGTTTCTCCAGCAACGCGGCATCGCCAAACCGCGCCTGGCGTTCGCGGCGGTCAACCCACATATGGGCGAAGCGGGCATGTTTGGAGACGAAGACATGCGCATCGTGCAACCGGCGCGCGAAAAACTGCGCGAGGAAAATATCGCGCTGTTCCATGCGCCCGCCGACACGATTTTTTATTACGCGGTGCGGAAGAAGGCCTTTGACGCGGTCATCTGCGCCTACCACGACCAGGGCCTGATCCCGTTCAAGCTGGTCGCGTTTCAGACCGGGGTGAACGTCACGCTCGGGCTGCCGATCATCCGCACGTCGCCCGATCACGGCACCGCCGTGGAAATCGCCGGCCAAGGCAAGGCCGATCACCGCAGCATGCTGGCCGCCGTCCAACTGGCCTGCCGGTTGGTCCGCGCGAAGGCAAAAGCTGAAATGGGGCAGGCTGGAAGCTGATCATCGAGGAAAAGTTCTTTGTGTTCTTTCGCGGCTAAAGGGATAAAGATGGAATACGCATGAAAATCGGACGCATCACGCTTCTCGATCCGGATGCGCCCGGCGCCGCTCACGACAAACTCGGGGCCGACGTGGAACGCGTCATCTCCTCCATTTTCTCCGAGCCTTCAACATTCGTCCCGATCCACGTTCCGAACGACCGCAAGCAGCTTCGCACAGCGCTTGTCCGCCTGTGCGACGACGAAAAATGCCCGCTCGTCCTCACCCTGGGCGGCACCGGACCCGGCCCCAACGATATCGTCCCGGACGTCACACTCGATGTGGCCGACCGCAAATTGCCGGGCTTCGGCGAAATCATGCGCTACTATTCGTACGAACGATTCAAGGTCTCCGTCTTGTCCCGCGCCGAGGCCGGCGTGCGCGGCCGGAGCCTGATCATCAATCTGCCCGCCCGGCCCAAGCCCGTGAAATTTTGCCTGAGGCTGCTCCAGGAAGGAATCGCCGAGGCCCTGGAACAGATCGCCGGGATCAAGCCCGGACTGCGCGGGGACGAGATCGAGGTCCCCATCGATAAATATCTTCCCTTTCTCAAACGGCTCAGGCCCAAGCCCGATCCCGGCGGCGAGAAGCATCCGTATATCCAATAGGCCACGCTCTTACGAGCATGGCTACGCCCAATTCACCGCCACCTTTTCGCGGCGCTGCGTCTTCTTGCTGAAATAAAAGACGCAGCCGTACCGGAGGCCGAACTCGTGGACGAGCCGCGTGGCCTTTACGTCGTAGCAGCAATACTCGGCGATCTTGGCGAGCTTGCCTTCCTTCCACCACTTGAGCGACTCCATGCCGTCGGCGGTCTTGCCGCAGCCAAGGGTCTGCTCGCTGATGGCGTCGAGGCCCACCCGCAGGCCGATGTTTTTTTCCACATCGCGCATGAGATCGAGCACCGGCACCTGGCTTAAATCGAAGACGGCATAGGGCGCGAGCACCTCGAAGTCGAAGTCGATCACGTTGTAACCGATCACCCGGTCGGCGCGCTGAAGTTCCCGCAGGAGCGCGTGGATATCGTCCTCGAGGTAGATTTCGTATGTGCCGCGAAGCGTGCTATAAGTAACGCCCAAGGCGATTTTCATCGCGCGCTTGTTGTGCCAGCCGCCGACTTCCGCGGCGCTTTTCTGGGTTTCCAGATCAAAGTAAACGAGATTGGGGGCGGCCATGGCGAAGGAAAATCATGGAGGAGTTTCGGCCTGGCATAAAAACAAATTTGCAGGCTTTTTTGCGCCGGGTCGGCGGCGGATAGGATGGATGGGGCTTATGAGACCCCCGGGGTCCTGTTTTTCCCGCCAGACCTCTGAAGTCGACAACCCGCGGAAGACCGGCTTTTCTAATGGAGTGCTCGCGAAACTTTTCAAGTTCGTCATCGCGCTGGCCCTGGCGCCGCTGGTCGCGGGCGAAATCTGGACGCTGATCGATTTGGCGCGGGCGGCGGCCTCGGCGGGACCGTGGCGGGAGGGCTGGGCGATCAGCTTCGGCGCGGGCTTCGCGACCTGGCTGCTGATCTTCTTCCTCTTGCCGCGGACGATGTGGCTTTACGTGCTCGGGCACGAATTCACCCACGCCCTGGCCGCGATGCTCGCGGGCGGGAAGGTTTCCTCCTTCCAGGTCAGCGCGAAGGGCGGCCATGTGGTCACGGATCGCGTGAACTGGTGGATCACGCTCTCGCCCTACTTCATCCCGATCTACGCGCTGATCTGGATGGCCCTTTGGCTGTCGGTCGATTTTTATTATCCGCTCAAGGCGTGGCAGCCGATCCTCTATTTCGGCCTGGGGATTTTCTGGTGCTTTCATCTCACCTTCACGGTGAGCATGCTTCACTTGGGACAAACGGATCTTTCCAGCCAGGGACTTGTTTTTTCCGGCGTCATCATTTTGCTGATCAACCTGATGTTCTTCCTGTTCCTGTTCAGCCTGCTTGCGCACGACCTGACGATGGCGGGCGCGGGAAAGCTTTTTCTGCACCGGGTCGGGCAATCGTATCTTTTCACCTGGAATGAAATCACCCGCGGCGCGGCCTGGGCTTGGAATGCATGGCAAGGCCGTCACTTGAGATGGTAGCCGCCGCACGCTGGGCGGCGGACCCTATTTGGTAGGGACGGCAGTCTCTGCCGTCCCATTCATTTTGGGACGCGAAGGAACTCGCGTCCCTACCAGCCTGCACCGCCGCCCGGCGTGCGGCGGCTACCATCTCAAGTGACAAGCGCCTTCGATGTGCGTAAATTTTCGTGTCCACATGAATACTCCCCGCCAGGAACTTGAAGCCCGCGTCGCCAGCGCGGTGGAAAAACTCTTTTCGCCCGCGCCGCCCGCGCCCTTTGTTCGCCCCTGCCTCGACCCGCGTCACGGCGATTTTCAAACCAATGTGGCGCTGGTTTTTGGGAAGCTCATGAAGGCGAATCCGCTGGAGCTGGCGCGCCAGCTCGCCGAGGTGGTCTACGTCAGGGATGTGGCGGAAAAGCCGGAGATCGCCGGCCCGGGCTTTGTCAATTTCCGGCTCAAGCCCGATTATCTCGCCCGCCAGATCGCGCAACTGCACGGCAACGACCGGCTGGGTGTGCCCGCCGCATCCGGGCCGGAGACCGTGGTGATCGATTACAGCGGCCCGAACATCGCCAAGGAAATGCACGTGGGCCATTTGCGCAGCACGATCCTCGGCGACGCGCTGGCGCGGATTTATTGTTTTCTCGGGCACAACGTCATCGCGGACAATCACCTCGGCGATTGGGGCACCGGCTTCGGGATGATCCTGCTCGGCTACAAGCGCGAGGGCGATCCCGAGAAGCTGAGGCTCGATCCTTTCGGCCATCTCGAAACGATTTATCGGAAGATTCAGGAGGAAGCCAAAGCCGAAGAGAGCGTGCGTGAGGCGGCCAAGCGCGAATTGGTTTTGCTTCAGGCAGGGGACGCCAAAAACCGCGAACTCTGGGAACAATTCCGGAAGTATTCGCTCGATGCGCTCGACGTGATTTACCAGCGGCTCGGCGTGCAATTCGATTACACGCTCGGCGAGAGTTTCTATAACGACATGCTTCCGCCCGTCGTGGCCGATCTGTTGAAGCGGGGCATCGCACGGGAAAGCGAAGGCGCGGTGGCGATTTTCTCCGACGGCAAGCTCGTGCCCAGGGACGATCCGTTTCTCGTGTCGGACAACGGCGGTTATCGCGACAATCCGCTTCTCGTGCGCAAATCGGACGGCGGCTACAACTACGCCACGACCGACCTGGCAACGATCCGCTACCGGCACGAACATCTCCACGCGCAACGGGTGATTTACGTCGTGGACGGACGGCAGCAGATGCATTTCAGGCAGCTCTTCGACGCGGCGCGGCGCTGGGGTTACGACGACATGAATCTGGAGCATGTCTGGTTCGGCACGATTCTCGGTCCGGACAAAAAGCCGATGAAAACGAAGGAAGGCGACAACGTCAAACTCAAGGCGCTGCTGGCCGAGGCGGAGGAGCGGGCCGCGAAAATCATCGCGGACAAGATGAGCGCGTTGCAGACCCGGATCGGGGAACAGTCCGGTGAAGACGCCGCGGAAAGGCGGCTCGAAATGGCGGAGCACACGCGGGCGGCGCTGGCCCGGGTGGTCGGCCTGGGCGCGCTGAAATATGCCGACCTGGCCCAGAACCGGAATCTCGATTACGTTTTCAGCTGGGAGAAGCTGCTCGCGTTCGACGGGAATACGGCGCCCTATGTGCAGAACGCCTACGTCCGCATTCGCGCCATCTTTCGCAAGGGCGGGCTGGAGCAGGCTCCTGCCGCGGCGGTGAAGCTGGTCGAGCCGGCCGAGCTGGATCTCGGTCGCAAGCTGCTCGATTTCGCCGATTCGGTCTTCCTGGCGGCCGAGGAATACCGGCCCCATTACCTGTGTAACTATCTTTTTGAACTGGCCACGCTCTTCCACAAATTCTACGAGTCGTGTCCGGTGCTGAGCGCGAAGGGGGATGACGTGCGCGATTCGCGGCTGGTTCTCTGCGATCTCACGGCGCGCACCCTGCGCCAGGGGCTCAATCTGCTCGGGATCGAGGTCGTCGAGCAGATGTAGCGGCGGTCGCTGAAATTTTGACGGAATTACGGAATTAACGGAATTTTTTGGACAGATTCACCTACTTTGGAGGGCGTGGGAAGCGGATGGCACGTTGAAGCGCAATTAATCCAAAAATCAAAAAACAAACTCCCATTCCCCATAGGAGAAAATCGGGCGATTCAAAGCCAAATTGGAGGTAACGATACGAGGCGAATCCGATAAAAACCGCACTGAAGACAATATAAAAAAACTGCTCCGAGATAACGATTGCCGCGAGCTGTGGTCAAAATATGTTCATTGAGGGGTGCATGCTTAATGCCACGATCAAGTAACTCATTAAGCGCTTTCACATCTGCTTCGCAGCGACCTTTACAGGCAAGACCCTTGCCGAGGTCGACGGCGCATTCCGGGCAAAGTCCCTTGCAGCATGACTTGCAGGTGCCAACAGCGACGACGGTAGGGTGGTAGAAGCAGTTCATGGGAAATGTGCCTCGGTATTACTACGCTGAACTGATCCTTCGACAAGGATGACCGATGGTAAATAGAAAATTTGGAAATTTGGAAATTCCGTTAATTCCGTTAATTCCGTAATTCCGTCAAAATCCCGGGCGCTTCTTAGAACAACAAATCGCGGAGAACCTGGCCGGCGACGTAAAGGGTCCCGCGCCACGAATAGCAGAAGTTCTCCTCGTCAGGCCCCCTCACCGGGGCGAGGTAGCCGCGTGAGATGTTGTATTCGATCTGCTGGTCGAGGGTCTCCTCGAGCCGCGCCCGGGCCGCTTCCCGCGTGCGCTCCCCGGCGACGAGGTCATCCGGGCGAACGTCGTTGATTTCGAGAAAATCGAGATGCGCCTGATAGAGTTCGGCGACGTCCCGGCAGTGGAGCGCGCGATAGACGGCGGTGCTGGGCGGCATGACGAGGCCGTAAGTGAGCGGGTAGTCCCACGTCACCCAGCGGCGGCCGTCCTTGCCGTTGGAGGTGAAGGCCACGAAATGAAACCCGATGGGCCCCTGGGCGATGTAACCGATTGTCGCCTGGGTCCGGCCATCCTGCCGGACAAAAATCCGGTAGTATTGTTCGTGCTCGGCGGGGCGCAGGCGGCACTCGTCGATCTGGTCGAAGCCGGCTTCGACCAGGGCCTGGGTCATCCCGGCCAATTCCTCGAAGTCGTCCCTGGGCGCGCGCGCGTCGGCCAGTTCGCGATGGCGCGGGACGCGGAGCTGGCGCAGCACGAAGACCATTTCCCAGAGAGGGAAAAAGATCCACGCCGCGAGCATCGCGCAGGCCAGCAGGACCGACCCGGACAGGAAATAAGCCGCCAGGCCGGTCGACAGCCAGATGAGGGCCATGCCGATCTTCCGGTAAGTGATGAAATCGAGTTGAAGCAGGGAAAACCCTCCCAGCATCAAGACAAGACAGCCGAAAAGTTCGCGCAAATCCATGGGAGAGGTTTAGTGGAAAAGAGAGAAGCGGGTTCCCGGCGCGGGAGCTGTTTGCACGCGGCGTTTGACGGCTTGGCCCCCAACCCACATAGTGCTTCAAATCTATGCTGATGCCCGGCGCGGTCAACTTCTTTGCCGATATTGGGATCGTCTACGCCTTCTAGCACTCGAACCTGGCCGGCAAGGCGGTCATTCTCATTTTGCTGCTCGGGTCCATCTTCAGTTGGTCGGTCATGGTCTCGAAGATCTACATGATCCGCCGGGCCAGGAGGGAGACGCGGTTCTTCCTCAAGCGATTCCGCACCGCGCGCAAGCCGCTGGCGATTTACCAAAACCGGGAGCCCTATCCCGATTCGCCGACCTATGCCGTCTACATGGCCGGGTGCCGGGAGCTCACGTTTCATCTGCTCGGCACGACCGAGATCGACGACACGTTTTCCACCCGCCTGGCGGAAGCCGAGCGCATCTCGCCCGTGGCGATGAACGCGGTCCGCTCGGCCCTGGAGCGCGAGGTGGGCGAGCAGGCCCTGCGGATGGAGGGCCGCATGACGGTGCTGGCCACCGCGGTGAGCGGCGCGCCCTTCCTCGGATTGCTCGGCACGGTCTGGGGCGTGATGGACACCTTCAGCGCCATCGCCAGCTCGGGCAACGCCAGCCTGACCACCATGGCGCCGGGCGTTTCGGGCGCGCTTATCACCACCGTCACCGGCCTGCTCGTCGCGATTCCGGCCATGTTCGGCTACAATTTTCTGGTCGTCACCATCCGCGGCATGACGGTGGAACTCGATAATTTCGCCGGAGAACTGGCCGCCTCGTTCGACCACCGTTATCTCGACACCGGCGCGCGCGTGCCGCGCTGACCTTTCCCCATCATGAAACGTTACTCCCAGCGTTCCGGCCACACGGCCATGGCGGAATTGAACGTCACGCCGCTGCTCGACCTCGCCTTCGTGCTGCTGATCATTTTCATCATCACCACGCCGCTGCTGGAAAGCAACATTCCGGTGCAACTGCCGAACGGCTCCAGGAACAACACCCCGCCGATTGGCCCCAAGTCTGTCCGCACGGTGAGCATCGACCGAAACGGGCGGATTTATCTCGAATCGAAGCCGGTCGAGCTTCCGGTGCTGGAGCAGGAACTGACCGCCTTTCGCCGGGACACGCCCGACGCGGCGGTGGTCGTGCGCGCCGACAAATCGCTTAATGTGCAGCAACTCTTCGACGTCATGGACGTGCTCAAGCGCGTCAAAATCGATCGGATGGACCTCGAGAATACGACGCCGTAAACCGTGGTTTCTGTCCGGATGGATTCCTTCGAGGTGAAAAAGGCGCGGTAAAATTTCTTGTCCTGCCGTCCCGGACTGGTAAAGTCACCCCTCCTTGGATGGGTAAGCCCCTTCGAGGGCCCTTAGCTCAGCGGATTAGAGCGCCTGACTACGGATCAGGAGGCCAAAGGTTCAAATCCTTTAGGGCCCACTCCTTTCATCATCGACCAATTTGAGATGCGTTTGGGCGCCAAGCTTTACATTAGTCTATGCGCCCTATAATCTGAAAGAATTAGGTAATTTACCGATTCCTTTGACAGCATGTGAAAGAAACAACTTTTAACGTCCGGCTCGTTTCGTGGGGCGGCATTCTATTGCTTCTCGCCACTATCGTCGCGACTTGCGGCGTGGTATTTTCCTCGGATTATGGTTTTAGCGACGATTTCAGTTCTTTGCCGTCAGAGCCCATCACGGCCCAGAGGGTCATCGGGTTCATTCATTTTTTTATTGGCGAAGGGCGATGTCTTTTTACCCTTTGGATTGTGGGAGTTTTTGGACAGGTGCACGACATAGGACATTTGAGATTTATCCGCCTCCTGACGCTTTTCGCCCTCTTTTTTTCTTCGATTGTATTCTATAAGCTGGTCTGCAAGCACTTGGTGGAAGATCGCATTACCGCATACCTGATGGGCGCTATTTTTGCGATCAATCCGTCTTTCCTCATTATGTCGGGTTGGGCAGCCATCGGATATGATGCTTTTGCCTCTCTCATGGGTTTGTCATCGAGCTATGTTCTGCTAAAGGACGCCTATTTTGACAAGCCCTTGCGCGGTTCAGACATTCATTCCGGCCGCGTTTCGCGGAAAAGGCCGGCATGGACGAGCTTGTTTTTTTCCGGATTACTTTTATTTGCATCGCTTGCCTCATATCAACCCGGAGCGATGCTCTATTGGACCGGGGCGGCAATATGGATGATAGGACGATTCGAGGCGACACTGAAGGATTGGATTAGGCTCGCGATCATCGTGATTGTATTTTTAGCTGTTCTTGGCGCTTATTTTCTCTTCGCCTCCACCCTTGCCGGTCCGCAGTCCCGATTCCACGTCAGCACTTCCATCATTCGTCGTATCGGCTGGTTTGTGCTCTATCCATTCCAACATGCTTTGAGCTATCCTCTTATTCATCCGGTCACTGCATGGAGCATCGCGGCTTTGCTAATCCTGTCCCTGGGGTTGTGGCTCTACTGCCGGGGGGGCGCACGGACGATGTGGATCCCCACCCTGACATTGCTGATCACGCCGCTGACTGTATTGCCGACCATTTTTGCGGCTAATCACTACGATGTTTCAAGAACCCGTGTGGCGCTTTATGGGGTTCTGATTGTCTTATGGTGTGTCACCTTTGAGGCAATCATCCGCTTTTTTCATAGTCATTACCTGAAGCTAAACCATCTTCTGGTTCCTCTGCTCGTTCTGTTAATCGCGTTAGGGCAGTACCACCTGCAACGCTATTTGATTATTCCGCAGATCCGGGAAGAATCGGTTTTGCTGATGAAACTTCAGGACTATGTCGCCGAGAATCCGAACCTGGACCGTCCCATCGTTGTATGGCCGCCTCGAAAATCGCTTCTTCTGGCCGGTTTTTCCGATGACGACGAAATGGGCATTGCCAGTTCGAGTCAACCGTGGGCGGTTGGGCCGTTAATCCATCGAATTCTCGCCGGAATAACCAACCGGCCGTACCAGGATATTACATTCGTTCAAGTCCTGCCGATCTACGACGATCAAATCCCTCCTGAAAATTCCTTCAAAATCGATTTGCGGCAGTTGCACGCGCCCTAATTTGGCTCGGAGGAGCCCGCTGCTTCGTCATGACAGCGGTTCGCCGGGCGCCCGTTCCTACACCACGTACCAGAGGATGGCGAAAAAATGGCAGGTGGTGCCGGCGATGGTAAAGAGGTGCCAGATGAAATGACTGTATCTCGCCTTGGCGACATAAAAAATCACGCCGACCGTGTAGGCAAGACCGCCGCCGATCAGCCAGAGCAAGCCATTTAACGGCAGCGCCAGGCACAGGGGGCGGATAACCAGCACGACCATCCAGCCCATCCCCAGATAGAGGGCCAGGGAGAGCTTTGAATGACGAAGCTTGGGCGCCAGTTGGGTTATGATTCCAAACAAAGCGGCGCCCCAGATCAGCCCGAAAAGAGTCCACCCCACGGCGCCCCGCAGGACGCCCAGCGCAAAGGGCGTATATGTGCCGGCGATCAAAAGGAAAATGGCGATGTGATCAAAAATAAGAAACACCCGCTTCGCCCGATTTTCAGGCAGACAGTGGTACATCATGGAGCTCAGGTAAAGCAGGACCATGGATGCCGCGAAAATGGAAGCGGCCACGACCGTCAGGGTTTCACCCTTGCCGGCCGCCACCCAAATAAGAAACGGCGATGCCGCCAGCGCCGCGATGAAGCCGACGCCATGACTGATGCTATTGGCAATCTCTTCACCGAGCGTCTGCGGCCTATCCTCCCGCGAGGCTGCGAGGAATTCGCGCATAAGTAATCATTCTACGCTTCATCAAGCATGGACAAAAGCCAAAACGAACGGCCCGGCATCCCACCTGTTGCCTCAAAAGTTTTGACACCCGGGGAATAGGTCAAGGGTTGGGGAAAAAGGGACGTTGACTCAAAAAGGATGACACCGACAACCGAAAGGATGTCGATGAGTCAAAAGATACGGGAAGAGATGTTGCCGCGCTTGCGGCAGAGGTATGCGAGCCGAGGGGTGGAAGGCCGCAGCCGGATGATCACGGAACTCTGCGAGCAGTTTGGCTACAGCCGAAAGCACGCGATTAAATTGCTGGGAGCCAAAGTTGGCTGGGGAGGCGATCCGTTGGTGCGCAAAGGGCGTCCAGCGCTCTACGGCCCGCAGGTTGCGGACGTGTTGCTGCGTATCTGGAAGGCATCGGAGCAACCGTGCGGCAAGCGTCTGGTGGAGATGCTGGCGCTCTGGTTGCCTTATGATGAGACCGAGCACGGCAAGCTGGCTCCCGCGGTGCGCAAAAAAGTGCTCTCCATCAGCCCGGCCCAGGCGGATCGGTTATTAGCCCCACACAAGGCCGGCACGCGGCGCGGGCGTTGCGGCACCAAACCGGGAGGCTTGCTTAAGCACCAGATCCCGATCCGCACGGACAACTGGGACGTGACCGTGCCGGGTTATCTGGAGGCCGACACGGTGGCCCACTGCGGCGAGTCGCTGGAGGGAGAGTTCATCTGGAGCGTGACCTTCACCGATATTTATAGCGGCTGGACGGCCAACCGCGCGGTTTGGAACAAAGGGGCCGCCGGGGTGGTGGAGGCCACCCGCAACGTGGAGGCGGCGCTGCCCTTCGCCGTGCTTGGCTTTGACTGCGACAACGGCAGCGAGTTCCTCAACTGGCACTTGGTAAGTTACTTTGCCCAGAGGGAAAACAAGGTCGGCTTCACCCGATCACGGCCTTACCACAAAAACGACAACGGCCACGTTGAACAGAAGAACTGGACGCACGTGCGGCAGTTGCTCGGCTATGACCGGCTCGAAGACCCCGCGTTGCGCGAAGACATCAATGCCCTCTACCGGGATATCTGGGAGCCGTTCCACAACTATTTTTGTCCCTCAGCCAAACTCCTGAGCAAGGACCGTCATGGAGCCAAAATCAAACGCCGCCACGACCGCCCCATGACGCCCTGCGACCGGCTCCTGGCCAGTCCAGATGTGAGTGCCGCCAGCAAGAAAAAGCTGCGCCAAACCCGCGCCGCCCTCAACCCCTTCGACCTGCAAAGACGACTCAACGTCGCCCTGCGTCCGATCCTGCAACGGGCGCTGCGTTCCAGTCGCCCTACGGGCTCCTTGCACTGCGCGCCCGTTGCAGCTACACCCCAATTGAAACTATAACCACGGTGTCATGACTTATGAGTCAACGACTCCCGTCCCTCAGCACCCCTCGGGTGTCATTTACTTTTGAGGCAACAAGCCCACCCGGCTTTGCGGTCATGGACGCCGGCGGCGCGCGGGTGGAACCATCAGACCGGGCTGCTCCATTTCCAATTGCGGATTTCCGGCATGTCCTCGCCGTGTTCGTCGATGTATTGCTTGTGCTCGATCAGCTTGTCCTTGAGCCGCTGCTTCAGGTAGACGCCCTTGTCGCCGGTCTTCGGCACGCGGTCGATGGTGTCCATCACGAGGTGGAAGCGGTCGAGATCGTTCAGCACCGTCATGTCGAACGGCGTGGTGATGGTGCCCTCTTCCTTGTAGCCGCGGACGTGGATGTTGTCATGGTTGGCGCGGCGGTAGGTCAGCCGGTGAATCAGCCACGGATAGGCGTGGAAGGCGAAGATGACCGGCTTGTCCTTGGTGAAGAGCTCGTCGAAATCGAGGTCGCTCAATCCGTGCGGGTGCTCGGTTTGCGGTTGCAGCTTCATGAGATCGACGACATTGACCACCCGGATTTTCAGGTCGGGCAAATGCTCGCGCAGGATGGTGACCGCGGCGAGCGTCTCCAGCGTGGGCACGTCGCCGCAGCAGGCCATGACGACGTCGGGAGAGCCGTCCTGATCGTTGCTGGCCCACTGCCAGATGCCGATGCCTTCGGTGCAGTGCTTGACGGCGGCGTCCATCGTCAGCCATTGCGGCGCCGGGTGTTTGCCCGCGATGACGACGTTGACGTAATGGCGGCTGCGCAGGCAGTGGTCCATCACCGAGAGCAGGCAGTTGGCGTCCGGCGGCAAGTAAACGCGCACGACCCCCGCCTTTTTGTTCACGACGTGGTCGATGAAGCCGGGGTCCTGGTGGGTGAAGCCGTTGTGATCCTGACGCCAGACATGCGAGGCCAGCAGGTAATTTAACGACGCGATTTTTCGCCGCCACGGCAGACCCGCCGTGACCTTCAGCCACTTGGCGTGCTGGTTGAACATCGAATCGACGATGTGGATGAACGCCTCGTAGCAGTTGAAGAGTCCATGCCGCCCAGTGAGCAGATAGCCCTCGAGCCAGCCCTCGCATTGATGCTCGCTGAGCATTTCCATCACGCGGCCGGCAGGAGCGAGAAACTCGTCGTTCGGCACGGTCGCGGCGTCCCATTGGCGCTTGGTTACTTCAAACAAAGCTTCCAGGCCGTTGGAAAGAGTCTCGTCCGGGCCAAAGACCCGAAAATTCCGCTGCTCATCATTGAGCTTCGCCACATCGCGCAGGAACGGCCCCAGCACATGCGTGTCGCCGATGCCGCGCGCGCCCGGCGTGGGAACATCGACCGCGTAGTCGCGGAAATCGGGCATCCGCAGATCGCGCAGCAGAATGCCGCCGTTGGCGTGGGGGTTCGCGCCCATGCGCCGTTCGCCCTTGGGCGCAAGTTCGGCCAACTCCGGCTTCAGGCGGCCCAGCCCGTCGAAGAGTTCCTCCGGCCGGTAACTCCTCAGCCAGTCTTCCAACAGCTTGAGGTGCTCGGGATGGGCGGCCGGGTCGGACAGCGGCACCTGGTGCGCGCGGAACGTGCCTTCGACCTGCAGACCATCGACGACCTTCGGCCCCGTCCAGCCCTTGGGTGAATTAAGGACGATCATCGGCCAGCGCGGACGCACCAGGAAGCCGCGGACGCGGGCGGCCTCCTGGATTTCCTTGATCTGCTCAACCGCCAGATCGAGCGTCGCGGCCATGGCCTCATGCATAAGCGCGGGTTCGTGACCCTCGACGAAGTAGGGCATCCATCCGTAGCCGCGAAGCAACTGTTCCAGTTCCTCGCGGGTGATGCGGGCAAGAATGGCCGGGTTGGAAATCTTGTAGCCGTTGAGATGCAGGATCGGCAGCACCGCGCCGTCAGTCGCCGCGTTAAGAAACTTGTTGGAATGCCACGCCGTGGCCAGCGGTCCGGTTTCCGCCTCGCCATCGCCGACAACACAGGCGACGATGAGATCGGGATTGTCGAACACCGCCCCGAACGAGTGGCTCAGCGAATAGCCCAACTCGCCGCCCTCGTGGATCGAGCCCGGGCATTCCGGCGAGGCGTGGCTGGGTATTCCGCCGGGAAACGAAAACTGAATGAAGAGCTTCCGAAGCCCGGCCTCATCCTGGCTGATATTGGGATAAATCTCGCTGTAGGTGCCTTCCAGATAAGTGTTGCCGACGACCGCAGGGCCGCCGTGTCCAGGACCGGAGACGTAAATCATGTCGAGATCGTATTTTTTGATGACCCGGTTCAGGTGCGCGTAAATGAAATTTTGCCCGGGAGTCGTTCCCCAGTGCCCGAGCAGCATGCGCTTCACGTCCGCGAGCGTCAGCGGACGCTTCAGCAGCGGGTTGTCGTAAAGATAAATCTGGCCGACCGACAGATAATTGGCGGCGCGCCAGTAGGCGTCGATCTTGTGGAGCAAGTCCGGCGTGAGGGTGTTGGTTTTCATGGGTTGTTTTTCACGGGTTGTCTTTTCCGAATTGAGCCGGGCTTGAGAACACGGGCTACAGATCTCGCGATCATGAGCTCCTCGTCGGTGCGGATGACCCGCACCTTGACGCGGCCGGCGTCCGAAGAGATCAGCGGCGCGTTCTTCGCGTTGCGCCCGGCGTTCAGCTTGATGCCGAGAAAGCCGAGTCCGTCGCAGATGCGCGACCGGATGAGCGGCGCGTTTTCACCAATGCCCGCGGCGAAGACGAGCGTGTCGAGTCCGCCGAGCGCCGCGGCGAACGAGCCTATCCACTTCTTCACTTGATAACAAAAAAGCTCCACCGCTTCCGCCGCCCGGACATCAGTCGCTTCGCTCGCGCACAAGTCGCGCAGGTCGGAGCTAGTTTCGGAAACGCCGAGCAGGCCGGATTCGTGGTTGACCATCTGCTGGAATTGCGCGGCGGTCATGCCCTCGGTGCGCGCCAGGTAGTAGGGCAGGCCGGGGTCCAGGTCTCCGGTGCGGGTGCTCATGACCAATCCCGCCGTTGCCGTGAAGCCCATGCTGGTGTCGATGCTTTTGCCGTTGCGCACGGCGGCCAGGCTCGCGCCGTTGCCGAGATGAGCGAGAATCACGCGGCGTTTCGCGCCAACCGGATCGAGGCGGCCGAGTTCCTCCATTAAATAGGCGTAGGAGAGGCCGTGGAAGCCGTAGCGTTCGACGCCCTTCGCGGCGTAACGACGCGGAATCGGCAGCAACTTGGCGACCTGCGGCATGGTGCGGTGAAACGCGGTGTCAAAGCAGGCCACTTGAGTCAGATTGGGATGCCGCCGCAGGAACGCCTCGATCAGTCCGATCTCGCGCGGCATGTGATCGGGGTCATACGGCGTGATGCGGTGCAGTTCCGCGAGCAGCTTCGGCGTGATCCGCTCCGGTTCAGAATGCTTCATGCCCTGCACCACGCGGTGTCCAACGGCCCGCAATGACGCGAAGACCGGCTGCGTTTCAAGCCAGTCCAGCAGAAACTCCACCGCCGTGCGGTGGTCGGCGGCGGCAAGGCGGCGCGGGGCCCGCGGTTTTCCAGCCGGATCGTTGACGATCAAATTCGTGCCGCTCAAACCGATGCGATCGATCTTCCCCTCGATGAGCCGCCGCGGCGTTTCGCCCGCCTCATATACCGCGAACCGGATGCTCGACGAGCCGCCGTTGATCGTCAGGACGCATGGCAACGCGGATTTCATCGGTCAACACCCGTGATAAAACCACCCGTCCGTGGTTCTTTGTGGGAAAAAGTTTTCACCTTGCGACCCTAAAAGGCAAGGGCGCAACTTCAATGGGGTGTTCACCCCACGCCCCAGGCAGGCTCAAGCGTGGCGCGAGCGTTTACTGAAGCGGAATTCGCAGGACGGTTATGGAATAGGGGGCAAAGGTGTAGGTGAAGTTCGCCCCGAGCCCGGTGGCCGGGGTTGTGATGGGAATGATTTTTTTTGGTTCCGAGATCGTGTTCGTATCCTTGGGGTCAGTCGAACTGAGCGTGATGGCCATTCCCTGCGGCGCAATTTGAGTCGCGGCCGACAGGGTGATCTGGACCGGCTGCGGAGCGCCCTGCGTATTGACCATCTTGAGGTAAATCATGTTCTTTTTCGTGTCCTTGGTGACGACGAAGTGAAGTTGGGGAATGGGCGGCTTGGGCTTGGGTGGAGGCGCATTCGGATCCTTCGGCGGGGGCGGCGGCGGCGCGGGCGCAAAGGGGATGTTCTCCATCGAAGCGGCAAGCACGACATCGCCGATATTCTGATAAAACATCTGCTGCGCATAGTATGATGGCGAGCCATAGCTGGTGAGCGCATCATAGCCGATGAGGTTCGTTCCCCATTGCCAGGCCTTGGGGTTGGGATTCACGTTGGTGAGAAGCGGCGCGTAGGAGGCGATGACAACGAGGTCGGAATTGCGCTCCATTCCGGTCATCCAGGCGGCATCGCCGAGGGCCGCATTCATGTTCGGGGTCGGACTGCCTTCCATCGTCGCCCATTCGCCGACGAAGATTTTGGGGCCTTTGCGGTCATGGTTGTCGTAGTGATGGGTGTCGCCCTCAAAGTCAGCTGCCTTTCGATAAAAATGGTCGTCGTAAAGGTCCGGAGTGCGGCTCTTCACCGGAGTCGTCGCAATCAATTGGAGATGCGGATACCTGGCCTTGATCGCGTCGTAAATTTGGGCGAAACGGCCATCGTAGCTTTTCGAATGGTCAAAGGCATCCTCGTTGCCGATCTCGACGTAAGTGAGGGGAAACGGTGCCGGATGGCCATCGGCGATGCGGCGGGCGCCCCACTTCGTTTTCTCGTCGCCCGTGACGTACTCGATTTCCTCCAGCGCTTCATCGACGTAGGGCTGCAGCGCCGGGCCGGGATCGACGTGCTCCTGCTTCATAGAGTAGCCGGCATAAACCGCGAGCACCGGCTGGATGTGCAGGTCTTCGCACCATTCGAGGAATTCCAGGAGGCCCATGCCGTCGGAGGCGCGATAGCTCCAGCAGCCCGGATGGCCGGGGCGTTCCGAGATCGGGCCGATGGTCTTCCTCCAATCGAAGTGTTCGTTGATATGGTCTCCCTCCAAAAAATTGCCGCCGGGCAGGCGCAGGAACTTCGGATTCATGTCGGCCAGCAATTGCATGATGTCGATGCGGTTGCCGTTCGGACGGTCGTTGAAGGTGGGCGGAAAAAGCGACACGAGATTGAACCAGGCCGTTCCCTGCGCGGTCACGGAGATAACCAGCCGGTTCGTGGCCGAGGGCGTAACATCACTCCCCGTGGTGAGCGTGACCTCGTATTTTTTCCATTCCTTGGTGATCGCGGGAACCTCGGCATGGGCGAAAACTTTCGCGCCGTCGTTGCTTTCAAGGTCTATCGTCAGCGGGCCGGTCAGAGTGCCGTCGGACTTCGCGTAGAACGATGCGCGATAGGTCGTCGCGGGCTTGACCGGGATGCCCCAGTAGCCGTCGTTCGCGATGCCGACGCGCTTGCCCGGCGCCGCACCGGTCGCTTTGAGTTGCAGGCAAACCGTCAGCGCGTCGTTGACCGGCTGGGCCTGATCCAGCGCGATCTCGCCCGCGCCGCCGCCGTCCTGGATTACGGACCAGTGGACCGGATTTTTCGCATCATCCTTGAAAATCCTATTCTGCACGAGTTCCGCGTAAAGTCCGCCGTCATAGGAATGGTTGATCTCCTCCGTCATCAAGCCGTAGAGCGTCGGGCTGACCTCGGCGGTGACCTGGCTCGCGTCGATCTTGAGCACCGGGTCGGCCGCATGCAACGACGCGAAGAGCGCCGCATGAAAAAGCCCGATGAGTGGGACAAGGCAACAGTTTGGTTTTAACATAAGAAATCTCCAGCTCTTCGCTGTGGATGAAACGCGGGGTTTAAAAGAACCTGATGTAGAATAGCACGCAAAAGGCCACGACGATCAGGCTCAAAATGACATCGCTTGCCCCCCAGCTTGCGCGGGTGGCCGCCTTCTCCTCGGGCGTGGCGCCGTACCATGTGTATTTGATGGTCTCGGGAGGCGGGGGTTTGGTCATGAGACTGATGATGATCATCAAGGCGGCGGTGACGGCGAACAGGATCTGGCAGTAGTAAAGCCAATGGATGTCCCAGAAAGTGAAGAGCAGGCCGAACTTGGCCTGGATGGGGGCGATGCCGGCGTTGTATTGGTCCAGCGTAATGGCGTTGTGGTAAAGCTGCTGCTTCAAGTCCTTCACGGTGCCTGCGTCGTGGCGCATGACGAGATCGGCGGCAAGCCGGGCGAAGCCGGCAACCATTCCCACCACAAACGACCAGAGCGCGGCGGGCGCGGTGGCGCGTTTCCAGAAAACGCCGAAGAGGAACAACACCGCGATGGCCGGCGAGAGATATCCCTGCACGCTCTGGAGATATTCGTAAAGGTTCGAGTGAAGCGCCTTGATCACCAGCACCCAGCAGATGCCGAGAAACACGATCACCGCCGTGGCGATGCGCCCGACCAGCACCTCGGTCGCGCCGGAGGCGTTCGGATGCATTTCACGATAGAAGTCCATCGTAAAAAGCGTGGCGGCGGCGTTGAACTTGGATGCGAGCGAAGCCATGAGCGCGACGATCATGCCGCAGGCGACAACGCCCCTGATGCCGTGCGGCAGAAGCTGGGCGACGAGCGACGTGTAGGCGGCGTCGCCGCTGGTGCTGAATCCGCTGGAGGGCGTCTTGGTCAACGCAAAGGCGACCATGCCGGGAACCAGAAAGATGAACACCGGCGTCAGCTTGAGGAAGCCGGCCAAAATGGTGCCGCGGCGGGATTCCTTCTGATTTTTACCGGCGAGAACGCGCTGGACGATGTATTGATCGGTGCACCAATACCAGAAACCGATGATGGCGGAACCGGGCAGCACCGCGAGCCATGGCCATTCCGGGTCCTTGTTGGAGCGGATGAGGTGGATGTTATCGCCGACGGCGGCCGTGGTGGCTTTCCAGCCCGCAACCAAACTGCCATGACCCAGCACGTGCAGCCCCATGTAAAGAATGGCGACCGAGCCGAAGAGCAACACCGGCGTCTGCAGCACGGCGGTGTACATGATGACGCGCATGCCGCCGAAGATGGTGTAAAGGCCGGTGGTCGCCGCCAGGCCCAGGGCGATGACCCAAAAGATGTCCACATGCCAGCCGAAAATGGTGACATGATCCACGTTGAGCAACGTGCGGATGACCACGTCGCCGGCGTAGATGGTCGCGGCAATTTTGGTCAGCACGAGGCTCGCCATGGTCAGCAGGCTCAAAACATTTCGCGAAGCGCGGCTAAAGCGCAGTTCGAGAAATTCCGGCATGGTGAAGACCGCCATGCGGTCGTAGAGCGGCACAAAAACCCAGCCCAGCACAAGGATCATCCAGCCCTGCATTTCCCAATGGGCCATCGCCATGCCGGTGACAAAACCGGCGCCGGCGAGACCGACGAGATGTTCGGAGCCGATGTTGGAGGAAAAGATCGAGGAGCCGATCTGCAGCCAGTTCGCATCGCGGCCCGACAGGAAGTAATCCTTGCCCGACCTGTTTTTCTTGCGCATCGAGTACCAGACGGTCGCGACCATGCCGGCGGCAAACAGGGCGATGACCGCCCAATCCAAACCGTTGAACACCGATCCCTGGCCGATGGGCGGCGCGGTTTCGGCAAAAAGGAAGGCAAAGGAAGGAATGCTGTTCATATCGTTTTACCGGCGGGAGGCTGGCCGTAATAAGCCCCGCCTCCATGTTTGCGTTTGAAGTGTTTGTCAAGAAGGTGTCCGGAAAGAGGCGACGCGGCCGGATTGACCTGGAGGGTCTTGAGGGCCATTTCGGCGACGATCTCCAGGGCCAGGGCAGTCTCGATGGCTTTGGCGCCGGAGGGCCCCCAGACAAACGGCGCGTGGCCGTTCACCAGCGCGGCGGGCATCTCTTCGGGATCAAGGGCGGCGAAACGCTCGACGATGACGTTTCCCGTTTCCAACTCGTAGGCCGAGGCGACTTCGGCCTCGGTCATGCGGCGGGTCACCGGCACGTCGCCGTAAAAGTAATCGGCATGGGTCGTGCCGAAGCACGGGATTGCCCGGCCCGCCTGGGCGAAGGCGGTCGCGTTGCGGGAATGGGTGTGGACGACCGAGCGGATAGCCGGGAAGGCTTGCAGAAGCCGGCGATGGGTCGGGGTGTCGGACGAGGGCCGAAATGCCCCCTCGACCACTTTCCCGTCGAGATCGAGCAGGACGAGGTCGTCGGGCGTGAGCTTCGCGTACTCGACGCCGCTGGGCTTGATGGCGAAGACGCCGCGCGCGCGGTCGATCACGCTGACGTTGCCAAAAGTCAGGTCGGCCAGCCCCAACTCGGGCAGCCGGCGGTTGGCCGACCAGCATTCTTCCCTCAATTCCGTGTAGCTGCTCATGACGGGCATTTAGAGGCGGCCAAGTCCGGACGCGAGATGATAGTAGATCTCATTGTAACGCAGTTCCCTCTTGAAAGAACGGAGTTCGGTCGCCTTGTCGATCACCACCAGTTCGAGATTGGCGATCTCGGCCAGGTCCTCGAGATGTTCGGTCTTCACGGCGTAGCTGAAACCGGTGTGGTGCGCGCCGCCGGCATGAATCCAAGCCGCGCAGGCCGTCTTGAAATTGGGCCGGCACTCCCACACCGCGCGGGCAACCGGCAGTTTGGGCAGCGCCTTGGGCGGCTTGACCACTTCCACCTCGTTGACCAGAAGCCGGAAGCGGTTGCCCAGGTCGATGAGCGAAGCGTTGAGCGCCTCCCCCGCGGGCGCGGTGAAGACCAGCCGCACCGGGTCTTCCTTGCCGCCGATGCCGAGCGGGTGAATTTCGAGGGACGGCTTGCCGTCGGCAATCGACTCGCAGACTTCGAGCATGTGCGAGCCGAGCACGAGATGGCGTTTCGGCTGGAGGTCGTAGGTGTAATCCTCCATGAACGAGGTGCCGCCCGGCAGGTCCGCCGCCATGACCTTCATGGCCCGGAGAAGGGCGCAGGTTTTCCAATCGCCCTCGGCGCCGAAGCCGTAGCCGTCCGCCATCAAGCGTTGCACGGCAAGCCCCGGCAATTGTTTCAGCCCGTGCAGGTCTTCAAACGTGTCGGTGAAACCCTTGAAACCGCCCTCCTCCAAAAAGGAACGGAGGCCGAGTTCGAGGCGCGCGCCATAGCGGAGCGAAGCGTGACGGGCGCCCCCTTTGCGAAGCGGGGCGGCCACGCGGTAGCGCTGTTCATACTCGGCGCAGAGCGCGGTGATGGCGGGGTCGGCCACCGCATCGACGTGCCGGACGAGATCGCCGACGCCATAGCCATTCACGGAAAATCCGAACCGCGCTTCCGCGGCGACCTTGTCGCCTTCGGTCACGGCCACCTGCCGCATATTGTCGCCGAAGCGCGCGAATTTGCCGCCCTGCCAGTCGTGCCACGCCCGCGCCGCGCGCATCCAGGCGGCCAAGCGATCCTGCACTTCGGAGTCGGACCAATGCCCGACGACGACCTTGCGGTTGAGCCGCAGGCGCGTGTGGAGGAAGCCGGCCTCGCGGTCGCCGTGCGCGGCTTGGTTGAGGTTCATGAAATCCATGTCGATCTCGGCCCAGGGAAGGTCGCGGTTGAACTGGGTGTGTAGATGCAGAAACGGCTTGCGCAAGGCGGAGAGGCCGCCGATCCACATTTTGGCGGGCGAAAAGGTATGCATCCAAAGGATCAGCCCGCCGCAATTCGCGGATTGATTGGCATCGAGGCAGATCTGGCGGATTTCTTCCGGCGATTTGAGCACCGGCTTGAACACGACGGGCGCGGGGATGCGCTTCGAGTCATCCAACGCGCGGGCGATCTGACGCGAATTGTCCGCGACCTGCCTGAGCGTCTCTTCGCCGTAGAGATGCTGGCTTCCAGTGACGAACCAAATTTCGAGGGGAGCTAGGTTTTTCATAATAAAGTAAAGGGTTGGCCGCGAAACCGCTCTCTAAACGATCTGTCATCCCGAGCTTGTCGAAAGATCAGCCGCCGGGAGATGATCGCAAGTCTCATGGAAGCTGATCCTTCGACAAGCTCAGGATGACTGAATTGTAAAAACAAATTTTCATTGTAAATGGCATTAGGCCGACGCCTTCTGCTTGAGGTGGATGAGGTCCTTCATCACGTGGCCGAGGTTGGTTGCCTTGCTGACTCCGCCGAAGGCGTCGTGAAGTTCGCGATAGAGCCGGTAAAGTTCGTTATAAATTTCATGGCGCGCGGGATCGGGTTCGTAGCTGACCGGGTTGAGGGCGGTCATGCGCGCCTGCGCCTCGGGGAACGAGTCATAACCGCCGCGCTTCGCGCCCGCCAGCACCGCCGCGACCACCGCCGAGCCGAGGGCGCACGCCTGGCTCGATCCCGCGATCTCGATTTTGGCGCCGATCACATCGGCGTAAATTTGCATGAGCAGCTTGTTCTTCTCCGCGATGCCGCCGCAGCAAATCACGCAGGTCACCGGCACGCCGTACTCCTCGATCCTCTCGATGATGGCGCGCGCGCCGAAGGCGGTGGCCTCGATGAGCGCGCGATAAATTTCCGCGCGGGTCGTGTAGAGCGTCTGGCCCACCAGGAGGCCGGTGAGGAGCGGATCGACCAGGATCGTGCGGTTGCCGTTGTTCCAGTCGAGGGCGAGAAGTCCGCTCTGCCCCGGCTTGGCCGCGGCGGCTTCCTCCTCCAGCTTTCGGTGCACGGCGGCGTCTCCTTCGCAGACCACCTCGACCCACCACTTGAAAATATCGCCCACCGCCGACTGCCCCGCCTCGATGCCGTAAAAGCCGGGGAGAATCGCGCCTTTGACGATGCCGCAAATGCCGGGGATGTCGGCGATTTTCCGGTCGGCATCAACGACCGCGCAATCGCAGGTGGAAGTCCCGATGGCCTTGACCAGCACGCCTTCCTTGATGCCGCTGCCGATCGCGCCAAAATGAACGTCGAACGCGCCGATGGCGATCGGAACGCCTTCGGGCAGGCCGAGCTTTTCGGCCCACGCGGCGCAAAGCGAACCGGCGGAAACCGTCGCGTCATGCGCCTCGTCGTAGAGCCGGTCGCGCAAGCCGGCCAGGCGCGGATCGAGGAGCGCGAGGAATTCCTTGTCGGGCAGGCCGCCCCATTCGTCGCTGTAAAGCGCCTTGTGGCCCGCCGCGCAAATGCCGCGCTTGACTTGGCGGGGATCAGTCACGCCCGCGAGCACCGACGGAATATAATCGCATAGCTCGACCCAACTGGCGGCCGCGTCAAAAACGTCCGGGGCGATCTTGAGGCAGCGCCAGATCTTGGACCAGAACCACTCGGAGGAATAGGTGTTGCCGCATTTGGCGATATAGTTAGGGCGATGCTTCGCGGCGAGGCGGGTGATTTCCGCCGCTTCCCGGTAACCGGTGTGGTCTTTCCAAAGCCAGCATTGCGCGGCGAGGTTTTCGCTCCATTTGGGATCGAGGGCCAGCGGAACATTCGAGGCGTCAACGGGAAGGGGGCTCGATCCGGTGGTGTCGACGCCGATGCCGATGACCTGGTCCACGGAAAAGCCGGGCTTTTTCGCGGCCTGCGCCAACGCGTCCCGAACGCATTTTTCCAAACAAGCGAGGTGATCGGCCGGTTTTTGCCGGGCGAGATGATGGTCGCCTTTATCGAGCAAAACGCCCTGATAGCCGCTGGGATAATCAACCACGGCCCCGCCCACTTCCTTTCCCGTGCCGCAATCGACCACGAGCGCCCGCACCGAATTTGTCCCGTAATCAATCCCTAATGCGGAGAACATGGCACTAGTACTAACCACCGTTTTTCAATTGTAAAGGCTCCGTTGCATACTGGCATTATTTCGGGCATTGCGACGGGACACGTTGCCGCTAAAGTTGATAATTATGCAGGAAAGCTACATTCAGGATTTGTTCGCCGAGCGGATCGGCGGGAAGCGTTACGGCAAAGACACCGCCATCTATAAGTTCGAGAAGATCAAGCGGGCCAAGCGCGCCGCGAAGGAGGCGAACCCGGACACGGAACTTTTCGATCTCGGCGTGGGCGAGCCCGACGCGATGGCCGACGCGGGGATCGTCGAGACGCTTTACGCGGAGGCCCGCAAGCCGGAGAACCGCGGGTACGCCGACAATGGCGACGCCGTGCTCAAGCAGGCGGCGGCGGGGTATCTGCGCCGGGTCTGCGGCGTGGCCGTCGATCCGGAGACGCAGGTCATCCACTCCATCGGCAGCAAGGCGGCGCTTTCGATTCTTCCGGCGGCGCTGATCAATCCCGGCGACGTCGTTCTCATGACCGTGCCCGGCTACCCGGTGTTTGGCACGCACGCGAAGTACTACGGCGGCGTGGTGCACAACCTGCCGTTGCGCGAGGAGAACCATTTCCTGCCCGATCTGACAGAGCATCCCCGCCGACGTCCTGGCCAAGGCGAAAGTGCTGGTGCTCAACTACCCGAACAATCCCACCGGCGCGAGCGCCACGCAGGAATTTTTCGCCGAAGTGGTCGCCTTCGCGAAGAAGAACCGCATCGTGGTGGTCCACGATTTCGCCTACGCCGCGCTGGTCTTCGAGGGCATGCCGCTGAGTTTTCTCGCCACGCCCGGCGCGATCGAGGTGGGCGTCGAGCTTCACTCGACGAGCAAGAATTTCAACATGACGGGCTGGCGCTGCGGCTTTGTGGCGGGCAACGAGCTTCTCGTGAAGGCCTACGGCGACGTGAAGGACAATACCGATTCGGGACAATTCCTCGCGATCCAGCACGCGAGCGCCTATGCCTTCGATCATCCCGAAATCACCGCCGGCATCGCGGCGAAGTACTCGCGCCGGATGGATTTGCTGGTCGAGACGTTGCGCGCCGCAGGATTCAACGCGCGCAAGCCGAGGGGCTCGTTCTTTCTCTACGTCGCGGCGCCGAAAAGCGCCCGGGGGGCGGACGGCTCGGAGGTCCCTTTCGCGACGGCGGAAGCATTCAGCCAATGGATGATCACGGAAAATCTCATCTCGACGGTGCCCTGGGATGACGCGGGCGCGTATGTCCGCTTCAGCGTGACCTTTGCCGCGAAAGACACCGGGGAGGAGAGCCTGGTCGCGGCCGAAATCGGACGGCGCTTGGGCCGTTACACATTCCAATGGTAAAATGGCGCAATTCCCTTTAGATTGCGCTTTTCTTGGAAAAAGCTCAGTACTGAAACGGCATGTATATCATCACGGCCACCTTTGACGCAGATGCGGCTTTCGCCCGGACCAGCGAGATGCTGGCGCTGGGGGATTCGCCGGAGAGGCTGGCGGAACGGCTGGGCATCACCCGCGATCTCGATGTCGTCAAGCAAGGCGTGGTGAACGCACCGTTCAAACGGCTGATCAACGATATCAAGCAGATCAAGCATTTCGTCGAGATCAACAAGCAGATCGAGGACGTCAAGAGCGGCAAATCGGCGCTTGGCTTCCTCGGCGCCGGCTTCAGGCAAAAGCAAATCGCCAAGCTCGAGGAGCAACGCCGGAAGTTCGGGTCTCTCATCGAGGCGCCGAAATGGTTTTATCAGCAACCGCGCGTCCAGCTCCTCTCATCCATCCGCGACTACGCGCTCGACGGCTCCCAGCAGGGCGATGCGGTCTGGACCGAAATCGACGGGGACAAGCTGGTGTTTCCCATCGCCGCGATGTTCGAAACGGCGGACAAGGCCTTCGCGGAAAATCTCGTGGCGCAGATCGAACGGCCGCTCAAGGACATCGATCCGCGCTACCTGCTCGAAAAGTTTGAAGGCAACCGCTCCATCACGTTCGACTTCGATAAAGGCATGGCGATCTACTACACGCCCGCGCCGGCGCATTAAGGGCATTAAAGCGCATCGAGCGCCGCCTGCGCCGCGCGCGTCTCGGCTTCCTTCTTGCTCGCGCCCTGGCCCCGGCCGAGTTCGCGGCCCTGCCACTCGACGACGACTTCGTAAACGCGCGCGTGGGCCGGGCCGGTTTCCGAGAGGCAGCGGTAGACGGGCGGATGCTCGCCCTCCGCCTGGAGTTTTTCCTGGAGACTCCCCTTCGGGTTGGCCGCCGACGCGTCGCCTTCGCCGCAGATCGCCGCGAGGGAGGGTTCGAGCATGCGCAGGACGATGGCGCGCGCGGCGTCCCAACCGGCCTCCGAATAGACCGCGCCGATGACCGCCTCCATCGCGTCGGCCAGGATGGAACCGCGTTGGCGCCCCCGGCTGTTTTCCTCGCCGCGTCCGAGAATGAGATGCTCCCCCAGGCCCAGTTCCTGGGCCAGCGCCTGGAGATGGTGCCGGTTCACCAGTCGCGCGCGCAGGACGGTCAGCCGGCCCTCGGACAGCTCCGGGAAGCGGCGATAAAGCTCGGCCGTCACCGCAAGCTGGAGCACCGCGTCGCCCAGGAATTCGAGGCGCTGGTTGTCCGGAAGCCGCTGCCGTTTTTCATGCCCGAAGGAGGCGTGGGTCAGCGCCTGGCGCAGCAAGTTTTCGTCGGCAAAGCGATGCCCGAGGCGCTGCTGGAATTCGTCCGGGCTGGAAGCCATCCCTGATTCAAGCATTTTTTTTCCCCGTTCCCAAGTTGTACTTGGAAGCGAGGGGACTTGCTTTCGGCGTGACGTGCGCCAACATTCCAGCCACCCTCTGACCTTCCCGAAAGCCCATGAAACCGCTCCCAACCTTCAGCCGAACCAATCCCTTCCACGCCTGGCACGATGTCGATCCGGGGACGCCGTCGGCCTTCACCGCCGTGGTGGAAATTCCGCTGGGCAGCTCGAACAAGTACGAACTCGACAAGGCATCCGGCCTGCTGAAGCTCGACCGGGTGCTCCATTCCGCCGTTTTCTATCCCGCCAATTACGGTTTCATCCCGCAGACGCTGGCCGACGACGGCGATCCGCTCGACGTGCTGATCCTGAGTTCCGACCCGGTCTACCCGATGACGCTGCTCACGGCGCGCCCCATCGGCCTGATGACCATGATGGACCAGGACGAACTCGACTACAAAGTCATCGCCGTCGGCGTGCACGATCCCGAGTACAACACCTACCACGACGTGCACGAACTGCCGAAGCATCGCCTGGCCGTGATCCGGCGCTTTTTCGAGGATTACAAAACCCTCGAAAATAAGAAGGTGGTCGTCGACGACATCCTGCCCGCGCTCGACGCCGTGCCGGTCATCCAAAAGTCGCTCGAAGTTTATCGCGAGTGGGCGAAGACGGCGAAGAAGTAGGCGGCGCTTCCCTTGGCTCGTGGGGACAGGCGTGAATGTCGCGGTACCTGTCCCCGTTTTCCCTTACCGTTTTCCCTTAGTATCGACGGATTGAAAAAGACAAAGGTTGCGTGGGTTAGCGAAACTCAACTTGAAATTCAATACGAGCCTGGCGGAGTTTGCAAGGCTGCCACCGAATGGAATGGCATAAGCGTGACGTACTCGGAAATAAAATAGGCGAAAAGAGGACAGGTAAGTCAATTTCCTCCTTTTTCCCCAGATAAAGAGAACCCTGAAAAAAACGTCACGTTCCAAGCGGAACCCTTTGCTCGGAAATCGCAAAGAACGCAGAGAGGCAGGCATATTCACCCCACGGCGACTCGTTGGATGGCCTTGATCTTTTCCCCGAGAAAGCGTTCCGCCAGACGCGAAAACTGGGCCGGGACGTCGGTCGAGCAAATGGTGGTTTGGCCGGCTTCCGGACGCGGCGGGCGATTCAAGTTGCCCTTGAGAAGCGTGCGCGCCAGGGCGGCGGCGGCGTTTTGTGCCGAATCGACCAGGACCACGTCGGGTCCGAGAATGCGCTGGGCAAGGGGCTTGAGGAGCGGGTAGTGGGTGCAGGCCAGCACCACGGTATCGACACGGGCCGCTTTCATCGGGGCGAGATACTCCTCGAGGATCAGTTGCGTGGCCGGGTGGGAAAGCCAGTCCTCCTCCACGAGCGATACGAGCAGGGGCGCGGCGACCGCCGTGATGACCACGTCGGAGGAATACTCGCGCAAGAGATTCTGATAGGCCTCGCTTTGGATGGTGCCCTGCGTGCCGATGATGCCGACGCGTCCGCTGCGAGTCGCGGAGAGCGCCGCCTGCACCCCCGGCGCGATCACGCCGATCACCGGAAAGTCCGATTCCTTTTGCAGGATGGAAAGCGCGTGGGCCGAGGCCGTATTGCAGGCCACGACGACCGCCTTGACGCCCTTGCCGCGCAGGTAAGCCATGATTTCGCGTGAATAACGGATGATCGTGTCCGGCGACTTGTTGCCGTACGGGACCCGGGCCGTGTCGCCCAGGTAAAGGATGTCCTCGGCCGGCAGCAACTCGCGCATGGCCTGGACAACGGTCAACCCGCCCACGCCGGAATCGAAGGCGCCGATCGGTTGCTCGGAGGTGGAATGAGTCATGGCGTAGGGGAACCAAAGGGGTGACAAAAAAGGACGGGCATGATTTAGGATGGCAAAAGAGCGCCTGCTCAGAAACCCAAAAGATGGTTGCCCCCCCCTTCTTCCCGGTACCTGTCCCGTTTTTCTCTGCCTGTGTTGCGGGACCAGTTGCCGATCCCGCTTTCTGCTGAGAAAAAATAAGCGAATCAGGCGAATCAGGCGTATGGGATTCGCCTGGAGGGTTCAGGTGGAACCCGCGAAAAATGGAGATGAAGCCAACTTTCATGGCGTGATTATGCCATGAATTCGGCCAGGGCGTTAGCCTTGCAAATGCTGCGTGGCCTACAGCGCTTAAAATCTTTTGGCCTCCTCTGAAAAAAAGTAAAAAAGGAAAGAAAATGAGGACAGAAGTCCCTCGTTCCCAAGTTGCACTTGGGAACGCCTCTTGTTCCTCGCGAAATTTCATTTCGCGCTTACTCAACCCGAGTTATCGCGGCGGGATCGGCAACGGAGTTGCCTCAGCAAGTGCGTTCCCAAGTGCAACTTGGGAACGAGGGAAATAATCGACCGTAATTCCACCGATCACTTTTGACTGACGCTGTGGCGCTTTTTTCTTTGCCATCGAGCTAGTGTTTAGTTGCATAACTGACAATAAGTAAGTAAGCTCTTGGCATGAGCCGACATGCCCCTGTGGTGGAGTGTTCTGCGGAAGATCGCAGAGAACTGGAACGTCTGAGTCGAAGTCGCCGGGAAGAAGCAAGGCTGGTGGAGCGGGCGCAGATCGTTCTTTATGCTTTGGCAGGCAAGCCCAGCCAGGAAATTGCCGCCTTGATGGGACGGACGCCTGCTCGGGTCGGGTTATGGCGCGGTCGCTTCGCGCGGGAAGGCTTGCGCGGGTTGCGGGATCGCCCGCGCTCGGGCAAGCCCGCCACGTACGACGCCGGGCTTAAAGACCGCATCCTTAAAAAGCTCGAAGAACCGCCGCCGCCCGAGAGGGGTTGTTGGGATGGTGCGCTGGTGGCCGAAGCTTTGGGAGTGAGTCGGCACAAGGTCTGGCGGATTTTACGCGCCGAAGGCATCTGTCTGGCCCGGCAGCGCAGTTGGTGCGTGAGCACGGACCCGCAGTTCGCCCTGAAGGCCACCGACATCATCGGACTTTATCTCAACGCGCCGCTCAACGCCCTGGTGCTGAGCGTGGATGAAAAACCGTCGATCCAGGCCCTGACCCGGCCCTGCGGTTACGTCAAAACCAGCGATGGCAAAGTTGTGCATGGGATCAAAAGCACCTACAAGCGCAACGGTACGGTCAACCTCTTTGCGGCCCTGGATGTGGCCAGCGGTCATGTCCACGCCAAGACGACCGAAACCAAGAAGCGGGAGGACTTCCGGCAGTTCATGGACGAGGTTTTGGCGGAGGTTTCCGCCGACCGGCAAATCCACGTCATCCTCGACAACTACTCCACCCACAAGAAGAACGCCGACTGGCTGGAGCGCTACGAGGGCCGGGTGAGCTTCCACTTCACCCCGACTTCGGCCAGTTGGCTCAACTTGGTGGAAGTCTTTTTCGGTTTGCTGACGCGCCAGGCCCTGCGCGGTGCCAGCTTCCCGACCAAGGAAAGCCTGCGCGACAAAATCCTCGCCTTCGTCGCCAAACACAACCAGCAGCCCAAACCGTTTCGCTGGCGCAAACGGGAAGTCAAAGGCAGCCAGTTGCGTAATACTATCTCTAACTTATGCAATTAGACACTAGCCTACCACTTTTCCCGCCCAGAGACAGCTTCAAATGGAGACACTACCCACAAAGGTGAGAAACGGGAGTGAGAAACGGTGACAGGCACCGGCGAATGAGGTGACCGGCATCTTTTCGATTTCGCCGCAAGCCGCTGCAATTACGCTGGTGAAAAAGGGGGCAGGCCGTTACGACCTCGGTTCGTGTCGCTTGAGGCCGCGGAATTTGTCGAGGCCGCGGTCGAAGGAGGCGACCGGGGTCTGATCCGCTCCGGCTTCGGCGGCAAGGCACGCATCGCCGAAGGAAACGTTCCGGGTTTGGTAAACTTCGACGGCATCGAGAACCCAATGGGGGCATGTCAGCGCCACTCCCGGCGCGGTGAGGAGCTTCATGAGTTCGCGTCCAATGTCTTCGCGGTCGGCTTGATACAGCCTTTGGAGCGTGAAGATCGTTTCTGTCACGGCGATAAAAGGTATGTGCAGGCTGATTTTGCCGGAGCCGGCGTCGGCAAATAGTTTTTTGGCGGCAGCTCCATGAGCCGGATGGTCGTCCGTCAAATAACGAAGCAGAATATTGGCATCCAGCAGATACGTCGGTTTCACACCTTACGTCCCGTGGGATTGTTCTCGCTGGCGATGGCCTTCTCAGCGACTTCGGTTTCTTCCTCGATCGAGACGAATTTTCGTTTGGGCTTGAGCGCGCCGAAGGCCGTGGAGACATCCGGGATGGGTTGCAAAATGATCTTTCCGTTCTCCACCGTCTGTTTGAGTCTCGCGCCCGCACGCAGCTTCAACTGACGAACGAATTCGACGCCGAGCGTGGTTTGATTTTTGGGCGAAAGCGTGGAAACGGTCATAACGCAGGATAACACGCCGATTGCAAAGAGCAATTGAAAAGTAAAGCAAAAAGCATGAGCTTTACTTTTTCATCTACTTGTTAGCGAGTGGAAGGAGGGGCGGGCGAGGGAGCCGCGTTCGTGGCGGAGGCGGAAGCCGGCGGCGGTGTGGGTGAAACCGTGGAATAGATATTCACCGTCGGGGGTTCATCCGGCTCCGGCGGCGCTTTCTCGGCCCCGGGCGAAGGCGCGGGCGCGGCGGGTTCGCTCAAATTCAGCGGGCCGGGCGGAGTCGGCGTCGGGGATTTGCCGTTCGCCTCGGTCTTCGTCTCGGTGCTCGAAGCCGGGGTGGATGAAGCCGGCGGGGCGGGCGATGGCTCGGGCGCCGGCTGGGGCGGTTGGGAAAGCTCGGGCGTGGCGACAACCGGTTTCTTGATTTTCTTTAATTTGTGAGCCGCCGCCGTTGGCGGGGTGGGAGTAGGAGTGGGAGTGGGTGTGACGGATGATGAGGCGCCCGCCTTGATTTTGCCATTCGCCGGATCATGGGCCAGGCCGGACGGGGTCGCCGGCGGCGCGAGCGCGATAGGTATCGGAGCAGGCGCGGGGGCGCCCGGACTCGGCCCCGGTATCTGGAGATGCCGGTCGCCCATGGCATTGACGAATCGGATCACGCCCCGGGCAATGGCCTGCGCCAGACTTTGGCGATAGTCGGACCGGTTGACCCGCGCCGCCTCCATGTGGTTGGAGACGAAGCCGCCCTCGACGAGGATGGCGGGCAGGACGTTTTGTTTGATGACGACAAACCGCGCCCGTTTGACGCCGCGATCAGCGGTCGCGTCGCCCGGATTGAGCTTGATGATTTCGGAGTGGACCATCGAGGCGAGCAGGATGTTCTGGGTGTCGTAGTCGTTGCCGGGAAGTTTCTGGATGTCCCCGCGCGTGAGGTAGCGCGACGAGGTCGACGCCGCGCCGCGGGGCGAGAGGCAGTAGGTCTCCAGCCCGCGCGCCTCCTCCATGGCGGAATTGAAGTGGATGCTGACGAAGCAGTAATCGGGATAAAGCGAGGCGATGTGCGCCCGCTCGTAGAGATCGACGAAGACATCGGTGCGGCGGGTGAACACGGTCTTGAGTCCCGCCGCCCGAAGAATGGCGTCGAGGCGGCAGGCGGTGTCGAGCGTGTAGGTTTTCTCGTTGCCGAGCCGGCTGGTGGCGCCGTTGTCGGAGCCGCCGTGGCCCGCGTCGATGACGACGCCGCGAATGGAGTGACGGCCCGAAAGTTCGCCGGGGCGCAGGATCGGCTCGAAGAGCTTGATGACGTCCATGCGCGAGACGAGCCAGTCGTGGTCGCCGCTCTCGATGGGATAGCTCAAGAGGTAGTGCGCGCCGTCGAGGTACATGTCGGCGTTGCCGAGCTTGAGGCTGATCGAGTGCGTCGCGTTGCGGCTGATAAAACGGTCGTTCCCGGCGGGTGCTTGATAGGCAAAGCCGTAGAACACGCAGAAGGACCGGAGCGTGACGTACTCGCGGCCGTTCGAGGTGGCTGTCTCCCAGTCAAACGCCCGGAGCGGCAGGGCAAAAACGAGGCAAAGAAAGGCCAAAGCCAGACATGACTTGGTCATCGTAGTATGAAGCCAAACTCAGCGCGACGGAGCAAGGAAATAGCGGGGCTTGAAGTTTCCCTGCGTCAAGACACCGCCTCAATTCGATCAAGATAGACATTGATCATCTTGTTGGAGGCTAAAAGAATCTCAAGGCGGGGCCAAATTTGCTCCAGGAAGCGACGGAACTCAGCACGCCGCACATTGCCAAAACGGATATGTATCACCCATGGAGGTGGCTCAGACACAAGGAGGCGGTCGGAAAAATCGGCATCCTTGGTCACGATGACCAATTCGTTTGTCTTGGCGTATTGCCACAAATCCTCGTCCGACGGATGCGTTCCGATATCCCTCGAATGACAAACAGGTCTCGAAGGCTGAAAGCGGAGGCGATACGGTAGATTCTCGTCCAGCAAATACCCCTTCACGCTACCGGCTCCAACCTGAAATGATTGCTCATGAGGCGGGACGAATACTGAAGACAGGCCAAAACATCCTCGCGGGACAGGGAGGGATACTCTTCCATGACATCCTCGATGGAGTCGCCGGCCCCCAAAAATTCGAGGATCGTCTGAACCGTAATGCGCTTCCCACGAACGACGGGACGTCCGTTACACACGGCCGGGTCGATGATGATTCTCTCGTTCACATTGCCAAGTTACCAAGCCTCAGGCTGGAATCAAGTTCAGGAGCGACGCGGGTGGCCATGACCGTAGTGGTCGATATTTGCCGCGAAGTCGCTCGGCAGATCAGTCGCTATCCCGTCATACTTCTTAAGGACATCCCAAACCGACGGGCGGGGCGCCTTTACCTGCTCAATCCGCACGACGGTGCCGTCGGGCCAATCGACTCCGGGCGGGAGCACGATTTTCCCGGCTTCGACGGTTGCCGTGATATTTGCGGTCGTGATGCTCATGGGTTCAAGATGCCGCCAAGAAGCCTCAAAAGCAAGTCGGCGCGCCGGGGCAGGGAAGCAGCGGTTTGGCACGGCACATCCGTGAAAAATCGAGGCGGCAAGCTGTGAGCGCGCCTTGAGTTTATGACAGAAAGTTTATGCTGGTATTTTTGAGGGCGAATATCAGAGTCTGGGCGGCCAAAATAGGAAGATGCGAAATTTCGATTCATGGTTCAGGTCGCTGTGGCGCGAGTATCTCCGGCCGTGGGTTTGCCGTGAAGATCCCGCGCAGATCAGCCTGTTCGACCGCACCACCCTTTTTCTCATGGTGGTGACGTGTTTCTGGTATTTCGTTGCCTATCTCTGTAACGACTCGATACCGGACGTTACCGCCGACGGACGTCCCGGCTGGTGCGCGTGGTGGGATCAGGGGGAATATTACAAGGCCACGGCGGCATTGGCTCATGGTGAGCTTCAGCCCTCGCCCTACTGGATTGGCTACCCCCTGTTCGGGGTGCCCTTTTACTGGCTTATGCCGCGGCATTCTTACTTTGTTCCGAACCTCATCATGGTTCTGGGCATGGTCTGTTCCTTTTTTGCCTCGTGCCGCCATTTCATGGGACGGCTCGAAGCCTGGGCGCTGGTGGTGATTTTATTTTTCGCCGATCCGGTGATGCGGGACGGGTGCCTGATTGTTCCCTGGAACACGCTGCCCGCCTATGCCGCGCTTTATCTTTCGGTCTACCTGCTTCTTATTCGTCGTGGGATGCCGGCCCAGTACGCGCTTTGCGCCTTCTTCATCGGGATGGCCGTCTTGTCGCGGCCCACCGAGGTCATTCCCCTCTCGGTGCTTTACCTCCTGGCCGTGCTGGGTTTGATGACCTGGCGGCGGCGGGCTTGGGCCCTGGCTTTTTTCGGACTGTCCGGCGCAGGGGGCGCGCTTTTCATCTGCTGGCTGAACATCCACTTTTACGGCCATTGGAATTCACCCTATATGGCGAGCGAAAAGACAAAATTTAGCATGGCGAACTATGGCCTGAAGGTTTACCAATTGCTTTGCGACGGGACGTTTCTGACCGGCCATGCGGCCGAAAGCGGCGGCGTTACCGATGGCGTCCCCACGGCCCAAATTCTGGAGCGCTTTCCCTTCTTCCTCTTTCTCCTTCCGGGGGCGATTTATCTGGTGAAAGCCCGCGGGGCCAAAGCCTTGGGACTGCTGCTGGCCATTGTCTCGACCGTTGCGTTCTATCTGACCTATAACCCGGTCAACAATCCCCCTTACTTCTGGATCTATTGCAGCTACCACTATATCTGGTGGATCATCCCCTGGCTCGGCTTCCTCAGTTATCTGAGCTTTCGCCAGGCGTTTTTTGTCCTCCCGCGCGGCTGGTATCTCACGGCGCTGCTGGCTCCCGTTTTCTTTTTTTTCCTGATCAGCTTTAAAACGGTGGCCGTGGCAAGCTCCGACGCCGCCGGCGATAGACTCCCGTTCACGACCGCTTACACGGGCCAGAGCTACACCGTGAATCTGGTCGCGCCGATGGAGATGAGGGTGATGGATCTTCACTTTGTATTCGAAACACCGCCGTCCTACCAGGGCACCGCTGCGGACAGCGCGGCTAAAGTCCTGGTCACGGTGAACGGCGAGCGAAAGGTATCGATGGTCGACTATATGATGAGTCAGGATGGCGACGCGTTCGATTTCTGCTTTCTCCCGCATGACCTGAGATTAAAGCCGGGCGATCCCCTGACGGTTGTCTTCAATGAGACACGAGAGCCAAAATTGATCCGCGCCAGCCTGCTTGACGTTGTTTTCCGGCTGGGACGCCCCGTCCATTTCCAATGACCCCTTTTTGCCTGCGCGGCGGGAGGCCTGCCTTGTTTTGAGAGATCGCTCTTTCGTGAGGGACGCTGCAAGAAAACGCCAAAAAAAAGGAACCCCGGGGAAGTTTCCTTCCTCGGGGTTCGTAATACTGGCAACGACCTACTCTCGCACAACCTAGAGATGCACTACCATCGGCGAACGCGCGTTTCACTTCCGTGTTCGGTATGGGAACGGGTGGGGCCACGCTTCTAAGGTCACCAGACGACTAGGGAAAAAGGTGAAAGGGTAAAGGGTAAAGGTTGAAGTGGCTCCCCACTTTTTCCTTTTTCCTTTTTCCTTTTACCCTTCCGCAGGGTGTCTGGTATCGAGACTAGTATCAAAGAACAAGGGTGTTCCCTGAAAATTATAGGTAAAGGGCCGTTAGTTTAAAACTTTACGGCTCGAAAAATAAATACTCACTTTGCGCGAGGCAAACGATCTTGTTGTTCCCAGCCCAGTGTCTGGTCCCTCGTTCTGATTTCTCAGTGGAGGAAACAAACTTGGGCCGGGCAAGATCAAGCCAATCAGGTAATTAGTAACGCTTAGCTCTCGTATTACTACGTATACACTTGCGTCCTATCAACCAGGTGGTCTACCTGGACCTTAATGGGGAGATATCATCTTGGGATAGGCTTGGCGCTTAGATGCTTTCAGCGCTTATCCTTTCCGAACATAGCTACCCGGCGCTGCCATTGACATGACAACCGGAACACCAGAGGTTCGTCATTCCCGGTCCTCTCGTACTAAGGAATGAACCCCTCAAATCTCCTGCGCCCACAGCGGATAAGGACCGAACTGTCTCACGACGTTCTGAACCCAGCTCGCGTACCGCTTTAACCGGCGAACAGCCGGACCCTTGGGACCTTCTCCAGCCCCAGGATGCGATGAGCCGACATCGAGGTGCCAAACCGCTTCGTCGATATGAACTCTTGGAAGCGATAAGCCTGTTATCCCCGGCGTACCTTTTGTCCGTTGAGCGATGGCAATTCCACATTCTACCACCGGATCACTTGGTGCCTACTTTCGTATCTGTTCGACGTGTGTGTCTCACAGTTAAGCTCCCATCTACCCATATGCTCGACGCTTGATTGCCAACCAAGCTGAGGGAACCTTAGAACTCCTCCGTTACTCTTTGGGAGGAAACCGCCCCAGTCAAACTGACCCGCTGCCATTGTCCCCCTGCCCGCTTCAGGGCGAGGGGTTAGAATCTTCACGCAGAAAAGGTGGTGTTTCATCGTCGACTCAGGGCGAACCGAGATCCGCCCTTCAAAGTCTCCCACTTACGCTAAGTATCCCGAATAAAAATCCAGTAACAGCATACAGTAAAGGTGCACGGGGTCTTTCCGTCCTGCTGCGGGTAGGCGGCATCTTCACCGCCACTACAACTTCGCTGAGCTTCTCTTGGAGACAGCAGTCAACTCGTTACACGATTCGTGCAGGTCGGAACTTACCCGACAAGGAATTTCGCTACCTTAGGACCGTTATAGTTACGGCCGACATTCACGGGGACTTGGGCTCAGAGCTTCGCCTTGCGGCTGACCCCTTACCGTAATCTTTCCGCATTGGTCACGTGTCACTCCCTATACGTCGTCTTGCGACTTAGCAGAGAGCTGTGTTTTTGTTAAACAGTCGGTTGACTCATTTTATTGCAGCCCCTCTTGCGAGGGGCGCCCCTTCTTCCGAAGTTACGGGGCTAACTTGCCGAGTTCCTTCAAGAGTTTTCACTCACGCGCCTTGGTATATTCTACCCACCCACCTGTGTCGGTTTCCGGTACGGGCACCTTAGTATGCGCCGGGACTTTTCTCGGCAAAAACGTTAACAGATCCGCTCGAGCTTGCGCCCTCACGTCCCCTTGCGGGACCAGGATAATCAACACCTGGACTGTCTCGGCTCTTGCGTATCCCGGTTTAAATGTCGGTGGTGCAGGAATATTGAACCTGCTGGTCATCGCCTACGCCTTACGGCCTCGACTTAGATCCCGACTAACCCTGGGAGGACGAACCTTCCCCAGGAAACCTTGGGTTTACGGCGGACAGGAATTCAACCTGTCTTATCGCTACTCATGTCTGCATCCTCACTTCCGGGCGCTCCACGGATGGTTTCCCTACCGCTTCACAGCACCAAGAACGCTCTCCTACCATGCATGTAAATCGAAATTCACACGTATCCGCAGCTTCGGTATACCGCTTGATCGCCAATCATTTTCGGCGCCAAGTCTCTCGATGAGTCAGCTATTACGCACTGTTTAAATGATGGCTGCCTCTAAGCCAACATCCTCACTGTTATAGAAACCTAACATCCTTTCCACTAAGCGGTATTTAGGCACCTTAGCTGGCGGTCTGGGCTGTTTCCCTTTCGACGATGAAGCTTATCCCCCACCGTCTGACTCCCGTACTGCACCCTGCGGCATTCAGAGTTTGGTTGGATTCAGTACCCCGTTAGGGGCCATAGTCCATCCAGTGCTTTACCTCCGCAAGTCAGCGTACGAGGCTAGCCCTCAAGCTATTTCGGAGAGAACCAGCTATCACGGGGTTTGATTAGTCTTTCGCTCCTACTCACAGTTCATCAGAGAATTTTTCAACATTCACCTGTTCGGTCCTCCAGTTGCGGTTAAGCAACCTTCAACCTGACCATGAGTAGATCACCTCCGCTTCGGGTCTACTACCAGCGGCTTATTCGCCCATTTCGGACTCGCTTTCGCTACGCCTCCACCCCAAAGGGGCTTAGACTCGCCACTGACAGTAACTCGCAGACTCATTAAGCAAAAGGCACGCCATCACCCTTGCGGGCTTTGACACCTTGTAAGCATATGATTGCAGGTACTATTTCACTCCGCTCACAGCGGTACTTTTCACCTTTCCCTCGCGGTACTTGTTCACTATCGGTCGCCAAGGAGTATTTAGCCTTAGACCGTGGTCGGTCTCACTTCACGCGAAGTTTCACGTGCATCGCGTTACTCAGGGTACCGCTAGGCGTGTGTTGGTTTTCGAGTACGGGTCTCTCACCCTCTTTGGAGCGACTTTCCATCCGCTTCCTCTAACCTTCACACTGCCATATCGCGGCCCTATAACCCCAGAGTGCAAGCACTCTGGTTTGGGCTGTTCCGCTTTCGCTCGCCACTACTTACGGAATCGATTCTCTTTCTTTTCCTCCGGTTACTGAGATGTTTCACTTCACCGGGTGTTGCTCTGCCCGTGCTATGTATTCACACGGGAGTTATACGAGATTAATCGTATAGGATTACTCCATTCGGAAATCCTCGGATCACAGCGTGCTTACCGCTCCCCGAGGCTTATCGCAGTTTTCCACGTCCTTCATCGCCTCTTGGCGCCAAGGCATTCATCATACGCTCTTTGTAGCTTGATCAATTGTTCTCTTATTTTGCTCCGGGGTAGTTAAAGTCCCGGAGCACTTTCAGACGCCTCAGCATAAAGTTGTATTTACCCGAGCTTTGAACAAACCCGGCGGTTACTAGCCGCCCGGCCTATAAAAAGACTCAGTTAATTTACTTTACCTATAATTTTCAAAGAACGCCTGCGGCGGGCAGTATGGCTGTCTCACGGACCAGCCTTACTTTCCTATCGCAGATTGTCTTCGGTGCGTGGCTTGTGGCCATCCAGCCGAAGACGAAATTCGTTATTTATTTCGGAAGATAACCGACGAACACAAAGTACTGAAGTGCCAAATAGACAATAGGGCCTATTAGAATAAGCATTCCGACCGTTAGGATGATTATTAGCGTTCTGCCTTTCACCTTCTACCTTCACCCTTCCTACTTTTTCCCTTTTCAGTGGGCCTGACTGGGCTCGAACCAGTGACCCTGCGCTTATCAAGCGCATGCTCTAACCAACTGAGCTACAGGCCCTATAGTTCTGGACCAGCCAGAGTTAAGGCGACGGTCATAGACCGCCGCTACATTCACGGAGTGGAGACAAGGGGATTCGAACCCCTGACCTATAGCTTGCAAAGCTACCGCTCTACCAACTGAGCTATGTCCCCTTAGCTTGCGCGATTTTGCGCGATGACCAGGAGGAGGTCAAGGATTGACGCCCCGTCTTTCTCTTTCTTCCAAAATATTGTTTCCAAAGAACAAGGCGACGGCGAACCATCGCATGCTTTAAATCGTACTGGAGAGGCGGCGCCGCTTATTGAAGATGGGCGACCGCTTGAGACAACCTTTCCTTTTAGCAAATTCCAGACTGAATTGTGCGTAACGTTGAGTACCCCTGGGCTCTTTCGAGCCTAAAGGGTTTGAACGCGTGCCTGATCTTGCGATCAAGTTTAGCGTTCGACCTAGCGCTGCACGATCTTTGTCTTGGTCCTCCGAAGAGGCAAGAACAGAGAGGTGCGAGCACTGCTCCTTAGAAAGGAGGTGATCCAGCCGCAGGTTCCCCTACGGCTACCTTGTTACGACTTCATCCCAATCACCGGCCATACCTTAGGGACACGAGGCCACTTCGGGTACAACAGGCTTTCATGATGTGACGGGCGGTGTGTACAAGGCCCGGGAACGTATTCACGGCGCCGTAGCTGATGCGCCATTACTAGCGATTCCAACTTCATGAGGGCGAGTTGCAGCCCTCAATCCGAACTGGGCTCAGTTTTAGGGATTGCCTCCACCTTGCGGTTTCGGTTCATTCTGTACTGAGCATTGTAGTACGTGTGCAGCCCTGGCCGTAAGGGCCATCCTGACTTGACGTCATCCCCACCTTCCTCTCCGTTTCACAGAGCAGTCTGACTAGAGGGTCCCTTGCGGGGCAACTAATCATAGGGGTTGCGCTCGTTGCGGGACTTAACCCAACATCTCACGACACGAGCTGACGACAGCCATGCAGCACCTGTGCTAGCTGGTATTGCGACCTCGTCCCCGTTTCTGGGTTCTACTACTAGCATGTCAAGGCCAGGTAAGGTTCTTCGCGTTGCATCGAATTAAGCCACATACTCCACCGCTTGTGCGGGCCCCCGTCAATTTCTTTGAGTTTTAATCTTGCGACCGTACTTCCCAGGCGGTGCATTTAATGAGTTATCTACGACACAGACGGGGTCGAATCCGCCTACGCCCAATGCACACCGTTTACGGCCAGGACTACCGGGGTATCTAATCCCGTTTGCTCCCCTGGCTTTCGTGTTTCAGAGTCAGGAATCTTCCAGGTAACCGCCTTCGCCACCGGTGTTCCTTATGATATCTACGCATTTCACTGCTACACCATAAATTCCGTTACCCCCTCCGATCCTCTAGCCGGGCAGTATCAAGCGCAGTTTCGCAGTTAAGCTGCGAGATTTCACACCTGACTTACCCGACCTCCTACACACCCTTTACGCCCAATGAATCCGAACAACGCTCGGGACCTCTGTCTTACCGCGGCTGCTGGCACAGAGTTAGCCGTCCCTTCCTCTCCGCATACCATCAAATGCGTCTACTATTCATAAACGCATCCTTGTTCTGCAGTGACAGGAGTTTACAATCCGAAAACCTTCATCCTCCACGCGGCGTCGCTCCATCAGACTTTCGTCCATTGTGAAAAATTCTCGACTGCTGCCACCCGTAGGTGTCTGGACCGTGTCTCAGTTCCAGTGTGGCTGGTCGTCCTCTCAGACCAGCTACCCGTCATAGCCTTGGTGGGCCGTTACCCCGCCAACTAGCTGATGGGCCGCGGGCTTCTCAAAAAGCGCCAGGCCTTGCGGTCCCCGGCTTTGATCTTGCGATCATATGCGGTATTAATTCGACTTTCGTCGAGCTATTCCCCACTTCTTGGTAAATTCCCACGTGTTACGCACCCTTTCGCCACTCAACTTACTCTGTTATTGCTAACAAAATAAGTCGCGTTCGACTTGCATGTCTTATCCACGCCGCCAGCGTTCGTTCTGAGCCAGAATCAAACTCTCCGTTAATTCAAACACTTGATTGCTCAAGGGCTTGATCATTATCAAAAAGCAAGTCTGCGTCCCGCGGCTAGGCGGGGGCAGATTCTTCTGACCTTAATCGGTCAAAAACTTTGAGATCCTACCGATGGAAGTGCTGACTTGCGCCAGCCTTCATCCGCGTAGGAAAGAAACTCAACGTTCCGCACAATTCAATCTATTCGCTGTACTTCTTACTTAGGTTGTCTCCACCGGGTTTTCAAGCGCGGCTAACTGTGTTGTTGCGCCACCCGGTTCCAGTAAAGTGTTCAAAGATCGCAGATCGTCCAGTTGGCGAGGCAAGTCCGGCCGGATCCGCATCCAACCCCATGCCCAATCGTCATCAAAATGTCGCTTTCGCTTCACTCGACGACGCTTCACCCGCTGTCTGCCTTTCTTCGTTTTTAACCAAAGACTCGGACTGACTGCGGATGACGCCGGAGACAAATTTGCCCATTTTTGCTTCGCTTAAATCAGCTCAGCGGGTCGAAATTGAAGTCTCAAACTGCACCATCTTCCCCATTTCGGGGTAAGGACGAACATACGGCAATTCGCGAAAGGGTCAATAGTTTTTTAAAGAATTATGCAGATTTATTGGAAAAACCCGTTTTCGGAGGGGAAAGAGGGGGGAGACTGGTCGAAGTTTCGCACGGAGGGCTGAAGAGAAGGAGTGGGTAAGGGAACCGGAACGGCAACTTCGCTCGGATGTGGGCCTTCGGGCCGGAATCGACTCGTGAGGAAAAATTCGCCTCTCACATGCGGTGTGCGCCGGCTCCTTTTTTCTTCTCTGCCTCCCCCTCTTCGGTCCTCCGTGCGAAACTTCCGCCTACCGCGGCAAAAACACCGCATCCCAGGGATCGCGCCATGCTTCCGTCCAACCCGGTTCCTTACGGAGTTTGTAGTAAACGTCAGCGTTGCGGGGAACAAGAATCGCGTCGGGCGCGGGAGCGGCGAGGAGACGGCGCCAGCTTCCCCGGGCGCCGAAAAAATCATCCACACGCCGATAGGTTTCCGGCCCGTAAACGAGATCGTACCGGCCGTCCATCGAGACGCGCATCTCCCCGCGCAATTCCCAAAGCGCGTAGCTGCCGTAGTTGAAGGGAACCAGCAGCTTCCCGCGAATATTCTCGCGCTGGAGATATGCGACGGCCTCGACGGGGCAGGAAACATGGGGATATTCGAGGCCCAGTCCCGCTCCGGGCAGGACGATCAGGGCCGCGTAGAATGGGACAAGGAGAAGCCCGGAATTCACCGCCATCGCGCCCAGGCGGCGGAGCGGATGGTACCCAACTATGCCCCATTCCGTGGGAAGCAAGCCCGGAACCAGCACACCCGCGACCACGGCAAAAAGGGAGGTGTGCCGCGCGGAAATCATCGCCAGGACCATGAACAAACCGATGAGAATCACGCCGGGCTGGTCGACCCGCTTCCAGCCCTTCCGGCGGATCTGAATCGCGAGCGCGACAAGGACGCCGAGGAACAAAAGTTTGTAACCGGGATAGGTCCCCGGCTCCGACAACCACGACACAGGCGCCCACTCGCCAAAGCCGCGCCGGCTGGTCACCAAGGCGCGTCCCGTGGAAATCCAAAGTTGCGCGCCGAAGGGATTGACGAGGGTGGCCAGCGAGCAAAGCCCCAGGCGCACGGCCCATTTTTTCCACGACCCTTGATAAGCCCTCTCGATCACCGTCACGACCAGCAGCCAGCCCAGGCCGATCACGAAACCGCCATGCAGGTTGGCCCACACGATCATGCTCAGAACGTAAAGAAACGCAGGGACGGGGCGGCCATGGCGTTCGCACCGAAACCAGTAGAGCCAAAGCGCGAAGAAGATATGGGTGAAAACCATGCACCGCACGGTGGATTGGAACGAGGGCAGGAGCGCCAGCAGCACCAGCGCGTAAAAGCCGGCCATCAACGCGGTCGGCTTGCGGTCATACATCCCGGCCCAAGCCACCAAGGCCAGCGCGACGGCCAGGGTAACGAGCTTGGTCGCGACGATGGCGGTGCCGCCGCCCCATTGCCACAGTCCATAAAAAACAAGGGCGCTACCCCATTCGTGATCAGCAACTTGCTTGTAATCAGAAAGATAGCTAAAGACATCACCGGAAGGGAAGTGTCCGGTTCGCCAAAGAAATTCGCCCACGGCAAGCCGGTGCCAGAGATCAGGGTCGGCCGGGTTGGTGACCGTGGCGGCAGCCCAGACCAGAAAGAAGAGGTAAACCCAGAAAAAGAATCTGACCCATGGCGTGGACACAGCGACTAGCGCACCACAAAAAGGCACGCGTTGAACAGAATTATTGCAGTAGTATCTTGCATTTAGAAAGAGGCAATCGCAAATTTTCAACACTACTACCATGTCTGACCAATTTGAAAAAAACGTTGCGATGGATGGCGTGCGGGACCTCAGGGAGGATCTTTTTCTCGGCTTCTTGGCCGGAGCCGTCGCGGCTTTCCTGGGGGCCCTTATGTGGTTGGGAATCAGCATAGCCACCGGGTTGCACGCGGGGTATGTCGCTCCTCTCGGCGTGGGCGCATTGGTGGGACTGGCCATCCGTATCGCCGGCAGCGGGCGGGGCATGATTTTTGGAATTTTGGGCGTGATTTTTACTTTGATCGGCTGCCTGGGCGGCGAGGTTTTGACGGCGCTTCAACTCTCGACCACCCCCCAGCACGATTTTTACAATATGCTGACGACCGTTGATCTGGCCCAACTGGTCGTCACCATTTACCGTCATATTGAACCGATCGTGTACCTGATTTACGCCATAGGCGTCTACGAGGGCTACAAGCTGTCGATGCGGAAGTGAGGAAGCTGTTTTTAGACAGGAGGAACATGAAGGACATGAAGTCGGAAAGAATAGGCTGAATAAGATTAAAATGAATTTAAGGGTGGCTGCTTCTTCCTTCAGCCAATCCTATTCATCATATTAATCCTATCAAAAATTTCCCCTTCATCAGCCCTCATGTTCCTCCTGTCTAAAAATCAGCTCAAAACTTTGCGCGAAGTTGTCGGACGGGCACGCCAAGGGCGCGGGCCAGTTTTTGCGCAAGCCCCGGCCGGCGCTGGAGATCGGTCGACAGCACCGAATTGTAACAACGAAAATAAGCCGTCTTCGTGTTGGGATCGATTTGGTCGAGCTGCGATTGCTGCGCCGCGTCCGGCCCGACGAGTTGCGCCCAAAGCGTTTGGTACCGGGCCGGGTTGTGGGTCTGGCGCTGCTCGATGGAACCCAACACGTGGTCAAGGGCCGTGCGCGTCGCCTGGTTCGCCGCGCGGACCGGACTTTCCGATACGGCGCGGGAAGCCGCGAAGCGGGCCTGTTCCCCGGCGGTGAGCGCGCGCCCCAGGGCGGCGACGGGAACATGGCGCAGGGACTCCAGCCCGCCTTCCTCCGCGAGCCGCGAATAGGTGAGCGCTTCAATCCGGGGCTTGAGCTGCCGCAGGAGAAGATCGACGGAAAGGTCGAGGCCGGTCTTTCGTGCCTGGACCAGGAGCAGGTGCTGAATTTCCAGCCGGACTTCACGATAGCGGCGCGCCGCCACGATCAGGTAAGGCTGCGTGGCCGACCCGTCCCCGAGCACGCGCCGAACGCCTCCGGCCTCCACGCGGCGGCGCTGCCGGATCGATTTGAGATCGCGCCGAAGGGCCAGCTCGCGGTAGGTTTTCAATTCCTCGCGTTTTTCCCGTGCATCGCGCGGCGAGAGGAACTCACGTGGCGGCGTTTTCATCGAGAGAACGTAATTGGCGGAACGTGTAGAGGCCCGTGTCATGGCCGTCGTTCCAAGTCGGCTTGAGCGCGTAGCCGCCGACAAAATGGAAGTCCCGAAGCTCGAAGCTGTGCGGGCCGTAGCTGACGTGGGGACGCTCGACCTGGCCGAGGACATCGGGCTCGCCCCCGCACGCCGCGCACGGGCAGGCGCGCCGAAGTTTCTCCAGCGCGATGTAGCTTTCCCTGCCATCGCCCCAGACCAGCGCGAGTTCCTGGCCGATGATTTCCACGCGGAGGGGATGAGGGGTCATTTGAACGGAGAGCGTAGAACGAAGAGCGGAGAACGTCGAACCGAGAAATACGGCCTTTGAGTTCTTAGCTCTACGTTCTAAGCTCTTGGCTACTCCCCATGATCCGCCATCTCTACGCGCACACGCCGTTCTGCGCGAAGATCTGCCCCTATTGCGCGTTTTACGTGCACCGGGGCGGAGTGGCGGCGCAGCGCGAGTTTGTCGCGGCGTTGCGCGCGGAATGGCGGCGCGCGCGGGACGAATTTCCCCTCGCCATCGAGACGATTTATTTCGGCGGCGGCACGCCTTCCATGCTTTCGGCGGAGCTATTCGCGGAACTGGCGCAGGAGTTGCCCCGCGAGCCGGTTCCGCTCTCGCGTGAGTTTACGCTGGAAGTGAATCCAGCGACCGTGACGCCGAAAAAGGCGGTGGCGTGGCGCGCGGCGGGCGTGAACCGGATCAGCCTCGGCGCGCAATCCTTCGACGCCGGGATGCTGAAGCTGCTCGGACGCCAGCACGCGCCAGGCGACATCGCGCGGACGTGCGCCTTGTTGCGTGAGCATGGCTTCGAGAACATCAATCTCGACCTGATGTTTGCGCTTCCCGGGCAGACCAGGGCGAAGTGGGAAGAGACGTTGAGGGCCGCGCTGGCCTGCGCGCCAAAACATGTCTCCGCCTACGCCCTGACCTACGAGGAGGACACGCCTTTTTTCGAGAAGCTACAGCGCGGCGAGTGGCGGCAGGACGAGGCGCGGGAGATCGCCATGTTCGAGCGGACCCGCGACGTGCTCGGCGCGGCGGGCCTCGTCGATTATGAGATCTCCAATTTCGCCCTGCCGGGATTCGAGTCGCGGCACAATCTCGCCTACTGGCGCGGCGCCGATTATCTCGGGCTGGGTCCCAGCGCGTGCTCGACCGTCGGCGGGCTGCGCTGGCGCAACGTGCCGGACACCCGGGCCTACGCGGAGCGGATCGCGCGGGGCGAATCGGCGCGCGGGGAAATCGAGACGCTCGACGCGGCGACGCGGGCGAAGGAGCGGATCATGTTCGGCCTGCGGATGCGCGAAGGCGTTCTTCGCGCGGAGTTCGGCGGAGCCGAGCGGCAACTGGGCCAACTCGCCGCGCACGGCCTGGCTTTCGAAGAGGGTGGCCGCGTCCGGCTCACCGCGCGCGGACAACTCGTCGCCGACAGCGTCGCCGGGATGTTTGTTTGATAGCCTTGCTTTCAGGCACAAATTCAGGACTGTTAGGACCAGAGTGAATAAAGAACCCCGCCGCAAGCAGCGGGGTATTGGGGAACAAATGTCAGATTATGATATATCGCCGCAAGCGGCGGGGAATTTACCCGGAGAGATTAAAACTCCGAGCCGATTGTTAGTCCTACAGACGCTGCTGATCATCGCGGCGGGTTTCTGGGTTTTTTCTTCAGCGTTCCATGGCGGCTGGCTCTGGGATGACGGTTTGTTGATCCGCGAAAACTGGCTGATCCACGACCCCGCGGGCCTCTGGAAATTCTGGTTCGAGCCGCGCAAACTCGTCGATTATCTCCCGATCACCGCCAGTGCCGAATGGCTGGAATGGCGCCTGTGGGGCGAGGACACCCTCGGCTACCACCTCGCCAACGTCGGTCTGCATGGGGCCGGCGCATTGCTGGTGTGGCGTCTCCTCGGCAAATTCAATCTGCGGCTGGCGTGGTTGGGCGGGCTGCTCTTTGTCATTCACCCCGTCGTGGTCGAATCCGTGGCCTGGATTTCGGAACTCAAGAACACGCTTTCCCTGCCGTTTTTTCTGCTCGCGATGTGCGCCTGGATCGATTACGACCGCCTGGGAAATCGGAAGGATTATTTTCGCGCACTCGGCCTGTTCCTTGCCGCGATGCTCTGCAAAGCCACGATGGTGATGTTTCCCCTGGTGATCCTCCTCTACGCCTGGTGGAGGCGGAATCGGATCGGCTGGAACGATCTCAAGGCCTGCGCGCCCTTCTTCGCCGTTTCACTTGTGCTGGGACTCGTCACCATCGAATTCCTGCATCCGGCCATGGGCGTCAAATCGATTCCGCTGGGCGGTTTGGCATCGCGGCTCGCGCTCGCAGGACTGGCCATTGCGTTTTATTTTTCCAAATGCGTCTTGCCCATTGGACTGCTGCCCATCTACCCGAGGTGGATCATCGATCCCCCGTCGCCTGCGCAATTTTTGCCCTGGCCGATTCTGATCGTAGCGATCAGCTGGTGCTGGAACAACAGGGCAACATGGGGGCGCCATGCGTTGCTGGGACTGGGATTCTTCCTCATCAACCTGGCGCCCTTTGTCGGCTTCACCCCGGCCGCTTACATGAGTTTCACTTGGGTGATGGACCACGTTCTTTACATTCCATTGATCGGGCTGATCGGGCTTGCGGTCGCGGCCTGCGGACAGATTGATGAGAGACTTCCCGAATCCTTTCGTCCTTTCGGCATCGGAGCAATCGCGATCGTGCTTACGCTGGCGGCGGTTGAGAGCCATGACTACGCGGGAATTTTTATCAACCAGGAGAAACTCTGGACTTATACGCTGGAGGGCAATCCTGACTCCGAAGTCGCGCACAACAATCTGGGCCTTGTCCTTTTGAACGCGGGACGGCTGCCGGATGCAATTGAACAGTTCGAGGCCGCCCTGAGAATCAAGCCTGACTATGCCTTTGCGCACAACGGCCTGGGCAATGCGCTCTTTCTGAGCGGCCGGACGGCGGAGGCGATCGGCCACTACGAGGAAGCGCTTAGGCTCGATCCCGCCTATCCCGAGGCGCACAACGGGCTGGCCAACACCCTGCTCCAATCCGGCCGCGTTCCCGAAGCCGAGGCGGAATGCGAGAAGGCGCTCAAGCTCAAGCCGAATTATGCCGAAGCGCATTGCGTTCTGGGACTCGTCCTGGCCCGCCAGGGCCGGGTTCCCGAAGCAATCGGGCAGTTTGAAACGGCCTCGCGGCTCAATCCCACCGACATCAGGATCGGGCAGGAACTCAACGTGCTGCGCGGGCTGCAACAAGAAGAAGCCAAGAAGAAATAGGAGTTATACCAGTTGCAATCATCAATTGAATAAAAAGAGTTCTGTCATCCCGATCCTTCGGCAAGCTCAGGACTAAAGGCAAGTCGAGGGATCAGCCCGCGTCGGTTCGGCCCCGTCTTTCTTCGGTAGCTGATCCTTCGACACGGCCTGCGCGATAGCGCAATTGTATTCCTCCTCACTTTGCCGAGCGCCGCAGGCGCAATCTCAGGATGACGGATTTTAGTTTTAAGGACGGGCGGATCTTTAGACGAGAACACGCCTTTTGCGATGGGACTTCTTGCCTTCCGCCTGCCATCGGTAAACATCCGCGCCATGTGGACCGATCTCGAGTTGCTCACCGCCCTTCAGCGCGGTGATGAGGACGCCTGGGACGAAGCCTTCCGTCGTCTCTATCCCGCCGCGTTTGCCGCGGCGCGCCATCCGCTGGCCTCGCTCACGCCGTCCGAAGCCGAGGACATCGCCATCGAGGCGCTCACGCTGCTGCTTCCGAAGGTGAAGCGCGTCGCCGAATTCGACGAACTGCGCCTGCTCGTCATCACCATCGCTTCGCGCAAGGCCATTTCGGAAAAGCGCCGCCAACTGGCCGGCAAGCGCGGCGGCGGCGACCTCACCAGCCTCGACGCCATGCAGGACGACGAGACGATCCGCTTCGAGCCGGCGGAAAGGCTCCTCACCCATCTTAACGGCGCCGACCTGCGCGAACTTTCCCAGCTCCTCGACGCGGCGCTCTCCGGCCTGGAACCGCGTCAGGCCGCCCTGCTCCGCGATTTCCTCATGCATCATCTTCCCTACAAGGAATTGGCCGAAAAATACCGGATGCCCATCGGCAGCATCGGCGTGAGCCTGGCCCGCGGCCTCGATAAAATTCGCGCCCATTTGCAGGCCATGCCAAAATTGTGGAAAGAACTGGCCGCCTATTTGCGATGAGAAGATATGGATGCTGAATCCTTCACTGATCTGGCCCTGCGCGTCATCTCCCGCGAAGCCACCGACGACGAACGCCGCGCGCTCAATGCCGAGCTGGCTTCCTCGCCCGCACGCCGGGAGGAATTCGAGCAACTTAAGCTCACCCACGACATCCTGCGCGCCGCCGCGCCGATGGCGGAAGCGCTGCGGGCGGCAACGCCAGGACTTCCCGCGTATCGCGTGAACGAACTGCGCACGGCGGTGCGGCAACATTTTGGTCCGGCAACGAATCGCCGGGAAACAAGGGCGGCCTCCGGCGGACTGATTCCCGCCCTGCGCTGGCTTTTTGCGGGAAGCGGAGTGGCGGCGCTCGGCGCGGTCGTGATGCTGCTCTGCTTCGCGAACCGTTCCGTCGAGATCGGACTTTATAAAACAGATTTGACGCGCGACGGCGACAAGACGCTTTGCACCGAAGACGTCCCCTCCGCCCGTCTCGTCACCTTCGACCAGGATGCGCCGTTCGACCAATGGCAAACCCGGCCGCTGGCCTGGAACGAACACGCCAAAATCTGGATCGATAACGAACATGACCTGCTCCACATCGTCCGGCGCGTCCGGCACGGACAGATCCTCATGGAGACGCAGCCGCTGGCTCCGACGGACGAAGGCCAGCGCGAGCAGATCAAGCGGGTGGTGGACGCGTTAAAAAACTAATTTGTCTCGAAGCCATACTTCGCCCAAATCGCCTTGGCGACGTCGCTCGCACAGTAGTCGATGAAGGCCCGCGCCCGCGCCGGATTTTTCGCGAGGCGGCAGACGGCCGCCGTATAGAAAACCGGCGGCGCGTCCTCGGTTTTCACGGGAAAGAGTTCGAAGCCCGGCAGGCTGATCTTGGCAGCATCGGTCTTGTAAACAAAGACGGCGTCGGCCTGTTCCCGCTGGACCACGGCAAGGGCAAGCGTCTCGGTCGGCGCGTAAACGAACGTGTCCTTATGGTCGTCGCCGAGCAGGTCGTGCTTCCGCAACGCGCGCCTCGCGACCCGTCCCGAAGAGACCAGGTCGGGATTTCCGAGGGCCACTTTTTTCCATTCCGTGCCGATCAAATCGAACCACTCGAGATTGTCGTCCTTGACCAGCGCCGTGCGTCCGTAAACCACCAGCGTGTTGCGGGCGAGCGAGCGCTGCCCGTCGGCAAGAAGCAGCCTGCTGGCCGTCATCTCCTTTACGTCCGCGACGTCGGCGCTGATGACCACGTCCCATCCCGATCCGCCTTCCACTTTGGCGCGAAGAGTCCCGGCATTGGTCAGCGTCAGGGGCACCTGCGGGCCGGAATCCTGGCTGTCGGCCCAACCCTGGGCCAGCTCCTGCAAGACCTGCTTGAGGCTGCTGTCGGCGATAACGGCGATGGCGACCTGCGGAGCGGGCGGGCTGTTCGTGGAAGGCGTCTGCATTTGCGGAGGCGTGATCGAATCCGGAACAACCGGCAGCGCGGGCCGCGCCTGGTTCGGATCGGCGGGCTGGGCCGGGGTCGCGGGCTGCGCGAAGAGCGGCGCGAGGCCGAAGAGCAAAAGCGCGAGGCAGAGGTGGAAGCGGTTCATAGAATGTAACTTCTTGTGGCATCGCATAGGACTTATAAGTCCTATAGGACCTATAAGTCCCATGATCCGAAACGCCTATTCCATCAGCTCGTATGCAATCGCGCCCAGGGCGAAAAAGGCGGCGGTCTCCGCGCGCAGAATAATTTTCCCAAGCGAAACCGGAATGAACCCCGCCGAGCGCGCCTGGCCGATTTCCGCCGGGGTGAAGTCGCCTTCCGGCCCGATCATGACGACAATCGGCGTGCCGCTTTTCAGGCCCGAAAGATGTTCGCGCAGAACCGCCTTCAAGGGCCGCGCCTCATTCTGGAGCGAGCCGATCAGTTTCACCGCGCCGCGAGGGATGGCGGTGACAAAATCCTTCGGCGCGCGCGGCGGATGCACCACGGGCAGCCAGTTCTGGCCGCATTGTTTGGCCGCTTCGATGGTGAGCTTCTGCCATTTTTCGACCTTGGCCTCGGCTTTTTCTCCATCGACATGGGCGACGCTGTGTTCGGATTGAAGCGGGGCCAGTTCGGAAACGCCGAGTTCGGTCGCCTTCTCGATAATCAGGTCCATCGATTTGGCCTTGGTCAGCGCCTGCGCGAGCCACACGGGATGCGCCGGGCGGGGCGTCGCCGCCTTGGCCAAAATCTGGAACTTCACCTGGTCGCGGGCGATCTCGGTGATACGCGCCTTCGCTTCGGTTCCATGACCGTCGAAGACGGCGAAGAGATCGCCCACCCCCTGCCTCATGACCTGGGCGCAGTGGTGGGATTGTTCGGCGTCGAGCAGACCGCGATCGAGTGAGGGGGAGTAGTAGCGTTTCATATTAATTCTGTGCCGAGATGCTGGAGGGACGCGCGCCAGCGCGTCCGCGAACGACGGGGAGGTCGTCCCCCAAGGTAGCGTCGTTTCTCATTTAAAAAAATCCTTTGCTTTGCGGAAAAAGGAATTTTCCTCCGGATGCGTGGTTTCATCGCAACTATCGGCGAAGGCCTCCAGCTTCTGGCGCTGCTCATGGGTCAGCCGGGTCGGCACTTCGACGTAGAGTTTCGCGTGCAGGTCGCCGACGCCGCGCCCGTGCACTTCCGGCAGCCCTTTGCCGCGGAGACGGAAGATTTTGCCGGAAGGCGTGCCCGCGGGGACCTTCAGCACGGCGCTCCCCTCCAAGGTCGGGACTTTGACCTCGCCGCCCAGGGCCGCCCGGACGAAACTGATCGGCACGCTGCAAAAAAGATCGGTCCCTTCCCGTTGGAAAATCTCGTGCGGCTCGACGTGCAATACGACGTAAAGATCGCCGGCCGGCCCGCCCCGCGAACCTCCTTCGCCCTGGCCGGAGGAACGGAGCCGCGTGCCATCCTCGACGCCTGCCGGAATCTTGATTTTGATCTTGGCCGTCTTTTCCACGCGCCCGTCGCCATGGCAGGCGCGGCACGGCTTTTCGATGGTTTGTCCCGCCCCGCGGCAACGGGGGCATGTTTGCGCGATATTGAAAAAGCCGCGCGTCACGGCGACCTGCCCGTGGCCGCCGCACGTCGAACAGGTGGTGACCTTGCTTCCCGGCTCGGCTCCGGAACCGTGACAGGTTTCGCACGTCTGGAGCTTGGCGATTTCGATTTCCTTCTCCACCCCGCGCGCCGCCTCCTCGAAGGTGATGCGCATATCGTAACGCAGGTCCGCGCCCCGCCCGCGGCCGCCGCGCTCGCCGCCATCGTGGCCGCCGAGGTCGCCAAAAATGCTTTCAAAGATACCGCCGCCGCCGCCCCGTCCGCTGCCGAAAACTTCGCGGAAGATGTCGAAAGGATCGTGCATGCCGCCGGCCCCGCCCATGCCTCCGCCCTGGGTGAAGGCCTGATGGCCGAAGCGGTCGTAGGCGGCGCGCTTGTCCGGGCTGCTGAGCACCTCGTAGGCTTCGCCGAGTTCCTTGAACTTCTCTTCCGCCGATTTATCGCCGGGGTTTTTGTCGGGATGATGCTTCACCGCCAGCTTGCGGTAGGCCTTCTTGATCTCCTCCGGGGTGGCGCTTCGCTCGATGCCGAGGACGTGGTAGTAATCGCGTTTGGTCGTCGCCATAAGAACTCTTATCGAAAGTAGACACGGGCCGCGCCGGGAGGATTTTGGCCTTCCGGCGCGGAGTGAACGAGGAGCATAGCTGAAGCTACGAGACGAGTGAACGACAAAGCCGGAAGGTCAAAGAACCCCGGCCCGAAGGGTTGCCTATTTTTTGGCCTCTGACTTTGTTGCTCGTCAGTCAAAGACCGCAAAGGGTATTCTCCTTCCTCGCGCCTCGTCAGAGGCCAAAAAATAAAGGCAACGCGACCCATGGCTACTTTCGATAAGAGTTCTAGTTCTTCTTAGCTTGTTTGCCTTCAGACGGTTTGGCCACAAAAACCGAGGCGGCCCGCAACAAACGATCCTTGAGCTTGTAACCCTTGCGCGTCTGCGTCAGGACATGGCCTTCGGGATGTTCGTCCGATTCGTGGTGACCCAGCGCCTCGTGCCGGTGCGGGTCGAATGGCTGCCCGACGGCGTCGATGACCTCGACCCCGGCCTCGCGCAAGGCCTGTTGGAACTGCGCCAGCACCATCTCCAGCCCCTGGGCGATGGCCTTGGCGTCGGTCGCCGACTTGGCCGCCTGCAGGCCCATTTCGAAATTATCGAGCACCGGCAGCAGCCGCTCGAGGAAGGCTTCTCCCGCATAGCGAACGGCCTCTTCCTTCTCGCGCAGGATCCGTTTGCGCGAGTTGTCCCACTCGGCCTGGGCCCGAAGCAGGCGGTCTTTCAACTCGGCCGCCTGGGCCGCCTGCGCGAGCGCGGCCTGGAAAAGTTCGTTGGAAACGACGATGTAGGCAGGGGCTGGCGGGGTGGCGGGGGGTTCCGCGGCCTTCGGCGGCGCCGGGGTTGCGTCTTTCTTTTCTGCTTGTTTATTCATGTCATTTATTCGGATCGTTGGACCGCGGCCAGGGTGATGTCGTCGTTTTGAGGATGTCCGCTGCTGAAGCTCTGCACCCGGTCGACGATCGTTTTCACCAGGAAATCGACGCTTTGCGGGCCGGCCTCCCGCAACACGGCTTTGAGTTGCTCCTGGCCAAATTCGTTGCCTTCGTCATCAAGCGCTTCGTTGATTCCATCGGTGTAAACCACCACGGTATCGAGTGGTGAGAGTTGTACTGTAACATCCCGGATGACTTCGTCAAAGACATCGCCGGGGTCAATTCCGAGGGCGATTCCGGGCGCTTCAATCGTCTCGATATGTTTAAAGTGGTCCCGGCACCAGAGGGCCGATTCGTGGCCCGCCCGCGCCAGGGTGAGCGTGCCCGACGCGTCCATGATCAGGTAGATCATGGTGATGAACATGTCCTCCTGGATGTCGGGGTAAAGCAGGCGGTTGACCTCGCGCAGAACTTGGGCGGGCGAGGAATTGCCCGGCGCCTTGCTGCGCAGGACGCTTCGGCACATCGTCATGATGAGCGAGGCGGGAATGCCCTTGCCGCTGACATCGGCGACGGCCACGCCCCAGCGATGGGGGTCGACCTGGATGAAATCAAAATAGTCGCCGCTGACCTGTTGCGCCGGGATGTTCAGCGCGGCGCAGTTGAAGCCCTCCACCAGGGGCGCCCGGCTGGGCAGAAGGATGCGCTGGATTTCGCGGGCGACCGCGATGTCATGGTCGAGCGTCTTTTTCTCCGCCAACTGACTGTAAACTTGGGCGTGCTGGAGCGAATAAGCAGCCTGGTCCGCCACCGATTTCACGAGATCGAAATCGGCCCGGCTGAAGGTCTTGCCCTCTTCCCGGTTGGCCAGGGCCAGGACCCCGAGTTGCTCCTGCCGGTAATGAAGGGGGACGGCCAAATAGGTCTGGGTCTGCAACGCTTTTTGGCGAAACCAGGGGAAGCGCTCGTCCGCTTCCGTCCGCTCCGCATGGATGCCCACACCGGTCTGCGCGACCTGTCCAATGACGCTGGTCGAATCCGCGGGAATGGCCTCCAGGCGCAAAAACGCGTCGAGATTCTCAGGCCGCGCGGCCAGTTGATCGGCCACGATATTATCGACCTTCAACACCGGCGGGAACGAGCCGCTCACGATCGCGGCCACCAGCTTTTCCCGGTCGGCATCCCAAAGATAAATGGCCGCGCCCATGGCGCCCGTCACCTTTCGGGCGCAAGTCACGATGATGCGCAGGAGGTGCTCCCGGTGGATCTCCTCGGTGAAAGCTTCCCCCAAGTCGTGCAGGAAATCGTAGATGATTTTTTTTTCCTGCTGAAGCGCGACAAATTCCTGGTGCAATTGGGCCTGCAAGCGCTGGCTCACCCGCAGCTTCTTGCGGATGTAAAGAAAGCCCAGCCCGGCGAGGATCACGCCGATGACAAGGAGGTACCAAACGATGCCGTGCATAGGGTCTAGTCGTTAAGCCTAGGGCATGTCGTTAACATTGGACAAGGCCCACGCAAGCCTCAAATAGGCAGCGGCTTTTCGAGCACCACCGGGAGAGCCAGTTCAGTGCTTGGCCGCCGTCTGTCCGAGATCTTCCCGCAAAAATTCCACCACATCCTTGAATTTCGGGACATTCCGGGGATCGAATTCCATCAAATTCTCGTGGGCTTCGAGGATGGTCGGGGCCGCTTCCGCCCGGGTCAGGACCGGACACGGCATTTCCTCCAGGCGACCCGAGCCTGAGCCGTTGGCAACGCCGGGTTCGCCCCTTGAACCATCGCCGTCGCCAGGACGGGAAGAACCTCCGCTGCCATCAATGATAATCAGCCGATCCAACCCCAGGTTCTTTAATAGCTCCAAGTTTCGGGGATTGGCGTTGAGGATATGCAGGAGTCCGTGTCCGGCCTCCTTAAGTTTGAGCCCCAAACCGAGCAGAATTCCGAGAAAAGTGCTGTCCAGGTAGGTGCAGGCATTCAAATCGACGACAAACCGGCTTACCCCTTCCTTCAAGAGTTGCTGGTAAAAGGCCTTTAGACACCCTGAATTCTGAAAAGAACCCCGGCCCACGACCTTGACAAAACCAAGGTCGGCACTGCGCGCCACCAGAATTTTTGACATCTCCACCCCTTAAGTATATGGAGAGGGAGACAAAGGTCAACGCCTGGAATATTGAAATATTAAGGGAATAAATTAAACCTTGGCAAGATTGGTGGCCCGCGTTCTCCGAGCACGCGTTTTCCTCCACCGTCGCCCGGAGGCCGACGGTTACCTTGTTTTTGCCGATCAGCCTGCCAAACTTCCCCCATGAGCAACACCCCCCGCCTCGCCGTCCTCGGTTCCGGCAAAGGCAGCAACTTCGTCGCGATCCAGGAAGCCATCCTCGCCGGAAAACTCGACGCCAAAATCGTCCTTGTTGTAAGCGATCTGCCCGACGCCGCCATCCTCACCCGCGCCGCCGTTTTCGGGCTGCCCGCCGCCACGCTTCCCGCCTCGCCTTTCCGCACCAAGCTGGGCCCCGAAGGCGAACTCGAGCTGGTGGAACTCCTCCGGCGGCACGCGGTCGAGTGGGTGGTTCTCGCCGGTTACATGCGCGTGGTGAAGGAGCCGCTTCTGAGCGCGTTTGCGAACCGGATCGTCAACATCCACCCTTCGCTCCTGCCCGCCTTCAAGGGGCTGCGCGCCTGGGAGCAGGCCCTGGCCGCGGGCGTGCCGGAAACGGGATGCACCGTCCATTTCGTCAACCGGGACGTCGATGCCGGAGAGATCATCGACCAAAGGCGCGTCCCGGTTTTGGCCGGCGACAGCCCGGAAACGCTCCATGCCCGCATTCAGGTCGGCCGAGCACGAGCTTTATCCCGCGGCCCTGGCGAAGGTTTTTCAGAGGGAAGAATAGGGATCATGGGACGTAGGAGACGTCTAAGTCTTATTGGTCCCATAAGTCCCATTCCCCAGGCCATCGACTTTCGCGCCCGGCTGCTCTAAAATAAGTGTCATGGCTCTCTGGTCCGCCTTGCTTTCACGGCCGGCCCGGACGCCGGTTGCGGTCCGTCCCTCGCTCACTCTTTTCTTTTTGCTGGCAGGCGCGTTCCTCCTCACGCTGGTTCCTCACGTCGTCCAATTTCCCCTCTGGCTGAGCGTTACCGTGGTCGGCGCGATGGTCCTGCGCTCGATCATCGAGGCTTACAGGCTGCCTCTGCCCAGCACGGCTTTCTGCGGCATCCTGGCCATCGTCCTTCTCGGCCTTATCCTGGTGCAATTCGGGGGCACTGTTGTCGGACGCGATCCCGGAACGGCATTCACGGCCGGACTGCTCGCGATCAAATTTTACGAATTGCGCGGCCCCCGCGACGTCGCCCTGATCATTTTTTCGTGCTTCTTCATGGTCATGAGCGCCCTGCTCTACTCGCAGGTGCTTGAACTGTTCATCTATTGCCTGATCATGATGTGGGTGCTCACCGCCCTGCTTGTGCGGGTCCACACGGGTGATTTGCCGCACGACCGCCTGCTCCGCATGCTGGGGAAATCCGGCATTATTTTTCTTCAAGCGCTTCCCCTCGCGCTCTTTCTCTTCTTTTTCTTCCCGCGTTCTACCGGAACATTCAGCCTCCCCCTGGGTGAAAGCCCGATTGGCCTGACCGACACGGTCGCCCCCGGTTCGATCGCGAAGCTGGCGCAGAACGAGTCCGAAGCGATGTACGTGCGCTTTACCTCCGGCAACGTTCCCGCCACCGAAACGATGTACTGGCGCGCGATGGTGCTGTGGGAGTACAAGAACGGCACATGGACGCCGGGGGATCCCGCCGCTTTCGAACCTCGCGCGGAACCCCCGGCCACGCCCGGTCCCGACCGGATCGACCAGGAAATCACCGTCTACCGCGACAATCAAAAATGGCTCTTCGCGCTCGATGTTCCCGTCTCCGTGCCCGTCAACAAAGCGGAGCCGCCTTTCTGGGCCACGCTACTCGACGGCGACATCGTGCAATTGAGATACGGCAAGCTTGACCACACGGCGCGGTATGACGTCACTTCCTCCACCACACGGGCCGACGAGAAATTGACTCTGGAGGAAAGGAAAAGCGCCACGCGTCTTCCCGACGACCAAATCGACCAGTCGGTGAGGGACCTGGCGGATGACCTGCATCAGGGGCTTTCCGATGGGCAGGAGCAGGAGTACATCTACAAGGTTCTGCATCATTTCCGGCACGAGGGATTCGTCTACAGCACGACGCCGGGCATCCAGGGCCCCAACTGGCTGCCCGTCTTCCTCTTCAAGACGAAGACCGGTTTTTGCGAACACTTCGCCTCGGCCTTCGCCGTCCTCATGCGGCTCAAGAACATTCCCGCGCGTCTCGTTGTCGGGTACCAGGGAGCCGATTATAACCCTTACGCGGACCACTACATCGTCAGCCAATCGAACGCCCATGCCTGGGATGAAGTCTGGGTCGCGGCGAAGAAACACTGGGTGCGGGTCGATCCCACCGCCCTCCTCGCCATGGCGGAAGAAGGGCTGCCCGCCAATCCTTCCTCGGACGCCGGGGACACCTTGTCGATCCAGGTGGCTCATCATCGGCCGGCCTTTTCCGAGGCCTGGCTGCCGGCCTGGGCAAGGGACGGCCTGAAGGAGATGCAGCTTCGCCGCGAGCAGGTCGAAACCGACTGGGACAACCTCGTCTTCTCCTACGATCCCGATGCGCAGAGCCGGTTGGCACAGACCCTGGGTTTTGGCCGGAAGGCCGGTTTCGAGCTGCTGCTGGTCTGTTTGGTCACCGGTGGAATTTGTCTGATCGTCTTCCAAAAATGGATGGCGCGCAAGCCGCCGGCCACCCCGGTCGAGAATCTCTACGCCGCCTTCTGCCGCACGATGGCCCGGCGCGGAATTCCCCGCGCGGCGTGGGAAGGCCCGCTCGCCTACACGGAACGCGTGGCGGAAGCTTTTCCGGACGATAAGCTGGCGATCCAACGCGTCGGCTCCATTGTGTCGTATGCGCGTTACGGCCCGGCTCCCATTGATCCCGCCGCGCCCCAGGATTTGAGATCGCTTCTCACCCTCATCACCGCGTCCCAGGCCGCGGCTGCTTCCCGTGAGCGGCGTTAAATCACTTTCCCCGGTAGCCGCCGCGCGCTGGGCGGCGGATCTCGGCACAGACAAAAAATGCGATTTCGGTTTTGCGTCCGCCGCCCAGCGTGCGGCGGCAACCCCGGACAGCGGCGGCTACCCGCTGAGGCCATGACTCCCAATTCCCAAGCCCAACTCGACAGGCATGTGTCGGCGCTCCGGCGCTGCCACCGCTGCCCGAAAATGCAAAAGCCGGTCGTAAGCGGCGGAGCCATGCCGAGCCGAGTCATCCTGGTCGGCCAGGCTCCCGGCGACAAGGAACCGGTGCTGGGACGACCTTTCGCCTGGACGGCGGGCAGGAAACTTTTTCGGTGGTTTGAGGACCACGCCGGCGTGGACGAAAAGACCTTCCGCTCGCGGATCTACATGGCGGCGGTCTGCCGTTGCTTTCCGGGAAAAAAAGCCGGCGGCGGCGACCGCGTCCCCGATCCCGATGAAATCCTCAATTGCTCCGGCTGGCTGAACGCGGAAATGAACCTCCTGCGCCCCGGTCTGGTGATCGCGGTCGGCAAGCTCGCGATCCTCCAGTTCATGCCCTGCGGAAAACTCGACGAGGTGATCGGTTCGGCCTTCCCCACGGAATACGCAGGCCACCGGTTCGACCTCGTCCCGCTGCCGCATCCCTCGGGCGCCTCCCCGTGGCCGCACCAGCTGCCGGGCCGCGTGCTCCTGCCTCGCGCCCTGGCCATCATCGCCGCCCATCCCGCGTGGAAGCAGAGCGTCGGGTAGCCGTCACCGCCACACAAGTGTGCCGGGCGACGGAACAAAAGGACCCGCGCTCGGAGATCGCGGGCTTCCATCAGACTTGCCGGAATAGCCCGCCTCCGTTAAACCAAGCGGAACATGTCCATCTCGACCACTCCGCTTCCCGTGCCTCCGAAGAAATCCGGCCTGGGCTGCCTCGGCTGCGGCTGCCTTGTCCTGGCCCTTGTCGTCTTGCTCTTCGCTGCCCTGGTGGCCGGCGGATGTTATCTGGGTTATCAGAAGGTCGTCAGTCTCACCTCGCCAACGGCCGCCGCCGTTCCAGCGTTCAACGGCAGCGACGAGCTTTACCAGACCGCCAAACAAAAAGTCGCCGACTTCAATCATGATGTGAAGAACCATCAGGCCGCGACGATCCGGTTAAGCGCGGATGAAATCAACGTCCTGATCACCCGCAATCCGGATGCGGGCAAAGTCAACCTTCACGCGTTCGTGAGCCTCACGAACAACGAGGGCCGGGTGCAGGCGAGCCTTCCCACCGATACGCTGAGCCAGGGCCTCCTCAAGGGCCGTTATTTCAATCTTGACGCCTCCTTCGGCGTCGATTTTGATCCGCGAACCAAGAGCGTTAACCTATTCTTCCACGCGCTCCAGTTCGGGAACGAAGTCCTCATGGGCCCCAATTCCGGCAACGAAGCGTCCATCCGCTCGTTCACTCCCTCCTTCAACCAATCGTTCAACAACGCGATCCGAAATGACCCCGATGGCGCGGCCCTCCTCGACCAGGCCAAATCGATCGAGATCAAGGACGGCGAACTGGTGATTGAAACGAAATAGAGGGCGCCGCGCGCGGCGCTCTGGGTTTGAACTCGTCAAGCAGGTCAAGGGAGGTAGAATAAACGACTTCCCATGGCCCGCGCCCGCCTTACGATTTTGCTGACCGCGTTTTTTTTGCTGACCGGCATTCTTGGCTGGGAGAGCGGGCGCTCCGCGGCGCCGGCGGAAAAACCGGATGAGAGTTACCGATACACCCTGCTGTTTGCGCGGGTGCTGCATTTGATTCAGCGGGATTACGTGGACCCAAGCAAGGTGGGCTGCAAGGACCTGACGTATGCGGCGTTGCGCGGCATGCTCTCCTCGCTCGACCCCCACAGCCAGTTCCTCGACGAGCAGAGTCTTCAGGACATCCAGCGCGAGACCAAGGGCGAATTCAGCGGCCTGGGCATCGTCATCGCCGTCAAGGACGGCGGCCTCGTCATCCTTTCCCCCATGGAGGATTCGCCGGGCGGACGCGCCGGGTTGATGCCGGGAGACCGGATTCTGAAAATCGACGGCAGGAACACGGAAAAAATGACCTTGGCCGCGGCGGAGAAGGCGCTCAAGGGACAGCCGGGAGAGAAGGCGCGGCTGACCCTGCTGCGTCCCGTGGCGGGCGCGCTCGGCGGCGGAACGGTTTTCGAGGTGACGCTGACGCGCGAGACGATCCGGGTGGCGTCGGTGAAGGATGCTCGGCTGCTCCCGGCGCCGATGGCGGGGCAGGACAAGATCGGCTATGTGCGCATCGAGGAGTTTGCCGAAAATACCTCGGATGAGCTGGACCACGCGCTGGAAAGCCTCGAACACGCGGGAATCGAGGGCCTGGTGATCGATCTGCGGAATAATCCCGGCGGCCTGCTCGATTCCGCGGTCGCCGTGGCCGGGAAATTCCTGCCCCCGAATACGGTCGTCGTTTCGACCAAGGGCCGCACGGCGGACCAGTCGCAGGATTTTCGCGCGCCGATGCAGCCCCGGCATCCCGATTATCCGATCACGCTCTTGATCAATGGCTACAGCGCGAGCGGGGCCGAAATCGTGGCGGGCGCGCTGAAGGATTTGAACCGCGCGATCCTGGTGGGCGAGACGACATTCGGGAAGGGATCGGTCCAGACCGTGCAACCGCTCGGCAACGGGGTCGGACTGCGGCTGACCATGGCAAAGTATTATACGCCCAGCAAAAAGACCATCCACGAGGTGGGCGTTTCGCCCGACATCGAGGTGCCGATCAGCGACGCGGAGGAGCGGCGGATCGTGCTGGCCGAGGCCAAGCGTCCCCTGACCCCCGAGGAACAGGCCGATGCGGCCAAGATGGAGGACCGGCAGTTGGAACGGGCTGTTAGGTCGCTGCGGAGCATCCTTATCTACCGCGAGCGGCAGGCGGCGTTGAAGGCGCCGCCCGAAACGACCGCCGGAACCAAGCCGCCCGCGCAAAAACCGGCGGAGGACGCAGCGACGCCCGACACGTCGAGGTAGTTGTTTGCTTGATGGCTGCCCTTGCTTAGATCAACCTGAACATCCACGCGATCCGGCAACAAGACCTATCATGACAATACTATTCTATCTTGCTGCGATGGTGTTGTTCGGTTTGGGCGCCGTTTTCATTAAGAGTTCTTCTCCTTATTCACGATCGAGCGCCAAGATCGAAGGAAGAATGGAACGCCGGAACGCAGGACAGACCTTATTTGCAATTGGAATATTATCCTTGGGAATGGGGTTTGTTACTCAATTCTATTCAGGCGAGGAACCGGCCGGCGATTCCCCCATAGCTATTACTGTCCCGCCTGAGCATATTGTCCCGCCCAAGTATATTGTCCCGCCCGAGTATGCTACCCTGCCTGAACCGACCGACCAGCCTCAGTATATCGTCCAGCCTGGGCCTGCTGACCAGCCCGAGTATCCTGTCCAGTCTGAGCAGGCTCCCCCGACGGAGCAGACCGTCAAGCGGCTCATGCTGCTGCTCCGACAGGCCTCGGATCTCATCCAGCAGAAACAACCCGACGCCGCGCTCGATAAAATTAACGCCGTCCTGATGGTTGCGCCCCAAAGCCCGACTGCCTATAAACTGCGCGGCGATATCAACGCCGAAAAGCAGCTTTGGGATTCAGCTGAGAAAGATTATGAGACCTCGCTCCACTTCAACGCCCGAAATACCACGGTAAAATTCAATCTCGCGGAGATCGAGTTCATACAAAAGAAATACGATGATGCCCGGGCCGGATTCGTCGCCCTTGAGCATGACTCCAATCTGGCCGATCTTGCCAACTATAAGATTTTTCTATGCGATCTTTTCGGCGGACACGAAGAAGTCGCGGCCAAGGAGCTTGCGGCCTTCAATCAAGCCAAATCCAGTATTTCCTATTATTTTGCGAATGTGGCCTGGTCCCTTTATCATCACAAAACGGAAGAGGCCCAAGTCTGGCTGGCATCGGCCTCGCGGATGTATCCCTCCAGCAAGTGCGAGTTTTACACCTCGAGCCTGGTTGATTCAGGGTACCTGACTGCCCCTCCTCCTGCTCCTACTGCTCCTACTCCTCCTGCTCCACCTTAGCTCCTGAGGGGGGCCTTCCGGCCATCGCGCCAAGCGCCTCGCAAGCCTGCCGTCATCATCACGCTTCAAGCCGTTCATCCGTTGGGTGAGCGGCTCGGAGCCTCTATCCGGCAGGCAGCTAAAGGCCCCAGATAACTGTTGCTACAGTATCTAAGAAAAGTTTTTACGTGATATCATTTCAATGCCGTGGAAATGTTTCGTAAGTCGCCAGAGCGTAACTTGAGCCAATTCGGTGAAGTAAGGGATAATTGGCTTATGAAACATATTTGCGCCCCATTCCAAGCAACCGTTCTCTTGGTTATCCTGGCTGTTTCTTCACATCCCTTGTGGGCGGACCCGAGTGATACACTCCTCTCGGCGAGTTCACCGTTCGCACAAGGCGCTCCCGCAATCAACAGCGGCCCAATGCTCCAGACGGACTCACCGCTCGTACAAGCCGCTCCCGCGACCACGAGCAACGCGACGCATCGCTGGGCTGGGAGGATACTCGCCGGGGTCGAATCGGGATTTATGGGCGGCATCGTCCCCTTGGCGGCGCTTCTCCTTTTCGCGCGGGGCATCTGGCTGGCAATTCCGCGCCGGCGGTTGGAGACGGAAGGCGACGCGACGGATCGCCCGGCTTCGATGATACTCCCGGGACTTAAATCGGGACTTCTGGGCGGCAAGGTTTTCCTGGCGGCGCTTCTCGTGTTGGGACGGGCCATCTGGCTGTGGCTTACGACCCCTCAAATCAAGACGGAAATTGTCGAGGAGGAACCTCCCGTCGACGTGCCCCCTTTGCGCCCCATCCCACAACGGATTACCGTGTTTTGACCCGGCGGTCAGCAGCGGTGCTTGCTTGAACATTCGCAAGCAACATGTTAACTTATCCGACTATGAGCACCGCGGAAATTCTCGATGAATTGCCCAAGCTGCCGCCATCGGATCTGGAGTTGATCTATTCCCGCGCGGCGGAATTGCAACTCAAAGCTGTGTTCGACGAGGCGGATGCCGCTTTTGAAAAAGAGGGTGGCGTGAGTTTGGCGGAGGCCCGTTGCGTGCTCGATTCGTGGACTACGAGGTAATTATTGCGCGGGGGGGCCTTGCGGGATGTTGAACATATCCGCCGCTATATTGCCCGTGATAATCCGCAACGCGCACAAAGCTTTTGTCAGCTTTTGCTTGACCACGCAGAAAGATTGAGCAGCAATCCCTATCAGGGAGTCCAGATCAAGGACAGTGCGGAAGGCCGTTTTCTTGTGGTGAAATCCTATTTGCTGGTTTATCGCGTGGTGGAAAAGAATCGTACCGTGCGAGTGCTCCGCTATTGGCACGGGGCCAGAGACCGGGCTCGGATGAATTTGGGTGATTAGGGCGGTTGAAGTCTGAATTGCGCCCGCGCTTCCCATGGGAATGAAACCAGCTTAGATTGGTTCCATGCGCGTTTTGGGCATTGAGACATCCTGTGACGAAACGGCCGTGGCGTTGGTGGAGACCAATCCCTGGTCGACGGACATCCTCGCGCAGGTCGTGAGTTCGCAGATCGAACTGCACCGGCCCTACGGCGGCGTCGTGCCGGAAATGGCGACGCGCGAACATTTGCGCAACCTGCCCCTGCTCGTTCCGCAGGTGCTCAAGGACGTCAACCTGGGTCTGGAAGCGATCGATGCGGTGGCCGCGACGGAAGGGCCGGGCCTGGCTTCGTCGCTGCTCATCGGCCATTCCTACGCGCGGGCCATGGCCGCGGCGCTCTCGAAGCCGATGGTCGGCGTGAATCATCTCGAGGGTCATCTCTATTCGCCGTTCTTCGCGAGCCGGCGCGCGGTCGAATTTCCGTTCGTGGGGCTGATCGCCAGTGGCGGCCACACGCTGCTGGTCCATGCGCTGGGCTGGGATCGTTACATCAAGCTGGGATCGACCGTCGATGACGCGGCGGGCGAGGCGTTTGACAAGGTGGCCAAACTCCTCGGTCTGCCGTATCCGGGCGGACCGGAAATCGAGCGGGTCGCGGTGAAGGGTAATCCGGAGGCGTTTGGCCTGCCGCGCAGTTTCCCCGAGCGCGACAACCTGAATTTCAGCTTCAGCGGATTGAAAACGGCGGTCCGCTTTTTCTACGAGAAAAGCGGGCAGATGCAAACGGACCCCGTCTGGGCCTACGACCTCTGCGCGTCGTTCCAGAAAGCGGTCGTCGACGTGCTGGTGCGCAAATCGATCCAGGCGGTCGCCCAGGCGCGGGTGGAACGGCTGACGGTTTCGGGCGGCGTGCTTTGCAACAAGATGCTCCGGGACGAATTGGAATTCGCCTGTTACGAGGCCGGGATCGACCTGATCGCGGCCGAGCCGGCGTTCTGCACCGATAACGCGGGAATGATCGCCGGGACGGCGGCGGAGAAGCTCGCGGCGGGCATCGAGCCGCGCTGCGGCGACGACATCAATCCCAATCTAGACCTCTTCGCCCCCGAGCCACACGGGGACATGGCCCGAGGCTTGAGCGCGGCCATCAAACTCAAAAACCGGCAGACCAAGCAGGTCCCCCAGAAGAGCGACGTTCCGGCACCGGGCGAGATCGAGGTCTGGTGAGACCCCATCCGGTGACACTCGACCGGGTGGCGCGGCTTCTTCCGGCCCGGCATTGACGACGACGCCCGCGCAGGCGAGTCCCGCGTCACGGATGCTGTCAACGGTGAGCAGCGTGTGGTTCAGCGTGCCCATGCTTCCCCGCGCGACGACGACGGCGGGAAAGCCCAGATCGCGCGCCCAATCGCGCACGTCGTAACCGGACGCGAGGGGGACGCGCCAGCCGCCCACGCCTTCCACGGCCAGATGGGTGAAGCGCCCGCGCATGGCCTGAACATGTTGGTTTAACGCGGCGAAATCGATGGAGCGATTTTCGGCGCGGGCGGCGAGAAGGGGAGCGGCGGGTTCGCGGAAATGGACGGGATTGATTTCGTCGAGAGCGAGGCGGGAACCACTGGCCTGCTGAAGGAGAAGGGCATCTTCGCGACCGCCCGCGGAGATGGGCTTCAAGGCGGCGGCGCTGTGGCCCTGGGCCAGCCACGCGCGCACGAGCCAGCAGGTAAAAAAAGTCTTGCCGACGCCGGTGTCGGTGCCGGTGATGAAGAAGCTGGGCATGGCGAAGAGGAAACTTAGAGCGAAGAGCGTAGAACTTAGAAGTAAGGGAATCCATATCTTTTCATTTTTTCCGTTCTACGTTCTACGTTCTAAGCTCTAAGTTCTCACTATGTTCAAATGGCTCTACGGGCCGATTCTTTTCCCGAAGGCAGACCGGCTGGGCACCTACGCGGCGGCGCTGGCTTATTGTGTGGTGCTGTCGCTGGTGCCGTTCCTGGCGGTGACCTTCGCGGTGGGAATGGAAATTTCGACGGAACTCTCTTTGAACAAGGATTACGCGAAGCACTATGCGGAGGTGTTGGGAGACATCATCCCGATGGAGAATTCGCAGGACATGGAGCGAATTTTTGCGGCGGTGCAACATTCTACCCAAGGCGGGCTGGTGACGATCGGTTTTATCCTGGCGGTTTACACCTCGTTCAACCTGATGAACCAGATCAACCGCACGCTGGTCTTCATTTTCGATGATCCGCGCCGTTCGCGGGAATGGAGCTGGACGGGGATAATGAAAACCATCGCCCTGCTTATTATCTGGATGTGCCTGCTGCTGTTGATTTCAATTTCGGCCGTCGAGGCGGCGGTTCTGCGGCATCTCTTGGAGCATTTTCTTTTCTCGAGTTTGAGCAGGAAGCTGGCGAGCGGGGTGCAGGTTCTGGTGATGATCTCCGCGCTATTCGGAACGTTCTATCTGACCTATTATCTGGTGTCCGCGCGGCGGCATAAAAACCGTTATGTGGTGGAGGGAAGCCTGCTGGCGTCGAGCGGCTGGATCGTATGCAGTTTGATTTTCGCGTATGTGATACCAAAGATCCTGCAGGCCAGCGCGGCCTATATCGCCCTAGGATCGGTTGTGGCGATTTTGCTCTGGGCGCAGGCGTGCGCCTGGTCGGTCATTATCGGGGCCTGCTGGATCGTTCGATTTTCGCCGCGCGGAAAATAGAATTCAACGCTCAGAGAGACCTCTGCGAAGGTCCTCTTTCCTTCGGGCAAGCCGGAGGCTTGCTACAATCGTAGGTATGTTCCGGGGAGATGAGTAACAAAAACTCCCGGGCACATAGGTTACACATGGGGGATGTCATGGAAGGAAACGTGTGTAATGAGTGAGCGGATCAAAATGATCAGCGCTCATGAGGGCGGCGACTATGCGATCAGCGAGTTGGCCGCACAATATGGAGTGAGCCGCAAAACGGTCTATAAATGGATCCAGCGCTACGAGGTGGGAGGATGGTTGGCGCTGGAGGATCAGTCGCGGGCACCGCGGCATCATCCCAACGCGGTGGCCGAAGAAGTGGTGCAAACGCTCGTGGCGCTCAAGGAATTACGACCGTTGTGGGGCGCGCCGAAGTTGCGGCGCAAGTTGGAGCAAAAGTTGGGCGTGGAGCAATGCCCGGCCGAAAGCACGGTGAGTGAGATTCTGCGCCGGCACGGGTTAAGTCGCATCGCCCGGCGACGGCGTCGAGCGGTACCGAGCACGCAGCCCTTCGCGGCGTGCCAGGCGGCCAACGCGGTCTGGTGCGCGGACTTCAAGGGTTGGTTTCGCACCGGCGACGGCAGCAAGTGCACGCCGTTGACCATCAGCGACGGCCACAGCCGCTATCTGTTGCGCTGCCAGGGCCTGGATGGATCGACCGGTATGACGACGGTGCAGCCCCTCTTTATCGCCACCTTCCGGGAGTATGGAATGCCCCGGGCGATGCGGACCGACAACGGGGCGCCCTTTGCCAGCACGGGTCTCGGTGGCCTGAGCGCGTTGTCGGTGTGGTGGGTGCGCCTCGGCATCGACCTGGAGCGGATCGAGCCGGGCCAGCCGCAACAAAACGGTCGCCATGAACGGATGCACCGCACGCTCAAGGCGGCCACGGCGCAACCGCCGCGCGCCAACCTGCGCCGCCAGCAGGAGGCCTTCGATGCGTTCCGGTGCGAATACAACGAGGAACGCCCGCACGAGGCGCTGGGACAACGGACTCCATCGGAACTCTACGAACCTGCCGCGCGCGATTACCCGGAACGCCTGCCGGGCCAACGCGGTTACCCCGACGAGTGGCAAAAACGCCGGGTGCAGTCCAGCGGCCAGATCAAGTGGAAGGGCCGCAATGTCTACATCACCGATGCCCTGGTCGGACAGGAAATGGGACTAAAACCGGTGGGCGATGGCCAGTGGGAACTCTACTTCGAAGGCCTCCATCTCGGGCACTACGACGAACGCAAGGGCCGGCTCCGGTCCACAAGGCGTCTAACTCCGACCGCGATTTAATATGATCCACCTAACTCGCGAAATGTGTAACCCATGTGCCCGGGAGTTTTTGTTACCCTTGCATCGGAACATTCACGTAGCCGGTGGGTGAGCCCGCGGCGGGCGACACCACCGGAAAGAAATATCAAGGAACAGCACCCCGGCAAGGGGTGCCACCTCGGTGCGACCCCTGCCGGGGTCGGACGCAGAGAAAATCGATTACCGGTGGTGTCGCTTCCCCCTTCGGCTTCGCTCAGGGCGCGGCTTGCTGCCGCGGCTACCGAAACCACCGGCCAGGGTTGTGAAATCCCTTCGGGATTACCGAGACGACATTAATCGAGTTTCGCCAAGGTCTCGTTCAGGGTTGGATCTGCGACGGCGGCTCGTCGTCCTCGTCCTCCTCGATTTCGCGGCGCCAGGCGCGCGAGATGAAGGGGCGCAGGAATCCGTAGAGCAGGTAGGAGACGAACATGACCGCCGGCATCCACGAGCAATAGATGACGTTCAACAAAAGCAGCAGGACGACGCCGAGAAACTTCGGCAGCGAGAACTGGGTGCGCCAGTTGAAGCCCTTGAAGCTCGGATACTCGAACTTGCTGAACATCATGAACGAGAGAAAGACCATGAGCGCGGCCAGCCCGATGCCGCCATACCCGGCCGCGAGTTCCGCCTCGTTTTGATAGTTGGAAATAATGAGCAGCGTGATCGAGGAGATGAGCCCGGCGGCCGCGGGAATGGGGAAGCCGGTGAAGTTGCGCGTGCCGGTGTCGAGATGGTAGGTCGCCGCGACGTTGAACCGCGCCAGCCGAAGCGCGCCGCAGAGGAGGTAAAAACCGGCGATGAGCCAGCCGATCTGGTGCGGTATTTCGTAGAGCACGATCTTGAAGACGAGCAGGGCCGGCGCGACGCCGAAGCTGACGATGTCGGCCAGGGAATCGAACTCGCAGCCAAACGGGCTTTCCTTGCCGCCCAGGCGGGCGAGGCGGCCGTCGAGCAGGTCGAACACGCAGGCCGCGAGAATGCAGTAAATGCTGATGAAGTAGAAGTGGGTCCAGTTCGGGCCGCCCGTTGCCTGCTGGATGGCGCCTTCGAAAATCTTGAGCACGGCCAGAAAACCGAAGATGAGGTTGCCCGCCGTCATCAGGTTCGGCAGCAGAAAGATCTTGGCCGGATTCGAGGCGCGTTGAGGAGGCGGGCTCATGACAAAAAGCCGGGTTCGGCGGTTTCGGGCCAGCGGGCGATGGGCGTGCTCGCGCCAGTCACGCGGTCGCCGGGCTTGACCAGCACGGCGCATTCGAGCGGGAGGAAAACTTCCGTGCGCGATCCGAAACGGATCATGCCGAGGCGCTGTCCGCGGGCCAGGGCCGCACCTTCACCGGACCAGGCCACGATGCGCCGGGCGATGAGGCCCGCGATTTGCCGCACCGCCACCGGCCCGCGCGCGGTTTCCAGCCACCAGGACCGGCACTCGTTGCGCGCGCTGGAGTCGGGATGACGCGCGTCGAGAAATTGGCCCGCTTTATAGACGGTGCTTTTCACCACGCCCGCGACGGGAGCCCGGTTGATGTGGACATCGAAGACGGAGAGAAAAACGGCGATGCGGATCATGGGGCCGAGGTGAAAATCGGGTTCCTCCATTTCGTCCACGCCAACGACCAGCCCGTCGGCGGCGGAGACGATGATGGCTTCGTCGGCGGGCACGGCGCGTTCGGGATCGCGGAAGAAATAGACGATGAAAATAAATAGAAGGGCTGTCAAAAGATCAAGAATACACGCCATGGCCTTCATCCACGGCGGCAGCGGCAATCCGGCGATGAAGGGCAGGGTCAAAAAGACAATCCCAAGCGGGACAAGAAACCGGAGGGCTTCTTTGCGGGCGGACGGCATAGTTCGCATCCTATCATAAACGATGGAGAAGGCGGTGCGAAAAATTGGATGGAGGGTCTGGCTCTGTTGGGAATTACCCATCTGTCCGTTCGGCTCCGCCCGATTGGGTAGCCCGGACAATTTATTGTCCGGGTGGCGGAGCGAAGAGAAGCCACAAGAAGCCACCGAAAATTTATGTCATCTCCTCGGGCTGCCTCTTGTTCGCGCCAGAACCGACTGGCGCGAACCCGGACAACGCAGGCGCGCCTGTCGTTGCCGGGCTATCCTGGAGGGTCAGCCTCCGGCCTGACCCATTCCTCCAATCCTCTTCTGTCGCTCGTCCCCTCTTGATTTGGGGACAAGCCTGAGGTTGTCCCTCCCGGTCGATCTGTTAGGCTCGGGCCATGAATGGGTTCGAGTCTCCATTTGATTCGTTTTTGGATCGTGGCGAGAGATTGCTCTGGTGCGGCCAGCCGAAACAGGGCGTGCGTCTGCAGGCGGGCGATGTCTTCTTGATTCCTTTCAGTCTGGTGTGGGGCGGCTTCGCGATTTTCTGGGAAGCTTCGGTCCTGGGCCTGACTGGATTGGGTCACCCGCGAACGGCGCATTCCGGTCACAACGCAGGCGCTCCCCTGTTCATGGCTCTTTGGGGAATTCCCTTTGTTGTCGTTGGCCTCTATATGATCTTCGGCCGGTTTTTTATTGATGCCGCCTTGCGAAACAAGACCTGGTATGGCGTCACCGACCGGAGGCTGATTGTCCTCAAAACTCTGTTCACCCGGAACGTGAGTTCGTTTGACTACGCGACCTTGACGAACCTCAATCTCGTGGAACGGGGCGACCGTAGCGGGGATATTCTTTTCGGGACGCCCGGCCCCATGGCCGGCCTTTCGAATTCTTCCTGGCCGCGATCCAACGGGTATCCGGTCGTGCCCGGCTTTTACCTGCTGCCCGACGCGCGAAATGTTTTCAACCAGATTCGAGAGGCCCAGCAGCGGATGAAAAAGTGACCGCGTTCCCGTCCGAAATCATCCTGGCAAGCGCGTCGCCGCGCCGGCGCGAATTGCTGGGCGGGATGGGCGTCCGTTTCGAGGTCGCGACGGCGGACGTGCGCGAACATGACGCGGAGTCGTCTCCGCATCTGGCCCCCGCCGATCTGGCGCGGGAAAATGCGCGGCGCAAGGCGCAAGCCGTGGCGGCATTACGGCCGGGACGCTGGGTGCTCGGCGCGGACACGGTGGTGACTTTGGAAAAGATTGTTTTTGGAAAACCGGATTCGGTTGAGCAGGCGCGGCATTTTCTAGTGGCGTTGAGCGGACGGACGCATGAGGTCGTCACCGGTTGCGCGCTGATCGCCCCGGATGGCGAAGCGGAAATTTTTCACGAGGTTTCCCGCGTGACGTTCCGCGTCCTGTCGGGCGACGCCATCGAGCGCTACCTCGCGGAGGTTGCCGTGCTCGACAAGGCGGGCGCGTATGCCTTGCAGGAACGCGGGGAATGGATTGTCGAGCGCATGGAGGGTTCCCGCTCGAATGTGATCGGGCTGCCGGTGGAGGCGCTGGAACGGGTTTTCAAAAAACGCGGATTGCTTTAAACGTGGGTCGTGCCGGCTCCAGCTTTCATGAATGACTTTTACTATTATTTCTGCCGGGAGTTGTTCCTGCTGCCGCTGCGGCCCGGTTCGCGCGCCCGGTATGACGGAATGGATCTCGTGCCGAAGACCGGGCCGGCGCTGCTCCTGTCGAACCACATCAGCCATTTCGATCCGCCCTTCATGACGGCGAAATTTCCGCGCGTGATCCATTTCATGGCGGACAAGCCGTTGCTGGAAATTCCCATCCTGGGAAAGATGATGGAGTGGGGCCATGTGTTTGCCATCGACCGGACGAAGAGCGATCGCGGCGCGCTCCGGACGGCGATGGCGCGGCTGGAAAGCGGCAACATCGCGGGCATTTTCCCCGAGAAGGGAATCCGGCACGGGAAGACCTCGGTGCTCGGCGGGGCCGAGTTGCCGATCGGCACGGCGTCCCTGTGGAAAATGATGGATGTGCCGGTGATCCCGATGGTGATCATCGGCTCCGACCAGATTTACGCCTGGAAGAACTATCTTCGCCGGCCCCGGGTTTTTGTGCGGGTGGGAAAGGCCCTGCCGCCGGACAAAAGCGCGTCGCGCGAAGAATTGCGGGACCGTATCGCCGCCTCATGGCGCGAGCTTTTTGAGGCGATGAAACGGGATTATGACATCCGGCCCGAGGAACTTCCCCAGAGCGCCCAGGAGCGATGGGGAAAGGCCGCGCCGGTGGGGGAATAGGACGTATGGGACTTATAGGACCGATACGACATTGCGGACACGTTTGCCTTGTCCCATTCGTCCTATAAGTCCAATAAGTCCTATCAGCCGTCCAATCAGCCTCGCGATTGCACTGCGGCCCGTCGCGGCTAAATTGGAACATGCAGGATGTGGGGAAACTTCTCTTCGTGATCGGCTTGCTCATCGCCGTCGCGGGCGCGTGGCTCTGGTCGGGACGCGGCCTGGGCTGGCTGGGCCGGTTGCCGGGCGACATTTCTTATCAGAACGGCGATTTCAAATTCTACTTTCCCGTGACGACCTGTGTGCTCGTCAGCGCCATCCTGACTCTCCTGGCATGGTTTTTGAAGCGATGAAACCGCTTTCGCGCGGAAAAGTTGCGTCTTTGCCATGAATTTTCTTTAAAACCAAAGGAAATGCCAACAGAGTAAAAATTGTGAAATGGTTTTTGATTGGCTCCGTTGGTCTGGTGTTTTGCGCGGCAACCTGGGTCCGGGCCGATGCGGCGGGCGATCTCTATAACCAGGGCGCGACCGCATTGCAGAATGAGAAATACGACGACGCCGCCCAGGCCTTCGATAAAATTATCACGGGGTATCCGAATTCGCCCAATATCGACGAGGTGCGGATACGGGCGGGTTTCGCCTATTTGCACGCCGGTAAATTCCCCGAGGCGGTTGATCGTTTGTCGAAGGAGATCACCGCCGTCAACAAACCCCAATACCACGCCATGGCGCTTTATTTCACCGCGCTGGCCCAATTTTCGCAGGGGCAAAAAAGCGCCGACAAAAGCCAGGCCAACACCGCGTTCACGCAGGCGGTGACAACGCTAACGACCTTGATCCAACTCGTTACGACGGCCCCCACGCCCGACAACAAGGGCTATCTCGAGCAGGCCATTTATTACCGCGCGCTTGCCCAATTTTTACTGGATAATTACGATGCCGCCGAAAAGGACCTGCTTCAACTCATCCAGCAATTCAGCGGCAGCCTGAGCCGGCCCGATTATTTGCTGCGCCTCGGAAGCGTTTACGCGGTGGAAGCCAATCAGGCCGTGGCGGCCAAGAAGCCGCCCGAGGTCATCCGGCCCCTGGCGGACAAGGCGCTGAGCGCCTTTGACCAAGTCAGCCGGGACCCGAATGCGCTGGTTCAGGCCAACGACGCGAACATGAGCAAGGCGGAGATTTTGTTCATGGTCGCCCAGTTCGATTCAACGACCGCCGGTTACGAAAAGGCGCTCCAGGCTTTTCGCCAGGTGCGTCGCAAGGCGGACATGATCCCCCTGCAGCAGAACCGGCTGGACCAGTTGCGCCGACAAGCCCAGGCGCAAGCGCAGGCCCAGGCGCAAAACTCGATGGCTTCCCTGTCGAGCGACACCAGCCTCTTGCTCGGGCGCGAAGGAAGTCGCCTCGAGGAATTGAAAAACGGGACGGATCCGATCATCCAGGCGCTCATCCGCATCGGGGAATGCTACGTCTCCATGAAACAGCCGGACGAGGCGCGAACCATCCTGCACCGGCTCATAGCGCACGTCACCCTAACGCCGGACCAACAGCAGGAGGTCGACTTCCAAGTCCTCTACTCCTATGTCCTCGGCGGCCAGACTGACAAGGCCGACCAGGCGTTGACCGCTTATCTCAGCAAGCATTCCGGCGATTCCCAGGCCGACAGCATCAGCGTCCAGATCGCCGCCAAGCTGATGGATCGAAAGGATTATGCCGGCGCTCTGGCCCAGGCCGAGCGCAGCCTCAGGGATTTCCCCAATGGCAAGAACGCGGCGGACGCGATTACGCTCAAGGCGGCGGCGCTGACCCGGCTCGGCCGGATTCCCGAGTCCAACCAAGTCGTGGATGACTTCCTGAAAGCGCACCCGACCAGCCCGCAAGCCAACAGCCTGCTGCTCTCCCGGGCGCAGAATGAGACGAGCGGGGGAAACCTTGCCGCCGCGCTGGCCGATTATCAAAAGGTAAGAGACAACGCTTCGGCTGCTCCCGAGTTGCGCTCCGCCGCCGATGCCGGGTACATCCAGACGCTCAATTCGCTGCGAAAATTCGACGACGTGATCACCGAGGCCAAGGTCTTCGAGACCCAATACCCCAACTCAAAGGCGCTGCCCGCCGTCCTGCTCTTTGCCGCCCTGGCCATGGATCAGAAACATGATCCGGGGGCGGTCGCGGCGCTGCAGGATGTCGCCCGGAAATTTCCGACCGATGAGACGGCGCCCTTCGCGCTTTATTACGTCGTCACCATTTACCAGCAGGCCAACAACGTGCCCGCGTTGATCCAGGCGGCAACGGATTTGCGCAAAGCTTATCCCGAAGCGTACCCATTCCTCGTCCAGGCCGCGGACGCGGTGAGCGCGGTTCTCGTCAAGCAGAAGAAGTTCGACGACGCCCTCGCGCTCTACCAGCCGTTGGCCGCGGCCCCCAAACCGGAGGTGGCGGCGGCGGCGGGCAACAAGATCGGCGGGATCCGGCTGGCGGCGGTCAAGGCCCTGGGCTACTACCAGTCGATGCCGCTGGCCACCCGCGCCGAGGCCGAAAAGCGTTTGTCCGCCGCCGAGCAGGCTTACCTGGGGACGCTCAAAAATTTCCCCGACCAGCTCGGTGCGGTGGGCGACGCCTTCGATGGCCTTGTCACCACGGCAAAGCAGCGCCGTTCCTGGGGCGTGCTGAAAGACGCCGACCTGGAGGGCCATCTCGCCAAGCTCGGGGCCGATCTCACCACGCCCGAAATGCAGGCGCGGCTCGAACTGGCCAAGGCCGGCTTGGTCTTCATCGAAAAGGACGGGGCCAGGCAATACCCGTCGGCATTGGATCGCTTCAAAAAGGTGATCGATGCCAACGCGAATCTGCGCCTGATCCGGCAGGAGACGAATCAGTATGGCGAATTGCTACTCGCGGCGAGAGATTATCCCACGGCCTTGAAGGTTTACGGAGACCTCCTGGCCAATGCGGCCCCGAACGACCAGACCACGCTGGGCGATGGCTATTATGGCATGGGCGCGACCTGCCTCGGCCAGGGCAACGTGGCCCAGGCGAAGGAATATTTCAGCAAACTGAAAGCGCTGCCCGGCGGCGGCCTGTGGCATCCGCACATCCTGGAAGCCGATTACGGCGTCGCCCTGGCCGACGAGAGATCGAGCGACCCGGCGCAACTCGATGAAGCCCGTCAGATCTACGCCCAACTGATGCAGGCCACGCAGGGCGGCGTCGCGTTGCAGGCCAAGGCCATGCTCGGCTATGGCCGTCTCCTCGAGAAATCGGGGAATGCCGTCAAGCCGACCGCCGCAGGACCCAACGAGTACGCCGTCCATTACTATCAGGAACCGCACACCCTGTTTGGCCCCGCCGCGCCCGCGCTGAGCGCGGAAGGCCTCTTCGATGCCGGTCAGGCGTATCAAAAGGCCGGCGACAAGGCCAATGCGAAAAAGCAGTACGACGACCTGCTCAAGAATTACGGCACGACCGCGCCCGATTGGGCGGCCAAGGCCCAGGCGGCCGAGGGGCAGTAGGACGAATAGGACTCATGGGACAGCTGGGATAAAAACCTGTTGCGCTTCGTCCTATTGGCCCCCTAAGTCCCATCAGTCCCATGGCTCCCCAAAAACTCCCGCCCGCCGCACGCGCGAAAGCGCTCCGTGAAATCCTGCCCCGGATTTATCCCGGCGCGCATTGCGAATTGGATTTCTCCACCCCGCTGGAATTGCTGATCGCGACCATCCTCTCCGCGCAATGCACCGACGTCCAAGTCAACAAAGTCACGCCGGGCCTCTTCAAAAAATATCGCGCCGCGCGCGACTACGCCGAGGCCGATCCCGCCGCGCTCGAACACGATTTGCGCGCCATCGGCCTGTATCGCAGCAAAGCGAAAAATATCCGCGCCTGCTGCCGGTTACTGGCCGATGAGCACGAGGGAAAAGTGCCCGGAGCGATGGACGCGCTGCTGCGTCTTCCCGGCGTCGGACGCAAGACGGCCAACGTGGTCCTCGGCAACGCGTTCGGCCAAAATGCCGGCGTGGTCGTCGATACCCACGTAGCGCGGCTCTCGGCCCGGCTCGGCCTGACCCGCCAGACCGATCCGAAGAAGATCGAGCGTGTCCTGATGAAGCTCGTGCCGCAGAAGAACTGGACCCTCTTTTCGCACTGGCTGATTTTTCACGGACGCCGCCGCTGCAAGGCGGTGAACCCCGATTGCCCCCACTGCGAACTCAAGGATTTGTGCCCGAGCTTTCCGCGCTTCATGAAACTGAGGTAGCCGCCGCACGCTGGGCGGCGGTGCAGTTGTAGCGGCGGTTCGGCGTCCCCCTCGGGTGGCCCGGGCTACTTGTTGCCCGGGTCGCCGAAGGCGACAGGAAGCGATCAGCCAACGTAATTGGGGAATTCGCTTCCTGCGCGCTACGCGCGCCCGGACAACAAAGTAGTCCGGGCCACCCGAAGAAGGCTCCGTCGCGAGGACCCGCGACGGCTACCTCAGCGGCGGCTACCGCGGCGTCGGCCAGACCCAGTCGCCCTGTGTGTAATCGATCTGTGTCGGAGCGTCCTTCTTGAAAACGACTTTGCCGCCGTCGTCGATTTGATTCCAGCCGACCGAATAGAGGAGATACGTGCCGTCGGGTCGAAGCTGATAATGATAGGGCTGGCCGTTCATGATGTCGTGCGGGAGCGCATCGATATACGCAGGCGCGAGCGCATCGAGCGATCCGGGATAAACGCCACGCGCAAGGCGATACCGTTCCAGCGCGCACGCGATCCGCGCTTCGTCGACCCAGACCTGGGCTTGGGCATATTTCTGCGTTGCCCTGAGAACTGGACCCGAACTTACATTGGCAAGAATTTTCCATGGAGCCCCAGCGTCCCACCTGGCGCACGCTCGTTCGATTTGATTTTGGAGGTCGCTGTCTCTTTTCGGGAAAACCAAGTGTGCTTTTGGATCGACGCTCGCCAACGCGCAGAAAAGGAATCCGGTATGACCGCTTTTGTTTTGATCCCACCAGCCGCTCGGCCAAGGAGGAGCGAATCTGGTCATGAGCGGCAGGTTCCCTTCCGTCATGACTATTCCGCGAGTGACATTTCGGGACGCAACTTTCTCGAACCAGTCGAGACTGGCGGTTGATTGCACGACTTCACACCTCATCGCAAATTGAAAATCAGCCAGAAAATTGATCGACCCCAACGTTTGCTCAAGTTCAGCAAGTTGAGCGTCACTCCATTCGTGCTGAGCCAATCCGTCGTAGAGGGCCGCGTTGTTGATGGCCCCCATGCCAATAGCGACGAGACCGCCAACGAGGGTGGGATCGCGCTTAACGCCGGACGCGATTTCGTAGTTGATCTTGATATCCTTCAAGGCCAGATCAGGTTGATGCTGATCCAACGCGAGAATGGCGTGAAACGTCAGAAATTTAGAGAGTTTAATTTGGGCAGTTAGAGGCGAGAGGGGGCGATCGTAAGGAGGTAAAATTGTATAATCCTGGTTGAAGCGGAAAAGAGGACGCGTGGCGGCGGCGGCGAGAAAGTCAGTGAGGAAGGGATAGATGGCGTTGAATTGTGCGAGGGTATCGTCGGGTGGTTTCGTGCCTTTGAAAACCATTGCGTAATCGGCGGCGATACCACTTCGAATCTTCGCCATGTCGGGCAATTCGCCCTGTTGCCAGTTGCCCGTGCGCGGAAGATCGACGCCCGGAAGATCGCTTCGTGTGGCCCGATTCAAAGCACCCGCAGCAAGATAAGGAATGCCGTTGTCATATTTGGCCGGCTCAAGTTTAAAGAGAGGAATGGCGGCCAGATTCTGGTCATCGGGCACGGGCGGCGGGATGAATTTGTTGTAGTCGAACGATTCGCCTTTGGCTTCCCATTCGGCTTTGGTGGCGGCCCAGGCGCGCGCGCCGCGCCAGTCTTCCTCGACGTAAAAGAGGATGATGAAGGCGATCACGCCGAGGACGAATTTCAGGAAGCCCCACGACCAGAAGAAGCGGAAGACTTTCGTGAGGAAGCTCTTCATATGCTCTCCAAGGACACAGGCGCGGGGCGTAATTGTCGAGGGATTCTTTTTCCTGGAGGGTCGGACCTGTTGCCTCAAAAGTTTTGACACCCGGGGAATAGGTCAAGGGTTGGGGAAAAAGGGACGTTGACTCAAAAAGGATGACACCGACAACCGAAAGGATGTCGATGAGTCAAAAGATACGGGAAGAGATGTTGCCGCGCTTGCGGCAGAGGTATGCGAGCCGAGGGGTGGAAGGCCGCAGCCGGATGATCACGGAACTCTGCGAGCAGTTTGGCTACAGCCGAAAGCACGCGATTAAATTGCTGGGAGCCAAAGTTGGCTGGGGAGGCGATCCGTTGGTGCGCAAAGGGCGTCCAGCGCTCTACGGCCCGCAGGTTGCGGACGTGTTGCTGCGTATCTGGAAGGCATCGGAGCAACCGTGCGGCAAGCGTCTGGTGGAGATGCTGGCGCTCTGGTTGCCTTATGATGAGACCGAGCACGGCAAGCTGGCTCCCGCGGTGCGCAAAAAAGTGCTCTCCATCAGCCCGGCCCAGGCGGATCGGTTATTAGCCCCACACAAGGCCGGCACGCGGCGCGGGCGTTGCGGCACCAAACCGGGAGGCTTGCTTAAGCACCAGATCCCGATCCGCACGGACAACTGGGACGTGACCGTGCCGGGTTATCTGGAGGCCGACACGGTGGCCCACTGCGGCGAGTCGCTGGAGGGAGAGTTCATCTGGAGCGTGACCTTCACCGATATTTATAGCGGCTGGACGGCCAACCGCGCGGTTTGGAACAAAGGGGCCGCCGGGGTGGTGGAGGCCACCCGCAACGTGGAGGCGGCGCTGCCCTTCGCCGTGCTTGGCTTTGACTGCGACAACGGCAGCGAGTTCCTCAACTGGCACTTGGTAAGTTACTTTGCCCAGAGGGAAAACAAGGTCGGCTTCACCCGATCACGGCCTTACCACAAAAACGACAACGGCCACGTTGAACAGAAGAACTGGACGCACGTGCGGCAGTTGCTCGGCTATGACCGGCTCGAAGACCCCGCGTTGCGCGAAGACATCAATGCCCTCTACCGGGATATCTGGGAGCCGTTCCACAACTATTTTTGTCCCTCAGCCAAACTCCTGAGCAAGGACCGTCATGGAGCCAAAATCAAACGCCGCCACGACCGCCCCATGACGCCCTGCGACCGGCTCCTGGCCAGTCCAGATGTGAGTGCCGCCAGCAAGAAAAAGCTGCGCCAAACCCGCGCCGCCCTCAACCCCTTCGACCTGCAAAGACGACTCAACGTCGCCCTGCGTCCGATCCTGCAACGGGCGCTGCGTTCCAGTCGCCCTACGGGCTCCTTGCACTGCGCGCCCGTTGCAGCTACACCCCAATTGAAACTATAACCACGGTGTCATGACTTATGAGTCAACGACTCCCGTCCCTCAGCACCCCTCGGGTGTCATTTACTTTTGAGGCAACAAGCGGACTCCGTCCCGACCCATCATTCAGGGCCAGGACGGAGTCTGGCCCTCCAGGGATCTCCTCGTTCCCAAACTCCATTCACAGTCATCCCACAGGGATAAAATCAGAGGATAAGCTCAGAGGGAAGGAGGGTTCATTTATTGGAGATGGAGTTTAAAGATATTTCGGCTGTCCCACAGGTTTAGGTCGTCATGACGTGGAGCAGTCCGGGCAGGAAAGCGCTCTCGGGATGGGCGCACATGCGGCGTTTTTTGGGGTCGGCTGTCCCATAGCGTTCCAGCAGGGCGGCGAGGTCTTTGGGCATCCACAGGGTGGCGCGCAACAGGGTGAAGAGCCGCGAAAAACTGCCCGCCCAGCGGTGCACCCAGGCCAGAAAACGAAGCAGGACGTAGAGCAAAAGCGCGGTCCAAACCTGCCAGCGCACGGCGTTTTCGTTGTGGCCGAGGAAGTCGGCCAGTTGCAGGGTCTGCTTGATTTGCTTGAAGAAGACTTCGATTTGCCAGCGGCAGCGGTAGAGATCGGCCACGCTGGAGGCGGCCCAGTCGAGATGGTTGGTGAGGAAGGCCATTTCCTTTTCCACGCCGTCGACTTCGACCAGGGCCACGACGCGGCGCAGGGGTTCGGGGTAGTCGCGATGGGTTTTCCAGAGAGTCATCTTCACGATCTCGTCGCGGCGGATGCGGCCCGAAACCGGACGGCTTTCGATCACGCGGCAACGCATCTTTTCCTTGGCGCGGGTGACCCAGATCACGCCGCGCGCGTGCAGGGCGTAAAGATAGACGAAGACGACATAGGCCTTGTCAAAAACGACGATCTCCCCGGCCTTCACCCCCGCGCAAAGCTCCGGCGCGCGCGCTCCATCGTCGCCCTCGCCCGCCGAGGCCACCACCACGAAGCGCGGCAGGAGGCTGCCCCAGTCAAGCCGCACATGGCACTTGGCCGCCGCCTTGCGCCGCCGGTGCCGCGCCCAGTCGATGCAGTTGGCCACCAGCGTGAGTGTGGTCGAGTCCACCAAGTGAATGAGCCGCTTGAAACGAAAACCGTACCGGCGCGCCGTGCGGTGGCCGAAGCCCGGCGAGAGCTTTTGCAAATGCTCCAACGTCGCCCAGAACAGCCGCCGGACCAACTCCGGATCGCGCGCGCGATTGGCGTGGGAAAAGCCGTTGCGGCTCGGTGCTTTGGCCCCGCGAATGGCCTGGAGCTTGCCGGCGACGAAACTCAAGCCATCGCACACATCGTTCAAACTCAGCGCGTGGGCCAGTTGCGCGTAGAGCAGCGTCACCACATGGCTCCACGGCGTAAAGGCGCGAGACCTTTGCGCCACCCCCGTCTCCCGCGCCAGCTTCGGCACAAGATGAACAGGAATGAGTTTACAAATCTGGCCCAGAGTGGAAAATAACTTCGGCTTGGAGGTTGAGATTGTCATACCCTCTTCTTGTGAAGAGATTAATCCGCTTCCAAGCCCTTTTTTACCTATTCCCAAACTTCCTGTGGGATGGCTGTGAACTCCATTTGGGAACGCACTTTCTGAGGCAACTCCATTGCCGATCTCGATGCAATCACATTCGAGTTAGCCCGGATATTTCACGCTTTTTTATGGGCGCGGGTCGGCGCGGCATTTTTTGATTTTTTTGCCCGGCCCGGCCTTGTCGGCGGCGTTTTCGGCCCGTCGCGCCGGCTGTGGCGACACTCCCCCCAACCCCCGTTGTTTTTTTAGCGTGCCGGGGACAGCACTCGTCGTGATCTACGCGCTGCTCAAGCGTTGGCAGGCGTGGCGAAAGAGGTCTTGATGCGGATAGGCGCTCGAAAAGAGCAGGCGGATGCGCCGGGTGTTGCGCAGGATCACCGTGCCGATTTTAAGGAGCTTGAGCCGGATGGTTTGCACCTGCGCCCGCGCCAGTTCGGTGCCGGCCAAGCCGAGCCGGCGGATGGCTTCGAGCAAAACATAGGCGCACGAGGAGAGCAGCAAGCGAAACTGGTTGGCCCACCAGTCGTGGCAACTGGTCCGGTCGGCAAAGAGACCAAGCTGCTGTTCCTTGATCCGGTTTTCCATTTCGCCGCGCGCGCAGTAGACCTCGTCGTAGAGAGCCTGCGCGCCGCCTTCGAGGTTGGTGACGACGAAGCGCGGGTTGCTTCCCTGCTCGGTGTGCTCGGCCTTGGCGAGGACCCGGCGGGGGACATCCCATGTCTCTGCTGCGTACTCCAGGTTGCTGAAGAGCCGGACTTTTTCCTTCGTGCGCTCATGCTCGGCCTCGGCCTGCGCCATTTGCGGCGCGAGCATCGCCCGCAGCCGCGCGTTCTGGGCAAGTCCGACAAGGTAGCCCACGTTGTTTCTTTCGCACCAGCGCAGCATTTTCCAGCGGCAAAAACCCGAGTCGCCGCGAAAGATGATCTTCACTTCGGGCCACGCCTGGCGCAGCTTTTTGACCAGCAAGGCTAAAATCGCCCAACTGTGTTGGGCCGCGTCGATGTTGCTCGGGCGCAGATAACTCACCAGTAATTGCTCGCCGCAAAATACGTAGAGCGGCAGGAAGCACCAGTCGCCGTAGTAACCATGAAAGGCGCGGCCCTCCTGCTTGCCGTGCACCCGGTCGTCGGTCGCGTCGAAGTCCAGGATCAACTCGGTGGGCGTCGCGTGAAACGACGCGATGAACTGCTCGACCAACACCCGGTGAAAGGCGAAGGCCGCCTGGCGGTTGACCCGGTTTTCCAAACGGCACAGCGTGGGACTCGACGCCAGTTCCTCGTCGCGCCCCAGCGCCGTTTGCCAGGCCAGATCGCGCCGCAGCGTGGCGTGGTCGTTAAGATCTTCGTGACCGAGAGCCAAGCCAAAGATGCGCTGGCGCAAGAGATTGACCTGCCGGTGCACAATGAAATGCGGGTTGCGCGGATCGGGCAGCACCCGGTCCAGCGCGGCGGTGAGACCCAGGCGGCGGTCGGCTTGCCGCAGCAGGAAAATACCCCCATCGCTGCTGACATCGCCCCCGGTGAAATTCGCCTCGATTTTGCGGCGATCAATGCTGGGCAAGTGGAACAACTCCTGCGTACAATCTGTCATCGGCGTCTGGCCTCCTTTTTGCTGCTGAGTTTGGTTTTAAGCAACTCAACCGGAAGCAATTATAGAGCCAGACGCCGATGCTTTTAAAACCGGGCGTGAAATATCCGGGTTAGCGCGAAATGGAATTTCGCGAAGAACAAGGGGCGTTCCCAAATGAAATTTGGGAACGAGGGACCGAAAAATTCCATTAATTTGGAAAATTCCGTAATTCCGTTAATTCCGTCAAAAATTCAGCGGCGGTCATAGACCGCCGCTACATTCCGCGCAACTGATTCAGCAGCGGGAGGTCGGCTTCGGGGAACTGGTAGTTCATCAGATCGTCGAGCGTGACCCAGCGGAAGTCCGCGACTTCGAGCTTTTGCGGCTCGCCCGAGAGGATGCGGGCGTCGAAGAACCAGAGCCGGACATCGCGGTCGGGATAGGGATGGATGATGCGATGGATTTCCGCGCCGATCTCGGTTTCGATGCCGAGTTCCTCCGCGAGTTCGCGGTGAAGCGCGGCCTTCAATTCCTCGCCGGGATCGACTTTTCCGCCGGGAAATTCCCAGTAGCCGCCGAGGGTGTCGTCCGCGAGCCGCTGCGAGATGAGCAGCCGACCGTCGTCACGGCGAATGACGCCGGCGACCACGTCGATGGGCGGATGGGTCACGACGCGTTCCTGCGGGGGGACGAGGCAACGGGGCGGCTTGAGGACTTTGCAGCGAAAGAGCGGCTGGCTGGAGGAGGGTCCGGAGCCTGGAGCCGCTCCGTCCCTCATTGTTTGGCCTTCTCCCAATCGGCCAGGAATTGCTTGAGGCCGTTGTCGGTGAGCGGATGTTTCATCAATTGCTTGAGCACGGAGAAGGGCGCGGTGATGACATCGCTGCCGATCTTGGCCGCTTCGAGGAAATGCATGGGCGAGCGGGCGCTGGCGGTCAGAATCTGGGTCTCGTAACCGTAGTTGTCGTAGATGGTGCGGATGTCGCGGATGACCTGCATGCCTTCGTGGCAGATGTCGTCGAGGCGTCCCACGAAGGGGCTGATGTAGGTCGCCCCGGCCTTGGCGGCGAGCAGCGCCTGCGCCCCGGTGAAGCAGAGGGTGACGTTGGTCTTGATGCCTTTGGCCGTGAGCGCCTTGACAGCCTTGAGGCCCTCGGGGATGAGGGGAACCTTGACCACGATGTTCTTGTGCCACGCGGCCAGGCCTTCGCCCTCGATGATCATTTCCGGCGCGGTGACGCTGACGACTTCCGCGCTGATGGGGCCGTCGACGATCTCGGTAATTTCCATGATCAGTTGCTTGAAGGGCTTGCCGCTTTTGGCCGCCAGCGACGGGTTGGTGGTCACGCCGTCGATGAGGCCCATTTCATGGGCTTCGCGAATGTCATTGGTCTCACCGCTATCGATAAAAATCTTCATGGTGATCTTGTATCAGCCCCTACCCTTCGAAACAATCTGTAAAGTGAGTTTGTTGCGAAACCGTAACGCTCTCGCAGCCCCCGCCGTCAGGCTGCGGCCAAGCTCACGAGCGCGACTACGCGACCGCATGGCTCCGGAGCCAGGCCTGTTTCAGCCGGGCGAGGGCCTGGTGATGCAACTGGGAAACACGCGAAGGCGTCACGGCAAGAATTTCCGCGACAGTCCGCAAAGGGACATTTTGCAGGTAATGAAGAACGATCACGGTCGACTGGGTTTTGGGCAGGCAGCCCAGGCATTGAAGCATCGTGCGGCGGTCCTCGGCGGAAAGCACGGCCGCGTCGGGGCGGGCGGCGGCGGGATCGGCCAGGCGCTCCCTCAGAGGGAGGTTTTCCTCGCCATGGCCATTCTCCGCCATGTCATCAAACGAAACCAGTTGACGAGGCTGGGCCTGAGATTGGTAAGCAGCCAGGTCAATCTCTTCCACGCCCAAGGCAGCCACCAGTTCCGTGCGGGTGGGTTCGCGCTCCAATTGCTCAGTGAGGCCGGATGTAATACGCGTAATACGACGCTGGCTTTTGTGGACCGATCGTGGGGCCCAGTCCCACCGGCGTAACTCGTCAAGGACGGCGCCCCGAATCCGAAGAGCGCAATAACCACGGAAGGACGCGCCGCGAGCGGCATCGTATCGGGAGGCCGCGCGGAGGTAGCCAAGGACACCGGCGCTCTGGAGATCGTCATGATCAAGATGGTTGGGCAGCTTGGAGGCGCAAGAGCGGGCAAAGTGGCGTGCCCAAGGCAACGATTCGAGGAGGCGGTCATTTTCGTAACCCATAACGGGTTACTTATGTGTTACGCAATGAGGCACGTCAATAAAATAATAGGTATTTTTACTGCCTAGCTAGGCCTGCCGCCGCACGAATTCGAGCTTGTCCATCCACGAAAGGGCGCGGAATTCGCGGAGCGCCTCGTGGCGAAGCATTGGCTTTTTTGGAGCCGCAGCTATAGGTGAGTCAGGCCCTATGGCGAAACGATCCAGAGAAAAGAAGGCTCACAGCAGCGGGGTATCCACGCAAACCGTCAGGAAAGTCGCCGCCACAGGTGGCGTGGCGCCACCGCCGTCCTCGTGGTTGCACCGCGACTGGATTTGGGGGCTGATCCTCGTTCTGGCCGTTGTTCTGGCCTACCAACCGGTCTGGTATGCCGGCTACATCTGGGACGACGACGGGCATGTGACGAAGCCCGAGCTGCGTTCATGGGCGGGCTTGGGACGTATCTGGTTCCAGCCGGGGGCGACCCAGCAGTATTATCCGCTGATTCATAGTATCTTTTGGGTTGAGCACTGGGCATGGGGAGACGGGCCGCTGGCTTATCATCTCGTCAACATTCTACTCCATGTTTTTTCGGTGTTCCTTCTCCTCAAGATTCTCAGGCGGTTGGAAGTGCCGGGGGCGTGGCTGGCCGCTGCCATCTTCGCCCTGCATCCGGTGCAGGTGGAGTCGGTGGCGTGGATTAGCGAACTCAAGAACGTTCTTTCCGGAGTGTTTTATTTCGGCGCGGCGCTGGTTTACTTGAAATTTGATCGCACGAGAAAAACAACGCCGTATGTCGCCGCGTTGCTTCTTTTCGTCTTGGGCTTGATGTCGAAAACCGTCATTGCCACGCTGCCCGCGGCTTTGCTGGTGGTTTTCTGGTGGAAGCGGGGGAAACTATCTTGGAAACAGGATGTGTTGCCGCTGGTTCCCTTTTTCATCGTGGGGATTTCGAGCGGACTGTTTACCGCCTGGGTCGAACAGCGCTTCATCATCGGAGGCGAAAGTGCCACTTTTAATTATACGTTTATTGAACGGACTCTCATCGCCGGACACGCCGTCTGGTTTTATGTGAGCAAGCTTGTGTGGCCGATGGGCTTGATTTTCATCTATCCCCGCTGGGATATAAATGGGGCAATTTGGTGGCAATATTTTTTTCCCGCAGCAGCAGTGGTTCTAGCGGTGGCATTGGGCTGGTTGAGCCGGCGCCGGCGCGGTCCGCTGGCCGGATTCCTCTTCTTTGTCGGGACGCTTTTCCCGGCGCTCGGCTTTTTCAATGTGTATCCGTTTAAGTATTCATTCGTGGCCGATCACTTCCAATACCTGGCCTGCCTTGGTGTCATCGTTCCGTGCGCGGCGGGGATGGCCCGGTTAGCGGATTTCGTCATTCCGGGAAGGTCTTGGCTGCGATCAAGCCTTTGTGCCGGACTGCTGTTAACCCTCGGGATATTAAGTTGGCAACGGACTTGGGTCTATGAGAGCATGGAAACGCTTTGGACCGATACGTTGGCCAAGAATCCAAACTGCTGGTTGGCTCGCAACAACGTTGGCGTGGCTCTCTTCCAAAAGGGGCAAATCGATGAGGCGACGGCCCAGTTTCAAAAGGCCTTGGAGATCAATCCCAATTATGATCTAGCCCATGACGACCTTGGCGTGGCTCTCTTCCAAAAAGGGCTGTTGGACGAGGCAATTGCCCAATACCAAAAGGTCCTGGAAATCAACCCCAACTATGCCGACGCCCACAACAATCTCGGCAATGCGCTCCTCCAAAAGGGGCAGGTGGATGAAGGCATAGCTCAGTACGAAAAAGCCCTGGCAATCAACCCAAACTTTGCCCAAGCCCACGGCAACCTTGGCGTGGCTCTTTTCCAAAAGGGGCAGTTAGATGGGGCAATCGCCCAGTACCAAAAGGCCATGGAAATAAATCCCAACTATGCGGATGCCCACAACAACCTCGGCCTCGCTCTTTGTCAAAAGGGGCAGATTAACGAGGCGATTGCCGAGTACGAAAAGGCCTTGGAAATCAACCCCAGTTATGCCGAAGCCCACTACAATCTTGGCAATGCGCTTTTCCAAAAGGTGCTGTTGGACGAGGCAATTGCCCAATACAAAATGGCACTGGAAATCAACCCAACCTATTGGGCCGCCGATAACAATCTGGGCAATGCTCTTCTGCAAAAGGGGCGCGTCATTGAGGCGATAGCCCAGTACCAGCAGGCCTTGCGACTGAAGCCGGATTACCGCGACGCCCAAAACAATCTGGCCAAAGCGCAGACGAAGGCGCGCCAACATGCGTCTCAGAAGTAATTTGCTCTTTCCTGGCGCCGCTTAGGCCCGGAGCCGCACAAATTCGAGCTTGTCCGCCCACGAGAGGGCTCGGAATTCGCGCAGCGCCTCGTGGCGACGTGCCAGCGGAAGGCGCCGCAGATGCCGCAAAAAGCCGAGCGCGCAACGCTGGGCCGCGCCGTACAGGGCGCGCAGGCGCGGCGTGGCGAAGCGGCGGTGGCTGTTGTCGAATAATTGGCGGCGGAGCCACGCGCCGACGGGCCGGGGTATCGGTTCGCCGCAGAGCAGGTGAGCGAATTTGCTCAGGACGAGGTAGGTGTCGATCCGGGCCTGGGTCTCGAGATTGCGGGCGTAAGCGTCGCTGTCGATTTCGCGTTCGCCTTCGTGGAAGAGGAGCGCCGCCTGGACGCCGTGGGCGATTTCCTCGATGAAGGTGATCAGCGCCGGAATGTTTCGCTCGTTGAGCGCCTGGCGCGGGTCGTTTGCTTCGAGTTCGGCGATGACCGGGCGCGAATAGAAAATGGCGACATAGAGCGAATCGCCCGCCTGACGAAGGAAAGTTCTTCCGCCGGGCGCCAGATGGGCGGATTTTTCGCCCGCCATACGATTGAGCACGGCACAGCGGCTTTCGCCGATGACGCAGGATTCCAGGTTGATCGAAACGGGCGCGTAGGTGCGCTCCAGCAGCGTCTGGATTTCCCGCAGGAGGGTCATGTCGGGCGAATGAGAATCGAGGGCGTTTCGTGGAGGTGCAGGAGCGTGTCGGCGAGGTCGTTGAGGGCGAGACGCACGCGGCGGAATTCGCCGCCGAGCAGTTTGAAGATGGCCTGAAGATCGGTCCGCCGAGCCTGCGGATGGTCCGCCATGCTGAGGTAGGCCGATTGCCCGACCGCCTCGTAAAAGCCCAGGCCGGGCGCGCCGCGGCGCTGGACATGGGACTGGACGCGCTCGGCGAACATCCCGCTGAGAAAAAGCGCATAGTTAGCCGTGTGGACCCGCAAAAGGAACGCCTGTTCGGGCGGGCTCTGGCTGGCCTGCGTGATGAGATCGGAGATGTAGGTGAAGCTGCGCGAGGTGGGATTCTGTTCGCCCGGTGCGCGCAACTGGCTGACGTGGGAAAAAGCGAGCAGCACCGCGGCGACGTAGTCGGTCAGCGCCCGTTCGTCGAGCGAGACGCGCCGCAAAACGCGGCGGGTGAGGATGTAGAAATAAAACGCGGTGGAGACTTGCAGGCAGCCGGTCCGGTCGACGACCGAGTAGTAGATCAAATCATGGTCGAGAATGGCGTCGCGTTCGGCTTCGTCGCTCAGAAGAGAAACGAGGGAAACGGCGTCGCGCTGCGATTTGGCGAGCACCCGGACGACGAAGGAAAAGTCATCGGCGGTGAATTGTGCGCGGCAGTTGGCTTGAATCACGTATCGTAATGTAGCATGGGGAATGCCATGTTGCGAATGCCGGAGGGGATGGGACTTCCCCTCGTTCCCAAAGTGCAACTTGGGAACGAGGAACATTCGGCCGCTATAATACAAATACCGACCTCTGCGGTTTCCTCTTATATCTAAGGCGTTAGCGTTTTGGCGTTGACGCTGGCGCTTGACGGCCTAATTTTTGCTACGGCACTGGAATTTGTACCAGTGTAACTTTACAAACAGAGAGAATGACTATGACAAAAATTGGCATTAACGGCTTCGGGCGCATCGGACGGCTGGTCTTTCGCGCCATCGTGGAACAGGGACTGCTCGGCAAAACCGTCGATGTCGTCGCGGTGAACGACATCGTGCCGGCGGACAACCTGGCCTACCTGCTCAAGTACGATTCGACGCAGGGCAAATTCAACGGCACGGTCACGAGCGAAAAATCGTCGCCCGAAGTCGCCGAGGATGACGTGCTGGTCGTCAACGGCCACAAGATCAAGTGTCTCGCGGTCAAGGAAGGCCCGAAGGCGCTTCCCTGGGGCAAGCTCGGCGTCGAGTATGTGATCGAATCCACCGGGCTCTTCACCGACGCCGAGAAGGCCAAGGGCCATATCACAGCGGGCGCGAAGAAGGTCATCATCTCCGCTCCGGCCAAGGGCGAGGACATCACGGTCGTCATCGGCGTCAACGACGACAAGCTCGACGTCGACCAAGCACAACATCATTTCCAACGCGAGCTGCACCACGAACTGCCTGGCCCCGATCGTCCACGTCCTGCTCAAGGAAGGCTTCGGCATCGAGGAGGGCATCATGACCACGGTCCACAGCTACACCGCCACGCAGAAGACGGTGGACGGCCCCTCGAAGAAGGACTGGAAGGGCGGACGTTCCGCGGCGATCAACATCATTCCCTCCACCACCGGCGCGGCCAAGGCGGTCGCGCTCGTCCTGCCCGAAGTCAAGGGCAAGCTGACCGGCATGTCGTTCCGCGTGCCGACGCCGACGGTCTCCGTGGTCGACCTGACCGTCAAGACGGTGAAGGCGACCAGCTACGACGAAATCAAGCGCGGCGATGAAGAAGGCGAGCGAGACCTACCTCAAGGGCATCCTCGCCTACACGGAGGACGAAGTCACCTCGTCCGACTTCATCCACGACACCCACTCGAGCATCTTCGACGCGGGATCGGGCATCGAGCTCAACAGCAAGTTCTTCAAGCTCATCAGCTGGTACGACAACGAATGGGGCTACTCCAACCGTTGCGTCGATCTGCTCAAGCTCATCATCAAATAAGTCAGAAAATTCATTACGGAATTAACGGAATTTTCCAAATTAACGGAATTAAAGGCAGGGGATTTTTCATTTGGAAAGAACCAATGAGCGATGATGCTATCGACAGTATTTGCGTTGCTGCTGTTCTTATAACTGCGATTATCTGCTTTACCATCTACAAGCTGAAAAAGAACAAATTATGGTGAAAGTCATAACTGAATTCTGCCTCTCCAAAAATTCCGCGAATTCCGTGAATTTGGTAATTCCGTAATTCCGTCAAACTTCAAAAATCTATGGCCAAAATCACCATCCGCGACATCCCGCTCAAGGGCAAGCGCGTTCTCGTCCGCGTCGACTACAACGTTCCACTCCAGGAAAAGGACGGCGTCCAAGTCATCACCAACGACAAGCGCATCAGGGAAACCGTGCCGACCATCAAGTACCTGATCGAACAGGGCGCCCGCATTCTCCTCTGCGCGCACCTGGGCCGGCCCAAGGGCAAACGCGATCCGAAACAGAGCCTGGCCCCGGTCGTTCCGGCGCTGTCCGCCTTGATCGGCGTGCCGGTCAAGTTCGTCGATGATTGCATCGGCGAAAAGGCCGAGAAGGCCGCCGCGGAACTCAAGGACGGCGAAGTCGCGCTGCTGGAAAATCTCCGCTATTACAACGAGGAAGAAGCCAACGACGACGCGTTCAGCCAAAAGCTCGCGAAGCTGGCCGATGTCTATGTCAACGACGCGTTCGGAGCGGCCCATCGCGCCCACTCCTCCACCGCCGGCATTGCCAAATTCGTGCCCGCGCGCGCGATCGGGTTCCTGATGGAGAAGGAACTGCGCTATCTCGGCGAGGAGCTCGAGAATCCGAAGCGTCCGTTCGTCGTCATCCTCGGCGGGGCCAAGGTGTCCGATAAAATAAGCCGTCATCGACCGGCTCCTGGACAGCGCCAATACGATCCTCATCGGCGGGGCAATGGCCTATACGTTCGCACTCGCCCAAGGCAAAAAAATCGGCAATTCGCTCTCCGAACCCGACAAGATCGACACGGCGAAGAAGGCGCTCGAAAAGGCGAAGGCCAGGGGCGTCAAATTTCTCCTGCCGATCGACACCTATATCGTCGAACACTTCGACTTCAAGACCAAGACCGTGTCGCCGGGAGGACGGTATCTTCCCCCGGGCGAAGACATTCCCGACGGCTGGGAAGGCGTCGACATCGGCCCGGAAACCGTGAAGCTCTTTTCCGCGGAAGTCGCCTCGGCCAAGACCATTCTCTGGAATGGACCGATGGGCGTCTTTGAAGTGCCGGAATGCGCGGTCGGCACGTTCGCCATCGCCAAAGCCATCGCCGCCAACAGCGGCGCGATCAGCATCATCGGCGGCGGCGACTCGGTCGCGGCCATCAAAAAGGCCGGCGTCTCCGACAAAGTCTCCTTCATCTCCACCGGCGGCGGCGCCTCGCTCGAGTTCCTCGAAGGCCGGGAACTGCCCGGCGTGGCCAGCATCCCGGATAAAAAATGAAACGGCTTCGCGCTATCGATGTGACCAGAGTCGCAATCAACCCGTCTGAATACGCATGAAATACGTCCGGCTCAAATGGAATCATACCAATCCGGACGAGCCCATCTGGATTTTCAGCGAACTCGATTCCAGTGGAAAGGAAGTCCGCAAGATCGAGTGCTTTCGAAACGGATTTTGTGATATCGCCGCCGCGTCGGGGTCCTCCGGTACGGCTGCGCTCATGACCCTGCCCCTGCCTGATTTGTCGGTTCTGGCCCGCCGGGATCCTGAATTCATACCGTTGGAGATCACCAAGGAAGAATTCGAGGAGGTCTGGGTGAAACGGCGATTTCTGGCAGATTGAACCCACGGAGCACCATGAGTAATCGCGAACTTGTCATCGATTTGGTCAATAAGCTGCCCGCAGATACACCCCTGGAGGATATCGTGCGCGAAATCGAGTTCGTGGCTGGGGTGAAGGAGGCCATCGCGGAATCCGACCGTGGAGAAGGCGTTTCAGTCGACGAAGCGAGGCGTCTCCTTAAGGTATGGACTTCAAAATCATCTTAATGCCTGCAGCCATCAAAGATTTGGAGGAAATCACTGATCATATTGCCAAGGATGACAGCCAGGTGGCCGAACGCTTTGGCAATGAATTAATAGATCAAACCCTCCTTTTGGCCATGTTCCCGGAGATGGGACGTATGGTGCCTGAATTTGGTGATTCAGCCATTCGCGAAATTATCCATGATCCCTATCGAATCATCTACCGTATATTGCGGGCAGTCCGGCAGATTCACGTTCTTCGTTTCTGGCATGCCGCCCGTGGCGAACCTTTTATCTAAACTCAATCCCATACCTTTATGATCAACCGCAAAAAAATCATCGCCGGCAACTGGAAAATGAACAAAACCCAGGCCGAGGCGCGCGTGCTCGTCGCCGACCTGCTCCAGGAACTTGGCCGGTTCGACGAGGCGGAGATCGTCCTTTGCCCGCCCTTCACCGCCCTTGCCGCGGTGAGCGAATTGCTCAATCCCGTGTCGAACATCCGGCTCGGCGCGCAAAACATGCACGAAGCCCCCTCCGGCGCCTACACGGGCGAAATATCCGCCGGAATGCTCCGCGAACTTTACGTTCGCTACGTGATCATCGGCCATTCGGAACGGCGCCAGTACTTTCACGAGGATAATGCCACCGTCAACCGCAAGACCAAGGCGGCCCTGGCGGCGGAATTGCGCCCCATCGTCTGCATCGGCGAAACGCTTCCCGAACGCGAAGCGGACCAGTGGAAAAAGGTGCTCGAAACCCAGTTGCTCGAAGGCCTCGCCGGCTTCACCGACAAGGAACTCGCCGACATCGTGTTCGCCTACGAACCGGTCTGGGCCATCGGCACGGGCAAGACGGCCTCGCCCGCCCAGGCGGAGGAAGCCCACAAGTGGATCCGCAAAACCCTGGGCGCCCGATTCAGCCACGCGGCGGCCGAGCGTGTGCGCATCCAGTACGGCGGCAGCGTCAAACCCGAGAACGCGAAAGAACTCCTCTCCAAGCCCGACATCGACGGCGCGCTGGTCGGCGGGGCCAGCCTCGATGCGCGGGGCTTCACGGCGATCATCAAAAATGCTTGCCTCGAATAGGCGCGCGCGCGATGCTTACCGCCCCTTATGTTGAATACGTTTTGGACGAACACCGTCATTGATGTCCTGCTCTTTTTCTACGTGATCGATTGCCTCTTCATGGGGCTTGTCATCATGATGCAGCGCAGCAAGCAGGAGGGCCTCGGCGCGGCCTTTGGCGGAGGCTTCACGGAATCCGTTTGGGGCGCGCAAACCTCGCAGGTCCTGGTCAAGGCCACCGTTTGGGCCGCCATCTTTTTCTTTATCTTGAGCATCTCCCTCGCCCGGCTCTACTCCCATCGGGCCACTTTGATGGAAAAGGGCTCCGCCGTGCAGCAGGAACTGCTCAATCCCGTCGCCCCGGCCCCGAAGTCAGCGCCAGCCGCCCCAGCCACAGCGCCGACGACTCCCGCGCCAGTTGCTCCGGCTCCTCCAAACGCTTTCACGCAGCCCGCGCCTGTCGCCCCGGCCAAACCGGCTGGCAAGTAGCCCCACGGGCAGGGACGCGAATTCCCGCGCGACAGCGCAAAAGATATTCCGGGCCTCTGAATGGAAAAGGCCGGGAGGCCAATCCCTTCGCGTCCCAAAATAAATGGGACGGCAGAGACTGCCGTCCCTACCCAATAAGTTTAAAAAAGTTGATTTTTGGACTGACTCACCCATTTTTAATTAAAGAGGGCGCTCCGCAAGGGGCATGATGCGCCGACTCGCTTCGGCAAAGGGTAACATGAGCCACTTGTAACGTGGCGAAGAAGGCGTACATGATAAATTAAGCCATTCAGGTATCCGCATGAAAATTCTCCTTCTTGAAGACGACGCCAAAATAGCCGCCTTTGTCGCCAAAGGCCTTCGCGAAGCGAGTTATGTCGTCGATATCAGTTCGAACGGCGAGGAAGGATGCGAAATGGGCCGCAAAACCCCCTACGACGCCGCGATCGTCGACCTCATGCTTCCGAAGCTCGACGGCCTCGGCGTGATCGAACGCTGGCGCGCCGAACAGATCAAGCTCCCTGTTCTCATTCTCAGCGCCAAACGCTCGCTCGATGACCGCATTACGGGCCTTCAGCGCGGCGGCGACGATTACCTGACCAAGCCGTTCTCCTTCGCGGAACTCATCGCGCGCCTGCAGGCGCTCATCCGGCGCTCCGGCTCCGCCGCGATTGTCACCAGCCTCTCCTTCGCCGATCTCAAAATGGATCTCCTGACCCGCGAAGTCTGGCGCGGCACGACCAAAATCGAGCTCCAGGCCCGCGAATTTCTTCTCCTGGAATATCTCCTCCGCAACCAGAACAAGGTGGTCTCCAAGACCATGATCCTCGAGCACGTCTGGAATTACCACTTCGATCCCCAGACCAATGTCGTCGACGTGCTGGTCTGCCGGCTCCGCAATAAAATCGACCGCGACTTCGAGCCCAAGCTCATCCACACGCTCCGCGGCGCCGGCTACAGCCTGCGGTTGCCGTAAAAAAGTGAGAAGTATGAAGGAAGAAGTTAGAAGTAAGGCAGAACATCGGTCCTTCTAACTTCGACCTTCTTTCTTCTAACTTTCCCCATGCTCGCTCCCCGAAAACCGACCGGCTCGACCGTTCCAGAGGAGAGCGCGGGTCTTCCCCGGCGTTCCCTCATGCAGCCCCTCGGCTTCAGCCTCCGCCTTAACCTCTGGTACACCGCCTTTTTTGTCGTCGGGGCATTTTTGCTCTTCTCGCTGGCCTATATCCTTCTCGTCCGCGAATTTCGCGAACTCGACCGCGAAATCGTACGCACCAAACTCGATGCCTGCCGCGCCTGGTATCTGCAAGGCGGCCCCGCGGCCCTGCAGATCCATTTCCAAAACCAAAGCACCTGGGAAAAGGAATCGACTTTTCTCGAGGTGATGAGCGCCACCGACGAACTGAAATTTATTCACACACCCCAGAAGTACGAGGCCACGCTCACCCATCTTGGCGGCGGCGCGGCCGCCCATGACACCGACTGGCTCAGCTTACCTTCTTCCGAGCAGCACATGGTTTGGACCATTGCCCGCGCCCCGCTGCCCGACGGCTCCATTATGTACGTTGGACGCACGACTGAAGATCGCGACGAACTGCTGCGCCACTTTCGCATTATCTTCCTTTTCGTGATCGTTCCCATGGTCGCGTTCGGCTTTTGCGGCGGCGCTTTTATCACCTATCGCGCCCTCGGCCCGATCCGGGCAATCATCGGCGCCGTCCGTTCCATCATTCAAACGGGCGATTTGCACGCGCGCGTGCCCGACCCGCATACCGAAGACGAAATCAACGAACTCGTCACCCTCTTCAACCGGATGCTCGAGCGCAACGAAGCGCTCATCGGCGCGATGCGCGATTCCCTCGATAATGTCGCCCACGATCTTCGCACCCCGCTCACGCGCCTCCAGACCGGCGCGCAACTCGCGCTTCAGAACGAAGATCCCGCCCAGATCAAGGAATCCCTCGCCGACGCGGTCGAGGAAGCCGAGCGGCTCAACGCCATGCTCTGCACCATCATGGACATTTCCGAAGTCCAGGCCGGCGCGCTCAAGCTCGACCTGCAAACCTTCCCGCTGGCTCCCGTGGTGGGCCTCCTGGTCGAACTCTACGACGATGTTGCCCAGGAAAAAAACATCACCATCACCGCGGCCATCGATCCCGCCGGACAAATCACCGCCGACCGCAACCGGCTTCAGCTCCTTCTCAGCAACCTTCTTGACAACGCCCTCAAATACACGCCCAGGGACGGCCGCGTCGAAATCGCCGCCGACTTCGCGCCGGATGAAGTCCGCATCACCGTGCGCGACACGGGCGTCGGCATCGACGCCGACGATCTCCCCCGGATTTGGGACCGTCTTTATCGCGCCGATAAGAGCCGTTCCCAGCGCGGACTCGGCTTGGGCCTCAGCCTCGTGAAAGCATTCGTGGACGCCCATGGCGGCACGGCGACCGTCAGCAGCGAACCCGGCCGCGGCTCGGTCTTCACCGTCACGTTCCCGCGCAAAGGGTAGGGACGCGAATTCCTGCGCGATAGCGCAAAAGATATTCCGGGCCTCTGACTGGAAAAGGCCGGGAGGCCAATCCCTTCGCGTCCCTGGAATGAGTGGGACGGCAAGGGACTGCCGTCCCTACCCAATCAATCCACGGCAAAGGAGATCCCGGCCGACGGACTGATAACTCACCTCGCGCAAACGCAATGGCGCATCGAGTTTTTTCAAGGCGCGCGGAAGAGTTCCCATCACGGACGGCGCGATGAAGAAGGCGGCTTCGTTGACGAGGCTTCCTCGCAACGCCTCGGTCAGGATTTGGCCGCCACCCTCGATGAGCAGATGCGAGATGTCCCATGCGCCCAGGGCGGTGATGATTTCCTCGAGTGGCTGATTTTGAAAAACCAGCGTGCGGTCGCGGTGCCGATCCGAAAAGAGATGCAACTGGCGCGGCAGCTTTCCGGAGCGGGTGACGACGATGCGCCACGGCTGGACTTTTGCCCTGCGACCCGGCAGGCGGACCGTGAGGCGCGGATTGTCGCGCCGCGCCGTTTCCGCGCCGATCAGGATGGCGTCCGATTCCCAGCGCAACTCATGGGCGACAGCTCGCGCGGCGGGAGAAGTCAGCCAGCGGTCGGCACGCGTGCGTGCGCCCGGCGGAGTGACGATGCGTCCATCCAGCGACAAGGCGATTTTCGCCACGACCCAGGGGCGGCGGCGGACGATCCACCAGTTGAAATCGCGATTGAGCGCAGCGGCTTCGTCAGCGAGCAAACCGGAGGAAACTTCGATGCCCGCGGAGCGAAGCAACCGCGTAGCCGCGCCCACATGGGCCGGGTTTGGATCGGTGGCGGCGAAAACCACGCGCGCGATTTTTTCGCGCAGAATCAGCTCCGTGCAGGGCGGCGTGCGGCCGTGGGTCGAACAGGGTTCCAGGGTGACGTAGAGCGTTGCGCCGACGACGGAATGCCCTCGCCTCTTTGCGTCGGCCACGGCGTGCACTTCAGCATGGGGCGCGCCCGTGCGTTGATGCCAGCCCTCGCCGATGATCCGGCCTCCGCGCACCAGCACCGCGCCGACGCGGGGATTGGGCAGCGTCAACCCCGAACCGCGTTGCGCCAATTCCAAGGCGCGGCGGAGATGACGCTTATCATTCATCAAAAAAGCTTTCGACAAATTCGGCCGCATTGAATCGTTTCAGGTCTTCGGGCTTTTCGCCGCGCCCGAGATAATAGGTGGGCAGTCCCACTTCGGCGCGGACCGCCGCGACCATCCCCCCGCGCGCGGAGCCGTCGAGCTTCGTGACGATGAGGCCGGTCAGGCCGATCGCCTCGTGAAATTCCTTCGCCTGCGAAAGCACGCCCGTACCCGTCGTGCCGTCGGCTACGAGCCAGGTGTGGTGCGGAACCGCCTCGGCTTTTTTCTGGAGGCTGCGCTTGATCTTGCCGAGTTCCAGCAGCAGGTTGCGCTTGTTGGCCTGGCGTCCGGCGGTGTCGATGATGAGCAGGTCCGCCTGGGATTCCTGCGCGGCCAGCAGCGATCTCACGGCCACGCTGGCGGGATCAGTCCCCGGCGCGGCGCTGGTGACCGGGATGTCGAGGCGCGCGCCCCACGCTTCGAGTTGTTCGGCGGCCGCGGCGCGAAAGGTATCGGCGGCGCCGAGATGGACGGCGCGTCCCTCCTGCTTTGCGCGCGCGCCCAGCTTCGCGGCGGTGGTTGTCTTGCCGCTGCCGTTCACCCCGATGAGGAGAATGACCTCGGGCTTGTGCTTGATCGGCAAAGGCGGCGGGATGCGGACGAGCTTCACCATTTTTTCCCGCAGAAAAGCCTCGGCTTTTTCCGGCGAGCGGGAAAAGCCGCTTTCCCTTAACTCGTCCACCCATTCCATGGCGAGCTTGGGGCCGAGGTCGGCTTCGATCAGGAGCGCCTCCCAATCGATGTCGTCTCCGTCGCCGCCGCGAAACTGATCGACCAACTGATTCCAGAAATTCATGGCTGGCCGCTAAGATTGCTGCGGCGGCTGGAGGAGAACCACGCGTAGCGGATAATACAGCTTCAATTCGCCATCGAGAACAATTTCGATATGATGCGCGCCGGCCTCCTTGAATTGGAATCCGCCAAAGATATTGACGTTGGTGGTGTGGCTTTCCTCGTTGCCCAAACGGAACTGGGTCGTCGCCGAGGCCAGAACGGTTTCCTCATCCGGCGCGATGAGGCGCGTCACCTGCTCGAACTGGCCGACGCCGGAAGACCAGCGCGTCCACACGCACAGCTTGATGACTTGAATGGGCAGGGTCGGCGCGCCGATGAAGTTCACGATGCCCACGATGGTGTGGGCGCCGCCGATTTCGACGCGGACATCTTCGCAGACAAAGGAGGCTTGCAGGTCGGGGATCATGCGGTCGATGGGCATAAAAGGAATAGTTCTACTTTCTAACCCGGGGATCAAGCGCGTCCCGCAATCCGTCTCCGAGAAAATTCAGGGCGAGCAGGGTCAGGGTCATGAATCCGCCGGGAAAAATGAGCATCCACCAGTAAAGCCGGATCGGGTTGATCAGTGAAGCCGCATCTGATACGAGCGTTCCCCAGCTCGCCAGCGGCGCCGGCACGCCCACCCCGAGAAAGCTCATAAACGATTCGTCGAGCATGATGGCGGGAATGGTCAGCGTGAGATAGACGATGATGATTCCGGTCAGGTTCGGGAAAAGATGCTGCCAGAGAATCCGCAAATGCGATTGGCCCAGGGCGAGCGAAGCCTGCACGAAAGCCTGCTCTTTCAGAACGAGGACCTGGCCGCGAATGATCCGCGCCATGGTGAGCCACTCTGTGAGTCCCAAAAAGGCGATGATCAGAACGAGTCGGGGCGGAAATTGCGTCACGCCCGCGCTTTTGAGCAGGATCGCCACAGGGCTGTCCAAGCTCGTGACAAGGACGATGACCAGAACCAGCGTGGGCAGGGAATATATGATTTCCACCAAGCGCATCATGAGGTTGTCCACGCGGCCGCCTGCGTAGCCGCTGATCATGCCGTAGGTGACACCTACGGTCAGGCTCACGATCGTCCCCGTGGCGGCGACGAAAAGCGAGATTTGAGCGCCGTAAAGCGTGCGGGTGAGCAGGTCGTGGCCGTTGACATCGGTCCCGAACCAGTGCGCGCGGGAAGGCGGAAGCAGCGACGCGTCCGAAATCTGGTCGTAGGTGTAACCGGTGAAATGGATTCCGACCAAAGCCAGAGCCACGACAACGATCAAGAATAAGCCGCAGACGATGAAAAGCGGGTCGCGCCTGACCACGTTGAAGAAAAGGCCGAGGGTTCTCATTCAAGTTTCACGCGGCGATCGATCACGAAACCTTCGGGTGGCCCGGACAACTTGCTTGTCCGGGTGCGCGAGCGCGGCATCGCGAGCGCACAAGAAGCTGAATTCCAAACCGGGATTTCATTCGCAAGGGTTCTCATTCAAGTTTCACGCGGCGATCGACCACGAAGTAAAGGATGTCGGCGAGCAGGTTGAACAGGATGAGGAAGGAGCTGAAAACCAGCACGACGCCGGAGGTCATGAAAGGATCGAAATTGAGCGCGCTATTGACGAAGAAGGGGCCGATGCCCGGTATGCCGAAAAGCGTTTCGATGACGATGGAGCCGGTCAGGATGCCGGCGGCGGCGGGCCCGCTGTAACCAATGACGGGGAGAATGGCGACTTTGAGCGCGTGGCGGAAAAGGACGGCGTCTTCCGAAAGACCCTTGGCGCGGGCGGTGCGGACGAAGTCGAGCTTGAGGACCTCGAGCAGGCTGCCGCGGGTGAGTCGCGCGATGGTGGCGGCGAAGGGAATGGAAAGGCAAATCGCGGGCAGGATGATCTGGTCTGGCGAACCCCAGCCGTACGCAGGCAGAACGTTGAGCTTGAGGGCGAAGATCATGACCATCACCGGCGCTGAGACGAAGGTCGGGATGGAGATGCCGAGCAGCGCGATGAGCATGAGGCACCGGTCTCCCATTTGGTTGTGCCGGACGGCTGCCCATCCGCCACAGGTGATGCCGAAAAGGAGGGCCAGGAAGTAGGCCATGGAGCCGAGTGTCATGGAGACGGGGAGCGTCTGTGCGATGATTTCATTGACCGTGCGATTGCGGTACTGAGTCGAGATGCCCAGGTTGCCGTGGGCGACTTTTGTCATGTACTGGAGATACTGATGCCACATCGTGCCGTGGAGGTCGTACTGCTTCTCGAGTTCTTCCATGATTTCCGCCGGGATCTTTTTCTCGGTGGAAAACGGATTGCCCGGCGCGCCGCGCACGAGCAGAAACGTAAGCGTGACGACGATGAAGAGGACCGGGATCGCCTGGAGCAAACGCCGGAGGATGAGCGCGGTCATGGATTGATTCCTTGTAGGGATGCATCGCAACCCTGAAAGGGTTGCAAGCATATAGCCCAGGGTTGCGGCGCAGCCGCTACCCTGGGTAGATAGGCAAACGTCTTCAACCCTGTAGGGGTTGAAGCGAGGTCGCCGGGCGTGGGGGATAAATTTGCTTCAACCCTTTCAGGGTTGGTCGCGATTGACTTTACCCAGGGTAGGCGCTGGTGCGCCAACCCTGGGCTGTATGATTCCAACCCTGTTGGGGTTGGCGAAGAGGCGCGGCGGCCATAGACCGGCGCTTCACTATTGAGCACACGCTTCATGGCTTCTTCCCCGGAATAAAAAATTCGCCCCAGCGGTGGTCGTCGACGAAATTCGGCTCGAAACCACCCACTTTATCTGGGTAGTAAAGCGACATGCCCACCCAAAAATAAACGGGGACGATCGGCACTTCGTCCTCGACGAGAATTTTTTCCATGTCGCGCAGAATCTGCATACGCCGGGCGGGATCAGCCGTATTCTCCGATGTTTGGAGCATCTGATCGTACTTCGGATCACCCCAGCCGGTATCATTGTTGCCGCCGTCGGTCACGAACATGTCGATGAAAGTCTGGGGATCGTTGTAGTCGCCGATCCACGCCGAGAGACAAAGGTCGAAGTCGATCAACTGCTGCGTATTGAGATAAACCTTCCATTCCTGGCCGCGCAGATGAATCGACGTGATGCCCAGGTCGCGCTGCCAGAGGGCCTGCATTTCGGTGGCCACCTCGGGGCCGGCTCCGCGCGCGGCATAGAGTAGGTTGAGGTCTGGGAAACTCTGGCCGTTGGGATACCCGGCCTCGGCCAGCAAGCGGCGCGCTTCAGCGACATTGTAGGCGAGACCCTGCGGCGGCGCGTAACCTGCGTTGCCCGGCGGCACGAGTGTGTTGGCCACCGACTCGCCGGCGCGGGTGATTTTCGTGACGATGTCCTCCTTGTCCAGCGCCAGGGCCAGGGCCTTGCGCACCCGCACGTCGTCGAAGGGTTTGCGTTTGACGTTGAAGCGAATGAACGAGGTCGCGCCAAACGGATTGGCGTGAAAATAAGGCTCGTTCTTGATATCCTCCACCAATGTCGGCGGGATGCTGCGCGTATCGAGAATGAGATCGGTCTTGTGCGAGTAAAACAGGTTGAAGCAGGCGGTGGGACTGTTGGTCGGCAGGACCTTGATCCGATGGACCGGCACGGGCCGCCAGTAATAGGGATTCGCCTCGACGAGAATGTAGTCGTTCAGCCGCCATTCCTTGAGGACATACGGGCCGTTGCTCACCATCCGGCCCGGCTTGATCCAATCCTTGCCATACTTTCTTACCGTGGGCAGATGGACCGGGCAAAGCGTCTGGAACGAAGTGAGTTCGAGGAAGTAGGCGGTCGGATGCGTCAGGGTAATCACGAGCGTGTGATCATCGGGCGCTTTCACGCCCACCTGCGAAAACTCCTTGAGCTTGCCCGTGCCGTAGGCTTCGCCGTTGACGAGGTAGTAGAGCTGGTAGGAATACTCCGAGCCGGTGGCGGGATTAAGCGTCCTCTCCCATGAATTGACAAAATCGGAGGCAGTCAGCGGGTCGCCGTTGCTCCACTTGAGGCCGGGCCGAAGCGTGAACGTGTAGTTGATCCCGTCCGGCGAAATGGTCCAGCTCTGCGCCATGCCGGGAATGACGTCGCCCTTGGCATTGCGCGTGGTGAGGCCCTCGAACAATGCGAGGCAAATGCGTCCCTCCAACTGGCCCGTGACAATGGCGGGATCGAGGCTTTGCGGCTCGTCGCCGTTGCAGAGCACCAGATCGGCCGGCGCGCTCAAAGACCAACCGCCAAAGAAATAGAAAAAGCCGAAGAAAAGAAGGAGAGCTCCCGCGAGGAATGCCGGATAGACGAAGGCGCGCGAAAGCCGAGATGAAACGGATCGTCCCATGAGCCAAACCCTATGAGTAAACCAACGCCTGATCCAGATAGTATTACCAGACGCATCATCGTAAAAACAACGCCGCTCCGCGCCCTCCGCTCTTGATAAACAAACCGGGCGCGGCATGATCGAACGCGCCCCCCTCATGCCCAAACGCACCGACCTCAAATCCATCCTCCTCATCGGCTCCGGCCCGATCATCATCGGCCAGGCCTGCGAGTTCGATTACTCCGGCGTCCAAGCCTGCAAGGCCCTGCGCGAGGAGGGCTACCGCGTCATTCTCATCAACTCCAACCCGGCCACGATCATGACCGACCCGGAGTTCGCCGACCGCACCTACATCGAGCCGATCACGCCCGAGATCGTCGAGAAGATCATCATCCGCGAAAAGCCCGACGCGCTCCTGCCCACGCTCGGCGGCCAGACCGCGCTCAACACCGCCATGGCCCTCTTTGAATCGGGCGTGCTGAAGAAATACGGCGTGCAGATGATCGGCGCGAACGCCGAGGCGATTAAAAAGGGCGAGGACCGCCAGCTCTTCAAGGAAGCGATGCAGAAAATCGGCCTCGACATGCCGCTCTCCGGCACGGCGCACACCATCGAGGAAGCCCGCGACGTCGCGGCCAGGATCGGCACTTTCCCCCTCATCATCCGCCCCGCTTTCACGATGGGCGGAACCGGCGGCGGCATCGGCTACAATCGCGAGGAATTCGAGGAGATGGTCAAGCGCGGGCTCGACCTCTCGCCCGTCAGCGAAGTGCTGATCGAGGAATCGCTCCTCGGCTGGAAAGAGTACGAGATGGAAGTCATGCGCGACCGCGCCGACAACTGCGTCATCATCTGCTCCATCGAGAATTTCGATCCCATGGGCGTCCACACCGGCGACTCGATCACCGTCGCGCCCGCGCAGACGCTCACCGACAAGGAATACCAGATCATGCGGGACGCGTCGTTCGCCGTCATCCGCGAGATCGGCGTCGAGACCGGCGGCTCCAACATCCAGTTCTCGGTCGATCCGAAAACGGGCCGCATGATCATCATCGAGATGAACCCGCGCGTCTCGCGCTCCTCGGCGCTGGCGTCGAAGGCGACCGGATTTCCCATCGCGAAGATCGCGGCCAAGCTCGCCGTCGGATACACGCTCGACGAGATCAAGAACGACATCACGCGCGAAACGCCCGCCAGCTTCGAACCGACCATCGATTACGTCGTCACCAAGGTGCCCCGCTTCACCTTCGAGAAATTCCCGCACACCGACCAGACCCTCACCACGCAAATGAAAAGCGTCGGCGAAGCGATGGCCATCGGCCGCACCTTCAAGGAATCGCTGCAAAAGGCCCTGCGCTCCCTCGAAGTCGGCGCGTGGGGATTTGGCGGAGGCTCAGCCGAGCACAAGCCTGCGGTTAACGCCTCCGTGGTAGCCGCCGCGTCAGGCGTGCCTGTCCCTAGCGGCGGTCAGTCTGCTGAGCAAAAGACACCGCCGCTAGGGACAGCGGCGGCTACCTCAAACCGCCCGCCCCTCGCCCCGCGCGACGTCATCCAGCAAAAGCTCGTCACGCCCAACGCCGAACGCATCTTCTACATCCGCCACGCCTTCCGCGCCGGCTTCAGCGCCGACGAAATCCACAACCTCACCAAGATCGATCCCTGGTTCCTCGCGCAGCTCAAGGAATTGGTTGATGAGGAAGAGGCGTTGTATGCCTTCGGTCAAACCACTTTTTCTGAATACGAAACGAAAAATATAAGGGAGGACTTCCGAGCTTGGTCTTTGAATCAGGCTGTCGGCCTCAAGACTTCCGAGTTTCTGCAACACTCTAAGTCTTTAGGTTTTTCCGATCGTCAAATAGCTGCGGCTTGGAGTGCGGGAGACCTGAAGCTTTCTGAGAAGGACATCCGAGATTTTCGCATAAGGCAAGGCCTCCACCCCTCCTACCGCCTCGTCGATACCTGCGCCGCGGAATTCGAAGCCTACACGCCCTACTACTACTCGACCTACGACAACCAGCTCGACGAAGTCCGTCCCAGCACGAAGAAAAAGATCATGATCCTCGGCGGCGGCCCGAACCGGATCGGGCAGGGAATCGAGTTCGACTACTGTTGCGTCCACGCCGCGTTCGCCCTGCGCGAGATTGGCTACGAAACGCTGATGGTCAACTCGAATCCCGAGACCGTCTCCACCGATTACGACACCTCGGACAAGCTCTTCTTCGAGCCGCTTACGCTCGAGGATGTGCTCAATATCTGCCATCACGAACAGCCCGACGGCGTCATCGTCCAGTTCGGCGGGCAGACGCCGCTCAATCTGGCCGCCGGACTCAAAGCCAATGGCGTGCCGATCATCGGCACGTCGGTCGAATCAATCGAGCGCGCGGAGGACCGCAAACTTTTCCAGGTGATGCTCAACGAGCTTGGCCTCAACCAGCCGCCCAACGGCACCGCGACCAATGAGGATGAAGCCGTCGCCGCCGCCGCGCACGTGGGCTATCCCGTTCTCGTCCGGCCCTCGTTCGTTCTCGGCGGACGCGCCATGCAGATCGTCTACAGCGACGACGAACTCCGCTACTACATGCGCAACGCCGTCGCCGCGTCGCCCGAGCGTCCCGTGCTCGTCGACCGCTTCCTCGATGACGCCACCGAGGTCGACGTCGATTGCATCGCCGACGGCGACATCGCGGTCATCGGCGCGATCATGGAGCACATCGAGCAGGCGGGCGTCCACTCGGGCGACAGCGCCTGCGTCATCCCCGCGCCGACGCTTTCGGCGAAGGTCAAAACGGAGATCCGCGAGGCCACGATCAAGATGGCGAAAGCCCTCGATGTTCGCGGCCTGATGAACGTCCAGTTCGCGGTCAAGGACGAGGTCGTCTACGTCCTCGAAGTCAACCCGCGCGCTTCGCGCACCGTGCCGTTTGTGAGCAAGGCCATCGGCCAGCCGCTGGCGAAGCTGGCGGCGAAAATCATGACCGGGATGAAGCTGAAGGACCTCGGTTTCACCAGGGAAATCATCCCCACGCACTACTCGCTGAAGGAGGCGGTATTCCCGTTCGCGAAATTCCGCGGCACCGACATCCTGCTCGGGCCGGAGATGAAATCGACCGGCGAAGTCATGGGCATCGACGACGACTTCGGGCTGGCCTACGCCAAATCGCAGATGGCCGCGATGCCGCCGCTTCCGCTTTCGGGCAACGTCTTCATCAGCGTCCGCGACCAGGACAAGAGGCCGATCATCGGCGTGGCCCGCGGGCTGCTCGAACTCGGGTTCGTGGTCTACAGCACGTCCGGGACGGCTTCGGCCCTCGAGGCGGCCGGCGTCCCCGTCGTGCGCCTCTTCAAGCTCAACGAGGGCCGCCCGAACGTCCTCGACATGCTGAAGAACGACGAGGTGAGCCTCATCGTCAACACGCCCGCCGGACCGGTCGCGCGGCAGGACGAGGTGCGCATCCGCACGACGGCGCTCTACCAGCGCGTGCCGGTGATGACCACCCTCGCGGCGGCGCAGGCCTCGCTTCGCGCGCTGCGTTCGCTCAAGACCAAGCCGCTCGGGGTCAAGTCGCTGCAGGAGTATCATTCCCGGTAGGCTTCGGGCCTCAAATCGGGCCGGGTTTTCCGGCGTTATGCTGGATGGCTTCGGTGGCTTATCTTTTTAGGCGATATAGTTGATATAGGATTTGCAGAGCTACCGCATGCGCTCTTTTTCATGAGAGAAAGAGGGCATGTCGAACATCTTATTGATTCTTTCCTATGTCGCGAAAGCAGCGGGCTTCATCGCCACGCTCAACGCGATTCCCTGCGTCGCGCCCTCCACGGGCGTCATCATTTTCTTCATCGCCTCGCTCCTCAAGGACACGGTCGACCGCATCGGCGACTTCCTCGACAACGGCAAGTCGGACTGGCGTGTCTAACCCTGCTCCCGACCGCGCGCCGATCTGTCCGAGGCTTTTTCCTCAGCCCTGACCACAACATCAAACCCTCCCGATGCCTTCACCGATTCTTGTCCCAAGCCTGTCGATCGAAGAAACCCGCGGCCGTCGCGCGGGGAATTTCGCCACTGGAAAACCAGGACGCTTTTCCCCCACGGACCCGTCCCCAAGCGAACCCCGCGCGGCGGCTATGCGGAGCAATGGGACTTATGGGACCGATGGGACGCATAGGACCACGGAAATCCGAGACCAACGAAATCCATATGATCACTGAAATTGCCGAAGCGAGCGGCCAGCTCATTCATCTCGTCGACGATCTTCTTCACCAAACCCAGACGCGTCGTCTCGACGCGGCCACCTTCGCAGCTTCCGATGATGTCCAAAACTTCAAGAACGATCTCCTGGCTCGCCGCCTGGAGTCTGTCAATTTGCGCCTTGCCGGCTTGCAGCACGGCATCCTTGTCCGCCTCACCGACGCCGAGAGTGTCGAGCTTCGCGCCGTCACGCCCAATCTCGACGGCTCCGCCCTGCTCGGCCTCTACGCCCGGGCCCGCGCCGCGGACCTTGCCGCCGAGTGCGGTGAAATCCTTCGGGATACAAGCGAAGAGCTAAGAACGCAGAACTAAGAGCACCCGCCCCATGATTCCGAACTTCTTCCTTCTAACTTCATGCTTCTCCCTTCTCCTGGCGCAGGAAGTTCCCCCGCCCGATGCCGAGCATCTTTCCTCGTGGCTGATCGACGCCGCGGCGCTGGCGGCGATCCTGCTCGTGTTCCTCAAGGTCATCGACCATTTCAAGCGGCGGCCTTCGCTCGAGCAGGAGCTCGAAAAGCTGCTGCGCCAGCTCCGGACGGAACTCAACCAGTTGCGCCACGAGCAGGCGGAGCATATCACCCAGGTCCGCGAGCGGGTCGAGGGCGCGCATCAGCGCGTCGATCTTCTCACGCACGATCTCAACAACAAACTCCAGCGGCTGCCCGGCGAGATCGTCGATCTGCTGCACAAGACGGGCGTGCTGCCCTCACCGAGATAGGACTTATGCGACTTATGGGACGAATAGGACTTTGTCATGAAAGAATAGCTAAAATCATATGAACCCAACCCCTGCCCAAACCGAAGCTCCCTACACCGATCCTGAAGCGCTGCTTCAGGCCCGCATCCTGAAAATCCTCAAGCCGTGCCTGAGCTACTGGCTCGACGAGCAGACGCTTTACCTGACGCTGAACCTTTCCCGGCCCGCCGTGACCCGCGCGCGCCTGGAGGCCGCGTTGCGCGAATTGCGGGACAAGGCGTATCTCGATTTTCGCGTCGATCCCCTGTCGCGCCTGACCGAATGGCGCCTCACCCCGTCGGGCCACGCCCTGGCGCAACCGCTGTGAACGAAAAAGTGAAAAAGAAGAAACGAGGCGTTGGGGTAGCCGCCGCTGTCCCTAGCGGCGGTGCCTTCCTGGTAAACGACCGACCGCCGCTGGGGACAGCGGCGGCTACCTCGGAGACGGCTACCACGCAGACGGCTGCCAAGCGGACGAAGAGCGAGGCGGGATTGGAGCGCTGGCGAAAGGTACGGGCCGGACTTCTGACGCATCCCGATAAGTCGCCGAAGCCGGCGCTCCGCTCGATGAATCCGTTGTTCGATCTCCCCGAGGAACAGCGCGCGAAACTTTTCGCGTGGCTGCGCGAGTGCCCCTACGACGACGCCGTGCAGCACATGCTGCGCGACCTGGGGATCGGCGAGGCGACACCGTCGCAACTGAATGATTTTTTCCAGTTCGAAGCGGAGCAGCACTGGGAAAAGCGGATCGGGCGGGCGGCGCACGAGGCGAACGCGCTGGTGCGGTTGGTGGAGAAAAGTCCGGTCCGCTTTTCGGCCGGGATTCTCGCCGCGCTGGGGCAGGAGGCGTTTCGCCAGATCGCCAGCGGCCAGGTCGAGCCCGACGCGATGGGGAAGCTGGCGACCCTTTTTCTCAAGGCCCGCAGCGACGAGCGCGCGGACCAAATGCAGGAATTGAAGCGCGAGAAATTGCGCCACGAGCTGCAGGGCCAGATCGATCACGCGCTGGAAAAACTGGCCGAGGAAGTGGACCGGCATCCCGTGGCGCGCGAGGCGTTCGAAGCCCTGCGCAAGGAGCTGGCTGCGACTTTGGAGGAGGCGTCAACGGATTGACGGAATTACGGAATTAACGGAATTTTTTATGGGGAATAAAAATATAAAAGCACGGAGAGGAGGGGCAACGGAGTTGCGCGGACAAGTGCGTTCCCAAATAGAGCTTGGGGACGAGGGGAACCGAAAGGCATCTGAACTGATCCTTCGACAAGCTCAGGATGACTGCGTTCTTAATTGCAAGCATTCCGTTAATTCCGAAAATTCCGTAATTCCGTCAAAATCCTCAGTGGTCGCGCGCGTGGCGCGGAAGCTCGAACGGAAGCGGGCGGAAAAGCAGCCGCCGCGGATCGATTCGTTCGCCGATTTCCTCGAGCATCACGCGCGGGTGAAAAGCGGTTCGGGCTGCATCCCCTATCACTTCGCCGGACGCGAGGCGCTGCGCCCCATCGTCGAGCAGCTCGACCGGATTCTGGCCTCGGGTGAGGCCGACGTTTCGCTGGCGATCTGCGGCGGCGCGCAGTTCGGCAAGACGGTGCTGATGCTCAACCTGCTCGCCTATCTCGTCGCGGTCCGCTTTCGCAACGTGGGCTATTACCTGCCCGACGACGATCTCGTTTCGGGCCTGGTCGACGGCAAGCTGCGGCCCGATGTGCTCGACCAAATCCCGTGGCTGGCGCGGCTCATCGCGGTGGGCAAGACGCTGAACGCCTCGGGCCGCGCGGTGAACCGCAAGGGCGCGTTCCTCTGCACGGACGGCGCGCGCACGGCGCTGGCCTTTATGCGCGGATTGGGAAAAATCCCGACGTCGTTCTCGATGGATGTCGTCGTCCAGGACGAAAAGGACGACCTGCCCGAGGAGCACGCGCGGTTTCTCGCGGGGCGCATGACGGCGTCGAATCTGCGGCTGACGCTGCTGATCGGCACGCAGCGTTACCACGGCGCGGGGCAGAATCTCGCGTTCACGGAAGGGACGCAGCACATCGGGCTGCTCCGGTGTCCCGGCTGCGGCGCGCGGCATAATCCGGAGACGTTGTGGCCGGGCATTTGCCGGCTGGAGATGCCGGAGTTGCCGCCGCGCGACTGGCCGAAGCTGACGGTGGAGGGGCATTTTGCGGGGAATGGGACGGAAGGCAAAGCGGAGGCGCGATTGCCAATTTCCTTCACGCCGGGGCAAAACTATGTGCTGGCGTGTCCGGATTGCGGCGCGGCGCTGGACCGCGAGCATCCGCACTGGCACGCGCTGGCGCCGGAACGCGAGGCGCAGCGGCGCTGGAGTTACCGGCTTTCGCAGTTGCTCATTCCCGCCATCGACCTGGCGCAGATCGTGGCGGCGTGGCAACTGGCCATCCGCGACCCGGAGCACATGACGGTTTTTTGCACCGACCGGCTGGCGCTGCCGAAATCGACCACGCAATCGCTGACGCCGCATGATTTGCAGGCCGCGCGGGGGGACTACGTCCTGGGAAGGGAAAAGGGAAAAGGTGTAAGGGAAAAGGGCGGGGAAACCGATTACGCCAATCGTCCCTTTTCCCTTACACCTTTTCCCTTTACCCTTCACTACGGCGGCCTCGACATGGGCGATCAATGCTGGTTCGTGGCGCGGGCGGTTGACGAGAAGCCGCCGCACCAAGTCCGATTGCTCTGGGCCGAGCCGATCGCCGCCGAGCGCGTGCGGACGCGGGTGCCGGAGCTTTTCCGGCGGCTCGGCCTGAGCGCGCTTTGCGTCGACGCGGGGCCGTTGCGCGATCTCGCGCGCGACCTGGTTTTTATGCTGAACGGGCTCGATGAGGACGCAGTGGCTTCATCCACCGATCCGGCCCGGAATATCTTTTTTTCGCGACGTGGGATCGAGGGAGTGCGGGAGGAAGGTAGAAGTGAGAAGGTAGAAGGCAGAAGTGGGGAGGCGGGAAACCTCGGCACTTCATCCTTCCATCTTCAACCTTCTTCCTTGTCCTGGCACGCGGCGTCGGAGAAATGGCGCAACGCGCGGTGCGCGGCGGTCGAGTTCACGCAGCGCGAGGGGCAGGGCCTGCGCCACAAGCTCGCGCGGACGCAGGACGGCCGGCTCTACCCGCTGCTGGCGGCGCATCGCGACGAGACGATCCAGCGCGTGGTGCGGGAATTATTGCCGCCGGACGGCGCGCATCCGCGCCTGCTGGAACGGGCCGACGGCACGGCGGAGCGGATTGCGGCGCAGCGTTTTCTGCTGCCGACGGCGACGGAGGAAACGCGCGCGACGCTCGATCTTTACGAGCGGCATCTGCTCGCCGGCGCGCGCCAGGAGCGGAGCGCCGATGGCCGGACGCTGCGTTATCTCGACAGGTGCGAGAACCATTTTCTTTTGGCGACGGCCTACGCGGCGCTGGCCGAACTGCTGGCGCCGATGCGGGCCGAGGCGCGGGCGGTTGTGCCGGCGTTTCGGGGGCTGCCAACCGCGCGGGCCTATGCGCGACGCGACAGAAAGGTGGAAGGATGAAGGAAGAAGGACGAAGTGGGATCCCACTTCGCAGCCGCCTTCCAAAACAATTCCACGCTGAACTGCCTCCAACTTCAACCTTCTAACTTCTTACTTCTAACTTCATGCGACCTTCGACTTATCTCCAAAATCTTCAGCTCGCCACGAATTGGCGCGCGCAGTTCAACCCGTTGCGCGGCCTGACCATCGCGCAGCTCGTGACGATGCTGGAAGCCGCCGAGCGGGGCAATTACGCCCGGCTGCAATGGCTCTACCGCTTCGTGGAAAAACGGAACTCGACGCTGCGCGCGGTGTTGCAGCGGCGGCAGGCGTCGATGACCCGGCTCGACTGGGACATCCGTCTGCGTGAGACCCATGCGGTGACGCCGAGCCCGCGCTCGCTGGCCGCGCGTCAGGCGGCGGTGCTGCGCGACGCGTACGAGCGCATCGTCAATCTGCGCGAGGCGGTGACGTTTCTCGCGCTGGCCGAATTTCGCGGCTACGCGCACGTGGAACGCCACTTCGACAGGCAAGGGCGCACGGTCGCGCTGCATCCGGTGCCGCAATGGTTCTGGGCGCGGCTCGGTCCCGACGCGCCGTGGCAGTACAACGCGGAGGCGCGGCCCGGCCTGCCGATGCCGGGCGATCCGGTGCTCGATCCGGCGCGGTTTATTTTTCGCGAGTTCGATTCGCCGGTGGACGAGATCGCGGTGATCGCGCATGTGCGGCAAAGCCTGAGCCAGAAGGATTGGGACGGCTTCGTCGAGACGTACGGGCTGCCGCCGCTCTTCCTCGAATTGCCGCCGGACATTCCCGCCGAGCGCGAGGCCGAGTACCAGGCGCAGGCCGAGGCGATCATCGGCGACGCGCGCGGGACGGTGCCGCACGGGACGCAAATCCACACGGTCGATTCGGGCGCGCGCGGGCAGAATCCGTTCGCGGAACATCTCCGCTACCAGGACGAGCTGATCGTGCTGGCGGCGACGGGCGGCAAGCTGACGGCGCTGACCGAGTCGGGCACAGGCACGCTCGCGGGCGGCGCGCATCAGCGGGCGTTCGACGACATCACCGAGGCGGAGGCGGCGCTGATCTCGGAGATTTTCCAGCAGCAATTCGACCGGCCGCTGCTGGCGAAGACTTTTCCTGGCGAACCGCAGCTCGCTTATTTCGAGCTGGCGGCGACGCGTTCGCTCGATCCGGGCGATGTGATCGACCAGGCGCTGAAGCTGGCGAGGGCCGGCTACGAGATCGATCCGGCGGAGCTTTCCGAGAAGACGGGCTACCGGCTGAAGCTGCGCGATTACGCGCTGACGCCCCTGCCGAAGCCGCCCGCGCCGGAGCCGGGGACCGAAACGGAGCCCGCCATCAATGAAATCTGAACGATTTTTCAACCCTCATGTTCTTCATGTTCCTCCTGTCTAATCAATGAATTCACCAACTAACTTTCAACCGGCGCCCGACGGCTGGTTTCACATCGCGCCGCACGGCACTTTTCCGCACCCGAACGGTGCGTTGCAGGTGATCGATGCGGAGGCGTGCGACGCCATGCTCGGGACGTTCAACGAGGAGGCGCGGCAGCCGAATTTTCCGGGGCTGCTCGTCGACTTCGACCACTTCTCGCACGATCCGGCGCAGCCGACGACGGCCGCGGGCTGGCTCGGCGCGCTCGAGCATCGCGGCGACGGGCTTTACGCGCAGATCCGCTGGTCGGACCTCGGCCACCAGGCGCTGACGGGCGGGCGTTACCGGCTCGCGTCGCCAACCTGGAACCGGGCCGATTGCGATCAGTGGACCGCGCCCGCGCCAAATGGCCGCGATGTCGTGCATCTGCGTCCGCGCCGGCTGGACCGGCTGGCGCTGACGAACGATCCGAATTTGCCGGGGCTGGTGCCGCTGAGTAACAGAAGGGAAAAGGGAGAAGGGGAAAGGGAAAAAGGCCCGATACCGAGTCTGGAATCCGTTCTCCCTCCCTTTTCCCTTAACCCTTCACCCTTATCCCTACTTACCATGAATCTACGAACTGAAATTCTTCAAGGGCTTCGCCTGCCCGGCACGGCGACGGATGCCGAGATTGTCGAGGCGCTGCGGAGCCAGGCGGCGGAGCTGGAATCCCTGCGCAATCGCTGCCAGCGCCTGACCGAGACGCAGGCCGAGAGCGACCTGGACCGCTTCGCCGACGTGATCACGAATCGCGATGTCGTGCGCGCGCAGTTGCTCGCGAATCGGGAGGGCACGCTGGCGCTGCTCAACGCGCTGCGCCAGCCCGCGCCTCCCGCGCCGCTGCATCAGCCGCGCCTGCGCCGGCCCAACCTGCAACTGCTCAGTCCGCTCGCGCCGGAGCCCGATTCGGGCACCGCGCGGCGCGTGGCCAATCGCGCGCGCCAGCTCCAAAGCCAGCTCAAAATCGGCCATCACGCCGCTTTTCGAATGGCCGAGGGCGAGGCCGCGGAGGCGGAAAGTGCGTGAAAGTCTTCCAGCCGCTTCACATGACGCCGGACTGGATCGGGCGGGATTCTCGCGCCGAATCCATGAACGCAAATCGGGCCGACCGGCCAAAACAACCTACATACGTCCGCAAACCATCAGCATCCGCCAATACATCGCGCATGCTGAAAAATTAAAAAAACCATGAGTCAATCCAATACCCAAGAAGGCGATCTTCTGCTCACGACGGGCGAAGATCTTTCCACATACGCCGACGTTCTCGTCGCGCCGTACAACAGCTCCGGCCTGCTGGTCGTGACGCGGCCCGCCGCGAACAACGATTACGCGCTGTACGTGCTGGTTTACGGCGCGCCGCCGGCCGGCAAGGCGACGGTGCGTCCGCTGAACCCGAACCGGACCGTGCGCGTGACGGCGAAGGGCGCGGGCAATCCGGGCGACCTGCTCGTGCTGGCCGACGGCGTGACGACCGCGGCCGACAAGGGCAAGGTGCGCTCGGTGGCCGGGCTTACCGCCGGGTCGGGGACGTACCGGCTGGTCGGCGTGGCCGAGGAGTTGTTCGTGGACGGACAGCTCGTGCGGATGCGTCCGACGTTCGGGAGCGTGACGGTTTAATGGGACTTATAAGACCCATAGGACCGATAGGAGAAATAAGAGTGTCGCTGACGCGACCGGCGGTCACGGCCATAGCCGATCGACCGCCGCTACAGACTGAAGATCGCTTCCTGTGACCTTCGGTCACCCGGACAACACACGCACGCGTGGCGTTGCCGGGCCACCCAATAAAGAATAAAAAATTATGCCTAGTTTATCCGCAATTACCTCCAGCCCGATGCTGCGGGAGTTCGCCCAGGGCGCGGCGCAGTCCGCCGTGCAGCCCGTGGCCGATTTCCTCGCGCCGACGGTGGAAGTTCCCACCAGCATCGGCCGCTACAAAATCTACACGGAAAAGAACCGTTTCGCCCCGCCGGACACGTCCCGCGCGATTGGCGGGCGCGCGACCGTGCTGAGTTTCGACGCGACCGACGCGACCTACAACTGCCAGCCGAACGCGCTCGATTTCCCGATCGATTTTCTCGAACAGATCGAGGAAGCCGCGCTGACGAACGCGCTGATGGAAGGCGCGACGATTGTCGCCGAAGTGGCCGCGTTGTGCCACGAGCAGAGCGTGATCAATGCCGCCATCGCGTCCACGACCGCCGACGCGCTGGCGAAGACGTGGTCGGGCTCGAGCGGGAGCGATCCCATCGACGACATCGACGCGCAAATTCTGAGCGTCATCAAGGCCGCGCGCTACGGTTCGCTCATGGGCGTCGGCGTGCTTTTCGGCGCCGGGGCCTGGCGTCTCTTCAAGAATGCGCCCAACGTGCGCAGCCGATTCGTCGCGGCGGGGGACTACGCGATTCCCAACGTGACGCCGGCCGAGGCGACGAAGCTTTTCGTGGGCAACCCCGAGGTGCGGACGTCGTACATGGTGGTCGACACGACGAAGGAGGGCCTCGCGCCGGAGGTGAGCTTTTTGCTCGACACGTCGGTGCTGATTTTCGCGCGGCTGCAGAATCCGACGCGGCGCGATCCGTCGTTCATGAAGACGTTTCGGCTGATGGGCAACTACATGGTGCCCGGCTCGTACGTGCGCGACGACGGCAGGGTTGAAGTCGCCAAATTCGATTGGAGCGAGGCCGTGGCGATCACGAATAGCACGGCTGCGCAGTTACTGACCGTGAGTTAAGGGAAAAAGGAAAAGGGTAAAGGGAAAAGGTGGCTGATGAAGACATTGTCATTTGTTACGGCGCGCGGTTTTAAGGCTGGCCATGAGGATAGCGGTCAATTCCGCAGCCTCCTTTGCGAGTTCGTGAAGCTGCTCGGTAGACAAGTATTCTGCTTCGGCCGCAAGGCCGAGCCAGAACTGAGTTTCATCAGCTTCCTCAAGCGCAATCTGGAGCTTCGAGCAAAATTCGGCTTTGGATCGCGCGACCTGCGAGGCCCGATAATTGGCCGCCGCACTCGTCCCGCTTCGGGCCAACTGGTGAGAGATTGCTTTCGCGCCCGCGCAACGGGGCAATGCATCCGCAGCCTTAAGGCACCGAAGCGCGAAGCGCCGAGTGCGGCCGACCATATCGATCATTCGCCCTTTTACCCTTTCTCCTCCCAAGTACAAACCTCATTTCAATTATCTATGGATTGCAATTTCAGAACCCTTTTCCCTTTACCCTTTACCCTTACCCCTTCCACTTATGGCATGGATTACACCGGCTGAAAGCGATGTGCTGACCGTTCTCTCCGAGACGGAGCTGGCGACTTACCGCGCCGCCGCGACGGCGAGCGGCCAGGCCGATCCGCTGGCGCCGACTTTGGCGCAGGTGGTCGACATGGTGCGCGGCTACGTGGGCGCTTACAAACCGAACACGCTCGGGTTGCCGGGCACGATTCCGCAAAAGCTGCTGGCGACGGCGCTCGATTTGGCGGCGGTGCGTCTGCCGCAGCGCGTGGGCGTGTCGCCGAAGGACGTGCGGCAGATGGCGGCGAACCGCGCGGTGCGTCTGCTCGAACAGGTGGCCGCCGGGACGTTTAATATCGAGGAGCCGGACAGTCCGACTCTGGAAACGACGGAGGCGCCGAGGCCGAGCATAGAAGCGCGGCGGCGGCATTTTACGCAGCACAGCGAGGAGGGGGTTTGAGCAGGGAAAAGGTGAAAAGGAAAAGGGTAAAGGGACCTCAAGTTCCATCACCTTTCCAAGCTTCATCCCTTTTCCCTTTACCCTTACCCCTTTTCCCTTTCCACCTATGAGCATTCTAACTTCTATACAACAAGAGGTCGCCGATTGCCTGCTGGCCGATCCGTTTTTCGCGACGATTCCGGTGCTGGTCGAGCAGCCGCGCGATGTGTCGTACGAGTTGCAGACGAGCGTGGCGGCGGCGGGGACGTACGGCGTGGTGCTGGTGCCGCAGGCGCTGGTGAGCGCGCCGACCGCGCCGGGGCCGATGTTCGATCCGGTGGAGATCGCGGTGCGGTTTCGCGAGAATATTCCGGTGGCCGCCGGCCCGCACGCGCTCGAGGTGGCGGAGACGGCGCTGGCGCTGCTGCATCTATACCGGCCCACGACGATCAACGAGGTGATCACCGCCGCGCCGAACGCGCTGAAGGCGGTGAAGGAGCCGAACGTGGTGGCGTATGAGATCCAGGTGCGGACGCAGGCGGGCGCGAGTTACGCGGTGCCGCGGTTGGACGCGCCAGGGATCAGCAGCGCGGGATCGGGGTCGCCGCGGACGGTGACGCTTTCGAGCGATCAGCCGGGCGCGGCTATCTATTATACATTGGACGGTTCGCAACCGGCGCCGCGCGGGCCGACTTCTATTCTATATACCGCTCCGTTTGTCGTGAGCGCGCCTTCTCTATTGAGAACGCGGGCGTGGCTGGCGGGGTTTGTCGCGAGCGCGGAGGCGAGGGCGAGCTTTGGTTGAATTTGACGGAATTACCAAATTTACGGAATTAACGGAATTTTTATGAGGAATGAAGACAATGGTAGCCGTCGACCTCCGGACGACGGTGCAGCGGTAGCCGCCGCGGGCCCTCGCGGCGGAGGCGGTCAGTTCGCTTCCTGTTCGCGCGGAATGGTCCGCGCGAACCCGGACAACAAGTAGTCCGGGCCACCCAAATACCGCCACCTGAAATGCAGTCATTCCGTTAATTCCGTAATTCCGTAATTCCGTCAAAACATCCAAGAGCAGAAAGAGAGAAAATATATGCCAATAACACGAACAACTTTGCTTGGCGGGCCGGCGGCGGCGACGTTTAACGGTCATACGTTTTTCGCGCACGATGGGATTTTGGTGACGCCGGCGCTGGAGGTGGACGCGGTCGATTCGGACGCGCAGGGCGTGCTCGATGCGACGGTGACGGGCGAGCCGGTGACGATCAAGTTCACGCCGAGCGCGTCGTTCGCCGATCTGATCGCGCTTTATCCCTATACGATGGGAACGCCGGGGATGTCGATGTTCGGCGCGTCGGACGCGCCGCTGGTGTTGGTCGCGTCGAACGGCGTGCGGTTGACGTTTTCCGCCGTGGCGATTACGCAGATGCCCGACCTGACGCTGGGCGCGCGCGGCACGACGGTGGGTGCCGTGACGTTCCTGGCGCTGGGGGCGAGGTCGCTGCCGATCACGGCGGCGCACCGGCTGGTGACGATCGACACGGCGGAGTTTCCCGCGCTTCCGACCACGCCGCCGCAACTGGCGGATGATTTCGCGATCACCTGGGACAGCGCGCCATGGATGAATCTGCGGGCGCGGGACGGCGTGCGGGTCCATTTCGCGATGAAGACGACGCCGGTGGTTTCGGCGGCAAACGCGCTGCTTGATTTGACGCTCGATTCGCTGGCGGTCGAGGCGCGGTTCACGCCGGGGACGCCGGGTGGGCCTGCGGAGGCTGATGTGTTCGCGGCGCTGCAAATGGAGGGCGCGTTGCCGGGGCGGTTGCTTTCGCCGGGGGCGCGGACGCTCGATGTGGCGGGACAACATCTCTGGCTTCGTTTGCCGCAGGCGCAATTGGCGCGGGCTCCGCTGATGTTCGACGCAACGCATCCGCGCGTGGGCGAATTGGTGTTTTCCTCGGGGCGCGCGCTGATGGGGGCCGAGGCCGAGCCGGAAACGCTGGTGAGTTTGAGCGAAGGGGAACCAACGGAATAGGACTTATGGGACGAATGGGACCGATGGGACGGCGGAATGGAATGAACCGAACCGTCGCACGGAGTGCGACGGCTACCACGGAGACGGCTGCCACGGATGCGGGCACCCAAATCTTATTTGGCCAATTCCGTAATTTCGTTAATTCCGTCAAAAATTCTTAAATCTATATGCGAATTTCTTTAAATAATGTCTGGCTGACGAACGATGGCGTGAGCGATCTGCAAAGTTGGACGGATGCTCACGACGTGGAACTGAATGGCCGGCAGATCGTGCAGGATGCGCAGTTTCTGCGCGCGGTGGCGGCGCAACCGCTGGCCCGGGGCAACGCGGTGAACCTGCTGCGCTTCACGGTGACGCGCCAGCACGCGAGCGTGGCCGAGGCGGCGGCTTATGTCCTGACGGCGTTCAGTTCGCTGCCCGGCAGCGGCGCGGCGGCGATCATCTGCGGCGCGAGCGGCGAGACTTTGCTGACGTGCGCGTTTTCGGCGGTGCTCGAGGAGATGCCGAAGGGCAGATTTCTTGGGACGCGGACGGACACGACGTTTGTGCTGCGCGGCGGGCTGATCACGATGGGCGCGCCGCTGGCCGCGAACAGCGTGGACGGGGATTCATTCGGGACGGCGTACGGCTATGCGCAGGGCGGGACGATCGACGGGGGGAATCTCGCGGATGCGCTTTTGCCCGCGGCGCTGAATCTCGATGGAGGGGCGTTCGCCTAAGGGTAAAGGTGAAAAGGAAAAGGGTAAAGGTGCTGAATTCCTTTTCGCATGCGGACGCCCAGTTTCGGTTCATTACCTTTTCGCTTTAACTTTTAACCTTTCACTTTTTCAACATGTCACAAAAAATTCAAATTCGGCGCGGGGTTGAGGCTCAACGCGCGTCCATTACTCCGGATGCCGGAGAACTGCTTTTCACGACGGACAACAAGCAGCTTTTCGTCGGCGACGGCGCGACGGCGGGCGGTCTGCTGGTAGGCGGCGGCACGAGTGTCGGTTACGTGCAGAAATTTCGCGGCACGCAGGCGATCGCGTCAAGCGCCGATTCGGTGACGGTGAGCGGGCTTGCGCTGGCGTCGGCGCCGGGCCAGGTGCTGGTGACAGTGCGGAAGCCGGCCGGGGGGCTGAATCTTTTCGCGACGGTGCGGGACGGTTCGATCACGGCGGGCGGCTTCACGGCCGATCTCTCGGGCGCGACGGACGCGGGGACGTACAAGCTCGATTACCTGGTGGTGATATGAAGCGCTTCGCAAGTTCGGCATTTATGGACGACCTCCTGTTCGCGCGGAATGACTCCGCGCGAACCCGGACAACAAGTTGTCCGGGCCACCCTGGAGAGATTCTATGAGCTCGGTGTGGACGATTCTCGACGCGAACGGGGTGGAGAAATCGGTGGCGGACTGGGGTCTGTGCGAGGTGACGCGCGAGCGGATCAACCAGGCGCCGGACGTGGTGACGTTTCGCGCGGAGGGGACGCCGAGCGACGCGGATCCGATTTTCGCGCACGGCTCGACGGTGCGGCTTTTCCGGAACGGGACGCCGTGGTTTTACGGGCGGGTGGTGCAGGCGCCGGGGCGCGCGTCGGCGAAGGCGGAGGAGCAGCTTTACCGCGTGGCGGGGCCGTGGTGGTATTTGGAGAACCTGGTTTTCCAGCAGACGTGGCAGACGACGAACGGGATCGCGACGACGCTGATTCCGACGAACAAGAGCCGGCTGATCCTGGGCCAGAAGTCGGACGGGACGAAGCTGGCGACGGGCGCGGCGATCCTCGAGGTGCTGGCCTACGCGACGGCGCGGGGCGCGCCGATCACGGTGGGGGCGGTCACGCCGAACGCGATCGCGCCCTACGCGGAGGCGCTGGACCAGTCGTGCGCGGAGGTGATCCGCAATCTGCTGCGCTGGACGCCGGACGCGATGGCGGCGTTCGATTACACGACGACGCCCTACCCGACGCTGTCGATCCGCCGCCGGGCCGACGCCGCGACGGTGACGCTGCCCGCGTACGGCGCGCCGATTTCGGGGCTCGAGCTGACACCGCGACACGATTTGCAGGCGCCGGCCGTGGTGCTGAAATTCGAGCAGACGAACAACATCGACAACGACACGTTCACGTCGCTGATCGTGCAGGCGGCGCCGACTGCCGCGACGGGCGACGAGCTGGGCGCGCTGGTGATGACGCTCGACCTGGCCGGGGCGCGGGCGACGTACCAGAAGCAGCCGGTGACGACCGCTCTGATTCCGCGGAGCGACACATCGGCGGGCGTGATCGCCTGGTGGAAGGGAAAATTTCCGTGGCTCAACGATTTCGCCGACGCGGATTTGATCGTGGCCGCCGGAACGCAGACGGTCGTGATCGAGAATCCGTCGGCTTATCCGGGGATCACGCTTGCGGACGTGCCGAACGAATTGCTTTCGGGCTCGGTCGCGGCGTGGATGGAGCTCCACGCGGCGCCGCTGCTGGTGAGCGCGACGCTGCGATACACGGGCGCGGCGACGGACGAGTCGGGCGCGGTGTTCGGCGCGGCGAACCGGCGCGTGCTCTACACGCGGGTCACCGGGACAAACGCGGAGACGCAGACTTACAGCCGGCTGACGTCGGAGACTGCGGCGGAACCGGTGCCGGCGGGCCTCGCGCAGGCGCTCCACGACGCGGTGAGCGCGCTGCAATACGACGGCGTGCTGGAGTTGACGGAGCAGGAGTGCTCGGGCGCGGGCGCGCCGGGACTGCTGCTCAATCTCACCGGCGGGCGCGCGGAATGGGCGGCGATGGCGGCGCAAATCCAGCGGGTCGAGGAAAAGATCGACCTCGGCCAGACGCGGATCACGGTGGGGCCGGCGAAGCATCTCGGGCACGCGGAGCTGGCGGCGTGGCTGCGCGCGAACCGGAACCGGCGCATTTCGTACCGGCTGGGCGAGCGGACGACCGGCTCGGGCGGCGGCAACGCGGCGAAGGTGCAGGGCGGCGAGCAGTCGCCGCGTTCCGATTCGGTGTTCCGGCCGTCGGCTTCATCGGGTGCGGTACTGAACAAGCCGTTCCAGATTCTCGACGCCTCGGACGCGACCGGGCTGAAGGTGACGCTGAACGCGAATTCGTTCCTGCAACAAAGTCTGTCGCCGAACGACACGTTTGCGATCACGGGGCTGGCCACGGCGATGGCGGTGTCGGTGGGAACGCAGATCTGGCTCGAAATTGATTTCAGCGGTTACACGGTGACGGCGGCGGGCATCGGATCCGGCACGGGCGGCTGGAGCGGATTTCCCGCGCCGTTCGCCTACACCGGGACCGAGCCGATGCAGGAGCTGACGACGGCGTTTTTGTTGATCGGTTACCTGGCGGCGGCAACTTCGGCGCTCGACGGGACGGTGATCACGGGCGGGCCGGCGACTGCGCCGGTGAGCGCGAAGATCATCCAGTGCGTGTCGCAGGCTGTGCTGCTGCAAAACGTCGTGTTTAACGGATTGCCCGCGGTGTTTCCGTTCCCGCATGACGCGCCTTGCGTCTGATGATGGGACCGATGGGACGTATAGGACCGTCGCGCGGGGGCGCGGCGGGGAGTAAAACTTTTAACCTTAACCTTCTGATTTTTTTCTTATGATTTCATTTTCTTTTTTGTCGAAACGGCCCGGCGCGACGGTCGCCGGGGTTTTCAGCGTAGCCCTGGGCTCGGTCCTGCTGCTTTGCGGCGCGGGTTCGGCGCCCATCGAGAACCTTTTGCCGCAGGGCGCGATGCAGGGCGATCTCAATGCGGGCGGCCATAATCTCACGAACGCGGCGACGGTGAGCGCGGCGGCCTTTCAGGTGACGGGCCTGACGTCGCAGGCGACGGTGGGGACCGATTCGAGCGGCAACCTGGTCGCCGGAAGCGGCGGCGGCTCGCTCACGCTTGGCTCAAATGCGACGGGCGCGGGTTTTACCTATTCAGCCGGGACGCTGAGTTTAACTCATGCCGTCAACAGGGCTGGCGGCCTGGCGCGGCTTGTCTCTTCGGACGGCACGGCGGACGGGACGATTGCCTTTGGGGCGGCATCCTTCACGGATGATGGATACAACTCCATCGCGATTGGCAGTTCTGCTTATTCCATCTATGGCGGCGTCTCTTACGGGATAAACTCCATGGCATCTTACGGCGGTTGCGCGATAGGCAACACGGCGAATGCCGCTTTAGGCGGCGGCGGTTGCGCGCTTGGATCAGCAACGACTACCAATTCAGGCGCGGCAATCGGTGCTCAGGCTTGGGCGACAACTGGGGTTGCCGCCGGCTATGATGCAGCCGAAACAGCAGGGGGGTCCGCCATGGGCTTGGGTGCACATGCGACATCGGGTGTTGCCGCCGGATTGAGGCAATCCGATCTCTCTTCCACGACTGAAACCGGGGGCGGCGCGAACTTTTGCGGAGGGAGTTACGCGGGCGCCGGCATCGCCATCAACGCGGACGAAATCGCCGTGAGCAACGGCAGCGGATTCGCGACCTTGACCGGCTGCATCAACTCGTCCTCGCCGGCCTCGTCGAGTGCCGCTGGAACCGCCGGGCAATTCGCTTATGACTCGAATTTTTTATACGTGTGCGTCGCGGCCAATACCTGGAAACGCGCCGCACTGTCCAGTTGGTAAACATCAACAATCGGCCTGGCTCTCACGAGCGCGGCCACGAAGGAATCTCACTATGAAAGAGACAATAAAGAAGGGGTCGGGACAGCAGGCTCGCCTGGCGTCGACCCTCCAGTTGATCGCCGTGCTTGCGCTTTTCGCGGGCGGAACCCTGTATGCGCAAAGCACAAATATCGCCGTGACGGTGGTGACCCCGCCTGCGCCGCTGACGGTTCACAATATCAAGATTCCGGCGGAGGTCGGTCCGGCTCTCCGGGCGTCGCTTCTGCCGCAGATCGACCCGCAATGCGCAAGCGCGACGGGCAAGTCGGCAACATCGATCTCGCTTCATAAGAACCCGGACGGAAGCTGGAGCGGGACGATCATCTTCCAGTAAGACGGCGCAAACGCGGGCGCCCGGGTCGTTTTTACGGCGAGGGCGTTCCGCGAATTTCAACTTTAAAAAACAAAAAAGATGAGAAACAAAATCAGTTGCTTATTCCAAGCGGGACTGGCCTGCCTGGTCCTCGGGCTGACCGCCTGCGCGACGACCGGTTCGAGCGCCTCCTCCGGGACGGCGGCGGGAACCTCGTCGCCGGGCGCGACGACATCAGCGGCGGAGATCGAAGCGGCGCTGCCGCTGATTCGCACGGGCGCGTCGGTGGCGACGGGCGCGGTGCTCGATTTCGCCGTGAAACAGAGCGGCACGCGGATGCGCCTGGCCAACGAAATGTACGCGGCGGCGAGCGCGGTCTATTCGCTTTCGGGCGGGGCCTTCCCGACGCCGGCGCAATTCGAGTCGGGCATTCTCGCCTTCGGCGGATCGCAGGCGGACGCGGGCTACGCGCAGTTTTCGACGGCGATCGCGGGGCTTTACGCGGCCTATTATCCCAAGCTGGTCACGGGCGACACGAAGACCGCGGCCGATTTGCTGAACGCGATCGCGGGCGGCATCGAGGACGCGACGCAGGCTTATGTGACCACGCCCGCCGCGCCCGCGAGCGTTGCGGCCACGGCGGCGAGTTTCTGAATCCATGAACGGGATTATTTTTCTCGGGACGGGGAAGATGAGCGTGTTCGGCGGCCCGGCGGATGAAGGCGTCGGGCCGCACGAAGGGCTGGCGCTGGTCGGGCCGGGCGACCTGGGCATCTGGTGGTATTCGTGCCTGTTCCTGCCGGATCAACCGGCGGGGACGACGGGCCTGGCGCGTCGGCTGAATCCGCGCGCGTTTTACCTGGCGATGCGGTGGGACTACGCGCGCTGGCCGAAGCAGGTTCTGCGCAACGCGGTGGTGAAGCTGACCAACCCCGCCAACGCGCTGCATGTGTTCGCGCGGCCGGTCGATTTCGGCCCTGGCGACGGGTCGATCATCGACGGCGAGTCGACGCCGGACACGGGGCGGATAGCCGATCTTTCCCCCGGTGCGGCGGCGGCCCTGGGGTTGCGGACGGATGATGTGGTGACGTGTGAACTTGTGGGGTGAAAGTACGGGCTTTAACTGCGCGCAAACTTTAACAAGGAGCTTATGTCATGATGGTCGGCGGCTTGAAGGCTCTCAATGTATTTTTTCCTCCGTTCTCCGGCCTGATAAAGATCACCGCTTCCCCAACTGAACTTTTTTCCCCCCAGGCTTTCGATCAGGCAATCGGCGGCAAGTCTGGAATGACGTCCATTTCCATTCGGGAAGCAATGAATGAAAACCAACTGGTGATGAAAGCGCACGGCTATCTCGTCCGCCGAAAATGACTTCTCCCGCACCCGGTATTTTGCGTCGCCGCATAATTTTTCCAGTTGAAACGAGATAAGGCCCGATTTCGAGCCGATATTCTTTTCCGTCTTCCGGAATGCGCCGGCCCATCGCCACGTATGATTAAACATCCTCTTGTGCAGTTCCTTCAAAAAAGCCGACGAGAGGATGTCCTGTTTGTTTCCGAAGAGGAGCCATTTCTGTGCCTCAAGAATATTGGCCTGCTCGAATTCGTTTAGTTCGGCTTGGGTGGAAATGGATGCGGGCAGGAGATCCTCGATTTCGGCGGGATCAAGCGGTGTGGCTCCGGGCGGGTAGTGATGAATCATTTCCAAAAAGGACGCGGACGTTTTGCCAGCAGTTCTTCGACGAGTTCCTCGGCTTGGGCCTTATTTTTTTTGTCACCCAATCCTTGAGCCTCCAATTCCATGGTGCTGGAAGCTCTTTTGAGAATCTCCTCGGCTATCCGCCGCGCTTGATTTCGAACAGATTTTTCGATGTCTTGACGCGGGATGATGGCATAGACCAATACGCTGTCCAACGCCTCGGCTGCTTTGGCGAGCGTTTCGAGCGTAATCTTATTTCCAGCTTCGGATTTTTCCAGGGCGATAACACCCGGTTGACTTATTTTCAGTATTCGAGCCAGATCACTCGTCGTCATCCCAAGCCCTTGGCGGATGGCCTTAATCCAACCCCTTGGAGGCCGGCTTGTTTTGAGCAAGACGTGGAAAGGCTTTATTTTTGCGTCTAATTGGCGCATTTTCATGAGCTCGAACTTAGCATTCATAAAATAAGTTATAGCTTATTTTATATTCTTAGCAAGATAAGTTATAACTTATTATTAGATGAAGCTTTAATAAGTTATAACTTATAGTTTTCCGGCTCTTTGAGATGGGCTGGTTGGATTCCGGCTCGTTTTCAGTAGCCGTGAGATTACGCTGCGGAAAAGCATGGCACTCGATTTTAAATGTGATGGGCCGCCAATCTTTCTCGTGGGCGCCACGGGTACGGGGAAGAGCGCGGCGGCGATGGAGCTGGCGCGGGCATGTCCGACTAGCGCTGCAATCCTGGCGATGGACGCGATGCAGGTCTATCGCGGGGCCGATATCGGGACAAGCAAGCCGACGGCGGCGGAGCGGGCGGAGGTTCCGCATGGCGGGCTGGATTTGGCGAAATTTGGCGCGAGCGCACACGTGCGTTTCGATGTGGCGCACTATCTGAAGCACGCGGCGGCGTTTTTGCGCGAGCAGCGCGAGGCGGGGCGGCGGGTGATCGTGGTGGGCGGGACGGGGCTTTATTTCCGGGCGCTGACGCGGGGGCTGTGCGAGGCGCCGCAGGGATCGGAGGAGTTGCGGGCGGAATTGGCCGGGCTTTCGGCGGCGGAGTTGCGCGAGCGGCTGAAAGGGGTCGATCCGGCGATGCTGGAGCGGCTTGACGCGTCGAATCCGCGGCGGCTGGCGCGGGCGATCGAGGTGAAGGAGGCGACGGGGCGTTCGTTGCGCGAGTGGCAGGCGGAGACGCCGGAGCCGCTGGTGCGGGAGTTCACGGCGTTCTGGATTCAACGCGGGAAGGCGGAGTTGGGGGCGCGGATCGCGGCGCGCGTGGAGGCGATGTTCGCGGCGGGGTGGGTGGAGGAGGTGCGCGGGTTGGTGGAGCGGTATGGCGCGGAGACGGTGCGGGGGTTTGCGGGGATCGGGTATCGGGAGATTGGGGAGATGTTGGGTGGGAGCGGTGGGGCTGCTTCTTGTGCGCTTCGCGCACCCGGACAACAAGTAGTCCGGGCCACCCTAGAGGAGGTGAAAAGTGACATTCTCGTGGCGACGCGGCAGTACGCGAAGCGTCAGTTGACTTGGTTCGCGCGCGAGCCTAATTTGCGGAAAGTGATGCTCACCGGCAACCAGTCCCTTTCCTCGGCCCTGACCGCCGCGGCGCCGCCCGCCCTGCTTTGAAAGCGTCCCACCTGACTTCACCCCCGCCCGGAAACGAGCGCGCCCTTTTGGTGGGCCTGGAACTGCCGGACGACAGCAAGTGGGACCACGCGGAATCGTTGCAGGAACTGGGCGAGCTGGTGAAGAGCGCCGGCGGCGAGGTGGTGCGAGACGATGATCCAGCGGCGGCCCGCGCCGACGGCGGCCTATTACATCGGGCCGGGCAAGGCGGCGGAACTGGCGGAGCTTTGCAAGAAGGAGAATGTCGGGACGGTGATTTTCAACGACGAGCTGAGTCCCGCGCAGAGCCGCAACCTGGAAAAGGTTTTCGAGCGGAAGATTCTCGACCGGACGCAGCTCATTCTCGATATTTTCGCGCAGCGGGCGAAGTCGAAGGACGGCAAGCTGCAGATCGAGCTGGCGCAGTTGCAATATCTGCTGCCGCGCCTGACGGGCATGTGGACCCACTTGTCGCGCCAGAGCGGCGGCATCGGGACGCGGGGCCCGGGCGAAACGCAGCTCGAGGTGGACCGCCGCCGGGTGACGGACAAGATCGCGCGGCTGTCGCGGGAACTCGACGAGGTGCGCCAGCAACGGGGCATGCAGCGCGCGGGGCGGCTGCGGCAGCACTGGCCGATCGCGTCGCTGGTCGGCTACACGAACGCGGGGAAATCGACGCTGCTCAACAAGATGACGCACTCGGAGGTCTACGCGGCGGACCAGCTTTTCGCGACGCTCGATCCGACGACGCGGCAGTTCGTTTTGCCGAACAGGCAGAAGCTGCTGCTGACCGACACGGTCGGCTTTCTCAAACAGCTTCCGCACCACCTGATCGAGTCGTTCAAGGCGACGCTGGAGGAGGTCGCGGAGGCGGACCTGCTGCTGCATGTGGTGGACTTGAGTCATCCGCTTTACGAGCAGCAGATGGAGGCGGTGCAGGTGGTGCTGGAGGAGCTGCACGCGTGGGGCAAGCAGATGATCGTGGTCTTTAACAAAATCGACCGGGTGGCGAACCCGGCGCTGATCGAGCACGCGTTGCACAAGCATCCGCACAGCGTGGCGATTTCGGCGGTGACGGGCGAGGGCCTGGGGGATTTGTTCGGGGAGATCGAGCATCAGGTGAAGTCGTGGCGGCTGCGGGTGAAGCTGGTGATTCCGAACCACCTGACGGCGCTGGTGGCGGAGCTGCACCGGGTCGGGCGCGTGCTGGATGTCAGCTACCGGGACGACACGGTGGCGCTGACGGCGCACGTGCCGCCGCAGTTGCAGGGTAAAATTAAGCCGTATATGGTAGCCGACGATGAGGGCGATTTCCATGCGCGAACTTCCCCCGGCGGAACGGCCGAGGGAGCGGCTGCTGAACCAGGGAGCGAACGCGCTGAAGACAGCCGAGCTCCTCGCCATCCTCTTGCGCACCGGAACAAGCGGGCGGCCCGTTCTCGATCTGGCTGATTTTTTGCTGGCCCATTTCGGGTCGCTCGAGGCGCTGAGCCGCGCGCCGGTGGGCGAACTGGCGAAGGTGAAGGGCGTCGGGCAGGCGAAGGCGATCGGGCTGAAGGCGGCGTTCGCGCTGGCGGCGCGGCTGGCCCGGAGCGAGGCGGAGGCGCGCTCCGTCGAGACGCCGGAGGACATCGCGCGGCTGCTGGGCGAGGAGATGCGGCTGCTCGATTACGAGAGCGTGCGGGTGATTTGCCTGAATACGAAGCACATGGTGCTGGCGGTGGAGGAGGTGACGCGCGGGACGCTCAACGAGAGCCTGTTTCATCCGCGCGAGGCGTTTCGCCCGGCGCTGGCGCGGCAGGCGCACGCGGTGATCTTGGTGCACAATCATCCGTCGGGAAATCCGCAGCCGTCGGACGCCGACCTGTCGGTGACGCGGCGGATGAAGGAGGCGGGGGAGCTGCTCCAGATCGCGCTGCTCGATCACGTGATTCTCGGGGCGCCGCGCGCGGGGGTGGAGAAGAATTATTTCAGCTTTAAGAACGAGGGGTTGCTGTGAGAAGCGCGGGGAGTTTGACGGAATTACGGAATTTTCGGAATTAACGGAATTTTTTTAACAGGAAGACATGAAAGCATGAAATACATGAAGGAGGCAGCGGCAAAGGCAGGGAAGCATGACGGAATTACCAAATTTTACGGAATTAACAGAATGGGGAAGGCTATGGAATTGCGCGGACAAGGGCGTTCCCAAGTACAACTTGGGAACGAGGGAAAAAATTCCGTAATTCCGTTAATTCCGTCAAAATTTCGGCGACGGTCATAGACCGTCGCTACATTCATAAAATTATGAGCACACAAATTCATCCGACGGCGCTGGTCGATTCGTCGATCGATCTGGGCGTGGAGGTGCATGTCGGGCCGTTTGCCATCATCGAGGCGGGTTGCGTCATCGGCGATTACTGCGAGATCCGCGCCCACGCCGTGATTTTAAAGGGCACGCTGATGGGGCCGCGCAACCAGATCGGCTACGGGGCGGTTATTGGCGCGGAGCCGCAGGATTACGGCTACAAGGGCGGGCGCTCCTGGGTGGAGATCGGCTCGGGCAATAAAATCCGCGAGTACGTGACGATCCACCGCGCCACCACCGAGGGGACGGCGACGTCGATCGGCAACGATAATTTTCTGATGGGCGGCGTGCATGTGGGCCACGATGCCGAGATCGGCAACCGCACGATCATGGCCAACAACACGCTGCTGGGCGGCTACGTGGAGGTGGAGGACGGCGCGTTTCTGGGCGGAGCGACGGTGGTGCATCAGCACGCGCGGATCGGGAAGCTGGCGATCACGCGCGGCGGCACGCGCTTGGCCAAGGATGTGCCGCCCTTTTTCATGGCGACGGACTTCAACCAGGTGAGCGCGATCAACCGCGTCGGCCTGCGGCGGGCGGGGCTTTCGCACGAAACGCGGCGGGCGATCCAGGCGGCCTACGAGCTGCTTTACCGCTCGGGCCTGAACGTGACGCAGGCGCTGGAGGAGTTGCGGCATAAGTTTCACATTCCGGAGATCGCGCATCTCACGACGTTCATCCGGGCGTCGAAGCGAGGGATTTGCCGCGAGGAGCGCGACACGCAGACGGAAGAGGAGGAGTAGGTTTTTGGAGGGGAAAGGCAGGACCAAATTTCCAAATGGGGGAAGGACGGAATTAACGGAATTTTTTAACAGGAAGACATGAAATCGTGAAAACAGGAAGGATGAAAAAATGATCCCTCCTCACCTTCATTTTCATGTCTTCATGCTTTCATGTTTTCCTGTTAAAAAGGACGATTTCAACAGAGCAACATGAATACATGAAGAATGCAGGGTGGAAGCCAGGGGGAAGGCAGCGAAGCATGACGGATTTACGGAATTGAGGGAATTTTTTTGGATATGGTTACGATGCTATGGCGGTGACTCCCGACGATGAGGCGAGAGGGATGAAGGCGTACGAACAGGCGCGCGCGTTCGAGCGGCTGCGGTCGTGGCGTTTGCCGCTGAGTTACCTGGTATTCCCGCTGGTGCCGGTGCTGACCGGCCTCGGGCTGTGGAACCTCGGTCACCTGTTGATGGCCGGGTTTAATTTTCTGGCGGCCGCTGTCCTGGCGTGGATCGCGTGGTCCCACTGGAAAGGGCTGCGCGCGCGCTACGCGAGGAACCTGCGGTTGCTGGCCGAGCTGGAAAAGGCGCATGGCGACGATTGCCCTGGGTGAAGGTGGAGAAGCATTTCGCGGCGCTGAAGAAGTTGAAGGGCGAGATGTCGGAGGATTCCAGCGGAAGACAGTAACGGAATCGCCAGAGCGTAATAAGTAAAACTATAGCCGCCGAAATGCGAAAGCGGCTCGCCAGCTATCCCGAAGGGATTTCCGAACCCTAGAGCAAATCAAAATACTGTGCCCAGACAAGGTGATTCGGTTTCAGCAACCCTGCAAGGGTTGCAATCACTCAGCCCAGGGTTGGCCCGCCAGGGCCTACCCTGGGTACACTGCGGATGAGATCAACCCTGTAGGGGTTGAATCAGAGTGGGGAGAGCTAACTTTCTCAACCCTTTCAGGGTAGGTTCAGGTTGTCGTCCACCCAGGGTAGGCGCTGCTACGCCAACCCTGGGCTGAGTGATTGCCATCCTTTCAGGATGGCCCGAAACACTCCCCTTGGCATGTGCAAAATAAGTTAAAATGCCGGTGGTAAGACCGCGAAGCGGTCGCCACCACCGGAATGCATTCCCCAAAATCGACCCCGGCAGGGGTCGCAGAGTTCTGGCACCCCCGGGGTGCGGTCGCCTGACAACCTTTTCCGGTGGTGTCGCGCACGCGACATGTGTGTCTCGTGCGCTCACCCACCGGCTACGGTTCTGGCAAGCCTCCGGCTTGGCGGCAGGCGAGGTATGTTCCGGGGAGATGAGTAACAAAAACTCCCGGGCACATAGGTTACACATGGGGGATGTCATGGAAGGAAACGTGTGTAATGAGTGAGCGGATCAAAATGATCAGCGCTCATGAGGGCGGCGACTATGCGATCAGCGAGTTGGCCGCACAATATGGAGTGAGCCGCAAAACGGTCTATAAATGGATCCAGCGCTACGAGGTGGGAGGATGGTTGGCGCTGGAGGATCAGTCGCGGGCACCGCGGCATCATCCCAACGCGGTGGCCGAAGAAGTGGTGCAAACGCTCGTGGCGCTCAAGGAATTACGACCGTTGTGGGGCGCGCCGAAGTTGCGGCGCAAGTTGGAGCAAAAGTTGGGCGTGGAGCAATGCCCGGCCGAAAGCACGGTGAGTGAGATTCTGCGCCGGCACGGGTTAAGTCGCATCGCCCGGCGACGGCGTCGAGCGGTACCGAGCACGCAGCCCTTCGCGGCGTGCCAGGCGGCCAACGCGGTCTGGTGCGCGGACTTCAAGGGTTGGTTTCGCACCGGCGACGGCAGCAAGTGCACGCCGTTGACCATCAGCGACGGCCACAGCCGCTATCTGTTGCGCTGCCAGGGCCTGGATGGATCGACCGGTATGACGACGGTGCAGCCCCTCTTTATCGCCACCTTCCGGGAGTATGGAATGCCCCGGGCGATGCGGACCGACAACGGGGCGCCCTTTGCCAGCACGGGTCTCGGTGGCCTGAGCGCGTTGTCGGTGTGGTGGGTGCGCCTCGGCATCGACCTGGAGCGGATCGAGCCGGGCCAGCCGCAACAAAACGGTCGCCATGAACGGATGCACCGCACGCTCAAGGCGGCCACGGCGCAACCGCCGCGCGCCAACCTGCGCCGCCAGCAGGAGGCCTTCGATGCGTTCCGGTGCGAATACAACGAGGAACGCCCGCACGAGGCGCTGGGACAACGGACTCCATCGGAACTCTACGAACCTGCCGCGCGCGATTACCCGGAACGCCTGCCGGGCCAACGCGGTTACCCCGACGAGTGGCAAAAACGCCGGGTGCAGTCCAGCGGCCAGATCAAGTGGAAGGGCCGCAATGTCTACATCACCGATGCCCTGGTCGGACAGGAAATGGGACTAAAACCGGTGGGCGATGGCCAGTGGGAACTCTACTTCGAAGGCCTCCATCTCGGGCACTACGACGAACGCAAGGGCCGGCTCCGGTCCACAAGGCGTCTAACTCCGACCGCGATTTAATATGATCCACCTAACTCGCGAAATGTGTAACCCATGTGCCCGGGAGTTTTTGTTACCCTTGCATCGGAACATTCAGCGACTTCGTTCCCGCCCGGCGCGCTCCGTGCGACGGACCCGGCGCAGGGGACTGCGCCGGCTACCCAGGACATGTGCATGATATTTTAATTCGCCCTGTCTTTAAATAACCGGGCTGGCGAGGTAGCGCAGCAGGTCCCACATCCAGTGTCCGGCGTGGAGAAGGGTTTGGCCAAAGAGGAACATGCCGAAAAGGACCACGGTCACGACGAGGGAGAGGAGGGTCCAGGCCCGGATGTAGAGCTGGTTGTAGGGAGGAGGCTCGGCGCTCATGGGGGGGAAGGTAAAAGGTAAAAGGTAAAAGGGTAAAGGAAAAAGGAATGATCAATCCGCCTTTTAACTTTTTCCCTTTCCCCTCACGCGGCCTGGGGCTGGGGGAAGATGCTTTGGCGGGCGGCCATGGCGGTGAAGAGGCCGCGCTGGGCGAGGAGCTGGTCGAAGCCGCCCTGCTCGGCGATGCGGCCCTTGTCGAGGACGAGAATCCGGTCCATGGAGCGCAGCGTGGAGAGGCGGTGGGCGACGCAGATGACGGTGCGGTTTTCGGCGAGGTGGTCGATGGCTTTCTGGACTTCGGCTTCGGACTGGGAATCGAGCGAGGCGGTGGCTTCGTCGAGGACGAGGATGGGAGCGTTGCGGACGAAGGCGCGGGCGATGGCGATGCGCTGGCGCTGGCCGCCGGAGAGGCGCTGGCCCCGTTCGCCGAGGGGGGTGTCGTAGCCTTCGGGCAGGGCCTCGATGAAGTCGTGCGCGTGGGCATCGCGGGCGGCGGCGATGATTTCCTCGCGGGTGGCGCCGATTTTGCCGAAGCCGATGTTTTCGGCGAGGGTGGCGTTGAACAGGAGGATGTCCTGGCTGACGAGCGCGAGGTGAAAGCGGAGGTCGGCGATGCGCAGCGCCGTCAGCGGAACGCCGTCGATTTCAATGCGGCCGGCGGTGGGATCGTAAAAGCGGAAGACGAGGTTGATGAGGGAGCTTTTGCCGGAGCCGCTTTCGCCGGCGAGGCCGAGCCGCTGGCCGCGCTCGAGGGTGAAGCTGACGTTGTCGAGCACCGGGGTGTGGCCGTAGGAGAAGCTGACGCCGTGGAATTCGATGGCGCGGGTGAAGCCGCTCATGGGCACGGGATGTTCGGCCTCGCGCACGGTGGGCTGGAGCTTGAAGAGGGCCATGAGCCGTTCGAGGGCGAGTGAGAGCTGGGTGAAATAAAAGCCGATGCCGCTGAGCTTCTTGACCGAACCGCTGAAGACGAACAGGGCGGCGATGAAGGCGGTGATGGTGTCGAAGTCGCTATGGATCCAGACGGCGTAAAGAAGAACGGCGCTGATGCCCATGGCGGAGAGGGTCTGAAGAATGGGGTTGAGCATCTCGCGGCTTTGGGTGCTCTTCATGGTGAGGTGGGCCGATCGCCGGCCCGACGTGAAGAAGGCCCGGGCGTGGACGTCCTCCAGGGAATAGGCCTTGGTGATGCGGACGTTCTGGAACGATTCCATGGTGACGCTGGCCTGGCCGACGTTGACGGCAAAGTCCCGGCGTCCCAGCTCCTTGACTTTTTTGGCGACGAGCCGCGTCGGGATGACGCAGAGGGGCGCGAACGCGAGCGAGATGAGGGTGAATTTCCAGTTGATGAGGAACATGATGCCGAGCGTGAAGAGGATGGTGCTCGGTTCCTTGACGAGGTCGGAGAGGCCCATCTTGAGGAAATTGCTGAGGGCGGTTCCGTCGCTTTCGATGCGGGCGATCAGTTCGCCGGTGGTGGTTTTCTGGAAGAAATCAAGCGAGAGGGAGCTGATTTTGCGGAAGGCGTCGTTTTTGACGTCGATGGTGATGCGCTGGCCGCTCCAGGCCAGGAGGTAGCTGCTGCCGTAACCAAGAATGCCGCGCAGCAGGATGAGGGTCGGAACGAAAAAGAAGCCGCCAAGGCATTGTTTCCAATCGAGCGGGCGGTCTTTCAAGGGAAGCCAGGGATCAATGAGGAGGTAGAATTCCTGCTTGAAGGCGCCGGCTTTCGCCTTGAGGCCGTGAACCATGGGGCTTTCGCCCTCCTCCTTTTTGGCCTTGGCCTCGCGCGCCTTTTCCGTGACGTGCTCGACTTGCGCGGGATCGGTCACGCGATGAACGAGCGTATAGATGCTGCCGACGCAGAGGCTGTTGGAGGCCCCGAAAAGAACGCCCAGGAAGATGCCCAGGGCAAAGCGGGGCCAGTAGCGGGCAAGGTAGGGCCGGGAAAAGCGCGCGGTCTCCAGGAACGTTTGCATGGGAATGACCGGGTAGGTTAGAGGTTTGCGGGGGTTTGGACAAGCGCGGCTGTTGTCGGTGTGGGCCGCGGATGGGACCTATCGGACAAACAGGACAGATGGGGCTTGGCATTTCGTCCCATAGGTCCCATTCGTCCTATCAATCCGGAGGCCGACCCTCCAGGAAGATGGGAATGTTCTCGATTTATCGTGTGATGATTTGGCAGAGTATTCGTTTCCCGCCATGCCCGAAATTTCCTCTCCCGACGTGCCCCAAAAAATCCTGGTGACCGGAGCCGCCGGTTTCATTGCTTCGCGCGTGTGCGCCCTGCTCCACGGGCAGGGCCGCGAGGTGACCGGCCTGGATAATTTCAACGACGCCTACGATGTGCGGCTGAAGCTCTGGCGCTGGGCGCAGTTGGAAAATCTCCCCGGCCTGGAATTGCACCGGCTGGACCTGGCCGATGCCGGCGCGCTGGAGCGGCTTTTCGAAAAACATGCGCGGGCCGAGCCAAAGCGGACCGCGCCCTTCGACGCGGTGGTGAACCTGGCCGCGCGGGCGGGCGTGCGTCCCTCGGTGGAGAACCCGCGGGTTTATGTGGAAGCGAATGTGACCGGGGCGTTGAACGTGCTCGAGATGTGCCGCAAATTCGGGGTGAAGAAATTTGTCCTGGCCTCGACTTCGAGCCTCTACGGGAAGGACCATCCGACGCCCTATCGCGAGGACATGAACACCGACCGGCCGCTTTCACCCTACGCGGCGACGAAAAAGGCGGCGGAGGCGATGGCCTACACCTACCATTTCCTGCACGGTATCGATGTCAGCGTGCTGCGCTACTTTACCGTTTACGGGCCGGCGGGGCGCCCCGACATGACGCCGCTGCGGTTCGTGCAGCGGATTCGCGAGGGGCGCGTGATCACCGTTTTCGGCGACGGCACGCAGTCGCGCGATTTCACCTACGTGGACGATATCGCGCACGGGACGATCGCGGCGTTGCGTCCGGTGGGATGCGAGGCGTTCAACCTCGGCTCGGACGAACCGCTGAAATTGAGCGCGATGATCGAGCTGATCGAGGTGATGACCGGAGAGAAGGCGAAGATCGAGTACCGCCCGTGGCACCCGGCCGACATGGCGGCGACGTGGGCCGATATTTCCAAGGCGCGCAAGACGCTGGAGTGGTCGCCGCGGACCGGATTTCGCGAGGGGATGGGGCGTCTCGTCTCGTGGTACGAGGAAAATCGCGACTGGGCGAAAGAGATCAATACGGAGTAGGGCGGTTTACCCCCGGGTAGCCCGGACAACTCGTTGTCCGGGTGGCCGAAGGCCACAAGAAGCCACCCAGGAACGATGAAGTTAAGGTTACCTGCAGACGCGACTGGCTGCTTCTTGTGCGCTCCGCGCACCCGGACAACGAGTTGTCCGGGCCACCGGCACCTAATGAAAATGGAACCCGAAGAAAAAGTGCGGGACGACCACGACGGGCGGCGGCGGACCATAATAGCCGGGAGGCGGCGGGCCGTAGTAATAATAGGGCGGCGGCGAACCTTCGACGTAGCCGGGTGGAGGCGGCGTGGGCGCGGGCACCCAATAGGTGTAAGGGCTGTTTTGGAGCTGGCTGAATTGGTCGGCCCGCCCTCCCACGGTGGAAACGAAAAGCAGAGCGAGTGCGGGGAGGAGGCAAACGAAGAGCTTTTTCATCATGTCTTTATGACGCTTGCCGGCGCGCCTGGTTTCAAAAAAAAGGAGGTAGGGACGCGAGTCCCTTCGCGTCCCTGTTTTTTCGACGGACGGCAAGGGACTGCCGTCCCTGCCAAAAATCAATGCGCTTCGAGCCAGTTCGCGCCGAGGCCGGTCTCGACGACGATGGGGACGCGCAATTCGGGCAGCGCGTGCTTCATCCGGTCCTGGACGACCTCGAGGACGCGGTCCTTCTCGGGCAGGTAAAGGTCGAAGACGAGTTCGTCGTGGACCTGGAGCAGCAGCTTCGTGCGCCAGTTTTCCTCGCGGGCGGCGCGCGCGATTTGCACCATGGCGATCTTGATCAGGTCGGCGGCTGGAGCCCTGAATCGGCATGTTGATCGCGTTGCGTTCGGCGGCGGCGCGCACGGTGGCGTTGGCGGAACGCAGGTCGGGCAGGTAGCGGCGCCGGCCCGTGACGGTTTCGACGTAGCCGCGCTCGCGGGCCTGCGCGACGGTGTCGGTCATGTACTTTTTGATGCCGGGATACTGCGCGAAGTAGCCGTCGATGAGCGCCTTCGCGTCGGCGCGTCCGATGCCGAGCCGCTGCGCCAGCCCGAACGCGGAGATGCCGTAACTGATGCCGTAGTTGACCATCTTCGCCTGGTTGCGCTGCGCCTTGGTGACCTCGGCGACGGGCACGCCGAAGACGCGCGCGGCGGTGGCGCGGTGGATGTCCTCGCCGCCGGCGAGCGCTTCGAGCAGGCCGGGGTCCTGCGTGAGCGCGGCGAGGATGCGCAGCTCGATCTGCGAGTAGTCGGCGGAGAGGAGCGCGTAGTCGCCCTCGCGCGGGACGAAGGCGCGGCGGATTTCGCGGCCCTGCGCGGTGCGGATCGGGATGTTCTGCAAATTGGGGTCCTGCGAGTTGAGCCGGCCCGTGCTGGTGGCAAGCTGATAAAACGTGGTGTGGATGCGGCCGTCGGCGGGCGAGATGGCGGCGGGCAGCGCGTCGATGTAGGTGGAGAGGAGCTTGCTGGCCTCGCGATGTTCGAGCACTTCCCCGATGATGGGATGGAGCGGCGCGAGCGCGGCGAGCGTTTGCTCGTCGGTCGAGTATTGGCCGGTTTTCGTTTTCTTCGCGTCCTTGCTGAGGGTGAGTTTGCCGAAGAGGATTTCGCCGAGCTGCTTCGGCGAGCCGATGTTGAAGGTGGTTCCTGCGTGCTGGTAAATGGACGCTTCGAGGCGCGCGAGATCGGCGCGGAGTTTTTTGCCGACCTCCTCGAGCGCGGCGGGATCGAGGCGGATGCCTTCGTTTTCCATCGCGGCGAGCACCGGCAGGAGCGGCGATTCGATTTCGGTGAAGACGCGTTCCTGGCCCGATTCCTTGAGCTTGGGGGCGAGGACGGCGTGGAGTTGGAGAGCGAGGTCGGCGCGTTCCATGGTCCTGCGCGCGCTGAGCTGCGCGGCGTCGGGCGATTCCATCGCGGCGAGGAAGTCCTGCTGGCCGGAGGCTTTCTCCTCCGGGATGGGCGTGTAGTTGAGGAGCGATTCGGCGGCGAACTCGAGCGTGTGTCGCAGGTCGGGGAAGACGATGGCGTGGGCGAGGGCGGTGTCGAAGGGAACGGCGAAGTTTTTGACGGAATTCACGGAATCACGGAATTGATGAAACACGGCGCGAAGTCCCGTTTTCAAATCGTGGCCGGTGAACAAGGAAGCCTGATGGGAACCTGGGTCTTTGAATTCAAGGCGGACATCAAACCTACGATCCGTCGGCCAGGAAAAATAGCGCGCGAAACCCGGTGAAGGAGCAAAGGCAACTCCCGAAAGCCCGCCCTGTCGGTTAAGATCAAAAGCGACTCCGAAGGCATTCCGACCTTTCGATTGGCCCCGCAGTTCCTTGAGGAAATCCTCAACCGAACCGAAAAGGATTTGGTAATCGGGCTTCACGTCGTCGATGGTGCGGAGGGCGACGGGGAAGGGCGGGATGGGGGGATGTCGCGGGGACGTCGGTTCAGTGGTAGCCGCCGCTGTCCCTAGCGGCGGTGTCTTTTCGGATGCGCTCGGGCTGCTTCTTGTCGCCTCCGGCGACCCGGACAATAAATTGTCCGGGCCACCAGAAACGGAACCGCCGCTGGGGACAGCGGCGGCTACCGGGGTAGGGACGCGAGTCCCTTCGCGTCCCATTTCGACGGGCGGCAGAGCCACGGGCGGCAAGGGACTGCCGTCCCTACCAGATCCACGACCCGCTTTGAAGCTGTCGCCGAAGAGGCGGCGGCCGAGGGTGTTGAATTCGAGTTCGGTGAAGAGGGCTCGCAACGCCGGTTCGTCGCGGGGGCCGATGCGGAGCACCTCCGGCTCGAAGGGGAGCGGAACGTTGACGTCGATGGTGGCGAGGCGTTTGGAGAGGAGGGCCTGGTCGCGGAATTTCTCGAGCGATTCCTTGAGTTTTCCTTTTTGCTCGGCTGCGTGGTCGAGGACATTTTCGAGCGAGTCGTATTGCGCGATGAGTTTCCGCGCGGTCTTTTCGCCGATGCCGGGCACTCCGGGGATGTTGTCGGACGTGTCGCCCCAGAGACCGAGGATGTCCCTGACCTGGTCCGTGCGCGTGATGCCCCATTTGGCGAGCACTTCGGGCACGCCGAGAATTTCGGCGTCGTCGCTCATGCGGGCCGGGCGATAGATGAGGACATGTTCGTTGACGAGCTGGCCGAAATCCTTGTCGGGCGTGACCATGTAGGTGGTGAATTTTTCCTTTCCCTCATGGGCCTCGCGCGCCAGCGTGCCGATGATGTCGTCGGCCTCGTAGCCGTCGAGTTCAAGGACTGGCAGGTTGAAGGCGCGGATAAGCCGCTTGACGTCGGGGATGGCGGCGCTGAGTTCCTCGGGCATTTCCTGGCGCTGGGCCTTGTAGGCGGGAAATTCCTTGTGGCGCGAGGTGGGCGCGGCGGTGTCGAAGACGACGGCGAGATGGGTGGGCGCCTGCTTGGCGAGGAGTTCGAGCAGGGTGTTGGTGAAGCCGTAGATGGCGGAGGTGTTGCGGCCCGCCGCGGTGCGAATGGGGTTCGTCGCGAAGGCGAAATGGGCGCGATAGACCAGCGCCATGCCGTCGAGGAGGAAAAGGGTGTGTTCGCGGTCCGCCATGGGTGAATTTTGACGGAATTAACGGAATTACGGAATTGATTTCTCTGGGGTAAGTTTTCCACCGCTTGGAGGGTTTATACGATAATCCAGCAAGGCTCCCCGCTTCCATGCTGCTTGCGGCGGAAATTTTTTGTTCTTCTCCCAAAGAAATTCCGTAATTCCGTTAATTTTTTTGGCGTTATTTCGGCGGTGAGGCAATTTCGGAAAGGTGCCGCGCGATCTGGGGGGCGATGGCCTCCGGCGAAAATTCGTCGAGCAGGCGGGGCCCGGCGCGTTCGACATTTTCGGCGAAGGGAATCAGGGGGCTCAGGACGACATCGATGGCGCGGGCCAGGGCGTCGGAATCGTTGGGCGCGACGATGATTCCGCCCTGGTGCTTTTGCACCAGCGGGGCCGATCCCCACTTTGTCGGTGGTGACGACGGGGCGGCCGAGGATGAGCGCTTCCACCACGCCGCGCGCGAAGGCGTCGAAAAGCGAGGGAATGACGACGACGCGGGCCAGCTTGATCTGGCGGATGGCCTCGAACGAGCTGACTTTGCCGAGGTATTCCATCCGCGCGCCGTAGAGTTGGAGGCGCAGGGTTTCCTTGGCTTGCTCCCAGCGGCGCATGAAGCGCCGGTCGTATTCGGTGTAATCGCCGATGATGACAAAGGTCGAGACTCTATTGGAGGCTTCGCTTTTCGGAATGGCCTTCAGAAAAACGGGCGCGCCCTTGCGTTGATTGAGCGCGCCCAGAAAAAGGACGCGGTCCTCCATCGGCCCGGGCAATGGCGGGTCTCCTTGCGCGGCCCGAAAAAAGGAGCGCTCGATATTGGGGGAAACCACGTGGACTTTGGCCTGGAGGTCCGCGGCGGCAAGGCCCGGACCGGCGTAGCGGAGGACGGAGGCGGCGGCCAATTCGCTGGGCGCCAGGATGCGCGCGGCCTTGCGAAAGGCGAGGCCGAGGGGCCGTTTCTCGATGAAAACCGGCGCGCCTTTTTCAAAGCGGCAGCTCAGGGCCTGAATCTGGAGCAGGATGGGCGGAAGCTTGACGCCGAGTTGCGCGGCGATGGCGGGGACAAGGCCGTCGGGCGACTCGGCGTGGGCCCACAGGACGTCGAAGGGGCCGCGACGGGCGAGGAATTCGCGCAGGGAGCGCGCGTCGGAATAAACCTTGGGGTAGGCGTAGGTTTTCTTCGCCGCCGTGTCACGCAGCGCGGTGATAAGCCCGCGGTGCCTGTCGCGCGGCGAGGCCCAGGTTTCGAGCGCGCCGATCTGGATCTGCTTGAGTTTCCTGACCTCGGTACTTTGGGTGAGCACCACGACCTCGTGGCCGAGGGCCGCCACGGCCTCGGCGAGCTGCCGGGTCGCGCCTCCATCGTCGTCGTAGTGGATCTGGCTTTCCAGCCAGTACCACCGGGAGAGGAGGGCGATTTTCAAAGGGCGCATGAGTTCAATTTACATGACATCCACTTCGCGAACACCAAAACGTTGCCGGAGGGTCATGACCTCCTGCCGCAATTTCTCGCGTAATTCGACGGCCTGCGGAACCCCCGACAAAACGATGCGGGGCTGGCGCTCGTCGCCGCTAAGGATGGTGATCGCGCCCAGGCCGAAGAGGCGAAGAAAAAACGTTTGATTCGCCGCGGTGTCCTTGACCCGGAACAATTCGATTTCCTGGATGTCCTTGCTGAAGATCCCCGAAATGATCCGGACGCGCTGGGTGGTGACAACGTATTCGATGGCGCGCAGATGAAGATAAGCCGCGGCGATGTTGAAGAATCCGACGAGCGCCACGCCGCCCAGGATTACCGCACTCCAGAATCGGGACTCGTCGAAAACCATGAAATAGACGGCGATGAACGCGACGAGCAGGACGATCGCCCAGAAGGAGTAAACCTCCATGTTGAGGACTTGCGAGGGATGGCCGCGCCACAATTCCTGCTCCGCCGCGACCCCGTCCGCCGCCGGGGCGGAGGGCGTTGCGGGCTTTCCCGCCGGCTGTGGGGCCGAAAAGCCGGGGACGTCTTTCAGGGCAATCCATGCGGTTGCGTCATCGGGCCACGCCCAATCCGCGGCGTCGAGGCTGCCGGAGAGCACGAGCGCGCGGGCCTCGTCGAGAGTGTAGGGGCCGAGCTGCTTGCCGTCTTTGTGGATGAGAAGGGGCATTCCGCTGTTTTCTATTTAAGACCGTCCTCCGAAGCTTGTCGAAGAATCTCTGACACTATTGCCAAGGGTGGCCATGAGAACAAAATAATGGAAGCACCTTCGAGGGCCGGCGTCCGCGAGACCTCGGGAGAGGATGACAGGTCTGGAAGGCCTACGCCGTGCGCATCGGCATGATGACGTAGAGAAAGGGGCGTTTGTACTTGATGACGCCGGGGCTGAGCTCGTCGATGAAGTCGAAGTAGATTTCGTCGGACTCGATGTTTTTGAGCGGGTCCATGAGGAACTCGGGATTGAAGGCGATGTTGAAATCCTTGCCCTTGTAGCTGATGGGGACCGATTCCTTGGCTTCGCCGACCTCGGGGGTGTTGGCGGTGATGTCGAGGTTGTTCTTGCTGAAGATGAGCTTGACCGAATTCGATTTTTCGCTCGAGAGCAGCGCGACGCGGCGCACGGCGTTGAGGAACACTTCGCGTTCGAGAACGATCCGTTCCTTGGCCTCGGCCGGGACGACCTGCTTGTAGTTGGGGTAATTTCCCTCGATGAGCTTGGAATAGAGGAAGGTGTTGCCGAGATCGAAGGAGACCTGGTTTTCCGCGAAGCTGATGGTGAGCGGCTCCTCGTCGCGAAGGATTCGCTGCAATTCCTGCACGGCCTTGGTGGGAAGGATGGCCTCGACTTCGCTGCCCTTGGGAAATTCGATGTCCTGCTCGACCAAGGCGAGGCGGCGGCCGTCCGTGGCGACAAGCGAGAGTTTGTTTTCCTTGAAGCTGAGCAGGACGCCGTTGAGGACATACCGGCTTTCATCGGTGGAAATCGCGTAGGCGGTGCGCTTAAGCATGTCGCGAAAGACGCCCTGGGTGAGCTTGAACATCTTGGCCCCCTCGCCTTTGGGGAAGGGCGGGAAATCTTCCTCCGGCAGGCCCATGATGCGGAAGAAGGAGGACCCGGAGGTGATCGTGGCGACTTGCTTGGAATCGACTTCGAGCGTGAGTTCCGCCGCGGGCAATTCGCGGATGATGCTGAAGAGGCGGCGCGCGGGCAGCGTGGTGGCCCCTCCCTTGATCACCTCGGCATCGACCGAGGCGCGAATGCCCGTGTCGAGGTCGGTGGTGGAAATGATGAGCTTGCCGTCAACGGCTTGCACGAGTGCGTTGCCGAGAATGGGAAGCGTGGTGCGCGTGCTGACCACGTTCTGGACGATTTGAAGACCGGAGAGGAGTGCTTCCCGTGAGATGACGCATTTCATAACCAGACGGTATTAAGAAGATTTGAGGGAAAAAAACAATGGTTTATTCTCCGTCTTATAACTGTGAGCAGGTGAGAAGTTCGTTGAAAGTGACGTGATTGTAACGAAGTGGAGACAAAGCAGTCTGTGAACAGATTGCGAGGAAACCAAGACAAACTTGAGCAAACTCGAAGTTATTCGGGTTGTTGGAAGGAAATAAAAAATTATTCACAGGATGCTGGCAAGGGGACTTATGCGACCTATGGGACAAATGGCCCGGCAATAAAACTCCCATTTGTCCCATTGGTCCCCATAAGTCCTATTCTGCCGGGTGTCGCCGAAGGATGATGTAACCGATGCCCAGGGTAATGAGGGCGAGAACGATAAGGGTAAGGGCGCGGTAACCGAGCGAAAAGCTCCACATGTCCCAGCAGCCCACGCGCATAATCGCCGCGGCCACCACGGCCATTCCGCACCAGCGCAGGCGGTGTTCCCGCACAAGCAGCCCGAACAGGAAGAGGAACAGCGCGTAGAGAGCCCAGCCCATGGTGAGATAGTTGGGACTGAGCAGGGTCCAGACCCAGGCGGAAACGAAGATCCAGCCCGTGCCCGCGGAAAAGACGATGAGGGCCCAGCTTTCGAGCGGCGTGACGAGGGTTTTCCTCTCACCCTCATGGCGGAGAAGCGCGGGCTGGGCCAGGAACAGGAGCATGGCGAGACCGTTGAGGAAGCTCGCCATGGCGTGGGCTTGCGCCTGAAGATTGTCGAGGTAAAGCCACATGCCGATCGCGCTCAGGACAAAGCTGCATCGGACGCCAAACGTGCTGGGATGGCGGACATTGGTGGAAAGAATCAGCGTGCCGAGGAAGAGGAAGGCGGCGATTTGATCCAGCTCGGGAACGAGACCGAATACCCACCGGACCAGCGCCGCAAGCGCCACGAGCTGGTAGCCGTAAGCAAGCAGGCGAAGGGCCTCGCGCCTCGATTCGGGGATCTCCGGAAAGAGGCGCAGCCATTCATGCGCGGCGCTCGCGGTGGCGAAGACGACCATGGCGGGCATGGCCGCCGCCCACCAGGTCCAGGGGAAAACGCTCGGGTTGGGCGGGAAGAAAAAGTGGTAAAGGGCCAGGACGAGAAAAAGCTGGCCCACGGCTGCGACCGGCCAGACGCGCGTGAACGCGCCGTAGACCAGGAAGGCGACGGAGAGAAGGCTCGCGCCGATCATCCAGCCTTGCGCATCGAGATAGGGACGCGCCGCCTGGTGGGCGAGGCCGGCCAGAGCCAGCGCGTAGACGAAGGTCATCGCGACCGTCCAGGAGCCGGACCGCGTGACGCGCTGGCGCGGCCACCAGGTGACGAGCAGTAGGGTGACGGCGGCGACCCCCGACGCGCTCCACCAGGGAAGTTCCTCGCCGGTTTCGGCGGGGAAAAGGACAAGCGCCTGCGCGGCCAGCAGGAGCGTCTGGGCCATCGGCGGCAATTCGAAGAGCGGGACGGCATAAACGGAGAAGGTGAGCGCCAGCGCCATCAGCGCGAGGGCGGGCGGCACGGTGCTGTCGTTCAGTTCCGTGTACATGGCGGTGAAGATCAAGCCGAGCGCGAGCGCGCAATAGTAGGACGCGCCGAGGACGACGGTGTCGCGCGCGCCGGGCTTGTGCCGGACCTCGCGCCGGCACGCCCAGGCATTGAGCAGCATGACGGCGGCGCCGCTGAATCCGAGCAGCCAGGGATGATGAGCGTTGACCGCGATTTCCCAGATCAAAAAGAGCGTGGCGAAAAACGCCGCGACCCAGGCGCTGGCGGCAAGAATGCGGCTTGCGGAAAAAGCGGCCGCCGCGCCGAGGAAAAAGGTCTCGATCAAGAGCAGGACGCCGCGCGTGATTCCGGTGTAAACGACCATGACCCCGCCGGTGACGAGCGCGAGCCCCTGCGCGGCGTAAGCGCCCATGATGTCCGCCGGCTCGATCTCGGCGAAAGCGGCGACGCGGGAGGTGATGAGGAAGACCAGCCCGGCGTCGAGCAACGTCCAGCCCATGGCGGCGGCGCCGTAGCCCGAGACGTAGGCGGTCAGCACCAAAAGTCCCGCCAGCGCGCCGTTGTTCAAGCTGAGAAAGGCGAGCCGCTTGCCGCCGCGAAAGCCGGGCGCGGCGGTGAAGATGACCGCCGTCGTGAAGATGAGCCACGCGAAGATCAGATAATCGGCATGGGGCCAAAAGTGGAGCGCGCGGCCTGGTGTCGAGGACAAGCTCGCCGTCTTCATCGACGATGAGCCGGCGCAGAAGCGCGGCATACGTGCCGATGAGGCTGAAGATCGAGAGCGCGGCCCAGCCGTTGCGCAGCAGGAAGACCATCGCCGTGGCCGCGAGAAAGAGGTCGGCGGCCATGGTGAACGAGCCGATCGGATTGATGGCGGTGCCGACGTAGGCCAGCGTGACGGCGAAGAGGGCGAGGATCTGCGATTTTTTCCGCTCGGCGAGCAGGAGGACGTAGATCGACCAGAGCAGCAGGAGAAATCCGGCGACGAGCGGACTGTGGATGACGCGCAGGGGTTCGTAAAAATAAGCCGCGTAGGCGGTGAGATAGAGCCACGCCAGGGCCATGGCGGTGATCGTTCGTCCGAAAAAGAGAGAGGCCGAGCTCTTGCGTTCGAGGCGTTCGCCCAGGATGACGACGCCGATGGCCGCCGCGGCGCTCAAGGCCAGCAGGCCCGCGTGGCCGAGGAGCGCCTGGACTTTGGGCAGCGCGAAGATCAACGCGAGGGCGATGACGCCGAACAGCGCGCCGATCCGCGTGAGCCAGCGGCCAAAGTGAAATTCAAACGACGGCCCGGGCGCCGGAATCGCGGGCACGGGAGGCAGCGCGTAACCTGCCGGGGCCTGCCCGGCGGGAATCGGGGGGAGCGGCAGCACGGCGGCAGGGGGCGCGGGGATGGGAGGAAGCGCGGTGTCCGCCGGCAACGGCGGCAGGGGCGGGAATGCTTCCGGAGCGGCGGCCGCGCCCGCGCGGGCTTCCAACGCGCCCAATTGGGCGTTGAGCCTTTCCAGCGTTTGCTGGAGGTCCCCTTGCTGACGGCGCAGCGAGAGGAGAAGGTCGCGGTCTTCGGGGGTCATGCTCCGGTTACTATGTCGCTCCCGCGGAGGGCAGTAAAGCTTCGCAAAATGACTTTCCTGCGACCTGCGCGAATAGGACTGATGTGACTTATATGGCCTATAGGTCCCATAAGTCCTGGAGGGTCGGACTCCGTCCCGACCCTGACATATGCCGATATATGCCAGGAGAAAACGTATTGGCTGTCCTCGGCGGTCATAGACCGCCGCTACATGCTGCATAGACTGCCGCTACATTCTGATTTGGACTCAGGCTTGCGGGCAGGCTAGGTTGGAATGACGTATGGCCAGCGCACCCGAGAAACCCGTGTCATCCTTGTCCCCTTCCCCCGATCGCCTTTGGGCGGAGCAACTGGCGATGGGGATGGCGGTGCTGTTCGGAATTCTGATTTTCATGGCCCTGTTTCATCCGAAGATGCTCTCGGCGGGCGGCGAGGTTCTCGGGCCGAACGATCTGGACGCCTACGGCTGGGCGTCCGTGGCCGGCATCATTCTGCAGGTGGTGATTCACGAGCTGGGCACGATCCTGGCCGCGTGGCGGCTGAAGCTTCCGGTGCGGCTGCGTTTTTTTGGATTTGGCGCGAACGCCACGGCGATTCTGGAGGACCTGCCGCGGCGGGTCTGGACCGATGCCGTGGTGGGTTTCGCGGGCCCGCTGACCGGAACGGCGGTTTCTCTTGGCTTGCAGGGGATTTACGAGATCACGAAATATCAGGACGCCTCGATGCATGTGGGCGAGCCGCTGTTTCTCGGCATGGCCTGCGTGGGATACTTTTATAATCTCTTCACGCTGATCCCGATTCTCGATCTCGAAGGCGGCTGGCTCGCGCCGGCCATCGCGCCCCAGGCGTGGCTGTTCGGTTTGGTGGCGGCGGGCCTGGAGCTGACGAATGAGTTCAACCTGGTGCTGCTCTGCGTGGTTTCGTTCGCGCTGCCCCGTTTCGTGCTGCTGATCCGTGCGCGCGCGCCGCGGGCCGACCTTGGCTGCACGACGCCGCAGCGGCTGGCGGTGGCCCTCGGTTATTTTGTTTTGGTGATCGGACTGGCGTGGCTGGGAAGCACGACGTTCGAGGAGTTGCCGCGCCTGGTCCGCGAGTCGATGGGGGATTAGAAACGCATGGTCATCCCGAGCTTGTCGAAGGATCAGTTCGGAGGGGTAGTACCGAGGCGGAACTTCTCTGATCCCTCGACAAACTCGGGATGACGGCCCTTTTAAAAAAGGGAAGAGCCTATTTCCTCGTTCCCAAGTTGTATTTGGGAATGTTCCTTGATCCCCGCGAAATTCCATTTCGCGCTCATATTCCCTCGATCATGATGGGATTCGGCAACGAAGGTGCCTCAGCAAGTGCGTTCCCAAGTGCAACTTGGGAACGAGAAAACAGCCTTCATCTCTTTTCGATTTCTTTGTGTTCTCTGCGTTCTTTCGCGGCTAATGATTTCGAGGCTTTTACATGACGCGGTCTTCGCGCATGATGGCGCGATGAACGTGAATCTGCTCGATCTCAAGGCGCAGAACGGCGCGCTGGAGCCGGAACTGAACGAGGCCTTCCTGCGCGTGCTGCGCTCGGGTCACTTTATCCTCGGGCCGGAAGTCGACCGGTTCGAGCGCGCGCTGGCGGAGTTCACCGGGGCGAAGCACGCCCTCGGCGTGAGCTCCGGCACGGACGCGATTCTCGTCGCGCTGATGGCGCTCGGGCATCGGGCCGGGCGACGAGGTGCTTTGCCCGAGCTTCACTTTTTTCGCAACGGCGGGCTGCGTGGCGCGGGTGGGCGCGAAGCCGGTCTTCGTCGATTCGTGCCCGGTCTGTTTCAATCTCGATTGCCGCGACGCGGCCCGGCGGATCACGCCGCGCACGAAGGCGATCATCCCGGTGCATCTCTTCGGCCAGGCGGCGGAGATGGACGGCGTGCTCGATTTGGCCCGGCGGCACGGCCTGCGCGTGATCGAGGACGCGGCCCAGGCGATGGGCGCGACGTATCGCGGCAAGCAGGTCGGGACGCTCGGCGATTTCGGCACGATCAGCTTTTTCCCGACGAAGAATCTCGGCGCGCTGGGCGATGCCGGGGCGTTGCTGACCAACGACGCGGCGCTTTTCGAGCGGGCCCGGATTCTCCGCGTGCACGGGATGGACCCGAAATATTATCACCAGGTGGTGGGCGGCAATTTCCGGCTCGATGCGCTCCAGGCGGCGATGCTTTCGGTGAAGCTGCCTCATTTCAACGGCTACACGGCGGCGCGTCGGCGCAATGCGGCGCTTTACACGGAGCGGCTGGCGCAATTGCCGGGCGTCGAGGCGGCGCGGGCGGAGGATTGCGGGTGCGCGCAGGCCCCCTCCGAGAGCACGGCGGCGCGGCTTGTCCTGCCGGTGGCTTATCCCCACAACGGCCATATTTGGAACCAATACACGCTGCGCGTGATCGGCGCGGGCAGGCGCGACGCGCTTCGAGCGCATCTGACCGCGCGGGGTGTCGGCTCGGAAATCTATTATCCCCTGCCCCTGCACGAACAGGCCTGTTTCGCGCATCTCGGCGTCAAGGCGGAGGATTTTCCCTGGGCGCATCGGCTGGCGGGCGAAGTGATGAGCCTGCCGATTTATCCCGAGATTCCGGCGGAGCAGATCGAGCAAGTGTGCGCGGTGATTGCGGAATTTTTGCAAGCCTGAATCGGGCGCTGAAGCATATTCTATGGAGATAGACGCACCTATCATCGGAATTATGCAAAGCATCCCGAAGGGATTGCAGAACCGTAGCCGGTGGTAAGACCGCGAAGCGGTCGCCACCACCGGAATGAATTCCCGAAAAACCGACCCTGGCAGGGGTCGCAGAGTTCTGGCACCCCTTGTCGGGGTGCTGTTCTTCGAGGTTTGTTTCCGGTGGTGTCGCGCACTTCGTGTGCTCAACCACCGGCTACGGTTCTGGCAAGCCTTCGGCTTGCAAAAGCAGGTCTCCATGCTTGCGTCTATCTAACTCAAAGTTGCTCTAACAACTCTCTTCCAGGACGGAGAGCGCGGCCTGAAGAACTTTCTCGACGGGGAGATCGCTCAACGCGGGAGCGCCTCTGAGCACGCGCACGCCCGGCCGCGGCGGCGCCCAGACGGCGGGGTCGGTCGGACCGAAGAGCGCGATGACGGGCAGGTCCCGCCGCGAAGCCGCCGCGAGATGCGTGATGCCGGAATCGTGGCCGAGAAAAAGCGCCGTCTCGCGCATCAGGGCGGCGAGGATCGGCAGGGGCAGTTCCCTCGCGCGCAGATACGGAACATCTTTCCATGCTTCGACGACAAATTTAGCCGGTTCCGCGTCGGCTTCGCCTTCGACGAGAAGCAGGGCGAGATCGGGCGACGCGGCGGCGAGACGCCGACCCAGTTCGGCCCACGATTGACTCGGCCAGTTCTTGGTTTCACCGCCGCTGCCGGGATGAATCGCCGCCAGGCGCGTGCCGGGTTTGAGCCCGGTGAGGAACGCGCGCGCGGCGGCGGCATCCTCGGGCAGGGGGAAGAGATCGCTCGCCGCATCGTCGGCCAGCGCCAGCCCGAGCGGTTCGAGTATCCCGGCAAAATGACGCGCCGCGGGCCGGGCGAATTCCTCCGGGACGCGCGGCGAGTGGGTGAGGATGCGGCCCGGTTTGCATCGCTGCAAATTGAGAAGAAAAAGGCCGTCGGGATCATAGAAATAGGAGAGGACCAGGTCGAAGCCGCCGATGTAATCCATCCAGGCCGGATCAAGCACCGCGCTCGGCGTAAAGAAGGCGCTGAGCGGGCCGCGATCCACCGCGCGAACGGCGTTGAGGTAGTAGCGTTGCAGGGCGATTTCGGAGAGGCGGGGATGCCCCAGGACTTCGATGTGGGCGTCGGGCCAGCGCTGGCGAAGAAGACGCAGGGTCGGCAGGGTGAGGATAAAGTCGCCCAGGGCGCCGCCGCGAATGAATAAAATCTTCATGATGGAATAAGGAGGCGCCGGATGAACCGCATCTCGACAGGAGCGATAGTCATGATTAATGTGGAATGATGCGGGTATATGAAGTCGTAATGAATAGTGGCGCCAAGACCGAGGTTACGGCAGAAGTGATGCATAACGATCCCGCGCTTGACGACAAGATATACTTTTACCGCGACAAGGGCCTGAAGCAACTCGTGGCTTATTTTCTCCGCGATCAAGTGGCGGGAATCGTTCTTGGCCCCGACAATGCCAGCGCGACAGTGCGGTACAAGTAGGACGCCGCACATCCCACTTGCAATTGGGCTTCGATTGGCGATGCTTTGCGGGACTGGCGATTTCCACCCCCGCTATGCACCAAACGCTTATGGGACCTCTTTTAATCGGCGTTCTTCTTGTTCTCGGAATCATCGTCGTGGTCGCGCTGATCGTCGGCGGGATGGGAGTCGGCATTTACAACCGGCTGGTGGCGCTGCGCAACGAATTCAAGAATCAATTCGCGCAGATCGACGTGCAACTCAAGCGGCGGCACGATCTGATCCCGAACCTGGTGGAGACGGCGAAGGGCTACATGGCGCACGAACGGGGCACGCTCGACGAAGTCATTGCGGCGCGCAATGGCGCCGTGGCCGCGCGGCAGCAGGCCGCGGCCGATCCCACCGATCCAAACGCGGTGCCGAAGGTCGTTGCGGCGGAGGGCGTCCTGACCCAGACCCTCGGCCGGCTCTTCGCGGTGGCGGAAGCCTACCCGAATCTCAAAGCCAACGAGACGATGCTCCAGCTTCAAAGCCAGCTGACGGAGACGGAAAATCGCATTTCGCTGGCCCGGCAGGCCTACAACGAATCGGTGCGGATTTACAACACCCAGCGCGAGATTTTCCCCAATTCGCTCCTGGCCGGCATGTTCAACTTCGCCCCGGCGAGCCTGTATGAAATCGCCGATCCCGGGGATCGCGAAGTTCCCAAGGTTTCGTTTGCCTGAGAGGCAAAGGTCGATCTCATGGAGAACTCCCTTTTTCAAAAAGACGCGCCGGTGAGCGCACCGCCCAACCCTCTCAAGCTGATTGAATCGGAGATAGGTCATCTCAAAAAGGGCTCCTCCATCCGGCATGGGCCCCACGCCCAATCGAAAAAGATCCCCGCGCTGATCGTCATCGTGCTGTGCGGCCTGGTCTGGCTCTATGTCATGGATCCGGTGCTTCACGCCTGGTACAAGGGCGACGCCGTCCGCACTTATCTTTACCTTCACAACTATGGCGCGGGATCCCGGGCCCGTGACTTGGTCGCAACTCAAATTTTTTCCCCGGATGAAGTGCGCATGCTGGACAGGCGGACGGGTTCGTTTCAGGACTACTTTACGTCGCCCCTGGAGGCCAATGAGAAGGCCGACACCATTATCAAGTACATGAGGGGCGTGGAGCTTCTCCATGCCGGCAAGTACCAACAACTGGATCCGGTGGGCAGGCTGCGCTTTTTTCTCTTCGTCCGCATCGGGCTCATTCCGCCCACGGCATGGACCTTTCTCGATCCCTCCGTGGGGAGCGAGTAGAAGTTTTGCGGCCTTTTGGGGCCGACGTTACAAAAGTGTAGCATTTCCTCGACATTTTTGCCGACCTTGATAGCGTTAAAACATTAGACGCCTTAAGGGGGTTATGCCATTGGCTAATTAGATTTATGAAGAAATTATTTCGCCGGTCGGAACGTCGGAAAGGCCAAACCCTAGTTGAGTATGCCCTCATTCTCGCCTTCATTTCCGTGGTGGCCATTTCCGTGATGATCTCGCTGGCACAAGCCGTCAAGGGCACTTACACCAAGATCAGTTCATCCCTGACGTCCGCCGCCGCCAGCCATTAGAGCATTTCCAAGTACTATTGGCGCTGATCGGCAGCCCGGACAACAAGTTATCCGGGCTGCCCAAAGCAATAGTAGGATTAACGCTGAGAAGGGGTCTAAGACCAAATCAGGCCGCCGCCTTGCGGCAACGGCCACAAGGGCGGCCGCACGATCACGCCGCGATGGAGAGCGTGCTGCGCAATTCCCGCAGGCCGAGCGTGGACCGGGCGATATTTTCCACGCGTTGACGAAGGGCTTCGGTGCGGACTTTCCCTTGCAGGGTGACGATGCCCCTATTGGCCTTGACCCGCACGGGCAGATGTTCGGTCTCGCGCACGAGCCGCAGGCGGAAGAGGACGAGGGCCTGCAAGGATTCGTCATCGATCAGGGGAGCTTCGACCGCGTGTGCGGCGGGGAACGCCGGCGCATCGCTGACCTTGAGCCGGGACTGGATCTGGGCGCCCGCCGCTTCCGCGAGTTGTTCGGCCCAATTTTTCTGGGCGGTGGAACTCACCTCGCCCTGGAGGAGGAGGCAGCCTTCGGAGTGGCTCACCTGCACTCCTGATCGCAAGGTCTGGTCGGTTGCGAATAAAGATTGGACGGATTCCCGGAGCGCCTCGTTCTCACGGTGGCCGGGGGCCGGGGAATACGAGGCGTCTTGCGACGGACTTTCGGTCTCGTCCTGGACGCGCCGGATGCCCTCGATTTGCAGGGCCAGGATTTCGGCCATGGTGACCAGGGCGCGGTTGGTCACGATGCCGGAAAGAATCGCGGTTTCCCGGTTGACGACGATGCGCACGCAGCCCGGCTGAAGAAAATGACGATTGAGAAAGGAGAGCTTGAAGAGGGCCTGGCGCGAGAGGGGCGCATCCTGGGGCGAGAGCGAAAAACTGCCAAAATAAATCGCGGCGACTCCGACGGGAGCAATGCGCTCGATGAAGTCATCCTTGGTGTCAAAAAGCGAATGCCGCAAGGGGGCCGATTCGCCGATGGAGGTGGTGCTTTCCAAGGAAGGATGGAGGAGGCGGGATGGGTTTGGCATGGGTAAGTCGCTTATTTTGGAGTTATCGATAGGTAGGCAAAATGTGTGCCGCTTTCTTCAACAGGGCACACTGGTTAGATGATTGTATTCCAAACGCGAGAAAACACAATATTATATGCACAATAATTAGTGGAATTAATGTCGGAGCCGGGTTTGTCTTGCTTTAGTCACATTTTGCTGCCGCGTTCGTGGGATTGTGGCCTGCGCTGCGATGACATTTACGGCGTCTGGCTCGGAACGGGCGGAGCGTTGCTCCATTCAATTTGAAGGGATTGTCCATTATGAGTCATGATTTCCGTAAGTCTTTGGGCGACTTGTTGTTCCGCATCCATTGTTAGGCTTGATTTTTCCGCGGCATCATGAGCGGCCGCATTGAGGCGGTTCAGGATTTGCGCGCGCTCGTCGTCGGTTAGGCGGTTAAGCAAAGAATCCTCCCCGTGATAAACCAAGTCCCCAATCTGCTCGACCGACAAGATCGTGGCATGGGGCATGGCGGCGCGCAGCACATGCGTGACGGGATCGATTTCGACGCGGAACGGTTTCCTCAAATCGAAGCCGGCCTTGATGCGGTAGGCCGCTTCGGCGGTGAGTTTTTTTCCGGTCAGTGGAATTTGCAGGGACAACACCTCGAGGTGTTCGTCGAAGCCGATGGTAATTAATTCCTCCTTGGTCACCACGGCCAGCTCGGCGATGGGCGCGGTTTGCGTGAGGACGACGCGCTGGTTGACCGTGACTTGGGGCCGCACCCGCAGGACCTCGTCGAAGGCGTCGCGCACATGGTCAATTGTGCGGTCGACCGCCGCCGTGCAGCGATGCAAAGCGAACAGACCAATCGCCGCCACCGTGACCAGGACCAGGCAGATGCCGAGGTAATGCTTCATGATGGAAAGGGCGGCAACCAAGGTAGCCGTCGCGCGCCGCGGGACGGAAGAATAATCGCCAGCCGTTGCAGTGGTGCGGCGGTCGTCTCAACAAAAAGATTTGGAACTTATTTTTTCAGGTGCGTCCGCAACCGTCTGGAGGCGGCAAAATATTCTCTGCGGATGGAAAGAGTTTCCGCCCGGGCAAAAAGCGAAGGCGCGCCCGCATTCAAGCGTTCGGGAAAGGGGTCGTTGAGGAGATGAATTCCAGAGGAGGGAGGGCGGTGGGCGAAAAGCGGGGCGGCATTCATGGGGCGGACTCCGTGGGCTAGTGACGAGTGGGGTTCGATTGCGGGGGCCTCTTCCTGATGCATTTTCCGGGCCATGCTCGCGTTACCCAGAGCACCGCGACGATTAAAAGGGGTTGGAGCGGCAGCCGCGCCCACCCCATCCAGGGCTGCGAGGGAAAGCCGTGAACCTTCACGTTCGCCAGGGCCATGTAAATGTTGGCGGGAAAGACCGCGACGAGAAGCAGCGCAAGGCCCCAGCCCGTCAGGAGTTCAATCCGGCGCACGGGAATCAGCAGCCCGACGCCGCCTAGCAGCTCGAAAACGCCGCTGATCCGGATGCAGGCGAGATGAAACGGAATCCAGGGCGGCATGATGGGGAGGAAGAGTTCCGGGTCGCGCAGGTGGATCGTCCCGGCGAAGAGGAAGAGCGCGGCGAGGAGCAGCCGGACAAGCGTGCGGAGAATCAAGGCAGGCAAGGATAGCACAGTCGGGATGGATTTGGCGCACGCGAGATAAAATGACCGAGTCGGAATGGCTCGGAAAGGCAACGCGACCCATGGCTGCTTTTGCGATGAGTTCTAAGCCACCTTTCTGATCCAGATGCTTCCACCGGGATTGTCCAGAAATATCGGGAACCGGGATCGGAAGACGTCCGGAAACGTGTGGGCGGCGAACGAGTTGAACGCCATGACTTGGAACTGCCCGTTGCCCAAGAGAAAGGCCCGCAGGAAGAGCGACTCGTTCCACGCGCGGCCCTGGTGGATCCACGCAAGAGGATAGGAGAAGGGGTAGAAAATATCATGAACATGAACGATAACGCCGGGCTTCAAACGAGGCAGGACCCGCAGGAAGAGGAAGGCGACATCACTGCCGATTTTTGCCACGTGCGAAGAGTCGATAAAGAGCAGATCCTGCGCTTCGAGTTGGTCAAACACCTCAAGCCGGCACTCCTGCACAGGTTTGGCAAGTATCGTCGAGTTGGCTCTGTCGGAATCTTTCAGAAGCGAATGGAGCCGTTCCGGATAGGGCTCGATGAACGTCATCAGGGCGGATGCGCGGCCGGCGTCCAAGGCATCCAGCGTCACGGCGGTGGAGAAGCCCGACCCGATCTCGACGATTCTCTTCGGCCGCTCCTTGCGGATGATGCCGCTCAGCGTGAAGGCGTCGGATGGGATAAAATATTTGTTTTCCGTGAAATAGCGGTGACTATCCGACTTTCGGGCCGGGAAGGGCAACGGCGGAAACCGTTCCAGCAGGTCTTCGTAAAAGGCCCGCTGCTCGGCCGGACGCAGGTCGAGATGGTCCCAATTTTCCGGCCCATCGAACGGAAAGCTCGTGTCTTGCGGGCCGAGACTGTGAAGGTCAAGCAGGGGGGAGTAGTAATGCCCTGGCGGGGAAAAATCTATCCCTTTCGTGTTGGGCCGGCGCCGATGCCGGAATTCCCGCGCACGCCTTCGGACGTACCGAAGATAACTCTTGGGATTGAGGATCGATTTCAGGCTGGGCATCGCGTGGTCAAGGGTAAGCAACGCCTGGCAGCAGACGAGCTCGCAAGTCGATCTCATGGTTTTTTTCCCCGGCAAAGGGAGCACGGTCATAGAGCCTTCCTCAAAAATAGCATGAGCGCCCATGGTGTCGAGTCTCGAACCTGATGGAAGATGGAGCCGATGAAGCGGACCGGGGGCCGGCAAGAATCGCTCCACGATCTTATATGCAAGTAACTTGCATATAAGGTCCGTCGTGGCGTTGTTTGCCAAGTCCCCTCGCCGCTTGTCGCCCGCCCCGGCTTGCGGTATTCTTTGCGGCCATGTTCGAATATCCCAAGGCCTACGACGTGATCGTCATCGGGGCCGGCCATGCCGGCGTCGAGGCGGCGCTGGCCTCGGCGCGGATGGGATGCGAGACGCTTCTCTTGACGATGAATCTGGACACCATCGGCCAGATGTCGTGCAACCCGGCGATTGGCGGGCTGGCCAAGGGGCAGATCGTGCGGGAGATCGACGCGCTCGGCGGCGAGATGGGTCTCAACACCGACGCCACCGGCATCCAGTTCCGGATGCTGAACGCGTCCAAGGGGGCCAGCGTTCGGGGTCCCCGCGCCCAATGCGACAAGAAGGCCTATCAATTCCGGCTCAAAGCGACCTGCGAGCGGCAGGAACGGCTCGACGTCAAGCAAGGGCATATCGCGGAGATACGTATTGATGGAGAACGAGTTACGGGAGTGAGCACACAGCTTGGCGTTACCTTTCGCAGTCGGACCGTGGTCGTGACGACGGGGACGTTTTTGCAGGGGCTGATGCATGTGGGCTTGCGGAATACTCCGGGCGGGCGGATGGGGGATACGGCGAGCGGCCTGTCGGCCTCGCTGCTCAAGCTGGGATTCGAGCTGAAGCGGCTGAAGACGGGCACCCCCCCTCGCCTGCTCAAGAAAAGCATCGATTTCAGCCGGATGGATTTGCAGGAAGGCGACCAGCCGCCGAAGCCGTTCAGTTATCTGGTTGAGACGCTGCGCAAGGGACGCGATGATATTTTTACGTTGAACGAGTGGCGGGACGGAATGTTCCACGTGGAACAATTGGCCTGCGCGATCACCTACACGACGGCCCAGACTCACGAAATCGTCCGCTCGAATCTCGACAAGTCGCCGCTCTATTGCGGGCGTATCGAGGGCGTCGGCCCGCGCTACTGCCCTTCCCTCGAAGACAAGGTCGTCCGCTTCGCCGACAAGGAACGGCACCAGCTTTTCCTCGAGCCGGAAGGCCGCCACACGGACGAATACTACATCAATGGCTGCTCGACCAGCCTGCCCTTCGAGGTTCAACTGGCTTTCATCCGGTCGATCCCGGGGCTCGAAAAAGCCGAGATCATGCGGGCAGGGTACGCGGTCGAATACGATTTCAGCCCGCCCACGCAGCTCCAGCCCTCGCTCGAAACGAAGCGGGTCGGAGGCTTGTTCTTCGCGGGACAACTCAACGGCACCTCGGGTTATGAGGAGGCCGCCGGGCAGGGGCTCATCGCCGGGATCAACGCCGCGCGGCAGGTGCAGGGCAGGGCCCCGTTTATCCTGCGCCGCGACCAGGCTTATATCGGCGTGCTGATCGACGATCTCGTGACCAAGGGAACCGAGGAACCTTACCGGATGTTCACCTCGCGGGCCGAACACCGGCTTTCGCTCCGGCACGACAATGCCGACCTGCGTCTGACCGGGATCGGAGCGGAAATCGGCCTGGCGTCGCCGGAACGAATGGGGAAGCTGCGCGCGAAGCAGGATGCCCTCGCCGAGACGCGCCGCCTCCTTCAAACCGTCAGGCAGGAGGGCCAGCCGTGGGCGCATCTCCTTAAGCGACCGGATGTTATGTGGACTGATCTCCCCTCGCCTTTCCAGGCGGTCGACGCCGAGATCGCTTCCCAACTCGAGACCGAGATCAAATACGAAGGCTACCTGCGCCGCGAGGAAGCCCATATCGAGCGAAACCGCGCCGACGAGGAGCGGACCATCCCCGACTGGATCGACTTCGACGCGGTGCCCGGCCTGAAAGCCGAAGCGCGGGTGAAGCTGAAGAAGATCCAGCCCCGGACCTTTGGCCAGGCGGCCCGGATCTCGGGCATCAACCCCACGGACGTCGCTTTGCTCCAGGTCCACACCAAACGCGGCAAGGCGGCGGCGGCGCTGGCCAAATGACCCATGCCCGCTGGGAAACGCTCAAGGCTCGCGCCCAGCGCGTGATCGAAAGGACTATCGGCGAACTGCCGCCCGAAGTCCTGGCCGAGGCGCAAAAGGTGCCCGTTCTTTTTGAAACGGAATCCCAAACGGACCCCGATATTCTCGGCACCTACGGCCATTTTACGCTGAACGAAGTTGGCGAGGCCGATGGCCCGATCATTCTTTACCTGGCGACCATCGACGACTATTGCCGCGAGGAGGGCGGGGATTTCGCGGCCGAGGTCCGGCTCACCTATCTGCACGAGCTGGGGCATCATCTCGGCTGGGATGAGGACGACCTGGAGGCGAGGGGACTGGGGTAGGCAGCCGTCGGACCTGCGGTCGGCAGCAGTTGCGGCGGTCTGCGCCCGCCGTCAGAGCCCGTGGTAGCCGTCGCACTCCGTGCAACGGTCCCGGACTTGACACAAAAATGGTTCGGTGGGACGATCCCACCATGATCGTACGACTCGACAGCAAGCGGCGGTTGACCGTGCCCAAGGCGCTGGTCAAGACCCGGCCCGGTGACTATTTCGAGGCGTTTTACGACGAGGACGAAGACACAATTGTTTTTCGCCGGGTCAAGCGCAAGCGCAAGCTCAACTGGATTGAAGTGCTCAAGCAATATCCGGTATCGATGGACGACATTCCGCCACGCAGCAGGGAATTGCCCAAGGATATCAAGTTGTGAGTTGGCTCCTCGATATGGGCCGTAGCGGCGTGAGGGTGTTCAATCCGTTTAAGGCGGGGGCTTGAGCGATTTCGGCACGCGCGGCCGGTTGCGGCGAAGGCGCTCGGGCATGTTCGCCTCGGCCCAGATGATCGTCTCCTGGATATGTTTCCAGCGCAGGATCGGATCGTACATGCGGTCGCGCTTGGCCTCTTCGCGGGCTTTTTCGTCGTGCAGGGAAGGGAGTTATCTAGCGCCCCAGAAGATTCTTCAAATAGGCGGTCCGGTCAAGCCGGCGCAGATTTTCAGGAAGGGCGAGCTGGGACCGTTCGCGGTGAGGATTAGTCAAAATTCCGGAAGCTTTCGAAGGGTTCCCGGCAGGTCTCGTTGGCTCTTGTATTCCATTTCGGAGAATCTAACGTCGTTCGAAATCAACGATGGCGAGGTAGAATAAAAAGACGAATTCAAGCTCTGGACGGTCTTCGCGGCGTGGCGATCGCCATGGTTCTTCTTTCTCATGCGGAGGGCACGCTTGCGTCCGGGTATTCGGGGTGGCTTTACCCGCTTGCGTGGTTTTCCAATGGAGAATACGGCGTCGAAATCTTTTTCGTTCTCAGCGGCTATCTGATCACCTCGATTCTGGTCCGGGAGTACGATGCGATAGGCAAGCTCGACATCAAGGCGTTCTACTGCCGGAGAATCCTCCGGATTTTTCCCGCCTTTTACCTCTTTTTGTTTTTTATCGCGGTGCTCGACTGGATGGGCGTCCTCCGTATATCAGGCACGGAATTCGCCTTCGCGTGCGCCCATCTCATCAACTATGGGCAAGCGATCGTTCTCGCCTTTAAACTCCCGGATCCGGGGACGCCCGACTATTGGTTCATCGGGCACTTTTGGAGCCTGTCGATGGAGGAGCAGTTCTATTGGATGTGGCCGTTGACGCTGCTTTTTTTGCTTCGGACCCGATGGTACGGCATCCTCGCGGCGGTCATCCTCGCCATGCCGCTTATTCGCTTTTCCTCGTACTCTCTTTTCCCGGGGCTTCGGGGGCAGCTCATAATGATGCTTCACACCGCGTCGGATGGAATATTCAGCGGATGTCTCCTGGCCATCTGCCTGGCCCGGCTCCCCCGGCTCAGCAGGAAGCTGCTCCTTTCCCCGTGGGCCGTCGGCGGGCTGGCGGTCTACGTTTATGGGATCGATCCCATGTTGGGCCGCGTGATGCCGAGTGGTTTTGGGATTGTGTTGGGAACAACGCTGGCGCTCGGCGCGATGACGCTGATGATCGCCAACGTCCTGCTCCAAGAGGGGGACACGTGGTATCAGCGGCTGCTGGGAAGCGCGGCCCTGGTTTTTCTGGGGCGAATCTCCTACAGCGTGTATCTCTGGCAGCAAGTCTTCCTCACTCCCCTGAACACGACATTTTTTGGGAAATGGCCGGTCAACCTGGCCGCCGCCGTGGTGGCCGGCTGGCTGAGCTACCGCTATGTTGAGTGCCCCTTTCTCCGATTGAAGGACAAATATTTTTCCGCGCATACCAAGGCCAGTGCAGACTAAAATTGGCTTGCAAGGCCATTATACTTATGTATGATACGGCTTGTGGAGCTGCTCTCAAAAACACGCACAGGCCGCGGCGCCGTGCGCGATTTGCCGAACCGGTTCGACAAGCTCGCCACGGACCTCGACCCGGATGTCGTGCAGCACGATCCGGGCGCGGAAGATGAGCCGCCGCCGAATCCCAAGACGATGTTTCTGGAGGACCAGAGCGAGTCGATCATCGTGCGGAACGACAGCCCCGATGTTGGATTCAGCGCGGGGATCAATCCCTATCGCGGGTGCGAGCACGGCTGCGCCTATTGCTACGCGCGGCCTTATCACGAATATCTCGGGTTTTCGGCGGGGCTGGAATTCGAGACGAAGATCATGGTGAAGCGCCGCGCGGCGGAACTGCTGCGCCGGGAGCTATCCAAGGGGAAATACGAGCCGCAGGCGCTTGGCATGAGCGGTGTGACCGATTGTTATCAGCCGGCCGAGCGGCGGTTTCGCATCACGCGCGAGTGCCTGGAAGTGCTGGCGGAATTTCGGAATCCGGTCTCGCTCATCACGAAGAATTTTCTGGTCACGCGCGACATCGACGTGCTGAAGGAACTCGCCGCCTTCGACGCGGCGCATGTTTTCATTTCCATCACGACGCTCAACGCGGACCTCGCCGCGAAGATGGAGCCGCGCGCGAGCCGGCCCGCGCACCGGTTGCGCGCCGTGGAGATGCTCGCCAGGGCGGGCGTGCCGGTGGGCGTCATGGTCGCGCCGATCATTCCGGGCCTCAACGACCGGGAAATCCCGGCGGTGCTCGAAGCGGCGAAAGCGGCGGGCGCGTGCGAGGCCGGTTACACGATGCTGCGGCTGCCCTACGGTGTGAAGGACGTTTTCACGGAATGGCTGAAGCTGAATTTTCCGGAGAAGCTCGAGCGCATTTTGGGAACGATACGGGAAGTGCGCGGCGGCAAGCTGAACGTGAGCGAATTCGGGACGCGGATGCGGGGCGAGGGGCCTTACGCGGAGCAGATCAGCCGGATGTTCCACGTCTTTCGCGAGCGGCTCGGGTTCAACGCGGGGATGAGGGAATTGCGGACGGACCATTTCCGCAGGCCGGGGGAGAGGCAGATGACGCTTGGGGTTTAGCGACCGCCTTTTGGGATTTTATCCCGAGTGATATTGGTAATTGACATACATTTCAATTGAAAAGCTGCTGCCCAGGATTCCCATGGCGAACCCGACAAAAGCTACCAGCAAAATCGCTAATATTGATAAGCGATGAAAAATGCGAGTGGTTTTCCGAAATAAGACAGGAATGAGAGGAAGCGCCCGTCCAAAAAATAGCAATGCCGAACTGTAAATAACACCAAAGGCAAGTAGGCCTTGTCCGCCCGCAGAGAAAGTATAGTCGGTAGGAAAATCGTAAATCGCACCAACTGTACCAAAAGCCCCAAAGGCGATGGCAAAGGCGCCGCACCAGAACAAAGCGTATTTATACCTAGCGGGAGTGAGGTGATAAAAGGCTGGCAGAGAGCACCAAAGAAGTACGAAGCCACCGAAAAAAAGCGCCGGGAACACAATAAGCGTGCCGGGGTCATCCGGATCAAACCAAGCGTCTTTCCACATATCCCGCCACAGATGAGGTTCGTTGGCTGAATGCGTTTCGTAGATCAATATCGTGGCGTAGAGAATCACGCCCGCGCAAATGAGAAGCCGTGAAAGTAATCGCGGCCAATTCGGGGCAATTTCATTAGTCTCGTTCATCAGAGGCTTCTTGTGTGAGTCGTCTTTTTCATGCGGCGTCATAATACCATCTCTCAATCACGTCGGATTCTTACATTCCGTCATCCTTGTCGAAGGATAAGTTCGGAGGAATTTTACCGAGGCGGAACTGATCCTTCGACAAGCTCAGGATGACGGAGTTTTTAGAAGCGCTGGCGCGCTTTATTCCGTCGCACGGAGTGCGACGGCTACCACGGCGATCAGGGAGACGGAGGCTTCTGATACACCCGGACGTAATCGACGGTCATGCGCTGCGGGAAGATCGAGTCGTCGAGGGGACCGCCCCAGGTTCCGCCCAGGGCGAGATTGAGGATGAGATAATGGGGCTTGCGAAAAGGATTCTGGCCGTCGTTGTCAGCCTTGTTGACGTCGAGGCTGAAGTATTTTTTGTCATCGACGAAGATGTCGATGCGATCAGGCGTCCACTCGGCGGCGTAGACATGGAAGGCGGCATCGGTTTTGTCGACGGGCACCTGGCTTCCGCCGGCATCGTGTTTGCCGTTGATGAAGTAGTGGATGGTGCCGTGGATGACTCCCGGCTGCTTGCCGACGAGTTCCATGATGTCGATCTCGCCGCAGCGCGGCCAGCCGACCTGGGGAATGTTCGCGCCCAGGGTCCAGATGGCGGGCCAGACGCCCTTGCCGGCGGGGAGTTTCGCGCGCACTTCGATGCGGCCGTAAACCCAGCTCGCCATGTTCTGCGTGGTGATCGAGGCCGACGTGTAATCCGCGGCCGGCGGTCCTTTGTGCGAGGGATTGGCGAAAGATTCCTTGCGCGCTTCGATGACGAGCTGGCCGTGCTCCACGCGCGCATTTTCGAGCCGCGCCTTCGTGTAATATTGCGATTCGTGGTTGCGCACGAAGCCCTCCTCATAACCCCATTTGGCGGGATTGGGCAGGCCGTCGGGGTCCCGGCTGAATTCGTCCGACCAGACGAGTTTATATCCGGGCGGGGGTGTCGGCGCGCTTGAGCCGGAAGGCGATTGGGCCTTCAACCCGCCGGCGATGGAAATTAAAGCGAGCGCAAGCAATCCGGCGGAACGAAAGTGTAAGGTTTTCAAGGCGAAGCTCCCAGGATGCGCCCGCTGGAGAAGGTCACCGCGCTGGCATCGCGCTGGGTGAACCATTGTTCGTAGCAGGTGCGTTGGATGATGAACTTTCCGCCTCCGGCCGCAAGCAGCAACGCGAGCGCGCCGACGCCGTCGAAATAGCGGTCGTTGCCTTCGTCGCGGAACCAGTCGAGAAATATCCTCGCGTCGCCCCGCGCGGCGCAGGCCCAAAGCATTTGCTCCCAGCCCGCGGTCGCCTTGAGCAGGGCGGGCGTGACGCGAAAGGGATGCTGGAAGCGCGGCCCGAGATGGCAGCCGTCGATGCTGACGATGACGCGCAATTTTTGTCCGGGCGGAAATTGTTGGAAGAGGTCCGCGAGGGCGCGGCTGAGCCGGTGAAAATCGGCGAGATCGTCCCACTCGGCCAGGCCTTCGACATACGCGTGCATGCCGCCGCAAAGGAGCGGGACGAAGCGGACGGGTTTGTCCCGTTCGCGCTTCGCCGGGTGAAGTCGATGGAGCGCCTGGAGCCAGACCAGGGCGAACTCGATGGAGTGTTCGCCGTCATGCGCCTCGTGAAAAAAATGGCGCGCGGGGTCCGCCCCGGCGGCGAGGGCATCGACAAGCTCGGTCGCGCAGGCGGCGCGTCCCAGCGGCGTGAGGTAATCGCGCCGGTCGAAATTCCATTCCAGGCGCGAGCGATGGCCGACGCCGAGAATGAGGTAGCAGTCGGCGAGCGGTGTTTCCAGAAGCGGACGAAACGCGGCGGCGTAGGCGCGCAGGCTGACGCGAAAATCGATATGGGGGCTGACCACGCCCAGGAGGGAACTTTTTTTGGGCGCGGGGGGCATCTCGCGCGTCGGGCAGGAGGCGAGGGCGTTCCGGAAAAACGCGAGGGTCTCGACAGGGTCGGAGGGATAGCAGTCCGGGTGATGCTGGGCGGAGAGAGTCGTCACGGAACGTTGAGAGGCTGGCAGAAGGCGTTCCCAAGTGCAACTTGGGAACGAGGGAAAATCTTCAAGCTTTCTCGTTGCAGCACTCGTAAGAGCGTGGTTCCAGGCTCTACCGCCGAGGGAGATGTCACTGCTGCCGCTACGGAATAAAAGCACTTTTTGCCGTATCTAAGCAAAAAAGACGGAAATATCTTGCCTAATCGGTAGAAACTGCCTAAGTTAATTTTAGAGAAGAGCAATATCTACCCTACAACTGACCAATATTTACCTATGAGAGCTGACCGAATTTTGATTGTGGATGACGATGATGAACTGCGACGGATGTTGGTCGATTATCTCGGTTCGGAGGGATATACCGCCTTGGGCGTCCGCTCGGTGCAGCAGGGGGAAGAGGCCTTGCGGACGGATACGTTCGATCTGGTCATCGCCGACCTGCGGCTGGAAGATGGCAACGGGCTTGATCTGTTGAAGCAGCTCAAGCAATTGGCGCCGCGCACCTACGGCATCCTCATGACCGGCTACGCCACGATGGAGACCGCAGTGGAGGCGATCCGGATCGGGCTGTTCGATTACATGATCAAGCCGATCCTGCCCGCCCAGCTCGACCTGGTCTTGCAGCGGCTTGAATCGATCCGGCAACTGCAAAGCGAGAATTCCTACCTGCGCGCGCAGGTGCAGGCGGACGGGGAGGGCAGCGGCGTGGTCTGGGGGCGCAGCGGGCTGATGCAGGACATTCTCGAAATGGTGAAGAAAGTGGCGCAGACGCAGGCGACGGTCCTGATTCAGGGCGAAAGCGGCACGGGCAAGGAAGTGGTGGCGCACGCCATCGTGCAGCACAGCACGCGCGCGCAGATGCCCTTCATCAAGGTGAACTGCGCGGCGGTGCCGGAGACGCTGCTGGAGAGCGAGTTCTTCGGGCACGAGAAGGGCGCGTTCACCGGCGCGGTGCAACGGCGCGAGGGCCGCTTCGAAACGGCCAACGGCGGCACGCTGCTGCTGGATGAAATCGCCGAGATTCCGCTGAGCCTTCAGGTGAAGCTGCTGCGCGTGCTGCAGGAGCGGGAGTTCGAGCGGGTTGGCGGCAACAAGACGATCCGGGTCGACGTGCGGCTCATCGCGAGCACCAACCGCGATTTGCAGGAGGAGGTGCGGCACGGGCGCTTCCGCGAGGATTTATTTTACCGGCTCAACGTGGTGCCGATCAACCTGCCGCCGCTGCGCCTGCGCGGGGACGATTTGAAGGACCTGGTCGAATTTTACGTCGGCCATTTCGCGCGCAAGCACGGGAAGGTGATCGGGGGCGTGACGCCGCTCGCGATGGAGCGGCTGCGAGCCTATCGCTGGCCGGGCAATGTGCGCGAATTGCAAAACACGCTCGAGCGGGCGGTGATCATGGCGGCGCAGGACGGCCCGGTGGAAGTGCCGGAATTGGGCCTGGCGGAGAAGGGCGCCCGAATCACGGGGCTGAACGTGGCGGACACGCTGCCGACCGTGGACGAGATGGAGCGGCGGCTGATCGGCAGCATGTTGTTGCAGACGTCACACAATAAAACGCGCGCCGCCGAGAAGCTCGGGATCAGCCTGCGGACGTTGCGCAACAAGCTGCGCGAGTATCGCGCCGCCGGGTTCGACACGGCGAAGCCCGAGCTGTGGGTGGGGTAGATGCCGCGTACGGCAGTTGAGCAAAATAAAATATCGTGCACAGGAAAAGAAGCTGCTTCGGCGCTGTCCGGCAACCCTGAAAGGGTTGCAAGCATATAGCCCAGGGTTGCGGCGCAAGCCGCTACCCTGGGTAGACGGCAAACGTCCCCAACCCTGTAAGGGTTGAATCGATATAAAAGGAGGGCAATCCCGCTCCAACCCTTTCAGGGTAGGAGGCCAGCTTACCCAAACCCAGGGTAGCTCGTTCCTCGCAACCCTGGGCTGATACCATTTCTCAATGGAATTTGGTCTTTAGCTTTCGGTCATCCCGAGCTTGTCGAGGGATCAGTTCCGCCTCGGTAAAACCCCTCCGAACTGATCCTTCGACAAGCTCAGGATGACGGATTGTTTAGACTAAATTCAATTTAGAATTGGTATGAGTGATCGGCAGCCTTTCAGGATGCCCCGGAACTGATGCGGCAACGTGGGCACGATATCTTGAAATGCCATAGCTAAAAAATCTGCGATTTAGATAGACGCACGCAAGCGAGTGATGTGCGCATCAAACTCGTCGGATGAAACCGGCTCTATTTTGCCGGATTCAACTTCTTCCGCGCGACGTTCGAGTTCCTTAAGTGTAAGGGGATTGCGAAAGGCAGGCGTGCTGTCCAATAATGCCTTTGCCAGCTTCATGCGCTCTTGAAGTGGAAGCTCAAGGGCTTCGCGGATCAGTTCGTCGAAGGAGCTACTCATGAATTTTATTGTAACATGTTTCGTTGAGCTGTCATGCAGCCCTTGGCCTGCGGGTATGCCAGTCACACCGGCAACCCGGCGCGCAGGGCGGCCAGCGTGAGGCGGATGCCGAAGCCCGTGGCCCCGCTTTCGAGGTGCGCGGGCGGTTTGGTGGTCCACGCGGTGCCGGCGATGTCGAAATGGACGAAGGGCGTTTCCTCGGCCCAGGTCTTGACGAAGCTCGCGCTGACGCAGGCGCTGCCCTCGCGCGGGCCGATGTTTTTCACCGTGGCGATTTCGGATTGGACGCCCTCCTTGTATTCGTCGTCGACGGGCAGGGGCCAGACGAGTTCGCCCGTGGATTTTCCGGCGGCGACGAAAGCGTCGCGCAATTTTTCCTGCGTGGTGAACATCCCGGCGCGGCGATGGCCGAGCGCCATGACGACCGCGCCGGTCAGCGTGGAGTATTCGAGAATGGCGGAGGGCTTGTAGGTGAGGCGCGCGTGGGCGATGGCGTCGGCGAGGATGATGCGGCCTTCGGCGTCGGTGTTGAGCACCTCGATGGTCTTGCCGTCGCGCGTGGTGATGATGTCGCCGGGACGGTAGGCATCCGGTCCGGGCATGTTTTCGGCGGAGGGGATGAGGCCGACGAGGTTGAGCGGCAGCTTGAGGTCGGCGGCGGCCAGCAGGATGCCGAGCACGGCGAGCCCGCCCATCTTGTCCCATTTCATTTCGTCCATCGCCGCGCCCGGCTTGATCGAGATGCCGCCGGTGTCGAAGGTGACCGCCTTGCCGACGAGCGCGATGGGGGTCTCGCGCCTTCCGCCGCCGCGATATTCGAGGACGATGAACCGCGGGGGATTCACCGAGCCCTGGCCGACGGCGAGGATGCCGCCGAAGCCGTCCCGCGCGAGATGGCGCTCGTTCCAGACCTTGACGGTGATCTCGCGGCCCTGCGCGAGCTCCTGCGCCTGGCCGGCCAGGATCGCGGGCGTGAGCATGTTGCCGGGGAGATTGCCGATGCCGCGCATGGTGTTGGTGATCTTCGCGATGATTTCGGCGTCGCGGGCCTGCACGCGGGCCGGCGGCACTTCGTTTTCCCCGACGAGGACCTGAAGCCGGGCCATCAGGCCGCGCGTCTCCTTGCCGGCGTCCTTGCCGAACCCCTCGAATTTGTAGCTGGCGAGAATCGCGCCTTCGACGGCGGGGCCGGCATAATCGGCATGCGCGCCCATGTCGAGCGCGACGTCCGTGCTTCCCAGCTTAAGAAGATGTTTGACGCCGGCGCCGGCGGCGCGGCGCAGCGTGTCGGGATCGATCTTGTCCTTTTCGCCCAGGCCGACGACGAGCGTGCGCTGGTTTTTGTCGCGAAGGAGAACGGTGCTGCAAAGCGCGGCGTCGAATTCCGGGGCCGGAACGCCGGCGGGAAGGGGGCTTCCCTTGATGAAGAAGGTGACGAGGTCGGGCGAGCCGACGGGGGATGTGCGGACGTCGATTTTGAGGGAGGGCATGGTGGTGTAAAACTCAATTAAAGGCGCGTCATCCCGAGCTTGTCGAGGGAACAGTTCGGTTATCTGACGCGAAAAAAATAAGCGAATCAGGCGAATCAGGCGTATCGGATTCGCGAAGAGGGTTCATGCGGAACCGCTGAAAATCGAGATGAAGTTGACTGGTCATGCCACCATCATCGCACGAAAAGGCGAGACGGCGTTAGCGTTGCAAATCCTAAATGGCCTCGGCGGCTTAAAATCTTCTGGCGGTTAGGCCGGATAAGCCAAATGACGCGCTACGGAGGCGCCTTTCGTGTGGCCCGGACTACTTGTGCCCGGGTCGCCGAAGGCGACAGGAAGCGATCCTTTGTTAGTTTCATCGCTCATTCGCATCAAAAATGTCTTCGATTCTTTTCTTGAACTGCCGGGAGATTTTGAAGGCCAGCGGCAAGCTTGGATCGTAGCGGCCTGTCTCAATGGCATTGATGGTCTGCCGGGAAACTTTAAGCCGATCTGCAAGGTCGGCCTGACTCCAGCCCCGCTCCGCGCGAAGTTCCCGAAGAATATTTTTCATCGGCTGGCTATTCTCCGGACGATAAAGAGGACGCCTGAAACTGTGCCCATCATCGGAAACACCGTGAACATGCTGAGCCGTGGAAATCCGGCGTTCTCCAAAAAGCCGTAGGTGAACGTCGACACAGCGGTAATGCCTGCCGTTAGGGCCCAGTTTTCCAAGATTCTTAGCCGCACGTATTCGTCAACCCGCCGAAAGTACCGCAGCACGGCGGCAATCATCAGCAGGGGCGGCACCATGGGGCTGAGCAGCACCAGCGTTCGCGCGATGCCTTTGTGCATGGGAAACCCAAATCGATGGACAAGCACCAGGACCAGGGCATATAAGGAAAAAATCCCCAACATTTCGACCAGATAGCGGATGAAGGTTTTGCGTTCGTGCATAATGTAACTCCTCGGTGTAAAGGTTGCTTTACAGCATCCAGGACTCCGCAAACATGTCAAGCAAGCTTTACATCTCAAGGCTTGTCGAGGATCAGCTCGATGCGGTTTCGCTTCCTGCGCGCTACGCGCGCCCGGACAACAAAGTAGTCCGGGCCACCCGAGCAGAACTGATCCTTCGACAAGCTCAGGATGACAGAACTGTTTTTACCAAATTACATTCCAAAATGGTCTAACCAGATAATACGCGGCCACGGCGGTAACGACGATCATGATCAGGTAGATCCAGCCCTTCCAGGGCCGTTTGGGTTCGCGTTCAAACATACGGCGGGATTGCGCTGCGCCGCGCATGCGGTAAACCGGAACCATGCCTTTGCCCCTCACTCGTTGCGAGGCCGCGCTGGCCTCGCTGCCCGAGTCGCTGCTGGCCGGCGTGTCGGGCGGCGTCGATTCGGTGGCGTTGCTTCATGCCCTGGTGAGAATCGGACGCAAGCCGGTGGTTCTCCACTTCGACCATGGCTGGCGCGCCGAAAGCGGAGCGGATGCTGATTGGGTGCGCGAGCTGGCCTGTCGACTCGGCCTGAAGTATGTGGGAGGAAAGATGCGCGCATCAGCCGTGGCCGCGGCGAGGGGACACCGCGAAGCCGATGCCCGCGCGGCGCGTTATGCTTTCTTCGCCCGGGCCGCGCGACGATTTCGCATTCCGCATCTCGTGCTGGCCCACCACGCCGACGATCAAGTCGAGACGTTCCTGATGCAACTCCTGCGCGGCAGCGGCGCGGCGGGCCGCGGGATGGAATTTCTTAGCGAGCGCGGCGGACTCATCCTGCATCGGCCCTGGCTGGGCGTTTGGAAAAGGGAGATCGCGGCTTATGCGCGGCGGCGCAAACTGACCTGGCGCGAGGACGCGACCAACGCCGACACGCGGCATCGGCGCAACCTGATCCGGCGTCGGGCGCTGCCTTATTTGCGGAAGCAATTCGGAAGGCAGGTGGCGGAAAATCTGTTCCGGGCGGCGGAGATCGCCCGCGCGGAGGGCGACTGGCTCGATGCGCTTTGCGCGCCGGCGGCGAACGCGCCCGAGCTTGCCGTGAAGGCCCTGCGCGCGGCCCCCCTCGGCCAGCAGCGGCGGACCCTCCTGCGCTGGCTGCAGGGGCATGGCGTGAAGGCGATTTCCTTTGCCAATGTGGAGGCGGTGCGGGGGCTGCTGGAAAATGTGGACTCCGCGAAGGTCAACCTGAGCGCGGGCCGTTTCGCGCGGCGCAGGGCCGGGAAGATTTTTGTGGAATGAGCCGTTGGTAGCCCGCGATCTCCGAGCGCGGGACCGTCGCACGGAGTGCGGCGGCACTTGCTGGTGGCCCGGACAACTCGTTGTCCGGGTGGCCGAAGGCCACGGGAGGTCGCCCGTTGATTTATACCATTTCTCAATAAAATTTATTCTTTACCCTTCCGTCATCCCGAGCTTGTCGAGGGATCAGTTCCGCCTCGGTAAAACCCCTCCGAACTGATCCTTCGACAAGCTCAGGATGACCGATTGTTTAGACCAAAATCAATTTGGAATTGGTATTACAAACCTTCCGGTGACCTCCTGTTCGCGTGGAATGGCTCCACGCGAACCCGGGCAACAAGTAGCCCGGGCCACCAGAATAATCGCGGCTAATGCGCATGCCGCTTGGAATTGGAACTGCGGGCGGAGGGCGGCGCATCGGCCGCCGGGGTGTTAACGGAAGCGTCGTTATTGACGATAGTGTCCGTCGCGGCCGTCGTGTCGGTCGCGGGAGTGGTGGTTGTCGTGGCCGTTGGGGTCTTGGCGTCCGCCGGCTTGTTGGAATTGATATTGGATTGCGTGTCGACCGCGCCGATGCCGTTGAAGTTGCCCGCGGCCGGTTGGAGGAACGCGACATTCTCGACCGCGCCCTTGTCCATGGCGAAGAGCCGGCTCATGATTTCCTGGGCGATGGGCGCGGTGCTCGTGCCGCCCCAGACGCCGCCCTCGACCACCACGCAGGTGACGTAACGGGGCGCCTCGAAGGGGCCGTAGCAATAGAACCAGCATTTCAAGTCCCTGTGCGTCTCCCCGTTGACCTTGATCCAGGCCTGTGCCGTGCCGGTTTTGCCCGCGATCTGGTAGCCGGGTATCTGGGCCAGCGTGGCCGTGCCTTCCGCGACCACCTCCCGCATCCCTTCCTGAACGGCCTTTAAATCCGAGGGTTTCACGCCGAGCGCGCTGTAGACCTGCCCCTCCGGGATTTCGGCCTTGGTGTCGCCCTTGTAATCGACCACGCGCGAGTAGAGGCGCGGCTGGTAAACCGTGCCTCCGTTGGCCACGGCGCAGAGGAAAGTCGCCATTTGCAGCGGCGTCGTCAGGACGAAACCCTGGCCGATCGAGGTGTTGGCGGTTTGGGCCCGGCTCCAGTGATCGATGTTGTGGGTCTTGATCAGCCATTTGTCATTTTCCTTCATCCACTCGGGGCCGGGCAAGATGCCCGCGTCCTCGTCGGCATCGCCGAGCAGGCCCCATTTGTGTCCGAACCCGGCCAGTTTGCCCATCGCGTCGATGGCCTCGATGCCGGCCTTGATGCCGTACTGGTAGAAGAAGACGTCGCTGGAGACGCAGATGGCATGGACGAGGCTCATGACTCCGGCGGCGGAGCTGTCCGAATTTTGGAAAGAGTGGTCGTCGATCTGGATTCGCGCCCGGGCAGTCGAACGAGGTATTGACGGTACAGTTGCCCGACTTTAACCCGGCCAGGGCGACCATGATCTTGTAGGTTGAACCCGGTGGGTAGGCATGCAGGGCGCGATTGAACAGCGGGGCGGTCGGGTCCTGGTTGAGCGCTTCCCAGTCCTTGGCGGGGATCCTCGGGATGAACTTGTTCGGGTCGTAGCTCGGGACGGAGACCAGGGCCAGCACGTCGCCGTTGCGCGGGTCCATCACCACCACCGCGCCGCGTCCGATCCCGGCATGGCGCATGGCGGTTTCGGCGATGTACTGGACGCGGGCGTCGATGGTCAGGTAAAGGGTGCTGCCCATGGTCGGGATCGATCCTCGTGGAGCTTTCTCCCTCGACATAGCCCTGGGAGGAAACCCGCTGGATCCTGCTTCCCGGCTCGCCCTGCAATTGGGCGTCCATGATCGCCTCGATCCCGTGCCGGCCGATCGTCTCGTAAGGCGTCCCGTCGCTTGCCAGGTGCTCGTTCTGGTTGTCGGGCTTGCCGACATAGCCGAGGATGTGGGCCGCGAATGCGCCGTAGGTGTACTGGCGCGCCGGGTTTTGCGCGATGCAGAATACCCGACACCCCGGCATTGCGTTCCTCGAAATTGGCCACGGTGGCGAAATCGAGGTCCCTCATATAATGGTAGGGCAGGTCGGGATCGGTGCGGAAGTGCTCCCGTATTTCTTTCTCATTAAGCGGCGCGGTGAAGTCGAGGGTGTCCTTGATCGGCTCGATGCTGCGCCGGACGATCTCGACGATATCGTCCTCGGAACGCGGTTTGCCCTCCTTGGTGGGGCGCAGATGAAGCCGGGGCACGTTGCCCTTGTGGCTCTCGGCATAGGCGCGGCGCAGGTCGCCGAGATAAAAGTCGATGTCGAAGCTGGGCCGGTTTTCCGCCAGCATGACGCCGTTGCGGTCGCAGATGGCTCCGCGGGCGGGCGCGATGCGCTCGCGGACGGTCGTCTGCTCCTCCGACCGCGCGCGGGCCGAGCTCGAATTGACGACCTGCACGTTCCAGAGCCGGCTCAGGAGCACGCCGATGGCGGCAAAGACCAGCAGCGCCAGCACACCCAGCCGCCAGCCTTGGACGCGGCTATCGTTAGCGAGCATACGTCCTTTCCTGGAGTTCGCGGTCCGGCTTCCATCCGCAGAGGCGGGGAGGCAGGCCGATCAGGTAAAAGAACAAGGGGCAGAGGAGCAGGTTCAGGAGGGAGGCGAAAGTGATCTTGCTCCACACCGCCAGGGGCCAGTACCAGCGGGCCGTTTCGGCGAGGATCAGCAGGTAGTCCAGCAGGAAAAAGGCGAACGTCCCGACGAGCACAAACATCAGCCGGAAAGGCCAGGTATGCGACTCGGGCCTGTAGGCCTGGGTCACGATGAGGGCCGAAATCGAGAACAAGACCAGCGCCGAGGCGCCCAGCCGGTGCGAGGAGGTCAGATCCAGGAAAACCCCCAAAATGGCGGCGACAATGGGCGCGCGCTCGTCGCCCAGCTCCAGGCTGGCGTAGATCACCACCAGCGGAATGAGGGCCGAGCCGAACCCGACGACGCTCAAAAGGGGGAAGATCACCGGCAGGATCATCTGGGCCAGCAAAGCCACGGCGCCAATAACGAGAAGATAGAGGACGATGAGCGCGCGCACGGGAGTCTTCTAATTTAGCGCCGGTGTGCGGACGCCGCACGTTAATTTTCTGTCTCTTGCGTCACGGGCAGGGACGCGAATTCCTGCGCGATAGCGAAAAGATATTCAGGGCCTCTGACTGGAAAAGACCGGGAGGTCAATCCCTTCGCGTCCCAAATAAAGGAATGGGACGGCCGAGACTGCCGTCCCTACCCAAAAAAGACCGGGCGGCGACTCGCGGAGAGCCGCCGCCCGGTCAGGGGAGGAGAATGAATGAACTTACAGAGGAATGGACACTTGCGGCCGGGAAATGTTCAAAAAAAAGGGGGAGCGCTCGGAGAAGGGTTTGTCCGATCTGACCGAAAAAGGCCTGTTTACCTCTGAAAATAGAGGCGCCTGGAAACGTTCAAAAAATATAAAAAAAATTATTGACGATTTGATGGCGATCCTTAGTCTCACCAAAACGAGTGCAGATGCCAGCCGTTACAGATGTGCGGTAAAGGCGGCTGGCCTCATGAACCGACAAAGCCGGTTGCTTCCCATGGAGAGAAGCGGTTGGCCGAGTCACTAAACCCTAGGAGATTAGCGAATGAAAACGATACTGAAAGCCCTAAGCGCAGTCGCCCTGACCGGAGTCATGGTTCTGCCCGTGCTCGCCAATGACGCGACCACCACCACGGATGCCAAGGATCAGAAGGACCTCAAGAAGGTCATCGAAGATCAGGGCATTAACTATGTCGAAACCGCCCAGAAGGGCATCACCCTCAGCGGCTACGTTGATGTCAGCTACACCGAGCAATTCGGTGGCCGCGGCCGTCGGCTTTGGCGGTGGCCAGGCTCTTCTGCATCAATTCGACGTGAACAACAACAATTTCAACGTCAACGCCGTCAAGATCGCGTTGGAAAAGGCTCTCCCGGACAAGAACGAATGGGCGGCCGGTTTCCGCATCGACGTCATCGTGCGGTTCCGATGCCAAGTTCATCCGCCGATACCGCCTTCGGTGGCGTTCGGTAGTTCGGGATTGCTCTCGAGCAGGCCTTGGTCAAGTTCCGCATCCCGGTCGGCAACGGCTTGGACATCTACGCCGGCAAGTTCGTGACCTTCCTCGGTTATGAAGTGATCGAAAGCCCCGCCAACCCCAACTTCAGCCGCGGCTTGCTCTTCACCAACGCGATTCCGCTGACTCATACCGGCGTCTATGCCGACTATAAGTTCAACGACACGGTCGAAGCCAAGTTCGGTGTGGTGGATGGTTGGAACAACTCAATCAGCCCTACCAACACGACAGTCGGTCTTCCCAAAAACAGCGACGAGACGTTTGGCGGCAAGGCGATCACGGGCCAGTTGACGCTCAATGCCCCCGGCAAGAACGCCAACATCACCCAGTCGTTTATCTATAGCCCGAACTCCGAGCTTAATATTGCGACTCCTAAGAATTTTAACGCGGCTGGCGTTAATTTGGCGCCGACCACGGCCGGACTCTTTGTCTATGACATCTGGGGCAACTGGACTCCGACCTTCGACAAGAACGGCAACCTGACCCTCGGCTTCAACCTCGATTACGGTTATGACAGCTACTCTTGGTACGGCGCCGCGCTCTACGCGCAGTACAAGCTGACCAAGACGATTACGCTGGCCGGTCGCGGTGAGTACCTTCACTCGGATATTGGTGCCGCCAAGTTCGGCGCTGGTGGCTACCTAACCCAGGCCGGTACTTTTGTTCCTGCCAGCCAGGATGACTACAGCCTCACGGGTACGGTCTCCTTCGCCATCTGGGACAACCTCCTGACCCGTGCTGAAGCTCGCTTGGATGACCTTTCGAAGGGCACGACAGGTAAATCCTCGGCGCTCCAAGGCGAACTCTCGCTCGAAGCCGTCTACTCGTTCTAATTGGTTCTCATCAATTAGTTCCTCGAAAACCCCGGGTGCCGCAAGGTTCCCGGGGTTTTCTGTGTTCATTTTCCATGCAGTGGCGGTCGCAGCCTGTCCTGAACCTGCCTAAGGAACCGTCGCACTTTTTGCCAACCCCAGCAGGGTTGCGTTTCTTCCCCGCTATCGACGGTTCTAGGGCGCCGCTATATTTCTATCCACCCCTGAGCAAAATCCAACACGGCGTAAGAATTCCTGAGAGGCGCAGGCAAAATCGAGCTTGCCTCTGGCATGGTCAATGCTTAGACATGTAACTTCGTATTCATACGAGAGTTAAAAACCCATATTGAACCCTTAAGGAGAATTTCTCATGTCCCTTCGCAAGCTCGAGGCCATCATCAAACCTTTTAAGTTGGAAGAAGTCAAAGAAGCCCTGACCGAGTTAGGCATCGAAGGCCTCACCGTTAGCGAAGTCAAAGGCTTTGGCCGTCAAAAAGGCCACACCGAAATTTATCGCGGCAGCGAATACACCGTCGATTTTCTGCCCAAAGTGAAGATCGAAGTCGTGATGCGGGAGGACTTGGTCCAACGGGCCATCGAAACCGTCCAAAGGGCGGCCAAGACCGGCAAGATCGGCGACGGCAAGATTTTCATTATGGCCATCGAGGAAGCCGTCCGCATTCGCACCGAGGAACGCGGCGAAAAAGCGGTCTAGCTTTTCATGCAGCCGCGCTCGTAAAAGCGTGGCACGGCAATCAATAGCCCACCGCCTTACGGCGGTGTCTACACCCAAAACTCCTTGATGCCCGGCCCACCCATCGGATATTGTTTGCGGCTCTCCCAAACGGGTCGTTAGCTCAATGGTAGAGCAGGCGCCTTTTAAGCACTTGGTTGCAGGTTCGAGTCCTGCACGACCCACTTACCTCCGGCGCCCAGGACGCGGCGGCGGTCCATGACCGGCTTCAATCTCGAACTCAATGGCCACGACCGAAGAAATGGACGAGATGTACCGCTGGACGCGATACGTCTACGATTTTACCCGCAAGTATTACCTGCTCGGCCGCGACCGCCTCCTGCGCGACATGGAACTCCAGCCCGGCGACTGCGTCCTCGAAATCGGCTGCGGCACCGCGCGCAATCTCATCCGCCTGGCCCGGCAGCGCCCCGGCGTCCGCTGCTTCGGCCTCGACGCCTCCACCGAAATGCTGGCCACAGCCGCCGCCAGGGTGAAGTCCCGCGGACTCGAAGAGCGCATCACCCTCGCGCACTGCCTTGCCGAGGAACTCGACCACGCCAGGACCTTCGGTCTCGACGCGCCCTTCGACGCGGCCTTCTTTTCCTACTCGCTCTCGATGATCCCCACCTGGCCGCAGGCCATCGATGCCGCGCTGGCCAACCTCAAGCGCGGCGCCGCGCTCTACGTCGTCGATTTTTGGGACCAGGGCGGCTGGCCGCGCTGGTTCCGCTTTGTCCTCAAGCGCTGGCTCGACCTCTTTCACGTCCGGCACCGGCCCGAGCTGCTCGACCATCTCCGCCAACTCGACGAGAAGGGCGTCGGCAAGCTCACCCTCCAATCCGTCGCGGGCCGCTACGCCTACCTCGCCACGTTTCGGAAATTGTAGCGGCGCTGCGTTGACTACGGCAATCTTATGGCCATAATAAAAGTATGGCCGTAACGACATCCAAAGTGACTTATTCCTTGAAACCGGAAACGGTGGACCGCGTCCAGGAATTGGCGACGGCTTGGGGCGTACCCAAGTCCGAGGTCATTCGGCGGGCTGTGGAGAAAGTGGCTGTGGAAGACTCCGTGCCAGAAAAAAAAGAGACGCCTCTGGAGATATTCTTACGCATTCAGCGCACCGGCAGTGGAATTTCGCCAAAAGTCGCGGCCAAATGGTGCGCGGAGATTCGTCGGGAGCGCAGAGCTTCGGGACAAAAAAGGGGATGATCCATCTCGACACGAACTATTTGATCGGTTTGGTCACGTCGCCTTTTCCGCTCAAACGGCAAGTCCTCTCGTGGTTCAACGCGGGAGAAACGCTGGCGATTAGCGCCATAGCGTGGAGCGAATTTTTAAACGGTCCCGTGACCTCTCAAGAAATCACGGATGGATTTGGTATGATAAAGGGCCGAATCAGGGCGTTCGATGTTCGGGAAGCCGAAATGGCAGCGAACTTATTTAATCTGACGGGCCGCAAACGAGCAACGCAGACGGACTGCTTCATCGCAGCGACGGCCATCTGCGCAGGAGCGCCCCTTGCCACGCTTAATCGAAAAGATTTCGCTCGGTTCGCTCCAGCGGGCCTGCGGCTGGCCTGATGCCGATCACGATTTCTTTTTCGCCGAATTCGCCCGCAGCTTCTCCCACTCGGCGAGGCGGGCCTTGATCTTGGCTTCGTAGCCGTGCTCGGTCGGCTGGAAAAAGCGGCCCGGTTCGATGCCGTAGCGTTGCGGCGAGATCGCGCCCGGAAAGTCGTGGCTGTACTGGTAGCCCTCGCCGTGTCCGAGCCGCTTCGCGCCTGGATAATGGGCGTCGCGCAAGATAGGCCGGCACCTGCACGACCTCGCCCTTTTGCACGGCGTCGAGCGCGTTCCCGATGCCCGCCACCGCCGAGTTGCTTTTCGCCGCGCAGGCGAGGTAAAGCGTCGCTTCGGCGAGCGGAATCTTTCCTTCCGGCATGCCGATAAACTCGACCGCGTGCAGCGCCGCGACCGCGACGACGAGCCCCTGCGGATCGGCCAGCCCGATGTCTTCGCTGGCCAGAATGATCAGCCGCCGCGCGATGAAGCGCGGGTCCTCGCCCGCCTCGATCATCTTCGCCAGCCAGTAGAGCGCCGAGTCGGGATCGCTTCCGCGCACCGACTTGATGAAGGCCGAGATGGTGTCGTAGTGCTGGTCCTCGTCCTTGTCGTAGAGCACCCGCTTTTTCTGCACGCACTCCTCGATGGCGGCGGCGTCGATGCGCGCCACGCCGTCCGCATCCGGCGGCGTGGTGAGTGCGGCGATTTCGAGGCCGTTGAGCGCGCGCCGCGCGTCGCCTTCCGAGGTGGCGATGAGATGCGCGCGGGCTTCCGGCGTCAGATCGACCTTGAGCTTGCCCAGGCCGCGCTCGGGATCGGCCAGCGCGGCGTCGATCAGCGTGGAAAGTTCCGTCGGAGCTGAGCGGTTCGAGCTGAAAAATCTGCGAACGCGAGACGAGCGGGCCGTTGATGTAGAACGACGGGTTGTGCGTCGTCGCGCCGATCAGCCGGACCGAGCCCGCCTCGACGTCGGGCAGCAGCACGTCCTGCTGGGCCTTGTTGAAGCGATGGATTTCGTCGATGAAAAGGACGGTGCGCCGGCCATTCACTTTCAGGCGCGTGACGGCGGCGGCCAGGACGCGGCGCAGGTCGGCGACGGCCGCCTCGACGCCGTTGAGCCGCTCGAAGTGGCACGCGGTGCGGCGCGCGATCACCTCGGCCAGCGACGTTTTTCCCACGCCCGGCGGCCCGAAAAGAATCAGCGAGGTGAGCCGGTCGGCCTCGATCAAACGGCGCAACGGCTTGCCCGGCGCAAGCAGGTGGCCTTGGCCGATAAACTCTTCCAACGTGCGGGGACGGAACCGCGCGGCCAGCGGGGCGTTGGGTGAAATCGTTCCGCCATTTCCCGCCGTTGTCGAATCGGAGGTGAACAAATCGTCCATGCCTGATTAGTGTAGCGGCGCTCTCTGACCGCCGCCACAATTACTGCCGTCCGCGGGACCGGCGCTCTATGACCGTCGCTAATTTCGCTTCGCAGGCGTTCCTTGACAAGCCGATCCAGTCCTACGACTCTTTTTCCATGAGTTATCATGTGACCCTGATCAAGTCCGAGGAAGGGTATGCTGTGATCTGCCCCAGTCTGCCGGGTTGTTGCTCTCAGGGGAAGACGGAGGAGGAGGCGCTGCAAAATATCCGGGTGGCGATCCGGGAATATTTAGGGATCATGGGTGATGATTCAGAGCGCCCTGAAGTTCGCGAAGTCGAGGTCGCAATTTAACCGTGCCCAAGCTGCCCGGCATCAATCACCTTCAGGCCGTCCGCGTACTGGAAAAGCGAGGATTCCGGATTATTCGTCAAGGCAAGCATATGATTTTGTCCGATGGCATGAGGACGCTTATTGTGCCGCGCAACAACCCTATCAATGCCTTTACCATGGGGTATATCGTGAAGGAGGCTGGAATGACAATCGAGGAATTTCGGAAAGCGCTTTAGATGCCATGGCGACGGTTCCTTCGACCCGCCCCTTCGACAAGCTCAGGATGACAGGTTTGATAGTGCGACGGTCCTAGACCGCCGCTACACCTGAAACCATGAACCTCTACCGCCGCGTCATCGGCTACTACCGGCCCTACCTGGGCACGATTTGTTTCAGCATGATCCTGCTCGTCATCGGCGTGGGTTTCAGCCTGCTTAAATACGTGCCGGTCCAGTGGGTGATCGATCATGTCGTCAAGGTCGGCGCGCACGGTGAAGTCCACTGGCACGGCCTCACTTTTTCCCCGGCGGAGCGGCGCTGTTCGCCGCTGTGGCGATGGTGGTGATCTACCTGCTGGCGGGACTGCTCGGCTTTTGGCGGAATTACGTCTCGATCGAGATCGGGCTCAAGGCGCTGCTGCAACTGCGCACCCAGCTCTATTCCTATCTCCAATACCTGCCGCTCCATTTCCATGACCGGCGGCGCAGCGGCGACTCGACCTTTCGCGTGGCCTACGATTCGCAGGCGATCCAGACCTTCTACAATCGCGGCTTCGACACGGTCTTCGGTTCGGTCATCACGCTGCTGATGACGTTTGCCGTCATGGCCCGGATGGACCTCGCGCTTGCGGGCGTGTCGCTGCTCATCCTCCCGCTTTTGTGGATCACGATTTATTTTTTCTCCGCGCGCGTGCGGCGGCAGACGACCACCTTGCAGCAGGAGGAGAGCGACGTGCTCGCGCGGGCCAGCGAGGGGCTGACGAGCATCCGCATCGTCCACGCCTTCGGGCAGGAGGAATACGAGGTGCGCGAATTCGTGCGCGAGGCCCGGCAGAGCTACGCGGCCAATTTGAATCTCACCATCACCAACGCGATTTCGAGCCTGGCCGTGTCCGGCGTGATGGCGCTGGGATTGTCGCTGGTCTTATATGTGGCGACGCTCCACATCCTCGAAGGGCGGCTGACCGTGGGGCAGCTCACGCTTTTTCTCGCTTACGTCGCGATGCTTTACCAGCCGCTCGAGCAGTTGAGCTACACCGCGTGGGCGCTCGAGGGCGCGGCGGCGGGAATGCAGCGCGTGTTTGAAATCCTCGACGCGGAGGATTCGGTGCCCGAAATGCCGGGAGCGAAACCGATGCCGCGCGCCCGGGGCGAGATCGCTTTCGAGAACGTCGCGTTCGCCTACGAGCCGGAGCATCCGATCCTGAGCGGGATCACGCTCAACGTGAAGCCGGGTCAGACCGTCGCGCTGGTCGGCGGCACGGGCGCCGGGAAGACCACGATGCTCTCGCTCGTGCCGCGCTTTTACGATCCGAACGCGGGCCGCGTTTTGATCGACGGCGGCGACGTGCGCCGCGTGACGAAAAAATCGTTGCGGGCAAATATCTCCGTGGTGCTGCAGGATACGCTGCTTCTCTCCGGCACGGTGCTGGAAAACATCGCCTACGGCCGGCCGGAAGCGAGCCGCGCCGAGATCCAGGCAGCGGCGGAGGCGGCGCAAGCGCACGCGTTCATCGGGAAATTGCCGCACGGTTACGAGACGCAGGTGGGCGAGCGCGGGGTGCGGCTCAGCGGCGGCCAGAAGCAGCGGATCGGCCTGGCGCGGGCGTTTCTGAAGAACGCGCCGATCCTGCTGCTCGACGAACCGACGAGCGCGCTCGATCTGGAAACGGAGGCGGAGATCATGGGGACGCTCCACGTGTTGATGCGGCGATTCACCACGCTGATCGTGACGCACCGCCTGGGCACGATCCATCACGCCGACTGCATCCATGTGCTCGAGGAGGGGCGGGTGGCCGAGTCGGGCACGGGGCCGGAACTGCTGGCTCGAAAGGGCGTTTACGCGCGGCTCTGGAATTCCGTCGGGTAGGGACGGCAGTCCCCTGCCGTCCGATTAATGGATGGGACGCGAAGGGACTCGCGTCCCTACCCTTAGAAGTCTCGCTTTTTTTCGGCGTTTGATCTTTACTCAACGCTTCTATGAAATTGCTTCCCACCCTCCGTTATCGCCGAGTCATCTTTGCCGCAATGCTTTTCGTGGTGTTGTCGTTCGGCGCGACAAGCCTGATTTTTTCCAGCTCCGCCCAGGCGCAGACGAATGCGCCCGCGCCGGCCGGTGCCAGTGTCGAAAAGGACAAGGATACTGGCAAGCCCATCATCGCCACGCCTTCGGGATTGAAATATGTCGACATCGTCGTGGGCACGGGCGCGGCGGTGAAGACGGGCGATCATGTGTCGGTGAATTACGTGGGCAAGCTGCTGGATGGCACGAAATTCGACGCGTCGGCGGACCATGGAGGCACCTTCGATTACGTCCAGGGCGTGACGTCGTTGATCGCGGGCTGGACCGAGGGCACCTCGACCATGAAGGTCGGCGGCAAGCGCAAGCTGATCATTCCGCCCCAGCTCGGATACGGCATGCAGGGCGCCGGCGATGCGGTGCCGCCGAATGCGACGCTGATTTTCGAGATCGAACTGGTCTCCATCAACAACCCGAAGTAATCAGATCCGGTTTACGAGATTTATGGGCGTTCAATCGCGGCTCTTCGGAACGGACGGCATTCGCGGGCGCGCCAACGAGGAGCCGTTGACGCCGGAACTGGCGGTCGCTTTTGGCCGCGCCGTGGCGGCGAAATTCGGGGGATCGGGACTGGGCCAGTCTGGCAGCCCACCCGTGGTGATCGGCCGCGACACGCGGCTTTCGGGTCCGATGCTCGAGCAGGCCGTGGCGGCGGGCGTGGCGGCCATGGGCGTGGACGTGATCCTGGTCGGCGTGGTGCCGACTCCCGCCGTCGCGTTTCTGATGCGGCATCTGCACGGCTGCGCGGGCGTGGTGATCAGCGCGTCGCACAATCCGTTCGAGGATAACGGGCTGAAAATCTTCAAGGGCGACGGGCTCAAGTGCGACGACGCGCTCGAGCTGGAAATCGAGGCCCTCATCCTCGGCGGCTCGCTGCGCAAGCAGGGCGCGACCGGGTCGAAGATCGGCCGGATCGAGGTCTGGCCCAACGGCCCGGAGCGTTACGCGGAACTCGCGGTGAAGGCGTACGGCGCGGGGCTTGATCTGAAAGGCGTGCGCGTGGTGGTCGATGCCGGAAATGGCGCGGCCTATGGGACAACACCGATGGTGTTGGGCAGCCTGGGGGCCGAAGTTCTGGCCATGAATATCGAGCCGAACGGCGTGAACATCAACGCGGGCTGCGGCAGCACGCATCCGGAATCGATCCAGAAGGCGACGCGCGATTTTGGAGCGCGGATCGGCCTTTCCCACGACGGCGACGCGGACCGGCTGATTTGCTGCGACGAGACCGGTTCGCTTCTCGACGGCGACGAAGTGCTGGCCGTGATCGGACTCGATCTGCTCAAGCGCGGCAAGCTTGCCAAAAAGACGCTCGTCGCCACGGTGATGAGCAATCTCGGCCTCGATGAATGTTTCGCGGCGGCGGGTGGAAAGGTTTTACGCGCGGGCGTGGGGGACCGTTATGTGCTGGAGCTGATGCTGGCAAACGATCTGAACCTGGGCGGGGAGCAATCGGGGCACGTGATCCTGCGCGATTACAACACGACCGGCGACGGATTGGTGACGGCGCTGGAACTGCTGCGGATCATGCAGTCGAGCGGCAAGCCGCTGAGCCAGTTGCGGCTCGGCATGAGAAAATATCCGCAGCTCTTGGTGAACCTCAAGGTGCGCGAACGGATTCCGCTCGACCAAGTGCCCGGGGTGATGGAAACGGTGAAGGCCGTCGAGAAGGAACTCGGATCGAACGGCCGCATTCTGCTCCGCTACTCGGGCACCGAGCCGAAAATCCGGCTGCTGGTGGAGACCCGCGACGAGGCGCTTTTGCAGCCGGTGGCGGAGCGCGTGCTCGCGCCGATCCGGAAGCATTTGGCGGCCTGAAAAATCATCACGCACGCTCTTACGAGCGCGGCCACGGATATTAGCGCAACTTAACGTCAATTTTTAGCAACCAAACGATAGCGCGTTCCGACCGGAACGATAAGCTTTTCTTATATCGGAATGGCCCATTCGGTCAGAAGAGGCGAGTGCGCACCTGGGCATGAAACAGACGAACAGCAGCTTGGAAATGGGCGGCTTCGACATGAACACCGTATTAAAAATTAACAATCCGCAAACAGAGGCGTCTGCCTTGCCGCCACTTTCCCCCTGGAAATTGGCGTTGGTCGTATTCGGCCCCGGTTTGGTGGTGATGTTGGCCGACACGGACGCCGGCAGCGCGATTGTTGCCGCGCAAAGTGGCGCGCAATGGGGTTATCGCTTGCTGCTGCTGCAACTGGTGCTCATCCCGATTCTTTTTATGGTGCAGGAATTGACCGTTCGGCTGGGACTGGCCACGCGCAAAGGACACGGAGAATTGATCGCCGAGCATTTCGGCAAGGGCTGGGCCTGGCTCTCCGTCGGCACATTGCTGGCGTCATGCGTGGGGGCGATGCTGACCGAATTTTCGGGCATTGCCGGCGTCGGATTGCTTTTTGGTGTTTCGCCGTGGGTCAGCATAGGGCTTACCGTGGTTTTTCTGGTGGTGGTGGTGGCAACCGGAAGCTATCGGCAAGTGGAGGTGCTGGCGATCCTGCTCGGCCTCTTTGAACTGGCCTTCGTCGCGGTTGCCTTGGTGTCGCATCCCAGTCCCACGGCGATGCTCCACGGCATGGCACACATGCCACTGGGCGACCGGCAATACCTGTTCCTGCTGGCCAGTAACATGGGGGCGGTCATCATGCCGTGGATGATTTTCTACCAACAATCGGCGGTGGTGGACAAAGGACTGGATATTTCGCACCTTACGCCCGCCCGATGGGATACCGCCATCGGAGCATTTGTAACCCAAAGCATCATGGTGGCAATCCTGGTTCTTGCCGCCACAACCATCGGCGCCAAGAATCCCAATGCTTCTTTGGATACCGTGCAACAAATCGCCGATGCTTTGATTCCTTTCCTTGGCCCTTTTTGGGGCAAAATGATATTCGCGATGGGCATATTGGGTGCGGCCTTGGTGGCGACCATCGTCGTTTCACTCACGGCGGCATGGGGATTGGGGGAAGTGGCCGGTTACAAACGTTCTCTGGCGCACCATCCCTTTGAAGCGCCATGGTTCTACGGCATCTATGTGGTCAGCCTGCTGATTGGAGCGGGAATCGTGCTTTCCGGCGTCAACCTGGTCAAGCTCGCCATCGACGTGAATGTGATGAACGCCCTCCTGCTGCCCATCGTCCTGGGCTTTTTATTTCTATTGGCGCGCAAGGCGCTGCCGGAGCCTTGGCGGCTCAAAGGGTGGTATGCGTGGCTGGTAGGCTTGATCGTCCTGTGCACCGCCGGTTTGGGTGTGTACGCCGGCATCATGGGAATATGGCGGTGAGACCATGGAAAATTTCCCATGAAAGGAGTGGCCGCGCTCAAAAAAAGGCAAGTGCGGGCACAGTGGCTCCTGCGGTACGCAACGGACAAAGCCGGGCTTTATTCCGCGAGAAACAAGAGACGATCAATAGCCGACAAAAAAAGAAAAGCGGATTTGTTTTTATGGTTTAGGTTGACGATGACTCCCGAGATGATGAGAGTCGTGGAAAGGATGGGTTGGCCATGAAAAATGATCCTTACATTGTCGCGGCTTTTCTGGAAGCGAAGGAACGGGAGAAGTGGACGGCGAATGGGACGAGTCCCATTGTGACTATTTCCAGGCAACGGGGCACGGAGGGCGAAGCGATTGCCTTCCGGGCATCTGAAATCCTGACCGAGATGAGCCATGGCAAGCATCCGTGGGTTGTCGTCGATAAGAGCATTGCCGAGCGAGTGATTGAAGATCATCACTTGCCGAACCGGATCAAGGGTTTTTTTTCCGGTGAACAGACGTTGTCGATCGAGGAGCATATCGAGGGGATTTTGGGCATTTCCGTTCCCGGCGCGACCATGATAGAAAATATGACGCGGACCATCGTTCGTCTGGCGAGGATCGGTCACGTCATTTTTGTCGGACGGGGGGCGCATGTGATCACGGCCAAATTTCCCCGGGCGGCGCACATCCGGATCATCGGTTCGTTCGACCGGCGGGTGGAGCGGGTGGCGGAGAGCAAACAATGTTCGCGGGATGAGGCGGCGGCGGAAGTAAAAAAGGTCGATGATCAGCGCCGCCAGTTTGTCTCGACCTATTTTAACTCCAATCTCGATGATCCGACGCGTTACGACATGGTCTTCAACACGGACCGTATTTCCGTCGACGAAGCGGCGCGCCTGATCGCGCAGTTGGTTTCGTCTCCCGACTTCAGGGAGAAGGAGGCAAAGAAACTGGTGGAACTGCGCCACCATGTGCTGGGTTGAGGCCCTGCTTGAAAGGCAATTCCCATGAGAAAACCCAACTCAGTCTCAACCTTGGTGTTTTTTGTCATTCTTGGCGTTGGAGGACTCTTCGCCGCCATCGTGTCCGGCATTTCAGATGTGGCCGGCGCGGCGATCGGCGTCGTCACCTTCGTATTCGCCATCATCGTTTCTTCCGCGATCAAGGTTGCGGACCAGTGGGACCGGGCGGTGGTTTTGCGGCTGGGGCGCTTCCACGCGCTGAAGGGGCCGGGGCTCTTTTTCATCATTCCGGTCATCGACATGATTCCCTACTGGATCGACACGCGGGTGATCCCGACGTCCTTCAAGGCGGAAAAGACGCTGACCAAGGACACGGTGCCGGTCGACGTGGATGCCGTTCTCTTCTGGCAAGTCTTCGACCCCAAGAAGGCCGCCCTGGACGTGGCCGACTATCGGAGCGCCATCAGTTGGGCCTCGCAAACGGCCCTGCGCGATGTCATCGGCAAGACCATGCTTTCCGACATGCTCGAGGGCCGGGACAAAATCAGCAACGAGTTGCAGAGGATCATCGACGAGCGCACCGAGCCTTGGGGCGTCAAAGTCCTTTCGGTCGAGGTCAAGGACGTCCTGATCCCCTCGGCCCTGGAGGACGCGATGTCGATGCAGGCCCAGGCCGAGCGGGAACGCCAGGCCCGCGTGATCCTGGGAGATTCGGAGCGGCAGGTGGCGGAGAAATTCGGCGAGGCCGCCAAGACCTACGTCAACAACCCCACGGCCCTGCACTTGAGGGCCATGAACATGCTTTACGAGGGCCTAAAAAGCAACTCCACCATCGTCATCGTGCCGAGTTCCGTTGTGGATACAATGCAATTGGGCGGTCTTGCCGGGATAACGGCGCTGAGCATGGGGCTGGGCCAGGAGCAGGCGAATAAGGAGAAGGCCATACCGCCGCTGCCACGGACGCAACCTTGACGCGCCGATCGGCTTCCGCAAGCCATGGAGGGCATTCGACAAAATACGCAAAGGGGGGGCATGGACTTGTGTGTACCGTGAGTAATTGTAGGGAGATGACCCCATGAAGATCGAAACGAATGTTCAGTCGGACGTGGTGTTCCACCACATTGTCGTCCCACACGATCTCACCGTGCGTTGCGACAAGGCGGTGCAATTGGCGGGAACCATGGCCCATCCCCTGCGGTCCGAGGTGGTGTTGATCAACGTGATCGATCCGGGCGGTTTGCCTCTGGAAAGGCGCCGCTCATTTTATGAGCGAGGCGGGTGCTTTGGCGCGGGAGCGGTTCAGGTTGTTGCAAATCGCGGCCAAACGTTTTCTCCCCGCCGATGTGAAGTTCGACGCGCGCATCCTCTCCGGTGACCCGCAAAAAGAGATTTTGATTGAGGCGCGGAAGCTTGGCGCCGATTTGCTGATCATCACCACCCGTCCTCTAACCGGGGCCGGCTACCCGTTCAGCGGCGGGAAGGTCGCGCCTATCCAGGAAATGGCGCCCTGCCCGGTGCTCGCCATTGAGATCTCGGAGGAAGATGAAATCTCCCTTGCCGAGCACGAGATGAGGAAGTTCGAGACCCACAATCTCAGGCAATACTGCGAGTGTTCCCGCATCTTGTCCAAGAAGGGTTCCCATCGGCCCGTCTACATCGGTTATTCGCGTTTACCGGCGGACCCATTGGGCGTATGTCATTAGCAGGCTCGTCCGAGGATGGGCCGATCAAGCCGTCGCCTCTCACTGGAATATGGACTTCAAAGTTCTAAAATTGATCCTTCTACTTGGGGTTGTCATCGTGCAAACAGGTTGCGCGACAACCAGCCAGAGTTCGGATGACTCGACGCCCGCTCTGGAACCCGGCCTCTCCCACGACGATTCCCATGGCTGGGGCGCCAATATCCAGGGGAGTCCTCATTAGGGGGCTGTTTCCATAGCAGGCCCTAGGACCTGTTAACACTATTTATCGACAGATTGATCATACTCGGAGAAGCCATCCTGAAAGGATGGCCATCATTCAGCCCAGGGTTGGCGCGGGGGACAACGTCCCACGCGCCTACCCTGGGTCGAGGGCAAAGAGGAGCAACCCTGAAAGGGTTGGATCAGTCCACTACCGCTGGGCAGGCTTCAACCCTTTCAGGGTTGTCCGTTTCTCAGCCTACCCAGGTAGGCGCTGGTGCGCCAACGCTGGTGCGCCAACCCTGGGCTGAATGATTGCAACCCCGTTGGGGTTGCTGCGAACAACCGACATTAGTGTGAACAGGCCCTAGCTTTTCGCAAATCGCGGCCTTCGGCCGGGCGGCTACCGGTTCAAGGCGCGGCTTGCGATGCCGCGTGGGGAACGTAGTTGAGTTTTTTTCGAATGTCCGACGGAAGCAGATTGATGGGGATATGGGCCACGCCGAGCGAATGGGTGATTGCGATGGTATCGGGTTCAATTTTGGTCACGACAACATTCTGATAAGTCCTGCCGTCCAATGTCTCCCACGTCCAGTTTGGCTGCGAAGGCAGCATGTCGGTAGGCGCCCATGGTTTGACCGTATCCGGCGATGATTGGGCCGCCGGAGCAGAGGCCGCAGGGGTCACGGCAGCCGCGGGCGCGGGGGAAGGGGCGGCGATTGGCGAAGGAGCAGGCCCCGCTGGTGCGCTCGCTATTTGCCCATTCGAGGTGGACGGGGCGATGGGGTCCTTGGGGATGGCGGCAAGGACCCCATCGATCGCCGCCGCGCCGTACGCCTTCATTTGCGTAAACGAGACGCGCCCAAAAGCCTTCGTGACATTCGCGTCGGAAAACACAATTTTAGGGGAGTAGAAATGGTGGCCGTCGGGCACGGGGCCATCGTCGTATTGGAAAAATTGCTGATCGCGAATGATGGGGGACAAAGCCGGAAGATCCGCATTGCCGTCGAGAAAGATAATGACGGCCTGCGATTTGAGGTGGTTCAGCGCCATCCGGGTCAGGTCATCCTCCGAACCGGCTTGGGGATTGGCGGTGCTTAGAGCGGCCAGATTCCCGCACATCCAAGCCAGCGGCCAATCCAATTGACGTGCCGCCCTTTGGGCTTCCTTCAGGGAAGCCATGGTATAATACGGATGCGCCAGTTCTCTTTTGTTTTCGGCGAGCGTGGCGGCAGCCGCGGCCGGATCGTAGTTCAGCCGCTTTTGAATCTCCCGCGGAAGGGTGGCAATGGGAATGTGAGCCACGCCCATCGAATGGATGATCGCGACGGTATCCGATTCGATTTTCGTCACGACGACATTGTGATAGGTCATGCCGTCCAATGTTTCCCACGTCCAGTTGGGTTGCGACGGCATCACGTCAAGAGGCGCCCATGGTTTGAACGGGATCGACGATGAAGGGGCCTCCGGAGCGGAGTCCGCGGACGTCACGGGCGCGGGGGAAGGCTTGGCGGGGGCCGCGAGCGGCGGCGGTGGCGGCTTGGAAACAACAGGGGCGATAGCTGGAGCAGGCGCGGCCGGTTGCGCGGGCGGCGCGGGCACTCCGGGCCCGACGAGCTTTTCGATGTCGTCAAGCACACGCTGGGGGCCAAGGTAGGAGCCGGTCCACGAGAAGCTGTCGGATAAGACCTTGCCGTCGGCGTCGACCAAGACGAGGTCGGGAATGCCCGTGCCCGCGAATTTCTCGATGCCGGAGCCTTTGAAACCGCCGTCATGTTTGAGATCGCCAAAGCGCATGGCGGGCCAGGGCATCGCCATCTCCTTCATGTACTCGATCATGGCGGCCTCGTCGCGGTCTTCGCTGACGAAGATAAGCTCGAAGTTCGGATGCGAGGGCTTGAACTTCTTGTACCACTCGACCAAAACCGGCGTGAAGGCGTGGCAGGGAGGACACCACTGCGCCGAGTAGTAAATCGCATAGTATCGAATCGATGCGGCGGGGGCATTCGCGGGGAAAGCAAAGGGACTTTTATTCGCGGAAATTAATTTCCCCTGAATCAAAGTGGAAATGGGCGATGCCGCGGCAAAAACGCCGGGATTCCGGAGATAGGCATAGCCGGCGAGAGCCAGCAGGAGAACCGCGAAAAAGATCCAAGTGGCTCGCATGGGCATGGCGGATATTCTCTTAGGTCCTGTTAACACTCATGTCGGTTGTCGGCGGCAACCCCAACGGGGTTGCAATCACTCAGCCCAGGGTTGGCGCGGCAGCGCCTACCCTGGGTAGGTTGGGAAACGTACAACCCTGAAAGGGTTGAAGCCGTCTCAACGGTGGTGGACTGATTCAACCCTTTCAGGGTTGGCCCTCTTTGCCGTTGACCCAGGGTAGGCGCGTGGGACGTTGTCCCCCGCGCCAACCCTGGGCTGAGTGACGGCCATCCTTTCAGGATGGCTTTTCCGAGTACGAGCGATCTGTCCATAAAATAGTGTTAACAGGCCCTACGGATTCGGCAGGGAAGCCGAGTTTTTTCCCCAGGATGTTTTCAAGGCGGCGGCGAGTTCGTCCGGGGTGGAAAGGCTGATGCCGAGGTGGCGCACCAAGCCGTCCCTGAGGCCGTAGACCCAGCCGTGAATGGCGAGGTCCTGCCCTCTTTCCCATGCGTTTTGGACGATGGTCGTCTGCGCGGCGTTGAGCACCTGCGCGATCACGTTGAGCTCGCAGAGACGGTCCACGCGGGCCGAGTCATCGCGCTGGCAGGAAAGGTGGTCGGCGTACTTCATGGCGACGTCCTGCACATGACGCAGCCAATTGTCGATGAGGCCCAGTTTTTTTGTGCCGAGGGCCGCGCGAACGCCGCCGCAGCCATAGTGCCCGACGATGAGGATGTGTTTGACGCGGAGAACGTCGACGGCGTATTGCATGACGGAAAGGCAGTTCAGGTCGCTGTGAACCACGATGTTGGCGACATTGCGATGGACGAAGATCTCACCGGGCAGCAGGCCGCAGATCTCGTTGGCGGGAACACGGCTGTCGGAGCAGCCAATCCAGAGATATTCGGGCGTCTGCTGACGGGACAAGGTCTGGAAAAATTCGGGGTCGCGCCTGCGAATGTTTTCGGACCATTCCCTGTTTTTCTTGAGGAGAGGATCGAGCGGATGCATGGGTGGAGAAAGAAGCCGGGGAGCGCGCTTGCGGTCAGCCCCACGGCGGGTTATAGAGAACTTCGAGGCGCCCGGTCACGACTTGATTGCGGTGTTGCCCGGATCAGGCGGCGGCCAGATGCAGCACGTTGGCGCCGTTCAAGACATTCCTCACCGTTTGGAGGATATCATCCGCGTTGTACGGCTTGGAAAGAAAGGCCTCCGGACCCAATGCGTTGATGCGCTCCTTGAATTCCTTCGTGGGATAGCCGCTGGCGAGGATAATGCGGAGGCCCGGCTTGAGCGTTCTCAGTTTATTGCACAGGGTTATGCCGTCCACTTTGGGAAGTCCGATATCCGAGAAAACCAGCCCAATTTCGTCTTGATGCTCCCTGAACAAATTCAGGGCTTGTTCGGAATCGGCGGCGCAAAGGACATGGTAGCCGTGACTCTTGAAGATGGTCTCGAGGAAAAAACGGACATCCCCCTCGTCCTCGACGACGAGAATCGTTTCCGAACCGCTCAGGGCCGGGTCGGAGCCGCGCGCGACCGGCGCCGCCTTCCCCGGATTCGGCTTGGGCACCGGGAAGAAAAGGGAAATCGCCGTGCCCTTGCCCATCTCGGATTTTACGTCGACGTAGCCGTGATGGGCCTGCATCAGCCCGTAGACAACCGGCAGCCCCAGGCCGGTTCCGTGTCCGCGTTCCTTGGTCGTGAAAAAGGGTTCGAAGACATGCTCACGCGTGGTGGAGTCGATGCCCCTGCCGGTGTCGGCAACGGTGAGGCAAACGTAATTTTCGCTGGCCAACTCGGGCAGCAACTCCGGCAATTCCGCCGCGCTCACGAGCCTGGTTGAGAGCGTGATGCGGCCGCTGGCGGACATGGCGTCGATGGAATTCGCGATTAGATTCAGGAGGATTCGGTCCACCTGGCTGACGTCCATCAGGATGTTCGGCAAGTTTTCGGACAGCTCAAATGTCAATGCGACCCGGGAGGGCAGCCTTTCCTTGAGCACATCCACATGCGTTTGAATATAGCGGTTGAGGTCGGACGGGGCGACATGACCGTCGCTCTTGCGGGCAAAGGCGAGAAGCTGCTGCACGATCTCCGAACCGCGCCGGACCGCCTCGGAGATCGTGCCGCTGACTTGCAGGACGCGATCCGGGTTCTCATTCTCGACCGTGAGCAGGGAGGCATGGCCCAAGATGATGGTCAGAATGTTATTGAAGTCATGGGCGATGCCGTTGGCCAGCGTGCTGATCGCTTCCAGGCGTTCGGCTTCGTGCAAACGCTGCTGCAACTGACGGCACATCTTTCGCTCCTCCGCCTCGTCCAGCGCGCGGCGCACCGCCGGAACCAGCCGGGAAAGCCGGTCCTTCAGGACATAATCGGTCGCCCCATTGCGAAGGGATTCGATCGCGGCGTCTTCCCCTATGGTCCCCGAGACAAAAATGAAGGGGATTTGCGGCTTCAACGCACGGGCAAATTCCAACGCCCGCAATCCATTAAAGTTAGGCAGTTTGCAGTCGGCCAAAATGAGATCGTAGGGGTTCTTTACCAGTTCGTCGAAAACCTGGAGCGCGGCATCGACCCGCGTGACCTGACACTGAAAGCCCTCGTTTACCAGCAATTGCCGGATCAATTCGCAATCCTCCTCCGAATCTTCTATGTGGAGAATATTCAATAGCTGTTTCATACGTGCGCCATCTGGATAAACCACAAGCTTACTCCTCATCCTGAGAAGTCGCTCAACTATACTAAGTATTCCCTCGTTCAAGCCGAACGCAAATGGAATTTCGATCTGGATCGGTTTTGATTTAAGTAAGACCACTTCTTGGCGTTAATGATACTATTGCGTCGGGTAGCCCGGACAACTTGTTGTCCGGGTGCGCGTAGCGCACAAGAAGCAGCCAGCCGCGCCTGCACGTCAGCTTGACTCCATCATTCTTGGGTGGCCTCTTGTGGCCTTCGGCCACCCGGACAACACAGGCACGCCTGTCGTTGCCGGGCTACCCGATGGCTGGCGATTGGTACCAATAGCGTTGGAAAAGGGTATAAATCGTATGAGGACGACGACGGCTCGATATCCGTGGTTCGGGGCCTTTACTCCTCCTGCCCCACGTCCCGTCGTCCCTGCCGCGTCTTCGCGCGCCGGCGCTTTAGCTCCACAAACTGTTTCTTGATCCCGCGCGGCCTCGGGGCGTTTTGCCGCCGCTTCAACTCGCGCGCCGAGCGCCGCTCCTCGATCTGCCGGTCGCGCAGCCGCCGCAATTGTTCGGCCAATAATTTCCACGCCGCCAGCCGGTTCGACGCCTGCGTGCGATGCTCCTGCATCTTGAGGAGGATGTTCCGCGGCTCGTAACGCAACTGCACGCAGGTCGCCACCTTGTTCACGTTTTGCCCGCCCGCGCCGCCGGAATGAATGAACGACTCCTCGACCCGCGCCAGGTCGCACCCCAGGGCGGCGAGATGGGCGCGCACATGCTCGGGAGGAAACGCGCTCATGCTTCTCCTCCCTCCTGCCTTCCCCTTCTAACTTCTACCTTTTTACTTCTTCCCTCCTCCCGCGTCCCGCCCGCTTGAATCCGATAGGACCGCTTCGCCCGCTCCGCGTCGTACGGCTCGACATGCACCATGACATCGCGGACCTGCGGCAGCTCGGCCTGCAATTTGGCCTTCACACCGTGCGCCAGCCGATGCCCCTCCTGCACGGAGATATGGGGATCGACCTCGATATGGAGATCCACCATCAGCCGCATCCCGAGCTTGCGCACCCAAACCTTGTCGACACCCTTGATCCCCGGACAATTGCCGCTGGTTTCATGGATAAACTCCAGCAGCGCCGGGTCGACCGAACCCTCCATCAATTCGTGCAGCGCCGGCCCGAGCAGCCACAGCCCGGTTCCCATCAGCCACAAGCTGGCCGCGATCGCCGCCCAACTGTCGGCGTGGCTCCAGGCCGGACCGCCCGCCCACGCCACGGTGATGCCCATCAGCGCCGCCACCGAGGTCACCACGTCGCTGCGCTGATGCCACGCGTCGGCGACCACGGCCAGGCTGCCGATTTCCTTCCCGCGGGCGCGCATCCAATGGAACATCCGCTCCTTGACGAAAATCACCGGCACCAAAACCAGCAGGGTCAACGGACTCGGCGCGGGGCGCGGCACGTAGAGCGACAGCGCCGCCTGCCAGAAAATCAACGCCCCGACGCCGGTCAACGCGAGGGCCGTCACCGCCGAAGCGAGCGTTTCGGCCCTGCCATGCCCCGCCGGATGCGTCTGGTCCGCCGGTTCGGCCGCGAGACGCAGACCATAGAGCGTCACGCATGAACCGAGGACGTCGGCGAAGGACTCGGACGCATCGGCGATCAACGCGTACGAATGCCCGAGCACGCCTGCCGCCAGCTTCGCGGCGCCGAGCGCGCCGTTGATGAGAATCCCCCGGAGCGCGGACCCCCGGCCCGTGCGCAGACTCCGCTCCGGGTTCATTCGCGCGGCTTCGAGCGCCTCGGAACGTTGTGTCGGCATCCCCCGAGTATGCGAACCCCAAACCGAGATTGGCAACACTAACACCTGATTTCCATTTCCCTACCGCGAAATTAGCTCGGTGCGGTTAGCTGCCAATCCTGTAAGGATTGGAATCATACCAATTCCAAATTGATTTTGGTCTAAACAATCGGTCATCCTGAGCTTGTCGAGGGATCAGTTCGGAGGGGTTTTACCGAGGCGGAACTGATCCCTCGACAAGCTCGGGATGACGGAAGGGTAAAGAATAAATTTTATTGAGAAATGGTATCACTCAGCCCAGGGTTGCTCGGAACGAGCTACCCTGGGTAGGTTCAATCTCTCCGGGTAAATTCCCCGCCGCTTGCGGCGATATATCATAATCTGACATTTGTTCCCCAATACCCCGCTGCTTGCGGCGGGGTTCTTTATTTCAGGTCCCCAACTCTGAAGGAGTTGAAGCCAATCCGCGGCGGTCCTTGATACAACCCTTTCAGGGTTGACCCGACGTGAAGTCCACCCAGGGTAGGCGTTGCTACGCCAACCCTGAGCTGAGTGATCACAACCCCTTTGGGGTTGCCGAACCCCCCCCATTTTCCTGCGGCGTGGTGAATGAAGTTCATGGAGACTTGTTCCCAATCTCCATGTGGGAACAAGGAACAAAAGTCTGTCGTTAAAGCTGGCGGGGTATTTGCCGGGATATTGGCCGGATGATTCCGGTGGAGGTCTGCACGGTTTCGAGCGTGATCTTTATCCCTATGCTGGATTTTTGTTTTTCGTCCAAACACTTTCGGTGATAGGTCAGAATATTCTGCAATTCTTCCTCGCTCAACTCACGAAGCCATTCATATCTTTCCCTCAGGCTCTTTTTTCTGAGTTCGTGCAAGGGGCAATTACACGGATTGCCTTGGTCATAAGGACAGGCCACCGCCAAGCCAAAGATTTCCTCGAGCAGGTATTGTCTTCGAGGGCTTATCATTGCATGTATGGGAGTCAACTCCCCAAGGGGAACTATAGGGCCGCCCGGCCTGTTCCTGCAAGGCGCTTCGACCGGCCCGAATTCGCGGCCACCGCCGCGGGGACGCATCCCTCGGCGGTGGGGGCCACGTTCTTACGGGCGCGGCTGCGAATCACCTACCCTTTCGGCTTGAGGAGGGGGAAGAGGATCACGTCGCGAATCGATTCGGCGCCGGTCAGGGTCATCACGAGGCGGTCGATGCCGATGCCAATGCCGCCGGCGGGGGGCATCCCGTGTTCGAGCGCGGTAAGGAAGTCCTCGTCGATGTTCTGCTGCTCTTCGCCGGATTGGTGCTGCAAGCGCTCGCGCTGGATGACCGGGTTGTTCAACTCGCTGTAGCCGGGGGAGATTTCCTGGCCGCCGATGATGAGTTCGAAGACATCGACCACGGTCGGGTCGGCGTTGTTCTGCCTGGCCAACGGGACGAGTTCCTTGGGCAGGTGGGTGACGAAAAGAGGATTGCGCGTCCTGGCCTCGACGAGTTTTTCGAAGACCTGGTTGGTGACTTCGAAGTCCTCCATGGCGGGCGAGACTTCAACGCCAAGTTTGCCGCACCGCTCGCGGCGTTCTTCGGCGGTGATCGTGAACCAGTCCTCGCCCGCGACGGCCTTGACGAGTTCGCGGTAGGGCTTCCTTGGCCACGGACCGGTGAGGTCGATCGGAGCAATGGCCGCGATCCCTTTCTCCTTGTCCTCGGCACGGCCTCCGACCTGAAGCGCGCCCATGACCTTCCGCGCGACGGTGGTGATGAGGTCCTCGACAAGCTGCGCCATCGCCTCGAAATCGGCGTAGGCCCAGTAGGCTTCGAGCATGGTGAACTCGGGATTATGGCGGCGCGAGATGCCTTCGTTGCGGAAATTGCGGTTGATCTCGAAGACCTTCGTGAAGCCGCCGACGAGCAGCCGCTTCAGGTAAAGTTCCGGCGCGATGCGCATGTAGAGATCGATGCCGAGCGCGTTGTGCCGGGTGACGAAGGGACGCGCCGCGGCCCCGCCGGCGATGGTCTGCATCATGGGCGTCTCGACCTCGATGAAGCCGCGCTCCTCGAAGAAGCCGCGGATTTCACGGACGATCCCGCCGCGGAGCAAAAGCACCCTGCGGGCGTCCTCGTTGACGATGAGGTCGACATAGCGCTGGCGATAGCGCTGCTCGACATCGGCGAGGCCGTACCACTGGCTGGGGATCGGCCGGAGCGATTTCGAGAGGATTTTCAGGTCGGAAAGGCGGACGGTCTTTTCGCCGGTCTTGGTGGTGAAGAGCGTTCCTTCTCCGCCGATGATGTCGCCGATGTCGAGAAGCTTCCAGTAGGCGAATTTGTCGCCGAGTCCCTGCACCTGGGCGTAAACCTGGAGCTTGCCGGTCTCGTCCTGGATGTGGGCGAAGACATTCTTGCCCATTTCGCGCTTGGAAATAAGGCGTCCCGCGATGCGGACCGGGCGCTCGTCGGCGTAGCCGTCGATCACCTGCCTGCACGTTTCCGTGCCGGGAAAGGCCTCGCCGAAGGGATCGATGCCCAGCCCCTTCCACGTGTCCAGCCGCGCGCGTCGCAGCGCCAATAGCTCGCTCTCGTCTTCCATAGGAAGGTGGAGCGTAGGGCGTCTCTGCGCTTTAGCCAAGCCCGCCCTGATGAATTGAAGTCCCGAAGGGACGTACGAAAGTAGCCCGGCGATTTATCGCCGGGTTGTCCAGAAATTGAAATGCCCGTCCCAGCGGGACGGTCGAGACTCGCTTTGAGGCCGATCAAGCGTCCTTACAGGACGCTGCACTTTCCGGCCATGGACCCGGCGATGAATCGCCGGGCTACTTTCGGTCATTCCTACGGAATGATGATTCTCACCTCCGCACAGCAAATAAGTTGGCGGGACTGGCGGCGACCCTCCTGCTAATGCCCCAGGTCGCTGAGCTTGTTTCCGTAGGTATCGATCTCTTTCCGGAGGGCATTTCGGTACCCGATTTCCTGCTTGGCCCGAAGCAGGTCGAAGGAATAAAAATTGGCCGGGTTTTGAATGTCAGCCATGTCCGCACCCGCGATGTTTTCGAGATCCATGACCAGCTCCCGGCTGGCCTCCAATCGTTGCGAGGTATCGGCATCCACCGACCGTTTGTGGCAATTGTCGCGGGCGGCCTCGATTTTTTCATTCCGGAGGTAATAGCGCGAATTCGGAGGGCCGTTTTCATCCGCGGAGGCCAGGCGCGCCTTCTCATAGGCGGCGCCGTTCATGAAGGAATCGAGGCAGCGGCTTTTCTCATGGAAGTCCTTCAGAAAAGTCGTCTCGGCAAGAAAGCGGTTCCAATCGTACGTTTCCCATTTGGGAACGGTGTCGAGCCGCAACCCGAAATAACGCATCGGGCCCGTAATGGCGGAGTTCTTGTTTTCAAACGAGGCTTTGTCCAGGTCATCGGATGTTTTCACCTTCATCGCCTGGGTCACCACGGCCAGGACTTTGCCGCTCTTGGTATGAAAAACGGGACCGCCGCTGTTGCCGTGGTAGATGGGATTATCGAACTCGATTTTCTCCGGGCCAATCCCCAGCACTTTCCCCTTCGTATTGAGCACGACCTCGCCGCCTTCGCTGTTGCCCGGAGTGATCACCTCATCATCCGGCTGCACCGTGTCCTTGATGTCGGTGGCCAGATCGAGATAGGTGTAATGGTCATCCTGAATCAGGAACATGGCCAGGTCCCGGTCGGAGGCCCCCTTCAGCGCGAGCGTTTTGACTTGCGCGCCGGTCGTGGTCAGGATCTTGACGTTCGGATTTGCCGAGATGACGTGGAGATTGGTCACGACCGCCGGTCCATCCGCGGTTTTAACCAGGAAACCGGTCCCTTCCATGTAATCCCCCTTGATCACGACGACCGCATGGGCCTGGTCCCCGGTCAAAGCTCCCGCGACCGGACTCGCCTGCGCGGAATTCGTTGCCGGGGCCGGCGGCGGGGCCAGCGCCGCGAGCGCGTCCGCAAGCGAAGCCGTCTTGGCCGGGCCCCGAGCGGGAATCGTTTGGGGCGGAACATAGTTGGCCGCGGCGTTCGTCTGATTCGCCGCCATTTCGGATCCAATCTCCACGACCGAGACATGCCACGGGGCCGTTCCCCCGCCGGCGGCCCGGCTGATCTGAAGATGGAAGCTTCCTCCCCGAGGCTGATAGAGAGAACCTTTCAACGAGCCGGAAGCGCCCGCGACGATCGCGCCGTCCGAAGAAAGAAGCGTGATCGCGACGACATCCGGGCAATCCCATCGCACCTCCCATTTGTCCTGCACCTGGAAGGAAGGCGTCGTCAAGTCGCCCGCGCCGTCAAAAGTCCGCACCATTTTTTCCTGCGCGAGGCCCGTGCCCGCGAGCAATCCCAGGAGGACGGAGAGAATCAGCGCGCGCATGAAACTACTTAATCATTCCCACCCCGCCATCGACAATGGAAAAGGCGGAGTGAGCGCGAGGACAGGTGATCAAGCCCATCGTCCACCGTGGTTTCGAAGTCCTTCCAGGATTCATCCTCGCGGGCCATCTCCGATGCCGTCTCCTTCCAGGAAAGTTTCCTGGGGTGCTTGGGGATCGGTGACATCTTGATCTCGTTCTTCATGTTGTTCCTGTAATTACATCGCGCTTTCCTGTCAAAAGCCTTTATTGCTCCCTTCTCTCAATCCCATTAATCTTGTTAATCCTGTCCAAAAATTCTCTTGCCTCCTCCATGGTGTCTTCCTGTTTGAAAAATTCCGTTAATTCCGTGTGCCTTCCGTAATTCCGTCAAAATTCCCCTTCTGTCGATTCCCCTCAATTTTCCCTTGCTCTCTTTGGCGTGTCTGCTTTAATCGACCCTCACCTTATGGAAGCAGCGCTGAAAACGGAATACACCAAGGAGTTCAAATTGCATGACAAGGACACCGGCTCGGCCGATGTCCAGATTGCGCTCCTGACCCATCGCATCAACGACCTCACCAAGCACTTGCAAAAGTTCAAAAAGGACCATAGCTCGCGCCGGGGTCTTTTGATGATGGTGGCCCAGCGCAAAAAGCTTCAGGATTACCTGAAGAAGTCCGATTCCGCGCGCTACGATAAGGTCATTCAGAAACTAAACCTGCGCAAGTAGACACCCGCACCGCGAAAGGCCCCTCCGCCTGGCGGACCGGGTCATCCGGAAAACTTCAGAGTACAATCAACTTCATGTAGCCGTCGTCGTGAGACGACGGTCCGCGCGCTCACGAGCGCGGCTGCATTGAGTTCATTGTCCTCTGCGTTTTCTTTTCCGGTTGGGCGCCTGTTTGCGCGCTAACCCGAAAGAACACACATGTCCACCCCTCACACGGTGTCGGCCGCCTTTGGCGCCCACCCCATCATCATCGAAACCGGCAAGCTCGCCAACCTCGCCGACGGCGCGGTCACCGTCCGCTACGCCGACACCCTCGTCATCGTCACCGCCGTCTCCGCGACCAAGATCAAGGAAGGCCAGGACTTCTTCCCGCTCACCGTCGAATACCGCGAACGCGCCGCCGCGGTCGGCAAAATTCCCGGCGGCTACTTCAAGCGCGAAGGCCGTCCCTCGGAAAAGGAAATCCTCACCTGCCGCATGACGGACCGTCCGCTGCGCCCGCTCTTCCCCAAGGGCTACCTCTACGACACGCAGATCATCACCACGCTCCTCTCCGCCGACGGCGAGAACGATCCCGACATCCTCAGCATCAACGGCGCTTCCGCCGCGCTGATGGTCTCCGACATTCCATTCGCCGGCCCGATCGGCGCGCTCCGCGTCGGCCGCATCGACGGCCAGTTCGTCACCAATCCCACCCATGCCCAGATGGAACTCAGCGACCTCGACCTCGTCTACGTCGCCACGGAAACCGAGATCCTCATGATCGAAGGTTCCGCCCTCGAAATGCCCGAAGACCGATTTCAAGGCGGCGCTCGCCTACGCGCAGGAGGAAGCGCAGATCGTCATCCGCCTGCAAAAGGACCTCGCCGCCAGGGTCAACAAGGCCAAGCGCAGCCTGCCCCTCTACGAAGTGAAGCCCGAACTGGTCGACCTCGCCTACCAAATCGCCGGCAGCCGCATCGAGGCGCCATCTATCGTCCGACCAAGGTCGAGCGCTTGAGCGCGGTCGAGCGCCCTCAAGGACGAAGTCGAAGCGGCCATCAAGGCGAGGTATCCCGACGCCACCCCGTTCGACATCAGCTCCGCCTTCGACCGAAGTCGAGAAAAAGGCGTTCCGCATCGCCATCCTCGACCAGCAAAAGCGCAGCGACGGCCGCGGCGCCGACCGAAATCCGCCCGCTCACCGGCGAAGTCGGCCTGCTCCCGCGCGCGCACGGCTCCTCCCTCTTCGCCCGCGGCGAAACCCAGGCGCTCTGCCTGGCCACGCTCGCGCCCAGCGACGAAGCCCAGGAACTCGACGGCTACACCGGCGGCGAAATCAGCAAGCGGTTCATCCTCCACTACAACTTCCCGCCCTTCTCCGTCGGCGAAACCGGCCGCGTCGGCGGACTGAACCGCCGCGAAATCGGCCACGGCGCGCTGGCCGAACGCTCGCTCCTCGCCGTCATCCCGAGCGAAAACGACTTCCCCTACGCCATCCGCGTCTCGTCCGAGGTCATGGCGTCGAACGGCTCCACCTCGATGGCCTCCGTCTGCGGCGGCTGCCTCGCCCTCATGGACGCCGGCGTGCCGATCAAGTCGCCGGTCGCGGGCATCTCGGTCGGCCTCGTCACCGAGCACGACGAGCAAGACAACCTCAAGCGCTACCTCCTCCTCGCCGACATCCTCGGCTCGGAAGATCACTACGGCGACATGGACTTCAAATTGTCCGGCACCAAGGACGGCGTCACCGGCTTCCAGCTCGACCTGAAGCTCGGCGGCATTCCGCTCAAGATCATGAACGAAGCCATCGACCAGGCCAAGATGACTCGCGCGCAAGATCCTCGACTTCATGCAGACGGTCATCAACTCGCCGCGCACCGAGCTCTCGCCGTACGCCCCGCGCATCGAGACCATCCAGATCAACCCGGAAAAAATCGGCCTCGTCATCGGCCCCGGCGGCAAGAACATCAAGAGCATCGTCGCCGAGACCGGCGCGGAAATTAACATCGAGGACGATGGCCGCGTGAAGATTTACTCCACCAACGGCGACGCCATGGAACGCGCCAAGGAAATCATCCTCGGCATGGTCGGCGACATCGAAGTCGGCAAGATTTATCGCGGGCGCGTCGTCACGCTCAAGGACTTCGGCGCGTTCGTCGAAGTGCTCCCCGGCAAGGACGGCCTCGTCCACATCTCCGAGTGGAGCGACGCCGCGCGTCAACCGCATGGACGACGTCGCCAAGGTCGGCGACGAAGTCTGGGTCAAGTGCATCGGCCAGGACGACAAGGGCCGCTCCAAGCTCAGCCGCAAGGCCGCGATGAAAGAACGCGCCGCTCAGGGCCTCGAAGCGCCGGCGACAGCCCAAGCGAAGAAGGCCTAAGCCTATAACTCTAGCGGCGGTCCATGACCGTCGCCGCCTGAAAAAGCCGTTTCGCTCACGCGGAACGGCTTTTTTTCTCGTTCCCAAACTTTGGGAACGCAAGTGTCCCCGCAACTTCGTTGCATCAGCCTGGGAGGAAGCACAGCTTCGCCGACAAGTTACGTTCCCAAGTACAGTTTGGGAACGAGGGAAATAAACAAAGCGACGACCTCTTCCAAGCTCCAAACCCGATCCGAATGCGCCTTGGTTTCTTGAAAGCTTTTTAACAGGAAGACATGAAACCATGAAATACATGAGTAAGACCATTTCTCAATAAAATTTATTCTTTACCCTTCCGTCATCCCGAGCTTGTCGAGGGATCAGTTCCGCCTCGGTAAAACCCCTCCGAACTGATCCTTCGACAAGCTCAGGATGACCGATTGTTTAGACCAAAATCAATTTGGAATTGGTATAAGACATTTTTGATGCCTTTTTCGGGTGGCCCCTGCCTTTTTCATGTATTTCATGCCTTCATGTTTTCCTGTTGAAAAATAATGCTTTCAAAAGAGCACCCGCTTCTCTCCTCAATCCGCCGAATCGCCCAGGCGGCGTGCTCGCGGACGAGCGGCTCCTCGTGCTGCTCGGCGCGGCGCAGGGCGGGCAGATCGTCCGCGGTCCCAATATTGCCAAGCACGACACAGACATTGCGCAACAAGCCGCGCCGCTTCACGCGCAGGATGGGACTTCGCGCAAAGCGCCGCTTGAATTCCGCCGGGGAAATTTCCAGCAGGGCGTGAAGCGGGTCGCGGCCGTCTTCTTCCGGCTTCGCAAGGAACCGGGCTTCCCTCGTCGTCCGCGCGAACCGGTTCCAGGGACACACATCGAGGCATTCGTCGCAGCCGTAAACCCGGTCGCCGATAAGCGGGCGCAACTCCTCCGGAATCGAGCCTTTCAGCTCAATCGTCAGGTAGGCGATGCAGCGCCGCGCGTCGAGCTGGTACGGTGCGGTGATCGCCCCGGTCGGACACGCCTCGATGCATTTCGAGCACGAGCCGCAATGGTCGCGCTGCGGTGCGTCCGGCTCCAGTTCGAGGGTGGTGATAATCTCCCCCAGCAGCAGCCACGGCCCGAGCTGCCTATGAATCAGCATCGTGCTCTTGCCCTGCCAGCCGACCCCGGCGCGCTCGGCCAGCGGCTTCTCGAGCACCGGGCCGGTATCGACGTAAATCTTCGCCATCGCGCCCGCAGGCTCGCCTGTTGCGACGATCTCCGCGGCCAGCGCCTCCAGCTTTTCGAGCAGGACGTGATGATAATCCTCGCCCAGCGCATACCGCGCGATGCGTCCCCGGCCCTTCGGCTGCGGCTGCCAGTAATTGAGTCCCGCCACGATGATGCTTCGCGCGCCGGATAGGACCACGCGGGGATCGGCGCGGCGTTCCGGTTCGCGCGTCAGCCACTGCATCTCGCCCGCGTTGCCCCCGGCGGTCCATCGCTGATAGAAAGCCGCGTGCCGGGCCGGGTCGGCGCTGGTGACGCCGCAGACGTCGAGGCCCAGCGCGGCGGCGCAAGATTTAATCCGAGCGGCGTCCATTGCTCCCATATTAAAACTCCTCGCAAAAAAGGCGATCTTCGGGTGGCGGGAGCTTCGCGAATTTAACGGAATTACGGAATTATCGGAATTAAACGGAATTTTTGAAAGGCATTTCCCGAAGAACCTGATGGTCAATCCCGTCGAAACCCGCCCCCGCCCCCCAATTCCGTTAATTCCGTAAATTTGGTAATTCCGTCAAAACCCATGGGGCTCCGCTAAGAACCAACTTTCGCTATTCATACGCCTCGCGCATCATCAGGATCGACTTGGCCACGTCCTCGGGCGAGTGGAAATCGGTCTCGACCCGGTAATGGGCCATCCCGTAATAGGCCCCGCGCCGCTCGAGCAGATCGCGGACGGTCTCCCGCAAATCGATGCCGGGCGTATTCAGGAGGGGACGCACCGCGGTGGCCGATTGGAGGCGCGAGGCGAGAACTTCGTGCGTCGCCGAAAGGTAAAACACCACGGTATGGGCGAGGAGCAATTCGCGGGTCGCTTCCCACTGGAACGCGCCCCCGCCCAGCGAGAGGACCGCGGGCGGTTGCGAGAGCAGGCGCGTGATGAGCTCGCTTTCCACCCGGCGAAAATAGGCTTCGCCCTTGGCGATGAAAATCTCGCCGATGGGCATCCCCTCGTGCTCCTCGATCAACTGGTCCACCTCGATGACGGAACGCTTCAACGGCGCGGCCACCAGCGGCGCCACGCTGCTTTTTCCGGAGCCCATCATGCCGATGAGGGTTATATGCCTGGCCATGGCTCTTAAGATGCGCTTTCCGTGCCAGTTTGACAATGGGGAGGAGACAGGACGGATTTTGACAGGATTAACAAGAGTAACAGGATTGGAGGCAGGCTGATTTTAGACAGGAGGGACATGAGGCACATGAATGAGCCGAAGCTGCCTGCGGTGACTATTCTTTCCGCGATCCCAATCTTGTAAATCTTGTTAATCCCGTCAAAAAGTCCCCCTCATCGGCCTTCATGTTCCTCCTGTCCAAATTTTGTTAATTCCGTAATTCCGTCCATCTGCTAGGTTCGCTTTCATGCCGAACACGTTTGGCCATCTCTTCCAAATCACCACCTGGGGCGAGTCCCACGGAGGCGGCGTCGGCGTGGTCGTTGACGGATGCCCGCCGCGCATCCCGCTCAAGGAAGCCGACATCCAGGTTGACCTCGACCGCCGCCGGCCCGGCCAGAGCAAAATCGTCACCCCGCGCAAGGAAAGCGACACGTGCCAGATTCTCTCCGGCGTCTTCGACGGCCAGACGCTCGGCACTCCCATCTCCATTTGGGTCCGCAACGAGGACCAGCGTCCCGAGGCCTATAAGGAGATGGAAACGCTCTACCGTCCCTCCCACGCCGACTACACCTACCAGGCCAAGTACGGCATCCGCAACTGGCAGGGCGGCGGGCGCGCCTCGGCCCGCGAAACCATCGGACGCGTCGCCGCCGGCGCGGTTGCGAACCAGGTCTTCAAGAAATTCCTGCCGAAGCTCGAAATCGTCGCCTTCGTCTCGCAGGTGCACGATCTCACCGCCGCCGTTCCGCTCGAAAAAATCACCTTCGCGGAAGTCGAAAGCAACATCGTCCGGTGGCCCGACCGCGCCGATGCGGAGCGGGTCATCGCGTTGATCGAAAACGTGCGCGCGGCGGGCGACTCCGTCGGCGGCGTGGTGACGTGCCTCGTCCGCAACGCCCCCGTCGGCCTGGGCGAACCGGTCTTCGACAAGCTCGAGGCCGACCTCGCCAAGGGCATGATGAGCCTGCCCGCGAGCAAGGGCTTCGAGATCGGTTCCGGCTTCGCGGGGACGCTGCTCAAAGGCTCCGAGCACAACGACGCGTTCGTGCGGGAAGGCGGCCGCGTCCGCACGCTCACCAACCGAAGCGGCGGCGTGCAGGGCGGCATCTCGAACGGCGAGGACATCGTCTTTCGCGTCGCCTTCAAGCCGGTGGCCACGATTGCCCAGAAGCAGCAGACCGTTTCCGTCACGGGCGAAGCGGCGGAACTCCAGGCGCGCGGGCGGCACGACCCATGCGTCCTGCCCCGGGCCGTCCCGATGGTCGAGGCGATGACGCGGCTGGTGCTTGTGGATCATTGGCTTCGGCAGCGGGCGATTGAGGATTAGCCTGGTAGCCGCCGCACGCCGGGCGGCGGAGCCTATTTGGTAGGGACGGCAGTCTCTGCCGTCCGATTTATTTTGGGACGCGAAGGGATTGACCTCCCGGTCTTTTCCAGTCAGAGGCCCTGAATATCTTTTGCGCTATCGCGCAGGAATTCGCGTCCCTACCCGTGCCTTGATCGTCGCACGGAGTGCGGCTGCTATCGGAAGGCACCGTCGCACGCCGGGCGGCGGTCCATAATCCGGGTAGAGCATATTAATACCATTTCTCAATGGAATTTGGTCTTGAGCTTTCGGTCATCCCGAGCTTGTCGAGGGATCAGTTCCGCCTCGGTAAAACCCCTCCGAACTGATCCTTCAACAAGCTCAGGATGACGGATTGTTTAGACTAAATTCAATTTAGAATTGGTATAAGATATTGTGCACGCTTCATCCTCGGGTGGCCCGGGCTATTTATTGCCCGGGTCGCCGAAGGCGACAGGAAGCGATTTGCCTCATCCGCACGGGGTAATCACCATGGATAAGACGAAGGGATTCGCTTCCTGCGCGCTACGCGCGCCCGGACAACAAGTAGTCCGGGCCACCCAAAAGTGATGTGCGCAAAATGTTAAAATGCTATAGCCCGGCAACGACAGGCGTGCCTGTGTTGTCCGGGTGGCCGAAGGACACAAGAAGCCGTCCAAAGATTTGCTCTAAAGATTGTTGATGTGTGAATTTTCCGGTGGCTTCTTGTTCGCTCGCGATGCCGCGCTCGCGAACCCGGGCAACAAGTAGCCCGGGCCACCCAAAAACGTCATCCATCTGTATAGCGATTTCAGTTGACTTCGCGGGCTATTATTATACGCTAGTATTATGCAACGCGCCAACAGCAGGCAAATGGTCCTCGCCTTCATCGAGCAATATCAAGACGAGAACCAGCGCCCGCCCACCATCCGCGAGATTCAGGACCACTGCGGCTTCAAAAGTCCGCGGGCGGTTTCCTATATCCTCGAGAAGCTGGAAGCGGCCCGGCTGATCATCCGGCGGGCGCACTCGCGCGGCGTCCAACTGACGAAACCGAGCGCCGCTTCTCCCGGCGTGCAATTGCCCCTCTTCGCCTCGATCCCCGCCGGTCTGCCGGATCAATTCGACGCCGGTGATGCGCCGGAAACGCTCCGGTTCATCCCCACCACGCTCGGCATCACCAATCCCGGCAAGGCGTTTGCCGTGCGCGTGCGCGGCGATAGCATGATTGACGCGGGCATTTTCTCCGGCGACATCGTTGTTGTGGAGCAAAAGGAGGCCCACCCGGGCGACATCGTCGCCGCGCTTATCGACGGCGAGAATACGCTCAAGCGGCTCATCAAGGAGCACGGGCGCGTCTATCTCAAAGCTGAAAACGCGGCCTACTCAAACCTGGAACCGGTGGAGAAGCTCGACATTCAGGGCGTCGTCGTCAGCGTCCTGCGGACTTTTGCGGCGGCGGCTTGACCCTGGCTGAGGTTTCGCACGGAGGACTGCGGAGAACCGCGGAGGTTTCCGGCTCTATTGGGAATTACCCATCTGTCTGTTCGGCCCCGCCCGATTGGTAGCCCGGACAATTTATTGTCCGGGTGGCGGAGCGAAGCGAAGCCACGAGAAGCCGCCCAAGGATGATGGAGTCAAGCTTGCGTGCAGACGCGGCCGGCTGCTTCTTGTGCGCTACGCGCACCCGGACAACAAGTTGTCCGGGCTACCCGACGCAATAGTATCATTAACGCTAAGAAGTGTCGCTGATTCCCGCCTTCCTCCGATCCACGCAAAGAAGACAAAAGTGCGACGGTCGTAGACCGCCGCTACATTGAAGGACGCGCTTCCGTAACGAGCCTGCGCGCTTCCTCGAGTTCCTTGTAGGTCGCCTGCTTGCGCGTGTAGCGCCGCTCGATCGCATCGAGAAAGGTCTCCCAATCCTCCGGCGAGGGCTTGCGGTCATAATCCCAGCCTGCCGCGCCCTTCTCCTTGAACTGGAACTTGTAGCTCCCGGAAAACCAGGTCACCCGCACATCATACCGCGAGCCGTCGTCGCGCTTGGTCGTCCAGTTGATGTCCCGGCGCATGCTTATTCCGGCCAGAGTTGCGGGATGCTCAACTCGTCCATCCGGTCCACGACCCAGTCCGCATGGCTCAACTTTTCTTTCGGCTCGGTCGACGCCACAGCCGCCACGCGCATTCCCGCCGCCCGGGCCGCTGTGATCCCCACCAGCGCGTCCTCGAAAACGATGGCGTCAACGGGCTCGACGCCGATTTGCCGCGCCGCCGTCACAAAAACCTCGGGATCGGGCTTGCCCCTCTTGACATCCTCGCCGGCGACGATGGCCGAAAAGAATTCCTCCAAGCCGAGCACCTCGAGAGTCGTCGTGATATTTTCCCGGTGCGTGGACGAAGCGATCACGCACGGGATTGCCTCGTCGCGCAAGGCCCGCAGCCACGGCTCGACACCGGGCAGCGCCGTCATGCCCTGCTCTCGCACGACTTCGCGGTAGATCGCCTCCTTGCGGAGCGAAAGAATCCTGATTTCGACGGGCACGGTCGTCCAGCCCAGCAGTTCGGGGATGATCACCTCGTTCTTCATGCCAAAACCGCGCTTGAAATGATTCTCCGGCAAAGTCTTGCCGCATTCCTTGGCCAAACGGTTCCAACTGACCTCATGCTGCGCGGCGGAATTAATGATCACGCCGTCCCAATCGAAAATTGCGCCACGCTTGCGATTCATTAGGAAGTGTTTATGGCTTGCTTTATGAATTTGTCGAGCCGCGATGAGCTAAAGTTGCATTATTGTGAAACTGGCGCAACAGTGGCGGGGTCATTAATTACACCATGAAAAGAATTCTTCTCGTCCTTATCCTCGGGGCTGCGCTTGCCAGCCCATCCTTCGCGCAACCGGCCGATTCAACCAATGCGCGTCCTCCAGGCCCTCCTCCCGGCGGTCCTCACGGGATGTTGACCAGAGAGGAAATGCAGGAGTTGCACCAGGCCCACGACGCGGCACTTCAGGCCGATCCCAACCTCGCCGCCGAGGACAAGGAAATGAAGGAAAAAATGGACGCCTTCCGCAAGAAAATGGATGAAGCCATGATCAAGGCCGATCCGAACGTCGCGCCAATCCTCGCCAAACTTCAAGCGGCCCACCAACACCATGGAGGACCCGACGGCCCGCCTCCCGGCAACTAATACCAATTCTAAATTGAATTTAGTCTAAACAATCCGTCATCCTGAGCTTGTCGAAGGATCAGTTCGGAGGGGTTTTACCGAGGCGGAACTGATCCCTCGACAAGCTCGGGATGACCGAAAGCTAAAGACCAAATTCCATTGAGAAATGGTATAATTCTCCGACTCCGAACCAGCCGAACAAAAGCACGCGGGGCAACTCCCTGCGTGCTTTTTGTTTCTTGGGAAGGAAATCCGTCATCATCCCGATCCTTCGGCAAGCTCAGGACTAAAGGCAAGCCGAGGGATCAGGATGACGGATCGGTTAGAGAATGGGTTTCGGAGAGATCTCTGAAAGGGTTGCGCGACATCCGCGTTGGTGTTAACACGCCCTGGCCGCCCTTGTCGCGATCCCCATGAAGCATGTCGTCCTGATTTGCGCCCTTGTCCTCGCTTATGGCGTTTCGCCTCTGCGGGCGGGGAGTGTCGTCACTCTCGCGGAGACTCCCGAAGTTACCGGCACGCTCACGCTCACCCCGGCCGGCATTCACGTGGAGACCAGTTTGGCCCCGAAGGAGATCAATCTTTCGGACATTCTGGCGGCCGATTTTGGAGAGACCCCGTTTCAGTTGGATTATTTCTCCAGCAGCGGCGACAAGGGCAATCAACTGCCGGCGGGGTGGAAAGATCTGGACATTGGAGCGGTCGACAGCCCCGGTTCCGCGTCCGATGCCAACGGAACGTTTACGTTGAGCGTCAGCGGCGCCTCCTCCAGACCGAAAGGACCCAGAGTTTCGGGTACGCTCTTCTTTGCGGGCCAACCGTGGACGGGCAACGGCCAGTGGACGGCGCGGGTAAAGTCGATCGACCCCCCAAGCCCGGAAACGATGGCGGGGCTGATGCTGCGGGACTCTCTCAGCGCCGACTCGGTGATGTTCAGCCTGGGAGCGATGCCAAACGGAACCGGTCGATTCGCCTTTCGCGCCAATGCCGGAACACCCTTTCTGGGCGAGCCGGTCCCCATGGACCTTCCCATCTGGTTGCGACTGACGCGATACGGAGCCAGCGTTCTCGCCGCGATCTCCAGCGATGGAAGCAAGTGGGACCCGATCGGGCGGAACACTGTTGAAACCTCGGCAAGTCCCTGGATCGGCCTCTTCGCCGACAGCCGCAAGGGGCCGGGCAAAGCCGTCTTCGACCAGGTATCCTTTACGCCCGCGCCTTCCGCGACGCAGGTGCTGCTTCCCGGAATGCTGTTGCGGAGCGGCTCGTTTTTGGCCGGCGCCTTCGGCTATATGGGCTTCGATCCGGCCAACCCCGGCGCCAATGGAAATTTTCGCCGCAACGGGAAGGTCGTGGCCGTTCCGCGCTCGAAAATCGCCGCAGTCACCCTGCTTCCCACGGCACGGAGCCAGATCGCGGACATGGGTTCGCACGTCGGCGTCCTGATGAAAAACGGCGACGTCATGGACGGGGATTTCGATGCCATCGGCGAAGGCGAGGTGCGCATCACATCCGTTCTTCTTGGCATTGCCAGCTATAATCGATCCGAAGTTCGCGCCTGCTTTTTGCGTCCCCCGCAAGCGCAACCCGCCGGTTATGAAATCCGGCTCAGGGACGGTTCCAGCGTGAATGCCAGCGGCATCCACATCGCCAACGGCGAGGTTGTCCTCGAGGAAGTCTCCGGCGTGAGCGTGGCCGTTTCCCCGGACGAGATCGCGCAATTCCGAGCCGGCGCCGCGCGCGTGCAAGCCCTCGATGAACTCGACTGGAAGGCAACCCCGGCCCCCGGCGCCTCGGCCGCCAACGCCGCGCCGGCCGCGAATGCCGCCCCGGACCAGCTCCCGCCCATCGAGTGTTGGGAGGGAAAGAATCAGGAGAGAATCATGGAGGCCCCGGTCGCAACGGCGCTGGAGTTTCCCCTGACCGGCAAATTTCGCGCGATCTGCGCGCGGATCGCCCTGTCGCCCGATTCCCCGCCGAATTCGCAGGCGACCCTTCGTGTGCTGGCCGACGGGAAAGAGATCGGCCGCACGCCGCCATTCAAGGCCGGAGATCAACCGCGCTTGATGAAAGCCCTGATCCAGTCCCCAAAAATCGTGACGATCGAGGCCGACTCCGTCTTTGCCGGCGCCAAGGTGCTCCTGATCGACCCGGTCGCCGTTCGGGATAACTAGAGCGGGTCAAGCGCGATCTAGCTTTGGCGCTTTGCAAACACCGAATTCGCTGGCATGTTAGAGGCATGGCCGTACTGGAAAACGATCCGAAACCCATGCTCCTGGCAGATGCCGAGTATAATGAGCTTCTTAATGAAATTGAGTACCATTGCACCGTTTGCGAAGCCGTGCATGAGGATATCGAGGTTCTTGATTCCAAAATGAAGGCGGTTTACAAGTCAGTCACGGCAAAAACCAAGGCCAACCGCAACCATCGGGCCACCATCAAAAATTGGCTGGCCGCTTATTATGTTGCCGATGACATTCATCGGGCTGTGTGCATGAAAAAACAGGTGCACCAAATCTGCGGGATTGACTCCAGCACCGTTGACGAGATACACGCTGCCATTAAAGAGAGATTAGAGTTTTTGATTGGCACCACCATCAATTGCTGCGATTGAGTTTTCATGGCGGATGACTCGCAGCTAGCCGAGCTGGGCCGATTGTACGATGAGTACATGCTCGGAGATCCAAAATCCGCGGAGACTCGGCAGGCGATATTTCTTTATAAGGCTCTGGCCAGGGATTTGTACTGCCAGCAATCGGAAGAATTCAGAAATAAAATCACCTTTGACAGCTTCATTGCCGTCGTCCTCAACCCCGAAGTTTTGGCCTATTTGGAAAAGCGCCAAACCGCTCATCCGACGATTACGCCTGAGAAGACCCCTCCAACGTGAGCGTTCCCCGCTCCCTTTTTTTTCTGCTCGGCCTGCTGGCTGGTACGACCAACCCAGCTCCCGGGCAGGCGCCTCCGCCCGAGGCGCGAACTCCGGCCGCCGCGCCGGTCATGCGCGAGGTCGCCCCCGGCATTTTGGAATATAACGGGGTCCGCCTCGACAAGAAAAACCACCGGATTTCCTTCCCCGCCACCGTGAACCAGCGGCAGGGGCTGATCGAATATCTCCTCGTCAACGAGAAGGGGAAGATCCACGAAAGCCTGCTCGCCACCAAGGTGCTCCCGCGCGACATTCACCTGGCCCTGCTCCTGATCGGCCTCAAGGAAACCGCCAACCCGAACGAACCGCTGCCGCCCACGGCCATCGACACGCCCTATCTCCAGTCCGCGCCGAAGCTGAAGGGCACTCCCGTCCTGCTTTCCGTGGCCTGGACCCAGGACGGAAAGCGGCAGGAGGCCGCCGCCGAAGAATGGATTTTCAACCTCCAAACCAACCGCCCCATGACGCCCGGCCCGTGGACCTACAACGGCTCACTGGTGCGGGACGGCGTCTTTCTCGCCGATCAGGAACTCTCCATCATGGCCGTGATCACCGACCCCACGGCGCTTGTCAACAACCCGCGCGAAGGTTACGATAACGATGAAATCTGGCAGGCGCGGGAAAAAAGGGTCCCTCCCCTGGATACGCCCGTCGAAGTCACCATCACCCTTGCCGGATCCGCCGCGACAAAACCATGAAACGATCCACCTTTATCCGCCTCGCCCTCGGCGCCTCCGCCACGGTGGGAGCGGGACTTCCCTCGGTGCCCGCGGCCATCTCGCGGGGCGAACCTGCCGCCGACGTCCCGCCGGTGGCGAAAAACCGGTCTCTCCAACTCGAAATCGAGCACGCCATCGAGAAGGGCCTCGCTTTTTTGAAGGGCAGGCAGGACCCGGCCGGCTTTTGGTCCAGTGCCGATTATCCGGCGCTATCGGGCCTGGTGCTGCTGGGCTTCGTCAAGGAACCGTCCGGGGCCGTCAAAGCCGCGCGTCCCGATTTCGTGGAAAAGGGTTACGGTTACCTGATGAGCTGCGTCAAGCCCGACGGCGGGATTTACGGCAAAGGGCTGGCCAACTACAACACGTCCGTGGTTGTCCTGGCGCTGAACGCGGCCGATCCGGAAAAGTATGATTCCACCCTGCGCAAGGCGCGCGCCTTCCTGGTCGGACAGCAAAACTTCTATCCCAAGCAAGACGGCAAGATCAATCCCTACGAGGGCGGGATCGGCTATGGCGACGACGGCCCCCACTCGGATGTCTCCAACACGACCTACGCCCTGGAAGCCCTGCGCGAGACCCGCTCCATGGTCTACGGCCAGGACGTGGCCGCGGTCCGGGACTTGAACTGGGACGCCGCCATGGCTTTTCTCCAGCGCTGCCAGAATCTTCCCAAGACCAATCCGCAGCCCTGGGTCACCGGCGACCCGAAAAATCTCGGGGGCTTCATCTACACGCCCTTGGAAAGCCACGCCGACGATGACATGGACGGCAAGAAAGTTCCCCGCTCCTACGGCAGCGTGAGTTACTCGGGTTTGCTCAGCTACATCTACGCCGATTTGCAAAAGGACGATCCGCGCGTCACCGGCGTCCACGATTGGCTCGGGCGGAATTATACGGTCGAGGAAAATCCGGGCATGGGCCCCGCCGGCCTCTTTTATTATTACCACGCCATGTCCAAGGCCCTCACCGCCTACGGGGCGGATGTGCTCGCGCTGGCCGGCGGCAAGTCGGCCAACTGGCGTCAGGACCTCGCGCTCAAGCTCATCGATCTTCAGGCAAGCGAAGGCTCGTGGGTCAACGCGAAGAGCGGACGCTGGTGGGAAAAAGATCCCGTGCTCGTCACCTCGTATGCCGTCCGGGCGCTCGAAATCATGCATGCCGGCGTTTGATGACCGTATTAACTTATTGATGCGCGCCGCCTAACCCGGCATCTTCCTTCTCCGCTTCAACGTGAAAAAGTCTTCCGCCAAACAAGCCGTCTCGACCTGGCCCGCCGCCGCGCTCGTCGTCTCGAACATGATCGGCATCGGCGTCTTCACGAGCCTGGGGTTCCAGGTCAACAGTTTTTCCACCGGAATAACGGGCAGCGTTTTCCCGCTCATCATGCTGTGGGTGGTCGGCGGCGGGCTGGCGCTGTGCGGAGCGCTTTGCTACGCGGAGCTGGCCACGGCGCTGCCCCGTTCCGGCGGCGAATATAATTTTCTTTCCCGCATCTATCATCCCATGGTCGGATTCTGCACGGGGCTCTGCTCGGCCACCATCGGATTCTCCGCGCCCATCGCCGTCAGCGCGCTGGTCTTCGGCCAATATTTTTGCCGCGCCTTTCCCGCCATCGCCCATTTTGTGCCGAACAACACCGAACACGCGGTTGCCTTCCTGCTCGTGACCCTCGTCACCGCCGCGCACCTGCGCAGCCTTCGCTTCACCGGAGTGTTCCAGTCCGCGGCCACCGGAATGACGGTCCTGCTGATCGTGGCCTTCGTGATTTTCGGGTTCAGCGCCACGCCGGCCCAGCCGGTCGCCTTTCTGCCTCATGCCTCGGACTGGAGCCTGTTGCTGAGCTCCGCGTTCGGCACCTCGCTGATCTGGGTCATGTATTCCTACTCCGGCTGGAACGCGGCGGCCTACATCGTGGAGGAAGTGCGCAACCCGGCGAAGGCCCTGCCCCGCGCGCTGATCCTCGGCACGGCGTTTGTCACGGCGCTCTATGTCGCCGTCAACGGCGTGTTCCTCTACACGACGCCGCTGGCCTCGCTCAACGGCAAGCTGGAAGTGGCGCACGTGGCGGGCGCGGAGATTTTCGGCCGCGCCGGCGCGCGCGTCACCAGCGCCCTGATCTGCGTCGGCCTCGTGGCCAATGTCAGCGCGATGATGTGGGTCGGCTCCCGCGTCAGCGAGGCGATTGGCGCCACGTACCCCGTCCTCGGCATCCTGGGCCGGACGAGCAAGACCCGCGTGCCCACCGTCGCCCTTCTTTGTCAATATGCCGTCGTCTTCGCGCTCCTGTTTTTCAAGCCCGAGAACATCGTCAACTATGTCGGCTCGGTCCTTCTCTTCTGGTCGCTGCTGGCCGTGCTCGGCGTCATCGTCCTGCGCGTTCGCGAACCCAACCTGCCACGTCCCTACCGCACCTGGGGCTACCCGGTCACCCCGATCATTTTCGCCATTATCACGCTTTTCTGCCTGGTGCAAAATTCCCAGATTCATTTTCGCGAGACCCTCATCGGCGCCGCCACGGTGTTAATCGGCATCCCCATTTACCTCTGGGCCAGCCGCAACGTCCCGGTCGAACAACTCCGCGGCGAAACGCTGCCGGAAAGTTCCATGTAGGATGTTCACGCCTCCTTTATGACCGCCCTTGCCCACGGCCCGCGCCTCCCCTTTACCCTCCGCCGGAGGCTGGCCTGCCTGCTCGCGCTTTTGACTTTGCCGCCCTGCGCGGCGACTCCCGCGCGAAGCGACGCTCCCGCCAATCCAGTCGCGCTTCCGGCCTCGGTTCCAGTCGCGGCGCCCGCCGCCGAATCGACGCAACCCTCGCCCCTGGTTCCGCCAACGGCCCTCTCTTCCGACGACTTCAACCGCCTCAACGCCTCCGCCCGCGGGCTGGCCGGCGAAAAGGCGGCCGGCGGCGCGGCCCCATGGGAATCGACCCCGGAATGGCGCGACTACCAGCAATGGCTGGATGGCCGGTGGGATTATCTCAGTCGCGTTCGCCTCGACGCCATGCGCATCTGGGGCAATACCGAACTGGCCGGCTTGCGAAGCGAGACCCGCACGGTTTTCTATCCCTTCAGCGGGCCGGACGCGCTTTACGCCGACACGTTTTTCCCGAACTCGAAAGTCCTGCTCATGGCCGGTCTGGAACCGGTGGGCGCCCTGCCCGACCTCGCCAAACTCCAGCAGGACGGAAAACTCGGGCCTTACCTCGCGCAGGTCAAGACCTCCCTCTTCACCATCCTGGCCGCGAGTTTCTTCAAGACGAAGGACATGAAGAACGACTTCAACAACCAGCTCATGGACGGCCTCATGCCCGCGATGGTCGTCTTCCTCGCGCGCGAGGGCTATCCCATCAAGGGCATCCAGTACATCGTGCTCGGCCATGACGGCGCCCTCCACCCGCACGGCGAAACGACGGGCGCGCCGGGCGTCCAGATCACCTACGGCGATGGCCGCACGCTGCTCTATTTCCAGACCGATCTGGGCAACGACGGCCTGAAGGACAATCCCGGGTTTGTCCGGCTCATGCACCGCCTCGCGCCGGGGATCACCTACCTCAAGGCCGCCTCCTATCTTCTCTACGAGGATTACTTTTCCACCATCCGCGATGCGATCCTCGATGACAGCGTCGGCGTGGTCGAGGACGATTCCGGCATTCCCTGGCGCGACTTCAACCCGGCGCGATGGGACGTCGTGCCCTACGGCAATTACACCGGGCCGATCGGCCTCTTCAAGGAAAGGTACCAGCCCGACCTCGCCGATTTTTACGCCAGGACGCCGCACCAACAACTGACCTTCGGCAGCGGCTACAAATTCACCGCCTCCGTCTCGTCGCTGCTCGTGGCGAAGAAGAAGTAGGACGTCAAGGCAATTGACGGAAGGGGGCTTGCGCGGCCTCGTTCCCAAGTTGCAACTTGGGAACGAGGGGAAAGGGGGCTATTTCCTGTACCGTCGCAGGAACTTCCTGATTTGTTCGGAAAGATGTTCCGTCAGCTTGTCGGCGAAAGCTTCATCGAGAGCGAATTCCGGTTCCGTATGAACCCGGACATAACGATGAACATTTTCAGCGCTTGTCTGAATGCCATGCTGGTCCCGTAAAGCTTGCGCGATTCTCGCATAACTCATTTTGTTTTTACCCCTACGAGCTTTGAAAATGAAATCGTGATGGGGCTTTAGCTTGCTTTCCGACGGATGAGGCATAGCCATCGAGTGTCCTCAACTGAGAGCGCATCGTCAATTGACGCAATTATGAATTCATTATGAATTGACAAATCATCCGACACGGCTTAATCTCCCCTCATGAAGCCAGGGGACGCGCGCGAAAAGGCTCTCGACCTGCACGACGCGGCCATCGATGCCCTTCGCCGGATCGAAGCCATGGCGGGTCTCATGCGGGCGGCCGCGGGAGGCTGGGCTCCGGATCCGCCGCTCGAAGTCCGCGGGATCGAAGAAGCCGCCGGCATCATTTGCGAGGAAACCGCCAAGGTGCGCGGCGCGCTTGATTCGATGCGGGGATTGGTGGATTGCGCGAAGGCCAGGGCCAGGCCGTCTCATACCATTTTTCAATAAAATTTATTCTTTACCCCTCCGTCATCCTGAGCTTGTCGAAGGATCAGTTCCGCCTCGGTAAAACCCCTCCGAACTGATCCTTCGACGAGCTCAGGATGACCGATTGTTCAGACCAAAATCAATTTGTAATTGGTATCATACCATTTTAAAATGAAATTGGCGCCAATCGTCCGCCATCGGGTGGCCCGGCAACGCCACGCGTGCGTGTGTTGTCCGGGTCGCCGAAGGCGACAGGAAGCGATCCGTTGTAGCCGCCGCCTCCGTGGTAGCCGCCGCTGTCCCCAGCGGCGGTGCCTTCTTTCCCTTCCGCCTCGTTCCCAAGTTGCGCAACTTGGGAACGCCTCCCCTTCCCCGCGAAATTCCATTTCGCGCTGATTTACGCCGCCGCCGCGGAGCTAAACTTGCCCCCTGTCATCTTTTCCTCCCCTTTTCCTCACCGCGGGAGAAAAACGGGGACAGGTACCGCGCGACCCGAGGGGAAGCGGTCATGAAAGAAGCTTTGCGCGTCGGCAGGAGGCTGTCAATTTCGCTGTTAAATCCCCTCGGTGGGCAATATCGCCTAAAAAAATAGGCTACGGAAGCTTTTTAAGCCAAGCCGAGGAAGGCACCGCCGCTTGGCGGGACACGTCCCCTCGCGCGGCTACCAAGGGTCGCTTCCTGTCGCCTTCGGCAACCCGGGCAACACACGCTCGCGTGGCGTATCCGGGCCACCCGAGGTTGAGACGTGAATGATATTTTAATATGCTCTATTTCGCCGCATCGACCGGCACGGAGTAAATCGGTTTGGGCGGGCTGGCCAGGATGACGAACATGGCGCTGCGGAATTTCTGGTAATCGGGAAGCGCGAAGATTTGCAGATAGGCGTCGATTTCCTTCACCTGCCCGTCCTTGATCACGTGCTCGAACCAAGTGAAGATCCGGGCGCCGGCATACTTCGCATCCCTGGCCCGGAGCGCCCGCGTTGCTTCGGGATCGTAGTTCAGCAAAATGCGCCTCTTCAATTCACCGGCGGGGTCGAAGACCTCGGCCATCCACACCGTGTTCGGGTCCTGCGTGTAGTCAAAAAACTGGCTGATGACGATGTCCTGCGCATCGGAATGAATCCGTTCCCGCACGAAGCAGAGCGAGCGGGACAACTCGGGCGCCTTGCCGCTGTCGCGCAACCCGCCAAAATCCCTGACGAGCAGCTCGACTTTCACGTCGCGTTTGAGCGCCTGGTTGATCTGGATCAGCAACTCGATGGCCTCGGGGAAATCGGGAACCAGCTCGTGAAGTCTTTCCAGGTATTCGTCGGCCCTGGCAAGTTCGCCGAGCTTGAAGCTGATTCTTCCCGCCTCCAAAAGCGAACGCCTGGCTTTCGGCTCCTCGGCGAGAATGCCGTCGTAAATCGCCCGCGCCTCGGCCAGCCTGCCCTGCTGTTCCAGGGCGTAGCCTTCCCCGAAACGCTTTTGATATTCCGCGACTTTCGCCGCGTCAAGGTTGTCGCCCTGTGTCGCACCTGAGGCCGGCGGCTGCACGGGTTGCGGCACGTCGACGACATGCGGCTTCGGCGTAGGGGTAGGTGTCGGCGCCGGCGGGGTCTGCGCGGGCGCCCAACCGCACGCGAGCGCCAGCATCGGCACGAGGAACAGAAAACGCGATGCCTTCATGTTCCCCACTTCTTGCCTTCTACCTTCTCACTTCTGCCTTAATAAGAGGCCTGCGCGCCGCCGAGATTGCGCTTGCCGATCCACGGCATGAGACCGCGCAAACGCGCGCCGGTCTTTTCAATCGGATGTTTCGCGCCGTCGGCGAGGAGCTTGTGGTACTTCTTCTTGCCCGTCTTGGCTTCCTTGATCCAGCCCTTGGCGAACGTGCCGTCCTGGATTTCCTTGAGCACCTTCTTCATCTCGGCGCGGACGGCCTTGTTGATGATGCGCGGCCCGGTCACCACGTCGCCAAACTTCGCCGTTTCGGAAATGGAAAAGCGCATGCCCGAAATGCCGGCTTCGTACATCAGGTCGACGATCAGCTTCAGTTCATGCAGGCACTCGAAGTAGGCCATCTCGGGCTGATACCCGGCGGCCACCAGCGTGTCGTACCCGGCTGTCACCAGCGCGCTCGCGCCGCCGCAAAGCACGGCCTGTTCGCCGAAGAGATCGGTCTCGGTCTCTTCCTTGAAGCTGGTTTCGAGGACGCCGGCCCGCGTCGCGCCGATGCCCTTGGCCCAGGCCAGCGCGACTTTCTTCGCCTGCTTGCTCGGGTTCTGGAACACCGCGATGAGCGCCGGGACGCCGCGCCCTTCCTGGTATTGGCGGCGCACCAAATGGCCCGGCCCTTTCGGCGCGACCATGATCACGTCGATGTCCTTGGGCGGCGCCACCGTCTTGAAATGGATCGCGAAGCCGTGCGAGAAGAGCAGCGTCTTGCCCTTGGCCAGGTTCGGCTTGATGTCCTTCTCGTAGACGCCCGCGATGGCCAGGTCGGGCGTGGCGACGAAAATGATGTCGGCCTTCTTCACCGCCTCGGCGGCGTCGAAAACCTCGAAGCCGAATTTCTTGGCGGCTTCGATCGATTTGCTTCCGGGGTAAAGGCCGATGATGACCTTCACGCCGCTTTCCTTGAGATTAAGCGCGTGGGCATGGCCCTGCGACCCGAAGCCGATCACGGCCACGGTTTTGTTTTTGAATGCGTTCAAATCGGCGTCTTTATCGGAGTAAATTTTTGCGGGCATAAGAGGGGCAAGTATGGGGCAGGCCGCCCCGCGTTGAACAGGCAAAAAACATTGTTCCGGCAGCCTGATTGAATCTATGCGGCAATCCTACCTATTTCGTGGCAGCGGGAACCGCGTAATGGGCGCTCATCCTGGTAAACGAATCGGGATCGGTTTCGGGGAGCAACTTCTTGGGAAAAGCGTGCTACGATTGGGAAATCACCGTGTCCGGCGTGATGTTTTTCTCCGCCGCCGACAGGTGGGTGCTCTCGGCCATTCCCCCCAAGCCTCAACTTCAATACGAAGTCAACAACAGCCTGACGCTCTACACCGGCGCCGACATCCTGGCCGGCACGTATCACCTCAACGATAACTTCGGCACGAACCACGGCCACGGTCCCGGCACGACGAACAGCCAGTTGAACGGCAATATCTGCGATTTCGTCGAGTTGCGCGTGGGAGCCGGATTGACCTGGAAATTCACGCCCAACCTCACTCTCGACGTCTCCGGCGGTTATATGCCCTATCGCGATTTCGATATCCACGCCGACCACATCGGCTACGAAACCCCCAGCACGACCTTCCGCACTTCTCTCGGCGATGGCGCGCCCTACGCGCAAGCCGGCATCAGCGGATCGTTTTAACGGTAGCCGCCGCCAGCCTATCTGCACACACTCCGTCGCAGAACAGCAAGAACAGCAATTTCGTCCTTGAGGTCTTGCCTGGCCAAGATAACTTTGTTCGTTTGCGCCTGATAATCGGCGCATTTAACGGCATCTGTCCCATGTCCACCCCCTGTTTAGCTTTTTTTACCCTGAGCTTAGTTTCCCTTTTGCAGGTGCAAGCAACTGCGACGGCTCAACCTCCGTTTCAATACGGCAAGGAACCGATTTACGTGCCCAACGAAATGCCTCCGGTGGTGCGAACATGGCATCCAACCAATGAGCTGAATGATCCCGGCATCAAACGCGGTGACCCTTTCGAAGCCGGTTTGATCCGCGTGTTTAATGAGGACACCAATTTCTCCAAGGAGATAGCCGTATTCCGATTCCCCAATGGCGTGGTGCGGGCTTGGAGGAGCGATTCATTTTCCAAGGAAGATCAGGCGATTATCCGCGAGATGAAAAAGAAAGAACCGGTCCCGCTCCCCGATTTGCGCACGTGGACCACGCAACTGTCGGTGAGTGATAAAATCCTCCTCCAAGGAGGGGTGATTTCGACTTATGAAACTCCTCATTTTGTTTTTATCTACGGGCATGACCATGCGGGAAGCGGCAAGGTCGTTTTTACCGATCCCGAATTTCTGAAGCGCGCCGGGGATTGGTTTGAATATGTGTGGAGGTATTACGAGGTCGATTACAATGCGCCGATGCCCTACTTTCGGGAAACGGATCCTAAGCGAGTCGTCGTCAAACTTTATAACACGGGCATCCCGGGCATGCCTGATGGCTGGGCCACCTCCGCCGAATCGATGAACCTTCATCCCAACGCCATGTTTTATGGCTCAACGGTGGTTCCGCATGAGTTTTGTCATGTCATCCAATTTTATTCGAAGGGTTTCCGCGATCGAGCCAGCGTCGGCGCGTGGTGGGAAACCCATGCGGAATTCGGGGCCTTTAACTTTGCGCCCACGTATAACACGGATTTTCCCGTCATGCTCCAAAATTTAAGCAAAGGTTGCCAGTGGACGGACTCGCGGTATTCCAACTGGCCGATCCTGATGCAGCTATGGGAAAAAAAGCGAACGCATAACCTGGCGTTTGGCGTTTGGACGCAGAATTTTCGCGGGTCTCTTGAGGAGTCCTTGGAAGACCCCATTCAAACCACCGTGCGTCTTGGCCTAGAGAGCTTGGCTCTGCCCCAAGGCTGGGAATCGTTCAACGATGAGATCGGGGAGCTCGCGGCTCGCATGGTTACGATGGATTACATCAACCAGGGCTATTTGCAGGACGCCACCTCTGAATTGAGGCGGGCGGCTTTTAGCTCGGTTAAACCGAGGGACACCGATGGCGATTGGTATGATTCACCGAGTCATCCTCTTTACTCCTACGGATACGATTGGATACGACTTTCGCCCCAGGCCGGTGCGACCGGCATCATAATCAAATTCCAAGGACAAAGCGTATCCCTCAATGCGGAATGGCGGCTAACCTTGGTCGGCGTGGATGACAAGGAACAGGCGCGCTACTCTCCAACAGTGACGGCAGCGGGCAAGACCGGCGCCGAGGTGAGCATCTCCGTTCAACCCAATGAAAAATATGTGTTGGCGATCGCGGCCACGCCCACGACTTATCAAAGTCTGAATTGGGGGCAAATACCCGATATTACTTATCCTTACAAAGTCGAAGCAAGTGGGGCGGATTGGAAAGCTGGTGCGCCGTAAGGAAGGGGGGACAGAATCCATTTGTCCACACAGGACTCGTTATCGTCCTGAGTGCCCTCAAACCCGCCGCCTGTTTCAGGCTCATGGCCCGCGGCCGTGTCGAATGTTCGAGGGTTATGCCCTCGGTTCCAAATAAAATTGGGGAATGAGGGAAAATGGATTTCGCATGCGGTCGCGGCGAGGCGGTGAGCGGGAAACCCTAAAGCCGCCCACCGCCTCGAAAACACGCGCCTACCTCTGCAACACGGCCAGGTAGTGATCAACCATGCGGCGGCTCGCGGCATCGTTGCGCTTGACATAGCAGTTGCGCAAGTTGATGAGGAGCCGGTGCATGGTCTGCATGGGAGTGCAGGGCTTTGTCAACAAAGGCCGCTGCTTGAAGGGGACCTCCGACGCGATCAGATCCCATTCGCCTTCCGAGAGCGTGCGTCCCTGGCGATAGGGATCGAAAATAATGCCGTCGAGACGGGCGAGAAAATGTCCGGGCGCCGCGATGCCCTCGACGGGTATGTTCAGGCGCATGCCCACCAGGATATAAATCAACGTGAGGGTGATCGGCAGGCCGCAACGAAATTCCATCGCCCAGGGCAGATAGCCGTTGCGCGGATGGTAATATTCATCGCCGGAGCCTGACAGTCCCTGGACATGGCCGAGGTAGCGCGCCAGGCAATCCACTTTCTCCCGGGAGGTGGCATCAGCCGTGATCAGCCGGCCCGCGCCCTCGGCCCATTGATCCAACTGGCGCGCGTAAGGGCCGCCCTCGAAGCCGGGATGGACAGTGCGGGTGAAATCCCAGCAAAGCGTTTCCAACTCAGTCCACGTCTTGAGCTTGGCCAAGCCGCGGGAAACATCCCCGAGCGTCCTCGATGCTTCGATCTCCTGGATGACTTCCCGCAGGCTCTCCTTGGCCGGGCCCTGCGTGTGGCGGAGGATTTCCGTGTATTCAGCCAAACGCGCGCCACCTCCCTCGATCAGCTGGCCTTTGACCAGCCCGACCGTGGCGGCATCCCCGTCCTGAAGAAGTGAAACAAGTGCTTGTTGTTGGGATGCCGTCATAGTTTACGCTTATCTTTTCAACGTAATCGGGGTTGAAATTACCTCGCCATGGTCGGCGCATGGCGCATTGATAGGAACATCAACCGGTCCGTGGTCCTTGGCGATGACTCCATTCTTGATGAGCCATGCTTCCAGTTCCTCGCCGCTGATGTCTGCCAACATTTTTCCATCCACTTCAACGCACGGGGAAAGCTCCTGGCCGCTTTTCTGGATCATCTCGAGGCGTTCATTCGGATCGTTCCAGATGTCCCTGTCCTCGAAAGGAAGGTTGTATTTATCCAGAACGGCGCGGACGCCCCGACTCCAACCGCAATGCGGTTTTAAATAAGCGATGATTTTAGTGTTTTCCATGCGCTGAGCATACAGCGGACTAATGTCCGCCGCAACCAAGCTCATGGTTGCAAATAAGGTGCCAGCTTTGCCAAATTCTCGACATCCTCGTGCATGTCCTCGCTTTTCGGCGTCTCGAGCACCTTCGGCGTCGAGGCCCAGCGCGGGTCCTGCACGATCCACTTGAAGCAATCGAGTCCGATCTCTCCCACGCCGAGATGTTCGTGCCTGTCCACCCGCTTTCCCAGAGGCGCTTTGGAATCGTTCAAATGAAGGCCGAGCACGCTCCGCGTCCCTAATAATTTTTCCACCTGCGCCATGGTCTCCTGATACCCGTCAGGGGTCCTGACGTTGTAACCCGCGGCGTATAAGTGTGCGGTATCAAGACATATTCCAAACCTCTTTTCATTCGAGACATTCTCTATAACCTGTTGCAACTGTTCAAGCTTGTAACCCAATGCCTTCCCTTGCCCAGCCGTAATTTCCAGCGCCATCCGACAGCGGAATCCCGCCGTTTCCCGGACGATTTCATCCAGGCCCTGCGCGATCCGGCGCAGGCCCTCATCCTCTCCCGCTCCGCCATGGCTGCCCGGATGCATGACGATAAACGGCAGACCGAGCGCCTCCGCCCGCTCCAGTTCGGCGACCATCGCGCGGACCGAGGTGGAGAATATTTCGGGGTCCTGGCTGCCGAGGTTGATCAAGTAGGAATTGTGCGCGAAGAAATAAATGCCCGACTCCTTCCGCCCGGCGCGAAACCGGGCGATTTCCTCCTCCGCCAGCGGCGGCGCGAACCACTGCTTGTTGTTCTTCACGAAAATCTGGGCAGCGGTAAACCCGCAGGCCCGCGCGCGGCCAATCGCCTGGGAAACCCCGCCGCTGGTCGAGGTGTGCGCGCCCAGAAGCACGCCGGGGGGAAGATGCAGCGAAGGGGCTTTTCCCCCGGCGGTTTTGCTCCCGGCCTTGGGCGAGGCGTCGCGCTGACGTGAAGCGGCTTTGGAATTCATGGGTGGTGGGGAAATAAGAGGACGTTTTGTTTAATCCTGATGGCTGGAAGCCGGGCGTTTTAGGGCCTGTTAACACTATGCGGAACCTGTCCCAGAGGGACATCCGAAAGTAGCCCGGCGATTTATCGCCGGGTAGCCGTAAAATAAACCACCCGTCCCATCGGGACGGTTGAACGAAGATGAGTGCGGAATACGTTCAGGCGTCCCGATGGGACGCCTCGCCATCTTGCGGGAGACCCGGCGATGAATCGCCGGGCTACTCTCAAGCGTCCCTTGCGGGACTTGGGATCGCCGCGGACAACCGACATTAGTGTTAACAGGCCTCTAATTAAAGACCCAGCCGGATCGGCAGCATGGGAGGAAAGCGGATCGTCGTGGCCGCGGCAAGCCTCCGGGATGGACGGCGAGCCGCCGCATACCGGAGGCTGGGGTTTTGGTTATTACGCTCTACCCCTTCATCGCGGCGGCGTAGCGCTCGGAGATGAAGTCCCAGTTGACGACGTTCCAGATGGCTGCGATGTAGTCGGCGCGGACGTTGTGGTACTTGAGGTAGTAGGCGTGTTCCCAGACGTCGATGCCGAAGAGCGGGTAGTGACCTTCCGTCAGCGGGCTGTCCTGGTTCGGCAAGGTAAGGATCGTGAGCTTTTTGCCGCCGTCGAGGACGAGCCAGACCCAGCCGCTGCCGAAGAGTTTACCGCCCTGCTCGGCCATTTCGGACTTGAGTTTGTCGAGGCCGCCGAGGTCGTCGGTCAGAGCCTTCGCGAATTCGCCTTGGGGTTCGCCAGCCTTGTGCGAGAGCGTCTGCCAGAAGAGCGAGTGGTTCGCGTGGCCACCGCCCTGGTTGCGCACGGCGGTGCGGATCGATTCGGGGACCTTGTCGAGATTCTTCACCAGGTCATCGACGCTGGCCGGCGGCGTAAACGAGGGCTCCTTCGCCAGCGCTTCGTTGAGTTTTTTGACATAGGCGGCGTGGTGCTTGTCGTGATGGAGGTGCATCGTTTCCGTGTCGATGTGGGGTTCGAGCGCGTCGTAGGCGTAGGGCAGCGGGGGGAGTTTGAAGGGGCCGGTGGGCGCCGCGGCGGCGGCAGGCGCGGGTGTTTCCGCGAACGCGGGGAAGCGTCCGAGGGTGGTCGAGGCGATGGCGGCGGCGGTGAGGGTTTTGAGGGCTTGGCGGCGGGTGGTAAGCATGAGGTCTCCGAGGTGGGGTTTATGGGGGTTATTTCTAAGCTAGGCGTGTGACGGACTTGCGCAAATGGGTTGTTCTTCCTCATTCCCAAGTTGCACTTGGGAACGAGGGGACGTCTCCGTGGTAGCCGCCGCTGTCCCAGCGGCGGAAGATCGATGAAAAGCGCAGGGAAAACACCGCCGCTGGGACAGCGGCGGCTACCACGAAATGGGCCAGGACGGAGTCTGGCCCTCCAACAAAGGTCATAGACCGCCGCTACATTATCGTCCCCACTGGACGGTGATGAGTTCCGCTCCTTCGCCGACCGGTTCGAGGTTGTAGCTTGCGGCGCTGGCCGGGACGAGCCAGCCCGCTCCGCGCTTGAGGCTGGTATCGTCGATCTTGAGTTCGCCCTGGGCCAGGAAGTGGTATTGGAAACTCCCCTGGTCGCTTGTCCAGACACGGTATTCGCCGGGGTAGATGAAGGCCCGCTCGATGGTGAAAAACGGGCACTGAAGGACCCGTTCCCCGTGCGGCTGGACGAACTGCGGCTCGAAGTCGTCGAACCGGATCGAGGCGAGCGACTGCTCGATGTGCAGAGTGCGCGGGCGGCCCTGGTCATCGACGCGGCCCCAGTCGTCGACGCGATAGGTGGTGTCGGAGTTTTGCTGGATTTCGAGGATGACGTTGCCCGCGCCGATGGCGTGGACGCGCCCGCTGGGCAGGAACATGGCGTCGCTTTGCCGAGGATGGATGGCGCTGAGGAGCCTGGAGAGTTCGGGCGTGCCGATGGCCTTTTCAAACTGTTCGCGGGTGACGCCCTTTTTCAGGCCAACGTAAATTTTGGCTTCGGGAGTCGATTCGAGAAAGTACCACATTTCCGTCTTCGGCTCGCCCTCCCGGCCCGGAGGCGGATGGACTTGGACGCTGAGGTTGTCCTGGCAGTCGAGCAGCTTGATGAGGATGGGAAAGCGCTCGACGTCGGGCGCGCGCGTGCCGAAAATCTCGACCCGTTTCTCTCGCCAGAGGGTGTGGATGGTTTGATGGCTGTCCGGCGCGATGCCCGGGCCCGATTCGATTTCGCTGCACGCTTCGGGGCGGTCGACGAGTTCCCAGCTCTCGCCGATTTTTTTACCCTCTGGCAGCGCGCGGCCGAACAGGTTGGCCAGGTTGTGGTCGCCCCAGATGCGTTCCTGGTAGATGGGTTTGAAGAAATAGGCGTTCATGGTTTTAAGTAGACGGAGGCGCCGGGTTCCACCTTCAATAGCCGGGCGGCGGAGCCTTGGTTCATGCTGATTTCGAGCAGTCCGCCGCCGCTGTAGAGCAGCAGGAGGCGGCCTTTTTCCACCTCGCCGTAGGTTTTGACCAGCGGGGCGGACCAGCTTTCCTTGCCGATGGAGATTTTGACCAGGTTGCCTTCCTTGAGCTTCGCGGCCATGTCGCTGCCGCTCGGCAGATTGAGGATCACATTCCCGTAGTGGTCGATGTGGAGGACTTGGGCGAAGACCATTCCGCCGGCGAAGGTCGGTTCCCTTTCAGGAAGCAGGGCCAGCGTCTTGATGGGCGTGCCGAGCCGTTCCGGATCGGCGCCCGCGGCGAGGTGGGCGGCGACGGGCCCGAAGATGTCCCGGCCATGGAAGGTGCGGGAGACGCCGCCGACGCGAAAGAACTCGGGCTTGTCGAGTTTCCATGCCTTGGCGAAGGCTTCGTGCGCGAGGACCTGGGTGAAGAGGCCGTTGTCGGGGCCGATGAAGAATTTTCCCTTGGCCGTCTCGAGCAGGATCGGGTCGCGGTCCGTGCCGGCCTGGGGATCGACGACGGCGACGAAGATGGTTCCGGCGGGAAATTCCTCGGCGCACTGGTCGAGAAGCCAGGCCCCCTCGATCAAATTGAAGGGGGTGACGGCATGGGTGATGTCCACAAGCCGCGCGTTGGGATTGATGGTCAAAATCACGCCTTTGAGCTGGGCCACGTAGGGGTCCGCCCAGCCGTAATCGGTGAAGAGGCCGATCACGGGTGTGGGCGAGGCATGGGCGGAGGAAGCGCCGGGGAGACCGATCATGGCGAGGGCGGCAAAGCCAAGAATACCAAATCGGGGAAAGTTTGGCATATCCCTCAAGCGGAACCTATTTCGGGCCTGCGACCAAGCGAAAAATGAACAAATCGAAAAGGGCGGCCGTCGCGCCTCCATGGCAGCCATCGCGCTCCGTGCGACGGCCGGAGGTAGCGGCGGAGATTGAAGGAGAGTTAGGAAGGCGCCGCCGCTGGGGACAGCGGCGGCTACTCAAATAGAACATGCCTCCGCGGCTTAGCGCGGAGGCTCGCGGAGCAACTCCCTTGAAGGGAGAGGATTATTATTTCTTTTTCGACTTCTTCGAGCACTTCGCACACGGCTTGTACGTCAGAGTGCCGTCGCTGGCCACCGAGATGGACATCCTGCACGCCTTGAGGCCGGCGACCGCCGCTGGATTCATGTCGTAGTAATCCTTGACGGAGGCCCAGCTCGCGCCGTCCTCGAAGGATATCCGGGCTTTGAAGGTATCCTTTCCGACCATGATCTTGGCGGTATGCGCGCCCGCTTTTTGGACGGTGGCCTGTTCGCTGTCATAAGTGTGAGCGGCGGCGAGGGTGAAAGTTGCGATGAACGCAACCAGTGACAATGAGAGAACGAGACGGAGGTGTTTCATAGGATTTTAATTGAATGGGGTTTCGGGCACGCTATCAGATGCCGCTCTCTCGACAATCCCTTTTTAATGCAAAATTTTGCCTCCTTCGCGGGGTGAGCGCAAGGACCGGTGTTCATGGCATCATTTGACGAATTGTCATGTTGGGCAATTGTATCCCATCATGCCAACCCTTCCAGACCCCATCCGCATCGGAGCGTGGAACCTTCCCAATCGCATCATCATGGCTCCGCTGACCCGCTGTCGCGCCAGCGGGGGCCGGGTGCCGAATGAGCTGATGGCGGAATATTACCGGCAACGGACTGGCGCGGGTTTGATCATTTCCGAGGCGACGTCGATTTGCGCGATGGGAGTCGGCTACCCCGATACGCCGGGGATTTGGTCGGAGGAACAGGTGGAGGGTTGGAAGCTGGTGACGAGTGCGGTGCATGAGGCCGGCGGGCTGATGCTCCTGCAATTGTGGCATGTGGGGCGCATTTCCGATCCGATCTATCTCGATGGCCAATTGCCGGTGGCGCCGAGCGCGATTGCCGCCGACGGGCATGTGAGCCTGATCCGGCCGAAAAAGGCGTACGTGACGCCGAGGGCGCTCGAATTGGAGGAAATTCCGGGGATCGTGGCCGCGTACCGCCGGGGGGCCGAAAATGCGAAGGCGGCGGGATTCGACGGCGTGGAGATTCACGGCGCGAACGGCTATTTGCTCGATCAATTTCTTCAGGACAGCACGAACAAACGGACGGATGCCTACGGCGGACCGGTCGAGAACCGGGCGCGGATCATGTTCGAGGCGGTCGATGCGGCGATTTCCGTCTGGGGCGCGGACCGGGTCGGCCTGCATCTGGCGCCGCGCGGCGACATGCACGAGGGCGATTCCAATCCGGCGGCGACGTTCGGCTATGTCGCGAGCGAAGCGGGAAAGAGGAGGATCGCCTTCATCTGCGCCCGCGAATCACTCGAAGAACCGCGGCAGGTGCCGGCCATGAAGAAAGTTTTCGGCGGCGTGTTGATCACGAATCAACAAATGACGATGGAGACGGGGAACTTGCTTCTCGCGAAAGGCGAGGCAGATGCCGTGGCCTTCGGACAGCTTTTCATTGCGAACCCCGATCTGCCGCTGCGTTTCGCCAAGGACGCGCCGCTCAACATGCCCGACCCCGAGACATTCTATGCGCATGGCCCGACGGGCTATACCGATTATCCGTTTTGGAAGGGGTGAGGGGGCTTGCGCGGGAGAGTTGACTCCACTAGTCTTTTTCTGAAATGGTGCAAATCGCGAACTCCAACAGCATGCTCATGTCGGACGCACCGGTTCATAACTGGTACCGTTTTGTTCTCTCTTTCCCGCCACACTTAGTTCGGAAGTATTTGGAGCATTTTGACGTTGGAGCCAAAGATATTGTCTTCGATCCTTTTTGCGGCACCGGAACAACTCTTGTAGAGGCAAAGAAGCATGGATTTACGTCCTGCGGCTGTGACGCCCATCCCTTTACCCTTCTGGTCAGCCGGGTCAAAACGAATTGGGAACTGGATTTGCGGGTAGCGCGAGAAGCCTTTGACAGCATTGCCGATCAAGCCGAAGCCGAATTAGCCAAGCATGGCCTATACCCGGAAACCCTCGATACCCGGATGCGAGAAGATTCTCCCCTGGTCTTAAACGGATATCGCTTATCTGACGAGATAGAGGCTTTGCTGCCCGAAGGTTTTGTTAGCGAAAGGCCCTTGCTGAGGCTGTTAATTCTTCGCTCGATCATAGACTCCAAAACTCAAAAATTACGTATCGAGTTTCAGGAGTTTTTTTATCTGGCTTTGGCACATGCGATCGCAAATGGCGCGGGAAATTTTGCCTTTGGGCCCGAGATTTACCGCACCAAGCCGAAATGGGATTACGACGTGCTGGGACATTTCTGCCGGATGACTGCCACCATGATTGACGAGCTTCATATGCTGCAGGAGGCGGGTTTGTCGCACATACCAAGCGAGATCATCGCCTCCGACGCTCGTGAAATGAAGGGCGCGCCCAAAGGAATAACGGCCGTCATCACCTCGCCACCCTATCCAAACGAGAAGGACTACACGCGAAGCACCCGGGTTGAATCTCTTTTGCTCCGCCTTATTTCCGGCAAAAAGCACCTGCGTCAGATTAAGGAAGGATTATTGCGTTCCAACACGCGCAATGTTTTTGTCAATGACACCGACATGAAGGAAGTGGTTGATTTTCCTTCCATCCAGAAGGTTTGCCGGGAAATTGAAGAGCGTCGAATCTCGCTTGGGAAGACCAGTGGTTTTGAAAGACTTTATCATAAGGTCGTCGCCCACTATTTTGGAGGCATGCGCAGGCACTTTCGCGCGCTTCATTCCAGGCTGAAAACCGGGGCGAAACTTGCTTATGTCGTGGGCGATCAACTGTCCTTTCTGATGGTCCATATTCCGACCGCCCGGTTCCTGGGCGACATAGCCGAAGCCGAGGGCTACAAGGTAACGGGGTGCGATCTGTGGAGAGAGCGCGTCGGAACCAAAGTTAGAAATGATCTTGAGGGAAGAAGCATCATTCGTGTTCGCGAGGAAGTGTTGCTCTTGGAGAAAATATAAGGCTTATGGCTGCAGCAACGAAAAAAACGGGCGTTTACCATCAGATTATCAGCGAAGTTTTTCTGCGGAACCGCAAAAACAACGCAACGCGGTTCGAGTTTTCCCGTTCGGACCTGCTAACCGTCGCCAAACTGTTTGGAATCGTTGAGGTCGAGGGCGATGAAAAGACGATTGCCAAGAATCTTGGCGACATCGTCTATACCTACCGTTTTCGAAAAGATTTTCCCTCCACGATCCTTCAAACGGCTCCCAAGGGTAAAATGTGGATTATTACCGGAAAAGGGGATGCGCGGTATGAATTTCGACTCATAACCCAGCCTTCACTGGGAGCGGACCCTGATTTGGTGGCGACCAAAATTCACGACGCCACGCCGGAAATCGTGCGTCGGTTTGAACTGGGAGATGAGCAGGCTGTTCTGGCCAGGATCCGCTATAACCGCCTGATCGACCTTTTCTGTAAATGCGTAGCCTATTCGCTCCAAAATCATCTTCGCACGAAAATGGAAGGCATTGGCCAGATTGAAATTGATGAGCTTTACGCCGGTACAAACCGTAGCGGCGAAATCTTTATTATCCCGGTTCAGGTCAAGCGGGAAAAGGATCGACTGGGAGTATCCCAACTCATGCAGGATTTGGAATACTGCCGGCGCGAACACCCTGAAATGAAGGCGCGGGCCCTTGGCGCTCAAAAAATGGAATATAGCGAAGGCGGAAAGGCTTTCGAACGAATCGTTCTTTTCGAGTTTGAGTGTGAAGATACCAGGGATGACGTACGAATAAGGAAGATCGCCGAACGTCACTTTGTATTGCTCCCTCATCGCCACATCACGGTTGAAGATTTGCGGGCTGCCCAGCGACGTTCCGAGGCGGATACATCCGATCTGTAAGCGGTGCTGCCAAAGAAAAGCTCCCTTCACCGTGAGGTGAAGGGAGCTTTCGTTTTATTAGTGACGGTTACCTTAAGAGCACCCCAAACTCGCGCCGCAATTGAGGCAGGTCGCGCAGGAGCCGGTGTGCTTGATCTTCGAGGAGCCGCATTCGGGGCAGGTGAGGCCGTCCTTGAATCGGATGATGAGTTCGCTCGAGTCGGTCTCGATGGTTGTGGTGCCGCCCATGCGGTGATGCGGGGCCATGGCGGGGGAATCCTCGTTCAGGGGGAGTTCGGTGATCGGCTTATTGAGCGTTTTTTTTTCGATCTCCTGGATCTCCTTCATGGGGAGTTCCTGCTGGTCCTTGCCGGGGTTGCTGGCTTCGCGATAGCCGGGGATGAACTGGATGCCGAGCCAGCGGAAGATATAATCGGTGATCGATTTGGCGATGCGGATGTCGGGGTTCTTGGTGAAGCCGCTCGGCTCGTAGTGGACGTGGGCGAACTTTCTTCACCAGCGCTTCGATCGGCACGCCGTACTGGAGCGAGAGCGAGACGAGTGTGCCGATGGTGTCCATGAGGCCGCCGATGGTGCTGCCCTCCTTGGCCATGGTGATGAAGAGTTCGCCGGGGCTCTTGTTGTCGTCGAAGAGGCCGACGGTGAGGTAGCCCTCGTGGCCGGCGATGTCGAACTTGTGGGTGATGGAGACGCGGGTGTCGCTCATGCGGTGGCGGACCGGCTTGGCCGGCGCGACAACGACGGGCGCGGCCGCAGGGGTGACCACGAGCTTCTCCACGGTGCCCATGTCCTTGTTCTTTTTGACGTTGAGCGGGGCGGAGCGCTTCGAGCCGTCGCGGTAGATGGCGACGGCCTTGAGGCCGAGTTTCCACGCCTCGATGTAGGTCTGCATGATGTCCTCGACCGTGGCCGAGTTGGGCAGGTTGACCGTTTTCGAGATGGCGCCGGAGAGGAACGGCTGGGCCGCGGCCATCATCTGGATGTGGGCGCGGTAGTGGAGCGAGCGCTGGCCCTTGGCGGGCCGGAAGGCGCAGTCGAACACGGCCAGATGCGCCTCGGTGATGTGGGGCGCGCCCTCGATGGTGTCGTTCTTGTCGATGTAGTCGACGATCTCGGCGATCTGCGCCGGGCGTGTAGCCGAGTTCCTTGAGCGCGCCGGGCACGGTCTGGTTGACGATCTTGAGCATGCCGCCGCCGGCGAGGAGCTTGTACTTGACCAGCGCGATGTCGGGCTCGATGCCGGTGGTGTCGCAATCCATGAGGAAGCCGATGGTGCCGGTGGGCGCGAGGACGGTGACCTGCGCGTTGCGGTAGCCGTGCTCGGCGCCCTTGGCCAGGGCGTTCTCCCACGACCTTGACGGCGGCGGCGCGGATCGGCGCGGGCGCGGTCGAGTCGATGTCGGCGCAGGCCTTGAGGTGGCGCTCGATGACTTCGAGCATGGGCTCGACGTTGTCCGGCGCGAGCGGCTTTTCGACTCCGGCGCAGCGGGAATTGTGGTAGCCGGGGAACGGGCCGGTCGCGGCGGCGATTTCGGCGCTGACTTCGTAGGCGTGGCCGGTCATGAGCGACGGTGATGGCGCCGGCCAGGCCGCGGCCTTCGTCGGAGTCGTAGCCCAGGCCGTAGCTCATGATGAGCGAGCCGAGGTTGGCGTAGCCGAGGCCGAGCGTGCGGAAGATGTGGGAGTTCTCCGCGATCGGCGCCGTGGGATAGCTGGCGTTGTCGACGAGGATTTCCTGCGCGGTGATGAAGACGCGGACGGCGGCCTTGAAGCGCTCGACGTCGAAGGAGCCGTCGGCCTTCTTGAACTTCATCAGGTTGAGCGAGGCGAGGTTGCAGGCGGTGTTGTCGAGGAAGAGATACTCGGAGCAGGGATTGGTCGAGTGCTGCCGGTCGGTGCCCTTGCAGGTGTGCCAGCCGTGGATGGTGTCGTCGAACTGCATGCCGGGGTCGCCGCAGATCCAGGTGCCCTCGGCGATCTTGCGGAGCAGCGTCCGCGCGTTCTTCTTCTCGCACGGCTTGCCGTCGCGCACGGTGCTTGGTCCAGCACTCCTTGTCCTCGATGGCCGCCTTCATGAATTCGTCGCTGGCGCGGACGGAGAGGTTCTCGTTCTGGTACATGATCGAGCCGTAGGCTTCGCCGTTGTAGGAGCCGTCGTAGCCCTGCTCGATGAGCGCCCAGGCCTTCTTCTCCTCCTTCTGCTTGGCCATCGATGAATTCCTCGATGTCGGGATGCCAGTCCTTGAGGGTGTTCATCTTGGCGGCGCGACGGGTCTTGCCGCCGCTTTTCACCACGTTGGCGATCTGGTCGTAGACCTTGAGGAAGGAGAGCGGGCCGCTCGGGCGTCCGCCGCCGCTCATCTTTTCGCGCGTCGAGCGGATGGTCGAGAGATCGGAGCCGGTGCCCGAGCCGAACTTGAAGAGCATCGCCTCGCGAGCGGGCGAGGTCGCATGATCGATCTCCATGTTGTCGTCGACGGCCTGGATGAAGCAGGCGCTGCCCTGGGGATATTCATACTGGGTCGGGGCGCGCTCGGCCTTGCCGGTCTGGCGGTTGAAGAAGTAGTTGCCCTGGCCGCTTTCCTTGCCGACGCCGTACTGGTGGTAGAGGCCGACGTTGAACCAGACGGGCGAGTTGAAGGCGCCGTGCTGGTTGACGCAGAGCCAGGTCAGGTCGTTGTAGAAGACTTCGGCGTCCTCCTTGGTCTTGAAGTAGCCGTCCTTGAGGCCCCAATCGGTGATGGTGCGGGTGACGCGGTGGACGAGCTGGCGCACCGAGGTCTCGCGGCCGTTCTTCCTGGGATCGGTGCCGTGGGCGATGTCGCCGTAGAAATATTTCGAGACGGCGATCTTGGTGGCCAGGACGCTCCAGCTCTTCGGGCACTTCGACGTCTTCCTGCTTGAAGATGGCCTTGCCGGAATCGTCGGTGATTTCGGCGGTGCGCTTCTCCCACTCGATCTCGTCGTAGGGATGGATGCCGGGCTTGGAGAAGGCGTGCTCGAAGGTGAGTCCGCGATCCTCGAACCGGGTCTTGGTCGTCTCCCCGGCCACGACGGCGGCGGCGTGAATGCCTGCGGTGGTCGATCCGGCGTTATTGCTATCAGGCTTCTCGGAAGAAACAAGTTCAGTGCGGCGGACGCTGGGCATGGTGGTTTTCATGGGGCGGAGAGGGGGCATAGGAGTGCTTGGTTGGTGCTTGGTTGCGGCGGCTATCCGGAAGTCCAATTTCTACCGTATAAGGTAGCACGTCGTGAGGTGTACTACTACTAATTGTGGTTTGTTTGGTCAATGAAAAAAGCGAAGTTGGTGTCATTTTGATGGCAAATAAGGCAATAGGAACGAGATAAATTTTTTTCAGAGGGAATGAGAGGCAATATATACTTATGTATAATAGCGCGCAAGCAAAACTTCTACAAAAATGTGAAATGGACCGTTCAGAACGCCCTCGTCCCTGCTGTCCCGCGGGACGTTACTTGGTGTCCTCGGTTTCTTGCTCGCTTCAGAGCAATGTCTGGTAGCGAGTTGCGCCAGAAGGGAAACAATTGTCCGAATTTTAGATTATTTAAGTGACGGGTGCTGCCGATGCTGGGGAGCCCGCGCACTTTCTCCACACTGGCCCGAGACAGGCATCGAGTCATGCCGCTCAAAGATCGACCGGATTCGGTTTTACTGTTAGGGTGGTATTTATGGAGCCAATCGAAAAAAGTAAGTTCTACAAGGGCAACCCGCACCCCTACGATGAAGCCCTGCCTTCGTTTGCCGCGATAAATGTCACGGAAATGGCTGGAGAGAACCAAGCTAAAAAACTCTATTGTGAATTCATCACCGTGGCGCCCATCCCAACACGGGACGATGAGACGGGGGCCTACAGGTGGAGACTGCTTGTCGAGCAAATCAACGTTTTGAATGAAGACACGCTCGAGGGGATATTCCCGCGCGTCAAGAAACTCGCCGAAGAGAGAGTTAAAATCGCCTATATCACCGCATCCCAGCCAACGCGGGACACCATGGTTTTTTCCGCAGGCCATTCGTTTCGTCTCAACTTTGAAATTACGGAAGAACAATTCCTGGCCATCGTCGGCAGGTGCGCCTTTGGAGACCCAGCGCTCATCGACGGGATGATCGAGAGGTCGAAGTGCGAATCGTTTCGGAACTTGATTGCCACGCAATTCCCCGGCACGGACGCCGCTGGCGGCATCCTTCCGGCCTGATGGCAATCCGGCTGGTATGAGCCACCTGACGCAAATCACCGTTTCGAATGGCGGATTGGCGAGAAGAGTTCCGTCCTCCCGGAGCAACCCCTTCCTGTCTTGACCTCTTCGTTCCGTTCCGTTCCACTACCCTCCATGGGTGTCGCATGAAGGTGATCGCCTCGTCGCTCGGTTGTGAGCCGGGCCTTGGCGCGCCTCGTCATCCCCAACCTCCAACCACCTTCCCATGAATTTCTTTCTCCATCGCAAACTGAATGAGAGTTCCCGCATCGCGAGCGTCGTGGCCCTCGGGGTTCTTTTGGGATTGCAAGCCGGCTTCGCGGCGGATTCCGATTCCTGGCGGGTTAAATTGCACGAAGAGCTTCCGTTGCTCGGCCATCGCAATTGGATCGCGATTGTCGATTCGGCCTACCCGCTGCAAACATCCCCCGGGGTCGAAACGATCGCGACCGGCGCCGGCCAACTCGAAGTTTGCCGGGCCGTGCTCGCCGAATTGGCCAAGACCAGGCATGTGCAACCCGTCGTGTTCACGGACCTGGAGTTGACCAAAGTGCCCGAAGCCGATGCGCCCGGAATCACCGCCTACCGCGACGCCCTGGCAAAGCTCCTGGGCAAACGCGAGGTCAACAGCATGCTCCACGAGAAAATCATCGCCCAGCTCGACGAAGCCGGAAAGACGTTCCACATCCTCGTGCTCAAAACCAATCTCACCATTCCCTACACCTCCGTCTTCCTGCGCCTCGATTGCGGCTACTGGAACCCCGACGCCGAACAAAGATTGCGAGCCTCCATAGGCACGAGCGAAAAGTAAGCTCTCGGAGTAAAGGGGGCAGGGGAATTACGCCTATCCCCTATTTTCTATTTTTCTCTCCCTATTTCTCCTGTAACAATGACACCAAGACTCTGCGGACAGAGGGTTCACCATGACTAAGTTACTGATTATTAATAGCATAAGTATATTCTTGGCATTTACTGCCGCTCGCTCTGCGGATTTGCCTCCCCAACTTTTCCCGAACAACACGAGCATCGTGTTCCAGGGCGATTCCATTACCCACGGCGGACGTGGTGGGGATCCCAACCATGAGATTGGCCATAGTTACGTGATCCTCATCGCGGCGCCCCAAGCCGCCTACTATCCCGACGCTCATTTCCATTTTTACAATCGGGGCGTGAGTGGCAATACGTCGGGGGCTGTCCTTGGCAGGTGGAAAAACGAAACGCTTGCGCTCAAACCGGACATCGTCAGCCTCCTGGTCGGCGTGAACGACGTGTTCTTTACCACGGGCAAGGGGCAGCCTTTTTCGGTCTCGGATTACGAGAAGAATTACCGCGCCATGCTCGATCAGTCTCGACAGGCCTACCCGAACGTCAAGTTTATGCTCCTCGATCCGTTCATCATGCCGGGAAAGAACACCTCACCCAATTGGGATGCGTGGCGGAAGAGTATCGGTGAGGAACAGGCCGTGGTCGAAAAACTTGCCGTTGAGTACCACGCCCCTGTGGTTCATCTCCAAAAAATGTTTCAGGGCGTCGCTGCGGCTCATCCTCCAATTGAGTACTGGGTCTGGGACGGCGTACATCCCACTTTCCCTGGACATCAGCTTGTTGCTGACGAATGGGTGCGTGTTTACAAGGAATTTTACGGAACCGCCGCCAATCCCAAATGATCATGAAACCTCTCATCTCCACGGTTCTTGCAATCTTGATCCTGGTGCCGTCATGGCTTCATGCGGATGTAACCATTGGAGTGGATTCACCCGCGTTTGTCTTCTCGCCAGGAAATTGGGTCGGGGATGCCGAAAGGGAGGGAAGTCAGTACCGGCAATCCTGGAATCCCGGCGCCTATTTTCGGGTGACATGGCAGTCCGATGCGTCCGATCAAACGGCCAAGCTTCACTTTGATACCTCCACGTATTCGCCTAAAGTGTCGCCCCCCAACATCGATTACTGCCTCGATGGCGTGTGGAAAATCAACGTGCAGTGTCCCGCCGAGTTGGCAATTCCAGTCAAAGAAACCGGTCCGCATCAAATCACGGTCTTGTTTGATGCGTCTCGTGGCGAGGATCGCTGGGGTTCAAAAACCGCGAGTGGAACGAGTATTGTTCGGATAAAGGACTTGACGGTGACAGGAGACGTGAAGGCCGTTCCTGGCGTGGCGGGATCAAAGTGGGCCCTGATCATCGGGGACAGCATCACAGAAGGATGCGGAGCGTCCGGGATGACGGTCTACTCCCACCTCCTGGGAGAAGCCCTGCAAACGCAGGGATACGAGTATGGGATTAGCGCCTGCGGCTGGAGCGGTTGGTTGCACGGCGGCACCGGCGGCGTTCCCCCCTACTACACCGTTTGGACCGACAACAAGTACCACGACGAACAAAGCCGGTGGAACAAAATCGACGCCCAGCACAGTCTGCTTGATTCCGAAGGGCATATCAGTGCGTACGGAAAAACCGGGCAACAACCCGATCTCATTTTCATGAACTATGGAACAAACGATCGCGGAAAAAGCGACCTTTTCGTGCAGACCGTGCCTCAAGGGCTCGCGGCGCTGAGACAGGCCGCTCCGAATGCCCAGATCATTCTACTCATTCCATTTGGGCAATACATGAAGAAGGAAATTCTCGAATCGGTCGAAAAGAATCGGGCGGCTCACGGACAGGATTCCAAGCTTGCCGTTATTGATTTGGGACCCGCGGAAGCCCGGAATCTTGAATTGAAGGGCCCCATGGGCGACCTTCACCCGAATCCAATCGGTCACGCCCGATTTGCCGCTCAAATCATCGCGAAAGTCTTCACCATTCTGAAACCCTGATCCCTTCATGGAGCGTTTTAATTAAAGATATAGCCGCATCCGCAAGATCGTAGGCGACGGGATCTTCATGGCTGCAGCAAGCCGTAGGCTTGCCAGAACCGCAGCCGGTGGTTTCCCAAGCCGGGGCAGGGTTCGCGGACAGAGCAACTTTTTCGCGAATGATCGCTTTATCTTCTAAAGCTTTCTATTCTATCCGGCCTGTCGGTGAAAGGCGGACGGGACGGTCTCGGCAATTAAGAATCATGATTATCCGGCGCATGGCGGCGATTGGGTTGGCGATGGGAATCGCGGGAGGATGCGCCGTGCACGCCGAGCCCGCGCCGTCCGGTTCCGATGTGCCGGGCGCGCAGCTGACGTGGGAGGATTGCGTGCGCATGGCGACGCGCCAAAATCCCGATCTGCAAGCCTCCCGCGAAGCCGTCCTCAACAGCGACGCCGTCCGGATGGGCGCCTACTCCGCGCTCTACCCGCAGATCAGCGCCTCCTTCGGCGACACCCGCGGTTACACGGGCGCCAATCTCACCTCGCCCAGCAACTACTCGACTTCGTATGGAGAACAGGTTTCGCTGTCGCAGACGATTTTCAACGGCTTCGCGACCAAGGGCAACATCGACGCGGCCCGCGCGCAGTTGAACCTCGGCTTCGCCAACCTCAACGGCGAAAAGGCGTCGCTGAGCTTCAACCTGAAGACGGCCTTCGCTCAATTGCTCTACGCGCAAAAGCTCATCAAGATCAACCGCGACGTCCTCGGCATCCGGGAGAGCGCCGCCCGCCTCGTGAAACTGCTCTACGAGGGCGGCAGCGAAGACAAGGGCAACATGGAACTGAGCCAGGCCAATCTCGACCAGGCCGTTTACAGTCTCGACCAGGCCGTCCGCACCCGCGATCTCTCCGGCGTGCAGCTTGCGGTCTACATCGGGCGGGACCTGCCCGCGCCGGTGCTGGCCGAGGGCGAGTTGCGGACCGGCGTCCTGCCGGCCAAGCCCGACTTCAAGAACCTCGCCCTGCTGACGCCCGTTTATTTCCAGCACAAGGCCCAAGTCGACGCGGCGGCGGCGGGCGTCACGACTGCCAACAGTGGCTGGTACCCGACGATCACGGCGGCCGCGTCGGCCAGCCGGTCGGATTCGCAATTCCCGCTCAAAAACCACGGCTGGTCCGCAGGCTTCTCCGTGTCGTATCCGATCTTCCAGGGCGGCGCGACCTACTTCGACGTGAAAGCGGCGAGCGCATCGCTGCGTCAGGCCCTCGACAATCTGCGCTCGGGCACGAACGACGCGGCCCTGACCCTGGCGCAGATGTTCAAGGGCATGGTCGATGCCGAAGACAACGTGCGCATCCAGCGGGAACTGCTCGACGCCACCGCGCTTCGTTACAAAATCGCCGATGCCGACTACCGCAACGGCCTGATGACCTTCGAGGATTTCAACAACATCACCAACGCTTATGTCGGTCAACAACAGTCCCTCCTTTCCGCCCAACTCTCCGCAGTCGTCGCCGAGGCGAGCTGGGAAGAGGCGCGGGGACTCGGAGCCATTCCATGAAACGAAAGAGCCGCCTGAACTGGAAACACCTGACCCTCGCCGCCTGCCTGGTGGCGGCTGCCGGCATCACCGCCTGGTTTGTTTTGCGCGCGTATGCGGAGCAACCCGCCTACGACTATCTCAAGGTGGAGCGCGGCCCGCTGCGCGTGACCCTGCGGGAGAGCGCGGTGGTGGGACCGGAACACCGGCTCACCGTCACGCCGCCCATCCCGGGCCGGATCGAATCCATCAAGGTCGCCAATGGCGCGGCCGTCAAGCAGGGGCAGGTTCTCGCGTGGATCAGTTCGACCGCCCGCGCCTCGCTGATGGACGCGGCCCGCGCCGCCGGGGGCAAAGAGATCTCCTACTGGGAGGACATCTACAAGGCCGCGCCCCTGATCGCGCCGCTGGATGGACACATCATCTCGACCGCCGTCGTGCCGGGCCAGGTGGTGGTGGCCGCGCAGACCGTCTTCACCATGTCCGACCACCTCATCGTGCAGGCCAGCGTGGACGAGACCGACCTGAACCATGTCTGGCTGGGCCAGACCGCGGACATCACCTTCGACAGCTTTCCCAACGCCCACCTGAGCGGAAAGGTGCATGAAATCGCCTTCGACGCGACCACGGTCAACAACGTGACGACCTACACGGTCAACATCTACCTCGACTCGACTCCCGCTTACGTGCGCAGCGGTCTCTCCGCCAATGTCTTTCTTCTCATTTCGGACCGCAAGGACGTGCTGCGGATTGCGACCGACGCGATCACTCCGGAAGGCGATGTCCTCGCGGTCCAGGGGCAAAACCAGGCGCCGGTCTCGCGAAAGATCCAGGTGGGGATGAGCGACGGGACATGGACCGAGGTCCTCGCCGGCCTCAACGAGGGCGATTGGATCGCGCGCCCCGCGTTTGTGCTCAAGGAAGCCGAGAAGAACGGCTTTTCGTTCGTGCCAACCCGCCCAAAGAGATGATCGTTCTCGAAAATATCAGCAAGACCTACCTGATGGGGGAGACCTCGGTCGCCGCGCTGCGCGGGGTCTCGCTACGCATCGAGCCGGGCGAATTCGTGTCGCTTGTGGGAGCGTCCGGCTCGGGAAAATCGACCCTGCTCCACGTGATCGGACTGCTCGACCGGCCCGACACAGGCGCCCTGCGCGTCGGCGGGCGCGACACGGCCAAGTTGCCGGATGACGAGATCGCGAAGCTGCGCTCGGAGACGATCGGCTTCGTCTTCCAGCAGTTCCACCTGCTCAAGCGGCTGACCGCTTTCGGCAACGTGGAGCTGCCCTTGATTTATGCCAAGGGCGACCGGCCCCCGGCCGACCCGGCCATCCTGCTGGAACGGGTGGGGCTGGGCAACCGCAGCCATCACAAGCCGAACGAGCTTTCCGGCGGCCAGCAGCAGCGCGTGGCCATCGCGCGCGCCCTGGTGCGACGGCCGCTCGTCGTGCTGGCCGACGAACCGACCGGCAATCTCGATTCCCAAAGCGGGGCTGAAATCATGACCCTGCTGCGCGAATTGCACGCGGAAGGCCTGACCGTCGTCCTGGTAACGCACGAGCCTGCCGTTGCCGCCGCCGCCGACCGCACGATTCGCGTGCACGACGGGCAGATCGTCGAGGACATCCGCAAGCCGGCCATTCACATTTCCCCGGCCGCGGCGATCACGGCGGCGCCGGACCTGCGAATGTCACGCCAGCTCCGCTGGAACCTGCTCGCGCTCAATTTTCAGCAGGCGGGGCGGGGGCTTTGGGGCAACAAGTTGCGCACCTGCCTCTCGGCGCTGGGCATCATCATCGGCGTCAGCGCGGTGATCGTCATGCTCGCGCTGGGTAATGCGGCGCAGAGTTCCGTCAACCGCCAGATCGCCACGCTCGGCTCCAACCGGGTCATCATCACTCCCAATTCGCAGGACACCGGCGGCGTGCGCCAGCAAGCGGGCGCCGTCAGCCGCTTGACCCTTGACGAAGCCATGAACATCGCCGGGCGCGTGCCCGACGTCGCCGCGGTTTCCGGCAATGTCCGGGGCCCCATCCAGGCCGTCTACGGACACAACAACGTCAGCACGAGCCTTTTTGGATCGATGCCGGGCTATGAGCAGATTTATTCGGTCACGCCGACTTACGGACGATTTTTCACCATGGCGGAATGCCGGTTGCGCAAGCGGGTCGCGTTGCTGGGCACAACGGTCCTGACCGGGCTTTTTGGAACGGACAACCCGGTCGGGCAGACGATTGAAATCAACCATATTCCCTTTACGGTCATCGGCGTGCTGCCCGCGAAAGGTTCCGACAGCAATGGGAACGACAAGGACGATCGCATCGTCGTGCCCCTCCAAACAGCGATGTATCGCGTGCTGGGCAAGAAGTACGTCGATTGGATCGACACCAGCGCGGTCGACGCCAGCGTGGTAGACGCCACCGTGAACCACCTCCAGGACCTCACCGACCAATGGCCCCACATTCCCGGCGTGACCACCAAAAGCTACCGGGTATTCAGCATGGTGGCGATTGCCCAGGCCCTGAGCGCCGTCACGAACACCCTTTCCCTGATGCTGGCGAGCGTGGCGGCGATCTCGCTGGTGGTGGGCGGCATCGGCATCATGAATATCATGCTCGTCTCGGTCAAGGAACGGACGCGCGAAATCGGGCTGCGCAAGGCGCTGGGCGCGCGGAGGCGGGACATCCAGGCGCAGTTCCTCATCGAATCGGTGACGCTGTGCCTCGGCGGCGGCTTCCTGGGCATCGCGCTCGGTTGGATCGTCACCCTGATCATCGGCTACTTCGAGCACACGTGGATGAACCCGACGCTCGTTTCCATCGCGCTTTCGTGCGGCTTTTCCGTGGCGGTCGGCGTCGGTTTCGGTTACTGGCCGGCCGTTTTGGCCTCGCGGCTCGATCCCATCGAAGCGCTGCGGTATGAATAAGATCAATCAGACCGTCGTTATGCGCCTCGTTCCCAATTTGCGCTTGGGAGCGCATCCTGTTCTTCGCGAAACTTCGTTTCGCGCTCATCTTTGCAGAAGATCGGCAGTGAAACTGCCTCAACAAGGGCGTTCCCAAGCGCAACTTGGGAACGAGTGGAAATAACCGCGGACGCCGTAACGAACCTCGGAGCAAGCTCCGAAGCATTTTTGGGGTGGCCCGGGCTACTTCGTTGCCCGGGCGCGCGTAGCGCGCAGGAAGCGACGCTTTGCCGCGTGACCCACAAATCGCTTCTTGTCGCCTTCGGCGACCCGGACAAGCAAGTTGTCCGGGCCACCCGGAAAAGACAAGCCGAAGCAGGCTTCGGGGAATTCAACCCAGGGGATTAAATTGCTAGCCGTAGTTTTCCAAGATCGCGGGAGGAGTGCCAAAATCGCAACACAAGCAGTTTCTTTTGTGCCGGGTCGACCTTGTAAATAATCAGATAGCGGCCATGCACCGTCATGCGCGCGTTCGGAAAGCCTTTGATGCGACAGCCCACCAAAGGAGCTTGCCCGAGAGACAGGGCTGAATCGAGCAAGCGTTCACCGAACTGCTCGGCGGCAGACCGATTGTCCTTCGCAATGTAGTCGATGATCTCGCTCAGGTCTTGCCAGGCCTGCGAGGTTATGACGACCGTCGCGCCCATTGCCTGACCTTGTCGCGGACTTCATCAACCGTGTAACAAGGCTCGTTTTCCGCCGAGCGCAACCCCGCCTCAATCGCCGCGGCCATTTCGGGGCTGGGGTCGATTTCCTCCGTGGTTTCCAATTCGGAAAGCCGTTGCAGGATCGCCCAGCGATCCGCGAGCTTGAGTTTGGGCAACTCCTCGAGAATCTCGGTCGTGCTCATGGTTTGAAAGAAAGTAGGGCGGAAACCGTGCCGATTCAAGCGCTGACGCGCCTATCCCCTGCTTTTCCCGAAAAGCCATCTCTCCTCGCTCCCAAGTTGCGCTTGGGCCACGAGGAATGAGATTAAGCCCCGGTGGGGCGTCCGAGAGTAGCCCGGCGATTCATCGCCGGGTCGTCGGAAAACGGGAGGTCCGTCCCGGCGGGACGGATGAAATAGAACGCCAGGCTGCCGCGTGCCAGTCCCCTTTTTTCCACTGGTCTTCCATACATTGTATAAAAACTGCGGAGAAGGTCGCCAATGTTGTCAAAGGGTGGGATCATTTAGCCCGGATATTTCACGCCCGGTTTTAAAAGCATCGGCGTCTGGCTCTATAATTGCTTCCGGTTGAGTTGCTTAAAACCAAACTCAGCAGCAAAAAGGAGGCCAGACGCCGATGACAGATTGTACGCAGGAGTTGTTCCACTTGCCCAGCATTGATCGCCGCAAAATCGAGGCGAATTTCACCGGGGGCGATGTCAGCAGCGATGGGGGTATTTTCCTGCTGCGGCAAGCCGACCGCCGCCTGGGTCTCACCGCCGCGCTGGACCGGGTGCTGCCCGATCCGCGCAACCCGCATTTCATTGTGCACCGGCAGGTCAATCTCTTGCGCCAGCGCATCTTTGGCTTGGCTCTCGGTCACGAAGATCTTAACGACCACGCCACGCTGCGGCGCGATCTGGCCTGGCAAACGGCGCTGGGGCGCGACGAGGAACTGGCGTCGAGTCCCACGCTGTGCCGTTTGGAAAACCGGGTCAACCGCCAGGCGGCCTTCGCCTTTCACCGGGTGTTGGTCGAGCAGTTCATCGCGTCGTTTCACGCGACGCCCACCGAGTTGATCCTGGACTTCGACGCGACCGACGACCGGGTGCACGGCAAGCAGGAGGGCCGCGCCTTTCATGGTTACTACGGCGACTGGTGCTTCCTGCCGCTCTACGTATTTTGCGGCGAGCAATTACTGGTGAGTTATCTGCGCCCGAGCAACATCGACGCGGCCCAACACAGTTGGGCGATTTTAGCCTTGCTGGTCAAAAAGCTGCGCCAGGCGTGGCCCGAAGTGAAGATCATCTTTCGCGGCGACTCGGGTTTTTGCCGCTGGAAAATGCTGCGCTGGTGCGAAAGAAACAACGTGGGCTACCTTGTCGGACTTGCCCAGAACGCGCGGCTGCGGGCGATGCTCGCGCCGCAAATGGCGCAGGCCGAGGCCGAGCATGAGCGCACGAAGGAAAAAGTCCGGCTCTTCAGCAACCTGGAGTACGCAGCAGAGACATGGGATGTCCCCCGCCGGGTCCTCGCCAAGGCCGAGCACACCGAGCAGGGAAGCAACCCGCGCTTCGTCGTCACCAACCTCGAAGGCGGCGCGCAGGCTCTCTACGACGAGGTCTACTGCGCGCGCGGCGAAATGGAAAACCGGATCAAGGAACAGCAGCTTGGTCTCTTTGCCGACCGGACCAGTTGCCACGACTGGTGGGCCAACCAGTTTCGCTTGCTGCTCTCCTCGTGCGCCTATGTTTTGCTCGAAGCCATCCGCCGGCTCGGCTTGGCCGGCACCGAACTGGCGCGGGCGCAGGTGCAAACCATCCGGCTCAAGCTCCTTAAAATCGGCACGGTGATCCTGCGCAACACCCGGCGCATCCGCCTGCTCTTTTCGAGCGCCTATCCGCATCAAGACCTCTTTCGCCACGCCTGCCAACGCTTGAGCAGCGCGTAGATCACGACGAGTGCTGTCCCCGGCACGCTAAAAAAACAACGGGGGTTGGGGGGAGTGTCGCCACAGCCGGCGCGACGGGCCGAAAACGCCGCCGACAAGGCCGGGCCGGGCAAAAAAATCAAAAAATGCCGCGCCGACCCGCGCCCATAAAAAAGCGTGAAATATCCGGGTTAGGCCGCCAAGAAAGTGGAAGAACGGAAATGGGGAAGCGGAAATGGGGATAGGCATCTTCTCATTCATTGGAAACAAGGTTTACGCGAAAAGATCGCACGGTTGATTCCATTCTGTGCGCAACGGTCAGGTCCGCGATCCATCCAGGATGCCCTTGGGGAGTGCCGCGCGCAACACTTTGCCGCAACGGCTCCTTGCCCCAACGCAACAATCGATTCGGCGTGACCCGCGCCGGTTTTTCGGACATGCTGGAAGATTGCCTTATGTGTGGAATCGTCGCCTATCTCGGAGACAAGGAAGCCCAGCCGCTGTTGCTGGAGGGGCTGCGCCGTCTCGAGTACCGCGGTTATGACTCGAGCGGAATCGCCGTGCTCAACGGCCACGGGCTCGAGATTACGAAGAAAGTGGGCCGCATCCAGCAACTCGAAAGCGCCCTGGCCAGCCACCCCCTCCACGGCACGCTCGGCATCAGCCACACGCGCTGGGCCACCCACGGCAAGCCCACCAACGCCAACGCCCACCCCCACACCGACGCCTCCGGCAAGCTGGCCATCGTGCACAACGGCGTCATTGAAAACTACGGCGTTCTGAAGAAAAAGCTGATGGACAAGGGCTATCAGTTCCGGACGGAAACGGACACGGAGGTGCTGGCCTTTTTGATCGGGTTTCACTTCGACACGCTCGATTCCGACACGGACAACCGCCTCGAGATGGCCGTGATGGAAGCGCTCCGGGAAGTCACCGGCACCTACGGCCTGGTCGCCATTCACGAGAACCAGCCCGACGTGATGGTCGGCGCGCGGCGCGGCAGCCCGCTCGTTCTCGGCATCGGCCCGCACGAGCATTTCCTGGCCAGCGACGTTTCCGCCGTGGCGGCCCACACGCAGACGGTCGCCCACCTGCGGGACTTCGACGTGGTCACCATCGACCGCCAGGGTTACCGGCTCAAATCGCTGACCCAGAACAAGACCGGCCTCGAGATCAGCAAGATCGATTACCAGAAGGGCGAAGACGAACTGGGCGATTTTCCCCATTACATGCTCAAGGAAATCTTCGAGCAGGCCATCTCGATCCAGAACGCGGTGCGCGGGCCGGCTCAACCACGAGGAAAGCACCGCGCAGCTCGGCGGGCTGAACCTGACACCGCAGGAATTGCGCGAGATCGACCGCATTCTCATCACCGGCTGCGGCACGGCGATGCACGCCGGCATGGTGGGCGAATACGTCATCGAATCGCTGGCCCACGTGCCGGTGGAGATCGATTACGCCAGTGAATTCCGGCTGCGCAACTCGCCGCTGGACCGGCGCACGCTCGTTCTCGCGGTGAGCCAGAGCGGCGAGACCGAGGACACCCTGGGCGCGCTGCGCGAGGCGCACCGCAAAGGCCATCGCGTCCTCGGCATTTGCAACAACGTGGCGAGCACCCTGGCGCGCGAGACCGACGGCGGCGTTTACATGTATGCCGGGCCGGAAGTGAGCGTCGCCGCGACCAAGTCGTTCACCTCGCAGACCGTCGATCTTCGTCCTGCTCGGGCTGCTGCTGGGCCGGATGCGCTTTCTCTCCGCCACGCAGGGGCGCGAGATGATCGGGGCCATCGAGGCGTTGCCGGACCAGATCACGCATGTGCTGCGGCAAAGCGAGCAGATTCGCGCCATCGCGGAAAAATATCGGGACTCCAAGTCGATGCTCTTTTTCGGCCGCCAGATGCAGTACGGCATCGCGCTGGAAGGCGCGCTGAAGATGAAGGAAATCACCTACATCCACGCCGAGGGCCACCCCACGGCGGAACTCAAGCACGGCATCATCGCGCTGGTCGACGAGAACACGCCGAGCGTTTTCCTGTGCCCCAAGGACGGCGTCTACGACAAAAACATCAACAACATGCAGCAGATCAAGGCCCGCAAAGGCCCGGTCATCGCCGTGGCGACCGAGGGCGACGAGGAAATCCTCAACCACGCCGATGACGTCTTTTACATTCCCGACTCGCCCGAGTACACCGCGCCCATCCTGAGCGTGGTTCCCCTCCAGCTTTTCGCCTATCACATGGCGGTCATCCTCGGCCGCGATGTCGACAAGCCCCGCAACCTGGCCAAGTCGGTCACGGTGCCGTAGCTATTTCGCGGCGGGGCTGTACTCCGCTGGAATACGATAAATAAGTTCTTTAGTTTTTTTGGAAGAAAATAAGAGCCGAGATTTTTTAATTATCTTCTTTAGTTTTTTGGTTAGCATCCAGAGGTGCCAAGTCTTCATTTCTTTCCTCCAGAACTATTTCCAGATGAGAGCTTTGCATCGTTAGTCGCCCGGACTGCAGAGTATTGCGCTCTCCATCCTAATAAAGTCCTTGTTCCTTCCGACGAACGGGACGCCCCCCAAACCAAAGGGAACAGTCGAGCTTCGAGCAGAAAAGGCGAGGTGCTGAACTTCAGATTCGCTAACAAGGTCATCCCATTTGTAAAAAGGCTTTCTTGCCCGGATCTGGACGCTCATTTCCTTACCCAAAATCATTGCATATATCCATTCTACGCTCCCTTTATCGATGCTGATGCACGATGGAATCACCTTAATTGGGCGATGCGTTTAAATCCTCGCCACGATAGTTCCCTCGGAAAGAAGCGGGGCAGGCCCCCTTCCCCGATTTTTGCGCGACTGTGTCCAGAATGTGTGCGGAACGACATTCAGGAGTATCACGAAGCTTATTACCACCGTAGACATCAACTACCGGGTCTGAATCTTTGCCTTGAACACAAGCTTGTTCTCCAACCCGTAAATTCCAAATTGATTGCCTCTAAGCCAATTAGTGCCCGAGCAGCCCTTGAAAGTACCACCCTAACGAGGGAATCAGTAAATCTTCCGTCCTCCCTCACCAAATCTTTAAGCCACAGTTTGGATGTACTATTCACGCGGGATCCGTTCTGGAACCCTCCAGCCAATTGGATCAGTCTCTATAGCGTCATACTCCGGCTAGGATATTCCAAGAAACCGGTAGTCGAACAAATACTGTCTCAAATCGAAGACAAGTATGGGCCATCCCTTGAAATTGCATTTCAATTCAGCACTTGGAAATCCAGTTTGGTACGCTATTTAGGAACAAGCCAAGGGCATTTGCCTCCCCCCATCGCTCATCTCATTTTACTGGCCCACCTTGGCCTCCCACTTAACGAGGCGCTTTCATTGGCTCAAAATTCCCTCTGGACGTGCCCCAATCGGTTTTGCGACTGCTACGAACAGTTTACGTTAACCGCACCTATCTCTACTGGCCAAACATACGAATTATCCTGCAAAGAGTGCGAAATGGGATTCAGAATCAAAAAAGAGTCCGAGTTAGGCAAAAAGCCAATAATCCGGTTCGTGACCAAAAGAGGCAAGAGTTTCGAGACTAAACTTACCAAGCTGTTCAAGGATGGCTTGAGCGCGGACAAGATTGCCCCACTAACCGGCTTTAGTGAACGTCTAATTCGAGCGATGCAAAATGAGCTTGGTCTTAGCAAACACAAAATCAAATCTCAGACCTTTGAGAAACATTTTGCCGCTACATTCGCGGCATATCGCTCGTCTATCACCGAATGGGTCAGGCAAAATCCGAGTGGTTCCCGCTCAGAGTTATGCCAGGCGCATGCGATGGCCTATAGGTACCTTCGGAGCCATGATGTTGATTGGTTTGAAAAAAATGCTCCAAAGCCTCGCCATGAACATTTAAGTAATCGTGGCAAGAGGAGATTGAAAGAATAGAACGAATAATTAGCAAACCGCCGGTAACACCGTCCGGTCATCGGCTGGAAACCGGCCATGAGATTGTCAGGTGGGCACCTCTCGCAGTCTGCGAAGAGCGCTGCGCAACCCTTCGGTTAACGTCTTTAATTTCGCAACAAGCTTCTTTTGAGACGGCTCGCTAGCGACTTCAATAATGCGTAGAAGTGCCAACGCGTCGGCCAAGGTAAGTTCTGGGCCATCGTTTTTTTCAAGAGCTTCCTGGTATCGCGCGAATACCCGGCGAATCATTGGGCTTTCCTGATACTTTTTAGGCAATGTATCAAAGGCTGGCATGGCAACTCTTTCGATTTCTACCGAGCAACAAAGGGACATCATTCTCAGCGCTCCCTTCAGCGCGATCAAGTCTGCAAGACCGAGGCGCGGAACAAAGAGGGTTAGAAAGTCGAGGGCCATGAACGCCAAGTGGGCACCAGCGTCCTCAATTGTAAATCTATCAGCACCTACGGTACCTATTCGCTGAAGAACCATGGCCCCGCTCCGAACATACTTTAGATAATCAGGATTGTGAGTCGCAGTCCAAATCCGAGGGTCTTCCTGATTTACAAACGTCTCAGCAGCCTTTCCAAGACAGCCTATTTTCTCCCGACTGTTCTGATCCAAAATGAGCGTAGTTTCTGTTTTTCCACTTTGACGGATGACGTTGCCATTCATGCTATTTTCCTCCCTTGTATTCTTCGTTGGTGAAACATTATTTTAATTCCCCTTTCCGTTTGGATGACGACGAACACCAATTTCTGCCTTAGCGAGGTCCTTCAGTGTCAAACGGAACAAAAGGCATTCGATATCAAGAGAATCGATGAGCCTTTGAAGTGCGGTTGGCCGATGCGGGATTCGATAAAGGTGCCGCCAGAGTTGATAAGTCTGCTCCACAAAGAGGCTGGGGATTCCGTTTCTGGAGCGAACGGTCTCGTACGACCGCCACACGTCCGATGGGGTTGATCGTTTGGTGAAGACTTCCTCCGGGGGTGGCAGAGGAGGAGTAAAAATGTCTACTGGAGTGACTCGCGCTAATAAAAGGATTGCTTGAGAGAAATTCTCGCATCTTTCGCCTTTATCAAGGCAGTGATCTGCACTCCAAAAAAGCAATGCCAAGGTGAGGCTTGCTTCGCTGCCTGTTGTCTTAACAGAATTGCCTTTTTCGGAACTAATCTTCTCAAGAAGATTTTTTCCTTGGAATAAATTTTCGCCAGGACGTATACGAAATTCCTTGGAAATAGTCGCGAGGTCTCGTCCTTTCAGTAAAGGAAAGATTTGGTTTGCTACACGTTTAATCGCTTTTTGAGCCTCTCGGTCAAAAGAGAGCATGAGGCGGTCGGATTGGGGCTCGAATAAGGGGTCTAGTTTCATAATATTTTCTTTGTTCAGATTTTTGTTTTCGAGTGCGAGTTATAGGGACAGCTCCCCTTGGCCTTGTCTCCACGACTCAGCCTTGTTGAGAATCTTCGTCCAGCGGCACGCGACCAACCTTGGGCTCAACCCAAGGTGCTTTCCCAGTCGATGAGTTTTCAGTTGCCCGTCTTGCTTTATAAAACTGACACCATCGTCAGTTGCAATTTGGACAAGGGCCTTTTCTGGTCCACTCAACGGAGAATTTTCGCTGAGAAGTTCATCGGAATGCACTTCGATCCAGGCGACGATGTCCAAGGTTTCGCTCTCCCGTCTTCTGGTAGAGCCCAATAGTGAGTAGATGTTTCGATTCACCTGTTCATGTTTGAAGCGACAAAGCGCTCGAAATGAACACTCTCGGTAGTGAACCTATTCCTTCTTCCGGGCCTCTAGAGCATCAAAAAAATAGCGGTATGGAGCGATTGAGTGTGCTGCTGAATTAAGGCGAACCCCATCAACGATAGCTGGGGAGGAAGGATGGAGAACTCGTGGTTAGCAAGGTTCTTGCGTAACCCGGCAGAAGAACCGGATCCTTTAAGACATCTTTTAGTTTTGGGGTGGATGGGACGAAAACTTGATGACTTGGTGGAAGCAGCCAAAGTTCAAGGATTGGGCGGCTTTCAGGCGAATGAGAGCATCCTCATTTGCCAGAAATATGAGTATATCCTCTCGTGCATTCTGGAAGACAGCCTCTGGGCCGAGCGTGACGATGAGGTTGATCGAGGCTGCCTTTGGAAGAAATATCTTGAGGTTCTTTGGTACGATCTAACTCTAAGTTTGCGGGAGATCAGTCGCCGATTAAATGCCGATCCCATGACCGTTAAAAGGCAGGCGGCAGCCTTGAGGCTGACCTTTCCGAGATTGTCTGTAAGACCTTCACGCGTGACACCCGTCATGCGTCGCCCCCCACCGCCAAGGAAGCTTGCGGATCGAGACCATCGACGGGCTACTTGGATCAAGGCCGTCCGTGTCGCAAAGTTCGTAAAGGAGGCAAGGAAGCTGGAGCCCGCTGTGTTTGCGTGGCTCTATCGCAATGACCGCCCTTGGCTCAAAGAGAACCGCCCGCCCGAAGCAATGGTCGTAACCGGATCTCGGGTTGATTGGCGAGCACGTGAAAAATCTTGCTTAGCCCAATTACCTGATGCATACCACGGAATAGTCAGCAAGAGGCCATTCCGTCGTTGCACGCTGTTAGCCCTTGCGAGCGAGATTGGCGCAGAGCGATTCCTTAAGTACCTTTATCGGATGCCAAAGCTGGAGGAGGAACTTTTGAAACTTGTGGAAAACAACGAAAACTTTGCCTTGCGACGGCTCGCAGCCCGTGCTCAAGAATGCCGAACCAGGCAATTAACATTCAGCCAACTTCGCAAACTCGCGGGTGTTCGTTCTTCGACTGCAGAAATCCCTCGGGTCAGAGCATTCATTGACTCTCAAGCTTCAAGAAACTAAAAAACTCAATTATTTCCGCCTCCCGAGGTCAAAAAAAGTAAAGAACTTTAGCCCCGCTTAAGTCATTGAAAATCAATAGTGGAAAATCAAAGACTTATTTTACTTACCCCATCCGCGGCAATCTCGCGCAATTTCGCCCGGTGATCGGGCACGTTGAAACCAAAGGCTTCGCGGAGCGACTTAATGGCGGGCGCGATGATTTCCGTGCGCACATCGATATCGTGACCGTAAAGGTGCTGCCATAAACGCCGCGTGTTCGCGATGGGATCGCCGCCGGGATTTTCCTCGTCGAAAGCGGGGCGGTACATGTCGACGACGTTGCCCAGGGCTTTCTTCAACTCCTCTTCGGTGGGGCCTCCGGTTCTTGCCTTCACCAGGTCGAAGGCATCGAGATCCTTTTGTTCCAGACGCTTAATTTTGCCCACCAATACATCAAGCGGACTGGCGATATAAACGGTCACGTTTCCAAAGACCTCCTTTACCGCCCGGTCTCGCCAAGCTACTGAAGCGATAAATGTTCTCTCCGGCGCGATCTCGATATAAGGCAACGCCACATTCTTTCCCAACTGCATCGTCTGGACAAAGCTTTCGAGATCTTCGCTCGTGAACAGGTCAACATCGCCGCTTAAAAAGCTGGGGTCTAACGTCATTTGCAACGGGGTCGAGCCAAAAACGTTCAGCGTAATTGGGCGCGTCTGGGGAAGACCCTTGATGAATTTCATCAAAAGCCGTCCATTGGGTGCTTCCCAATTTAGAACTTTACGGTCGCTTTCAGACATGCGATGGCTTGGTCAATAAGACGGTTGCTGACGCCTTCGTCCTCAAAGAGTTCCCGGGCGATACGATAGTCACGCCGGCTAAGCAGCCTCCCTGATTCCCTCTTGCGCAGAATGCGCGCGGCAATCCGCGCCCCGCGCCAAAGCGGGTTCGGCTTCTGAGTCGAGTAGTTGCGCCAGTTGATGATCACGCAAAAAGGATACCCCATCCCCCGATTAAATCCAAGCTTCCATCCGCGGAAGCAAAAAAACTACACCTCTTCCTCTTCCACCGTCGTCGTGGTCGTGCCGTCCCGGCTGACGGTGGTCCGGCGCACGATCCGCCGGTGCACAAAACCCGTCTCGCCAAAAAGCCCGGCGATTCCAGTCGCGATGTAGGCCCAAAACCAAACGTTGTTGATCCCCATGTCGATATAGATATAAAACGCCATCAGGAATCGCGGAAAGAAAAGCCAGAGGGCAAAATTGAGAAGGTCCGGCAGCGGGTTGGCGGGATAAAGTCCCGTCCCGAGCCACGCCACCAAGAGAGTCAGGCGGGGGAGGAACAACCCCGCGACAAGAAGCCACAAGGCCATGTGCCCGGTGGATAGAAACGTGTGAGTGTCCATCTTTCAAATTACGCCGGTTCGAGGTCATGTCCAGTCTCGCCATGGCCCGCCGCTGGCTGCCCGGCACTGGACACAACCGCCGAGCGCGCTTAATCTTGGGCGAGGATTTGTCCGCCATGCTTTACCACGAACAATCGGAGGATTACCGCCCGCTCTTTTGGATGGGCGCACGTCCGATTTATGTCAACACCTTGATCCTGATCCTCCATGTCCTCGCGTTCGCCATCACGGCTCTGGGCGTTTCTTTTCTGGGCAATGGAGTGCTTGGCGCGCTTGGCCTTGGCAATTACGAAGTGGTCCATCAGGGCCAAATCTGGCGTCTGGTTTCCTACATCATCTTCCCGCCGGAAACCGCGATCATGTTCATTTTTGCCATGGGCTTCCTCTTTTATTTTGGACGACAGGTTGAGCAATTTGTCGGGCGAACGACCTACATCAAACTCTATGCGGCCCTCGTTCTAATACCGGCCATCCTCCTCTGCCTCCTTGGCCTCCTGGGTTTTTGGCGCGAAAACTATCTCGGCGGGTATGGCACCGTTTTCGGCGTTTTTATCGCTTTTGCCACCATCTATCCCGGCGTTGAGATTTCGATCTGGTTTGTCAACTTGACCGCAAAGGGCTGGGCCTACGCCCTGCTGGCGGTTTTGAGCCTGGCCAACATCGCCTACCATGACTGGATCTCCCTGGGCGCGCTTTGGTGCGATGCGGCGGTCGGCTATGCCGGAATGCGCCTCATCGGCGCGGGACGCGGCCTGACCTGGCTGACCGACTGGCTGGAAGAGCGCCAGGCGAAAAAGCTCGCACGCCAGCGGAATTTCAAAGTTCTCAAGGACGCGAAGGAGACCGAATCGATCGACGAAATCCTGGAAAAAATCTCGAAGGAAGGCGTCGGCAGCCTCAACGCGAGGGAGCGCGCCGCATTGGAACGCGCCCGGACGATGCTCCTCAAGCGAGACCAGCGCTAGGCGCTGCCGTCGTTATCCAGTCTCGCATGATCCGCCCCGCATTTCTTGCCTTGCTTCTCGGCCTCGCCCTGGGCCTGTTTCCCGCGCGCGCGCCGGCGGCAGGCCCGGCAGCGCCCGCCCCGGTTTCCGCAGCCCCCGTCGATTTCAACCACCTGCCCTGGGCGGATGGCGAGGCCCTCACCTACCTCGTTTCCTTGAGCGCATTCGAGGCGGCGCAGGGCACCTTCGTCGCCCGGAACAAGGGCGGCCATTGGGAATTCCGGCTCGCGCTCGCCTCGCGCGGGCTGGTCGATGATTTCTACCCTTTCACGGGCTATTTTTGGTGCGTCCTGGCCCCGCCGCCCTGGCGCTCGGTCGAGTACGGCGAATATCGCTTCGAACCCCGCCGGACGATCAAGGAGCGGACGCGCATCGATTACGCGCAGCACCGCGGCACGCGCGAAATCTGGATGGAAGGCAAGACCAAGACCTTCCCGATCGCCGAAGAGTCCGTCGACGATGTCGGCACGATGCTCTACCATCTGCGCGCCGGCGCGTGGAATCCGGGCGACCTGCGCGTCCTCCACATTTACGAAAGCGACTCGGAAAAAGAAGCGCTGGCCGAATGCCAGGCCCGCGAATCGCGCGCGTTCGGCGTCTGGCCGAGACAGCCCCTGCTCCGCATCGTGGTGCTCCCCGGCAAGGGTACCCATCACCGGGGCCGCCTCACGTTGTGGATGACCGACGACGCGCGCCGCCTGCCCGTTCATGCCGAACTCGATTTTCGCTACGGCTCCTTTTCCATCGACCTCACGAAAGCCGCCAACGTGTCGCCCGCGGCGCGTTAGTCCTCATTTCCCCGTGACGGGCGCGGCAGTCATCGCGGCCCGCGATAACAGCAAGGCCGCCTCATCCGCCGTGACGAGATCCCGTTGCGTTTTCGAGGAACCGATCCCATGGCCCGCGTCATAATCGATGCGCAGCAGAATCGGATTCTTACTGGAAGTCGCCGCCTGCAACCGGGCCGCCATTTTGAAGAGCTGCCAGGGATCGACGCGCGGATCGTTCGCGCCGGTGATCAGCAACACCGCCGGGTAGGCCGTGCCGTCCTTAACGTGCTGATAGGCGTCCATCGCGTAAAGAGCCTTGAAGCCGTCGGCATCCTTGACCGAGCCGAACTCGGGGGTGTTCACCGCGCCGTTCGGCCCCGCCTCCATGCGGAGCGTATCCATCACCCCGACGTTGCAGATGCACAGCGTGAAGAGGTCGGGGCGTTGCGTCAGCGCCCCGCCAATCGTGATGCCGCCGGCGCTGGTGCCGCGGCCGGCCAGCTTCGCGGGCGACGTGTACCCCTGCTTGATCAGGTACTCCGCGCAGGCGATGAAGTCGCTGATGGTATTCTCCTTGGTCAGTTTCTGGCCGGCCAGGTGCCAGTCCTCGCCATTCTCGCCGCCGCCGCGAACGTGCGCATAAGCGATCACGATTCCCTTTTCCAGCAGGGCGAGGCGAGTCGCGTCGAAAGTGGGATCGAGGCTGATTCCATAGGAGCCGTAGCCCTCCATCAGACACGGATTCTGCCCGTTCATGGGCAGGTCCTTCTTGTAGACAATGGAGAGCGGCACCGGCGTGCCATCCGCGCCGGGCGCGGTGACTTCGACCGATGTGATGCCGGAGAAATCGGTCGGGTTCAGCGGCTCAAGGCCGGTGTTGGTCAGCTTGTCGCCGGCGGGATCGTAGGCATCCCACTGGGGGGCTTCCGTCCAGCCCGCGAGCCGCATCAGCGCGCCGTCCTGCTGAACGTCGGCGGAAAAGCCCTCGACCGCGCCAGCGAAGGGCAGCGCCATCTGCGTCGCCGCGGACTGGCCATAGGGAATCCGCAGCACGCGGCTGATTCCACCCTGTTGCGCTTCGATGTAAACAGCGTCCTTCGCCGTGCTGACATTTTGCAAGACCAGATTCGACGGCGGCAGGGCGACATCCGCCTTGGCGAGGTCGGGATGGTCCAGGTCGAGATGGATCACCTTGAACCGGGGCGCATCCTTGTGCGTCAGCAGCCACATCTCGTGCCCCATGATCGCGCCGCCCGTGATGTCATCATCGACATCGGCGAACTTTGTCCAGACGGGCGCGCCCTTGGCGGCGGCCTCGGCGGGGGAAACGGCCAGCGTGAGCTCATTTTTCACGCCGTGACTCACCAAGCCGAGGACGTAAGGCGATCCGGGCGTGATCGAGACATACGCGGAATCGGTGGGGACCATCCCCAGCGCCGGGTCCGCCTTGCGGCTGAGCACCACCGTGTCTTTCTCCGGGTCATCCCCGAGGTGGTGGAGATAGGAGGCCTCGTCGAGCTCCTTGTTGAGGGGAGAATCGTTCGGCCCGAGTTTTTGCAGCCGGGTATAATAGAAGAAGCTGTCGCTCGGGTCCCAACTGGCCGAAGCGCCCCAAACGCGATCAATCGAGTCCTTGAGCGGGTGGCCGCTGGCCGCATCGATCACCCGCAACGTGCCTTCCTCCGCGCCGCCCGCGGCGATTTCGACCGCGACCAGCTTGCCGTCCGGGGACGGATAGAAATCACTGATCGTGTAGCGTTTGCCAGGCCCGCCGAGCACCTTCGGATCGGCCAAGAGTCGTTCCACGCCCTTCAGGCCGTCGCGGGCGTAGAGCTTGGGCGTCTGGTCGGAGGGCGTCATCTTGTAATAAAAATAACGCCCGCCAAAAAGCCCCACGCCGCCCACGCGGGTCGAGGCATTGTCGAGCGCCTCGACTCGTTTGATGAGGGCGTCCCGGCCCGACAGACGACCCAGGTAATCGCGGGTATAGGCGTTCTGCGCCTTCATCCAAGTTTGCACTTCGGGCGATTTCAAGTCCTCCATCCAGCGGTAGGGATCGACGACGGGCATGCCAAAATAAGTGTCCGTGACCGGTCGCGCGGGCGCAATGGCATGACAACATGCGCACTTGGCCGTACTACCGTCCGTCACCGGGCTCGCGGGCGCGACCGGCGGGGTGAGGGGAGCCGCCCGCGAAGTGAGGGTCGCGCAGCTGAACCCTATCGCGAACACAAGACGGCGCGATGGAATGCAAAAAGAAATAGCCATTCTATGAGATTACACACGGCGGGCGGCCCTTGTCGGTGACAAAATCCAGCGTGAAACCGATGTAGTCCGAGGGTAGAGCGTTTTCAAAAATATCGTAGCCGCACTTCTGCCTTTTGGCCCGGAGGGCCAACGGAAATTAGCCGGTGGTGCAAACCACCGGTGTGGCGTAAACAAAGAACCCGCCCCGGCGGGGCGGCGGAATCTTCGAGAGGTTAACTCATCCGCCGCCCCATCCGGGGCGGTTGATTTTTCGGGCTAATCCGGCGGCTGGCGCCACCGGCTAATTTCTTTCCGGCCCTCCGGGCCTCAAACGACCACGGCCTCATGGCGGCTGCAGTATTTCTGAAAGCGCTATAATACTCTTCCCAAGCGCGCCTGACCCCTCGACAAGCTCGGCATGTCCCGCTAATTTGATCGCTCCTGATTGGAACCATGATGCCTCATCACACACTTTCCGCCTGGCCCGGCGTGCTGGAGCATTATCGCGCCCACATGGGCTGGCTGGCGGAAGGCACACCCATCGTCACGCTTCAGGAAGGCAATACGCCTCTCATTCCCGCACCGCGATTGGCCGGAGAGGCGGGCGGCGGTTTTGAGCTTTTTTTGAAATACGAGGCGCTCAATCCCACCTGCTCGTTCAAGGACCGCGGAATGACGGCGGCCATGTCGCAGGCGCTCGCCCGCAAGTCGAAGCTGGTCATCTGCGCCAGCACGGGGAATACGTCGGCCTCGGCGGCGGCCTACGCGGGGCGCGCGGGGTTGCGCTGCGCGGTGCTCCTGCCCCACGGCAAAATCGCCCTGGGCAAGCTGGCGCAGGCCCGCATGTATGGCGCGGAAATCATCGCCCTGCGCGGCAATTTTGACGATGCCCTGCGCCTGGTGCGGGAACTGGGCGCCCAGCCCGGCGTGGAAGTGGTCAACTCGATCAATCCCGTTCGCATCGAGGGCCAGAAAACCGCCGCTTTCGAGATTTGCGACGTCCTGGGCCGCGCGCCCGACTTCCACTTTCTCCCGGTCGGAAACGCGGGCAACATCACGGCCTACTGGAAGGGATTTGCGGAATACCATCGGCAGGGGCTCATCGCGGCGCTGCCCCGCATGTGCGGCTTTCAGGCGGCGGGCGCGGCCCCCATCGTGGAGGGCAGGCAAATCGCCGACCCGCAGACGATCGCCACTGCAATTCGCATTGGCAATCCCGCGAGCTGGCAGGGCGCAACCGAGGCGATCGCGGAATCCCGGGGGTTGATCGAGAGCGTGACGGACGCCGAAATTCTGGCGGCCTACGCCATGGCCGCGCGGCTGGAAGGTCTTTTCGCCGAACCCGCCAGCGCCGCGCCGCTGGCCGGGCTGCTTCGGATGGGGCGGCGGGGGCTTATTCCCAAGGGCAGCCTTGTCACGCTCACGCTGACCGGCCACGGGCTGAAGGATCCCGATACGGCCATGGATCAAAGCAAAGTGGAGACCCCGGTGGTGGATCCGCACCTGGAAGCTGTTTTGGAAATTCTGGCTTTTTCTTAGGCCTTTTTAATGCTAGGTAATTGAATCGACCGATGGTATATCGGGTGCTCACTGTTCGAGGTTTATGGATAACAATCCTGTCGCAATCGCGATTCGCGAAGTCCTGACCGCCATTCGTCAGCGCAAGCGCGTCGAAGAAATTCTGGAGATGGTCCTGAGCTATTCTTCCGAGATGGGGAGGGCCGCGCACGGCTCGATCGTCACCATCGATCACAACGCCCAAAAACTAATCATCACCTCCGTGCGCGGGGAGGATTGGACGCTGGAGAAACAGATGTGCCAGCTCAGCCTGGGAGAAGGCCTGACCGGGCATGTCGCGCTGACGGGCAAGCCGTACCTCTGCGTCGACACGCGGATCGATCCCAATTACTACCCGCTTTTCGACAATGTCCTGTGCGAACTGGTCGTGCCCATCATCGTCGAGGACAGAGTCTGGGGCCTGATCAATCTCGACGCCTTGGAGCCCGACTCGTTCGACGACTCGACGCTCACCACCGTCGCCCTGCTCGCCGAACTGGCCTCCTTCGCCATCAAGCTGCGGCTTGACCTGACGGAGCAGGAACGGTTGCAGCGCCATCTGATCCAGTCGGAGAAGCTCGCTTCGCTGGGTGAAACCATCGCCGGGATCGCCCATGAAATCAACAACCCGCTGACGGCCATCCTCAGCAACGCGCAACTGCTCGCCCTGCGGCGCGGCGGCCCGGCCGATGAAGCCTCGATCAATTCGATCGTTTTGGAAGCCAAACGCACGGCCGACCTGGTGAAGAACCTCCTGGCCTTCAGCCGCAAGGAATCCAAAAAGCGGGAAGTGATCGGCGTCAACGAACTGATCAAGCAGGCCGTCAATTTGAAGCGCTACCAGCTTCGCGTGAATAATATTCAGCTCATCTCCGAGCCGTGCGAGATTTCCTATCCCGTGCTCGTCACCACGCAGCAAATGCAGCAGGTGCTTCTCAATCTCCTCAACAACGCCGAGCAGGCCATCGCGAAAACCCCGCGCCCCGGCGTCATCCGGGTGGAAGGCGGACGCCGCGGCGACACCGTTTTCATCACCGTCACCGATAACGGCATGGGCATCCCCGCGCATGTCCTTCCCTTCATCTTCGATCCCTTCTTCACCACCAAGAACCTGGGCGAAGGCACCGGCCTGGGACTCTCCATCGCCCACACCCTGATCGAAAACCATGGCGGAACGATTTTCGCCACAAGCGAACCGGGCAACACCGTATTCACCATCGAGCTGCCCATGGCCCGCAGCCCGAAAGTGCCCACGGAAGTCAAGGAAACCCAGCCGCTTTCCATCGCTTCATCACGGCGGACGAAGCGCCTGGGCCGGGTGCTGGTGGTGGACGATGAAACGGCCATTGTGGACGCGATCTGCGAATTTCTCGACCTGCAGAACATCACCACCGACAAGGCCAGCGACGGCCAGGAAGCGCTCAAGCTGCTGGGCGGGAATCGCTATGACGCCATCATCAGCGACATCCGCATGCCGGGGATCGACGGCCCGCAACTTTATGAAAAAGCCGTGGCGATGGATCCGGCTTACAGAAGCCGTTTTCTCTTCATGAGCGGCGATCTCGTGCGCGACAGCACCCAGGGCTTTGTCTCCTCGCTGAACTGTCCCTGCCTGGCCAAGCCGTTTGCGCTCCAGGTGCTCTACCAAAACCTCGAGCCGCACCTGGACCAATTTTCCAACGGGACCCCCCAGGCTAAAGCAAAAACAGTCAACATGGCTCATCCTTAGCATCTTAACCTTTTGAGCGCATTGCTCTTGGGTGGCCCGCCAACGACAGGCGAGCCTGTGTTGTCCGAGTGCGCGAAGCGCGCGGAAGGCCGCCGGAAGGAGGCGCCCGCGGTCCCTAGAGCATTTTAACTTATTGCGCACATAACTCTTGGGTGGCCCGGGCTACTTGTTGCCCGGGTCGCCGCAGGCGACAGGAAGCGACACCTTTCATCCGCCTATGGCAGCATAAATGGGAAAGACTCCAGGGATTCGCTTCCTGCGCGCGCGGGATGTGTCCCTCGCGCGCCCGGACAACAAGTTGTCCGGGCCACCCGACCATAACCTGTGCATAATACCAATTCCAAATTGATTTTGGTCTAAACAATCGGTCATCCTGAGCTTGTCGAAGGATCAGTTCGGAGGGGTTTTACCGAGGCGGAACTGATCCCTCGACAAGCTCGGGATGACGGAAGGGTAAAGAATAAATTTTATTGAGAAATGGTATAATATTTTAATAGGCTCTAATCTCTCCTCACGGCATGGTCTCGCCGGACAAAGGAGCGGCCACGGTCAGGTTCAGGCCGCCGGCGTGCAGCGAGACGCCGCACGCGGCCGATTGGAGTTGCGTATAACCGAGGGCGATCCCCTTTTCGAGACGGGGCGAATATCCGCTGCTGGTCACGATACCGCTTTCGTGATCGCCCTGGTGAAGCTTGGCGCCGACGGCGGGAAAAGCCGCCGAATCGGACCGCAGGAACACGAGCGTGCGATTGACGTGCCCCACGCTTTTGAGGCGCGCGATGGTCTCCTGGCCGACGTAGCAGCCCTTCGTGTAGCTGATGGCCGAGAGCATGCGCGGGCCTGCTTCCGGCGGCAGCGTGGCCGTGGTGAGTTCCGCGCCCCAGCGCGGGATGCCGTGTTCCAGGCGCAGCGTTTCGAGAACATCGGCTTCCACGGCCGGGCCCGCGATGACCGCCGTCGGATTCGCGATCCAGACATCGTGGCCGGGCAAGCCGAACCGGGCGTAGGCGATGACGAAACCGGCTTCCGGCACCGGTGGCGGAGTTGCCCCGAAGACATGGCTGAGGCCCCAGAGATCGCTCACGTCCTCAAACACGGCGTCGTCGGCGATGAGATATTTTTCGAGCCGCGCGCCGAGGCCCTCACGCAAAACCGGATCGGCGTCGAGATAAAATTCCCCTGAGCGCCGCGCGATCGAGACGTCGCCTTCCATGCGGCCCTTGGCCGTGCAGACCGCTGCGTAACAGGCATGGCCATCGGCGAGGCCGGCCACGTCGTTGGTCGCCTGGCCGTTGATGTAGCGCGCCGCGTCCGGCCCGGTCAGCCGCCACAACGCGCGCGGCGAGAGAACGGCGGTCATCGCTTCGCCGGCCAGGATGCGGCGATAGGTATCGAGGTTCATGGGGAAAGCGTAGCAGATTTCGCGCGGAGGACACAGAGGTCGCGGAGAGGGAGGGAACGGATGGGATTTTGAGCCTCAGCGGACTCCGCGCGAAACCGCTCAGGAAAGCTCTTCTTCAACGACGGGATTGCGCAGGACGCCGATGCCCTCAATTTCGCATTCGACGACGTCGCCCGCCTTGAGATAAAGCGGCGGTTTGCGGCCCATGCCGACGCCTTCGGGCGTGCCGGTCAAAATCAGCGTGCCGGGTTCGAGCGTGGTGCTGCCGCTGAGGAATTCAATGATTTGATCGACGGGGAAAATCATGTCGCGGGTGTTGCTCTGCTGCATGGTGACGCCGTTCACGCGCGTGCCGATGGCCAGATCGTTCGGGTTTTTCAGGCCGGAGGGCGTGACCAGCGCGGGCCCGAGCGGGCAGAAGGTGTCGAACGTCTTGCCCCGGCACCATTGCGAGCCGCCCCAGTCCTTCTGCCAATCGCGCGCGCTGACGTCGTTGGCGATGGTGTAACCGAGCACGTAATTCAGGGCGTCGGCGCGGGAGACATTCTTGCATTCGTAGCCGATGACGACCCCCAGTTCGGCCTCGAAATCAACCTGGTCGCTGCGCAAGTGGCGGGGCAGTACGATCGGCCCCTCGGGGTTCTGAAGCGCCGTGGGGCTTTTGAGAAACACGATCGGGTGCTCCGGAATTGTCGCGCCGGTCTCCTCGGCGTGCTTCCGGTAATTCAGCCCGATGCCGTAAATGGTTTTGGGCTCGATCGGAGCGAGGACGGACAGGACATCGATCCGCTCGTTGGTGATTTTGAATTCCCGGCAATAGATATCCCCGGTCAGGGCAAAAAAGCTTTTGCCATCGTCCGACGTCGCCATGCGCGTTTGATGACGAAGGTCTCGCAAGCGATAAATTTTCATTCCGGCTTTGGTATAGATTAAAATGCTTTCCTCTGCGAGCAGAATGCCGGGCGGCCTCTGAAATGGGTCAGTCCGGCAGGCTGGCTTGTCGGCACCCCTCCACGATGCTGTGAATCCACCAGCGGGACTTGATGGGGAGTTTGCCGCGCCCCACGCTGCGCTGAAAATAGAGGTCCATCACCGTTCCGTCCGCGGTGCGGACGCGGAATCCGTGCTTCCTCACGTAGCGTTCGCCGCTGCCATGGCGGCAGTCGCCGTGTTCCTTCCACCGTTCCAGCACCTCCGCCACGATGAATTCCTTTTCGCGCCAGAGAAATTTTCGGGGAAGCCCCGGTTCGCCACGGGCCATTCCGCCCGCGTCAAAGCTGGCCTCGACCGGGAGGATCGGTTCGCTGACAAAAGAACTGGACACGCCCCAAGATGCTGCCGCCTCGCTCGCGGCGCAAGCGTCCCGCTTCTCCCTGGCTGGTTTACTGGTCCAATCCCTTGAGCTCGTAGCTGGCGAGGGCCTCGCGCAGATCGACCCCGGGCCGGAGGTGGATGGTTTGCCAGCCGAGTTCGACAGCGCCGAGGATGTTGGCTTCGACGTCGTCGATGAAGAGGATTTCCAGCGGGTCGATTCCGCCGAGCGCGGCCCGCGCGGCCTGGTAAATCGCGCGATCCGGTTTTATCGCCTTGACCTCGTGCGAATAGATGCGGACGGGGAAAAGCGAGAAAAAGGAGTAGGTCGCCTCGGCGTGGAGGATGTGGGCTTCATTAGTGTTGGAAATGATGGCCAGCGGATAGTGGGGCGCGAGCAGCGCGGCCAGCGCGATATGCTCGGGCAAGGGTGTGAAGATGTCCGAGAAGCAGGCGCGCAGTTCCTTCGCGGCGCCCTTGTAGCGGAGAAGTTTTTTCAGGTGGGAAAAGAATTTGGCCGAGGTGATGCCGCCCGTTTCGTAAGCCAGAACCAGGCGATCTTCCTTCAGCAACCGCGAGATTTCCCCGGGAGGCAGCGGCGACTTCTCCGCGACGCAGTTCAGCATGAGCTGCCAGTCGAAGTGGAGAAGGACCTTGCCGAGGTCAAAGCACACGGCGCTGATTTTCATGGGGGAAATCTTGACGGAATTAACGGAATTACGGAATTTTTAAAAGGAAGACATGAAGGAGATGAAAACAGGAAGGAAGGAAGGAAAGTTTTGGACAGGATTAACAAGATTTACAGGATTTTAAAGGCAGGTGTTTTTGTTCAGCCGCTCCCATTCATCCCACCTGAAGATTCCCAGGCTGCCCCGCAAGAGCCTTTTTCATTCCCTTCAAATTCCACTGTCTCAATTCCGTAATTCCGTTAATTCCGTCAAAAATTCGGCAACGGTGCGCCGCTACCTCAAAGCTCGCGGCGGCCGGAGAGCGCGTAGCCGAGGGTGACGCTGTCGGCGTATTCGAGTCCGCCGCCGGCCGGCAGGCCCATGGCGAGGCGCGAGACCTTCACGCCGACCTTCTTGAGGATCGGCGCGAGATAGAGCGCGGTGGTTTCGCCTTCCGCGTCGGCGGCGAGGGCGAGGACGACTTCCTTGGGCGGCGCTTCCGCGAGGCGCTGCTCCATTTTGGCGATGGAAAGGTCTTCCGGGCCGACATGGTCGAGGGGCGAGAGGCGTCCGCCGAGGACGTGATAGAGGCCGCGGAAGAAGTTCGACTTTTCGAGCTTGATGACGTCGCTGGCCTGCTCGACGACGCACCAGAGCGAGGTATCGCGCTGCGGATTGGCGCAGATCGAGCAGAGCGAATCGGCGCCCTGCGCGTAAAAGCCGCACTGGCGGCAGGGATGGATTTCCGCGCGCGCGGCGCGAAGGGCGGCGGCGAGGCGTTCGCTGACGGCGGCGTCGGCTTGCAAAAGATAGAGCGCGTGGCGCTCGGCGCTGCGCGGGCCGACGGAGGGAAGCTGGCGGAGCGCTTCGACGAGTTCAGTGAAGGCCGGGGGATAGTCGGTCATGGGAGAATCGCGCCGAAGGGGAATGGGACTTATACGACAGAGGGGACTTATAGGACGACTGCGCGTCACACCTTCAGCAACTCGGCTTCCTTGGCGGCGAGGCCCTTTTCGATTTCCGCGACATACTGGTCGGTGAGTTTTTGGATTTCCTTTTCGGCGTCTTCGAGCTGGTCTTCCGTGATGTCGCCCGCCTTCTGGATTTTCTTGATTTCGTCGATGGCGTGGCGGCGGTTGGCGCGGATGCTGACGCGGCCCTCCTCGGCGATTTTGCGCACGGCCTTGACGAGGTCCTGCCGCCGCTCCTCGGAAAGGGGCGGGATGGGCAGGCGGATGACCTTGCCGTCGACCAGGGGCGTGATGCCGAGCTTCGATTCTTCCAGCGCCTTGCGGATCGCGTCGACCGTGCCGGCATCCCATGGCTGGATGAGGATGAGCCGCGAGTCGGGCGTGGTGATGGCGGCCATTTCCTTCAGGCGCATGTGGGTGCCGTAGGCCTCGACCATGAGGTTGGTGACGAGGTCGGGGGAGGCTTTGCCGGTCCGGATGCCGCCGAATTCGGCTTGGATCACCTCCGTGCTTTTTATCATTTTTTCTTCCGCTTCGAGGAGAATGTCATCAAGGGCCATGCTCCTAGTCAACGCCACTCGGGCGCGCGGGTCAAGCGGAGGAAAGTTCATAAATGTAGCGGCGGGCTGTGATCGTCGCTGGAGGGACGCGCTCCCGCGCGTCCGCTGACGATCGGTCAGGGTCGGGACGGAGTCCGACCCCCCAGATATAATCAGGCGGCCGCCTTCTTAATCTCGTGGGCGGGCCCTTCAGGCTTGGCTTCGACGCGAAGGGAGGCGGATTTGCGGGCGAGGTTGCGGAAGTGGAGCTGCACCTGGCAGGGTTCCTGGCCGGGCGGGCAGACGGCGCGGGTATAAACGCCATCGGGTCCGAGCACTCGCGCCTTCACGCAATCGTTGAGGTAGCCGGCGATGATCACGTCGGTGATGCGTTTGCGCAGGCCCGGATCGAGCACCGGGAAGGCGACCTCGACGCGCCGGAACAGGTTGCGCGGCATCCAGTCGGCGCTGCCGAGATAGACCTTCGGCTTGCCGCCGTTGCCGAAGTAGAAAATCCGGCTGTGTTCGAGGAACCGGCCCACGATGCTGACCACGCGGATGTTCTCGCTCACGCCCGGCACGCCGGGACGCAGGCAGCAGATGCCGCGCACGATCAGGTCGATCTTCACGCCGGCCTGCGATGCCTCGTAGAGCGCGACGATGAGGCTCTCCTCGACGAGCGAATTGAGCTTCACGATGATGCGCCCCTCCCTGCCCTGTTTGGCGAGGTCGCGTTCGTGGCGGATCAATTTCAGGTACGAATCGTGCATCTGGAACGGCGCGACGAGCAGTTGCTTGACGCCCTTGAATTCCGAGAGCCCCGTCAGGGTGTTGAAGAGCATCGCGGCTTCCTCGCCCAACTCGTGGTTGGAGGTCAGGAGGCTCAGGTCGGTGTAAAAACGGGCCGTGCTGGGATGATAATTCCCGGTGCCGAGATGGAGATAATGGCGCAGCCGGTCCTCATCGCGGCGCACGATCATCAGCACCTTGCAATGGGTCTTGAGGCCCACCAATCCGTACACGACATGCACGCCGGCCTCTTCGAGCTGGCGCGCCCACAGGATGTTGTTGGCCTCGTCGAAGCGCGCGCGCAATTCGACCAAAACCGTGACCTGCTTGCCCTGTTCGGCGGCGTGGATCAGCGAGTGGACGATGGGCGAATCGCCGCTGGTGCGATACAGCGTCATCTTGATCGCCAGCACCGCCGGGTCGCACGCGGCGTGCTCGAGGAACTCCACCACGCTGGCGAAACTCTGGTAGGGATGGTGCAGCAGCACGTCCTTGTGCCGGATGATCTTAAAATAATCGCAGCCCGCGGGCAGGGCGTTCGACGTGATCGGAACGTAGGGCTTGTCGCGCAACGACGCCAGCGCGTCGATGGAGGCCAGCGGCATCAGGTGCTGGAAGTTGAGCGGCCCATTCACCATGTAAACGTCGTTCTCAGTCAGTTTGAAAATATCGAGCAGGACGCGCCGCATGTCCTGCGGGCACCCGTGCTCGATTTCGAGCCGCACCGCGTTGCCCCGCGCCCGTTTGCGCAGTTCGTCCTCGATGGTGCGCAGGAGGTTTTCGGCTTCCTCCTCGTCGATGTAGAGGTCGCTGTTGCGCGTGATGCGGAAACCGTAAACCTGCTCGACTTCCAGGCCGGGGAAGAGATCGTGGATGTGATTCTGGATCAGATTCTGGATGAGGATAAAGTGCCATTCATCGGCCTTGGGGTGGGGAATTCGCACCAGCCGGGGCAGAACGCGCGGGATCGCGACCACGGCATGGAGGGCTTCCGCTGGACGCTCGGGTCGTTTCAGGCAAAGGAAAAGATTGTGGCTCTTGTTTTGAAGCTGCGGGAAGGGATGGCTCGCATCGACGGCCAGCGGCGTGAGCACCGGGAAGACCTCCTCGCGGAAATAGTGGGTGGCCCACGCCCGGTCGTGCTTGTTCATGCTCTTGAAATCGTGGAGGTAAACGCCGTGCTTGCCCAGGGCGGGAAGGAGCTCGTCGTTCCAGAGCTGATACTGGTCCCCGATCATCTTCAGCACATCCTGCCGGATCGCGTCGAAGGTCTGGCGCGCGCTCATGCCGTCGGGGCCGGCGTCGTCCGACTCGTGCTCGATCTGCTGCTTGAGGCCGGCCACGCGCACCTCGAAAAATTCGTCCAGGTTGGAAGTCACGATGCCTAGGAAGCGGACGCGCTCGAGCAACGGCTGGCTCGGGTCCTGCGCTTCCTCCAGCACGCGGCGGTTGAAGGCCAGCCAGCTCAGCTCGCGGTTGATGAAGAGCCGGGGATCGGCAAGGTCGGGCGTGGTCATGGGGGCGGAGGAAGATACCCCTTCGCTGGGCGGCCGGGCAACGCGCGAATTGCGGCGGGCGCGCGGCGGCGGCTTGATCAGGCGGCGGATCTCGCGTTTCAAGGCCTCGTAACCGCGGACCAAACCCGGCCCCGCCTGCAGGATGTCGTCGGAGGGAATTTCAATCACGCGTCCGGCGCGCACGGCGGGAATCTTGTCCCAACCGGGCCGCGAGACAATGTCCGCCGTCTGCGCGGGCCTGCCGCACCAGGAAGCGAAGATGATTTCCGGCGCGCGCGCGAGGACCTCCTCGGGAGCGACGACGCGGGCGGCGGCTTTCTTTTCACGCCGCAATTCGGCGAAAATATCGGCTCCGCCCGCCCGCTCGATCAATTCCGAGACCCAGCCGATCCCCGTGATCAACGGCTCGGGCCACTCCTCAAAATAGACCCTGGGACGATGCGCTCCGCCGGCCGGGACGGGTTGCAAAGCGCGCTCCATTCGCGCGACCAATTCCTCCGCGCGCGCGCCCTTGCGCACGATTTGGCCGAGATTGCGGATCGCGTCGTAAATTTCCTCCAGGCTGCGCGAGTTGACGGCCCAGACGGTCACGCCGGCCTTGATCAATTCGGACGCGAGCCGATGCTGCACGTCGGTCGAGGTGATGACCAAATCCGGTTCCAGCTTCAGGATCGCCTCCATGTTCCCCGAGCTGAAACCGCTCACGCGGGGTTTTTCGTCCGCGCCCGGCGGTGGTTTGTAGAAAGCCGTCACCCCCACGACCTGCGGCCATGCCCCGAGCTGGTGGAGAATATCGGCGCCGTCCGCTCCGAGGGCGACGACTCGTTGGGGGGTGCTATCGTGCGACACAATCGGATAGCGTACCCCAATTTTTGACCGGAAAACATGAAATTGATGAAGAACATGAAGCGATGCTTACTTTCGGGTGGCCCGGGCTACTTGTTGCCCGGGTCGCCGCACGCGATAGGAAGCGATCCTTCATGTAGCGGCGGTCTATGACCGTCGCACTATTGTTCTCAAGACGGCTTTCCTAGGAACCCAAACTTGGTATCGTTTGATTCATGCTAATCAAGAGCGCCGACGACCGTTCGGAAGATATAGCCGAGCTTAACGCTTTGCTAGCGGAGCCGAAACTCACCCTAACCCAGAAAAAGCGCATTCAGGAAGAGTTGCTCAATCTTGAAAAGGGCGCATGGGGCGAGCAGCAAGCGGCCTACTTCCTGGATTTCCACTTCGATAAGTATAAAAATACGATTATACTGCATGATTTGCGGCTCGTCCTTAGCAATGGAAAGACGGCGCAGATCGACCATCTGATCATCAATAGATGGCTGGACATTTATGTTCTGGAGTCGAAGAACTGGAATCAACTAACGGTGGACGAAACAGGCGCTTGCACGACATGGAACGGACGAATTATCGGAGTCGAATCCCCCTTGGAACAATGCAGGCGTCATGCCGATGTTTTGACTCGCACCTTCCAAGTAGATCCCCAGCTCAAAGCCTTGGCGCCCCGTCAAAATATTATGTGCCGGGTGCTCGTAGCTCCGAGGTGTCATCTGAAAGCCGTCCATCATCAGGAATGGTACGTCAAAGCCGACGCTTTTCATTCCGTGTGGGAGCAGGAATTCGACAGTGAAACTGTGGTCAAAAGCGTCATGTCGCTTACGCGGATAGTAAGCCGCGAAACCTTGATGAAAATAGGCCACACTCTGGTTGAACTTCATAACCCGGGGCGGAGGAATTGGAGAGAAAAATTCGGCCTTTCTCCGGCGCCCCCTGAAGCAAAAACTGCTGCCAACAAGGCCGTCTCCGGCATCGAAGGACTTGCTGACCACGTTCCAAGATGGGGAGAGGATTGGTTTGTTCTGCAAGGCAAGCCGACCGAGGAAACGAAGAAGGCAATTAAGGCTGCCGGATACCGCGCCAACCAAGAAAATGGGGAGTGGGTCTGGCGGCTTAAAGTGCGACGGTCATAGACCGCCGCTACACGAATCAAGCAACTCCGCCTTGGCTAACGGGGCGGAAGTCTCTATCCTCGTTTTTCCAATGAATACGCCGAGCGCATGAGCCCCCCTCCCGCGCACAAGGATGAGCCTTCGCCGGAGCCGATGCCGAAGGACATCCACAACGTTTACATCTACGAGGTCTTCAATACGGCCTCCTGGAGCGTGGTCCTGGGGTCGCCGATGCTTCTCTATTTCCAGCATCTCAACGCAAGCGCGACGATTCTCGCCATCGCGGCCTGCCTCGCGCCGGTCCTCAATATCCTGCAAATGCCCGCCGCCCGCTTTGTCGAGCGGGTCGGCTATCGCCGGTTTGTCCTCAGCGGGTGGACGACGCGCAGCTTCGTGGTCGCCGGGATGGCGGTGATCACTTTCCTGCCCGATTCGGCCGACCGCGCCACGCGGATCGTGATCATGCTGGGCCTCTGCTTCATTTACAACGCCCTGCGCGGCATCTCGGTCTGCGGCTTCCTGCCCTGGTTCACCCACATCGTGCCCGAAAGCAGGCGGGGAGAATTTCTGGCCAAGGACCAGTTGGCCGGCGCGCTTGCCGCCATCGCGTGCCTTTTTATCTCGGGATCGCTGATGCATCTTCCCGATCCCCGGTACGCTTTCGGCATCGTTTTTTCCATGAGCGCGGCGGGGGGCTTTTTGAGCCTGGTCTTTCTGCGCCGCATTCCCGATGTGCCGGTCGAGAAAATCCCGCGGAACCCGGCCCCGATGCCCTGGCGCGAGATGTTTTTTTATCCGCCGTTTTTTAAATACATCCGCTACAACATGGTTGTTAACACGGCTCTCGGCGCGGGAGGCGTTTTTTGGGTCCGTTATTTTCGCGCCTCGCTTCATGTGAGCGAATCGGGTGTTCTCTTCGTCGCCTGTTTCAGCACGATCATTCTCGCCCTGGGCCTGTTTCTCGTCGCCCCGTTGATCGACCGGGCGGGCAACAAACCGGCGCTCACGTTCTCGGGCATTCTCTTCGCCTGCCATTTCAGCGGTTGGGCCGGTGTGGCCGCGGGGATCATTCCTTTCAATACGGTCGTCCTCGGCATTCTGGTTTTCATGTCGGGACTGGGCGGCGCGCTTTGGAATCTTTCCAATGTCCGCATCGTCATGGGGATCGTTCCCGCTGTGGGTCGCCCCCACTTTCTTGCGCTCTACAGCGTGGCGAGCAGTTTGACCGTGGGTCTGGTGCCTTTGTTCTGGGGCCCGGTGATGGATTACCTCGAGAGCTGGCGCGCCGGGTGGGGATATTGGCAATGGAACAGTTACAGCCTGCTTTATGCCGCGCTCGCTTTCACCATGGGCGCCGGCCTGTTTATGCTCCGCTCGGTGGCTGAACCTGAAACCATGACGTGGGACGTTTTCATGACGGAACTCCTGGTAAAAACCCCCGGACGCGCCGTGTCCCGGCTCATCGGCCGGTTACGCGGATCGGCCATCGGATGAAACGCTTTTCCGCCTGGCTCAGCTCGCTGGTGATTCATCTCATTGGATGGACCTTGCGCATGACCGTCGAGGACCGGGGCGGCATCCTCGATCAGCCGGGGCATCCCCCCGTCATCATCGCTTTCTGGCACAACCGGACCGCTCTCATGGCCTACTTTTATGAGCGCTATTGCCGGGGGCGCACCGCCTTGACGTTCATCAGCCGCAGCCGGGACGGTCAGTTCATCACCGATGTCGCCGCCCGGTTCGGAATCAAGGCGGTCCGCGGCAGCACTTCCCGCCACGGCACTTCCGCCATGCTGAGCGCCATCCGCGCGGCGAGCGATCAAAACGTGGACCTGGTCATCACCCCGGACGGGCCGCGCGGGCCGCGGTACCAAATCCAGCCCGGCCTGATCCGACTCGCCCAGGCGACCCAGCGCCCTATTGTCGCCGTCACGTACCGGCTCGAGTGGAAGCGTGAACTCGATAGTTGGGATCGCTTTCACGTCCCGCTGCCTTTCTCCGCCTGCCGCTTGATCACGGGCGATCCCATCTTCGTGCCTGAAGATGCCTCCGAGGCCGAACTGGCCGCGATCCGCGCGCGGGTTACGGAAGCTCTCGGCGGCGATTAGCGCCCTCGTAGCCGCGCTCGTGAGAGCGCGGGCAGTCCGCCGCCTTACGGCGACGGCTACGGTGCGCTTGCAGCGGGCCAGACATGATGCTAGTCGTTAGGAGTGATGACGAAAATATCCTCTCCCAGTCGGTTTCAAACCTTATTGACCGTGCTGTTTTGTTTCGTTGCAGTTTCCTCCCTGGCCGTGGGCGATGATCGTTTCGCCGTCACCGTCGGGGCGCACGACAAACTTGTTATTTTTGGTCCGAAGGGCGAACGAGCAGCCGAATTTTCCGTTCCAGCCATCTCTCAACCGGTGAACGTTGGAGACGTTTCGTTCCAGGTGAGTTATGGCCGCGATTCCAACGGACGACTGACGGCGATTTTGACTCCCAACGACACCGCGCCGGCCGACCTTCACTTCACCGTCATGGGTAAGAGCGTTGACGCCGACAAAGCGGTCGTCACGCTGATCTTCTCCTCGGATCTGAAAAGAGTGACCGTCAACGCCGGTTACGGTGGGCGCGTCGCGGTCAATTCGCACAGGGTCGCTCCTTCGGAACCTCTCCCGTGACACGCAGGCTCCGCGCTGCGAGACGAGAGAAGCTGCCCTCGCGCTTTCGGAGGCCTTTGCAAAACCCGTTCCCTAAAGAGAGCCTTGTTCAACAAGCTCCTCGCAAGAATTCTTCAGCAAAGGCATTCTTCCGGACATGAAAACCTGTCTTATTTGCGCCCTCCTTGCGCTGGGCGTGGCGGGCCGCGCGTTTGCGCAAATCAACCCGGCAGACGACGCAAAAGCGGCGGCGGCATTCAAGCAGGCGATCGGAGACGAGGACTGGCAGAAACTTCAGGTACGGCTTTCGGAACTGAACGGGGATATTTCCACCAGGGGCATTCTCCCGTTTCCGGGCACGCAGGACAAACTCCTCACCGGCTATGCGTATAAGGAATTTTATGACTGGGATCTCTATTTCGAGAATCTTTATCTGTCCTATTATGGAATCAACGATTTCTGCTTCACCAATTTCAAGATGTTCATGAGCCGGCAAAAACCCGACGGCTTTATTTCGCGCAGTCTTAAACAAGATCGCCCGCTCCAAATGTTCAAGCCGTTCCTAGCCCAAATCGCGGTCATGGGATCGAAACAGCGGGGCAATGATTACGAATGGCTGCGCGCTTCTTACTATGACGGCCTTAAGAGATATATCGACCGGTGGTTTCAATACGATTCCGACCATAACGGATTGCCCGTTTGGGACAGCGCCGATGCCAGCGGCATGGATAATCAGATCAGCCGCGCCGGCGGCATGCATTCGTTTATTGATGAGGGCGTGGACCTCGCCTGCTATCTCCATCGGGAAGAGGAGGCGATGGCGATCATCGCGGGAAAGCTCGGCAAGCCGGATGACCAGAAGATGTATCTGGCCCGGGCCGATGCCCTGGCGAAAAAGATCAACGACGTCTTTTGGGATGACAAGGACGGCTTTTACTATGACCGCAACGAAAAAAAAGGGACGCTGACCAAAGTCAAATCCGTTGTCGGATTCATCCCGCTCTGGGCGGGAATCGCCTCGCCCGAGCAGGCGAGCCGTCTGGTGAAGGAGCACCTGTTAAATCCCAAGGAATTCTGGCTGAAGTATCCCATCGCGACTTACGCAGCCACGGAACCCGATTTCTACGAGGGCCGGCACGGGGGTGAATGCAACTGGCATGGCACGGCCTGGATACCGACGAACTATATGATTTTTCATGGCCTTTTTCACTATGGATTCAAGGACGTGGCGCGCGATCTTGCCTACAAGACCTTCCACATGGCGCTGGATGAGAATCCGGTCACGCGCGAGTACTACGACTCCGACACCGGCCATGGAAACGGCATGGATCCGTTCTGGGGCTGGTCTTCGCTGGCCTACGTGATGCCTCTGGAATTCGAGTCGGGCTACGACCCGACCGATTTAAACAGCGACATCAAGCCCCTTATTTCCACGGCCCTCGACGTGCCCGGCCCGAAACATTGAAGATAGGAGAACGATGTCCGCTTGCTATGCCAGTTCAGCACGCGGATTGATTCATAATGTAGCGGCGGTCTATGACCGCTGTTGGCACTCCTTCCGCTCGTTTCCAAATTCCCAATGGTCCCGTAAGCCTCATCCCTCCCAGTTGCCTCTTACTCCACCTCCGTAACGGTGATCTCCCGCGAATCGGCGCGCCCCACATCATCCACCGCGCGGATCACATGCCGGCCCGGTTGCAGCTTCCAAAGCAGCGCCGCGCTTGGCTCGGAAACACCCAGGTAAGCCGCATCGACAAACCAGTGAAGATGCCCGCGGTTCGTTTCCGCCGTGGCTTCAAGATTGAGCAGTTCGTCTCCCTCGGCGCCGGCCCGCACGTGATAAATCAGGCCCTTTTTCGGCGAAACAATGCGCGGCCCCCGCGCGGCATCATGGCCGGGCGTGACAGACGAAGAACCCGTCCGGGCCGCCACCGCAGGCGGCCCCGCTCGCGGCAGACCGGCCGCCTGAAAAAGTTTCGCCAGATCGGACGGCCAAAATTCGCACACCTCGGCGTGGGCCGTGGCGGCAGGATCGGGCCCGCCCGCCCGCCGCAACCCCGTGGCATTATCAACCCAGACCCGCCGATGGACGTCGCAGGCGGCAATGGGCGATTTGCCGGGAATGAACCACCCCTTCACCGTGTGCGGGCAGTTCGGTCCGGCGATCATGCCCGAGACCGCGCACAGATCAACCTGCCGTAAATTCAGATCCGGCGTCCGCGTGAAGCAGGTCGCGGCGGGCGCGGGTTCATGCGCGCGCAAGGCGTCGATTATGCGAAAGAGAAGAGGCGCCGCCGCCGTGCGTCCGACAAATTCGGGATTGACCGTGCCATCGAAATTCCCCACCCAGACGACCAGCACGTAGTTGTCGAACACGCCCGCGCTCCAGGCGTCGCGATACGAAAACGACGTGCCCGTTTTCCACGCGACCGGCATTGCCTCGCTGAACAAGCGCGGCACGTTCACCGTGTCCGGACGCGCCGCGTCCTTAAGCATATCGAGAGTCAAATAGCTGGCCTCGGGCGAAAGCATCGGCGCGCCGGGACCGGCCGGCTCGTCCAGCGTCCTGCGCAAGGGACGCCACACGCCCCGATTGGCCAGCATCGCGTAAAGCGCGCCGATTTCCTCCGGCGAAACCTCCGCGCTGCCGAGGGCGATGGTGAGGCCGTAATGCGACTCCGGCTGCAAGCGGCGGATGCCCGCGTCGCGCAGCAGGGTGTAGAGATTGCGACGCGAATCGAGCCGCGCTTCGAGATCGACCGCCGGAACATTGCGGCTCTGGATGAGAGAGTCCCTCGCCTTGATCGGCCCGGCAAAATTGTGATCGAAGTTTTCCGGATCGTAGCCGTCGAAGCTCGCGGGCGCGTCCTTGAGCAGCGAGTTGGGGTGAATCAGCCCCTCGTCCAAGGCGAGCGCGTAGATGAACGGCTTCAGCGCGGAACCCGGCGAACGCTGCGCCCGCAGGCCATCCACCTGGCCGTGAATCTCCGCGCGATGAAAACCCGCCGACCCGACAGCCGCGCGCACCTCCATCGTGCGGTAATCGATGAGCAGCGCGCAGGCGTTCTTGAATCCGTCCGTCTCGCGCGAAGCCAGATACTGCGTCATTTGCCGCTCGAGCAAATCCTGCAGGGCGAGATCGAGCGCAAGCCGCGTCTCCGCGCGCGGCGTCGTTTCCCGCGGCAGCATTTCCTCCACCAGATGCGGCGCGCGAAACGGCAAATCGCGCGGCAGCTTCATCTCCAGCGGCATCGCCAGCACGCCGCGCAAGCGCGCATCTTCCGGGTGTGATTCGAGCCATTGCGCAAGCAAAACGCCCCGCGCTTTTTGCAGCGCCTCATCGTGCGCGGCGGTGCCGGGCGAGCGCCGCGCGGGACTCTGCGGAATCACGGCGAGGGTCATCGCCTCGACGGGACTCAGCTCGCCCGGTTCCTTTCCGAAATAGATCAGGCTCGCCGCGCCCACGCCCTCGATGTTCCGGCCGTAGGGCGCGAGGTTCAGGTACGCTTCGAGAATCTCGCGCTTCGAGCAGTGGCATTCGAGGTGAATCGCCGCCACGATCTGCACCAGCTTGCCTCCGATGGTGCGGGTGTTGAGATGGTAATGGAGCCGCGCCAACTGCATCGTGATCGTCGACGCGCCCAGCCGCCTCCCCTGTCCGCGCGCGTCCGACCACGTGGCGCGCGCCAAGGCGAGGGGATTAAAGCCGGCGTGCTCGTGAAAATAGCGGTCCTCGTGAAGGAGCGTCATCTCGATCAATTGCGGCGAGATTTTTTCGAGCGGAACATAGACGCGGTAGCGATCGTCGTCCGCCAGCCCAAGGCGCAGCAGCTTCCCGTTCCGGTCCACGTAGCAGGGCGAAAAACTCGTCTCGTCGAGCAGGCGCGGCTTGGGCACTGCTGCGATAAAAAGAGCAAAAGCTCCTCCCAGCACCAAGCCCGCCTTCAAACTAACCGTCCAAAAAGTTCGCATACATCCAATGTCCTATTAGTCCCATCCGTCCCATAAGTCCCATTCAGCGTTTCGCATCAGTCCTCCACGGTGAGCGTCCCCGAAACACCGCGCGCTCGAATCTTCTGGTGATACATCGCCTCGGCCTGCACCGGCGGAATCGCGTACGCGCCGCGATTCGTCGCCTTGATTCGATAGCTGATTTCCGTTTCGCTTCCCGTCACGCTGCCGAAGGCCAGCAGGCGGTCCTCGCGGACATCCGCGTATTCGATGCCGCCCCAGCCCGAGCACGTCCCGGTATGAACCGATTCCTCCACGATCTCAAAACCGCCCGGCAGCAAATCCTCGATCGCGACGTTTTCCAAATTCTGCTCCTGGGTGCTCCGCACGCGCAGCACCACCGTTAGTTCCTCGCCCAGTTTTGCGGAAGTCACCGGCTGGCCGGCCTTGTTTCGATACTCGCGCGAAACCTCGATGCCTTCGCTCATCGGAGTTGTGATCGTCGTTTGGTCGAACCCGCTTTCGGTGATCTGATAGAAAAGCCCGCGCGGCAAATCGCCCCCGCCCCGCGACTTCTTGAAGACCAGCGCATCGGCGTCGCGATCAAACACCGCCTCGGGATAAAGTCCCGGAGTCAAATCGAGCTTTCTGCTTGTGCTTCCCGTCGCTTCATCAATCTCCAGGCTGCTCGACAGGAAGCTTTCCTTCATCGCCCGGCCGTAGCTGTCCAGCGCCAGGATCGCCTCCGCCGACGAGACCGTGTTGAAATCATAGTTGATGATCGGATAGGCCAGCGTCATCAGGTCGTCCTGCGTCAGCGTCTTCAACCGCTCCGGGAAATGGCGCGAGAGCAGATAGATGTATTGCGCGGCGCGGCCCAGATCGTCGTCGTAGTCGATCTCCTCCATCGGCCAGCGATGTTTCCCGTTTTGCAAGTGGAACCGCCCGATCAGCGCATCCGCCTGGTCCTGGTCCTTCAGCAGCGCATACGACGCCGCTTCGTAAGCCGCCGCCACGTCGTCGCTCCAACCGTTTTTCGCGTTCTTCTCGAACCAATTGTGATTGTGCTCAAGCGCGTTCGTCACCACCGTCCCGTTCCGCGCCAGGATATAAATCTCGTAGGCTTGATTGCGCGCCTCGCGGAAATTCGAGGGCGTGCCATTCGCGTCCTGCTTCAAATGCCCCAGCCCGCGCGTCATCATGTCCGACGGCATATCGTAACCCTGCTCCTGCGCCTCGGTCATGAAATGCAGGATATGCGCCGAGGGCAGGTCGAAATGGAGATTGGGTTGCGCCGTCCACAAGCCGAAAGCGCCCTCGTCGTTTTGCCGCGTCGCGGCCACGTCCAGGATTTCCGCGATGTGCTTCGCCACCTCGGCGCGAGGCAAACCCTGCTGCATCGTTTCGCCGCTCACCAGCGTTGGGAACGCCTTGCTCACGAGCTGCTCCGTGCAGCCATAGGCATAGTGTTCGAGATACTCGCCCAGCCCGCGCGTCAGCCCTTGCGGCAACGGCGACGCCAGCGCGGTGACCTTGCGATCTTCGGGATAGAGCTTTCTCGTGATCGGGACGCGCTTCTCGTCCTCCTTGAAATAACCGGTGGTCAGCGTGGTCAAATAGGGCACCGGCGGACGAACGCTCAGGTGCGAGGCGAGGCTCGATTTTTTTCCGCCGCTCTCCGCCGTCACCGTGATGTCAGCGTTGCCCAAACGGTCCTTCGCTCGCAGCTGCCAATGGAAGCTCGCGTCGCGGCCCTCGGGAATCGTCGCCGTGGGCGCGGCCCGTTGCGTCACTTCGAGCCCTTCCGTCGTCTGGAGATCGAGATTCACCGGGGCGTTCGCGCCGGAGCCGTCCACGTTATTCGCCACCGTCACGCTCACATCAAAGGTGTCGCCCGGCGCGACGAACGTCGGCACGTTGGGACTGATCACGAACGGCCCCCGCACCTGGGTCTTCGCCTGCGCCGCACCGACCGCGTCCGCCGTGTTCGCCACCACCATCACGCGAATCGTTCCGGCGAAATAATCGGGCACGTTGTAGGTGAAAGTCTTTGCCTGCGGCCCGATGTCCACGATCCCCGACCAGTAGGCCACCGGCGCGTCGTGCTTGCGCTTGAACGGATTGAGATGGTGCGCCAGCGCGTCCTCATCCGCGTCGCCGCCCGCCGCGGCAAGCTCCTTGACGATGGAATATTCGGGCAGGATCAAATCGACCGTCTGACGCGTGCCGACCTCGAGCGCCTGCTTGCGAAAGAAATAGCCGAGCGGATCGGGCAGCGTGTACCGCGCGACCTGGAGAATGCCTTCATCCACCGCGTAGACCACGGCCTGCGTCGGCCGGCTCGCGGTGATCTCCATCTGCAACGGCTCACCGGGACGCGCCACCTTCGGCACGTTGATCGCAATCTGCGTATGCCGCGCCTCCTGGTTCACCTTGAACGGCAGCACCGTATAACTGAGCGGGCTCATGTAGATTTCGCGCGAATCGAGCGCCCGCACAAAGGCCACGTCGAGATAACCGTTGCCCTCAAAATCCTTCGGCAGCGTGATCTTCTGCACCGTAGTCGTCGTCTTCGCCTTGAACCACGCGTGCGCATAGACCTTGTCGCGCTCGATGGTCAGCAGGCCGGCGCCAGTGTAAGGCGCGGTGATTTCGACCTCGATTTCCTCGCCCGGCAGATATTCCGGCTTGGACAGCTTCGCGGTTAGCTCCGCGTTTTTCTCCAGCGAGCGGGACACGTTTCCAGTGCCCGCCACGGAGTAACGCACATCGGCGACCAGGTCTCCGTGATCGTCGTAGAGCCGCGCGGCGAAGTCTCCGGGTTGCGCCGTCTTCAGCGGCCACGTCAGGCCCTTTTCGGGGATGGCCACCTCCTCCTCGCTCACCGGAATTTCCTTCAGCACCGACTCGTAGCCGTAGTTGCCATTCGGTTTCTGCACGAGGACCGACACGTAGCGGCGCTCCGCCAGCTTGAGCTTGAGATGCCCGACGCCGATCGGCTTGAGATGCGAATCGACCGCCAGAAATTGCGCGGCGCGCTGGCTGCCCAGATGCACATAACAGAAATCGCCGTCCGGCTTGACGCCGACCAGCCACGCGCGCGGCGAGACCAGCGCTTCCGCTCCCGCCGTCACGCTGCGCCCGCCCTCTTTCTCGAAGCCTTCCGCAAGGAAAGAAAGCCGGTAGGCCGACGGCTCCAGGTTCGCCATGCTCAGATCGAACACCGCCTTGCCTGAGTCATCCGTGGTCTGGTCCGGCAAATCCTCTTCGTGGGATTTACGGGGAACATCGGGGTTCAAGTAAGGATCGGTGAAGGTGTAATCCGGGTAGCGGTCGAAGCTGAATTGCGACGGATTCAACGTCACCTTCCCCGCCACGCGATGGCCCATGGAAGGCGAGCCGTAAAGATTCTCCAGCGAGACGAGCCCCTGCAACCCCGATCCGTTGACCCAGCCTTCGGCGCTTCCGGCCGAAATCGCCGACAGCTTTGCTGTGATCTTCATCCGGTCGGGCAGGAATTCCGCCACGCGCAACGTCGCCGAACCAAGGAGCGTCCCGTCGTCATTGCCCTTCACAAGATAACAATTCACATGGTATTGGCCGGTACGCGATGTCTCGCGCGTCAGAAATGTCGCTTCGAGAAAACCGCCCGCATTGAGCTTGAGCAAGCGGCTCTGCACCACGGCGCCGCGCGGATCGACCACGTCCAGGCGCAGCGGAACGCCGTCGAGCTTCCCATGCCAGTCGCGTTGCTTGACGATCAGGCCCAGCTTCGCCTCGTCGCCGGGCCGGTAAATGCCGCGATCCGTGAAGACGAACGCGGTGAGATCATGCGGCGCCAGGCCGGTCACGCCGGACGTATCAAAGCGCGAAAAATTCAGCTCGCGGTCCTGCCGGCCAAACGGCAGAAACGAGACATCCTCATCGCGGCGCGCCACATAGGCCACGGGCCTTTTCTCGCGCGTAAAATCCTGCAACGAGGGCAGCGTCGCGCGGCCCGTATCGTCCGTCTTCACCGAGACGACCGGAATGCCGTTCTTCCCCAGGACATCGACCTGCGCGCCGCCGACCGGCTCGCCCGTCTTGATCGACTGCACAAAGACGTCGTGGGTGCCGTCCGCGTTGTCCTTGATCAGGAGGCCAAGGTCGGTCACGAGAATCAACCGACGGTCCGCCAGAATGTCATCCCGCTCGGTGCCGTCCCGCTTTTCTCCATTATAATAATAATTGTTCCGCGAATCGTTCGGGTGAGTTTGCGGATTCGGGAGAACACTTCCGTCCTGCTTATAAAAGCCGCCGTCGTCTCCCGGCTTGCGCCCCAGCACGCGCAAAATAAAGAGCCCCAGCTTGCCCTTGTTCGCATCGCCGCCATCCACGAACTCGGAAAAATCGAGCGCCGAGTAATCGTTTTTCGAGGTGTCCGTATCGGCGATGCCCTGCCGGCGAATGATCTGCTCGGTGATATTGGTCTCGTCGAAATTGTAGTTGTTGAAAACGGGACTCTGAAAGTTTCCCTCCGACTGGCTGACGAGGTGATTGATCGACGAGGGCGTCACCCGCGCCAGCCGAAATTCCAACTGCTCCACGCCCCGGCTGAGGATCGACAATTTGCGCTCTCCGCTCAGCGCCAGCAGCGAGCCGTCATGCATGATATGCACTTCCCTCGGATAAGGCGGGACGCGGCTCACCGAGGCGAATTTATCTCCCAGCGAAAACCCGCCGACCGATTGCAGCCCCTTGTCGATCTCAAGATAGACGTACGCATTCTCGGGGACCTTCAGCTTGAAGGAATGGAGCGTGGCGTATTCCTCCTCGCTCGGCACGAGCGTGAGCTGGACCGGAGTCGATTTCTCCACCACCGCCGCGCTGACCTGCGCGGGGCTGTTCCACGCCTTGATGCGCCTCCCGGTCAACGGATCGGTAAACGACTTCGGTTTCGGTAGGACCCAGGCGTGGATGGCCCGCGCGAGCGCCTCCGGCTTCACACCCACCGACGTCGCGAACACAAGCGCCTGCTCAGGTTCGCCTTGGCTGTTGGTGACAATCACAGCCTTGGCCGACGCGACATGGAACAAATCGGAAACGCTCGGCACGAGCACGTCGGCTTGCCGCGGCACGTCAAGGCGCGCGCCGCCCGCCGCCGTCACGACCGACTCCGGCACGGTGAGAATGGCGTGGCCCGATTGCCTCGGCACGGTGACGTTCACCGAGCGGACATAGGCGACGCGATCGAGTTTGTCGTAGGTGACCGTGCAGCGGCCGGTGGGCGAAGGCGCGTCCTTGAAAGCCTGCTCGCCGTTCTCCATCGCCAGCGTCAATTTTTTCTCCAGGCTCGCGCGGTCAACGGGATGTGAAAACGTCAGCGTCGCCGTGATTTGTTTCGTCGCGGGGTCCTTCGGATTCACGTAGAAGCTCGCCTCGCTGATCGCGACGGTGAACGGCGCGGTCTTGAATTCCTTCGTCAGCGTCTCGATTCGCGCGTGCTTCGAAAACAACTCCGGCGCGAGCCTGACGCGAAACGCCGTGGCCGCCGGCCAGTTTTCCGCCGGCTCGAAAAATAAGGTGCTTCCATTCGACCACGACCAATTTCCCTTCAAGCTCGGCGTGAGGGTGACCTGTGTTTTCAGGTCCTTGCCTATAAGTTCCAGACGGGCCACGGACTGATCGAAGGTCAACGTCAGCGGCTGCGGCCGAAATTCCGTGCCCGGCTCCGGCGCATCGGCCATGTTTACGATCCAGCCAACCATCGGCGGCTTCGGCTGATGCGTATACCAATTCCATGTCCACGATCCCCCCGCCAGCAAAACGAGCAGGATGAGAAAGGAGAAACTGGATAAAATCGGACGCCGGACCACGCCTGCCTTGATAGGTTCGGCCCAACCGGGCGGCCGCCACGTGATGTCGCCGACAACGACATGGATTATGCGGGCAAGTTGGCGGATGGGCCACGCCGCGAAAGCGGAAAAGCGATTCATGAGAGTAGATCGCAATTGGCCTGCGCCTTCTTTCAGGCGTTATCGCAAATCCTCCGTCATCCGTTGCCCGCATCACCGAGCTTGGGAGGCAAAAGGAGGGGGAGCCGGTTATCAGATTTGAACTGATGACCAACGGTTTACAAAACCGCTGCTCTACCACTGAGCTAAACCGGCGAAAATACTTATTTTAAATGAGATGCACGATAATGATCAACCCTAATATACATGCGTATAACCCGAAAAGGTAACCGTATGCTTAAAGAATGATCCCAGAGAAAACCCCGGCCTCAGGCTCATTGGAGAGTGTCTTTATCGTCATCACGCGGGCGCATATTACGCCCTGGTCAAAGTCGGCGGCAAGCAAATCAAGTGCAGCCTGCGCACCTCTGACATGGCGTTGGCCAAGCGTCACCTGGCCGATTTCCGCAAAGCGCGCCGTCTTTCGCTATTCTGCCTTGATCCAATTCATGCAACCCCCGCATAACATGGAGCATGGGGTCAACCGAAGATTCACATTTTTGGTCACGGGCCCTTCGTCAGCGAAAAGGCCTCAAATCGAGACAGGGCCACCTTGTCGGGCCGGCTGCCGTAGACATCGAAAACCACCAGGTCATTGTCCCCATCCTTCAGCCAACACTCCGGCATGTAGAGGGGCACCTTTTGAGGGCACTCTCCCAGATTGTGGCCATTGAGCCATGCATGCCCAGTCTTGAGTCCGTTGGTGCCCAGGCCCATCGTTTCGTGCCCGTTGGCCGGCGGGTGATAGGTGAAGGTGGTCCGCCAGAGGGTGGGTATATTTGGAGTGGCCGGAGCCCCCGTTTGCCATGGGGAGTGGCTGAGGAATTCCGGCCAATTCAACACCCGCCCCACGATTGCCGTTTCGTCCAAATCGGTGAGGCCGCCATGGAAGTACCAAGTGGCTTTTTCCAGCGGTGAGTTGTGGCCGAGGGAGAGTTTAAGGGTGCCGGTATCGCCTTTCCAACTGGAGAGCCTAAACGCGATCACATTCCTGCCGGGGACCAGAATCTTCGAGACGTCTTGCATCATCGTGTAATCGAGCTGGGTGCCATTCAAGTACGGAACGGTGTCCGCATTGGCAAACCTCGAACTGATGATGAAGGAATCGAGATCGTCTGGCGTTACGTTGAACGTGCCTCTCACCCAGGACGGTCCATGCTCAATCGTCAGCTTTCCGCCGGGATCCACCGGTTGCCACGCGCTGTCGTTGAAATCAGGTTTGGCAAACTCATCGGCCGTACCATCTCCTTTGAATGATTTCCAGGCGACATCCATTTTCTTTGGCTCGTCGGTGGTCATGTTGCCCCAAATACCCCGGTAGCTATCAGGAAGCACGGGCCCTGTAAAACCGTAGAGCTTCACTCGAGGGGAGATCTTGGTGAAAATGGCCAGGGAATTATCACCCGCTTTGCAATCGAGGTGCTTGAGGTCGGAGGGCTGGCCGTTGAGGAAAGTCACAAACTGGCCCGAAGAGCCGGCCAGGTAAAGATTCACCGGGCCAGCCGTATCGCGATGGAGGGTGGTGCGGTACCAGCCATAGCGATTCTGGAAGCCGTCGCTGCCCATGGCGAGGGGGCCGCGGGACTGGCTCCAACCGGTTGTTGGGAAGTCGGCGGCGGCCTCTGTCGTGGCATCGCGCCAAGTCCAGTTCGTCAGAGCTGGAAGATCGGCCGGAGTGAAGGCAGGCGCTGTCACCTGGGATTTGCCGCCTGCCGTATAAATGGTGGCCTGACCTCCGGCGGGAGGAAATTCCAGCGAGCCATCCTCCGTGACGAAAGCCGGACCGACATAGAGCTTTCCATTGGCAAACCAAGTCTTGTTGGTCAGTTCCTTGTTCATGACCAGAACCTTGGCGTGATGCTGGTCACCGGAATCGAGATCAATCTCCCGATAGGTGAGGTCCGTCGGAAACGTGAAGTCGATCTGCGCGGGCGTGGGGCTGGGTTGCTTGAACTTGAGGTTGATCTCACCGGAATCACCGGCCGGCCCGTAACAGACCCAATAATCGGTGTCGCCGATAGTTTGGCGAAGAAGGACGTTGCAGCAGACCGAGTCGAAGGCGGCGTTGTTCGTCCACGGGATGTTCAACAAGACCGTGCGCGGCTCGGACGGGATGACGTTGATCTTGCCCTGATGCGGCAGAGTAACGGCGCCGACCGCGAGTTGCGTGGAGTAAATTCCCCTGGCTTCGCTGGGCGCTTGGTAGGCATCCGCCGTCGGAGGGATTTCCGGCGCGCCCGGCTTCTCTCCTTTTTTGGAAAACTTATCGATGAAAACAATGCTGCCTGCGTCCGGATTGGTTCGGATGGTCACGCGCAGGCTGGGCAAATCCGCCTTGGCCAAGGTTGGATCGTTATGGCTGCCGGTGAGCAGATCATTAAAGCTGCGGGCAAACCAAGCCGCGCGACGGGCCGGGTAGTAGAGGTTATGAAACTGGCCGGTCTCACCGATGGGCGCCGAGTAGTCATACGTGGCGTCTGTGTTGTCCGTGCCGGAGTAGCCGAAGTTCGTCCCTCCATGAACCATATAGTAGTCGTAGCCCCCGCCGCCAAACGCGATGATCTTCCACGTGCCCGCCACCTTTTCGTTCAACATTCCCGGGGCCATGTCCCCATAACGCCCGATCCACCCGGTCCAGAATTCCGTGGTGTACCAGGGCGATCCCTCAACTTTGTAAGGACCGTCCCCGGATGGTTCCCCGCCGTGGTGCTGGCCGGAAAAGAACATAGGAATCTCCAGGCCATTCTTCCGGGCTTCGTCCAGGAGATGGTTAAGATAGGGACTTTTGTTATCTGTGCCCCAACCGCGCGGGTGCTCGTTTTCCAACTGCACCATGAGGACGCTGCCGCCATGGTTGATCTGGTGCTTGGCCACGATCTTCTCGACCTGAGCCAAATGTGCATCAGAATATTTTTCAAAGTCAGGGCCGCTATCGCGCAGCGTCATCCCCGGCTTCACTGTAAGCCACGCGGGGAAACCGCCGTGCTCCCATTCCGCGCACGAGTACGGCCCCACGCGAACGACCGCGTACATGCCCGCCTCCTGCACCATGGTCAGCCAGGCATCCAGATCCACGTTGTCCGTGAAGTCCCACTGGCCCTCCTTCGGCTCGGATGCATTCCAAAACACGTACATCTGCATGCAATTGAAGCCCATCTGCTTGGAGCGCCAGATTCGGTCCCGCCACAGCTCGCGCGGGATGCGGGCATAATGCATTTCGCCGGACGTTAGGAAGGTGGGCTTGCCATTGATAACGAAATAGCCGTCCTTCCAATTGATGGCGCTGGCGGCGGCGGGATCGGGAGGAAACATGTCGCCCCTTGCGCTCGAAAGGGATAAGGCGATCAAAGCACCGAAGAGAGAAAGGATGCGCATGGGTTGAAATTGAAGAAAAGGCGCGACCTCGTCAAGGAGGGGTTGCTACGTTGCTACTCGACGCACTCGTGGCCGAGGCGCAGGGCAAGGTTGCCGGGCCACCGGAGCGGAAGACACCGCCGCTAGGGACAGCGGCGGCTACCCCGGGGGGGCTGCACCGCCGCCCGGCGTGCGGCGGCTACCTATTTTTCTCTGTGAACTCCGCGTGCTCCGTGCGAAATTGCCCCCTCGACATGTCCGACATTCATCCGATCTACACGCAGATGCTCAGCCGCGCCGAGCGCGAGAAGAAGCTGCGCCAGCGCGCCAAGGTGATCTGGCTTTACGGCCTTTCCGGTTCCGGGAAAAGCACGCTCGCGACGGCGCTGGAAAACCGGCTTTTCGCGGACGGCTTCGTCACGACGCATCTCGACGGCGACAATGTGCGCGACGGACTCAATCGCGGCCTGGGCTTCGGCGACGCGGACCGCGAGGAAAACATCCGGCGCGTGGCCGAGGTCTCGAAGCTCTTCGTGGAGTCGGGCATGATCTGCCTGAACTCGTTCATCACGCCCAGGGAATCGTTGCGGCAGCTCGCCCGCAGAATTCTCGGCGAGGCGGACCTGCTCGAAATCTACGTGGAATGCTCCTTTGAAACTTGCCGCGCGCGCGATGTGAAAGGGCTTTACAAAAAGGTGGACGCCGGGCTCGTGCCCAACTTCACCGGGAAGGAATCGGCCTTCGAGCCGCCCGCGCGGCCCGGTCTCGTTTTGAACACAGAAACCACGCCGCTGGAAGAATCCCTAGAAACTCTATATTCTTTTGTGCTTGGCCATATCCGGATCACGCCCTAGTGTCTTTTGCTTCGATGAGTTCCTACAATCTCTCCCATCTCAAGCAACTGGAACACGAAGCGATCTACGTCATGCGCGAAGTCGCCGCCCAGTTCGAGCGACCGGTACTGCTCTTTTCCGGCGGCAAGGATTCCATCGTGATGGTGCGCCTGGCCCAGCAGGCTTTTTATCCGGCGGCGATCCCGTTCCCGCTGTTGCACATCGACACGGGCCACAATTTCCCCGAGACGATTGAGTTCCGCGATTGGCTGGTGAACAAGGTCGGCGCCCGCCTGCTTGTTCGCACCGTGCAGGACTCCATCGACAAGGGCCGTTGCGCCGAGGAAAAGGGCGTCAACCCGAGCCGAAACGGGCTCCAAACCGTGACCCTGCTCGATGCGCTGGAGGAACTCCGCGCCGATGCGGCCCTTGGCGGGGCGCGCCGGGACGAGGAAAAGGCGCGGGCCAAGGAACGCTTCTTTTCGCACCGGGACGAGTTCGGCCAGTGGGACCCGAAAAATCAGCGGCCCGAGCTTTGGAACATCTTCAACGGCCGCCTTCATCACGGGGAACATTTCCGCGTATTTCCGCTGAGCAATTGGACCGAGATGGACGTCTGGCAATATATCGCGACGGAGAAGATCGAGATTCCGTCGCTCTACTTCAGCCACCAGCGGGAGATCGTCGAGCGCCGGGGCATTCTCCTGGCGAAGTCGCCCTTCAACACGCTGCTTCCGGGCGAGACCTACGAAAAGCGCACAGTCCGTTTTCGCACGGTGGGCGACGCCACCTGCACCGGCGCGGTCGAGTCGACCGCCGGCTCGCTCGAAGAAATCATCCAGGAAGTGGCGGCGGCTCGCATCACCGAGCGGGGCGCACGCGCGGACGACAAGCGCAGCGAGAACGCGATGGAAGACCGCAAAAAAGCCGGGTATTTCTAACAAGATCATAGGACGTATACGACCTATAAGACCCATACGACTTATCAAGCTCATGGACCTACTTCGTTTCACGACGGCCGGATCGGTTGACGACGGGAAAAGCACGCTCATCGGACGCCTGCTTTACGACTCGAAGTCGATCTTTGAAGACCAACTCGAAGCCATCGAGCGGCTCAGCGCAAGCCGCGGCCAGGGAGGGCAGGTCGACCTCGCGCTGCTCACCGACGGCCTGCGCTCCGAGCGCGAGCAGGGCATCACCATCGACGTGGCCTACCGTTACTTCGCCACGCCGCGCCGCAAGTTCATCGTCGCCGACACGCCGGGCCATATCCAGTACACGCGCAACATGGTCACCGGCGCGTCCACCGCGAATCTGGCCATCATCCTCATCGACGCGCGCAAGGGCATTCTCGAACAGACCCATCGCCACTCCTTCATCGCGATCCCTCCTCCACATCAAGCACCTCATCGTCTGCGTCAATAAAATGGACCTGGTCGACTACAGCGAGGAGGTCTTCAACAAGATCGTCGAGGAGTATAAGGAGTTCGCCTCCCGCCTCGACGTGCCCGACATCCGGTTCATCCCGGTCAGCGCTTTGCTGGGCGACAACGTCGTCGACAAATCGCAAAACATGCCATGGTACGATGGCGCGCCGCTTCTCTCGACGCTGGAAACGACTTATATCGGCAGCGACGTCAACCACGTCGACCCGCGCTTCCCGGTGCAGGCTGTCATCCGCCCGCAAACGACCGAGTGGCACGATTACCGGGGCTTCGCCGGACGCGTTGCCAGCGGCGTCTTCAAGCCCGGCGACGAAATCATCGCGATGCCGTCCGGATTCACCAGCCGGATCAAATCGATCAACATGATGAAGGACGACGTCAAGGAAGCCTTCAGCCCTATGTCGGTCGCGATGACGCTGGAGGACGAAATCGACATCAGCCGCGGCGACATGATCGCCAAACCCAACAACATGCCGCGGGCCACGCAGGACATCGAGGTGATGCTTTGCTGGTTCCATGAGAAGCCGCTCGATCCTCACGGCCGTTACTTCGTGCGCCACACCACGCGCGACTGCAAGGCCCTGATCAGGGAAGTCCGCTACAAAATCGACATCAACACGCTCCATAAGAACGAGCAGGACCTCCGGCTGGGCATGAATGAAATCGGGCGCGTGAAATTGCGGACGACGCTGCCCCTCTTCGTCGATTCCTACGCGACCAACCGCAACACGGGCGGCCTCATCCTCATCGACCAGGAAACCAACAACACCGTTGCGGCCGGAATGATCCTATAGTTTTCCGCCAAGCCGCGCGTTCATGGAATGGTGTCTGCTACTTAGGGTGGGCAAAATTCCCTTCTACAAACTACCTCCATGGCCATCGACTTCAGCGACAAGATCTTAGTGACGAACCCCACGACCTACGTTCTGGGTCAGGGTGTCAGCAGCGTAGGAATTATGACACTTATCGTCGGTATCATTACCCATTTTACAGGAGATATTTTTCTTCCCGCGTTTGCCTGGTGCGCTCTTGCGGTTCCGACCATGGTCATTGGCGGAATTCTCGTGGCCTGCGGGCTGACGAAACGGTAGCCGCCTTCGAGTTATTCACAAGCGGCAGTCATACAGCATATGAGCCCGCAGCAGATGTAAAGACGCGACGGTTAAACAGCCCTACAGCTTTTCGTCGGGAGGAAACATGATCGTGAAGACCTTCTCGTTCGCGCCGCCGGCATTGATGATATAGAAAGCGTGGTCGCCGTGCTTTTCCACCCGGTCGCCGTTGTCAAAAACCACGGTGGAGTTATGACTCCAGTTATGCCGCGAGATGGCGCGCAGGTAAGCCGGAACGTAATCCGAACCCGGCTGGCCGGTGAAGTTCACTTCCCGCCGGGGGTCACGGGTGAAATCGGAAGCGGGAAAACCCTTCGCTTCGACCACCCAGCCGGTTGGCGTGGGACTCCAGACATAGCTTTCCGAATTACTCGTGGCGTAAACCACCGGGGGGTTGGACGGCCCCAGGTTCAACGCAATGAAGAGAAGGACTTTGGCGGTGGGTAATACGATCATGATAATGAAGTATGGTTCAGAATCGGGAAATAAGCAACTATGTTCCCACGCTCCCGCAGACGGATGCAGCGCAGCACCCGCCGCGCACAGCATCCGGGAGTTCTTGAGAAAGTCCTTTCCGGGACGACAGATGCGGCTTATGTTGAGGGAGATTCATGAGCTTTTACCAATTACTGGCTTCCTTCAGCGAGGCCTTCATGCGCCTGGCGCAGACGCGGGATCGGGGCTGTCTCCTGGTGTTTAACGCGCAGGAAGCCATCCATCTCTTCGTCCGGGACGGGATGGTCGTGCATGCGGTCGCCGGGAAAATCGAGGGAATCGATGCGCTCAACCGCGCCTTCGAACTCAAGGGTTCCTCTTATGGATGGATCCAGGGCGCGGAACCGGCGACGAAAGATCTCGAAGTGGACATGCAGGAGTACATGCACAAGAATTCGATCGGCCTGGACCAGCGTTTCGGCAAGACCATCCGGATGGCATTGCCGGCGACGGAACGAAAAGAGAAAAAAGTCGAAGCCAATTATTACTTCATCCCGGAGGAGTCGCCGACATTCAAGCTGAAGGTGAAGAAGGTGACCAATGTGGTGGGACGCGAGTCGACCTGCGACCTCTATGTGGAGAACAATCAGGTGTCGCGCCGCCATTGCCTCCTTCAGGTGACTGAACGCGGCTTGCTGGTGAAGGACCTCGAATCCACCAACGGCACTTTCGTCAATGGCAACCCCATAACGGACGGCTACATCAATGACGGCGACCGCCTGAGCCTGGGCACGTATGTGATGACGCTCTATCGGGAAAAGACGTAAAAGCCCGGCTCACTGCACCCGCCCGAATTTCTTGTCGAGTTCCGCCAGCGATAGCTGGATCATGGTGGGGCGGCCATGCGGACAGGTATAGGGAAGGTCGCAGGCGAGCAGATCGTGGAGGAGCATGTCCCACTCGGCGGGCTTGAGCGCGTCGTTGGCCTTGACCGCGTGGCGGCAGACGGTTTTCGCGACGATCTCCTCGCTCAAGCGCCGGCCTTTCCGCGTCTCGCCGCCCTCCTGCTGGAGATCGGCGACGACGGTGCGGATGAACTCGGCCACGTCGCGCGCCTTCACCATCGCGGGCAGTGCGTCGACGAGAAAGCTGCTCGGACCAAAGCGGGTGATGCCGACGCCGGCCTGCTGCAGCGTCTCGACCTGCGCGAGGAGGAAATCGGCCTCGCGGGGAAGAAATTCGAGCGTGACCGGAAAGAGAAGCTGCTGCGAGGCCGGGTCCTGGAGCGCCATGCGCTTGAGCATTTGCTCGAAGAGGACCCGTTCGTGCGCCGCGTGCTGGTCGATGAGGACGAGGCCCTCGGGGCTTTCCGCGACAAGGTAGAGTTGCGCGACGCAGCCGATGACGTGGAGGCCCAGGCGGTTGGTGATGAGCGGCTCCGGGCGCGGCGCGGCGACCCGCGGCACGGTTTCTTCGGGGAGAGAAAGCGTGGGTTGCGAGGCCAGCGGCGGCGGTTCAGGGGTGGGCTGTGGATGCGGTTTTTCAGGCGGCAGCGGATAGGACTTATAGGACTCATGGGACGGATGGGGCTTATCATCAGCATCGGTCCTATTGGTCGTATCTGTCCTATAAGTCCCATTCGGCGCCTCGGTGGCCGGTGCACTCGCAGAAGTCGGCCCGCCAAACATAAACTTCGTGGCTGGCGCGCCGGAAAAATCGCGCAGCGCTTCCTGCACCGACTTGACGACGAAATGGCGGATGGTGAAGTCGTCATGGAACCGCACCTCCCTCTTGGCCGGGTGGATGTTGACGTCGACGCCGGAGGGGTCCATCTCGAGGAAGAGGATCGCCACCGGGTAGCGGCCCTTCATGAGCGAATTGTGGTAGCCCTCGAGCAGGCCGAAGTGGAGCGTGCGGTTCTCGACCGGCCGCTGGTTGATGAAGAAAAGCTCCTCGGTTCGCGCCGCGCGGCTCACGCCCGGCTTGCCGATGAATCCGCGCAGGCGCAGGCCGCCGCTCGCGGCCTCGATGGGCACGGTGAGTTCGACCCATTCCGCGCCGAAAATCGAGACCAGCCGCTGGCGCAAATCCTCGCCGGGCAACCAGCGCTGGGCCGGCTGCTCGTCCATCGTGAGCGTGAAGCCGACGTCGGGCCGCGCGAGGCCCGCCAGCAGCAGCGTGTGGCGGATGTGGGCCGACTCGGTCGCCTCGGTGCGGAGGAATTTGCGGCGAGCGGGCATGTTGAAGAAAAGCGAGCGCACCTCGATCTGCGTGCCCGGCGCGAGGCCGACCTCGCGGACGTCGCGGAGTTTGCCGCCGTCGATGATGATCTCGGTTCCGGCGATGGCGTCCGGCTCGCGGGTGCGCAGGCGGAAGCGCGAGACCGAGGCGATGCTCGGGATGGCCTCGCCGCGAAAGCCGTACGAGGCGATGCGGTCGAGGTCGTCGCTGTCGCGGAGCTTGCTCGTGGCGTGGCGTTCGAGGCAGAGAAGCGCGTCGTCCTTGCTCATGCCGCAGCCATTGTCGGTGACGGCGACGAGGCTGCGCCCGCCCGCGCCGATCTGCACATCGACCTGCGTCGCGCCGGCGTCGAGCGAATTTTCGAGCAGTTCCTTGAGCACCGACGCGGGGCGCTCGATCACCTCGCCCGCCGCGATCTGGTTGGCGACGTGCTCGGGCAAAAGGTGAATGCGGTTCATGCTGAAATTTTGACGGAATTACGGAATTAACGGAATTTTTTGGGGAAGGTTTTCGGACAGGATTAACAAGATTTACAAGATTGGGAACATCGGGACGGAGAATTATCCCGGGTCATTGACTCGCGGCCCACCGCACTTCCCTGTTTCTGGATAATAAACAACCTGCCATCATTTTACTATTCTTTCACCTCCACCCGGTCGTTTCTCCCCAATCCTAATCCTGTTAATCTTGTTAATCCTGTCAAAAACTCCGTCAATTCCGTAATTCCGTCAAAATTTCTTTCCCCGGATTGACACCGCCGCCATGTTGAAGAATCCTCTTCCTCGCCCATGAAAATCGCCCTCGCTTCCGATCACGCCGGTTTTGCTTACAAAGAAAAGGTGAAGGAGCTGCTGATTTCGCTCGGGCACGAGGTGATGAATTGCGGCACGCATAGCGACGCGCCGGTTCCGTATCCCGAGTTTATCCGGCCCGCCGCGCTGCTCGTGGCCAACGGCGAATGCGAACGCGCCTTTGTCTTTGGCGGGTCGGGCAACGGCGAGGCGATGGTGGCCAACAAGGTAAAAGGCGTGCGCTGCGCCTACGTCTGGAATTCGCAGACCGCCGAGCTGGGCCGCAAGCACAACGACGCGAACGTCATGGCCGTCGGCCAGCGGATGGTCTCCGAATATATCGCGCTGGAATGCGTGCGGATTTTCCTCGACACACCCTTCGAGGGCGGGCGGCACATCGAGCGCATCCGGGAGATAGAATAAATCCTTCGGATGTGCTAGTCTTCGCCGATGTCCCACTACACCCTCCTCAAGTCGAAGCTCCATCGCGCCACCGTCACCGGGGCGAGCCTCCATTACGAGGGGAGCCTCACGGTGGCCGAGGACTTGGCGAGGAAGGCCGGGTTCCTGCCATACGAGAGGATTTTGGTCGGCAACATCAATAACGGCGAGCGGTTTGAAACCTATCTGATTTTCGGCCGGGCCGGAACGAAGGTGATCGAGTTGAACGGCGCGACGGCGCACCTCGGGAAGATCGGCGACCGGCTGACGATCATGAGCTTCGCGCAGGTCCCCGCCGAACTGGCCGCGAAGCACCAGCCGGCCATCGTGCGGCTCGACGAGAAGAACGACGTGCTGCTCTGATTCTGAAGGGACGCATCCCGACCCTCCTCCTCGAAGTAAGGAAGCGACCTCAAACTTGCTCTCCGGGCCGACTTAGGATTAACTGGCGGCGTGCAAGACCGTCTTTGGCTTTTTCTGGCGACGCTGGGCTACCTGGCCAGCGCGGGTTGGGGGCTTTACGCCCTGGGGTCGCGGCGCCCGCTGGCCAACCGCTGGTCGTTCGTGCTTATCGCCCTGGCCTTTGTGTTGCACACGCTCTTCCTGCATCAGCGCGGCGAGGCGATCCGGCACTGCCCCATCACCAACCTCTTCGAGACGCTCGCCTTTTTCTCGTGGTCGCTGGTGCTCACCTACATGGTGGTGGGGCCCGCCTACCGGATGTCGATCCTGGGGGCGTTCACCGCGCCGGTCGTGTTCCTGATTAATTTTTTCGCCCTCGCCGCCCCGATTGATTTACCGAAGCGCGATGCCGCACCTCGGCTGGCAGTTGGAACTCCACGCCACGCTGGCGCTGCTGGGCCTCGGCGTGCTCGGCGTCGCGGCGCTGGCCGGCGTGGTTTATCTCATCCAGGAACGCCAGTTGAAACGCCACGTTCTCACCTCCTGGTTCTATACGCTGCCGAACGTGGGGCGTCTTGAGCAGGTGCAGCAGCGCGTGCTCGTCTGGGGCTTCGCTTATTTTTTCCGCGGGCGCGATTCTCGGCTTCTTCATCCCCCACCACGGCCCGGACGACTGGGTGAAGATCGCCTGGTCGGCGGCGGTCTGGTGCCTGTACGCCGCGCTGGTCGGCGTGCTGGCGCTCGGACGGCTCAGCCACAAGAAGACCGCGCTGCTTTCCGTGGCGGGCTACGTTTTTATCCTGCTCACGTTCTGGGGCATCAATTCCCTGAGCGAAGCGCATGTTTTCCCGCACGAGGGATGAACGCCATGATGAATTCACGCAACGCGCACGTCATTTGCGGAGGGCTGACCTTCGAGGAAGCGCCCGTCGAATTGCGGGAGAAGGTCGCCTTTCGCGAGGCGCAGCTTCCGGATGCGCTCACGCGGATGAAACAGATGCTCGGCTTGCGCGAGGCGGTTCTCGTTTCGACCTGCAACCGGGTCGAATACTTTGGCGCCACGACGCAGCCCGATCAGGCCGCCGCCGCGTGGCCCGATTTCCTGCGCCAGTTCCATGCGGTGAGTGACGATTTTTCCGCACTCTCGTTTCAATTGCGCGGCATGCCGTGCGTCGAGCATCTTTACTCCGTCGCCTCGGGCCTTAAGTCGATGGTCGTCGGCGAGACGGAAGTCCTGGGCCAGTTGAAGGACGCCTACGAGGTTGCGCAGACCCACGGGCAGACCGGCAAATGGCTCAACCGGCTTTTTCAATCGTCGTTTGCCGCCGCGAAATCGGTCCGCTCGCGCACGGCGATCACGCGCGGGCGCGTCTCGGTCGGCTCCGTCTCGGTGGAGCTGGCGGAAAAAATCTTCGGCGATCTGCGCGGCTGCCACGTCATGGTCATCGGCGCGGGCGAGACCAGCGAAAGGACGGCGCGGTCCCTGCAGCGGCGCGGCGCGCCCTCGATCCTCGTCGCCAACCGCACTTTCGAACGGGCGGAGGCGCTCGCGTCGCAGCTCGGCGGCCAGGCGGTGCGATGGGAGCAGTGGGAGGACCGCGCGGTCGATGTCGACATCATGATCAGCTCGACCAGCGCGCCCCATTATGTGCTCACGCGGGAGAATCTCGAGGCGCTCCTGCGGCGGCGCGGGCGCAGGCCGCTCTTTCTCATCGACCTGGCGGTGCCGCGCGATTTCGAGCCCTCGATCAACCTGCTCGACGACGTGTTCCTCTACGACATCGACGACCTGCAATCGATCGCCCAGACGCACTTGCGCGAGCGGCAGACGGAGATCACCCGCAGCATGGAAATCCTCAAGCCGCACGTCGACCGGTACATGGAGTGGGCGGAGCGGCAAATGGGCGAATGGGACGCGAACGAGGCCCCGCACGGAAGGGTCTCCGCATGAAACCGGTCATTCTCGGCAGCCGCGGCAGCCCTCTGGCCTTGGCGCAGAGCCGTTACATCCTCGCGGAGTTGAGACGCGCGTGGCCGGGCCGGAATTTCGAGATCCACGTCGTCAAAACCGAGGGCGACCAACTGGCCGACGAGCCCGTCGGGGAAAATCCAACGCTCGGCAAAGGCCTCTTCACGGCGGAATTGGAGAAAGCGCTGCTGGACGAGGAAATCGACCTGGCCGTCCACAGCCTGAAGGATTTGCCGACCGAGATCCCGGAGGGCCTGATGCTGGCCGCGATCCCGAAACGCGCCGATGCGCGGGACGTGCTCATCACCCGCCAGCAGGACCCGGCTCCGGAGAAGCCCGAGGGCTGGGCCACGGCCTCGGGAAGCCTGCGGCGGGTTCTCCTGGGCCCGGAATTACTCTACGGTGCGGTCATCGCCACGGGAAGCGCGCGGCGTCAGGCGCAACTGCAACGTGGTCCGCCCCGACCTGGTCACGGTTGCGATCCGGGGCAATATCGATACGCGCCTGCGCAAGTTCCGCGAGAACCAGGAATGGTCCGGCCTGATTCTGGCGGCGGCGGGTTTGGAGCGGCTCAAGCCCGATGTCGACGGGCTGAAGGTGACGATGTTGCGCTTTTCCCAAATGCTTCCCGCGCCGGGCCAGGGCGCGCTGGCGCTTCAAACGCGCAAGGAGAATTCGGCGGATGTCCGCACGCTGGTGCGGAGCCTGAACGATCCGGCCACGGCGGCGGCGGTGACAGCGGAGCGGATGTTCCTCCAGGCCCTGGGCGGCGGTTGCGGGGAGCCCATCGGGGCGTATGGCGAAGTCGGCGCGGACGGCCTCCTGAAACTGGAAGGCATCGCCTGGCTGATCGGGGAAACCGAGCCGCGCCGGGGCAAACTCGTGCGGCGGCCCGATCAAGCGGAGGCCTTGGGAGTCGATCTGGCGGTGGAAGTTTCCCGATGAGCGTGGAGGAAACGGCGGGGCGCGTTTACCTCGTGGGCGCGGGCCCGGGCGCGCTGGATTTGGTCACGCTGCGGGCGCGCCAATTGATCCGGCGGGCCGATGTGCTCGTCTACGATTATCTTTGCAATCCCGAAATGCTGCGGTGGGCGCGCGACGGCGTGGAAAAGGTATTCGCGGGAAAATCGGGGGCGACCCGCACGCTGGCGCAGGACGAGATCAACGCGCTTCTGGCCGCGCGCGCCGGGGCGGGGAAAGTGGTCGTGCGGCTCAAGGGCGGCGATCCGTATGTCTTTGGCCGCGGCGGCGAGGAGGCGCAGGCGCTCGCGCGCGCCGGGGTGCCGTTCGAGGTCGTGCCCGGCGTGACGTCGGCGATCGCCGCGCCGGCCTACGCGGGCATCCCGCTGACCCATCGCGATTGGGCCTCGACGGTGACTTTCGTCACGGGTCATGAAGACCCGGCCAAGGCGGAATCGAGCATCGACTGGCGGCACCTGGCGGGGCTTCGAGGCACGAAGATTTTCCTGATGGGAGTCGAGCGGCTGCGCGAGATCGCCGAACGCCTCGTCGCGGAAGGCGCCGACCCCGCCACGCCCGCGGCCCTGGTGCGCTGGGGCACGACGGCGCGCCAGGAGAGCCTCGAAGGGACCCTGGCCACCGTGGCCGGCCTGGTGGAGAAGCGCGGATTCACGGCGCCCGCCGTCATCATCGTCGGCGAGGTCGTCAGGCTGCGGAGCGAGCTGAATTGGTTCGAGGCCCTGCCGCTGTTCGGGCGGCGCGTGGTGGTCACCCGCGCGCGACGGCAGGCCGGCGAACTGGCGGACCGGCTCGCGCGACTGGGCGCGGATGTATTGGAAATTCCGACCATCCGCATCGTGCCCGTGGCGCCGGGCGAGGCGGAGCGAAGCAAACTGGCGGCGTTGTCCGAACATTTCGACTGGCTGATTTTCACGAGCCCCAACGCGGTCGAACTTTTTTTCGCGGAATATTTCAGGCAGAGGTCCGACCTGCGCGATCTCGGGCCGGTGAAGATCGCGGCGGTCGGACCGGCCACGGCGGAGAAAATAAGGGAACTCCATTTGCGGGTCGACCTGCAGCCGGATGCCTACACGGCGGAGAAATTGGCGGAGTGTTTTTCCGGGAAGGCCGTCGCGTCGGCGCGGTTCTGTCTGCCCCGCGGGCGCCTGGCCGATCCGCTGGCGGCGAATCAGCTGCGCGCGCAAGGGGGCTTCGTCGAGGAATGGACGCTCTACGATACCGAGCCGGAGCGGGAAGATCCGACGGGCGCGCGCGCGCGGTATCTTCGCGAGGGCGCGCATTGGCTCGCGTTCACCAGTTCGAGCACGGCGGAAAACTGGCACGCGTTGCGGCTTGAGTCCGCGCCCGGCGCGCCGCGACCGAAAGCGGTGAGCATGGGGCCGGTCACCAGCGCGACCCTGCGCAAACTCGGTTATGAGATCGCCGCCGAATCGCCGGCCTCGACCCTCGACGCATTAGTCGCGACTATTTGTCGTTTGAGTATAGAATCACGTCATGCCCACGAATGATGAATGGATGGATGAGGGAAACACCGCGCTGGCCATCGGCGAGCTTGAGGAAGCGGCGAAATGTTTCCGCCGGGTCGTGGAGCAGGACCCCGGCTTTCAGGATGGCTGGCACGCGTTGAGCATGGCGCTCTATAAGCTGGATCGTTATCAGGAAGCGATCGAAGCCGGGACGCGCGCCGCGCAAATCGATCCGAACAATCAGTTTGTCTGGTCCAGCCTTTCGCTGGCCTATAACGCGAACAAACAAAAGGCCGAGGCCGAGGCGGCGGGCGCCAAGGCGCGCATCCTCTCCTGGGGCGGGAAAATCAAGCCGGAGCCGCCGGATTCAGGCACGGCCGGGCCGGGCCCGGCCTGATGTTTGTTCTTGCAGTGAGTTCTAGGATGATGCTCTACATAAAATATAGAGTTGCATCGCCGGGGTTTATCCTATAACTATGCGGCATGGCATTATTTAATCTATCGAGCGCCCAATTGGCGCAAGTAATCGGGTTGTTGAAGGAAAAGGAATCACTTCAGGCAAAAATGGACCAGATCGACGCGGAGTTGGGATCCATCGAGACGGGCAAACCTCTTTCCAAAAAACGGGGTCGCAAGCCGGGCCGCCCCCGGGGTCAAGACCCAGGAGGCCGGGGTCAGGAAGTCCAAACGGGGCAAACGGCTGAAGGAACCGCTGCTCAAGGCGTTGTCCGCGGCCGGGGCATCGGGCATGACCGTCAAGGAACTGGCGGCGAAGCTGAAGGTCAAACCCGGCAACATTTTCAGCTGGTTCTATACGACCGGCAAGAAGGTGAAGGGCATCAGCAAAGTAGGCGAAGCGAAGTACGCTTATTCGGCCTGAAGCATTTTCGATTGAAATCGACGCGTTTATTCGGCGGCCCGGACTACTTCGTTGTCCGGGTCGCCGAAAGCGACAGGAAGCGATCCCCAATGTTCCCTCGTTCCCAAGTTGCGCTTGGGAACGTCACCTGCTCCCCGAGAAATTCCATTTCGCGCGCATATTCCTTCGAGAATGATGGGATCGGCAATGAGATTGCCTCCGCAAGCACCTTTCCAAGTATAACTTGGGAACGAGGAAGGGCATGCACAATATTTTGATTTGCGCTAAATACCCGGAGTTTGCTCCGGAGTTTATTATTTGAGGGGTCTTTTCAGGGAAGTGACGAGATGGTTCTCGATAAAAAGGCAATCGATGCCGGTGCCGAGGAACGTTTCGATTGCTTCGGCGGGCGTGTTGACGATGGGCTGCCCCTTCACGTTAAAACTCGTGTTCAGCACCATTTGCCGTCCCGTTTTTCGCCCGACCTCCTGAAGGAGCCGGTGAAAGGCGGGATTATCCCGGGCGGACACGGTTTGCACGCGGGCCGACCCGTTCACGTGGGTGATCGCGGGCAGCGAGGCCCTCCATGGCTCGCGGACATCGACGATGGTGATCATGTAGGGCAGTTCGGCGCCGGGTTGGACGTCGAACCAGCGGCCGGCTTCCTCCAGCGACACGGCCGGCGCGAACGGCCGGAAGGCTTCCCGTTTCTTGACCATGGCGTTGATCCGGTCCCGCATTTCGGGACGGCCGGGATCGGCCAGGATGCTCCGATTGCCCAGGGCGCGGGGGCCGAATTCCATTTGTCCCCGGTACCATGCCAGCACGGAACCGCCGGCAATGAGATTGGCGGCGGCGGCGCACGTTTCCTCCATGGAATCGAAGGCGCGGATTTCTATTTCGCCGGAGAAGCGGGCGAGGGCTTCCCGCACCGCCTTGTTGTCATAGGCCGGGCCGAGCAGGGGCGCGGGCATTCGCCTATTGGAGACGGCCTCGTTTTTTGCGCAGTGATAAAGCGCCGCGCCCAACGCCGCGCCGTCGTCCCCGGAGGCGGGCTGGACATAGATCTCGTCGAATAATCCGGAGCGCAGGAGGTGGCCGTTGGCGGTGCAGTTGAGGGCGACGCCGCCCGCCAGGGCGAGGCGCGCATGGCCGGTGGAGCGGCCGAAGCTGCCGCAGATATGGAGCAAAACCCGGTTGAGGCATTCCTGGAGCGCCGCCGCGAGGTCCCGGTGCTCGCCGGTGATTTCTCCCGCGGGCGAACGGGCGGCAATCAGGTTGCGGTTTAAATAGTCCCGGGTAGCGAGGTAGTTTTCGCGTTCATCACGGGTTTTGTTCAAGCGCAGCATCGGAATCCGGATCGAACCGTCTTCGTGAAAAACGATTTCGCGGGCGAAGAATTCCCGGAAGCGCGAGGGGGCTCCATAGGGCGCAAGCCCCATGATTTTGTATTCGTCCGAATTGAAATCAAAGCCCAGGTGGAGGGTGATCAGTGAATATAATATCCCCATGGAATCCTGCGCCGAGAAAGCGGCGACGCGATGGAGTTCGCCGTCCCGGCCCTCGAAGACGCTCGCGCCATGCGCTTCTCCCATCGCGTCCACGACCACCACGAGGCATTCGTCCCACCCCGAGGTATAATAGGCGCTGGCTGCATGGGCGAGATGGTGCGGGACGTGATGGACGCGCCCGGGGGGGAAATCCTTCAAGTCGCGCGCGATGAGCTTTGCGAAAGCTTCGCGGGAAAGCACCGTGTCGTAGTACTCCCGCGAGACCGGATCGAGCGAATAGATTTCCCGGTACGGTTCGTAGTCGAAGCCGTGGACGATGGCGTCGACATCGGCCAGGCGAAGCCCGGCATGTTCCAGGCACCAGGAAATGGCGTGAACGGGAAAACGGGCGCTGTGCTTTTGCCGGTCGAAGCGCTCCTCGGCGGCGGCGGCGGCGATTTCCCCCGAACAAACCAGCGCGGCGGCGGCGTCGTGGCCCTGGGAGATGCGATACTCGCGTTCCTCGATGCGGGGCCAGTGGTTGCGCTTGAAAGGCACCGCCTGTTCGAGCCCGCTAATTCCCAGGATGTTCATGGGCGGGGGCCTCAACGGGGCTTGTGTTGGCGGGTTTGAGATAAGTCAATATTTGTTCGGCCAGTACCTGCGCGTTGGGTTCCCTCAGCATGGAATTGTGATCGCCGGGAACGTCGAGAATCACGACCTCGCCCCTGACCAGGCGCTGCCATATCCGGGAGGAATCGGGCGGATCGGTATTGAGACGGTGCTGGCATCGGAACAGGACGACCGTGCCCTCGTAAGCCCCCGGCGTGTAGTAGTCGGCGGCGATCCAGTTGGCTTCCTTCACGTCGCCCAGGAAAGCAGGCATCGTCCATCCGAACCGCGCGGACAATTTGTACGCGAGCCGGTAGAGCGTTTTGATCATCCACGCCTGCATGAAGGTGCCTCTTTCCCGCAAATAGCCGATGCGGTCGCGCCCCAGGATCTGGGCCCGTATGTCCGTCATGAGGCGTTTCCAAAACGGGAGTTTGCCGACAGGCTGGAACGCCTCCTGCAGCAGCGCATCTTCCTCGGTCAGGTTGCGCTGGAAGGTGTCGAGCAGGCCCACCAATCCCATCGTTTCCTTTTGGGCCGAAAGCTGGCGCGCGATTTCGTAAGCCACGAGTCCGCCAAAACTATGTCCCGCCACGAAATAGGGGCCGCGAGGCTGCCGCTCGCGGATTTGTTGAATATAATGGCGCGCCATGGCCTCCACGCTGTAATCGACGGGCAGGCCGCTCAAGCCGCGCGATTCGATGGCAAAGATCGCCTGATCGTCCGGAAAATGCCGCGCCAGATGTTCATAGCGCAGGACCCTGCCCCCGACGTCGTGAATGAGAAACAGGGGCGTGTTCGTTCCGCGCGATCGAATGGGCACCAGCGTGGGGGCGGACGCCGCGTTTTTTTGGGAAGGGTCCGCTTCCCGCGCCTTGCGAATCAACGCGGCGAGGGCACCGACGGTGCGGGCCTCGAAAAGCGTGGAGAGGCCGAAGTCGATCTTGAAGCGCTTGCGAATTTCCGTGAAAAGCCGCACGGCGAGCAGCGAGTGGCCGCCTGAATCGAAGAAATCCGTTTTGGCGTCGACATGGTCAAGGCCCAGCAGCCGCTGCCAGAGTTGGTCGAGCACAAGCTCGACATCATCGGCGCCAACCGTCACGGAATCCGCCAGCGTTGCGGCCTCTCTCATCGGAGCGGCGGGCGCGAGGCTTGTCGGGGAGACGAAAACCATGTCCGGCACGCGGCTTTTCAGGATGCGCCGGAGCGCCTCCAGGCCCTCGTTGGTGCGAATGCCGGCGGGCGGCTCGGCGGCGTCATCGGCGGGCGGCGCGGCGAGCGGCGCCGGGTCGGTTTCCAGATGCGAGAGGTCGGCCACGCTCCGAAGGCGCTTGATGGTGAACTCTTCGATCTCGGCGACAACCTCCCCGTTCTCACCGGCCAGCGTGACGTCGAACACGACGAGGTCCGATCCGGTGTCATGATGAATCCGCGCGTGGCTGTAAACGCGGGGCGGCAGGGTCCCGTAGACGGTCAGGCGCTTATAGGCGAAAGGCAGAAGCAGATCGCCCGCCTTGTCGTAGCCCGGAATCAGGTACATCGCCACGCCCGTGGCGATGTCCATGAGCGCGGGATGGAGCGAAAAATCCCGGGTCTCCGCCTGGAATTCCGATGGAAGCTCCACCGTGCCGAGGCATTCGTCCTTTCCAAAAGCGATCTGACGAAGGCTTTGCCAGCGCGGTCCAAAATCGAAATGCCCCCGCTGACGAACGTTTTTTGGGCCGTCCCGCTTTTCGACCGGGCAACGGCCCAGGATTTCCTTGAGCTTGATCCGGGGAGCGGCGCCCGGCGAGGGGCGGCACTGGCCGGAAACATAAACCACGTCATGGGCCGCGATCGAAAATTGATAACCCGGCCCCGTTTTTTGCAGCTCGACACGGATCGCGCAGGGACTGGCGGGCGCCACCCTCAAAGGGGCCAGGAAAACGACATTCTCGAAAGTGACGGGCTGTCTCCCGATTTTTTTCCAGAGCGCCGTCACGGCGATTTCCAGATGGGCCGTGCCGGGAAGCAGGGAATCCCCCTCGTGAAAACGATGTTCGCCCAGGACCCAGTGGCGCTCGACGCTGAGCGTTCCCGAACAGACGGTCCGCGCCGCCGTATCCAAATCGACGCGCTCCAGCAGGGGATGGTGGAAGGGGACGGGCTTGGGCGCGACCATGCCGATTTGCGCCCAGGGCCCCCATCCGATCACGATGAAGTTGCGTTTCGGGGGGCGGCTTTGCGCGAAGGCGTTCAGGAAGGCGTTGGCGGCGCAATAGTCGACCTGGCCGTCGGGCGGAGTCAGGGCGCTGATCGAGGAGAAAAGCACAAAAAAATCGAGAGGGTCGCCGAGGGTCAATTCATCCAGGATTTGCACGCCCTCCACTTTCGGGGCCAGCACGCGGTGGGCGACGGCCTTCTTTTTAAGTTGAATGATTCCGTCCTGAAGGACCCCCGCGGCATGGATGATGCCGTGGATCGGGCCGAACTTTTCGCGCGCGAGCACCAGGACGCGCCGGAGCGATTCCCGGTCCGTCACGTCCGCGGCAAGCGGCAGCACCTCCGCTCCAAGCTTGCGCCATTCCGCGAACCGGACTTGATGCGCGGCGTCCGGCGGCTCGGCATGGCGGGAAAGGAGGAGCAGCCGCGCGCGGCAGGATCGCGCCAGCCAGCCGGCCACTTCCATGCCCAAGGCCCCGAGGCCGCCGGTGATGACGTAAACGCCCCGTTGGCGCAAACGATCCGCCGCCGGTTCGAGGTGAAAACGCTCGGCTTCCTCCGTCCAGCGGCTTCCTTCCCGGTAAACGGCAAGGTTGATCGAGGTGTCGCTTTCGCCTTCACGCAGGATCGCCTGCGCGAGAGTCCCGGGATCCATCGAGTCCACATCGACCTGGCGGCAACGCAGGGCCGGATATTCCAGCGGAGCGACACGGCAGGGCCCGCTCAGGAGGCTGCCGTAGGGATGAAGAACGGGCTCGCGGCGAATCGAGACGCTGCGGCGGGAGACGGCGGTGATGGCCACGGCCTCGTCCGGCAGGCGCGCGCCCAAGGCTTGAATCAAAAAGAGCAGGCTGTGGAAGCAGCGGTCCTCGGCGAAGGCGGCGGGGTCCGGCGCAAGGCCCCAGAGATGGACGATCTGGCGGGGTATCTGCCGCTGTTTGGCCAGGTGATCGAAAAGAAGGGCGTAATCTCCTTCCGAGGAGAGATTCATCACGTACGAGTCCCCGCCCTGGGATTGGAAACTTTCGCCCGCGGCCACGGTGATGACGGTCGCTTGCCGCTTTCGAAGCTCGTCGATCAGCTTTTGGCTCTCGGGCGACGGATCGCCAAGCACCAGCCAGGGACCGGTTGACGTGGCGGCGGCGGCGGGCAGCGGAGTCGATTTCCAGGTGGAACGGTAAAACCAATCGTCCACCTTGCCGAGCGAGTCGGCCAGCCAGTTCGATCCGATTTTCGGCCCCATCCAAAATCTCTTCCGTTGAAAGGGATAGGTGGGCAGCGGGATGCGCCGGAGGCGTTCGTGCGCGTGGAAGGCTTTCCAATCGATCAGGGCCCCGTTGATCCACAGATTTCCCAAAGCGGAAAGCAGGGTGGAAAGATCGCCGTTCTTCCTTCCCGGCCGCGGCAGGGACGGGAATATTTTTTGTCCCGTCTCTTTCCCCCCGATTTGTCTGGCGAGCGCGCAGAGTGTTTCGCCGGGGCCGATTTCGAGCAGAAAACTTGCGGGATCGGCCTGCAACACCTTCAAGCCTTCGCCAAACCGCACCGTCTTGCGGAAATGACGCGCCCAGTAGGCGGGGTCCGTGGCTTCTTTTTCCGTGAGCCACGTGCCAGTTACATTCGAGACGAGGGGAATCCGCGGGGCGCGCAATTGTTTTTGGCGCACCTGGTCCACAAACGCGTCCAGGAGGGGATCGATGAGACTGGAGTGGAAGGCGTGGGAGGTTTCCAGGCGGCGGCAAGCGATCCCCTGCTGCTTCAGCCTCTCTTCGAGGGCGGCGACGGCGTCGGACGGTCCGGAGATCACGCATTGCTCGGGAGCGTTCACAGCAGCGAGGGAGAGTTCGTCGTTTGTCCAGCGGGCGGCTTCCGTTTCGGATTGGGAGACGGCGAGCATCGCCCCATCGCCTGCTTTTTTCATCAAATTGCCCCGCGCGCAGACGAGCGAAATCGCATCTTCCAGCGTAAATATGCCGCTGAGACACGCGGCCGGGTACTCGCCCAGGCTGTGCCCGATAAGCTTGGAGGGCCGGACGCCCCACGACATCCAGAGCCGGGCCAGCGCATATTCGACCGCGAAGAGGATGGGCTGGGCGTTCCAGGTGAGCTTGATTTGCTCCGCGGCCTCGGCGGCGGCCCCGTCCCGCGGATAAAGGATTTCGCGGAAATCAAACCCCAAATGGGGCCGGGCCAGCGCGGCGCATGTGTCGAGCCATTTCCGAAACACCGGTTCCGTTTGATGGATCTCCCTGCCCATGTTGCAGTACTGCGGTCCCTGGCCGGAAAAGAGAAACGCCACCGAGTGCGGATCGGATGCCGTTCCCGTCGCCACGGCCGGCGCGTGGGGCAGCTCCGCGCGTTGGAGCGCTTCGGCTTGATCGCCGGCGACGAACATGCGGCGGTGGGCAAATTCGCTCCGGCCGACATGGAGCGTATAAGCCGTGTCGTCGAGATTCCCGTCGGGAAAACGGCGCAGGTGGGCGGCGAGTGAATTCGTGGCGTCCTCCAGCGCGGCGGCGGATTTGGCGGACAACGTCAGGAGGCGGACAGGCCGGGCGGCATGGCCGGGGGCGGGCGCGGGCGGCTCTTCGAGAATGACATGCGCGTTTGTCCCGCCGATGCCCAGAGAGGTCACACCCGCGTAACGCGGCCCATCGGCGGCCTTCCATTCCGTCAATTGATCCACCACCTGCAGCTTCGCTTTGGCGGAATCGATCAGGGGGTTGAGCGTCTTGAAATGGAGCGTGGGTGGAATCCGCCGGTGCTCCAGCGCCAGAACGGTTTTAATCAAGCCGGCGATTCCGGCCGCGGTATCGAGATGCCCGATGTTTGTCTTTACGGAGCCGATCTTGAGCGGGTGCTCGCGGTCGGCGAAGACCTGGTTGAGGGCTGTGAGTTCGATCGGATCACCGATGGGCGTGCCGGTGCCGTGGGCTTCCACATAGTCGATCGAAGAGGGGGCGACTCCCGCCACGCCGAGGGCCTCCAAAATCACTTCCACCTGCCCTTCCAAACTCGGGGCCAAAAAGCCGACCTTGCGGCTTCCGTCGTTGTTGACCGCCGTCCCCTTGATCACCGCGTGGATGGTGTCGCCGTCGGCGATGGCCTCGGAAAGCCGCCGGAGAACGACAATTCCCAGTCCGCTCGCGAAGACCGTGCCGGTCGCGTTCGCGTCAAAGGCCCGGCAGTGCCCGTCGTGCGCCTGGATTTCATTCTGGCGATAGTGATAGCCGATGGCATGGGGGATCGCGATGCTGACGGCGCCCGCGACCGCCATGTCGCAGTCAAGATGCAGCAGGCTTTGACACGCGAGATGGACCGCGACGAGGGAAGTCGAGCACGCCGTCTGGACGTTCAAGCTCGGGCCCCGCAGATTCATTTGGTAGGAAATCCGCGTCGCCAGCACATCCTTGTCGTTGCCGGTGTGGCGAAGCAGAAAAATGCCTTCCTTCTCCACCAATTCCGGATTGCTGAGGAGATTGTAAAAGAGGTAGGAATTGGGGCCCGAGCCGGCAAAAACTCCCGTCGATCCCGGGAAAGTTCCGGGGGCATATCCGGCGTGTTCCAGGGCCTCCCAGGCGCATTCCAGAAAGAAGCGCTGCTGGGGATCCATGATGGCCGCCTCCCTCGGACTGATCCCGAAAAAACCGGCGTCAAAGCCGTCCAGATGAGACAGCGGCGCGCCCGCCCGGATATAATCGGGATCCCGTAAAAGGGATTGGCTGACGCCGGCGGACTCCAGTTCCTTGACGGAAAAGGCGCGGATGGATTCAACCCCATGACAAAGGTTTTCCCAAAATTGCCCGGCATTTTCGGCGCCGGGAAAGCGCGCCGCATAGCCAATGACGGCTATGTCCGATGCCGGTTCGAGGGAGTCTTCGTGGTTCATGAAGTTCCCTTGATGGGAAGGGCCTTGCGGAGAGCGCCCTGACGCGCCGCCATCTGCTGGCGCAGCTTTCCGCGGTCCAAGCTCGAGGTCTTGCCGGGCGCCGCGGACGGGTGCTGGCCCAGGTATTTTGCCAGCGAACGCACGGTGGGATACTGAAAGAGGGCAAGCAGGGGCACATCGTGGCCTGCTTTATCGCGGAGTTGCTCATGCACCTCGACCATGAGAAGGGAATGCCCGCCGATATCAAAAAAGCGCTCGTCGAGACCCACGCTCCGGACCCCCAGCGCCTCGGACCAGATGGCCGCGATTTGGCGTTCGAGATCGTGCCCGGCCCCTTCCGCCGAGTGGGAGTTTTTCCGCTCGGGCCTCGGCAAGGCCCTCCGGTCGAGTTTTCCATTGGGCGTTTTCGGAAAATCGGGCAGGAAAACCAGGACCGAGGGGACCAGGATTTTGGGAAGCTTCGAGCCGAGCCACTGCTGCAATTGGGAAGCGGAGGGAGGCTGCGCGGACGCAGGCACGACATAGGCGACCAGGCGCTTGTCGTCCGCCTCGTCCTCCTGCACGACGACAACCGCGTCGCGGACATCGGGATGCTCCCGCAGGACGGCTTCGATCTCTCCCAGCTCGATGCGGATGCCGCGTATCTTGATCTGCTGGTCGATCCGGCCCATGAATTCCAGGCAGCCGTCCCGCGTGTGCCGCACCAGGTCGCCCGTCCGATAAAGACGCTCCGGTTTGCCGGGGGAAAAGGCGTGCGTGACAAAGCGTTCCCGCGTGACATCGGGCCGGTTGAGATATTCCCTGGCGAGGCCTTCGCCCGCGATGTAAAGCTCGCCCACGCTGCCGATGGGGACGAGTTCGCGCTCGGCATCCAGGACATACATGCGGGTGTTGGCCACCGGCCGGCCGATGAGGATCTGCCTGTCCTCCCCGCGGATGCGCTGGGCGGCGGACCAGACGGTCGTTTCCGTTGGACCGTAAAGATTGAAGAGTTCTCCCGCGATGATCGCGGACAAGCGACGGGCGAGGTCCAGCGACAGGGGCTCGCCGCCGACCATGAAACGGCGCAAGGCCCCCAGGGCATTCACGGATTCCGAATCGCAGATCAACATGGAGGTGAGGGAGGGCGTGCATTGAAGGTGAGTCACCCCGTGCCGTTTCATCTGCGCGGGGAGGGAATATCCGGAACCGGGCTCCGGCGTCCAGGGGCCTTCGCCCTGAAGGATGACGCGGAAGCCCCGCGCCAGCGTCCAAAATAATTCGAAGACCGAGATGTCAAAATTGATGCTGGTGACCGCCAGCCACACTCCCGGTTCCGTGCCGATGACCGCGTCCATCGCTGTGAAAAAATTGGCCACGTTCCGGTGCGTGACGACGACCCCCTTCGGTTTGCCGGTCGACCCGGAGGTATAGAGGACGTAGGCGGCATCCGAGCTTCGGGGGGCAACGGGGCTTGGAGGGACCGCTCCATCACCCGCTTCATCCCCCGCGCTGTCCACCCGAAAAAGGCGTTCTTCAGGCAGGGCGAAAAGGTCCGCGGTTTGTTCCGAAACCACGATGACGGCGGGCTTCGCGTCGTCGATCATGAAAGCAAGCCTCTCCGCCGGATACGACGGATCGAGCGGAATATAGGCCCCGCCGGCCTTGAACACCGCCAGAAGCGCGGCCATCAATTCCAGGGAACGGCCCAGGCAAATGGCCGCGTACGCGCCGGGGCCGACGCCCGCGGTCCTCAGCCGGCGCGCCAGGACTTCGGCTTGGGAATTGAGTTCCCGATAAGTCCACTCGCGATCGCGGAAGACGACCGCCACCGCTTCGGGGGTGCGGGCCGCCTGCTCCTCGAAGAATTCATGGATGCGCCTGTTTTCGGCGAAGGGCGCGGCCGTGTCATTCCACTCGTCGAGCAGTTGATGGCGCTCCTGCCGGGTAAGCACGGGCAGGTTTCCGACCGCGCTTTGCGCCGCCGCCGCCATGCCCCGGAGCACGACGTTCAAGTGGTCGCCCAGGGCGTGAACGTCGGTCTGATCGAACCAGGCCGAATCGTAATGGATATCGATCATCGAGGTGTCCGGCCGGACCAGGACAAGCAGGGGGCCCTTGATTTGATCGCGGGGAGGGAAGGCCCCGGCCTCCGGCGGCACGACCAGAAACGTGGGGAGGCTGTGGGCGAGGCCCTCTTCCCTGGCTTGCGCCATGAGATGGACCGGAACCGGGCCGCTTGCCTCGGCTTCTCCCAGCCAACGGTCAAACTCGGCGAGCCATTCCGAAACGGCGCGCCCGGCGGGAAGCGCCACGCGGACAGGCGCCAGCCAGGGTTGCCGGTCATTGAATGAGGAGAAAAAAATAACATCGGCGCTGCTGGTGTGCCGCGCCAAAACGACGGCCCAGGCCGCGCGCAATACCGTCCCGGTTCGAGCCTGCGGATGGGCCCGTTCCACCGCCGCGAGAGGGAGATGGACCTGCGCGTTGAATGTCACCGCCCGGTCCATGGCTTGGGGGGAGTTGCCCCGGAGAAGGCCCGTGCCCTGAAGATCGGAAAAGACGGATTCCCAGAATGATTCAGGCAAAACCCGCGGGCGCGTTTCTAAATCCATAAGAATACCTTCCGCCAGCGTATCGCATGTCTCCGCCCAATAAAAGCGCAAGCAATACCAATCAGCTTGGGCTAAAGCTAATTTCCTTGTTAGTTGGCTGCAATAAATAAACATGCCGGAAGGTTCCCTCCGTCCGAACTTCGCTTCGGATAGGTTTTAATGCACTGGCCGATAACTGCCTGGGGATGATAAGGACATGAAATGGCGCGTATTCACCTGCTGACAGTCCATCCGGAAAGCGACACCCGAGCCCGGGGAGGTTATGTTTCCCTCAAAGAGAACGCGCTTGCAGATCGATATAAGGTCCACCAGCTCGTGGACGACCCGGCCGAGGCGGACATCATTCTTTTTGTGGAAATCGACGTGGGTCGTCTTTGTCAGGACGTTCTCAAGCACCCCTATCTCAAACGCTTTCGCCAGAAGTGCTTTATGTTCAGCACCGACTGGCGCGTGATCCCTTTCATCCCCGGGGTCTATACGTCTCTGGAGAAAAGCTGGTGTTTGCCCCGCCGCACCCGGCCCGGTTTTTATCTCAGTTGCCTCATTAACCCCCTGGTCAAGTTCGAGCCCGGCGCCGATCGCGACCTGCTTTACAGCTTCATGGGCGATGTGCAAACCGCCCCGGTGCGCAAAGTCCTGGCGCGGCTTGAATATCCCCGCGGCCTTTTTGTGGACACTTCCCGGGAAAGCCAGGCCGTCATGTGGAGAGGGAGTCCGGAGCAGCGGGCGGTCTTTTGGAATCGCTACGTCGAAATCGCCCGGCGGAGCCAATTCATTCTTTGCCCCCGCGGCCTCGCCCCCTCCAGCATCCGGCTCTTCGAAGCGATGTGCATGGGCCGCGTGCCGGTCATCCTGGCCGATGAATGGCCGCCTCCCGAAGGCCCGCGATGGGAGGCGTTCAGCATCCGGATTCCCGAGCGGGACGCCCCGCGGGTGCCGCGCATTTTGGAAGAAAAGGAGGCGGCGGCATTTGAGATGGGATTGCTTGCCCGGACGGAATGGGAAAAATATTTCTCACCGGACATCGTGTTTCATCGCGTGGTCGAATTGTGCCTGGAAATCCAAAAATCGCGGCGGCTTCCGGAATCGCTGGCCCGCCTGTCGATCCTCCCGCAGCTCCTTCGAGGGCATGTCATCAGGGAATATCTGAGAGCGTTGAAACAGGCCGTGAAAGGCTAGAGCAAATCAAAGTATTGTGCACATAATACCATTTCTAATTAAAATAGTAAACCCCCGGCTCTGCCGGGGGACTCCCAAAGTTTGACAGCTCCGGGAGTCCCTTTGAATCTCGTGTGCGTGAACCGCTCAAAGTTCCACACAGGAGAAACAAAATGGCAGAAACCACAGACTCATTATCCCACACCCGGTGGGATTGCAAATATCATATCGTGTTCATCCCGAAGTGCCGCCGTGCGGTGCTCTATCGGGAGTTGAGGAAGTACTTGGGGGAGATGTTTAGAAATCTGGCCCAGCAGAAGGAATGCCGGATCGAGGAGGGGCATTTGCTGGGCGACCACGTTCACATGCTCATCTCGATCCCGCCGAAGTACGCGGTGGCGCAGGTGGTGGGCTTTATCAAGGGGAAGAGCGCCATCCACCTGGCCCGCAACTTTGGAGGGCGGCAGCGTAACTTCACGGGGTGCAACTTCTGGGCGAGGGGGTATTACGTCTCGACGGCGGGGCGTGATGAAGAAATCGTCCGGCGTTATATCCGGGAGCAGCAGGCCGAAGACAAACGGGTTGAACAACTCAAAATGTTCAACGAGTAACGAAGGCCGCCTTTAGGCGGCTCACAGCACAAAACAACCGCTTTGAGCGGTTCACAATCCCAAGCCTCCGGCTCTGCCGGAGGTCACTGACTAGCTTTTATCCTGTCTCAAGAGGCAGATTTTCCGTGGAGAGTACAAAACCAACTTAGAAATGGTATAACTCTTGGTGGCCCGGACAACTTGTTGTCCGGGTGGCCGCAGGCCACAGGAGGTCGTCCGTTGATTTGCAAGTGCCCGGGCAACCTCCTGTGCGCTCGCGACGCCGCGCTCGCGCACCCGGACAACAAGTTGTCCGGGCCACCCGAGGATAAACCGTGCACGATATTTTAAAATGCTCTAGCACCCGACCCGCGTTATCCGCGCGTTCTCCGCCACGTCCCAATCCCCGCCCGCGTTGTCGGACGCCTCGCAATTGTCAACCGCGCCGCCGCCGAGCGCGCGCACGACAATCCCCGCGCTCTTCCCCTTCGACACGCGGAGTCGCCGCAGGGAGGGATTCGCTCCGCCCTCGATCTCAACCCCGGGGCCGCCGCTGCCCGCGATCTCGACCTCCTCCGCGCTGCCCTGGGCCTTGCTGAGAAAATGCAGTCCCGCGCCTTCCGCGTCTTCGATGCGGCACTGTCTCAGCGCGGGGCGGCCTCCATCGGAAACCCGCACGGCGTCGCCCTTGTTGGCGATGAAATGGACCTGCTCCCAACGTCCCCTGCCCTGGGCTGAAACCGCCAGCCCGCCGCCGTCGTTCTCCGCGATTTCGCCCTCGATCATCCGGGGCGCGCCGTTGCGCGTGCATGAAAATCCGGCGCCGCCGTTTTGATGGATGACGCAACTTTGAAACGTGGGCGCGCCGGCTTCGTCGACGTGAACGCCCAGGGCCTCATTGTTGAGGATATGACAGCGCTCGAAACGAGGCTTCGATTTGTCCCCCACCCGCACCGCCGTCCCGCCATGATGGGCGATCTCGCAATCGATGAATTGCCCCTCCGCCGCGTGCACAACCGCGATGCCTTCAGCGAGGCCGTGATGGAACACGCAATGATGGAAAACGGGTTTGGAGTTTTGCATCACCAACACGCCGGCCATCTCGTTGGAAAAAAATTCACACTGCTCGAAACGGCCCTCGGAGCTTGAGGCGATCCGCAGGCCCTCCTTGTGGCCGTCATGAATCACGCAGCGATAAAACCGCGGGTCGGACTTCTCCTTCACCAGCACATTGGCCTCTTCGTTGCTGAAAATCTCGCAGTCGAGCATCTCGCCTTCCGCCTGCGCGCTGATCTCGACGCCGTCCCCGCGATTGTCAAAAATCTGGCATCCGGAAAAGCGGGGCTTGCTTTGCTGGCTGATGGTCACGCCCATCCGGGCATTGTCGAAGATCTGGCACTGTTCGAAAAAGCCCTCGCCCTGTTCCGTCACCAGGACGCCGTAACGTTCGTTCATCGAGATTCGGCAATGACGCAATCGCGGATTCGCGCCCCGCCGGCATTGCACGCCGCCCACGGCATTGTTCCAGATGTCGCAATTCTCGATGACCCCCCCGCCCCCTTCGCTCACGTAAATCCCCGCCATCAGCGCGTGGCTGATCTTGCAGGAAAACAGGGTGGGCGAGCATCCCTTGCCGATCACCACATGGGAGAGTTTGTTTTGGTAGAGGTGGCAGCCCTCGAGGTATCCCGCCGCCTCTTCCTGAAACAGGATGCCCCCGGCTTTGCCGTCGTGGAGATGGCAGCGGCGCAGGACCACCTCGGACCGGGGCCCCCTCACTTCCATCACGGTGGAGGCATCGCTGGTCAGGCTGCAATCCTCCATCGCGAGATGGCCCGACTTCACCTCCACCGCGGCGAGCGTCTTTTTGTCTTTCCCCGCGATGCCCTTGAGCGTGATCCGTGCCACGAAAAGGCACGCGCCGTCGAGCACCACAACCGACGACGACAACGATTCGAGGACCACCTCGCGCGGCGCGCCCTCAGCCCGGATTTGCAAATCCTTCTTGATCACCAGGCTTTCCCGGTACACGCCGGGCCTCAGCAGCAGGCGGGTGTTGGGGGCGGCGGCGCGCACCGCCTCGCGCAGGGTCGGCCTCTGTCCGCTGGCATCCGGATAGACCACGACTTCCTTCGCCGGATGGGACCAATCGGGCACCGGCCAGCCCGGCTCGGGCTCCTGCGCCAGAAATTCCACCGAGGCCTCCTCCCGGCCCGCGGCCTCGGCACGCTGGCCCGGCTTGTCCGGCACGGTCGGCGGCGGCGCCTGCGGCCCGGCCCCTTCAGGCTGCGCCCGCGTGGAGCCGTCGACGAGGCTGCCGATCCGGGGGGTGGTCGCCGCCTCGGGATGAAGCAGCCCCAAAGCGATGGCCCAACTCTCCACGGCCCATTTCGCGACGTCGCTCGAAATGGCCAGATTTTGTTCGAGCTTGAGCGCCAGCCGGGCGCAGACCAGCTTGACGGACGGCCCGCTCTGGCGGCGCAGTTGATCGACCATTCCCACGCGCAGGCAACTCACCAGCACGAATATTTCGCGCCGGAATTCGCCGCAATAATCCTTGAGGAGCCCCTCGCTGCGCAGCGGAGAGGCCAGCAGCGGCTCGCCATACTTGGCGACGATTTCGATCAGGACGTCACGCGGCGTGGGACTCATGGCGAAAGAAGATGCGAACCTCTCATAATACTTACCCGGCCGGAAAGGCAGGGCGATAAAAAATCCTCATTCTTGAGGCTATCCCCAAAGCAGGGACAAGTGAATGACAAAGTCCCGAAGGAGATTTTAGAGCATTTTCGGTTGATAACAGACTTGGGTGGCCCGGACAACTTGTTGTCCGGGTCGCCGAAGGCGACAGGAAGCGATTTTATTCCAGAGCGTCGCCAAGTTGGTATCCCTCTGCCGAAGAGTAGCCAAGCAAATGCATAACGCTTCGAAGAATACGCTGCTTTTTCGGCGTATCGTTATTCGTAATCACCCAATAAGGCGAATCTGGTATTTTTGGTTCCTCGGTATTTTCAGTGGAATAGAGGGCTGCGATTTTCCTCGTTCCCAGGCTCCATTTGGAAACAAGCGGATCGGGAACCAGGACCAAATTTCCAAATGGAACCAAATTCCAAATTTTTCTTGAGGTGGGAGAGCCGCAACCCTTTCAATGCATCCGCGGCATGCCTTTAATTTGGTAATTTGGGAAAATTTAGCAATTTGGTTATGCCTTTTTCTATTCCACTGTTTTTGCGGTAGAACCGTATTTTTTTTAATAAGAAATTGATCGCTTCCTGCGCGCTACGCGCGCCCGGACAACAAGTTGTCCGGGCCACCCCGATGAATTCACGCCGATCCCACCCCCGCCACGGCCAGCGCCTCCAACGCGCGGCGGGAGTGGGCGGCGCCCAGGCCGAGAGGGAGCGCCGTCCGGCCCAACCGGAGCGCGTAGGGGATCTCCGCCTTTTCCGCGTTGATGATCCAGAGGGCCAGTTGCGAAAGGCGCGCCTCCAGCGGCAGGCGGCTCATCTCGGCGGCGTCGAGCCACAACTCATGGCCGGAACCGCCGGTGAATTGTTTGACGGAAAGCGGCCTGCCCCGCGCAAAGGCCTTCCAATCGACATGACGCAGCGATTCTCCCGGCTGGTAGGCGCGCACGCCGGAAAAATCATCGCCCGGCTCCAGGCTGGCCGGAGATCCCTGTTCGCCGCCGGGATGCAACGCGGGCCAATCGGCGCTCCCCTTGGCTTGCGGGTAGATGAAATACTCCGCGTCGACCGGCACACGCAAGCTTGCCCAGAACAAGCCGAACGGATAGGAGGTCCTCACCAGCAAAGACTCGAACCGGTACATCCCGCGCCGTTCGGAAGGAAACACCGCTTCCGCGCAACACGAATCACCCGCCTCGATCCTCACCCCGGCGCCGCCCGGCGTCCGCAGCGGTGTCGGACGGCGGACCAACCCGGCCTCATCGCCCAAACGCGCGAAGAAGAGGCCGTAGATGGTATGCCGGGAGGGGTTGCGCAAATAGATTTCCACCCCGACCGCTTCTCCCGCGAACGCGGGCTGGATCCGGATGTGCTCCACCCGCAGCGCAGCCAGATTGCGCCAGGTGTGGAAAATGGAAATGAAACTCAGCGAAGCGACCAGGTAGAGGATCGCGTAGACGAGATTGTTCGAGTAATTCACCGCCGCCACCCACATGCAGCCCAGGACGGGCCCGAAAATGAGCCACAGCGCGGTGGGCCTCAGGCGAAAGTTCTCGTGCTTCATCGGACCGGCACCGCCCGAATGATTTTTTCCGTCAACGACAAGCCGGAATCCTCCGCCGCGGCGGCGGATGAGCCGAGGCGATGCGCGATGACGTTCGGCGCCACCGCCTGGACGTCCTCGGGCAGCACCATCTCGCGCGCCGCCGCGAACGCCCACGCTTGCGCGCAGCGTTGCAGGGCGAGGCCCGCGCGCGGAGAAAGCCCCGCCCCGGCGCCGTCGATCTGGCGGCTTTTTTCGAGCAGATCGAGGATATAATCCCGCACCGCTTCCGAAACGTGCAGGCCCCGCACCTTTTCCTGCCACGAAAGAAGCTGCTCGGCCGACACCATCGGCTTGAGGTGGCGGATCAGGTCCCGGCGGTCCTGGCCCGCCAGCATTTCCTTTTCCGCCCGGCGTCCGGGAAATCCCAGTTCCAGGCGCATGAGAAAGCGGTCCAGTTGCGACTCCGGCAGGGGATAGGTGCCGATCTGACGTTGCGGATTCTGCGTCGCGATGACGAAAAAAGGGACCGGGAGCAAATGCGTAATCCCGTCGATGGTGACCTGCCCTTCCTCCATCGCCTCGAGCAGCGCGCTTTGGGCCTTGGGCGTCGCGCGGTTCACCTCATCCGCCAGCAACATTTGCGCAAAGATCGGCCCGGGGTGAAAAACAAACTGCCGCGAAGCCGGATCGAAAATGGCATTGCCCAAAACATCCGCGGGCAGCAAGTCGCTGGTGAATTGGACGCGGCGGAATTCGAGGCCGAAAATCTTGGCCAGCGCATGCGCCAGCGTCGTCTTGCCCACGCCCGGAATGTCCTCGATAAGCAGGTGTCCGCGCGCCAGCAGGCAGCAGAAAGCCATGCGAACGGCCTGGTCCTTGCCCAGAAGGATCGAGTCGAGCCGGGCCAGCACATCATTGATCGAAACACTCATGCTTTATAGGTCAAGGAACCTACGCCATATTCGGAAACTGCCAAGCAAGGCCTTCCAGCCGCCTGCCCGCCGGCAATTTCCGCATCATTGCATTCCCCGGTTCCTTTGCTACCTTTTTACAGCCCGTTTCGCATGAACTTTCGCGACCTCCCCAATCTCCTGAAATTCGAACACCACGCCCGCGGCCATTCGGATGACGAGATCATCATGGATTGCTACACGCGTATTCGGGACGTGATCGCCCCGGTGCCGACGCCGCCCGGCGCCCTGGATTTCGGCGGCACATCCGTTCACAACCTCAAGGCCAGTTGCGAAGCCGTGGAAAAATCGACCCGCCTGCTTTGGGCTTGCGCGGCGGCGACCGATCAAATTTCCCCGCGTCTCTGGGATTACCTTCCCGATTACAAATCGAGCCTCGATTATTTCCTCGGCCTCAACGATCTCGAACTGATGGCCGTCACAAAGCGGCATCGCATCACGTGGGAAGAGGCCGCCGAGGTCTGATCTTGCAGCCACGCCCGTGAGGGCGTGGCCGACGTATGGGACTTATATGACTTATGTGTCCTATAAGTCCTATCAGCCAGACCACGACCTCACGCCTCCCGCACTATCACCTTCAGCCCATGCTTCGGGCGCAGCGTCACCGTCGGATTCACCTCCACCACCTCCCCGGGCGTTGCTTCAAACCGCCAGCGCCGCGCCATCACCGCCATCAGGATGACGCCTTCCGCCCACGCGAAGGCTTCCCCGATGCAGATGCGCGCGCCGCCGCCAAAAGGAAAATAGGCGAATTTAGGCCGGGCCGCCCGCGCCTGCTCGTCAAGCCATCGCTCCGGAAGAAATTCGGAGGCACGGGGCCAGTACCGTTCGTCGCGATGAATCAGGTACTGGCTGGCGACGACGATCGTCCGGCGCGGCACTTCGTAATCCCCGATGGTGACATCCTCCAGCGCCCGCCGGCCCACCACCCACACCGGTGGAAACAGCCGCATCGATTCGGAGAGCACCGCCGTCGTGTAAGGCAGCCGCGCCGCGTCCTCCAGGCCGGGCGGGCAGTCCGCGCCCAGAACGGCGTCGATCTCCGCCTTCATTTTCGCGCGAACCGGTTCGTGCCGGGTCAGCAGGTGCCACGTCCATGCCAATGCGTTGGCCGTCGTTTCGTGCCCGGCGAGGAAAAGCGTCATCGCCTGGTCGCGCACCTCGGCGTCGGTCAGCCGCTTTTGGGGATTTTCCGCGTCCTCCGCCGCCAGCAACATCGAAAGCAAATCACCGTGGTCGCGCCTTTCCCGGCGCCGCTGGGAGATGAGGCGGTAGATCGTCGCATCAAGCCTTTTCTGCGCTTCATTCAACCGGCGATTCGCCGCCGTGGGCAGGCGCCGGAGAATTCCCCAGAACGGCAAAAGCATCCGGTTGAAATTCCCGATGACCACGGTGAGCGACTCCGCGATGTCGCCGGCCTCCGCGTCGATCTCCGATCCGAACAGCGTCGCCGCGACCACGGCCAGCGTCAGGCGGTTCATCTCCACCGCGAGATCGATCTCCCCGCCCGCGCGCTGCGCATCGGTCCATTGCCGCGCTTTTTCGGCCATGACCTGCGCGTAACCGGCGATTCGCCCGTGATGAAACGCCGGCTGGATGAGCCGCCGCTGCCGCGTGTGCTCCTCGCCTTCGCTCACGAGCAGGCTGTTGCCCAAAAAAACGCGCGCGCCTTCCAGCGCCCTCCCCTTGCGAAACGAGTTTTGTTTCGTCACGAGCACCTCGTTTACCAGCGCCGGATCGCTGAACAATATGAAGCGCTCGTTGAACAGCCCAAAACGCGCGGCGTCGCCGAAGTTCCGCTTCAGTTCCTCGAAGAAATTGAGCGGCGACCGAAAACGCCGGTGCGCGCTGCCCACGAATGGAATTTCCCTCGGGCTCGGAATGGAACGAAAGGCGCGCGGAGGCATGGCCCCACATTAGCGACGGGAATAAAAAAGCGAAGGCCCGACTCGGCCTTGCCCTCTTTTGAAGGCACCCCCTAGGATATTGCCCTTCAAGACGCATGCACCTCTTCGCTTACTTCATCGAGCAGCCGCATCCGTTCCTATTCCGCATCGGGGCGAACTGGGGCATCCGTTTCTATAGCCTGGCCTACCTCACGGGGTTCTACATCCTCTTCGTCGCGCTGCGCTGGCAGGCTAAAAAAGGCTGGAGCCTCCTCCGCGGCGACGCCATCTCCGACTACGTCACCTGGGTCGCGATGGCCGGGGTGATTCTCGGCGGGCGGCTCGGCTATTGCCTGCTTTACGAACCGCGCCAGACCTTCACCGATCCGGCCTACTTCTTCACCGTCTGGAAGGGCGGCATGGCCAGTCATGGCGGCATTCTCGGCGTGATCCTGGTCATGATCTTCTACGCGCGCGCAAAAAAAATTCCCTTCTATAATCTCGCCGATGCCACGGCCTTCTGCGTGCCGCTCTGCCTGGGGCTCGGCCGTTGCGCGAACTTCCTCAACGGCGAACTCTGGGGCCGGCCCACGGACGCCTGGTGGGGCGTGGTTTTTCCCGATGCGCCCTGGGTCCACGGCTTGAATGTCCCGCGCTATCCCTCGCAACTCATCGAGGCGCTTCTGGAGGGAATGCTCCTCCAGGTTATTCTTATCGCGGTGCGATTTGCCACGAAACGGGAAGGCGCGGTCGCGCTTACCTTCATGGCAGGATACGCCGTGCTGCGCATCATGGGCGAACAATTCCGCGAGCCCGATTCCGACATCGGGTTTTGGTTCGGCACGATCACCCAGGGCCAGCTTCTTTCGGGAATCATGCTCCTCGCCACGGTCCTGCTCGCCTGGCGGCGGTTTTTCTCGCGCCCGAGGTAGCCGTCGGCCTCCGGGCGACGGTGCCTTCCCTGGAGGGACGACCTCCCGGTCGTCCGCGGCCCGGCGGGAGCCGGGCCCTCCAATGACCGTCGCATCGAGTGCGACGGCTACCCGAAGGCGGATAAATGCGAGGGTCACGGCCCGCGCTCTTACGAGCGCGGCTACTCTATTTCCTCGCGATCGCGACCTTGCCCGTCCGGGTGAGGTCGAGAATGCCGAAGTTCTCCATGAGCAGGATAAACTTCGTCACCTTCGATTCGTTGCCGGTGATCTCGATGGAGAGGCTTTTCGGCTGCACGTCGACGATCTTGGCGCGGAAGATATCGCAGATTTGCATCACTTCGGCGCGGGTCTTGGCGTCGACCTTGATCTTGAGCAGGACAAGCTCGCGGTCCACGTACTCGCCCTCGCGGAAATCCTTCACCTCGATCACGTCGACGAGCTTGTTGAGCTGGCGGTTGACCTGGTCCAGGACGCGGTCGTCGCCCACGACCACCAGGGTCATGCGCGAGGTGTCGGGACGATGGGTGGGGCCGACGTTGAGCGTCTCGATGTTGAATCCGCGCCCGCTGAACAGACCGGCGATGCGCGTCAAAACGCCGAAACGGTTTTCGACCAGGACGGTAATGGTGTGACGCATAGGCCGCCATCAAAGGAAAACGCGGCGGCGCGGTCAATGCCCGAGTTTGAATAATAATTCCCGCATGAAGGGCAGCCGTCGCCGGGCTTCGCGGCGGGGGAAGGGGACCTATGGGACCAATGGGGCAAATGGGACGGCTGCCACGCCGAAAGTGGAACTAAACCTCAACGGCATCCGGCTGCCGAATCAGGCGATCGAGATCCCGCATCTTGAGATCGGGAAAGGGAAACGACTTTTCCCAATGGGAGATGACCCGGCTCAGTCCGCAGTTCAAAAGGTTGAAGCGCCAGCGGATCGATTGCACCAGGTAGGGGTTGAAGCTGTAAAAGCCGAGGAACTTCTTGTCCTCGATTTTGACGGCCCGGTTCATCTGTTTGCAGAGCAGGACGGCTCGGGCGTGCTCGCTGTCGAAAAGGACCAGCCAGTAACGGAGAAACCGCGGTTCGTCGGCCGGGATAAAATCGACCTTGCCGCATTTTGGCGGGACTTTGCCGCAACCCCAGACGCGCACGGCATCGAGGTCCTCGGCCAGGCTCATGTAGCGGTGTTTATACGGAAGGAAGTTTTTGAAATCCTGGAACGTGGCGATCAATTCGCCCCGGCGCTCCTCGGAGGCAATGTCCTCGATGGCATGGCTGATGGCCAGCATCGCCCCGGAGTCCATCACATGATGGAGATCGCTGTCGGGGATGGTGACGAGATCGCCCAGCCGCACCTTGTTCCGGGAACGGCCATTATGCACGCACACGGCCTTGGAGCACTTCTCGAAATGATGGTGATACGGCCTGAGCCTGGCTTTGAACCGCTTGGTCATCGCCTCCTCGCAATGCGTCTTTGCTAGCATAACAGGGCCAAGTGCTTGATCTTGCTAACTAAGCCTGAAAGCTGGTCTCGGCAACAGCTTTTTCGCATTTTCTTACATGCGGACCAGGAACGGGCGCCCATGAAAACCAATCGCGCTTCCCAAGAGAAGCCGCTAGAACCAAAAAATGTCGGATGATTTTTACAATCCGTTTGACCGGGAATGCCTTCGCGATGCGTTCAATCCCGAGCGCCGCCAGGATTACCGGAGCGTCTTCCACCAGGACCTCGGCCGAATCCTTTTCACCGGGGCCTTTCGCCGGCTCCAGGCCAAAACGCAGGTCTTCCAGGCCGGCGAATACGATTTCTACCGGACGCGCCTGACGCATTCGCTCGACGTGGCCAGCGTCGCCAAGTCCATCGCCGTTTGGCTGGAGGCCCGGCACGCCGAAGTCCGCGTCGATCCCTACTTGTTGGAAGGCATTTGTCTCGCGCATGACATCGGGCATCCGCCTTTCGGCCACGCGGGCGAGCGGGTGCTCAACGAATTGATGGAGCCGTATGGCGGATTCGAGGGCAACGCCCAGACGCTGCGAATTCTCACCCGCACCATCTTTAGCAACCCGGAAAGCCGGGGCGGGATGAGCCCCAGCCGCGCGCTCCTGGACGGCGTCTTGAAATACAAGCGGCTGCACCGGGACCGCGGCGGCGACACCCACCATTTCATTTACGACGACCAGGCCGAAATCCTCGCTTTCTGCTTCGGAGACGCCGGCCTGGCGGCCAGGCTGGGCAACGCCGGCGTGAACGCCTTTCGAAGTCTCGAATGCCAGATCATGGACCTGGCCGACGATGTGGCCTACTCGTGTTTCGATATCGTCGATGGCGCCAACGCGCGGTTCCTGACCCCGGAGCGGTTGCGCGCCTGGCGCCGAACAAATGAGCCCAAGCTCGACGACCGCCAGCGAACGCATCTGGACGCACTGGTCGCCATGATGACGGAAAGCAAAGTCGAGCCGCGCATGAACCGCGTCATCGGCGAATTGATCCAAAGCGCCTCGCTTGAGCCCGCGGAAAATTTCATGAGCAGCCGAACCCGCCGCCACGCCTTTAAGATTGCCATCGAACCGCTTGCCGAAAGCCGCATCGATTTGCATAAAATGTTGTGCCGCGAACTCGTTTTCGGCTCGAGCGAATTACAACAGATGGAATTCAAGGGCGGGCGCATTCTCAGGCAACTCGGACAAATGTTATTCCAAAACTATCTTGAAACGAAAACCCGGCCCGCCGTGCTTGTCCCCAATGACGTGCACCGCGGCGTGGCGGCTTGCGATGCCCCCGCGGAACGCGCGCGGCTCCTATGCGATTACCTGTCGGGCATGACCGACGCCTACGCGGTGCGCGGTTACAAACGGCTCCTCGATCCCGATTACGGCTCGATTTCCGAACTGATCTGATTGCGTCACACTTATGCCTTCCCCCTTCATCGTCGTGCCGACCTATCACGAGCGGGACAACCTGCCCCGGTTCACGTGGCAGCTGTGGCACGCCGTGCCCGACGCGCGCCTCCTGCTGGTGGATGACGCCTCCGGGGACGGCACGCCGGACTGGGTGCGGGCGCATCCGAAATATGGCCGCGATCTTTTTCTGCTCGAGCGCGCGGGCAAGCTCGGGCTCGGCTCGGCCTATGTCGCCGGGTTCGAATGGGTCATCGAGCGTCACGCCTCCGAGCCTTGCGGCGCGGTGGTGCAGATGGACGCCGATTTGTCCCACGACCCCGGCTCCGTGCCGGAACTGCTCCAGGCTCTGGAAACCGGGGCCGATCTGGTGCTGGCCACCCGTTACCGCCAGGGCGTCCGCGTGACCAACTGGCCGCTGCACCGCCTGCTGCTGAGCCTCGGCGCGGGCACTTATGTCAAATGGATCACCGGCATGCCGTTCACCGATCCGACCGGGGGATTCAAGGCTTTCCGCCCGGACAAACTGGCCACGCTCGATTTTTCCCAGGTCCATTCCGACGGCTATGCCTTCCAGATCGAGGTGACCTACATCGCGTGGCGGCTGGGCTGGAGGATCGACGAGGTCCCCATCGTGTTTGAAGACCGGTATGCCGGCGTCTCGAAAATGTCGGCCCACATCGTGCGCGAAGCGATCTGGCGCGTGCCATGGCTCGCCCTGCGGGGACAGGTGCCTCCGCGCCGCGCCGCGACCGGCGGGGAATCTCGCTCATGAGCCTGACGACGGTCGCCGCACCCGTCCCGCCGGACGAGACCTTGCGCAATCTCCCGACATCGAGACCGGAACGCTTTCAGCGCCCGGATTTCATCGCCGCCGGCCTGGTTTTTTTCATCACCCTGGGCGTCTATATCGCCACGCTCGCGCCGGACGTGACGCTCGAGGACTCGGGCGAATTGATCACCGCCGCCGCCAAGTTCGGCGTGGGCCATCCGCCCGGCTACCCGCTCTGGACAATGTCGGGCTTTCTGCTTTCCCACCTCCTGCCGTTCGGCGGCCTGGCCTGGCGGATCAACCTCCTCTGCGCCCTTTTCGGAGCGGCGTCCAACGCGGTGCTGACCCTTCTGGCCTGTCATTCGGGACGCTGGCTTTTGCAGCGCTGGACGGACCCGGAGCACCAGGCGGCGGTGCGCCCGTACGTGTTTTACACCGGGCTCCTCGCCGGCCTCACGATTGGTTTCAGCGACGTGATGTGGAGCCAGGCGGTCATCTCGGCCGTCCATGGCACGCTCAACGCGCTTTTCGTCAACCTGGTCCTGCTCCTGTTTTATCTGTGGATGCTCGAACCTCAAAAAACGCACCGACTGGTCCTTGTCGTGTTCGTCTTTTCCCTGGGACTGACCAATCACCACACCCTGGTCCAGATCATTCCCGGCTTTTTGCTGGCGGCCTTCCTCGTGCGCGCGGGGAAATTCTGGTCTGTCCTTTTCGCGATCAACCTCTTCAGCCTTTCGATCCTGGCCTATATCAGCTGGCTTTCGGGGGACGAACAATTGCATCGCATCACCGAAGCCATGGCCAAGCTCATCTTCGGGCTGACGGCGGTCATTTCCTTTTTCTACATGAAAGAATTTCGCCTGCGCCTGTTCCTGGCGGGCGTGCTGACCGCGGCCGCCATTTTCGCCTACGGCCACTATCTCCTCAGCGCAAGCGAGGAGGACACCCTGCGCTACACCACCTCCGAGCACCACTTCTGGCTTTGGGGCGGCTACGTTTATCCCGGCTGGCTGCAAATCACCTCCGGTTCCGGCTTCCTCATGCTGGGCCTGGCCGCGCTGGCGCTGGGCCTGCTTTATACGTCGCAATTGGATCGCCGTTTGATCATCGGCGTCTTCGTTGTCGGCTGGATTGGGCTCATGCCCTATTCGTATGAGCCCTTCGCCTCCGCCACCCATCCGCCGATGAACTGGGGATTTGCCTCGGAACGGAGCGGCTTTTACTACGAGGTGAGCCGGGAACAATATCCGAAGAGCCTGCCGACCCTGATCAAGATGACGTTCGGCAAGGCCATCGGCGTGGTGCCCAAAGACGCCCAGCTCGACTCGACCATCGGCCTTCCCAATTATTTTCTCCGCCTGTGGAAGACGTTTTATTATTACGGGGACAATCTCCAGTTGAATTTCACCGTCCCCCTGATCTTCCTGACCCTGGCGGTCCTCTTGTATATCCGGCGGTGCGACCGGCCCCAGATCAACTGGTTCCTGTTCCTCGGCGCGGCCTTTTTTCTTCTCGGCTTCATGCTCCTGATCATCGCGCCGCAGGAGGCCTTTGATTTTGAGCGCAACCTCCAGTACAAGGTCTTTCACCTGCAATCGCACTGCATTTTCGTCCTGCTGATGGGCTATGGCGCGCTGGCGCTCATGACCTGGCTCCACGAATTGATGCCCGAGGTCCCGGCCCAAACCGGCGTCGTCGGGTTTGGCGTGCCGGCGGTTTTTCTGTCCCTCCTGCCGCTCTGGAGCAACTTCGACGGCTGCAGCCAGGCGGGCCATTGGTTTGGTTATGACTATGGCGCCGACATGATGCGGCCCATGGCCAGGAATGCGGTCTATTTTGGAGGATCCGACCCCGGCCGCTTTGTGCCGACCTTCATGGCCTTCGTCGAGAGCCAGCAGGACAATCGCTGGAAGCGCGAGCCCGATTTCGACCGCCGGGATGTCACCGTCATCACCCAGAACGCGCTCTGCGACACCTACTACGCCCACTACATCCGCGACCAGTACGATCCCCGTTTTCGCCCCTCGCCCAAGCAATGGACGCCCTTCGAGCGGTGGCTGGGCCGTGACCGCGCCTATCCCGACAAGCCGGTCACCTGCGTGAGCGAAGGGGAATTATACGAAAGCTGGGAAGAGTATAGGACGTGGCCCGAAGTCGCCGCCCGCCTGCAACACGGGGGGCCGGTCATACGCCCCGGATCGAACGATGTCTTCGACATCAATGGCATCGTCGCGCAACAAATCTTCGAGAAAAACAAGAAGGACCACACCTTTTATATCGAGCAAAGCGTCCCAATCCAGTGGATGTATCCCTATTTGCTGCCCTCGGGACTCATTTTCAAGTTGAACCCCGAACCGCTCACCGATGCCGATTTCGCGGCCCATGGCGGGATGGAGGAAGACCTCAAGTTTTGGAACGCCTACAGCAAAAAGCTGCTCTCCAATCCCCGGTTCCGCATCGACAGCGACGCGATCCTCACCTTCGGCAAGCTGGCCTTCTGGCACGCCGATCTTTACCGCTGGCGCCACAGGAAGAAAGAGGAGGAGGCCTGGCTGAGAATGTCCCTCGCCCTCTGCCCGCAGTTGCAGGACGCGGTGAACACCCTCGCCCACCTTCTCTCGGACCAGAAGCGCTTCGACGAGGCCATCGCCGTCGTCCAACAAGCCGAATTGGACGATCCCCGCAACGACGCCTACGGCCCCATGCTCACCGGGCTCAACGAAGCGCGCGTGTTCGGCAAGCGTGAGCGGGAATTGCGCGCGGAACTGGCCAAGTCGCCCCGGGATGTGGAACTCAATCTCGCTCTCGCCCGGCTCTTCCAGGACGAGGGAAATTTCCCCGAACTCAACGACCGGCTCCGGACCGCCGCCGGCCTGACCAATTGGAGCCATGAAGCCATGGCCGCGATCATCCAGTATTATGTCGACAAAGCGCACAACCCGGAGGCCGCGATCGCCTTCCTGGAAGCCCGCGCCAAGCTTGACCCCAAGGCGGGCGAATTGATCTACAGCCTCGCCGCGCTTCATTCCACGCTCGGCCACAAGGACGACGCGCTCAAATATCTCACCCAGGCCTTCGCCCTCGGCGGCACCAACGCCATGATCTCGGCGAAAATCGACCCGCGCTTCACGGGCCTGCGCGAGGATCCCCGCTTCCAAGCCCTTCTCGCCCCGCTCTCCGCGACAAATTTGCCCGCGACGAATGCGCCGGCGACGAATAAACCCGCGACGCATCCGCCCAGCGTGGTATTGCCCAAACCGGTGAAGAAGTGATAAGAGCTACTCCTTCACCGAGCGCCTGTCACCTGCAATATGAAAACCAAAATACTCGCAGCCCTTCTGCTGGCTCTGCTGACCAACATCGCCTCCTCTCAAGCAGTGGATAGGGTCAAACAGGCGGAAGAACTCAAGGACCTCAAGTGGGGCATGTTCATCTGCTGGAGCTTCAGCACCTTTTCGGGGAAAGAATGGACTCCCGGCGTCAAGGATGTCTCGCTTTTCAGGGCAACCTCGGTGGATACCGATCAATGGGCTCGCACCGCGAGGGAAGCGGGGATGGGCTACATCCTCTTTCTGACAAAACACCATGACGGCTTCTGTCTGTGGGACACAAAGACCACGGACCGCAAGGTCACCAAAGCCCCGCTCGGACGCGACGTGCTCGCCGCATTGAGGAAGAGTTGCGACAAGTACGGCATCAAGCTCGCGCTCTATTTCTCCGAGGGCGAGTTCAAGGACAACGCAACCTACCATCCGGGCGGCTACACGCCTGAGATGAAGAAGGCCCAGCTCAAGGAACTGCTCACGCAGTACGGCCCCATCGAATACATCTGGTTTGACCATGCGCAAGGTGATGGCGGCGTCGGTCACAAGGAAACTGTGGAGTGGTGCCACAAATGCCAGCCCGGCACCCTGATTGGCTTTAACCACGGCGAGCCCGCAGGGGAGATCAGCCTTCGCGAGGCAGGCAAACCAGGACCACTGGGTAATCAGGGCGTGGCTTCCTTTAATAAAGAGAACGAGGCAAAGTACGGCGGTTATCTGCTTGCTGAGTTCACCTATCCGATCGAGCCGGCCCACAAGGGCGGCGCCATCTGGTTCTACTCACTACCGGAACATGACAAACTCTGCCAACCCGCCGACAAGCTTTACGCCGACTACCTTGGCGCCGTGAAATACGGCAACATCTTCTCCATAGATGTCGGTCCCGATTACAACGGCAAGCTCCGTGACATTGACGTGGCAACTCTCCTTGAGGTCGGTGAAATGATCCGCAACCACGCCACGAATCCAAGTGGCACGGGTCCGTGAGAAATTCCGTCAATTCCGTTCGCCTTTCGTAATTCCGTCAAAAATCAGCGACGGTTCCTTCGGACCTGCGGTCGGCGGCAAGCTCAGGACAGGCTCCGACCGCCGCCACATCGGAAATTACGCGACCTTCTCGGGTTTAGGCCCGGACTTTGGCTCGGGCTTGGGATGGAAAAAAGATGACAGGCACGCGGCAGCCTTTCCTCGTTCCCAAGTGCAACTTGGGAACGAGGAGCGGCCTTTAAAGGCCACGCTCTCACAAGCGCGGCTGCGTGGCGCGGCGGCTGCCTGGTAAATTCAATCCTTGTGCTTTACCTCGTAAGATTAGAACTTATCCCATGGCCCGCCGGTATGCCTTGCTCTTCTTGGCGCTTGTGTTCGTCGTTCTGGCGGGAGGGCTGGCCTGGCTTTACTGGCAAGCGCATCAACCGAGGGAGAGCGTCTACGATCCGCTTATCGCCGGCATTGCCCGCAATGACGGGGTCGATCCGTTCCTGGTCCGCGCGCTGATCTGGCGCGAGAGCCGGTTCAACCCCCTCACCCACGGCGAGGCGAACGAGCACGGCCTCATGCAGGTGACGCCCGAGGTGGGCCAGATGTGGGCCAAGGCGAACAAGATCGAGGATTTCAAGGCCGACGATCTCTACGATCCGGAGACGAACATCCGGGCCGGCACCTGGTACCTCAACCGCGCGCTCAAACACTGGAGCCTGACGGACGACCCGGTCGCTTTCGCCCTGGCCGAATACAATGCCGGGCGCAGCAACGCGCTGAAGTGGGTCGACCCGCTCGCTCCGCTCAATCACACCGCTTTCCTCGATCGCATCACCTACCCCTCCACTCGGAAGTATGTGGAAGTTATCATGGCCAAGCGCGACCAATACCATGCCGTGCTGGGAAACAATCGCTGGTACCGGCAAGACGCCGGCGCCAACGGGCCGGCGGGCCAGACGCCGTGATGCCGATTTCAGTTTTTTATTTATGACGCCCATTATTATAATTATTTTATTAGTCGCCGTCTTGTTCGTCATGGGGCTGTTCCTGTTTCTTCAGCGCTTTATCAAGCCGGGAAAGTTAGCGCAACCCTACGTCCTCAAAACCAGCCTCTTTACGCCTGCGGAAAGATCTTTTCTGGGTTGTCTGGACTCCGTCCCATCGCCCGACATTCGCGTATTTGCCAAAGTCCGGCTCGCTGATCTTTTCGATGTCGAAAGGACAGCGGATCGTTCAGCGTGGCGATCCGCTTTTAACAAAATAAACAGCAAGCACGTCGATTTTATTTTACTCCGAGCTAATGACTTATGCCCCTTGCTGGCGATTGAACTGGACGACAAAAGCCATGACAGAGAGGCACGACAGCAGAGAGATGTCTTCTTGAAGGAGATTTTTGCTCGCGCCAATTTGCCTCTTATTAGGTTCAAAGTGCAGAAAGCCTACCAAACAGAGGATATTGCTCAACGGCTGAACGAGGCGATGAGTTAGATATTGAGCGACGGTTCCTCCTCGGGTGGCCCGGACAACAAGTTGTCCGGGCCACCCGAAAAATAACACAATCGAAGATGCTCTAATAATCCGTCCCCCAGCCGTCGCGCTCCGCTTTGCTCAAGACCTTCGGCAGGAGCGGTTGTTTCGCCCGGTCTCCGCGATGGGCGGAAATAAACTCATTGGGCCCCAGCCAGCCGGAGGCCCCGGCTTGGAAGCCCGGCCCCAGGCCCATCCCCACCATCTGCCGCACCTCCCAGTGCAGATGCGCCTGATAAATCCCATTCGCATTGCCGACCGTGCCGATGCGCTGGCCGCGCTTCACGAATTGCCCCGGCTTGACGTCGATCGCATTGAGCTGCGCATACATCACCTCCACGAAGGTGGGCCAGCGCCCTTCGGGCAGCCGGTGGCAGATGAAGACGACCTTGCCCCAGGCGTTTTCAAAATCCTGCGCCACCGAGACCCAGCCGTCGGCCGCGCTGAAGACCGGCTCGCCCAACGCGGCGTCGCCCTTGGCCGTCGTCCAGTCCTCGCCGAGATGGCCCGACTCCATGAACGGCAGCGAGATGATCGCGCCCGCGCCGTCGGGGGGGCGCAACGGCGTGTCGAATTCGTCCGCCACCGGCAGGCCGGGCAGGATGTTCGCCGCGAAGAATTCGGGCCAATCGAGCTGCGTGGCCGTCACCGCGACGGGCGTTGATTTCTGCCGTCCAGCGAAATCGAGGCCCCACCATAAGGCCGCGATCCAGGCGGCGAGGATCACCAGATAGGAAATGCGGGAGGCCATCGCGAATTTCAGCTTAGAAGTCAGATTTGCGTCGCCATACTTGACCGCGTCTTACGGCTTGGGAGCGGGGATGGGCGGCGGCGTGAGGGGGGCAGGTTTCAGGCCCATCCAGTCATCCGTACGGAAAGGAGAGGCCGGAAGACCGTCCTTGTTGTAAAGGTTGCATCGAGGGGAATTGGCCCAGCCGTAGCGAACGGCCACCGGATTGGATACCTGAGGGCTGGAAACCGTGACCGTGTCTCCTTTGATCGTCGCGTCGGCCGCTGCCCACTGTCCGTCCTCCCCGGCGATGAAAAAGCCGATCAGTTTGTCGGTGGGCAGAGGGTCGATTCCCGGTGGCCGCCAAGGGGCTTGGCCGGGCGTCAAACCACCGCCGATTTCAGTGAACCGCACATTGATTTGATTCCCGCTAACGGTGAAATCCTTGTAGAGCGGTCCTGAAGCCTCGATTTGCTCGCCGTACGCGATTTTTCGGGCGAGGAGGGAGAGTCGCCGCCCGACATCGACCTTGTCTTTGGGATGCACGTTGGCCGGATCGCCGATATCGATGGTAATCGCCATTCCCGTCCGCGCTTCGCGCAGCGTCATGAGTTGCGCCTCGCGCAGCCATGGCCAGCCGCTGTCCGCGACCGGTTTGGTATCAGGGCCGTTGCACGGAAGCTGGACGAAAAGAAACGGGAAATCATAACCCCAATGGCTTCGCCAGTCCTCAATCAGTCGCGGAAAGAGGTCCCTATACTCCAACCCCTTGCTGCCGTTTTCCTCGCCTTGATACCAGATGACGCCGCGCAGGGCATAGGGAATCAACGGGGCGATCATGGCATTGAAAGCAACGGTGGGGGTATGCGGGCGTTTATCAGGGGCGGTCATCCCCATCGGGTTTGGGTTCTGCGGCTCGGGTTGCGACGGCTGGGGCCTTGGCCCCACCGGCTTGCCCGCGGCTTTGTCATCGTTGTACTGCTTCATGGTGGCGTCGTAAGACGGTTGAACTTCCGTCTGCCATTTCTTGAGGGCGGTTTGGTAATCGGTTTCCAATTGCGGATTGGCTTTTACCTGGTGGTAAGCCTCTTCCGCCTTGGTCCATTGCTCGAGGGTTTTGGCCAGGGGCGGCTCTTTTTTCACACCTTCGAGGCTGATCCAGATTTGGATCGGCGTGCCGCCCCAGGAGCCTTGGATGATTCCCACGGGACACCCTTTTTTCGCGCGGATTTCCCGTGCAAAGAAATAGGCCGCCTCCGAAAAATGCTTTGCCGTTTCCGGTGAGGCCGTCTCCCATTTGCCGCCGGGCAGTTCGGTTTGCGGTTCGGCTTCCGTCTTTTGGGTGAGGTTGAAAAAGCGCAACTGATCGTCCTTGGCCTGGGGAATGACCTCATCGGCATTGCTTGCTCCCGAGAGCGAAAAACCCATGTTGGACTGGCCTGAAGCCAGCCAGACTTCCCCCACCAGCACATCCGACACGGTGAGAGTATTGGCGCCCTGGACGGTCAGGACGCCGGACATATTGCTGACGGCCAACGGATCGAGCTTCACCATCCACCGGCCCGACTCGCCGGCTTCGGCCTGCTTGGTTTGTCCGGCAAACTCGACGGTAATTTTCTCATGAGCATCCGCCGTTCCCCAGACCGGTGTGGTCGTGCCGCTTTGCAAGACCATGTGGTCGCGGAAAAGTCCGTTGAGTTTGACCTCCGCCTGGGCTGACAGGCTGGATAGAGCGGCCAGAATCAGGGCTAAACTGGGCGCAAGAGGAAGATTTTTCATGATGATAATGAACTTGGCCCACAGGGTGGGGGCAAACTGCCCCCGAGCTGATCTAAGCTTTGGGTTTCAGAGATGATGTTAGCAGGCTGCTGGGTAATTCCGACACTTTATAAATGCTGTCAGCCCGGCTGGCTAAGTTTCTTTCCAGCTGATTCTGAGAGGCTGGTTACACCGCCAAAAATGGCGGGATCGGACAATCGAGCGTGTCGGCGTTGGCGCGGAGAAGTTCCGCTTCGTTTTCCCGGATGATTCCGTCGGCGGCAACGGTTTCAGCGCAAGCACCCAGGATCGCTTTCTTGATTTGCGGTGCTACATTCTGCCTCCGCCTCTGTTCCATTCCGCGACTGCCCGGTAAAGAAAGGGGAAAGGGGTGTGAAACTGGAAAAGGCTTGCGGAACCGTGGAGGGGCACGGAGTCTTATAAAAAAAGCCCCACTCTTATGGGGGCCAAAAGTTATAGGAGAAATGTCGGATAGAGATGCGGTAAGCAGCCTGACCGGAATGGACTTTCTGAAAAATAATTTGCAACCTTGGGCGAAATCAATGGTTATTCATTCTATCACACAAGCAACGTCTCCAACCCGAACACCATGAAGATTCCTTCTTTCTATTTCGGCCTCCTCGCCCTCTATTGCCCGGCGGCTCTTTCCGCGCAGACACCTTCTCCCAATCCGGTTCCCGCGCCCGCCCCGGTCGTCATGCGCACTCCCGAAACGCCCGAGCAGCACGATGCCCGCATGGCTTGGTGGCGTGAGGCCAAGTTCGGCATGTTCATCCATTGGGGGCTTTACTGCATTCCTGCCGATGGTGAGTGGCACATGCGCGCCCATCAGGAACCGCTCGCCGAGTACTCCAAGCTGGCGGCGGAATTTAATCCGACCAAGTTCAACGCCGATGAATGGGCCGCCCTGGCCCGGGAGGCCGGGATGAAATACATGGTGCTGACCACGAAGCATCACGACGGCTTTGCGATGTTTCATTCCAAAGCCAGCGCCTACAATATTTACGACGCGACCCCGTTCAAGCGCGACCCGCTCAAGGAACTTTCCGAGGCCTGCCCCAAGTATGGGATCAAGCTTGGCGCCTACTATTCGGTCATCGCGGATTGGGGACATCCCGGCGGCGGCGCGGGTTGTCCGAAGTGGGATCCGGCGCAGAAGGGCGACCTCGATGATTACATCAACAATATCTCCATTCCCCAGGTGAAGGAACTTCTCACCAATTACGGCCCGATCGCCGTGATGTGGTTTGATTCGGATGGCTCCCAAGTCGGCACGGCGGAAAGGGCCGCGCGTTACGGTCCTGTGCTTGCACTTCAGCCCAACATTATTGTCGATCCCCGTCTTCAGAACTACCCCGGCGATTTTCAGACGTCCGAGGGCCACGTCCCTATGCTTGCGCCCAAGGGGGACTGGGAGCTTTGCACCAAGGTCAACTCGAACTGGGGTTTTACGCATGCGCCGGCTCATTCATTGGCGGAAATTTTGGATCAACTAATTGATGCCTGGGGCAAGGGCGGCAATGTCCTGCTCAATGTCGGCCCCGACCGCGACGGAATCATTCCCCCCGATTCGGCCCAGCGCCTTCGGGAAATCGGCGCATGGTTGAAAATAAACGGCGAGGCGATTTACGGCAGCACGGCTGGCCCGTTCACTTATTTGCCTTGGGGTACGGCCACGCAAAAAGGTGACATGCTCTATCTCTTCGTTCTGGATTGGCCCAAGGACGGCACATTAAAAGTTCCGATGGATGCGCCGGTTGATCACGCCAATCTGCTTGCCGATCCGGGCAAGCCGCTGACCACGCAGATCGTCGACGGCAAAACGATTGTTCAACTTCCCGCTCAAGCGCCTGATCCCGCGGCCAGCGTCGTCGCCCTGAAGATGAAGGGGGAAATCAAACCGTACCACTCGCTCCTGCTCAATAAAACCGTTGTCTCCTCTGAGAATCAAAAAGGCGCGCAGGGTGCTGTTGACGACTCTGGTCCCGATTGGAGAATTCCCGGCCAGTCCGGCTCGATTCAAGTCGATATGGGCCAGCCGCGGACCTTCTCCGTCATGCGCCTGACCACGCCCTATACCAGCACCTCGAAAATTCTTCTCGAAGTTCAGGACGGCGCCCAGTGGAAGACCGTTTACAGCGAAGATCATCCCAAAGGCAACGAGTATGTGAGAACATTTCCACCCGCGACCGGTCAGACCGTCCGCATCACGGTCACCGCCGATAAACCCGGCCTGCGCGTGGGCGACTTTGAGCTTTTCCCGCCGCTCTAAATCCGCGACGGCCCGCGACTCTTGGGCGCAAAGGCACCGGGACTGCTCCATCTCCCGATCACCGATTAAACACGCTTGGTCCTCATCATACCAATTCCAAATTGATTTTGGTCTAAACAATCGGTCATCCTGAGCTCGTCGAAGGATCAGTTCGGAGGAATTTTTCCGAGGCGGAACTGATCCTTCGACGAGCTCAGGATGACGGAAGGGTAAAGAATAAATGTTATTGAGAAATGGTATCCTATCCCGCGGCTTGCGGCGGAGTGTTCTTTTTTTACGGCGCCTTGCTCACGACGGTTATTGAGTCTTCGCTCAAGCCTGAGGAACTGGCGGTCACGGCGATCGTTCCGGGTTGATCGGTTGCCTGAAGCAAAATAGAGCCGATTCCCGCCTCGGCATCAACCGTGTCCGGACTGATGATATGGGCCGGACCCGTGACACTAAATTTCAGCGCATTCTTGGCTTCAGAACATAAGTGGCCGTCCCCATCCAAGACCCGCGCATGGACAAAAATAACGTCGGCGCCATCCGCGGTTAACGGTCTGTTGTTTAAAGCGGCTTCCAGTTTCAATTTCGCGGAATTTCCCGGGGTAAAGACACTTTGCCGGGCGCAGGCTTGCCCTTTGAGGTAGCCAACCGCCTTGAGTTCACCAGGCTCATAGGACACGGTATTGAATGTGAAAGCCGGATGCGCGACGTGCAGGCAGTCCCCGCCACTCCACATCCCTTTGCCTCCATCGGGACCGTTATCGGGCGGTTGACGCGCAACGGACTTGCCGTTGGCGAAAAGCTCCACTTCATCGCAATTGCTAAAGACCACGACCTTTCCCGGCGCGGGCGGTCTCTGGGTCCAGTTGTTGGCAATGATTATCATGGGGCCGGCTTCAATACCGGCGGCGGCGCTTGTCCCGGCGGGATCGCGCTGGCTTTGATAGTAGTAATAGACCCACTTGGGAAGGCGCGTGATGTCGGCCATTCCGGAGCGCTCCGTTTTCTTATTGTAGCCCCGGTTGTAATCGAACATCACCCAGGTGCCATCGCCGCAAAGGGGTGGAATCTGGCTATAGTTGCGGTTATGTCTGAAAGCAAAATTCCATGTTTGCTGGAGCAGGGCCTGCTCCCCATCGCCGCGCGTCTTGCGGGACGAACTGTTGTTTCCGCCAAATTCCCAGTCTCCGTATTCGCGCCCGTAATAGATGGCGTTGGGATCGGGACTATAAAATGCGCCTTTACTGAAAGGCGGGTAGGTAACATCCCATGTGGCCGGACCGCGTTCGTCACCGGAGGTCAGGCCCTCGGGGAACTCCTCCTTGGCCACGGCCTGTGATTTTTTGCAAAAATCGAACGGCGAATTACTTTCATTGAGATTGATTTCCCAAAAGAGGATGGAGGGATGGTTTCGGTCGCGTCGAATCATCTGGCGAATGTCCCGGAAGACGTTGTCCTGAAATTGCTGGTCCTTGTTGTAGTACTGCCAGCCGGGCGTGCAATCAATGGCGAGCACACCCAGCTCGTCACAGGCGGCGTAGACCGAGGGATCCTGCGGGTAATGACAGAGTCGGACGCTGTTGAATCCGGCATTTTTTATCAACCAGATGTCCCTGTACTGTGCATTCGTGGAGACGGCGTTTCCGATCCAGGGATATTCCATGTGCCGGTTGGTGCCCATCAACCGCACCGGTTGCCCGTTGATTTTTAGCCCCTCATCGCGCGTGACGGTAAAGGTGCGAATGCCGATCCGGTTTGTGTTTTCATCCACCACGGCGCCCGCCTGGACGATTTGAGTTTTCAGCACATATAAATTCGGATGATCCGGAGACCAAAGTCTGGGATTGATGACCTGAAAACTCTGCTCGATCTCCTTGTCCTGGCCGGGTTGGAGATCAAAAGAAGCAGGACTCGCTTTCGCAACAAGATTACCCGCGAGATCGAACAATTCCTGTTGCAATTCACAGCCGTTCGAGGGTTTTCCCATGGCTTCCAATTTTACCTGTGTTTTGACATTCACCAGCGCGCTCTTATCCGAAACCGACGCATAGGTGACAAAAACCCCGCCGCCGCCCACTTTCTCCGCCTCGACCGAATTCGTGAGGTGGAGAGGATTTGAGACGCGCAGATAAACGTCGCGATAGAGTCCGGAGTAGTAGCAAAAATCGATGCCGTTGAGAGGCTTGCCCGGCGGCACAAGGGGATCGGGGCGGTTATCGAGTTTAATAGCAATGGAATTTTCGCCTCCGTAATTCGCCAAATCGGTCAGATCAATCGTAAAACCCATATACCCGCCCAAATGGCGCAGAACGTATTTATCATTGAACCAGACGTCCGCGATCTGCATCGCACCGCCGATTTCGAGCGTGACCCGCCTGCCTTTATCCTCGACCGGCAGATGGAATGTTTTGCGGTGCCAACACACGCCCTGCCAAGGATCGGTGATTTCTTTGGGTTCGATAAAAGCCGTGTGCGGAAGCGTGACCTTCTCCCAAGTCTTGCCGGCCAGCCCCGCCATCTCTTGGGCCAGGTTCTGATTGGCTTGGTCGTAGGCATTCGCCCGGGGCGGAGTGGATTCAACGCGCAAAAATTCCCAATGATCATCGAAATTCGTGATTTGCGGCAAAGGACTATCAGCAAAACCGCCGTCCAACGCAGACAAAATGCCGGGGAAAAGAAATATGAGAAAGCGCGTCTGCATGGCCATCAAACGGGTAATCTGACAGGGGGACATTAAGGCGAGAATGACCGGGGTCGAGGTTATCCATGCCTTGCTGTTTTACTTTGCAACAAATTGATAGATGCCGGATTGTGCCCGAAATACGGCATAGGGCCCTTCCATCCTTAGAAATTTCACGCCATTGGCGAGGGGTATGGCAACATCGCTTTCCGTTACTTTGCTGACATCAGTTGCCGGGACGAAAACGATTGCGGTCGAGTTGACGGGTATCGTCACATTCATTTGGACTTGGCCGTTCTTCTTTTCCCAGCGACTGATGATCTTGCCGTAGAGCGATTCCGTGCTGGCTTCGGCAAAAGTCAAATCCCCAACCAGCGCCGGCTTGATGATGAAGGATTGATACCCGTATTGGTTCGGGTCTTCGCGAATGCCGCCAAGGCCTTTCATAAACCATGACGCAATGCCGGTATAGCAAGTATGAATCCGGCTGGGGCAGTTATCATCCCAGTATTCGGGCCAGGTGTTTTCCCCGCGGCTGAGGAAGTAGCCGTAACCAGGTTCCGTGGTCTTGGAGAGATGCTCGAAGAGGATGTCGTTGCGTTCGACATCTTCGACGAGGAATTTTAAGAGGATGGGAAGGCCGGAACTGCCCATATCGAGATAGGGCCGTGTCTGGAGAATTTCCTTTTCAAAGTTGGCAAACACCGCGGGTCTCACGTTGTCCGGCGTGATCCCGGCAAACATCGGAAAGGCGAGATGAATCTGGCGGCTGTCAATGTAAGTGTTCTGGCCCGCGTTGAAGAAGTGGGCGTGAATTTTGGCTTTCAGGTCTTCGAGTTTTTGACCATACGCGGAAACATCGTCCTCTTTTCCCAATACCCGGGCCATTCCGATGAAGGTGCGGAGATCCATGGCGTAGACACAATTGTTGAAAAGAAGGGACTCCGCGGTGTTTCCAAATTCCTTCCCTTTGAGGGGGTCGGTGTGATCGGTGGGCCGCGCCCAATCGCCGAGAAAAGAGCCGCCGGTGTCGTAAGCCTGGAGAAAGCCGCCCGACACATGCGAGGCGAGGAAGTCGAGCCAGGCCTTGTCGGTGGCATAGGAATCGGAAAGAATCCGTTTGTCGCCATAGTACTTGTAAAATTCCCACCCGATATTGAGGAGCGCGCTGCTCCACATCGTCCCGCCAAAAGGCTTGTTATTCTGCGGGGCGACAAAATTGATCCATCCATTCGGTTGCTGGACGTCGCGCCAGTCGCGAAGGTCATTCGTGTAAAAGGCGCCTGCCTCGTAGTTGGGAAGTCCGCAACCCCAGGCGGTGGCGAAGTTCTCCTCGCCATAGCCGAGCCTCTCGCGATGCGGACAATCCTGGGTGTAACCCTCGACGGTGTCCGCCCGATAAGTCCACAGATCGGTTTCGTAGATTTTATTAAACAACTCACTCGAGCAGGAGAAATGGCCCACCCGATTGAGATCGGTGCCGATGGCATGGCCCTCGATATCGGAAAGCTCGGGTTTGTTCTTCAGGCCCGTGATAGTGACATATCGCCCGGCGGCATAGTTGAACCTGTTTTGGAAAGTTTCAGATGCAGTTCCCTTGCAGATATAAATGCTCTTCTGTCCGAAGGCCTGCGTCGTGCCGCGGTTGTCGGAAACCTGGATTATCACGGTATCACCGGAGGCCTGGTTGCGCATTTTGATCGAAATCCAGCCGCTAAAATTCTTGCCGAGATCAACCTTGTACGACTTGCCGGACGCCGAAATGGTTTGTGCCGGGATGTCTTCGATGACGCGGCTCGGCTCGACCATTTGGGCGGAGAGAACCGCGTCCACCTTGGCGGTCGCAACCGGCGTCCAGCTCTTGTCGTCGTAGTCAACGGCATCCCAGTTGGAATCGTAATTTCGCGCATCTACCTGCTCCCCGCCATAGTCGTTATACTTGTTCCCGCCGATATCCTCGCTGGAGCTGATTTGGCACCGCCAGCTTGTGTCCGAAGCGAGCGAGACAGGATTGCCATCGACCGTTTTTGCGTTGAGCTGAACTCGAAGAGCCGGCTTGGTCTTGAAAGAGTCGAAGCGGGCCCAACCGGGGCCGGTCCAGATGGCGATGCAGTTGTCGCCAACCTGGAGCGCATTCGTGATGTCATAGGTGACATAGAGAACCCGCTTGTCGAGTCGCGACAGCGCGGGCGCCAGAACCCGCGCATCGGCCTTTTGCCCATTGACGTAAAGCTCGTGATAACCGACGGAGCCGACGTAGATAAAGGCGGAGGCTGCTTTTTCTTGCAGCGTGAATTTCTTGCGAAACCAAATGTGCTTTCCCTCCGTGACGGTCGGATGTTTGATCCATGGTCCGGTCCAATCGTTCGGCTCCAGAAGGCCCATGGAAAATCGGGCGGGAGAACTCCAGGCGGAGAGTTTGTTGTCCTTGTCGAGAGTTTTCACTTTCCAATAACAATCCTCGCCCGAAGTGAGCTTTTTGCCCGCATAGGGGACCAGCGCGGATTGCGAGGACAAAATCTGGCCGCTGTCCCATAAGTCGCCTTGATCTTGAGCGAGAAGAGCGGGACTGCTGGCAACTAATAACCGGCAGCCGGTTTGTTTCTGTCCGCGGATGTGTGCCGCATCCGATAACTTCCAGGTAAACCGGGGCGTATCGACATCGATCCCCAAGGGATCGGTTAAGTATTCGCACCGCAAACCAGATACAACCACATCAGCCCCGGCACTGGGAGCGGCGAAGTGAACGAGCAGAATCAGGCAAGCAAAAGTTCGGGCAAGATACATAAAGTTGGAGACTGCGTTGAAATCAGGAGAATGACTGAAAAGTGTTGTAAAAGGTTCGATTGTGAGGAAAGCAAACAAAACGTGCGACAAATTTTTTTTAGGGAATTTGGAGAGCCGGGTTCGCCCGCCCCTGTCAACGTTTCGGGTCCGCTCTCACAGGTGCCCACGCATCACCCGGGGCCGGAGCGATTGGTTTTATCTTCGTTATGCGACTCTTTCATTCGCCGCCACCCTGTGCTTGTTCCAGTCATGATCCAATGCATCTTGGAGACCATGGCATCCATCCGATGAGCCTATAAAATGGCCATACTCAGCACTACCACCGGGCCTTCCGCGAACTCACCTGAAGAAGGCCCCAGACAAACGTATCGCGGGCCGTTTGCCATCATAACGGCGCTCTTTTTCCTGTGGGGATTCATGACGGTTTTCAATGACATTCTGTTGCTGGCGTAAGCTTATGCCGCTTTTTATGGCTGGAAAGGGCACGAGATCGGACGGACGGCCCAGGCTTGATCAGAAGCTTTTCCAATTTCACTCACGGGTTGGAAAAACAAGTTTCAACAAAGCAACGCCGTATCTTCGCGTCCGCGATGCCGCAAAGGCAGCGGGCGGTTTTTTCAATGATCCGCCGGAATTCTTTCCAAATTTCCCGATCCACGACGAACTTCGAAAGTGCCATCGGAAATTCCTTCTGCCATTCTCCCGGTCATGGCGAAAGCGCATGATCCGCTGAAAATGGGAAGTGACGCACAGCGCCTTCTCTTGATCCTTTGGCTCACGGCCGTGTTTGGCATCGTGGGTTTGGGCATCGTCGCGGCGATCGTTTGGTGCCTCGTCCCTCCCCTCGTTTTCGATCAGGCTTTTCTGGGCCAGTTTGGGATGCAAGCCGGCTATTTCTATGCGGATCAACCCAGGAAAAGCCTCGCTTTTGAAATCGGATGTCTGGCCGCGCCGTTTGCCATCGCCGCAAGTTATGTCTTCTCGCGGTTTCTGGTGGCCATGTGGAAGGACTCTTTTTTGCCCGCGGCTCTGCGCGGGGCGGTGTGGATCTCGTCGCTCTTTATTCTCTGGTGTTACCTGCCGCTGGCTTATTGCCCGGATCCGCCCCTTGATGCCATGCCACCCTCCTGGCTGCTTTCAAAATGGTTTTTCGCTCATCGTCATTTGTTGGCATGGCCGCGGTTTGTTTCCCTCGGTCTTTATGTGGCGTTCGATTTTTTCCTGGCCCGGCGCCGGCCCTCGGCAAGGGACCTCGATCTGACCCTCCTGGTTTTGTTGGGCATCGTGATTTTGCTCTTTCCCGGCAATGTCTACCCTCCGGTCCAGATGGATGGCGGCTGGCGTTTTGCGGTTCACTTCGGGGTCATCTCTCATGCCCTGAGCCAGGTCATCAACGGGCATCATTTGCTCGTCCATTTTTCCCATCTCTACGGCGGCTATGTTGAATTTCTCGGCCCCATTCTCGCATTGTTTCCCCGGAGAATCGAAACCTTGCTGATACCCTTTCCTCTGCTGAATGCCGCTACCCTGGCGGCCTCTCTCTTCTGCGCCCGCCTCGTCATTCGCTATCCCCAGATGCTGCTCGTGACGGGGATCGCTCTCCTTGCGCTCGAATGCATCGCGACGAGCGAGGACCATTATTATCAGCATGGACCGATTCGGACCCTTTTCCCGACCTTCGGCCTCCTGGCCGCCCTTTTCTATTTCCGCGGCCCGAATCGATTTAAATACGGATTGGTCTCGGTCATCGCCGCCCTGGCGCCGCTCTGGAATTTTGATTCCGGCATCGTGCTGTGGCTGAGCTGGACGGCGACTTTGGCGTCCCGACAACTCAGCAGCCGAAAACTCGTCTCAGCCGCCATTCAGCCCGGCATCCAGGCGGTCTTTCTGGCCGCGGCCGTCCTGGGCTATCTGCTTTATCTGAGGCTCGTCTCGGGTCTATGGCCCGATGTCGGGGCGTTTTTCACCTACCAGGCTCTTGTCCTGAACTCGGGCTTCTTTTGCGTCGGGATGCTTGTGCCCGACCTCTGGGTGATCGTTCTTGTGATCTATCTGATCGGCCTGATCACGGCCTTTCATTTTTATTACGAGAAGAAATCAACCTGGAAAACCGATTTTGTTTTCATGCTTTCCCTCCTGGGAATCGGCCAGTTTCTCTATTTCATCGGCCGGTCCGCCGAGTGCAATCTCATCGCCGCCGGTTACGGCGCGGTGTTCCTTGTCGGGGTTTTGTTCAGCGAAAGCCGGCGCCTCGTCACTTTCAAACGGCTTCCCCGGATCACCTGGGCCTTGCTTCTCCCTTTCGGCTTGATTCCACTCTGGTGGGCCTTTGTCTTCACTTTCGCATTTCCCACTCTCCTGGCCCAAAGTGGAACAGTCCTAAGAACATGGGACGATCAGACGCCGACCCCTTTCAGATCCAACGCCGGCTTTGTGCAAAAATGGACTGTGCCGGGCGAGGAAACCTTCATGCTCTCCAATCAAAGCGGCTATTACTATTACCTGTCCGGCACGGTCTGCCCGATCAATATCCCCGGGCCGTCGGAAATGATGTTGACCCGGCATCTGGAAATTCTTGAGGCCAGTCTTGATTCCGCCCGGCTGCCCAAGCTTTTCGTGGAGCAAGATTATTTCGGCAACAACAATGGGCTCAGGGACGATGTTGATCGCCGCCTTAAGAACTCGATCGCGGAGCATTACCGCGCCGAGGCCGTGAGTCCAACCGGCCAAGTGACCCTTTATGTTCCGAGGGAAAAAAAACCCTGAGCCAGTTGCTAAAAATCACAAACCGCAAGCCGGCAGGTTAAGAATCATGTCTTGCCTGCGTTTTAATATTGGCGATCATGATCGCCTGGCCCTCGGGAACCCCAATGCTCACTACTCGCCTCCTCGTGGTGCTTGCCCTGATCGCCGGCGCCGCGATCTGTCCTATTCATGCCCAGGATGCTCCAAGCCCGGCCAGCCCTTCCCCCGAGGCGGGACCGACCCGGCCGATGGCCCAAATGAAGAGCGTACCGGCACAGGTCAATCCGCCACCGAAGCCGATCTTCGACCCGCGCACCTATGGCGCGAAAGGCGACGGCGTCACCTACGACACCGACGCGCTCCAGAAGGCGATTGACGCCTGCGCGGGAAGCGGCGGCAGCGTTTATCTCAAGGGCGGAAAATTTCTCAGCGCGCACCTCACGCTCAAGGGCGGCATGACGTTCTACATCGAGAAGGACGCCGTGCTGCTAGGCGGCCTCAACCCGGAAGACTACCCCGTTGTCCTGCCCGAAAAGGCCCGCGACAAGGCGCTCTGCCGCAGCCTGCTCTACGCCGACCACGCCGACCATCTCGTGCTTGATGGTTCCGGCATCATCGACGGCCAGGGGCCGCTGGTCAAAATGACCGGCAAGGAACCCACGCGCCCTTCGCTCATTCGTATTTTTTTCAGCAAGGACGTCACCGTCCGCAATGTCACCCTGAATAATCCGCGGATGTGGACTCAAATCTATCTCTATTGCCAGGGGCTAACCATCGATCACGTGACCGTGCATTCCGCGAAATACTGCCCGAACCTCGACGGCCTCGACCTCTGCGATTGCACCGATGCGACCGTCAGTAATTGCCGGATCAACTCCGATGACGACAGCATCTGCCTCAAAAGTAGAGACGGCGGCGTGGGTTTGCATAACATCACCGTCGAGAATAACGAGATCCGCAACACGGGCGCGAATGCCATCAAGATCGGCACCGCCAGCCGCGGCCCCATCTCGGGCGTTCATATCCTGAACAACACCGTCTATGCCGCCGCCCTCGGCGGTCTTTGCATCGAATCGGTCGATGGATCGGCCATCAGCGACTTCACCGTGCGCGGCCTCGATATGTACAACGTGTCCCAGCCGATCTTCGTCCGCCTGGCCAAACGCTCGCCGCCGGCAGGCTCAATCGATGGCGTCACCATCGAAAACGTTCGCGCCATTTCCACCCGCGGCTCGCACGTGCCCTCCTGCACGATCACCGGAATTCCCGAGGCAAAAATCGGCAGTGTCCTGCTCAAGAACTGCTATATCGAGATGCCCGGCGGCATCGCATCCATACCGAAAGCGCCTCCCGAAAAGGAAAGCGTCTATCCGCAGTCCAACATCTTTGGCAATACCCCCGCCTATGGCATCTACGTCCGCCATGCCAACGGAGTCGTCCTCGATCACGTGATGATCGGCTTTTACAAGCCCGATGCCCGGCCCTGGCTCGCCAGCGACGACGCCACGGTGAAAACCATCGCGTGTCGTGATTTGACAAAGATCGCGCCCACCAAGGCGCCGCAATAGAGACCTCTGCAAAAGGCTCACTTTTAGAATTCCGTCATCCTGCGCTTGTCGAAGAATGACGGATTGTTGAGACTAATACCAATTCCAAATTGATTTTGGTCTAAACAATCGGTCATCCTGAGCTTGTCGAAGGATCAGTTCGGAGGGGTTTTACCGAGGCGGAACTGATCCCTCGACAAGCTCGGGATGACGGAAGGGTAAAGAATAAATTTTATTGAGAAATGGTATAAAATCAATTTGGAATCGGTATCAGTTTTGCTGGAAAATCAGGTCCGCGCCGCGGTGCAGGGTGAGATGCGTGCGGCCCGTCTGATCCTGGTCGAACTGATATTCGTCTTTTTGTCCGTTCCACTCGAGGGTCAGGCTCTTCTTGTCATCGCTCCATGTGGTCACCGGCAACGGCTCGCCCTGCTTGAGGGGGAAAAGCAGCACCTTGTAATCGGGCGCGACGCTGCGGCTCGGGAGCACCAACCGCTTCCCCAGGCCGGTGGAGCGTCCGCCGAACTGGTGCGAGTCGTCATGGCGAAGATACTCGATGGTTTCGAGGCGCGGATTGGATTGGCCGGTCGGGATGGCGGGCTGGTTGGCATTCAGCACGCGCACGAGCAGCAGCGGCGCGCCGGGGGCGGCGATTGGAGTGCCGATATCGCGATAGGCATCAAAGCCGGGAGCCGTCGCGACCCTCTTGTCGGAAAGCGGACCGACGATCAGGTCGCCCCCTTTGATGCTGTGGATTTCGACGTTCATCGGCATCTGCATCGCCCATTCGTAAAGGTGCTCCCTGTCGTCTTTCTGGAAGTCGTCGACGATCAGAGCATAGGAACGATTTCCGCGCACCAGGCCGGCGGTGCGGAAGGCGCGTTGCACCGGATTGGCCGGCGCGCGCATGATCCAGGTGTCCTCGTCCCACATGCGGGGATCGCCCGCGAGGTAGCCCGAATAGTAGTCGACCACTTGCGGCAATGGGTCGCGCTCGAAGGGGACATTGGCGTAACGCGGCCCGAGGCGCGCGCGAACGGGCACGTAGGAACTCAGCCACGGTTTGCGGGCGAATTCCTCCGCCGACATCGTCATGGGCGACTTCACCCATCTCCAATCGTAGCAATAGCTGAGATCGGCCGTTCCGAACGTGGCCACAGGGGTGTCAATGGTGTTGACCCACGTGGCCGGCGTGGCCGAGTAGCCCTGGCCGAGCCCATCAATGATGATGGTGTTGGTGTACTTGGTCTCGACTTCGCGGAACGAGGGCAGCGACCAGGGCTGGCCCATCGCGGTGAAGTAGAACGTGCCGCGATCGGCGTCATCGTGCGAGACGAAAAGCGTGTCGCTGCGGGCGACGAACTGGAGCGACGTGGCGTCCTTCGACCAGCCGTCGCGCGCGAAGAGATAGCCGCGCTGTGGATCGTAAAGGCCCTGGGGCATCTTGAAATCAGCCCCATAGTGGTAATCGACGACTTTGCCGCCGGAGCCTTTCAGCGGATCGGCGGGGGTCAAGTAGGCCAGGACACCGCCGTAGGCCAGCAGGCCTCCGGACATCGCCGTCATTTTCCGGATCGCCGGGTGGTTCTGGAAAACGAAGTCGATTTTGGGATTGGCCGGGTAGAAAAACTTCGCCGTTTGCAGGGTGCTGAAGTCGGGCGGAAAAGTGCCGAGATCGCCGCTGCTTTCCCACAGGTCGCCGTAGGGCTGCATCGCCCAGACGAACCAGTTCTCGAACATTTTGCGGTACTTGTCGTTAATGAAAAGATTGTCGCCGCGATTGGCCATCGCAAGCATGAGCAGGCTCAGATGGGAGAATCCGGCGGTGTGATAGCCGATGGCTTCCTTCGCGATGCCCTGGTCGGACATGGAGTAATCGACGTAATCATGCGCGACTTCGCTGCCGCGCGCGAAGATGCGGGGGTCAAAGCCCTCCTCGCCTTCGAGCGCCAGCGACATGAGCGGAAATTCCTCGGCCATTCCGATGAAGTTCCAGTTGCGCCAGTGATGAGGCAGGTCCATCCCGAGCACATAGCGGCCCTTGGTCGCTTTGGTCAGCACGCGCCGGAAGGTGTCGGCCTGGTCCTTGGTCATGTAGGGCTGGGAAAAATCGTAGATGAACCCGAGGGCCGGGCCTGCGCCGCAGACCGCGCGGACGCTGCGCCAGTAATCGTCCGCGCCCGGCGCTTTCGAGGCCTCGTCGATCTGCGGTTCGAGATATTTGGCGAACGCGGCCGCCACCGCCGCCGTCTTGGCGCCCTCGGCTTTGTCCTGCATGACGAGGCAATAAAGGGCCTTGTCGGACAGCGAGGCGAAAAGCGGATTAGTCGCGCTTCCCGGCGCGGGGTGGGACTTGAAATCGGCGGTGATCGCGTCGGCCCTGGCGGCGTCTCCCTTCATCAGCGCCTGGAGCGCGTCGTTTTCCGAAGTGCCGGGCTTGTCGATGCCGTTCGCAATTTTCGCCTTGAGTTGGGCCAGCAGCGCGCGCCCCGTTTCCGTTTCCTGAAGCTGCCTGCGAATGCGGGGCAGATCCTCCGGCCCGAAAAGAATGCGCGGATGGACTCCGGGTGCGGGCACATGATAGAGCCGGTCCTTCGCGAAGCCCTCGTCGTTGTTTACTTCGGCCACGGCAGGAGAGGCTTTCCGGCCCGGAGCTTCGCCGTTGAGAATCTGGTCGGCGGAGAAGTTGGGCGTCGGTTGTTCCTGAAACCGGGCGTCGACCGGCTTTTCCGGCGCGGCTGCCTTCGAAGCTTCAATCTTCGGAGCTTCCGCCGGCGGCGGCGCATTACAACCGGCGAGGCTCAGGCTTAAAATGCCGCCGAGCAATAACCGGCGGACGGGGCTTGTGGTGAATTTCGTGCGGAACGGAATGTGACGAGGAGTAGGCATAAGAAAAAGAGGCGTGTTGAACTAGGGCATGTTAACACTAATGTCGGTTGGCGGCGGCAACCCCAACGGGGTTGCAATCATTCAGCCCAGGGTTGGCGCGGCAGCGCCTACCCTGGGTAGGTCGAGAAACATACAACCCTGAAAGGGTTGAAGCCGTCTCAACAGTGGTGGACTGATTCAACCCTTTCAGGGTTGGTCCTCTTTGCCGTTGACCCAGGGTAGGCGCGTGGGACGTTGTCCCCCGCGCCAACCCTGGGCTGAGTGACAGCCATCCTTTCAGGATGGCTTTTCCGAGTACGAGCGATCTGTCCATAAAATAGTGTTAACAGGCCCTGGTGTTCGGCCAGGTTGGTAAGATACTAACCGCCGGTTCGGGCGAAGTTGCGAAAATTGTGCGCCCCCTCCCTTTCCGGAACCTATTCCAAAACTAATCTTAGTTCGTCAGGCGCGTGGCCATGGCGTAGATGATCAGGATCAGCAGGAGGACTCCGAGGCCGAAGAAGAGGTAACCGAACGTACGCGCGATGTTCTGCCAGCGTATCCACTCGTCCCTCACGCGGGACTCGTCGAGTTTGCCTTCCTTGACCAGCCGGTCATACCAGCGTTTGCGCTCGTGCAGCATCTCGGTCTTGGAAACGCGGCCGGAGAAGATGACGGTGTCCATCGGGAATTTCTCGATGCGGAAATGCGTGTTGAAGAAATGAATGGAGAAGATGAAGCCGGCGGCCAGCAGCGCCTCGTCCGAATGGAGAATCAGGGCCACGTTGATGACCCAGCCCGGCAGGAAGCGCGTGAAGAAGGTCGGGAACCACATGACCAGCCCCGACGCGCCGATGATGGCCACGCCCCAGAACACGGCGAAGTAATCGAATTTCTCCCAGTAAGTCCAGCGGTCGAACTGCGGCTTCGGGCCCTTGCCGAAGAACCATTTGTTGTGCGCCACGAAATCGCGCCAGTCCTGAAGGTTGAACACCATCGAGTCGGGACCGAACATCGCATTCCACAGCCGGCTGAATTGGAACCGGCCGCTGGCCGGGTCGCGCAGCGTTTTCCGGCCTTTCCAGGCCTTGCCGATCATCGCCGCGAGATGCAGGCCGAAGTAGAGAAAGGTGACGATGGCGCCGAGGTGATGCAGCGTCCGCGCGGCCTCCGGGCCGCCGAGAATGTGGAACATCACCTTGGCCCAATCCGTGTAGTAGAACTTCAACGGCATGCCGGTGACCACCAGCAGCAGGAAGCTGGTCACCACCATGAAGTGCAGGAAGCGCTCGAACGGCGAGAAGCGCGTGAACCATTCGCCGTCCACCTGCGTTTGTATCTTCGCCTCGCGGAATTGCTTCGAGTCGTGCAGGTAAAGATAAACCGCGCGCACCAGCCATCCCAGCGTGTGCAGGCCGAAAAAGCCGAACGTGCCGATGAGCAACCCCGTCATCAGCACGAACACCACGTGAAGCAGCGGATAATTTTTTCCGTCCAGCGGGTTGGCGTGGGGGCTGTACTGCGTGAACCCCGTGGCGGCGCCGGGATGACATTTCTGGCAGGTGGCGAGAATGTTGGCCTTGGAAAGGTGCGACCGCGGGTCGGACGGCGGCAGGATATCGTGATAACCGTGGCAGTCGTAACAGGCGGCAACCTGCGGCGCGACATTGGGTCTGCCCAACGCCATGGCCTTGCCGTGGTAGGTGTCCCGGTAACCCTCCAGCCGGTCGGCGTGACATTTGCCGCAGCGTTCGTCGCTGAGGGCCTTGAAATTGTTGCCCTCCGGATTCACGATTTCATGCGCGGAATGGCAATTCGTGCAGACCGGCCCGCGCGGGTCTCCCTTGGCCAGCAATAGTCCGTGAATGCTCTTGTCGTAAGTCTCTTCGACGCCGAGATGGCATTTGCCGCAGGTCTTGGCGACGTTGGCGTGGTTGATGAGCGAATCGCGGTCCACCGCCCGTTTGATGTCATGCACGCCGTGGCAGTCGTCGCAGGACGGCGCCACGATCAACCCCATCTTGAGCAGCGCGCGGCCATGGATGCTTTCCATGTATTGCGCCGCCGCTTCGGGATGATTGATCTGGTATTCCTTGCTCAGCCCCGCGTTGCTATGGCACCTGGCGCAGGTGTAGGGCAGGTTCATCTTGAAGACCGGCGAGGTTCGGTCCGTGACCGGCAGAATGTCGTGCGAGCCGTGGCAGTCCCAGCATTGCGCCGCGCCGGACGCGCCGAGCATATGACTCACGCCGTGGATGCTGCCGGCGTATTGTTTGGCTTCGTCGACGTGGCAGCCGGAGCAATCCGGCGCCGGCAGCGGACTGGCGTGGACGAGTTCCTTGACGCCGGTGTGGCAGTCCACGCAGGAGAGGCCGGCGTGGACCGATTTTGCGAAAGCTTTCGTCGGGAAAATCAGCGATTCGGTCTTCCCGTTGACGACGCGGGTGGTGTTGGGATCCAGATGGCAATCGAGGCAGTCGGAGTTGGCCAATTTTTCCGGGGCTTTTTCTGGTGGCTTTTCAGGGGCCTTTCCCTGGACATTTTCCGGAGGCTTCTCCGGGGCCTTTTCCTGGGCCGGCGCGCCGACGCCCGCCAGCCAGAAACAGGCCGGCAGGCAAATCCACAGCATCGCGGCGAGCCGGCGGCGGGTCGCGGTCATGGCGGTTGTTTCATTTGCAGCCATTGGAAATTTCAGCGCTCGCGTGAATCACAAATCACCCTTCGCGGTATTAAACCGAGCGCCTCATGGCGCAAATCACCCTTTACCGCCGTATCACTTCTTGAAAGTCCGCATATAGGCCACCAGCCCCTTGATGTCGCTGTCCGACAGGTTCGCGGCCGGTTTCATCGCGGTCTTGCCATCTTTGGTCGTAAGCCCTTCCTTGACTGCCTTGAACGCGGCGTCATCCGTCAAGGCGGCCTGAACGGCCGCATCGGTGTAGTCCTTGGCGCCGAGCGTCCGGCCTATTTTGGTCTCGCCTTTGCCGTCTGCGCCGTGGCAGCGGGCGCATGAAGCGGCCCAGGTGTCCTTCGGCTCCGCGGCGCAAACCGCCAGCGAGGCGGCGAAACCCATGATGCTTGCAAACAGAATAATTCTTTTCATCGTTGTTGCTCCCTTAAGTTGAAGTGTTTTCGGCGCTGTGGTTTGCGCCCTTTCCGCGACTAGCCTCGTTTGAAACGCCGAAATCCACTACCACGGCATTGGCCAATGCCTCCCATTTCTTGTCCTGCCAATACAGTAACGAACCTCGGAGCAAGCTCCGAGGCATTTTTGGGGTGGCCCGGGCTACTTCGTTGCCCGGGCGCGCGTAGCGCGCAGGAAGCGACGCTTTGCCGCGTGACCCACAAATCGCTTCCTGTCGCCTTCGGCGACCCGGACAAGCAAGTTGTCCGGGCCACCCGGAAAAGACAAGCCGAAGCTTCGGGGAATTCAACCCAGGGGATTAAAACGAGCCTCTGATGCCGGCTTCCGCGTAGGGCGCGCCATCGCCGAGAGAAGTGCGGAAGCTCGTGCTGCGGGTGTCATAGCCGATGTGGTCGGCGTGGATAACGAAATCACGATAGGGCATATAACCGCCGGAAACGTCGAGAGTGAGGTTGGGCGTAAATTTCCAGGTCAATCCGGCTCCCACGCGCAACTCGGTGAAGTCGCAGATATTGCCGTTCAACTGGCTGTTCGTCGTGCCGGGACCGTGGCCGTGGTTCGTGCCAAAGTTATTGTTGAGGTGATACGTGCCGGCCACGATATCGGCGCCGGTGTAGAGCGTCAGGCTGTTGTTGACTTCGTATTGGAGTTGCGGCTTGGGGGGAATGGCCGAGAGCACCCACTTGTCGGCGAACTGCCAGCGGAAACCGGGCAGGCCGATGAGCGGGTAATTCGATTTGAGGTCGAGCTGAAGCCCGAAGATGATCTGAAAGTCCTTGCTCCAGAGATAAGTGCCGCCGACCTGCACGGGCATGTCAAAGTCGCTGCCGGTCACATCGACGAAATCACTGTAGATGCCGGGGTGAAGCTCGGCGCGCATGATGATCTTGTTGCCGATGGCCATGTCCGCGCCGATGATGGCGTTGGCCGATTGCAGCGTGTTGGGCAGCGGGGCACCGGGAAAAAGGCCGAAGGAATTGCGTTCCGTGTCCGCGCCGAACCGCAGCAGCACTCCGTCCTGGATCTGGGGGGAAACGACATAATCGAAATGGGAGTTGGTGTTGCTCACGCCGCCGAGCGAGGCGGTGCCCTGTTTCGTGGTCGACTCGCCCGTGGTGCTGCCTTCCATGGTGAATTCCTGGGAGACGGGATTATTGCTCTCCTGCGCGGGCGCGACCGTCGGGCTCAATTCATCCTTGCCGTCAGCCCAGGCACTCGATGCCGTCAAGAAACACAAGGCCCCGACAAGCAGGGTGGATGGAAGGTTCGATTTCATGAGGGGAACGCGATAATAAAAGGCAGAAAAACGGGAAAATGACAAACAAAACTTTGGTTATGAGAGACTTAAGGTTCCCGTGACCGCCATAGCCGCCGCCGTGAGGCGGCGGACTGCCCGCGCTCTCAAGAGCGCGGCTACGAGCGGCTATTTGAACTCCGCACGAAAGGCTTCGATGCCCCCTTTCGTTTCCTGAAGCATGATCATGACCGAGGCGAGACGCTCCGTGCCGTGGAGATAAGCGATGCTTGGGGCGGAGACGAGGTCGTCGCGCCAGACGAGAGTTTCCGTCTTCCCGTTCACCGTGATCGGCCAGAGTTGTTCCAGTTCGACCGTGGTGTAGACGCCCGAATTGACATAATACTTGATGTCGACCGACTGAATGGAGGTGCCGTTGACACCCTGGTAGACAACTCCGGTGGCCAGGGCGGCATAGCCCTGAACGTCGAAGCATTCGAAGTAGAGATCGGCGGGCGCGATCTTGTCGCTGGACGCCCCGGCCAGGGCTTTGAGGGGTGTCTGGTTGAGCAGCCGCTGATATTGCCCGTAGATCTTGATGTCGGAGTGGAGGAGGTTCTTGATGTCGCTCAACGGGTGGATGTCGCCGCCGCTGACGACATCCTCGTCGGAACCGGCATGGCCGCTGAGAAAGCTTGTGCTCCGCCCGGACAAAATCTGGCTCCAGGCTTTGACGAAAAGCGTTTTGGGGTCTTTCTCCTGGGCGGCGGTCGCCGCGATCAATTGCGCCTCCTCTTTGCTGACTAGAAGCGAAGGATTGCCGGGATCGAGTTTTGCCGTGGCATCGATCTGGTATTGGACGGAGCTGTTGTCGGGCAGGCTGCCCAGCCCGGAGAAATCGGCGGCGGTGGGTTTGACGGAAAGCCCGGACTGATGGAGCCAGACCTTAAGCTTGGGATGGCGGGACGGATTCCAATGAACCAGCTTGCTCTGAACGTCGGCCGGAAGGGCGTCGATGATGTAGAGCGATTGCGACGTGATCCCGCGCGGGAAGGTCAGCAGCCCGCCCCGCGCCTGGAGAACGGCGCCGCCGGCCATGCTGTTGACATCGACATTGCTGAAGGCGGTGAAGGCGAGGTCGCTGTTGAGGTCGGCCCGAATCGGCGCGGCGGCGAAGATTCCGAGGCCGAGGATCAGCAGCGCGTATGCGCGGAGGGATTTCAAGAGGTTGAGGTGAGGGTGGGTCATGACGATGGAGGAATAGAATCAGGCTTTAAAGCGGCGATGCAAGTCATCCTTGGTAAGACGGATGGACTCCTCTTTCAAATCATTAATTTTTTGGGCGAGGGCGAAATCCTTGGCCGTCACAATGCTGCCGGCGTAGTGGGTCGACAGGCCGAGACGCACCGTGCGGTAGCGAATGTCGATGTCGGGGTGATGATTGGCGGCCTCGGCCAGCCTGCCGATTTCGACAACCAGGGCCAGCGCCTCGACAAAGTCGGCGCGCCGCATGGTGCGGGTCAGGGCATTGCCCTGCTGGGTCCAGCCTGGGGGAACATCTTGCGCCATTCATCAATGCTAGGGGCTATCTTCGATAGGGCAAGCTCCCGCGGAGGGCGGCGCTTTCTGTTTGAACTATTTTTTTCAACAGACAAGATCGACCCCCTATGGGACGTATGGGACATATAGGTCCTATAGGACCCTTAAGTCCCATTCAGCAGCCATGCCCATGCTCGACGAAATCATCTCCCTCCAGGAACAAATCCTCGACGGCCATCGCCGGCGCGGCCGATGCCGACGCGCTCGAAGCGGTGCGCATCCAATACCTCGCCCGAAGCGGCAGCCTGCCCCTGCTGCTCGAGAAAATGGCCTCCGTGCCGAAGGAACAGCGGCCCGTGGTTGGCAAGGCCGCCAACGAAGCCAAGAACGCGGTCGCGGCCGCCTATGAAGCCCGCAAGGCCGAGCTGACCGCCGCCGCCGAATCGGCCGATTTCGATCCGACCCTGCCGGGCCGTTACGAAGCGCCCGGCTCGCTGCATCCGGTGCTCCAGGTGCGGGACCGCGCCATCGAGATTTTCCGGCGGCTCGGCTTTGCGCTGGCCGACGGGCCCGACATCGAAAACGAGGTCTTCAATTTCGACGCGCTCAACACGCCGCCCGATCATCCGGCCCGCAACGAGCAGGACACCTTTTATCTCAAGGAAGACGGCCTCGCGCCCAGCCTCGGCCTGGACGGGAAATCGCCGGGCGGCCGGCGCCTGATGCGGACGCAGACGTCCACCGTGCAGATCCACGCCATGCTCCAGCAGCCGCCGCCGATCCGGATCATCGCGCCGGGCCGCTGCTATCGCCGCGACGAGATCGACGCGACGCACGGGATGTCGTTCTTCCAGATGGAGGGGCTCGTCGTCGACGAGGGCGTGACGCTGGCCGACCTGAAGGGAACGCTCGAATATTTCTTCCGCGAGTTGCTGGGCGAGGACTTGAAGTTCCGCTTCCGGCCCCATTTCTTTCCGTTCACCGAGCCGAGCTTCGAGGTCGATTGCTCGCGCGCCGGCAGCCAGGTGAAGGGCAAGGAATGGCTCGAGATTTGCGGCTGCGGCATGGTCGATCCGGCGGTTTTCGAGCAGGTCGGCTACGACCCGGAGAAATATACCGGCTACGCCTTCGGCTTCGGCATCGAGCGGATCGCGATCATGCGCCACGGCATCCCCGATCTGCGCTTCTTCACCGAAAACGACGTCCGCTTCCTGCGCCAGTTCAGCACGCGGATTGATGCTTGAGAACGCAGCGGAGGTCTCGCTTTTACGCCTCGGTGACGACCACAGGCGCGCTTACCTGCCTTTGCGGCATCCAATCGATCTTGCGGCGGAGAAAGGCCACCCAGCCAAAGACCGCGCCGAGTTGCCGCAAGATCTGGAAGACAAACGGCTCCGAGAGGGTCGCGCCGAGGGATTGAAGCCAGAGCTTGCGGGAAAGGGGAATGCCTAGCCAACGCTGATAGAGAATAATGGAATAGGCATGGAGCAGGAGATCAAAAATCAGCTTGGCGATGATAAGCTTGACGATAAAAACATCCAAAGAGTGGCGAATTGACAGCAATACAACCAAAACAACCCCCGCCGCCAATGCGTAGATTGGCAGCAGGAGATCAAGCGTTTTGAGGCATAGCATGTAACGACCCACCGTCCCGTAGCGCCCATTGCCGACCATATCGTGATATTTGAAGTGGGTGGCGATAAAACCTGCAAACCAACGCCGCCTTTGGTTGAGGAAAGTATCGATAGAAGCGGGCGCATCGGTCGTTCCACGCGCGTTAGAGAGCGTCTTTATCGTTAAAGCTTGGCCGGAATCGAAAGCATCGCGGTAAACGCGGTGGGTTAGTTCGTAATCCTCGACCCAGCTCGTTGTGTCAAAACCGCCCGCCGATTCGAGCACGCTGCGCCGGTAGGCGGCAAAAGCCCCGGAAATGAGAAGCAGCATGTCATACTGCATCCAGGTCAGCCGCCAGAGAAAACCGCGCGCGTATTCGAAGGTCTGGAAGAACTGGAAGAACCCGGCCCAGGGTGTCCGCTGGCAGACGGGCACGAGCACCCCCCCGGCGATGCCCGAGATTGGGGTCCTCGGCGAAGCCGTCGCGAGTCGCGGCCAGCGCTTCCGGTTCGACACAGGTATCGGCGTCGAGCGTAACCACGATTTCGCCCCGGGCCATCCTCCAGCCGAGGTTGAGCGAGCCGGCCTTGCCCGTGTTGGGCTTGCGCCAGACGCTCAGGCAGGGCCAGCGGGCCGAGCGACCCAATGAGGCGCCCGCTCCCATCGGCTCGAACTCAAGGGCAAACTCGGCGGTGAGCCATTCAACCATGTCGTCGGTCGAGCCGTCGTCGAGGACGATGATTTCGTCCGCCGGTTCCGTCTGGGCGGCCAAGGCGCGGAGACATGCCGGCAGGACAAGCCGTTCATTGCGCGCGCAAACGAGCACGGTCAGCGTGGGCCGATGATCCTTCGGGCTTCGGCCCGCGGCGGGCTCGGCTCGCTTGCGCTTGTCTTCCCGGCTGACCGCGATCTGGCTGGAAACAACCATGAAGCCGAGCAGGAGCGAGTCGTAGGAAATGTAGACCAGGCCGATGGTCCAGGCCGCGACGCCTTTGAAGGCGAAGGAGGCGTAGAGGGTGAAGACGAGGAGACCGAGGACGGCGCTGAAAAGGAGGGGCCAGCGAAGGGATTGCACGGAAATGGCAGCCTAGCACAACAGGGTGCTTTTAGCGAGAGCCGGGTCCTTTGTCATGAGTGCGCGCTTAACGAAGCACGCGGAGCCAAGACTGGAAGACTAACGTCTGGCGGCGCGGCGAGGATGGCGAACTTTCATCTCTTCGAGAGAATGTCCACAATCACCAGCTTGGTAAGCGGCCCAAGCGCGATCAATCTGGGGCCAAGTCACCGGCGCAGCATCGTCGGGATGCTGAGAAGGGACCTGAACCCGAGCTTTCTTGACGGTTGCCATTTCACGAACCATACACCCCAAAAATCAACTCTGTCAATCCATACGCTGGCGGCGGACGCTTCAAAAACAGCAGGGGAACCTCCGAAAAGCCCATCTTGCCGTTCACCATTCGCTCGCCTTCTTCGGCCCGGTTGCGCTCGTCTTTTACCAGGTCCGCAAGACGATTTTTGGCCACGGAAAACAGTTTTGTTTGCAGCGACTTGCGAATGAGCTTGCCATTAACTTTGAGTCTCGCAAAATAGACCCTTGACGCTTTCCGTATCCGATTGCGGTATCAGAATCGTAAAAACGGCGGAACAGATGCTTTGTAAGTTGTTGGTTACCAGATTATTGGCTGGATAGCTCAGCTGGTAGAGCAGCGGACTGAAAATCCGCGTGTCGCCGGTTCGATCCCGGCTCCAGCCACGCCTCTAAAGGGCGCATCGAAAACGTGCGACGCGCACCAAACGCGCCGAGGGAGGCGCCGGCTCTATTTGGTCACGGGTATGGGCGGCGCGGCGGGAAACATGGGCGCGGCGCTTGGGGGCTCGAACGCCCGTATTGGCGCGGAGTTCGTCATAGCGGCAGCCCGTTGCGCCGAGGCGGCGTCTGTCGGCACCGGGGGCGGCGGCTCGGATAGGTCCATGAGCACGGGTTGCGCGGCTTGCAATTGCCGAAGCTTGAACTCAACGGCGATTTCCTGAGCTTTGGGATCCTTGGACGCCAATCTCAAGACATCTCTCGCCATCGAAAAAAACTTGGCTTTTTCGTATTGAGCATGCTTGACCTTCTCATCCATGTGATCGACGGCCCGGGTGACTTCATCCAACTGGTCTTCGATGTTCAAGACCTGGTAAATCGCGAAGGTGCCTGATCCAAAGAGGAACACCAGCATCGGCCAAAAAAGCGTATGCCTGGAAGCAGAGGACCTGGGGGTCGAAGTGTACTTCGAGCGGGGAACGGGAGTTGAGGCGGCGGACATGGGATTCGAGGTAGGGAAGGAAAGTGTGTTCTTAAGCGGGCTTTCGTGTTGGGAAACGATCAGGCGCCGCTCGGCTGGATCGGAGCGATTGGGGTGCTGGGGGAGGTCGGCGGCGGCGGGGGAGTCATTGCCGGCGGCGCGGAACCGGCGCCCGCACCTGGTTTCGAATGGATCTCAACGCCCTCCCTCTTGAGCACATCAGCGAGGGCCGGGTCCTGGGGGCTGGCCTGATAAACATGGATGGCGAGCTGCTTCCAGGCGTTTTCAAACGCGGGCGCGGTTGAAGCGATTTCCTGACAATCGACGAGCTGCCGCTGCTCCCGGTCGAGGGCGCGGCTAAGAAAAATCAGTTTGATAAAGAAAATGCTGACGAAGGAACTGCCGAGAAGCAAAATCCAAAATTGAGTGGCTCTCATAGACGGGTGAAGATGGCGTGTGCCTGCCTCAGCCGGGGGTTCCCAAGCCGCGCCGCACCACGCAAAGAAAGGATTAGCCACTATGGCCCATGAAGGCAAGCATCCGCGGCGAAATCGATGGCCTCAGGCAAAGCGCAAGTCACCCGACTTATCCATCGCCGCGCGCATTTTCCGCCTGCGCATGGATCGCCGTGGTGACCTCCCGAATCCAGTCGTCCGCCGCCCGGGATGCGGTCAATTCGGAAGTGATCAGCGCGGATGCGTCAGGGGTATTTTTGCGCGAGGTCCAGTCGAGGATGGCCTCGGCCAGCGCCTCGGGATTATCCGGCGGCACGACGGAACCGCAACCGGTCGATTGGACCCAGTGGGCCGCGCCGGTGGTTTCGGTGACGACGACGGGACGTCCCAGAGCAAGGGCCTCGATGGTGGTGCGGGAAAACGTTTCGATCCGCGAGGGACAGACCACCACCCGCGCGCGGCGAATCTGGTCGATGACCGAGGACGGCGCCAGGCGGCCCGGCGATTCAAGGCGATCCGCCAGCAGAGGCGCGGAAGCCAGTTCCTGCACCGTCGCGCGAAACGAGGGGTCTTCCGATGTCTCGGGCCCGACGAGCACGAACGTCCAGCCAGGCAACTTGGGCGCGAGAAGAATCGCCGCGCGCAAAAAGACATCCGGGGCCTTTATGCGATTGAGCGCGCCGAGAAACAAAATGCGCTGTGTCTCTCTCGCCGGTATGTCGGCCGGCGATGCGGCGAGACTCAGGAAGGGAGCGGTGAGATGAATCCGGCATTGGCCGATTTTATTTTCTGGCACGCCGTATTCGCGCTCGAGCCATGTCGCGGTCGGGACCGAATTCGCGACGACGCGGGCCGATTTGCGGAAGACAAATCCAAGGCTCGATTTTCGGACGAAGCGGACGCCTTTGAGACGAAACCGGTAGCGTAAACCGTGGACCTGCGTGATAAGGGGAGGAAATCCGCCCGTGAGGCAAGCCAGGGCGCAGGCGAGGCCGTCCGGCTCCTCGCATTGGGCGACGACCGCGTCGAACGGGCCGTGCTGTCGCGCAAAACGCCGGATGACGGCTGCATCCGTGGCGGCTTTGCGGTAGCCGGCCCAGGGCTTGATGATCTTGTCGAGCGGCGAAAGCGCGAGGTTGCGGCCTTCGCGGGAAAAGACGTGGACATTCAGCCCGTCGATGGGACGCGGCTCGGGGTCGGGCCCGGCGTCCGCGGCCTGGGAAAGAACGGTGAGATCGACGCCCTTTGCGGCGATGGCCCGGGCCAGTTCGCCGAAGAAACCGGGCGTTCCTCCGTTGCGGCGGCGTTCTTCCCAGAACCAGCGTGAGATCATCAAGACTTTCATCGCGAGGGATTCATTTGAGAAGGGATTCGAGAAACTGCTTCATCGACACGCCCTGATTTTTCCAAAGGAACTGGCCCGCCCAGGCCTGGGCCGCGCCGCGATCGATGCCTCGCCGCGTCAGGGACCGCACGGCGGCGGCGAGGGCCTCGGGTGATCCGCTCGGGACCAGGTCCACCCACCCGCCGACGCTTAATTGATCAAAGACGGGGATTTGGCTGGCGACGATCCCCTTGCCCGCCGCCGAGTACTCGAGCAGTTTCAAGGGAAAGGTGTAAAGCGCGCTGCGCGGTTCGAGCAGGTTCGGCATGAGTCCAATATTGGCTTTTTGCAGAAAGGGGCTGAGCGCGTCGCGATTGATCTGGCCGAGGAAGGTGACGTTGGCGGGGGCGTTCCGGCGGAGAAGTTCGAGCGGGTTCCCCTCGCCGCCGAGGACGGTCAGATGAAATTCCGGCAGGAGGCGCATCGCTTCGATGGCGACCGGGACGCCCTTCCAGGGTTGCAGGCTGCCTGCGTAAATCAACTCGTGCGTGTCGGGCGGCACCGAGGAGTCGAGCAGCATCGTCTTGTCGATGCCGTCGTGCTGGACGCGGATGGGAACGCGGAGGGCGAAGCGGGTTTGCAGGCTTTCGGCGAGGTAGCTGGAGATGGCGACCACGCCGCGGACGCGCGCGTAAACCCGGCGTTCCATTTCGAGCAGCTTTCGGTGACGGGGGCTGGTTTCGGGATAGTTGTCGGCGAAGATTTCGTGGGCTTCGAAGACCAGCGGCAAAGGCGGATATTTTTTCGCGATATAATCGGCCGCCTTCAGGTGCATGGTGAAAACGAGGTCGGGTTTGAGGGAGGGAATGAGCCGGTCGAGTTGTCGAAAAAACCACGCGCCGCTGCGGATTTTTACGGGACCGAGCGAGACTTGTCGCTTGATCCACGCGATCTTCAAACGGTTGTTTTCACTGCCGCCAAAAAAATCGTGAAGGTGTTGCGGATTGGCCAGGCGGGGCGAGGGCGCGGCGGCGAGGGTGACGTCGCAACCGGCGGCGGCCAGGCTTTCGGCCAGGCGATAGACGTGGTATTCGCGGGCGAAGCGGCCGGTAAATTCTTCAGGAAAAATGTAGAGAAGTTTCACGCCGGAGGATTGGAGCCTATCTCAGAACGAGACCATTTCCCAACGCTATTGGTACCGATGTCAAGCCATCGTGTAGCCCGGACAACTTGTTGTCCGGGTGGCCGAAGGCCACAAGAAGCCACCGAAAAGTGACGAAGAGGGTTGAGTGGATATATTTTTGGCTGCCTCTTGTGCGCTACGCGCACCCGGACAATAAGTTGTCCGGGCTACCCAACGCAATCATATCATTCACACTACCAAGTGGTCCGAACCGTTTTTTTAAACTATCAAATCGAGCACCTGTTTCGCCACCCGCTCCGCCGAGAACTGTTCGCGCAGGCGGCCGTGCCGGGCCGCATGGTCGGTCCACTCGGGTTCGTGGCGGCGGGCATAAAGACGGCGCAGCGTGGCGGCAAGCGCGTCGATATCGGGTGCGTGATAGCTCGTGAGATCGCGCTCGGTCAAGAAGTCATTGAGACCGACCTCGTCGGAGAGGAGGAGCGGCAGGCCCACGCAGACCGCTTCCAGCGCGCTGATGGGGCACGCGTCCAAGCCGATGGAGGGAACCACGTAAAGGTCGCCGGAGCGCATCAGGTCGGCCAGGGCCGTGGCGTCGAGTCGGCCGCAAAGGCTCACCCGGTCGGTGAGATTGAGCCGCCGCACCTGCGCGGCGAGGTTTTCCTGCTCCGGCCCGGCGCCCGCGAGGGTCAGGCGAAAATCGACGGCGGGTTCGCTCCGCAAACGGGCGAGGGCCTCGATGAGATGCGAGAAGCCTTTCCAGCCGATGAGCCGTCCGCTGGCCACCAGATGCCAGGGGGCCGAGCCATTGCGGAGGGGAGCGTTGGCGGCGGGGCGGAAAACGTCGAGATCAACCGGGTTCGGGATGGAGACTGGCCGCGTTCCCACATGGGCCTCGGCCAGCAGGGCCACCCTCGGGCTCACGGCAAACGCCGCGTCGACCGCCGGGTAAAAGAGGCGGCCTCCCGCGAAAAAATCGGTGCCGTGAAAACCCATGATCACTTTCAGGTCCGGGCGCGAACGTTTCCAGAACCAGGCGACCGGCCAGTCGAAGGGCTTGGCCAGGATGACCACGTCGCAGCGCTGCCGCCGCCAGGCGTGGCGGGACGTCCACGCGAAGTGGAGCCGCTGCACGAGCCGTTGGAAGCGGGTGCCGATGTCGGGAATCGATTTCGTTTCCCAGTAGGGGGAAAGCTCAAGCGGGATCGTGGTCGCGCGATGGCCGCGTCCCGCTTTCGGCATTCCCCCGAAAAGGACGACCTCGTGTCCCAGCCGCTGCCAGGCCTCGCCCATGGTAAACGCGTAGGTCTCGATGCCGCCCACTTCGGGCGAGCCTGGAAAGTCGAAGGTGGCGTTGGGCAGGAACAGGCCGATCTTCACGGGGCAAACTCTCCAATGGCGGACAACAAGTCAATCCCGGATATGGCTTTCATCGATCGGGAATGATGAGGATTTGCCCCGCGGCCTCGCCGCGGGCGGCCGTCACGCGACGCGGCACCGGGACGGATGAACGAGTGCGGAAGCCATGGCTCGCCGCGCATCACCGTCGCTTCGGATGCGTCGCCAAATCAGCAGGGTCAATCCGGTCATCCCAGCAGGTTGTGCACGTCCTTCAATTTCGACACGATGTTGATGTCGGCCTTGCAGGCGGGCATGCAGTCGCCGCAGGCGATGCAGGAAGTTCCATTCTTGGTGAGCGTCTTGTATTCGGCGCGCGCCCGTGAAAGTTCGTGGTAGTCGAGGGCATAACGCTCGTAGCGAAAGATGTCGGCAATGGCGATGTGTTCCGGGCAGTGCGAGACGCAGTCGGCGCACAGCAGGCAGGTCATCCCCTTGTTAAAGCCCGCCAGCAGGCCGAGAGTCTCGCGGTCGTTGGCGGTCACGGCGCTCTGCCGCGCGGCGGCGAGGTTTTCCTGCAACTGGTCGAAGTTTTTCGTGGAGATGACCGCGGCCGTCAGGTTCGGGTTGGACATCAGCCATTTCACCATGGCCGCGCCGGGCGTGCTGCCCGCTGAATCGCGGTTCGGCCAGCATGGCCTGGAATTTTTTGTCCTCGGCCGCCCTTCCCGACCCCGCCCATGGTTTTCATGGCGATGGTGCCGAAATCCTTCTGCTTGGCCAGGGCGAGAACATCGTCAAGTTCCTTCTTGTCGCCGTAGGTGTAGAAGAACTGGGCGGCCTCGTAAGGCGAATTATCGATGAGATAGGGAATGATGTCGTAGGCCATGTCGCCGCCGATGTTGTTGTAATGATGCTGGGAAATGCAGAGGTGCTTCACCAGCCCTTCTTTTTTCAGCCGGTCGAAGGCCCGGACCATTCCCATCTCTGTTTTCGCCTCGTCCACGGAATGGTAGCCGAAGTGGAACTTGAACACGTCGTAATAGCCCACGCCCGAATCCGCGACGCATTTCTTGACGAATTGATAATGCCGCTCCTCGTCGATGCGCCCGTGCGCGTTATCGCCATCGACGCGGTCCACGACAACTTCGAGGTAATAGGACTCCCGGGGCTGGCTCTTGATCGCGGCGGGCATGGTCTGGGAATTCCAGCGCTGCGCTTTGTGCCAGTAGTTCACCCCCGCGTCCACCGCCAGCGGGATCACATCGGGGCCCCAGTCGGACGCGCCCACCAGCGCGCTGATCTCCAGCCCGGTCCGGCCATAGCGTCGTCGCGGCAGTTTGCCCGCGGTGGTTTCCGCGCCAGAAGCATTTAATGTCGCCCAATCGGCCAGGGCGATGCCCGCCGCGCCGGTTGATCCGATCCGGATGAAATCCCTCCGGGTCAGCCCTTTTGTGTTTTGATTGCCGTCATCCATGGGATTTGTCTCCGTTTTAAGTTTAAGACAGCTACGGGGGAATTCCGACAATGGGTATTGTGGCGCGAGCCGGGGCAAAAAACAAGCCCGCAAGTCGCCCGATTCTTTTACAATCCGGCTCTTTTTGTTTTCACCAGCGAAGCGGTCACGGCCACGGCCAGGATTGTTCCCACAATGATTAAAGAGGCTTCCGTCGGGATGTGATAAAACTTTTCGCCGACCATCTTCGCGCCAACAAAAATCAGCACGCAGGCCAGGCCCGTGTGGAGGTAAACCAGGCTTTTCACCGCGCCGGCCAGCAGGAAGTAGAGCGAGCGCAGGCCGAGGATCGCGCAGACGTTCGACGTGTAGACGATGAACGGATCGCGAGTCACGCCGAAGATCGCGGGAATCGAATCGAGGGCGAAAACCAGGTCGGTCAATTCCACCACCACCAGCACGAGAAAAAAAAGGGTCAGCTTCAACCGGCCGCCCTCCCGCACGACGAAGCGGCCGCCGTGATCGCCGGAACTCAGCGGCAGGAGGCGCCGCGCGAGCCTCACGACCCCATGGCGCTCAACGTTCACTTCAGCCCGGGCCTGGTGGAACAGCATATGGAAGCCCGCGTAAAGGATGTACGCGCCGAAAAAGTAGATCACCCACTCGAAGGTCCTCAGCAGCGCGACGCCCGCCCCGATCATCGCCCCGCGCATGACCATCGCGCCAAGCACGCCCCAGAACAGGAGCCGGTGCTGCTGGTCGGAGGCGATTTTGAACGAGGCGAAAATGAGCGCGAAGATAAAAATATTATCGACGCTCAACGCGTACTCGATCAGGTAGCCCGTGAAAAATTCGAGCCCCTTGCCCGTCCCTTCCCGATGCGTGATCCAGAGGCCGAACCCGGCGGCGAGCGCGATCCAGACCAGCGTGGCCGCCAGCGATTCCCGGATCGAAATCGCGCGCCGTTCGCGATGCAGCACGGCCAGGTCGAGCGCCACCAACCCCAGCACGACCGCGTTGAAGCCGATCCACAAGGCGGGCGATGTTTGCATCGGCGGCATGGTAGCGTGGGTCGGGGATCGTCGTAAAGGGAATGGGACTTATACGACACAGGGGACCTATAGGTCTTATGAGTCCCATAAGTCCTATAAGAATTCCCCCTCTGGCACAACTCTTGCGGAAAAAGTCGCGTTTTCCGTTTACAAGCTGTAATACCGCACGCAGTTTTCTCTGTCCCCCATGTCCACCCCACCTCCTGAAAACACGTCCGACAGCCTCTCGACGGAAATCCGCAAGCTGGGCCGTATTTTGGGCGAGATCATCGTCAAGCTTGAGGGCAGGGACATCTTCGACCTCGAGGAACGGCTCCGCCTGCTGGCCAAAAGCAGCCGCGCCGGCGACGCCGATGCCGAGCGGGCGCTGCGCGACGCGGTCAGCCGGCTCACCGTGTCCGAGGCGGCCCGCATGGCCATGGCCTTCACGGTCTACTTCGAGCTGGTCAACCTGGCCGAGGAAACGCACCGCGTCCGCCTGCTGCGCCAGCGTCGGCGCGCCCAATATGCGGCGCCCGGCAACCCGCCGATGCGCGAATCGATCGGCGCGGCCTTGCGCGAACTCAAGGCCCGCAACGTCCCGGCGGAAACGGTGCAAATGCTGCTCGACAAACTTTCCATCGAGCTGGTCTTCACCGCCCACCCGACCGAGGCCAAACGCCGCACCATGCTCAACAAGCTCCAGCGGCTCGCGCAACGGCTCCATAATCCCGACGCCTTCATCGAGGATGAGATTACCGGCATCGCCAATCCCCGCGCGCTGGAACGCGAAATCACCTCCCTCTGGCTGACCGACCGCACCCGCATCGACCCGTCCGGAAGTCACCGATGAAGTCCTCACCGGCCTCTGGTATTTCGAAACGACCCTGTGGCAGACCGTGCCCTTGTTGCAGGACGAACTCGAACGCGCCCTGGCCGACACCTATCCCACGGTCAAGGCCCCCACGCGCTGGATCACCTTCGGCTCCTGGATGGGCGGAGACCGCGACGGCAACCCCAATGTGACCCCGGCGGTTACGGCGGTGACGCTGATGCTTCACCGGCGGCTTGCCCTCGAGAAAGTTCAAATCTCTCTGCGCAACCTTTCCCGCCAGCTTTCCATTTCCTCCCGGCTCGATGGCATCTCGCCGGAGCTGGCGCAACGCCTCCGGGCCAACGAGCAGACCGATTCCCATGTCCGGGCCCTTTACGAGCGTTACCCTTACGAGCCGTACCGGCTGGCGCTGGCCGGGATGCGCGCCCGGCTGATCGAAGCGGGAAGAGCCGAGAGACCGCAATGGCTGCTCCATCCCGAGGCCGGGGATGCCCGGATGTCCCCTCTGAAAACCGGCGAGGTCGCGGAACTGCTCGATCTCATCAGCGAAAGCCTGTCCACCCACCGCGCCGCCCTGCTGGCCGAGGGCGAACTTCACCGGCTCCGCCAGCAGGTCGCGCTCTTTGGCCTCAGTGTCGCCCGGCTCGATGTCCGCCAGCATTCCGGACGTCACGAAAGCGCGATGACGGAAATTCTGCGCGCGCTCGATCTCGCGGCGGATTATTCCGCGCTCCCCGAGGAACAACGGCTCGCCCTTCTGCTTCAGGTCCTGGCCCGGCCGGCGCCGAAACTGCCGGATGACTTCACGCCCGAAACCGGCGACGTCATCGGTTCGCTCCGCGTCCTAAAACGGGCCATCGAGCTTTTCGGCGAAGAGGCCGTCGGCGTCTACATCATCAGCATGACGCACGATCTTTCCGACATCATCGAGATCCTGGTCTTCCAGCACCTGGTGGGCGTCTCGCTCGACATCGCCCCGCTTTTCGAAACGCTCGGCGATCTGGAGGCCGCGCCGGGAATCCTCAACCGGATGTTCGATTGCGCGCCGTACAGAAGCCATCTCCGCGCCCGCCGCGATCACCAGCAGATCATGCTCGGCTACTCCGACAGCAACAAGGATTGCGGCTACCTCACCGCCAACTGGGCGCTTTTCCAGGCCCAGGAAACCATCTCGGTCGTCTGCAAAAAACGGGGCCTGGGCCTGACGCTGTTCCACGGACGCGGCGGCAGCATCGCCCGCGGCGGCGGTCCGGCGGCCAAGGCGATCCTGGCGCAGCCCCGCGGTTGTTACGACGCCAAGATTCGCGTGACCGAGCAGGGCGAAGTCCTCTCCACGCGCTACCACGATCCCGACCTCGCTTTCCGCATCATCGAGCAGATGGCCTACGGCGTTCTCCTCGCGGCCGAGGCGGCCCAGAAGGAGGCGCAGGTGCCCGAGGCCTGGCGCGCCGCCATGACGGAAATGTCGCAAGCTGGCGTACGGGGCGTATGAAGCGCTCGTGCACAAGGACCCCGAGTTCATCGAATTCTGGCGCACGGCGACGCCCATCGAGGAGATCAGCGGCCTCAAGCTCGGCTCGCGTCCGACCTTCCGCAAAGCCACCAAATCGGTCGAGGATTTACGGGCCATTCCGTGGGTCTTTTCCTGGATGCAGAGCCGCTTTGTTTTCCCCGGCTGGTACGGACTCGGCAGCGCGCTCGATCGGTTCGCCGCCAAAGGCCCGGAGCAGGCGGAACTGTTGCGCGCAATGTACCGGGAATGGATGTTCTTCAAGGCCACGATCGACAACGCGCAGTTGACGCTGCTCAAGGCCGACATGCGGATCGCCTCCCATTACGCGCTGCTCGTGCCGGAGGAATCGATCCGCATCCGGATCTTCGACGCCATCGCCTCGGAATTTTCGCGCACCGTGCGGGCCATTCTCGCCGTCACCAGCCAGAAGACGCTCCTCGAGCGCGAGCCGGTCCTCGCCAAATCGGTGCAGCTTCGCAATCCCTACATCGATCCGCTCAACTACATCCAAGTCGAGATGATCCGCCGTTTGCGCGGCCTGGAAAACAAGCACGGCGAGGAGGCCGACGCCCTGCGCGCCGTGATCGAGCTGACCATCAACGGCGTTAGCGGCGGCCTGAAGAATACGGGCTGATCTGTAAATGTAGCGGCGGTCTGTGACCGTCGCTAATACCATTTCTCAATAAAATTTATTCTTTACCCTTCCGTCATCCCGAGCTTGTCGAGGGATCAGTTCCGCCTCGGTAAAACCCCTCCGAACTGATCCTTCGACAAGCTCAGGATGACCGATTGTTTAGACCAAAATCAATTTGGAATTGGTATAATTTCCCCCTTCTGTCATCCTTGCTTGTCGAAGGATGACGGATTGTTTAGACCAAGATCAATTTGGAAAGGGTATTGCCCTTCCGTTATTGCGCGGCCATGAAGTCGGCGCGGTTGAGGCGGATCCACTTGCCGTCGGCGCCCTTTTCGTAAATAAAATTGGCCATTCGGTTTGCGGTGATGAAGACGCCCTTGGGAATTTCGTTGGAACTGATGATGGCGTCGTCATAGCCATAATGCTCGACGTCTTTCTGGGCAATTTTCCAGACCTCATCAACTTCCTGGCTCAGGTCTTTGCGTTCGTCGAACGAGAGAGTCGTCTGGTAACGCACCATCAACGCCATCACGCCCTTCGAGTACTCGACTTTCGAAACGCTGAGAATCTTCGCCGTTCGACCGGAAGGCAGCTTCAGCAATTGGTTCGCCGCCAGCGGGGCCGCTTGGGAACGGGGAACAGTCAACAGAAGGAGGGCGAATCCCAACAGGAAGGTCAAAAGGGTGCGTCGATTCATAAAGTAAGTAGCGGGACTCAAGCGAAGTGGAGCGGTTTTGGCAAGCCTAGTCATGTGGGAAAGCTATAAGCAAATCTTACACCAGCATTTGTTTTTTTTCGCGTCTCGCCTCCGTCATCCATGGTAATCTCCCTTCCCGTGTCGGATCTTACAAAAATTTTCGGGCAACTTGCCGCCATCCTTCCGGCGGACCGCATTCTGACCGGCGCGGAAGACCTCATTCCCTATTCCTTCGACGCCACCGCGACGCTTTCGCAACGGCCCCTCGCGGTCGTCCTGGCCGTCACCACGGAGGAGGTCTCGCGCATCCTCCGCTGGGCCAACGAAACGCGCACGCCCATTGTTGCGCGCGGCAGCGGCACCGGGCTGGCGGGCGGCAGCGTGCCCACGGCGGGCTGCGTGGTGCTGTGCCTGGGCCGGTTCGACAAAGTCCTCGAACTGGACCGCCGCAACCTGACGCTGCTGGTCGAGCCGGGCGTAACGACCCAGACGATTTTCGACCTGGCGGACGACGCGGGGCTTCTCTATCCGCCCGATCCCGGCTCGATGAAAATCTCGACCATCGGCGGCAACGTCTCGTGCAACTCGGGCGGGCTGCGCGGGCTGAAGTATGGCGTGACGAAGGATTACGTCATGGGCTTCGAGATCGTTCTGCCCGGCGGCGAGGTGGTGTGGATCGGCAACAAATGCGTGAAGGACGTGGCCGGCTATTCGCTGCGCGAGGTCTTCATCGGCTCCGAAGGCACGCTCGGCGTCTTCACCAAAATCCTGCTGCGCCTGCTGCCCAGGCCCGCCGCGAAGAAAACGCTGCTGGCGGTTTATGCGCGGATGGAGGACGCGGCGGAAACCGTCTCGGCGATCATCGCGCACCCGATCATTCCGTGCACGCTCGAGTTTCTGGACCGCACGACGATCCATTGCGTCGAGGATTACGCGAAGGTCGGCCTGCCGCGCGAGGCCGAGGCCGTTTTGCTCATGGAAAGCGACGGCCATCCGGCGGTCGTGGCCGAGGAGGCGGAGATCATGGCGCGGCTGGCGCGCGAGCACGGCGCGTTGGAGGTGCGCGTGGCCGAAACGGCGGAGGAATCGCTGCGCCTCGCCACGGCGCGCCGGTCCGCCTTTGCCGCACTCGCCCGCGTCGCGCCCACGACGATTCTCGAAGACGTCACCGTGCCCCGGAGCGAGCTGGCGGGCATGGTCGCGTTCATCCAGGCGCTCGCGAAACGGCACGACTTGCGGATCGGCGTTTTCGGTCACATGGGCGACGGCAACCTGCACCCGACGTTTCTCACCAACGAAAAGAACCTCGATGAAATGCACCGCGTCGAGATGGCCTTCCAGGAGATCGTCACTGAAACCGTGCGGCGCGGCGGGACGATCACGGGCGAGCATGGCGTCGGGCTCGCGAAAAAGAAATTCCTGCCCGAGTCGGTCGGCGGGCTGAACGTCGAGATCATGCGCAATCTCAAGCGCCTCTTCGACCCGAACCTGGTCCTCAATCCGGGCAAGATGTTCGATTGCTGAGGGGGCCGGGTTAATCGTAAACGTCGCGGCGATGGCCGACTTTCACCACGAGAACGATCAGCTTCTCATTCTGGATAAGACATACCATCCGGTAGTCACCCACACGATAACGCCACGCTCCCTTGATCGAAAGGTAGGGCTTGCCGAAACGGCGCGGGTCTTCAACTGACTCCAAATTCTTGGCGATATATTTTTCAATGTCCCGCTGTGCCGATTTTCCGAGCTTGGAAAACTGCTTTTCCGCCGCTGGATCGAAGAAAACCTGCCACTTCACAGGCTATATTTTTTCCTGATCTCCGACATGGGGATGGGCTTGCCCGGATTTTCCAGCACCGCCAACACGTCGGATAAATCGTCGGCATCCTCCATCGCTTCGCGCAAAGCGCGGGCCACCTCTTTCATCTCATCGAGCGAGAGATTGGGCACTTCCTTGACGATTTCCGCGACACTCATACATTTTGACTCTAATCCGGCCCCTCTAAAGGGTCAACGGCAATTCGGGTAGTGGTACCTGTTGCCTCAAAAGTTTTGACACCCGGGGAATAGGTCAAGGGTTGGGGAAAAAGGGACGTTGACTCAAAAAGGATGACACCGACAACCGAAAGGATGTCGATGAGTCAAAAGATACGGGAAGAGATGTTGCCGCGCTTGCGGCAGAGGTATGCGAGCCGAGGGGTGGAAGGCCGCAGCCGGATGATCACGGAACTCTGCGAGCAGTTTGGCTACAGCCGAAAGCACGCGATTAAATTGCTGGGAGCCAAAGTTGGCTGGGGAGGCGATCCGTTGGTGCGCAAAGGGCGTCCAGCGCTCTACGGCCCGCAGGTTGCGGACGTGTTGCTGCGTATCTGGAAGGCATCGGAGCAACCGTGCGGCAAGCGTCTGGTGGAGATGCTGGCGCTCTGGTTGCCTTATGATGAGACCGAGCACGGCAAGCTGGCTCCCGCGGTGCGCAAAAAAGTGCTCTCCATCAGCCCGGCCCAGGCGATCGGTTATTAGCCCCACACAAGGCCGGCACGCGGCGCGGGCGTTGCGGCACCAAACCGGGAGGCTTGCTTAAGCACCAGATCCCGATCCGCACGGACAACTGGGACGTGACCGTGCCGGGTTATCTGGAGGCCGACACGGTGGCCCACTGCGGCGAGTCGCTGGAGGGAGAGTTCATCTGGAGCGTGACCTTCACCGATATTTATAGCGGCTGGACGGCCAACCGCGCGGTTTGGAACAAAGGGGCCGCCGGGGTGGTGGAGGCCACCCGCAACGTGGAGGCGGCGCTGCCCTTCGCCGTGCTTGGCTTTGACTGCGACAACGGCAGCGAGTTCCTCAACTGGCACTTGGTAAGTTACTTTGCCCAGAGGGAAAACAAGGTCGGCTTCACCCGATCACGGCCTTACCACAAAAACGACAACGGCCACGTTGAACAGAAGAACTGGACGCACATGCGGCAGTTGCTCGGCTATGACCGGCTCGAAGACCCCGCGTTGCGCGAAGACATCAATGCCCTCTACCGGGATATCTGGGAGCCGTTCCACAACTATTTTTGTCCCTCAGCCAAACTCCTGAGCAAGGACCGTCATGGAGCCAAAATCAAACGCCGCCACGACCGCCCCATGACGCCCTGCGACCGGCTCCTGGCCAGTCCAGATGTGAGTGCCGCCAGCAAGAAAAAGCTGCGCCAAACCCGCGCCGCCCTCAACCCCTTCGACCTGCAAAGACGACTCAACGTCGCCCTGCGTCCGATCCTGCAACGGGCGCTGCGTTCCAGTCGCCCTACGGGCTCCTTGCACTGCGCGCCCGTTGCAGCTACACCCCAATTGAAACTATAACCACGGTGTCATGACTTATGAGTCAACGACTCCCGTCCCTCAGCACCCCTCGGGTGTCATTTACTTTTGAGGCAACAAGGGTACAGTTTGAGCCGCCTATGCAGGAGGCGAGTGTAAGAAATAGGCGCAACTGGCTAGATTCAAAATTAGGATGCCTCCAAGTATCCACATCAGGATCAGGAAGGAACGACGCTGACGGACGCACAGAGTCAAGATGAAATGGATGATATAAGTGGCCCACGGAAGAATGATTGCAACCGTCCAGACGCAATTTTCCAAGGTCTGTCTCGCTGATGTAATACTGCCGTCTGGATTGTTTGGCATGTGCGGAGTCAACGCACCAACGAAACAAACAATTCCCCACTCCATTGCCATGGGAAACAGCGGCCACGCCTGCCAGTCTATCTTTAGGGCCCACGGAATCAGGGGCAACTGGGCCGCGAAATAAATGCCAAACCACCAGAGCAGTCGGGTTCCAAGTGGCGGAGAGTAAGAGAATTTTAACAGCTTGTCTTTGGCCACCTAATCAACCTACCAGCGCAATAACTTCTTCCAAGCTCCAAACGTGATCGGCCACGCCAGCTTCCATCGCGGGAGGAAAGAAAAAGGGAACGAGGAGAGATGTCTTGCAACCCCGAAGGGGTTGCGATCATTCAGCCCAGGGTTGGCGCGACAGCGCCTACCCTGGGTATTCGTTCCAAGCGGCCCAACCCTGTAAGGGTTGAATATATATATATAACCGTTGGGACAGATTCGATTCAACCCTTGCAGGGTTGACTATTGATCGGATGAATACCCATGGTAGCTCGTTCCGAGCAACCCTGGGCTATATGATTCCAATCCTTTCAGGATTGGGGAGGCATTTCCGGAGGGAGTTTAAGGTTGGCGCGAAATGGAATTTCGCGAGGAACATGCAGCGTTTCCAAGCGCAACTTGGGAACGAGGGGAAAACTTGGAAACGAGGACAGAGCGACGGTTCCCTCGGCTTCCCCCTTCGACTCCGCTCAGGGCGCGGCTTGCTGCCGCGGCTACTGAAGGACAGGCTCCGACCGCCGCTACGGCAGAACCACCCTCGCCCGCGCGGCATCCTCGGCGATTTGCGCCTTGAGCGCGTCCGCGTTGGCAAACGGCTGCTCGTCGCGGAGCCAGGCCATGTCCGAGACCCAGAGCTTTTGGTCATAGAGATCGGCATCGAAATCGAGGATGTGCACTTCGAGGGAATCGACGCCGTTGGAGGTGAACGTGGGCCGGTTGCCGAGGTTCATCACCGCGCGGTACTTGGTGAGATTGCCGGCGACGCGCGCGCGCACGGCATAGACCCCGCGCGGCGGAAGAAGCTGCTCCACGTTCGCGAGATTCGCCGTGGGAAAGCCGAGCAGCCTTCCCCGTTCCTCGCCGTGGATGACCCTGCCCGTGACCGCGTAGGAACGCCCGAGCAAGCCGGCCGCCTCGTCGAAGCGCCTCTGGAGAATGGCCTCGCGAATCCGCGTGCTGCTGACCGGCGCGCCGTCGAGCTGCACCGGCGCGATGGCCTTGACGGTGAAGCCGTGCGCGCGCGCCAACCCGGCCAGGCGCGCGGCGTTGCCCTCGCGGTTGCGGCCGAAGGACCAGCTTTCACCGATGGCCACGTGCTTTAAATCGGGGAAAATGCGGGCGATCTCGCCGACGAAAGCGGCGGCCGAAAGTTCGCGCAATGCGGCATCGAACTTGACGGCGATGACCGCGACGGTGCCCTGCGCGCGCATGTAGGCGACCTTCTGTTCGAGGGTGGTCAGGCGCGGCGGCACGCGGTTCGGGGCGATGACGGCCAGCGGGTGCGGCTCGAACGTCAGGGCGGCGATTTTGCCATCGAGGCTGCGCACAACGGCCTGGTGGCCGAGATGGACGCCGTCGAAGACGCCGATGGCGAGGCCGGTCACGCCGGGATGCGGGGCGAGTTGGGAGAGAGGGACGGGGCCGATGAGCATTTTAATGTAGCGGCGGTCTATGACCGTCGCTGATATAATTTATATAATAGGGTGATTCTCCTAGGGCCTGTGAACACTCATGTCGGTTGTCAGCGGCAACCCCAACGGGGTTGCTATCACTCAGCCCAGGGTTGGCGCAGCAGCGCCTACCCTGGGGAGGTTGAGAAACATACAACCCTGAAAGGGTTGAAGCCGTCTTAACGGTGGTGGACTGATTCAACCCTTTCAGGGTTGGTCCTCTTTGCCGTTGACCCAGGGTAGGCGCGTGGGACGTTGTCCCCCGCGCCAACCCTGGGCTGAGTGACGGCCATCCTTTCAGGATGGCTTTTCCGAGCACGAGCGATCTGTCCATAAGATAGTGTTAACAGGCCCTAGTCGCTTCCTGTCGCTTGCGGCGACCGGGACAACGAAGTAGTGCGGGCACCCAAGAGTTTATCTCCGCCGCAGGCGCGAAACCTCCGGAAGGGTGAGCAGCGAGGGGAGCAGCGCCTGCGCGTCGGTCGTCTTTTGCAACGCGTCCCAACTCATCGCGCGTTCGAGGGAAAAGTTGCCCGACTTGAGCCGGCTGAGCTGCACCAGGTGCGCGCCGCAGCCGAGGTCCTGCCCGATGTCGTGGCAATAGGTGCGGACGTAAAAGCCCTTGCTGCATTGAATTCGAAATTTGATCAGCGGCAGCGTTACGTCGTCGATGGAGTATGAACTGATGTGGACGAGCCGCGGCTCGCGTTCCACCGTTTTCCCGGCCCGGGCCAGTTTATAGAGCGGCACGCCGCCCTGCTTGAGGGCCGAGACCATGGGCGGGACTTGATAAAAATCGCCGGTGTATTTCTTGAAGGCGGCTTCGAGCTGCGCGCGTGTGAGGTCGGGCACGGGCTTTTCCTCGAGCGTTTTGCCGTCGGCGTCCTGCGAATCGGTAACCACGCCGAGCTTCATCGTCGCGGCGTATTCCTTGTCCTCGGCCATGAGCAAGTCCTGGATTTTGGTCGCCTTGCCGATGACCAGCATGAGCAGCCCCGTGGCCAGCGGATCGAGCGTTCCGCAATGGCCGACTTTTTTGAAATGAAAGCGGTTGCGCACGTAATCCACCACGTCGTGCGAGGTGCATCCGCTCGGTTTGTCGATGAGGAGAACGCCGTCTGCTTCCATAATTTATTTTCTGTTGTCATCCTTGCTGAGCTTGCCGCACGCGCGTGTGGCGGTATCAGCTCCGCCTGAGCCAAAGGCAGCCGAACTGATCCTTCGACCAGCTCAGGATGACGGACTTTTCAAGTGGGCAATTGTTTCGCGATCAAATCCAGCAATTTATTTTCCAGCTCGGCGGGATCGAGCTTCGTCCTCAAGCCGGCGGCCAGCCGATGTCCGCCGCCCGCGAATTCCCGGCAAATCCGCTGAACGTCGACGGCGCCGCGCGAGCGCATGCTGGCGCGGGTGAGGCCGTCGGGCAGCGCCTCGAGAACAAAGGCGACCTCGACGGTTTTCACGGCCTGCAAAAATTCGATGAGGCCCTCCGTCTCATCGGGGCGGGCGCCGCTGCGGGCGAACATTTCCGGCGTCAGGTAAAACCAGGCGACCCGGTTGCGGCTGGCAAAGTGGATGGCCTGGAAGACCTCTCCGATCAGCAACAACCGTTCGGCGCGAAAGCTCTGGTAGCAGGCCTCGGCCAGGGCGGTCGGATCGGCGCCCGCCTCGACCAGGCGGGCCGCGACTTCGAACGTGTGCGCCGTCGTCTGCCGGTAGCGGAAGTTGCCGGTATCGGTCATGAGTCCGACGTAAAGATTCGCCGCGACGTCGGGCGTGAGCGGCCATTTCAACGCGGTGATGATTTCATACAGGACCTGGGCCGTGGCGGGCGAGTTCGCATCGACGAGGTTCAACTTTCCATAACCGGAATTGCTGACGTGATGATCGATATTCACATCGGGCGCGCGCCGCCATTGGTCGAAAGCCGCGCCGAGCCGCTTGCCGTCCGCGCAGTCGACCGCGATGATCAACCGGTCCGGCTCGGGCGCGCCGGGGAGAGTCGCGGTGAGGCCGCCGCTTTCCGGCAAAAATTCAAAAAGAGGGGACAATCCGTCCGCGTTGACGACCTGGACATCGTTGCGCATGGCACGCAGGCTGAGCGCGAGGCCAAGGGTCGAGCCGTAGGCGTCGCCATCGGGGCGAACGTGTGAAATCACCAGAAAGCGCTCGTGCCGGTCGCAGACTTCCTGGAGGGAGGCGAGTAAATCGGGATGGATCATGATTGGAAAACCTCAACGAATAGGAGGGATGGGCAAGGGAGTCGATCTCTTATATCTCTCCGGGTTAAACGCCCGCCGCCTCACGGCTGCTGCTTGGGAGTTCTAATGCGCCCCGTGCGGAAGGAGGAAGAAATAATAACAGGCCCCGCCGATAATCACCAGGACGAGGAACGCGGCGACGTAAAGCCAGACGTTCGTCTGTTTCTCAGGCTCGGGTTTTGCCAGGTCGCTGTAGCTGATGGCGGACTCTCCCTTCACATAGGCGCTGTCATCCTTGACCTCGCTTTCCTCGGTGGAGGGGCGGGGGCGCGCCGAGGGGAGTTTCACCGTCTGGTAGAAAAGAGCCCCGCTTGAGGCCTGGGCCTTGAGCTGCCCTGATTCCGGCCGGAGCAGGGGCTTTTGCGGGGCGAGCAATTTCGGGCGTTTGACGCCCGGCTCGAACTTGATCTGGACGGCGCCGATGTCGATGAGATCGCCCGGACGCAAAACCACCTCGCTGATGGCCTCGCCGTTGACCAAGGTGCCGTTGGAAGAGTTGAGATCGCGTAAAACGACATCCGGGCCGCTTAGGATAAAAATACAATGCCGGTTGGAGACCGACGGATAGGGCAGGGAGATTTCATTGCCGGAAGCCCGGCCAGCGTGGGTGTATTCCAACTCCAACTCATAGACGACCGGGGGCAGATCGGGCCGCGTCACGGTCAGCTTGGGCTGATTGTCTTGGACCCGAATAGTCAGCGGTTCGGCCGTGGTTATCGCGCCCGCGGATGGTTTCGGTTTCGCCATGCCCACATCCGCGCGGCGCGCCCCTTCAAAAAGAAGCTGCTCCCAAGTCAGCGTCACGGTCTTTTTGTGCGGGAGAATGCCCTCATTGAGGGTGAACCCGCCTCCGGGCCACGTAAGCATGGAATAGACGGCTTCCTCGCCTTCGGTTGAGCCGCAGAGGGCGTGGAGCACCCGGCCTTGCTGGATGTAAATGAAGCCATAGGATTCGCCGGAGTGGAAGGTGATCTGGCCGCTGCGCCGGCTGAGACAGCACATTTGCAGCACCTCGGGCAATCCCATCTCGGATTGGGCGCTAAAGCCCGAAGTGGATGACGGATCCGCGCTCGATGCCTGGTTGCTATTGGGGAGGCTCATTGCGTCGATAATTGCAGTTGCAAGTAGAAGATAATAGTGCACCATCAATCGAGCTTTACAAGCTCAGCTCAACAAATACCCCTGCATATGGCCTTGTTTTCGTTCGGTAAGAAAGATAAGAAACCGCCCGAAGCATCCGACCCCGTGGCAAAAACGCCACCGACTCCGCCCAAGATTCAAACCCCTCCGGCCCCGGGGAATTCTCCTTCGGTCAAGGCGGCGCAGCCAAGCGGTTTGATGCCTCCTCCGGCCCCGGGCAATTTTCCTCCGGTCAAGGCGCCGCAGCCGAGCGGTTTGATGCCTCCTCCGGCCATGCCGGCCGGGGCCGTGACCACGCAGCCGATGTCCATGCCCCGGACAGGCATGACCGGCCTCAAGCCCGCCCGCCCGGGAGCCGCGCAGACGCGATCCACGCAGCGGATTATCCTTCCGTCTTCTGCCGGCTCGCGGCCCAACAGCACGAAGCCTCTCAGCATGGGGACGCCCAGCGGACGAATCAATCTGCCCATCGGCATGATCTTGCGGTGTCTGCCTCCGGAAGTGCTTGCCGCAGACCTTTCGGAATTCGAGGCCAGCGGCGCCGCGGCGACGGAAATCGGCCTGCCCATGAACATGATTTTGGGTCAGCTTCCCTCGGGCAAAGTTGAAATGGCGTTTCAGGATCTCGTCCCTCATTTTCCGGCGGGCTACCTCCAACCGACGGAATCCATTGCCAGTTATCTGCCCAATATCATCAGCCTCCCGCTCATGGACGTCGTCATGCGCATCCCGCCGGATCTCCTGGCCGTCCGTCCCGATCAAAAGGATGTCGACGCCTCCGTCATCAACATGGCGGATCCCTTTACCGAGGAAATTTTGCGCGAGCAGGCGGAAGCCGCGCGCCGGCAATCGCAAACCAATATCATCGACGAAAGTCAGGCGCCGCAGGAAGAATTTGTTCCCCGTGATCAGACTGAGACGGTAAAACCCGCCGCTCCGCAGCCGCCCCCTCCAGCCGAAACCCCGGTCCCCTCGCGGCCACCGGCTCCCATGCCCGTGGCCGCCCCGCCGCCCGCGCCGCCGGTCGCCGCCAAGATGCCGACTTTAACCCGGTCAACCACGCCGGTGCCGATACGGCCCCAAGGTGCGGTCGCCCCCCAGTTGGTCGCACCGCCGCCACTCCAGGCTTCCCCCCCGGTCCCGCCCGTGCCTCGCCATACGGGTGCGATACCAGCCCCGCCTCCGCCTCGTCATACGGCTTCGCTGCCGATGCCTCTGCCGCGCGCGACTGCTTCCTTCACCGCGCCAAGCCAGCCAGCCGTCCCCGCGATCGCTCCCCAAGAGCCGGCCCCGGCTGAAAAACCCGTCGTTCCCCAAGAGCCGACCCAAGCTGAAAAAGTTGCCGGCGCCCCGGATGCCGATGCCGGAGATCTTCAGCGTTTGGCCGCTTTGGCCATGACTCAATTGGGTGACAGCACCGAATCACCCACTGGAGTTCCGCCTCAACCGGCGCCGGTTGCAGCCCCCGCCCCGGAACCCAAAATTGAAGAGCCCGCCCCGGCGATTGCTTCCGCACCCGCGCCCGCGCCCGCAATCCGGCCGCCCCCGCCGCCGATACCGGCGCCAATTCCTACCGCGGAGCCTCCGGTCAGTCCCAAAGCTGTTTCGGAACCGTTGCCATCCAGCGCGGCCGCGCAGGCCCCGGCGGAACCGAAAGCTCACGCGACGGCGGCCTCGATGGCCTTTAATCTGAACACCTGCACCGCGGAGGACCTGGTCCAAAATATCCCCGGCTGCTCGCGGGACGTCGCCGAGTCAATCGTCGAATATCGGACAAGAATCGGCTCCTTCAAGAGGCTGGAGGATCTGCTCGAGGTCCCCGGCATCACCAAAGCGGCTTACACCCATCTTACCGGGGAAGCTCCGCCGGCCAACCGGATTCCGCTTTCGCTCAATGAACTGCTCGGTTTCCCGGCGGAGCAGCACATTTCGTTGAAGGATGTCACGGAGCGGATCGCCTGCTGGCCCGACGTCACCGGCTGTGTCCTGAGTCAAAGCAGCGGACTCACCCTGGTCGGCACGGCTCCCGAAGGGGTTGACAAGACGGCCCTCGTTGCTTTCGCCCCCCGGATGTTCGAGGCCATCAACAAATCATTTTCGGAGGTTTGCGGCCAGGAAACGGACGCCTTGGTCATCCCCACGACCGGGACCAGCTTCCATCTTTTCCGAAACCGGGACCTCTACTTGATCATCATGTCCCGCTTGCCCCAAATGCCCGAACGCCACGTGAAAGTGGCCCGGTTTGTCCTCGCCGCGCTCAGCATCCGCAGAGACTAAGTCCCTTGAAGTCGACGTATGGCCTTCATCAATTATTCGAGCCGCGAAATACAGCTCAAGATCGTCTACTACGGCGCCGCGCTTTGCGGCAAGACAACCAATCTCGTCACCCTTCACAAACAAATCACCCACGCGCAGAAGGGCGAACTGGTCTCTCTGGCCACCGATGCCGACCGCACCCTGTTCTTCGATTTTTTGTCGCTCAACACCAAGACGCTGCCGGGCTTCACCACCCGCTTCCAACTCTACACCGTCCCCGGACAGGCCATTTACAATACCACCCGGCAATTGGTGCTCAAAGGAGTGGACGGCATAGTCTTTGTCGTGGATTCCCATTGGGAAAAAATGGCGGACAACGTCGAGTCCTTCGCCAATCTCCAGGAAAATCTGATCGAGAACCACTTGAGCCTTGTTCAGATACCCTACGTCCTGCAGTACAACAAACGGGACATTCCCAACGCCGCTCCCATCAACTACCTTGAATTTACCTTCAACAACCGCGCCAACCGGGTGCTCGCCTTCGAGTCCGTGGCGGCAACCGGCTCCGGCGTTCTGGAAACCTTGAACGCGGCGCGCCCGTCTGCTTCTCGCCAAATATTCCAAGTCCCCCAACGCCAACGTTACCGGCATGGCCCAGCCCAACCCTTCCCTCGCGGTGCCGCCTTCCGAGGAAACCCCCCAGGTTCCAGCCGACAACGCCGTCGCCTGATCAAGGAGATACCCATGACTGGAATTGGAATGCTCACGGTCGAGGATCAACTGGCCATCGAACAACGCTTGGCCGACTTTCTGAGCAAGTCGGAAGCACAATGGTCGGCGTTGGTGGATAAAGGGGGCAATCTCTTTGCCCAGTCCGGCGACACCGGCAAACTCGATCTCAGCATCCTCTCCGCCCTGGCCGCCGGGTCCTTCGCCGCCACCCACGAGTTGGCCAAGCGCTTGGGCGAATCGGAGTTCAGCGCGCTCTATCATGAAGGACACGGCCAGCACATCCTGATGAGCGCGCTGCATCACGAATGCCTCCTCGTCACCATATTCGGCGAAAAAACCAATATCGGGCTGGTCAGATTTTATGCCCAACAGGTCACGCTCTCGCTCAATGAACTTTTGCAGCAGGCCCGTGCGAAGGAAGCCGCAGCCGCGCCTCTTTTGCTGGAGGGCGATTTCGCAAGCGGCCGGGCAGCAATTACCTAGAGCCATACACGGCTAGGCAAAAGAGGCCGTCGTCTATTTTTAAAACAGCCTTACGCGCTTCCAAGACATTCGATCGTGGGCATTTTTTTGACAATCGCCACTCGTTTACATTTTTTGTTTCCTTAATAACATGCTTATTTAAAACGGCTTATACCCGGATTCGATTTTCTGATACAAATCGTCCTCTCCTCCCATATTTCAATTGGCACGCCAAATGTTTATTCATACCCAAGTTCGCCATGGGCGGCCCGATTGAGGCGTGCGACAGGCGCAATTCCTGAAAAATTTCGATACATTTTTGATTGAGAGGAGGTGAAAAAACAATGATTAACAAAGTAATTACCAGCGCCAAAATTGCGCTGCGCCGCATGAAGAGCAAGAAGGGCCAGACCCTCGTGGAATACGCCTTGATCCTCGCCTTCATTTCCGTGGTCGCCATCTCCGTCCTGATCGCCCTCGGGGGTCAGGTCAAGAGCGTGTTCTCGACCATCACCAGCCAGCTCCAAACTGCTGGAAGCAGCCACTAATTCTCACTTTGGCTCAGGGATTTGAGAAGTTCCATTCTCTCAAGTCCCTTCCCGGCGCTCTCATCGGCTTGATCCCGTCATTCGATATCTCTTTCATTGTCGAAGTTATCGCAGTGATGTACCTTTTAAAAGCGATCCCCATCAACGTTCACAAATGAGAACCGTCATCGAAACATTTCTCGCGCCGCTTGTCCGGCGCGGGTTCCGCAAGAAAGGGCAGACTCTGGTCGAATACGCCCTGATCCTGGCCATTATCACCATCGTCATGGTCGCGGTTATGTCCCTTCTGGGATCCCGACTCGTGGTCATTTTCAGCACGATCACGAGCCTTCTGGACACGGCCCAAGGCAGCCATTAGGCGCATGCGCTAACGACCTCCGAGCTCAGAATCACCCCCGCAAGGGGTCCATCTCGTCCCATTATTTTTCTTGCGGGTCCTGCAAACGATCCTATTTAAAAAGATGACACGCGAAATGTTTACCGTTAGACTATTTCAGCATGGCAGCCTCACTGAGGCGCGCGACAGGCGCGGTTCCTGAAAATTTTCGAAACATTTTTGATTGAGAGGAGGTGAAAAAACAATGATTAACAACGTAATTACTAGCGCCAAAATTGCGCTGCGCCGCATGAAGAGCAAGAAGGGCCAGACCCTCGTGGAGTACGCCTTGATTCTCGCCTTCATTTCCGTGGTCGCCATCTCCGTCCTGATCGCCCTCGGGGGTCAGGTCAAGAGCGTGTTCTCGACCATCACCAGCCAGCTCCAAACTTCTGCAAGCAGCCACTAATTCTCACCCTGGCTCAGAGATCTGAGAAGTTCCATTCTCTCAGGTCCCTTGCCGATGCGCCCATCGGCTTGATCCCGCCGCTCCCTGTCTCCTTCGTTGTTGCGCCCCATGCCGTTTTGGTGCTTGCCCTGCGCTGGAATTGAGATACTCTTTTCGACTCCCATGAAACCCAATATCCACCCCGAATATGTGGAAAGCCAGATCGTCTGCGCCTGCGGCGCGGTCTATCACACCCGCTCCACCAAGCAGAATCTCCGCCTCGGCATTTGCGCGGCCTGCCATCCCTTTTTCACCGGTCAGCAGAAATTTGTCGACACCGCCGGACGCGTGGAAAAGTTCACGAAGCGATTCGGAACCAGCAAGATGACCGAAGCGCGCCTCGCCGGCGCCTCCGGCGCGAAGTCCGCTCCCGCGGCCGCAAAAAAGAAATAGCTCCCTTTTACCGGGCGCAGTCCGCCGCAGTCCGGCGCCGCGCCCTTTTTGTTTCGACGTCCCGTCTCCATTTTCCCAGTCACCGACATGGATTTAATGCCCCATCTCGACCGGTTTGCGCGCCGCTTTGCCGAGCTTGAAGAGCAGTTGGCGCGCCCTGATCTCTACGACAACCCCCAGCGCGCGCAGGAGTTGACCCGGGAACATTCGCGCCTCAAGCAACTCTTGGGCGACGGACAAAAGTGGCTCAAGTTGAAGCGCGATCTCGCCGAAGCCGAATCGATGGCCAAAAATATCGCGGAACCGGAAATGGCCGAAATGGCGGCGGAAGAACTCGCCACGCTTCGTCCGGCCTATGAAAAAGCCGAGCAGGCCATCCGTTTTGGCATCGTCCCCCCGGACGAAAACGATTCCCGCAACACGATTGTCGAAATTCGCGCCGGAGTCGGCGGAGACGAAGCGGGCCTTTTCGCCGCAGAACTCGCCCGGATGTACAGCCGCTATGCCGAGCGGGTCGGCTGGAAAACCGAGACGCTCGAGTTGAGCCCGTCGGACAAGGGCGGAGTCAAGGAAATCATCTTCCAGGTCAACGGCACCGACGTCTTCAAGAAGCTCCGTTATGAAAGCGGCGTGCACCGGGTGCAGCGTGTTCCCGCCACCGAGGCCCAGGGGCGCGTCCACACCTCCACGGCGACCGTCGCGGTGCTGCCCGAGGCCAAGGAAGTCGACCTGGTGATCAAGCCCGAGGATCTCGACATCAGCGTCTGCCGTTCCGGCGGCCCGGGCGGGCAGGGGGTCAACACGACCGATTCCGCCGTCCAGATCACCCATCGGCCCACCGGGGTCACCGTGCGCTGCCAGGACGGGCGCTCCCAACTCAAGAACAAGGAAAAGGCGATGAACATCCTTCGTTCGCGGCTCCTGGAAAAGAAGGTGGCCGACGAGGAGGCGAAGTACGCGGAGCATCGCAAAAGCCAGATCGGCTCGGGCGACCGCAACGAAAAAATACGCACCTACAATTTTCCGGACAACCGCCTGACCGACCATCGCGTCCGCTACACGGCGCACAATCTCTCCTATGTCATGGAGGGTGATCTCGACGAGCTTTTCGACGTCCTCGCCACTCACGCCCTGGAACAAAAATTCGCGGAATTGGAAACCGCGGCCGCGTCATGAAAGGGGAAATGACAAAATTACCAAATTTCCAAATTAAACCAAATTTCCAAATTTTTTTGAGGTGGGAGAGTCGCAATCATTTTCGATGAATCCGTTTCATGCCTTTAATTTGGTAATTTGGCAAAATTTAGTAATTTGGTCATGCTTCCCCTCTTAAAGAAATTTCATTCATTCCGTTAATTCCGTCAAAAATTCTTAAATGACCGTGCTGGAACTGCTCGAAAACACCACGCGCTATTTCGCCAGGCACGACGTGCCGTCGCCGCGCCTCACGATCGAACTCATGCTCGCCGAAATCATGCAAAAAACCCGCATGCAGCTTTACCTCGAATTCGACCAGCCCGTTTCCGATCCGGTGATGGACCGGCTGCGTCCGCTGGTCAAGCGGCGGGCCGGCGGTGAACCGCTCGAATATCTGCTCGGCGGCACGACCTTCGCCGGGCAGCGCATCGCCCTCACGCCCGACGTCCTCATCCCGCGGCCCGAAACGGAAATTTTGCTCGATGAGGCGGTCCGGCTCATCGAGCCGGAGGGACTGCCCGTTTTGGATGTCGGCACGGGCTCGGGCATTCTCGCGCTGGCGCTGGCCAGGAAATTTCCGGGCCTGGAAATCGTCGCCACCGACATCAGCCCGGCCGCGCTCGCGCTGGCCCGGCGCAATGCCGGGAGCAACGGGGACGGGGCCGGTAAGATTCGCTTCCTCGAAAGCGATCTGATGGAGGAGACCTCTCTTCCGGAACGCTTTCAAATGATCATCGCCAATCTTCCCTACATCCCCACCGGCCAGATCGACGGCCTGATGCGCGAGGTGCGCCATGAACCGCGCCTGGCGCTCGACGGCGGCGCGGACGGCCTCGGTTTGATCCGCCGGCTTATCGCCCAAAGCGCGGGACGGACGCGCCATCTCGCCCTGGAGCTTGGCGACGGCCAGGCGGAGGAAGCGAAAACGCTTTGCCTCGGCGCGGGTTACGCTTTAATCCGAATCTTGCCCGACTTCACGCAACGCGAGAGAATCCTCGTCGCGCAATACCGGAACTAATCATGGATAAACTCGTCGTAAAAGGCGGCGCCCGCCTCAAGGGCCGCGTTGAAATCAGCGGCTCGAAGAACTCGGCCCTGCCGATCCTGGCGGCGACTCTTCTGACTCCGGAAACGTGCGTCATCCACAACGTGCCCGACTTGTCCGACATCCGGTTCATGCTCGAAATCATGAGCCGGCTCGGGGCGAAGGTGACGTTCGACAACGGCACCGTGACGACCCGCGCGGAAAAGGTGATTTCCGAAGTCCCTTACGATCTGGTGAGAAAAATGCGCGCCTCCATCTGCGTCCTCGGACCAATGGTCGCGCGTTGCGGGCAGGCCACGATTTCCGAGCCGGGCGGCTGTTCCATCGGCGACCGGCCCATCGATATTCATCTGCGGGGACTGGCCGAACTGGGCGCGGTCTCGCACAGCGCGGGCGGCAACGTGCACATCCCCAAGGCGAATCTCGTCGGCAAGGAAATATTCCTGGGCGGCAAATTTGGTTCGACCGTCCTCGGCACGGACAACGTCATGATGGCCGCGACACGGGCGAAGGGCGCGACGACCATCGAGAGCGCCGCCTGCGAGCCCGAAGTGCGCGACCTGGCGGATTTTCTCAACAAGATGGGCGCGAAAATCGTGGGGCACGGCACGCGCCGCATCGAAATCGAGGGCGTCGAGCGCCTCGGCGGCGCGGAGCACACCGTCATTCCCGACCGCATCGAGGCGGGCACCTACATGGTCGCCGCGCTCATCACGCAGGGCGATGTTTTGCTCGCCGGAGCCGACCCCGATCACCTCGTCAACGTCATCGACCGGATGAAAAGTTGCGGCGCGCACATCAAGTGCAACGGCGAGGGGATTCGAAGTCTCCGCCCCGCGCAAGCTCAGTTCCATCGACCTGGTCACCGAAACCTATCCCGGTTTTCCGACCGATATGCAGGCGCAAATGTGCGCGCTGATGTCCGTCACGCCCGGCATCAGCGCCATCACGGAAAAGATCTTCCCGAGCCGCTTCATGCACCTGAGCGAACTGCGCCGCATGGGCGCCAGCGTGGAATTGGAAGGCGCCACCGCCATCCTGCACGGCGTGGAGCATCTCAGCGGGGCGCCCGTCATGGCCTCCGACCTGCGCGCCTCGGCCGCGCTGGTGCTGGCCGGGCTTGGTCGCCCACGGCGCCACGGAGGTCAACCGCGTTTACCATATCGACCGGGGCTACGAGCACATCGATGAAAAGTTGCGCAAGCTGGGCGCGGAAATCGAGAGGGTCCGATGAGCGACGGGGTGCGCCGGATCATTTATCCGGGCACGTTCGATCCCATCACCAACGGGCATCTCGACGTGGTGGAACGCGCGTTGCAGCTTTTCGACGAGGTGGTGCTTGCCATCGCCGCCGACTCGACAAAGAAGCCCCTCTTCACCCTGGAAGAACGCCAGGCGCTGGCCGAAAGGGCCCTGGTCGATTTTGGCGCGAGGGTGCGGGTGACCGTTTTTCGCGGGCTGCTCGTCGATTATGTCCGGAGCGAAAATTCAGCGGCGATCCTGCGCGGGCTGCGGGCCGTCTCGGATTTTGAATTTGAATTCCAAATGGCGCTGATGAACCGCAAGCTCGACGACTCGATTGAAACGCTTTTCCTGATGCCGCGCGGGGCCTACACCTATCTCAGTTCGACCATCATCAAGGAAATCGGCCGCTTGGGCGGCGACGTCTCCGCCTTTGTCCCGCCGCTGGTCGGCAACGCGCTTCGAAAGAAATATCATGGAGAAAAGCCGTGAACTTTTTCCCCGCGCTGGTGACCGAGGAGCATCCCCTCGAACTGACCGAGGAAATTCCCGCGGGAATCCTCGGCCTGGACGCCGCCTGCGCCCGCGCCGAACAGCCCATCCGGGCCGAGTTGGTTGTGCAAAAGGACGAGGAGAACTTTCTGGTGACGGGCTGGGCCGCGACCTCCCTTTCGCTCCTCTGCGGACGATGCGCGGGATGGCTCCCGTGGCCCATCCGCGCCCGGGTGGAGCATCTTTTTGAGGGGCCCCATCCGAATTGCATCGACTTGACTCCCTTTCTCCGGGAAGATATTTTGCTCGAATTGCCGCTCAATGCGGTCTGTCGGCTGGGCGCGGATGGCCGCTGCCCGGTCACCGGCGAGCTTTACCAACCGCGTCCGGAAACCTCCGGGACATTGGCCGGAGAGGAAGTTTGGGAGGCGCTGAGTAAAATTAAACTGAAGGATTGAGAGATTTATGGGAACTCCTAAACGCAAAACATCGAAAATGCGCCTGCGCACACGCCGGGCCGCGAACGCCTGGAAATCGCCCGGGCTCTACGTTGATCCGAAGACGGGAAACCGTCATCATGGCCACTGTGTCGACGCGAAGACCGGCATGTACAAGGGCCGCCAGGTCATTTCCCGCACGGTTGAAGAATAGGTTCGGATTGGGCGGAAGACGAATGGCTCGCACCGCCGCTTTTTTTCGGAAGCTCCACTCTCCATGAAGATCGCTCTCGATGCCATGGGCGGGGATTCCGCGCCCGCAAGCACCGTGGCCGGCGCGTGGGAAGCGCTCAAGAAGTATCCGGACATCGAGATCGTTCTCGTCGGGGATCAGCGGCGCATCGAGGGGGAACTCGCGGCGCTCGGCGCGCTGCCTCTCCACAAGCGCTTTTCCATCCTTCAGGCCTCGCAGGTCGTGGACATGACCGACAGCGCGACCGACGCGTTGCGGCGCAAGAAGGACTCCTCGATCTCCCGGGCCGTCGACTTGCTGGCCAACGGCGGTGCCCAGGCGCTGGTCTCCGCCGGACACACCGGCGCGTTTGTCGCCGCGGCCAAGGTCAAGCTGCGCACGCTGCCCGGCATCGATCGTCCCGGCATCGCGACGGTCATGCCGACGGAAACCAATCTTTTCCTGCTCATCGACGCCGGGGCCAACGTCGATTCCGAGCCGAAGCACCTGCTCCAATTCGGGATCATGGGATCGGTCTATTCCCGCGAGGTCATGGGCCGCAAAAATCCGCGCGTCGGCCTGATGAGCATCGGCTCGGAAGCGGGCAAGGGCAATGAACTGACCCGCGAGGCCTACAAGGAACTGGCCCTGGCGAAAATCAATTTTATCGGCAACGTCGAGGGGCACGATTTGTTCAACAAGCCGGTGGACGTCGTGGTTTGCGACGGCTTTGTCGGCAATGTGATCCTCAAGACTTCCGAAAGCCTGGCCAGCGCGATTTTTGCCTGGCTCAAGCGCGAGCTCAAGAAAGACCTGAGGCGCAAGGCCGGCGCGATCCTGGCCCAAGAAGCCTTCTACGCCATCCGCCGCAAGACCAACACGGAGGAATATGGCGGCATGCCGTTGCTGGGCGTCAATGGCATTTGCATCAAGGCGCACGGCAACTCCTCGCCCAAAGCGATCAAAAATGCAATCCGGGTCGCGCGGGAAGCCGTGACTCACAAGGTCAATCCGAGTATTGTCGCGGAAATAGCCCAGCATGATAAACTTGTCCAAGACGCCGGAACCGATGGAAAACGCACGACGTAGCTCTTCGATTGTCGCCACAGGGGCCTACCTTCCCAGCCGCGTTCTCGCCAACGCGGAACTGGAGAAGATGGTCGACACCAGCAACGAGTGGATCCTCAGCCGCACCGGCATCCGCGAGCGGCGCATCGCCGCGGAGGACGAGTTCACCTCGGACATGGGCGCCTGCGCGGCCCGGCAGGCGATCGAGTTGGGCGGAATCGACCCCCAAGCCATCGACCTGATCATCGTGGCCACCTGCACGGCGGACACGGTCTTTCCCTCCACGGCCTGCTACATCCAGAACAAGATCGGCGCGACTCGCGCGGCGGCCTTCGATGTCCAGGCCGCCTGCTCCGGTTTTCTCTATGCGCTCGTCACCGCCGATCAGTTCATCGCCGCCGGCGCTTATAAGACCGTCCTGGTCGTCGGCTCGGAAAAGCTTTCCTCCGTCGTCAACTGGCAGGACCGCAACACCTGCGTCCTCTTTGGCGACGGGGCCGGCGCCGTCATCCTGCAACACCGCCCCGGATCGCGCGGTTTGCTCGCCTTCGACCTCGGCGCGGACGGAGCGCAAACAAGCATTCTTTCCATTCCAGCCGGCGGTTGCCGGATACCGATTACGCCCAAAGTCATCGACCAGCGGCTGCAATTTCTCCAGATGGCGGGCAAGGAAGTTTTCAAATACGCGGTCACCGCCATGAACCGCTCGGCGGAGGAATGCCTCGAAAAGGCGGGAGTCAGGCCCGATCAAGTCCGGTGGTTCATTCCGCACCAGGCCAATTTCCGCATCGTCGACGCCGTGGCCCAGCGCATGAACGTGGGCATGGAGCACTTCGTCATGAACCTGGATCGCTACGGCAACACGTCATCGGCCTGCATGCCCATCGCGCTGCACGAAACGAGCATGGCGGGCAAACTCGATCGCGGCGACCTGGTCCTGATGGTCTCCTTCGGCGGCGGCCTGACCTGGGCGAGTACCGTGCTGGAGTGGTAAGACTTTTCTGTCATCCTGATCCTTCGACAAGCAAGGATGACGGCTTCCTTAAATACAACGAGTTCCCATGGTCTTCCTGCCCCGCTTCTATTTCACGCTGGTGACGGCGATCCTGCTCGCGCTGGCATCCACCCTGGCGCCCAACGGCATGGCCGCGAGCCTTCTGCTGACGCTGATGCTGACCTGCGCGGTGCTCGCCGATGTCGTCCTCATTCCCCGCGACGCCCTGCGCGTCAAAAGAAACGTGCCGCCGATTTTAAAACAAGCCCAGCTTGTCCAGGTCGAACTCACTCTTGTCAACCCGGGCGACACCGCCGCCTTGTTTCAGATCATCGATTCCCCGCCGGTCGATTTCACCGGCTCGCCCTCTATGATTACCCTGCGCCTGCCGCCGCGGCGCGAGGTCGTCCAGACCTACAGCCTGAAAAGCTACCGGCGGGGCAGCTTCTCCTTTGGCGCGGTCTTCTACCGAATCACCGGGCCGCTCGGCCTGATCCAGCGCCAGGGAAAAATCGACCTTCCCCAGCGGGTGCAGGTCCTCCCCGACATGACCGGCGAAGGCTCGCGCGATTTGCAACTCGCGCTGGCCGGGGCGTTCCAGGCCGGGCGCAGAAAAGCCGCGCGTCGCGGGGAAGGGAGCGAATTTGAATCGCTGCGCGAGCACCAGCGCGACGACGACTTCCGCCACATCGATTGGAAAGCCTCCGCCAAGCGCGGCAAGCTGATCAGCCGCCAGTACGAAACGGAACGGGACCAGCGCCTGATGATCCTGCTCGACACGGGCCGTCTGATGAGCCCGAAAATCGGTTCCTATCGCAAGCTCGACTACGCGATCAACGCCTCGGTGCATCTGGCCCAGATCGCGCTGCACAAGGGCGACCTGGTCGGCTACGCCATCTTCAACGACGAGCTGCGCGCCTTCGCCGAACCGAAAAAGGGGCAGGCGCAGATGTCGCATTTCGTGCGGAATTTGACCTCGCTCCAGGCCACGCGGCTCGAATCGGATTACGCCGCCGTTTTCCATCATGTCCTGCGGCGCTGCTCGCGGCGCACGCTGATCGTCTGCTTCACTGACCTGGGCGACGTCCACTCGGCCGAGAGCCTTCTCCAGGCCGCGCTGCCGCTCCTGCCGCGCCATTTGCCGGTCATCATCACGGTGAGCAATTCCGAAGTCCTCGCCGTCACGCGCAAGATTCCGGAAAACGAGTTCGAGGTTTACCGGCACGTCGCGGCGATGGAAATCTGGAACGATTACCAGCGCACCTTGCGCGGCCTGCGCAGCCGCGGCGTCGCGACCGTCAGCGTGCCGGCCCGGGAATTGAGCACGGCGGCGATCCAGGAATACCTGCGAATCAAGGAGACCGCGCGGCTGTAGCCTGGCAGCCGTCGCGCGGCGCGCGACGGCTACCTTGAGGCATAAGTTACAGCATCATGAAAAGCAGTGTCTTGTGTTTTTGGATTAGCTTGGAAATGGCCCACTGCCAGCAGATTTGCCAACAAGATGCGGGTTTCCGCACGCGTGGATAGAAGCTTGAAAGAGGTGATTGCTCTGCTTGACTAAATGGGCGATCCCAGCCGAAATCGAAATTTTGATTGAAGCTGTCCGTCAGCGCCCAGAGTTGGCCGAGGATATTCGTTTGCGAGCTCACGATGCGGTCGTCGTTGGTACCAGCATTGGAAGCTTTGACGAATCTTATATTAAGTTTTTAGATGAACAGATTCAGCTTGGCGCTCGTGGCGCTGAGTGGACAGAAAGGCTTCGGCGCCGGCGAGAGGGATTACGCGACTTTTGCAACGTTCCCTTGATTTCGGGGCGCATCTCCAATGGAGCGAGCAACATTTGGCTCAAGGTTGACCCTAAGACGAAAACTGTTGTTTTTTGGGAGGACTACGAAAATCCCGAACTTTAGCGTTTTCAAACTGTCTGTACCACTCTTCGCAATCCCGCGAGCTTGACGGAAGGGCGGGAGAGGATACTTTCAAACGTATGGCTGCGGCTACTCTTACCCGTGCGCGTTCACTGGTTTTCCGTCTCGCTCCTGAAGATCAGGTCGATCTTGCCAGTGCCATCGTTAGCCGGGTATCCCAGCTTCCCGCCAGTCGCCCTCGGAAACGTTTGGCGGCCTCCGTTGGTCGGAAGGTCAATCATCTGGCCAAGGCGATAGGTTCAACCCTGACAGGGAAAGACCTCGATGCTCGCTTGGAAAAGGCGATGAGCGGTAAAGAAAAAGGCATTTCTGCGTCTGTAGCCATCAAAGCAACCCGGAAGCGTCTGGGTCTCTAACCCTTGAGTTTTCGTTGCGCCCAATAGCGCACTCGCCTGGCAGGATGAGCAATGGCCACAATCCACGTCACACCATCCCGAACGGTGTAAATGACCTTGAAATGGTGCTTGGGTGTTGGGCCAAACTTGCGGTAGTCGGAATAACCTTCCAGCGGGTATCGGTCGGGATGGTCCCGTATCTTTTCAAAGGCATCCTCAATTTCATCGACGAATTCTGCGACAGCCTAGGTGGTGTAATACCAATTCTAAATTGAATTTAGTCTAAACAATCCGTCATCCTGAGCTTGTCGAAGGATCAGTTCGGAGGGGTTTTACCGAGGCGGAACTGATCCCTCGACAAGCTCGGGATGACCGAAAGCTAAAGACCAAATTCCATTGAGAAATGGTATAAGGCCTGCGGAAAAGAAAATTAGCCCAGCGAATAAAGAACCCCGCCGCAAGCAGCGGGGTATTGGGGAACAAATGTCAGATTATGATATATCGCCGCAAGCGGCGGGGAATTTACCCGGAGAGATTAAACTCAATATTCGCCGCTTTGACCAAAATGGGTTCGGGCTTTCTCATGCGCGTCGTTTCGTTTTCAACCTGCCAGCAAATGTGCCAGCAAAAAGGATCTAAAAGAAAGCTTTAGATAGTGGCGGCAAAGTACATGCAAAGCTTTTTGCCCTCTGGCAAGCCCTTGTTAATCAGGTGGTGCGTAGGAACGACGGCTACCATCGGACCTGTTCCCTCGACAAGCGCGGGATGACGGGAGCATTGTAACCTCGTGCTTCCGGAACTCCTTACGCCCATCCCCGGCCCGCAATCGCGCAAGCTGGCGGCGGAGTTGCGCGCGCATGAATCGCGGAACGTGACCTATGTCTCGCCGGGGTTTCCGGTGTTCTGGGAACGCGCGCACGGCGCGAACGTCTGGGACGCCGACGGCAACCGGTTCCTCGATGTCACAAGCGGCTTCGGCGTGGCGGGCCTCGGCCACATGCCGGAAAAAATCGTGGCGGCCATTCAGGACCAGGCCGCGCGGCTTTACCACGCGATGGGCGACGTCCATCCGAGCGCGGAAAAGGCCGCGCTTTGCCGGCGGCTCTCGCAACTAACGTTCGAGAAATGGAAGCTCGGCGCGGGCAAGGTCTTCCTCGCCAATTCGGGCGGCGAAGCGGTCGAGGCGGCGCTGAAAACCGCGTGGCTCGCGACGAAACGGCGCGGCGTCCTCGCCTTCACGGGCGGCTATCACGGCCTCGGCTACGGCGCGCTCACCGTGAACGGGCGCGATTATTTCCGCGATCCGTTCGCCGCGCAACTCGCCGACTTCGCCACGTTCATGCCGTTCCCGAGCTGCCAGCATTGCCCGTTCGGCGCGACGGGCCGCGAGCCTTCCGCATGTCTGCCCGATTGCATGAACACCTTTACCGCCCGCGCGGAAAAGCTGCTTCGCACGGGTAAAATCGGCGCGATCCTGGTCGAGCCGGTGCAGGCCCGCGGGGGCGAAGTGGCGCCGCCCGGCTGGTTTCTGCCCATGCTCCGCTCGCTGGCGAATCAATCCGGCGCGCTGCTTATTTTCGACGAAATTTACACGGGCTTTTATCGCACGGGACGCCGCTTCGCCTGCGATCACTGGAAGGTCCAGCCCGATCTCATCTGCCTCGGCAAGGCGCTCACGGGCGGCTTTCCGCTCGGCGCGTGCGTGGGCCGGGCGAAAATCATGGACGCCGCGTGGCCGGAATCGACCGGCGAGGCGCTTCACACGAGCACGTTTCTGGGCAATCCGCTCGGCTGCCGGATGGCGCTCGAATCGCTTGCCCTGCTCGAAGCGGAACCGTGGAGCAAGCGCGTCGAGAAGCTGGGCCGTCATCTGGAAAAAGGCCTCCTTAAGCTGCAAGGCACATCCAAGCGCTGGGGCTGGAGCCGCGGCCTTGGCCTGATGCGCGGGGTGGAAGTCGTCGATGCGAACGGCCGGCCCGACGCCCCGCGCGCCGGCCAACTCGTCGAGGCGATGCTCGCGCGCGGGATCATTCTCCTCAGCGGCGGCGTCGCGGCGAATGTTCTCTCGTTCACGCCGCCGTTCGTTATCAGCGAGGAGGAAATCGATTTTGTTTTGGACCAACTCGCCGAGGCTGAAGTTTGACGGAATTAACGGAATTACGGAATTGTTGAGAGGAAGGGAGGCAAAAGGCAGGAGAAGGTTTTAAATAGGATTAATAAGATTAAAATGATTTTAAAGGCAAGCCGTTTTTCTTCAGCCAATCCTATTAATCCCATCTAAAAAAATTTGCTAATTCCGTTAATTCCGTCAGAAATTCAATTCGGCTCTTTCCAATAGACGACGACGTGCTCGTCGCGATAGACCTCTTTCCATTCGGGCAGGAAATGGAGAAGTTGGTTCAATTGGAGATAGGGCTCGATGATGAGCGAATCGTAGTTGCCTTTTTTGAGCTTTTCATCCCAACCGGCGGAGCCATTCGTCATATTGACGAACCAGTAAACGGCATCATCGCCGTAGAAGTCGCCGCGATCGTCAATGCTGACGCGGAAATCGGGGCGCATGTTCCAGAGCAGCGGCCCCGCGTTGCCTGTCGTCGTCAGCGACCGGTGAAAGCGGCCCGGGTGGTCCCGCAAAAAGCTGATCAGCTTCGGCGAAATGTCCCTGCCCACTTGAATGTTGCGCGCAATCGGCGTCCGCACAAAAAGCGCCGCCAGCACCAGCGCCGCAACCAGCGCCAGCCAGGCATCGCCTCCCGCCCGCCTTTGTTCGGCCTGAAACGCTTTCAATCGGTCCCGCAAAAAAGGCCACCAGGCGCCGTGCATCAGGATTTCCAAATCGCGCGCCACCGGCACCGCCGCGATTTCCACCAGCAACAGCACATGCCGCTGCGCCTTCAGGCCTTCGTAGAGAAAGAAGAGCACGGGTAAAACCGTTTCCCAGCGCCAGAGCGGCGCGCGTTTGAAAACCCGCGCCATGAATACGACCGCCAGGAGGAACATCACCGCGATGGCGGACATGCTTGGCGTGGCAAAGTTCGGCGGCAGATATTCAACCCAAAGCGCGGCGCTCTTCAAAGTGGTTGCCATGAGAAAAACGTGCCGGTGCAAAGCCCAGCCCCACGGATTGAGCCATGTCGCCAGGGTGCATAGCAGGGTCAACCCGATCCACGGGATCAGCGGCGCTTCCTCGCCATCGACCCGTTTGCAAACGCGGTCGAGCAAACGCCCGGCCATCGACATCGCCAAAAAGAGGAGCGCCGCCAGCCAGCCCGCATGAAGATTCGCCCAGGCCGCAAACACCACCGGCAAAACCAGCCAATCGCGCATGAGCGGTTGCGTCCGCCGGCGCCAGACCTCGACCACAACAGCCATGAAAAGATAGGTGAACAGAACCGGTCGGGCGGAAAAATGGATCTGCAGCGTCAGAAAAGCGACGCCGGTGTAAAGAAGCACGACCGAGAGCGACAGTCCCGACTGGAGCAGCATCCGGTAAATGACCAGGATCGTGGCGGCAAAAATTGCATAGCAAAACGCGCACACCAAGCCCAGCCCCCCGGCGCGATAGAGCTCGCCGAGGGTCGCCTCAAAGGCCCACTCGAAATCGGTCCAGGGCTGTCCCGCTTTGGTAAAGCTTAATGGATCGGCGCGCGGAACCTGGCCCGTCTCGAGAATCACCTCCGCCGTCCGCAAATGCCTCCCGACGCCGGGGTCTTCAAAGATGCGGCCGGGGCTGAAGAACATCCATGACTCGATGGCCAAAAAGAGAATGAAACCGAAAGACGGCAGCCACCAGACCGGCTTCATCGCGGACTCAAACATCGAAAGAGACGTTAGGGTGCCTCACGCACGGCTGTCACCGCGAATTCACTTAAAATCGCGGGGTGCCAGCTTGGGCAAAAAAAACGCGCGGCCTTCTTTTTCAAAAAGCCGCGCGGTTAAAATTCAATGGGAGGCCTGAGAACTTGCAACCGTGGAGTCTATCTTCGAATAAAGGCTAGTCGCCTCCTTTCCCAAACTGATCATGACTCCGACCGCCACGATGGAAATAATCGCGATAATCAGGGCGTATTCCACGAGGGTCTGGCCGCGGCAACGAGGGGGGCGCCGCAATCGCACCGCCATCCGCATCGGATAAAGCAAAATCGGCCCTTTGATTTTGATCATGCCACTCACCTCCTTTCCTGGATGAACCCGAAGCGCATGGCTTTACCGGCAAGCCGGCTTTCCCGCCGCGACACGCTGACACGAGCGCGGTTTGTATGTGATCGCAACCACGGAAACGTGGGAACCACCCTGCTGCTTCTGGATCTTGTCTGAAAGTCATAAATTATAGGAGTGGCCCTCTTGTCCTGAGGGATACCTGCGGCATGGCTGATCGAGATTAAAATTAAGGCGCATTAACAACTCAATCCGATAACACGATAACATAAAAAAGTTCAAGCCATAATTTATTTTTAAAAAAAAATTGGAGTCGAGGGTCATTCCGCTTTTTCAGGCCCTTCCTTTATTAAGCCTATGCTATGCCACTCTAAGTTTAGCTTATCCAATCTGGACGCGTAGGCTGCGATAGGCGACCCATTCGCGGCTTGGAGGTGGCGGAGATGTCGGCAACACCGCAACCTTTTTGCCTACCTAAGGCTCGAGCCGCATGGGAACAGTTCGCGGCGGCATGGGGAAGCCTCTATCTGGGCCTGCCGTCGGACGAAGGCATGGTTGAACCGGGCTGGCGAGTCGAAGCGAAGGAAAAGAAAGAAGCGCATGGAGCTAACATGCCGAGGACGCAACCTCAGGTTGACTGCGTCAGGGCACTGAGGCGGTTGCTTGCGTCCCAATAGCCCACAAGCAGCGCCGCGATCAGGACGAGATACATCAGGGCCATGGTGAGCCGGTTCGAGATGTGGGTGTTGTAATAAGCCTGCATTTCCGCCGTCGGCTGGCCGAAGAGGGTCTCTTTGATGCGCGGAAAGGCGACAACAAGCACGATGATAATGATGAAGATCGAATTCCAGGCGTGGAAATAAACGACCGAAGCGCCGAGCAGGAGAAGTCCGACGATCCAAAACCAGGGCGAGACGGCGGCGCAAATCCGGCCTCCATCCAGCGGCGGCACCGGGATCATGTTGAAGAGATTGATGAGAAAGCTGAGGGAGGCGACGGCCATCACCCAGTTTTCCTGCAATTGCAGGGCGATGGCCCAGCAGATCCACGAGCCGATGCAGCCCGCGAGCGGTCCGCCGTAGGCCATGAGGGCCTCGCTCCAGGCATCGCGCGGGCTTTGCTTCATGATGATGGCGGCCCCGACGAACGGGATGAAGAGGGGCGCGCTCACGGGCATTCCGAGCCACTTCGCGGCGATGACGTGTCCCATTTCATGGACAAAAATCAGGAAGACCAGGCCCGCCGCGAACCGCCAGCCGAACAGCAGCGAGTAGGCCCCGATCATCACCAGCATCGACAGGCTGGTCTTGAGCGCGCCCCAGAGGAGGAACTTGAATTTAAAAGCGGCGTAGGCGAGGGCGGCGATCCCGGTCCCTATTTTTTGCAGGAGAGACTTATTTTGGGCGGGCGAGCGATGGAGCGCCTCGGGTGTGGTGGTCGCCACCGGCGCGGCAGGCGCGGCGGGCCGGACAAAAGCGAAGCCCGGAATCTGCTTGAGCGGAATCCAACTCGCGAGGCCCTCCTGCCAGGCCAAATCCGTATCGACCAGGTTTCCGGAGACGACAAGCTTCTGCGCTTCCACGATGGAATAGGGGCCGAACCGCTGACCATTCCGTGTGATGTAAATTGACATGGCGTCCCTTTCGTTGCTAGTGGCATTCATAGCGAAGTTTGTCGCCGGGGAAAGGCAATAAGCCGCGTCATGGGACTGCCGTCCCTACCCGATCGCCGCCAGAATCTCCGCGCGATGTTGCGACCAGAGCAGGCGCAAGGCCCCGGCGACATGGTCCGGATATTCGTCGATCAGGATGTCGAGCTCAGCCGGGACGATCCAGCGGCCCTCCGTGATTTCGTCCGGGTTCAGATCAAACCGGCCGGAAAGCGGGCCGAGCAGGAAAACCTGGATGAACTCGCAGCCGGTTTCCGGTGAGGCATGGAGCTTCAAAAGCGGCCGCAGCGTCAGCCTCGTGTCATGCCAGCCAAGTTCCTCGCCCAACTCGCGCCGCGCCGCGCCGGGATAATCCTCGCCCGCGTCAACATGCCCGCTGCACGACGAATCCCAGCAGCCGGGAAAGGTGTCCTTGTCCGGGCCGCGCCGTTGCAGGAACAGATGGCCGTTCGGGTCGTGAACCAGCACATGCACCGCGCGATGCAGGAGCTTTTGCGCGTGAACTTCGCGCCGAGACGCATGGCCGGTGATCCGGTCGTCGAGGTCGACCACGTCGAAAAGCTCGTCCGGGCCGGCAGCCTTTGGGGTCTTGCTCATAAAAAAACTATCCCTGATTGGCGCGTCCCGGCGAACCGAGACGGATCACTTCGATTTCCACGGGGACGATGCCGGCCCGCTTCATTCGCAGGACGTCGGCCGCGGCGGAGGAGACGTCGATGATGCGGTCGTCGTCGTCAAACGGGCCTCGATCGTTGATGCGCACCTCGACGCTGGCCCCATTCGCCCGGTTCGTCACGCGCACGATGGTGCCGAAAGGAAGCCCCCGATGGGCCGCGGTGAGCTGATGCATGTCGAATCTCTCGCCATCGGCGGTGAGATGCCCCTGTTGCTCGGAGCCGTACCACGAGGCCAGCCCGTGCTGCGTTTCACCGGCGTGGTAGCTTTGGGATGTGGTGGCGCAGCCCGTGAGCAGGCTTGCGACGAGGCCGAGCCGCGCGGCGAATGCGAAAGTGAAGCGATGGCGCATGGCCTCCACTTTAACGGGCGCGCGCCTCAATGGAAGAGATTTAGAAATGTCTCGTAGACGACGCCGCGGTGCTCGGCGAAAGGGCAAAAGATTCGGCGGCCATGCCCGCCGGTTTCGTAGCGAAAAATAATGCGATACGAGCGGACTCGAAGCCGAAAGTAGCCGTCCAAGTCGCCATCGAGGGCCTTGATGTCTCCCTTTTCTTCGGCCAGTTTGCGCAAGGCATCCCGGAGCCAGCGCCGAGGTTCGGGTGGGCAGGTGCGAATGAATTCCCGCACCTGGTCCGAGACATCAATCTTCATCGAGGGACTCCAAGGGATAATACTTGGTCTTCCCATCGCGGTCTTTCCTGATGGCTTCCATCGCCTTGGGATTGCCCATGATTTCGAGGGTCTCGATGATCGCTTCCATCCGCTCGCGGGAAACGACGTAGGCCACCGCTTCGTCCCGTTTGGTGATGGTGATGAGGCCATGGGCGGCCTCGCGGACCACCCTGGGCAGGTTCGCCTGCGCACTCGTGATGGAATACGTAGTTTTCACGACAAAACTATAGATTATGCCCTTGGCGTTCGCAAGCTTGGAGAATCTGCTCGTTCCCAAGTGCAACTCACAGTCATCCCACAGGGATAAAATCAGAGGATAAGCTCAGAGGGAAGGAGGGTTCATTTATTGGAGATGGAGTTTAAAGATATTTCGGCTGTCCCACAGGTTTAGGTCGTCATGACGTGGAGCAGTCCGGGCAGGAAAGCGCTCTCGGGATGGGCGCACATGCGGCGTTTTTTGGGGTCGGCTGTCCCATAGCGTTCCAGCAGGGCGGCGAGGTCTTTGGGCATCCACAGGGTGGCGCGCAACAGGGTGAAGAGCCGCGAAAAACTGCCCGCCCAGCGGTGCACCCAGGCCAGAAAACGAAGCAGGACGTAGAGCAAAAGCGCGGTCCAAACCTGCCAGCGCACGGCGTTTTCGTTGTGGCCGAGGAAGTCGGCCAGTTGCAGGGTCTGCTTGATTTGCTTGAAGAAGACTTCGATTTGCCAGCGGCAGCGGTAGAGATCGGCCACGCTGGAGGCGGCCCAGTCGAGATGGTTGGTGAGGAAGGCCATTTCCTTTTCCACGCCGTCGACTTCGACCAGGGCCACGACGCGGCGCAGGGGTTCGGGGTAGTCGCGATGGGTTTTCCAGAGAGTCATCTTCACGATCTCGTCGCGGCGGATGCGGCCCGAAACCGGACGGCTTTCGATCACGCGGCAACGCATCTTTTCCTTGGCGCGGGTGACCCAGATCACGCCGCGCGCGTGCAGGGCGTAAAGATAGACGAAGACGACATAGGCCTTGTCAAAAACGACGATCTCCCCGGCCTTCACCCCCGCGCAAAGCTCCGGCGCGCGCGCTCCATCGTCGCCCTCGCCCGCCGAGGCCACCACCACGAAGCGCGGCAGGAGGCTGCCCCAGTCAAGCCGCACATGGCACTTGGCCGCCGCCTTGCGCCGCCGGTGCCGCGCCCAGTCGATGCAGTTGGCCACCAGCGTGAGTGTGGTCGAGTCCACCAAGTGAATGAGCCGCTTGAAACGAAAACCGTACCGGCGCGCCGTGCGGTGGCCGAAGCCCGGCGAGAGCTTTTGCAAATGCTCCAACGTCGCCCAGAACAGCCGCCGGACCAACTCCGGATCGCGCGCGCGATTGGCGTGGGAAAAGCCGTTGCGGCTCGGTGCTTTGGCCCCGCGAATGGCCTGGAGCTTGCCGGCGACGAAACTCAAGCCATCGCACACATCGTTCAAACTCAGCGCGTGGGCCAGTTGCGCGTAGAGCAGCGTCACCACATGGCTCCACGGCGTAAAGGCGCGAGACCTTTGCGCCACCCCCGTCTCCCGCGCCAGCTTCGGCACAAGATGAACAGGAATGAGTTTACAAATCTGGCCCAGAGTGGAAAATAACTTCGGCTTGGAGGTTGAGATTGTCATACCCTCTTCTTGTGAAGAGATTAATCCGCTTCCAAGCCCTTTTTTACCTATTCCCAAACTTCCTGTGGGATGGCTGTGAACTCCATTTGGGAACGCACTTGCCGAGGCAAGCCGATCTTCTTGGAAGCAGCAACAGAGTTGCACAGACAATGGCGTTCCAAAATAAAGTTTAAGAACGAGGGAAGGTGTTGCGCGCGGCACTCCGCCGGGGCAACCTCAAGGGATCGCGAACCTGGCCGCTGCGCACGGAATGGAGTCAACCGTGCGGCCTCGGGGAAGGCCGCGTAAACGCACTTCCGAAAAAGTCTTGTCAACGACAAGCCTTGAGCCAAAATCATAGAAAGGAACCCATCCATGCCAAAAACTGTTGCCTCAAATGGGAAATTCCGGCGAAAATAGCTACCGTCCTTTTGCATGCTTCATTTTATTCAAGCCCAGGCGTGGGGTGCGGTTATGGTTCTTGGGTTCATAGGTTGGGGAAACCTGGTGCTTAATGTACTAGCAAGTCGCTGGGTCTCTGGACGTTCGGGGGGGCTTGCCGCTACTGTTGGCATTTCCTTTGCCGTTTTCGTTGGGGGGGGGTTGAATCTGCTTCACCTCATCATTGGTTGGATTTTGATCAGCTTCATTCTTATCGGGTCCGGATATGCTTTCATGCAGATGATTTCCGCCTCCCGCCATAGGAATATCATACCTGAAATCAGGCCGCTTATATCTGCATGGAGTGGAACATGGCTTTGGCAGCGTGTCGCTGTTCTTTGTTTCATCTTTGTGCTCCTATTTAGAATGGCGAGCCTTCCGCGAGTGGATGATTACTATCCAACAGACGACGAGCAATTCTATCTCGCGACACCGGTCAAGATGATGAAGATGCATTACCTTGCAGAGGACCCCTTTAGCGAGCGCAGAATCCAGAGTTCCCTTGGAGGAAATTTCTTTTTGCAAGCTCTGGTGATGGGCGCTCTGCCGTTGCAGAACATACAAATGGCCGACAAATACCTGGGACTCGCGCTCATCATCTTAATTAGCCTGGCCTTGGCGAAACAGTTTAATCTGTCTCCCCTCGAAATAACGCTTTTCGGTATTATAGCGATGGCAATTCCTTCCACGGATATCAACCTGACCTTCGTCTTTCTTCCATCAGCTCTCTTTTTAGCTCTGGTTTTTCTTGGAACACAGACACTCTATCTGATCAAACGACCGGGTATTTATGCCTTTCTATTAGGTGCTATTTCCGGAGCCATTTGTTCGTTGAAGTCGGTTTATCTGCCTCATGCGGCAGCCTTCTGTCTGGCACTCTATCTTCTTTGGGGACTAGAGAAGGGATGGAAATTCGCCTTCAAGGGCTGGTTTTTTACTTTAATAGGCGCGCTGTTTATCCTAAGCCCCTGGATGGTCGCCATGCGGATCACCTGCGGGACATTCCTTTATCCGATTTTAGGAGCCGGGGATGATTTTACGGCTTATCCATATTCACCGGCATCGACGGCAAGCTTGGCAGCCCATATGATTAGGGAGGGAGTTATCTTTGTCGTTCCGCTCGCTGTTCTTGGTTTCGCTCAACGTTTCTTTTTACGCCGGGACGACAACTCGAACGTCCTGCTTGCGTTGACTCTCGCCTGTTTGGCGGGAACCATCGCCATCGATTTCGCCACAGCGGGAGATACCGTCCGGCGGTACAATTTCCCGGTACTTATGCCCGTGCTTTTACTGATGTATCTTCAATTTTACACGGAAATTCATCTACGCCCTCTTTGGAAACCCGGACAATATTTACGCATGATCGCCGCACCCCTGCTTTTAGTCGCTGTCATGGCATTTATTCCGCTGGGACATGAGTACGCAAAAATGACCAGGGAGATTAGAACGAGCCTTAAAGATACGCCGTTGTGCTCTGCGGAAGTGCTTGAGGAATATGAGCAGATCGATTCTGCGCTGCCCAGAACCGGGTTGATTCTTGCGACGCTGCAACATCCTTATCTACTAGATGGTTTGGACAATCGGATTTTACTGGCAGACTGGCCAGGATGCGCAAGCCCTCCGCCTGGTTGGCCTATAAATGAAGATGGTGAAGCTCTCGCGGCTTACTTACTCCAACACTCGATTCGCTACTTGGCCTACAGCTATACACAAAACAAGCAATTATCACATTGTTTACGTAACACGGATGACCATGGCATTTTCGGTCTTGTCTGCAAGAATCAATATTCGAGATATGTCCTCGCCAACAAACAGTATCTTGAGCTGAAGCAATCGCGGCGGATTCTTTACGATGACGGTAAAGTCTTTATCCTCGACCTTTCCTCGCAATAAGAGCGACGTTGCCGTTTTCCGACTCAACTTCAATGACAAATCCAAGCCAGAGGCAACTCCATTGCCGATCTTCTTGGAGGCAGCAACAGAGTTGCACAGACAATGGCGTTCCAAAATAGAGTTTAAGAACGAGGGAAGGTGTTGCGCGCGGCACTCCGCTGGGGCAACCTCAATGGATCGCGAACCTGGCCATTGCGCACGGAATGGAATCAACCGTGCGGCCTCGGAGAAGGCCCCGCAACCCCATTTCCACTGAATGAAAAGACGCTTGGCTCGGTGCCTTCCCCTGCGCTCTCTCTCGATCCATTTACCTTTCACCTGTTTCCAACGGTCGGCAACCAGCTGCAAATGTGTTTTCCCTTCCAGTTATTGACAGTGGAGTAGTCCACCACTTGAATGGAATTTCCGTCACTGGTGGGAACAGTGAACTGCATCTTGGTCGTTGGCAGCGTTGTCGCCACCGGGGTAAGCTCGACTATTCCATCCCTTGCCTGAATGGACACGGGTTTATTATAATCGGGATCAATGTTCTCGTCCCGGACCAACACAATCGGTCCCCGGATCAAGGCAATAAAGTTATTGCCCGCGGGATTACTTCCATGCGGGGCCGGAACAACGTGACAGCTCATGTCCATGGTCAGGTTGATCGTGTCGCCAGAGGACCAGAGCCGGTTCAACTCCGCGTAGGTGCCGGGAACGGCCTGCACCGTTGTTCCATTGACGGTGAGCTTGGTGACGTTGCTCCAAGCCGGAATGCGCAGCCGGATCGTGAAGGATTCCGGCTTTTCGAGCGTGACGTTTAGCGCGATGTCTCCTGTGACGGGATATTCGGCTTTAATCTCCATGACAGCGTTCTGACCTCCGGGTGTTGTGACGCTGGCAGTTCCCGAGTTATAGAGATTGACCACCGGCCCGGTCTTCGAATTCATCACGGCCACATAGGGCAGGTAGGCCAGCCCCATGGGACCATTTAAGTTGCAACAGGTCACATAGACCCCGTCAATTTTTCCACCCCAGCCCATGGGATTGGTCTTCACGCCGTTGAGCTTATTGACATAACTGAAACCATCTCCTTCCGGCTTCATGGCCCCGATCAAGCCGTTGTAGGCATATTTTTCAATCGCGTCGATGGCCGAAGGGTCTCCTGTCAGGCGGCAGACCTGGCTGCACAATTTCAGCCAAGTCACCCCTGCGCAGGTCTCCATTCCCCGATTTATATTGGGGTTGGTCTGTTCCAGCGCCGTGTAATCCCACGCTTCACCGGCCACATTAGGATGATAGGGCTGGTCGCCGCCGCCGTTGCCGACGATAGTGATCTCCTTTTCGCCAATGTTATGAAACAAATTCAGAACCGACTGCTTATAGTAGTCATTACCTGTGACCCGGTAATATTCCATTACCCCCTCGAAGAGGGACATCATTTCGTAGGCTTTGGGATACGGGCCGCCGATTTTCTCCGGATCCGTGTTTTGGTATGATTGGTCAATGACGTTGTACCCCTTGGCCCCGCCTTCCTTGACGATATAGCTGGCAAAATCCAGATAGCGTTGATATCCGGTAAGCTTATAGAGCCGCACAATGGGTTCGAGAATGGTGCTCGATTCGATATGATTTGGGCTCCAGCCCTCATCGGTAATCCCAACCTTGGGCGGAGAACCAATCTGCGCGATGGTGCAATCGGCCTCGTCGATCATCGCCTGTAGCACTGCGGGGTCTTGCTCCACCTGCTCATAATATCCGTCCAATCCCAGCAGGACATATTTGCGTTCCCAGAGATCTCCCTTATTACCTCCGGGCTGCTTCGGAATGTCGGAGCAACTGATGCTGCCATTGGCGCGTTTGGTGGTCAAAAGATCAGCCACTGTCTTTTGCAAAATAGCTTTGAGGCCAGGATCCTGTGTATAACGGTAAAACATCGCTCCCGATCGCACCGCCTTGCCCCACATTTCCCCTTCGGCAAAGAACTGCCGTCCCATTCGAAACATTTGAACGAAGGCAGCGTAAGGAACCACTCCTTTGTTCCAATGGATCAAGGAATTTTGCAGGTAGTCTTCAAGGTACCCATGAAACTGGACGGCCTTGCTTGGCAGGGGAGTAAATTGATCTTCAATCGCCGCCGTCGGCGGATGCATCGGTTCGGGCGGATTCGCTGTTGTGGCGACTGGTTGCGAAGGGTCGCTGGCGGACTGGGCGCGCAACCTTGGTGATGCGAAAAAAGCAACCAAACCTGCGCAGGCGCAGCCAGCGTGACCGATAAACTCTCGTCGGGAATAATCGAGAGTTATTTTTTCATTTTTCAATATTCTCATCAATTGTGATTACCTGTTAGGCGAGCTTCACGCGGTTGATTGACGCTGTACGACTTGGGAGACAAGGTAAAGTGACCACCGAAAATGTACTCAATTGAAAAGTCAATGTCGTACGAAAAATGGGACAGGCAGAATTACCGATTCAAATGAGGGGGGGCGCCGGCTATCTGGCAATCGTGCCTTGTAATCGAATATCGCGCGAGGATGCCCCGATGAGCACTCCGTAAGTTCCGGGGTCAACGACCCAATCATTCTTTTCCGTGCTCCAATAGGCAAACGCCCGATTATCAAGAGTGGATTCAACGCGTTGACTCTCGCCGGGTTTGAGCAGGACTTTTGCGAATCCTTTGAGTTCTTTGGGAGGACGCGAGATTGGACCGGCGGCGGGCGTCACGTAAACTTCGGCCACCTCCGCTCCCTCGCGTTGTCCCGTGTTTGTAATCGAAAACGATACCTTGACCTGATCTTTCCCAGACGGCTCGATCGTCAGGCCATCGTACTTAAACGCGGTGTACGACAGGCCATATCCGAAGCAAAAGAGAGGCTCTGTCTGCAAGGCATCAAAGCCGCGATAGCCGACGTTCAGCCCTTCCGTGTAGGGCGTCTTTCCACCGGTATTGATCTGATAATAAGGCGCTGCCGGGTAGTCCTCGTACCGTTTCGCAAACGTGACGGGTAGTTTGGCGGACGGGTTGACCGCTCCCGTGATGATTTCGGCGATGGCCGTTCCGCCTTCCTGTCCGGGGTACCAGGCACAAAGCAAGGCTGGCGCCTGGTCCAGCCAGCCGGCGGGATCGACCCCGGCCCCGGCATTTAAAACGACGACCATCTTTTTATGCAGCGCGGCAAGCCGGCGCATGGTTTCCACTTGGGCCGCCGGCAATGCGAAGGGACGGTCGGACTCTTCCGACTCCACGATGCCCAGAGCTCGGGCCTCTCTTTGGGGCCAACCCGGGTTAAACGGGAGGTGGGCGGAATTGGTATCGGCGCTTTGTCCAAACCCGACGCAGGCAATGATAACGTCCGCGGATTCCGCCGCCGTTTTCAGCGTCTCCTCGCCCAGGAATGATTTATCGGGCGTCCCGGAACTTTGCAGACCGGGATGCGTGAGGATGGCCGCCTTGGGTGCGATTGCCTTGATGCCATCGAGAACGCTGACGGCATGAAATGGCTTTACGAATCCGCTGCCGGAACCGCAGAAAACGGCGGGGGTCGCATTGGGGCCGACCACCAGAATGGTTTGGGGGACATTTAGATTCAGCGGAAGAAGGTTCCCGTCATTTTTGAGGAGAACCGTGCTGGCTCTGGCGCCCTCGAGGGCCACGGCATTGCTTTTCGGATCGTCGAGCGGTATGTCAGGCTCAAGCTGGGGCCGATCGAAGAAGCCGGCCGCGATGAATGTGCGCAGGAGGCGCCGAACTTTGTCGTCAATCACCTCAATCGGGATGGTCTTGTTCTCAACGAGGGGAAGCAGCGCCGTCGGGCTAAAGGTGTCGGGTTTGGGCATCTCGAGATCCAGGCCGCCCAGCGCGGCTCTTTTCGCGTCATGAGAAGCGTTCCAGTCCGAGACCACGAACCCTTGAAACCCCCAGCCTTTCTTCAGAACGTCAATCAAAAGCCATGCATTTTCGGAACAATAGACGCCATTAATCAAGTTGTACGCGGACATGACCGCCTGCGCGTGCCCCTGTTTTACGGCCGTTTCAAAGGCCGGCAGATAAATCTCCCGAAGAGTCCTTTCGTCGACCTCGTCACTGATGTGAGCGCGGTCCCATTCCTGGTTATTCGCGGCAAAATGCTTGACGCAGCCGAGCACGCCTTCATCTTTGAGGCCCAGAATTAAATGAGATGCCATCTGGCCGGCCAGGCAGGGGTCCTCTCCCATATACTCAAAATTGCGGCCGCACAGGGGCGACCGGCTCATGTTCAGCCCGGGACCGTAAAGGACGTTGAAGCCCCGGGCTCGGCAATCCCTTCCCATGGAGCCCCCCATTTTTCTCGCTAGAGCGGAGTCCCATGTCGCAGCCAAAGCCACCCCTGCGCCGTAGCTGGTGCTGGGCTTGCTATCGCGACTCCCCCGACAACCCATGGGCCCGTCCGCCATTCTGATTTCAGGCAAACCGAGTCGAGGGATGGCCCGGACCGAAAAAGGTGGAAAACCGCCGATGTAATCGATTTTTTCGGCCAGGGTCATCTGCTTTAGATACGACTCCACGCGTTGTTCCACCCGTGCGGAATCATTCTCCGCCGGAACTGATTGTGTTTGCCCCAGGACAGCCTGGAGTCCTAAAGACAAATAAACGAAGGCTGACAGGGATCTGACTGGAAGAGAGATTTTATGAGTTAATGATGTATTCATAGCCTGTAAAAGGGTTGTTATTCCGGGAAACTCATTTCCGATTGGCGCGATAAAAGAGATAAAAGCCGACAACCTGAAAGAGAATGTTCGGCGTCCAGATAATGAGTTCGGGATACATGCCCGGATGGGCTTTGAGCCCGCGCCCCACCGCTCCCAGGACATAATAGAGCAGGACGATCAGGAAGGTGATGATGATGCCGAAGGAGGTCTCGCGGCGCTGGGTCTGGATGGCCAGCGGGATGCCGACCACGACAAAAGTAAACGCCGTGATGGAAAACGAAATGCGCGCCTGCAATTCCGTGAGGTAGGGCGAGGCCTGTTCGCCCGTCGGCGCGCTTTGCATGGCGTAAATGACTTCCTCGATTTCGGGCAGCGTCATCCAGGCGAGTTTCTTCTGCACCTTTTCATAAAAGCTGTTGAGCGAGACCGCCTCGACCATTTGCTCGCCGTGGCCGCCGGGATGGACTTTCATCGCGTCCCCGTCGTGGGGATACTCCTCCTCCCGTCCGTTCAGGAGTTTCATCACCAATTGCTGGTGCTCCAGATCAAGGTCGATGGTGGCCCGGCGGGCGCGGATGGAACTCGTCAGCCGGTTCGTGCCGTCCTCCAAACGCCAGAGAATGACATCGTCGAGCGTGGTCCCCTCCTTCTTGGCGAAATAAATGCGCCAGCCCGGAATCTTGTCGACCACCTCCTCCGGGTTGAGCAAGGCCATGGGATTGTTGGTCACGATCTCATGCTTCATGCCGTTGAATTCCTTCTGGCATTCGGGGACGACGTAAGCGACCAGCCAGTAGTCGAGGACGCTGAGACCCATCGCAAGGAAGATGACCGGCGTGACAACGGGGGCTAGGCCGATACCAGATGCCTTGAGGGCGAGGAGTTCGCGATCCGAGGACATGCGGCCAAACACGATCATCACCGCCGCGAGCAGGCCGGCCGGAATGGTCAACGTCAGCGTCAAGGGGATGCCGAGGAACATGAGCTTGGCCGCCAGCCACATGGGCAGGTCGGTGTACATCAGCGTCTGAAGGACCTTGAACATGCTCACCGCCACGAGGAGGAACGTCAGCACGCCGATGATGGCGGCGGTGAGAAGGATGATTTCCTTGTAGAGATAATTATAGATCAGCGTCACGGAGGGGAGAATTAAGAACTTAGAACGTAGAACTTAGAATTCAAGAATTCAGTGGCTCTTCGTTCTCCGCTCTAAGTTCCAACCTCTCTGCAAACTCTCTGCTGGGATTTTGGCCCGACAGCCCGTAAAAAGCGTAGGGTGGACACATCTCCCGATTACCTGCAACGCCTGCGCTCCGGCGAGGAGACCGCCTGGGGTGAATTGCACCGGGACCATTACCCCCGGCTCTGGAGCAGCGTCCAGCGCATTCTCAATAACCCCAGCCTGACGGACGATGTCGTCCAAGAGGCCTTCATCAAGGCCCATCGCGATATTCGGCGCTTCGAGGGCCATTCCCAACTGGGCACCTGGCTTTACCGCATCGCCGTCAACCAGGCGCTCGACACCATTCGCAAGAAGCAGCGCACGGATCGCTGGCTCTCCTTCCTTTCGCCTCTGGCCGATGACGAGAACCAGCCGGCCATGCCCGAAGGCCGCGTGGCGCCGGCGGCCAGCACGGGCCTGGAAAAAACGGAGCTTCGGGAGACGATTTTCGAGGCCATGGCCGAATTGAGCGTCGAGCATCGCGCCGCGGTCCAGCTTCGGCTGGTTGACGAAATGAGCCTCGAAGAAACGGCACAACTCCTGCGGTGCAGGCCGGGGACCGTGAACTCGAGGCTTCATTATGCGTGCGAGCATCTGCGACGCAGGCTGGCCAAACTGAAAAAGGCCACCGAATCCGGAGCGTAGGGCGCGAAAAAGAAAAAGAAGAAAAGAAAGAAAAGCTGAACTGTTTTGAACCAGCCATCGTCATACGAATGGGAAGCCAGAAACGCAGCACCACCAAATCATCTCCATGCACGATACGGAACTCAAAAGACTCCTGCTTGAGACCTGCCCGGTTCGACCGGGGCAGGAAAGCCGCGCCTGGTCGGCTCTCAGGGACCGGCTCTATCCCGCCAGCCAGTCCCGTTCCGGATGGAACTGGCTCTATTATCCCACCTGGCGCGGGTTGGCCGTGGCGGCCGCGGCCGTTGCACTCATCCTCGTCATGGGCGATTTCATCCTCGGACGATTGGAGCCCGTATCGCTCGCCACCGCGGACAGCCAGTCGCCGGGAATTTACGCGACCGCTTTCTATTCACGCTCAGCCGGCGCGCAGGTCGTCTGGCTGTCCGGCATGGATGCCGCCACCGACAAACCGACTTACCTGGATCCGACCACGGTCATCGCCGGGCGGGCGGAACCCCCGCGGCCGGCGGACGATCCGAACAGCTTGTGACGAGCGGAATAGGAGGCGTCGCGCCTCGGGTGTCAGGCCTGCCGGGAGAAGAGAAGCCAGGTTCAGGCGAATGAAAATGAGTTTTAGATTTCTGGTTTTGTTCCTGGCCTTTTCCGGGCTGGGCATCGGCGCGGGTTTTGCCGGCGAGAAAGTCTGGGTCGGCCTCTACCTGGCGGAAAACGGACCGCCGCCGCCGGGGGCTTCGCTCGCGCCTGAAAAATTGCGCCATCGCCTGCACGAGGTTTTCGGCTTCAAACACTACGATCTGATCCAGGCGCAGGAAGTGGAATTGCGCAACGAATGGGAACAATGGTTCGTGCCTCGAAAGGATTTCTTCATCCGCGTGGAGCCGTTGCGGCGGCAGCCCGGCGGGCCGAGGATCATCGACTACGAAATCTATAAGGACGGGTTTATCGTGGCCAAAGGCAGGTACGAGCCCCGGGAAGGGACGCCGCTTTTTATCAACGGCCCCGATTTCCACCAGGGCCGGCTTATTTTAGTCCTGGAAGCGCGCTGAGGCGGAGAGCGACGGTCATAGACCGCCGCTACATGAATCAGATTTCCGCCAGGCACCCGTCGATCCAGCCCAGGAGCTGCCGGATATTTTCCGTGCTCTCGTCGCCCATGGTCGAAATGCGGAAGGTTATCCCCTTGATCTTGCCGTAACCGGCGTTGATCATGCACGAATGCTTGGTCTTGAGCAGGCTGTTGAGCTTGGCAAGATCGACATTGCGCGTGTTCTTCGCGCAGAGCAGCGTGATCGACTCGTAACCCGCCGCCGGGAACATCTCGAAGCCGCGCTCCTTCGCCCACGCCCGGGCGACCTTCGCGTTTTCCAGATGCCGCGCGTAACGGGCCTCGATCCCCTCGGCCATGATGTCATCGAGCTTGCTCTGCAGCGCGTAGAAATGCGAAATGCTCGGCGTGGTCGGCGTCATGTTGTTTTCCTGGTTCTTCTTGAATTCGAGGAAATCGAAGTAGTAGCCGCGGTCCTTGATCGTCGCCGCCTTCGCGTAGGCCTTCTCCGACACCGCGAACAACGCCGCGCCGGGAGGCAGCGCGAGCGCCTTCTGCGTTCCGGCGAGCATCACGTCGATGCCCAGCTCGTCAAACGGGATTTTCATCGCGCTGAACGACGAGACGCAATCGACGATGAACTGCACGTCGGGGAATTTGCGCACGACCTTCGCGATGTCCTCCAGCGGACTCATCGTGCCGGTGCTCGTTTCGTTATGGATCACCGTGATCGCGTCGAACCCGCCCGCGGCCAGCTTCGCTTCGATGACGTCAGGCATGATCGGCTGGCCCCACTCGACCTGGTACGAGTCGGCCTGCTTGCCGCATTTCCTGGCCACGTCGAGCCACTTGTCGGCAAACGCGCCGTTCATGCAGCAGAGCACCTTCTTGCCCACCAGATTGCGAATCGCGCCCTCCATCACGCCCCAGGCCGAACTCGTGCTCACGAACACCGGCTGCTTCGTGTAAAACAACTGCTGCAGGCCGGGCTGGATGGCCCTGTTGAGCGCCTCGAAATCCTTCGAGCGATGTCCGATCATGGGCCGCGAAAACGCGCGCATCGTTTTTTCCGACACTTCCACCGGACCGGGAATAAAGAGCTTGATGTGGGTCATAAGGCGAAAAGTTTAAGCATCCGTTTCCGGCTTGAACAGAAAAAGATGGCCTACGTCTCCCTTAAACGAACCCGCCCGAAGGCCACGATGGCCAGTCTGCCGGGAAGATCATTAATAAGCTCCGATTGGGCAAAAAATTCGCGCAACAATTTTAGGATCATCGGTAACGTCGCGCGGGGTGGAAGATCAAGCACAACAAATCCGGCATAGTCCCGAGGTGGGTAGTTAAGAATGTTCGCAAAGCCTCCATCCGCCGTAACCAAACAAAGCTTATGGGTCTGAGCGTAGGCGGCGATTTCGGAATCAGGCGCTCCTCGAAGACCGACATCCCGTACATCCTCCGCGCCATGTCCCAACTCCCGAATCAGGGGCGCGACCGAGCGAGGCAGGTCCTCATCTACAAGAAACTTCATTGGGAGAGGGCAACAACACGCTCACTCTCGATCAAATCCGCCGCGTAAGACAAAGCGGCCTCAATATCGGCCCGCGCGATCTCGTACTCACGGGCGACGTCTTCCAGGGACATTCCGCCCGCAAGGCTGCCGATTACCGTGGCCACCGGGACGCGCGTGCCCCGGATCACGGGCTTACCGTGATGGACCGCAGGATCAAGGACGATTCGCTCGTTCATGGAATTACCCTAACGGAGATTGGCCTTGGGTTCAACTCCTACGGAAGGGCTTACTCTTCATTCCCAACTGGAGTCTTGGAACGAGGGGAAGATTAAATACCTACGACTTCTACACTAAAACCAAGCTGAGCCACCGCAATTGCCAACACGCTCTTCACAAAAGAGCTACGCAATTTTGCGGCTCCCTCCTCAGGAGTAATAAAAACGAGCCGCTTGATCATAAAACTTTGAGATTCTCTATTATGCACAGCCACTTTAAAAATGTTGCGATAGAATTCAAAATGAACGTTATTTGGCGAAACCTTAAGTTCAAAGGCTATTCCATCTGTTTCATCTACCAAATCAATGCGTTCATTACCTAACGGAGCTACTGGATACTCATTGCGGAATATTTTACCAAAATGCGTTAAAACGTCCTTCTGCCATTCATGGCTAATCCTCTGCGCTGCCATTGTTTGAACCGACACATCAGAACCTCTTTTCCAAGTTTCTTTCTTTGCTAAATCCACGACAATTTGCAGTGATTCTTCACTCATAAAACATCTAATTACTCCAACCCCCCATCGGTAATCGCGCCGAGGTGGGCCTGGCTGACGTGGTCGGCGTATTTGGCGAGGACGCCGCGCTTTTTCACGGCGCGACGCGGCTTGAGCGCCTTGCGGCGCTTCGCCAGTTCGCGCGCGGGCACGTCGAGGTTGAGCAGGCGCGCGCGCGCGTCGATGACGATGCGGTCGCCGTTCTTTACCAGCGCGAGCGGGCCGCCGACGTGCGCCTCGGGCGAGATGTGCCCCACCACGAAGCCATGCGTGCCGCCGGAAAACCGCCCGTCGGTGATCAGCGCCACGTCGTTGCCCAGGCCGCGTCCGGAAATGGCCGATGTCGGCGAAAGCATTTCCCTCATGCCGGGACCGCCCTTCGGCCCTTCGTAACGGATCACGACCACGTCGCCCTTTTTGATTTTGCCGCCGAGAATCGCCTTGAGCGACGCCTCCTCGGAATCGAACACGCGCGCCGTGCCGCTGAATTTCTCCCCCTCCTTGCCGGTGATTTTGCCGATCGCCGCCGAGCGGCGCGAGGTTGCCGTAAAAGACTACAAGGTGGCTCGTCCGCTTGATCGGATTATCGAAGCCGTGAATGATGTCCTGGCCCGTCGGGATAGGGCTTCACCTTGCTTAGATTTTCGCGCCACGGTCCAGCCGGTCACGGTCAGGCAATCGCCGTGGAGCAGGCCCTTGTCGAGCAGCATCTTCATCAGCGGCGTCAGGCCGCCGATGCCGACCAGCGCGGCCATCACGTACTTGCCGCTCGGCTTCAGGTCGGCGAGCACGGGCACGCGTTTGCCGATGCGGGTGAAGTCGTCGAGCGCGAGCTTCACGCCCGCCGCGTGCGCGATGGCGAGCAGATGGAGCACGGCGTTGGTCGATCCGCCGAGCGCGATGACCACCGTGATCGCGTTCTCGAACGCCTTCTTCGTCATGATGTCGAGCGGGCGAATGCCGAGATCGAGCAGGCGATGCACCGCCGCGCCGGCGCTTCGGGCGTCGTCTTTCTTCGCCGTGGAAATCGCGTTCTGGGCCGAGCTGTTGGGCAGGCTCATGCCGAGCGCCTCAATCGCGCAGGCCATGGTGTTGGCCGTGTACATGCCGCCGCACGAACCGGCGCCGGGAATGGCGCAGGCCTCGAGCGAGGCGAGGTCGCCGTCGTTCATCCTGCCCTGCGCGTGCGCGCCGACCGCCTCGAACACCGACACGATGTCCACGTCGCGCGTTCTGGAAGCAGCCGGGCAAAATCGTGCCGCCATAGACGAACACCGCGGGCCGGTTCAGCCGCGCCATCGCGATGAGGCAGCCCGGCATGTTCTTGTCGCAACCGCCGATGGCCACGACGCCGTCGAAAAGTTCGCAGCCCACCACCGTCTCGATCGAGTCGGCGATCACCTCGCGCGACACGAGCGAATATTTCATCCCCTGCGTGCCCATCGAGATGCCGTCGGAAATCGTGATGGTGTTAAAGATGAGCGGCTTGCTGCCCGCCTTGGCCACACCTTCCGCCGCCGCGAGGGCGAGCTGGTCGATGTGCGCGTTGCAGGGCGTGACCTGGCTCCAGGTCGACGCGACTCCGATTTGCGACTTCGCGAAATCGCCCCGCTCGAATCCGACCGCGTGCAGCATGGCGCGGCTTGGCGCGCGTTCCGGCGCTTCAACGAGCGGTCCCGACCAGTGGCGATGGAGTGACTTGCTGGACTTAACTTTCTTGGGCGGCAATTTCATGGGGTGCCCAGCGTACGAAACAACCCGTTCCCGAAAAAGCCAAATAATGTAGCGGCGCTCGTCGATGGAATAGCCCGGACAACTTGCTTGTCCGGGCGCGCGTAGCGCGCAGGAAGCGACGCTTTGCCGCGTGACCCACAAATCGCTTCCTGTCGCCTTCGGCGACCCGGACAAGCAAGTTGTCCGGGCCACCCGGAAAATACAAGCCGAAGCTTCGGGGAATTCAATCCAGGGGATTAAAGATTCTCAACACGAATCTTTTGGCTGCTTCTTGTGGCCTGCGGCCACCCGGACAACGAGTTGTCCGGGCTACCTGAGAAGTTTCGCGGCGCGGAGCCCGGGGTGACTTTCGCGCAGGCGGTCATAAACCGCCGCTACACGACAAGGATCCATCACCTCGCCGTCAGCATCACGGAACCGCCGCGCTGAATCGTCAGCGGCCCGACCGACTGGACAAAGATGACCTGCAGACGGACGGGAGTGCCGTTCTGCATGTGAAGAAGCTCTCTCGGCAGGCTTCTTGCGTCCGTGATCTGCCGGTTGCCGATCATCACGACGATCATTTTGTCGTGCAAACCGGCCTGGCCGGCGGGGCTGTTTTCATCGACATGGGTGATGAGCAGGCCGCCATTGAGTTGCAAACCCGCCTGCGCCGCATCGTCCGGCGAGAGCACTTTGACCGTCAGGCCCAGATGCTGGCGGATCATGTCCAGCGTGTTCGCGGTCGTCGAGATGGGCGCGGGCTTCAGCCCCTTCGCCACGGCCATGGCGTCGTTCGCCCAGGGAATCACGACATCGTTTGGAATGGCAAAGCCGATGTTCTCGATCGCCGTGCCCGAGAGCTTGGCCGAATTGATCCCGACCATGCCGCCGTTGAGATCGATCAGCGGGCCTCCGCTGTTGCCCGGATTGATCGCCGCATCGGTCTGGATCAGGTTGTTGTAGATGTGGTCCTCGACCGTGAAGCTGCGATGCAGCGCGCTGAGAATGCCGTGGCTGACCGAGTTCTGGTAGCCCGCCGGGCTGCCCAGCGCGACCACGGTTTCGCCGAGAAGATTGGGCGACGTGTAGGCGAGGTCGAAGTAGGGAAACTGCGCCGTCTTGTCCTCGATTTTAAGCAGCGCCAGATCGGCGTCCTCGTCCGAGGCGACGATCTGCGCGCGGTACTTCGAGCCGGACGAGAGCGTGATGCTGACTTCTTTCTCTTTCTCCGCCATGGCGACCACATGCGCGTTGGTGATGACAAATCCGTCGGCGGAAATGATCAGCCCGGAGCCGATGCTTTGCGCCGTCCTGTTCCTCATGCCGCGATAAAGCTGAAAGTATTGGTTATAAGCCGTATAGTATTCCGGCACCGTCTGCTGCGCGGTGATGTTGACCACGGCGGGCTGGACATTGGCCACGATCTTCACGATCGGTTCCTGCGCGATATCGACCGCGCCGGGCGGAGGCGCGACTTTCCCCTGGGGAGCCGTCAGCGCGGGGGCTTGCGGCACGGGCGCCTGGGGCTGGCCCGCCGGAGATGGCGTCTGCGCCCGGCCGGTTCGGCCGGCCAAAAGGCTAAAAAGGACGAGAAGGGCGAAAGGGAGCAAGCAGGTTTTCATAATGTGTTGTTCTTCACTTATGAGTTAAGTCCGCTAGGAATCAAGTTACGAGAATGAAAGATGGGGCGGTTCACCTTCCTTACCTGCCGCCGCGTTCCCTGCGCGAGGAACCGGCGCGCGCGCCCACGGAACTCGAAGTCCAGGCGCTTTGGTTCGAGCAGCTTTACCAGCCGGTCTTGGCCACGGATGACGGGCGCACCGTCGAAATCATCCAGCCCGGATTCTGGAATCACGGCGGCGGGCCCGATTTCACCCGGGCGGTCGTGCGTTTTTCCCAGGTAGCCGCCGCTGGCCCAGCGGCGGGTTCCCGATCGAAAACCCCTGACGACCTCACCATCGGCAACGTCGAGGTCCACCTGCGTCCCGCCGATTGGAACGCGCACGGCCATCACGCCGATGCCGCCTATAACGAAACGGTCCTCCACGCCGTGTGGGAAGCCAAAGGTGGGAAATCGTTTTTTCCCGCGACCGCCTCCTTTCGCCGCGTGCCGCAGGTGGTGCTCGGCACGCAACTCGTCGCGCCGTGGCCCGAGCTGCAGCCGCTCTGCGCATCGCTGCTCCAGCGCCCGCTGCCCGGCGCGGCGCCGGGGCGCTGCTCGCCGGAACTGGCCCGGTTGCCCGCGGATCAAATCGCGGACATCCTGCGTGCCGCGGGACTATTCCGCCTGCGGCAAAAAGCGCGGCGCTGGTTCTGGCGGCAGCGTTTGACCAGCGCCGCGCAGGCTCTCCACGAGGCGCTCGCCGAGGCGCTCGGCTTCCACGCCAACCGGGTCCCGATGCGGCTTGTGGCGCAGCGTTTGCCGTGGACGAAATTGCGCGACATGAAGCCGGACGCGCGCCTCGCCCACCTTTTCGGGTTGGCCGGCTTTTTGCCCAATGTAAGCGTCACGCGCCTCGAATCGGAGCCGCGCGGCTGGCTGCGCGAGCTGTGGGAGATTTGGTGGAAGGCGCGGGGCGCTCTCGATTACGCGCTGCTGCCGCGAAATCAGTGGCGCCTGGCGGGACAGCGTCCGCTCAACCGGCCCGAGCGGCGGCTGGCGGCCCTGGCGCAAATCGTGCCGCGTGTCCCGGAACTGCTGGCGGCGATCAAAGCGCGGGACGCGGAGCGCTTCAGCCGGACGCTCCTGGCCATCCGCGATCCGTTTTGGGAAAAGCACGCGACCCTCACCGGCGCCCCGTTGCGCGCGCCCTGCCGGCTGCTCGGCGAGGAACGCGCTCACGACATCCTGATCAACGTCTTCTGGCCGATGGTCTCGCTCGATGACCCGGAGGCGGCGCAGGTTGCCTTGCGGAACCTCACCGCCGCGGCCAATGACGCGGCCCGCATTGCTTCGCAACGCCTGTTGATCTCGGCCCTGACGCCGAAACAAAGCCGCGAGGCGCTGGTGCAGCAGGGACTCCTCCAAATTTTCCACGATTACTGCCAGACCGATTGCTCGCAATGCCGCGACTGCACCTTTCCGGAATTGGTGAAGACGTGGAAGCTGTAGCGACGGTCTATGACCGCCGGACATCACGCTTTATTTATCGTCGGGATTGAGCACCTTGAAAACAAACGCCGCGAGCGCGCCGGCGGACAATTCAGCGGCAATATAGGCGAGGTAATTGACTGTCGGCAGAAGGCCCAGATAGCAGCATCCGGTGGCGACCGCCGGGTTAAAGGCCCCGCCCGAAATGGGGCCGACCGCGAAAGCGCCCACCATTACCGTGAAGCCAATCGCCAGGCCGTAGAACGAATTCCCGGCGTTCGCCTTGGCCGTGGCGACGTTGAGAACAACGTAAGCGAGCGCGAAGGTGAAAATGAATTCCGCGAACGCAAGTTGAGCCAGCGCATACGCGGGAGGCGGCGCGCCGGCGAGATCATTGGGCCCCTTCAGGTAGTAGGATGCTCCCGCGGCCATGAGCGCGCCGGTGAGTTGCGCGAGGATGTAAGCGGGAACCTCCGTGGCGGCCATGCGCCCGCGCAGGGCGACCGCGACGGTGACAGCCGGATTGTAATGCCCGCCCGAGATGTGGCCGCCCGCATAAACCATCACCATCAGCACCGAGCCGATGGCCAGCGGCGCGATCACGCCCGCAGCCGGATTGACCACGCACATGCCGACTGTAAAGACGAGGAAGAAGGTGCCGATGAACTCAACGATGAATTTTTTCATAAGGGATTTTCCGAGGTTCTGACGGTGTTGGAACGGATTCGTCCCGTGATTGATTAGCAGCCTCTCATGAAAGGCGCGAGCAACATTTAGCGGAATCAGGCGGCGGCACGGAGCGCATCGGCCAGCTTCAACTTTCCATCGTAAAGCGCCTTGCCGACGATGACTCCCTCGATCGCTTCGCCCAGGGTGCGAAGGGACTGGATGTGCTCGATATTGGCGACGCCGCCGGACGCGATGATCCGGGCTTGCGGCACGGCGGCGGCAAGTTCCCGCAGCGCCTTCAGGTTCGGCCCGGTGAACATGCCGTCCGTCGCGATGTCGGTGTAGATGATCGTGCGCGCGCCCTGCGCGGCCACGGCCCGGGCGAGATCGGGCGCGGTCCACGGGCTCGGGGCCGTCCAACCCTTGGTGGAGACGATGCCGTCCTTCGCGTCGATGCCGACGGCGATCCGTTCCGCGCCGAATTTTTCCACCACGGCGCGCACGAACGGAAGCGATTCGCACGCACGCGTGCCGATGACCGCGCGGCGGACGCCTGCATCGAGCGCCTGCGCGATGGCTTTTTCGGTGCGCATCCCGCCGCCGAGTTCGATGAAGAGCGACGGGGAAAGGGTCTTGGCCACCGCCGCGACGAGATGAAGATTTTTCAACTCGCCCGTGAACGCGCCGTCGAGATCGACCATGTGAAGATACTTCGCGCCGTCCGCGCGAAAACTCTCCGCGACGGCCACGGGATCGTCGCCGTAAATCGTCTCCGCCTCGGCCCGGCCCTGTTCGAGCCGGACGACTTTTCCCCCGCGAAGATCGATGGCTGGATAGATGTGCATATTTATGTGGTAGGGACGGCAGTCCCCTGCCGTCCGACTTATTTATGTTTGGGACGCGACGGGACTCGCGTCCCTACCCAAGGCCAACGCGACAAAATTCTTCAGCATTTGCAGCCCGGCGCGCTGGCTTTTTTCCGGGTGGAACTGGGTGGCGATAAGATTCCCCCGCGCGACGGCGGAGGCGAAGGTGTCGCCGTAGGTGGTCTCCAACGCGACAAGGGAAGCGTCCTTCGGCGCGGCGTAATAGCTGTGGACGAAGTAGACGTAATCGCCGTCGGCGATGCCCGCCAGGAGCGGCGCGTGGGGCTGGCGCACGGTCACCGTGTTCCAGCCGATCTGCGGAATTTTGAGGCCGTGCCGGTTGGAAAACTTGCGCACTTCCCCGGCAAAAACGCCGAGTCCCTTTTCGCCGGGGGCTTCCTCGCTCGACTCGAAGAGCATCTGGTAGCCGACGCAAATGCCGAAGAAAGGCCGCTCCGATTTCGCCCAGGCGAGGACGTCGTTCCACATGCCGGAGGCGGCCAGGCTGCGCACGCAATCGCCGAACGCGCCGACGCCCGGCAACACCAGCGCGTCGACCCGCGCGATTTCCTCCGGCGTGCGGACAAAGACGGCCTCGCCGCCGACGTGCTGAAAGGCCTTCTGCACGCTGCGCAAATTCCCGATGTCGTAATCAACGATGCCGATCATGAATGAGTATAGCGGTAATCCCGAAGGGATTTCACAACCCTAGCCGGTGGTTGAGCGACACGCTCGCGTGGCGCGAAACCACCGGTAGTCGATTTTCTCTGCGTCCGACCCCGGCAGGGGTCGTACAGAGGTGGCACCCCTGCCGGGGTGCTCTTCTTCGAGGCCTCTTTCCGGTGGTATCGCCCGTTGCGGGCTCAACCACCGGCTAGGATTGTAGCAAGCCTCTGGCTTGCCGAAAGGGAAGAGGACTTTTGCAGAGATCTCTTTCAGGATGGCTTTTCCGAGTACGAGCGATCTGTTCATAAAATAGTGTAAAAGGCCCTACAGCGATCCAAAGCGGCGCTGGCGGCTGCCGTAGTCGATAAGGGCCTCGGCGAAGTTCTGCCGGCGGAAGTCGGGCCAGAGAGTCGGGGTGATGTAGATCTCGGTGTAGGAGAGCTGCCAGAGGAGGAAATTGCTCAGGCGCATTTCGCCGCTGGTGCGGATGAGGAGGTCGGGGTCGGGATAGTAGCGGGTGTAGAGGTGATGATTGAAGACCTGCTCGTCGATCTGCGCGCTGTCGAGGTGGCCGAGCTTGATCTCGCGGATGATCGAGTGGACCGCCTCGATGATCTCGACGCGCCCGCTGTAACTGAGCGCGAGGATCAGAATCAGCCCCGTGTTCTCGCGCGTGGCCTGGATGCATTCGTGCAACTGGTCGCGGACATGGCCGGGGAGGTCGGAGAGGCGTCCGATGGCCTGGAGCCGGACGTTGTTCTTCATCATCTCGGCCAGTTCATCGCGCAGGAAACTTTCCAGCAGGCCCATGAGGGTGTGGACCTCGCTCTTGGGCCGCTTCCAGTTTTCGACCGAGAAGGCGTAAAGCGTCAGGTATTTCACGCCGAATTCCCCGGCGGCCTTGACGACCTCGCGCACCGATTCCGCGCCCGCCCGGTGGCCCTGGACGCGGATCATGTTCTTGGCTTTGGCCCAGCGCCCGTTGCCGTCCATGATGATGGCGACGTGCTTGGGTATCTTCCCAAATTTATAGGCGGGCGGGGGACTCATGTGATTCTTATGATCTCAAGCAAAGAATCTCGGAGCAAGCTCGGAGGCAGTTCGTGGTAGCCGCCGCTGTCCCTAGCGGCGGACCGGTTGGCAAAGACTGATCGCTTTCAGCCGCCTTCGACGACCCGGGCGACACGCGCGCGCATGGCGTACCCGGGCCATCCGACGGGGGCGCTGAACCGCCGCCAGGGACAGCGGCGGCTACCGAGGAGGTCATACCTGGAAAGTCTGTTCGCGTTGCGCGCCGACCGAGACGATGCGCAGGCGGGCGCCCGTCAGCTCGGCCAGGGCCTTGAGGTAGCGCTGGGCGGCGGCGGGCATTTCGTTGAAATGGCGGATGGTGCTGGTGGGTGTGCGCCAGCCGGGGAATTTGCGGTAGACCGGACGGCAATCGAGAAGCTCGCCAGCGTCGTTCGGCGGGTAGTGGATGCGTTTGCCGCGATAGTCATAGGCGACGCAAACCAGGATTTGCCCGAGCGTGTCGAGGCCGTCGAGATTGGTGATGGCCAGTTCGTCGATGCCATTGACGACCCGCGCGTAACGGGTGGCGACGGCGTCGAACCAGCCGCAGCGGCGCGCCCGGCCCGTGGTGGCGCCGAATTCGCGGCCCATCGCGTGGAGCATGTCGGAAACTTCCGCGCATTCGGTGGGAAGGGGGCCCTCGCCCACGCGGGTGGTGTAGGCCTTCATCACGCCGACGACGCGGTCCATCCGATGCGGCGGAATGCCGGAACCGGTGCAGGATCCGCCCGGCGGTGGTGTTGGAGGAGGTGACGAAGGGATAGGTGCCGAAATCGATGTCGAGGAAGGTGCCTTGCGCGCCCTCGAAGAGGATGCGCTTGTGTTTTTCCAACTGGCCATGGAGCCAGACGACGGTGTTGGTGATGTAAGGGGCGAGCTTCCTTCCCGCTGCCAGGTAGGCCTTATCGACTTCGCGAAACGAAAGCGGCGCGCCGCCGAGGGATTTGAGGATGGCGTTGTTTTCCTCGATGCGGTTCTTCAGCTTCGCCGAGAATATTTTCGGACGCACAAGATCGATCACGCGCAGGCCGGTGCGGGCGGCCTTGTCGCCGTAGGCCGGGCCGATGCCGCGCTTGGTGGTGCCGATCTTGTTGCGGCCCTTGCGCAGTTCGCGCGCTTCGTCGAGGGCGCGATGGTAGGGCAGCACAAGGTGGGCCGTTTCGCTGATGAGGAGGCGGCCGGCCAGCTTGATGCCCCGTTTTTCGAGCCCTTCGATTTCCGCGACCAGGGCGACCGGATCAATGACCACGCCGTTGGCGATGACGCATTTTTTCCCCGGGCGAAGAATGCCGGAGGGGATGAGGTGGAGGACGAATTTTTCCTTCCCGATCTCGACGGTGTGGCCGGCGTTGTTGCCGCCCTGGGAGCGGACGACGATGTCGGCCTCCTCGGTGAGGACGTCGATGATTTTTCCTTTTCCTTCATCGCCCCATTGGGCGCCGACAAGGATGGTATTCATGGCAAGATGGGGTGGCGGCCAACGGGATTAATGCCCGATGCCGGTGTAGGTAAAGCCGAGGGCGCGCATTTCCTGCGGATCGAGGAGATTGCGTCCGTCGAAGAGGAGGGGGCTCAACATGCGCTTCTTGAGGGCGGCGTAGGCGAGCGACTTGAACTCGGTCCATTCCGTGAGGACGAGGAGGGCGTCGGCGCCTTCGGCGACGTCTTCGGGTTTGGAGACCATCCTTGCCTCGGGAACCAGGGCGCGGGCTTTTTCCATCGCTTTCGGATCGTAGGCGCGGACTTCGGCGCCCTCGGCGATGAGTTGCTGGACGATGGCGATGGCCACGCTGCTGCGGACGTCGTCGGTATTGCCTTTGAAGGCGAGGCCGAGAACGCCGATTTTTTTCTGCCGGAGGACCCAGAGGGCCTCGCGGATTTTCTTGAGGAAGCGTTCCTTCTGGTCCGCGGTTGATCGCCTCGACTTCCTCGAGGAGGCGAAACTCGTAGCCGAGCTCCCTTGAGATGCGGATGAACGCGGAGATGTCCTTCGGGAAGCACGATCCGCCATAGCCGATGCCGGCGTTGAGAAAGGCGCGGCCGATGCGCTTGTCGGCTCCCATGCCGTCGGCCACCCGCTCGACATTGGCGCCCGAGGCTTCGCAAATGGCGGCGACGGCGTTGATGTAGGAAATCTTGAGGGCCAGGAAGCTGTTGGCGGCGTGTTTGATCAATTCGGCGGAGTTGAGGTCCGTGAACATGACGGGCGCGTGGAAGGGCTCGTAAATTTCCTTCATCGGGCCGACGGCGCGCTCGGAGGAGACACCCACGACGATGCGGTCCGGTTTCATCAAGTCCTCGACCGCGGAACCTTCGCGCAGGAATTCGGGATTGCTCACCACATCAATGTCCGCGCCGGGATTGCAGCGGCTGATGGTTTGGGCCACTTTTTCACCGGTCTTGACCGGGACGGTGCTTTTGTCCACGACGATGCGGTATTCCTTGATGTGGACGGCGATTTCGCGGGCGACGCCTTCGACAAAGCTCAGATCGACGCTGCCGTCGGGTTGAGGCGGGGTTGGAACGGCGATGAAGATCACCTTGGAAGCGGCGACGGCCTCGCCGATGGAGGTCGTAAAGGAGAGCCGGCCCGCCGCCACGTTTTGTTTCACCAGTTCTTCCAGGCCCGGTTCGTAGATGGGGATGAGGCCGTCTTGAAGCTGGTGGACTTTTTTAAGGTCGTTATCCACGCAAATCACCCGGTGGCCCACTTCGGCAAAGCAAGCGCCTGTGACCAGCCCGACGTAACCCGACCCGACAATTGCAAGATTCATAAGGGTGTATTGTGCCCCTGCCGGAGGCGTAGGGCAAGTTCGTGCGTTAGATTCTACAAACCAGGCAATCCCGGCGGGTGGATTTCATACTTCGGAAAGGCCTTGAGGGTGAGGGCGAAAGAGATGGAGTGATTGCTCTGGCCGTTGTATTCACTGTCGGAATAGGTCAGGGCGAGCTGCCAAGCGTCCAAATCCCGGTAAATCGTGTACTTTTGAAGCTGTTGATGACAGGTGGAAGCGTCCAGCTGCTCCTGCCCCTCGAATTGCCAGTGTTCATTCATCCGGTAGAAAATATCAAGGGTGGCTTGGTTGCTGTCGCTAAAGATTGGGCTGTGATTGATGTAGTTCTCCCCTGCCGTTAACCGGAGGGACGGATCGGGACTCCATGTCAGGTTATTATCGATTTCGTTATAGCCGTTGCTGTTGGTCGCCACGGAGCTGAGGGTTTGGAATTGGAGTTGCGGCGTCGGGTTGATGTGGACGTTATTGAATAGATTGCTGAGCGTGCTGTTGGGAGTCGCGGCGCTAAAGTTGTGGTCAAAGTCGGCATCGGCATATGTTTGCAATGTGACGAGATCGTAATTGATCCCGTCGCGCTTGGTTTGAATTTTGTTCCACAGGCCGAAACGAAGCACCGCCTCCCGGTCGATCGAGTCGATGGAATTGTAAGCCGTCCAATCCAGGGGCTGTAGCTGGGTCGAATACAGCCGGTCGTCAAAGCCGCGAATATCGTTCGGGCTGACGGTGGGGGAAGGCGCGTATTCGGCGTCAAAGAAGGGTTCGATCTCATGGCGGATGCCGTTAATGCCGAGGTTGGGGTCGGAGACGTCGAGCCAGGTGCGCGAAATCTTGAAATCGCCTTCCAGCCCGGCATCGGCCGCGAGCCGTGTTTTGGGATTGCGGATTTTGTCGCTGGAAAGGCCGTCGTTGTTGACGGTGTCGGTGATGTTCTGGTTGTCGTCGGAATAATAGGTCAGGCGTCCGCCAATCCGCGGGGTGAGCGAGAGGAAGTTGAAATACTGGTGCGGATAGGAAAACTCGTGATAGGTGTCGTAACGGTAGGCGCTATAGTTGTTGAGTTGGGATGCATTGTATCCGGGAGCCTGGTTCGGATGGTAGAAATTGTAGGCGCTCTCCTGCGGCAGGTTATTGGGGAAGGACGTGTAGGGGTAATTGAGGGGGTTCCGGAAATGGGTGGTGTCGGCATATTTGAGCTGGAAGTTCACCACGCTGCTTTGGCTGGTGTACTCGATCGGCGAACCGAAAATCTTCTGCTGCTTGGATTCGACCATGAATTCAGGCAGTCGTTCAACGGTCTCGAAGAAGGGATTGACCTGGGGGCTGGCGAGCAGGGAAATGGTAAAGTTGGGATTGTATTGGTTGAGGCTGATGAAATTCGCCGGTTGGTTCTCCTGCTGGTATTCGCCGGGGAAGTAGTCGCGGGTGATCCAAGGATCGCTCCACAAGTTCAAGTCGGCCGTGGAGGAGAAATCGGGGCCGAATTGGAGATGGTGCTGGTAGGCAATCCGGTACCGGTTGTCAAAAGGCACTCCGTCATACACGTGGTGGTTGGTGATATTGCCACGGGCCGGCGCGTTGGGAACGGTCGGGTCGGTTTGCGAGTAGAGATTGTCCTGGGCGTAATAGGTCTTCAGCAGGATGTCGCTGGTCGGAGACGGGAAATACTGCACGTCGACCCCTCCGGCGTAACCGCGCTTTTCGCGCAGGTCAAACTCCACGGTGCCGCGCATTTTATCGTTGGCCACCCAGTTGTACGTGTTATCCATGAAATAGCCGAACTGGCCGCTCTCGCCGATCTGAAATTGATACGTCGGACGCGAATCGGTGAGGGACTGCACGATGAGCGGAAAGTAGAACACCGGCACCTCGCCGACGAAGAGCACGACATTTTTGAGGACGACTTCATCGTTCGGGCGATACTCGATCGTGCCGGCCTGGAGATGAAAGCTCGGGTGTTGCCGGTTGCTCGTGGTGAACATCGCGTCGGTCAGGTGGTAGTGGTTGGCTCCGGGCGTGGTGACCTGCCGGCCCGCGAAAAACCGGGGATAATCCGCCCCGCTGAAATTGGCGGACGTGATCGCCTTCGTGTCGAGATTGTAGGTGATGCTGTCGCCCCGATAAATGCGGTTGCCGGAGAAGATCCGGGCGTTTCCCGTCGCAATCAGGACCCTCGTGGAGCGATCAAACACGATGTGATCGGCGAAGATGACATCGTCCTTGTAGTGGACCACCACGTTGTCATCCGCCGTGGCGATTTCGCCGACATAGGTATTCTCTCCATCCGCCCGGATGGTCACCGAGGCATCGCCGGCGCTGCTCGTGGGCGGAGTGGTTGAGACGCTCGGAGTGGTTGAGACGCTCGGAGTGGTTGAATCGCTCGGGATGGTTGGGCCGCCGAGGGACTGTCCCCACAAAGGCACAATTGCGGAAGTTACACAAAAGGCGGTAAAAAGCAGGATAAATTGCGTAATCCTCAAGCGACAAAGTGGTAGCAGCGCCACTCAAGCGTGCCAATAACAAAAGTCTTGGCAGGGACGCCAATCCCATGCCGTCCACTGATTAGTGGGACGCGAAGAGATTGACCTCCCGGCCCTTTCCAGTCAGAGGCCCTGAATATCTTTTGCGCTATCGCGCAGGAATTCACGCCCCTACCCCTTCGGCTTGAAGAGAGCGGCGACGCGCTGCTTGTGGCGGGACGCGGTGTTCCGATGAACGACGCCCTTCTTCGCGGCGCGGTCGATCTCCGATTGAAACTTGGGGAGAAGCTTCGCCGCTTCCTCCGTTTTACCGGCCTTGGCCAGGGCGCGGATTTTCTTTTCGGAAACGCGCACGGCGCCGAGCTGTGAGCGGTTAAGGGCGCGGCGGCGAACCGCGCCGCGGGCCTGCTTTGCGGCAGAACGAGTATTAGCCATAGCCGTTCAAAATGGAGGAAACGCCGCGGGATGTCAACGTCCGCCTGTCGAAGATGCGGCCCATTCTTGACGGGGTGTGAGAAGAATGGCGAGGCGGTTGTCTTTGCCTTTATCGCCCGGCGGGATATGCTTCGGTTGAGATCACGCTGAAATGCACGCCAACGCACCCGATCCTCGCAAACAAAAATGGAATGAGCGATTGGTGCACTCCGGTTTCTTTTTCGGCGCGCTCTTGTTCCATCTGATTCTTTTTTTGATGGTCGCCACATGGGTGATCTGGAAGCCGCGCCTCCTCCGCCCACCGACGAGTTTCACGCCGTGGCCGTGAAGGTGCCTCCGCCACCACCCGCGCCGCCCCCGCCCCCCAGCGCCGCGGCGGCCAATCCTCAAATGGAAGCGCAGCCGGTGGTGGTGCCGGTGGTTACGCCGAGGAGTACGATCACAAGCTTCAATAATAACTTCACGGTCGATACGTCCAAGGTCTTGGACCAGGCGCTCAGTCACCTGCCTCAGCAGGCGCCGGTGGGCACGGGCCTTGGCGCGGGCGCTGGCAGCGGCTCGGGAAACGGTTTTTTTGGCTCGTCTTCCGGTAACGGTGCGGCGGGACTGACGGGTACTTTTTTTGATTTTACGAAGAGCGACGGCGGAAAAGAACAACCCATGAATCCAGGCAAATATGCCGATGTCATTCGCGCTTTCACCAAAGGATGGAAGCCTCCGGAGAATGTCCCCTGTTACAAATCGAACCACGAGCTTTATTCGAGATTTTTCTTTTTCCCCCCCATACCCGATCACGACGCGGGAAAGGCCTTTAATACCAATTCCAAATTGATTTTGGTCTAAACAATCGGTCATCCTGAGCTTGTCGAAGGATCAGTTCGGAGGGGTTTTACCGAGGCGGAACTGATCCCTCGACAAGCTCGGGATGACGGAAGGGTAAAGAATAAATTTTATTGAGAAATGGTATAAGACTCCTTCGAGCACCGAGGCGTTTTGGATTGCCCATTATCACGGGTCCTTTACCCCGGATGCCCCGGGATTCTTCCAGTTCGTCGGCTTTGGGGACAATCTTCTCGCGGTGAGGATCGATGGCCGCATCGTGTCGGACGCCTCGGATAAGGGCTATCTCGGGATTCCCCGCACACCCGAGGGAGGGGTCCTGCTGCCGGGTAAAGGGGGTGTCACGCCTTTGTTTATGGGAGCATCCTTTCAACTGGACGCCCGCCAACCGGTTCAAATCGACGTCGCGGTGGGGGATGAAGGGGGGATTTTCTGCGCCGGTTTATTTCTCCTGGCCCGAGGTGAGAAGATAAAGATCGGAGAAAAAGGAATTCCCCAATTACCCCTTTTTATTCTCGGCGATTTAAATGACGACGACAAGCGCCTTCTGCTCAAATACCTGCCGCCTGTGTGCGTGACGCCTTCCGCCCACTTTACGATCAATGCCGAGTAGCCGGCCAATCCCCAATCGGGCGGGACCTCACGCCGCCACGCCGCTCGCGAGCGTCGGCTGGAAGTGGGGCGGTTCGGCCTCCGGCGTGAGGAGTTGCACCTCGATCTGATCGAGTCCCGCGGCGGCAAGCCACTCGCGCAGGTCGGCCTCGCTGAAGCCGAGCCAGTAATCGCCGTAAAGCTCGCGCGCCTGGTCGAAATGATGCTGGTTGAGGTCGAGCACGATGAGCCGTCCGCCCTTGCGCAGGAGCTTCGCGGCGGCGGCCACGGCCTGCTGCGGATTGGCGGCGTGGTGCAGCGCCTGGCTGAGAATGACGATGTCCACGCTGCGGGCCGGGATCGGCGGCGCGGCGAGATCGCCGAGTCGGTACTCGAGATTCGCGATGCCTTTCTTTTCCGACTCGGCCCGGCCAAACGCGATCATCTTGGGCGAGTTGTCGACCGCGATCACCTTTTCCGCGCGGCGCGCCAGCAGTTGAGAGAGCCAGCCTTCGCCCGCGCCGAGGTCCGCCACCACCACGCGCGGGACCAGTTGCGCCAGCAGCGGGCCGATCTCCGTCCAGGTGCGCCCCGGGCAGAAGCTCTTGCCGAGCCGGCCCGCGACCCGGTTGAAGTATTCGCGCGCCGTCGTGCGCCGTTTTTCCAGGACGATTTTCAGCCCGGACGAATCGGCCCTGGCGCCGGGGACTTCGGCCAAAGTCAGCAGGGCCGAGTCGAGGATTTGGCGCGTCTCGCGGCCCGGCTTTTTCACCAGCGAATAATAGGTGCGCTTGCCCTCGCGGCGCGGCTGGACCAGGCCGACCCGGCGAAGATGGGCGAGGTGGGTCGAGATGCGCGACTGGCCGAGGTGGAGGATTTCCTGCAGCTCGGCGACGGAAAGCTCCTCCTCCTCGAGCAGCGCGAGAATGCGCAGGCGGGTGGGATCGTGGAGGGTCTGCCAAAGCGCGCGGAAGGACATGTTTTTCCTGCCTGCCATTACATCCACGCATCGAGATGCGTCAATGGTTATTCTTTCGGGGTAGCCCGGACAACTCGTTGTCCGGGTGGCCGCAGGCCACAAGAAGCCGCCGGAGAATTACGCACATTCTAATACGTAATTGTTACACCGACACTCTCCCCTAACTCATAAAACTTCGCCGAACTCCAGTTCCAAGAGACATGAACGTCGGTGAGCTCTTCCTCGACCGGATTGTGGTGCATGTAGTCGAGTTTCTGATTATTCTTTGTGTCGGAATCGATGTTGAAGTCATAAAAACCCGCCTGCCAGATCGGTCCGCTTTTCGGGCAAGCCATTTCGTAATTGGGAAACTCCTTCTCATAGAACTGTCTGATCCGATAAGACGTTGTCTTCTTCCAGACTTGTACAAACTGACTCACGTTGAACTTTTCGTCGCCAAATAAGATCGCGTGTGCATGATCAGGCATAATTACAAATCCGGCGCAAAAAGTATTGTGAGCAGTCAGCGCCTTTTGCAAGACCTCCACAACGATGTCGCGAGTCCGAGCGGGGTTTAAATAACACCGACGTTTGTATGTGCTAAAAGTAACGAAATGCCGGTGCCCTGGAATGTGAAGACGCTTGGGTCGAGACATTGCCTAAGAATGGCAGATTGAAAGTGTTTGGAACAGTCCATGCGGCTTAGTGTGGTCTGCGGCCTAATCAACTATGATTCTTTATTTTCGCAAGATTTTGGGCGGCTTCTTGTGCGCTCCGCGCACCCGGACAGCAAGTTGTCCGGGCTACCCCTAAAAATGCATTTCTAACCCGGTAACTTGAGGGTGGCTTCTTGTGCGCTTCGCGCACCCGGACAACAAGTTGTCCGGGCTACCCGATCTACTTAAACCCGAGCAACCGCAGGCCGTTGAGGCAGACGAGGACGGTGCTGCCTTCGTGGCCGACGACGCCGAGCGGCAGCGGAAGATTAAACCCGAGCGCGCTGATGATGAGCACCACGATGACGCCGAGCGCGAAGCTCAGGTTCTGGAAGACCACGGTGCGCGCCCGGCGGCTCAGCGCGAGCGTGAACGGAATGCCGTCGAGCGCGTCGCTCATCAGCACCACGTCGGCGGTTTCCATGGCCACGTCGGTCCCTGCGGCGCCCATGGCGATGCCCACATCGGCGGTCGCCAGCGCGGGCGCGTCGTTGACGCCGTCGCCGATCATCGCCGTTTTGCCCGCCTCTTTCAGCTTCGTGATCACGCGCACTTTGTCCTGCGGCAGGAGATCGGCGTGGACCTCGTCGACGCCGCACGCCTTGCCGACGGCCGCCGCGACGCGCTTGTTGTCGCCGGTGAGCATCGCGATGCGCTTGACGCCCAGTGCGCGCAATTTCGCGATCATCGCGGGCGCTTCGGGGCGGACCTTGTCGGCGACGGCGACGAAGCCGAGGTAATGGACGGTCGGCTTCTGTTCCTCGCCGAGAATTTCGCCCACCAGCATCCCCGTTTTGCCCTCGTCGTGCAGGAGGTCCATCTGCGTTTCCAGCGTGGTCCTTTCCGGCGATTCATAGCCGTCGAAGTACTTGAGATTTCCGACGGCGATGCGGCGGTCCGCGACGTCGGCGCTCACGCCATGTCCCGCGACCGACTGGAATTTCCTGCACCGCTCGACGGGTATCCCGCGCCGCACCGCTTCGGCGACGATGGCGCGCGCGACGGGGTGCTCGCTGCGCGCCTCGACGGCCGCGGCGAGCCAGAGCAGCTCCTCGCGCGCTAGGGCGGTGTCCGATTCGCTGTGTTGCGGATGGACGATAACGTGGAGATCGGTCACGACGGGCCGGCCCTCGGTCAGCGTGCCGGTCTTGTCGAAGGCGACGATTTCGATGGCGGCCGCTTTTTCGAGGTAAACGCCGCCCTTGAAGAGAACGCCGCGCCGCGCCGCCGCCGCGATGGCGGAGAGGATCGACGCGGGCGTGCTGATGACCAGCGCGCAGGGCGACGCGACGACCATCACGGTCATCGCGCGGTAAAAGCTCGACTGGAAAGGCTCGTGGAAAATATAGATCGGCACGAGGATCAGCGCGGTGGTGAAGAGGATCACGCCCATCGCGTACCATTGCTCCGCCTTTTCCAGGAACCGCTGTGTCGCCGCCTTCTGCCCCTGCGCTTTTTCCACCATCTCGATCAGCTTGGCGAGGGTCGATTCGGTGGAGAGTTTGGTCACGCGCATGTCGAGGCCGCCCTGCTCGTTGAGCGTGCCGGCGAAGAGCGTGTCGCCCGGCTTTTTCTCGACCGGCAGCGATTCGCCGGTGATCGACGCCTGATTCACGCTGCTCGCGCCTTCGACCACGACGCCGTCGACCGGAATGCTTTCGCCGGGCCGGACGATGACGATGTCGCCGACGAGCAGCTCCTCGATCCGCACCAGGACGGTTTCCGCGCCGCGTTTGCAGAGCGCGGTTTCGGGACGCAATTTCATCAGCGCCGAGATGGCCGAGCGGCTCCGTTCGAGCGCCATTTCCTGCAGCGTGTTCGAGAGGGAAAAGAGGAACAGCAGCATCGCGCCCTCGAAGGCATGGTTGACATAGGCCGCCCCGAGCGCGGCGAGGACCATCAGCAAATCGACGTCGATTGTGAAGTGAAGCAGCGAGCGCACGCCCTTGATCGTGCCGCGCCATCCGCCCGCGAGGTAGGCCGCGAGAAAAAACCAAAACTTGAGCCCGGCGGGAAGGCCGAGGGACGTCCCAAAGCCGCCTAACAGCATGAAGACAAGCGTGGCCTCGACGCAGAGAAGTTGCGGGTCGGCCCAGTTGATCCCGGACAGAAGACTGCGCATCGGCGGCGGGCGATGGCCGGGGGCGGTCTCGCGAAAAACGGCGTCGGCCTGGATGGTCCGGGCCGGGTCGGGGATCAGAGGCTCGTTCAGGGAGACAGGCAATGGGGGCTCTTGGCTCATCGGGCGCATGTTAGCGCAGGGGCCGGTTGGGCAAAACGATATTCGGTCACCCGATCTTGGCGCTTGTCGGCTTGGTCTTGCCGGGCGAAGATGCGGGGATGAATCCTTCCCGTCTCGTTTTTGCCGTCGTGGCCGGTTGTTGTTTGCTGCGTCCCGAACCGCTCCCCGCCCAAGAGGCCCCTTTTGGATGGGGCAAGTCATTCAGCGCCGACATGGTCATTACCACCGCCAAGGGCCGGACCATCACCTCAAAGATGTACAGCGATGGCGGCAAAATGCGCACCGAAATGAGTATGAATGGCATGCAAATGGCGACGATCGTCCGGCCCGACCTGCAAAAGGTTTATCAGGTGATGGTGACCCAGAAAATGGTGATGGAGATACCTTACGATCCGAACAAATTCAAAAACTCAATGGCCGCCGCCTCGGGGCCGAAAGGTAAATTTGAATTGATCGGGCCCGAGATGGCCGAAGGCGTGGCCTGCATAAAATACAAGGTGACTTCCGACGAGTCCACCAAGGTCAACTTTCTCTGGATCGATGCCGCCGCCAAATCTCCGGTCAAGATGGCGTCCGAGGACGGCTCCTTCATCATTCTCTGGAAAAATTACAAGGCCGGCCCGCAGGATGCCTCGCTCTTCGAGCCGCCCGCCGATTATAAGGTGATGACGATGCCCGTCATGCCGGGCGGAGGAGGCGGCGGCGGGCAGTAGGGATTTGGCAATCAGCTTACTTTCGTTCGCAGGCGCGTCGCAAACTGCGCGCTTGCGGGGATGGTCTTGCCGGTCGAAGATGCGGGGATGAATCCTTCCCGTCTCGTTTTTGCCGTCGTGGCCGGTTGTTGTTTGTTGCGTCCCGAACCGCTCGCCGCCCAGGCAGGGGTGCCTCCCTTCGCGATGGAGAAACAATACAGCGCCGACCTGACGATCACGACGAAGGACGGCACGGCCATCCAATCGAAGACCTACGTGGATGGGGATAAAATGCGCAGCGAAATGGCGATGAACGGCATGGAGATGGCGACCATCATCCGCAAGGACAAGCGGAAGATTTACCATGTCATGGTGTCCCAGAAAATGATCATGGAAATGGACTATGACCCGGATAAATTCAAGGGACGCACGGCGGCCTCGTTCGGACCGGAAGGAAAGTTTGAACTGGTCGGGCCGGAGGCCGTCGATGGAGTGGCGTGCACGAAGTACAAGGTCACTTCGGACAAGACCAAGCAGGTTTTCTACTTCTGGCTCGATGTGGCCCGCAAGGTGCCGGTCCAAATGGCGGCGGCGGACGGTTCCTTCACCGCGAAGTGGAAGAATTACAAGCCCGGCCCGCAGGACGCCTCGCTCTTCGAGCCGCCCGCAGGGTATCAAGTCATGCCGATGCCGAATATACCAGGAACGGAAATGCCTGAATAGGAAGTGCCGAGCTTACCGGGCGGAGAGGGGCAATAGTTGTAGCGGCGGTCTATGACCGCCGCACTTCTTCTCCAACCCCAACGGGGTTGGAATCATACAGCTCTGGGTTGGCGCGAAGCGCCTACCCAGGGTAAATCCCGATGCGATCAACCCTGAAAGGGTTGAAGCAAATTTATCCCACACGCTCGGCGACCCTGCTTCAACCCTTACAGGGTTGACGACTGTTGCCTGCTTACCCAGGGTAGCGGCGAGGGACGTGTCCCCGCCCCAACCCTGGGCTATATGCTTGCAACCCTTTCAGGGTTGCGATGCATCCCTTGCGGCGGTCTAGGATCGCCGAGACGTCGTCCAAGTACGCCTATTTTAGAGCATATTAAGATATTGTGCACGCTTCATCCTCGGGTGGCCCGGGCTATTTATTGCCCGGGTCGCCGAAGGCGACAGGGAGCGATTTGCCTCATCCGCACGGGGTAATCACAATGGATAAGACGAAGGGATTCGCTTCCTGCGCGCTGCGCGCGCCCGGACAACAAGTAGTCCGGGCCACCCAAAAGTGATGTGCGCAAAATGTTAAAATGCTATAATACCATTTCTCAATAAAATTTATTCTTTACCCTTCCGTCATCCCGAGCTTGTCGAGGGATCAGTTCCGCCTCGGTAAAACCCCTCCGAACTGATCCTTCGACAAGCTCAGGATGACCGATTGTTTAGACCAAAATCAATTTGGAATTGGTATAAATGGAAACAGACTTGGGAACGAGGTGCCGCTAAATAGATCCAGGAAACGCGCGACGGTCACGAACCGCCGCGTCATTCAAGGTTCTTCGCCGGGGCCTTGCCACAGGTGTTGCATTTGTTCGAGCGTGCGGCCCTTGGTTTCGGGGACGAATTTCCACATGAACAGGGCGGCCAGAATTCCCATCACGCCATAGACGAAATAGGGAAAGCCGCCGTCGAATTGGGCCTTGAGAGCGGGGCTGTCCTTGAGGATGGGGAAGGTGGAACTCACCACGTAATTGGCGATCCACTGGGCGGCGACGGCGACGGCCATGGCCTTGCCGCGAATCTGGTTGGGATAGATTTCGCTCAGCAGGACCCAGGTCACCGGGCCCCACGAGACGGCGAATCCCGCGATGTAGACCAACATGCAGACGAGGGCCAGCGTGCCCTTGTCATGCATCATCAGGTCGGCGCCGAGGGCGATCATGCTGACGGCCATCACAAGCGCGCCGATGATTTGCAGCGGCACCCGCCCCAGCCGGTCCACCGTGACGATGGCCACCACGGTGAAAGCCAGGTTGACGCCGCCGACCAGGATGGTCTGGAGAAGCGAGGCGTCCGTGCTCAGGCCCATGCCCTTGAAGATTTCGGGCGCATAATAGAGGACGACATTGATGCCGACGAATTGCTGGAAGACTGAAAGCATGATGCCGATGACGACGACAAGGACGCCAAAGGAGAACAATTTGCCGGAATGATGTTCGGCCAGGGAAGCGCGAATGTCGGCCAGTTCCGTTTCCGTTTCCTCGGGCGTGACCAGGCTGGAGAGCACGGCGCGCGCCTCTTCCTCGCGGTCTTTGAGCATGAGATAGCGCGGCGTTTCCGGCACGAAAAACAGCAGGCCCAGAAAGAGGGCCGACGGAATGGCGCCCGACGCGAACATGTAGCGCCAGCCGACCGCGTTGAGCCAGACGTCGTTGTTGGCCCCGCCGGCCTCGGCGATCCCGTAGTTGACGAAGTAGACCACGAGCATGCCGAAGATGATGGCCAGTTGATTCCACGCCACCAAATTCCCCCGGATTTTCGCCGGGGCGATTTCGGCGATATACATGGGAGAGAGCATGGAGGCGAGGCCGACGCCCACGCCGCCGACGATGCGATAAAAGACAAAGTTCCAGACATAAGCCGCGCCGCCGGAGCCGATGGGCGCGAAGAGAAATTCGGGCGCCGCCGACCCGAGGGCGGAGACCAGAAAGAGGACCGCGGCGATGATCAGCCCGCGTTTGCGGCCGATGTTGGTGCTGACCCAGCCGCCGATGATTCCACCGAGAATGCAGCCGATGAGCGCGCTGGATACGACGAAGCCCAGGAGCGAGTTGGCCGCGTCGGGCCCGAGGTTCTGCGGATTGATGAAGACCACGCGCAGGCTGCCGACCGCGCCCGAAATCACGGCGGTGTCATAGCCGAAGAGCAAGCCGCCCAACGTGGCGATGAGAGTAATTAGAATGACGTAGGGTTTCAGGCTGAACATGGGACCATCCTTTCAGGGTTTGTTGAGGGGAAGCTTGCGCGGGGTTAGGTGCGGCCAACGCTATTATAAAAAGCCGCGCTCGACCAGTGCGGCGGTGAGGGAGACCTGCTTTTCCATCGCGCCGAAATAATCGAAGACGGGGGTCTCGCGCGGCGCGGTGATCGCGTTCGGATCGACCTGGACCAGTTCATTCGCCCACTCCGCTATCGGTTTCTCCGTCTCGACGGCGGCGAGGGCCTGGATCGCGGCGCCCAGCGCGGCGCCTTCCGACTCGGCGAGGGTCGCGACGCGGCAGCCGAAGGCATCGGCGCAGATTTGCCGCCAGACGGCGCTCTTGCTGCCTCCGCCGGTGAGGCGGATTTCCGTGGGCGAGATGCCGAGCGTGCGCATCCGGTGCAGGCCGTAGGCCAGGCCGAGGGTGACTCCCTCCATCGCGGCGCGGGCCATGTGCGCGGGCGTCATGGTGCGGGTCGTGAGGCCGTGAAAGACGCCGGTTCCGCACGGGAGGTTCGGCGTGCGTTCGCCCTGCAGGTAGGGAAGAAAGAGGAGGCCGTCGGCGCCGGGCGGCACGCTGCTGATGGCTTGATCGAGTTGCGCATGCGACCAGCCGAAAAGATTCCGCGCGGCTTCGGTCGCCACGGTGACGTTCATCGTGCAGACCAGCGGCAGCCACGCGTCGGTGCTGTCGCAGAAGCCGGCGATTTCGCCCTGGGGATCGATCACGGGCTTGTCGCTGTAGGCGTAGATCGTGCCGGAGGTGCCGAGGCTGGCGGTGACGCGGCCCGGCGCGGTGTTGCCCGTGCCGATGGCGCCCATCATGTTATCGCCGCCGCCCGCGCTGATGACGACGCCGGCGGGCAGGCTCCAGCGCTTGGCCAGATCGGGGAGCAGCGTCCCGGCCGGTTCGCGCGAGGAGTCGAGCGGCGGCATTTTCTCCGCCAGCGAGGGATCGATAAAATCGAGAACGTCGCCCGCCCAGGCGCGGTTGCGGACATCCATCAGGGCCGTGCCGGAGGCGTCGCCATATTCCATGCGGAGCCGGCCGGTCATATAAAAATTAAGATAATCGTGCGGGAGCAGCACCGTCGCGAGTCGTGCGAAGTTCTCCGGCTCGTGCCGCTTGAGCCACAGAATTTTGGGCGCGGTGAATCCGGGCAGCATGTCCATGCCCACTCTTTCGATGACAGCCCGGGCGTCTCCGAATTGGTTCCGGATCAGGTCGCATTCCGCGGCGGTCGACGTATCGCACCAGAGCTTGGCGGGACGGATGACTTGCGCGTCGCGATCCAGGGCGACAAAACCGTGCTGCTGGCCCGAAATGCCGATGCCGCGAACTTCGTCGCGCCGCGTTCCGAGCGCTTCGAGGACCTGCCGGATGGTGGTGTCGACGGCGTCGATCCAGGTGGAGGGATTTTGCTCGAGGTGTCCCGGCGACAGGCCGGGCAGGACCTCGTAGCTTTGCGCGGCGGACGCCGCGATCCGGCCCGAGGCGGCGTCCAGGGCGATGGTTTTCGTGCTTTGGGTGCCGCAGTCGATGCCGAGGTAAATCATGGGTCTTGCCTTTTTCTGGAATGGATGGGTTGGTGGGAAAGTTTTGTGGATTTCCACGAAGAGGTCACTAAGTTTCTTTCGGTTTTATAGGCGTTTCTGCAACAATCAGCTTGAATAAGCGCCGGAATAGGGTGCACGCTTGTTCTCCCATGACAAAAACGCACTTTCCGAAAATCAAGACCATTCCCTACGAAGGCTCGGGCAGTTCCAATCCCCTTGCCTTCAAACACTATAATCCCGCCGAGATCGTCAACGGCAAGACGCTGAAAGAGCAGCTTCGATTTTCGATTGCGTATTGGCATTCGTTTCGCGGCGTCGGCTCCGATCCGTTTGGCCCGGGCACGATTGTCCGCCCGTGGGAAAAGGGGAAGGATCCGGTCTCGGTCGCGAAGGCGCGGATGGACGCGGCCTTTGAATTCTTCACGAAAATCGAGGCGCCGTTTTATGCCTTCCACGATCGCGACATCGCGCCCGAGGGCCGGACGCTGGCCGAATCGAACCGCAATCTCGATAAGATTGTCGCCCACGCCAAGGGCCTCCAGAAAGCGACCGGAGTGAAGCTGCTCTGGGGCACGGCCAACTTGTTTTCCAATCCCCGCTATATGTGCGGCGCCTCGACGAATCCCGACGCGCACGTTTTCGCCTACGCGGCGGCGCAGGTCAAAAAGGCGCTCGAAGTCACCAGGGAACTCGGCGGCGAGAACTACGTTTTCTGGGGCGGCCGCGAAGGTTACGAGACCCTGCTCAACACGAACCTGAAGCGGGAGCAGGACCACCTGGCCGCGTTTATGCACATGGCGGTCGATTACGCCAAGGCAATCGGCTTCAAGGGCCAGTTCCTGATCGAGCCGAAGCCGAAGGAGCCGACGAAGCACCAGTACGATTTCGACGTGGCCAGCGGCATCGCGTTTCTGCGCACGTACGGCCTCGACAAACATTTCAAGTTCAATATCGAAACCAACCACGCGACGCTCGCGGGGCACACGTTCAATCATGAAATCGAGGTCGCGGCGGCGGTCGGGATGCTCGGCTCGATCGACGCGAACGCGGGCGACATCCTGCTCGGATGGGACACCGACCAGTTCAACACCGACGTGAAGGAACTGACTCTCGCGATGTTCTCGATCCTGAAGGCGGGCGGACTCGGCTCGGGCGGCTTCAATTTCGACGCGAAGCTGCGCCGCCCCTCCATCGACATCGAGGACCTGTTCTACGCGCACATCGGCGGGATGGACGCCTACGCGCTGGCCTACAAGCTGGCGCTGAAGATTCGCGCCGACGGGAAGCTGGAGGCTTTTGTCGCGGACCGTTACGCGAGTTTCGACAGCGACTACGGCAAGGACATCGAACGCGGGAAGATCGGCTTCAAGGAACTGGAGAAGCTCGTGCTGACCAAGCTGGGCGAACCCAAGGGGAAGAGCGGCCGCCAGGAATACCTCGAAAATCTGCTCAATTCGTATCTGCATCCGTAGGACTCATGGGACGGATGGGACTTATGGAACTCCATAGGTCCCGTCAAGTCCCATAGGACCACTTGAGGGACTGTTAATACTATGCGGAACTTGTCCCAGAGGGACATTCGAAAGCCGTTAGAATGGTGCGGCAGTCTATGACCGCCGCACTTCCTCTCCAACCCCAACGGGGTTGGAATCATACAGCCCAGGGTTGGCGCGAGGGGACTCGTCCCCTCGCGCCTACCCTGGGTAAATCCCGAAGCGATCAACCCTGAAAGGGTTGACGACGCTTGCCTGCTTACCCAGGGTAGCGGCTGCGCCGCAACCCTGGGCTATATGCTTGCAACCCTTTCAGGGTTGCGATGCATCCCTTGAGGCGGTCTATGACCGTCGCGCTTATACCAATTCCAAATTGATTTTGGTCTAAACAATCGGTCATCCTGAGCTCGTCGAAGGATCAGTTCGGAGGAATTTTTCCGAGGCGGAACTGATCCTTCGACGAGCTCAGGATGACGGAAGGGTAAAGAATAAATGTTATTGAGAAATGGTATTACACCATTTCTCAATGGAATTTGGTCTTTAGCTTTCAGTCATCCCTCGACAAGCTCGGGATGACGGATCGCTTTTTTGCGTTCTTTGCGTTCTTTCGCGGCTAAATTTTCATCTCCTCGCAGTGGACGGGCCGTTGCGCGGACGCTTGCAGCATGTCGCTCTTCATCTCGAACATGACGCGTTCGGAGTCCCAGGTCCCGGCGGGCTGGACCCGGACGAGGATGGCCTCGGGGGTGGCGATGGCTTCGAGGCGCGCGATCTTTCCCGCATGGGTGCGGTCGAGCGCGTCGGCGATGCGCAGGATGCCGCCGAGGATCATGACCGCTTTTTGCGCGGCGGGCTTCAGTTCGTGAAACTCGGCATGGTCGGGTTGCGGAGGGGCCTTGCGGTGATAGCGGGCGATCTCGGCGACAACCGGCACTTCCTCCGGCGCCAGGTTTTTCCACGCATATTCCCGGATGAGCCGCGCGGACCATTTGTGATGGCCTTTGCCGTCGGGGGTTCGCGACCAGCCGATGTCGTGCAGCAGCGCCGCGCTCTGGAGAAGTTCGCGCGCGCGCGGGCCCAAATTGTGCCAGGGACGCAGCCCGTCGAAGATTTGCAAAGCCAGAGCGGTGACGTGGTCGGTGTGGCCCGGCTCCTCGTCGTAACGGGCGCGCAGGGCGAGGCTTTCCTGGGCAAGGGCGTCCATCGTTCTCATGTCGCGGCACAGGCTGTTGCCGGAGGCCGTCCCGGCGTTTGCGCAACGAAACCCGGTTCACACTCGCGGATCGCCGCGGTCAGCACGCCGTAGCGCAGGCCGCGAACGCTGACATGCAGCCGGCGCGCGCCGAGCAGTTCCATGGTGGCGAGAACGACCGCCGTGCCGGGGATGATCAGATCGGCGCGTTTGGCCGGCAGCCCCGGCAGGGCGCGGAGCTGCTCCAGCGTGCATCCGGTGAAGCTCCGCAGCAGAGCGCGAACCTGCTCGATGGTCAGTGTGGCGTGGTCGATTTCCAGCGGGTCGAAGACGGCCAGCATTTTGTGGATCGCGACGAGACAGGTGATCGTTCCGCCGGTGCCGACGAGGCGGCGCGAGCCGAGGGAATAGTGGGCCAGCGGATGGGCGATTTGCCCGCGGACCGTTTCGACCAGCAGGGCGGCGGTGTCGGGCGCGACCGGGTACTCGTGCAGGAACCGTTCGCGCAGGCGCACCGCGCCGAGGGGCAGGCTGATCCTTTTTTCCATTTTGCCGTGGCGGCCCTGCACCCACTCGGCGCTGCCGCCGCCGATGTCGTGGATGAAGATGTCCTTGCCGCGCCAATGGGGGTCGGCGGTCACTCCGGCGAAAATGGTTTCGGCTTCCTCGATGCCGGAAAGAAGCCGCACCGGGAAGCCGAGGACCTCGCGCGCGGCGCGGAGAAACTCGCGGCGGTTGCGGCTGTCGCGCACGGCGCTGGTGGCCACGGCGCGGAAATGCCGGATGCCCAAGTCCGCCGCCTGGGCGCGGAGCTGGCGCAGGGCGTCGAGCGTGCGCGCGATGGCCTCGGGGCGCAGCTCGCAGGTGTCGATGAGGTGTTCGGCCAGCCGTGTGCTGACGCTTTCCTCATGCAGGACGCGGAAGCCCCGGGAGCGCGTCTCCGCCATGACGCACTTGATGGAATTGCTGCCGAGATCGAAAACGGCGTAACGCATGGCGGGGGATTTTCGGTTGGGCCGGACGGGCTTTTACCATTTTTCGACGATGGCCTGAAGCTCGCCGATGAGGGCGTCGATTTTTTTGAGGTCTTTGCGCCTCCCCCGTTCGGGGTTGATCTGGAGAAGTGAAATCCGTTTGAGGATGTCGTGCAGGTCCTTCAATTCCCGGCGCGAAAAACCCGGCTGGGCCTGCTTCTTTTCCAGGGTGCGGATCAGCTCGGCGATTTCGCGATGGAGCCGGGCGAGGTAATTGCGGGCCACCTCATCCAGCAGCCCGTTGACCAGCAAGAGCTGTTGGCGGGCGACGGCGCCAAGCGCCTTGGGCGTCTGGGATTTTGTGGCGGGGAGCTTTTTGGCGACGGGCATGGTGAGAGGCTGTCCGAAAAGTCGGCGCTGGTCACGCCGAAAGCTCCCGCTGCGGGCGGGCGCCGCGCACGGCCGCGGTTTTGGCGAAGCTTGACCGGCCTCCGCGGGAGCTGCCGTGCGCGGCGCCGATTCAAATCTCTCGTGACAAGGGCGAGATGGATAAGACATGCTATGGTTGCTTATGGAGATGGACACACCGAAGTTGCAAACGGCCAGGGAACGGCAGGAAGAGGTCAGGCAGTTTTCCGTCTTTATGGAGAACAAGGTCGGGCGGCTGCTCGATATGGTGAAAATGTTCGCCCAGGCGCAGGTGCATGTCGTCGCGCTGAGCATCCTCGACACGGCGGACGCGGCCATCGTGCGGCTGGTGACGGACGATCCCGACAAGGCCCGCGCCCTGTTTCACGAGCACGGACTGGCTTTCACGGAAGTGCCGCTGGTCGTGGTCGAGCTTTCCAGCAGCGCGGACGATTTGAAGGCGGTGCTGACGGCGCTCCTGCAGGCGGAGTGCAACATCCATTCCGCTTACTCGCTGCTGACGCGTCCGCGCGGCAAGGCGGCCCTGGCCCTGCATGTCGAGGACGGCGACTGCGCGTGCTCCGTGCTCCAGGCCAACCAGTTCAAGCTCCTGACGCAGCGGGATATCAGCAGGTGAGTTCCCTTATCTCCAAGACTTGACGCGGAAGTCATAAACATGCACATTCAATGTGTGAAGAACGATCAGGCCACTATTAACATTACAGCATCGGGCATCGCTTTTGCGGCGGGAAGCGCGCTCGTTGGAGAGGCTTTGCTTGGGCCTGCGGGAGCTGTTGTCGGCGCTGTTTTGGGACTTGGTGTGGGCGTGGCGGCAGAGATTCTTTCTCCAAAAAGTGAAGATCGTCCTTCCCAAGAGAAAAATTCCTCATTACGCGAAAACTCGAAAGCCGCTTAGTCCCCCAATGGATGATATTTTCGTGTGGGTGGGCGTAGGTCTCGGCATTCTTACAATTGGGTATTATGGCGCGTTTTTTTGGTCAAAATTAATGCCCGCGGATGTGTTTGCTGGTGTCTCGATAATGGGCGGTAGCGTGGGCTTGGCCTCAGGTGTCAAAGTTTGCTGTTACTCGATTATGTATGCTAAAGTTTGGCCAATAAAAGATATTTCCACGGCGTCGTTTTTGGGCGGATTCGCCCTCTGTCTTGTGGGCCTTTACACCATATATCACAGGTTTAAATACAGACAATAAGCCATTAAATAAGCCATTATCATGTACAAACACGTCGTCATCACGGGCGGGGCCGGATTCGTCGGGTCGAACCTGGTCCACGAAATGGCCAAGCGCCATCCCGAGGCCGAGTTGACCGTGGTGGACGATTTCCGCTCCGGCCATTTCAAGAATCTCGAGGGCTTCAAGGGCGACGTGATCGCGGGCGACCTGGCGCAGCTCGACCTGAAGCATTATTTCGGCGGGCGCAAGGTCGACCTGGTTTTCCATCTCGCCTCGATCACCGATACGACCGACCACAACCAGTTCCGGCAGGTGCGCGACAATGTCGAGTCGTGGCGCAACCTCCTCGGCTACTTCGAGGGCCGCAAAACGCGGCTGGTCTACGCCTCGTCCGCCGCAACCTATGGAATCGCCGCCGGCGTGAACAAGGTCGACCAAGAGCCAAAGCCGGCAAACGTCTATGCGTTCTCGAAGGTGCAACTCGACAACCTGGCGCGGCGCTGGGCGCGCGAGAATCCGTCGCAGATCGTGGTCGGGCTCCGCTACTTCAACGTCTACGGCCCGCGCGAGGCGCACAAGGGCGCGGCATCGAGCATGATCCTCCAGTTGGCGCAGCAGATCCGGCGCGGGCAGGCGCCGCGCATCTTCAAGCATGGCGAGCAAATCCGCGATTTCGTTTACGTCAAGGACATCGTCAACTGCACGATCCTCGCCGCGCGCGCGCGGATCTCGGGAATCTACAACGCGGGCAGCGGCGTGCCGCGCTCCTTCAACGACATCGTCGCGAACCTGAACCGCGTGTTGAACACCCAGTGGCATACGGACTACATCGATAATCCGCACGCCCACTACCAGCCCCACACCGAAGCCGACCTGACGCTGACCACCAAGGCGCTTCGCTACACTCCGAAGTTCACGCTGGAAAAGGGCATCGACGATTACGCCGCGAGCGGGTTTTTGGTTTGAAAAGTTCCGTCATCCCGAGCTTGTCGAGGGATCAGCCACCGAAAGATGATCGCAACTTTCATAGGAGCTGATCCGTCGACTCCGCTTCGCTCCGCTCAGGATAACGGCCGTTTTAGCTTTTGTATCTGCGCATGGTCGTCGAAGTGGTTACGTCTCAATGCGTTTTTTACAACCTGCGTGACTGCACCAAGGTGCCGCGGTGCGGATACCGTAATGGTGAAAGAATCAGTCGCTGTATTAAGATCATTTACTTCCGCGATTCCTGAAATCCGAAATTCCATATCAATATCTTCCGCACAATTTCTGACTCGATGAACATCAGAATCTTTATTTGTCGAGAAACTGACAACGAGAGTATGTTTCATCTACCTATTCCCATTTTCGCCGAAAGCAGCGCCAACTTTGGCGGATGAATCGTGCGACGAAGCCTAAGTGATTTCCTTGCGGATTTGCCTGATCCGTTGCAGAAAGACTTTGCCGCGAACCGGCTTGACCTTGCCCGAGGCGATTTCCGCTCCGCGCCGCTCAATCTCTTCCATGCTGATTGCGGGTCGATGCAATGGAGATACGAGGGTGTCGCTGGCCACGGCGGATCCAGGACGGCTTTTCATAGGTGGAAAGTCGTCCAACCGGTCTTCAGCGTCAAGTCAATTGGAAGGCAGCGCCAACTTCGGCGCGCGGTCTTTCGACCAGGGATTGAGCGTCTCGCCCGAATCGATGACGGCCTGGCGATGCTGCCGGCAGAGCTCGCGGATGACGTCGAGATCAATCCCGGCATGACGCGCCGGATAGCCCTCGAAGTTCGCCAGCGCCAGCGCGAACAGGCGCGCGGCGGGTCCGAGCCGCTGCTTCTGCAAATGGACGAACCCTCCCGCCATCTGGATCAGCCCTTGGTAAAATTTGGCCTGCGGCTGGCCCCGAATCGGAAGCCAGACTTCCTCCAGCACGTCATGGGCCTCATAATAAAGCTGCGCGTTGAAGCACCGGAAAAAGCCGGCGTAATGGCGGTCGAACCCGGGCAGTTCCGCATGGCCCGCGAGCAGCGCATCGATCTTGGGCGACTTGTGAGTCATGAATGCCCTGTAGAATTAATTTTTTTACAGGAAAACATGAAGAAATGAAAACATGCAAAATTCAGGTTTTTCAGTTTCATGATTTCATGTCTTCTTGTTAAGAGGGTCTTCTATAAGACAAGTCATGAACCGACATCTCGATGGCCGCGCGGAAGACGCCCTACTTGACCACGTTTCTCTGGCGCAGGAAGAGGTCGAGTTCGTCCGCGCCGAAGTCGGCGAGAATTTCGCCGTCCCATCGCATGGTCGGGGTCTTGGACTGGCCGGAGAGCCGCTTCATTTCGTCGAACGCGGCCTGGTCGGTGTTGACATCGGCCTTGCCGTAGGCGATGCCGTGCTTGTCGAGGTAGCTCTCGGCCTCGGTGCACCAGGGGCAGCCGGGTTTAACGTAAAGGAAGGGGCGTGGTGTGGACATGGCGGGAACGCAAAGGTACGCATCGGAAGCGATTTGTCGCGTGAAAAATCAACGCCCAAAAAGTCGCTATTGCCCGCCAGACCTCGCAAATTGTAATTATATCCATGCCGCAAGATCGCAAACGGCCCGGAGTTTCTGACCGGCCTCCGCTCCGCGTCCTGATCGCGCCGGACAAGTTCAAAGGCACGCTCACCTCGAAGGCGGCGGCGAAAGCCATCGAACGGGGCCTGCGCCGGGCGTGGCCGGAGGTGAAAACCACCCGCTTCACTCTGACCGACGGAGGCGAGGGTTTCATGGAACTGATGGTGCGCCAGACGGGCGGGCGGTTGCGCACGGCGCGGACGCTCGACGCGGCATCGCGGCCCTGCCGGGCGAAGTGGGGCGTGCTCGGGAACGGGCGCACGGCGGTTATCGGATTGACCAGCGCATCGGGCATCGCGCAATTGCCCGCACGCCTGCGCAATCCGGAGGAGACCAGCAATCTCGGCACCGGCAGGCTGCTTGCCCGGGCCGTGAAGGAGGGGTATCGGGAAATCCTGGTGGGGTTGGGCGGCAGCGCGACGACGGAGGGCGGCATTTCGCTTGCGTCGGCGATTGGATATAGTTTTATCGATAAAGATGGCTTAGAAATCTCACCAAATGGCCGTTGTTTGGCAAAATTAGCGCGAATTCTTCCACCGTCTCAAATGCCCAAAACGCGCTTCATTGTCGCGACTGACGTCGATAATCCCCTTTTCGGTCCTCGCGGCGCGGCCTGCCAATTCGCGGCGCAAAAGGGGGCCGATCGGGCGATGGTGAAACGGCTCGATGCGGGTCTGCGGCGGTTGGCGCGGATCGTGAAGGGCGATTTGGGGAAGGATTTGGCCAAAAAGGCAGGCGCTGGGGCCGCAGGGGGATGCGGATATGGTCTTATGGCTTTCTTTAACGCTAAACGTGAGAACGGATTCCAATTAGTGAGGCGAATAACGAAACTCGACGCATTGATCCGGCGGCACGACCTGGTCATCACGGGCGAGGGCTGCTTTGACCGAACTTCGCTTCTGGGCAAGGCACCTGCGCAATTGGGCGAACTGGCGCGGCGCTTGAAACGGCCAGTCTGGGCGCTGTGCGGTCGCGTCGATTTGCCGCTTTCGCGCTCACCCTTCGACCGGATCGCGGCGCTCGGCACGAAGGAAAATCCCGGCGCGCAGCCCGCGTCCGGGTCGCCGCTCGATTCGCTCACGCCCGCGCAACACGCGAAGCGGCTGGAGCAGTTGGCGTATGAGGTGGCGCGTGGAATTGTGATTAAGGGATGGAAGAGAACCTAAAAATAACTACCCTGCGAAGAACCTTGAAATCTTGGCGATATCACCCGGAAGCCTTGGAGGAACTCGTCCGCGCACCGGCATATTTCCAAGCCCACGACCTGATGGAACAGGCAGACGAACTGGAGGCCGAGATATTGCAGGCATTGCACGAATTGCAGGCCGCTCCGAAGCTACACACTGAGGTCGCGCCGGGGCTTCGCGCGTGGCGACCCACAAAAAAATATGGATGGCGTATTGGTTACACCGAGAGAGAGAATGAGATCGTCATCCTGGCCGCATACCATCCCGCAGGGTACGAAGACCCGCTCTACTGGATTGACCGGGGCTTACCCTGAATGCGTTTGACCGCCGCAGCCCGCTGTTTCGCCCAACAAGTGAGGAGATCTTCATGGGAATTTAACTTAACCGCGCCCCGCTTGACCTCCTCGAGCCGACGCAAAATCGTCTCCTTGGATGGAGGAGCCGCGTGCCTTGGGGCAATTCTGACGCTCATAGTACCATTTAAAGCCGATATAATGTCACGTCAAGCACATGAGGTCGCGAGACTTGCCATCCGATAGGAGCCAAGTATCCTACTTTTGTGAGCGTTCTCGAACTGGAAAAAGCCATTTCGCAATTGCCCGCCGAGGAACTTTCCCGTTTTGCGGCGTGGTTCGAGGAATTCATGGCGGACGAATGGGACAAGCAAATTGAGCGCGATGTCGCTGCGGGAAGGCTCGATCACGTCATACGCAAAGCAGACGAGGATTTTGAAGCGGGGCGCTGCACACCTCTTTAGAGAATTCCGTCATCCTGAGCTTGTCGAAGGATCAGTTCAGTCTTTTCTCAGGGATTCTAGATGAACTTTCAAGAGGGTTCCCCAAATGGATAATACCAATTCCAAATTAATTTTGGTCTAAACAATCGGTCATCCTGAGCTTGTCGAAGGATCAGTTCGGAGGGGTTTTACCGAGGCGGAACTGATCCCTCGACAAGCTCGGGATGACGGAAGGGTAAAGAATAAATTTTATTGAGAAATGGTATAAGTTGGCCAGTTGCCTGACATAGGCTTTCTTGAAACGATGAAAGCTTTCATCTTAATGACGTTTTCCTCATCACTCGCTTTGTCGAGAGGTTTAAGTATCTCCAGTATCCCTTCAGTCTTCCACTGTTCGATGCATGAAGCAGCAGTTTCCAAATCCTCGCGGCTGTAAACCCTGATGACTTGCTTTGGGATAAGCGTAATTCCGTCGTCCAAGCATCTTTCAATTCCACCTACGAGCGATCCTTTATTTTGATCTTTGCGATTCCGCTCCGCTCTCCACTCAGACCATTTTTCCGGAGGTACAGGCTTCATTTTAACACACTACGGGCTGAACTGATCCTTCGACAAGCTCAGGATGACAGGCTATTTAGTTAAGAAATGACCTCGATCATACGCCACGTGGGCGGGCACCGCTGGAACGGGGTGCCGGTGCTCAACTACAAGGAGGAGGGCGGCCACTTCAAGGCGATCTCGCGGCAGGTGCTTTTCAAGGGCGGCCCGAAGCTTGGCGCGGAGTTGCGCTATTTCGAGATCGAGCCGGGCGGCCACTCGACGCTGGAGCGCCACGACCACATCCATTCGGTGATGATTATCCGCGGGCGCGGGCATTGCCTGGTCGGCGACGCGATTTACGAGATCACCGGCAATGACCTGGTCTATATCCCGTCAATGACCTGGCACCAGTTCCGCGCGACGACGAGCGAACCGCTCGGCTTTCTCTGCCTGGTGAACGTCGAGCGCGACAAGCCCGAGCGTCCCGACGAAGCGAACGCGGCGGCGTTGAAGGCGCTGCCCCAGGTGGGCGAGTTTATCCGGCTTTGAGGTAGCCGCCGCTGTCCCTAGCGGCGGTGCTTCTGAGTCACAAACCCGCGGGACCGCCGCTAGGGACAGCGGCGGCTACCCTTGAACTTCTCGACCAGCGCCTTGGCGTTCGGGAAAAGCGCCGGGCAGCAGCCGATGGTCGTGCAGAACGCCTTGCTGAAATGGCTCAGCGACGAGTAGCCGACTTCCATGGCCGTTTCGGTGACGTTGTGGCGTCCGCCCAGGAGCAATTCGGCGGCGCGTTCCATCCGGATTTGCCGCACGTACTGCGGAATGGTCATGCCCATTTCCTTGGAAAAGAGGCGGCTCAGGTAGAACGAGCTGCACCCGACCTGCGCGCCCAGCGCCTCGATGTCGGGCGGATCGGCCAGGTGGGTGCGAAGGATCGCGGTCGTACGCTCGACCCGCTCGCGGGCGACCCGTTTCTGGCGCTGGCAGAAGAATTCCTCCTGCGGCGCGGGCTGGAAAAGGACCTGGGAAAGGAGTTCCAGCGTCTTGGCCTGATACCAGAGCTTTTGCGCGGCCACGGGCACGGGCGGCTGGCGCAACGCCTGAAAGGTGACTTCCTGCCCCGGGGACATCGCGCCGACGGCGGCGGCGGAACCGCCCCGGTTGATCAGCCAGCGGCGCAGTGCGGGATGCAGGTCGTCCTCCATCGAGTGGACCTGCGTCTCGACATAGCCGCGGGAAAGCTCGACCGTGATGAAGGAATGGGTCTCGCCCGGGTTGCGGCACGCCTGGAGATCGGCGTTGGCGTTGCAGTAAAAGCCGACCGTGTGGGGCTGGTAACGCGCCTCGGTCCGGCCATCGTGGACGGTGCCGGTGCCGCGCAGGTTGAGGCAAAGCTCGACGCTGTCGCGGTGAAAACTACGGCCCCAATTGACCGGCGCGACGGCCCGGAACTCGTGGTTTTCGACACTGACGCCCTCGCGCGCGAAGGAGCCGTAGAGCTGCCGCCAACCCTCCTTCACCTGCGCCCAAGCGCTGCTTTCATAAGCGATTGCCATAAGTCGTTCATTGTCAGCGTATGGCAATCGGACAGGAAGTCAATGCGCGGAAATTCCAAAACAAAATGACGCGTTCCTCGTTGCCTCTAATCACGGGGGAGTGACCTGAGCCGCTTCGTTGGGATTTGCGGCAACGCGGAGCGAGACGGGGCCGAGCAGCCCCGATTTCAGGAGCGGGGTGTCTTTTTTGAACGGTTCCCATGAACTCCAGGTGAATCGTTTCTCTGGCGGCAGCGCCGCATCGCCGATCATGCGATTGGGCCAGAGATTCACCACGTCGATTTCCAGCGCGTTGTCGCCAGCCTTGAGCGCGTCGGTCACTTCGACCTGATAGGGCGGCTTCCATAAGATGCCGGCGTCCTTGCCGTTCAATTTCACCCGCGCCATGACCTGGACGTCGCCGAGATGAAGCGCCACGCGCCGGCCTGGCTTGATCCACGCGGGGTCCGCAGTGAAGGTTTTCACGTACGTCGCGGTGCCCGAGAAATATTTTACGCCTTCGTCGGGAGAGTCGCTCCAGGAGATCAGCGAGTCAAAAGTCGCTTTCTCCGGCGCGCCCCACTTGGGCGGGAACCGCACCTCCCACGGACCCGGGATGGTGGCGAGGGGTTGCGTCGCGCCGATCGGGCTGGAGAGATTTTGCGAAACCACGCCGGCCGGGCGGAAGACGATGAACGCCGAGCCGCTCGGGCCCAGATGGAGCGTCACCGTTTCGCCCGACGCGGTCGTCCCGGTGACGGTCAAAGCGGAAAACGAGCCGGTTTCCGGGTCCCAGTATTCAGGGCGCAAGCCCGGCGCGCGGAACGTGCATGTTGCCGCGACCTCGTTCGCGTCGGGATTGGCCACGAAGTAAATCTCCGCGCCGTCGAGATGACGATGAATCCAGTTGAGCTTGGCATCGCTGATAAAATCGGGCGGGGTCTGGAGCTTCGACAAGATCTCGGCCAGCGGCCGGCCCCAGAAGACATCGCCCGCGCCATAGAAATGCTCGGTGACGGTTTTGCCGTCGCAATCGCCCCATAGTTCCTTCGCAAGACCGGCAATTTCCTGATCGCATTGAGGATAGCCGCTCAGACTGGGCGAAGTCTTTGGGGGCGGCCCGCTGATGACGGCGCCGGCCGCGACGAGTTCCTTTAATTTGCGGAGGAAGGCCGGCGTCATCGCGGTTTGATTCGGCGGCAGGACGAGCAGGCGATAGCTTATGCCGTCGGGCAGGACGATCCGCCCGTCTTTCACCCCCGCGCGCCCGATGATCGCCTGGGCGCTGGCCTGGTCGTAATCGTAGCCCGGGGGCGGCGCGGGAGAGCCCGTGAAGTAAGACTGGTTCGGAAACTCCTGTCGCGCGTAAAGGAGATCGGCGGCGAAGAGGCCCTGCCGCAGCATGTACGAGCAACGCGCCACATATTCGTGCCACGGCAGCGACATTTCCCACCACGTGTTCGTCCGCTCGTAATGCAGCCCCCAGGGCCCCATCGTCGCGCCGGGGAAACGGTCAAGATAAGGCTGGTGGGCATAGCGATGGAAGACGAAGCGGTTGACGCCCTGGCTGAGTTCAAAATCGCCCTCCGCCTTGATGGTCGCCGGATGCTGCTTCCACTCCTCTTTATCACCCGAGGTAAACGATTCCGCCCCCGTGACGACGCGCCCATACAGATGGGAGACGGAGGCCATTTGATGCGCCTTTAGTTGCGTGACATTCCCTCCGTAATTGCCCAGCGTCCAAAATTCGGTCATCGGTTCATCCGCGGCGGCGGTATAGGTGGCTTCGTCGCCGAATGGAAGCTCGTAGCCCTCGAGGGTGAACCGCAGACCCGACTGGTGGGCCAGTTCGGCCATGCGCCCGGAGTAATTCTCCGCGAGCAATTCGGCGATGGTCTCGTAAAAATCCCAGCGGAATCGGTCCGCCAGGGCTTTGTCGCCGATCTGGAGCTGGCTGGTTATGTCCGGAAGAAACGGGACCGGGTCGTAACCGCGCCGCTTTTGAAATTCCTCGCGGAAGCGCAAGGTCCAGTTCTGCTTGCCCACCTCCCAACTATCGATGTGCGTGGCGACGAGCGTCTGGCCCGCCAGCGGGCCGGCCCGGTCGATAAGTTTCTTCATCATGCCCGCGAAATGGACATCCATCGCGTCCTTGCTGAGCTTGTCACATTCCAGGCCGTTGCCGCCGAGAACGGGAGGCCGGGTGCTCGAACCCGTGGAGGCGTGGCCGATGCGCTCGATGATCCATTTCCCGGCCGGAACATCCCAGACAAGGTGGCCGTCCTTGTCCATCCGCGCGGTGATATCCACGACACGGTCGCGCGCGACAACGCCGTTGACCGGCTCGGGAAACGCCAGCGCCGCGACGTCGCGATAGTAGTCCGACGCGGCCACGTCGGAGCTATGAATGTCTTTCTTGATTGAGAGCTTCGAAGCGGGCTGGGGCAGCACGTCGCTGAAATGCTTCGGCCCCTCGACATGCGTATCGGTTGTGACCAGGGTTTGCATCGAAAGCTCGGGAGTGATCCAGGGACCGCTGCTGCCGCACCAGCCCGGGCCGTTGGTCATGTTGACCTCCAGGCCAAGGCGATGGGCCTCGCTGAGCGCAAATTGGAAAAGGTCCCGCCATTCCGGCCCCATAAACGTTGCGGTCCCCTTCGGCGGGGCGAATTTTTGCACGACGTCCATAATCAGGACGCCGCCAATGCCCACCCGCTTCATCGCTTCGAGGTCGGCCGTGATGCCTTCTTTGGTGACGTTGCCATTATTCCAAAACCAGTAGACCCACGGCCGTGCGGAATCGGGCGGATGGGCGAAGTTTTCTTCGAGGGGGTCCGCCGCCATGGGAGTTCCAAGGATCAGCAGCAACGCCCCGGCGCAACCCGCGAGCAGGTCTCTTTTATTCATGGATTTACGGTTTGGTGACGATTGGACGGCCTGTTTTTGCAACGGACCAAGTGGAATTGAAGAGCATGGCCGGAACGCGGGCGCGGGTCACGCCCAAAGCTTTCCGCATGGTCATTGCCAACCGCTTCCGCTAATCTGAGGAGATGTTGGCGTCATCCTGGATCCATGTCTCCGCGCAGGCCGGGGCCATCCTTGTGCTGATCGCGGCGAACGCCTTCTTCGTCGCGACCGAATTCTCCATCGTCAAAATCCGCGAATCGCAGCTCAAGTCGATGCGCGTGAAGGGCAAGAAGGACTGGCGGCTCGACCTGGCCCTGCGCGTCACGAAGCATCTCGACCGCTACCTGTCGGCCACGCAGCTCGGCATCACGCTCTCCAGTCTCGGCCTCGGCTGGGTGGGCGAGCCGGCCGTGGCTCGCTGGATCGCAGGCCCGCTTGCCGGCCTGGGCATCGTCAGCGCCGCCGCGGTCGCCTCCATCGCTTACGGACTCGCGTTTGCCGGGATCACGTTTATCGACATCGTGTTTGGCGAACTGGTCCCCAAGTATTTCGCCATTCGGCGCCCGCGCACCGTCGTCATGTGGAACGCCGCGCCGCTCATCGTCTTTTATTACGCCTGTTATCCCTTTATCTGGCTCCTCAACCGCACGGCGAACCGGCTCCTGATGTGGATGGGCATTCCGCCGGCGAAGGAATTCGACCATGGGTTCAATCAGGAGGAGTTGCAATACGTCCTGATGACGTCGCGCCATGTCCATCCCTCGGACGACTTGGTGAACAAGATCATGCTTAAGGCGCTCCGGCTGAAAGACACGACGGCGGAGCAGGTCATGCTGCCGCGCGAACAGGTCGTGGTGCTCTGGCGCGACCTGCCTCTTGCGGAAAACATGGTCATCGCGCAGAAATCGGGTTACAGCCGCCTGCCCTTTTGCGGCGACACGCAGGACCAGGTGCTCGGCGTGATCCACGTCAAGGAGATGCTCTGGCAATACCAGGCGCTGGGCGCGCAGACGAACCTCTCCGCCATCGTGCGGCCCATCCTGACCTTCCTGGCCAGGACGCGCCTGCCGGCGATGCTTGAGCTTTTTCGCAAGTCGCGCAATCACCTCGCCCTCGTTCTCGATGCCGACGAAAAAATGATCGGACTGGTCAGCTTCGAGGATGTGCTCGAGGAGCTTGTCGGCGATATCCGCGACGAATTCGACATCGAGAAGGGGCCTTTTTTCGAGCGAAGCCAGGACGCCGTTCTCGTCGATGCCGACCTGCCCCTGCGCGATCTCGCCAGCGAAACGGGCTGGCCGCTACCCACGCAAACGACCGAGACGGTGGAGAAGTGGGCGCTTCGTCACTGGGGTCATGTTCCCCACACGGGAGACGAAATGGCGATCGACGGCTTTCAAGTCATCGCGACCGAAGTGACCCTGCGCCGCATCCGCCGCCTGCGCGTGCTCCGCAAGCCCGCGCCGCAACCGGGCGGCGCGGATTCCGAGGTGTCGATCTGACAGGAAAATCTCCCATGAAATTCCCTCAAGCTCATCCCGTCGTGCTCGGCACGATATTCTGTGGGTGGCCCGGCTACGACAGGCGTGCCTGTGTTGTCCGGGCGCCTTCGCCGTGCGAGGGCTCAAGAAGCTGCCCCCAAAGTCCAAATCTCCCATGAAATTCCCTCAAGCTCATCCCGTCGTGCTCGGCACGATAACGATTCCGTCCGGCCTGCGCTGCCTGGCACGCAAAAAACTTCCCGCCGACGCGGTCGAGGTTCGCGTTGACGCCTTGCTCGCGGGGAAAGCGCCGGTCGAAGAAATCGAAGCGGCGCTGCGGAAGAAAAAGCATCCCGTGCTGCTCACGTTGCGGATTTCGGCGGAGGGGGGGCAACGCGCGTGGAAGGCCGCCGAGCGCCGTGACTTATTTTTTCGGCTCCTGCCCCACGTCGAAGCCATCGACGTGGAATTGGCGTCGGCGCGCGCGATGCGGCCGGTGATCGATGAAGCGCGGCGCACCGGCAAAACCGTCGTGCTCTCCGCGCACGCCATCCAAAAACCCGCCACGCCCGCGCAAATCGCGCGCTGGCTGGGGCAATTCGATCCCCTGCCCTCGACGATTTTGAAGATCGCCGCGCGGATCAAGTCGTGGCGCGATTTGCAGCGCCTCGCCGCGCTGCTGGTGAACCATCCCGGCTGGCCGCTTGCGGTGATGGGCCTCGGGCCGTACGCGGCGCAATCGCGCGCCGTGCTGATGGCGCTCGGTTCGCGCCTCGTTTACGGCTACCTCGACCAGCCCGCCGCGCCCGGCCAGCCCACCGCGGCGGAGGCGAGGAAGATGGTGAAGGACATTCGCCCCGGCGAAATCGCCTGAAGCTCGCAGGTTATACCATTTCTCAATAAAATTTATTCTTTACCCTTCCGTCATCCCGAGCTTGTCGAGGGATCAGTTCCGCCTCGGTAAAACCCCTCCGAACTGATCCTTCGACAAGCTCAGGATGACCGATTGTTTAGACCAAAATCAATTTGGAATTGGTATTAGGGCAAAGTAACGAACCTCGGAGCAAGCTCCGAGGCATTTTTGGGGTGGCCCGGGCTACTTCGTTGCCCGGGCGCGCGTAGCGCGCAGGAAGCGACGCTTTGCCGCGTGACCCACAAATCGCTTCCTGTCGCCTTCGGCGACCCGGACAAGCAAGTTGTCCGGGCCACCCGGAAAAAACAAGCCGAAGCTTCAGGGAATTCAACCCAGGAAATTAAATTTCCCAGCCGAAAACAAAATCATCGCAACTTTTCGCGTTCAAGCGGTATCTTACCCCACCATCCAGCCCCTTTATGAAACCACTCCTCCGTTTCCTCGCCGCCATCGCGATCACCGCCTCGTTGCCCACCCCGGCCGACGACAATCCTGCGCCATCGGCGCCTCTGCCCGGCATGCTCCCCACCGCCGAAGGCCCGTTCCAGCCAAGCTGGGATTCGCTCGCGCAATATAAAACCCCCGAGTGGTTTCGCGACGCCAAGTTCGGCATCTGGGCGCATTGGACGGCGCAGTGCGTGCCGGAACAGGGCGACTGGTATGCGCGCAGTATGTATATCGAGGGCAACCACGACTATGATTATCAGGTCGCGCATTACGGCCATCCCTCCAAAGTCGGCTTCAAGGACATCGACCACATGTGGCACGCCGAGAATTGGGACCCGGACAAATTGATCGACCTCTATAAACGGGCGGGGGCGAAATATTTTGTCGCGCTCGCCAATCACCACGACAACTTCGACTGCTTCGACTCGAAATATCAGGCGTGGAATTCCGTCAACATCGGGCCGAAAAAGGACATCGTCGGCGAATGGGCCAAGGCCGCGCGCAAAGCCGGCCTGCGTTTCGGCGTCACGGTCCATGCCGGGCGCACCTGGGACTGGTTCGACGTCTCCCACGGCGCGGACAAAACCGGGCCGCTGACGGGAGTGCCCTACGACGGCAACCTCACCCTCGCCAACGGCAAGGGCCAGTGGTGGGACGGCTACGACCCCGCCGAGCTTTACGGCCCCGCCGGCACGGCGCGCACGCCCGAGGCGCGGCAGGCCTACAACGTGAAATTCTTCAACCGCACCATCGACCTCGTCGACAAATATAAGCCCGACCTCCTCTACTTCGACGACGGCGTCCTGCCGCTCAACAACCAGCCGGGCGACTTCGGCCTGAAAATCGCCGCGCATTACTATAACTCGAGCATCAAATGGCACGGCCAGAACGAGGCGGTCATGAATACCAAGGGTCTCAATGAGACCCAGCGCAAATGCCTGGTGCGCGACATCGAACGCGGCAAGAACGAGACCATCGATCCCAATGTCTGGCAGACCGACACCTGCATCGGAAGCTGGCATTACCAGCGCTCGATCTACGACCACCACGGCTACAAAACTTCGGCCATGGTCATCCGCATGTTGGTGGACATCGTCAGCAAAAACGGCAACCTCCTCCTCAACGTGCCCGTCCGCGGCGACGGCACGATTGACGATCAGGAACAGGCCACCGTCGAGGGCGTCGCGGCATGGATGGCCGTCAACGGCGACGGCATTTTCGGCACGCGCCCGTGGAAAATCTACGGCGAAGGCCCTTCCACTGTTTCAACCTCGGCGTCCGAAAAGGGCCGCTTCGGCGGGGCCAAGGACGTGAGCACCACGCCGTATACGCCGGAGGACATTCGCTTCACCACGAAGGGAAGCACCCTCTACGCGTTCTGCATGGATCTGCCCAAGGGCGAGGCCAAAATCATGTCGCTCGGAAAGAAGGCGTCCGAGCCGGTGACGGTGAGCGATGTGCAACTGCTCGGCGACAGCGGCAAACTCACCTGGAAGCAAACCGACGACGCGCTGGTCATCACCTGCCCCGACAAATTCCCCTCCGAATACGTAGCTGTGTTCAAAATCGCGACGCAATAAATCTTGCGCCGGCTACCCAGGACATGTGCGCGATATTGTGAAGCCAGCCAAAGCCTGACGGTTTCCCTTTCCCAGGGCCTAAACGAACAAGGTGTCGTACAGGCTCTCGAGCTTGCGCGTCAGGCGCGCCTCGTCGTAGGCGGTTTCGGTGGCCGCCAGGGCCCGCCCAGCCATCGCCTGCCGCTCCTGCTCCGGCATCTTCAGGAAAAGCCGCATCGCATCGGCCATCGCAACCGCGCTGTGCGATTCATAGCCGATCACGCAATCCTGCGGCAGAAGATCCAGCGCCCCGATGTCCCACGGACAGATGACCGGCGTCTTGCGCGCCATCGCTTCCAGCACCGCGACGGAAAAGGGCGTGGCATACGTCGCGCAAATATAGGCCGAGGCTTGCGCGGCAACCTCGAGAAATTCGGGCTGCGGCAGCCAATGGGACACGGTCACGCCCTTGGGCGCAGGCAGGTCGGGAAAAACGTGTCCGACCGACCGGAGGTCAAAATCGAACCCTTCGGCATGAAGCGCCTCGACGGCGGCAAAAAGGTTCCGCGTGGCCTTCCGGTTGTTCGCGTAGTTGAGGAAAAGCGTCCTCGTCCCCGGCTGGCGGACGACAGGCGGGACTTTTCGGAACGGGTTGTGCAGCACGGCCAGCGGCCGGTCGGGGTTCGCCTTGCGGTCGATCCAGGCCACGGTGAATCTGCCGACGCCGATGAGCAGATCGGCGGTGGCGGGAATGAAAAGCTTGTTGTAGCACTGGTGATAAATGCAGACGACTTTGGGCCGGTAGGAGAGTCTGGCCATGGCCTGGTCGATCAGGTCGTGCCGGTTATGAAAATGAAGAATGTCGGGCTTGAGTTCCTCGATAATGGAGATCAGGCTGAAAAAACAGAATTTATTCAGGCGCAGAATTTTATTGTAGATGCGATTGGCCTGCTGGTTTTCATAAAAACCGAAATGCGGGCGGCCTTCCATCTCTCCGCGATAATTCGCCCCCGCCCAGCTGGCGAAATACTGTTCGTAATTCCGCGAGTTTCGCGCCCAGGCGCGCGTGATGTGGGGAAGACAGCCTCCCCGCTCCCAGGAGCCGGTAAAATCGATTTGCAGGACTTTTTTCACGGAAGGGTTTGTCGGAAAGCGCCGCGACGGAAGTAGTTGTGGCGAAGCTTCAAGTCCTCTGGATCCTATAAGTCCAATGCCGCGCGGGAACGCCCTCCGCGCCAATCAATACACATCCTTGAGATAGCGCTTCTCCGTCTTGGCGAACGTCACCTCGATATAGTCCTTCGCCGCTTCGGGCGAAAGCCCGCCCTGCTCCCGCGCGATGGTGATGAGCGTCTGGTGGACATCCTTGGCCATCCGCTTGGCATCGCCGCAAACGTAGAAGTAGGCGCCCTCCCGCAGCCACTTCCACAATTCCGCGCCGTTCTCCCGCATCCGGTCCTGCACGTAAATTTTTTGGGCCTGGTCGCGCGAGAAAGCCGTGTCGAGCCTCGTCAGAATGCCCTTGCGCTGGAGCTCGAGAAATTGCGCTTCGTAGCAAAAATCGCTCGCCCGTTTCTGGTCGCCGAAAAAGAGCCAGTTCCTGCCCTTCGCCCCGTCGATTTCCCGCTCCTCGAGAAACGCGCGGAACGGCGCGATGCCCGTGCCGGGGCCGACCATGATCATCGCGGCGTCCGGGGCCGGCATGTGGAAATGCTTGGTCGGCTGGATGTAGACCGGCATCTCGTCCTTGTTCAACTCCTGGCCGTATGCCAGGTAACCGGAAGCGATGCCGAATTTGTCGCGGCCATGCGTGGTGTACTTCACTACAGCCACGGTCAGATGCACCTCGCCGGGATGCGCCTTCAGCGAAGACGCGATTGAATAAAGCCGCGGCGCGACTTTGTTGGCCAGCGGGAGAAATTCCGCCGCCGCGAACCGCGCCGGGTATTCGATCAGCACATCGGTGTAATCGCGCGTAAAGACGTAATCATCCAACGCCGCCTCGTTGCCAACGATCTCCGCGAGCGCCTGCTTTTTGCTTCCCTCGGGCAATTTTTCCAGGACGGCCTTGACGAATTTCTTGCTGACGCGGTTCAGACTGTACTGGTGGATCAGCACGTCGCGCAACGCCGTGGTCCCCGCCGGCTGCTCCACCGGTGTCTCCGGATCGAGCCCCAGGTGCGGCAGAAGCTCATCGACCGTCTTCGCAAAATTGCGCGGCACCACCCCGAGCGAATCCCCCGGAACGTAGCTGATGCCGCTCGATCCCAGATCGACGACCAGGTGCCGGGTGTCCTTGTTGGAACCTGGGCTCGAAAGCAAATAATTGGCGGTGAGACGGGCCTTGAACGGATTGGCTCGATTATAAACGGAGGGAGGGGCGAGTGTGCTCAAGACGATGGGGATTGGAGATTAAACCCCGCTGATTTAAACCTCTTCTTTCCGCTTGTCGAGAGACTTTCAGGGCAAACGCCGAAAGGACTTGCGGCCCTAAGCCACCGCCACCTGCCGGCGGACCTTCGCCTTCCGGCTCTTGTCCCGCGAGCCCTTCACCAGCCGGCTCTTGCGATGGCGCAGTTGCTCCGCCAGCCGGTCTGTCACCACATCGATCGCCTGGTAGAGATCGTGCCCGTGGTCCTCGCCGTAAATATCAGGCCCCGGCAGGGCCAGGTGGACCTTGACCACGAAGGCGTGCTTGAACGCGCGCTTGTCATCGTGCCACAGCGCCACGTGCGCGCCGATCAGGTTCAATCCAAAATGCTCCAAACTCTCGATCTTCTGGGCCACATACGAATGGATGGCCGGCGTCAGCTTGACATCGCGGGGACTGATGTGAATTTGCATATCGTTAAGTTACATTCAGGTTCAAAGGATGTCCATGGCGGAAAACTCCCCGCGGGTGAAGAATCGAATTCGATGGCGCGGCGGGATCGATCATGATAATGTATGACGTTATGGAAAAATATCCTACGAACACCGTAACGATCTCGCCCAAGTACCAGGTCGTGATTCCGAAAGCCATTCGCGAACAGATGAACCTCCGGCCCGGCCAGAAAATCCGTGTGCTGGCCTACGGCGATCACCTTTCGTTTGTTCCGGCGCGTCCCATCAAGTCGATGCGGGGATTTCTCAAGGGAATGGATGCCTCCTTTGAGCGTGAGAGCGACCGGCTGTGAACCTCGTCGATTCCTCCGGCTGGATCGAATACTTCATCGACGCTCCTCAAGCCGGTTTTTTCGCCCACGCGATCGAAGACACCGAATCGTTGATCGTGCCCACCATCTGCCTTTATGAGGTCATTAAAATCGTTCGCCGCCGCCGGGGTGTCCGGTTGGCCGACGAAGCAGCCGCTTTGATGACCATGGGAACCGTGGTCGATCTCACCGAAGAACTCGCCCTCCTGGCCTCGACCTACCAGCTTCCCCTTGCCGACGGCATCATCTATGCCACGGCGCAAAAGCACGGCGCGACCGTCTGGACCCAGGACGAGCATTTCAAGGGCCTGCCCGGCGTCAAATTCCTGGCCAAGCGCCGTTGAGGTCCCGCCCCTTACGGCGCCGCCAGCGCCTTCCCCACCTGCCCGGCGAGATCCTCGCGCGCGTTCGTCGAGATCACCTTGCCGTCCTTTCCCACCAGCCACATCGCCGGGATCGAGTCGATGCCGAATCCCTTGCTGATCTCGTTGTCCCAGCCCTTCCCGTCGAAATATTGCGGCCAGACCATCCCGTTCTCCTTCGTAAAGGCCAGCAACTTATCCTTGTTCTTATCGAGCGACACGCCCACGACTTCAAAGCCCTGGTCGTGATACTTCTTGTACGCCGCCACCACATTCGGCACTTCGCCCCGGCAGGGCGGACACCACGTCGCCCAGAAATCGACCAGCACGACCTTCCCGCGCATCTTGGAAAGATCAACCGCCGTGCCGTCGACCGCCGTGTACTTCAAATCGAGCGGCTTGGTTTGATCGACATCCGCGTGAAGCAGCGGAGCGAAGGAAAGCAGAAGAGCGCAGAGGAGATATTTAGACATGGATTGGTTGAGTTAGAGGGTTGGGGGTTGAAGAAGAATTCTGTCATCCTTGTCGAAGGATCAGTTCTGTTGCTTGAAAAAAGGCAGACCGAACTGATCCTTCGACAAGCTCAGGATGACGGATTTTTTAAAGTGAGACTTTTGCGTAGTCTAATAACCATCCCCCATTCTTGACAATCCGCAAGCCCTCCTGTTTATTAAATCCATGCGCCACATGCTTTCTCCTCTCCGTTCCGCCCGTTCGCGGAATCCGCTGGCGCATGGCGTCGTTCGAATTAGCTGACGCGCGGCCTTGTTTCGCCGCGCCGTCTTTGGCATCCTTCCGCGTTAAAGAATACGCGCAGAGATGCCCAAGCCGAAATCGTCCTTCGTCAGCTTCATGTTTTCTTGTTAAAATTCCCCTGCCTTTTCCAATCCTGTTAATCTTGTTAATCCAGTCAAATTTTCCCCGCCCTCCCTCCCAAAAAATTCCGATAATTCCGATAATTCCGTTAATTCCGTAATTCCGTAATTCCGTCAAAATCTCCCAGGCGCTTTTAATCCCATGTCCACCCCCTCCACCATCACCCTCTACGACACCACGCTGCGCGACGGCGCGCAGGGCGAAGGCATCCACTTCTCGCTCGCCGACAAGCTGCGCATCGCCCAGCGCCTCGACGCCTTCGGCATGCACTACATCGAGGGCGGCTGGCCCGGCTCCAACGAAAAGGACATCGATTTCTTCCGCGAAGCCAAAAAGCTCAAATTCAAGCACGCCCGCATCGCCGCCTTCGGCAGCACGCGCCGCGCCCACACGCCGGTCGAGAAGGACCCGCAGGTCGCCCTCCTGCTCGAAGCCGGCACGCCCGTCGTCACGCTCGTCTGCAAGACCTCGCGGCTCCACGTCACCGAAATCCTGCGCACCACGCCTCGATGAAAACCTCGCCATGATCCGCGACACCATCCGCCTATCTCGTCAGGCACGGGCGCGAAGTCATCTTCGACGGCGAACACACCTTCGACGGCTACAAGGACGACCCCGCCTACACGACCGACTGCTACCAGGCCGCCGACGAAGCGGGCGCGTCGTACCTCGTCCTCTGCGACACCAACGGCGGCTCGCTGCCCTCCGAAATCGCGAAGATCACCGGTGCGCTTTTGTCCAAAGTGAAGACGGGCAAACTCGGCATCCACACCCACGACGATTGCGGCCTCGGCGTCGCCAACGCGCTCGCGGGCATCGAGGCCGGCGCGCTGCAAATCCAAGGCACGATCAACGGCTACGGCGAACGCACCGGCAACTGCAACCTCGTCACCGCCATCGCCAATCTCCAGCTCAAGATGGGCCTGCGCGTCCTGCCCGACGAGAGGCTCGCCGAGTTGCGCGACCTCTCGCTCTTCGTCGACGAAGTCGCCAACCAGCGCCCCAGCGGACGCGCGCCCTTCGTCGGCAGCGCCGCCTTCGCGCACAAGGGCGGCATCCACGTCAACGCCGTCAACAAACTCGCCCGCAGCTACGAGCACATCGAGCCCGCGCTCGTCGGCAATCACCAGCGCGTCCTCGTCGGCGAACTGGCCGGACGCGCCAACATCATGCTCAAGGCCCGCACCCTCGGCCTCCAGCTCGAGGAAAAAAGCCCCGAGGCCCTTCGCGTGCTCGAACAGATCAAGCATCTCGAAAACGAGGGCTACGAATTCGAGGCCGCCGACGCCTCGTTCGAACTCCTCGTCCGCAAGGCGCTCGGCCAGTACCGGCCCTTCTTCGAGCTGGTCGAATACCACGTCTCGATCCGCAAGAACAGCGCGCACGGCTTCGACGCCTGCGAGGCCACGATCAAGCTCTCCGTCAACGGCGAAAAAGTCTACACCGTGGCCGAAGGCGACGGCCCCGTGAACGCTCTCGACGCCGCGCTGCGCGCCGCGCTCGTCCGGTTTTACCCGCGCCTCGAACAGATGAAGCTCGTCGACTACAAGGTGCGCATCATCGACTCGACCAGCGGCACCGCGGCGAAGACCCGCGTCTTCATCGAATCGAGCGACGGCGACTCGACCTGGGCCACCGTCGGCGTCTCCTACGACATCATCGAGGCCTCGTGGCTCGCCCTGCGCGACAGCGTCGATTACCTCCTCGCGCGCGAAAGCAAAATCCACATCGACATCGCCGAAATCGTCGCCGAAAGCACCAAGCTTTTATGAAATAGGACTAATAGGACCGATGCGACTCATGGGACTCCTAACTAAGAATCCACCAATCGGAACCTCGCCTCCTATGAGCCCTATCAGTCCCATCCGTCCTATTCCTCTTCCAAAAAAATCCCGTTAATCTTGTTAATCCTGTCCAAAACTTTCCGCTGCCTTTCCCCCAAAAAAATTCCGTAATTCCGTAATTCCGTCAAAAAAATGCCGAACTCACTAAAGCCCTCGAACAGCAGCAGGCCGAAGACCGCATCCCATTCGCCTCATTCGCCTCATTCGCTTATTTTTTTAATTTCATATTCTCTACTACCCTTCATGTCTCTTATGTTTCTCCTGTCTAAATCCGTTGCCTTTTAATTCCGTCAAAAATTCCCCATGCCCGAACTCGCCAAAGCTTACGAACCCCAACAGGTCGAAGACCGCCTCTACGCCAAGTGGCAGGAGAGCGGCGTCTATCGCGCCAACCCAAAATCGGGCAAGCCGCCTTACTCCATCGTCATGCCGCCGCCCAACATCACGGGCAAGCTCACGCTCGGCCACGTCCTCAACAACACCATCCAGGACATCCTCTGCCGCAAGGCCCGCATGGAAGGCAAGGAGGTGCTGTGGCTCCCCGGCGCCGACCACGCCGGACTCGCCACGCAAACCGCCGTCGAGCGGCACATCCGCCACACGGAGAAAAGGACCCGCCACGACTTCACGCGCGAGGAATTCGTCGCCCGCATCTGGAAATGGAAAGAGGAATTCGGCGGCATCATCACGCAACAGCTCCGCAAGATCGGCTGCTCGTGCGACTGGTCCCGCGAACGCTTCACCCTCGACCCCGACTACGCCCGCGCCGTGCAGGACGTCTTCGTCAAACTCTACCACGAAGGCCTCATCTATCGCGGCACACGCATGGTCAACTGGTGTCCCGGCTCGCTCACCGCCATCTCCGACGAGGAAGTCATTCCCACGAAACAAAAGGGCTTTCTCTATTACGTGAAGTATGAGTTGGTTGGTGGCGCCTCCGTGGTAGCCGCCGCTGTCCCTAGCGGCGGTCCCCCTTCAAGTGGCCTGGCAACGGCAGGCGTGCCTGTGTTGTCCGGGTCGCCGAAGGCGACAGGAAGCGATCAGACCGAACCGCCGCTGGGGACAGCGGCGGCTACCTATCTCACCGTCGCCACCACGCGCCCTGAAACCATCATGGCCGACGTCGCTCTCGCCGTGAAACCGGGCGGCAAATGGGCGCATCTCGTCGGCCGCAAAGTCATCCGCCCGCTCCACCGCGCCGAAATCCCCATCATCGCCGACGACGCTGTCGAGGAAGGCTTCGGCACCGGCGTCCTCAAAGTCACGCCCGCGCACGACAAAGCCGACTACGAAATCGGCAAGCGCCACAACCTGCCCGTCATCGACATCCTCACGCCCAGCGCGAAAATCAACAGATCCCGGCGACCACGACGCCGCCGAACTCAACGGCCTCGACCGCTTCGAAGCGCGCAAACGTTCCGCCGAAATCCTGAAAGAACGCGGCCTGCTCATCAAGGAGGAACTCTACGAAAACACCGTCGGCTTCAGCGAACGCGCCAACGAAGCCATCGAGCCGCGCCTGAGCGAGCAGTGGTTCATGAAGTATCCGAACATCCCGGAAGCGCTCGCTTTGCTGCGCGACGGCCACGTCACCTTTCATCCCGCGCATTGGACCAAGGTCTATGAGCATTGGCTCGAAAACATCCAGGATTGGTGCATCTCGCGGCAGGTCTGGTGGGGCCATCGCATTCCGGTTTGGTATCGGAATTCCGGTGGCCCGGACAACTCGTTGTCCGGGTCCCGCGAATGCGGGACAGGAGGTCGCCAACAGACTTCCGATTCCGAGAACGTTTCAGCAACCTCCTGTGGCCTGCGGCCACCTGGACAACGAGTTGTCCAGGCCACCACGGAAACGCCCCCCGAAATCCTCTGCCAAATCGACTCCCCCGGCCCGGACTGGGTCCAGGACGAAGACTCGCTCGACACCTGGTTCTCCTCGTGGCTCTGGGCCTACGAAACCATGCGCGCCGAGGACGGCACCCGCCGAAAATTCTATCCCACCAGCGCGCTCGTCACCGGGCCGGACATCATCTTCCTCTGGGTCGCGCGGATGCTCATCGCGGGCCTCCATTTCAAGCCCAACGGCACGAAGAAAACCGAAGCTGACACGCTCGAAGCCAACCTCGCCTTCAAGGACGTCTACTTCACCGGCCTCATCCGCGACAGGCAGGGCCGCAAGCTCTCGAAATCGCTCGGCAACTCGCCCGACCCGCTCGACCTCATCGCCAAGTACGGCGCGGACGGACTCCGCTTCGGCCTCGTCCGCATCGCGCCGCAGGGCGCCGACATCCGCTTCGACGAAAAGCAGATCGAGGAAGGCCGCAACTTTTGCAACAAGCTCTGGAACATCTGCCGTTTCCGCACGATGCAGGGGCCGGTCGATTCCAACGCCGAGCCGTGGAAACATCCCCGCTCGATCTTTGCCGACGAGCTGCTCGACCGGCTCCATTTCCTCCTCGAAGGCGAGCGGAACGCCCTCGCCGCGCTCGATCAATTCAACTTCAGCGAAGCCGCCGGCCAGCTCTACGATTTCGTCTGGAACGACTTCGCCGCGCGCTTCGTCGAGGCCTCCAAAAGCGATTTCAACCAGCCCGATTCCCCGACCCGCGCCGGCACGCTCGCGACCTTCGACTACGTCATGAGCCACGTCCTGCGCCTGCTCCATCCCTTCGCGCCGTTCGTCACCGAGGAACTCTGGTGCGACCTCGGCTTCGGCACCGAGACCATCCAGACCACGCTGTGGCCGACGCAGTCGCCGCGCTCGAAAAGCTGGTCGCCGAGAGCCCGCCAAATCTACGACAGCATTGATGCAGCTCGCAAACTGCGTAGTGACATCAAACTTCCGCCTAGTCAGAAAATCGATTTTTCCATAATGCGCAACCCTCTTTCAAACGAGCCCCCATTAACTGAATCAGAGATTTCGGTTTTTGCGGCTAATGTCGCCGCCTCACAGGTTCATATTATAAACCTGTCGCCTCCCAATCCCGGCCCAAAAACCTTCTCTCCCATCGGCGACCTCTACCTTCCCGCCGCCGGCCTCGTCGATCCCGCCGTGGAGCGCGAGCGCCTGACCAAGGAACTCGCCAAGGTTGAAAAGGACCTCGAACAAACCCGGCGCAAACTCGGCGACGCGAACATGCTCGCCAAGGCGCCGCCCGCCAAGGTCGAGGAGTGGCGCGCGCTGGAAATCTCGCTCGTGGAGAAGGAGAAATCGCTCCGCGAAAGTTTGGGCAAATTGGCGGGGTAGCCGTCGACCTCCGGGCGACGGACTAAGTGGTAGCCGCCGCGGGCCCTCGCGGCGGTCTGTCGTCCAGAGGTCGACGGCTGCCAACTGAAGAGCGGAAAAAATCGTCTTCTGAAAAATCCTGTTAATCTTGTTATACCAATTACAAATTGATTTTGGTCTGAACAATCGGTCATCCTGAGCTCGTCGAAGGATCAGTTCGGAGGGGTTTTACCGAGGCGGAACTGATCCTTCGACAAGCTCAGGATGACGGAGGGGTAAAGAATAACTTTTATTGAAAAATGGTATTAATCCTGTCCAAAAACATTCCGTAATTCCGTTAATTCCGTCAAAAAATTCGGCTCCAAAATGCCCCCCGCCATCCACGTCCTCAAGCTGACCAAAGTCTACCGCACCTACCAAAAGGAGGCGGGCTTCTGGGGCGCATTCAAGGGCCTCGCGCATCGCCGGTACAAGGAGACGGCGGCGGCGAAGGAGGTCAGCTTCTCCGTCAACGAGGGCGAGCTCGTCGGGTTCCTCGGCCCGAACGGCGCGGGAAAGACGACCGTGCTCAAAATGCTCTCCGGCCTCCTCTATCCCACGAGCGGCGAGGCCGCCGTGCTCGGCTTCACGCCGTGGCGCCGCCAGAACGACTTCAAGCGCCAGTTCGCGCTGATCCTCGGCCAAAAGAACCAGCTCTGGTGGGACCTGCCCGCCGCCGAATCACTCGAGCTCAACCGCGTCATCTACGGCATCGATCCCGCCGTGGCGCGCCGGACCATCGACGAGCTGACCGAGCTGCTCGACGTGCGCGAAAAGCTCGACGTGATGGTGCGCGAACTCTCCCTCGGCGAGCGGATGAAGATGGAGCTGATCGCCGCGCTCCTGCACAGGCCCAAGGTGCTTTTCCTCGACGAGCCGACCATCGGCCTCGACGTCGTCTCGCAAAAGAAGGTGCGCGAATTCCTGCGCGACTACACCGCGCGCAACCGAATCACGACGCTGCTCACCTCCCACTACATGCAGGACATCGAGGAGCTGTGCGACCGGGTCATCATCATCGATCACGGCCGGGTCTTCTTCGACGGCGCGCTCCAGGACATCATTGACCGGCTCGCCACGCACAAGATGATGACGCTGATCCGGCGCAAGGGATTTCGCCAAACCGATTTCAGCGGCTACGGCGAGGTGCTCGAACGAAACGAGAACGAGGTGAAGCTGAAGATCCCGCGCGATCGCATCGTGGCGGCCACGAGGGACTTGATCGCCGCGCTGGAGGTGGACGATTTCACCGTCGAGGACGTGCCAATCGAGGAGATCATCCGCGAGGTCTTCTTGACGAGAAAGGCGGGTTAGGGCGTTTTCAAAAATATCGCAGCCGCGCTTCTGCCTTTTGGCCCGGAGGACCAACGGAAATTAGCCGGTGGCTGGCGCCACCGGCTAATACCAATTCCAAATTGATTTTGGTCTAAACAATCGGTCATCCTGAGCTTGTCGAAGGATCAGTTCGGAGGGGTTTTACCGAGGCGGAACTGATTCCTCGACAAGCTCGGGATGACGGAAGGGTAAAGAATAAATTTTATTGAGAAATGGTATTAGACCGCTAATTCTGCCTGGCCCCTTTTTCATAAGGACTAAACCTAATCCCGGCTCTCAATTCGGAGGGCCGGGATGATGAAAAGCCAAATTACAGTTTCGTCAACTTGACGTTCTGGTAATTCAGGAGAATATAGCCTTGTGAGCTTTACGGAACTGAAGACCAAGGCCATGCGCCTGCGTCCCGCCCAACGGGCCAAGCTCGTTAACGTCCTGATCCAGACGCTTGATAAGCACGAGGAGGATACGATCACCGTCGAGGAACTCGATCGTCGTTCCGAGGACTTGCGCTCAGGCCGCGTTAAAGGCGTTCCCGCCGAAGAGATGCTGGCTTCCGCCCGTCGCCGGATTCGCGGTTAGAATCTTCGCCTCTTCCAGTATCCGGGTTTGCGCTGGGGTGCGGCAATCGCCAGCACTTGAATCGTTTCGCCGCTGATCTGGTAAATCAGGCTGTAGGAGAATCGTTCGGTTGGCCCGACGCGATAGTAATTGCGCGCTCCCAGCATCCGACTTTTGCCTGGGTCATTCCGGATTTGGTCCAGCGCCCGCTCGATTTCGTCCGCAAACAGGTCCGCTGCGTTAGGCAGCAGCCCATTTTCGCGCAGGTAATCGACCTTGCGGTCGAACTCCTTTTGCGCTGCGGGATGAACCACCAATTTCATCGATCCCATTATCCACGAGGCGATGTCGTTTCAACAATAATACCATTTCTCAATGGAATTTGGTCTTTAGCTTTCGGTCATCCCGAGCTTGTCGAGGGATCAGTTCCGCCTCGGTAAAACCCCTCCGAACTGATCCTTCGACAAGCTCAGGATGACGGATTGTTTAGACTAAATTCAATTTAAAATTGGTATAACAAAGAGGTTCCTCGGTATTTTCAGTGGAATAGAGGGCTGCGATTTTCCTCGTTCCCATGCTCCATTTGGAAACAAGCGGATCGGGAACCAGGACCAAATTTCCAAATGGAACCAAATTTCCAAATTTCTTTGAGCTGGGAGACTCGCAACCCTTTCAATGCATCCGCAGCATGCCTTTAATTTGGTAATTTGGAAAAATTTAGCAATTTGGTTATGCCTTTTTCTATTCCACTGTTTTTGCGGTAGAACCAACAAAGAAAGGAGGCGCCATGGTCTCGCTCAAAGTATTCAACTCGGGCGGGTCACGGCCACGGCGATCAACGGGGTCTCCTCAAGTGTCGTCTGCGATTCGCCGGGCCGGATCACCGGGGCGACGAATCCGCCGGCTACCTTCACCTACGGCTACTATGGGATCACGCCCCGGCTGGCAACGGTCAGCAACAATGTCACCGGCCTCAACAGAGGGGATTTAGACCGCTAATTCTGCGTGGCCCCTTTTTCACCTTTTTCATTCCCGCGCGTTTTCTTTCGCGTAAAGTTACTTGGAGCCAAACTGTTTCAAAATTTGGCGAGGAGACTTGATAATCGGGACGCTCCCATCGAAACCTTTCATCACTTCGTGGAGCATTTTGGGATTAATATCCGTGAGGTGAGAATCGCTGGTCAAAAGCACTGAACACCCCAAAAGACCAGCTTCGGCTAGGACCCTCGAATCATGAAACTCGTCATCGTCGATAAGACGCTTTTGCCGTATTTTCCAAGCATTGATGTCCACGATGCCGTGGCCTACGGGAACAAGGTTGATCGGCTTAAGCAACGGTTCATCTCGGATTAATTCCAATGCCTTGATTGCATAAGTGCCAAGGTTCTTCGCGTTGGTTTTTGCAAAGTGACCGAGTTCGTGAAGCACTGTAGGTGGAACGATGATGAAAATGCCGGGAATGCGTTGCTTGATTAAATTGAAGCAGTCCGGGGTGTCACCGTAACCCTCCGCCCAGTCAATGAGCGGATTTGTATCAATGGCGAACAGCATGGGAAGCGGTCTTGCCCTTGCCGTAGATCACCTGCATGGCAAATGACATCGACTCGTCTCGCTGTTTATCTGTGAGCTTATTCGCCTCCGCACGCATTTGTGCCGCGATCTTTGTACCTGGGCTAATCTTGCTCACTTTACTAGCTTTGCCTTCTTTGGCCATTTTGAGAATTTTGGTTAACTGGCGCCTTTTAGCGCCTCTTCGTACTTTCGGCGCTCTTTCTTTTCCATAACATCACTGGAGGCGGCTTACAGGTCAAGCTCGGGATAACAGGGTTTGGAGCTTTTGGACTCTTATCCCTCTGGATGGAATTTTCACAGGTCAAGCCCCCTTATCCCCCCTCCCGGACCAACGTGGCGCCATTGGCGCGAGGAAGTCAACCAGCCCCTGGCCCCGGCAAGCCTCGATTGTTTGCGGCAAAGTGTTGCGCGCGGCACTCCGCTGGGGCAACCTCAATGGATCGCGAACCTGGCCGTTGCGCACGGAATGGAATCGACCGTGCGGCCTCGGGGAAGACCGCGTAAACCCATTCCCAATGAATGAAAAAACGCCCGGCGCGGGCGCCTGTTTCCGTTTCCTACAATGAATGAAAAGTTGCCTTTCCCCTTTTTCACCTTGCAGCGTATGATCGCTGTGGCGAGTTTCCCGCGAGCCTGCTTGATACTCACCCTCTTGGTTGTGAATTTGCTTTTTCTCGGAACTGGCCGTGGAGTCGAAACAGAGGGGGGCAAAGAGCCGCGGGTTTTCCCTCATCCGGAACGGATTTGTTACGATGGTCATTGCCTGACCATCGAGGGAAAGGATCGATTGATCTACAGCGGAGCGTTTCACTATTTCCGCTGCCCCAAGGAGCTCTGGGCTGAACGGTTCGCCAAAATCAAGGCCGCCGGGTTTAATACCGTGGAAACCTATGTCCCCTGGAATGCCTGTGAACCCGAGATGCCGACTAGCCTGGACGATTTTTCCAAGGTGGATCTCTCGCTCGTGGAAGATTGGCTGAACATGGCCGAGCAATTCGGTTTTTACATCATTATTCGTCCCGCCGTCTACTCCTGTGCGGAGTTGGACAACGGTGGCTTTCCGCAGTGGTTCACCGCTCTCAAAAAGCCAGGCCATCCCCGCCATCCGGAGGCCTGGTTGCGCACGGACGAACCGGTCTATTTGGATTGGAGTCGACATTGGATGCGGGCCGTCTGTCCTCTGCTGGTCAAGCATCTGATCACCCACCGACCGGCGGGTAGTCCGGGCATCATCCTGTTTCAAGTCGAGAACGAATACGACGGGTCGGGTTTTAAGGATACTGCCGCGCGCGAACGCTCGTTAACGGCTCAAGTCCAGCAGGCTCAGGAAAACGGGATCGATGTTCCGCTTTTTGTCTGCTGGACCACGGAAGGCCACACGGCCAAATCTGGACCGTTGCGCGCCCTGTTCGAGTGCTCAAATGTTTACCCCCGCTGGGACGTGAGCAAGGAATTGGGGTCAACGATCGATAAGTTGCGCGCCGCCCAATCGGATGCCCCTCTGGGGACTACAGAACTGCAGGGAGGCTGGTTTGCCCAAGTTGGGGGCAAGCTTTCCGAGCAACAGGAAGGGGTCAACGCGGCCCAAATCCAGAATCTGACCCTGTATGCCTGGCAGAAGGGCGATACGCTGACCAATTATTACATGCTCTTTGGAGGCACCAACTTTGATGACCACGGGTCCCGGGATCAGGTCAGCAGTTATGATTATAATGCCCCGATCCGGGAGCACGGTGGTGTCGGCGAGCGCTATCAACGTGTCCAGGCCTTGGGCGCCCTCGTGCGCGAGCATGGCGCGCAGATGACCCGGACCGACCCGGTGGAGATCACGGTGAAGTCGACCAACCCAGCCGTCGAGGTGGCCGAACGCCGGGCCAAGGATGGGAGCCGGTTCCTCTTTGTGCGGACCGAGAATCATCAGTCGCCGCAGACCGGGGAGGTCACCGTGCGGGAGAAATACGGGATCAAGCTCTCCTTCTCGTGTGACTTGGAGGCATTTGGGGCCAAGCTGCTCTATCTGGCTCCCGGTCAAACCAACGCCAGTGAGGGCGAATGGTGGCCCAAACCCGTTCCGGCGCTGGTCCGTCCTCCCGTGCCCTATGCTGATGTGCCCCTGGAGCAGTGTCGCTGGGCCGCCGATGAGTTGCCCACCAAGTGGACGCCGCTGCTCCCCGGCGAAAGTCTGGAGAGTCACGGTCTCTACACCAGTCACTGGATCTATTACCGTATTCCCGTGGCTCCCCCGACCCCGTTGCAGTTGGAGTATTGGGCCGGGGATGCGGTCAGCGTGCTCGCGGGAGACCAGCGGTTGGCGGGGGCATGGGAAAAGTCGAATTTTGCGGGGAATTGTTGGGACGAACAAACCGGACACTATACGCTGACGATTCCTCCGCGGACCAAGGATGTGGTGCTTCTCTATGAGAATCACGGACGGGCTTGCGTTGGCATTAATCAGTTGGGACAACCGTCGTGGCTCCGTTCCGTGCAAGGCCTCGCTTCGGGGGATACTCTTGCCTTCTCCGCCGGGGCCAGTCACGGTTCGGAGCGGGCCCAAGGCGAATGGCTGACGCGGGCCGAGAGCGATTCCTCCCTCGATTCATGGTCGATTTGTACCTTGGGTCAGCCCCCTCATCCGACCACGCCAACCCTCCTGCTCTGGTACCGCGCCACTGCCACGTTACCCGCGCTAAAGCCGGGGATCTGGGTTCCCTGGCATGTACATCTGCAGGCCTCCGGTAGTGGCTACGTCTATGTCAATGGACACTGCATTGGCCGCTACTGGGAAGCCGGTCCCCAGCACGATTTCTACGTCCCCGAATGCTGGCTGAACTTCGGCGGGGTCAACCGGGTCGCGCTCAATCTCCGTTCAAGCGGCCCGGAGGCCGTCCTTCAGGAGGCCAGTTTCGTCCCGGCTCGCGACTTCGCCGAATCCAGATGATCAAATCACGCCACAGCGATGTCCTTTACGACGCCACCAACCTTATCACTCTTCGACAAACTCTCCGTGTCACTTTTGGGCTATTTTGCTGTCTACTCGTTTCGCGGCTCCCAGCGGCTGATTTCGCCAAAGGCGCTGACGTGGGTGGGTTGTCGCAAATGGAGGCGACGGGCTGTAAGTTCTACGACGTCAGCGGCCAACCAGCCGATTGCTTGGCGATCCTGAAAAGCTACGGCATCAACACGATCCGCCTGCGCGTGTGGGTTCACCCATCAAGAGGAAAAGGCGGAATTACCGATTCAAAATGAGGGGGAAAAAGGCGCAATTTAGTCCGCCCTTTCAGGGCTGTCTCGCGGTGGGTCGTATTCCCAGGGCGTTGCCCTGGGCTGTGGTTGGGGCACCCCGTTGGGGCTGGGGAAGGGAGGCGCCGTCGCAAGGGACTGCGACGGCTACCCGGCGGTCATAGACCGCCGCTACAACTGCACCGCCGCTGGGGACAGCGGCGGCTACCACGGAGGTACGACGGCTACCACTGCGCGTGCGGCGGCTAACAAGGATCGCTTCCTGCGCGCTGCGCGCACCCGGACAACGACACGCACGCGTGGCGTATCCGGGCCACCCAGATCCAACGCGTCTACCTAAAACGAAAAGCCTTTAGCCCGGATATTTCACGCTTTTTTATGGGCGCGGGTCGGCGCGGCATTTTTTGATTTTTTTGCCCGGCCCGGCCTTGTCGGCGGCGTTTTCGGCCCGTCGCGCCGGCTGTGGCGACACTCCCCCCAACCCCCGTTGTTTTTTTAGCGTGCCGGGGACAGCACTCGTCGTGATCTACGCGCTGCTCAAGCGTTGGCAGGCGTGGCGAAAGAGGTCTTGATGCGGATAGGCGCTCGAAAAGAGCAGGCGGATGCGCCGGGTGTTGCGCAGGATCACCGTGCCGATTTTAAGGAGCTTGAGCCGGATGGTTTGCACCTGCGCCCGCGCCAGTTCGGTGCCGGCCAAGCCGAGCCGGCGGATGGCTTCGAGCAAAACATAGGCGCACGAGGAGAGCAGCAAGCGAAACTGGTTGGCCCACCAGTCGTGGCAACTGGTCCGGTCGGCAAAGAGACCAAGCTGCTGTTCCTTGATCCGGTTTTCCATTTCGCCGCGCGCGCAGTAGACCTCGTCGTAGAGAGCCTGCGCGCCGCCTTCGAGGTTGGTGACGACGAAGCGCGGGTTGCTTCCCTGCTCGGTGTGCTCGGCCTTGGCGAGGACCCGGCGGGGGACATCCCATGTCTCTGCTGCGTACTCCAGGTTGCTGAAGAGCCGGACTTTTTCCTTCGTGCGCTCATGCTCGGCCTCGGCCTGCGCCATTTGCGGCGCGAGCATCGCCCGCAGCCGCGCGTTCTGGGCAAGTCCGACAAGGTAGCCCACGTTGTTTCTTTCGCACCAGCGCAGCATTTTCCAGCGGCAAAAACCCGAGTCGCCGCGAAAGATGATCTTCACTTCGGGCCACGCCTGGCGCAGCTTTTTGACCAGCAAGGCTAAAATCGCCCAACTGTGTTGGGCCGCGTCGATGTTGCTCGGGCGCAGATAACTCACCAGTAATTGCTCGCCGCAAAATACGTAGAGCGGCAGGAAGCACCAGTCGCCGTAGTAACCATGAAAGGCGCGGCCCTCCTGCTTGCCGTGCACCCGGTCGTCGGTCGCGTCGAAGTCCAGGATCAACTCGGTGGGCGTCGCGTGAAACGACGCGATGAACTGCTCGACCAACACCCGGTGAAAGGCGAAGGCCGCCTGGCGGTTGACCCGGTTTTCCAAACGGCACAGCGTGGGACTCGACGCCAGTTCCTCGTCGCGCCCCAGCGCCGTTTGCCAGGCCAGATCGCGCCGCAGCGTGGCGTGGTCGTTAAGATCTTCGTGACCGAGAGCCAAGCCAAAGATGCGCTGGCGCAAGAGATTGACCTGCCGGTGCACAATGAAATGCGGGTTGCGCGGATCGGGCAGCACCCGGTCCAGCGCGGCGGTGAGACCCAGGCGGCGGTCGGCTTGCCGCAGCAGGAAAATACCCCCATCGCTGCTGACATCGCCCCCGGTGAAATTCGCCTCGATTTTGCGGCGATCAATGCTGGGCAAGTGGAACAACTCCTGCGTACAATCTGTCATCGGCGTCTGGCCTCCTTTTTGCTGCTGAGTTTGGTTTTAAGCAACTCAACCGGAAGCAATTATAGAGCCAGACGCCGATGCTTTTAAAACCGGGCGTGAAATATCCGGGTTAGAGCTTATCCGTAAATAAGGCATGGCCGCACCGGGAGGGCCTTGGCGTGGTGGCGAGGAGTCGAGGTCCTGCGGACGGCAGTCGCATAGCCGCAGCTACGTGACGAGCGAGCGACAAAGCCACCACGCCAAGGCCCTCCCGGTGCGGAGGGTTGCGTCCATTTTGGCCTCCGGCTTCGTTGCTCGTCGGTCACTGCGCCCGCGCGCCAGCGCCTTCCCTTTTTCCGAAGACATGCCTGCGCCGGCCCCGAAGGGGCAAACCTTCGGGTATGCTCCCTCCTCACGCCTCGCCAGAGGCCAAAATGAACAGCAATGCGGCTCATGTCTTATTTACGGATAAGCTCTTAGGCCTCACTGCGGCGCCGGGACGGGCTTGGGCAGCGAGGGCGGACGGGGAGGAGCGAACGGAGAAGCGGGCGGCGGGGGCGCCGGCTTGTTGCCGGCAGGCGAATTCGCCGGCGCAAGGGACGTGGGGACCAGCGGATGGGAAACCCCGAAACGTTTCGCGTCGTCGGGGTAAAGTTCCCGCAGAACATCCAACTCGGCCTGGGCGCGGGCGTCCTGGCCGTGGCTGCTGTAAGACTGGGCCAGCTTCAATCCGACGCGTATCCGATCCACGGCAACGGTCTTCCCGGCCAGGGCCTTCTTGTAAGCCTGCTCGGCGGCGGGCGGCGCCGCGGGTGCGTTCAGCTTTGCGAGAAGATCGCCCAAGCCCTCTTCGGCGACCGGGCCCGCGCCGGGAACGTCGAGGGCGCGCTTGAGGCCATCGGTGGTTGCCTCGATCCGGCCCGCGGCGAGTTCGCGATGGACCTGCTGCAAGAGGAGCCAGTCGTCGTGTTCGGAATGGGGAACACTGGCGCGGGCCAGGGCGGCATCGAGCGGCAGCCGAAACGGGCGATAGAGCGGGTCGCCCACCACGGTGAGCATCCAGGAAAGCCCTCGTTCGGAAGCATAGGCGGCTTCGGCAAAATAATCTCCCTGGAGCAGCCGCCGGACAAAAATATCCTCGTGCGGCGTCAGCGCGAGGTAGGGTTCGTACACCATCCCCATCGTGGCATCGGCGCCATGGGCGATGAGCGGGCCGACCCAGTTGGCGGTATCGCTGCGCACCGTGCTGGCGCTGAAGGAGTGGAGATGGTAGGCGATGGCGCCCGGCACAAACCGGTTGGGGGGCGTGACCCAGGGGCCGATGGCTGCGTCATGGTACCAGCCCACGTAAAGGGCCACATGGTTGCACGGGTCGGTGGCCGGAATCAGCTCGGGTTTGTCATCGAACTTCACGTCCCAACCGTCCCGGACCAGCGAGTCGCGCGCGTTGCGCAGCCAGACGTCTCCCGAGAGGTACCCGTCTTTCACGTCCGTGATGCCGCGGCTGTCGACGACGGCCAGGCCCGCCAGCCGGTTCTTTTCGGCGTTGAGGCACTCATCGATCATCCGGCGGACATCGGACGGGCGGGGACCGTCCAGCCGGGTCACGAGAACCATATTCCTGGCCAATTCGGGCCCCACCCGCTTGATCCCGGACGCCTGGTCGTCAAAAAAGATGTTGGGCACGTAGCCGCCTTTGGGCAGGCCGAAGACGGGCAAAAGCGCCAGTTCGTTGTCGACGGCGGCGGCGTTGGTTTGCAATTCCGGCTCGTATTCCATGCCGCCCTCGTCGCTGGGATCGGGAGCGATCTTGAGCGGGACCCCGCGCATCAGCACGATGGCCCAGATGTCGTTGCGGGTCGCGACGAGCAGATCCAGCGCGCGATTGCCGACTCGCACCCGCTCGGGTTCACGCGCCATCCAGTCTTTCTGGCACAGGTAGGAAACAATCGGCGAGCGGATGGTGTCATCGTATTGCGCGCGGGTGATTTCCTCGGTGACCGGACTGGAGATTGCGAGGACGCGCTCGGCCGGGATGTTGCGCCGGGCGGCATAATAATCGGCGAGGCCCTTGCTGTCGGGATCATTCGTGTTATAAACCACGAGCAAATGCGCGGCGAGATCCTCCTCCCGACCCGTCGGGAGCGCCTCGGGAGTCGCTTCGGGTAAGATGCCGGCGCCGGGAGCGATCACCTCGGGAGGAAAGTTCGTGGACGCGGACTCGGGCCGCCACGGGAGGCCCGGCTGGTCGCCCGGGGTGGGCGCGGCCAGTTCGGGGTGAAGCTGCAAAAAAGTCGAGGCCGCCGAATTGGACAGGAGAATCGGCCGAAGCAGCGAGCCGGGCGCATTCGTCGACGCCTCCGGATTATCCGCCCGGGCGAGGGAGCCCAGGACAACCCAGCACGCGCAAGCGATAAGCCACGCCCCACTTCGCCAGGGCGCCGCCGCGGCAATGCGTCCGTATTCCCGCTTGAGAATGGTTCCAATCGATTTCGAGATTTTCCAGCTTACTCCGCCGCGCCTCGCAGTGCGAACCGATTCCTCTCCATGGAATCCTTGTAATCCCGCCCGGCCAGGCGTGGGCCGCATCGGTCTCCGGCCCGCGGATCTTCACGCCGACGGAGCGGGGGCCAACCGGGCGAGCGACGCTTCGATCACCGCGACGGCTTCGGCCAGGACCTGTTCGGGGGAAATCGTGTGGATCGGATCGCCCAGCTTCGCGGTTTGCAGCGCGCGGTGAAATTCCGCCGGGGCCTGGTGCGGACCGCATGCCTCCATCGAGGAGCCCCGGTCGGTCGGCGCGAAAAGCGTCACGGTCGGGCAGCCGACCGCCACGGCCAGGTGGTACGGGCCGGTATCGCCGGAGAAAAAAGCCAGCGCGCGCGACTGGATTTTCGCAAGGTCGGCCAGCGACATTTTCCCGGCGAGAACCTGTCCGCGCGTCTTCATGGTCGCGGCGATGCGCGCGGCCAGGGAATGCTCGCTTCGGTCGCCGGTCAGCGCGACGGCGCAATTAAATCGCGCGGCCAGCGCGTCGGCGAGACCCGCCCAGTTCTCCACCGGCCAGCGCTTGATCTCGCGCGAAGCGCCGGGGTGGATCAGAACGTAATTTTCGAGGGTCGGCGGCTCGGAGAGCAAATGGGGCAGGGACAGCCGATGCGTCGCCGGTTCCATTCCGAGGGCCTCGGCCATGGCCAGGTTGTTTTCAATCGCATGGCCGGTGGCGTAATCAGGCGCGCGGGGGCGGCGCAGCATGGAGGCGTTCGCCATCCAGCGCGGATAGCGGGTCCAGCGCGAGCGATAACGGAGGAAGCCGCGAACGCCGCAGCGCCAAAGAAAGGGGATCAAATCGGGCTCGGACATGTTGGCGAGCAGCGCGATGCGGTGCGGATCGGAATCAAGCTTCTCCTCCAGACCGCCCCAGCGATATTTGCCGCGCACGGAAAAGACCCGGTGCAGCCGCAGGTCGGGCCGGTAAAGCTCGACGTAGGGCGTCCTCACCAGCAGCGAAACGCGGTCGGGGCCGAGGTTTTGCGACAGGGTTTCGATCAGCGGCGTGGTCAGGATCGAGTCGCCCAGGGCGGTCGATGCGACGACCAGCACTTTTTCTCCTCCTTCCAACGCCGCGCGCGCTTCCGGCAGCGACCACGTCCTGATCAAACCCACGGCGTGCCCGGCGTGATGGGCGAGAGTCCAGGCGGGGTCGAGACCGGGGAAGTTCATTGGGGGAAGGTGGATTCAAGGCGCAACGCACGGAGCATAGCCTTTGCCTATCCGCGCGGCAACTTTGTATCAATACCGTCTGTCGTGGAATGGCGGCTTGAATCTCCCCGGGTAAATTCCCCGCCGCTTGCGGCGATATATCATAATCTGACATTTGTTCCCCAATACCCCGCTGCTTGCGGCGGGGTTCTTTATTTCCGTCCCCGGCGCATTCTCTATTGCCAATGAGCACCAAGCAAATCGTTCAGGATCTCCTCCAGCGCTTGCCTGAAGACGTGTCTCTGCACGATGTGGCGCAGGAGATTGAGTTCGTTTCCGCCGTTCGACAGGGTCTCTCCGAACTCGACCGCGGCGAACGGATTCCCATCGAGGACATCGAACGCGAATTGCCGTCATGGGTTATCAAGTAGCGCTAACGCCCTCTGCCCGCCATTAGGATAAGCCAAGGCCTCGGTCCTTGGTATCGACACGATTTCTCATTTTAGTGCCAGATTTCCTTCAGCTGCAGGAAGACCGTTTGGGCTTGGATGTCGGCCATGGGCGCATCGGCGGGCGTTCGATAATTCGCCGGGCGGGGCAGTTGCACCACGCGATGCCGGTGCCCATAGCCGTAGGGGCCGACGCGGCCGGCCGGGTTGTTGCAATGAATGAGCGCCACGACCCGGGTGCCGACGGCGAATCCGAGATGCATGATGCCGGTGTCGGTCGAGACGAGCGCCCGCGCCCCGGCCAGAAGCGTGGCCGATTCGGCCAGGGAAAGTTTGTTCACCAGGTCGTGGTAGGGTTTCACTTCGTTGACAAAAAAAGTGTCGAGTTCCCGAAGGCGTTCTTCCTGGTCTTCACCGCCGAGGATGAAAGTCTCGGCGAAGAGGCCGTGGGAGCAGAGCCGGAGCAGTTGCGCGTAACGCTCCACCGGCCAGTCGCGCCACGAGGCGCGCCGTCCGCCGCCGAGTTGCAGGACGAGCCGCGGCCTGGCCCCGAGGAGCAGCCGGCGCAGTTTTTCCTCCAACAGCGGGCGCTCCTCGTCGCCCACGGCGTAAACCAGGCGCGGCTCGCGCGTGTCGGCGCCGACGTGGCGCGCGATGCGCAACGTCTGCTCGACGCCGTGGGTCGTGTCCCAATCGGGCTGTTCGACCTGGTGCCCGCAGAGGGCGCTCAGGCGGGTCATGTTCGGCACGCTGACCGTCACATCGGGATCGATGAGGAAACTGAGGCACCGCGGTTCGGGATCGTTCCCGCGCAGTTGCAGAATCGCATCCCACGGCCCGGCCGCGCGCAATTCCTTGCTCAATTGCCAGAACGCCCGGGGGCCCTTGTGAAAAAGAAAAATGCGGTTGACGCAGGGGTTGTGTTCCAGCAACACGCGGCGGCGGCGATGGACCACGCCTGCCAGATGCGCCTCGGGAAAGGTTTCCCGCAGCGCCTTGAAAACAACCGAGTCGGTCAGGGTGTCGCCGATTCCGGCGCAGGTGAAGCAGAGCACGCGCGAGCGCGGCCCCAATTCGATGGGCCGGGGCCGGGGCGGACGGCGGCGCGCCATCGCGCGGAAAATCATCTCGTATCCCGAAGCGGAAAGGCTGTTGATGAGGGAGGCCATATAGCTTCTTTGTTGAGAGGGTGTCATCCCGAGCTTGGCGGGGAATCTTTGCTTATTTTGCTTCAGAGTAGTCCGGCGAACGGAATAATTGGGGATTCTTCGGCAGGCTCAGGATGGCAGGCTCTTTAATAATAAGGGATTAACGAAGCAAGGTCATGTCCTATTTATGACATGAAATCGGACGGAGGAGGAGGCTCCAGCGAGTCTGCCCACGTTTTTTCATTACCTTCTTTATTTTGGGGCAGGAAGGGTTGAAGCGCTTTCCAAACGCGCTCCACGGGTATGGTTTCTTCTCCCGGTTCGGCGTGGACAAAGGCATGTTTCCCGCACCGCGAGCGCCATTTTTTGAAGGGGCCCTCCGACCAGAGGACAAGCGCGGGGGCGCCGACGGCGGCGGCCAGGTGTGCCGCTGCGCCCTCGGGCGTGACTAGAAAACTAGCCTGTTCCAGCAGCGCGGCAAGGTCGAGCGGTCCCGGCGTGTCCACGGCGGCGATTCGTTTGGAAGCCATGCACGCGGCGATTTCGCGCGCCTTTTGCTGATCGGCCGGGGCGGCGGCCAAACCGATGGCCAAATCGGTCGACCCGAGCACCCGCGCCGCCAGCGCGATGAAATCTTCCTCGCGAAATTTGAGCCGGACGGTGCTGCTGATATTCATCAGCATGAAACGGTACGAGGAGCTGAACGGGGGGCTCTCCCGAATTTGCGCGGCGAATTCGCAGGCGGAATCGGGCAGGCGCAGGCTTAAGTCGACGGTAAAGCCCGTCGGCTTGACGAGGCCCAGCGGCTTGAGCAGGCGCAGGAGCGTGTCGATCTGGTGCTCCTCGTTCGGCTCGCCCGGAAGCGCCACGGGGTCGGTATAGAACGAGGAGGGACGATCGGTCCGGCGTTCGAAGCCGATCCGGAGGGCCGCGTTGGTGAGCCGGGTCAGCACGGCCAGCCGCCGGTCGAACCCGCCCGTCGCGGCAATGACCCAATCAAAGTCCTGGAGGCTGGCGGCATTTTTTAGCACGGCCTGCCAGGGATTCCAGCCCGGTTCGAGCACGATGACCTCGTCGACCGCCGGGCAGGCCTGCGCGATGGGCGCGCCCGGCGGATCGCAGGCCACGGTCAGATGGGCCCGCGGGAAATGCCGGCGCAGCGCGTGCAAAAGCGGCAGCGTGTAGATCATCTCGGCGATGCCGACGGAGGTGAGGCAGAGGATGCGCGATTTCGCTTCGATCGACCGGGGCCGGGGCGGACGCCGGCCCGCCAGGGCGCGAAGAATCAGGGCGTATGCTGAAATGAGGAAAGCCATGACTTGGTTATGGCATGAAATCGGGGGGCCTCCAGTTGGAATGCGTTAACCGCAAACCTCCCGATAGGCCTGCGCCAGCAACTCGATCTGCCGTTGTATTGAAAATTCGCCCACCACTTTATCGCGGGCATGGCGGCGAAATTCCGACCGCTGCGCGGGGTTCAGGTTGAGGAAGGCCGTCACGCACTTGCGCAATTCCGGGACATCGCCCGGGGCTATGAGAAAGCCATTTTTGCCTTCATCCACGTTTTCGGGAAGGCCGCTGTATCGCGTGCAGATGAGCGGAATGCCCATCGCCATCATTTCCTTGGCGGCATAGGACGAAGACTCGATCGATTCGCTCAAAACAAAACCAAGGTCCAAAAGCGTCAGGTAAGGCCTGACATCATCGAGCATTCCGCCGCAGATCACATTGCTTTCGACGCCCAATTGCCGGGCTGTTTGCAGGTAAACCCCCTCCGAACGTTTCTCGCCCAGCATCAGGATTTTCAGGTGCTCCCGGTTTGGAAGTTCCGCGGCCGCCTCCAACATGAGATCGGCCCGCTTGTGGCTGCCCAAACCGGCGTTCGATCCCACGACAAAATCGGAATCGCTGATTCCCAGTTGGGCGGCCAGAACCGAGTCCCTTTCCCGGGGCTTGAAGTGCTCGGTGTCGATGCCATTGGCAATCACCCTTGCGTTTTTCATCCGGAGGGCTCCCGGCGGTTCGCAGAGAGGGATCATTCCGCGAGAAACAAAAAGATGGAGAGCGGTCGCCCGGTTGTAAGCCCAGGCATGAACGATATCATTCCCGATTTTTTTGACGGCATGCCGCGAACGGATGATTTTAGCCGCCCGCCGGTAGAATGTTTTCCAATAAATCGCGATCCAATGATCCCGTGATCCGTTGCAATGGATGATGTCGAAGGGAAACTTCCGGTGAATGCGTTCGAGGTTTCGGACGCTCGCGATCACTTGAAAAAAATCCTTCAGGCTTCCCGGAAAAAACTGGTCGAAAACAGTGTTCCCGCTCTCGCGGGCCAGGGCGTTAATGGAGGAAGAGGCGGGACACGCCAGTGCGAGATCGAATTGTTCCGCGAGCGGGCCCCTGAGCAGGGAGAGAATATAGGTTCGGTGCCCGCCGCCGGTCCCGAGATGAAAGTTTGTCAGCAAAACCTTTCGGCGTCCCTCCATATTTTTTTCATCCTACCCGCGTCGGGCACGGGGTTGAAGTATTTTCTCCGGCGCGGTGTGGATCGCGCCGTTTTGCAATTCCATTATGGGTGGGAAAGCGGCATCGTAACCGCTCGAACCCATGATGCAATGGCGTATTCTTCATAGCGAGTCCTCGCTTGGCTGGGGCGGGCAGGAGGCGCGCGTCCTGGCCGAACTGGAATGGATGCGCGCGCGGGGCCACTGGGTCGCGCTGGCCGCTCCTGCCGCAGGCTCCCTCGCGCGGCGGGCGCGGGAGGCGGGCATTTTGTTTTATCCCCTGCGCACGCACAAGGCGCTGCTTCCGGTGGAGGTGGCGCGGCTGGCCGCGTGGCTGATTCGCAACCGGGTCGACGTGGTCAACACGCACAGTTCGAACGACGGCTGGCTGGCCGGGCTGGCGGCGCGGCTGGCGGTGCGCCCCGTTCTCATCCGCTCGCGTCACATCGAGGTCGATTACCCGAATCGTTTCTGGAGCGGCCTGGCCTTCCGCCATCTTCCGCATCACGTGATCACCACCAGCCAGCGGATCGCGGACCGGCTGGTCGCGGAGTTGGGGATTTCCCCGGCGCGCGCGACCTGCATCCCCACGGGCGTGGATCTCTCGCGGTTCAATCCGGAAGTCGAGGGGACGCTGCACCGGGAGCTTGGCGTGGACCCGGAGGCCGCCCTGGTCGGCATGGTTTCCGTGCTGCGGAGCTGGAAGGGGCACGCCACGCTTCTCGATGCGGCCGCGCGATTGCTCGGCGATGCCAAACGGCCCGTGCACTTTGTCATCGCCGGGGACGGGCCGGCGCGCGCGGAGTGGACGGCAAAAATCGCACAGGCGCCGTGGAAGGGCCATGTCACGCTGCTCGGCCATCGCGCGGATGTGCCGAACATCCTCGCCTCGCTCGATGTTCTCGTGCTGCCGTCCTACGCCCACGAAGGCATTCCGCAGATCATCCTTCAGGCGCAGGCGATGTCGTGCGCGGTGGTGGCGACGGCGGTCGGCGGCATCCCCGAGGTGGTGGATGACGGCGTGACGGGGCTGCTCGTTCCGCCGCGGGACGCCGGGGCGCTGGCCGAGAAGATCGCCGCGCTGCTCGATGATCCCGGTTTGGCCGCCCACCTGGGCCAGCGCGCGCGCGCGGTTATCGAGGAGCGTTACAGCCTCGATACGATGGGGGAAAGGCTGCTGGCGTTGTATGAGAAATGTCGCGGCGGATTGTGACCGTCGCATTTTTCGGACGGCCAATGGGACCTATAAGTCCCATGGGTTCGCGTCAGTGAGCGTGCAGCAGAAGATAGGCGAGCAGAAGAAAGATGCTGATGATCCCGAGGGGAAGCGCCGAGTAGGCGAAGCCTTCCCGCACCATGGCGCCGAACGATTTTTCGTACGGAGCGCCCGAGTCGGACATGGAGTCGTCGGGAGCGTCCTCGCCCTGGTTTTCCTCGGCCTGGCGCAGGGCCGCCAACCGGGCCCGGGACTGGCTGTAAATGGCCTTGGCCTGGTCGACCCGGGCGAGGGCCTTGGTCAGTTCGGTGGGCAGCTCTTCGCTGGACCAATCGGCGGGATTGAGATTCTCCGTCTGGCCGAGGTGTTCGGCGAAGCTGTCGCGGACGATTTTGATTTGTTCCAATTCCCGTTTGACTTCGAACTCCTCGCGTTCGAGCAGAACGAGGCCGCGCGTGAGTTTTTCCACGATGTCGCGGCGGCCCTCGTCAAATTCGCGCTGCTTGCGGCTGAGTTCATCGAGCTCCTTTTTTTGGCGTTCGATCTCCTCCTGCTGCCGCTTGAGGTCGAGGAGCTGTTCCTCGACGCGCTGGACCTTGAGATTGATCTCGTTGGCCGTCGAGGTGGGATCGGCCTGCGGCGATGAGGGAGGCAGGAGTTCCTGTTCTTCAGGGTAGTCGTCTTCGGGCGGACTGACAGGGGGAGATTTACGGGCCATGCAGGAAGAGGGTTATTGGGGGATGACCAGGACTTGGCCGGGTTGAAGGAATTTGCCGTTGAAAACATCTTTATTGGCTTCGCGGATCTTGTCCTCCCCATTCGCGGTGTCGTGGGGATACATCTTATGGGCGATTTTCCAGAGGCTGTCGCCTTTGACCACCGTATAGCTGCGGCTGGGGCCGGCATCCGAAGCCGGAGCGCCCGGCGCCGCGGCGTTTGCCACCGCATTGGTGGAATCGAGGGGCAGCGCTTTTAGCGGACCGGTTGGCGCGGCATTGGCGGACGGCGGGGCGCCCCCGGGCGCGTTGTTATCGGCGACGGCGGTCACGTCGGCAGGATTGCCCGCGGGCGCGGAAGCCGCCGCCGCGGCGGCCTGGTGATGGATCCCCGCCTGGGCGAGCTGCGCCTGAAGCTGCGCAATGGTGCGCGCCGCATCGGCGACCTGTTTTTTGAGCGCGGCATTTTCCGCCTGAAGTTTTGCCAGGTCACCCCCTGCCGGAGCGGAGGAATTGGCCGGGCCGGCGGCGGCGGAATTGTTATTCTGAGTGTCCTGACCATAGACCAGATTGGATGCGGCCAGACTTAGGCAGGCGGCGACGGTGAGGCAGATGCTGCGTGACATGCCCTTAGATTAACAAGCGCTCTTCATCGTGCAAGATCAATGCCCCGCTTGACGCCGTCCGCGCCGCCGTTCAAATTACCGCGGGGTTGCATGCCGCCAATTCCGCGCGAACTTAGGCTATGAAACTTAATTCTTTTCTTCCCTCGATCCTCGCGGCCCTGGGCGCCGTGCTGGTTTCGGGGATGGCGTGGGCGCAAAATTCCGGCACGGTCAACGACGCCTTTCAGACGGCGCGCCAGGCGGTGAAGCCGGAGGTTCAGACCAAGGTGGTTTCCCTCTACGGCCTCGGCACGCCCGCGGCCATCCAGAAATGGTACATTATCTTTTACGATCCCACTGTGGCTTCGCATGGCCGCGCCGTTTTGGTGGAAGGCAGTCAAATCGCCAAAACCTACGCGGCGAATGGCGGGACGACCTATTCGGGGGAGTTGAGCTTTGATCCCTCCCGGATCACCAGCGAGGGACCCGCCCTGAGCGCGGCCCGGGGGTATGCGGCCAAACATGACATCGCCTATGATTCCGTTCGCGTGTTGCTCAAGCAAACCGGCGTCAACAAGCCTTTCCGCTGGCGGGTCGAGCTGCTCGATGCCGGCAAAAGCCGGGGCTTTGTCTATGTGAACGCCCTGGATGACGCCGTGGCTAACTATGCGGGGCCTTCCTCCGGGAAGAGTTCCTCCTCCGGCCCGTCCGACAATTCCGCCGAGGGATTCGCCAATGGCGTCAAGCACACGTTCCTCGGCATCGGCGGCGATTTGGAGGAATTCTTCACGGGCGAGCGTACGGTGGATAAATAATACCATTTCTCAATAAAATTTATTCTTTACCCTTCCGTCATCCCGAGCTTGTCGAGGGATCAGTTCCGCCTCGGTAAAACCCCTCCGAACTGATCCTTCGACAAGCTCAGGATGACCGATTGTTTAGACCAAAATCAATTTGGAATTGGTATAATACCATTTTTAATTAGCTTTTATCCTGTCTCAAGAGGCAGATTTTCCGTGGAGAGTACAAAACCAACTTAGAAATGGTATAAGGCCGGATCCAAATTGATTTTGGGCTAAACAGGCGCCAATTTCCAAGCCTTGACCTTGAGCCCCGCGCGGCGGGCCAGCTTGGTTTGCCGCTGGTCAAAAGTCACAAATTCGCGGGCGCCCAGCACGACCGCCGAGGCGACGTGCAGCAGATCGCCGGAACGCGCGCCGATTTCGGTCAAATGGGCTTCGCCCAGGCGTTCAGCCTCGCGCAACGCGTCCGCCCAAACCAGCGGCACATGCCGGAGGAAGCCGTCGGCGAGGTCCTCATCGCTGCGTCGGAGCGCCACCCCAAGTTCACCAAGTGTAAGTTCTTTGCGAAAGACCCGGAGGCGAAGGGCCGTTCTCAATTCGAGCCGATGAAACGGAGTGAAAGTCAGAGGATCGGTCAGTTTTTCCGCGTACTCCTCCGCTATCGGCGTTGGCTCCTCTTTCACATAAAGTGAGAATAGAAAGCTGGTATCGGGATAGATCACCACTTGCTTCCCTCTCGCATGAGCAATACTCCATTGCCCGGCAAAACCTTGTCGCCATAGGTCTCCTTCATCCATTTGCGATGCTCTTCAAGATTGAAGCGTTTCCGCTTTTGTTTCCGGGCCTTCGTCCGGGCAATCGGCGTGAACATCCCAACCGGCGTCCCGCGTTTGGTGATCTTTATTTTCTCGCCGGCCTCGAGCCAGCGCGACACTTTGGCGAAGTGATTGCGCAAATCCCGTACCGATGCGGTTTTCATGGTGATACAAAAAATAGTATCACAAAGAGTCAGAAGCAAACTTTTTCCTCGTTCCCAAGTTACTGCCGTCCGCGGCCGCCTTTCATGGATTTAACGTGGAAATGGGGTAAATTAGGTTTAGCATCCAGGGGGAGAATCGATGACAACCACGCTTGCCGCAGCCCTTCCTTTGGATAAGGTGCAAGTCGGGAAGGGGAGCATGGAACCGACCGCAACGCCGGAGAGTCAGGAAATCACCGATCGCGTGCTGGTGGAGCGCACCCAGGCGGGCGATCCGACCGCTTTTGACGAACTGGTGCGCCGGTATCAGCCGCGGCTGCTCGGGATGCTCTACAACATGACCAATAACCAGACCGATGCCTGGGACTTGGCGATGGAGACCTTCGAGAAGGCCTACCGGAGCATCCACTCTTTCCGCCTCGACGCCGAATTTTTTACCTGGCTTTACCGGATCGGGTTCAACTTGACGGTCAATTTCATCAAAAGGAACAAGCATCGCAACAATTTAAGCATGGACGATGAGGATCTCGACCTGCAAAATCGGAGCGAGTTCATCGATGTAAGTGCTTCCAGTGACGCCGAAAAGCAGGCACGGCTGGCCGAACTGAAAAAAAAATTGAACGAATCGATGATGAAACTGTCTGACGAACACAGGGCAGTTGTGTCCTTGTTCGATATCCAAGGGCTCAGCCATGCGGAAATCAGCAAGATCATGAACTGCAAGGAAGAGACTGTTCGTTCGCGGTTGTTCTACGCGCACAAACAGTTGCAGAAGTACTTAAAGAATTATTTATAAATATGGATCAAGACCAAGACTTCTCCTCTTTGCGCAACCTACTGGCCTTCAAAAGGCTGGACATGCCGCAAGATACCCAGGTGGACCAGTTTTTGATTGAATTCCATCGTCGCCAACGCGCCCAACTCCTTGTTCCGCAGCCTGTTTTGACTCGCGCCATCGCCTGGATGAAGGAGCGCCTGGCCGGCTTCGAGCTCGTCCCTTCCCTTTCCTACGCGTCCGCCTTTGTTGCCATCGCCATCACAGCCTGCGTCAGCCTTTCCCAGCAAGTGCAAGTCACCGAAGTGGACGGGCAGAGCAAGCTTTCCTTCCTCATGCCGAGCCACGAGACCTCATTCGCCATGGTCCCCGGCTCGTTCGTTTCGGCGACCAACGTTTCCCCCAAATTGAGCGACAGCACGAACTTCACTCCCAACCGGACCGATTCGGCTGCGACCCGCTATGTGCTGGCGAACAATTCCCATGGGGCCAATGACGCAACCGTCGCGTTTTAAGGTCCTTCCCCGGCCTCTGCTTGCCCGGGCGCTTTGCCTGTTAGTTGCCGCGATTCCCGTCGCGCCCTGCGTCGTTTTGCCGGGTGTCGCCCGCGCCGCCGATGTCTTTCAGTTAACCGGGGACGAGGCCAGCGCGCTCATCGACAAGGCGAAAGCGGCGGTCGTGCGGGTGCGTTCCGGCGACAAAGGCTTTATTCTGGCGGGCACCGGCTTCTTCATCGACGAGCAGGGCACGGTGCTCACCTCTTCGACCATCCTGGGGGACAACAACAGCGCCCGGGTGGTGATCAACGGCGTCGAAATGGACGCGAAGATCCTGGGCAACGATCCGCGCAGCGGCCTGGCCATGCTGCGGATCTCCTACGGGGCAAGCCCTTCGCTCGCGCTGGCCCGTTCAAGCGGCCTCCAGACCGGCGATGGCGTGATGACCATTGGATACCCGCTCAATCTCCCCGCCGCGCCTTCGCAGGGGCCGGTCAGCGGCTTTGATGTGAGTTATCTGACCCGCTTCGACGGCCATCTTTCTCCGAAGGGTTCCGTGGCCGCGGTGGAACGGTTCGCGACCACCCACATCCACGCCAACGTCCCGATCAGCCCGGGCGAGGTCGGCGGGCCGCTGCTCAACTCGCGCGGCGAAGTCGTGGGGATGGTGGCGACGAGTCCCGACGATGGCCTGTCCATTTACGCATTGCCGGTCGAAGCGATCGCCAAAATCATGGCCGACTTCAATCAATATGGCCGCGCCCGGCACGGCTGGGTCGGCGTCGACGTGATGGAAGCGCCCGATGCCCGCCACGACGGACGCACGGTGCGCGTCGTCCAGGTAGCGCCCGGCACTCCGGCGAGCGAGAGCGGCATCCAATCCGGCGACACGGTAATGCGCATCGACGCGCGGGAAATTTACCGGCCGGCGGATGTTGTCGATGCCTCTTTCTTCAGCCGGGTCGGCGCAACCATGGACGTCGTGGTGCGCCGCGACGAGAAGCTCTACAATTACAACTTCGCCGTAATCGAGCGTCCGCTTAATCCCTCCGCCGGCCCGGCGCAAGGAGCCGGCGCCACGGCGCTCCCTAATCACGTCGCCGCGACTCCGCGGTGAGGGCCTTTTGCCGCTCGCGATAAGCGCGGATCGGATCCGCCGCTTCCTTCATCCGCTCCATGATGCGGAATTTTTCCAAGATGGGCAAAGCGGCAATCTGACGACGCCTGGCTTCCTTAGCAGCGACCATGTGGGAACGAAGTTCATGAATCGTCATGGGCTGCTTCAAAACGTCCTTGGGATGTAGCTCGGATTTTGGCATGGGAGTCTCAGGGCGCACCTAAAGGTAATCCTACGGGTCACTCTCGAAAAGAGCGGAGATTCTCCGCCACTTCGTTTCAAGAGCGTGTTTTTTAAGAATAGTCGCGAGAAGGTTCGGATTGTAAGCTTTCTGCAGGTAAAACTGCTCAAGCCGAAATTTGTCCTTGGGCCGGCCCAAATCGATGGCAAGGGCCATGAGATGTTCGGGAGTGGGGACCCATGTCTTCAATCCGGGTTCAAGAAGATGTTCCACGGCGGTAGTCAGGGCTTCGATTTCAAGAGGCTTTACCGCAGGCAAAAATTGGACGGGCCAGCCTTCGACCACCAACTTGTCCTCGGCCCACCCGGTATATCCGAGTTGTTCCAGCCGGTCAAAAATGGGTTTGAGGGAAACAAGGGCACTGCCTGGTGATGGATGCAAATGGATGAAGACGTCGATGTCCTCGGTATTCGTCGGCTCAAGATAAAAGAGCGCGCCAAAGGCCCCGCCCAACGCATACCGGGAAATCAATTTCTCTTCCACCAGGCGATTGAGCGTTTGAATCGTTCCCTTGGTATTTGCCATAAATGGATTTTGGAGCCAGATCGAAACTATCAGATCATGGGGCTTATGTTGATTCTTATCGCCAACATCCTTCCGGATTACATCCCGGCGAAGCTTGCGCGAAAACTTGGCGTGGGCTGAAAACAGCGTAATGTATGGGCATGCCGTCGCCGAGTGGACACACCCACCGCCTTCCTTCCGTGGAGAAGGGTCTCGAGCCCGACGTGACGCCCGAAGCGGTATCGCTGCCGGGGCCTTTCCGGCCCGATGAGGCCTTTTTCTGGGGCGTGGCCACTTCGGGTTACCAGGCGGAGGGGGGCTACAACGGTCCCGGCGAGCCGCTCAATAATTGGGCTTGGGCCGAGAGCAACGGCGACGTGGTCCCCTCGGGCCGGACGTCCGATTTTTGGACTCTGGCGCACGAAGATTTCGGACGGTGCCGCGACATGGGGCTGAATGCCTTCCGCATGAGCATCGAATGGTCGCGGGTGCAGCCGGCCCATGTGCTCGGCCCGACCGCGGGCCTCGCCGCCGGCGCGGAGCCGCCGCCCTTTGACGAGCGGGCGCTTTACAGCTACGCGCAGCGGATCGCCGACTGCCGCGCGCACGGCCTCGAACCGATCATCACGCTCCACCATTTCGTCTATCCGGCGTGGCTCGGCCTCGACGCGTGGCTCAAGCCCGGCACCGTGGACCGCTTTCTCGTTTTCGTGGAGCGCACGATCACCTATATGCTCCGCGCGCTGCCCCAGGATTTCGGGTGCGCGCCCCCGCGCTGGTACATCACCCTCAACGAGCCGAACCTGCAGGCCTTCAACCATTACCTTTACCGCATTTTCCCGAGCGGCAGTCCGGTCGGCATGACGCCGACCGTGCAATGCCTGGCCCATCTTCTGGAGGCCCATGTGCGCGCCTATCGGCTGATCCACGATCTCTACGCCAGGTCGGGCATCTCGCCGATGGTGAGCTTCAACAATTACTCCAGCGATCTTTACTGGAGCGACGCCGCCTTGCTCGATCTGCTCTTCGCCCCTTCGCGCAAGGTGCCGCGCCATCTGGTGCGCGAGGATCTGGCGGAACGGGCCCGCGCGTTCGATTCGCGTTTCAACGCCGCGCGGCTCTTCCCGATGCACGGGCCGCGCTATTATCTCGGCCAGTGGCTCAAGCATTTTCATCACGTTCTCGCCCAGCGCGGCTTTCAGCTGCCGGCTTGGGACCGGCTCGTGGCCCTGCTTTATGAGCGCGCGGAAGTTCCGCTCGATTACATCGCCTTCGATTACTACGACCCGTTCATCGCCCACGCCCTGCGCTGGCCGACCTGGCACGATTTCGAATCCCGCGAGCGCTCCTTCCGGGATTGGGTCCTGGAAAGCGTCGCCAGCAAATGGTGGGACTGGCGCATGCTGCCCGAGGGGCTGGCTTTCTTCGTCAAACATCTGGGCCGTTACGGCCTGCCGCTGCTCATCGCCGAAAACGGCATGGCGCTGCGGCGTTTGCCCGACAACAGCCCTTTCCGGCGCAAGGACAACCTCGCGCGCAGCCAGTATTTGCGCGAACATTTGCGCGTGGTCAACCGGATGGTGGAGCGCGGCCTGCCGCTGATCGGCTATCTCCATTGGTCCCTCTTCGACAACTACGAGTGGGGCTCGTTCGCGCCGCGCTTCGGCCTCTTCTCGATCGATTACACCGTCTACCCGACGCGCCACGCGGTCGATGTGACCGGGGACAATCCGTCGGCCACCTACGCGGAGGAAATTCGCGAGGCCCGTCTGCAGTTCGCGGCGGCGGCCCGGCGCGCGGGGAAAAAGACGGCGCAGCCGCGGGAGGCCCCGGCTTCCGGCGCGACTTCTGCTACAATCATTACAGCAACCACACAATCGAACACTTCATTACCCGATAGCGTCCAATAGATATGATTTCACCGCGCGTCTTTACCGGAGGCGACCTGGCGACGAATGGTTACCTGCTGGAGGCAAAAGAGGGCGTGATCTGTTTCGACGCGCCGGAGGGCATGGCGCGTGAGTTGATGCGCTCCGGGATCAAGCCGGTGGCCCTGCTGCTGACCCACGGCCATTTCGATCACATGTGGGACTCGGTTTTGATCCAGGAAGATTACCATTGCCCGGTCTATGTGCACCGGGCCGACCAGGACATGGTGCTCGACACCTCCTACATGAAAATGTTCGGCGTCGTGCCGCCCATTCGCGCGCCTTCCCAGGTGCTGAATTATGAGATACCCGAGGGCGGATCGGCGAAATTCGCCTGCGCGGGCGAGGAGTTCCAAATCTTCCACATTCCCGGCCACTCGCCGGGCAGCGTGGCGTTTTATCATCCCGGCTGGGGCGTCCTGATCAGCGGCGACACGCTCTTCTGCGGCGGGGTGGGCCGCTGGGATTTGCCGGGGGGTTCACGCGCGGCCCTCCTGCAAGGCTTGCGGAAACATCTCGTGCCGTTGCCGCCCGAGACCCGCGTCTACGCCGGCCACGGCCCCCGCACGACCATCGGCCACGAGTGCGAGACCAATCCCTATCTCTATACGATTTAGTGACGAGGCGCAGCATAGGACCTATAAGACTCATAGGACCTATAAGTCCAATCAGTCCCATAAGTCGTATCAGCCGACCTTAGGCACCCATGACCGGATTCGAAGCCTTGCAGCAATTGCGCCTGCCGGACGCGTGGCAGGCCGAGGCGATCCGCGCCCTGGCGGCGGGCGACGACGTGATCGTCCAAGCCCCGACCGGCGCGGGCAAGACCTTCATCTTCGAGCAATATTTCCAGCAGCGGCGCGGGCCGGGCCAGGTCGTCTTCACCGTGCCGACGCGCGCGCTGGCCAACGACAAATTCGCCGAATGGAGCCGCCTCGGCTGGCGCGTGGGCATCACGACCGGCGATCTCGCGCACGACCCCGAGGCGCCGCTGGTCGTCGCAACGCTCGAAGCCCAGCAGACGCCGGACAAGGCCGCGCTCTACGTCGTCGACGAGTACCAGTGGCTGGCCGATCCGCTGCGCGGCAACCATTACGAGGGCACGATCCTCTCGCTTCCGCCGCGGACGCAGCTCCTGCTCCTCAGCGGCAGCGTGGCCAATCCCGGCGCGGTGCGCGACTGGCTGCGGCGGCTCGAGCGCGGGCGCGGCGTGACGCTGATCGAGCAGCGCGAGCGGCCCGTGCCGCTGGAGGAAGTGGAGATCGATTCGCTCGCCCGCAACGTGCCCGACGCGATCACCGGCTACTGGACGCGGCGGCTGGCCGGCGCGCTGCGGGATGATCTCGGACCGATCCTGGTTTTCGCCCCGCACCGGCGCGAGGCGGAAAAAATCGCGCGTGAGGTCGCGGCGCGGATTCCCTGTCCGCACCCGTTGCGCCTCACCAGGGACCAGGAAAACGCCGCCGGGCCCGACCTGGCGCGGCTGCTGGGCCAGCGGGTCGCGTTTCATCACAGCGGCCTCGGTTATGTGCAGCGGGCGGGCCTCATCGAGCCGCTGGCGAAGGGCGGCCAGTTGCGCGTGGTCGTGGCCACGCTCGGCCTGAGCGCCGGCATCAATTTCTCGCTTCGTTCCGTGCTCGTGACCGCGACGAGTTTCACCGCGGGCGGATTTCCGCGCGAAGTCACGCCGTCCGACCTGCTGCAAATGTTCGGACGCGCGGGACGGCGCGGACTCGACGACCAGGGCTACGTACTTGTGGGCGAACGCTCGCCCCGGCTCGGGCAGGCGCGGCCCGGACATCTGCGCCGCGGCGCGCCGCTTCCGTGGCGGCCGCTCTTGCAGGAACTGGCGAAGGGGAAAGGCGGTCCCATCGGCGAAGTCTGCGCCGCGTTTCAGAAAAAGCTTTTCACGACCGAGTTCATTCCGCTCGGCATCGAATCGACGCAAAGGATTATTGAGCCGCTGCCCTGCGGCCTGAAAACCGACGCGGGCCGGGCGCGGCTGGTGCGGCGTGTCAAGGATCCCGCGCCGTTTTGCCTCCCGTGCAAATATCGCTTTGAATGCCTCGAACTCGATCCCAAGCCCGCGCTGATCTGGCTTTGGAATCGCGTCGGGATTCTCGACAAGCAGCTCCAGCTCACGCGGCGCGGGCGGATCATGGCCTGCTTTTCCGGCGCGGAGGGACTCGGCGTCCTTGCCGGGCTTGAGGACGAAAAATATCCCCTCAACGATCTGTTGGAAGACCTGGCGAACCTTGTCGCGGGCGACCGCTTTTGCGGCAACGAGCCGCGGTGGGGCGGACGGCTCGCCCATGCGTGCCAGAAAGCTTACCGGCGTTTTACGAGCGACGGCTTTCTTATGGACGGCATGCCGGTGAATTATGGCGCGGGCGGCGCGGAAATCGTCCGCTCACTGCGCGCGAAAAAATATGTGCCGATGGAGGGCCTCGAAGACCATGTGCATCGCGGCGACGTCGACCGGCTGCTCATCGAATGGAAAAGCCTGCTGCGCCAGATCGCCGCGGCGACGGTGGATGCGTCCTGGCCGCGCTGGACCGAATTTCAGGCGCTCTGCCGCGCCGAATTCGCGCAATACGAACGCACCAGTCTGCCCGGCCTGCCGGTGATTCCGGCCGAGCAGCAAAAGCCGGTCAATCATAGGCTGTCCATGGCGCCATCTTATTAATGTGGCGGCGGTCTATGACCGTCGCATTTTTTCGGGACAAGTTTCCGACTTGAGAACGAGGAAATCAGGTTAGTAGGAGGTCACATGCCAGAGCTGAATCGCGACTACTTTCCCCTCAACCACGTTCACCCGCAGAGTTGCGAGAACGTCGTATTCGAGCACCTCGCCGGACGAAACTTTGATCGGTCTTTTGCCGGTGTGTACATACCAAGCGACTCCACGTTTTCTAACGGCTGGACCCAACACAGTTTCCAGATCTGAAAACGACATTCCCACCGAGCCGAACTGAAAGGTGACAGGCGGACGAAGAGACGGAAGGCCGGCAATTTTTTCACTCGCGGTCAGCGGCCTGACATCAACTCCTTCGAGCACATGATCGTCACCGCCCATATCGCCATCACTCGCGAAGCGAACGAGCCGACGCCCGTCCGTGTAGTCCACAACCCACCCAGGGTCGGCATCTCCCGGAGTGCCGATGCGATGAATCACTCCGCTCCCCAGCGTCTTGATCACGCCGGCCAAGGTTGTCTTGTCGTCAAGGATAAAAGTATGATCACCCACCTTGCACCGTTGGGCGAAGTCGAACCTCACGTGTGTTGCGGAGTCCGGAACGACATCGTCCTCAGCCATGCTCGACCCGAAAAGGAAGATGGCTTGCACAAGACCGAGGCATAGAAAACGAAAAATATCCATATCAGCAAATCGCCACAAGCGGCGCTTATATTACCGAAGGACGGGCTTTAAAGAATCACCTTCAGCAGCGCCTGCGTGTCCGACAAATCGGCGAAGGTGTGCGTGGGATTCAGCGCCGCCAATTGCTCGACGCTGAACGCGCCCGTCGCGACCGCGATCGTCTTCGCGCCGATGGCCTTGCCGCAGGCGATGTCGTGCGGCGTGTCGCCGATGATATAGACTCGCTCGGGCGGAAACTTGATGCCGAGCGATTCCTCCGCGCGGGCCAGCGCGAAAGGCCCGAGTTCGTCGCGGATATGGCTGTCGTCGGCGAACGCGCCGAATTCAAAATAGTCCCAGAGGCCGAGATAGGAAAGTTTCAGACGCGCGCCCTCCTTGAGATTGCCGGTGAGCAGCGCCTGATGAATTTCCGGGTGCCCGTGCACGGCGTCGAGCGCCTCGCGGATGCCGGCCAAAACGCGCGCGTTCCCGGCGGGCATCGTCGCGGGCATGTGGGAGAGATAGGCGAGTTGCAGCCGCTCTTGCTCCCCGGCCGTCGCAGGCACGCCGAGATGCGCGAGCAAATCGCGGCAAATGGAGGTGTCCGTGCGCCCGCGCAGATCGACCGGCAGATGAGGACCCAGATCGCGTCCGTACAATTCCTGGATCGCGACGAGCAGCGCCCGCTCGCCCGCGCGGTCCATATAGACCAGCGTCCCGTCGATGTCCCAAAGCAGGAGCGAATCACGCATGAAAAACGTGGAAGAGGGGAACGAACCAAATTACCAAATTTTGCCAAATGACCAAATTTCCCGGTATCGAGGATGCCGAGACGGATTGTTTCCATTCCGATGTTCCCGCCTCGCGCCTCTTGTCTTCATTTGGGTACTTTGGAGAAATTTGGGAATTTGGTTGTTCCGTTACAGCCCTTTTCCGCAGGTCACATCGCCATGATGGAAAAGCCGGAATCGACGTAGAGCGTCTGGCCCGTGATCGCCGCGGCGCCATCGCTGGCGAGGAACAGACCCGTCGCGCCCAACTCCTCCAATTCGACGTTGCGGCGCAACGGCGCGTGGGCCTCATAGACTTTGAGCAACTCCGTAAAGCCGCCGATGCTGCGCGCGGCCAGCGTGTTCACCGGCCCGGCGCTGATCGCATTCACGCGGATTTTCTTCCGGCCGAAATCGTACGCGAGATAACGCACCGAGGCCTCCAGCGACGCCTTCGCCACGCCCATCACGTTGTAATGCGGCATGACGCGCACCGCGCCGAGGTAACTCATCGCGATGATGCTGCCGCCGTTCGCCTCCATGAACGGCAACACCGCGCGGCTGAGCGCGACCAGCGAATAGGCGCTGATATCGTGCGCGATCGAGTAAGCCTCCCGTGTCGTGTTGATGAATTCACCCGTCAGCGCCTCGCGCGGCGCGAACGCCACGCTGTGCAGAAGCAGGTCGATCCGCTCGGTGCGCTCCTTGACCTGCGCGAAGAACCGCTCGATCTCCTCATCCGATCTCACGTCGCAGGGGGCGATCAGCGTATCGGCGCCGAACGCGCCGGCCAGTTCCTCCACGTTTTCCTTCACCCGCTCGCCTTGGTAATTGAAAATAAGTTTGGCGCCCGCCTGATGCCAGGCCTGTGCGATGGCCCACGCGATGCTCCGCTTGTTCGCGACGCCGAAAATAACACCGGTCTTGCCGGCTAGAGGAAGGTGTTGACTCATTGCGCATGATGATGCCTAGCCCGCGAAACGAGGAAAGAGGAATTATTGAACATTTGTTGGGGGCCGTCGACCTCCGGGCGACGGTGTCTGCCGGTAGCCGCCGCACGCCGGGCGGCGGTCAAGGCACGGGTAGGGATGCGAGTCCCTTCGCGTCCCAAAATAAATCGGACGGCAGAGACTGCGGTCCCTACCAAATAAGCCCCGTCGCACGGAATGCGACGGCTACCCTTAAAACGAATACCCGAACGAGAGCTTCGGTCCGAGCGCGTCAATCGGGTGATTGGGGGATTGAGGTTCGGAAAGGCCGGCATTGGAAACATGCTGATATTGGACCGCCAGGCGCACAAACCAGTCGCAGTCGATGTTATATCTGGCGCCCGCCGCGACATCGAAGCTGAAGTTGAAGTCCTGCCCCAAGCCGCCTCTCGCGGGATTGGAATTGGCAAAACCCAACCCGATGCCGCCCTCGACGAACGGGATGATCTTCCAGCCCGGCTGCACGAAGTTGTAGCGGGGACCGGCCATGAAGCCTTCGTAGTGGGTTTCCGGCCCGTGAACAATCTGATCGTAGTCGCTGCGGAAATAGAATTCCGTGTAGCCGCGCAGCCAGCCGCCCATGAAATGGTCCAGGCTGACGTCATCAAGCTTCAAACTGGCCGTGAGGCTCACCGGCACAAGGGTGTAGGCTTGGTTGGGTAGTCCGCGGCGGACATTGGACCAGGCAGCGCCCGAGCCGAGTTCAATCGTCCAGTCCTTTTCACTGCAGCTGCAACAGCATGGAGGGGTGATCTCCTTCATTTCGGCGCCGGCCATGGCGCGTGGAAGCGAAAGGGCCGCCAGGAGAGTCCCCCAGATAAGAAAGACTTTCAGGTTTCCAAGCTTGAGCCTGGACGGCAGGGTGGTTTCATTCTTTTTCCTCATGAGAAGATAAGGTATGCACGCTCCTTGATTTGGCAACTGCTTTTTCAGGTCTGCATTGGACTCTTCCCGTTTGGTAAGAAAGGCTTAGCTAAAAGGCGGGTGGTGTTGCCTCTCGTTCCTTACGATTCGTCCATCGTCCGGCGTCCATCGTCCGGCGCAAATCCATTGTCTTTTCCCTCCTTATCTCTAGACTAACGGGACGCCTCCCTTCGTTTTGCCTCTATGAAACAGTTCTTCATCACGTTTTTTGCGAACCTGGCCGCCTTGCTCGTCGTCTTCGGCGGCCCGATGCTGCTCTTCCTCATTCTCATCATCGCCTCCTTCTCCGCCGGTTCGCGTGGCAAACACCTGGTCACCATCGAGCGGGGATCGATCCTCGTGTTCGACCTTTCGATGAACGTGACCGATTCCCCCGAGCACGCCACGTCGACCAATCCGCTGAGCAACGCATTGAGCGGTGGGGACAACACCAAGAGCGTGCCCCTGCATCGCCTCGTGGGCGCCCTGAAAAAGGCGGCGAAAGATGACCGGATCAAGGGCATTTTGATCGAGGGCTCCTTTGAGCCGGCCGACTTCGGCACCGGCTATGCCTGCCTGAAAGAACTGCGCGAGGCGGTCATCGATTTCAAGAAGACCGGCAAGCCCGTTTACGCCTACCTCGAAGCCCCCACCACGCGCGATTACTACGTCGCCTCGGCGGCGTCGACGATCTACATGAATCCCTACGGCGAAATGGAGATGCCCGGCCTGGCCGTCGTGAAGACCTATTACAAGGGGGGCTTTGATAAATCCGGCATCAACGTGCAGGTGACCCGCGTCGGCAAGTACAAGTCGGCGGTGGAGCCGTTCATCCTGACGAAAATGAGCGACGCCGACCGTGAGGAAACGCAAACACTCATCGATGATCTTTGGGGCGATTTCAAGACGGCGGTCGCCCGCAGCCGCCCCATCGACGCGGCCGCTTTTCAGCACCTTGTCGACACCGACGGCTACATCCTTCCCGAGCACGCCCTGGCCGCGCACCTGGTGGACAAGCTCGCCTATTTCGGCGACGTGCTCAACGACCTCGGCAAGGTCGCGCCCTCGAGCGATTACGCCCGGATCCCGCTGCCCTTCAAACAGGTCGCCATCGGCGACTACATGAACGCGGGCCGGACGCCCCGCCTGCTCGGGGAACGGGGCGGCGACAAGGTCGTGGCGGTGCTTTATCTCGAAGGCGAAATCGTCGACGGCTGGGGCGAACTCACCAATATCGGGGGAGACCGTTTCGCCTCGGAACTGCGGCAGTTGCGCAGGGACGACGAGGTCAAGGCCGTCGTGCTCCGCGTGAACAGCCCCGGCGGCAGCGCCTACGCCTCGGAAGAAATCCAGCACGAAATCATCGCGCTGAAAGCCTCCAAGAAACCGGTGATCGTTTCGATGGGCAACTACGCCGCCTCGGGCGGGTATTGGGTCTCGACCTACGGCGACCGGATTTTCGCCGAACCGAACACGCTCACAGGCTCCATCGGGGTCTTCGGCATGTTTCTCGACGTGCAGAAATTGGCCAATAACTTCCTGGGCATCACCTTCGACTCCGCCAAGACCGGCGCTTACGCCGATTTCGAAACGGTCTCCCGGCCCAAAACCGAGGCGGAACTGGCCCTCGCCCAGGCGCGCGTGGATGATCTCTACAAAAAGTTCCTCGATAAGGTCGCCGAAAGCCGCCACATCCCCCGGGACGGGGCCAATGGGATCGACACGATCGCACAAGGGCGCGTCTGGGCGGGCAGCGAGGCGCTCAACCTGAAGCTTGTCGATGAAATCGGCGGCCTTGAAAACGCCATCACTTACGCGGCCCAAAAAGCCAAGCTCGGCACCGGCATCGGGGATTACCGGGTCAAGGAATATCCGGAAGAAGTCACCTTCGCCGAATCCCTTGCGCTCCTCTTCAACAACCGGCAGGAACCCGTGAACAAGGCCAAAGCCGATCCCCTTACCCGGGAATTTTTGAAGATCAAAAGCGATCTCAAGTCCCTCCAGGAATTCAACGACCCCATGGGCATCTACGCCCGCATGCCCCTCGGCTGGGACATCAGGTAATTCCCCGGCAGCCGTGGGGACAGATCCGTCCGGGAAAAGCTTACACTTCCAAAAACGCGCGGACGAAGTCGTTCGTGGGATTCTCGCGCAGTTCGGCGGGCACGCCGATCTGCTGGATGCGGCCTTCGTTGAAGATGACGACGCGGTTGGCCAGCTCGAACGCTTCGTCCTGGTCATGCGTGACGAAGAGCGAGGTGAGATGCGTCTGGTCGTGGAAATGGCGCAGCCATTTGCGCAGGTCCTTGCGCACCTTGGCGTCGAGCGCGCCGAAGGGTTCGTCGAGCAGCAGGACGCGCGGTTCGATGGCCAGGGCGCGGGCCAGGGCGACGCGCTGGCGCTGTCCGCCGGAAAGCTGCGAGGGCAGCCGCTTTTCGTAGCCTTCAAGCTGGATCAACTGGAGAAGTTCGGTGACGCGCTTGGCGATGGCCTCGGCTCCCGGCCGCTTTTTCCTCGGCAGCACGCGCAGTCCAAAGGCGATATTTTCAAAGACGGTCATGTCCTGGAAAAGCGCGTAGGCCTGGAAAACAAAGCCGGCTTTGCGCTCGTAGGCGCTTTTATCGGTGACGTCCTCGCCGGCAAAAGTGACCTGTCCCGCATCGGGAATCTCCAGTCCCGCGATGACGCGCAGGAGCGTGGTTTTGCCGCTGCCACTGGGGCCGAGCATGGCGAGCAATTCACCGGTCCGCACCTCGAGCGAAACATCGCGCAGGGCGGGAACGGCGCGATGGCCATCGGTCTCGAAACGTTTGGAAATATGGCTGACGGCGACACTCATAATTTAGGGCGTATTCACGCTATTGTCAGTTGCCCGCGGCAACCCCAACGGGGTTGCAATCACTCAGCCCAGGGTTGGCGCGGCAGCGCCTACCCTGGGTAGGTTGAGAGGCATACAACCCTGAAAGGGTTGAAGCCGGCCCAGCGGTGAGGGACTGATTCAACCCTTTCAGGGTTGATCCCCTTTGCCGTTGACCCAGGGTAGGCGCGTGGGACGTTGTCCCCCGCGCCAACCCTGGGCTGAGTGACGGCCATCCTTTCAGGATGGCTTCTCGGTGTACGAGCAATTTGTCCATAAAATAGCGTTAACAGTTCCTAATGGGGACGGACAATGTTGGGGGCGAGCCGGCGCCATTCGAGTCCGATTTTAATGGCCAGGGTGACGGCGGACAAAAGCAGCAAAAGGGAAGCGAGCGCAAAGGCCTGGGGCATGTTGAAGTTGAGATAATATTGTTCGATCTGAAGCGGCATGGTGATCCGGTCGTCGACGCTTCCCGCCACGACGGAGACCGCTCCAAATTCACCCATGGCCCGCGCGTTGCAGAGGATCATCCCGTAGAGAATGCCCCATTTGATTTTCGGGAACGTCACGCGCCAGAAAAGCTGCCAGCCGTTGGCCCCGAGCGTGAGCGCGGCTTCCTCCTCGGCGTTTCCCCGCGATTGCATGAGCGGGATCAGCCCCCGCGCGACAAACGGAAAGGTGACAAACGCCGTGGCCAGCACGATGGCCGGATAGGCGAACATGATCTGGATTCCATGGGCGTCCAGCCACGGGCCGAGCCATCCCAAGCGGCCAAAAATCAGCGCGAAGAGCAGGCCGCCGATGACCGGCGAGACCCAGAGCGGAATTTCGATCAGCGAAATGAGCAGCGCCTTGCCCGGAAATTTAAAATGGGTGACCGCCCAGGCCGCACAAATGCCGAAGAGGGTGTTCATCGGCACCACGGCGAGCGCAACCAGCATGGTCAGCCGGATGGCGCTCAGGCTGTGGGTCGCCGTCAACGCGGAAAGGTAAAGCGCGAGGCCGCCGCGAAGCGCCTCGAAGATGACCACGCCAACCGGGAAGACGAGGAAAAAAAGGACGAACGCGAACAGGGTCCCGATGAAGAGCCAGCGCGCCAGCCAGTGATCGGAGTTCGCGCGTCTCATGACGTCCTCCGCCGATTGGCAGACAAGTGTTGGATGAGATTGACCGTCGCGACGATGGCGAAGGACATGACGAGCATGGCCAGACCCAGGCCGGCCGCGCCCACGTAATCAAATTCCTCCAGCTTGATGATGATGAGCTGCGGCGTGATTTCCGTGGCATAGGGGATCATGCTCGAGATAAACACGATGCTGCCGTATTCGCCCACGCCGCGCCCGAAGGCCAGCATGACGCCGGTCAAAAGCGCCGGGCTGAGCGCGGGAAAAATGACGCGCCGGAAGGTCTGCCATCGATTCGCCCCCAGGCACGCGGCCGCCTCTTCCACCTCGACGGCCAGACCGGACATGACCGGCTGGAGCGTGCGCACGACAAAGGGAAACCCGATGAAGGTCAGGGCAATCAGGATCCCCCACGGCGTATAGGCGATGCGCCAGCCGAACCATTCGAAGAGAATCTGGCCGATCGTAGCCGCCATGGGTGGAGAATACCTGCGTCAGAGCGAGGCCGGCCACGGAGGTGGGCATGGCGAAGGGCAAATCAACCAGGGCATCGACGAGTTTCCTGCCGGGGAACCGGTACCGCGTCAGGGCCCACGCGGCGATGAATCCGAAGAAGCCGTTGAGCAGGGCGGCGGCAAAGGAGATCCCAAAACTGAGCCGATAGCTGTCGAGGGCCCGGACATCGGTGGCCACGCGGACAACATGCCCGACAACCGCGAAGACGCTGGGATAATCCGCCGTGGGAGTGACCGTCTTGAGAACCAAGGCGGCCAACGGAATCAGCACGATGACGCTGAGATAGAAGATCGTGAAACCGAGCGTCAGGTGGAACCCGGGCATGATGCGTCGGCGGCGTTGGGGGCGCCAGTACATTTGAGGTTCGGTCTGATCGATTTCCACAGGCAAGAGAGTTGTGCTCTTTTCGAGGAGGAGCACATTCACGCGAAGAATCTAAGCGGGAGCCGACACAAATAAAGCTAAATCCATTGATTTAGTCATTTATAAACGCATTTAATTGATTATACGGTAGATAGAATTTAACTTTGAATCATCAGGAGCATTTTTGACTTGGATAACTCCAAAGAAAAATGCTTCGCCAAGCCATCCTCTATGGGGCTGGCCATCTCAATCGAAATGCGTCTGACAATCTGAGATTTGTGGAAAGAATCAGCGCTGCTATGCTCAAACCATGGACTTGAACAAATTTACCGAACAGGCCACCGCCGCCCTCGGGTCGGCCCAGGAAGAGGCGACACGGCTCGGCAACCAGGCGGTGGACGTCGAGCATCTTTTTTACGCGCTCCTCGCGCAGGAAAACGGACTCATCCCGCGCCTTTTCGAGCGGCTGAAAGTCCCGCCCGACCTCCTGCTCAGTAAAACGCAGTCGGCGCTCGACCGCATTCCGAAGGTCACCGGTTCCGGCGCGACCGGGCAGGTGGGCATCACCCAGCGCCTCAATCAGCTTCTCGTCCGCGCGCAGGACGAGGCGAAGAAACTCAAGGACGATTACGTCTCTGTCGAGCATCTCGTGCTCTCGATGTTCCACGAGAAAAAGGAGACCGACATCGCGAAAATTTTCCGCGACTTGAATATCACGCGCGACGCCTTCCTCACCGCGATGCAGGAGGTGCGCGGCAACCAGCGGGTCACCAGCCAGAACCCCGAGGCGACCTACGAGTCGCTGCAAAAATATGGGCGCGATCTCACCGCGCTCGCGCGCCAGAACAAGCTCGACCCGGTCATCGGGCGCGACCAGGAAATCCGCCGCGCCATCCAGGTCCTCTCGCGCCGGACCAAGAACAATCCCGTCCTCATCGGCGAGCCGGGCGTCGGCAAAACGGCCATCGTGGAAGGCCTCGCGCAGCGCATCGTCGCCGGGGACGTGCCGGAAAGTCTCAAGGACAAAAAGATCATCGCGCTCGATCTTGCCGCGCTCATCGCCGGAGCGAAATTCCGGGGCGAATTCGAGGAGCGGCTCAAGGCCGTGCTCCAGGAAGTCGTCAAGGCGGCGGGGCAGATCATCCTCTTCATCGACGAAATCCACACCATGGTCGGCGCGGGCAAGGCCGAGGGCGCGATGGACGCGGGCAACATGCTCAAGCCGATGCTGGCGCGGGGCGAACTCCACTGCATCGGCGCGACCACGCTCGACGAGTACCGCAAATACATCGAGAAGGACGCCGCGCTCGAACGCCGCTTCCAGCCCGTGCAGGTCGATGAGCCGAGCGTCGAGGACACGATTTCCATTTTGCGCGGCCTGAGCGAAAAGTACCAGGTGCACCACGGCGTGCGCATCCAGGACGCCGCGCTCGTCGCCGCCGCCGTGCTTTCGCATCGCTACATCACCGACCGGTTCCTGCCCGACAAGGCGATCGATTTGATGGACGAGGCCGCGGCGAAATTGCGCACCGAAAACGAGAGCATGCCCGAGGAGCTCGAAACGCTCGAACGGCGCGTGACGCAACTCGCCATCGAGCGCGAGGCGCTGAAAAAGGAAAAGGACGCGGCGTCGAAGGAGCGGCTCGCCGAGCTGGAAAAGGAAATCGCCAACGTCCAGGCCGAGCGGGACAAGCTCAAGGCCCAGTGGCAAAATGAAAAGAAGGCCATCGAGGCGACTGGCAAGCTGCGCGAGGAACTTGAACAGGTCCGCCACCAGATCGACCAGGCCCAGCGCGCGAACGATCTCAGCCGCGCGTCGGAACTCCGCTACGGCGTCCTGCCGCAAAAGGAAAAGTCGCTGAAGGAGGCCGAGGAAAAAATCGCCAAATCGGTGAAGGAAGGCAAGACGCCGCGCCTGGTGCAGGAGGAAGTCACCGCCGACGAAATCGCCGAGATCGTCGCGCGCTGGACGGGCATTCCCGTCGCGCGGCTGCTCGAGGGCGAGCAGGAAAAGCTGCTGCGGCTCGACTCCATTTTACACGAGCGCGTCATCGGCCAGGACGAGGCCGTGCAGGCCGTCGCCGACGCGGTCATTCGCGCGCGGGCCGGACTCAAGGACCCGAAGCGGCCCATCGGCTCGTTCATTTTTCTCGGCCCGACCGGCGTCGGCAAAACCGAGCTCGCGCGCGCGCTGGCCGAATCGATGTTCGACAGCGAGGAGAACATGGTGCGGCTCGACATGAGCGAGTACATGGAGAAGCACGCCGTGTCGCGGCTCATCGGCGCGCCTCCCGGCTACATCGGCTACGACGAGGGCGGCCAGCTCACCGAGGCGGTGCGGCGCAAGCCCTACAGCGTCGTGCTTTTCGACGAGATCGAGAAGGCGCACGTCGATGTCTTCAACACGCTTCTGCAAATCCTCGATGACGGCCGCCTCACCGACAGCCAGGGCCGCACGGTCGATTTCAAGAACACGATCATCATCATGACGTCGAACATCGGCTCGCGTTATTTGATCGAAAACGCCTCCGAGAAAAGCGGCGAGATCGCCGAGAAAACGCGCGACCTGGTCATGGCCGAAATGAGGAATCATTTCCGGCCCGAGTTCCTCAACCGCGTGGACGAAATCGTCCTCTTCAAGCCGCTTACGCTGAAAGAAATCGAGCGCATCGTCGAGTTGCAGCTCAACCTGCTTCGCGCGCGCCTCGCCGAGCGCCATATCGAACTGGAACTCACCGACACCGCGAAGGAACTCCTGGCCCGGCGCGGCTACGATCCGGTTTACGGCGCGCGCCCGCTCAAGCGGATCATCCAGCGCGAGCTCGAAACCAAGCTCTCCCGCGCGCTGCTCAAAGGCGAGATCACCGACAACTCGCGCGTCGAGGTCGTCGCGACCAAAGGCGAACTCGAGTTCAAGTCAAAGCCGCTGGGCGTGAAGGCGGGGAAGTAAGTCCGGACGCCGTAGTTTAATCGGAGCGGGGCATGATGACCGGGATGGTCTCGCGGCGATTACGGCGATAGACGAGGAAGTCGCCATCCACCGTGATCACACTGTGCCGCGGGTTCAATTCACTCATGCGGATCAAACACAGGTCCGCGAGGTCTGGTTGACGTCCGGCATACCGCTGCGCCAGCGCGGCCAGTTCCGGGAGATTGCTCTTCAGTTCAAAAGCGAGCCGCACCAACCCGGTTTCGAGCAAACGCAGAACCAAGCCGCTATTCTTGAGATGAAAAGCCGTCTCAGCCAGCACCGCCTCGCAAGTCAGAAGCGGTTCATGGACTTTTTCCGCCAGCGCGTGGGCCCACGGGAAATGGAGGTCCCTCCTGTTGCAGAAGGCGAGCAGAAAACCGGTGTCGGCAATTCCCTTCATGCCGCGAAGCCGCGTTTGCGACTGAGATTCGGCGCGGCTTCGACGCTGCCCGCCAGGTCAAGGAAAGGCTGCCGCGCCTTCCGCGTGCGCGACAGCTCCAAGTGCTCCCGCACAATCCGTCCCTTGGGCATGCCGGTGAGCCGCGCTTCCTTTTCCAGCCATCGGTCCAGTTCCTCCGGCAGACGCACCGTTATTGTGTTCTTCATGGAGAAAGTGTAAGACATTACGTTCCGTTTGCAAGACAATCGTGTGTTCAGCATTTTCGGCTTTTCGCGCCGGAAGTGGGAAAGAAGTTGGGGACGCCTTAAGGTAGCCGTCGCAGGCCCTGCGACGGGAGGCAACAAAGTTGCCCCAACAAGTGCGTTCCCAAGTGCAACTTGGGAACGAGGGGAAGGGGCGACTAGATGCCTATTAATGTGGCGAAGCTGACGGCGTGTTTGTCGTCGCCGCGGTGGATTGTTCCACGGTTTTCTTTTTGAAAAGTTTATGCCAGACGCCTTGGTAACGCCGTGAGTCGTCCGGCCGCAGATACGAGTTCGGATCGAGCAGGACGAATCCCTGGTCCGCTAATTCGTGAACGTGGGCGGTAAAAGAAGCTTGATCCTGATTGATGTACCAATACCAAGCGGCATCATATCCCTCCGGCACCGGCCCGTAGCGCACGCGATACTGCGGAATGCCATCGTGCCACCGCGCTTCCACGGCGTTCATCCAGTGGCCCTTATCCCAATAATTAGGATGGCCGCCGGGCGGATTCGTATCGAACTGCTCCTCCCAGTGGTTCAATTCGGAAAGAGACATCCAGGGCGTGAAATCTTTGTTGGTTTGATAATAATTCCAGCCCCAGACCGCCAGCGAAACCGCGACCAGTATGATCGCCATCTGGATTACCTTTTTCGTCATAGGGCGGCCATCTATTCGCAAGGCTACTCCCCAAACCCCTTCTCCAAACTCCACACCACGTTGCCATCGACGATAGTATGCGTGGCGCGGGCGGGGAGGTCCCAGCCGTGGAAGGGGGTGTTGCGGCTGAGGGAATGGAATTTTGCCGCATCGACTTTCCAGGCGCGCTTGGGATCGATAAGCGTGATGTCGGCAACGGCGCCGGAGGCGAGCGTGCCGCGATCCAGCTTGAGCAAACGCGCCGGGTTGATGGTGAGTTTCCCCAGCATTTGCGGCCAATCGAGCACGCGACCCTCGATGAGAATCTTGACGAAGATGCCGAGTTCGGTTTCGAGTCCGACGATGCCGAAGGGCGCTTCGGCGAACTCGACTTCCTTTTCATACGACGCGTGCGGCGCGTGGTCGCTGGCGAGGATTTCGATGGTGTCGTCGGCGAGGCCGGCAAGCAACGCTTCCTGGTCGATGCGTTCGCGCAGCGGCGGGTTCATTTTGAAGTTGGTGTTGTAGCCCTCGATGGCCGCGTCGGTGAGGGCGAGGTGGTGCGGCATCGCCTCGGCGGAAATCTTCACGCCGCGCTTTTTGGCCTCGCGCACGATCCGGACCGACTCGCCGCTGGAGAGATGCTGCACGTGGACGCGCGCGCCGGTCAGTTCCGAGAGCAGGACGTTGCGCGCGACGATCATGTCTTCCGCGATGCGGGGCCAGCCGGGCAGGCCGAGCACCGTGCTCCAATAGCCCTCGTGCATGACGCCGCCCGCCGAGAGGTTGTAGTCCTGGCAATGGTCGAGGGTGAGGAGGTCGAACATGCGGGCGTAATCGAGCGCGCGCCGCATGACCTCGTTGTTCTGGACGCAATGGCCGTCGTCGGTGATCGCAACCACGCCGGCCTTGTGGAGCGAGCCGATGGGCGCGAGCTGCTCGCCCTTCATGCCGACCGTGATGCAGCCGGTGGTGAAGACGTTGACGCAGGCCGTTTCGAGCGCGCTCTGGCGCATGAGCGCGATGGTGTTCGGGCCGTCCGCGGGCGGGTTCGTGTTGGGCATGGCCAGGACGCTGGTGAAGCCGCCCGCCGCCGCCGCGCGCGTGCCGGTGGCGATGGTTTCCTTCTGTGCGCCGCCCGGTTCGCGCAAGTGGACGTGCATGTCGATGAGGCCGGGCGCGACGATGAGGCCCCGCGCGTCGATGACGGGCACGGAGGAATCCGCCGGCGCGGCGGTGCTCTCCGCGATGCGTCCCTCCACGACGAGGAGATCGCCGATTTCGTCCCGGCCCGACGCGGGGTCGATGATCCGTCCGCCGCGGATGAAAAGGAAGCCGGGAAAACGATTGGGAAGCGACGAGGAAGACGACGGGAGCGGGGTCACTGGCACGAGCTTAAACCGAACTGATCCTTCGACAAGCTCGGGCTGACGGAATTCTCAAAGAGGGGCTTTTGTAATGAGTTCTAACGCTGATAAAGGGGAAGATAGCCATAGGGCAGGGACAGAATGGTGGTGAAGACAGCCGTGCACCAATTCGACCCGATCCCCCTGGCATTGGGGTCCATGCTATCTCTCCAATAACTCATGTCACCCTGCGTGCTCACATGCCTGAGCAAATACCGCCGGCCGAAGGTCTCATAGTAGGTTTTCCACTTTTCGCCGCCGATGAGATAATGGGCCACGCCCGCGTAGTAGTTTCCGTAGGTCAGCCATTCGGTCCGCCAGCCCGGCCGGTCGCTTTTCATGATGTCGGCCATGACGAACCGCGAGCCGTCGGCCACCATGGGATCATCATACAATCCGGTGATTTGGAGGGCGTAAATCGCCGCCGCCGTTCGGGCGAAACCGGGCCCGCCCTGGCCCGCCTGATAGGCGAAGCCGCCCGTTTCCCGCACCTCGCAACGTTTGATGTAGGCGACGGCCCGGTCGATCGTGGCCTGGGGCACGGCGATCCCCGCGCGTTTGGCCGCGCATAAAGCGACGGTTTGGGGAACGGTGACGGAAAGATCGGCGTCTTTCGATCCGGGCTGATAGCGCCAGCCGCCCTCCGGATTTTGACCGTGAATGATCAGGAGCACCACGTGCTCGAGCTTGGGACGAATCACCGGATTTTGAGATTCCCCGTAAATTTCGGCCAGCACCATCGTGGCCAAGCCGTGACTGTACATGTAATGGCCGCGGTCGCCTTCGCGGAAGGTGCCGTCGGCCTGCACGGAATCGAGCAGGAATTGCAGGCCGTTCTTCACCTGCCGCGCGTAGGGGCCGGCATCGGGCAGATTGCCGTTGGCCATGAAGGCCATCATCACGTAGGACGTCATCGCCACCGCCCATTTGTCGGAGGCGGGATTATTCTTGTCGCCGGTCCATGAGCCGTTGGGCAATTGCTGGGCGGCGAGATATTTCAACGCGCCGTTGATGATCGCTTCCGTGTTCGCATCGACCTTGACGGTGTCGTCGGGCGCCGCCTGCACAGGTTCGGCGCGCGGTGCCACGCGGTCGCACGACAGGATCAACCCCGCGGACAAAACGACCGCGATGCGATGGACCGGGAAGGAACGCCGCAACCTCATGGCGGGGTGGACGAAGACTGGTCGGCCAGATTTTTCATATACTGGTCGATCAACGGCGCGTACTCCTGGGGGCGTTTTTCCTCCTGCGTCTGGTCGATGGCGGCGCGGTCGCGGGCCGCCACGGTGACGAACTTGCCGTTGCCCTCGGTCTCATGCAGCGTCCCCTTGACCGTGCTGCCCCCGGCAACGGTCTTCGCGCCGTCCCTGCTCGTCTTCGCGGAAGCCGGACCCATGGCCGGCATCCCGCGTGGGGAAGGTCCTCCGGAAACGCCGGGCGCGGGCGCGCCAGCCGCCGCAAGGCCGGCTCGGGCCATGGCCACGGCGGCTTGCGCCTGCGCGAGCGACTGCTCGGCGGCGGCGGCGGAACTCGCCGTGCCCGGTGCGTCGCCCTTGGCGGCCTGTTGTTCTGCTTGAGCAATCGCCCCCTGGGCCTGTTGCGCGGACGCAACGGCGGCTCCGGGCAGGCCGGGCGTTTTGGCGGCGGCCTGGGCAGCCTTGGCGGCCGCAGCCAGCGCCACGGAGGCGGCCGCCATGCCGGGAGGATTGCCGGCGGGGCTTGCATCGGCGATCGCGGCGCTCACGGAACTTTGCGCCTGCTGGAGCGAATCCGCCGCCGCCGCGAGGGAGGAAGGATCCGGCGCCTGCTGTTGGGTTTGGGCGATTTGCCGGCCGATCTGTTGATTGGCTTCGGCAAGAGCGGCTTGGGCCGCCTGCTGGGCCGCCGGGGCGTCAGCCGCTTTCGACGGGTCGGCCAAATCCTGCCGGGCCTGGTTCATCTGAGCGGCCGCCGTCGCGAGAGATTGGGACGCAGCCAGGGAAAGAGGCTGGACGGTCTGCTGCAGGGCGGAGGTTTGCTGCTGGATTTGGCCCTGTTTTTGCTGGGCCTGATTCATCTGATCGGCTGCTGTTGGAAGAGCCGGCGCAGCGGCCGGGGTGGAAGCCTGCGCGGTCTGTTGCGTGGTGGAGGCCGGCTGCTGGGGCTGGCCCTGCTGTAGCTGGGCCTGGGCGGAATTGTTGGCGGGCGCCTGCGCGATCGGGTTGTTCTGGGGCTGTTGCTGGGCGGTGGCGGACGCATTCGGCGTTGCGGAGTTGTTGGCGCTGGTCAGCGCCTGCGCGGTCTGGGCGTTCAACTGCTGTTGCTGCTGCATCGCCGTTTGGATTTGCTGCTGGAGGTCCTGGAGCTTGGCGACCGGCTCATGGGTCGCGTCCTCGGCGGCTTTCCGCGCGTCGGCCACCTGCTGCTCGAGTTGTTTCCGGGCCTCCTCGAGCTTGGCTATCGCCTCCTGCTGGCTGGCGGCCGCTTTCGTGAAGGTCTCCGCCCCTCCCCACTGCTGGCCCAGCGCGGCCCGGCTCAACTGCATGGGGTTGATGGCATCCCGGACGAGGGCTGAGGCGGGCGCGTTCAGGCTCTGCATGGCCTGTTGCAGCGAATTGGTTTCATCGACCAGGGCGCCCTGCTTTTCATCGAGGCCGTTGACCCGGGGTTTGACGCCGGTCGCCGCGCTGGTTTGGTCGAGGAGATTCTTCTGTTCCGCGATCAGTTTGGCGAGCGCGGCGGCGGCGGCCGTGAGCGCATCGACGGCATTGGCGGGCGGGTTGAGATCCTCGGCGATATGACGCAGTTCGTCCCGCGCCGTTTTCTGCTCGGTGATCGCCTTGAGCAATTGTCCCGCCTTGAGGTCGTCGTTGGCATGACCCAGGGCCTGTTGCAGGACGCCGCTTTTCAGGTCCTTTTGGGCCTGTCGCAGGTTCGTGGCGTCATCATCGGTGGTTTCCTGCGCGGCCTTGTTCAATTGCTCCACGGCGAGGCCCGCTTCGTTGCCAATCGCCGCCTGGTCGGCCTGGACGATTTGCTCGGTTGTTTGCTGCATGGTCGTGAGTTCGCCGGGCGATTTTCCAGCCGTGACGCGGGCGACGCTCGCGGAGATCAGCATGGTTTCGGTCTGCCGGTTGGCGAGTTCCTTGAAACGCACGGGCAGTTCATAGGCCGCCTGCCGCTGTTCGTAATCTTTGAGAATCTGGCGAAATTGGAGGATGATTCCCTTTTGGCTGGCGTAGGCGTCGATGGCTTTCCGCCGGCGGGACGTGGGGTCGGAGGCTTCGCCGGCCTGTTGCAGGGAAGAGATCACCCGCTCCATTTCCGGGCCGGAAAGATTGGTGAGGGCGGCCTTCGTTGCGCTGAGGACTTTGATGTCGTCGCCGGAAATTCCGTTGGCGGCCAGTTCATCGATCAGGCTCTGGACCTGGGTCACAACGGCGTCGGTATGAAGGCGGACGTCCTGTTCATCTGTCTTGTTCTGAAGGATCTGGTTCTTGGGGACGTCCTGGGCCGAAGCAAAGCGGAGGGAAAGGACGGCCATCAAAAGGAACCCGAGGGCGTTCCTGGCACTCCCGCGAAGAACGGAGAGATTTTTCATAAGTAGTTCCGCGGAACAGCGATCCAAGAAGATTCAACACGAAACTAATTCAGAAGTTCCGCTTTGTCGAAATTTTAGCGGCCCGATATCGATCCACAACGCGATCCCGACCTATTCCGGGAAAGCACAGCGATGCTTTTTCCCTCGCGGGAGGGGAGAACATTTCAAGTTGGTTTTGACATTCCGCTTTGATGCGTGATGCTTATCGAACTATGGAACCACTCGCCGAAGCAGGTTTTAAAGCGAATGAAGTTCTCTTTATTGCCCTCACGGTTGCCCTGGCCGCGTGCGTTTACCTGGCGATTTTTATGGCCTGCTTTTATTGGTTTCGGCGGGAACAGCGCCGCTGGCAAAAACGATTGCTCAAGGCGATTTCGGAGTCCGGTCATGATCTTGAAGAGCTGTTCCTGACCGGCAAAGATGCCATGGCTTGCGGAGAACTGGTCGCGCGGTTCAGAGTCAACCACGGCAAGCAGGTGGTATCGGTCTTGGAATCGGACGGCAAGCGCTTCATCCATGTGGTCGGCGAACTTTCAGCCCCGGAGCGGGCCAAAATGATCCGCTACCTGAAGTTGGAAGGGTTCATGTCCTGAACCGCGCCGGGTTGCTTTTCTGTAACCTGACTGCCTCTTGCCAAGCCGAGGCCGCGAAAGCATATTGGGGCATTGTCGAGGTTCAACTATGTACGATTTATACTATTGGCTGATGCTCGGGGCGACCATGCTCCTTTCGCTGGGAGCGATGGGATACCTGAAAAGCGTCTACGCCCGCGCGTCTCAAGTTCCCATCGCGTCGGGATTGACGGGCGCCCAAGCCGCGGCGCGCATTCTGCAATGGGCGGGGATTACCGATGTCGAGATTGAAGAGGGCAACAGCTTTCTGGGAGACCATTACGATCCACTGGGCAAGAAACTGGTTCTCTCGCCCGAGAACTACGAAGGCTCCTCCGCCGCCAATGTCGGCGTCGCGGCGCACGAATGCGGCCATGCCCTCCAACACCAAAAGCACTATATGCCGCTGAAGCTCCGGATGGGCTCGGTCTACGCCACCAACTTTGCCAGCAACGCGGTCTTTTATGTCGTGATTGCCTCCCTTTGGTTCCACCTCATCACTCCCCACGCCGGCTTGTGGCTGGTATCGCTTTGTTTCGGCATTCTGATCTTCTTCAACCTGATCACCCTGCCGGTGGAATTCGATGCCAGCGCGCGCGCCAAGGTCGTACTCCAGCAACTGGGAATCGTGCGCCCGGGCCCTGAGGCGGACGCGGTCAGCGCCACCCTGAACGCGGCGGGGCTCACCTACGTCGCCGCGTTGGTCGGCACGATCTTGAACGCCGCCTATTACATCAGTCTGTTCATGGGCCGCTCGCGCAATTAAGAGGTGGCGGTCGCCGCCACACGAATGTGCCGGGCGGCGGCGCTTTTTTTTCGGTTGGCCCGGACTATTTATTATCCGGGCGCGCAAAGCGCGCAGGAAGCGATGTATCTGGTGGCGGTCATCGCCTGTCCCGAACCATCGCTTCCTGTCGCCTTCGGCGACCCGGGCAACAAGTAGCCCGGGCCACCCAGAAAGAGGCGACAAGATAAATGGAATCTATTCCAGCGCGATCAGGCTCTCCGGCGCCACCCGGAAGCGGAGGGTCTCGCCCGGCGGCACGATGGAGCCGGTCCAAAGCTTGAGGATTTCTTTCGTCGCGGTCTCGACCAGCAACTCGGTTTTGCTCCCCAGATAAGCGGCGCGCTTCACGACCGCGGCAATGCCGTCCCCGTCCAGACGGGCCGACTCGGGGCGAAAGCCCAGCTTCCGGTTCGGCGGGAAGCTTCTGCGCGGCGGGCGAGTGAAGCGCTTTCCAGGCGGGCGCGAGGAAATCGTGCGTATCGATCATCCACGCGGCGATGAGCACGCTCAGGATCGCGCGGCGTTTGGAGCCGAGCTGCTGCGAGTAGACAAAATCGGAGCGCATTTTGAATGGATTCGTGAGGATCGGCGTCACGCCCGCGAGTTCGTCGTAGAGGGAGGGCGCGACGCTCATGCGATTGATCCCGTAGCGCGCGGCGCCGCCATGCGATCCTTTCGGCAGCATCCAGAGAAGCTGGCCTTCGCGCGAGAGCACAAATTCGAGGAAATGCCGCGCGAGTTCGGGATGCGGTGGGTCCTTCAGAATCGCGATGCTGTCGGGGGTGATCACCGTCTCACCTTCGGGCAGGACAAAGCTCACGTTCTCAGCGCCGTAAAAACCGGCCTGGGCCTGGCCATACGTGTCGATCGCCACGCCATAGGCCGCGTCGCCCACGCCCACCTCCACCGCCGAGGCGGCGGACGAAGCGAGGAAATTGCGGACATTCCCGCTCATCTCCATCAGCACCGCCCAGCCCTTTTCCCAGCCGTAAGATTGGAGGATGATCTCGTAGATGGCCAGGGCGCTGCCGGACGCGCGCGGATCGGAGGCCGAAATCCATCCGGCCAGCCGGGGATCGGTCAGGCCGGCCCAGGTGCGGACTTCCGGCAATCCGGCGGCCTGCCGAGCCCGCTCGTTGGTGATGATTCCGAATCCCGACAAGGCCGCGCCGAACCATTGGTGATCGGGATCGAAGATCTCCATGCCGTTCAACTGCGCGGGGATTTGCGCGAGGATGTCCGCGGGCGGATCGTACCGGGTGAGCAAGCCGTCCTTTTCGAGTTCGCGAAAGGGATCGACCCCGCCGCCATAGAGAACATCGATGCCGGCGCTCGGATTGGTTTGATACTCGGCGCGCAAAAAGCGGACGATTTGCGAGGAGCCGCCGCCCGCCTCGCGCCAGCGGATCGTGGCGGCCCGGCCAAATTTCTTTTCGTGCCACGCCGAAAAGGCGCGGGACGTTTCCTCCTTGATGCCATCCCAATGCGGCGAAATCACGATGACCTCGTCCCCGGCGGCCGCGGAGCAAACGCAAATCCAAGCGAGCAGGCCGGGCAGAAGGAGCCATCGCGCGGTGGATAAAACGGAGGTCTTCATTTTCCCTCGTTCCCAAGTTGCACTTGGGAGCGTTTCTTGGTCCTCGCGAAATTCCATTTCGCGCTGAACTTGTGGCCGCTGCCGTCAGACGGCGGTCCAGGCCCTTGCGGGCGCGGCTACGAGATCGGCAATGGAATTTCCTCAGCAGGTGCGTTTCCAAGTGCAACTTGGGAACGAGGGAAACTAAAGAGCCGGCACCTTTCCATTTCAACATCTTTGTGTTCTCCGCGTTCTTTTGCGGCTAAGTTGACGGCGATCAATTTTTCCGGATGAAATCGTATCGCCATTACCTGAAACGCCTCGCGGCGCGGCTGACGCTCGGCACGATGGTGACGCTGGCCGTGCCGCTCCTGGTGGTGATCGTGTGGCTCCGTTTTTTCGGATTGCCCGACGTGGCCAAGGTCTATCTGCTCGGGGAAGTTGAGCAGCGGCATATCATTCCCTTTCCGATCTCGGTGGACCGGCTTCTCCTCGATCCCACCGGCGCGGTCCTGGCGGACGGGGTCACCGTCTTTCGCGACGCCGATCGCCGGAGCGTGATGCTGCAAGTCGGCCGCGTCCGGGTCAGTTTTGCGTGGCTGAGTTGGTGGCGCGGCACCGGCCTGATCGACAGCGCGAGTATCGCGAATGCCGATGTCAGGTATCCGGTCGGGCCGCAGGAGACGGCCGATTTCCACGGCGTGAATGCCGATCTGGCCTTTGACGGAAAAAACATCAAGATCGAGAATGCGCAGGCCCGGTTTTTGAACCTGGCCCTCTCCGTTCGCGGGACGATCCACAATGACGGCTTCCCGAAGGCCAAGCCTCCCACCGGGGAACAACTCGAGTCGCGTCAGGAGACATGGCGGACGATCCTGCGGGCCATGGACGACATTGGCGCGGAGCAGCCCATCGACGTCCAGTTTGAATTTGAAACCTCGACGCGGGACCTGGGCGGCGGACGCGCCAACTTCGCGCTCGACGGGCGGCGCCTCACGTGGCGTTCCGCGCCGGTGGATGAACTTTCCATTCACGGCAGCCTCGACGACGGAATCGTGGAACTGAGCGATTTCAGGATCGGCCTGGAACGGGGCGATCTCACCGCCTACGGCGAGTGGAACCTGGCCGACCGCAGCGCCGCGTTGCAGTTCACTTCCTCGATGGATTTCACGACCCTCGCGCCCGCTTTTCCGGGACCGCTGGGGCAGGCCTTGAGACGGCTTGATTTTCCCAACTCGGCCCCCGTCACGACGGGGCGCGTCACCTTTGATCTCCAGCAGGGTTTTCACGCCGACATTCAGGCCGATCTCGATTGGCGCGACTTCACCTTCAACGGCGCCTCGTTTGACCGCTTGAGCATCCCCATCGCCTACGATGGCCGCCGCCTGCTCATCCCCGGACTTAAGATCGCCGGGCAGGCGGGGAATGTGAACATCGAATTCTTTTTTGACGGGACCCGGCAGACGCCCGTCCTGAACGGCAAGATCACTTCCAATCTCGACCCGACCATTCTCAAGGGCGTCTTCGGGCAGGGAATGGATAATTTTCTGGGCAGTTGCTCGTTCCAGGCAGGGGGGCCGAAGATCGAGGCGACCGCCACCGGCAGCGCGCTCAAGACGGACGCATGGACGGTCAAGGGCAAGCTGACCGCCGGCAAATTTGTTTACAAAACCGCCGCGTTTGAGACGGCCGCGTCCGATTTCACCTTCGCCGATTCCAGGCTGGACCTGCCCGATCTCGTGGTGCATCGCGCCGAGGGCAGCGGCTCCGGCGGCATCATCTACGACTTCAAGAACCGCTCGGTGGAGCTGCATGATTTCGTCACGCAAGTCAACGTCCAGGAGGTCGCGCCGGTCATGGGGCCGAAATTCACGGAGTACACCCAGCCATACCATTTTGCCCGGCCTCCGGTGGTGCGCGCCAACGGCAAGGTCGATCTGCAAAACGAAAAGAAGGACCTCGATACCGACCTGGTCGTCGAGGTGGAGGGAAAATCGCCGATGGAGTGGACGCTGTTCCATGTGCCGTACAGCTTCGACAATCCGAACGGGACGCTTACGTTCAAGAATCGCCGCCTTGCCGTCAACATGAAGCAATGCGGTTTCTACGACGGAGCGCTGACCGGCGTTCTCGACCTGGATTTGCGGCAGAATCCGGCGGCTTACACGCTGGATCTCAGCCTGGGCAAGGTGAACTTCAAGAAGTTCATGGTCCGGACATGGCATTACGACAAATCGTCCGGCGAACTCACCGTGCAAAGCCATCTCACCGGCTTGCTCGGCCCGATGGAAACGATGACGGGCGCCGGGGAGGTGAAGATCGACCACGGCGACATCACGCAGATACCTTTCCTCGGGGCGCTGACGCCGCTCATCCCCGGCTTTTCGGTCGCGGACGCCGCCCGCGGGCACTTCACCGCGGCCAAGGGGGTGATTCATACCGAGGACATGAACATCAGCAGCGAGATCTTCGCCCTGATCGGCAACGGCAGCTACAATTTCATGACCGACCGGCTCAATCTCGACATGCGCGTGAACGCCAACGCGATCTTCGGCATCCCGCTTTATCCCCTGAGCAAAATCTTCGAGTTCCACGCAGCCGGCACGATGAAGGAGCCGGACTGGCAGCCGAAGAATTTTTAGAATGTAGCGGACCGTCGCTGAAATTTTGACGGAATTACGGAATTAACGGAATTTTTTAATGGAGGGATAATCCATGATCGGCGCTGACTTTTCGCCAACCCCAACGGGGTTGGAATCATACAGCCCAGGGTTGGCGCAGGGGACTCGTCCCCTCGCGCCTACCCTGGGTAAATCCCGAAGTGATCAACCCTGAAAGGGTTGAAGCAAATTCATCACACACCCTCGGCGATCCTGGTTCAACCCTTACAGGGTTGACGACGTTTGCCTGCCTACCCAGGGTAGCGGCGAGGGACGTGTCCCCGCCGCAACCCTGGGCTATACGCTTGCAACCCTTTCAGGGTTGCGATTCCTTCCTTGCGCGCGATGCATGCCAACCCTACCGCGCTTCCCCTCTTTCCTCCTGGATCAACTGGAGAAAAATATCCTCGAGCGATCCGGCGACCTGGCCCGAATGGGAGCGCAACTGCGCCATCGTCCCCTCGGCGATGAGGCGGCCGCCGCTCATGATGCCGATGCGTTCGGCGAGGCGTTCGGCGACTTCGAGGATGTGCGTGGTGAGAATGACCGATCCGCCCTGCCGGAGAAATTCGAGCAGGATGTCCTTCACCAACCGCGCCGCCGAAGCGTCCAGGCCGGTCAGCGGCTCGTCGAGCAGGATCAGTTTCGGCGCATGGATGAGCGCGCTGGTCAGGGCGATCTTCTGCTTCATGCCGCGCGAGTAGGATTCGATCCATTCGTGGCGGCGGTCCCAGAGGCTGAGCCGTTCGAGGAGTTCCTGGGCGCGCCGGCGCGCCGTGGCGGGATCGATGTTCCAGAGCGCCGCGACGAATTCGAGGTGCTCCATCGGGTTGAGTTTGCCGTAGAGCACCGGCTCATCCGGGACGTAGGCGAGCGGCTGTTTGGCGCGCTGTGGCTCCGCCACGGCGTCGATGCCGCAGACGCGGATCTCGCCCGCGTCGGGACGGATGAGGCCGGAGATCATGCGCAGGGTCGTGGTCTTGCCCGCGCCGTTGACGCCGAGAAACCCGTAGAGCATGCCCGTCGGGACTTTGAGGCTGAGTTGATCAACCGCGGTTTTGGGGCCGAAGCGCTTGACGAGGCCGATGATTTCGCAGGCGTGCTCCATGTGCTCCAAAGGGACAGGAAATCGCGGGGATTGTCAAAGGCGATTGCTGTCGAGGGACGCGCTCCTGCGCGTCCGCGTACGACTAGGCGATCGTCGTCCACCTAGATGAATGTTAATGCCCGACAAGGGCGACGGGCGCGGAGGAGGTGGCGGTTTGGGCGAGGTTGGAGCCGTTGATGAGGGGGGCCATGGATTGCGCCCAGAAACCTGTGACGATGAGGAGAACGATGAGGAGAATGAGGACGCCGCTGGTGGCGCGGTTGAGGCGGATGGGCGTTTCGTCGAGCGGTTCGGACCAGTACATGGCTTTGATCGGGCCGAGGTAATAGTACAACGCGGCGATGGCGGCGAAGATGACAAAGCCGAGCAGGGTGTAGAGTCCGCGGTTCCAGGCGACGATGACGACGAGGGCCTTGGCGATGAAGCCGCTCATGGGCGGCACGCCGGCCAGGGAGACGAGCGCCAGGGCGAACGCGGCGGCGAGCAGCGGCGAGCGTTGGGAGAGCCCGGCCAGGTGATGAATTTCGAGCCCGGGCAGGCGGCGTTCGAGGACGGCGAGGACGATGAAAGCGGTGAAGGTGGCCAGGAGATAGGTGACGAGATAGACGGTGACGGCGATCTGTCCGGTCGCGGCGTCGTTATTGAGACTATGCATTGTCCCGGTGAGGGAGACGGAAGCGCCGATGAGGGCGACGAGGATGAATCCGCTATGGCCGATGCTGGAATAGGCGAGCAGCCGCTTAAGGTTGCGCTGGGGGATGGCGGCGAGGTTGCCCAGCAGGAGCGAGGCGACGGCCCCGGCGCTGAGCAGCGGAATCCACACGGCGGCGGCGGCGGGATAATCGAAGACGCCGAGGACGACGCGCATGAGGATGATGAACCCGCCCGCCTTCGAGCCGGCGGAGAGGAACGCGGTGATGGAATTCGGCGCGCCTTCATAAACATCGGGCGCCCAGCTGTGAAACGGCACCATGGCGATTTTGAAACCGATGCCGGTGAGGACCATGAGCAGCCCGAAGCTGACGCCGGAAGTCAGGGCGTTGTGCTGGAGATGGTAGAAATTCGAGATGAGATCGAACCGCGTATGGCCGGTGAGGCCGAAGATGTAGGCGACGCCCATGACCAGGAAGGCCGACGAAAGGGCGCCGAGGATGAGGTATTTGACGCCGGCTTCGAGGGCGACAACGCTGCGCCGCTGGTAGGCGACGAGGATGTAGAAGGAGACGGTGACAAGCTCCAGCGCGACGAAGAGAAGCATGAAGTCGTTGGCCGAGGCGAGGAGCATGAGGCCGGCGGTGGTGAACAGGGGCAGGATGACGAATTCGCCGCCGCCGTGGGCGACGGGCTGCTGCACTTCGTCGCCCATCCAGATGACGAGCGCGGCGACGGCGAGGAAAAAGAGGTGGAAGAATTTGGCCGCGCCGTCCCACTTGCACATGCCGCCCCAGAAGAGCACGGGGGTGGTGTCGAAAAAAACGGTGACGACGGCCGCGGAGAAAATGCCGGCCAGCGCGAGGGCGGCGATTTCGCGGGGCGAGAGATCGAAGAAAGCTTCCCAAAGCAGCAGGATCATGGCCCAAATCGTGATCAGGATTTCGGGCGCGAAGTAGGAAATGTAGGAGACGGGGATCATGGGGGAAGTTTTGACGGAATTACGGAATTAACGGAATTTTTTTTGAGGAAGATGTTAGAGATTTCACTTCGACCACCACATTAGGCTACTGTTGCCGTCTCTTGCATGGAAATGAAGGACTTCCGGTTCAGTGCAGGTTCTTGGACGGACATACAATATTTTGCCATTGGAGAAATGCCATCGGATGAGGCCCACACCTTCATTTGGTCCCATGTATCCAGGTCCCAAGGCATCGACGAGTGTTCTTAAAGTCATGGCGTCTTTGACCAGAGAGGCTTTGGCGGAATCAATTACTTTGAGTTTTGGAACGGATTTGTCGTCCAGGTCGACATAGAGCACGGATGTTCTGTTATCGACAAAGAAACGAGGGGTATTCGCCCAACTCCAGGAAACTGGCGCTGAAAGCATGAGAGCGATGAGTAAAAGCTGAAACATTCCGTTAATTCCGTAATTCCGTCAAAAATTTCTTATTTTATGAAAGGCAAAAGAGCGACACTGGGTTCGACGATGTGAATGAGGAGGAAGGGCATGAAGCCGATGACGAGCGAGGCGACGATCAGCAGGACGTAGGGGGCGTGTTCGACGAGGCTGGAAGTGTCGGTCATGCCGGGGAACGGAAGGGCCGCCTCTCCGCCGGCACCGGATCCGAGCGCGGCGGCGGGCTCCGGTTGGTAGCGCGCGGGCATGGGGCCATAGAAGACGTTTTTGATGGCGCGGAGCTGAAAGATGGCGGTGAGGACCGTGCCGTAAATCGCGATCACGCCGAAGAAGATGAGCGATGGCGTGGCCGAGAAGGAGCCGAAGAAGACCATGACTTCGCCGGCGAAGTTGGCGAGTCCGGGCACGCCCATGGAGGCCATCGAGGCGAAGCTGAAGAGGACCGCGAGGACGGGCGCGCGCTTGGCGAGGCCGCCGAGTTCCGAAAAGCGATTTTCGCCGGAGCGCTGGGTGATCTCGCCGCTCAGTCCAAAGAGGAGCGCGACGGAGAGGCCGTGTCCAACCATGAGAATGACCACGCCCGTGACGCCGATGACATTCCAGCAGGCGACGCCGAGAAAGAGGTAGCCCATGTGCATGACGCTGGAAAAGCCGAGCATGGTGGGCAGTTCCTTTTGAGCCAGGGTGACGAAACCGGCATAGAGGAGGTTGCCGGCGAGCAGCGCGAGGATGAGGGGCAGGCAGGTCTCGAAGCCGTCATGGAGCATCGGGACGGCGACGCGGATCAGGCCGTAAATCGCGAACTTTTTCAGAATGCCGGCGTGCAGCATGGCGGCGGCGGGCGGGGCCGAAGCGTACCCGGGCGGCGCCCAGGAATGGAAGGGAAAGAGGCCGACCAGGATGCCGAAACCGATGAGCAGGAGCAGAAAAACGGCGTCTTGCGTCGAGGTGGCGAGGAGGTGCGGGGGATGGGCGGGGTCTCCGGCGATTCCCGTGATGTAATTCTGGAGCGCGACGATGTCGAACGTGCGCGCCTCGGCCGGCAGCGCCATGACGAGCGCGACGAGCCCGGCCAGGAGGACGAGGCTGCCGGCCATGAGATAGATCGTGATCTGGAACGAGGCGAACTGCCGGTTTTGCGAGCCCCAGATGCCGATGAGGAGGAAGGTGGGGATGAGCGCGAATTCGTGGAAGATGTAGAAGAAAAAGAGGTCGAGCGAGGTGAATGCGCCCATGGCGCCGAGCGACATGAGGAGGAGGTAGCAGTAATACTCGGAGGAGCGGCGAATGGAGGCGGGCGAGACGGCGATGGCGGCGACCGTGACGATGGCGGTGAGGAAGACCAGCGGCAGGCTGATGCCGTCGACGCCGAAATGGAACCGGATGGGCGGCAGGCCCTGCAGGCTCACCCACGGGAAGTCCATGACGTAGGCATACCCGCCCTGCGCGGCGGGGTAGAGCCAGATAAGGCCGAGCGAAAGGGCGAGGTTGAAGGCGGCGGCGATGCCGGCGGCGGGTCGCGCGGGCGCCTTCGCCAGGATGAAGATGATCGCGACGAGCGGCGCCAGGATGAGAAAGAGGAGGGGGAAACGGGCAGGTTCATGAGGAAGGGACAAGGGAAAAAGGTAAAGGGGAAGAAGGAGGTGCGAAGTCGGGCCTTTTTACTTTTTATTTATGACTTTTTCCTTTCTTAGTGCGCAAACAGGGTAAAGTAGATCAGGAGAACGCCTCCGAGACTGAAGAGAAAGGCGTAGCCCTGGAGGCTGCCGGTCTGGAAGAGCCGGAGGACTTCGCCGGCACCGGCGCTGACATACGCGGAGCCGCGAACGACGAGGCCGCCGAGAATCCATCTGTCGATCCAGTTGAGAAAACGGGCGGCCAGTTGCTGTCCGCCGACGAGATTGCGGTCGTAAAATTCGTCGAAGTAAAATTTATTCGCGAGAACCTTGAGGTCGAGCGGATCGGTCCGGCTGCCCCAGTAGAGGTAGCCTGCCGAGATGACGCCGAGGAAGACGACCGCGCCGGGGAGGATCATTTCGAGGACGATGTTGGTTTCCGCGGGCGCAACGACGGCGCCGAACTGTCCCGTGGCGTTAAGGACGCCAACGGACCAGTCATGGAAAAAAGGTTGGATGCCGAATCCGCCGGCCTGCCAGCCGCCGATCAAGGAAAGGGCGGCGAGAATCACGAGGGGAATCGTCATGACGCGGGGGGATTCGTGCGGGTGCTCCGCGGCGGGAGCGCGGGGCGGCCCGAAGAAGGCGACGACGACCAGGCGCGTCATGTAGAAAGCGGTGAGCCAGGCCGTGATGACGCCAACCCAGTAGAAGCCGGGGTGATAGGCGTAGGCGATGGACAGGAGGTAGTCCTTGCTGAAGAACCCGGCGAACGGCGGGCAGCCGATGAGGGCCAGCATGCCGATGGCAAAGGTCCAGAAGGTGAGGGGAATCTTGCCGGAGAGGCCGCCCATTTTCCAGATGTCCTGTTCTTCGTGGAGCGCGTGGATGACGGAGCCGGCGGCGAGGAAGAGCAGCGCCTTGAAGAAGGCGTGCGTGGCGAGGTGGAACATGGCGGCATCGGGGCCTCCGCAGCCGACCGCCATGACCATGTAGCCGAGCTGCGAGAGGGTGGAATAGGCCAGGATGCGCTTGATGTCGTTTTGTTGGACGGCGATGAGGGCCGAAAAAATGGCGGTGAAGCAGCCGATGATGGCGATGACGTTCATGCCCGCGGGCGAGAGGAGCAACAGCGGGTAGATGCGGCAAAGCATGTAGACGCCCGCGGCGACCATCGTGGCGGCGTGGATGAGGGCGGAGACGGGCGTGGGGCCTTCCATCGCGTCGGGCAGCCAGACGTGGAGGGGGAACATGGCCGATTTGCCGACGCATCCGCAGAAGAGGCCCAGGACCATGATCGCGAGGAGCGCGGGCGTGGCGGGGATGCCAAGGCGCGCGGCGACGGAGAGGTGGTTCGCGGCGGCGCCCTCGGGAGTGAAAATGCTTCCGACCTGGGGCGGGACGGCATGATGAAAGCTATCGGCGAGCACCTCGGGCCTGATGGAGACGGTGCCCATGAGGAACCAGAACGTGAGGATGCCGATCATGAAGCCGAAGTCGCCCAGGCGATTGCAGACAAAGGCCTTGTTGGCGGCTTGGGCGGCGCTCTCCCTTTCATACCAAAAGCCGATGAGGAGATAGGAACTGAGGCCGACACCCTCCCAGAACAGGAAGAGCATGATGAGGTTCGAGGCCAGGACGATGCCCGTCATCGAGAACATGAAGATGGAGAGCTCGCCGAAGAAGCGTCCGCGGCCCGGATCGTGGGCCATGTAGCCGATGGAATAGATGTGGATGAGCAGGCCGACGCCGGTGACGACGAGCAGCATGCCCTTGGAGAGCGGATCGAAGATCATGCCCACATCGACGTCGAAACCGGGCAGCGCGATCCACTCGAGGGAGGCCGGCGCCGGAATGCCGCCGAAAGCGACGGCCAGGGCGATGAGGAAGCAGAGGGAAGCGGAGCCGACCGAGGCGAAGATGGCCATGTCGGGCTTGCGATGGAGATGGACCAGGATCGCGATGGTGGCGACCAGCGGCAGGAGAAGGAGAAACCAGGCGATGTCCATAGTCCTTAGAACTTGAGGGTGGTGAGGTCCTGGACCTGGGTGGTCCGCTTCAGGCGGTAGAGGGCGACGATCAGCGCCAGCCCCACCGAGACTTCCGCGGCGGCGACGGTGATGACAAAGAAGACGAAGACCTGGCCGTCGAGGCGGCCGTTAAAACGGCTGAAGGCGACGAAGGTGAGGTTGGCCGCCTGCAACATCATTTCCAGCGACATATAAATGATCAGGAGATTGCGCCGCATGACGACGCCCATCAGGCCAATGGCGAAGAGGACGGCGGCGACCGCCAGGTAATGATTGAGGGTGATTTCCATGGGGGAAGTTGGAAGGAAGAAGGTGGAAGTAAGAAGGAAGCGGCTAGGTTTCGTTCCTCGTTCCCAAGTTGCACTTGGGAACGCACTTGTCGGCGAAGCTAGGCTTCCCCCGGGCTGACGCAACGAAGTTGCGGGGGCACTCGCGTTCCCAAGTGCAACTTGGGAACGAGGAAATGCGTATTTTTAGATGATCCAGCATACTAATTTTTGAGGGCGGGCTCTTTTTTAGGTTCGACGGGCGGCGCTTCGCGGATGATTTCTTCCCGGGGACTCGGGCGGCGGCGTTCGTCCTGCTTGCAGAGAACGACCACGCCGATGGTGGCGACGAGGATGAGCAAGCTCGTGATTTCAAACGGCGCGACGTAAGAGGGCCGGTCGGGGCCGGCGTTGGTGGCGAAGAGGAGGCGGCCGATACGGTGCGTGTCGTCCCGCTGGTCCCACTGGCTCTGGGTGATTGCCTGATCGGGGGTTTCCCCTTCAGCCATTACGCGGGGGTGGACGGCGATCTGGCCGGGGGTCCTCAACGAGCTTTGCGTGATCAACCCTTCCGGCGTGGCCTGGAGGACCTTCGCCACGATCAGGAGAAAGCCGGCCGCGAGGACAAGCGTGCAGCCCATCCAGATTTTCTGGCGGGGCATGTGTTCCATCACGGTGAGGTCAAGGAGCATGATGATGAAGAGGAAGAGGACCATCACGGCGCCGGCGGTGACGAGGATTTGCACCGCGGCCAGAAAGAAGGCGCTGAGCATGACGAAAAGCCCCGCCATGAAGACGATGGCGCCCACGAAGCAGAGCGCGCTGGCGACCGCGTTGCGGTTGAGAATGACGGCAAGGGCGCAGACAATCATCCCGCCCGAAAACAACCAGAAGAAGAGGGCGTTCATGGCAAGGTTCCCAGGATGGGACAAATGGGACGAATGGGGCCGATAGGACTTATCAAGGTGCGCCGTGCGGATGGCTCCATCTGCCATTCCCAGGGCCTCGGGATGACGGAACTGCTTTTAAAGTCGTCTTTTGCCAATGTCATTTACTCCCCCCTCGATCCGCCTACTTGTTCTTGTCCCACTTGTGGATGGCCTTGGGCAGCGTGCCGCCCAGTTCGTAAAGCTTGGCCTTGTCGTGGACCATTTCGGCGCGGCTCAGGCCGGTGATCGCGTAATCCTTGAGCAGGAAGATGGCTTCCTCGGGACAAACTTCCTCGCACAAGCCGCAGTAGATGCAGCGGATCATATCGATGTCGAAGGCCTTCGGCGCTTTCTCGACTTTGGCAAAGGGAGAGTCGAGCGGGATTTCACCCGGCTTGATGCGGATGGCGCGAGGCGGGCAGATGAATTCGCAGAGCTGGCAACTGACGCACTTTTCCCGGCCCTCTTCATCGCGCACGAGGGTGGGCGCGCCCCGGTAGCCCTCGGGCATGGGCCATTTCTCCTCGGGATACTGCATGGTGATTTTCCGGCGGCCAAGCACCTGATCGATGAAATGGCGCGCGGTGATCGCCAGCCCCAGGAAAATTCCGGGCAGATATAGGTTTTCAACCCACGATAATTTTGGGCGCGAGACGATCATGGCGCGGTTATCGTAACCAAAGATATTAGGTAGACAACGAGATTGTTCAGGATTTTTGGGCGGGGAGTTTAGACAGGAGGAACATGAAATACGTGAGGGGAAGGCACGGAGGTTTTTACCGGAATGGCCGGAATTATCTTGGATGCCTCCTTTTTCATGTTCTTCATGTTCCTCCTGTCTAAATCTAATATCCGCCTTGAAGCCGATTGGAATCATCATTGTCACTTACCAGAGCGAGCGCCACATCGGGCTCCTGCTCGGCAGCCTGGCCGCGACGATCGATCCGGCCCAGTTCGCGATTTGGATCCTGGACAATGCCTCGTCCGACGCGACGGTCCAGGTGATCGAGCGCGAAGGCGAGGCGCTCAACCTGCCTCTGCATCTGGTGCGCAGTTCGCTCAATCTCGGCTTTGCGAGGGCCAACAACGAAGCCTACGCGGCGTTGCGGGCGGAGACCTCCTGTGAAACGGTCATTTTGCTCAATCCGGACACGGTCGTCCATGCCGGGTGGTGGCAGCCGCTCGCGGCCGAGCTCGAAAATCCCGCCGTGGGGACGGCGGCGGCGCTGCTGCTTCTGCCGGACGGCACGGTGAATTCCCGCGGGAACGCGCTTCACTTCCTGGGCCTCGGTTTTGTCCAGGGTTATGGCGAGGAGGCTTCCCGCTTGCCCGCGGGCTTTCCTGTTCCGCTCTTTTCCGGCAGCGGGGCCGCGCTGGCCTTTCGCGCGGCGACCGTGGAGGCGATGAACGCGCGGCTGGGGCTTTCGGGCATTTTCTGGGAGGAGCTTTTCCTCTATGCCGAGGACACGGACCTCGGCTGGCGGATGCGGCTCGCGGGTTTCGAGAACCGCCTGGCCCCGACGAGCCGGGTGACGCATGATCACCGGTTTTGGCTCCAGCCTCTCGATGCGCCGGGCGACCGGTTGTTCTGGATCGAGCGGAACCGCTATTTGCTCCTGCTGGCGAATTTCAAGCGGGCCACGCTGGCGCTGCTGCTGCCCTGGATCGTCGCCTCGGAAGCGGCCCTGGGCCTCGGTCTCTGGAAGCTTTATCCGCATCGGCCCCGCTTGTGGCGGGCGGTTTGGAGCGAGGCCCGGTCTCACGGCTTCCGGGCGCGCAGGCGGCGTTTGCAGGCGGGCCGTTCCGTGAAGGACCGCGACATTTTGCGGGCGATGACCGGTTCGATCCGCCATGGCGCGCTGCCCTTCCGGCCGGCGGATCGATGGCTCGACGCGGGGCTGCGGTGGAGTCACCGGCTTCTCTGCTTCGTGGTTTGGTGGTGAGCGCGGTTCTGGAGGGACGACCTCCTGGTCGTCCGCGGACAAGCAGGAGCGCATCCCCCCAGTGCCGGGTCAAATGATCGTCAACTTTCCCGCAGGAATTTTCTTGCGCGGCAACGGTCTTATCCTACCATGCGGGCTTAAGGTAAGTTGACGTTCGGTGCTAGGTGAGTTTTAGCTCAGTGGCAGCGTAGATCCGATCCCGGAAACATCAGCAAGCCATCCAAGAAGGAACTAATGAGCGTAAAACTCTATGTGGGCAATCTGCCCTTCAGCATGACGGAAAACGACCTGACCGATCTCTTTGCCCAGGCGGGCAATGTCGCCCGGGTGCAAATGATCAATGACCGAGTGACGGGCCGCCCCCGCGGCTTCGGTTTCGTGGAAATGGGCACGGCGGAGGAAGCGCAGGCGGCCATCGCGAAATTCCATGGCCAGGAAATCAACGGTCGCGCCCTCACGGTCAACGAAGCGCGTCCGATGGAACAGCGCGAAGGCGGCGGCGGCGGTGGTGGCGGATACCGTGGCGGCGGCGGTGGTCGCGGTGGAGACCGTGGCGAACGTCGCGGCGGAGATCGCGGTGATCGTCGCGGTGGAGATCGCGGCGGCCGGTATTAACCGATAACCTTTTTCAAAAAGAGCGACCCAAGCAATTGGGCCGCTCTTTTTTTGTGGCACGGTTCCGCATGGCGGCCGTCTTTTCGTGTGGCGGCGGTCGCAGCCTGTCCTGAGCGAAGCCGAAGGAACAGCCGCACTTCAAAATTCAGTCATCCTGAGCTTGTCGAAGGATCAGTTCAGCAGTAGCCGTCGCGGGCCCCGCGACGGTTGTCCTAAAATTTTTGTTAACCCATTATCCCACGAAGAAAATCAGGAATGTCGGATTCGTACCTTACTTCAATGTGATTGTGATACTTTCCCGCTTCGGGGCCCCAATCAAAATACACGCCGCGTGTTCCCAGTTTTAGTGTATCTGCTTCTTGAGTACTCAATTCCAAATTCACTTTGTGAAGTAAGCGTGAACCACTTTCGCCGACAATTGAGGCGAATACCTCAACTTTGTAAATGCCAGGCAAAAAGCTAAAGGCAGTTCCGTCGGCAGGCAGTAAAAAGTGATGATTTGTTGCGACTCCGCTCTCAGGAACATGCAGGCCACTTCCGCGATTCAGATGGTTTTTATCTCCATAAACCCAAACATTAAAAGTTTGCGAAGTCTCTCCTCTACGAAGGCGAATATAGATGCTTTCGATAATGCATCCGCGTTTAGATGTCGCATAAAGCAGTGTTCTTAGGAACACCTTCATCCGAGGTTTATCTTCGGTCGAATCTCCGTCGGGTCCAAAAAATATAACAGTTGGCTGACTCATTAAGACGGTGCCGCGACGTAGAAGTGTAAGCCACGCCGTTAGGCCTGAGATGGCGAGGGCGAGGACCGAAATAACCAAGCTGATCGTTGAAACGACGTTCACATTAGGGGGTAATTGGTTGTTTTACTGAACTGATCCTTCGACAAGCTCAGGATGACGGAAGTTTTTTCCTCTCCGCCAAAATCCTCTGCCAGCGGAGGAGCTGCTGCTTCACCAACTTCGGGTTGGGCGAGCCGAGCGTGGCGCGCGCCGCAAGACCCTTTTCCACGGAAAAAACTTCGAGGGCGCTTGCCTCAAACACGGGGCTGATTTTTTTCCAATCACGCAGGCTAAGCTTCGTGATCGGAACTTTGCGCTGTTCGGCCAGGGCGACGGCCGCGCCGACGAGATGATGGGCCTCGCGGAAAGCGACGCCCTTGCGCACCAGCCAGTCGGCGAGATCGGTCGCGAGCAAAAGCGGGTCGGCCGCCGCGCGCTGGCAGGCCTCCGCGTTCACCTCGATATGGCCGAGCATTTCCGCGAAAATAAGCAGCGTGCTTTGCACCGTTTCCGCCGTGTCGAAGAGCCGCTCCTTGTCCTCCTGCAAATCGCGATTGTAGGTCATGGGCAGGCCCTTGAGCAGCGTCAGCAGCGCGACGAGATTGCCGATCACCCGCCCCGTTTTGCCGCGAGCCAGCTCGGCGATGTCGGGATTTTTCTTCTGCGGCATCAGGCTCGATCCGGTCGTGTAGGCGTCGCCGATGCGGATGAAATGGAACTCGGCGGTGGACCACAAAATCAGGTCCTCGGCGAGGCGCGAGACATGCACGGCCAGCAGCGCGCAGGCGGCGTTGTACTCGACGATGAAGTCGCGGTCGCTCACCGCGTCCATCGAGTTTTCCGAGACGCGCGCGAAGCCGAGCAGCTTGCGCACGAACTCGCGGTCCAGCGGCAGCGTGCTCCCCGCGATCGCGCCCGAGCCGAGAGGCAGCACGTCGGCCCGCTTCGCGCAATCGGCGAGGCGTTCGTAGTCGCGCTCGAGCATTTCGACATAGGCGAGGAGATGATGCGCGAGGAGCACGGGCTGGGCGCGTTGCAGGTGCGTGTAACCGGGAATCACGACCTTGATGTCGCGCGAGGCCCAGCCCTCCAGCGCGGACTGCAACCCGGCGATCGCGGCTTGGTTGGCGGCGATCCGGTCCTTGAGCCAGAGGCGCATCGCGGTGGCGACCTGGTCGTTGCGGCTGCGTCCGGTGTGCAGCTTGGCCCCGACCGGGCAGCGAGCCGTAAGCTCTGCTTCGATGTTCATGTGGACGTCCTCGAGGTCGGTCCGCCACTTGAATTGGCCGCGATCGATCTGCGCCCGGATTTCCTCGAGTCCGGCAACGATGACCTTCAGCTCGCTCGGCGTGAGGACCCGGATGTGGGCCAGCATCTTCGCGTGCGCGATGCTCCCGGCGATGTCGTGACGGTAAAGCTGCCAGTCGAACGAGACCGATTCCGTGTAATCGCGCAGGCGCTCCGCGGCGCCGGTCGTGAAACGCCCGCCCCACAGGGCCTTCGAGCCGGATGGAGCCGGTTTAGCCATGGGATAATTCCTTCTTCGTATTGGTTTTGGGTAGCCGCCGCAGGCCCTGCGGCGGTGCTGCGCACGGCGGTAAAAAACCGTCGCGCGGCGCGCGACGGCTACCTTTGGTTTCTGCTGGTAGCCCGCGATCTCCGAGCGCGGGTGTTTGCCCACCGTCGCCCGGAGATCGACGGCTACCTTGGCGCGCGGCGGGGCCGGACGGGAAGTAGCGCTTCACTTCCTCCTGGGTGAGCACGCGATGCTGTCCCACGGGCAGTTTGTCGAGGGAAAGCTGCCCGATTTGGATGCGGACGAGGCGCTTCACTTCGTAGCCGAACTTGAAAAACATTTCGCGGATCTGCCGCTTGAGGCCCTGGGTCAGGACGACCTTGAGGGTGCGCGGGCCGACCCGGTAAACATCCTCCATCCGGGCGAAACCCTCCTCGATGGAGACGCCCTTTTTCATCTTCGGCGCGAAGGCGAAATCGAATTCGCGATCGAGCGTGACGATATAGGTCTTCCGCATCTTGGCCGAGGGATGGGTCAGGCGCTGGGCGAGGTTGCCGTCGTTGGTGACGACGAGCAGACCCTCGGAATCCTTGTCGAGCCGTCCGACATAGACGACGCGCGGCCAGCCGCTGGGGAGAAGATCGTAGATCGTGCGCTCGTTGGTCGCGTCGGGCGAGGTGCAGAGATAGCCGGGCGGCTTGTGGAGGATGGCGACGAGCGGCAGCGGCATCTTCACCGGCTTGCCGTGGACGAGGACATTGTCCCCCGGGCCGACCCGCGTGGCCAGCTCGCGCAGGCGGTGGCCGTTGATCGTGACCGCGCCTTCGAGGATCAGTTCCTCGCACGCGCGCCGGGAACCGAAACCGGCCCGGGCAAGATATTGGTTCAAACGCACAGGAATAGTCCTGCAACGGCAGGTCCCGCGGACTAGACGTCGGGCTTGGTCTTGGGCAGGTTCATCACGCTGCGACCCTCTTTCCAAACGCCGCGCTTTTTGAGCAGGTCGACGCGCTCGAAACGTTTGAGAACATTGCGCTTGGCTGCGATTGTGCCGGAGGAACGAAGGCTGCGGTGCTGGGACATAAGGGGCTCGTTGGGTTAAAAGGGAGTGCTTAGCTAAGCAGGATCGCCTGGAAGCACAAGCACAATTACGAAGTGAATTGGCGCTTGACCTGGGTGGTAATCGGACGGAATTTTGGCCCATGACCTTGGCCACTCTGAAAAAAGCGGCATTGCAGTTGCCCGAAAACCAGCGCATGAAGCTGGCTAATGTTCTCGTGGAAAGCCTTCCGCCACACCGGGAATCGGTTACATTTGAGGAACTGGAACGGCGCGCTGATGAAGTGATTTCTGGCAAGGTCAAGGCGGTAAGTTCCAAGGAATTTGATGCGGGCATTGATCGGTTGATGCAAGGGTTTGCCCAAAAGCGAAAGGCTCAAAGACGCTTCGCCCAGCGGGGTTGACGGCCTGGTCCGGCAAATTCCAGAATCAAAGGCACGCCGTTTGGCTGGACAATATAGAAAATCACGAAGCGAAACAGTCGGGTAGGCAGTTTGCGTACGCTCTTTTTGGGATTGGCGAAGCTCCAAGTCAGGGGATGGCGCCCGATTTTTTCCTGGCCTTCCCGAATCGTTTGGACAAATTTTATTAACGTTTGGCCGCTGCAGCGCTTCTCTTCCAGGTAACAGAGTTGTTCATAATAATCTTGAGCTGCTTCAGGATGTAATTCTGGTTTTATCACGCCTATGGAGTATCGTGCGTCGCTACCTGATCATTTGCAAATCCGATTCGTGTGTCATGAAGACGAACCTATCTGCGCCAAGCCAAATTGGTGGCGCAAAAGTTATCTGCTATACACCCATCGATAGCCGCCATAAGTTTACGGGTAACTGTAAACAGATTGTTGCCGGCAAACTCATGGGACCGATCGCAGGCTTGGCGATTTGCCAATACGAGAAGGAAGATGCATTCTATCTGTTCGGATGCACAGTGGATTGGAAGTCGGTTACAGACACATGGCATCAGACGGTGGAAGAAGCCAAAGATCGGGGTGAATTCGAATATCAAGGAACGATACATACATGGATAAAAATGGCCTGATGACCGGGGACGAACTGGCAGATGCGACCCATCTCCAATACTCGCGGATTCTCTGGAAAAACCCGAGAACCCGGCGTCGTCTTCTCTATGTTTGGGAGCATCCAGACCATCCGCACCGGGAGCGGTTCGCGGAAAATCGTCAACTTGTTGTCGGGCTTTTGGAGTGTGCGGACCCGCAGGCTTATGTTGACGCGCTTGCGCCAAAAAAATGGTCCCTGCGGACGCTGACTCGTGAAATACCCTGCGTGATTTGGGAATTGTGGGATGAGTCGGCCACGTCCATGGAAATGAAGTAAAAGAAGAAGTGCGACGGTCATAGACCGCCGCTACATTAAAAAAATGACCGGCCTCACCATCGCGGGACGCACTTTTGGCTCACGCCTGCTCGTGGGCACGGGCAAGTTTTCATCCAACCAAGCCATGGCCGAGTGCCTCGAAGCCAGCGGCACGGAGATCGTCACGGTGGCGTTGCGCCGGGCTGATCTCACGGGCCGGGACGATCCCTATGCCGACATCCTCAACTTCATCGATCCCAAGAAATATCTCCTTCTGCCGAATACCAGCGGCGCGATGAATGCCGGTGAAGCGGTGCGCCTGGCCCGCCTGGCCGCCGCCGCCGGGTTGCCAAAGTGGGTGAAGCTCGAGATTCATCCCGATCCGCGTTATCTCCTGCCCGATCCCATAGAAACGCTCGCCGCCGCGGAGATTCTAGTGAAAGAGGGCTTTGTCGTCATGCCTTATATCAATGCAGATCCCGTTCTGGCCAAGCGTCTTCAGGATGTCGGTGCGGCCACGGTCATGCCGCTCGGCTCGCCGATCGGCTCGAATCGCGGCCTTGAAACGCGCGGCCAGCTCGAAATCATCATCGAGCAGGCCACGGTGCCTGTCATTATCGACGCGGGGCTGGGCGCGCCTTCACATGCTGCTGCGGCCCTGGAACTTGGAGCGGATGGGGTGCTGGTCAACACGGCGCTGGCCGCCGCCCGCGATCCGGCCCGCATGGCCCGGGCCTTTCGCGATGCGGTCGAGGCCGGCCGGACCGCTTGGGAGGTAGGTTTGGGTGCGCCCAGCCGGACGGCAAATCCCACTAGCCCTTTGACGGGTTTTCTGTCATAGTAGTGATGAACCAACAAGCTTAACCACCGTGAAACGATTTCTAAAAACTCTCGCTCTCCTCATCGTCAGCCTTTTTCTCGTCGTATCGGGAGTCAATGCGGCGTTGGATCACCTCTCCCGCTCGGTGACGCAGAGCTCGTTCACGGTATACAACGAGCAAGGGAGCGTCGTCCTTGCCTATGATGGGGATTTGAGCGCGTGCAAGGCCTACGCCAAGCCGGTCCCGGTCACGGCGCCGGGCTTCCTGCATCGGACTTAGAGCGCATTCCGTTTATCTTGGGTAGCCGTCGGCCTCCGGGCGACGGTACATAAGGAGGCCCGCGCTCGGAGAGCATGGGCTACCTTCGGAGAACATGCGGACGACCAGGAGGTCGTCCCTCCATTCACGTCCTTCATGTTCCTCCTGTCCAATTCCCCTGCCTTCAATCCTGTCAATCCTATCCAAAATTCCTAAAGCAGACTCTTCGCGGCATCGAGGACGTGTTCAACGGTGAGGCCGTATTCCTTGAGGATGCGTTCGTAGGGGGCCGATGCGCCGAACCGGTCGACACCGACGAACTTGCCGCCCGTCGTGGTGTAGCGTTCCCAGCCCATCCGGATGCCCGCTTCGACCGCGACGCGTTTGGTCACGCCCGGCGGCAGCACGCTGTCCTTGTACTCCTGCGATTGCGCCTCGAAGATCGCCCAACTGGGCAGCGAAACGGCGCGCGCCGCCTTGCCTTCCGCGCCGAGTTTCCGCGCGGCGTCGTAGGCGAGGGATGTTTCGGAGCCGGTGCCGATGAGGATGATTTCCGGCGTCGCGCCGGGTTGCGATTCCCAAAGGGTGTAGCCGCCCTTGAGGACGCCCGAAGCCGGGGCCGTCGTGGTCCGGTCAAACACGGGAATGTTCTGGCGGGTGAGCATGATCGCGCTGGTTTGGTGCGTGTGCTCGAGGGCGGCGATCCAGGCGTAACCGGTTTCGTTGGCGTCGCCTGGACGCAGATCAATCACGCCGGGAATGGCGCGCATGGTGGCGAGGTGCTCGACCGGCTCGTGAGTTGGGCCGTCCTCGCCGACGCAGATCGAGTCGTGCGTGAAGATGTAGATCGTCTGGATGCCGCTGATCGCGGCGAGCCGGATGGGCGGGCGCATGTAGTCGGTGAAGACGAAGAAGGTCGAGCCGAACGGAATCAGGCCGCCGTAATAGCCGAGGCCCGCGCAGATCGCGCCCATGCCGTGCTCGCGGATGCCGAAGTGGAGGTTGCGTCCGCCGTAGTTGCCCTTTTCAAAGGAGCCGAACTCCTTGATCCACGTTTTGGTCGAGGGGGCGAGATCGGCCGAGCCGCCGATGAGATTCGGCACCGCGCCGAAGAGGACCTTGAGGATTTCGCCGCCGGCGTTGCGGGTGGCGAGGGCTTTCTCGGGGCCGTATTTGGGCAGGAGCGAGGCGAGGTCGGCGGGAAGTTTCTTGGCGAGGAAATCGTTCCAGAGTTGCGCCTTCTCGGGGTGCTTGGCGGCATAGTCGGCGAAGAGCTTGTTCCAGTCGGCTTCTTCCTGCGCCCAGACTTTCCGCTTTTCGGCGAAGAAGGTTTTCACGCGCTCGGGGACGAGGAACTGGGAGTCCACGGGCCAGCCGAGGTTGCGCTTGGTGGCGGCGACTTCCTCGACGCCGAAGGCGTCCGAGTGGGCCTTGGGCGTGCCCTGGAGCTTGGGCGATCCCTTGCCGATGATGGTCTTGCCGATGATGAGGGTCGGCCGGCCCTTGGTGGCGGCGGCTTCCTTAAGCGCGGCATCGATTTGCGACTGGTCGTTGCCGTTGATCGAGATGACGTGCCAGTGATAACCCGCGAAGCGGGACGGGACGTCGTCGCTGTAGGAGAGGCTGGTCATGCCCTCGATGGAGACGTTGTTGTCGTCGTAGAACCAGACGAGGTTGTCGAGACCGAGATGGCCCGCGAGTCCGGCGGCTTCATGCGAAACGCCTTCCTGGAGGTCGCCGTCAGAGACGATGGCGTAGACCTTGTGCTCGGAGACGGGGAAGTCCGGCGTGTTGAACGTGGCGGCGAAAAATTTCTGCGCGATGGCGAGCCCGACCGAATTGCCGGTGCCCTGGCCGAGCGGGCCGGTGGTGACTTCGACGCCCTCGGTTTCGTGGCTCTCGGGATGGCCCGGCGTGATGCTGCCCCACTGGCGGAAATTCCTGAGCTGGTCGAGGGTCATCTTCTCGAAGCCGGTGAGGTGCAGCAGCGAGTAGATCAGCATCGAGCCGTGACCGGCGGAGAGGACGAAGCGGTCGCGGTTGGCCCAATGGGGGTTGGCCGGGTTGAACTTGAGGTATTTGGTCCAGAGAACGAAGGCGAAATCGGCACAGCCCATGGGCAGGCCGCAGTGGCCGCTGTTGGCCTTTTGCACCGCGTCCACGGTCAGCGTTGCGATGGTTTTCGGGACGAGGGATTCGATTGGTTCGGTGGCGAAGTGGGCGGGTTCCTGGCTCATAGGTTCGGTCACGCTAGCGCGGGGCGCGGCGCATGTCGAGGGTGTGTGATGTGACGTTTTTTAGACAGGAGGAACATGAAGGCCATGAGGTCAACAACCCAGCCGCTTACCACGGGATTTCGCCGTTTTCCTCGAGGAAATGGTTGGTGAGGGAATGCGGGACATCGGTGACGAGCCGGACGATGTTTTTGGCGCCATGCTCGACGGACAGCGGCGCGCTTTTCCCGCCCATGTCGGTGCGGACCCAGCCGGGCGAGGCGGCGTTGACGCTGATGCCACGCGGGGCGAGGGTTTCGGCGAGCTTACGGGTGGCGGCGTTGAGGGCGGCCTTCGAGATGCCGTAGCCGGCCCAGCCGTCGGTCATGTTCTGGACGGAGCCGAGCTGGCTGCTGACGTTGATGACACGGGCGGGTTTCCCGGCTTCGAGCAGCGGCAAAAGAGCCTGCACGAGCAGGATCGGACCGAGGGTGTTGGTGAGGAAAGTATCGCGCAGATCGGCGGGCTTGGCTTCGAGGATGGTGCCCTGCCACGTGTCGAGAATCGCCGCGTTGTTGATGAGAACGTTGAGTGCCTCGATACGTCCCTTAAGTTCCCGCGCCGCCCGCAGGATGCTGGCCTCATCGGCTGTGTCAAGCAGGAGGAACTCGACCTTGAGGCCATCCTTGGCAAGCTCCTTGACGGCTTTTTCGCCCCGTTCAGCTGAGCGGGCGCTGAGGATGACGCGATGGCCGAGCCGGGCAAGCTGGCGGCAGATTTCGAGGCCGATGCCTTTATTGGCGCCGGTGACGAGGATGTTCATCGGAAAACTATGAACTTAGAACGCAGAACTTAGAAGTAGGAAATCGAACTACGGTCCTTCTGAGTTCTTCGTTCTACGTTCCAAGTTTTCCCGCCACTCGACAAGCCCGAAACACGGGATAAGTTAAGGATGTTCGGAGAAACCTCGGGTTTTATGATCGATGAATCGGTGTCGACGGTTGATCGGGTGATTGCTCCTCCGTCGGCGCCCGAGGTGCTGGTGGAAGAGGCGGGCAAAGCCGCGCAAAATCTCTGGTGGGACGACCGCGACGATTCTCTTTGGTGGACGGATGTGGAGGGCGGCGTCCTTTACCGGTTGAATTTGGGGACGCGGATCCAGAGCGCGATCTATGAAGGGCCGACCGTCGGCGCGTTCATCCCGCAGGAAGATCATAGCTGGCTTCTCTTTCGCGAGAAGGACATCGCGCTGCTCGACTTCGAGCGCCACTCCCAGGTGGTTCCGCTCATCGAAAACGTGCGGGTCGACGGCGACCGTTTCAACGAGGCCATCGCCGATGCCAGCGGACGCGTCCTGGCGGGCACCGTCCGCCATGGCCGGCCCAACGGAGCGGGCATTTACAGGCTGGAAAGTTCCGGCACGCTGGCCAAGGCGCTCGGCGGCACTGGGCAGGCCAACGGCATGACATTTAATGCGAAGGGTGACACGCTCTACTGGACCTGCGGAACGACCAAGACGATCTGCCGCTGCAAGTACGACGTGAAGCGCGGGGCGGTGAGCAATCGCCAGGTTTTTCACGAATGCATGCCGGAGGAGGGGACCCCGGCGGGACTGGCGGTCGATGTCGAGGGGACGCTCTGGTCGGCGCGGCGCGACGCCGGGGTGATTTTGAAGATCGGCGAGAACCGGCGTTTGATGGGGCAGGTGACTTTTCCGGCGAAGCACGTGACGTCGCTGGCCTTTGGCGGGACGGACCATCGCACGGTGTTTGTCGCCGCCATCGTGGAGGAGGGGCATTCCAAAATCTTCATTCTCCAGTCCCCCGTCGCCGGCGCCATTTTGCGGAGATCGAAGATCGAGCGGATAAAGGCGTGAATGGAGACATCCCGCGTCCGCAGGAACTCGTTGCAAAAGAAGACACGGGCCGCCGCCGGGAGGGGCAACACTATTGGGGGAGATAAGGGGAAAGGTCTATTTCCGGACGGCCCTTGGAATAGAGAATGATTTTCAAGGGATGCACGCCTTTGAGAATAAGGACTTTTAAATTCGGGCGTTTCTGGAGAATTGTGTCGAGCTTCCTGGTATCATAGGCGCCAAACCAAAAGAAGGGCCGGATTTTTAGGGGGAGTTGGTCGACCGGCGAGGTTGGGGAGTAGCCGGAAATGCAGGGAATCCGGTACAGTGCCGGGAAGTTTGCCGTTCCCAGATAGGAATAGGGAATGTCCGAGAGATGTGATTGCTCAAACCGCAAATCGATGACTGTGGCGATCTCGTCGGTTGGCTTGAGATTGAGCTTGACGCGTTTCCAGAAAAGATCGGCTTTGCCCGAAAAGGCCGCCTCCCGGTCGATAGGGAGAAGATTAAAGGTGGGCGGACGGATAAAGGGAAGCGGCAGAAGAAAAAGGGCGAGGCCGCATGTGGGAAGGAGCCGGCTTGATAGCCTGGCCGTAAAAGGCGAGCGGAGAATAAAGAAAAGATGGATAAAAAACAGAAATTGCAGGATCTCACGGAATGGCCATCGCATTGATTTCAAAATGGGAATGTGTTGCATGGCCACTGCAATTCCATGGGGCCGTATAATCAAAAGCACCGTCAGGCCGGCCAGTCCAAGACACAGAATTTCCATGGGGCGCCAGTGGGGTGAACTGAACAAAGCGGGCAGCAGGCACCCTGCGGCGGCGCAGGCTGCGAGAGTGGGAACATAGGGGAACATCAGGGAGGACAGGGAGGCATCTCCCATCATGATGGCGAGCGGCTCGGTCCAGGTTCCGCAGAAAAACGAATATGGAAAAATCACCGCGGGAACGGCGTACTCCGAGGCGCTTTCGGCGTACAAGCCTCCTGCCCGGAAGGAGTGGGCGAACCCATCCAGGACATGAAACAGGAAGGGGGCGATGAGGAGCAGGCCGAGAAGAGTGCCGGCATACCAAATGAAGAAGGGCCGGGGGGATCGCCGGCATGCGGCCATTCCCAAGGCGAAGAACGTCAGCAAAATCGTGTTCGAAAGGGTCATCGCGGCATAGGATCCGACAAATTGATGAATGGTGATCAATGTGACGAGCGCCACTCCCCGGGTGATTTTTCTATCCAAAATACCCAGGGTCAGCCATGGCAGCGCGCTTTGGTTGCCAAGGAAATTGATCCAGCTTGGGCCAATCATCAATATATACATGCTGAAGACGTAGCTCATCGTATAGAATATCAGCCAGACATCGGCAAGTTTGAGGCTGAACTCGCTGCGCAGCGTATGCGCAAGGATTGTAAATCCCACGGTGGTCAGCAGGAGAAATAACAGGGCTATGACGTCCAGCATCCAAAACCTTGCCGGGGTGTCGGCCAAAAGCGCGGGGCCGAGAAAGAAGGGATGCCACAAAAGACAGCCCACATCTCTTGACCAATCGTAATGCCCGCCAAAAAGATAATCCGACACAAAAGGCGACTGTCCATTCTTCAGGTGCCGCCCCATTTCCGTCAGGGCGGGAAACGTGCCTGATAAATTATCGTCGGTCAGAAAATAGCAGGGACGCCATAATTCGAGGAGGATAAAAATAAGCAGGCACGCGCTTATATTATATTTCAACAATATAGACAGGCTGTTTTGAGCGAGAATGGATTTTAGGAGCGTCCGCACAAGGTACGAGAACTAGCGGTCACATATTGTTCTGCCAATCGGAAACTGCGTTGCAGCCGTGGCGTGTTTTCAAGATGGGGCAACGCCGCGCAGGGAGGCGTTGATCGTGAATCAGCTCATATCGGGAACGACCTTGGCGGCTTCTCCCACCGGCTGATTGAGCAGCGTGTCGACGATGGTCGCCGCCGCGTGGGGGCGACCGTAGGCGAGGGCCTTCTCGCGCATCGAGGCCATCTGGGCTGGGTTGTCGAGGAGGCCGTCAATCTTATAGGCGAGCGTGGTGAATTCATTGCACTTGAGGGCGATCCCCTTTTCCAGCAGGTGATCGCTGTTGCGCTCCTCCTGGCCGGGAATGGGCGCCACGATGACCATGGGCAGGCCGGAGGCGAGAGATTCCGCCGTGGTCAGCCCGCCGGGCTTGCCGATGAAGAGGTCGGACATCTGCATCCAGCGATGCATCTCGTCCGTGTAGCCGAGGACGCGCAAGCTCAGGCTGGGATGGGCCGCTTCGATCTCGCGGGCCTGTTGCTCCATCCCGACTTGCATTTCAGTGTTCTTGCCGCAAATGACCACGGCCTGCGCCGGGTGGCGCAAGCGGGCCAGTCCGTCGAGCACGCCCGCGGCGGGGCTGACCCCGAGCGCGCCGCCGGAGATGAGAAAGAGCGGACGGTCCGTGTCGAATCCGGCTTGGCGGCGCAGGTCGTCGCGATTTCCGGGATGCCCGAACGCGGGGTCGATCGGGATGCCGCTGACCGTGATGTGGTCGGCGGGCAGGCCGAGGACCTGCAAATGAATCTTGCTCTCCTCCAGCGCGACGAAGTAACGGTGAAAGGTGCGGCAAAGCCACATGGCATGGACGTCGAGGTCGGTGACGACGATGGAGAGCCGGGCGTCGAGCTTTCCCTTCGTGATGAGATAGGAAATGATTTCCGACGGGAGGAAATGGGTGCAGACCGTGATGTCGGGTTTGAACTTGGCGATGAAGCGCTCGAGCGGGCCGGTGTTGAGGCGGTCGAGCATGAGGCGCATCCGGTCGGTCTTCCACGGCTCGTCGGTGCTGTTGTAGACGATGCCCAGGATGGTCGGCGCCCGTTGGACGAGTTGGATATAGAGTTTGGAATAAAAATCGCGAAAGAGCCGGTTGGTGAAGCGCAGCGCATCGACGTTGCGCACTTCGCCGACGCCGGGCTGCTGCCGGAAAACTTTTTCGAGGGCCTCGGCGGCGCGGACGTGGCCGGTGCCCGCGCTGGCGGAAAGAATCAGGACTTTGCGGCCATTGGGGTTGGGCGAAGGGTGTATCTTCAAGACATCGGCGGCCTGCCGGCTCCGGAGAAACCTGTTCTTGAGACCGGACATCCCCTTGGCAAAGGAGCTTTCGCTATATTTTACTTTGGAAATATCCACAACAGGAACGCAGGAGATTTTACGATGAGTGGGGAGGGAAGTTCACCGGCGGCCCGCCCCGCTTTTGAAATCGGGTAGGTCGCGGCAAATCATTGGAGTGATTTCTTCAGCCCGCCGATGAAGAGGCAGTGGACGCCGCCGAATTGGAGGCTGTCCTGCACGCCGAGCCAGCGCTCTTTGATCGGCTGGCCGGCCACATAGGTGCCGTTGGTGGAGCCGAGATCGGTGAGAAACACGCCGCTGCGGGAATACTCGATGCTGGCATGGCGCTGGGAAATCGTCGGGTCGTTGATCACGATGTCGTTGGCGGCGGAGCGCCCGACATAGGCGAGGCCGGGCCGGATGGGGAAGGTCTTGATTTCGGTGCCGAGCGTGATGCGCAAATAGGGGTTGGTCGGAGCGAGGCGAATCGGCCGGGTCACGGCTTTGTCGGGATCGTTCGATTGCTCATCCTGGACGCGCGCGGCTTCGCAGAGCACTTCCATGTAGGGCTTCTCGATGGTCCGGCGCTGGGCCTTTTCCCCCACGAGAAACTCCGTTTGCGGATCGGTCAAATTGATGAGCGCAACCGCGGCTTCCATGCCGGAACGCAGGCCGAATTGCGCGTCGACGATTTCGCCGTCGACCAGATTGATGCGCGCGGGCGGCGCCACGTTGGTGATGTAGATTTCTCCGGTCTTGCGTCCGAGGCCAAATGCCTGGATCTGTTCGGCAATGCTGAGAAGATTTCCCAGTTTGACGGTATCCCTGCGTAAATCGGGAAGCATTCAATAAGTTTAGCCCAAATGGGGGGCAAGGTCGAGTGTTTAAGCCTCGAACCGGTTGACGGCCTGAAGAAAAGGCGGGAAATTTGCGCGACAGCCGGGGTCCGCTGCCCCATAAAACCAGCATGTCCGGAAAGCTGTATGTCGTGGCCACGCCGATCGGAAATCTCGAGGACATGCCGCCCCGGGCCGTGCGCGTGCTGCGCGAGGTTGACCTGATCGCGGCGGAGGACACGCGCCACACCGGGCATTTGCTGACCCGTTTCGAAATACGCAAGCCGATGATCAGCTACCACCAATTCAGCGAGGCGAAGCGGACGGCCGAGTTCCTGCGGAAGTTCGAGCAGGGCCAGTCCATCGCGCTGGTTTCGGACGCGGGGCTGCCGGGCGTGAGCGATCCGGGCGAGCGGCTGATCCGAGCGGCGGTTGAGGCCGGCGTGCCTGTCGAGGTCGTGCCGGGAGCGTCCGCGCCGCTGCTGGCGCTGGCCGGGTCGGGCTTCTCGATGGCGCCGTTTTATTTCGGGGGCTTTCTGCCGGTGAAAAGCGGTCAGCGGCGCAAGGAGTTGCTGGCGGCGGCGGCGCGCGGCTGCACGAGCATCTACTTTGAGTCGCCCTATCGGGTCGTGCGGATGCTGGAGGATGCGGTGGCCGTCATTCCCGAGGCGCGGCTTTGCCTGGCGCGGGAATTGACGAAGAAGTTCGAGGAGTACCGGCGCGGGGCCGCGGCGGAATTACTAGCCCATTTCCAGGCCCACGAACCGCGCGGGGAGTTTTGTCTCGTTGTCGCGGCGGCTGAATCTTGACGGAATTAACGGAATGACGGAATTTTTGACAGGAAAACATGAAAGCATGAAATACATGAAGGAACGGAAGGCATTGCTTTTCCGAAAATACGTAGTCGCTACGGTTCCTCAATCCTGAAAGGATTGAAATCACTCAGCCCAGGGTTGCGAGGAACGAGCTACCCTGGGTACGGATAAGCTGCATCCTACCCTGAAAGGGTTGTATCCGATCCGCCTCAAGCCCCGATCACACTTGCTGCAACCCTTACAGGGTTGTTCCTCTCTGAGACAGATACCCAGAATAGGCGTTTCTACGCCAACCCTGGGCTGAGTGATCGCAACCCCTATGGGGTTGTTGAAGAAACTCCAGCCTCGTTCCCAAGTTGCACTTGGGAACGTTTCCTGATCCCCGCGAAATTCTATTTCGCGCCAATTTTTACCTTTCGCAAAGCTTTGTCGAGCGCTTCGCGGGTATACTTGGCTTTGGAAATGCCCTTGCGGCGACAGACGGCAGTGAGTTCCTCCGCGAGTTCCCGAGATATTCTGAAGCTTATGGATTTCATGATGTCTGGAAAAAGATCGAGCAGGATACTAACGCTTTCGTGCTCGTTTACCAGCCGCGAATATCCCAACTGCGATCTTCAAGCGGCAAGATCACCCAAATGGCATAAGTAGAACTTCTTTGATTAAGTGCGGTATGCTCAGCCAACGTCGTGATCTCAGAAGGGGTTCCATAATCAGGAAGATTGTCGAAGGAAACGACGTGACAGTCGGCACCCAATTCTTTGCCAAGTGCGGGAAAGCGCGTGTTATAAAAATCGAGAATATTGTCCTTGGGCGCATCGGATTTGATAACAATAAATGCCATTGCTTCACATAACTGCCCGGCTCCTTCGTAGCCACCAATTTCCCAGTCCTTCGTTCCAGAGGTGGCGTTTGGCGGTAGAGGAAGTTTACTGAGGGCATCGAGGCAATGTTGGGCGGCACTGTTGTGTGACAGATAAATTGGGATGACATGGATACCTAACGCGATTATACCGATCAGGAAGATCATCCCGAGTATCACAAAGAGCCGCATGACCCATGCAGTCAACTCAGCGAGTTCTGATTCGGCGGTCATCCGATGATCGCGAGCAGAACACACGTCAGCACAATATTTCCGAGCGAGATGGGGAGGATGCATTTCCAGCCGAGGCCCATGAGCTGGTCGTAGCGGAAGCGGGGCAGCGTCCAGCGGACCCAGATGAAGAAGACAATGAAGAGGCACATCTTCAGAAGGAAGACGATGGGGTAAACGAGGAGGCTCCACCATTCGCTTTGCCACGACATGTAGGTCGTCGAGGGCAGGCTCCAGCCGCCGAGAAAGAGGGTCACCATGAGGCACGAGGCGACGATCATGGCGGCGTATTCGCCGAGGAAAAAGAGGGCGAATTTCATCGCCGCATATTCGGTGTGGTAGCCGCCGACGAGTTCCGTTTCGCTTTCGGGCAGGTCGAACGGAAGCCGGTTGGTCTCGGCGAAAGCGGCGACGAGGAAAATCAGGAACGAGACGAGCATGGGAATCCACAGGACGTAGCTTTTCCAGACCTCCCACGGCCACGCGGGCGCGAGGAAGGGCAGGACGGTCCAGCCGTTCGCGGCCTGGTAGTTGACCACTTCCGAGAGGCGCAGGTTGCCCATGACGAGGAAGATGGGAATGACCGAGAGGCCCATGGAGACCTCGTACGAGATCATCTGCGCGCTGGAGCGGATGCCGCCGAGGAACGGGTATTTCGAGTTGGAGGACCAGCCGGCGAGGACGATGCCGTAGACGCTGAGCGAGGCGATGGAGAAAACCAGGAGGACGCCGATGCCGACGTCGGCGATGACGCCGGGCGATTTCATCGTGTAGCCCCACGGCAGCGTGATCGCGTGCGTGCTGGCAAAGGGAATGACGCAAATGGTGAGCAGCGCGGGCACCATCGCCATGGCTGGCGCCATCCAGAAATAAAGCTTGTTCACTTTCGCGGGCGTGAATTCCTCCTTGAGCATGAATTTGAGCGCGTCGGCGAGCGGCTGGCCGAGGCCCCACCAGTTCCACTTGGGAATGGTGAAGAGGCCGAGGATGTTGACGCCGCCGAGCGGGAACGCCGACGCGGTTCGGCCCGATGCGGTCCTGGATCGCGGCGCTGATCCAGCGTTCCGCCAGGACCACGTAGGAGACGAGGCCGAGGATGACGTTGATCACGACGAAGATCTTGATGAGCGTGGTGAAGACGTCGGGCACCCAGAGCGGAACGCTGGCGGGCAGGTCGGCGAAGAGGAGGGGCACGAGAGACATGTTCATTAATGGATTAGTGAGTGGGCCGCTCCACCGGCGGCTTTGAGACCGATAGCCGCTCCACCGACCGCCAAGCCGCCAACGGCTGCTCCGCCACACGCCAGCAGGAGACCAATTGCGGCTCCGCCCACGGCAACCAGACCGACCGCAGCTCCGCCAATGGCAACGATTCCGAATGAAGCCCCTCCGATGGCGATGCCACCGCGAGCCCGTCCGCCAAGGGCGACTAAACCGAGTGCAGAATCACCGATGGCAAAAATCGCTTTGGCTTCGGAGTAAGGCGTTCCCCGTTGAAGATCGGGACCGCAGGCGATCTCATAAAGAGGCAGTCCCAAGAACTGAGATTCCGATGTGCGACGAAATGAGGCTGCGCAAGTCATATTAAATTGTAGCGTGGGAAGAGGGTTGTGCGGCGCGCGTCGGAGCTCCGTTCTGGAGCTTCAAGTCGATGCCGAGATCGCCGATTTTGCTCAGGCTCAGGCCGGCGAGGGCCGGGGTCGCTTCGGCCATGGCCTTGAAAACTTCCTCGATGGTGTGGATGCCGTTGCCGCCGCCGAGGGCCGCTTTGAGTTGGAGTAAAATCTGAAAATCATCCATGGCGTGGCCGGGGACGGAGATCGCCTTGTTGAGGCGCTGGAGCCGGCCCGCGCCGTTGATCATCGAGCCCCGCTTTTCGGCGAAGCTCGCGCCGGGCAGGACGTAGTCGGCGAGTTCGGACGTGGGGCACGGGAGGATCGATTGGACGGCGAGCACCTTTACGTTTTGCACCGTGGTCCGGGGCCATGCCGCATCGCCGAAAAGGTTTTCATGCAGGACGAAGAGCGCCTCGATGCGCCCGGTGTCGATGCCGTGCCGGATTTGCCCGAGCGTCCTGCCCTGGTTGGAAAGGCCGAAAAGTTCGAGGCCGCGCGCGTTGGGGTTGAGGTCGGCGCTGCGGAGGATGCCGTCCGCCTCGCCCTGCCGCGGCACGATGTCGCAAAGCACCTCGCCGCCGCCGAGCGCGCGGCGGATTTCGTCCGAGCAGGAAAGCCTCCTCGTTGGTGAGCCGGCCCGAGGCGACGATGGCGATTTGTTCCGGGCGAAGTCCCTTCAATTCAGCGGCGAGGCGCGGGATGATTTCGCTCCAAGGCGTGGGAAGCTTGCCCTGGCCCACTTTGGCGACAGGCTCGGTGAGCCGCTCGGGACTGTGGATGTAATGGAACCCGAGCCGGCCCTGGTCGCACATCCACTGCGAGTTGACCGCTTCGTTTTCGCGGGGCGTCTGGCGATAAACCAGCCCTTCGCGGCTGCCGATGATCGTGTTGCAGCCCGTGGCGCAGCCGGTGCAGATGCTCTTGGTTTCCTTGAGGAACCAGACGCGCATCTGGAACCGGAAATCCTTGCTGGTGAGCGCGCCGACGGGACAGATGTCGACCGTGTTGAGCGAGTAATTGTTGTCGAGGCGCTTGCCCGGATGGACGGCGAGAGTGGTGTGGCTGCCGCGGTCGATGAAGCCGAGCACGTCGTCATGCACCATTTCCTTGGAAAAGCGGATGCAGCGCGAGCACATGATGCAGCGCTCGTCGTCGAGGACGATCCGCTCGCCGATGTCGACCCGCTTCGGTTTCTTCACCTTGTCGTCGGTGAAGCGGCTGCCTTCGTTGCCGTACTGGACCGAATATTCCTGGAGCTTGCATTCGCCGGCCTGGTCGCAGATCGGGCAGTCGAGCGGGTGGTTGATGAGGAGAAATTCCATCACGCCCTTGCGGCACTCGTCGACCATCGGCGATTCGGTGCGGATGCCCATGCCCTCGGAGATGAGCGTGGCGCAGCCGATTTGCGGGCGGGGCATCCAGGAAATCTCGGGCTTGCCATCGGCGGCGAGGACGGGCTTGCGCTCGGCGTCGAGTTTGGGCATGCCGAGTTCGACCAGGCACATGCGGCAGTTGCCGGAGATGGAAAGCTTGGGGTGGTAGCAATAGTGCGGGATGAATTTCGCGGCGCGGCGCGCGACCTCGACGACGTTGAGTCCCTTGGGAAACTGCATCCAGACGCCGTCGACCTGCACATTGAGCAGCGGGGCGTCGGCGGGCGTGTGGTCGTGGTTGAACGGATTATTCACGGGGATCGAGAGAAAAGAGAGGAACTGCGGAACAACCGGGAAGCTCCGTTGCGCCAGGCCCCGAGAGACCCGGCGCAAAGGGTTTTGAGCTTCAGCCCGGCTTAGGAATTCGGTTTGACCTGTTCCGGAGCTGGGGCTGGTGGCGGCGGGGTTGTTTTGTCCTCACAAGCGGACAGGAACGCGGCCGACAGGGTCACCGCACAGATGAGTGCGAAGAGTTTGATGTATGACTTCATATGTTTTTTCTGACTTTGATTTGGGTTAGACTTACAAGTGCTCATGTTAGCGGGAAGTTGGAGCAGGGCAAGGCCCCGGCTGAATTTTTAGACGGGCTCCAACTTTTTCACCGGGACGGAGTCGATGGTCGATTTCTTTTGGACGGTTGAGCCGGTGCCCATGGCGTGGTTTTCAAATTCATCCTTGAATTTGGCCACGAAACTCTGCACCGGCCAGGCGCAGGCCTCGCCGAAGGCGCAGATGGTTTTCCCGGCGATGTTGTCGGCGACGTTGGTGAGCAGGGCGACGTCGTCGGGATGGCCGCGCCCGTGCGTCAGACGGTCGGTGATTTTCTTCATCCAGAGCGAGCCTTCGCGGCACGGCGTGCACTGGCCGCACGATTCGTGCGCGTAGAACGTGGCGATGTTGGCCAGGCACTCGACCATGTCGCGGGTCTCGTCCATGACGATGACGCCGCCGCTGCCCGCCATCGAGCCCGCCGCCGCCAGGGTGTCGAAATCGAGCGGGATGTCCTCCAGGCCGATCTCCTTTTCCTCCATCGTGCCGTCGGCCTTCTTCGTCTTGATCTTGTACCGGTCGCCCGCCTTCATCACCTTGGCCGAGGAGCCGCCGGGGATGAGCGCCTTGAGCTTGCGCCCGCCCTTGATGCCGCCGCAGACGTCGTTGAGAAGCTGGCCGATGGTGAGCGCGCCGACCTCGAATTCGAAGTAGCCCGGTTTTTCGACGTCGCCGCTGACGCAGAGGAGCCGCGTGCCGGTGTTGTTGGGCTTGCCGAGCTTGGCGTATTCCGTGCCGCCCATCGCGACGATGTGCTTGATGTCGCAGAGGGTCTCGACGTTGTTGACGATGGTGGGGCACATGTAGAGGCCGAGCACGGCGGGGAAATAGGGCGGCTTGATGCGCGGGATAGGCGCGCTTGCCTTCGAGCGATTCGATGAGGCCGGTTTCCTCGCCGCAGATGTAGGCGCCCGCGCCGCGATGGACGTAGATTTCGAGGTCGTAGGCCGGTGCCGCAGATGTTCTTGCCGAGGAAGTTTTTGGCCTTCGCTTCGGCGATGGCCTTTTCGAGGATCTTCGCGCCGAGGGTGAATTCGCCGCGGATATAGATATAGGCGAGATGAACGTTGTTGGCGTAGCAGGCGATGATCATGCCCTCGAGCATCTGATGCGGGTCCTTATAGATGATCTGCTTGTCCTTGAAGGTGCCGGGCTCCGATTCGTCGGCGTTGCAGATGAGATAAACCGGCTTGGTGTTCTTGGCCGGGTCGATGAAGCCCCATTTCATGCCGCAGGGAAATCCCGCGCCGCCGCGTCCGCGCAAGCCGGAGGCCTTGACCTCGGCGACGATGTCCGGCCCCTTCATGGTGAGGGCCTTCTTCAGCTCCTTGTAACCGCCATGGCGCAGGTAACAATCGATGTCGATGGTGTAGCCGGGCTTGTCGATGTTCTTGAAGATGAGGCGATTTTCAGCGATGGGCATATAAGAATTACGGAATTACCAAATTAACCAAATTAACGGAATTTTTAGGATTGAAGGTTTGGAGGGTCGGGAGCTTGACGATAGATTCGGGTCTTTGTTTTAAATTCCAGGCTCCGTGCGCCGAAATTTAAAAGAAAGCCTTCTTCGATTTTGGTGGCAGCGAGATAATTGACGAGCTGCGCCGAATGGGCGGGGTTCAACGAATCCACCGCCTTTAATTCGATGATCAGTTGATTGTCAACAATGAGATCAGCCTGAAAAAGACCCACTTCAACGCCTTCGTACATGACAGGGAGCGCAACATGAACTTCATGAGCAATGCGTGCCTTGCGAAGTTCGAGAAAGAGGGCATTTCGATAAATTGTTTCCAAGAAACCACAGCCCAAAGTGCGATGAACCTTCATCGCCAAGCCAATAATTTGCCTTGCGAGCATATTCTTCGATTGCATTCCGAAAACCCTATTCTTCATTCCGTTAATTTGGTGAATTTGGTAATTCCGTAATTCAGTCGTATTTCAGCAGAAGCTCGTCGGCGCGCTGGCGGGTGACGTTTTCGTAGAAGTCGTCGTTGATCATGATGACCGGCGCGGTGCCGCAGGCGGCGAGGCACTCGACGAACTCGACCGAGTACTTGCCGTCGGGACTGAGCGCGAGGCCGTGCGCGTCCGGTTCGCCGACTTTGCACTTTTCGCGGAAATAATCGCAGAGCGCGTAGCCGCCGCCCAGGGCGCAGGAGAGCGTGCGGCAGACCTTGATCTGGATTTTGCCCGCCGGATGCTGGCGGAACATCGGGTAGAAGGTGACGAGTTCGAGGATGTTGATCGGTTGCAGGTCGAGCTTGGCGGCGATCCATTCGATGCCCTCGGGCGAGATGTAGCCGAAGGTCTCCTGCCAGAGATGGAGCAGGGGCAGCGACGCGCTCCGTTTGGAGACCGGATAGTGGGTGATCAATTCGTCGGCCTGCGCTTCGAAGCCCCCGGGCAGGACGGGCGCGGGATGATGCGGATCGACCGCGCCGGGATAGACGGCTCCGGGCGGGACGGTTTGCGTGGCGGGGTCGACGACGGGCTGGGTGGTGCGTCATGATTTGGTCATACAGGGTCATGATTTGGCTCCGGGAACAAATTCGGCCTTGAAGACGGCATGGTTGACAAAGATGACGCGGCCTTCGCCGTTCGGCGCGGGATAGTGATCGACCTCGCCGTTGAGGGTCTGATCGGCGGTTTCGGATTGTTCGATGGTGGCGGGCCGGCCAAGGATGGCTTCGACCTGGGCGGCTTTCATGGCAGGTTTGACTTGCGCCATTTTGTCGGGCGTGACGGCGGAGGAGCAGGCAGTTAGGGCAAAAACCAGAAGCGGCGGTGTGCACATTTTCAGGCTGCTTCTTGTGGCCTCGCTGGCGCGAGACCACCCGGACAACAAGTAGTCCGGGCCACCCAATCGAGAAAAACTCATTTAAATTCGCCCTCCGTGGCGATGACTTTGTCGTTGAGGAAGGTGATTTTCACGTCGGAGGTGCTCGGTGTGATACGTATAAGTCGTGCCGGAAATGATGCCGAGCGCGCTGCCCGTTTGCGAACTCGTCGGCTCGCCGAGAATGGCCTTCACCTCGGCGGTGGTCATGCCGTTGTGGACTTTTTGGAGATTGACCTCGGTGAGTCGTGAGCAGGCGGTCACCATGAGAAGGGCTGCAACGGCAACGAGAGCAGTGTAGATGTTTTTCATCGTGTTTACCGGTCGCATTCGCCCATGACGAAGTCGAGGCTGCCCAGGATCGCGACGACGTCGCTCATCATGTGGCCGGGCAGAAGCTTGCCGCAGGATGCTCAGGTTGACGAAGGAGGGCGCGCGAATTTTCAGCCGGTACGGCACGCCGCCGCCCTTGCTCTGGATATAGAAGCCGAGTTCGCCCTTCGGATTTTCCGCGCCGAAATAGATTTCGCCCGACGGGCGCCTGGATGCCCTCCGTGACGAGGATGAATTGGTGGATGAGTTCCTCCATTTTGGTGAGCACCTTGTCCTTGCGCGGGGAGGAAGCCCTTGCCGTCGCCGACGTTGATCGGGCCGCCGGGAAGCGTGTTGAGCGCCTGCTCGATGATGTGCACGCTCTGGCGCAATTCCTCGAGGCGGCAGAGATAGCGGTCGTAGGCGTCGCCGACCGAGCCGGTCGGGATCGTCGAAATCGTACTCGGGATAGGTGAGGTAGGGGCGTGTCCTTGCGGACATCGTAATTGACGCCGCTGCCGCGCAGGTTGGGGCCGGTGAGGCCGAAGTCGATGGCGTCTTCCTTCGAGATGATGCCGATGCCCTGGTTGCGATCGACGAAAATTTTGTTGCGGGTGAGGAGCTTGTCGAGTTCGTCGATCTTGCCCTTGAACTGCTCGACGAAAGCCCGGGTCTGCTCGACGAAGCCGGGCGGCAGGTCGCGGGTCTGGCCGCCGATGCGCGTGTAGCTGGTGGTGAAGCGCGCGCCGGTGAGCAGCTCGATGAGGTTGTAGATTTTTTCGCGCTCGGTGAAGGTGTAGAGGAAGACGGTCATCGCGCCGCAATCCATGGCCAGCGCGCCCATGCCGAGCAGGTGCGCGGAGATGCGGGCCAGTTCGCAGCAGATGACGCGGATGACCTGGCCGCGCGGCGGCACGGTCCAGCCCATGAGCTTTTCGACCGCGAGGGCGTAGGCGACGTTGTTGGCCAGCGGCGCGAGGTAGTCGAGCCGGTCCGTGTAGGGGACGAACTGGTTGTAGGTCATGTTCTCGGCGATTTTTTCGTCGCCGCGATGGAGGTAGCCGACGTCGGGCATGGCGTGCGTGACGATCTCGCCGTCGAGTTCGAGCAGGACGCGCAGGACGCCGTGCGTGCTCGGGTGCGACGGCCCCATGTTGAGGATGAGCTTTTCGCCCAAAGGCCCGCCCTCGGCTTGGGCCTGCTCGAACTGCTGCGCCGCGCGCGCGACGCTGTCGGGTGTTTCTAAAATCGTTTCAGGCATAAGGGAGGGACGGAATTACGGAATTAACGGAATTCAACTTTGAAGGTTAGGTGGCTCCGGCATTTTCGAGTAAAGTCGTGTTTTCGTTTTGAACTCGAGACTTTTCGGGCCGAAGTTTAAAAGCAATCCTAGATCGATTTTTGAAACGGCAAGATAATTGACCAGTTGAATCGAGTGGGCAATCGCTAGCGCTTCCACTGCTTTTACCTCGACGACCAAGCGGTTCTTCAATGACGAGATCCGCATGGAAGGCACCAATCTCCGTGTCTTTATAAACGACTGAATACCGCTTTTCGCCGTTCAAAAGAAATTTCCGCTTCCTGAAGCTCAAGCACCAACGCATTGACATAGATTGATTCCAGAAAGCCGCAACCCAATGCCCGATGGACAGCCATGGCGAGGCCGATGACGCGCTTCGCCAGAGCTTCTTCTGATTCCGTCGAATTGGACATCCGGTTAATCATTTCGTTAATTCCGTCATTCCGTCAGATTTTTCAGTGCTCGGCGGGGTTGGCGCGGGGTTCGCGGATGGTCGTGGGCGCATCGCCGATGGCCGGCGGCTTGTCGGCGGGCGCGGCGACGAAGGGCCCGCCTTCCAAAGGCGCGCGACGCGAGAATCCCCCTTCGCCGGGCAGGTCGCTCGGCAGGCCTTCCAGCGGAAAATCCTTGCTGCAGCGGATAAAAGGGATAGCCGTCCCACATGAGGATGCGGCGCAGATCGGGATGGCCGTTGAACTTGATTCCCATCATGTCGAAAATCTCGCGCTCATGCCAGTCCGCGCCCTGGTAGACCGGCACGAGGGAATCGACGGCGGGGTCGTCCTCGCTGACCTTGAGCTTGACGCGCAGATGCGCCTGGTCGTTCGGGCCGCCGAGCGCGCAGAATTCATAGACGACTTCGTAGCGCGGCTCGTCGCCGAAATGGTCGACGCTGGAGATGTCGACGAGATAGTTGAAGCCGAGCTCGATCTTGAGATGCGCGGCGGCGGCGCAGATGATGTCGCGGTCGATCTCGATGGTGTGCTCGCCGCGGAATTCCGTGGGCTGGCCGACTTTGCCGGGAAATTGCTTTTGGAGGGAGGCGATGGCGTCTAATGCGGGCATGGAGAATTTGACGGAATTACGGAATTAACGGAATGAAGGCAGGGGAATTTTTGACAGGATTAACAAGATTCACAGGATTGGGGGAGGGCAGGAATCGCGGTCGTACTTTGATTTTTTCTTGGAAGTCGGCAGGCGGCCCAAAGCATGACATGATTGAGCACTTTCATGTTTTCCTGTCAAAAACGTTACGCCGCGACGCGTTCATTGGCGGGCGGGAGTTTTTTCAGTTCCGTGGCGGAACGTTCGAGCATGATCTTGTTCTGGAGGCGCATGAGGCCTTCGAGCAGCGCTTCGGGGCGGGGCGGGCAGCCGGAGATATAGACGTCCACGGGCAGGAGCCGGTCGATGCCCTGCAAGACCGCGTAGCTGCGGTACATGCCGCCCGAGGAGGCGCAGGCGCCCATGGCGATGACCCACTTCGGATCGGCCATCTGGTCGTAGATGCGCTTGCAGGAGAGCGCCATTTTATACGTGACCGTGCCCGCGACGATGAGGAGGTCGCTCTGGCGCGGCGAGAAACGCATCACTTCCGCGCCGAACCGGGCGATGTCGTACCGCGCGCACGAGGCGGCCATGAGCTCAATCGCGCAGCACGCGAGGCCCATCGGCATCGGCCAGAGGGAGTTCTTCCGCATCCAATTGATGGAGGCGTCCAGCGTCGTGAGAACGACGTTGCCCTCGACCTTGGAGTTGTACGAGATATCGCGTCCGTGGACCATAGAGGAAAACATAGGCAGCGCCGGGAGAGCGGCAAGGCGAATTGTGGGAAAAGTCAACGGGTAGGGACGCGAATTCCTGCGCGATAGCGCGAAACATATTCAGGGCCTCTGACTGGAAAAGACCGGGAGGCCAATCCCTTCGCGTCCCCCAAAGAGTGGGACGGCAAGGGACTGCCGTCCCTGCCATCGCGGACTTGATGCCGTGCGCGGGTCGGGTAAAATGCGCCCATGGTTCAGAAAGGCTTTATCGCGGTTTTCGAGGAGGCGCTGGCGCGGGCGGAGATCTCGGAATGCGTCGCGTCGTGGCTGGAGCGCTTCGAGAAAGTCGAGCAGGTGGTTCCCCAAATGGAGGGAACGCTGGAGGTGAAGGAACCGAGCGAAATCATGTGGGAGCCGAACCTGCAATTCCGCGTCCTCAACGGGGAGCAATTCGCGTGGGTCTATGTGTCGCTCGACAGGCGGGCGATGGAGACGACCGGTTTTCAGGACGCGGAAATTTCCTTCTGCCTCGAAGTGCTGCTGGAACTGCCCGGCGTCGCCGAGGTGATCGACGAGAGGAACCAGCGGCGGCTGGATGAACTGGAGAAGGCCGGGATTATCTGATGTAGCGACGGTCATTGACCGCCGCTACCTTGTTCCATCATGAGCCCCCTCATCTCCATACCGCGGGAGGCGCTCGCCGGGCTTTTGCGGGCTGCCGGGTCGCCCCTCACTCCCGAGCAATACCTGGCCTCGCTGCCGGAGTTGAGCACCTATAAGAAATACGCCGGCAGGGCCTGGGCGGCGGCTATCAGCAAGTATTGCATTCTCGTGGTGGCGGTCCTCTCGGTCGTGCTCCTGCCTATCCTGGGGTTTAGTGTCGAAAATCTGATTATCGTGGCAGGTTTGGCAACGGTCACCTTCTTTGAATTCCGCGTCCATCGTTACTTTCGCGAGAATAATCCAGAGGCGCCCAGACTTGGCTTTCGCAATCAATCGTGCTTCGCGGCCGCGATTTTGATCTATTGTTTGTATCACGCGTGCGCCCCGCTTCAATTATCGTCTCAAGATATGAGCTTAATTGAGGAAAACAATCTGATCGATCCAGGCACCCTCAAGAACATGACACGAATCTTCTATCTATTCATAGCCATTATCGCTGGCGGCTCCCAGTTTGGGCTGGCTTGGTATTACCGGAATGCGCAAGTCCGGGCAAAAGGCTAGAAGATGATTTCCCGGATCCAACAACGGATTTTGATTTTTTCCGTTCGATAGCCTAGCCTGCCCTTTGCGTGCCTGCATTGAGGAAGAATAACATAAGCCAGCGGTGCTGGAATGCCGTTATCGAGCGTGAATTGCTTCAGACATGCGCACGTTATCTTTTGCTGGCCTCGCTTTTTTATGGCCCCTGGGCTTACGGATCGACTCATCCGATTGAGGTGGATTTTCTGGATAACGGATTGTTGCTTTGTCTTGGATTGCACCTGGCGGGTTTGGCCCGGGAACGCCGCTTTCCCCGCTATCCCCTTGTTCCAACTGTGTGTCTTGCCCTGCTTATTTTACAGGGTTCCTGGATGTGTTTCAACGCGCGCTCCATTCTGGATGATTCCTTTTGGGAGTTTGTGCCTCTGGACCAGCCTTTTCCTGATTTGCCCGGCAGTTGGGACAAGGAGGCCAGTCTCTCCACGCTCAAGACCCTTTGCGCCATGTCGGGCGCCTTTCTGGCGGCTTCTGATTTGATGCGCGATTCGGTTTGGAGATTGCGGCTCTGGCGCACCATCGCGGTGGCGGGCTGTTCCATTATTTTGTACGGACTGATTGTGAAAGGATTCGGGCAGGAATCGCTTATCTCGATGTACCGGGGCCAGTATGTCCAGCCGACTTTTTTCGGCCCCTATCGTTACCATGCGACCGCCGGCGATTACCTGAACCTGATTTGGCCCGTTTTGCTCTCACTTCTCATTATCAGCTGGCGCAAGCGTCAGGCCCATGTCGAGCAGGCCGTCTGGTTATTCTGGCTGCTCATGGGACTGGCGGCGTGTTTTGTCAATACCTCGAAGGGTGCGGCCTTCATTACGCTTCTCATGCTGGTCGCGGCTGGTTTTTCTTTTCGCGGCTTTCTCTATAACCAGTTTATCCGGACGGGCCGGGTTTCGCGAATGTTGGTCTTCGTTGTCATCCTGGGGTTGGTCGCCATTCTGATCTACGGCGGCATCACCAGCGAATTGCAAGGGCGCTGGGACAGGTTGTTTCTCCCCGGCGGAGCGGAAGAGGCCGTGGACCGATTGTTGGTTGACGGGGTCTGTTTGCGCATGATTCCAGAAGCGGGTTGGTTTGGCTTTGGCCCGGGCACCTTTTCGTCCGTATTTCCGTTTCACACGCTTTATCTTGGAAATAGAATTGAGGGCTTTTGGCGTTATGCCCACGAGGATTATCTTCAAACCGTGGTGGAATACGGCTATGTGGGGACCGCCATCTGGTCGCTGCTCTTTTTCGGGAGCATCTATGAGACTGTCATCCGGGGATTGCAGACTTCCCTGAGCACCCAAGACCGGGTCTTTTATCGCGCATCAACCCTGGCTTTGGGGGGGCTCGCCATCCACAGCCTGTTCGACTTCCCCCTGCAAGTGGCCTCGATCCAACTCTACGCCGCCATTTTCTTTGCCTATGCCTGGCGCCCTGGGGAGTATCTGAAAAAGCGCCGGCATTCCAAGGAACTCATCAGCCCCGGCGATCTCGATCCTTTTCCCTAACCGTAAGCCGCACCGTATTTGTATTTGTTGGAGTAGTAGTAGCCGTAGTATTCATTTATGCTCCACTTGGGAACACAATTAAAGATGATGCCGACGGGCCTTGAGCGGGCTGTTTCCAGGAATTTGAGGGCGCGGCGCACGGCGTGTCCGGAAGTGCTTTCAGCTTTGACCACCAGGCAAACGGTTTGAATGTAGGGGGCAATCAGTCGCGTGTCGCTGACCAGAATGACGGGTGGCGAGTCGACAACGACGCGGTCATATTTGAGTAACGCGCCTTCCAGCGTTTCGACAAATCCTTTGCCGCCGAGAAATTCCGCCGGATTCGGGCACCTGCCTCCCGCAAGCATGATGTCCAGATTTTCGACAACCCCCGATTGAACGACCTCGCTTAGATCGAGGCCTCTGCCCACGTGGTCGGCGAAGCCGGGTTTATCATTTTTCAAGTGAAAACGTCCATGTACACCGGGCCGTCGCAAATCCGAGTCGATCAGCAGAGTCCTCAATCCCTGCTGCGCCAGGGAAACGGCGTAATTGCAACTGGAAAAAGTTTTGCCTTCGCCGGGCAGCGCGCTGGTAAAGAGCGTGGTGCGGCGGTCTTCCGCCCTGCCGATGAGTTCCAGGGCCGCGCGGAAATTTCTGATATTCTCGGCGGCGATGCCGGAGGGATCGCTGAGCAGAACGATGTCCTTATATTTGGCGTCTTCGGGTGAGACCTCCATGTCGGCGCCCGCTTTTCTTCTGCGGGAACGCTTGGTTGGGGCCGTATCTGTCAGGAGAGGGATGGTTGCGATCACGGGAAGGTCGGTCAGTTGCTCGACTTCTTCGGCACTGCCGAACGTGGAATCCATGCGTTGCAAGATGAAGACGAAAACGATGCCGAGGCCAAGCCCGGCAAGGAGGCCATTGCGGATGACGCTGATTTTCTCGGGGCGAACGGGTTCTTTCGGCAAAGGGGCCGGGTCCACGACTTTCACTTCAACCGGGGCTGATTCCGTCTTGACATTCTCCTCGCGCATTTGATGCAGGAGGTTGTCAAAGAGGGCCGATTCCGTGTCGACCTCGGTTTGGAGCACCCGGGTGCGGGCTTCGGCCAGCTTAAGTTCCGAGGCGATCCTGTCATCCTGGGTTCCATTCGGCGTCAATTTTTGATTTTGAGTCCAATAGGCTGCCTCGGTCGGGGAACTGGCGATGACTTTTTTAATTTCCGCGTCAAACGCGAGCTTGAGATCAGCTATGAGGGATCGCGCCTCAATGAGTTTGGGGTGTCCCTCCAGGTAACGTTGGGACAAATCATCGACGATCTTCTGCTGGTCGTCGACCCGTGTTTTTTGGCGAAGCGCCTCCTTGTAAATTTGCAGGCCGTCTTCGACCTTCTGAAGGCTGAGCTTGGTGCGCGCCACCTCATCGAGCAAAAACTTGGTTTTGGCGCTCGAGGTGCCGATGTCGCTGGCCGCGCTGGCCGCGATGAACTGGTTGACCACCAGCGTGGCCACTTGTTGCGCGACTTCCGGCGTGCGGCTTTCCACGCTGACATCAATTAACCGCGTTCCGCGCCGGAGGGTCACCTTGGTCGCCTTCAATATCTTTTTCGCCAACTGGTCGGGGGTTAGAGGCGGCTTGGCCGGATCCTCCCACCGGAGGATCTTGTCGTCTTGCTGGACGGAGGGGTCGTTCGCAACCCGCTCGTAGAGGCTTTCCAGCTTCAAACTTTGGGTGATGGTATTGAGAATGTCGTCGCTCCGGAGATCCTCTTCGCCGTTGCCGGTAGAATCCTTGGGGTTGAAAACACGGACTTGTTGCTGGGCCACCTGCAAAACAACGTTCGATTGGTAGATCGGGGTGGCGGTTATCAAGTAACCGATCGCAATCAGGATGCCCGCGAGGAGAAAGAGGCCAACGACCCAGAGGTGCCTGATAACAAAACGGAATTTCGAGAGCAGGTTCTTTTCCGTCGCGAGGTCCGGGAGTGGGACGTCCGCGCCGTTGAGCACATCGGGCTCAACATCCGGGGGGTGGATGCCGCCACGCGACGGCAGGTGATTCCTTTTGTTGATGGCCATGTTAAAACATCCTTTGTCGGATCGTGATGGTGTCGCCCGGTTGCACGTAAAACGGCTTGACCTGGCTGTCATGCGCGAGCTTTCCCGCGTCCACTTGAATGATCTGATCCCGGCCGTTCACCAAACGCCTCACGGTGATGTGGGAGGTCTCGGCCTCATTCGTATATCCGCCCGCCAGGGCGATCGCCCCCAGCAAATCCAAGCCCCCCTCATCCGGGATGCTGACCTCTCCGGGATTCTTCACCTCGCCCAGGATGGTGACCCACTGTTTGGCATAGCTTGCGATCGTCAGGGTCACCTGGGGGTTCTTGATATATTTTTTGCCCAGCTGGGAGCGAATTTCCTCCGTCGCCTGCTCAATGGTTCTGCCCGCCAGAGTCACGGAGCCGAGCAGCGGGAACCGGATCGCGCCGTTTTTTTCAATTCGTGTTTGCGTCGTGAGATCATCTTCCCCGTAAACCGTGATCTTAATCACATCGTTACAGTGTAACAGGGTGTCGCCATTGGCGGAGACAGTGGTTTCCGGCTGGTTTTTATCTGAAACAGACGAGGCGTTCGCGGCATTTTGAGCGAGGGCAAAAGCGGAGAGAGAGAGAGAGAAAAACACGCAGATAAATTTCAATGCTACGACGCGATGTCCGGATTTGATCATGATTCGAATCGAAACCTTTTTGATCCACCACTTAAAGCCGGCCTAAACGAGACCAGCCCCCCCTTTCCAACCAGACGCCAGAGTCAGCAGGCTGACTCTGGCGTCATCTCTGTGCGGAAGAATTTAATTATTAAGGAGATACCGGGGGATTAGTATTATTATTGGCAGGATTGGAAGCGGCGGTGATGGTGACGATGGACGTGGTCACGCCGCCTACGGTGCCGGTGGAAACTGTAACGGTCACTCCCGTACCACTTGCATTGATTGCGGCGGCGATAGCCGCTGCGTCCGCAGCGCTCAGTCCCGAAATGACGACTGAGCCTCCGTTGGTCGCAGTCCCTGTCTGGCCACCGTTAACCGTTGTGGTCCCGCCGGAGTTGGTTACCGTGACAGATGAACCAGCCTCATTGGCTACAGAGATTGTAAGTTTACCACCACCGGCGGGCTCATAAGTAGTCGACCAGCCTGTGCCGCGCGCCGCCGCTACTCCGGCCGGCGTGCTGATACGGAAGTCGGAGTTGCCGTCATGTTTGGCCAAGGCGGAAAAGAGCGTGCCCTTTTGGAGGTTGAGCCTGATTGTGCGGTTTTGGGTGTCGCCCGCTGATTTCGAGTAATTAAGGGCCGTAATCGACATCGACGTTTCCGGCGCCACAACCGTGCCCGAGCCTGGAACCAGTTGCAAGCCGACCGTGCTGTCTGCTTCCGTGCGAATCGAGCTTCCCACCGGGAGCTTATCTCCCTCGTGTATTTTATGGGTGTGCCCTGAGGGGGTGGTGACATAGGCGGTTCCAGTCACTTTGGTTACGGTGGCGTCAACAGAAGCGGCAATAAGCGCCGCCTGTGATGTACCCAAGATGAGGACAAGAGCCCAGATTCCAGATTTTATGTTCATGAGTTTTGAGCGGGTGGTTGAGAAGCAATTAAGCCAGTGTTGATTTTGTGTTTTCCGATTGTTTTTGCCGTTTTTGTTTTCGCGCCAAGAGTGCATTAAGCCAGAGTAAAGCGTCAACAAAAAAACATGAAAACTTTCATTAAAAATTGATTCTAAAGATGCGCTTGGCGCAAATGAGCCGGAGGCGCCTTTGTTGACGTTCCATGTACTGGAATTAAGGAGATTCCATAAGGAATTTTATCTTGAGCGGATGCTGAAATGAGGCGATATCCCATGCCCGTCCGGCCGTTGCCGATCAAAACATCCTTTGCGGCACGCTAATGCTGTCATTCGGCTGCACCATGAAGGCCCCGACGTTGGTATTTCCTGAAAGTTCCTTGGCGTTGACCGTTATGATGACGTCCTTGCCGTCAACGGTGCGGCGGACGGTGATATGGGAAGTATTGGCATCCGGAGTGAATCCGCCGGCCAAAGCGACGGCTCCCAGCAGGTCCAAGCCGCCTTCCGGCGGTATTCTGACTTTCCCGGGAGTTTTCACTTCTCCCAAAATGGTGACTGACAGTTTGGAATATTTCACTGTTATCGAGTCGCCCGCCAGAACGATGAAGGGCTTGACGTTGGAATCCCGCGCGAGCTGCGTTGCGTTTACGGTGAGAATGGTATCGGATCCATCAACCGTGCGGCGAATGTCGATGTGTTCGGGATCGGCATCGGCGGTGTACCCGCCGGCCAGCGCAAGGGCTCCCAGTAAATCGAGCCCCCCTTCTGTCGGCAGGTTGATCTTGCCGGGGGTTCTTACTTCTCCGAGGATCGTCAGCCATTTTTTCACATAGGGGATGGTGATGGCGTCTCCCGGCTGAACCAGAAAGGGTTTTGCATTCGGATTCCGGGCGAGATCCGTCACGTTGACATTGAGGATGACGTCCTTGCCGTTGACCATGCGGCGGATGTTGACATGGCTGGAATCGGCATTATCGGTGCAACCTCCGGAAAGGGCGATGGCGCCGAGCAAGTCCAATCCACCCTCAACCGGAATTTCGACCTTGCCCGGTCTTTGCACTTCGCCCAACACCGTTGCCCAAATCTTGGAATATTCCAAGACGGCAAGATTAACGTGGGGGTTGATGATATACTTCTTGGCCAAAAGCGAGCGGATTTGCTCTTGGGCATCAGCCACCGATTTGCCTTCCAGGTCGACGGGGCCCAGAAGCGGAAACATGATGGATCCCGATTGGGGAATCCGGACTTCCGTGGTCAGGTCTTCCTCCTGAAAGACGGTGATTCGGATCAGGTCGCCGTTACGCAGCAGGTAATTTGAAGTCGTCGGGCGGTTGTTTTGGGCAGGCGGGGCCTCAACGGAAGCGTTGGTGGTGGTGGAACCTGTTGAACTCGGAACCGCGGTTGCCTGTCCGGCGGCATTCAGCGTGATGGCGCACGCAATTACCACCGGGGCGAACAGCCGAAGAAACGCCCCGGGATGAAGCCCATAGGAGGCGATTTCCATCTTGTCAGTTACGAAAAAACTCTTAATTAAATAAGGTAAGTTTATCAACAATTTGATGAAGAGACTAATACGAAATGGAGAGCGAAACTCCAGCTTGATTGTCATTGAAGTTGGCTGTTTGTAAATTGGAGTCGTCCTTTTGATATTTATAGAAGATGGAGGCCGTCAGCCAAGTATTGGGATCCCAGTCGACACCGGTGGTCGCATAATAATAGTCGTCGGTACGGGTCGGTCCCACCACCGCGATGCCGGCGCCCTCGTAACTGTCGTTTTCGTAGCCGAGTCCTAAACTATAATGGAATTTTTGGAAAAAACGCTGCCGTCCGGTGAGGGCAACGTTGGTATCGATGTAATCTTGGCCGGTGAAGTTGTATGAGGGGAGATATCGACGACCGCCGCTCAGTGTTATCACCGTGGAATCCCACGGCATATAGCTTGCCTCAAGATTAAATACCGGAGAAAGCTTGTCGCCCGTAACGGATCCTTGGTATTCACGGACTTCGCCTCCGCCCGAAAGGTCAAATGTGACTTTTCGACTATACTTGTACTCAACGTGACCAAGAAGTTGCTGATAAGTTTGGTTGGGAGCCCCGCTAATATCCAACCAGCCAAATCTTGGTCCCACACCGATGCTGATTTTGGAATCGAGTTGATAGAGAGCATAAATATTCTCACTCCACTCGTTGCTGGAACTATACCCAGCCGTCTCGTAGTTGATGGCGGCGAAGCCGGAAGTACTCCTTAACGAGAGCTTGTCGGAGAACTGATAATTAGCGGTCCCGGTTGTTGTATAAACGCTGGCGGTGACCAGGTTGCCCGCCGAGGCGGAGGTCGAACTTTGTTTCGAATAGTCCTGTTCCAGACCCAGTTGCAGCCTGGAAAAGCGATGCTCGTAGAGGACGCTTACAAGCTGGTTGAAGGAATCCTGTTTGGAGTGATGGGCATACAGGTCAAACGAAGGCGCATAAGAGGCATCGAAAAAATTTGAATCGCTGGCCGCCTTGTCGCCGATTTTGTATTCCCCTCTAAGATTTATTTGAGTGATGAAATCGGAGGTTTTGATGGGTTGAATAAAAATATTGTCGTCGTAAATCTCAGTAACGCTCGCGCTGAAAAGAAAAGGCAGCTTCCCGCCCATCGAAGAGGAGGAATTGCCGGTAGAGGGTGTCGGGGCATACGAAGTTGATGGGGTCGCGTAGGTGCCCGAGGGCATCGCAGGTTGGCTGTTGGAATCGGCGGTATGCGAATCGGCGGTCTGCGCGTTGAGAGTGGAACCAACGCAAAGCAAGCCACCGGCAAGCAGGGAGACGATTCCACTGCGCGATAAGGGGCAATTTCGGCGGGGGGCGGTACTTATTTCATTCATTTTTTTCATATGCATATCTCCTCTGTAATTCATAATCAGACGCTAATCCTCACTAGGTGACCACTATTTCAATTTACGTTCAAGTCTTTTTTTGGAGACGGTTGTTTTGCGGTTTTTTTCGGCAAATACTTGGATAATATGTTCAGGGGCCTAAAGATACAGATTCCATCAGGTGAACTCCAGATCGCGGCTCGGCGATTTTTGTCGAACCGGCGCATAGAAACGGACAAACTTCTTTTGAGCGGTGGTTCCGGGAGGCGTGGCCTTCGAGACGAATTCCACCGCCGTCTTGTTGATGAGACGCCAGCGCGAGGCGGCTTTGTACCAGCTTTCGGAAGCCAGGTCGCTCAGGAGGTTGAAGAGCATTTCCGACATCACCGTTTTATCCGCATCAAGCTCGATCACCGTCCCATCGTTCATCTCATGGCAAATATGCTGCATCTCGGCGGCCCTCTCCTGGAATTCATCGCATTGCCAGGCGTTGGCGCCATCGGGCAGGACAAGCCTGACCCTGGAGAAGCCGAGCTTTCTGATCACAAACCGGTAATCCTGCCAAAGCTCTTCGACCGAGTCCTGTCTTTCCACTTCCATTTCGAGCCATCGGCTCAGGGTGAGGGCATAGCGGGTTTCCTTCCGCAACGCCAGCGACTTGCCCAGATTGCTGCTGATCTTAAACCAGTCTTTCGTGAAGCCCGAGAGGTGGCCGGAAATAATCAGAACCAAAAAGAGCAGGCCGGTGAAGAGCGGCAACAGGCGTCCCTGTGAGTAGAAAACATTGAATGCGAGGAAGAGGCAAAACAAGGAGACCGCGTAGAGGCCCCAAACAGCCCGTTCGCGGGAAAACCCCAAGGAGATCAGATGATGGTGAATGTGTTTTCGGTCCGCGCGAAAGATGGGCAAACCGGGCAGACCGCGGCGCAGGACCGCGAGGCTGACGTCGACCAAGGGCAAGGCCAAGGCGAAGGCCGGGGCGATAAGGGCCGCAACAACCGTGCCTTTGTTCGAGTTCGTAATCGACAAGATGCCGATCAAAAAGCCAAGAAAATAGGCGCCGCCGTCCCCCATGTAAATTTTGGCCGGCGGATAATTGAATTTGAGAAAGCCCAGCAAAGCTCCCGCGACTCCGACCGCCAGAAGCATAACCGGCCCCGAGTCGTTTCCCCCCAGATTTGCCAGGAGAAACATCAACATGAGGCATATCCCGCCGGCAAGTCCGTCGATGCCATCGATGAGATTGATCAGATTCGTCAGGGTAACGAGCCATAGAACCGTGGCAAAAAAACCAAAGATTCCCAGGGCAAAATCGATTTCCGTAACCGGATTTTTGAGAATCTCGATCCGAACGTCGCCGAAATAAACGGCTGAAGCAATGGCGACTTGAGCGACGAGCTTCCAGAAGGCGCGCAGGGGCCGCAAATCATCCCAAAGACCGAGCCCAAACATGGCCAGTGAACTCAGGACGATGACGCCGAGGGTTTTCGTGCTGGAGGGCGGCAGGCCGTGGAATAAATAAATGGCCAGGGAAACCACGACAAAGGAAGCAACCATGCCGCCACCTCCCAGCCGTGGCACCGGCGTTTTGTGGGTATGGTGAAAATCTCTTCCGCAACGCGCCTCGTTCCGGAGTCGGAACCATTTAAGGATCAAGGAGGTTGAGCCCCAGCAGACGAACAAACCCAAGGCGAAAAAGGAAGGTATTTCGAGCCAGGCGGTATGTGCGGGTAGTTCCATAAGCAGCCTCTTGGATTATTTGTAGTGCAAAACGGCCAAATTCTGCATTTTTATCTGGAGCCTACAAGCTTAAATTTGCGGCAATGATTTATTGGAAGCATCCTTCCGCAAGCGGCTGCGGCGCCAAAATTCCAGCGGTTCGCGTCGCGCTTTTGGATCAAGCTGCACGCCGGAACGCGATGGAGCCGGGGTCGAGGCGCACGCAAAAGCTCATTTTGTTCATTTTTTATTGAACAAAATGAGCCATTTGCTACAAGTGCCGCATGACGGCGGCATTGACCGAAAAATCCGAGGGTCGCGACCAGGCGGGCGGTCCCCTTCCCCAGCTCGATCCCGTGGAAGTCGAAATCATCCAGCTCTTCGTCCAATTCTCCCGCGGGTTGGGGCAGCCCCGCTCGCTGGCGGAGATTTACGGACTCCTCTTTATTTCTCACCAGCCGCTTCCGATGGACACGCTGATCGATCGCCTCAGCTTAAGCAAAGGTTCCGCCAGCCAGGGCCTGAAATATCTTCTGGACCTCGGCGCGGTGCGGACGGTGTATGTGGCCGGCGAACGGCGCGCCCACTACGAAGCGGTCGCCGAATTGCGCAACCTGGCCGGGCGCTTTCTGCGCCGGCAAATTTTGACCCATTTTGAGGGCGGCGATACGCGCCTGGACCACGTTGCGGCGCAGGCGCAAAAACTTTCAGGCGAACAACGCAAACACGTGAACGCGCGCGTCAAACTGCTCCGCAGTTGGGGCCGAAACGCCCGGCGCGTGGTGCCGTTCGTCCTGAAAATCCTGGGCGGCGGAACCTAACCTCGCCTCCCAAGAGAGACGCATTTTGCTCGGGTGGAAAAACATGATGACCGAGTTGCAGGCTTCCCGCGAAAACCCACGGGAAGGCCAGGGGCGGCAGCTTGCCCCCAATGATTTGGTCTGCCTGGCAAAAGAAAACACGGCCTCTCACCGGTTCGTCCGGACTTATTCGTTCCGAGGCCTATCCGGATGGGGACATCGCCGAGCCGCCGACGCTGACGATCGGGGAGATCGTCCAGGCCTGGGGAAGCAGTTTCGCTTCGCCGGAATGACGTTGAATCATGGATTCTGACTATAAAGATTTCGGATTTCCCGATGCCGGCGAATCTCACATGCATTCGCGGTTCATGCCGCGGTTGCTTGCTTTCGCGGGTGAACTCAAGCCGGGCGCCCGCGTGCTGGATGTCGGCTGCGGCAATGGATCGACTTGCGGCGCCTTTATTCAGCGTGGCTGCGCGGTAACGGGCGTGGATTTAAGCGAGCAGGGTATTGAATGGGCCCGTCGCGCCCATCCCGAGGGCAGGTTTGAGCTTATGGGAGCAGGCCGCGACATCCTGCAAAAGCTGGGCGAACCCCCTTTCGACATCGTGATCAGCACGGAAGTGGTCGAACACCTTTATGCGCCAAGAGAATGGGCGCACGGATGTTTTCAGGCGCTGAAACCCGGCGGACGCTTCATCTGCACGACGCCCTATCACGGTTACTTGAAGAACCTGCTCATTTCTCTCACGGGAAAATGGGATGCCCACGCCAATCCCTTGTGGGACGGCGGCCACATCAAATTATGGAGTCCGCGAACGCTTACAGCGCTGTTGCAGGAGTCGGGGTTCACCAGCGTGGAAATTCGCGGGGCCGGCCGGATGCCGGGATTGTGGATGACGATGGTCGCGAGAGCCCTGAAGCCGGCATGAACGTGATGACGCAATTCTTGCCATTCCTTTCTCCATGAGCGCCACCCAAACCACATTTGCTTCCGATGCCCGCGCCGGCGAATTCGACCTGACTCTCGAGGCGGGACGGGCCGAGAAACACTACTGGCGCGACCTGTGGCGCTATCGCGAACTCTTCATCATTCTCGCTTTGCGGGATATTTCGGTCCGGTACAAACAGACGGCGATCGGAGTGGTCTGGGCGCTTCTCCAGCCGTTCCTGAATATGGTCATCATGACCGTCATTTTCGGCAAAGTGGCCGGACTTCATTCCGAGGGGGCCGCCCCCTACGCGATCATGGTTTTCGCCGGGATGCTCCCCTGGATGTTCTTCAGCTCGGCGCTCTCCTCCGCGAGCCAGAGCATGGTCGGCAATGCCAGCCTGATCTCAAAAGTCTACTTTCCGCGCCTGATCATTCCCGTGAGCGCGGTTGTCACTTCCTTCGCCGATTTTCTCATCTCGTTTCTCATCCTGATCGGGATGATGATTGGGTACCGGTTCGCGCCCACTTGGAACATCCTGGCCCTGCCCCTCTTTATCGGGGTCGCCTTTCTCGCGGCCCTCGGGCCGGGACTCTACATCACCGCCCTCAACGTCAAATACCGGGATTTCCGCTACGTCATCCCCTTTCTGGTTCAGTTCGGCCTTTACGTCTCCCCGGTTGGATTCAGCGGCACGGTGATCCACGAGAAACTGGTCCACTGGTGCATACACCGGGGACTGGGCGAACACCTGGGCGATAAGTTATTCCTCCTCTATTCGCTCAATCCGATGGTTGGCGTCATCGACGGGTTCCGCTGGGCGATCTTGGGCAATAATTCGCCCATCTATCTTCCCGGCTTCTTTCTCTCCCTCCTGGTGGCGGGCCTGTTCCTGATCCTGGGCATCTGGTATTTCCGGAAAACGGAAAAAAGTTTCGCCGACATCATTTAGGCTTCGTCTGGAAACATGAGCAATCCGGTCGTTATCTCCGTCGAAAACCTCGGCAAGACCTACCGCATCAGCCATCAGGCCGAGCGCCAGCCCTACGTCGCCCTCCGCGATGTCATTGCCGACAAATTCATGGGACTCTTCCGCCCGCGCCCCCGGGCCGCGGACATTTCACCGACCAGGGAGGATTTTTGGGCGCTCAGGGATGTCAGCTTCGAAGTCAAGCAGGGCGAAGTCGTCGGCATCATCGGCCGCAACGGCGCGGGCAAAAGCACGCTGTTGAAAATCTTGAGCCGCATCACCGAGCCAACCGAAGGGAGGGTGCGGATCAAAGGCCGCGTGGCGAGCCTGCTGGAAGTCGGCACCGGCTTCCATCCCGAACTGACCGGCCGCGAAAACATTTACCTCAACGGCGCCATCCTTGGCATGAGCCGGGCGGAGATCAAAAAGAAGTTCGACGAAATCGTCGCCTTCGCCGAGGTGGAAAAATTCCTGGATACGCCCGTGAAGCGCTACTCATCTGGCATGTATGTGCGGCTCGCCTTCGCCGTGGCCGCGCACCTGGAGCCGGAGATTTTGGTTGTGGACGAAGTGCTGGCGGTGGGCGACGCGGAGTTTCAAAAGAAATGCCTCGGCAAGATGAAGGAGGTCAGCAAGGGCGGGCGCACCGTTTTGTTTGTCAGCCATAATATGAGCACTATTCAGTCGTTGTGCCGTCGGGGCATTCTGCTTAGCAAGGGCAGAGTCGGGCTCGACGAAAACGCATATCAGTGCGTGCAAATGTATCTCCAACAACAAACGGGACTGGATTCGTTCGAACGGCCCGTCGATCCGGGATCAAAAGCAAGCATCGTGGCGGGCAAAATCATGGCTGGGGATGGGGCAGAGAGTGTCCAGATGTTGGTTAACCTCCAAGTCTGGTCGGATACTACCCGCATGGTAAGTGTGGACCTAAGACTTTCAGAGAGTTCGGGCAGTCCGGTCGGTTTCGGTTCGCTGGGCACACTGGATAGCAGCCAACTGATCAACTTGGCATCGGGCGTAAACGAATTGCAATTTTACTTTTCGACCCTGCATTTGGCCAACGGCTCATATGCGGTGAGCCTGGATGTCACGATTCCTTTTCGTGAATGGCTGGATCGCGCGGAACGTTGCCTGAGCTTCGAATTAGCGCGGGCCGTGTCGACAGGAAACATAAACGTCACGTCCCAGTCCTGGGGATATGGTTCGATGGAGATTCCGCTGACTCTGACGCGATGTGAAGCAAAAAGAGATGCAACCGTTTATGTTTAGAGGATTAAAAAATCAGCTCAAAAAAAAGCTCTTTGAGAAAATTGGAGTCAGCTACAATCCGCATGGGGTTTCATTCACCCTCGGTAAATTTCTGAAGAATCGCACCAACATCTCGCTTATCGATGTTGGAGCACACCAAGGGAATTTTACCACCGGCATCGATAATCTTTGCGGCATTGATCGCGGCGTTTTGGTTGAACTTCAGCCAGCGCGAGCTGCTCTATTGCGGCAACAATTTCTGCCGCCGCGGTTTCAAGTGGTGCAGGCTGCCATGTCCGACCAAGCGGGCGAACTGGAGTTGGAGATCAACAATTTCGACGCGACCACTTCCATTTTGAAGACGAAGCGGGATTTGCCGGAGTTGGCGGCGCTCGACGTTCGAGCCATCGCTAAAATCACATGCCCCGCAGTCACCTTGGACATGGTATTTCATGCTGCTGGGCTTTCAAACGTGGATCTGCTCAAACTGGATGTTCAGGGGGCCGAGCATCTAGTGATTCGCGGCGGTCAGGACACGTTGGCTAAAACGACAATGGTGTGGACTGAAATCTCCTTCAAGCGGCTCTATGAAGAGGCTTGTCTTTACAATGAAGTTTTCGACCTTCTTACCGACGCCGGCTTCCGGCTTTATGACCTGGAAACTGGATTCCGAACTTCACAGGGCGAATTAGTGCAGGCCGACGCTTTATTCATCCGGGCATGATCTGATCTCGGGGTATCGATCCCAAAAAACCAAGCAAAACGACTAATGACCCCACGTCAAACCATCAAATATTGGCTGTATGGCCGTTGTCCCGGCTTTGCGGGTTCGTTTCCCTATTTTGGCGCCCGGATTTACTTTCCGAAGGGGGCCGTGCTTTTTCAGTCCGTATGCGAGCAGGGGATTTTTGAGGCGGACAATGTTCGTCTCTTGCAGGAACTCGTCCGTCCCGGTTCGTGTTTCTTTGATGTGGGTGCAAATATTGGCCTCATGTCGGCTCCGGTGTTGCGCACGGTTCCTGACGTGCGAGTCGTCTCTTTCGAGCCGTCGCCCAATACGCTTCCGTATCTGCAACGGACGATTGAACAAAGTTCGTTTGGCGACCGATGGACGCTCATTCCCAAAGCGGTGGGGATGGAGATGGGACAGGTGACGTTCAGCGTGGCGAATCCAGAAAACGGCCCTTTTGACGGCATCAAGAGCACCCGGCGCGTTGACGAGGCAAGGCAGGTCACGGTCGAAGCCACGACGATCGATCATGAGTGGGAACAACTTGGGCGCCCCGGCGTATCGGTGATGAAAATCGACGTCGAGGGGGGCGAGTTGGCGGTCTTGCAGGGCGCGGTCGCATGTCTGAAACAGTGTCGTCCGTTTATCATGCTCGAATGGAACAAGACCAATTTGAAACCCTACGGCATAGCGCCAAGGGCATTATTTGATTTTGCTCTTGCCCATGATTACCGGATACTTGCGTTGCCGCACTTGAATCCTGTGTCCACCGCGGCGGAACTGGAAGCGCAGTTGGTGCGGACAGAGAGCTTTCTGTTGGTTCCCCCGGATCCAAATGAAAAGCCCTGATTTTTTGTGAATGATAGGATTACCATTCTCTATGTCGGCAACGTGCGTTCGGAACGCGGCATTGGCGGCAGCGTCGTGCTTCATCGCCACCTCGAAGCAGCCCGCGAGCGATTTGACGTGGAAGTACTTTCTCCGCCGGCGGCCTGGAAGAAACCATGGAGCTTTTGTCGCCGTTTGGCGCGCTTTTTGCAGCGGTTTGGGAGTCACTCGGCGGAGAATTTGTGCCGGTGGATTGACGAACGTCGCGCTGAACCCTGGCTCAATCGCAAGTTAAAAGGCGCCAAGAACGCGATTGTTCTTACTGTGGCGCATGGTCACCTTGCCTATGTTGGCGCCGATTGCGCGAAGAAAGCCGGTTTGCCGTTGGTCACCATTTTCCACGACTGGTGGCCTGATTGTCCATTTTCCGACGAGGCAACTCGTCGCCGCGACGAACAGCGGTTTCTTCAAATGCATCAGAAGTCGGACGTTTCGTTTCCGGTTTCGGAAGGAATGCGCGAGGCGCTCGGGCAGCATCCCGCGTCAACATTGCTTTATCCGATTCCCGAGATCGAAGACGCATTTCCAAGGCCTGTTGCTTCCCTCGAGAGCGGGCCATTTCGGATCCTCTATGCTGGAAATCTGGCGGATTACGGCCCCATGCTCGGCGAAGCGTTGCAGGCAGCCGCTGAACACCCCGGAATTCGATTGGAGGTGCGCGGCCCAGGCCCGCATTGGCCGGTCCAACTGAAGGAAGAGATGCGAAATCGCGGCCAGTGGCTCGATTTCGCGCCGAGAAGCGAGCTGGAATTATGGCTCGGGACTGCCGATGCTTTTCTTGTCTGCATGGATTTCAAATCGGCCTTGCGCCGCCGAATGGAAACAAGCTTCCCGTCGAAACTCACCGAATATAGCCGCTATGGCCGCCCGTTGGTCATTTGGGGGCCGGAATATAGTTCGGCTGTCAAATGGGCAATGGAATCCGGCGCCGCGTTATGTGTGACGTCAAGTCGTCCGGAAGAACTCGTGAGCGCCCTTGGGAAATTGGCCGTTGATGCCGGCCTGCGCGAAAGATTGGGAACGTGCGCCTATCAAGCTTACAAGTCACAGTTTCATCCGGGCTTGCTTCAGGAGATATTCGAGAAAGGTTTCAGAAAGGCCATTGCCGCGAATGGAAGCGGCCCCGCGACAAGGTGACGGCTATTTTTCGCACGAGTCCGCCGAAAGAATTTTTTGCTTTTCCTTGAGCGGAAAAAGCCGGCCATGATGCCATTCTTCAGCGTCATTATTCCGACCTATAATCGCGCGAAACTGCTGCGCGAGGCATTGGATTCCGTTTTGGCGCAAACCTGCGCCGACTTTGAAATTATTGTTGTGGATGACGGCTCGACGGATGAGACGGCTGAAAGGGTTGCCGTTCTCGCGGAAAAGGTCCGGTACTATCGTCAGGAAAACCAGGGTCCGGGCGCTGCCCGCAATCTTGGCCTGAAAAATGCCCGCGGACGTTATGTTGCCTTTCTTGATAGTGATGACCTTTGGTTCCCCTGGACGTTGCAAACCTATCGGGATGTCCTGACAGCGGAACCCGGGGTGGCATGGGTTGCGGGAGTTCCTTTTGAAGAGAAGGTGAGCGGCAGATTGGAGAAAGCGCCGCATGGCCCGCTCAAGCATCAAGTTTTCCAAGACTATTTGGCCACGGCCGGCAAGCCGCTCTGGATTGGCACATGCGCGGTGGCCATTCGCCGGGAGATTTTACAGGCGGCGGGCGGATATGCCGATGCACATGTTAACGCCGAGGATTCGGACCTCTGGTTGCGGCTGGGATGCGCGAAAGGCTTCGTGCGGATTTCGAGCCCCCCTGTCTTCACTTGGCGCCACCAGCCCGGCAGCGCCGTAACGAATCTCTTCAAAACCTACCTCGGCATGAGCTATCTTCTCTCACAGGAGCGGGCCGGCGTTTATCCGGGAGGTTTGGAACGGCAAAAGGAACGCAGCCAAATCCTGGGGAGTCATATCCGCCCTTCCAGCCTTGCCTTGGCAAGAGAAGGCTATCCCAGGGAAGCTTTGGGGCTTTATCGAAGATCCTTCTTTGGGCAGATCCGCCTGCGGCGCTGGAAATATCTGTTTGGTTTTTGGTTGGTCCTGCTGGTGAATCTCTTCAAGAGCCGGCGGGTTTCACCTATAGCTTCTTAAAATAAGAAGAAGCCGGCGGCCAAAATTCATCTTTTGTGGATTTTTAGAAATCCATCAATTCCTTTTCTCATGATGAAAGCTTCGGTTGTCATCACCACAAAAAACCGCAAGGAAGATTTGCGCGCCGCCATCCGTTCGGCGGTGATGCAATCCGTCCGGCCTGAAGTGATCGTTATGGACGACGGCTCGACTGACGGCACGGCGGAGCTGGTCGGCTCTGAATTCCCCCAGGTGATCTTGCATCGGTTTGAGGAATCAAAAGGATACATCGTCCGGCGCAACGAAGGCGCGCGATTGGCCAAGGGCGATGTGATTTTTTCGATTGACGATGACGCGGCATTTTCGACGGCGCGAATCATTGAACAGACTTTGGCGGATTTTAATAATCCGCAAGTTGGCGCTGTCGCCATTCCTTATACAAACATCAAGAAAGACCGGCAATTGCGCCAAGCCGCGCCGGACAATAAACGGGTTTGGATCACTTATACTTTTATCGGCACGGCCCACGCGGTTCGCCGGGATATTTTCCTGGGTTTGAATGGGTATCGCGAACATCTCGTGCACCAGTGCGAGGAGAACGATTACTGCTTCCGAATGCTTGCGGCGGGCTACGTCGTGCGGCTCGGCAATGCCGATCCGATTCATCACTTCGAATCACCGAAACGTGATTTCCGGCGCATCGATTTTTACAGTTGCCGCAACTCCGTTCTCTTCGCCTGGCAGAATGTCCCGACGCTCTATTTGCCCGTTTATCTTTTGGCGACCACCTTTAATTGCCTGCGTTGGACTTTTCACCCCAAACGCTTCCCGACCCGGCTGGCGGGAATCCTCGCCGGCTATCGGGATTGCCTGACGACAAGACGCGCCCCGATTGGAAGAGCGATTTGCCAGCGCTGGCGCAGGCTTAAGAAAAGTGACGCCACTCCGCTCGATTCGCGATTTACCGGTGATTCCCGCGCCGAATCGCGGCAAAGCGGCAACTGACGGGGTGGAGGGGCTTCTTGTGCCGGCGCGGGATGCCGACATGCCGGCATGAGCGCTCGCCCGCCATGCCAAAAACCGGAGATTGCCCCGGGATCATCAGGCAGCCGCACGAGAAAAAGCCATGCAATCCACTTTATCCCGCCCGGCGGAAAATCTTCCCGCATTGCAAACGGAACTCCATCATGCTACAATGTCCATTTGCGTAAAATGATCATCATGAATACCCCTGATGAAATCGGCTTATCTTGCCGGTTTCCGCTCTCCACTCTTTGCCTTATCTGTTCCCGTCGCCATGCTTGAAACCTTGTCCAATCTGCCGCTTTCGTTTTGGGTGGCCCTTGCATCGATTGGTTATGGCATGGGCTGGGCGCATCGGCACTTGCGCGAGGGCTTCGGATTGCCGGTGTTGGCGGTGGTGGGCACGGTCGCCGTCTGGTATGTCGGCGACGTGCTTTACAACGATTACCAAGTCGAATTCATGTCACAGTTTACCCCCGAGGTGATGGATGACGCCTGGTGGCAGGTGACCCTGTTCGTCATCGTCCTGCTGGTCCTCGTGCCGGTGGTTCATCGACGGATCAACAAACATGAACTTAACCGTTCCAGCCACGTTTTGCGGATGTTGCATGCGGGCGTCGAACAGCCGCGGTTTCAGTCCCGGTTGCATCAGTTGTTATGGCCCACTCTCATTCTGTGGATGATCCTCAACCTTGTGGCGGCCATTCGATTGGAAAACGAGACGATCAATTATTTTTTTCCCTTTTTGAGCGGGCGCGTGGACCCTTGGAGCCGCGGGAGAATCGGCGGCGGAATCGATGCCTTGTTAACCCTTGCCAATTACTTCGAATTGTTTGTCGCGGGAGTCTTCGGCACCCTGGCGGCTTTGCTGAAAAGCTGGAGACTGCGCCTCCTTGCCATGTTCTGCTGCCTGCTCTCATGGCCCTATTTCATCTTTGACCGGACGCGCAACCCCATGCTGGCCGTCGTCATGCCCGCGATTTTGGCGTGGGTCTTCCTGCGGGTCCGTGGCAGCACCCTGCGCAAAACCGCCATCCTGTTCGGCTTCTTTGTTTTGATCAGCGCATGGTTCGCCTTCATCATCGCCAACCGTTCACAGACGACAATTACGGATGCGCTTCAAGAAAGGGGATTTAGCTTCGAAGGCGCCGGGGAGGCGCACCACGCAGGCCTGGATATGTATCAGGAGTTGTGCTGGATCAATACTTTCATTACGGAGGGCAGCTACAAACCCAATTGGGGACGGCGTTACTTCGCGGAATTAGTCAACCCGATCCCGCGCTCCTATTGGCCGGGCAAACCGCTGATCGGGGTCGACTATGCCATCTTGCGCGGGCAGCAAATCGGCAACAAGATAGCATCTGATGAAAACGCCGGGATCGGGGCCTCCGTGACCACCGGCATGATTGGACAGGGAGTGGTTAATTATGGGCGGGTTTTTGGCCCGGCATTTGCCGCGCTGTTGATGAGCCTGTGGGTGGCCGTGTTGGCCCGCCTGGATTTGCGCGGAGACAGCATAGGCCGAATACCGCTGTATGGCTTGGGGCTTATCCTGACATTCAATCTGGGGCGGGACATCACGCTCATGACCCTGTATACTTTTGTCTTCGGAGCGCTGATCGTTTGGTTGCTGGATTTCGTCTACAGGCCGTCCGGCCTCAAAAGGATGCGCCAGCCTGGACGAACGCCTCAAAACGCTTTTCGGCGGGCTCTCCAGGCAGGCGCTTATTCAATCAATAATAATGTCAAGTAAGCTCAAAGACAGGGAGGGACCTCTCCTGCAAAGCTTAATCTCGTTCGGGTTAATTCCCCGCCGCTTGCGGCGTTCTTTTCATAATCTGAAATTGTTCCCCAATACCCCGCTGCTTGCGGCGGGGTTCTTTATTAGATTGATTGTGAACGCGCATCATTCCCCCATATCTCGAGCCACCCATGCCGGGAACGGGCTGCCCAAAGAAACGCGGGTTGCCGTTTTGTTCCAGCGTTTCGGCCCCTATCATCATGCGCGGCTCAACGCCGCCGGCAAACTCATGCGGGTGTTCGGCGTGGAAGCCTGCGGCATGGACGTCACCTACGCCTGGGCCAGGGAGGAGGGAGCGGCTGCCTTCACCAGAATCACGCTGACCGATCGTTATGCCAGCGACCTGCGGTGGAAGCGGAAGCTTTCCCGGGCAATGAGGCGCGCTTTGAACGAAATAAAGCCGGATGTGGTGGTTGTCCCCGGCTGGTCATCCCCCGACGCTTTAAGCGCTCTGGTATGGTGCGGGGAAACCCGGACGCCTGTCGTGATGATGTCGGAAAGCACGGCATGGGATGATTCGAGAAGCGGCTGGAAAGAGTGGATAAAGCGGCAGCTCCTGGGCGCTTGTTCCGCGGGATTAGTCGGCGGAAAAGCGCACGCGGATTACCTGGAACAACTTGGCATGGAGCGGAACAGAATTTTTTTGGGTTACGACATCGTGGACAACGACTACTTCGCGGCCAAGACGGATGAAATCAGAAGCCAGGTCCCAGGGGTCGGAAGTCAGCATGGACTCCCGAAGAATTTCTTTCTGGCATCGGCCCGATTCATCCCCAAAAAGAATCTTCCGCGTCTCATCCGGGCCTATTCGCGGTATCGCGAGATGGCTTCCACGCCTTCAACCCTCAACTCCCAACTCTCAACCACGCCATGGGATCTGGTCCTTCTCGGTGACGGACCGCTTCGTGAAACCCTCGATGCTCAACTCTCGACCCTCAACCTGCGCGGCCACGTGCTGCTGCCCGGCTTCAAGCAATACGGGGAGTTGCCGGTTTACTACGGGCTCGCCAAGGCTTTCATCCACGCCAGCACCATCGAGCAATGGGGTTTGGTCGTAAATGAGGCGATGGCTTCCGGTCTGCCGGTGCTGGTATCGGAGCGTTGCGGCTGCGCGGGGGACCTGGTGCGGGAAGGCCGCAACGGATTCAGCTTCAATCCCTACGACGTTGAGGCCCTCGCGCAACTGATGTTGAAGGTTTCGGCTGACAACTTTCCACTTTCTGAATTTGGTTCGGCCAGCCGGCAAATCATTCAGGAGTGGTCCCCGGACAAATTCGCGGCAAGCATGAAAGCCGCCTGCGAAGTCGCCGTTTCCAAGAGCCGATCCGAGAGGAGTCTTGCGGGCTTGGGCATGGCCGGCCTCATGATCAAACTTCCGGATAAGGTTCTCGGAAAGTTCAGCGAAAGCGCCGACTCTTTGGGCAAATTCGAGCCGGAACGTTCTCCGAGCATCAAGATCGCGCCAAACTTTTTCGTCATCGGCGCGCCGAAAAGCGGCACGACAGCCTTGTGCGAATACTTGAAAGACCATCCGAACATCTTCTTCAGCCCGATCAAGGAGCCCCATTTCTTTGATTTGGACTGCTCAAATCAGCTGAAACTAAATCTGCAAACTTACCTGTCCCTGTTTTCCGAAGCGGAGCCTGATCTGCACAAAGCCGTGGGCGAAGGCTCGACGGGTTACCTGTTCTCAAAAGTCGCGGTGCCCGAAATCCTGAAGTTCAACCCGAATTCCAAATTTATCGTCATCTTGCGCAACCCGGTGGAATTGGTGCAGTCCTGGCATTCTGAAATGTATTTTGAGGGCGTGGAAAACGTCGCTGATTTTGAAAAGGCCTGGAAGCTCGAACGGGAAAGGCGGCAGGGCAGGAACATACCCAGCCCCTGCTGGGAACCGAAAAAGCTTTTTTACTCGGAGTGGGGAAAACTGGGAGACCAAGTCGAACGTCTTTTGGCCGCTGTGCGTCGAGACAGGTTGAAGCTCATCCTATTCGATGACTTCGTGGCTGACACCAAAGGCGTTTATGAGGAAGTTTTGTCGTTCCTCGGAGTTCCATTGGATGGAAGAAAGGATTTCCAGGTGGTCAACGAAAACAAGACGCTTCGATTCCCGTGGCTGCAACGGAACCTGGCCTTCACGGCCAATCATTTTAGGCGGCTTCGGGTTGTTTCAGGGTTGAAGCTGAACCTGGGGTCCGGGGTGTCTCATAAGCTGTTGCATCTCAACAGCAGGCCAATCACCCGCAAGCGCATTTCACCGGAACTGCGCGCGGAATTGGCCGATTTTTTCCGCGAGGATGTTCAGAAACTTTCCAAACTTCTAGGCCGCGACTTGTCGCATTGGGTTGCAAAAATCCACGAACCCGAACGGATGGACAAAGGCGGCCCATCCAAGGCAAGTTCATGGCGAATGCCTTGAACATCATTCAAGTCACCGCCTCGCTTTCAACCGCCGGCGGCGGCGTTCCACCCGTTATTCGTGCGCTGGCGGCGGAGTTTCGGCGCAATGGATCCGATTGTGTTGTCGCCGGGCTTGCCGGCCCAGGCGGGGAGCCGCCTGCTTTTCCGGGGGATTGGCCTCTTCTTTCTGGTCGCATTGCCGGCCCGGCCGCCTTTGGCTTTTCGCCGGAACTTGCCCGCCAACTGCGCCCGTGCGTGCAAAAAAATTCCCTGGTTCATGTGCATGGTTTGTGGATGTATCCGGGTTTGCTGGCAAGAAAACTGGCGGATGCGAGCGGCGCGGTTCGGATGGTTTCTCCACACGGAATGCTTGAACCTTGGGCATTGCGGAACTCGAGCTGGAAAAAGCGTCTCGCCGCCTGGGCATTCGAAAATAAAAACCTGCGCACGTCCGGCTGTCTCCACGCCCTCTGCGCGACCGAGGCGAAAAACTTCCGGCGCTACGGATTGAAGAATCCGATTTGCATCCTCCCCAACGGAATTGATTTGCCGGCTCCGGCTGAAAATGGGAAGCCGGCGGTCCAAAGCGCCGCATTCGAATCGTTCGCCCGCGGCAAAAAGGTATTGCTTTATCTCGGACGCCTTCATCCGAAGAAAGGGCTTGTTCCTCTGCTGCGAGCGTGGAAGGCCGCACTCCCTGATCAACCGCGCGACTCCTGGGCATTGGCCATCGCCGGTTGGGATCAAGGCGGGCATCAACAGGAATTACGAAAGTTAAGCGCGGACTGCGGCATCGAAAATTCCGTCTGTTTTCTCGGGCCTCAATTTGGCCCGGATAAAGAGGCGTGTTATCGGAATTGCGATGCTTTTGTCCTGCCGTCCTTCAGCGAAGGGCTGCCCATGGTCGTTTTGGAGGCGTGGTCTTATGGAAAACCGGTGTTGATGACGCCGGAATGCAACCTGCCCGAAGGGTTTTCCGCTCATGCCGCGCTGCGCATCGAGCCGAAGATGGAGAGCATCGCGGAGGGACTGAGACAGCTTTTCGAAATGTCCGATCACGAACGACAGGCGATGGGGCGGCGCGGAATTGACCTGGTGCAAGATCGTTTCACCTGGCCGAAGATAGCCGCCGGGATGATGTCCGTCTATGATTGGCTCTTGGGCCGCGGACCAAAACCAAATTGTGTGGCAACCACGGGAAGTGTTCCCGGTGAAAGCCCGACTCTCCCAATATTCGACGGCCCGGTTTGACCGCGGGGCGGGCGCGTTGTGGGAATCATAATTACAAATCGCCTGCACTCCCGCGCCGATCAATCCTAATACCAATTCCAAATTGATTTTGGTCTAAACAATCGGTCATCCTGAGCTTGTCGAAGGATCAGTTCGGAGGGGTTTTACCGAGGCGGAACTGATCCCTCGACAAGCTCGGGATGACGGAAGGGTAAAGAATAAATTTTATTGAGAAATGGTATAACTCCCGATGCGCCGATTTCACCTTGTCCTTTGGCGGTCAATTGCCACGTTGACCGCGGTCGCTCTTTCATTGGGAATCGCGGCCTTTTTGTTTCCGCAACAGATCCTGACCGTGGACAGCGGCGACGTGAAGGCCGATGTGATGATTGTCTTGGGCGGCCTTGCGGTTGATCGTGAGGAGCGCGGGGCGGAATTGTTCAAGGCGGGCGCCGCGCCGAAAATCCTGGTCAGCGGCATCGGCGACGCCGATTCCGACGTGCGTCTGTTGGAGAAATTCGGGGTGCCCGCGAATGTCATCACCAAGGAAGACCGCTCGACCAGCACGCTGGAAAACGCCGAATTTTCCGCCCCCTTGCTGCGTCAAATGGGCGCGCATCATGTGATTCTCGTGACGACGTGGTATCATTCGCGGCGGGCGCTGGCCTGTTTCGAGCATTTCGCGCCCGACATCACCTTTTATTCGCGTCCGTCCTACTGCTGCTACCGGCGCGGGGAATGGAATTGGCTGCGCATCAGCGGCTCCGAGAAATCCGAGTACTTAAAATTGGCCGGCTACTGGGTGTGGTACGGCGTGCGTCCGTATCCGTTGTAATGGGCCTGGGCCCGCCGCTCCCGTTCGCGAGCGGTCGAATCTTACGTTACGAAAAAATCTCCGCCCGTTTATCGCCTTCCTTGATGATCGAACTTGTCTTCAGTTCGACCGTCGTCTGCCGACCCAGCAGCTCCATCAAGACCGCAACCCGTTCCCGTCCGGGCATGACGCGCGAAATGACGGCGCGCAAACCGCGCAACGTGCCGTCGGCAACGACCACCGCATCGCCGCCGGCAAATTCCTGGGCAATCGTATGCGGTTCGGTTGCTCCGATGGCCTGGCGGAGATCATCCATCGTTTGTTCGGGAATCACCGGCCACTGCTCGCCGAAATGAACGATGCCTCGCGCGCCCGAGGCGGCTTGCACCCGGCGCAGGGAGGTTTTCCAATCGAACCGCGCGAAAAGATACCCGGGAAACAAGGCTTCCGTCACCCAAGCCATTCCCTGGCGGGTCGTCCGTTTGAAGCGGACGCGCGGAAGGAAAACCTCGACGTCCTCCATTTTCCTGAGATGCGCCGCCACAATGTGCTCGTGTTTGGGCTGGGAACGAAGGCAAAACCAAGCCCGGTTATCGCGGGAAGTTTCGTCCGCTCTCCCGACAAGGCCTTGCGGTGATGCGGACGATGGCATGAAAGAAAGGTTCCCGATGATTGAAAGCGTTCCAGGCAAGGTCGGCTTGCCAAGCCCTTAAGGCTGGCCGGAAAACAGGCGCAGGTCACGCCGAAAGCAATTTTGCCTTGGCGCCGGGAGATGCTGCGCGCGGCGGTCACTTTTTGGCGAAGCTTGATTGCCGTCCGCGGCAGCTCGAATCCCCGCCGCAAGGCAAAATCCCTCCCGGCGCGCGCCATGTCCGCTGTTGAAATGAGTTCTAGGCTTGAATTCCGCGCAGGAGAAATTAAGGTGAACCCTCGCGCCACGAGAGAATCGGATTCTTTTCTTCCCGCCGAGGTGAATTTTACACCGGCGGTCAAAGGAAAGCCGCCGGGGTTCTTTTGTCGCGGCCTTGGCATTTACTGGCGGCCGTAGCTCAATGGTAGAGCTCCAGATTGTGGTTCTGGCTGTTGCGGGTTCGAGCCCCGTCGGTCGCCCCCCTCTTTTACCTCTGAAGAGGGTTTCCGCTTCAAAAGTGTGGGCAGATTGTGGGCAGTTAACAAGGAAAAGGTAAGCCTTTGCGAAGACACGTCGCTGCGCAGGCAGAAGCCATTACTTGGTTCGCCTTTTAACCCGAGCATTCGAAAAATTTCTCCAGACCGTGCGCCTCGCTCAATGCGCACAGCAGCCACTCAGCGGAGGCTACTTTTTTCCTGAATAGGTTTCAGAGTGCTTGAGAAGGCGATCCACCTCTGAACGGGGAATCATGATCCGGCCAAGGTTCGAGATCACTTTGATATTTCCGGCATAGATTTGGCGGTAGGCCCACGTGTGATGGCGGCCAAAGAGCGTGGCCAGCTCCCTGGGGGTTAAAACGACTTTTTCCGGTTGCTGGGTGGAGGTAATGTTCATTCATTCTTACCTACTCGTTTTGGTCTAAATTTTCTCCCTCCATTGTAGAACTGTTTGCGCAGGTCGTGCCTTCGAGCATTCTCTAAAACCTTGCTATTTACGCAAACAGCGTTATTATTCACGCAATATGCGAAAGAAGAAAACACTTGATGCTTTGCTCCCGAAGACCCGCCAGGGGATTTTGGCGGCCACCCTCGTGCAGCCCGCGAAGGCTTGGTACGTTTCGGAACTGGCACGTCGGCTAGGGGTTCCATCTTCAAGTCTGCAACGCGAGCTGCAAGACCTTTCCGACGCAAGAATCCTCAAGACCCACCGACAGGGGCGGATGGTCTATTATCAAGCCAATGTGGATTCGCCACTCTTTCCCGATCTCCGGGCCTTGCTATTGAAAACAGCCGGACTCGCGGATGTCTTGGTGGACGCCTTGAAGCCGCTGGCGTCAAAACTACGGATTGTCTTCGTCTACGGATCAATCGCCAGCGGCAGTGAGCAAGCTGACAGCGACATTGACCTGATGGTTGTCGGAACCGTGTCGCCAGTGGAGCTTGCGTTACCACTGCGTCACGCGCACGAGCTTCTTGGCCGAGCAATCAATCCGACTGTCTACACACCAACGGAATTCGAGAAGAAGCAAAAGGCGAAAGATCATTTTCTGACCGGCGTATTGGACAAGCCGAAGCTGTTCGTGATAGGTAATCATGATGAGTTGGGCAAAATTACTGGGCCGGTACGTCACGGCTGAGCCCACCAGCAAGGCGGAGTTGGACAATCTGCGCTCAATCGTGACTCGGAGTCTGCAAGATGCCGTCGCAGCGGGCCTGTCAGCGGACGCACGATTCGTCATGGCCTATGATGCCGCGCGGACGTTGTCGCTGATACTTGTCCGTTCGGAAGGCTACCGACCGAAATCGCTTGGGGGCCATTACAACACGTTTCTGGCCCTACAAGAGGCCGATCCAATCTTTACGACTCTATCGACCTATTTTGATGGCTGCCGGATGAAGCGCAATGGATGTGAATACGATTTCGCGGGTGGCGTGAGCGACACCGATGCTGATGGTCTGCTCAAGGCAGTCCAAGAATTCAAAGTTGATGCCGAGGCTTGGATGAATTTTCGTCACCCGAATCTGGTTTAGAATGAGCCGTACCGAGAATGGTACCTAAAAAGATCAGGCAGGTACCATTCTCACTTTCGGATTTTGAGAAGTTCGCGTCATGCAAACAAATGATGTCGAATTACCGAACCTGATAAGGGAGGGCGAGGCTGCAAAATTCCTCAAGATTAGTCAGCGAAACCTTATTCGCTTACGAAACAAAGGAACCGTGCCTTATTACCGGATTGGAAAATCTATCCGTTACTCCCGCGAGAAGCTATTGGCCGCGCTCGAAGTCGCGAGGGAGGTGGAATATGCTTACCCGTAAAGATGAGACTGTCGTTGAGCGGGCGTTACGACCTTCCGCTAGAAATGCCAATATCGGCGACCCATTTGGAATTAAATTTATCGGGCGGGATTTTAAGGCCGCCTACCCTTACCACACCTTGCTTGGGACCGAGATCGAAGGGGACATTCTGGTTATATCTTTCGCCAAGGTTACGCTGGAATGTGAGGGCAGTAATCTGGAAGCTATTCTGGATTCGATTTGGACCGCACGGTTACAGATTGTGGAGGAAACCCGTGAAATCAATAACGGCAGTCGCGTGCTCGCAGAAGGTGAAATCGTGGTTGAGAGACTGCGACGCCGTGCCCAAGTGGTAGACCACCAGTCATAAAGCCCCTCGCGCCGTGCCTGCTGGCACCGCTCCGGGGACTTTTCGCCTTCCATTTCGGCAACCGTGGCGGGCCGCTGGCGCCGTTGCGTCGCCGCGCACGGCCACCGTTGCCCTTCCTGCCAGGTTATCGGCGCTTTAAGGCACAAGCCTCTTCCGAATCTGAATTAGGAAGTGATTGGAATTAAAGCGTTCCAGTGGCACAATTTACGTTTGGCCCCTCAACTTCATATCCTTTCTTCGGCTGACCACTCGCCATGGAAGGATGCTGTTTCGCCAATCGACAATCTTGCTGTTCGAGAAAGCGGTCCTTGGATTGACGACAAGCACAAGCTTCTAAATTACTACGGTGACCTGTTTGCGAATGGGATGAAATACAAATGGCCGGTCCGCGTGTATTACGAGCTTTTCTCTGGACCCGGCAAATGTGTTATCCGTGATACCAGTGAAGAAGAGGACGGCTCGCCACTCCAGGTACTGAAATACGATTTTTCCCGCTACATTTTTACGGAAATGAATATGGTCTTAGCGAAGGCTCTTCAAACCAGGCTTGCTTCGCACCCGAAGGCGAATCTTTGCGAAATCTGGTGCGGGGACTGTTCCGAAGCAATCGATCACGTTTCCATCGATCCAAACGCGCTCACGTTCACATTCATTGATCCGACCGGAATCGGACACGCGCCGTTTTCGTTGATTGAGAAACTGAACAAAAAGACCCGCGTCGATCTGCTGATCAATATCCAGCATGGGATGGGTATCAAGATGAACATGCATCAATACCCGATGGCGGATTTCACCAGGTCAATCTTGTCTTCCTCTCCCATCCCGAGACGAAACAGATCCACGCCTTCATTGTCGCCTCGCATGAGGACCATGAAGGACCGTGGCAGGAATTTATCTCTTGCGACGAATTGCTCGATTGCCGGGCTTGGGACGACTTTCTGGAGGGCCTCTATAGCTATCGACTCGATTCGGGCCTTGATCTTTCCATCACCAACCGGGATGCGTTCTTCCAGTTGATGCCCGAATGGGTCGAGCTTCCCGTTTAGAAGACCTCCCGGCAGAAGCCTGATCCGGGGCCGGTGGCGTGCCAGGAGAACCTGTCACACCACCGGCTTGGGCTGCGGTAATGCAAGGCAGCTTGCTCGCACCCCCACGGAAATTCGGGGGGGTGCTCGCTGGCGCTGCGGGGACCGTTAAGAAAGCGAAAGAAGGCATCTGCCTTCTCTCGCGCTCTCATCCGGGAGGAGGAGGTAGAGGCAGGCCACTCTGACCCCTGCGTCCGCTACGCTCCCGCTCCCGCCGTCCAAGCGTTTAGACGGATTTCGCGCGGTTTTCCGGGCTTTTGGGTCGGTGTGCGTGGCGTTCGTAACAAGCTGATATTCAAGGAATAAACCCAAAAATAAATGAAGAAAATGCTTGTCTTATGCATAGCGGCTATGCATACTAAAACCATGAACAATACCGCCGAAATACAGGCCGAGCGCGTGGCCCCACGCCCTCGGATCACCACACGTCCCGTTGACCTTTGCCTCCATGCGGGAGCCCGCCGCATCGACCGCGAACAACTGGCCCTTGCCCCCACCCCCAACCGAACCGCGACATGGTGCCCCATCTCGCACGATTCTTTGGTGAAGGAAGCCGAGGCTGGACTTAACCGCGCCGGTTTCTCGATCGTGCAGCAGGCCCACGCCTTGACCGAGGATGCCGCCCGCTATTTCGGCCTCTTCCAAGTGGCCGACTTAAATGCGGTCGAAAGCGATTACGCTTTCGTTGTCGGCCTCCGCAATTCCCATGACCAACGTTTTCCCGCCGCCCTCTGCCTCGGGTCGCAGGTCTTCGTTTGCGACAACCTGGCCTTCTCTGCCGAAGTCAAGATTGCCCGCCGTCACACCCGCTACATCGAACGCGATTTGCCGGAAGTGGTTGGCCGAGCTATCGGCCGTCTGGCCGACTTCCGCACCGATCAGTGCAAGCGTTTTGACACCTACCGCAACACCGAGCTAGGCCACGAAAAGGCCCATGACCTCATCATCAAAATGCTGGACGGCAAGGCCATCACGCAGACTCAACTCCCCGACGTGCTCACCGAATGGCGCACGCCGCGCCATCCTGAATTTGCCGAGGGGCAAAATGTCTGGCGTCTGTTCAACGCCTGCACCGAGGCGGTGAAGGGGAGCCTTTGGAAGCTTCCCACCCGCACGCAGGCATTGCAGGGAATCCTTGACGGTCATTGCGGCCTTCTGAGCGCCGCCGAGCGGAACTAAGACACCGGAGAGGGGCGGGGCAACCCGCTCCTCTCTTTCCCGTCATGACCACATTGACCAGACCTTTGCAACGCAGCACAACCGGCAGGTACGCGGTTCTGTACGTTGGCGACCGCCGCCCGATCATCGTTTCCCTTTTGCCGGGTGACGTGATTGCGTTCCGGGAGTATCGCCGCCGTCAGGTCTTTTCTCTGCCCATTGATTACGTCTTCAAGTGCGCGGTGACGAGTGCTGCTCGTGCCGCCAAGTCCAAACCCAAACGCTAGTTACAACCCATTCGGGGCGGAGCTATGCCCTCATGCCTCGATCAACCCACCAAAAACCCATGAAAAACCTCACCAATGAAATCCCCACCGGCAAGCAATCCATATTGCTTGTCAAAGACATCGCCCCATCCGGCACTAATCGCACCATAACCGACGAGCAGTTAGCCGAGATGACCGAATCTGTCCGCACCCACGGTGTCATTCAACCGCTCGTTGTCCGTCCTGTCGCTTGCGTGACCGACGAAAGGCTTCGGAAGACCGCAGGGAAAGCCAGTCACGTTCTCGTGGCCGGGGAACGGCGCTGGCGTTCCGCCCGCACTGTCGGCTTGGAGAAAGTGCAAGTCGTCATCCGCGAACTGAGCGACCGCGAGTCCCTCGAATTGCAGGCCATCGAAAACTTGCAGCGTAAAGACCTGACCGACATCGAGGAGGCCCGCCAATATCGGCGGTTGCTGGATTGCGGCATGAAGGCCGAGGAATTGGCCTCGCGTGTCTCGAAGAGCCGCGCCCACGTCTACAATTGCCTCAAACTCCTTGAACTGCCCAAGGAAGCCCAGGACGCCATGAATAGCGGCAAACTGGATCGAGCCGTTGCCCTCCTCATCGCCCGCATCACCCATCCCGATGCCCGCAAGGAAGCGACCCGCCAGATTCTGGCCGGACGCTCGGTTTATAATCACCAAACCCAAAAACAGGAAAACGTCCCGTTGACGTTCCGCGAGGCAAAGCAGTTCATCATTCAAAACTTCATGTTGCAGCTTGCCAGCGCACCGTTTGACTTGCAGCAAGCCGACTTGGTCGAAGGCGTCCCGAGTTGCGTCAACTGCCCAAAGCGGGCCGGAAACATCAAGGACTTGTTCCCTGACTTGAGCGTCAAGAACCGCAACGACGTTTGCACCGATCCGAAATGCTTCGCCGCCAAAAAGGAGGCGGTATGGCAGCGGGTGAAGGTCGAGGCTGAGGCCGGCGGCGCCACAGTGCTTGACGAGAAGGCAAGCAAGAAGGCGCTTCCGTATGACAATGGCCATGTTGAGGCCAGTTCCGGTTATATCGCGCTGACTCAGTGCTGCGTCCATGACCCCAAACGCCGGACATGGGAGCAGGTTTTAGGGCGGAAGGCTCCGGCTCTGGTCTTTGCCCGCACTGGTGACGGCAAGGTGCATCGGCTCGTTGACGCGAAAGCTGCGCTCGAAGTCGTGCGCGATATGGGATTGAAGACGGAGGAGCGGCCCATTGGGAATACGATGCAAGATGCGGATCGAGCGGCCCGCGAAGCCTCCCTCATTCGCCGCACCGTGCAGGAACGAGCCGTGACCGTCGTGCTGGACAAGCTCACCAAACACAAGAATTGCACCGAAAAAGCGTTGCAGTTGGCTCTTTCTTGGCTGGCGCAGGATGCCGGATTCGAGACGAAGAAGGCCATTTTGCGCGGGCGCGGTCTTGACCCGAAAGAAGCCCACACCGCTTTCGGCGCGTTTATGGCCGGGGTGAAGCCTGCCGATCATGCCGCCCTCGCGCTCGAACTCGCCTTGTGGTCGGCCTATTACAACTGCTTCCACGGCGCATCCAATCACCATGTCATTTTCGTTACAATGCTGGAATCTTGCACTTTGAGGGCGATTTTATTGGCTGCTTTTGATACGATTCCAGCCCCTGATGCGAATTCTAGCTGTATAGAACTGAAAACGAGGCGCTTACGTCGTGAAACAAACCTGTGGACATCTCTGGCCGGCTCCCCCCTCATTTCCTGCCAAATCGTCGGGATGGACCTGCTTTCTGCTGCTTTTCCTGATTTGTTCCGTAACGGCAACGGCGGCGGGCTTGCCAGCCCCGTTTACCCTGGACCTTCCTCTTCAGACCGTCCAGTCGACGCCGAGTTGGCTGGGGCATCCCGAGGCCCCGTCGACGACTTTTGCCACGCTCGATCTGCCGATCCTGACGCCGGACCCGGCGGCGTCTCTTCTCGTCACGGTTTATTTCCAGGAAAAACAAGGCGGCTTCATGCGGGTCATCTGGAAGGGAACCCAAGGCCCGCTGATCCTCTCGGATAATTTTTACGAAGACATCGGAATGGCCAACCAGCGCAGCCTCCTCATTTCCCCGGCCACGCTCGTCGGCGATGGCGTCCTGACCTTTCAATGCGGCGACTCGACGCTGGGCATCCAACGGATCAAACTCGAATGGCTCGAAAATAAGAACGGGCTGGTTTCGCCCGAGGTGCGGGATTTGCTGGTGACGCCGGCCACCGGGCCGACCCAATCGGCGCGGAGCCTCAACGGCCAGGCCAATCCGACCGGACCGGGCGCCTGGCAGGACGAGATCGTCACCGTTCCGATGACCGATCAGGCGGTGCGGATTGAACAAGGGGTCGAGTTCAGCGTGGATTTGGACTGCGTCCCCGGGTCGGCCCGGCTGGCGTTCAAGGAAGCCGGCCTGCCCCTGGGCAAGCACCTGGTGGTGTGGATCAACGAACAGCGCGCCGGGACGATCACGCTCGCCGTGCCCGATTTGCTCGACGACGGTTTCCTCGCCGGCGGGAACGCGTCGCCGGGCTATGCCGGCTGGCGCGACGGATCGTTCTACGCGCCCGTCTCCCTCCTCAAGCCGGGCATCAACACGATGCAATTTTCCGGGGAGGACGATGCCGCCTTGACGCCGGCAAATGCAAGCGCGCCAGCCACGGGGCCCGAGCCTCCGCTGGCGATCAAAGCCATGGTCTTGCAACTCAATTACCCGTCGGTTCCGGCGAAAACAGCCGTCCTTCAACCGCGACTTTCCCCGGCCCGCACCAGTCCAATCCTGCTGGAAGATTCTCCCCCAATCCCAATTGAAACCATCTCGCCATGAATACCCCCGCCTTTTTTCGCCCAAGCTTTAGAACCTCCCGCCTCGGCTTCACGCTGATGGAAATGATCATCGTGCTGACCATCATCGCGCTCCTGATGAGCATGGTCATTTTCCAGGTGTCGAGCATGAGCGCCGGCAGCGAAAAGACAAAGGTGCGGGCCGATCTGCTGGCGTTCAAGGAAATGCTGGCCTCCTATCAACTCGACAACGGCGCGCTGCCCACCACCGAGCAGGGACTCAAGGTGCTTTGGAGCAAGCCGACGGTCGAACCCATCCCGCCGCATTGGCGCGCCCTGCTTGACCAGGAAACGCTCGATCCGTGGAGCCACCCCTATCAGTATCGCAATCCCGGCAAGCATAATCCGGACAAGTACGACGTTTTTTCCATGGGCCCGGATGGCTTGCCCGACACCGATGATGATATTGGCAACTGGCCCGACGCCAAGTCCAGCTCGAGTAATCCCTAGGGCCAGTTAACACTATTTTATGGACAGATCGATCGTACTCGCAAAAGCCATCCTGAAAGAGATCTCCGGGAAAGTCTCTTTTCAAGAATTCCGCCATTCCGTAGGAATGACCGATAGTAGCCCGGCGATTTATCGCCGGGTCGGGCGGCGAAATGGCGAGCGTCCCGTCGGGACGCTTGATTGGCCTCTTACCGAAGGGTTTCGTCCGTCCCGCTGGGACGGGCAAATCCCCTTTGGGGATTACCCGGCGATAAATCGCCGGGCTACTTTCAAATGTCCCTCCGGGACTACGATCCCGCTCTTAATCGGACTTCCGCGGAGGTCTCTGAAAGGATGGCCGTCACTCAGCCCAGGGTTGCCGCCGACAACCGACATGAGTGTTAACAGGCCCTAAGGTTTTTTCATGATCCGATGCGCCCATCCCCGCCATGGCGCTCCCCGGTTGCTTGGGGATAAGAGTCGCCGGGTTCTTCCGTCACACCGTATTCAGCACGGCTTCACGCTGATGGAAATGTGCATCGTGCTATTGATCATCGTGCTTCTCTTCGGCGTGACGATGCCCGCGATGCAGTCGGCGTTCACCGAACAGGCCGTGCGCAAAGACGCGCACCAGCTCGCGATGATGGTCAGGACGGCCATGATTCAAAGCGCCGAACAGCATCGCGCCTACGTCATCGACCTGACCGCCGCCACGATGGCGCTGCATCCCGTTGGGGAGGCCGCCGCCGCTCCCGATGCGGCCTCCTCCGCCGATGACGATGACCCCGCCGCGGGCAATTCCGCGATGCAGACCGTGGAGGTCACAAGCGAACTCGATGCCCCGAACAAGCTCCGCGCTCCCGATCCGCAAAAGGCCGGCGCCTGGATCGACATGCCGCCGACCTCCTGGGTGTTCCAGCCCGGCGAGCTTTGCCCCGCGACCCGCGTGCGCCTGGCCCGGGGCGACGCCTGGCTGGAAATGAGCTTTGGCGCGCTCACGGGAAATGTGGAAAACGAAACCTTCTCCCTGCCATGAACCTCCGCCCGACTTATCGCCGCCGCCGGCTCCGGGACAGCCGGGCCCGCCGGGGCATGGTGCTCTTCGAAGTCGTCATCGCCCTCTTTATTTTCACCCTGGTTGCGTTCTCGCTGGTGATGGCGCTCAACAGCGCGTTCGACGCCGCGATGGACCGCAATGAAGTCGACGCGGCGATCCGCGGCCTGGAAAATCAGATGGCGCTGCTTCATGCCGCCCGCGTGCTGCCCGGCGAAAGGGATTTGCCGGACGACGGTTCCGGCATTCTCTATCACCTCGCGGTCGAGCAGGAGCTGATGAAGGACCAGAAACAGCAGCCCGTCCCGAATATGTGGCGCGTTACGATCACGGCCGCGTGGAAATCACGCGGGCAGGCGCGGGAGCGGGACGTGACGGAACTGATTTACCAGCCATGAAGACGTTTTCGCCCGAATCCAACTCTTTACCATTCCGTCATCCCGAGCCTGTCGAGGGATCAGCTTCCATGGGTGTTGCGATCATCTTCCGGCGGCTGATCCTTCGACACGGCCTGCGCGATAGCGCAATTATACTCCCTTCACTTTGCCGAGCGCCGCAGGCGCAACCTCAGGATGGTGGCGCTGTTGAGAGAAAATTTGCGGCGAGCTCCGCCCGATCCGCCGGCTTCACCCTCATGGAGATGATGATCACGCTGGCGGTTTTTATTCTGCTCGCCGCCGCCGTTTTCGGGCTCATGACGGGCGTTCTCCAGAGCACGTCGACGTTGCAGGACAATCAGAATCGACGCGACCAGGTTGCGGCCTTGAATGCGTTCCTGGAAAAAAAGCTGGGCGGGATGCCTGCCGCGGGCACGCTCAGCTCCTATCAGCGCGGCAACGGCGAGGGGTTGGTGCAAAACGGCATTATTTTCGGCACCGCCAATCTTGCCACCGCCATCGACGCCAAGGCGCAGGCCAACGGCTATTACACCTTGCGGCTGGCCACCTTCATGACCGAGGCGGGACAAGGCCAGCCGCAGGATGCGCGACAGGTCCTCCAGAAAGCCGCCGCCACGGACGATCCCACCATTGGCTGGACTCCGCTCATCGGGGACATCAAGACCCTCGATTGGAAATTCCAGGAATTCAATGCGACCCTGTGGGTCGAACTGTGGAGCGGCTCCGCGAAACCGAATCTGGCCGAATTATCGATGCAACCGGCCGGCGATTTGCACCCCACCACGATGGATTTCTGGCTTCCCAATATCCAGGCGGCCTCCGTTTCCGCCGCACCTCCACCAACGACTCTCTAATGCGTCCGCATCGCTTATTTTCACGGCGGGGTTCGGCCCTCATCCTGGTGTTCTGGTGCCTGCTGCTTCTGGGCATGGCGGTCTTTGGAGTCGTGGAGATGGTCGAGCTTTCCGTGGAACATACCTCCCACGAAGAACTGGCCCTCGACGCGCGCGGCCTGGCTTTGAGCGGCCTGGCGCTTGGCCTCAATCCGCAGTTGCTCAAGGACGACCCGCTGTTTTTCCAGAAACCGGCGGAGGGACGCCAGTTCAAGGTCGCGATTGCAAGCGAAGGCGCGCGGCTCAACCTCAATTACGTGCTGCTGAGCGGACACCGCGAGATTCTCGAAAATCTTTTCACCCAGTGGGGCCTCAAAGTCGATCAGGCCGACCATGTCGCGGATTGTCTTTACGACTGGGTCACCCCCGGCGATCTCCGCAGCCTCAACGGCGCCAAGACCGCCGATTATGCCCGGGCCAACCTCCCGCAACGCCCCACGTACAAGCCCTTCGACTCGTTCGACGAAGTCAAACTGGTGATGGGCGTCGATTTGTTGGACAAGGTCAGGCCCGATTGGGAGGACAGCCTGACCCTCTGGAGCGGCGGCCCGTTGAACGTCAACGAAGCGCCCCCCGAGCTGATCGCGGCCGTCTTCAGCCTCGATCCCAAGTGGGTGGCCCTCTTCACCGGCACGCGCAACGGGCGCGACGGCATTGCGGGAACCGCCGACGATGTGAGCGTTCCCGACGCGAAAACGTTCCAGGCCGAATTGGGCATCGGCGACCTCGCCATGAAGACGCTGGGCAATCAGATTACCTTCAGCGACCCCAACCGCCGCGTGGAAAGTGTTGGCCAAGCGCAAGGCACACAGGTCATGATTTCCGTTGTGACGCGGCTCAACACCTCGCCTCCCCAATATTTCCTATGGTCCGAACAGTAAAAACCAAAGCGGCGCGCTCCCTGGCCAAGGGACAGCGCGCCCTGCTGCTGCCCGGCCCAACCGGCGCGGAGCCGTGGGAGCTTTGGGCCCTTGACGGGAAAAAAACCGCCGAACGCGTGCAAATCTGCGCGACTCCCCTCGACAACCGGCTCCGGAAAAGCACGACGCTGGCGCTCCCGGTGTCGCAGGTGTTTTGTCTTCCGCTCTGGCTCAATGAAACCGATGCGAAGCAATTCGCCGAAATGATCCCCCTGCAACTGGAATTGCGCGGCCTCCAGCCCCGCGGAAACGGGCCCGCGGTGTTCGACTCGACGGTCGTCGCCCGGGAAGCAACCCGCACGCTGGTCATGGTCGGCGTCCTGCCCGCGGCCCTCGCGCCGGAAATCCACGCCGAGGCCTACGACGCCTTTGATCTTTCCGCCCGATGCCTCCCGTTCCCGGAAAACACCCTGACCCTCTGGCGGGAGCACGACCGCCTGGCGGTCGCGATCACCCGGGGACCAGACCTCGTTTATTTCCAGGCGCTCGCCGAGGGGCAAGTCACCCCGCGCGTCGTGCAGGATTTGATCTGCGCCCAGGCCGCGCTTGTCATGCAGGGCATTGTCACCCCGCTGCAAAAGGCGCTGTTGTGGACCGAAATCAGCCCGGAGGAACGCGCCGCGCTCGAAGCGGCCTTGAAGCTTCCCATCGAGCAGGAGGAATGCCCGCCGCCCGTCGCGCCGCCGCAAGCCTGGAAATTGACGCCGTCCACGGTCGACGAGGCCAAACGGATCCGCGCCAGCCAGCGGTGGCGGAGGCGGGCCCTGGCGGCCTTCCTGGCGGTTTACCTGCTGGCGGCGGCCGGGATGGTGTTGCGATTAGCCCTGACTTCGCGGAAAGTCGACGACATGCGCAAATGGCAATCCGAGCATACGCAGGCCCTCGCCATGGTTCACGACGGGCGGGCGGCCTGGAAGGAACTCGCGCCCGTGGTGGACACCAAAAACTATCCTTTGGAGCTGCTCCTCCAGGCTTCCAAATCGATTCCGGCCGACCAGCTTCACCTGACATTATTCGAAGCCGGCGACGGCAAGCTGCTCATCAAGGGTGAAGCCAAGAATGTCGCGGGCGCCTTCCTGTTTTTCAATAAACTCAAAGGCGATCCCTATTTTTCCGGCTATACCCTCATCATGGGCAACCCCCGCCCGCTGCCCAACGACCTGGCGCAATTTCAAATCGAAGGAACCCATGCGGGCCTTAACTAAAAACGAAAAATTTCTTCTCTTGATCCTGGCCGCGATCGTTTTCGCGGGCGGAAATTTTTTCGGCTATCGCTGGCTCTCGCAGAGGCAATCCAGCCTTCAGCTCGCCGATGCGCAGTTGCGGGCCGATCAAGCCGAAGCCAAAGTCGATCTGCGGGAGTCCGACTTATGGGCGCAACGCAAGGCGTGGGTTCGCGACCACGAACAGCCCCTGGGCGACGAAGGCGATGCCAAGGCGCGGGTTTTGGCCTATGTTGTGAAAGGCGCGCGCGACGATAACAAACTCGAAATCATGGCGCAAAGCGTGAACGACGTGCAGCACGGCGCCGCCGGAACGTGCATCAATGTCTCGCTGAAGGTCAAAGGGTCGATGCAGGGCCTCTGCAAGTGGCTGACCGACCTCCAAAAGCCCGATCAATTCTATGCCATTTCGTCATTTTCGCTGAAAGCGGACCAGGACCAGAAGTCGATGGTTTGCACCCTGCAAATCGCCCGTTACTTCAAGGAGGGATCTTGACATGAAAGGCGCTTTTTTTTTCGCAGTGGCCGCGGCCTTGGCGCTGATCGCGCAGCCGGTCCGGGCGGACGCTCCGGCCGTGCCGGGCGGCGGTTTTCCCGCCTCGCGCTACGAGTCTCTGTGGACGAAGTCCCCCTTCGCGGTGGCGACGGCCGAAGAGGCTCAGCAATCATCTCCCGACTATATCCTGTACGGCGTCGCGACAGTTGGCCGCATCACCTATGCCAGCCTGGTCGACAGGCAGAATCAGGACCACTTCCTTATTTCCACCGATAAACCGACCAGGGGATTGACGCTGACCTCCGTCACCCGCGGCCACGACGCTTCGGACACCTCTGCCGTGGTGCAAAAGGACGGCCAGTTGATCACGCTCAAGCTGGAACAGGCGCCCGTGACGGCAAATGCGCCGCCCGCCAACCCGGTTGGCATGCCGGGCATCATGACTCCGCAAATCCCCATGCCCGGCGCCAATATGCCACCCCCGGGCTCGGGCCGGCCCCCCATCCGGATTCACCGTCCTATGATCAATCTGCCACCCCGGCCCGGGGCTGCGCAACCACCGCCCCCGCCCCCGCCCGCGCCTTCGCAATGATGAAGGCTTCCTTATGGGAGGCAAACCTGCCATCCTCTTTGCCCCCGCATCTCAACATGGCTTCACGTTCCCCATTGTTCCTCTTCGCGACTCTGTTCCTCTTCCATTTGGGCGGCGGCCTTCCGGCCCTTGCCCAGGACACCTCGCCCCTCACCTCAAGTTCTTCCAACTATCAAAGGGCGCCCGTTAACACGATTCTGGATCTTTACGAACAATTGTGCGGGAAGCATCTGATTCGCGATGCCAACTTGGACGGTTCGGCGATCGTCGTGAGCCTCAACGCCACCGGCCTGAGCAAACCGGAGCTGATGAAGCTCATCGAGCAGGTCCTTCTTCTCAATGGCGTGGCGATCATTCCCATCGATGACCACAACCTCAAAGTCATCACGATCGGCACCAACAAAAACGCGCGCAGCGAAGGGGTGAAGCTTTATGCCAATGCGACCGATCTGCCGGCCACCGAGGAGATCGTCAGCTATTACATGCCGCTCAATTATATCAATCCGCAGGAAGCCGTTCAAATTTTCAGCCAGGTCGCGCCCTTTCACGCCTACGGAGCCTATGTGCCCGCGCCTTCCGCCCAGGCCATCGTTCTCACGGAAAACGTCAGCGTGATCCGCCAATTGATCGCCCTGAAGGAACTCATCGATGCGCCGCCCGCGCACGTCGTCAGCAAATGGATTCAACTCAATCGCGCCGATGCCGACAAGGTGGCCGATATCCTCAACAAAATGCTGGGGATCGGACCCAACGGCGCTTCCCTCACCCCCCCCGGGCCGGGCGGCGCCGTGATCGTCCCGGCCGGTCTCGGCGCCAGAGAACCGCTTTCCAACGAAAAAAACCTGATCTCCGGCTCGGCCCAGATCGTGGCCGATGCGATCGCCAACCGGGTGTTCATTATCACCCGTCCGGTCAACATGCCTTTCCTGGAGCAAATTATCGCCGAGTTGGACAAGCCGGATATTTTCATGGTGCCGCAGCGCCGGCCGCTCAAATACGTCCTGGCCCAGGACATCCTGCCCGCCCTGGAAGCCGCGCTCGCGCGAGGCAAGGACGAGGAAGACCAGGTCAAGAAGGACGCGCAAGCCGCTCAAGCCGCGCAAACAAAAACCGGGGGCAGCCAGGTTCGGCTCCGGCGCCGACAACCTCCTCCTCGGGCGCCAGTTCCGGCGGCACGGGATCGGTCGCCGCGATCACCCCCCAGCTGACGACCCCTCCCGAAAATGATGTCCCCACCGTCGTCACCGTCGGCAAGACGAGGCTGCTGGCCGATAATCGTTCCAACTCGATCATCATTTTTGGTTCGCCCGACGTCGTCTCCCGCGTTTTCGACATGATCGATCAACTCGATCGCAAGCCGTTGCAGGTTTACCTCGCCACCGTGATCGGCCAGTTGACCGTCAAGGAAGGCCTGGAATTCGGCATCGATATCCTTCAGAAATTCCAGAGAGTCGGCCAGGGCGGCCTTTCGACCAGCAACATCAATTCCAGGGTGGGCACGACATCGGCCAATTTTCCGGAACCGTCGAGCTTGACCAGCTCGATGGGCTTCCCGGTGCTCTCCGGCCTGAATCTCTATGGCGCCATCGGCAGCACGCTGGATGCGTATGTGCGCGCGCTCGAAACGACCGACCGCTTCAAGATCATTTCGAGGCCCAGCGTTTACACCACCAACAACAAGCTGGCGGTGGTTGCGGTCGGCAGCCAGGTCCCGGTTCTCAGCAATATCGCCTCCAGTTTCGCGAACGGCACCACCACCGGCGCGAATAATTCCCTCGTCACAACCGGGAGCATTCAATATGAGAACGTGCTGCTTCAACTCGATATCATTCCGCTGATCAACGCCAACCGCGAGGTCACGCTTAAAATCCGCCAGACCAATAACAGCCTGGGAGCTAATAATGTCATCAGCGGCAACGAAGTGCCGACCATCAACACCCAGGAGATCAATACCGAGGTGACCGTCCCGAATAAATCAACCGTGGTCATAGGCGGACTCATTACCGACAACACGAAGCGAGATACCGGCGGCGTGCCCTTGCTCAGCGACATTCCCGTTTTGGGCTACCTCTTCAAGGACACCACGAAAAACAAGGAACGCGACGAATTGATCATCATGATTCAACCCTCCGTGGTGGAGACGGATGCCGACCAAATCGCGGTCGATGCGGCCGAGAAGCAGAGGACGATCCTGGGACGCGAGGCGGTCGAGGCGGCCACGGGCCTCACGGAACCGCTGCCCCAACCGGCGGGCCAAGGCGCGCTTGCGCCGCGAACGGACGTCAAGTCCATGACGATTCGCTCTTCGACCTACAATTCCAAATCCGGCGCCCCGGCCCAGACGACCACCACGGTGACCGTCAAACCCGCCCCCGCGCCCGATGTCGGAAACGGGCAAATGCCGGGATATCCATCCGCGCCGGGCCAGCCTCCGACGACATCGCCTTAGAGGCCTGTTGACACTAACTTCGGTTGTCCGCGGCAATCCAAAGTCCCGCAAGGGACGCCTGAACGGATTTCGCACTCATCTTCGTTCAGCCGTCCCGATGGGACGGGTGGCTTATATCATTTTAAAAAGAAATTTGGTCTTTATCCATCCGTCATCCCGAGCTTGTCGAGGGATCAGCTTCCGGTTATTTACGCTACATCTTCTGGTGGCTGATCCTTCGACAAGCTCAGGATGACCGAATTGTTTTTACCAAATTACATTTCAAAGTGGTCTTATTTGACGGCTACCCGGCGATAAATCGCCGGGCTACTTTCGGATGTCCCTCTGGGACAGGTTCCTCATAGTGTTAACAGGCCCTGCTCCGCGCGGCGGAGTCCTGTCCAGGTGGCCCGGACAACTTAATGTAACGGCCACCTGATGGCGGACGATCGATACCACTGATGTTGGGAATTGGCCTCATTTCGTAATTCCGTAATTCCGTTAATTCCGTCACGATTCCTCGCGCATGATCATCGGCGTCCCCAAGGAAATCAAAACCCAGGAGCATCGCGTCGGCCTGCTGCCTTCCGCCGCGTATCAACTCGTCAAGCACGGCCACCAGGTCATCGTCGAGCGGGGCGCGGGCGTCGATGCCGGCTACCCGGACGACGACTACGCGGCCGCGGGCGCGACGCTGGCCGGCTCCCACGAGGAGCCGTTTCGCGGCGATCTCATCGTCAAGGTCAAGGAACCGGTCGCGGGCGAATACCCGCTTCTTCGCAAGGGCCAAATCCTTTTCACCTATCTCCACCTCGCCGCGAACCTCGAACTGACCGCCGCGCTGCTGAAATCGGGCGTCACCGCCATCGCCAACGAAACGGTCACGCGCGACCACCGCCTGCCGCTGCTCGAACCGATGAGCGAAATCGCGGGGCGCATGTCGGTCATCGTCGGCGGCCACTTTCTGGCCAAGCCCCACGGCGGCAAGGGCGTCCTGCTCGGCGGCGTGCCGGGCGTGCTGCCGGGCAGGGTCGTCGTGCTCGGCGGCGGCACCTCGGGCGTCAACGCCGCGCGCATGGCGACCGGCCTCGGCGCGGACGCGACCATTCTCGAAGTCGACGTGGAGCGGATGCGCTTCCTCGACATCACCATGCACGCCACCCACACGCTCTATTCCAGCGAAGCGCATCTCGTCGAGCTTTTGCCCACCGTCGATCTCCTCATCGGCGCGGTGCTCGTGCCCGGCGCCAAGGCGCCGAAGCTCATCTCGCGCGCGATGCTGCGCCAGATGAAGCCCGGCAGCGTCTTCGTCGACATCGCCATCGACCAGGGCGGCTGCGCGGAAACATCGCGGCCCACCACGCATGACGCCCCAGTCTTCGTCGAGGAGGGCGTGCTCCATTATTGCGTCACGAACATGCCCGGCGCCTACTCCCGCACCGCCACGCAGGCGCTGACAAACGTGACCTATCCCTACATCGAGGCGCTCGCCGAACACGGCCTCGCCGGGGCGTGCCGGAAATTCGACGGCCTCGCGCAAGGCGTCAATGTGATCGATGGCCAACTCGCCTGCCAGGCCGTCGCCGATGCGCATGGGTTGCCGTACGTCGCGTTTTCGGCGTAGCCGTGCTCGTGAGAACACGGAGAAGTTTTGAGGCTTTGGCTTCCTTGACCTCCTTGGCTTATCTTTTTAGGCCATGGAGGCCATGCAGCACATGCAAGCCTACCGCCCGCCGCCGTTTCTGTGCGATAATGGCCAAATGCCAATAACAAAACACGATCTTGCTTCTGCTTCTCTTCGAGAATCGGAAAATCTTACCCGTATCCCATTCGCCTGATTCGCCTGATTCGCTTATTTTTTTCTAAACAGCGTGAAAGAGGAACGAAGAGCCGCCACCTCACGGCGGCGCCTGCATTAAAAGAATGCGACGGTCCCAGGCCGCCGCTACACTCAATCGGATGACCACCGATACCATCGTCGCCCTCAGCACGCCGCCCGGCGTCGCGGCCCTGGCGGTCATTCGCCTGAGCGGCCCCGAAAGCCGCGCGATCATCGGCCGGCTCGTCGCGGCCCCGTTGGACGGGAAACCGGGCCGGGCCGCTTACCGGACGCTCACCCATCGGAACCAGGTGCTTGACGACGTCGTGCTCACGTTTTGGCGCAAGCCCCATTCCTTCACCGGCGAGGACACGGTGGAAATTTCGTGCCACGGCAATCCCCACATCGTGGAAAGCATCATCCAGGCGTGCCTGTCTCTCGGCGCCCGCGCCGCGCGGCCCGGCGAATTCACCCAGCGCGCCTTTCTCAACGACAAGCTTTCGCTCACCCAGGCGGAGGGCCTGCTCGATCTGCTCTACGCGCCGACGGAACGCGCGCTCGCCAGCGCCCGCGCCATGAAGGAAGGAAAACTCGGCCACGCGCTCGAAGCGGTGCGCGCCGAGCTGATCGATCTGCTCAGCCACCTCGAAGCCAGCCTCGATTTCGCGGAGGAGGGGATCGAGCCGCGCGTCGGGCCGGAGTTTCTCGCGCGCGTGGAAAAGGTGCGCGAAAAAATCAGCCAGCTCCTCCGCACCGCGCCGCTGGGCCGCATCCTTCAGGAAGGCGCGCTCACGGTGATCGTGGGCGAGCCGAACGTCGGCAAATCGAGCCTGCTCAACGCGCTCCTGCGCGAGGACCGCGCCATCGTCGCGCCGACGCCCGGCACGACGCGCGACTGGATCGAGGCGCCGTGCAGCGTGCGCGGACTGCCGCTGCGCCTCGTCGACACCGCCGGGCAGCGCGACTCGGCCGATCCGGTCGAAATCGAGGGCAACCGCCGCGCCCGCGCCCTGCTGCCCCACGCGCAACTTCTGCTCCATGTGGTCGAGGCGCATCAGCCTCATGCCGCGACGAAAATCGATCTGCCCGAAAATATCCCGAGCCTGCTTATCGCGAATAAATCCGATATGGGGCGGCACGGCTCGCTTCCCCCTGACGCGATTTTTATCAGCGCGCTGACGGGCGAAGGCCTCGGCGATCTCGAGGCGAAAATCGAATCGGCGCTGCTGGCCGGCGTGCCGGACGAAACGGAAACCGTGCTCACGATCAACGCGCGCCAGAACGCGACGCTGCAACGCGCGGCGCAATCGCTCGACCGGGCGCTCGCGGCCTTGCGCGGCTCGGCCGGCCTGGAACTGGTCAGCATCGAGCTGCGCGATGCGTTGCACGATCTCGCGGAAGTGATCGGCGAGACGGACAATGAAGATATCCTCACGCGGCTCTTCCAAAATTTCTGCATTGGGAAGTGAGCCCTGCGGACGGCAGTAATTCCGTAGGAATTACCGAGAGTAGCCCGGCGATTTATCGCCGGGTCTGTTACCAAGAAGGCGGCGTCCCGTAGGGACGCTTGATCGCCCTCAATCATTTCGTTTCAAGTTCAACCGTCCCTCCGGGACGGGCGATTGTAATTTTCAGGCAACCCGGCGATAAATCGCCGGGCTACTATCGGATGTCCCTCCGGGACCATTGCATTGTAGCGGCGGTCTATGACCGCCGATTCTTCTCCAACCCCAACGGGGTTGGAATCATTCAGCCCAGGGTTGGCGCACCAGCGCCTACCCTGGGTAAATCCCAAAACGGCCAACCCTGAAGGGGTTGAATCTAAATCGAATACAGCGGCTGAATAAAAGCGACGGTCATAGACCGCCGCTACAACTGCACCTACGGCTTCACGACCAAAGTGAGATCGATGAAGCTTCCCTTGGCCGCGTTGAAGCCGGGAGCCCCAAAACATTTACATGCGGGATCGGCGCCGGAACGAAGCCGCTGCCAAAGCGACGTGGAAAGGACGATGGCGCGCGGACCGGGCCGGTTCAGGAAAGGAAGGACCTCCGATTCCGAGACGACTTGCCCGTAGCCTCTCGTTACGCGCCGCATTTCCCAAATCGCGTTGGGTTCCTTGAAATCAACGAGGGCGAATTCTGTTTCGGGAGTGAGGTCTCCATGCTGCCGCGCGTCACGGACGAGTTCGCCGACCGGCGATGGGGTGGCGTGCGCCGCAATGGCGATGGGAACGAGGGTTGCTATTAACAAGAAAACGATTCCTGCCACCCAGCCGAGTTCGGTGAGATAACCCGGCGACAATCCAACTGATTTCCACCGCCGCGCGAAGACGAGCGCGAGGAACGGAAACGCCGGCAGCGTGTAGTGGGGCAGCTTGGTCACCATCAGCGAAAAGACCGCGAAGATGAGTCCGGCGTTGAGCAGCAAATAAGTGTCGGTGGGGTCCGGCTTCCACGCGGTGAAAAGTTTCTTGCGATGGATCACCAGCAGCGGCGACCAAGGCAGCGCGCTCAGCCAGAAAAGGAGCAGATAAAGCGGCAGGCTCAGCAGGTACCAGCCGAACGTCGAGGCGCCGTGGCCCTGGAGACCCGTGACCATCCGCTCGCCGACGCCTTCGCTCATCCCGACGCGCCAGTAGTCGCCCTGCGTCTCGATATACGCGGGTATCGCCCAAAACAAAACGAGGGCCAGCCCGAGGACGAAGTTGACGATAATCTCTCCCGTAAGATGGGTTCGAGTGCCGCGCGCGCAATAGAGAAGAGGGAAAAGGGGCAGGAGCGCTTCGGGGCCTTTGGCGAGAAATCCGCCGGCAAAACCGAGGGCGAGAATCGTGTCCCAGAAATAATTTCGGGACGAATGGCTGACCGGGGGAGAGACGATCAGTTTCCAACCCGCGAAGGCGGTCAGCGTCATGAAGAAAATCAGCGGCGCATCCGCCGTCGCGACGCGGCCCTGCTGCACGGTTTGCAGGCAAAACGCATAGGAGAGCGCCGCGCCCATACCCACTTGCAGGCCGCCGAGTCGCACGCCCCAGGTGAAGAGAATAAGCGCCGTTCCCGCCGTGGCCAGGAGGGAAGGCAGGCGCGCGGCGAAGGCGTTTTCGCCGAAGAGCGTGTAGGAAACCGTCTGGCACCAGTAGATGAGCGGCGGCTTGGCGTAGCGCGGCGCATGGTTGAAGGTGGGCACGATGAAGTTGCCGCTTTGGAGCATCTCGCGGCTCGCCTCGGCGAAGCGAGGCTCGTCGCGATCGAGCAGCGGCAGCAGCGCCGCCTGCGGCAGCGAAAGCGTCAGCACGGCAAGAAAGACAAACAAGCCCAGTCGCCAGTCCGGTGGCGCGGAGGAAGCGGATGAATAGGTCATATGGGACATATGGGACGGATGGGACTGCGGCTACGTGAGTTTTTTCCGCCAGAGGGCGAATCCGGCGATGAGCCAAGCGGCGAGCATCGCGCCGTCGCTGAGCATGTTCATGGTCTCGGCGGGCAGATCCAAGCCGGCGACATGGTAATGCGCAACGTAACGCAGGGTGATCTTGGACAGGCCCGCCGGAATCTGCACGGCCCGCAAGATGTAATCGGCGCGCAGGAGCGGAACGTCGCTGCCATTGACCTGCGCCTGCCAGTCGGGATCGTATTGATCGTTGATCAGGATGTAGCCGCCCGGGGCCGACTTCGCTTCGATTTCAATCTCCGTCGGCGTGTAGGTTTTCAATTCAAGCTTGTCAGGCCCTGGCACAGATTTCCTGTCTTCCTGCAAATGAAATGACGGATTCTTTTGCAGATCGGGTTTGTTAAGCAGCACGCTCTCGCGCGGCTTCCACAACGGGTCCTTGAGCCGCTTGAGCAGCGCCTCGTCCGCATCAAACAACTCGGCGTGGGGCACGAGCGTCGCTTTGGCAAGATAGTCCTTCATGCCAATCAGCGCGTGGCTGGGCAGGTCGGGGCTGCCGGTCGGCGCGAGGGTGTAGCCGTCGGCGTGGTCGATATTGGCCGCGATGCCGGGGTCCAGATGCATTTGAGCAAGGGCCTGCTGGGGCACGGCGACATTTTTGACTCCCGCGAGAAACCAGAGACGCGCCTGATCGCTGTCGAGAGCCTGGAAAAAAGTGTTGAGATCATCGGGAATGCGCGAGGCCGCGGAAATATCGAGGCAGGGGATCTTCATGGCGGCGAACTGGTTTTGCAGCAGGCCTTGCTTGAGCAGCGGATCGTCGGTCGGCACGCTCACCCGGACGGTATCGCCCTCGCTGCGGAGCGCTTCCAAGAGCGGATTGCTCTCCGTCAAGTCGTGGAGGGACGACGGCTCGATGAACTGGTTCGCCACCCACCCCAGTTGCGCGGCGGCAAGCGCGGCCAGGGCCAGCGCCAGGGTCAGCGGCAAATATTCCGGCTGGAGCATCCGCTGCCAGATACGGTGAAGCCAGGGGTTCACCAGCGTCCAGCCGCGCAGCTTGTCCGGCCGCCAGAGGGCGCGCGGAAGCACGCACAAAAGCGCCATGACAACAAGCGCCCCGAGCAGCGAGGTATGCATCGTGCTCATCATATTGGCGATGGTGAGCGGGCCGTAACCCTCCGCTTGAAACACGGCCGCGAGAATAATGGCCAGGGGATAACTGGCCAGCAGTCCGAGGCCCAGCAGGATCAGGACGCCCTGGGTGAACCATGCCAGGCGACGCCGCACGATCGGCGTGTCAGGCGCGCCGGCTTCCAGCGAGACCATGAGATGCCGCGCGCCGAAGGCGCTCAGGACGACCAGGGCGAAATTGGTCATCTCGAGCCACTTCAGCGGATTGCGCCATTTGTCCATCAGCGGCAGGGCAAACAAGGGCCGATAAAGACCGGTGTGCCAGCCCCAGGCCAGAATCAACGCGAGGAAGCCGACGGCCAGCAGGACCCGTCCGTAAAAGCGTTGCCGCGCCGTCAACCGGTCCGGCCCGAGCAGGCGCCCCGGCAGGAGCAGGACCACGCCGATCAGGGCCAGGACGGTCGCGACCGTCCCCGTCGTGCTGATGGCCAGGTTGAAATTGGGCGCGCCCTTATGATCTTTCGGCCAGTCGGGCCATTCTCCAATCCAGCCCCAGTACGGGCCTTCAGGATGAGTGTTGTGCCAGCCGAAAAAGCCGGGCGCGAGATAGGTCAGCGTTTCCGCCGGGCCGAGGCTCCACTGGGTGACGAGTTTGTACGTTTGCTCCCGGTCGGTCGTGCCCGACATCTTGACTCCCACGATGTAGCTCTGGAAAAGCGCCAGCAAAGGGGCCAGCCCGATGAGCGCCGCCACGCCCGCGCACAGCGCGAGATGGCGCAGGTTCGCCAGGTAATCGACGAGCGACTGCCGCGTGATGGGGCGGCTGAAGATCGGCGCGAGATAGAGCGCGGCGATCAAAAGGCTGGCGATGGCCCCGCGATCGGGTTGCAGACCGACCATGAGTCCGCAACCGGCGCCGCTGATCACCGCGCAGGCCCAATGCCTCGTCCGCTGGGCGCGCAGAGCCCCCCAGGCGGCCACGGCGAAAAAGGGCCAGGTCGTGATGTAGGCATAGTGGCCGGCATAGACGAACGGCAGGAGGTCGCCCTGCCATGCATAGATCACACCGCCAAAAAGCGCCGCGGGCCGGGGCAGTTCCAATTCGCGCAGGAAAGCCGCCATGGCCAGCAAAGCCAGCGTGGCCACCAGCGGCGCGTAGGCGGTGAAAAACCACCAGGGCGGCAGATGGGCCGCCGCGAGGCTGAACGGGTTTAAAGGCTGCGGCAGGTAGGCGACGCCCAGCCAGTTGAGAACCTGAAATGAACCGGTGGGCGGGAAATGGCAGGCTAGTTTCCAGAGATTCGACGGGTTGACGTCGATCGAGACCGGCACCCGTTCGCCAAAGGAAAAGAATTGGCATAACCAAAGCTGGGCCAGCAGCGAAACCAGCGCCACGCCCCAAAGCGAAGTCCACGGGCCTGGATGGGCGGGCGGGCTGTCCGGCGATTTCATCGTTGATACATAGCGGGCTCGAAGCGTTCGGGAAAGCGCGATTCAGCCCCGGGAACCATTCCATCCGGGATGGCGCTGCATGGTCTCCGCGTTGCCTATCTCAATCAAGAACGGTCAAGCCACCGGTTGACATGACAAAAACGTAAGACTTTCCGCCTGGGAAGGGGGGCTGATAGGTAATGGGTCAGCTTGAAATTACGCCCCAAAATAAAGCTTCCTGACTCTTATTACCGAAGACATTTTATCAAATGCGGGAGAGTTGCCATTTTCAAACTTGCGCCAGACGCAATTCGCCATCCAATCCACGAATTGAAGGCTTCGACAGTTGGTGCTTTCGAGAGGCTGATAAATTAGTTCAACGGGAGAGTTGTATTCAAAGCCAAGCACCATATCAAGGTAATCCGGGAGCGAATGACCGCTCTCGACTTTGATCGATCTTTTATCGGGGTAAAAGTGGAATGAAGCCTCGTTTTTGACGTGATCCGGCACAACCAGCCTGCACATGTAATTGTAAATCTTGTTACCATCCATGCGAATATGCGGTAGTACGTTTTCCTTTTTCGTCACAATGCAGTCGATTTTGATCTGAGGATGAAGCTTGAGCATTTGAATAACTAGATCGGCAAAATCCTCTCTTTGGGAATCAAGCGCGTCAGACGCTTTTTTCTCCGAAGTCCATCCGTATTTACGATACATTGAGGTCATTAAATCCTTAGCGGCCTTGCGGTCGGCATCAGGCAGGAATATGAAGGCCAGACAGAGGAATCGGCTTGAACCTCCTGCCCGATAGGGATGCGTAAAAGTCCACCCGGTGTCACCGCTCTCGTCCAGGTAGACATGCATACAAAAAAATGCCCAGAGCCGACGTGCTTACAGCACGTTTATGATAGGAGCCTTTCGGCCCCCGTCACGGTTCTCTGGGACTTGACTACAACATATCATGTGAATTGCGGATGTAAAGAGTTTTATGAGAACAACTTTGGCAGATACCTGTGAATGCTTGTCCTCGTTCCCAAACTCCATTTGGGAACGCAATTGTCCGCGCAATTCCATTGCTCTTGGGACTCTTACCCGAAGCCAGGAAGAAAAAAACAGAAGGATCGGCAATCGAGTTGCCTCAGCAAGTGCGTTCTCATACCATTTCTCAATGGAATTTGGTCTTTAGCTTTCGGTCATCCCGAGCTTGTCGAGGGATCAGTTCCGCCTCGGTAAAACCCCTCCGAACTGATCCTTCGACAAGCTCAGGATGACGGATTGTTTAGACTAAATTCAATTTAGAATTGGTATCAAATGGAGTTTGGCAACGAGGGGACAATCTCCTGCCGATCGTCCTCTTCATTGGCTTAACGTTCCTTTTCTTCGCCAGCTTGGCGCGGCTCCTGTACAAGCTGCGCTATGGGCCGCCTGGCACATGACAAAAACGTAAGACTTTCCGCCTCGGATGGGGGGCCGATACCGGGGTTTGCTATTGGAGGGCCTCCATGTTAGGCTTTACCGAATATGCCTACTCCGCCAGTCAAGTTTCCCAAGCCCAACCGCAATCCCGGCAAACCGCCCGTTCGCAAAGGCGACGGCAACGGCAACGGCTCGGGGGCCGGGCCCGGAAGCGAGCAAAACTGGCGCGGGCTTATCCTTGCGGTCCTGACCGTGATGTCGCTGCTCGCCCTTTATTCCGCCTTTCTTCATCCCGGCATCGCCCAGCAGGAAATGTCCCAGGCCCAATTGTTCCAACTCATCAAGGACGGCAAGGTGACGTCCATCGTGAACGAACCCGACCCCTCCACCGGGATTCGCCTGTTCACCGGCACCTACAAAAAGCCGGCCAACGCCACGCCCGGCGCTCCGGATGTTGAAGCCGCGTTCAAGGTGCCCGTTGATCTCGCGGTTTATCCCGACATCGCCAAGAAACTCGAGGCGGCGGGCTACACCAAGATCATCGAAACGCAGAACAACACCAACATCATCTGGCCGTTGATCATCAACTTCCTGCCGATCGTCCTGTTCGTCGGCCTGATGTATTTCCTGTTCCGGCAGCAAATCCGCATGGCGGGCAAGAGCGCCTTCAGCTTCGGCAAGAGCAAGGCGCGGATGATGACCCGCGACCGCAACAAGGTGACGTTCAAGGACGTCGCCGGCATCGACGAGGCCAAGGAAGAGCTGAGCGAAATCGTCGAATTCCTCAAGGATCCCGCGCCGGTTCCAGCGGCTCGGCGGACGCATCCCCAAGGGCGTCCTCATGATCGGCCCTCCCGGCACCGGCAAGACCCTTCTGGCCAAGGCCATCGCGGGCGAGGCGGACGTGCCCTTCTTCAGCATCAGCGGCTCCGATTTCGTGGAGATGTTCGTCGGCGTCGGCGCGTCCCGCGTGCGGGACATGTTCGAGCAGGGCAAGAAAAACGCGCCCTGCCTGATCTTCATCGATGAAATCGACGCCGTGGGGCGCAGCCGCGGCACCGGCATGGGCGGCGGCCACGACGAACGCGAGCAGACGCTCAATGCGCTCCTGGTCGAGATGGACGGCATCGAGACGCAGGAAGGCGTGATCATCATCGCCGCCACGAATCGCAAGGACGTGCTCGATCCCGCCCTGCTGCGCCCGGGCCGCTTCGACCGCGAAGTGCGGGTGAACCTGCCCGATGTCCGCGGACGCGAACAGATTCTCCATGTCCACACCCGCAACGTGAAAATCGCCAAGTCGGTCGATCTCGGCCTCATCGCCCGCGGCACGCCCGGTTATTCCGGCGCGGAACTGGCCAATGTCGTCAACGAAGCCGCCCTTCTCGCCGCCAAGCGCAACAAGGACGAAGTCACCCAGCCGGAACTCGAGGAGGCCCGCGACAAAGTGCGCTGGGGCCGCGAACGCCGCAGCATGGCCATGACCGAAGAGGAGAAGAAAGCGACCGCCTATCACGAGGCCGGTCATGCCCTGCTCAACGTCGTTCTGCCCAACACCGACGCCCTGCATAAAGTCTCCATCATCCCGCGCGGCCCCTCGCTCGGCGTCACGATGTACCTGCCGGAGAAGGACCGGATCACCCACTGGAAAAAGGAAGTGCTCGATTACCTCGTCGTCGTCATGGGCGGCCGCGTGGCCGAGGAGATTTTCCTGGGCGACGTCAGCAGCGGCGCTTCCGCCGACATCCAGCAGGCCACCCGCTGCGCCCGGGCCATGGTCTGCGATTGGGGCATGAGCGACAAGCTCGGCATGATCCAATACGGCGACGACTCCTCGATGAATTTCTTCGGGCGGGACATGGGCGGCTCGCGCGGCTACAGCGAGAAAACGGCCGAGGCCATCGACGCCGAAGTCCTGCATCTCGTCAACAGCGCCTACGAAAAAGCCAAGGAATTGATCGGCACGCACCGCGAAGCGATGGAAAAGATCACCGCCGCGCTGCTCGAATACGAGACCCTCGACGGCAAGCACATCAAGGACATCATCGAGCACGGGCGCATGCTGACGCCGCCGCCCGCGCCGCTTTCGCCCCCTTCCAACCCGACGCCCAAGGAGCTGCTGCCCCTCAATCCCCCGGTCAAGGCCAAGGAAGACGATGACGGCATGTTGCCCGGCATCCCCGAGCCGGCGGGGGCGTAGCGTCCCTCCAAAATCCGGGGCGCGCTGCCTTCCTTGATGTCCCTGAATGCGATTGGAACGTATTTGCCAGGTGGCTTTCACTGCGATGTTGGCAGGAAAAGAGACAAAGCAAGTCTTGGCTCGGGCAATCTTTCCCGAGTTTCCGGTCGGATAAATCAGATGAAAGTTTGGAGATTGTTGATATAAGCGGGACGTCCCATGGCCTTACTTGCTGATTTCTCCCAATTCATCATTGTCGTTTTGTGTCTGATCGGACTGAGCTTGGCCGGGAAGGAGGCCCTTCCCAAAGTCGATTATGCCCTGCACTTTTGTTTCACGCCTTTGCTGTTGGTGGCGGCTTTGTTTTGCCTGGAACATTATGTGGCGCTCGGGCAGGCCCATTTCCTGTGGATTCCGGGTTCGCTGCTTTCGTTGCTGCTGATTTACCGGCGCCGCGGTGGGTTGATCAAGGAGAGGGTGCTTTGGTACTTTTTGATCGGGTTTGGCATCTGCTTCTTTTGGCGGTTTAGTTATCCTGACATTTTCGCGAATTCGGAGCGGATCGCGGATCACGCCCATCTTCTTTCCTACTCGGCGGGGGGGATCTTGCCCCCGGAGGATATTTGGCTGAAGGGGAACAAGGACAACATGTATTACATCCTTCAGTATTACGCGGCCGGTTTGCTGCATCGCTGGACGGGGGCTAATTCGGGGTTGACCTTTCATCTGGCCTATTGTGTTTTGGTGGGACTGGCTATTGCCGGTGTGGGAAGCGGTGTGGCGTCCCTGGCGCGGTCGTCCCGGGCGGGGGCGCTCGCGGCGATTTGCATCGCTCTGGGTGGGACAGGGACGACTTTGGCAACGCCATTCATGGTGGATGGGGATGTGGACCCTGCCGCCGCAATGCGCTTTATCGGGTGCTTTGCGATGCCGGGAACTTTATTAAGCCACGCCGGACATCGCTTTGTCGACTGGATCGGGGCGAGCCAGGTGGATGCGCCGATGGAGTATTATGCCTATCTCATTTTCCTGGGAGATTATCATCCGTCGCTGAGTTCGCTTTTCTTTTTTGGGTTGGGTATCCTGGCCATTGGCACGGCGGAACATGCCCCGGCGGGGAGTGCCACCGACCGGTATTGCGTGATGGGCGGGTTGGCGACGGCGGTTTTTTTGTTGATCAGCAATATGTGGATCGCACCCCTGCAATTCGCCCTGATGATTTGCTGGCTGGTTTACCGAAGATGGACAGGCAAGCGCGACAGCATTCCTTTCCTCATCATGGCCTGGGCCGTGCCCTACGCGCTTATTTATCCCTTTTTCAGCGAGTTCGCCAATGAAGCGCGTTACTACAACGTCAAAATCGAATGGGTGCAGGTGCGTGTTCCGCCGTTGAACTGGCTGCTGCTGATGGGGCCGGCGATACTGTTGTGGGTGGGCTGTCTGCCGAGGGTGCGCCAGTCGCCAATGGCGGCTTTTAGCGCGCTTGTGGGGGCGGGGGCGATGGCGGGGACTTATTTCTTTTATGCGCATGACCTCTACGGGGGGCAATACGCCATCTTCAACACGACGCTGAAGTGGTGGCCGTGGGTTTACGCGCTGCTTTCGTGCCTCGGCATCGCGGTCTGCTGGGAGGGGCCATGCCTGCGCCTGATGATTGTCGGGATTGTGATGCTCACGATGTCGGGAAATCTCTGGATCACCGGGAGAAGCTGGTACAACCGGCCGAAGGACCATGCCGGGAGATTTGACGGTTACGCGTGGTTTACCGATGTCCCGGAACAAAGGGCGATCCACGAAATATTGAGGAGCCTGCCGAAGGGGGTGGTGCTGGAGAGTGAGCCTCTGCATGCGAGCGGGCCGAGCATCACGACCGCGCAGTTTTCGGGGCATTATTCAGTAGGTGGCTGGATCGGGCACGAGATGCTGTGGCGCGGCGGAAGAATCGATCTGGCCCGGCTGCAGGACAATCGCGACGCTTTTTACCGGGGCGAACTGAAGAACCCTCTCAGTTGGCTGGCAACCGCGGCGCCCGGCGGCATCGATTACATCGTCTGGATGGACCGCGATAATACGCGCGCGCCGAATAACTGGAATAATATCAATGAGGCGATCAAATCACGTTACGATTGGAAGTTGGTCAATCAAATCGGGGAGACCTACTGGGGGGTTTGGATCCGCCGACCACAGCCGTGACCGTGAGTTTCATCTCGTGGATGCGGTCCCCGAGACCTCTTCCGGACGGACGTTTTTGAAGAGCTGGAACAGGGCGGATGGCTTTGCCCTTCCCAAGGGCTTCTCGTTATCCGGCCGGACGGCAAGACCTCCCCGGCATTCCCACGTGACTTTTTCCCCAAGAACGGGATAGTTCCTGCTGCTCACGCTTGAAGGAAGTTTCTTTCATGTCCATTCACGCCGCTCTTACCCACGTCACCCATTACCGTTACGAGAAGCCCATTTCGCTCGGGCCGCAGGTCGTGCGCCTGCGCCCCGCCGTCCATTGCCGCACGCCGATCCTCAATTACACGCTGAAAATCACGCCGGACACCCACTTCATCAACTGGCAGCAGGACCCGCAGGGCAACTTCCAGGCCCGGCTCGTCTTCCCGGAAAAGACCGGCGAGTTCAAGGTCGAGGTCGAACTCACCGCCGACCTCGCGACGATCAACCCCTTCGACTTCTTCGTCGAGGAGGCGGCCAAGGAATTTCCCTTCACCTACGACGCCATCCTGGCGCACGAACTGCGGCCCTACCTCGAACTCGAAACTCTCGGGCCGGGCCTGCGCTCCTTTCTCCGCCAAATTCCCCGCGGCAAGCGCAACACCATCGACTTCCTCGTCGATCTCAACGGGCTGGTCCATAACGAAATCAAATACATCGTCCGGCTCGAGCCGGGCGTGCAGACGGTCGAGGAATCGCTCAGGCTCAAGAGCGGGTCGTGCCGCGATTCGGCCTGGCTGCTCGTGCAGGTTTGCCGCCAGCTCGGCCTCGCGGCCCGGTTCGTTTCGGGCTATCTCATCCAATTGACCGCCGACGTGAAACCCGTCGACGGCGGCGCGCCCGGCCCGGAAGCCGACTTCACCGATCTCCACGCCTGGACCGAGGTTTACCTCCCCGGCGCGGGCTGGGTCGGCCTCGATCCCACCTCCGGCCTGCTTACCGGCGAGGGCCACATCCCGCTGGCGGCCACGTCGGATCCGGAGACGGCCGCGCCGATCAGCGGCTCTCATGAAGACACGGACAACGTCAAGTTTGATTTCCACATGGCCGTGGCGCGCGTGGTCGAAACGCCGCGCGTGACGCTTCCCTACAGGGAACACCAATGGCGAGAGATCGAGGCCCTGGGCCGCAAAATCGACGAGCAACTAAGCGCCCAGGACGTCCGCCTGACCATGGGCGGCGAACCGACTTTCGTCTCGACCACCAACCGCGACGGCCTCGAATGGAATTTCACCGCGTTGAGCCCCGAGAAGCAGCAGAAGGGGGAAAAACTGCTCAGGCGTCTTCGCAACCGTTTCGCCACCGGCGCGCTCCTGCATTACGGCCAGGGCAAATGGTATCCGGGCGAATCGCTGCCGCGCTGGGCCTACGGTTGTTACTGGCGCAAGGACGGCGATCCGATCTGGAGCAAGGAGGAACTCATCGCCGAAACCGGCCGGAATTACAAGGTCACGCCGGAGGATTCCGCCCATTTTCTCCGGCGGCTCGCCGACCGGCTGAGCCTCGACCCGAAGTATGTCCGCGACGCCTACGAGGATGTCTATCACTATATGTTCGAGGAGGCCCGGCTGCCCTACAACGTCTCCGCGCTCGACGCCAAAATCAAATCCGAGGAGGACCGCGCGCGCCTCGCCAAAGTCTTCGCCAAGGGCCTCGATTCCGTCGTCGGCCACGCGCTCCCGGTCTTGCGCGCCTCCTGGATGCCGGACCAGCCCTGGAAATCGACCATCTGGCAACTGCGCACCGAGCGGCTCATGCTTATCCCCGGCGACTCGCCGATGGGCTACCGCCTCCCGCTGGAATCCCTGCCCTGGGCCGCCGCCAGCGATGCCGTGCAGATCGTCGAGCAGGACCCGACCGAACGCCGGCCTCCGCTGCCGCCCACCGCGCAACGAAGCCGGAAGAGGATGGTCGACGGCAGGCTCGTCAGCGATTACCCGCCGGTCCCGGTCGGCCAGCCCGATGCCAACGTCGTCCGCACTTCCATCTGCGCCGAACCGCGCAACGGCATCCTCCATGTCTTCATGCCGCCCACCGCCCAGGTCGGAAGATTACCTCGACCTGGTTGCCGCCGTCGAGGACACCGCCTCCGAGCTGGGCCTGCCCGTGCGCATCGAAGGCTACACCCCGCCGTATGACCCGCGCATCCAGCATTTCAGGATCACGCCCGATCCGGGCGTCATCGAAGTCAATCTCCAGCCCGCCGACAACTGGCCGGAGCTGGTCCGCCATACCGAAATCCTCTACGAGGAAGCGCGCCACTGCGGTCTCACCGCGGAAAAATTCCTGCTCGACGGACGGCATGTCGGCACCGGCGGCGGCAACCACATCGTGCTCGGCGGCGCGACCGTCACCGACAGCCCGCTTTTGCGCCGCCCCGACCTGTTGCGCAGCCTGGTCGGCTACTGGCAGAACCACCCGGCCCTTTCCTACCTCTTTTCCGGCATGTTCCTCGGGCCGACCAGCCAGATGCCCCGCATCGACGAGGCCCGCAACGACGCCCTCTACGAATTGGAGCTGGCCTTCAGCCAGGTGCCCGACCACGGCCACGTCCCGCCGTGGCTGGTCGACCGCATCTTCCGCAACATCCTCACCGACGTCACCGGCAACACCCACCGGGCCGAATTCTGCATCGACAAGCTCTTCGCGCCCGAAAGCGCCTCGGGCCGCCACGGCCTGCTCGAGTTGCGCAGCTTTGAAATGCCGCCCCACGCGCGCATGAGCCTCACGCAGCAGCTCCTGATGCGGGCGGCGGTGGCGCGGTTCTGGGACTCGCCCTACAAAGGCCAGCCGGTGCCGTGGGGCACGCAGTTGCACGACCGGTTCCTCCTGCCTCATTTCTGCGCCCAGGACCTGAACGACGTCCTCGACGATCTCAAGCGCGCCGGTTATCCCTTCAAGCCGGAATGGTTCGCGCCGCACTTCGAATTCCGCTTTCCGCTCCAGGGCGAAGTCGCCTACAACGGCGTCAACCTGGAACTCCGCACCGCGCTCGAGCCGTGGCACGTCCTCGGCGAGGAAGGCGCGCCCGGAGGCACCGTCCGCTACGTCGATTCGTCGGTGGAGAAACTCCAGGTCAAGGTCGACAACGCCATCGAGGGACGGCACGTCGTCACCTGCAACGGCCGCCGCGTCCCGCTCCACCCGACCGGAACGGCCGGCCAGTTTGTCGCCGGCGTCCGCTACCGCGCCTGGCAGCCTCCCGAGGCGCTTCATCCCACCATCGGCGTCGACTCGCCGCTGACCTTCGACATCATCGACAGTTGGACGGGCCGTTCTATGGGCGGATGCGTCTACCACGTCTCGAGTCCCGGTGGCCGCAACTGGACGACCATGCCGATCAACGCCAACGAAGCCGAAGGGCGCCGCCTGTCCCGCTTCCGCGCCTTCGGCCACACGCCGGGGCCGATGTTCGTGCCGCCGCTGCCCCCGGCGCGGGCCGACTTTCCGCTGACGCTTGATTTGCGGAAGCACTAGCCACGCCAGGCAGCGCGCTTATCTCGTTTCTCACGAGAGGGGAAGGATGGCAAAACCAAATTTCCAAGGCTCTAGACTAGGAGATTAGCATGAATCATGGCGAAATTAATCAAGTGGAGCAAGTTAAGCCGACAGCGACTTTTAAAGCTCATCGAATGCTTCTGTCTGGACATCGAGGCTTCCAAAACCGCTGTGCTTTTGCGCCTGAACCGCAACACCGTTAATCGCCACTACACCCTTTTTCGCCAAATGATTTTTACTCATCAGTTCACGCAGTTACGGCTCTTCGTCGGGGTGGTCGAGGCCGATGAAAGTTATTTCGGTCCGGCGCGCTTGCGCGGTCGACCGGGAGCGCGTCGACGCGGACGCGGCACCTTCAAGCAGCCGGTCTTCGGCATCTATGAACGCCAGGGCCGCGTCTACACCGAGATCGTGCCGAACTGTTCGGCTCACGCTCTCCAGCGGGCGCTGCGGGGCAAGGTCGATCCGGCCAGCGTTGTCCTCACCGATGCCTGGCGCGGCTACGACGGCTTGGTCGATGTCGGCTACGACAAACATATCCGCATCAACAAGGCCAAAAGCTTTGCCAAAGGTCGCGCTCACATCAATGGCATCGAAGCCTTTTGGAGCTTTACCAAGCGCCGCCTGGCTAAGTTCAACGGCGTCAAAAAACTCTTCGCTCTCCATCTCAAGGAATGCGAATGGCGTTACAACCAGTCTCTCCCCACCTTAAAAGCTTCCCTCTTTTCTCTCATCAAATCTCACCCTTTACCAAAAATCTGCTAGTCTTAAGCCTTTCCAAAATAAAGAACCCCGCCGCAAGCAGCGGGGTATTGGGGAACAAATGTCAGATTATGATATATCGCCGCAAGCGGCGGGGAATTTACCCGGAGAGATTAAACCAAATTATACCATTTCTCAATGGAATTTGGTCTTTAGCTTTCGGTCATCCCGAGCTTGTCGAGGGATCAGTTCCGCCTCGGTAAAACCCCTCCGAACTGATCCTTCGACAAGCTCAGGATGACGGATTGTTTAGACTAAATTCAATTTAGAATTGGTATTACTAATTTTTTACAAATGCGAGAGCGGAGAATCACGTCGATTCCGCACCTCCAGCTCGCTGCCTTCATTTGGAAATTTAGTAAAATTTGGTAATTTGGTTCTGATTCCACGGCGGTCATAGACCGCCGCCACATTCCAGCCACACCGTTTTCGCGCCGTGGCCGGGCGGAAAATCGGCGAGCGGCGCGGTGGCGGCGAATCGCCCGCCGAGGCCCGCCAGTTTCAACGCGGCGCGCGCGGCCCATTCCAGGTCGGCGACGCGCATCGCGGAGTGGTTGACCGATAGCAGAATCCTCGCCCCCGGCGCGGCAACTTCCAACGCCAGCGTAACGAGGCGGTCGAAATCGCGCCGGACCTGAAACGCCGCGCCCGCCTGGTTGCGAGAGAAGGTGGGCGGATCGAGGATGATCGCGTCGAACTTCTCCCCGCGCCGCGCCAGCCGCGGCAGGACCGCCAGGACATCGTCGGCGACAAAGCGATGGCCCGCCTTCGGGTCGAGCCCGTTGCGCTGAAAATTTTCCCCGCCCCGCGTGAGCGACCGGCGCGATAAATCGACGCTGACCGTTTCCGCTCCGGCCAGCGCGGCGACGACCGAAAAGGAACAGGTGTACGCGAAGGCGTTGAGCAGGCGCTTTGGTTTCAACGCGCGCAGGCGGGCGCGGTTGGCCCGCTGGTCGATGAACAGACCTGCCGAATAGCCGTTCGCGAAATCGAGTCCGTAACGCACGCCCGCTTCGCCGGCTTCCGTTTCCAGTGAACCGCCGGCGTCTCCGCGCAGCAGGACGGGCGCTCCCCGTTCGGAGGCGTGATGGGGCAGGTGCTTTCCAAAAACGCGGAGGGGGCGATAGGAGTATCCGGCACAGTGCTCATCAATCCCGGCCAGCACGGCGTCGCGTCCCGGTTCGGTCTGATACGAAAGCAGGACATCGCGCCCAAAACGCTCCAGCCACATTTCAAGCCCCGAGGCGAGCCGATGCGCATCGGTCCCTTCCGCCGCCAGGGCGGACCAGACGGCGGACGAAATCCATTCGAGGGAAGGGGGTTTCCCCACGACCGGTCGCGCCGGGCGCCTGCCGCGCTGAAACGGAATGGCTTCGGGAGGCGTTTTCGGGCGGAATTTCATGGGCGGCTCAACATCGCACCGGAAAAGTTAACAGGAAAATCCGAAGGAGAGAAAGCGAAGCCGTGGGGGAATGGGAACTACACGTCCTTTAGGGTCAGCCAGCCCCCTTGACCGGGGCGGTGTTGTGGAGGTAAGCGACGCACAGCACGATGACCACGATGATGAGGAACAGGATGAAGACGAAGAAAAGAATCATGTCGCGCTGGCGTTGACGCGCGAGGTTGCGTTTGCGCGCGGGAGCGGGGTCGGTGACGCGCCGGGGCAGGCCCTCCTCTTCCATCCGCCAGACGGGCGGTTCGGCGGGCTTGACGGTGGCGGGAGGAGAGTCCCCGGACTGGCGCAACTGTTCCGTCAGCCGTCTTTTTTGTTCGGAGAGGAGGCGTTCCTGTTCCTCCAACTGCCGCCGCCGGGCCTCCAGCGGGCCAGAATCGTTGCGGTTCCACGGCATGACGCAAGGCTATCTGAAAAATCGGCGCGGGTCGCGCGGAAAGTCCCGGGCTGGGACTAATAAGCCTTATAGGTCCCATGAAGGCGGGGACGATCCGCTATCGTCTCGCGACGATGACGCCGAGGAGGAACCCGATGCCTGCGGCGATCGCGACCGATTGCCACGGATTGTTCTCGATGAATTCCTGGGTGTTGTAGCGCGCGGTGCTGGCGGTGTCGCGCAGGATTTGGGCTTGGTCGTTGAGGCTTTCGCTGACTTTGCGGACGGCTTCCGAGGCTTGGGCTTTTAAGGCCTCGACCGGTTGGGCGGGATCGGTGCTCATGGATTTAGTGTAGAAGCGATTCGTAAATGTGCAAAGGCTGGCTTCCTCTACTTCAACTTGCCCAGCGCGGCTTTGACGGCCTCGAAGTCGGGCAAATCTTTCGGCGTGGGGGTCTGCTCGGCGTGGACGATGTTGCCCGCCTTGTCGATGACGACGGCGGCGCGGGCGGCGGTGTCGCCGATGCCGGCCAGCCCGGGGAAGACCACGTCGTAGGCTTTGATGACGGTCTTGTTCAGGTCGCTCAGGAGTTTGATGGCGATCTTCTCCTTCTGCGCCCAGGCTTCCTGCGCGAAGGGGCTGTCGACGCTGATGCCGTAGACGGCGGCGTTGAGGCCCTCGTACGACGCGAGGCCGCCGGAGACGCTGCACATTTCCTGCGTGCAGACGCCGGTGAAGGCGAGGGGAAAGAAGAGCAGGACGGTGTTGCGTTTGCCGAAGTTGTCGCTGAGCTTGACGTCTTCAAGACCCTGGGCGGTCTTGGTTTTGAGGGTGAAGTCGGGGGCGCTGGTTCCGATTTTGAGGGGCATGGTGGGGAAAGGTTGAGGGTTGAAGTTGGAAGGAAGAAGGTAGAAGCAAGGTGGGGATGTGTCAACGGAAGCATGGGTTGGCGTCTCGATCCCCTCGTTCCCATAGCTTGGGAACGAGGAATACGACCTCCTGGTCGTCCGCGGACGCGGGGGAGCGCGCCCCTCCGGACCATGCGTTCTCGACAATCGCGGCGCGGCCCGCTTAGCTGGCTCCATCATGGCCCGCGAGACACAACGCCTTTGGTTAACCTTCGACGGCGACAGCAGCCGCAAACCGCTCATCTACGAGATGAGCAGGAAATTTGAAGTCATCTTCAACATCCGCAATGCGTCGGTGACCCCGAACATCGGGATCATCGCCCTGGAGTTGGAAGGGGACCGCGAGGAGATCAAGAAAGCGGTCGCCTGGTTCGAGGCCAACGGCGTCCAGGTCGAACCGGTTGAGATCAATACGATCGAGGGGTGATCTTGCTTTGGTGGCCCGGACAAGCAAGTTGTCCGGGCCACCCGAGTGGGCGCTGAACCGCCGCTGGGGACAGCGGCAACTACCACGGACACGGCCTGAGCCAATCAAACGGCCAGCCGGGCAAATTGCGCAGGACCATGAAGCCGATCAGCAGCAGGACGATCCCGATTCCCCGCCGCGCCAGCTTGCGGCCATCGACGGGGATTTGCGGCCACGCATTGGCGCGCCAGGCGCCCAGCGCGTAAGAGCCGGCCACGTAGAGGAGCAGGGGCAGCACCGCCACGAAAAGCGCGTTGTCGTGCAGCGCCTCGATCACGCGCCCGTGGAGCAGCGCATGGATCGCGCGGGTGGCGCCGCAGCCCGCGCAGTAGATGCCGGTCGCGTGATAGAGCAGGCATTGCGGGTAGACGGCATGGCGATTCGGGTCCACCGCGTAGAGAAACGCCGATGCGCCCCCGCAGGCGCAGGCGGCCAGGGCGATTTGCGCGCGGGTGGAGGTGCTGCTCACGGCGGTAATGCATCTCACAGTGGCGCTACTGCTAGGCATGATGTCGTTTTTCAATTAATTTTAATATAAACGATCCGTCATCCTGAGCTTGTCGAAGGATCAGTTCGGCCTCGGTAAGAACGCAACTGAACTGATCCTTCGACAAGCTCAGGATGACAAGGACCAAGTTTTATTGAGAAATTGTGTAACTTAGAAAAGAAAGGCGCCATCCGCGGGACTATTGCGAATCGTTGGTGGTTTGTTCCGTCACGGTGAAATCGTGCACCTTGAACTTCATCGCACATGCTCCGATGATCAGCAGAAAAAGCAGCAGCGCCAAGCCGGACAAGAACAAGCCGGCGATGGCCAGACCCTGGCCCGACTGCTCGCGGTTCTTTTGGACCTGGACCAGTCCCACGATGCAGAGGAGAAACGGCGGGAGCGCCAGTATTCCGCCGAATCCGCAGGTAACAAGGGCCAGGAAAAAGGCCGCCATCGCCAACCCGAATCCCCATCCGCAGCAGCCGTTGGTCGGCTTCACGTTGTAATAGGGATCGGGACGCGCGGTGGGCGGAAAAACCGAATGCGGCGCGGGCGTCGCGGAAGGAAAAAGCGGGTGAGGGATTGACCCCCGCGGCGGGATCGCCTGAGGCAGGGCCGCGGGTGAAACCGACGGCAACGACGGAGCCGGGGAAAGCGGAGGGAGGGGAGGCAGGCTCAGGCTCGAAGGAAAGACCTCCTGGTAGCGTCTCCATGCCAGGTTTTCACCCGGCTGGCCGGTTTTCTCAAGGACGTAGGTCTCGGCCGTGACGATTCCCCGGGCACGGCAGGCGCGCAATTCGTCCAACGTCACCGGACCGACCGGTTTGGCCTCAGGGCCCGCGTAAAACCATGGCATAGTTCAATCTAGAGGCGCGTTAACATTAATGTCGGATGTCGGCGGCAACCCCAACGGGGTTGCAATCATTCAGCCCAGGGTTGGCGCGGCAGCGCCTACCCTGGGTAGGTTGGGAAACGTACAACCCTGAAAGGGTTGAAGCCGCCTCAACGGTGGTGGACTGATTCAACCCTTTCAGGGTTGGTCCTCTTTGCCGTTGACCCAAGGTAGGCGCGTGGGACGTTGTCCCCCGCGTCAACCCTGGGCTGAGTGACGGCCATCCTTTCAGGATGGCTTTTCCGAGTACGAGCGATCTGTCCATAAAATAGTGTCAACACGCCCTAGAGGCGCGCCGGGAATTAAAACCACTCTTTCTTGCCGTTGACGTAAGTGGCGACGAATTCCTCGTCGGTCTTGGTCAGGTAGATGATGCCTTCAATCAAGCCGATGACCCCCACGATGGCCCCGCCGAACCCGCAGGTAAGCACCGTAACCAGCAGCATGATGATGCCGGCGGTCGTGTAGCCGAGGTAAAATTTGTGAATGCCGAGTCCTCCCAATAAAATCGCCAGAATGCCCGCCACGATTTTCTTGTCCGCGCCTGGAATTTGTTCCGCCATAGTCGCCTCCTTGTTTGGGTTTGGCTGCCGGGTGAGGTCTAAGGCCGGAAGGCTTGGTAGGAAAGAAAAATCTCCTGGTAGGGACGGCAGTCCCTGCCGTCCCATCTATCTTGGGACGCGAAGGGATTGACCTCCCGGTCTTTTCCAGTCAGAGGCCCTGAATATCTTTTGCGCTATCGCGCAGGAATTCGCGTCCCTACCCGCTGCTTGCTTCGGTGCGGGAAGAACCTAAGTTTGCATTGTATGGAATATCGTCGATTAGGCAAAGCGGGCGTGCAGGTCAGCGCGCTGTCACTGGGGTCATGGGTCACGTTCGGCCAGCAGATCAGCGACGACGTCGCCGCCGACCTGATGCGTACCGCTTACGATCAGGGCGTTAATTTTTTCGATAACGCGGAGGCCTACGCCGCGGGCCGGTCCGAAACGGTCATGGGCGAGATCCTCCGGAAGATGGCCTGGCCGCACGAGACGTTTCTGGTTTCGAGCAAGGTTTTCTGGGGCGGAGACCTCCCCAACCAGGAGGGCCTGAGCCGCAAGCACGTCATGGAGGCGTGCCACAACGCCCTGCGCCGGCTGCAGGTCGAGTACCTCGATCTCTACTTTTGTCATCGGCCCGATCCGAACACGCCCATCGAGGAAACCGTGCGCGCGATGAGCGACCTGGTGCGCCAGGGCAAGGTGCTTTACTGGGGCACCTCGGAATGGAGCGCGCAGGAAATCACGCAGGCCCACGCGGTCGCGCGCGAATGTCAGCTCGTCCCGCCGACCATGGAGCAGCCGATGTACAATCTTTTCGGGCGGCAGCGCGTCGAGAAGGAGTATGCGCGGCTCTATGCCGAGTACGGCCTGGGCACGACGATCTGGTCGCCGCTGGCTTCGGGGCTGCTGACGGGCAAGCATAAGGGCGGTCCGCGGGAAGGCACGCGCGCCACGTTGAAGAATTACGATTGGCTGAAGGAGAAGATTGCCCGCGAAGCGAAGGAGAAGGGCGGCAAGGTGCGGGAGCTGGAAATCCTCGCGAAGGAGCTCGGCCTGAGCCTGGCGGTCTTTTCCATCGCCTGGTGCCTGAAGAATCCGAACGTGAGCACCGTGATTTTAGGGGCATCGAAACTCGCGCAACTGACGGAAAATCTCCAGGCGGTCGAGGCGCAGGCGAAGCTCACACCCGAGATCATGAAGCGGACGGATGAGATCGTGGGGAGTTAATCTGAAGGGTCGCCGACAGGTGTGCCTCTCGGCCTGACCCTGACTTGGCCTCTCTGATAAAATGATTTTTATACCAATTCCAAATTGATTTTGGTCTAAACAATCGGTCATCCTGAGCTTGTCGAAGGATCAGTTCGGAGGGGTTTTACCGAGGCGGAACTGATCCCTCGACTTGCCTTTAGTCCTGAGCTTGCCGAAGGATCGGGATGACGGAAGGGTAAAGAATAAATTTTATTGAGAAATGGTATTACTCCCATGGTCTGGGTGCTAGGATTAAGGCATGGGCGCATTTTACGTCGGAGCCAAGATTGAAAACATTTTGGATCGCGACAACGGGGCGACGATTCCCAGGCTTTTAGTCGATACGGGAAGTGAATATACGTGGGTGGCAAGCGCCACGTTGGATAAATTAGGGATCAAACGGGAAAAGAAGGACCTGGCCTTTGTCATGGCTAATGGCCAGTTGATTACCCGAAGTGTCGGCTTTGCCATCGTCAGGGTTGATAAAGCTTTTACGGTCGACGAGGTTGTTTTTGCCGAGAAAGGGGACATGCATCTCCTGGGAGAGAGAAGCCTGGAAGGGCTCAATCTCGCGGTTGATTCCCGAAAGAAGAAATTAGTCGCGGCAGGCCCTTTGCCCGCGGGGCTGTAGCGCTCCGATAACAATCCGTCATCCTCACCAGCCGCGGCAGCAAGCCGCGCCCTTTCGTAGCCGGAGCGTAGCGAAGCCCAGAGCTCGCCGAATGGGGAAGTCGAAGGGGTTGTCGAAGGATCATCTCCCGAATTCACAAAAGTTTTTCCCGAAGAAGCCGGGCCAATGTGGTTGGAGCCAAGGACCTCATCGCTATTGCTCCCGCCCGGGCAGGAGGGAGGCGCGCTGCTTGATGAAGCCCTCCACGAAATGGGTGCTGTAACGGCCCCGGCGGAAGTCGGGGTCTTTCAGGATGAGCTGCCCGAACGGCACGGTGGTCTTGATGCCGCGAATGACGAACTCGTCCAGCGCGCGCGACATGCGGTCCATCGCCGTGGCGCGGTCGCTGCCGAAGGCGATCAGCTTGCCGATCATCGAGTCGTAGTAGGGCGGCACGGTGTAGCCCGCGTAGACATGGGAATCCCAGCGGATGCCATGGCCGCCCGGCGCGTAGAAGAGATCGATCTTGCCGGGGCTGGGCCGGAAATCGTTGAAGGGGTCCTCGGCGTTGATGCGCATCTCGATGGCGTGTTTCTGCGGCTGGAGATCGTCGAAGTCCTTGCTCAGCTTCTCGCCGAACGCGATGCGGATCTGCTCCTTCACCAGGTCGACGCCGTAGACCTCCTCGGTCACGGGGTGCTCGACCTGGATGCGGGTGTTCATCTCCATGAAATAGAAGTTCTGCTTGTCGTCGACGAGGAATTCGATGGTCCCCGCGTTCTCGTAATCGACCGCCTGGGCCAGCTTGATCGCCGCCCGGCCCATCGCCTTGCGCACGGCGGGCGTGATGAACGGCGACGGCGACTTCCTCCAGCAACTTCTGGTTGCGGCGCTGGATCGAGCAATCGCGCTCGCCGACATGGACGACTTTCCTGTAGCGGTCGGCCAGGATCTGGAATTCGATGTGGTGCGGATTCTCGATCAGCTTTTCGAGGTAAAGCGCGCCGTTGTTGAAGGCTTTCTCGGCCTCCATCTTGGCGGAGTTGATAGCCCTGGACGAGACTGACATCGTTGTGCGCCTGCCGCATGCCGCGCCCGCCGCCGCCCGCCACCGCCTTGATCATGATCGGATAGCCGATCTGCTTGGCGACCTTAAGCGCCTCCTGATCGCTCTCCACGACGCCGTTGCTGCCCGGCGTAATCGGCACGCCGGCTTTGCGGGCGGTTTCGCGCGCGACGGCCTTGTCGCCCATGGCGCGGATCGCGGCGGGCTTCGGACCGATGAACTTGATGTTGCAGCTTTCGCAGACCTCGGCGAAATGGGCGTTCTCGGCCAGGAACCCGTAGCCGGGATGGATGGCATCGACATCGCCGATCTCCGCCGCGCTGATGATGCGATCGATTTTGAGATAACTCTCCTGACTGGAGGCTTTACCGATACAGATCGCCTCGTCGGCGAGCTGCACATGGAGCGAATCGACATCCGCCGTCGAATAGACCGCCAGCGTCTTGATCCCAAGTTCCTTGCAGGCGCGGATGATGCGCAGAGCAATCTCGCCGCGATTGGCGATGAGTATCTTATCAAACATGGAGCACGCGATAGAAGAAACTTGGTTTAAACCGAGGGGCCATTGACATCAGACAGGACCAACGGCAAAGAGGGGCTTGCCAAACTCGACCGGTTTTCCGTTTTGGGCCAGAATTTCAACGATAATTCCGCGCGTTTCGGCCTTGATTTCATTCATGACTTTCATGGCCTCGATGATGCAGACCACGGTGTCTTCCTGGACTTCCTGACCCACGGTCGACATAGGGCGGCGAATCGGGCGAGGGAGAGAGATAAAACGTGCCGACCATGGGAGAGACAATCTGCGGATGAGCGGGCGCGGCGACGGCTGGGACGGGCGATGCCGCGGGCGCCGCGACGGGAACTGCCGCAACCGGCGCGGCAGGCGGGGCGAAAGCGGCGACCGGCGCGTGGTGGTGAACCACCTGCGGGCCGGGAACGGGCGTAATCGAACTCGTCCATTCGCCGCCGGGACCGCGCTTCACCCGAAGCTTGAAGTCGCCTTTCTCCAGCTCGAACTCCGAAAGGCCGTTCTTCGTCATCAGATCAATGACCGACTTGATTTCCTTGAGATCCATAGGCTGCTTTCTGCTTTGTGGCAATTACGCGAAAGACCGTTATTAGTCCCGGAAGTGCGGTTGGTCAAAGGATTTTGACTTTATTGTTAAAGCAAGAGCGCCCTTTCCTTTCCCTCATCCCCAAGTCGCACTTTCCCTCGTTCCCAAGTTGCACTTGGGAACGCTACTGCCGTCCGCAGGACCTGTCCCTCGCGATATTCCATTTCGCGCCGACCTCAACCGCATCGCGAATGACTAATACCATTTCTCAATGGAATTTGGTCTTTAGCTTTCGGTCATCCCGATCCTTCGGCAAGCTCAGGACTAAAGGCAAGTCGAGGGATCAGTTCCGCCTCGGTAAAACCCCTCCGAACTGATCCTTCGACAAGCTCAGGATGACCGATTGTTTAGACCAAAATCAATTTGGAATTGGTATAAGGCTGCCCCAACTTGGCCGCTGATGGGGAATTCGGTCCAGCGTAATTGTAATGAAAAAAATCGATATCAACATATCCGGCGTCCGTTTTGTTGTTAAAACTAAAAATGCCGATCCGATCTCCGCGATAGTCACCCCAGGTGAGATGGTACGGATCGCCGAAATCAGTGAAGGCCTTCCCATCCAGGCTGTAGGAATACTGGCTCCTCCCGTCCAAGCCCCAGGTCGACCTTAGCCACAAATCATTCCCGGTGATCTCCGGTCCGGAAGTGTCTTTGCCATTGATGTCATACTCAAGCGCGCGCGTCGCGCCTTCCTGACTCACGCCGAGGAACGAGTGAGCGCCCGCGAAATGGCAGAGGCCGCATTTCTGGCCATCGGCCATGCCGCTGAGATCGAGCTTGATCACGACTTCGTTGGAACTTGTCCGAAAGCAGCGTTGCGTGAGCGTGTTGCCCGCCTTCATCAAATTATCGGCCTGGAGGGGCCTAAACGCATGGAGGCGAAGCCAGCCGGGACGTTCCGTCAGCGACCACTTGTCATCCCGCGGTTGATAGTTCCACTCCCACTGCGGCGGCAGGCTGGCCTCATCGAATTCGTCGTTGGTTTGCGGCGTGACCATGGGGGCGCCATCCACCGGCTTCTTGCCCGACCACACAAAATGGCCGATTCCTTTGTCGTCTGGTTTTCCAATGATCGGCCAGCCGTCGATCCATGTGACCGGAAGGAGGCTGTCGCAACGGCCTTCCCAGTCACCGTGCCCGTGATGGGTATAGAAATACCAATCCCCTTTTTCCGTTTGCACCAAGCCTCCTTGATTGGGTTCCTGGAACGCCCTTTCCCCGTAACTTAGTTGTTTGTTTTCCGTGTAGGGACCTGTAATGGAATTGGAACGTTCCATCATCATGACACGTCCTTCTCCACCTCGATCTTCACTGTAAAAGTGATAATAGATTCCGTTGATCTTATAGAGTTTGTTCGCTTCGCTGCCGCGCGATTGGTGGATCACCTGGTCGGACTCGGGAACAACATCGCGTCCATCGGGCGTCAGTTTCCAAAGATGGATTTTGTAGCCGTCCCTAAAGTGCGAACCGACAAAGTAACCCTGACCATTATCATCCCAAAAGGGACAACAATCATCCCAGCCGCCGCCGAACGACTCCATTTTGTGGAGAGGCTCCCACGGCCCCGCCGGGTTCGTCGCGCTCGACATGAAATAGCCCTCATCCGGCGTGCCGAAATAGACCCGGAATTTCTTGTCATGAAAACGAATCGCTCCCGCCCAGATTCCCTTGCCGTAACGATTCATCTTTGCCCACGTCATATCGGGCCCAATGACGCCAATATCGGAAACGACATGTCCGAGAATCGACCAGTTCACCAAATCTTTGGAATGTAAAATGACAATACCGGGCGAAAACTGGAACGTTGACGAAACGGCGTAGTAATCCGCCCCGACCCTTATACAATCGATATCGCTGTAATCCGAAGGCAGAACTGGGTTCCTATAGGTTCCATCCCCCTGATCGCCCCAAGTGGGCCACTCCCCCCATTTCGGTGGTTGATCATCCGCCAGAAGCAATGCCGCGCTTAACTGCAAGGCCAGGCATGTTGCCAAAATAAATGAATAGCTAATCCGTAACATAAATATAGAAGCCTCCATTAATCGAAATGAACCCAATCCAAATCGACCGAACCGCCCAATGCCTGCGTGGCATAATAGAAAATAGCGATGCGTTGTCCCGTCCAATCGTCATAAAAATCCAGCACCATCGGCTGCCTGCCGCCCGGTGGAGGTAGCTTCCTGGAGGGACGACCTCCCGGTCGTCCGCGGCCCGGCGGCGGTGCAGTCTGTAGCGGCAATCTATGACGGTCGCTGATTCCTTCCCGTCCGAAGCCCCAACGGGGCGACCCAACCCCGGCCCAGGACAACGCCCTGGGAATACGATCCACCGCGAGGCAGCCCTGTAAGGGCGGCCTAAATTCCGCCTGTCCCGAATGGCGCTAAGTTAAGCGCTTTGATCTACAAATCAACGGGTTCCAACAACTACTCCAAAAGCACGCTTTTCAGAGTCAGAAAGTGCCAAGTTGCGCTTACTGGCTGAAAAGTCCAAATTTATCCTAAAATGCCCTTATCTTAGTGCCATTCTTGTCAGGGAGCTTTTTTGGACGGTTGCAGCCACCCGACAAACCCCCCCTCCGGCCTGATATCCAGGGCGAGGTGATCGGTGCGTTGCACGGTGACTTTGGTCTTTTTCAAGGCGTCGTCCCGATCCGGCACGTCTTCCACTTTCACCATGTCATACGGCGACGCGCCGAGGAATTTGAAGTTGAAATCGAGATGGCTGGGATCGCCGCCATTGATGACGCCGATGAACCAGCGGTCCCCCTTGCGCCGCGCGAAGGCCGCCACTTTGCCGATTTCGCTGCCGGGCAGAACAAGGGTTTCATCCCAGGTGGAGGGAATCGCCTGCAGGACATCGAGCGCCGGATTTTCCAGATAAAATTTCGGATGATCGGCGTAACATAAGAACGGCGAGGTGAAGACCACGGCCTGCGCCAATTCCCGAGGCCACGTGTAGCCTTTCAATTCCTTGGGGTTAAAAGCGGTCGGCGTGTAATCGGCGTGTCCGTTGATATAGCGCGTAAAGGGCAGGATGGTGTCGTGTTCCGGCGGAAGAATCCGGTTGTAGCGGGCGAGCTGGTATTCGTGTCCGCGAATGCCCTCGCGATTGATCTCGTTCGGCCAGGTGCGGTCGCGTCCCGTGGGTTTGACCGCGCCATGGAAATCGATCATGAAATGCAGCGGGGCCGCATCGCGCAGCGTGTCCTCGTACCAATTGATGACGTTCACACTGCCGCGAGGAGGAAAATCGATCTTCAGGCCGGCCACTCCGCATGCCTTGGCCTTGGCGAAATAGGCCTGGCGATCTTCGGGTTTGAAGACTTCCTTGCTGTTGACCCAGATGACGACTTTGACGCCTTGAGTGCGGGCATAATCAACGATCTCCTTGATTTCGTCCCACGACGTTTTGCCATCCTTCGGTTTCCAGCCGAACCATCCTTCATCGACCAGATAATATTCAAAGCCGAGTTGTTTGGTCCAATCGACCCACTGGTGCTGCTCCTCGAGTTTCGGACCGCCGCTGTTCCACCATTGCCAACTGCTGCGTCCCGGCCGAATCCAATCGGCGCCGGCCATTTCCGGCGAGGGAGGGGGGCATAGATTGTGCACGATATCGGAGTTGACCAAACCATTGAGGTCGGACGAAACGATGGTCGTGCGCCACGGGGAAAGAATTTCGCCGGTCGCGGTCCAGCCTTTGGGATCGGCGTGAAAATAGGCCTTCAACGCACCATCGGCACCGGCCTTAACGACCATGTCGCTGTAGTTCACGAGATTGGCCTCCGTGAGCGTGGCGTAGCCACTCTCATTCGGCAATTTCAAGGTGGTGGGGAAAGCCAGGATCGTGCCCGGTTTAATCTCCCCGATGGTCGTTTGGGTATAGAGCCCCTCATAGGAACCAAGATCATTCTGAAACCAAATCGTGGCGTCACGCGGCATGACCCACGAGGAAACTTCGCCATCGACTTTTCGATTGTCCGCGCCCGGCACGCGATAACGGTAGGCCGCGCCATCATTGAAAACGCGCACTTCCAGAGACCATGAGGTTTGATTCGGGCCGCCCGTGATCGGAATCACGGCCTCTTGGGCGTGGTTCGTCGCGAGCGAATGAACGCCGAGCAGCGGATAGGTTTCGTTGATCTCACGGGTGGCGGCCTGCCCAAGCTTGGCGTCCTGGCCCAAGTCCTTGCCGTCGATTGAAATTCCAATAGTCGAGGGCAAAACGACCGGTGTGCCCCGAAAAGTCAGACTGTAATTCAAGTGCCCCGCTTGGTCCGTGCCGACTTCCATGACGACGTTTCCATCCGGACTCCTGGTCACGATTGAGCCATCAATGGGAGCAACAAGCGCCAGATAGATGGCAGCGGCCACCATATAGATAAAAGGTTTCATATTAGAACAGTGGTGTCCAATCTTCGCGGAAGAACTGCACTGTAAGTTCTTGGCTTGAAGCAAGCAAGGAAAAATCAAGGGTGCTCACGACATGAGCGGGGCGTCGTTATTCTGGCGGGATGCAACCGCCGAAAATGGTTTTTACTCAACTCATGGAGTGGGTTCCCCACTATGCCTTTCGCCGCTTGGTGACGCGACATCGCGGCGATTACAAAGCTTACCGGTTTTCGTGCTGGGATCACTTTCTCTGCCTGGCCTTCGCCCAGTTGACGTACCGGGAGAGCCTGCGGGACATCGAAGTCTGTCTGCGCTCGCGCTCCTCGCAGCTTTACCATCTGGGGATTCGCGGCGCGGTGTCGCGCAGCACGCTGGCCCACGCCAACGAACATCGTCCCTGGCAAATGTATGCCGATCTCGCGGGCCATCTCATCGGCAAAGCCCGGCGTCTTTACGCGGAGGATTCCTTCGGCGTGGAGTTGGACCAGACCGTTTACGCCCTCGACGCCACGACCGTCGATCTCTGCCTGAGCGTGTTTCCATGGGCGCACTTTCGCTCGACCAAGGCGGCGATCAAGATCAACACCCTGCTCGATTTGCGCGGAGCCATTCCCACCATGATCCACGTCACGCCCGGCGATATCCACGAGGTGAACTGGCTCGATCTGCTGATTTTCGAGCCGGGCGCGTTCTATATCATGGACCGGGGCTATCTCGATTTCGCCCGGCTTTATCGCCTGGCCCAGGCCGGGGCGTTCTTTATCACGCGCACCAAAAAAGGCGTGAAACTGGCGCGACTTTATTCCCACCCGGTGGACTTCGCCACCGGCGTGCGCTGCGACCAGACGGTGCGCCCGACGGGAGTCGACGCCCGTCACCATTATCCCGCCAAACTGCGCCGCATCAAATTTTACGACGCGCCCAACCACCGCACGTTTGTTTTCCTGACCAACCACTTCGAGTTGCCCGCCGCGACCATCGCCGCGCTCTACGCCAAGCGCTGGCAGATCGAGTTGTTCTTCCGTTGGATCAAACAAAACCTGCGCATCAAAACCTTTTACGGCACCAGCGACAACGCCGTGAAAACGCAAATCTGGAGCGCCGTCTGCGTTTACGTCCTGGTGGCCATCGTGAAAAAGCAACTTCATCTCCAACCGAGCCTCTACGAAATTCTACAGATTTTGAGCGTGACCCCGTTTGAACAAATCTCTCTCCAAGAACTGCTTACAAAGACCTATGATGCAAACCGAAAGCCCTGTGATTGCAACCAATTGCCGTTGTGGTAGTTAAGATTGGACGCTACTGATATTAGAATTAAACCACGCGCGGCCTCGATCTAAACCATCATTAGCAGCAATTTCTCAAAGATTATAGAATTGCTCCCATCCTTTGCGGGGAGGGACGCCGGCCAGCAGGTCATCGGCCTTGGCATCGTCAGTGATGCGGTTGGTTGCCGGGTCGAAATGGAACTTCGTGTTGAGGCGCTGGGCAATCACCCCGAGATTCATCGTCTGACAGAGCGGTCCCGCAACCGCAAAGGAGGAACGACATTTCTCCTCGCCCCGACAGGCACGGAGAAAATTTTGGTAATGATTGGAGGGGCTCTTCGGAACCCCGGGAAGTTGCGAGGCCATCTCTTTGGCCTTCTCTTCAGGAATAATCCGAAGGGTGGATCCATGAGATCCGCCCTTGAAGGTCAGTCCCTCGCCGTAGATGACTTTACCCGGCGCATTCTTAAGGGAATCTTTATGACCATCGGCCGGTGGTGGAATATTGGGGTCTACCACGGCAGCGCCAAACCCCGCGGGGAGCGGCGGGAGATTCTTTATGCCATCGTACCAAGTCAATTCGAGCGGCGGCATCGTCTGGCGCGCAGGGAAACGAAAAGCAAGCGTGGAGGCTTGCGGAAAAATGTAGGGATTCCATCCGTCCAAATTCACGGCCTCTACTTCAGCCGGCAGCCCCAGTTGCAGAAATTCATGGGCGGTATCGAAAATGTGGGCACCCCAGTCACCAAGGGCTCCATTGCCAAAGTCGTACCAGGAACGCCATTCACCATTCACATAGCCCTTGTTATAGGCATGTAACTGCGCCTCCGAAAGCCAATCCGGCCAATCGAGAGTCTTGGGGACCGGCTGTTCGGGCAGGTACCCATCCACCTTCATGCCGTGCCAGCGCCGATGTCCGTTCATGAAAGCGGTGATCTTGGTGACATTTTTGATGATTCCCGCCTCGGTCCATGCCTTGAATTGGAAGTAGTTCGCCTCCGAGTGTCCCTGATTACCCATCTGGGCGGCGACTTTGTATTTTTTCTCGGCCTCCATCATCAGGGAAATCTGCCGGAAGCTCTGCCCCATGGGCTTTTCGCAATAGACATGCTTGCCGAGCGACATCGCCATCATGGCGATGGCAAAGTGAGAAAAATCGGGGGTCCCGATACAGACCGCATCAATCTGGTTTCCCATTTTGTCGAACATTTGCCGAAAGTCCTGAAAGCGCGGCGCGTTGGGGAACATCTTCAATACTCCCAAGGTTTGCGGAGCGCCCATATCGGTGTCGCACAGGGCGACAAAATTTACCATGCCCGTATTGGCAAATCCATGCACGTCCTCCGCACCTCGATTGCCTATTCCGCAACAGGCCAGATTAATTTTTCCACCCGAAGGTTCTCCAGCCGACAGGCGCGGCAGAAAGAATGCGGAGGCTCCCGCGGCGAGGGCTCCCTTGAGAAAGGTGCGCCGGGGCATTCCAGAAACGGTTCCGTACATGGGGCTGATGTTCTTCATGGGGTATGGCATGGGGTTTAGTTTGCGGAAAGTTCGCGAAGCTTGATGTTGCGGAAGGAGGCCTCGCTTCCATGCTCCTGGAGGAGGATATGCCCATCGGCCCATTCTCCAAAATTCGGGATATTGTGGTATTTGCTGGCGGCTACGGCGGCACGGAATTCCGGGGATCCTCGCTCAAACTCAACTGTCTTTTCCCCATTCAACCAAAATTCCACATGTTTCCCCCGCGAGATAATCCGTGCATGGTTCCATTCACCCATCGGCATCACCTTCTTGTCCTTCGGCGGAGAAATGAGGTCGTAGAGGGCGCCCATCGTGCGGTCTCCATCCCGGCCAAGCTTCGCATCGGGATGCAGGGCATCGTCCAGAATCTGGAATTCCATGCCGATCGCGGAACCGACAGCCGTCGGCAGGCCTGTTTTCTTGTTGATCGGGGAAATATCCGGCTGCACAAAGATCTTGATACCGCTGTTGCAGCCCGGCGTGATCTTGAAATCGGCTGTCAGTTCGAAATTGGCGTAACGTTTCCGGGTGATGATATCGCCTCCCTTCGCCGACTCTTCACTGCCGTTTTCATGAACGGTCAGCACACCGTCCTTGATGGACCAGCCTTCGGCCGGAAAGTTCTCGGATCGTGCGCTCCGCCATCCATCCGTAGTCTTTCCATCCCAGAGTAAGTGCCAACCCTCGGCCTTTTCCTGATCGGCCAGGGTATTGGGCTCGGCGGCGGGACTCGGTTCCGGGCCGGCGTTGGAAGAGGGGCCGGCGGAAGCTGCCGCCGGAGGCTTGGGGCTCGAATCAGCATAAGGCGGATTCGTGTAGGCGCCGGGAGCTGCCTCCTTGATGTTTGGCGGCACCTCCGCCGGGACTTCCCCGAGAGCCCACTTGATGCCGCCAACGAGAATTTGCTGAAAGATCGGATTGGTCCACACATCCTCCCGATGCCCCATCGCGGTGTACCAGACACGGCCTTTCCCTTCCATGCGGGCCCACGTGTTCGGAAATGGAGGGCGTTTGTATTCATTGCCAATCATGTGCGGCGCATCGATCACCGTCAGCACATGATCATCAGGAGAGAAGTCCTTGAGCGAATACCACTCCTCCAGAAAGGCAAAGCTCGGCCCTAGATTTTCAAAACCGGGAAATTTGTGGTCCACCACCGTAACGGTCGCCATCTGTTGGGCGTCATGCTTGATAAATTCGCCTCCCAGAAAGCGCACATAGGGGTCGGCCTGGGGGCCGTGGTTCAAATAACGGTCCGGCCCTTTCTTGGACTCGTTGTCCGTATGGAACGTGTCGCTCGCGGAATGGGTGCCGATGAAGCCCTTGCCGGCCCGCACGAAATCAATCAATGCCTGTTTTCCCTCGGGAGTCATCGGGGGTTGCTTGTCGGTTCCGGGCGTGCAGAGGTCGCCGGTGGTGTAGAAGAAAACGGCGTTAAACTGCGAAAGATACTCCTTGCTGAATTTTGAGCCATCCTTGGAAAATGTGAATTCCCACCCGTTTTGCTTCCCCAACTCCAGCAGAATTTTTTCCGCGAAGCTGGGTTGGCCTTTCTTCCACGATATGACCGAATGCTCGTAGCCGCTGGACTTGGTAAAGAAGAGGATTTTCTCAGGACCTGCTGTCGCCGTGGCCGCGATGGCCAGGTAGATCAGCGAGGCAAGGGAAACGAAACGGAGTAAGTATGGAGAGTTGCTCATGAGTAGAGGTAATAATTGATCAGTTATGAAAACATGGGAGAAAAAATGACGCCATCAAATCCAGCCCTTACGGTATTCGGCCCGGATGAATCGATCTGCTTGCGGATTATTCTCCGCGCGCATGGCCGGGCCGTTCCAGGCAAGCTCCTTCTGGGCACGAAGAGCCACCACACCCGCGAGAGCAATCTCCGTGAGATGCCCGCCCGTTTCAAAATTGGAAAAAGTCGCCGGTCCGCCGCGACAAGCCGAAATCCATTCCTCCACATGCCCCTTGGCGCGCGGCAACGTCTGGGGAACGGAAGCGCCGGCCTTGTGGTTGGTGATCCCAGAAAACCGCGTCTCGTTCCAGAGTTGCATATATTCCACACCGATATGGGGAGATCCAAAAGTAAATCCCTTCTCTCCCAAGAGCAGGCATCCGCCATCCGGAATCTTTCCGAGATGTTCGACAATGCTTTTGGGAATAAGGCGCCGGTCCGGTTGCCTTCCACCATCGTACCACCAGCCCGTCACCGCCGCCAGATTACTGCGTGCTCCAAAATCGTAGCGAAGGCGCACTTTCGAGGGATAGCCGTAGGTATAGGCTCCCGGGATATCGGGTGAGATACGATGGGGATAATCGAGTTTCAAACTGCGGCAGGGAAAATTCAACCCGTGGCAACCCCAATCGGCAATGGATCCGCCCCCGAAATCATACCAAGCCCGCCAAGCCAGGGGATGATACTCATGCTTTTTATACGGTCGAAACGGCGCCACACCGATCCAGTTGTCCCAATGGAGACCGGCAGGCACCGGATCTTCACCCGTCGGAGCGTCCTGCCCCGGCTTGAAGGAGAGGCTCGGCGGCGCCCAGACATGAAACTCGCGTACGGAACCAATGACCCCGGCTTGAACGATCTCGATTCCCCGCCGCATAAAAAGCGAGGCGCTGCCCTGATTGCCCATCTGCGTCGCGAGTTTTGGAGATTGGCCCGCAAGGAGACGCAGGTCACGCGCCTCGGAAATGGTATGAGTCAGCGGCTTTTCACAGAAAACATGCTTCCCCGCTTTCAAGGCTGCGGCGGCGATTGGTGCGTGCCAATGATCCGGCGTGGCAATGACCACCGCATCTACATCGGAGCGAAGAAGCTCCCTGTAGTCCAAATAGGTTTTCGGAAGTGGTTGGTTTGCCGCGGAAAGGAGTGCCTTTGCTTTGGCAAGAGACTGATCGTCCACATCACAAAGAGCAGTCACCGGGACGGCACACGCAAGTATTTCCGATAATCGCTGTCTTCCCTGATTTCCGAGTCCGATCATGCCAATATTCAACTTTTCATTCGCACCCTGAGCACCAAGTAATTTCGGAAACGGCAGAAAAACCGATCCCCCTGCCACGGATGCCACGCTTATAAATCTTCTTCGATTCATGCCTGGAGGAGAATGAGGCATATTGATTTAGAAAACCACCGATTAACAGAAAAGTTGCGAAGTTGTTTTAGTCGTTCCATAAAAAGTGCCGGGGCGTAGCGCAGGGTATTCCGATGGCCGGAAGATGCTGATTCCCCGTGCGCGCCTTGCTCAACTTTCTTGCTCGAGACGCCCCGGAATCGCGCTAAAACCCTTCTCGCATTGCCCCCCGTTTTCTTACCGTTCCATTACCCCGTTGGGTGTCACCTTATTGGACCGCCTCGCATCTCGGTTTTGGACCGGCCTTTGCGCCTACCACGGCGAACTGCAAAAACTTCCTTCCAGACGCATTCTCGAAAACGACCCCCAACTTACCGGCCCCGTTCTGCACAATTGATTCCATGAAAACGAAACTTTTCCCGGCCGTTTCTGCATTCCTCAACCGCTCCCCGCTTCCTCATTTCATCGGCGGACGCGAGCAACTTATACCATTTCTCAATAAAATTTATTCTTTACCCTTCCGTCATCCCGATCCTTCGGCAAGCTCAGGACTAAAGGCAAGTCGAGGGATCAGTTCCGCCTCGGTAAAACCCCCTCCGAACTGATTCTTAGACAAGGATGACCGATTGTTTAGACCAAAATCAATTTGGAATTGGTATGAGTTGTGAAAAAGGGGCCACGAAGAATTAGCGGTCTAATTCCCCTCGGTCGGCAAGATCGACTAAAAAAATAGGATATGGTGGCTTTTTAAGCCAAGCCTCGAAACCAGCCCGGCAAACTCATGTGGCGGCCGTTACCCATCCGCCTTCACGGCATTCCACGCGGCGTCGAGTTCCTCCAGGGTGCAGTCGGTCATGGCCTTGCCGGTGGCTTTGATCCGCTCTTCCACGGCGCGGAAACGGCGGGCGAATTTGTCGTTGGCGCCGGTGAGGAGTTCCTCGGCGTCGAGCTTGAGATGCCGGGTCAGGTTGACAATGGAGAAGAGGAGATCCCCGATCTCCTCCGCCGTTTCCGGGGCGGGCACAAGCTTCGCCTCGTTGGCGTGGGCAAACGCGAGGTCGGACTCGATTTCCTTCGTCACCTCGGCCACTTCCTCCCGCACCTTGTCGAGCGAACCCCGGACATCCGGCCAGTCGAAACCGACGTGGCGCGCCTTCTTTTGCAAAGCCTCCGCGCGCATCAGGGCCGGCAGGGCGCGGGGCACGCCGTCGAGCGCGCTTTCGCGTTCCGGCTTCTCCGCCTTCTTCAACTGATGCCACTGCGCAACGACGCCCGCCGCATCGGCCACTTTCTGGTCTCCAAAAACGTGCGGATGCCGCCGGACCAGCTTGTCGGCGATGGCGTTGGCCACGTCGGCGAACGTGAACTCCCCCGCCTCGCGCGCGATCTGGGCCTGAAAGACGATGTGGAGCAGCAGGTCGCCCAGTTCCTCGGTCAGGTGTCCGGGCGAACCAGAGTCAATCGCCTCGATCACCTCGTAGCACTCCTCCAGCATCTGCGGCTTGAGCGTGGCGGGTGTCTGCTCCCGGTCCCAGACGCAGCCGTCGGGCGCGCGCAGACGCGCCATGAGATCGAGCAGCCGATCCATCGCCTGCGCGCCGGGAGTCGGCCCGTTCATGGCAACCTCACGAGTTGGATCCGCGCCGGATCGTCGGTTCCGAGATCGTAGGAAGCGGCGCTATGGATGTGGCTGGCCCTTTTCCCGATCGGATCGATGCGTCCCTGTTTGTCAGCGGCGCGCCATTGCTCCAGCCGCTGCAAGACCAGCGAGTCGATGGCGACGGGGTCGCGGCTGACATAAATCGCCCCGATCGATTTCGTGAACTGGGGGTCAAAGCGCGGCCCGCCCGCGTATTCGGAGATCAGGGCGTCGAGAATATGGACGACGACCTTGCGGCGAATAAAGTCCTTGCTCAAAATTTCGCAGATGGCGGGATCGCCGTAAGTCGGGTCGCCCTGGAAACGCCGGTTGTTGTCGACGCAGCCCAAGGCAAGGCTGCCAAGGCATCCGTTGATGCCGATGTAGGAATTGTCGGTCAGGACAGGGACGTTGATGATCTTCGTGCAGAGGGTCGTCACCAGGCGCGCGAAGTGGGACAGGTTGCTGGTCTGCGGGGCCGTCGAGCCGGTCAGGGAATCGTCGCCTGTGCCGATGCCGCCGGTGCCGGCATTATCACGATAGGCCTTGTTCTTGACGGCCTGGCGCACGGCCTGCGAAAGATCGTCGTCGTTGCCGTGGCGGATGAACTCGGAATCGCCCCAGATCAGCGTGCCGAGCAGTCCATTTTTGTAGACGACATCCGGGTCGTAACCGGTGCCGGGGAAGATCGAGGCGATGCCGACATGCGAGTCGGTGGCGGGAGCGGGCTCGTAACCGGCGCTCCACATGTCGGAGGCGTCCTTGTCCCAGACGATGATGTGGGACGGCGGAACCCCCGCCGCCTGCAAGCCGTCGCAAATGGCCTGGACGATGGGGCGATGGGTGGAAAGCAACGGCCCGCCCATCGTCGTGATCTTGATGCCGACCACGTCCCGCGGGGTGATGCCCAGACGGGTCCAGGCCGTGCCGAGGTCGGACGCGCTGGTGAGCTTGAGGAGGGAGGCATCCACCATTTGCCGGACCCTCGCGCCGTCGACGCCGAAGCGCTGCACCACGTCGGGATGCTCCGTCCAGATGACCGGCGAGAGCGTTCGCGGAGGCGGCGTCGGCGCGGGCGCAATGGGCGGAGGCGCGGGCGGAATCGCCAGCCCGGACGGTGCCGCATCCTGCCCCGGCGCCCCGGCGGCGAGCGCCAGGAGAAAGCCCCCGATGAGGGCGATGAGATTGCTTGTCCTGCGACCGTTCATGAGGCGGGAAAGCTACCCGTCTCCGAGCCGGGATGCACCATAATTGCGCGGGGCGGAGCGGGCCGCCGTCCGCCGCCGGGCCGGTTTCGCGGCTTGGCTTAAAAAGCCACCCTATCCTATTTTTTTAGTCGATATTGTCGACCGAGGCGATTTAGGGAGGAGTCGCTTAATTGCGCGTGTGCCCTTTTTCTTCGGGTTACAAAAAAGGTCCGAAACGCGGATCAGACTAGCGAGAGGCAAAAAAAGAGGGCGTGCGAAACGCCCTCGTGCCAGAGTTGTGGGTTCTTATGGGTCGCTCTCCAAGGCCAACGATTCCACAGGTTTTGATCTAATTGCTATCTTAGCCGACAAGCGCTAAAGGTCAAGCCATGGAGTATCTGCTCAAAACGGCTGAATCTTCCTCGTGGAGAAACCACGAATTTTACACCTCGGCCTTAGTGCTGGGAATTGACATTGGGTTGGAGGGCATTGGCATTTATCTCCGAAAGGGGCAACAGTCTCTTCACGCCAGGACATATCTTTTCACCCTTCCCGAGTCAGCCCCTTTGGAAAATCGCCGGTTAAAACGCTCCGCGCGGCGTGCACGCAAAAGTCGCAAGCACAGGAATATTCTCTTGCAGGCATGGTGCGTGAAATATGGCTTCCCCACATCGCCCTTTACCACACCCAATCACGAACCTTTCCGTTTGCGCCTGGATGCCGTCACCGAAGGCAAAGGTCTGAAAAGCGCGGAGGCGCTCGTGGTATGCCTTCGGCATCTTATTTGTCATCGTGGGTATGACTACCACTTGACGGAGGAAGGAACGCATCCCTGGGGAGAGGGTTTGAATTTCGGAGACATCTTGAGTTGGGCAGGAACCACGGCGTGCAAGCCGGAATACGGCAAAGAGTTAAAGTACCAGCTTTCTGAGATGGAATTGACAGATGAAAAGCGAGCGCGTCTATACGCCGAGATCGATGGGGCGACGGCTCGTTACGCGGAAAATCCCATTTTAAAAGCACTGGAAGCTCATTTTCGCGAGAAGAAACCGAATCTCCGACCGCCTGCCCGCAAACACAACTTTCCTCGCGAATTGGTGAGGGAGCATCTTGAAGAAATATGTAGGAAGAATTCCCAATACTTCTCGCAAACAAATTTGGAAGAAGCGTTGATCGAATTGAAAGAAATTCTCGATTACCACCGAAAGGAGCCGGGTGCCTTGGCGGAAAGGAAAACCAAAGATTGTCCGTATGCGAAACGTCTTGGACTAACGCCGGGCATGAAGTGCGCCTTGAACGACAATCTGGAGGTTAGGAAATTCAAGATTGTTCAATTTCTCGCCGAGCGAGAATTTATCGAAAAAAGCGAATCTCGTTTGTACGCTCCTCCTGCTGTTATCCAATGGGCGATCCGTCTAGTGGAGGAGGACGCGCAGGCAGTGATTGCCAGGCAACCCCGCAAGGATAAGAGAACCATTCGCCTGGAGTTTAAGAAAGAGGCCGAGGTTGTCCTGGCCAGTAACGAGTCCCAGAACAATGAATACTTCGATCGATTAGGCGACCTGCTCAAGCCCGAGATGACAGTCCTCAAAAAGCGGGCGTCGCTCGGTGCGGAATCGGCCCAACGCCTTTACGCGACCGCCACTCAAGACGGCACGAATTTCCATCCAGCAGCCATTCGCGCCAATTTGGAAACCTATTATGAATGGCGCCGGGACCCCGAGCGCGACTACGGGGTTTATCCGCAAGTCGAGTTTCTGCTCGGCCCCCGCGAAAGCAAAGACACCCAAGCCGTCCACGGCCTCTTGAAGCGGCTCATGGCCGATGGCACACTCAAAAAACAGTTGAATGGAAAGACGCATCCTGATTACGTCGTGGTCGAGGTCATTGGCGATATTCCCCGCGACAAAAAAGAAGCGAAGGAAATCCAAAAAGATCAAAAAGCCCGGCGCGATTTTAAGGACAAACTTTTTGAGCAGTTGGAGGGCGCCGGCAACGCAAGTGATCGCAAACGCCTTCTGCTTTTCGATCAGCAAAACGGAATCTGTCCTTGCACCGGCAAGGAGTTGGGCGACGCCCTCAGTCCTCAGCTTCAGGTGGATCATATTTTCCCCCGCGAACGAGGAGGAATCAGCGAAATGATCAATCTCGTCCTAACCCATGGCCCGACCAACTCCGACAAGGGCAAACGAACACCTTTTGAATTCATCGGGCGCGACGGCGTGAAGCAGTATTTGTCAAAAATGAAATGGAACCGCGCCAAGCGTGAATTGTTTGTCCGTGAGGAATCCGAATGTCCCCAATGGCAAAACACCACCAGGATGGCACAACTGGCCCGTCAATTGCGCGATGAGGTGGCCCATTGGCTTAACATCAAGGGTGATGCCACGGAAATGGTGCGGCGTATTGGAACACCCACCGGCTACATGACCTCCATTTGCAGGGAGGCTTGGGGTGTGCCCAAAAAGAATCGCAACGATCTGCGGCACCATCTCTACGATGCAATCACCCTTTCCTATATTCCACCGGGCAAGGGACTGAACACCGTTCAATATGGGGGCATCTTTTATTACCCGTCTGAGAACAGAGCCGGTTCTATTGAAATGAAGGCTCTACAAAAAGCCGGGCCAAATCCGGGAGTCTTCACGCAGTTGCCCTCAGACGAATGCCTAGTCATCAAGCCGCGCCGTAAAAAATCGAAACAGAGCCGGATGGAGGAAACGATCTACGGACAGGACGAAGAGGGCAATCTCTGGTCACGAAAACCACTCCCCGAAAATTCAGCGAATGCCGACGACTCGTCGATCCCGGTTAAGAATGCCGAAAAATGGCTGAATAATTCAGGGATTCCAGCAGCCAAGCTCCCTCAGAAGCTTATTCGAGAATGGACCAAGCAAAACGGCAAGAAAAAGCTTAAACTTACCGACGGAACACTCGTGGAGCGAATTCCCGTCCAAGCAGGTGCCGAACAGCCCACTTCATTGATCGCCCACTACAACACGCTCAGAAAAGATCCCATCGGCTTCAAAGTCGCCACAGAAGGTTACTTGCGGTGTGAAATCTGGAGTGGTGCCGTCAAAGACAAACAGGGAAAACTCAAAACCGTTTTCGAGCGGCTCCTGATCCCTCATCCACGCAACATCAAGAATATGCGTCAGCGGGGTAAAAATTGGAAGCCGAAGTTTAGTCGCCCTTTTCTTCGCAAACTGGAATTGAAAGGTAAGTTGATGAAGGGCGATTTGCTCAAGCTACCTTTGACTGTTGATGGCACAATTTGTGATAAGGCTGAGGACAAGGTTTTTTGCTGTCTTTGGTATCGCGTGGCGGCGCTCAAGACAAATGGCCAAATCGAATTTCAATTAGCGGAATTCAAGGATAAATCGGCGACGCCTCTGGCAGATTGCCCAAAGGATATTACACAGCAAAAACCGAGTAGTGCTGAAGTTCTGGCTTACTTGCTTGCTTATAATGCGCGCGGTATAGCAAAGCCCACCTGAGCTTTGGATTCATGTTTCAGCATGGGCAGACCGCATGATTTATCATTTGATCCTGCTCTCCGAACGCCAGGACTTGCGCGTTGAATCGGGCAAACTGATTTCCGGCGACAAAAAGATCGCCGTGGAAACTCTCGGCAGCATTCAATGTTTCGCGGCTCAATGTCATTGGTCTCAGACCGCGTTGGAAATGCTTTCAACCCAGTGCCCGGTTGTCATGGCGAGGTGGGAAAAGCAGCAGAAGAAATGGCGAAGTTTCACCCTGACGCCCAAAGCGCGCTATGTGAACCCAACCGCACAATGGAAGCTTTGCCGATTGCCGCCACAACGCGCGACCCAACTGGCCAGTGGATTGCTTTGGACCAAGGTTTGTAACCAGCATGAAATGCTCCGGTCCTTCGATCCCCGGCTGACCGATAGGCCGCAACTGAAAGAAAATTCGTTCAATCGCATTCTTCGCCTGGAGGCCAGCTACGCCCGCTTTTTCTGGCCGCGTTATTTTTCCGCGATGGCCCAGGATTTGTTCGAACGCCAAAAGCGGAAGCCGGACCATCCGCTCAACGCCGCGCTCAACTATGGCTACGGCTTTTTGTATCATGCCTTGGAATGGCAATGCCTAGCCTCCGGCCTGGACCCCGGCATCGGCATTATCCATAAACTACGCCGCAGCCGTCCCAGTCTCGCCTGCGATTTGATCGAACCTTTGCGCTGTTGCGTGGAGATTACCGTCATGCGCCATTGGGATGACATGAAGGAAACCAAACAAATGGCGGGTCATTTTGCCGAAATGCTGGAAGGCAAATGGATTTACCGGGAAAAAGGTTTTCGACTCCGCTCCATCCTCCGGCTGATGGTGGAATCGTTTGTCCGTTCCTTGGACGGACGGGAGAGCTTTCAACCCTTCGTCCTTCAGCCGCGAGATGCCTGTCTCTAATCGTTTATGTTGCTCATGTTGGCTTACGATGTGCCGGAGCAGAAACATCAAACACTGCTCCGCAAGGAATTTGAAAGGCTCGGCGGAGAGCGGGTTCAGTACAGCATGTACCTATTTTCCGGGGAACCCCATGAAGTGGAAAAAGTCATCCGCTACATGCGGCGGGTTGCGCTCGGCATCGATGGCGACATTCGGCTGCTTCCCCTGGAGGAAACCGCTTGGAATGCGCAAATCATCATTTCCGAGATCGCGGCCACGGCAGAACGCCTGCGGGAATTGCAGGAATTCATCAAGGTCTGGTAACGGCAAGCCCTTGGTACCGGCCCGATTGGAACGGACTGATACCAAATTGCCCCGGGGGGGGCGAGATCAAAACTTGAGGTTCGCGTTGTTCTCTGTGTCCATGCAGATACCAAATTGCCCCGGGGGGGGCGAGATCAAAACTGCGTCTCGGATTCAAAGGACTTGAGACAGGCGATACCAAATTGCCCCGGGGGGGGCGAGATCAAAACGCCACAATCGGAGCACTTGATCCGGTTCCAGAGATACCAAATTGCCCCGGGGGGGGCGAGATCAAAACGCCTTGGTTCGAAATGGACCGTCGGCACTGTCGATACCAAATTGCCCCGGGGGGGGCGAGATCAAAACGCACCTTTGTCGTGCTATAGCAGCTTAGGCCAGATACCAAATTGCCCCGGGGGGGGCGAGATCAAAACGAGAACGCCATCGCTTCTCTTAAGAGCCAGTTGATACCAAATTGCCCCGGGGGGGGCGAGATCAAAACTCGCCCTGCGCAACGCCTACGATTGCATCGACGATACCAAATTGCCCCGGGGGGGGCGAGATCAAAACCGTTAGTCGCGTAGGGGGCGTTCCCTCCCCCGGATACCAAATTGCCCCGGGGGGGGCGAGATCAAAACGCATTTCCAGTGGTAATCGTGCCCGCCGTAATGATACCAAATTGCCCCGGGGGGGGCGAGATCAAAACCAATCGCGAATACGACACGGATCAATTCGACGATACCAAATTGCCCCGGGGGGGGCGAGATCAAAACGGTTTTATGAAACAACCAAACGAAGGATAACAGATACCAAATTGCCCCGGGGGGGGCGAGATCAAAACTCCCGCGCTGACGTGGAGATAGCTGCTGCCCTGATACCAAATTGCCCCGGGGGGGGCGAGATCAAAACAATGCGCCTTTCATTATCGGTGCGATCACGCCGATACCAAATTGCCCCGGGGGGGGCGAGATCAAAACCGTTAGTCGCGTAGGGGGCGTTCCCTCCCCCGGATACCAAATTGCCCCGGGGGGGGCGAGATCAAAACCAATCGCGAATACGACACGGATCAATTCGACGATACCAAATTGCCCCGGGGGGGGCGAGATCAAAACGGTTTTATGAAACAACCAAACGAAGGATAACAGATACCAAATTGCCCCGGGGGGGGCGAGATCAAAACTCCCGCGCTGACGTGGAGATAGCTGCTGCCCTGATACCAAATTGCCCCGGGGGGGGCGAGATCAAAACAATGCGCCTTTCATTATCGGTGCGATCACGCCGATACCAAATTGCCCCGGGGGGGGCGAGATCAAAACTGGCCCGTGTGCGAAAGGGTGCGAAAGGGGACAGGCATGAATGGCGGTGAAAACGGGGATGGGCAGCTTTTCGGTTGTCATTTTGGGTTCCTCGGTATTTTCAGTGGAATAGAGGGCTGCGATTTTCCTTGTTCCCAAGCTCCATTTGGAATCAAGCGGATCGGAACCAGGACCAAATTTCCAAATGGAACCAAATTCCCAAATTTTTTTGAGATGGGAGAGTCGCAACCCTTTCAAGGCATCTTCAGCATGCCTTTAATTTGGTAATTTGGATAAATTTAGCAATTTGGTTATGCCTTTTTCTATTCCACTGTTTTTGCGGTAGAACCAAATCAGGACTCTCGTGTGAAAAACGGGGACAGGCACCGCGCCTTGTCCCTTGCCAGCCTGGATTCCATGCGGCAAAGTGTTGCGCGCGGCACTCCGCTGGGGCAACCTCAATGGATAACCGACCTGACCACTGCGCATGGCTTGGAATCAAACGTCCGACCTCCCGGCAGACCGCGCAAACCCACCCCCAATGAATGAAAAAACGCCCGGCGCGGGTACCTGTCCCCGTTTCCTCCCTATTTCCCCCCCCTGTCCCCTATTTCCCCCTTCTATTTCCCCTGTCCCTATTTCTGGCATGAACGAGCAACCATCTGGGAAATCCCGGCTTATGAAGAACCGCACGTTCCACTTGCTCGCAATCCTGCTGGCCGCTCCACTTATTATGCGAGCAGCGGAAGCGCCACCCATTGCGATAGCCATTGACGCCCACGACACGGGGCGCACGTTCGATGGCATCGGTGCCCTGAGCGCCGGGGCCAGCTCCCGGCTGTTGATTGATTATCCCGAGCCGCAACGCTCCGAGATTCTCGATTACTTATTCAAGCCGGGGTTCGGCGCGGCCCTGCAAATCAACAAGGTGGAGATAGGCGGCGACATGAACTCCACCGACGGCGCGGAGCCGAGCCACATGCGCACGCCGGGCGATGCCAACTACCGGCGCGGCTACGAGTGGTGGCTCATGGAGGAATCGAAGAAGCGCAATCCCGCCGTGAAACTCTATGGCCTGGAGTGGGGCGCGCCGAACTGGATCAACCCGGCAAAGAACAACGTCTGGACGAAGGAGAATATCGACTATCTCATCCAATGGACGCTGCACGCCAAGTCCGACCACGGGCTGGATATTGATTACCTGGGTGGCTGGAACGAGCGCGCGGGGGACTGGAAGTGGTACGAGCAATTCCGCCCCGCGTTGAATGCCGCGGGCCTCAAGAACGTAAAAGTCGTGTGCGATGACGCGTTCAACTGGGGGGTGGGTGCGGGCCTTGCGAAGGACCCGGCGCTTGGCGGCGCATTCGAGATCATCGGCTGCCACTACACGGGTGCCACGCCGAAATGGAATGCGGTCAAAGACTGGGATGCATGTGTCGCGAGCAGCAAGCCGCTGTGGCAAAGCGAGATGGGGTCGGGCACTTACAACGGGGGGGCGCGTGCGCTGGCGAAGCTCTATAACCAGGGATACATCGGGAGCAAGACAACCTCCTATATCAATTGGTCCACGATTTGGTCTGTGCTGCCGGGCCAGCCGTTTGCCGGTTGCGGGCTGATGCTCGCGGATGAACCATGGAGCGGGCATTACGAGGTGGGCCTCTCCATTTGGGCCACGGCCCACACGACACAGTTCACCCAACCGGGGTGGCAATACATGGACCACGCATGCAGGCTGCTTATGGATGGCACCGACACGCGCGGGAGTTGCGTCGCGCTGCGCTCGGCGGACGGCAAGGATTTCTCCATCATCGTGGAGACCGTGGATGGCCGCGCGCCGCGCACGCTTGCATTCGCGCTGGGCGGCGGGTTGCCCACCGGGCCGCTCCATGTCTGGAAGACGGCGATGAATGGCAAGCCGGACCAATGGTTCGTGCGCCAGCCGGATATTGCGGTGGCCTCGGGTACCTTTTCGTTCACGTTCGAGCCGGGAGCGCTCTACACGCTGAGCACCATCGCGACCGTCGGCCATGGCCAGGCCGCGCCTCCGCCCGCGGCGATGCTGCCGTTGCCTTATCGCGACGATTTTCAAGGGTATGAGCTCGGCGCTACGCCCCGCTACATCAGCGACCAGGAGGGAGCCTTCGAGGTGGCCCCGGCCGGCTGCGGGCGCGCGGGCAAGTGCCTGCGCCAGGTTATCACCGCGCGGCCCGTCTGGTGGAACTCCGACGCCGACCCGGCCACGGTGGTGGGCGATCCCCGCTGGCCGGACTACCGGGTGAGCACGGAGGCGCTGCTGGAGCAGCCGGGCTATGTGGAGCTGATCGGGCGCAGCGGCGCGGGCAAGCGCCAAAATATCGTCAACGGCTACCACCTGCGCCTGGATGACAAGGGCCACTGGTCGCTGCGCGTCCTGTTCGATCCCAAGGTCAAGAAAGGCCCCGTCGAGAAGCCGCTGGCCTCGGGCGAGCTGCCCTTCGCATTAGGCACGGGCAAGTGGCATAAGCTCGCGCTGGCCTTCAGCGGCTCGCGCGTGACCCCCTTTATCGATGGGGCTCAGGTCGCCGCGCCCATCGAGGATTCCACGTTCACAAACGGCCTCGTGGGCCTGCTGACGAGCCGCTGGCAGACAAGCGAATTCGCCAACCTGGAAGTCGTCCCCGCCGGGAAGTGACGTCGGGATCAGGGATCGCGACAGGATTTTTTTTCCTCAAAATGAATATGAATATTCGATTTTCACTCTAACCCGGATATTTCACGCCCGGATAAAAAAGCATCGGGAAAAAGGGGACTGGCACGGGGCCGGCTATTTTTTATAAATCTGTTTCTGTCAATTCCGCAATCTTCATCAAAGAGCGCAGCAATCCCGTTTTGAGGGGTTTATTGGCATGAACCGGGATGACGATGCGTTCCCTTTTGCCTTCCTTAAGAAAGATATGGTGGCTGCCGGAAATGCGTTGCAGCAGCCAGCCGCGAGTGGCGATCATTTTCGCCAACTCCTTCCCCGATACCTGTTTCACAGGGCAAGCTCGAGTATCTGATCAGGTCCGTCGGGGGCAGGCGTGGGAACTTCCGCGTCGAGCCAAAGTTCGATGGCCTCTTTGAGATTGGCGCGCAGATCATCAAGGGTTTCAGCCTGCGTTACACATCCGGGCAGCGCGGGAACCTCGGCCCAAAATCCGCCTTCTTCCGCTCGGTGAACAACGGCCTTGATGGTCATGATCGTAGTGTACAGCTCTGGATGACCGCGTCAAACGTGGCATGGGAAAGGGGGACGGCGCCGTCGTTGGGGACGGCGGCGGCTACCACGAGCGGAGGGAAAAGGGGGGGGGGAAGGTAACAGGCATCTTTTGGCTTCACCTTAAGAGGCATTTTGGCCCGCTGATCAGGAACTCTCCCCTCTACGCAGGCGACACCTCACCCGTGACCACGCATCCGCTCACTCAGGCAACAAAGATGCCCCCTTTTCTCTCTCTGTGCCCTGGTTACTTCTTTTTGCCTGATGCCGGAACTGACGATACAGCAGGTTTCTTCTGGTTGCCGGCCTTCTTTGCGGTGTGTTGAGCTTGTTGCTTTTGCTTATTCTTCGGATTTGAATCACCCATAGGCGTTCACCGTAGCACACATTCGATTAATTTCAAATCACTGTTTTGGACAGCATTAAGGCTTTCCTTGCCACCACAGGTAAAAGCAAGGGGCATCGTTCCGGGATTTACTTTCTCAAGCAACCCGTCATCATTACCCTAAAGAGCCTCTGGCGGCCCGCTAGAAAGTTTCGGTGTTACCATCTCTATCTCTAGCACCCTGAGAAAGCCTGCGTAAGCGGCAATGCAGTGTCTCTCTATGACTTTTGAACCGTTGCTATTACTTTCCACGGTATTATAGAATATTGCCACGCCGGATTCTATGTAGAAGTGCTGTGCCTCTACGTGATAAAGTCCTCTAGGGTTATCTGAACCTCCCTTTAGGTAGTGAACTTCAAATTTTCTCATGGTCTATTTCCCTCGCTGAATCGCCACAACAAAGCTGAGCCTAAACCTTTTATCATGTCAAGCCGCGCCAGCCAGCCTGGTGATAGGTCACCCCCAAACCAGCGATCCGGTCGTCAACTGCGCCGGACTTGCCGAGGCTGAACGTTAGTGTTTGAGAGAGACCTCAAAAGCATCAAAGAATGTTTGTGTGTCAATTGTCAAACTATCGTGCTGAGGGGGAAATACGGCGCGGGCATTTCCGTCGCTTCTTATCCACAAAATGCCACCTGAATCATGGTTCCATTCAAAACCATCAGACTCAGCATTTAGAGTATCCTCGAATTCATCATCAGTAATTTTAGCATCATATTCTTTCCTGAAGTCTTCAAGGCACACGGCGCCATGCATGAAGCCAATGATTACATGAATATGATTATGGGAAAAGAGTTTGAAGGTAACAGAGGTAAGAGAGGAGGGAACTTTGATTAACAGCCTTATCTCGGCATCATCCGAATTAATTGGCTGACCCCATCTAGCAACACATTGTGCGTATGTATCCCAGAGTTTGGCGTTGCAAAGAGAGGGAGTGAGTAGAAAACCAAGAGCTGTGGCCATAACGATGACGGTTTTCATTCCGTCACCTTAGGTCTGCGCCATCGGTCAGACAAGCCCAAAGCCCACCTCCACACCCAGCCCGGAAAAATGGATAGGCATAATTAGCAATGATAAATAACTGCTCTGAAGATGGCTGTCCCCGCTTTTTCTCCGCCTTCGCAAATCCGCCTAGAACTCATTGCAAAAGTAGACACGGGCCGCGTTGCATTTCCTTAAAAAGGAAAAGGTGGAAAAGGCGGAATTTAGGCCGTTCTTACAGGGCTTGCCGTGGGGGATCCTATTCCCAGGGCGTTGCCCTGGGCTGGGATTGGGCCGCCCCGTTGGAGACCTCTGCGAAAGTTTTTTTTCCTTCGGGCAAGCCAGAGGCTTGCTACAATCCTGGCCGGTGGTTGAGCCCGCGGCGGGCGACACCACCGGAAAGAATCCTCAAAGAACAGCACCCCGGCAGGGGCGCCACCTCTGTGCGACCCCTGCCGGGGTCGGACGCGGGGAAAATCGATTACCGGTGGTGTCGCGCCACGCGAGCGTGTCGCTCAACCACCGGGTTGTGAAATCTCTTCGGGATTACCGAACCGACATGGATCGAGTTTCGCAGAGGTCTCCGTTGGAGCTGCGGAAGGGAAGGCGCCGCACGCCCGGCGTGCTGCGGCTACCTGAGTTGCTGCTTTCGGCGCAAATTCGGATTGCGGATTGACTTTTGTTTTTGCGCCGCTATTCATCATTAGGCCGCGTTAGAAACCTTTGCATTCCGGGCTTGGCGAAAATTGGGGCCGGCGTGTTTAACACCTTTTGCAATGAAATCCGGTCTTTGCCCTTGCGTCATCCCGAGCTTGCCGCACACTCGTGCGGCGGGTCGGCTTCGCCTGGGTAAGAACGCAACTGGACTGATCCTTCGGCGCGCCCAGGATGAGAGAATCGTTTTAACAAAATTACATTCCAAAGCGGGCGAAGGCGCTCCTATAACATAGTTCATGACGCGTTCCATTTTACCCAGCAACTTTTTTAAACCAAACCCGAGGAGCGAAATGATGAACTCTCAGTCCAGGCACCCCATGACAAGGACCACCTCCCAAAACAGAAATTCTCTTGCCCCGCGATTCCGGCCGGCAGGCCTGGCCCTGATGCTGGTGCTGACGTTTTCGGCCGCGGCGCATGCCCAGTACGCCTACACAACGAGCAACAACCAGGTCACGATCACGGGATATACGGGTTCGGGCGGCGCGGTGAGCATCCCCAGCACGATCAATAACCTTCCGGTCACCGCGATCGGAGACTATGCGTTCGATACCGGGAACCGGCAGGCCACGGTGACGAGCGTGACGATCCCCAGCAGCGTGACGAGCATCGGACAGGGTGTGTTCGATAACTGCACCAGCCTGGCCTCGATAACGGTGGACCCGCAGAATCCCGCCTATAGCAGTGTGAACGGGGTCCTGTTCAACGAGAATCAGACCACGCTGGTCGAATATCCGGGAGGGGTGGGCGGCAGCTACACGATCCCCGGCAGTGTCACCGCCATCGAAAACTATGCGTTCGGGGACTGCACGGGCCTGACGAGCGTGACGATCCCCAGCAGCGTCACGAGCATCGGCAGCGATGTGTTTTCGGGCTGCTCGAGCCTGACGAGCGTGACGATCCCCAACAGCGTCACCAGCATCGGGGACTATGAGTTCGTCGGCTGCACCGCCATGGCCAGCGCGACGATCGGCAACGGCGTCACCAGCATCGGCGCCTATGCGTTCGTTGGCTGCACCGGCCTGACGAGCGTGACGATCGGCAGCGGCGTCACGAGCATCGGACAAAATGCGTTCAATGGCTGCATCGGCCTGGCCAGCGTGACGATTCCTTCCAGCGTCAGAAGCATCGGCGCGGGCGCGTTCGAGGATTGCCCCGGGCTGGCGACCATGACGATCCCCGGCGGCGTCACCAGCATCGGGAGCGATGCGTTCTATGATTGCACCGGCCTGACCAGCGTGACGATTCCCAGCAGCGTCACCAGCATCGGAACCGCGGCATTCTATGTTTGCACCAGCCTGACCGCGATAACGGTGGATCCGGGGAATCCCGCCTATAGCAGTGTGGACGGGGTCCTGTTCAACAAGAATGTGACCATGCTTATCCAATTTCCGGCCGGCAAAGCCGGCAGCTATGCGATCCCCGGCAGCGTCACAAGCGTCGGCGTCGGCGCGTTCGAGAACTGCACGAGCCTGGCGAGCGTGACGATTCCCTCGAGCGTCACCACCATCGCGGCAAATGAGTTCAATGGCTGCACGAGCCTGACGAGCGTGACGATTCCCACCAGCATCACCAGCATCGGAGACGATGCGTTCAGTAACTGCACCAGCCTGACGGGCCTGACGATTCCCAATAGCGTCACGAGCATCGGAGGCGGCGCGTTCAATTTTTGCACGAGCCTGACGAGCCTGACGATTCCATCGAGCGTCACCAGCATCGGAGCGGGTGCGTTTCAATACTGCGCCAGCCTGACGAGCATGGCGATCCCCGCGAGCGTCACCAGCATCGGGCAGGCGACGTTCTATGACTGCGCCAGCCTGACCGGCGTGACGATCCCCACGAGCGTCACCAGCATCGGAGTAGATGCGTTTGAATACTGCACCAGCCTGACCACGGTGACGATTCCCTCCGGGGTCACCAGCATCGGGGCCGGCGCGTTCGATTTTTGCGGCAATCTGACGAGCGCGGTTTTCCAGGACAATGCCCCGACGATGGGGGGGAGCGTTTTTGCCAACGCCGCCGGCGGTTTCACGGTTTATTACTACAATGGCGCAACGAATTTCACGACGCCGACCTGGGCTCCCGACGCGAACGATTCCTACCCGGCTGTCGATGTGTATCCTTCCCTCTATTTTCAAAACGGCGTATCGCTTGGGATTTTGACGTTGAATACGAATTTTCTTCCCAACGCCTGGCAGGGGATCGGGGCCATGAATACCGGCTGGCAGGAGCAGGCCATCGGGGACATCAACGGGGACGGCATCCCCGACATCATCTTCCAAAATGGAACGCTCATCGGGGCCTTGATCCTGAATGCGTCGGGCAATCCCGTTTCGTGGGTGGGCATTGGTTCGATGAATGCCGGTTGGGAACTTCGCGGCGCGGGGAATATCACGGGCGACGGAAACCTCGACCTCATTTTCCAAAACGGCACGCAGGTTGGTTATCTCGAAGTGAACGCTTCGGGCGTGCCGCAGTCATGGACAGTCATCGGGCAGATGGGATCCGGCTGGCAACTCCGCGCGGTGGCCAGCCTCGACGGCACCGGCCAGCCCGACCTCATCTTTCAAAACGGCACGTTGATCGGCGCGCTCCAGGTGAACACCGGCGGCGTGCCGACAGGCTGGACCGGGATTGGGTCCATGGGCGCCGGATGGATTCTCGCCCAAGCCGCTTATGTGACCGGCCCCGGCCAGCCCGATCTCATCTTTCAAAACGGGGCCTCGATCGGCGGGCTGGTAGTCAACACGTCGTTCCAGCCGACGGCCTGGTATGGGATTGGAGGCATGGGTTCAGGTTGGACGATGCAGGGGGATTATTAGAGCCGTTTCCATTTATCTTTGTCGCGAATCGCGGGCCTTGCGGCAGCCGCCGTTAGGGCCTGTCCACACTAATGTCGGTTGTTCGCAGCAACCCCAACGGGGTTGCAATCATTCAGCCCAGGGTTGGCGCACCAGCGCCTACCCTGGGTAGGTTGAGAAACGGACAACCCTGAAAGGGTTGAAGCCGGCCCAGCGGTAGTGGACTGATCCAACCCTTTCAGGGTTGCTCCTCTTTGCCCTGGACCCAGGGTAGGCGCGTGGGACGTTGTCCCCCGCGCCTACTCCGGGCTGAATGATGGCCATCCTTTCAGGATGGCTTCTCCGAGTACGATCAATCTGTCCATAAATAGTGTTATACCATTTCTCAATAAAATTTATTCTTTACCCTTCCGTCATCCCGAGCTTGTCGAGGGATCAGTTCCGCCTCGGTAAAACCCCTCCGAACTGATCCTTCGACAAGCTCAGGATGACCGATTGTTTGGACCAAAATCAATTTGGAATTGGTATTAACAGGCCCCGCATGAAAAAAGCGTCGCCGCTTATCTTTGAACCTGTAATTTAAGGGCATGTCCAGCGCACGACTCATCGACGGCAAACAAATTTCCGCCCAAATCCATTGCGAGACGCAGGCCCGCACGATTGCCCTGCGCGAAAAACGGGGCGTGACGCCCGGCATCACGTTCGTGCGGGTCGGCGAGGACCCGGCGTCGCGGGCCTATGTCCGGATGAAGGGGGCGAAGGCCGAGGATCTGGGCATCCGCTCCGAGACGATCGTGCTGGGCGAGAAAACGCCCGAGGCGGAGCTGCTCGCCCTGATCGAGCGGCTCAATCGCGATCCCAAAGTCCACGGCATTCTCGTCCAGGCGCCGCTGCCGCGCCACATCAGGGAAGAGGCGATTTTCGGCGCGATCGATTTCCACAAGGACGTCGACGGGTTTCATCCGGTGAACGTGGGCAAGCTTTTGCTCGGCCAAAATCCGCTCTTCAAGCCGTGCACGCCCGCCGGCGTCCACGAACTGCTGATCCGCAGCGATGTGCCGCTGAGCGGAGCGGAAGTGGTGATCCTGGGCCGCGGCAACATCGTGGGCAAGCCGATGGCCGCGATCCTGCTGCAAAAGGAGAGGCACGCCGACGCGACGGTGACGGTGCTTCATTCGCGCAGCCGCGATATCGCCGGCCATTGCCGCCGCGCGGACGTTCTCATCGCCGCGATGGGGCAGGCGCTTTTCGTGAAGGCGGACATGGTCAAGCCCGGCGCGGTCGTCATCGATGTCGGGGTGAACCGCGTGGACGATCCCGCCGCGAAGAACGGCTATCGCCTCGTGGGCGACGTCGATTTCGAGGCCGTCCGGCAGGTCGCCGGGGCGATCACGCCGAACCCGGGCGGGGTCGGCCCGATGACGATCGCGATGCTGCTGGGCAACACCGTCCGCGCGGCGGAGATGGCGATGTAGCGTCGGTCATGGACCGCCGCTGGATTATTCCGTCCGCAGGACGCGCGTGCCGAGGTGAAGGCGGCGGACGATGCTGAGCGCGGCGGAGAGATCGCTGCTGCGGTGCGAGAGGGACTTGACGAGTTCTTCCGCCTTCTCGAAGGCGTCCGCGCTTTCCACCTCGAGGCCGAGGGTCCGCAAACTGACGCCGAGGTCGTACCACGCCTTGGCGTCGTTGGGGGCAAGTTCGACCTCGCGCTGAAAATAATTCCGGGCTTCCCCGTGCAGGCCTTGATCGGAGGCCAGGAGTCCCAGGTTGTGCCACGCCAAGGGATTGTCGGGGTGCAGTTCGGTGGCGCGGAGGTAGGCTTGTTGCGCCCGGTCGAGTTCCTCCGCGCGGTGGCACGCCGTGCCGAGCGCCAGCCAGGCGGAGAAGTCGTCCGGGTGCGTTTCGGTGATCTGGCCGTAAAAATGGGCGGCGGCCTCATGGTCTCCGGCCTTGGTGTGGGCGGCGCCAAGTTCTTTCATCGCGGAGGATTCCAACTCGTTGCCCGGGTCGGCGGCGCGGGCCTGCTCGAGCTTTTCCAGCGCCTGGTCAATTTCGCCCCGGCGCGCCGCGATCATGGACATGTAATAGAGAACGTAAGCGAAGAAGTCGGGATTATCGCCGGTCATGTTGAAGGCCTCGGTGGCCATGATCATGTTATCGAGCTGAAAGTTGACCACCCCGTATTTGAACCAGGCGGAGTGAAGGGCGGGCTGGAGGTGGATGGCCCGCTGACAGGCTTCCGCCGCTTCGGTGAGGCGATTCAAGGCGCTGAGGGCGGAGGCGAGGTTGTCCCAGGCGCGCGCGTAATCGGGCTTCAATTCCACCGACCGGCGCGCGGCGCGTTCGGCCTCGGCGTGGTCTCCGCACTCGAACAGGACCGAGCTGAGGTTGCACCAGGCCTTGGGGTGCTCGGGCGCGATTCGCACCGCCTCCCGGTACGAGGCGAGGGCCTCGTCGAGACGCCCCATTTTTTGGTAAACGAGTCCGCAATTGAAGCAGCCTTCGATGGCCTCGGGCGCCAGGTCGCGCATGTGGAGGAAAGCGTCGAGGGCCTCTTCCATGCGTTCGTAATCATAGGCGGTGAGGCCCAGTTGCGCGTAGTAGGCCTGCAACTCCTCCCTCGGCGCGCCGGCCTTGCACGCTTCGTCGAGGGCCGCCGCGGCGCCCGCGAAGTCGGTTTGCGCGATCAAGCCCTTGATCCGGCCCAGGAGCTTTTGGAAATCGGCGGGCGGCCTTCCGGCCTTTTGCTTCACCCCGCCGGTCTTGCGCCAGGCTTCCTGCTTGCGTCCCAATTCGCCGGCCGTCTCGTCCAAATGGCTCCGCGTATCGACCACGTTGGCGAGCTTGCACGTTTTGCGAAGGAGCGCGCTGACCTCGGGCTTGGAAGGCGCGGCTTCGTCCAGGCCGCTGTGGGCGGATTGGTCCGTCATCTGCCGCGCGACGGCCAGGGCGGCGGACACTTGGAGCTGTTCAATGTCCCGGTCTTTCGGCGCGAACAGGCGGGCGAGATCAAAATGCTTCAGCGCGATGGCCGGCATCCGGAATTCCTGCATATAGGCGACCCCGATTTCCTTGAGCAAGTTGGGATTGTTGAACGAACGCTGGAGGCGATCGAAAAGGGTCGTGTGGAAGTTGGTGATCGTGATCCCACAGCCGGGGGCGGAGCGGGCCTCCGTCAATTTCTCCACGCCTTCGTGAACGACCGTCAGGGTCTTCACGCTGAACATGTCCCCTTTCAGGGCGTGGATGGTGAGAAGATCAACCCAGGTTTGCGGGTCGAGAGCGGACGACGACCATGCGGCGGATTCAGCGGGCACTCTATTATTTTAGCGCATTCCGATGTTAATGCCAGCGGTTATCCCGAATGCTTTGGGGCGGAGAATCCGGAATCGCCGGCGCGGCCGGAGCGGTCCTGCCGCTGGAGACCGGGGGGCGGGGAAGAATCCCGCGGACCATTCGTTTCGGCGCCCGCCGGCTGCGGAGGGGAGGACTGGGTTTGTTGCTGGCCCGGCGCCGGAAAGAGCGTGGGCTGCCGCGGCGAAAAGTGCGGTTTGTCGAGCTGCTCGAGTTTCACCTCGACCTCGATGCCCAAAAAGGCGCTGGGCACGCCGATGAAGGAACCGGCGATGGGGGTGGCGGCCTCCGGGTGGCGCGAGACCGCGACGGCGACATGCTGCGAACCGGCCACCGTGCCGCTTGTGGGGTCGAAGCCCTTCCACCCGGCGCCGGGCAGATAGACCTCGGCCCAGGCGTGGGTCGAGCCGCGTCCGGATTCGCTGCCTTCGCAGAGCATGTAGCCGCTGACAAACCGCGCGGCCAGCCCCCAACTCCGGCAGGCTTCGATGAAAAGGGTGGCGAAATCGCGGCACGAACCGCTGTTTCTATCGAGCGTCACGGCGGGGCGCTGCACGCCGAACTCGTCGCGGCGCGTGTAGGTGAACGTCTCGCGTATAAAGCGGTTGAGCCGCTTCAACAGCGAGACCGTCTCGACCAGGTTGCCCGGCTCCCAGAATTGGCCGAGCCATTGGCGGACGCGTTCGGCATCGGCCGGAAAGACGATGTGCGTGAAGGCGGTGAGCTCGGGCAGGGTCCACGGGTCGTAGACGAACGGGTATTGGACCGCGTAGGGTTCGACGCGGAAATCGAGCGGGTCGGAGTCGTAGTGCTGGAGGACCAGTTCGCTGTAGATCATCAGCTCGTCGGCCCGTTCGGTGAAATCGACCAGCGCGATGCTGTTGCCGTTGACATCGCGCAGCCAGTGGACGGCGTTGGCGGGGCGGATGGTGAGGATCGAGCTTTCGATGTGGAGGTCGTGTCCCTCGCGCGGACGCACCATGACGCGATGCGGGCCGAGCCGGACCGGTTGGGCGTAACGGTAGGTGGTGCGATGCTGGATCCGGATCTTCATGAGGATGGCTCCATCGTTCGCATTTCGCGTTCCAAGAAAAGAGCGTAATGTCCTGGTTTGAAATTAGACCAGGCCGCCCCAGTGTTTCAACAGTGAGAATCCCTTAGAAATTTAGCGATTTCCGCTTCGGCGCAACGACACATTTTGCCCTTTAGCTGGGAAATGACATGCAGTTCGGGCAATAGGTCTTTTCTTGGAACTTGGACAATATCCATCCCTCTGCGCCATACATCCACTTGAGGGGCCTGCCTCTTAAACTTGAACCCCTTGTCCCTGAGAAACTGGACGAAGTGCTCCTTTTTAACAAAGCCCGGCGGACAATTCACTTGGCCTCACTCGTCGCGTGTTAAATGGAATTTCAAAATGGACGCGTCCGCTTTTTTTAGGCGGTTTGCCTTCTTTCTTCCAACCATGTTTCTTGAGAAACGCATCAAGTTCACCTTCGGCCATTAACTCGCGAAAAAGAACATCCAAGGCATTGTTCATCGCCACGCTTAAAGCCTCGAAGCGTTCTTCGGAAACCACCAAGCCGAGGACTTCGCACACAGCAACCCAGTGCTTCGATTTAGGATCAAGGCAATAGTTCCACTGAACATTCGCCTCGACGTTGATGATGGTGGCGGCCATATTTTTCCCTGGATTAATTTAGCCTACTCCCGGAGGATGCAAAATCAAGGCAGGTCTGGATGGAAAGACTGTCATCCATTCCCATCGGCGCAAGTTTTTTCCCGTCGTTCCAGGCAATCAACTTTTCCTGTCCAAACTTACGCGAAGGAATCCGCGGCCGATGTCTCATCTTGGCTCGGAGGCGCGGTTGTGAGATACATGGCTGTCTCTTTTATCTTCCCAACCCATGCCCAGGTCCCGATCCAACCGCTTTGACCGGCTCGAACAATTCGCCGTCGATGTCATTCTGGAACGCCGCTGGGGTTTTCGCGCCTGGGTCTTTCGCCTCTTCCTTTTGGGCCTTTCCGGCCTGTACCGGCTCGCGGTGCGTTGGCGGCTTTGGTGGTTCGAGACCCGGCTCGGCTCGGTGCACGCGCTGGGGTGCCTGGTGGTGAGCGTCGGCAACCTCACCGTCGGCGGCACCGGCAAGACACCCGTGGTGGAACTTTTCGCCCGCGAGCTGACCCGGCGCGGCCGCAGGGTCGCGGTGCTGAGCCGCGGGTATAAGAGCCAGCCTCCGCCCTTCCCGCGGCAGTTGCTCGACCGGTTCCGGCCCCTGGAGCAACGGCACCCGCCCCGGGTCGTTTCCGACGGCCGCTCGCTGCTGCTCGATTCCGAGATGGCGGGCGACGAGCCGTTCATGCTCGCGTCGAACCTGAAGGACGTGCTGGTGCTGGTTGACAAGGACCGGGTCAAAAGCGGCCTCCACGCGATCCGCAAATTCGGCTGCGACACGCTTCTGCTCGACGACGGCCTGCAATTTCTGCGCCTGAAGGAACGGCTCGACATCGTCCTGGTCGACAGCGAATCGCCCTTCGCGAATCGGCACCTGCTGCCTCGGGGCCTTCTGCGCGAGCCGCCCGAGCAACTACGCCGCGCCAACATCATTTTCATCACCAAGTGCGACGGGCGCGACCTCTCCGAACTGCGCGCCGAATTGCGCCGCTACAACGGCCATGCCGAGTTCGTCGAGTGCGCGCACAAGCCGCTCCACCTCGAGGAAATCTTCACCCACGAGGTGGCGCCGCTCTCGTTTCTGAAGGACCTGCGCATCGGGATGATTTCGGGCATCGCCAAGCCCGAGAGCTTCGAGGAGGGCCTGCGCAAGCTGGGCGTGGAGCTGATTTATTCCCGCCGGTTCGCCGACCATCATCGCTTCACCGAAAACGAAATCGCCAGGATGTTCGAGCGGAGCAAGGCGCGCGGCGCCCGGGCCGTGATCACGACGGAAAAGGATTCCGTCCGCTTTCCGCGCCTCGGCAAGCGGCCTCTTCCGGTCTATTTTCTCCGGGTCGAGATTGAAATCATCCGCGGCCACGACGCCTTCCAGCGTTGCCTCGAGCGGATGTGCCGCTACAATGAAGCGCCGCTCGCCGCGATGCCTTTGGAACCTGTGCCCGCTTCCACTTAGAAGGGCAAGCAGAAGATTAAAACCAGTTGGAAAAGATGCCTGTCACGAATGGTGTTAAGATAAGGGTATTTTTAGGATGAAATCGTTTTTTTATTTTTAGCTTTCGCCTGCTGCCACATAGACACGGTCGTTCAGTTTGCGCACAAAAAATCCTTGAGGAGGAGGAGAGGGTGGTTTGGAAAATATCGTGATACTCTGTCGCATATGGCCCCAGCTTATAATTACGGCCATTGGAACGCTGTCTTTGTTCATATGCAGGACTAAATCTGGATGATCGCCAAACATACCGCCAAGCTGACGATATTTAACCGGCAGTTTGTCCAGAGGGATTGTTTTCCCTCCTGAATAGACTGAATAGGGTTCTTCCAGCAGCGTCGAACTAATTGGGCCAAACTCCGAAATCAATCGATCTCCTATGTCTTGAAGTTCTGCTGTCTCCTGTGAATACGTAATCTGGTCAACCGTATCATTGACCCATTGGGTGGCGCCTGGCTCTCCCAAGCACCATCTGATTATCCGCCCCGGAACGGAAGCGCGAGCAAAAAGACGCACCCCGGGAATTGAGTCTAAGATGGCGACCGCCATTACCATGATTATAATAACTAACATTATTTTCTTGAATCGTGACATAGGTGCGGTTGCGCGAATTTGATCTCTCAGGTTAGGGATGCGTCGACATATAGGCAGTGTAAGTTATATCATCTTGGGTTCCAAACCGCTTATCTGGTCCGGCTGAACGAATTGTCACGCCAGCAGCGGAATTTTCCACTGATAGCGGAGTTCCCCAGGGATCTTCAATGATTTGATCATTCTTCAGATATTGTCGAAAGCTCGACTCGAATCCTGGAACTAAAAGCATCGCCTGATACAATTCCTTCTCATCGGATGGAAATTTACCATTCTTGTCGCGGTAACGGATACATGCTTCACCTAGACTATTCACCATCACATTGGCCATCATTTCCCTGTGTATTTCACTAGATGCCCAATAGGGCGGGCTAGTGGAGTATGCGCAATAAGCGCATGCTGCCACGACTGTCGCGATAACCAATGCGATAGCGACGGTTATTTTAGTATGTAAATGTCCCCGCGCCATAAGAGCTATAAGTTCCAGAAAGGCCGCCTGAGTAACTCATTCCCCAGTTAACCTGGCCAAGCACGGCTCCGGTGTCGGAGTCTATCAGGTAATCTTTAAAATCCAGCTTCATCGAAGGATGCCATGGGAAAGGAATAGCAAAACCCGGCTGGTCCCCAAGACTCGAAAATCCAGCCCCAGGTGCGATAAATTGATAGGGAGGTTTTCCGTTTCCGTATGATAGTTCCCCAGGTCCGTCTAACTGAAATGAACCGCCATTCTTTGACACAAATTGCCTCCAATAAACGTTTTTAGAAGAAGAGGACTTGCCATCGATCTGAACATCAAGCCTTGTGCCTCGTTGGTGTAACAAGACTTTCATCCGAGTGCCAGGCACTCCCCAGTTAGATCCCCATTTTGGCTTGGCCGACGGGGACCTGCCGTGCATGCCTCCATCGGTATAAATGAATTCGCCAATCGAATTGCGCGGGTGAAGGGCCGGGTTCCAGTTTCCACTGTTGAAGAGGGGAATAGCGGGTCCATAAAAATACTGTTCTTTCGTTGATAGGTTGTTCATCCCCCATTCTTACCACTTTCTAACAGGAAAGCGTTAGCCCTGGATATCCTAAATATCCTATATATCTTAAAAACTTCGTATGAAAGGAAAAAGAGCAGAGGAAAAAAGAGGGGGTACCCTGAAAAAGGACGGGTAACATCTCTACGCTGGCAACTTCGCCCTCACCCTTCAGCCCAAACCCTTTCGGCGTGACCTCCGCCGATTTTCCAGACACCCTCTTAAAAATATGCCCGGCAACGAACCTCCCCGGCGGACTTGGCGGATCGCCTTTCTGCGGCGGCGCTTTTCGCCGACCGGCGGCGCCGAGCGTTACCTGCTGCGTTTGGCCTCCGGTCTGGCGGCCCGCGGGCATCAGATCACGCTCTATTGCGAAGACTGGTCGTCGCGCGAAAACCCGTTTCAGGACGTGCGCAAGATCGATTCCGACGATCCGGTTTCCTTCGCCCGGAAGGTGATGACCCAGCCGATGCGCGACCGGCACGACATCGTCTTCAGCCTCGAGCGCGTGCCGGGCTGCGATCTCTACCGCGCCGGCGACGGCGTCCATGCCGACTGGCTCGCCTATCGCCGGGCCTTCCATCCGGTGCTGGGGCGGATTCGCACGCTGCTTCGCCCCAAGAACAGCCGGTTGTGCCGGTTGGAAGCCGAGGTCTTCGCGCCCGGCGGGGTGCGCCGCGTGATTTGCAATTCGCGCTTCGTCGCAGGCCAAGTCGCGCAGCGTTTCGACTTTCCCGCCGACCGGATCGACGTGATTTACAACGGCGTGCCTTACCAGCAGTTCAGCATGGGCGACCGCGCGCTCGGACGCCGGGCGCTCGGGTTAAGCGCCGAGGATTACGTCGTTTTGCTCGTCGGCGCGGGGGCCGAGCGCAAGGGCCACGCCATCGCGCGCGACGCGATGCGCCGCATCAAAAGGAAATACGCCAAGCTCGTGATCGTCGACTCGCCGCCGCCCGTCGCGATGCCGCATGTCTACGCCGCGGCGGACGTCTTCCTTCTGCCCACGCTTTACGATCCCTTCGCCAATGTGACCCTCGAGGCGCTGGCCGCCGGGCTGCCCGTGATCACCTCCGCGCAGAACGGCGCTTCGGAAATCATCGAGGACGACAAGAACGGCTTCATCCTGCCGCGCGCCGATGACGACAAACTCATCGTGCATCTGCTCGACCACCTGACGGATCCGGCCCTTCGCGCGCGCTTTCGCCAGCCCGCGCAAGCCCTCGCGCAACAGTACGACCTGGCCCGGAATCTCAACGCCACGCTGGCGGTTTTCGAGAAGCTGGGTCGTTAGATCCGCCGCACGAGCGACAAGCCCCAGATCGCCAGACTGACGGCCACCAGAACCGCGAGCAGCGACGCCCAGAGCGGAATGCTCGTCATCCCCAGCACGACCGGCCAACCCAAGACGAGTCGAATGAGGTGCATCACCGCGACGATGGCGAAGATAACCGTGGTAACGATCAGATAAGCTTTGGTATCCATGGCTGAACTCCTTTCTGCTTGAATATACTCCCGTTTTCATCGTTCCCAAGTGCGCTACATTAAGCCATGACTCTCGACCAACGCCTCAATCGACTCGCGACGGCCCGCCTGTACGCCATTGTCGATGCCGGTTACGTGGAACCCGACCGCGTGCCGCATGTCACCGAACAGCTTGTCCTTGGCGGGATCGATTTGATCCAGCTCCGCGCGAAAAAGCTCCCGCTCGCGGCCATCGTGGAGTTGGGGAAAAAGATGCGGGCGATCATTTCCGATTCCTGTTCAAACCCAGGTCCTTTGTTCATCCTCAACGATCATCCCGAACTCGTGCCCGAGATCGGCGCGGACGGAATTCATGTCGGCCAGGACGATCTTTCCGTGGCCGAGGCCCGGACCCGGGCTGGGGCCCGGACCCGGGCTGGGGCTGGGGTCATCGTGGGCAAATCGACGCACAGCCTTGAGCAGGCCATCGCGGCGGAAAAGGAAGGCGCGGATTACATCGGCGTCGGCCCGATCTATGCCACGCCGACCAAGCCCGATTACGTTCCGGTCGGCCCCGCGCTGATCGGGCAGGTTCGCGATGCCGTGTGCGTGCCTCAATTCTGCATTGGCGGGATCAACGAGGCGACTTTACCCGAAGTGCTCGCGGCCGGAGCGCGGCGCGTCGTCATCGTCTCGGCTCTCCTGCAAAGCAAAGACATCCCCGGCTATTGTCGGCGCGTAAAACGATTATTTGAGGATACGTCCGTATGACATTCTGGCAGAATCTTCGCGAGATATTCTGTGTTCCCCTCCGCGACGGCCGTATCATCGCGGAAACACGTAGCGTTCTCTCGCAACGACCTCAACTCGATGCAAAAAGCTTTGCGGAAACCTACTTCCTTTCGGACAAGCAGGCTATTGCGGAAAAGCTCTGGAAAATTACGAAAGAGCATTCTGTCGCCGACATTACCGGCGTCTTGCCGGCAGACCGATTCGTCCAAGAATTAAAAATGGATGATCTGGATTCTATGTCTTTGGTGGAGTTGACGATTCACGTAGAGGAGGAATTCGGAATCAGCATTCCAGAGGGTCGCCTGAAAGAAATCCAGAGATTCGGGGAACTCGTCGATGAGATTTACCGCTTAAAAAGAATGGAATAGTTCCACTCGTTTCCAAGTTGCGGAACAAGGCGAGAATGGTTCACGCGGAGATCGCGGAGAGAATGATTCCGTAGGAATCACCGAAAGTAGCCCGGCGATTTATCGCCGGGTCATCCGGAACGAAAACGCGCCGTCCCGTAGGGACGGATGAAACGGATATATCGGATTGATTAGGAGCGCAGCGGATCAAGCGTCCCTCTGGGACGCGGCTTTTCGTGATCATAAACCCGGCGATAAATCGCCGGGCTACTTTCGGGCGTCCCGCCGGGACTTCATCAGGGTCGGGACGGAGTCCGACCCTCCAAGTGGAAATTTCTGACTTCTCACTTCCACCTTCTTCCTTCTTACTTACCGGATGCCCGTACTCGTTGTCGGTTCCATCGCGCTCGATCACATCAAGACTCCCACCGCGGAGCATCACCAGTTGCTCGGCGGTTCGGCTTCCTACGCCGCCGTCGCGGCCAGCTTCTTCGGCCCGGTCAACCTCGTCGGGGTGATCGGCGACGATTTTCCGCCGCAGCACAGGCAGCTCTTCGCGGACCGCAAGATCGACTTGGCCGGCCTCGAGGTCGCGGCGGGCCAGACCTTTTGCTGGTCGGGCGAATACGAGATGAACATGAACAATCGCAAGACCCTTTCGGTGGCGCTGAACGTCTTCGAGAAATTCGAGCCGAAGCTGCCCGAGTCGTACCGCGAGACGCCCTACGTGTTGCTCGGCAATATCGCGCCGTCGTTGCAGCGGAGCGTCTGCAAGCAGGTGCGCAAGCCGAAGTTTGTCGTGGCCGACACGATGGACCTCTGGATCGGCATGGCGCGCGCCGACCTGCTCGAACTTCTCAAGGAAGTCGACATGCTCATCCTCAACGACAGCGAGGCGAAGCAGTTGGTCGAGGAGGACAACCTCATCCGCGCCGGGCGCAAGATCGCCGGCATGGGACCGCGCTACGTGGCGGTGAAAAAGGGCGAGCACGGCTGCCTGCTTTTTGGCCGGGAGGGCGAGTTTTTCAGCGCGGGCGCGTTTCCGCTCGAGCATATCCACGACCCGACCGGCGCGGGCGATTGCTTTGCGGGCGGCTTTATCGGGCATCTCGCGCGCACCGACGACATCTCGTTCGCGAACTTGAAGGAAGCCATCATCCAGGGCACGCTGGTCGCCTCGTTCTGTTGCGAGGAGTTCAGCCTGCGCCGCCTGGAAAAATTGAGCGCGGAGGAAATCAACGAGCGCCGCGCGGCTTTTGGCTCGTACATTGTCTAGGCATTCCCGGTCCGTCGATCCCACCCATCGGGCTATGAGCCGTCCGAAAGAATCCCCTAAGAAGCTGGACGTGGCGCGTCCGGCGGCGCCGTTGCAGCACAATCCCTTCGCGATGCTGGGCGAGTTGGACGCGCTGAAAAATCTTGCGCCCGTGCCGGAGCCGAAGGAGCCGTCGCGAGCGGCCGAACCTGAGAAGCCCGGCGCTCATAGAGCGCCGCTACAGGCTGCAAAAAATTCACGGGGCCGGCTCGTTTTGCGCCGGGAGAAGAAGGACCGCGGCGGCAAGGTCGTGGTGGTCGTTTCCGGTTTTGCGGAGTTGCCGGGGGCGAATTCGGTGATGATCGCCGACCTGGCGAGGGAGTTGAAGGGTAAGCTCGGCTGCGGCGGTTCGTTTGACCGGCAGGAAATCGTGTTGCAGGGAGACCGCTGCGCCGCCGTGAACGCGTTGCTGGAAGAATTGGGGTTCCGGGTCGATGGCGTGAAGGCTTAGGGGCTGCAGGATCGGGCGCAGGGGGGCATCGAGGCGGCGTTGCGGATCAAAGGGGGGTTGAGGGCGGGGCTGCAGCGAAGCGGTTCCTTTTGGTAGCCCGGACAACTTGCTTGTCCGGGTGCGCGAGCGCGGCATCGCGAGCGCACAAGAAGCCGCCGAAAGTATCGCCAAGTATCCCGGACGGCTTCTTGTCGCCTTCGGCGACCCGGACAACAAGTTGTCCGGGCTACCGAAACTGCCGATCACGTTTGGAGCTTGGAAGAGGTGATCGCGTTGTTAGATTGAAGCAATGAAGGGTGCGCCTAATTGGACAGCCTCTGGGACTGTAATAATCATTTTAGTTTCGGTGGCGGCAGTTGGCTGGTCTGTCGCCTTCTGGTTTGACTTGGGTGGTTACTATCTTCTTTTACAAGATGCCAGCGTGGCGCTCTTTATAGGCTGTTGCCTATACGAACCCGTGAAGGGCTTCTTGAAGCGGCGCTCGCAGAAGTAGGCGATTCAAACTGTACCACTACCCCATTTTCGCACGGGTCGACGGCTCCCTCCAAATCGGATAGACTCTCCCGCTTCCGATGCTCGATCTCCTTCCTGAAAACCGGCCGCTGCTGATTCTTGCCCCGATGCAGGACATCACCGACCTGCCGTTTTGGCGCGTGATGTCGCATTACGGCGGGCCCGATGTCTACTACACCGAGTATTTCCGCGTCCATCGCGATTCGCGTCCCGAGAAATACATCCTGCGCTCCATCGAGGAGAACCCCGACGGCAAGCCGGTCATCGCGCAGATGATCGGACAGGACCTCGACGCGCTTCGGCGCACGGCGCTCGATTTGCAAAAGCGCAGGATCGCGGGCATCGACCTCAATTTCGGCTGTCCCGCGCCCATCGTTTGCAAAAAGGACGCGGGCGGCGGATTGCTCCGGCATCCGGAAAAGATGGACGAGATCATGCGCGAAGTCCGCGCCGCCGTGCATCTGCGCTTCACCGTGAAAACGCGGATCGGCTTCGATTCGCCGGACGAATTTCCCGCGCTGCTCGATCTCTTTCGCCGTCATCCCATCGACGCCCTGACCGTCCACGGCCGCACCGTGCGCGAGATGTACAAGCCTGTCGTTCACGAGGACGCCATCGCGCGAGCCGCGCGGCTGATGCCGTGCCCCGTCTTCGCCAACGGAAACGTGCGCTGCGTCGAGTCGGCGAGGAAAATGGTCGAAACGACGGGCGCGCGCGGGCTGATGATCGGACGCGGCGCGATCCGCAATCCGTGGCTCTTCGCGCAAATCCGCGAAGCCTGGACTACCGGCGACGTGCGGACGCGGCCCACGCTGGCCGATTTGCGCGAGTACATCGACCGGCTTGACCGGGAGACGCGGCTGCCCGGAATGCGCGATGGCGGCCACGTCGGCAAGATGAAGAAATATCTCGGCTACATCGCGCCCGGCATCGGCGCCAGTCACGAGGGCGACGCATTCTGGAACGAGCTGAAGCCCGTGCTGACCTTGCGCGAACTGTTCGCCGTCTGCGACCGGCATCTCGCCGCGCACGATTATGCCTCTTTCTGATCTGCGATGGCCTTACTATTCTTGGGTAGCCCGGACAACTTGTTGTCCGGGTGGCCGAAGGCCACAAGAAGCAGCCGAAAGACTGGGACAACGATGTTTTAGCTGTGAATATCCCGGTGGCTTCTTGCGCGCTTCGCGCGCCCGGACAACGAGTTGTCCGGGCCACCAACGAGCGCCATGACCGACGTGGTGGTGATCGGCGCGGGGGCGGCGGGCCTGATGTGCGCCATCGTGGCGGGACAGCGGGGCCGGTCCGTCGTGGTGCTGGAACGGGGCGAGCGGATCGGCGCGAAAATTCTCATCTCGGGCGGCGGCCGGTGCAACTTTACCAATCTTTACGCGCGGCCGGAGAATTATCTCTCGTCCAATCCCGACTTCTGCAAGTCGGCGCTGGCCCGCTACACGCCGGAGGATTTCATCGCGCTGGTCGAGCGCCACGGGATCGCCTGGCACGAGAAAAAGCTGGGCCAGTTGTTTTGCGATGGCGGTTCGCGCGAGATCGTGGAGATGTTGCGCAAGGCATGCGACGACGCCGGCGTGGAAATCAAAACGGGCGTCGATGTCACGGCGGTCCGGCGCATCGAGGCCGACGGCAGCTTCGAGGTGGAAACGCCGGGCGAAACTTTTTCCGCGAAGCGGCTGGTCATCGCCACGGGCGGCCTGTCGCTGCCGAAACTCGGCGCGACGGATTTCGCTTACCGCATCGCGCGGCAATTCGGGCTGAACGTGGTTCCGGTCCGCGCGGGACTGGTCCCCTTCACGTTCGGCGGCGAGGAACTCGAGTTTTGCCGCGCGCTCAGCGGGGTTTCGGCGGCCTGCGCGGTGCGGGTGGAAGACCGCTCGGGAAAATCGCCAGCCGCGGAATTTACCGAGCACTTTTTATTCACGCATCGCGGGTTGAGCGGACCCGCCATGCTCCAGGTCTCTTCCTACTGGCAGGCTCCGGAGGCGCTTCGCATCAACCTATTTCCCGAGAGCGGCGCGCGCGAGTGGCTGGAGGAAAATCGCCAATCCGGTTTGCGGCTCGACACGCTCCTCTCGCGGCGATTGCCTGAGCGGTTTGCCGCGGCGTGGGCCGCGCCGCTCGCACCGCTGCGGCCCGTGCGGCAATACAACTCCGCCGAGCTTGACGACATCGCGCGGCGGCTGGAGAACTGGACGCTGCGTCCCGCCGGGACGGAAGGCTACGCGACGGCGGAGGTGACCGTCGGCGGAATCGACACGCGCGATTTGCATTCGAAGACGATGGAGGCGCGCGCGGCGCCGGGGCTTTATTTCATCGGCGAGGCGGTCGATGTCACGGGCTGGCTAGGCGGCTATAATTTTCAGTGGGCCTGGGCTTCCGGTCACGCCTGCGGCCAGGCAGTATAAAAAATAGTTATGTTCACTTCTCCGCTCCGCGTCCAGGCCCAGATTTTCAACCTGGGCGTGCAGAGCAATCTCATCTATCGCTGGAATTTTCTGCTGCGCGTGCTGGTGAGTTTCGTGCCGCTGCTCGGCGCGGTCTTTCTCTGGAACGCGGTCTTCGCCGGGCACAAGGGCTTCGCGGGCTACACGTTCGCAAGCATGGTGGCCTACTTCATCACGCTGATCCTCATCGATACGCTGACCGTGCCGAACGAGGACGATTTCCAGATCGCGGAGGACATCCGCGACGGGCGGATCAACACGCTGCTGCTCAAGCCGATCGATTACCGGCTCTACCGCTTTCATCTTTTCGCCGCCGCGCGGATCGTGCACGCGGCGTTCGCCGTCGTGCCGCTCGGGATCGCGATGATCTGGCTGGGTCAATACTACGAGGGCCTGCCCTGGCTGGTGAATTTGCCGCTGGCGCTGCTGGCCACGGCGGGCGCGGCGCTGATCCAGTTTTTCTTCTGCTTCACGCTGGCGATGATCGCGTTTTGGATTCTCGATATCGGAAGCATCACGTTTATCATCTACTCGGTCGAGTTCCTGCTCGGGGGCCACATCTTTCCGGTCGATGCGTTTCCGGCGTGGCTCGAGGCGATCTGCCTGCGCCTGCCTTTCGCGTACGAGACCTATTTCCCGGCCGCGATTTTAATCGGCCACGTGCACGGCGAGGCGCTGGCGACGGGCTTTCTCTGGCAATGGGCGTGGATTGGATTTTTCTACGTGCTCAGCGGCATCCTCTGGAAGCGCGGGCTGCATCAGTACACGGCGGTGGGTGGATGATGGAAGGCCTTGTCGCCTGGAGGTCGACGGCTGCCATTAAAGTGAAGGGTCAATAACTTCACACAAGTCCCATTCGTCCTCTGAGTCCCTTGTGAACAAGCTGGGAATAAGAAAGGGCAAGTCACGGCTTTCAAAAGCCTCGCGGTTGCTCAAAGATCGCATCCCGCTAACTTTTTTATACGCCCATGATCATGCCCGCATCCCAGTCCCACTCCGCCCATCTCAAGCCCAAGCGCCGTCTTACTCCCGCCGAGGAGGCGCAGTTGCCCAAGTTGCTTTACGCCGCCGAGGCGGAGAAGGCGGTGCTGGGTTGTATGATGGCGCAGCCGCATGAGGTGATCGACGAAGTGACCAATGCCCTGAGCAAGGAGGATTTTTTCGTGCCGGCGCACAAGGAGATTTTCGAGGCGCTGTGCGAGATGCACAACCTGCGCCAAGCCATCGATGTGATGACGATTCACCAGTGGCTGACCGACCGCAAGCTGGCCGAGGCGGTGGGTAGTCCGGGCATCCTGGGGGACCTGCTAACCGGCTTCGCGACGCACCTCAACGTCGGCACTTATATCCGGACCGTCAAGGACAAGAGCCTGCTGCGCTGCCTTCAGGGGGCCTGTTCGGACATCGTTGCCGACATCGCCGACCATCCCGAGTCCGTGCCCGATGTGCTCGACCGCGCGGAGACCGCGATCTTCAAGGTCACCAATCTGGGCATTACCCAGACGACTGTTTCCGCCAGCCATGAAATCGACAAGGCGATCAAACTCATCGAGACTTTCCAAAACCGCAAGGGCCGTCTTCCTGGTTTGCAAACGGGGTTCCACCAGTTGGACGAGTACACGGGGGGCTGGAAAGCGGGTGAAATGATCGTCCTGGCCGCCCGCCCCGGCCAGGGAAAAACAGCACTGGGGCTGACCTTCGCCCAGCGCGCGCTGCGGGAGCGTTACGACGAAGCGACCGATGCCTGGAAAAAGCCGGGGCACGCCGTGGGGATGTTCAGCCTGGAAATGACCAATGAACAGTTGATGCTCCGCTTGCTTGCTTCCCATGCCAGTGAGCGCCTGCAGAGCATTCGCCAAGGGCAGCTTGATGAGCATGCGCTCCAAAAATTACGAATGGTTGGCGCTGACATGAAGGAATGGCCTCTTTTTCTCGACGATTCCTCCTTCCTCACGATCAACCAGCTTCGCGCCAAGGCGCGCCGAATGAAGGACAAGCACCACATCGAATTGCTCGTCATCGATTACTTGCAGCTTTTGAGCTCCGTATCGGACCAGGCCAAGGAAAACCGGCAGAACGAAGTGGCGGAAATCTCGCGCGGCATCAAGGGGCTGGCCAAGGATCTGGGGATTCCCATCATCATCCTGGCGCAGCTCAATCGCCGCTCGGAAGAAGCGAAGGCCGAACCCGCGCTGCACAATCTGCGCGAGTCGGGCGCCATCGAGCAGGATGCCGACGTGGTGCTCTTATTGCACCGTGCCGATGCCGGGAAGGATCAGGACGGAAACGAAGTGCAGCATGGCGACATCATTCCGTATAAATTAATCATCGCCAAGCAGCGCAACGGCCCCACCGACCGGCTCGACATTATGTTTCATGCGCCCTACACGCGGTTTGACGATCCCGTGCGGCACGAAACGCGGGCGCGAACGTAGCGCTTTTCAGACATAGGACTTATACCATTTCTCAATAAAATTTATTCTTTACCCTTCCGTCATCCCGAGCTTGTCGAGGGATCAGTTCCGCCTCGGTAAAACCCCTCCGAACTGATCCTTCGACAAGCTCAGGATGACCGATTGTTTAGACCAAAATCAATTTGGAATTGGTATTATAGGTCCCATGAGTCCTATAGGTCCTAAAGCGACGCGGCCTAAAACTGCAAATACGTGGAGGTCTTCAGCCCCTGCTCGTAGGATTCGAGCAGGCGCATGCCTTCGTTGGGCTTGAGGACGTCGGCCTTGATCGCGCGGTCGATCTGCTCCTTCATCGCGCGCTCGAGCATGGCCTTGTCGTACTGCACGTCGCCGAGCACCTCGCAGATGGTGCTGCCGGGGATGGTTTCCTCGATGTAGAAACCGCTTTCCTCGTCCGGATCGAGAAAGATGTGGGCCTCGTTCACGCGCCCGAAAAGGTTGTGCAGATCGCCCATGATGTCCTGGTAGGCGCCGAGCAGAAAAATGCCGAGGTAATAGGGCTTCCCGTTCAGCGAATGGAGCGGCAGGGTCTCGGCTGACTTCGCCGTCGGCGTCGATGAACTTGCTGATCTTTCCGTCCGAATCGCAAGTGATGTCGACCAGCGTGGCGTTGTGTTCCGGCGCTTCGTTGAGCCGGTGGATCGGCGCGATGGGGAAAAGCTGGCCCAGCGCCCAGTGGTCGAGCAGCGATTGGAAAACGGAGAAGTTGCAGAGGAACTGGTCGCCGAGCGAATCCTTGAGGTCGTAGATTTCCTCGGGGGTCGACTTCGAACCGCTGAAAAGGCGCACGACGGTTTCGGCGATCTCCCAGAAAAGCGTCTCCACCTGCGCCTTGGTGGCAAGATCGAGCAGCCCGAGATCGAAGCGCGCCTGCGCGTCGTCCTTGATTTGCACCGCGTCGTGGAAATGTTCGCGCCGGTTTTTCCGGTTGAGCGTCGCGCGCAATTCGAGCAGGTCGGCCACGGGTTTCGGCGGCTTGCTCCCCTCGGGCATGACGAACGGCTTGGCCTTGGTTTTTTCGATGACGCCGAAGATGTCGACGATAAGCACGGAATGATGCGCGACGATGGCGCGGCCGCTCTCGCTGATAAGCGTCGGGTGCGGCACTTTTTCCTCGTTGCAGACATCGGCCACGTTGTAGACGACGTCGCGCGCGTACTCGCCGAGCGTGTAATTCGTGCTGCTGTCGTAGGCGGAGCGGCTGCCGTCGTAATCGACGCCGAGGCCGCCGCCCACGTCGAGGTATTCGAGCGGAAAGCCGAGTTGCTTGAGCTTGGCGTAGTAACGGGCCGCTTCCCGCACGGCGCGCTTGACCGTCTGGATGTCGGGGATTTGCGAGCCGATGTGGAAGTGCATCAGCTTGAGGCAATCCTCCATCTGGCAGGCCTTGAGCAATTCCGCCGCCTCCATCACTTCGCTGGTCGAAAGCCCGAACTTGGCGTTTTCGCCGCCGGAGGTCGCCCATTTGCCGGAGCTTTTCGCCAGCAGCCGGATGCGCACGCCGACGATGGGGCGCACGCCGATTTGCTGCGAGACGTCGATGATCGCCTTGAGCTCCTCCACCTTCTCCACGACCATGATGATCGTTCTTGCCGAGCTTGCGCCCGAGCAGCGCCATCTGGATGTAAAGCGCGTCCTTGTAGCCGTTGCAGATGAGGATGCACTCCGGGTCGCGATGAATCGCCAGCGCGGCGAAAAGCTCGGGCTTGCTCCCGACCTCCAGCCCGAATTTGTAAGGCGCGCCGGCATCCATGATTTCTTCCACCACTTCGCGCAACTGATTCACCTTGATCGGGAAGACGCCGCGGTACTGGCCCTGGTATCCGGCCTCGGCGATGGCGGCGCGGAATTCCTCGTTCAAGACCTGCACGCGGTGGCGCAGCAAATCCTGGAAACGGAGCAGCAGCGGCAAGGTCAGCCCGCGATCGCGAGCCTCCTCCGTCACCGCCATGAGATCAAGCGCCGGGCCCTGGTCCTGAACCGGGCGCACGGTCATGTTGCCGGCATCGTTGACCCCGAAGTAGGCGCTGCCCCACCGGGCGATGTTGTAAGTATGGAGCGCGCGGGCGACATCCCACGGTTCTGACGGTATTGCCATTGGCTCTCTATAAATGGTGCGCGATTAATTGCAATGCGGACGCGCAATTATTTTATGACGGCTGCGTGATGAGCCTGCCATGACATCCAAAGTAAAGCGTCTTTGATAGCAGTCCCATCAGTCATATATGTCCCCTGTGTCTCATTCCCCCTAGCGCCGTCCGACCCGCGACGGCCACCTTTAGATCGCGCAACTGTGCCGCCCCCGCTTTTCGAGGTAGCGCTGGTGATACTCCTCGGCGCGATAAAAATCCGGCGCGGCAACGATCTGCGTCACGACGGGCCGCTTGAACCGGCCTGACACCTCCACCTTTGCCTTGGAAGCCTCCGCCGCGGCTTTCTGGGCGGGCGTATAATAAAAAATCACCGAGCGATATTGTGTGCCGTGGTCGGGCCCCTGGCGATTGGGCGTTGTCGGATCGTGCTCGGCCCAGAAAAGGTCGAGGAGCTTGTCGTAGGAAATTTCTTTGGGATCGTACTCGACGTGGACGACCTCGGCGTGGCCGGTGCGGCCGGAGCAGACATCCTCGTAGCTCGGATTTTTGAGCGTGCCGCCCTGATAACCGACCGCCGTCTCGCGGACTCCCGGCACCGCGCGAAACGCGGCCTCGACTCCCCAAAAGCACCCGGCGCCAAACGCGGCTTGAACCAGTCCCGCCTGCGCGCCCGCTTTTTCTTCCTTCGCATTTTCCCTGGCCGCTTCCACAAATTTCAGCGAGGCCGAGTTCAGGCAGTAGCGCAAACCGGTGGGGCGCGGCCCGTCGTTGAAGACATGGCCCAGATGCGCGTCGCAGCGCGCGCACACGATTTCCGTCCGCGTCATGCCGTGGCTCGAATCGGTGACCGTCTCGACATTTTCCTCCGCGACCGGCTGGAAAAAGCTGGGCCAGCCCGTGCCGGAATCGAACTTCGCGCCGGAAGCAAAAAGGGGCAGGTCGCAGCAGACGCATTGGTAAACGCCCTCCTTGTGGTTGTCGTAAAACACGCCGCAGAAGGCCCGTTCGGTCCCTTTCCCGCGCGTGATGCGGTACTGTTCGCCGGTGAGCTGCTTCTTCCATTCCTCGTCCGATTTGATGATCTTTTGCATAGGCTTGAATCGCGGTTATCGATAAACTTACATCATAATGAGAAGTACGATAGCGCCGGATTATTCCAGCCTTGCCGCTTTTCCTTCGATGAATTCGCGCCCCAACGATCTCACCTCCAAAACCTTGAAAATGAGCAACGCCGGAAAGGGCGTAAAGCGCTTTTCCAGCAAGAAAGCTCTCTATGCCGATCTCGGGCTGTGAGAACATTCGGTCTTCCTCGTTCCGTCATCCTTGCTGAGCTTGTCGAGGGATCAGCTTCCATGAGGGTTGCGATTATCTTCTGGCGGCTGATCCTTCGACAAGCAAGGATGACGGATGCTTAGAGAGTGCGTTTTGCAGAGGGATGACATTTCGAAATAAGATGGCACCTTAGCGTAATGACGGCTCCCATTTCCGAAAAAAACCAGATCGTTGTGTCGGCGAAGATTCGCCGGCAGGATGGTGCTGCACAGGGAGGGAAATCCAAGAAAAGGCCTCACAACAAAGGACTGGTTGATTTGCTTCTCAAATGTCCAGTGAAAGGTTTCTTCGTTCCATTTGAATCATCGGAAACGACGGATACGATCAAAAGTCCCTTTGAATGAAATGGCCCTTAATGGAGTCTAAATAAGGATTATGCCCTCAATCGGAGTCCATACTGACGTCGAGCGCCTGCAAAAGCGCTGGATCCTCGGCGCGATGGGGATCGCGCTGGTCTTGCACGTCGTTCTGGCGTGGGCGCTTGGCTGGTACAAGATTCCCCGCCCCGAAATACCCTATTACAGCCACACGACCGGGCCCTTCGTTGTCAAGCAGATCGAGATCAATCCCGACGCGCTCAAGTCCCGGCAGGACGATCCCATCGCGCGCCTGCCCGTGGCCGAGCCGCCGAAAAATCCGGCCCAGTTCAACCTCGACCCGAACCTGGTCGAGAAGGCGCTGCAAGCGCCGCAGCCCGCGCTGGCGACTCCCTCCGTGCCGGAGCCGAACAAGGTCATCGCCGCGACCGACCTGAGCCAGGGCCTGCCCTTCGCCCAGTCCGATTCGGCGAAGGTTTCGGCGGAAATCGCCCGGGTCGAGCCGGCCGCGGGCGGCGGACCGCTCACCTCGACGAAGCTGGCCGAGCAATTGATCAGCGCCACGCCTGGTCCAACCCAGCCCGGCACGCCCACCGGCGCGCCGCCGACCGGCAACGGCGCCGTCGGCAAGCTGCCCGGCTTCGCGGAACTCGCGCCCGCTTTCAAGGCCCCCGGCCCGAACCTTTCCAACCTGCCCGAGCCGGTCCTGCTGCGGCTGCCGAGCGACGTGCTCTTCGATTTCGATTCGGCCAAGCTCAAGCCGGACGCCGACTCGCTGCTGAGCCAGGCCGTTGGCTTGATCACGAAATATCCCGAGGCCGACGTTCACATCGACGGCTACACCGATTCCTTCGGCACGCCCGGCTACAACCTGACCCTTTCCCAGCAGCGCGCGGCGGCGGTGCAGGCCTGGTTGCAGGAACGCATCGCGCAGGAGGCTTACAAATTCCATTCGCAGGGCCACGGCAGCGCCGACTACGTCGTCAGCGCCCAGGGCAGCATCGAGCAGCAGCAGCCCAATCGCCGCGTGGAAATCCTCATCCAGGCGCTGAAGCCGTAGGCAGGGGAACTAGGACCAAATTCCCAAATTAAACCAGATTACTAAATTTTCAGAGATGAAAGCAGTTGGCGGATTGTGGCGCGACCACGCAGCCATGCCATCAATTGTCTCCTGCCTTTAATTTGGAAATTTGGCATAATTTAGTAATTTGGTAATGCCTTTCCCATCCCTTTCCCCCTATTCACGAGTTGATTTTCTTGACCAATGATATACAATTTTTGTATGTAGATCATTGGAGGGCCGTATGCAGATTGCAAAATGGGGTAATAGTCTGGCCGTGCGCATTCCCGCCGCCGTGGTTGATGCGCTGGCGTTGCGGGAGGGCGACGATGTTGAAATCCATGTCGCGGGAAAACGAGTCTTTGCGTTGGATAAAACGCCCAGCCTGGAGGAGCGCCTGATCAGGCTACGTCGGTTACGGAGACGTATGCCTAAGGATTTTCATTTCGACCGCACGGAAGCAAATGAGCGCCGGTAAACCGTTCTTCGACACGAATGTCTTGCTCTATCTCATAACGATCGACGGCAAAGCAGAAAAAGCCGAGACCTTGCTCAAGGCAGGTGGAGTAGTCAGCGTTCAGGTCTTGAACGAGTTTGCATCGGTCTCCTCCCGTAAATACAAACTGGCGTGGCCGGAAGTTCGCGAGGCACTGGCTACCATCCGCGCGGGTTGTGAAGTTATTCCTTTAACCGTAGAAATCCACGAAAGCGGACTGGCTATCGCAGAAAAGTACGGCTTCTCGTTTTATGACAGCCTGATTCTCGCCGCTGCTGTAGAGGCGAAATGCCGGCTGGTTTATTCTGAAGACATGCGGAACGGTCAAGTCGTTCAAGGCGTCACCATCCGCAATCCCTTTTAAGGAACGGAATTGATCCTCACTCAAGCGTTGAAGCAGTAGGGGGAATTTTTTGACGGAATTAACGGAATTTTGACCAAATTCACGGAATTGAATAGCGAATGGGCTGCGTTTGCCCGAAAACCTTTAAACTCCAGCTTGCGGCCTTGATTTCGAATTGGTGGTCGATGAAGTAGAATAAGAAGCGCTTCTGAGTGGCGAGTTCCGGTCCGACGTATATCCAGTCGTTTGGATACTGTTCGAGTAGCAGGTCTCCACTCACTTCCTAGAATTCACTCCAAGCTGGCATTAGTTTGCTAAACCGACATGCTTCCTTGGTCCAACCTTCCTTAAACCTGAGACACCAAACGTTATGGAAACTTAGCGTCCCAATATCGTCGATGGAGAATTGACGTTCAGTGACAGAACTCATTTGGAAACTAAGAAAAACCTCCGAACCTCGAACGCTGACCCTTGGCAACGGCCCGTCGGGGTCTGCGTTCTAATCTGCATTCAGCTTTTTGAATAGGGTGCTCACCTACAGTAATAATAGCTTGGAGTCTCAGTTTCTGAACATAATTCCGTTAATTTGGAAAAATTTGGTAATTCCGTCAAAAATTCCCCCGCAAGAATGGCGTTGACTCCGGGGGCGGGTTTGGCAGACTGTCCAACCCGCCAACTTTTAACCTGAAAAATCTTATGCCCGTCGAAGTCATCCTCAAAACCAAAATCGAAGGCCTGGGCAGCGAAGCCGACATCGTCTCGGTCAAGCCCGGCTACGCCCGCAATTTTCTCATCCCGAAGGATTTTGCCGCTCCCGCCACTCTCGCCACCAAGCGCCAGGTGGAGGAACTCAAGCGCAAGCGCGCCGAGCGCGAGGCCACCGAGCTGAACGAAGCGCAGGAACTCGCCGGCAAGCTGGGCAAGCTCAAGCTCGTTTTCATTCTCGAATCGGGCGAAGGCCAGGAAAAGAGCTTCGGCGCCGTCACCAACCTCGACATCGCGACCAAGCTCAAGGAAGCGGGCCACGAAGTCGACCGCAAGAAGATCGATCTGCCCAAGCCGATCAAGGACTTGGGCGAGCATGAAGTCACCTTGAAGCTGGGCTCGGAAATCCAGGCCACGCTGCACATCACGGTCAACCACCCCGCGCCCAAGGAAGCCCCCGAGTCGGCGGAAACGGCCGATGCCAAGGGCGGAAAAAAGCCCGCTAAAGCCAAAAAAAAGGCTTGAGTGATCGGGACGGGCTGAAAAATTAGCCCTCCTTATTCGCTTGACGTTTATTGGCGGCATCTCCAAATTCTGCCGAAGATGTTGGATGATGCATTTTAAATACCGCATTGGTATTGCTAAGCTGCTCGTCTTCATGAACAAAGGGGAGATTTGAAACTTTTTACGGACGAATTGGACATTCTGGCTTTGCCAAGGCCCTGGCAGTCGCGCTTTTCGTCCTCCTGCCCGCTGGAGGAGCCCTCCCGCAGACGACGAACGCGCCCGACGCCTCCAGCACGGCACCGCCCGCGCCCGCCGCCACGCCGCCTTCCGATCAAATGACAACGCCGGGAGCGACGGCGCAGCCGGAGCAAGCCGCTCCCCCACCGGAAGCCGCCCCGCCCCCCGCAACGGCGGGACCCAAGAAAAACAAAAAGATCGTCGGCGCGCCCGACACCCAGGCCCCCACCGGCGCCCAGAACGGGCCTATCGTCCGTGAAATCCACATCGAGTACATCGGGCCCAAGACCGTGGCGCAAGTCGGTGATTCTCTCCAACATGCGCACCACGGTGGGCGGGGTCTATTCCGCCGCCTCGGTCGAGGAGGACGTGCGCAATCTTTACGCCACGGGCTTTTTCACCAATCTCGCCATCAAGGACGAGCCTTTGGGCGATGGCGTGAGGGTGAACGTGGTCGTCCAGCCGAAGCCGCTGGTAAAGGAAATCGTCATCCGGGGCGCGGGCAAAATCAAGGAATCGCGGGTCAAGAAGGAAATCAAATCGAAGGTGGGCGAGGCATTGAGCGAGCAGCAGATTTCCACGGACGCGGACAAGATCAAGGACCTGTACCTGGGCAAGGGCTACAACCAGGTCCAGGTCAGCTACAAGATCGACACCAACGAGGAATTTGGCCGTTCCGTGGTGACCTTCATCATCAGCGAAGGCGAGCGCGCCTACGTCACGGAGGTCAATTTCGTCGGCAATGCGCACCTGACCACGAAGGAATTGCGCAAGATCATGAAGACGCGCAAGAAAAACCTCCTCTCCTTCATCAACAAGTCGGGCCTCTTCAAGGATGACGATTTCAAGGAGGACCTCGATAACCTGCGCACCTATTACAATAGCAAGGGCTACATCGACATGGAGGTCAAGGACGTCAAGTACGCGTACCCCGAGAAGGGCCTGATGAAGGTCACCATCACGGTGTTTGAAGGCATCCAGTATACCGTGGGCAAGATCGATTTCGTCGGCAACACGATCTTCACGAAACAGGAGCTGCGCAATTATCGCGGAAGTCAAATCGTCCGCATGGACGAAGGCAAGGTCTACTCACCGCGGGCCTACACGCCGGAGAAAAAGGAGCCGAACGTGGAACTGCCCACGCTCGAAAACGACATCAAGCGCCTCCGCGATCTCTACGGCAAGCGCGGCTATATCGAAATGCAGATCACGCCCGAGCGGCAGGCCAACGTCGAGAGCGGCAAGATCGACATCCTTTACCACATCGTCGAGAATTCGCAGTCGTACGTTGAGCAAATCATCATCCAGGGCAACAACCGGACCAAGGACAAGGTCATCCGCCGCGAATTGCTCGTGGCGCCGGGCCAGATTTACGACAGCGTCCGCGCGGACGTGAGCAAGAAGCGCCTCGAAAATCTCCAGTACTTCGAGAAGGTCGACATTTCGCCCCAGGACACCACGGTGCCCAATCGCAAGAACATGGTCGTCACGGTCGAGGAAAAGCGCACCGGCTCGATCACCTTTGGCGCCGGCTTCAGTTCGGTCGACAGCCTCCTCGGGTTCGTCGAAATCACGCAGGGCAACTTCGACATGTTCAACTTCCCCTACTTCACGGGCGGCGGGGAAAAATTCCGCGTCCGGCTCCAATACGGTTTGGAGCGCCAGGACGCCGAGATCGAATTCAAGGAACCCTGGTTCCTGGAACAGCGGCTGTCGCTTGGCTACAATCTCTTCTATCACAACGCCACCTATCTCTCGACTTACTACAACGAGGAGAACTTCGGCGCCTCGGTCAGCCTGGCCCGCGCCTTCGGCCAATTCTGGAGCGGCTCGATCACCTACACCCTGCAGGATTTCGACCTCTACAACTTTGCCGGCAACGCCTCGCCGCAATTGCTCAGGGAGCAAGGCTATCCGGACGGACAGCTCCATCACCCTGGGGATGAGCTACGACACCCGCGACAGCGTCCTGCTCTCCCGGCGCGGGATGCATGCCGACTTCTCCGCGGAATTCGCGGGCGGTCCGCTGCTGGGCCAGACCAACATCTACAAATTCCAGGCCGATGCCCAGAAATACATCCTTCTGCCCTACGACATGATCCTGACGATCGCGGGCTCCACCGGCGTCGCCGATTATTATAACACCAGCAAGGAAGTTCCCCTCTTTGACCGGTTCTTCCTCGGGGGTTCGCGCTCGATCCGCGGCTTTGGCAACCGCGACATCGGTCCAATCGATTCCAACAACCAGCCCCTGGGCGGCAACACCATGGCCTACGCGAACCTGGAGTTGACCTTCCCCATCATTGACCGCGTGCGCGGCGCGGTTTGGAATGACATGGGCTTTTTGGACGCGCGCTCGTTCCACTACACGGACGCCCTGCACGAGGGCGACGCCGCGGCAGGCGTCGGCCTGAGGTTGAACCTGCCCATTGGACCGCTGCGGCTTGATTACGGCATACCCTACAAGGACCAGGGCTGGAATCATAACAACAGCGGCAAATTTAGCTTTGACGTCGGCTATCAATTTTGACACGCTTCGCCGCTCATGAATAAGTTACTGCTGGCTTGTCTATTGGTCCTCGCCCCCGTTTCCCTCGCATCGGCCGATATCAGAATCGCCGTCATCGATCTCGGCAAGGCGTTTGATGGGTATTATAAAACAAAGGAAGACAACGCCCGCCTTCAGGAAAAGAAGACCAGCTACGAAAAAGAGATTCAGGAACTCATCAACGATTACCAGCGCATGGGCGGAGAAGCGCAAACGCTCGATAAAGCCGCCAATGACCAGACCCTTTCCGCCCAGGCCCGCCAGGACAAGTCCACGGCTTTAAACGCGAAAAAGCAGGATTTGCTCAATCTGCAGAACAAGATTCAGGAGATGAAAGTTGAGCGCAACCGCGAGATTCAGGAAGAATTCATGCGCCGGCACAAGGAAATCGTGGATGAAATCTCCAAAGTCGTCACCGATTACTCCGGCCCGCAGGGCTACGACCTTGTCATTGATAAATCCTCCCTCTCGGCTCTCAGCGGCTCTCCCGTCATGCTCTACAATTCCAGCAAGCTCATCGACATCACGCAGGACATCATCGCCTTGCTCAATAAAACGGCCCCGGCCCCCGGCGGGGCGGCTCCCTCCGGCACGGCGCCCACTCCCGCCACGCCCGCCCATTAACCCGGCGCTCGTCGGCGCCGGAGCCATCCGCTGCTTGTGACCGCGCATACCGTACGCTCTCTCGCCGATCACGTCGGGGGTGCGATCCTGGGCGAGGGCGCGGAACGCGTCGTTACCGGCATCAACGATCTCCGTTCCGCGCAACCCGACCAGATTTCCTTCCTGGCCAACGCGAAATACGAACCTCTTGCCCAAGCCAGCCGGGCGGCGGCCATCCTTGTCAGACCGAAGGACGCGGCGAGATTTTCCTTCACCCGGATCGTGGTTGAATCCCCCAGTCTCGCCTTTGGAAAAATATCGGCCTTGTTTGCCCCGGCGCCCATCCGGGACGAGCCCGGCATCCATCCCAGCGCGGTCGTCGCGCCCGACGCGATCATCGGCGAGGGCGCCGGCATCCAGGCCAACGCGGTCATCGCCGCCGGAGTCCGCCTCGGGGCCCGCTGCGTGGTGGGGGCCAATTGTTTCATCGGCGAGCAGACCACGATTGGAGACGACACCCGCCTCTACCCGCTGGTCACGATCCGCGAGCGAAGCGTGATCGGCGCGCGGGTCATCATCCACAGCGGCGCCGTCATCGGGTCGGACGGCTTCGGCTACGACTTCGATCCCAAGACCGGACGCCACGTCAAAATCATCCACACCGGTCATGTCCAGATCGACGACGACGCGGAAATCGGCGCCAACACCACCATTGATCGGGGACGTTTCGGCAAGACCCATATCGCCGAGGGCGTGAAAGTCGACAATCTCGTGATGATCGCCCACAACGTCACCATTGGCGCCCACTCGATCATCGTGTCGCTGAGCGGGATTTCAGGCAGCACTTCCCTCGGCCGCTACGTGACGCTCGCCGGACAGGTGGGTCTGGCCGGACACCTCACCATCGGGGACCGCGCGACGATCGCCGCGCAGTCGGGGCTCAACAAAGACGTTCCCGCCGGAGCGGTCCTTGCGGGACACCACGCGATGCCCATTCGCGAAAGCCTCAAAGTGGAAGCTCTCTCGCGCCGGCTCCCGGAGCTGGTGGAACGGCTCAAGGCGCTTGAGGAAAAAGTGATTTGCCTGGAGGGTCGGACTCCGTCCCGACCCTGAAATGGGTCAGGCCGGAGGCTGACCCTCCAAAAAATAATGACCGACGGTCATAGACCGCCGCTACATTTAAAAAGCGCCAGCCAGAGCTTGCGCGGGAACGAGACCCGCGCGCGGCCCCGGTAAACCTGGTAGTCGGCCCGCTCGATTTCATCCAGGATGGCCCCGTAAACCGTGCTCATCAGGCGCGCGCAGAAACGCGAGCCGTCCGCGGGAAGCGCGGCGATGCCCGGCTCCGCATGGCTGTAATAGGCGCGCGCGCGGCCGATCTGAAACCGCATCATCGCGCGGAACGAATCGCCCGTGCGCCGCCGGGCGACGTCATCCTCCGTCAGGCCGAACTTTTCCAGCTCGTCCGCGGGGAGATAAAGCCGGTCCCGCCGCCAGTCCTCCGCGATGTCGCGCAGGATGTTGGTCAATTGCATCGCCGTGCCGAGATCGCGGGCCGGCTTCAGCAATTCGGGCGAAGGCTCGGTCAGGACATGGACCATGATCAGTCCGACCACGGAAGCCACGTGGTAACAGTAGCTGTCCAACTCGTCCCACGTCTGGATGCGCACCCGGCCTCGGTCCCTTTCGACGCCCTCGAGCAAATCCTCGAAATAGCCGGCGGGAATGGCGCGGCGCCGAATCGTCTCGCGAAAGGCGGCCAGCCACGGAAGGGAATTTTCGAGAGAGTCCGCGCCCGCTCCGGGCTGATAGGCGGCATGGAGAAGATGTTCCAGCCCGGCCAGGGCCCGCAAACGCGCCGGCTCATCCGGCGCCAGGTCGATTTGATCGTCGACATGGCGGCAAAACGCATAGACCGCATAAGCGTCGCTTCGCTTTCGGGCGGGCAAAACATGCGAGGCGAAATAAAAAGTCTTCGCATGATGCCGGGTCATCTCCCTGCAGGATTTTTGAGATTGGGAAAGTGAAAGGGTCACGCTTTTATCGTTCAGAGGCTGTCTCGGCCACTTCCAGAAGCCGGGTCACTTCCGCGTCGCTCACCTGCGAAAAGTCTTGATACGCCTGGCCCACGGCCCAAAAAGCCTCCGTCGAATTGAGAATCACGCTTTCGTCTGCCTGGCCGGCGAGTTCGTCGCAGACCGACGACGGCGCGTAGGGCACGGCGACAACGAGACGGGCGGGTTGTTGCTTTCTCAGGACCTGGATGGCGGCGCGCATGGTGGAGCCGGTCGCGATCCCGTCGTCGATGAGGATGACCGTTTTGCCGGCGATCTCCCACCACGCCTTGTGGCCGCGGTAAATCCGCTCCCGCCGCTTCAATTCCAGCTCTTCCGCGGCGGCGGCGGCATCGATGATTTTTTCGGGGATTTCGAGAGATTGGACAATGCGCTCGTTGAGGACCCTGATTCCGCCCGTCGCGATGGCGCCCATCGCCAGTTCCTCGTGGCCGGGAACGCCGAGCTTGCGCACGATCAACACGTCGAGCGGCGCATGGATTTTTTGGGCGGCCTCGAACGCCACGGGCACGCCGCCGCGGGGAAGGCCGAGCACAAGCACGTCGTCCCGGCCGGCATAGCGGGCCAGCCGCATGGCCAACCGCCGCCCGGCATCCGCCCGATTTTGGAACAAGGCATTCATCGCGCGGATGCCGATGACACGCCGGCCCCAAGGTGCTTATGGAACCATTCCGCCGCCAATTGGGCGACGGCTCCGACCGCGCCCGGTTCCTCAAAAAGATGCGTGGCGCCGGGGACAATTTTCAGGTCCTTTTCACACCCCAATTTTGCGAAGGCGCCCTCGTTGAGCCGAAGGACCTCTTCATCACGTTCGCCCACGATCAGCAGGGTCGGCGATTCCACGCGGGACAACGCCGGGCCGACAAGGTCGGGACGGCCGCCGCGCGAGACCACCGCGCCGATCCCCCTGCCGAGTTCCGCGGCGGCGACGAGAGCCGCCGCGCCCCCGGTGCTGGACCCGAAATAACCGATCTTCAGGCCTCCCGGTTCGCACGGGTTCCCGATCCAGCGCGTCGCCGCCACAAGCCGTTGCGCCAGCAGGCCGATGTCAAATCGCAGCGCGGCCGTTCTGTTGTCCTCGGCCTCCTCGTCCGGAGTCAAAAGGTCGAAGAGCAGGGTGCCGCAGCCATGATCGCGGATCACCTGGGCGACGGATTTATTGCGCGGGCTGTGACGGCTGCTTCCGCTGCCGTGAGCAAAGAGAACCACGCCCGGAGTTCCGGGCAAGAGGTGCAAATCGCCGTGAAGATAAGCGGCGTCAACAGGTATGCGGACGTTTGGATCCGATAGCTGAGAGGTTGTTTTCATGGGTTGCCGTCTTCGGCGTCGTCGGGGTCCCGGCCTTCTTCCATGTCCTGCCCCGGTATCCCGTTCCTCTGCATCATGTCCGACTTGGGTTTGCGAACGGAAGCGGCTTTACCGAGACGGGTCCGATGAATGACCCCCTCCTTCTCCAGCTTTGCCTTCGCATCGCGGCAAAAACGGGTCCACGGAACGGCTTTCAAACGGTTGGCCTCGATCGGTTTTCCCGTCACTTCGCAGATGCCGTAGGTGTCGTCCCCGATGCGGCGAAGGGCCTCTTCCACTTCGTAAAGCGCATCCTGTTCCGCGGACAGGTTGCCCAAAATCAAATCGTGATTGGATTCGTCCTCGGCGCTTTCGGCCGCATCCACCGCGCGGAATTCCAGCGGTTCCGCAGCTTCGTGAAGCTGCCCGCTTCGCGCTTGGAGAAGGTGGTCGCGCAAGCCAAGCAGGACGCGATAATGCCATTTCCACTTCGGATTGACTTTGCGAGAGGTTGAATCCGAATCTTCCGCGCCAGCCTGTTTGGAGGGCTTTTTCATGGGTTCCTTTACGTGATGTTGTTAAACCGGAGGCGTTCGATTCCCTCGAAGCGCCGTTCTCATCTTACCTGCGTTGCTCCTTGTCTTAATGTACTCAGGAAAGGAACGCTCGCATTCAACAAATTTGAACGCACTTGAGCCCGAGAAGGCCGGCAAGCTTGCGGAGTTTATGCGAAATGTGCCCCACGCCGACGGCGCAATGGTGGGCGGGCCCCTCGGCGTTCCATTCGTTGACGAAACGCCGCGCTCCGATGCCAAAGCGGTACCGGCTGTTGGTGTTGCCGATTTCCAGGATGGGGCCGGGCACGGATTCCCCCTCGGCCACGAGCAGTTTGAGCCGGCCGTCGGCCGTTTCCGCGACGCTGAGCAAAGTGACCGGGCCGTGCTTCACCGACATCTCCACCGACAGGCCCCGCCCCACCTTGCCGTGAAACACCTTGAGCGGGCGGACCTTGATCCTGCCTTCGGCAATCGCGATGTGCCCCGGCCCGTCGTGTCCCATCAGGACCACGTCATCGCGCCAGTCCAGGGCATAATACTCCGTGAAGGAGCCGCCCGCGCCGAGGCAGTCCAGGATCTTCATGGCCTGGACATTCTTGATCTCGAGTTCGCCCGCGACGGGGACGCCCCGCGCGGTGAGGAGCGAGTTTCCGAGGATGATGGAACTGATCGCGTCCTCGTTTTCCGGAACGCCCGTGCCCATGTGATAGTAGGCGAGCGATCCGAGCCGGTGTTCGAGCACCAGGCGGTCCATCGCCACCGAAGTGCGGGCGGCCCGTTCGAGTTCGGATGGCGCGCAATCGGCCTGGATGTCGAAGGCGCCCTGAAACTCCGCCACCCGGCGCGCGATTTGATCGGAAGTCACCTCGCGGCGGAAGGCCGCCAATTCATCCACCTCGATCATCTCGATGTGCGTCCCGAAGACAGCGCTCTGGAGCGCGAGGTCGGTGTAGATGTCGAGCATTCCGCTGTAATAATGCCCCATCACGCCCAGCCGGTTATGAGCCAGAATGTGCGCCACCCGCGCGGCATCGATCCAGTCCCCGATCTCATTCCAGGCCGCGGGGTCGTCATGCAGCATGCCGGTGACCTGGTGAAACGGGATGCCGGCGCGGGTGAAAACGTTCGCGATTTCCGGCACGGGGCACGCGCCGCAATGCGCGAGCCATTCGCCCGTCATGACGGCCCGGTCTTCGAGGCGGTTGAACGCGGCGTAATCGATGGACGGCTCGGGCGAGAGGTTGAGAATCACGACGGGCACCCCGGCCCGCCGCGCCACGGGCAGCACCGTGCTGGAGAGAGCGTACGTCGCCGCGTGAAGAAAGATCATGTCCACGTCTTCGCGGCGAAAGGCGTGGCCCGCGGCAAATGCGCTTTCCACATTGTCCACCAGGCCCAAATCCACCACCTCGACTTCGGGCCTCGCGAGCCGGCCGGCGATGACGCGGCGATAATTTTCGATGCGGTCTTTGAGACCGGGAAACTGCGGCCAGTAAGCGTCGAGGCCGATGCTGAAAAGTCCGACGCGGCAGACGAAGGCTGGATTCATAGGCTCTCGATTGTAGCCGCCATCGTCAGGCGGTGGCAAGGAGCCACGCTCTCACGAGCGCGGCTACGGAGCGCGGCGACGCCCTCCTATAGACTCTGCGCGAATTTCTCGAGCTGGTAACACTCGATGGTGTCGTCGGCCAGATAATCGTTGAAGTCGCCCAGGCGAATGCCGCATTCGAGGCCGGCGCGCACTTCGGCGGCGTCGTCCTGGAACCGTTTGAGGGCGACGATCTGTGCCATCGTAAATGGGCTGGCGTTTGCGCATCACGCGGGCGCGGGCGTTGCGGACGATGCGGCCGCTCAACACGCTGCAACCCGCCACGGGGAATTTCGACAATTGGAAAACTTGTTTGACCGCGGCGGTGCCCAGTGCCGTTTCGCGCAGTTCGGGATCGAGCAGGCCGGCCATCGCTTCCTTCACCTGGTCGATCAGCTCGTAAATGATGCTGAAGAGCTTGATCTGGACGCCCTCGCGCTTGGCCGCGTTGGCGGCGGCGTTGTCGGTGCGGGTGTTGAAGCCGATGACCACGGCCTGGGACGCCTTGGCCAGGAGGATGTCGGATTCGGAGATGGCCCCCGCGGAAGCCAGAACGATATCGAGATCGATTTTCTTGCTGTCGATTTTTTTCAGCGCGGTGACGATGGCTTCCACCGAGCCCTGCACATCGCCCTTGATGATGAGCTTGAGCACCTTGTGCTTCTCATCGGCAATGGCCTCGAAGAGATTTTCGAGCGTGATCCGGGGCGGCGCTTCGAGCTTGCCGAGCCGGAGTTTGTCGCGCCGGTCCTCCGCCAGTTCGCGCGCTTCCCTCTCGTTCTTCAGGACGTTGTATTCCTCGCCCGGCGAAGGGGCGCCGTCGAGGCCGAGGACCTTGACCGGAATCGAGGGCCCCGCTTCTTTCACGCTCTGGCCGACATCGTTGATGAGCGCCTTGACGCGGCCGTAATAGGGGCCGGCCAGGATGGCGTCGCCGACCCGCAGCGTGCCTTGCTGGACCAGGACCGTGGCGGTCGGCCCGCGGCCCTGCTCGAATTGCGCTTCGATCACCGTGCCGCGGCTCTGACCGCGGGGGTTGGCCCGCAGTTCGAGGATTTCCGCCTGCAGCAGCATCATTTCGAGCAGCTTCTCGATGCCGATGCCCTTGGTCGCCGAAACTTCGCAGATGATGGTGTCGCCGCCGTATTCTTCCGCGACGAGGCCCTGCTCCTGCAACTGGCCTTTCACGCGAACGAGATTCGCGCCGGGCAGGTCGATCTTGTTGATCGCGACCATGAGCTGCACCTTGGCGGCGCGGGCGTGATTGATCGCCTCGATGGTCGTCGGCATGATGCCGTCATCCGCGGCGACGACGAGGACGACGATGTCGGTGACATTCGCTCCGCGCGCGCGCATGGCGGTGAAGGCTTCGTGGCCCGGCGTGTCGAGGAAAGTGATCGTCTGCGCGCCCCGCTTGACCGTGTAGGCGCCGATGTGCTGGGTGATGCCGCCCGGCTTCACCGGCGGCCACGCGGGCCTTGCGAATGGCGTCGAGCAGCGAGGTCTTGCCGTGGTCGACATGGCCCATGAACGTGATGACCGGCGGACGCGGTTGTAGCTCGGACGCCGGCGACCGGCTCCGGCTTGGGCGGCTCGACGATCTTGACCGGCGCATGGACCAGCCCCGCGCCCTTTTCGCGCTTCTCGATCTCGAAGGTAAACGCCGAGCTTGGCGCAAAGCTTGCGGGCGACTTCTTCTTCCAGGGCCTGGCTGGCGCTGGTGAAAATGTTCATCTCCATCAGGTGATGGATGATCTGGTAAGGTTTCAGGCCCAGCTTGGCCGCGAGGTCCTTGACGATGATCGGCGGCTTGATGACGACAATCTTGTCGTGAAGCTGCTGCGCGGCCAAAGCGGCTTCGTCCGCCGTGGCCGCGGCCGACGCGCTTTCCACCGGCTTGTCCGCCGGTTTGGCGGCGGGCGCGGGCTGGGGAATGGGGGTTGGGGCCGGAGGCGGTGTTGCCGCCGGCTCGGGGCGGGCGGCGGCGGCGGGGCTGCCACCGGGTTTGTTTTCCGCCATGCGTTGCTCCGAGGCGGTCAGGACCTGACGCCGGGCCTTCGGCGCGGTGGGAGGCGTTTCCGCGGCGGCGGCGGCAGCCGGCTCCTTGACCTCCTCCTTGACGGGAGGCTCGGTCTTGCGGGGCGCGGGAGTTGCCTTCGCCGCTTCCTTGGCCGGCTTCCTGGCCTTGGCCTTGACCTCGCCTGTTGCGGCCGCGGACGCAGCCGTCGTCACGGCCTTCCCGGCTGCCTTTTTGGCTGGCGCGGGTGTGGCGGTCATATCGGGTTGGTCCTTGGCGTTTTTTTCGGTTTTATCTTTGGGCATGCAACGGTTGGAGTCCTGCGGACGGCAATATAAGATTAGCCTGCCTCGGGCGCCTGTAAATCACAGGCTTTCTTATGGATTTGAGCGACCAGCGCGGGATCGAGATCAGGCAATGGCGCAGACCAGGTCCCCGGCCTCGACTTCGGCGACACCCTCCACGCTGAGAAATCCGGCCCGGACGATCTTTTCGGCCACGCCGGGCTCGATCTGCAAAGTCTGCGCGAGCGCTTCGGTGGCCTTGGCCAGCTTTTGCTCGAAACCGAGCGCGGCCACTTCCTCTTCCTTCTTCACGTCGATTTCCCAGCCCGTCAGCTTCTGGGTCAGACGCGCGTTCTGGCCGCGGCGGCCGATGGCCAGGGAAAGGTTCTCCTCATCGACCAGGACGGTGACCTTGTGGGCCGCTTCGTCGACGTCGAGGGTCTTGAGCTTGGCCGGTTTGAGCGCCTCGACGACGAGCTCGCGGATGTTGGGCGACCACTTGAAGAGATCGACCTTCTCGTTGTTCAACTCGCGCACGATGTTCTTGACCCGCGCCCCGCGCATCCCGACGCAGGCGCCGACCGGATCGACTTTTTCGTTGGCGGACCAGACGGCGATCTTGGTGCGGTAGCCGGCCTCGCGCGCCATGGCCTTGATCTCGATGGTCTTGTCGTTGAGTTCGCTCACCTCGAGCTCGAAGAGCTTCCTCACGAAATTCGGATGGCTGCGCGAGAGGATGATCTCCGGCCCGCGCGGCGTGTTCTCCACCGCGAGCACGTAGGCGCGGATGCGTTCGCCCGGCGTGTATTCCTCGGTCGGGACGCGCTCGCGGGCGGGCATGACGGCCTCGAATTTGCCCAGGTCGATGATGACATCGGAGCGCTCGAAACGGCGCACCGTGCCGGTGACGATCGCGCCCATGCGGTCCTTGAATTCCTCGAAGATCATCGTGCGCTCGTGGCCGCGCAGGGTCTGGTCCAGCGCCTGCTTGAAGACCTGGGCGGCGATGCGGCCGAGGTCCTTGGTGTTGACGTCCACCTCGACGGTGTCGCCGAAAACGGCGTCGGGCTTGATCTGGCGGGCCTTGGGCAGGCTGATTTCGTCGTGCGCCTGCGTGACTTTTTCCACCACCAGCAGGCGGGCGATGGCCGTGATCTTGGCCGTCTTGGGGTCGAGCGCCACCGTCAGGTCGCGCGCCGGGCCGAAACTCTTGCGCGCCGCGGCGAGCAGCGCCGCCTGCACCGCATCCAGCAGAAGTTCGCGCTTGATCCCGCGCTCCTTCTCCATGTAATCCAGCATCGCAATAAATTCTTGGCTCATAACAATTTCCAATCTTTTCCGGCCAACAACCCGCGATGGGGAAAAAAAAGGTGGGAAACCCGTTAAGGCTCCCACCGCAGGCGCGGACCGAAAAGGAAAGACTACCTCGTGCGCCAGAGGGGTCAAGTGGAAAAGGTGGTCTTACTGTAGCGGCGGTCTATGACCGTCGCACTTTAGCCATTACCCCTCGTTCCCAAGTTATACTGCCCTCCGCGGGAGCTTGGGAACGCTACTGCCGTCCGCAGGACCTGCTCCCCGCGAAATTCCATTTCACGCTGGATTAGGTAGCCGCCGCGATGGGACGTGTCCCTCCCAGCGGCGGCGCAGTTCGTGTGGCCCGGACTACTGCGTTGTCCGGGTCGCCGAAGGCGACAGGAAGCGATCCCCGGTAGCCGCCGCTGGCCCAATGTAGCGGCGCCCGTCGCCTTTCCGCCCATCATGCCTTTGAAAAAGAGTTCTTGCCAACGGATTTTTGATACGGCTTGATACGGGTCGACGCATGAAGGATCGCAAACTGTTCAACCTCTCAAGTGCGGCTAAGGAAATTGGCATATCGGCGATTACTCTCAAGCGATGGCTCTTAGAAGGAAAAGTTGCACCTGTTCAGCGCGATCGTAATGGGTGGCGTGTTTTTGAACAATCTGACATTCGGCGCATAAAGGCTTTTTCTGATTCGACTGCCCTGCGGGAACAATCGCCAGAGTACAGTCCAAATGGATCCCAGCATAAAAACGGAGCGGTAAGACGGTATACCGTATCCTCTCTATTCTCAGGTATTGGAGGCTTTGATCTTGGCTTCGAGCGCGCTGGTTTTGATGTTGTCTTCCAGTGCGAGACACAGCCCTTTTGCAATGCCATTTTAAAAAAACATTGGCCGCATGTTGTGCGGTGGACGGATATAACGGAACTTAACGAAGGAGATAACCATGCAAGAATTCCTATTTCAGATGTCTGGGCTGGAGGCTTCCCATGCCAAGACGTCTCTCTTGCGAGAATGGGTCAAAGATCAGGACTTAGAGGAAGTAAATCTGGACTTTTTTATGAGTTTGCTCGACTTCTTGGAAAAAAATTGCCACGAGTTTTTATCCTCGAAAACGTGCAAGGTCTCCTCAATTCCCATCGCGGAGAGGACTTTAGAATTTTACTCACAACGTTGGCCGAACTCGGGTATGCTGTTGGATGGCGTACTCTTAACAGCCGCCACTTCGGAGTCCCCCAGTCACGCCAAAGAGTCTACATTGTTGGATGTTATCGAGACTGGTCGGGTCCCGGCAGAATACTTTTTGAGTCCGAACGCAGCGAAGGGAATCATACGAAGAACGGATCAGATGGGGAGGAATCTCTTTCCCCCTTTAAGAGAAGCGTTGGAGAAGCTCGCAAAGGCAAACCAGTAGTCCAAGCTATAGCCTATTGTCTGTATGCTTGTTCTGCCCGGCATACAGGTACTGACTGGAGTCGAACTTATGTCCCCTATCCGGTAGACGGCAAAGTACGGAGGCTTATGCCAACGGAGTGCGAAGGAATTATGTCTTTCCCAAAAGACTGGACTGTTCCCTTAGATGGCTCTCTCAGTCGCCAAGATGATATTAATTCCTTGCGTTACCATGCGCTAGGCAATGCGGTAACGCCTCCGGTAATCGAATGGCTTGCCCGAAGAATTCACGATTATCTTGTTCAAAGCAAAGAGCCTTCTACAGACCTGAATGGAGCATCAAAAAATGAACATTCAAAATACGCTTTCGTTTAGTTTTTTGATTAGTTCGGGACGAGGCCATTCAGACTTTTTATTGGGCAAACGCTCACTCGGAATAACTCCTGCCAGCGACTTGAAATAAGATAAATCGAAGCCTTCCACCTTGGCGGCATCTTCGATTTCTCTAGGTACTTCAAGGTGATACACTTTTTGCATGTTATCGAAATCAAGACGAAGGATTCCGGCGTCAAAAGCCCAATGGCACATTTTTGAAAGACAAATACCATTTGCGACGGAATCAATATCAAAATTTGCCCAAGGAAGGATGTGGGCAGCATCGACGCCAGCAGACCCTGCAGGCCCAATTTTCGGCAGCTTCATCCCAGAAAAAAGACATGTGTTGCGATATGCTTGACGCACAGCATTTCTAAACTTATTGCCCTTTGAACCCCTGATGGCCTGCTGACGCCACTGACGAATTTGCCGTTGTTTTGCTTCAATAGGGGTTGTGTTATCATCTTCAACAAATCTCTGAGCTACTTCTGCATCCTCTGGTTCTTCCTCGATATCTATGCCCAGCTCCTTTTCAATCAGCGGAAGCGGATCGGCATCGACCATCAAATACTTTCTGATAGCTATTGACGCATCTTTTATACTGGCATGATTTCCACTGCCTCTTGTAATGGCCCGCTGGTGCTCATGAACCAAATTTGCAAGAGACGATTCCATCTGTTCGGCCGCGTCCCAAACCTCCAAAATCCGAGCCATGCGGTTGAAAAATCCAATTGCTTGAGTTTGTCCTGATTTGTTGGCAAGAAGGACATCGGTAGGCCGAAGAACTATTTTTTTGTCATTGTGTTCTGATATATCGACTTTTACTTCTGAAATTGAGTAAGTTTCATTTTTTAGTGTAAGAACACTTGGTGTCGTTTTGTCCAATTCGCGCTTCGGCTTGGGGAGCAGAAGTATGTCGGCCAGCAACAAATAAAGGTGTCTGTCCGACCTTGGAACGCGGAGGCGCAGTCTTGGTTTGCCCTGATCGGTTTTGACGCTGCTATGTGCAGGGATGATAAGGTCAGGAGTAAACTCATAGAAAATAGGCAGCCCTTCTAAGTCGTTGGCAGACATGTTCCCCTGCCTTCCGGCAAGTTCGTACTCGCCGCGTCCTCCGCTGGTGCGTAGAGCTATTTTCACGAAATCATCCTTTTAAGACATGACCTTCGTAAGAGAAAAAAGGTCTCATTCCTCATCTTTCGAGAAGGTGAAAAGATCACGCACTTCTACTTTCAACGCGTCTGCAAAAGCTTGGAGTCCTGCAACTGATGGAGAATTTACCCCTCGTTCTACGAGACTGATAAATTCGACAGAGCAGCTGACCAATTCGGCCAGTTCTTCCTGAGTCAGACCACGGGTGCGCCTTAATTCTGCAATTCGGATCCCCAGTTCCTTTTGAAGCACGTAGTTATACTACTAGTCAGTGTCGTCCTGTTCCACGGAGTTTAACTCCGTGTTTTTCAGGAAAACGCTTAATGATTTGGCAGAATGGCCAAGCAAAGTAAGTTTGTAAAAATGGCTGATCGGCTGACCCCAGAGCAACGTAGCCGGAACATGGCTTCTATTCGCTCCAAGAATACAAAACCCGAATTGTTCGTTAGAAAATTGGTCTTTTCGATGGGGTACCGTTATCGACTTCACGTCAACTCTCTTCCCGGCAAGCCAGATTTGGTGTTTCCGCGCTACCGGAAAATTATCGAAATTCGTGGCTGCTTTTGGCATCGGCACAACTGCAAAAGGGGCCTGCGAACACCAGCAAGCCATCGGGAATACTGGACCGCGAAAATCCAAAGAAATGTTCAACGCGATCACAATAACAAAATAAAGCTTCTAGCGCAGGGATGGAAGCTCTTGATAATTTGGGATTGTGAAACGCGGAAGGCAAACAAGCTTCGAAACCGAATATCTAAGTTCCTCAGGAAAAAGGAGGAAAAAGGAAGGAGGAAAAAGGGGACGGGCACGTTCTGATCGCGACGCGAAGCGGTTACGAAAAAAGCTTTGCGCGTCGGCGGGAGGCTGTCAATTTCGCTCCTAAATCCCCTCGATGGGCAAGATCGCCTAAAAAAATAGGCCGCGGAAGCCATTTAAGCAAACCGCGAAAGGCGCTCCCGCTTTTTCCTCTTCGCCTGCGGCGGCTGCCCGCCTACTTCGTCGCCGACGGATTTTTGATATAGATCGCCCCTTCGCCGGGAGGAACCATGAAGCAGACCGAGTGCGCGTCGTTGCCGGGCGTGGTATCAAAAGTGAGATCGACAGTGACCCACTCCCCCGGCTTGAGATTGGCCAGTTTGGTAACATAGTAACATGTGTCGCCCATCCAGAAATCGACGTTGGGAACAATGTCGTTCCCCACGAAGACCGTGGTGCCCGCCTTCCAATTGAGCTCGGAGGTGTAATCGCCGGCAAATTTGCTCCGCTTGAAATCGAGCGAGGCGAAAACCTCGACGCGGATATGCTGCGTCTTCGGATGGTCGGGCGTTTGATAGTCCTGAAAAATAGCGTGCGTGTGTCCTTTCGACAGCCCCAGCCTGAGCACCGGGATGGCGCCGGGATCGCCCTCCGCGCCTTCGGTTCCGTCCGGCTTCAGGAAAGCCAACTGACCGTCCCCGTGCCAGAGCTGGGAGCCTTCCTTGAAATCGCTGTTTTTCAGGTAATCGGCTTGAAGAGTGACGGGCATCATTGCCGCGAGGATCAAAGCGGCCAGCATGATCGGTGAAGGAACGCCCATAAGGCCGAGCCTAGCCGCCAGCCGCCACGGGTCAATGATCGTATGGATCAGGGCCTGTTGCCTCAAAAGTTTTGACACCCGGGGAATAGGTCAAGGGTTGGGGAAAAAGGGACGTTGACTCAAAAAGGATGACACCGACAACCGAAAGGATGTCGATGAGTCAAAAGATACGGGAAGAGATGTTGCCGCGCTTGCGGCAGAGGTATGCGAGCCGAGGGGTGGAAGGCCGCAGCCGGATGATCACGGAACTCTGCGAGCAGTTTGGCTACAGCCGAAAGCACGCGATTAAATTGCTGGGAGCCAAAGTTGGCTGGGGAGGCGATCCGTTGGTGCGCAAAGGGCGTCCAGCGCTCTACGGCCCGCAGGTTGCGGACGTGTTGCTGCGTATCTGGAAGGCATCGGAGCAACCGTGCGGCAAGCGTCTGGTGGAGATGCTGGCGCTCTGGTTGCCTTATGATGAGACCGAGCACGGCAAGCTGGCTCCCGCGGTGCGCAAAAAAGTGCTCTCCATCAGCCCGGCCCAGGCGGATCGGTTATTAGCCCCACACAAGGCCGGCACGCGGCGCGGGCGTTGCGGCACCAAACCGGGAGGCTTGCTTAAGCACCAGATCCCGATCCGCACGGACAACTGGGACGTGACCGTGCCGGGTTATCTGGAGGCCGACACGGTGGCCCACTGCGGCGAGTCGCTGGAGGGAGAGTTCATCTGGAGCGTGACCTTCACCGATATTTATAGCGGCTGGACGGCCAACCGCGCGGTTTGGAACAAAGGGGCCGCCGGGGTGGTGGAGGCCACCCGCAACGTGGAGGCGGCGCTGCCCTTCGCCGTGCTTGGCTTTGACTGCGACAACGGCAGCGAGTTCCTCAACTGGCACTTGGTAAGTTACTTTGCCCAGAGGGAAAACAAGGTCGGCTTCACCCGATCACGGCCTTACCACAAAAACGACAACGGCCACGTTGAACAGAAGAACTGGACGCACGTGCGGCAGTTGCTCGGCTATGACCGGCTCGAAGACCCCGCGTTGCGCGAAGACATCAATGCCCTCTACCGGGATATCTGGGAGCCGTTCCACAACTATTTTTGTCCCTCAGCCAAACTCCTGAGCAAGGACCGTCATGGAGCCAAAATCAAACGCCGCCACGACCGCCCCATGACGCCCTGCGACCGGCTCCTGGCCAGTCCAGATGTGAGTGCCGCCAGCAAGAAAAAGCTGCGCCAAACCCGCGCCGCCCTCAACCCCTTCGACCTGCAAAGACGACTCAACGTCGCCCTGCGTCCGATCCTGCAACGGGCGCTGCGTTCCAGTCGCCCTACGGGCTCCTTGCACTGCGCGCCCGTTGCAGCTACACCCCAATTGAAACTATAACCACGGTGTCATGACTTATGAGTCAACGACTCCCGTCCCTCAGCACCCCTCGGGTGTCATTTACTTTTGAGGCAACAAGAGGGTGACGGCCTCGCTTTTTCGGGTAAGGTGCCTTGATGCGCGTGGAGATCATCAACACGGGGACGGAACTGCTGCTGGGCCGGGTCGCCAATACGCACCTGGAATTTCTCGCGCAAAGCCTGCTCGGCCTCGGCCTGCGGGTGGCGCGGCAGGCGACGGTGCCGGACGGCGCGGCGATCTCCGAGGCGCTGGGCGAAGCGATGGCGCGGGCCGATCTGGTCATCGTGACGGGCGGTCTCGGCCCGACGTCGGACGACATCACGCGCGCCGCGGCGGCGGAGGCGTTCGGCCGGAAGTTGATTTTTCACCCGGAAATCCTCGACGGCATCGCCGCGAAGTTTGCCCGGCGCAACCTCGCCATGAACGATCTCCAGCGCCCGCAAGCCCTGGTGCCGGAGGGCGGCGTGGTGCTCGATAATCCGAATGGGACGGCGCCGGGCCTGATCCTCGAAAACGACAGGACGGTCGCGGTCCTTTTGCCGGGACCGCCCGGCGAATTGCGCCCGATGTGGACCGACGACGCGCTGCCCTGGTTGCGGAAAAAATTCGCCCATCGGCTGGCCCCGGTGCGCGAGGTGACGCTGCGCATTCTCGGCCTGGGCGAGACGCGGGTGCAAATCCTGATCGAGGACGCGGTGAAGGCGCTCGGGCCGGTCGAAGTCGGCTATTGCGCGCGGCCCGGCGAAGTCGATCTGCGGCTGATCGCGCCGGACGAAAATCTCATGCGGCAGGCTGCCGCTCTTGCGCGCGCGAAATTGGGCGGCGCAATCTATGCCGAGGGAAGCCAAACGATGGAGGAGGTCGTCGTGCTGCTGGCGCGCGCCGCCGGGAAAACCGTGGCGACGGCGGAATCGTGCACGGGCGGAATGGTCGCGAACCGGATCACCAACGTGCCGCACAGCTCGGAGATGTTCCGCTACGGCTGGGTGACCTACGCGAACGAAGCGAAGATGACCGAACTCGGCGTGCCCGCCGGGCTGCTCGAGGAGCACGGCGCGGTCAGCGCGGAGGTGGCGCAGGCGATGGCCGAGGGCGCGTTGCGCGGCAGCGGGGCCGACCTCGCCGTCGCGGTGACGGGCATCGCCGGGCCGACCGGAGGAACGCTCGAAAAGCCGGTCGGCCTGGTCTATTTCGCCCTCGTCTCCACGAATGGAAAAACGGAGGTGACGGAACGAAAGCTGTTGCCGGTGCGCGCGACCTTCAAGTACATGGCGTCGCAAATCGCGCTCGATTTGGTGCGGCGGGCGCTGGTTTGATTTAAAAATCAGCATTGCCCTGGGAGCAGCGGACGTGTAGTCAAAACGTCTCCAGTATATCAGCCTGAAATAAGGCTGTACATTTGTATAAATTAGCTTAAACCCTATCTCACTATGGCTGCAAAATCCGAGGCGAAACCACCCGAACTCAAGACCGAACCGAAGCCGGAAAACAAAAACCAGGCGGCGCGGGACAAAAATCTCGAGCTGGCCCTGCAAGCCATCGCGAAGGAATACGGCGAAGGCTCGATCATGCGGCTCGGCGACGCGCATTCGAGGCTGAATATAGAAGTCATCCCGACCGGCTCCATCGCCATCGACACGGCGCTCGGCGTGGGCGGCTTTCCGCGCGGACGCATCATCGAGATTTTCGGCCCGGAATCGTCCGGCAAAACGACGCTGACCCTGACCGTCATCGCCCAGGCGCAGCGGGCGGGCGGCGTGGCGGCGTTCATCGACGTGGAGCACGCGCTCGATCCCGCCTACGCGCGCAAACTCGGCGTGAACATGAACGAGCTGCTCGTCTCGCAACCCGACTCGGGCGAGGAGGCGCTGACGATCGCCGAGACGCTGATCAAGTCGAACGCCGTCGACGTCGTCGTGCTCGATTCGGTCGCGGCGCTGATCACGAAGGCGGAACTCGAAGGCCAGATGGGCGACGTGACCATGGGCGCGCAGGCGCGGTTGATGAGCCAGGCGATGCGCAAGCTGACCTCGTTCATCAGCAAGTCGAAAACCTGCGCGATTTTCACCAACCAGATCCGCGAGAAAATCGGCGTGATGTTCGGCAATCCCGAAACGACGCCGGGCGGCAAGGCGCTGAAGTTTTACTCCTCAGTGCGCATCGACATCCGGCGCATCGCGGCGATCAAGACGCCCGACGGCACCGTGCTGGGCAATCGCACCCGGGTGAAGATCGTGAAGAACAAGGTCGCGCCGCCGTTCCGCGAGGCCGAATTCGACATCATGTACAACGAGGGCATTTCGCGGGAAGGCTCGCTGCTCGACCTGGCGATTGAATTGAGCGTCATCGATAAAAAGGGCGCCTGGCTTTACTTCGAGGGCGCGCAGGTGGCTCAGGGCCGCGACGCCGCGAAGGAAGAACTCAAGCGCAACAGGGAGCTTTACGGCAAAATCGAGAAGGCGACGCTTGCGAAGCTCAAGGGCGGCGAAGCTCCGGAAAGCATCGGCACCACCGTCGCGCCGTAATGGCCCAGTCAGTCTGATCTGCCGCTACTTTTTCTTTTCCACGTCGGGCAGGAACCATGTCAGGATGCCGATCAACGGCAGAAACGAGCAGACCTGGAAGACAAAAGTGATGCTCGTCACGTCGGCCAGTTTCCCGAGCACGGCCGATCCGATGCCGCCCATGCCGAAGGCGAGGCCAAAGAATAATCCGGCGATCGTGCCCACCCGGCCGGGCACCAATTCCTGCGCATAGACCACGATGGCGGAAAAAGCGGAGGCGAGAATGATGCCGATGAAAACGGTGAGAATTCCAGCCCCGGCCAGGCTGGCGTAGGGCATGAGCAGGGTGAAGGGCGCCACGCCGAGGATCGAGGCCCAGATGACGCGCTTTCGTCCGAAGCGATCCCCCAACGGGCCGCCGATGATCGTGCCGGCCGCGACGGCGAACAGGAACACGAAAAGAAAATATTGCGACGTTTGGACCGAAAGGTGGAATTTCTGGATGAGGAAGAAGGTGTAATAGCTCGTCATGCTGGTGAGGTAAAAATACTTCGAGAAGACCAGGGCGATCAGGACGGCCAGGGCAAGGAACACCTTCCGCGAAGGGAGAGCCGGAGCGGCGGCGCGGGTCTTGGCCGGCGGCTTAAGCCGGTGCGTGTTCTCCCGGTACCAATGGCCGACTTGAGTCAGCACCACGATTCCCGCCAGGGCGGCCAGGGAGAACCAGAGGACCTCGATCCGTCCGCCGGGCACGATGACCAGCGCGGCCAGCAACGGACCGAAGGAGGCGCCCGCGTTGCCGCCGACCTGAAACAACGATTGCGCGAAGCCGTGCCGTCCGCCCGAGGCCATGCGCGCCACCCGCGAGGCTTCCGGATGGAAAACCGACGAGCCCACTCCCACCAGGGCCGCGGCGACTAGAATCAGGACGAAGTGACCCGCCAATCCCAGCAGCACGAGGCCTGCGAGCGTGAAGCCCATCCCCACGGCCAGGGAGTAGGGTTTCGGATACCGGTCCGTATAGAGTCCGACGAACGGCTGCAATAAGGAAGCGGTCAATTGGTTGATCAGGGTGATGAGCCCCACCTGGGCAAAGCTCAGGTGAAAGGACGTTTTCAAGAGCGGGTAAATCGCCGGCAGCAGCGACTGCATCGTGTCGTTGAGCAGGTGTGAAAAGCTCAGCGCGAAGAGAATCGCCAGGACGGTGCTATGCGGCCCCGTGGGGGTTTCAAACCGCGAATTCTCCTCCCCGGCAAGTAAAGGCGGGGTCTCTCGGGACGCTTGCATGGGATAAAGCTAAGGCGTCTGTTCCATACGACAAGGAAGGGTTGATCCGGCTACGGCCTGTTAACACCATTTTATGGGCCGATCTCTCGTACTCGGAAAAGCCATCCTGAAAGGATGGCCGTCACTCAGCCCAGGGTTGGCGCGGGGGACAACGTCCCACGCGCCTACCCTGGGTCAACGGCAAAGAGGACCAACCCTGAAAGGGTTGAATCAGTCCACCACCGTTGAGACGGCTTCAACCCTTTCAGGGTTGTAAGTTTCTCAACCTACCCAGGGTAGGCGCTGCTGCGCCAACCCTGGGCTGAGTGATTGCAACCCCGTTGGGGTTGCCGCCGACAACCGACACTAGTGTTAAGAGGCCCTAGCCCGGATATTTCACGCTTTTTTATGGGCGCGGGTCGGCGCGGCATTTTTTGATTTTTTTGCCCGGCCCGGCCTTGTCGGCGGCGTTTTCGGCCCGTCGCGCCGGCTGTGGCGACACTCCCCCCAACCCCCGTTGTTTTTTTAGCGTGCCGGGGACAGCACTCGTCGTGATCTACGCGCTGCTCAAGCGTTGGCAGGCGTGGCGAAAGAGGTCTTGATGCGGATAGGCGCTCGAAAAGAGCAGGCGGATGCGCCGGGTGTTGCGCAGGATCACCGTGCCGATTTTAAGGAGCTTGAGCCGGATGGTTTGCACCTGCGCCCGCGCCAGTTCGGTGCCGGCCAAGCCGAGCCGGCGGATGGCTTCGAGCAAAACATAGGCGCACGAGGAGAGCAGCAAGCGAAACTGGTTGGCCCACCAGTCGTGGCAACTGGTCCGGTCGGCAAAGAGACCAAGCTGCTGTTCCTTGATCCGGTTTTCCATTTCGCCGCGCGCGCAGTAGACCTCGTCGTAGAGAGCCTGCGCGCCGCCTTCGAGGTTGGTGACGACGAAGCGCGGGTTGCTTCCCTGCTCGGTGTGCTCGGCCTTGGCGAGGACCCGGCGGGGGACATCCCATGTCTCTGCTGCGTACTCCAGGTTGCTGAAGAGCCGGACTTTTTCCTTCGTGCGCTCATGCTCGGCCTCGGCCTGCGCCATTTGCGGCGCGAGCATCGCCCGCAGCCGCGCGTTCTGGGCAAGTCCGACAAGGTAGCCCACGTTGTTTCTTTCGCACCAGCGCAGCATTTTCCAGCGGCAAAAACCCGAGTCGCCGCGAAAGATGATCTTCACTTCGGGCCACGCCTGGCGCAGCTTTTTGACCAGCAAGGCTAAAATCGCCCAACTGTGTTGGGCCGCGTCGATGTTGCTCGGGCGCAGATAACTCACCAGTAATTGCTCGCCGCAAAATACGTAGAGCGGCAGGAAGCACCAGTCGCCGTAGTAACCATGAAAGGCGCGGCCCTCCTGCTTGCCGTGCACCCGGTCGTCGGTCGCGTCGAAGTCCAGGATCAACTCGGTGGGCGTCGCGTGAAACGACGCGATGAACTGCTCGACCAACACCCGGTGAAAGGCGAAGGCCGCCTGGCGGTTGACCCGGTTTTCCAAACGGCACAGCGTGGGACTCGACGCCAGTTCCTCGTCGCGCCCCAGCGCCGTTTGCCAGGCCAGATCGCGCCGCAGCGTGGCGTGGTCGTTAAGATCTTCGTGACCGAGAGCCAAGCCAAAGATGCGCTGGCGCAAGAGATTGACCTGCCGGTGCACAATGAAATGCGGGTTGCGCGGATCGGGCAGCACCCGGTCCAGCGCGGCGGTGAGACCCAGGCGGCGGTCGGCTTGCCGCAGCAGGAAAATACCCCCATCGCTGCTGACATCGCCCCCGGTGAAATTCGCCTCGATTTTGCGGCGATCAATGCTGGGCAAGTGGAACAACTCCTGCGTACAATCTGTCATCGGCGTCTGGCCTCCTTTTTGCTGCTGAGTTTGGTTTTAAGCAACTCAACCGGAAGCAATTATAGAGCCAGACGCCGATGCTTTTAAAACCGGGCGTGAAATATCCGGGCTAGGCCCGTCAATCGCGCGACGAAGAAATGATAAACCTGTTCGGTCAGTTTTCCCTCGGGAACCGGGAGGACCGTTTCGGAAAGCGGGGCGAGGCCCAGCTCGAGGGCCAGCTTTTCCAGCGCATGACACGGCGTGCTCCTCCGCTCGACCGCATAGCCCAGGATCGCTCCGCCGCGCAACGAGGAAACGATGTGAGGCAGCGCCACATAATAAGGCACGTAGTCGCCCATCAGGCCCATGGTGATGGCGAAGTCATACGGTGCCGCCGGGACGGGACATTCCCGCGGCGCGAGCAGGTTGGCCCGGAGCAAGTGGCGATAGCAGCCGGTTGCGCGCGCGAGGCCGAGCATGACCGGGGAGAGATCGAGGCCGTCGAGCGGCCGGCGCAGACCCGCTTCCCGCAAGGCGACGCCCAGCGCGCCCGAGCCGCAGCCGAAGTCGATGCCCTGCGCGTCGGGGAGCAGATGCGGCATCAGCGCCCGAGCCGCGCCCGCCGGGGCGCCGCTGGCCAGGATCGCCTGGTGATACTCGGGCCCGAACCGGTCGAACGCCGCCTGCACCGCCGCCACGGACCCGTAGCCCGCGCCCCAGATCGTGTCTTCAAGGGGGGATTTCATGGGCGGCTCACTTAATAGTGATTGTCATCCCGAGGTTGCGCCTGCGGCGCTCGGCAAAGTGTGGAGGCATATAATTGCGCTATCGCGCAGGCCGTGTCGAGGGATCAGTTCCGCCTCGGTAATATCGCAACTGAACTGATCCAGCCACACGTGTGTGCGACAAGCAAGGATGAAGGATTGCTAAAAGAAGAACATTACCCCGCCGCCTGGCGCGCGGGGCGGAGCAGGTCCTTCTTCACGCGGTCGAGCAGGCCGTTGACGAACTTGCCCGACTCGGCCGTGCTGAATTTCTTGGCGATCTCGATGGCTTCGTTGATGGAGACGACCGGCGGAATTTCGGGCCGGAAAAGCATTTCGTAGACGGCCAGCCGCAGGATGTTGCGGTCCACCACCGCGAGCCGCTCGAAGTCCCAGTTGTCGGCCAGGGTGCGGATCTTGGCGTCGACCTGGGGCAGCTTTTCCAGCGCGCCGCGCAGCAGGTCGTTGGCGAAGTCGCGCACATTTTGCGGCTCCTCATTCTGCTTCCAGAACGCAGCCAGCGCCTCCTCCACGCTGGCGGGCTTGTGGGCGTCGAACTGGTAGAGAAACTGGATGGCGGCTTCCCGCCCGTCGCGACGCAGGCCCATGGTCAGCGGTTCCCTTTCGCGTCTTCGAGGGCCGCCAGCGCGAGCGCCGCCTCGGCCGCTTCACGTCCGCGGTTGAGCTTCACGCCCATGCAGCGCGCCCGCGCTTCGGCTTCCGTTTTGACGGCCAGCACGTGGTGGAGGACCGGCACTTCGGTTTCCAGGGAAATGCGCATGAGCGCGTCCGTGACCGCGCGCAAAATTTCCCGCGCATGTTCGGTGCGGCCCTGCCAGATGACGCCGAGGGCGATGACCGCGGCGTAGCGTTTCGTGCGGGCGAGGCGCTGCGCCTGGAGCGGAATTTCGTAGGCGCCCGGCACGCGGACGATTTTGAGTTCATGGCCGTCGAGGGCGGTCCGCGCGGAGGCGAGCAGCGCGTCGGTGTAGTCGCGATTGTATTCGCTGACGACGAGGGCGAAGCGGGATGGGGAAGAACGAGTCGAGGCCATGGGACAGCAATCGTTGTCGCGAAAAAAGACTCTCACGACAAGAGGAACGTTCCGCCTTTACGTCATTGATGGAGATGAAAGGGGATCCGGTTCGGGCGCCGAAGAGCTTTTCTCCGCCGCCGCCGGGAATCGGCGTTGCAGGAAAATCAGATCGGCCAGCCACCACACCGCCAGTGTCAGTTTGACGGGGAAGACAAAAGGCAGCCCCCCCGCCAGGCCCCTGAGCCACAGATTCACCATGAGAAATACCAGCAACACCTTGAAGGCCGCGCCCGGCCCGGGCCGAAAAAAGGGTCCCTCCACCGCCAGCAGGCAGACGGCCAGGTCTTCCGTCACAAGCAGGTAGGGACAGAACAGAAGGAAGGTCCAGAGGAGCCCCTGAAATTGCGTCGAGAAACTTATCCGTTTGCTCCATCGCAGGATGACGAGGCCGAAGATGAGCCCTTCGAAGAGCACGCGGCTGGAATGGAAGGCGGCTCCATTCCACCCGGGCGCCAGCTTTGTCACGAAGGAAGTGAGATTGGTGCTGATTTCAGGACTCAAGCCGGGACGCATGAAGGGCGTCGCGTCGGCCTGGCAATAATGGTTGAGCAACCAGGCATAATCCCGCAGGCCGATCCAGAATCCCCCGTAATGATCCGCCAGCAGCGCCCACGTTGAGGCGAGCGCGATCGCCGCAAAACCCAACGGCCTCCAAACCCGCTCGCCAATCAGCATGGCGGCTAAAATCAGCGCGATGCTCGGCTTGGCGGCCAAAACGAAAAAGAGGCCGCCCAGGATCAAGTCCCGCCGGAGGAGCAGGGCGCCGGTCCAGGAACGGTTCCGCAATAAAGCCGCGCCCGCCGCCAGGATGGAGGTGGTGACAATCGCGGTTTGGCCCATGGCCCAGATATCCAGGAGCGCGTAACTGCAGAACGAAGCCAGAAGCGCGCGGCCCTGCACCGAATTCTTCATCCGGGGCAGCAAATAGAATACGGTCAGCAGGACGAAGAGGACGGCGTGAAAGAAAGTGAAGAGGGCGTAGGCCCACTCCACGGGGAGCATCAAAAGCGGGGAGGCCATGACGAGGGCCACCGGTGAATAGCCGTGCACCAGCCCCATCGACGTCCGCGCATACCACGTCCTGACCATGTGTTCCTGGGCATCCAGGCGGTACGGATGAGCGACGGTTCGTTGCGCGATTTGGCGCAGATAATTGAGGTTGTAAGCAAAATCCTGAGCGGCAAAAGCATTCGTTCCGGGAAGGACCACGACTCCATAAGGAACGCCTGAGGACCGCTCGCCGGACCACAATTTCGGCGCGATCAAGACCGCCAGCGCCGCCAGGACGATGACAACACGATGAATCCACCGGCGGAGACGGTGAAGGGCGGGCGTCATGGGGTTCGATCTGCGGCGCGAACGTGCCAAAAAAGAGAGGATCAGGCAACGAAAGAAAACCGCCGGCGCTTCGCGCGTTTTTTTCAAAATCTTTCTCAACCTCTCGAACTTCAAAATGACAATTGGGAATACTTTTGCTTTTGCCGCCAATCAAAGGTGGACAAAACCGGGGACAGCCTCTACGGAGAAGTTTGCCGCATTATGGACCTCAACCCCGCCCAACGCCGGCAAGCGCCCGAGCCCCCGAGTCGTTCGATTGGGGCCGATCTATTCGTGCTGACGGCCATCATCGCGGGGCTGTGCAGCCTCATCGCCATGGGCCGCGAATGGCACCAGCCTTTCCAGAGCAAGGTTGAAATCGACCTCTCGCCATGGATGCTGCCCTACTACACCATGCGCTCGTTCATGCGCGGGGCGGTCGCCTACGTCCTCTCTTTTTTATTCACCCTTTGGTACGCGCGCTGGGCGGCCTATGACCGCCACGCCGAGCGCTTTCTCATCCCCCTTCTCGACATCCTGCAAAGCATTCCGCTGGCGGCGTTCCTGACGCCCATCGAACTTTTCCTGGTGGGACTTTTCCCGCGCACCGACACCGGCCTGGAGTTGACATGCATCATCGTCATCTTCACCGGCCAGGTGTGGAACATGACCTTCAGCTTCTATTATTCGCTGAAGAGCCTGCCCGACGATTTTAACTTCGTCGGCAAGCTGGCACGGTTCACCCCCTGGCAAAAGTTCACCCAAATCGAGCTTCCCTTCGCCACCAAGGGCCTGGTTTATAACAGCATGGTCTCGATGGCGGGCGGCTGGTTCTTCCTCTCGATCATCGAGGCCTTTCAACTCGGCAACCAGGATTACCGCGTGCCCGGCATCGGCTCCTACATGAGCGTGGCGCACGAGCAAAACAACGGCTGGGCTCAGCTCTACGCGGTGATCGCCATGGTCGTGATGATTGTGGCCATCGACCGGCTGATCTGGCGTCCTCTCGCCGTCTGGTCCAACAAGTTCAAGATCGAGGATACCGAGGCCGAATACCACGACCGTTCGGGGGTCCTGCGCTTTTTCAGCCGCTCGAGGGTCGTCGCCTGGCTTGGCGAAAGATTCAGCAGCCTGGTCCTGCGGCCCTCGCCGATCAGTTTCGCGGCCACGCCCGTTCCGGCAGTCCGCGCGCCCTCCCCATTTTCGGCTTTTATTGCGCGGGCGTGGCGCAAGCTATTCCTGGTCCTGACGCTCGCCCTGATTGCTTACGGCGCCTACAACGTCGTCGTCCTGCTCTGGGCCGTCACTTTCTCGGAGTGGTTGATTGTGGGCCGCGACCTGCTGCTCACCCTCGTCCGCGTCCTGAGCGCCATCGCCTTGAGCACCCTGATCGCCGTCCCCATCGGCGTCTGGATCGGCTCCACTCCCAAACTGGCTCAGTATATGATGCCTCTCACCCAGATCGCCGCTTCCTTCCCGGCGCCTCTGGTTTTCACCAATCTGTTTGGCTTGATCGTCCTGGTAGGCGGCAACCTCGCCTGGGGCTCGGTGGTTTTGATGATGCTCGGCACGATCTGGTATATTCTTTTCAACGTGATCTCCGGCGCCAGCGCCATCCCGCAGGATCTGCGCGCCTGCACGCAACTGACCCATCTCAAGGGCTGGCAGCGGTGGCGAACGCTCTGGCTTCCCGGCATTTTCCCCGCCCTGACGACCGGCTGGGTCACGGCGGCGGGCGGCGCGTGGAACGCCAGCATCGTTTCGGAATATCTCCAGGACCACAATCCGCCCCTTCAGACCCCGGGCCTTGGCTCGCTGATTGCCGACGCCCAGGATAAGGGCAATTTTCCCGTGCTCGCCGCCGGGGTGCTGGCCATGGCGCTTTTCGTGGTCTTCTTCAACCGCAGCGTCTGGAAGCGCCTTGCCGCCCTCGCCCAGGAGCGCTGCCAGTTTCTCACCTAGGGGGGGCCGGAGGGTGGTCCTCTATCGACGTGTAACGCAAATGTCACGAGATCGACATGCAAATCTTAACTTGAGCGTGACAACCTATTGCTGCAAAAACTGACAGAACTGTCGATATGAACTTGCAGGGTCTTGGGAAAACCAAGGCCGGCTCGCAACGGACTTCTTCTATGAAACTAAAAAAAGATTTCGCACCAGGCACATGGGCGTTGACGGCGCTGCTTGGGGCGGCCATTGGGATCGTCTCGGCTCCTGTCACACATGCGCAGGAACTTTCGGCGAGTTCTTTGCCCGCGATCAGCAATCCTCCCGAAATCGGCAATCCTTCCGCGAAGAGCAATTCCTCCGCCCCTCCCGTCGTGTCCGCCGCTGGAGCGATGCGCGAGGCTTACCAGGAATTGGGGAGCGGGAAATGGGATGACGCGATCGACAAGGTTAATGCAGTCATCAATGGCGATCCTCGAAATGCCCAGGCCTACTTGCTTCGCGGTTCGGTCTACGCCCAACAAAAACTATGGGATAAAGCCGATCAAGACTACCGCACCGCTCTCGCCCTCGAACCGCAGAGCGCCGTCGTGAGATTTGATCTGGCCGAGCTTAAATTCATGCAGAAGAGATATGATGAGGCGCGTTCCGGCTTTCAAGACTTGGAAACGAACAAGGTTCTGGGCGATTTCGCCACGTATAAGGCTCTTCTTTGCGACTTGTTCGGCGCACATGAGGCTGCCGCGGCGAAGGATCTAGACGCAATTAATCAAGTGGGAGGAAACCCCTCTTACTATTTCGGAAATGCGGCTTGGGATTTAGTCCACAACAAACCCGAAGCTGCCGCGGAATGGCTCAAATCGGCCTCGCGCATTTACGCGGATTCCCCGAATAAGCTTGCGGATTACGCTGCAAGCCTGAAAACCCTTGGCTATCTGCCACTCCATTTGTCTTCAACGCAATAGTTCTCCCTTGTTTGGAAGCAACCGGAAGATATCAACTGTTAGCTGCAGCGCCCTTAATTGACTCGAGTTGTTTGTTGGCGGTTCGCATCAGGGTGGCTGATCTCAGCCAATTGAATCGTGGATAATTGAAAAAGGGCTTTATTTATGCTTCATTGATGCGATCAATCTTGTCACACAAATGTAACTATTAACTTCTTTGTGGGTGTTCACGCCGTATCTATCCTTTCATCTCTATATTAGGCGCGACGCATCGACCTCCATGAACATCTTTCGAAATCATCGCGGTCCGCCCTGCCTGCGCAGGGACCATTCGCGGCGAAAAGACCCGATGATAGTCGGAATGCTGATGTTCTCCGGCGCTTGCTTTTGCTGGCTGGCGGCAGCGGCCGAAAGTCCGCCTGTTCCCGCGGCTCATACGGATGGCCAGACGACGGGTGAGCCGGCGAAGGGCAACGACCATTCGAACGCCGCCCCTCAAACCCAGGCCGAGCGGCATTTCTATGTCAAGGAATATCGGGTCAAAGGAGGCGGACATCTGCTGCCACGGGTGGAGGTGGAGGCGGCGGTGTATCCGTATCTCGGCCCGTATCGGACGACGGCGGATGTCGAGCGGGCGCGCGGGGCTCTCGAACAGGCTTATCGGAACAAGGGCTGCCAAACGGTTTCGGTGCAGATTCCGCAGCAGCAGGTGCAGAGCGGCGTGATCGTGCTCGAGGTGATGCGGGGCCAGGTCAGCCGGCTGCGGGTTCATGGTTCGCGCTATTTCTCGATCGACCAGATCAAACGGGAAGCTCCGTCGTTGCAGGAGGGGCAGTCGCCCAACTTCAGCCAGGTGACGCATGACCTCCTCGTTCTCAACGAGATTCCCGACCGCCAGGTGACTCCCTCGCTGCGCCCGGGGGAAACTCCCGGCACGGTCGATGTTGATTTGAATGTGAAGGACACGCCGCCGGTCCATGGCAGCCTTGAAATCAACAACCGCTACAGCGCCGATACGACTCCCTACCGGGTCAACGCTTCCGTCAGCTACGATAATCTCTGGCAGTTGGAGCATTCGATCGGCTTCAGCTTTCAGCTGTCGCCGGAAGACACCAACCAGGTGAGAGTCTTTTCGGGCTACTACCTGGCCCGCATTCCTGGCGTGAGCTGGCTGAGCCTCATGCTACAGGGGACCGACCAGAATAGCAACGTCAACACCCTCGGCGGCATCGGCGTGGCGGGAAAAGGCAATGTGCTGGGGGGCCGCGCCGTCTTTGCGCTGCCGGCCCAGAAGGATTTCTATCATTCCCTCAGCCTTGGCATCGACTACAAGCATTACACCCAGGACATCCTCGTCGCCGGCGCCGGTTCCTTGACGCCGGTCACCTACTATCCCCTGAGCGCCGCTTACAGCGGGACTTGGTCGGCCAAGGGCTATGAAACCAATCTCAACGGCAGCGTCAACCTCTCCCTGCGCGGCACGGGCAGCAATGAAGCCGAATTCGAACTCAATCGCCACGGCGCCAGCGGTGATTTTATTTACTTCCGGGGCGACTTGTCGCACACCCGCGACCTGCCCGGGGGCTTTCAGGTCTTCGTCAAGGCGCAGGGCCAGGCGGCCGACGAGCCCCTGGTCAACAGCGAACAATTCAGCGGGGGCGGCTTGGGGACGGTGCGCGGCTATCTCGAATCCGAGGAACTGGGCGACGACGGCATTTTCGGCTCGGCGGAAATGCGCAGCCCTTCGCTTGGCGAATTATTGGGCAAGACGGTCGACGAGTGGCGGTTTTACCTCTTCGGCGAAGGAGGCTTGCTGACAATCAACGATCCGCTGCCCGAGCAGGAAGCCAAGATGAAGCTGGCCAGCGTCGGGGTGGGCAGCCGCTTCAAACTCATCAACCATCTCAACGGATCGCTCGATGTCGGGCTGCCGCTCGACAAGGGGCCGCAGACCAACGCGTACGAGGCGCTTCTCACCTTCCGCCTCTGGGCCGATTTTTAACATTATGAAACAAGCGACGACACACCTTCTCAAAATCCTGCTGGCCGGCCTGGCGCTCGGTTTCGCCTCGTCCGGCGTCGCGCGGGCCTGGTGGAACAACGATTGGACGATCCGCAAAAAGATCACCATCGACACCACAGCCAACGCCAGCGCGATCAGCGGCCCCATTGGCGCGGCCCCGGTGCTGATCCGGCTCGCCGATCTTAATTTCGGCGCGGCAAAGGAAGACGGCGGCGACATTCGCATAATCGGCGCCGACGATAAGACCCCGCTGGTCTTTCACATCGAAAAATTCGACCCGCTCCTCGGCGAAGCCTTCGTCTGGGTGAAAGTTCCCGAACTGAAGCCCGGCGCCCAAACCAGCCTCTGGCTTTACTACGGCAACCCAGGCAACATCACCATCCCCGGCGCTTCCGACCCGAAAGAGATTTACGATGGGGACACGATCCTGGTCTATCACTTTGGCGAAAGCGGCGCGCCCGCCCACGATTCCTCGGGCACCGGCAATAATTCCGAGGGGCCGATCATAACCACCGACTCGCTCATCGGCTCCGGTTTGCGTCTCGGCGGCAAGCTTCCCGTCACCATTCCCGCGGCGGCTTCGCTCGCCTGGACCGATGGCGCGCCGCTAACCTGGTCGGCCTGGGTCAAGCCGGCCGCGTTGCAGCCGAACGCGATCATTTTCAGCCGCCGGGACGGCGCGAGGGACTTCGTGATCGGCGCGGACAACGGCGTTCCCTTCGTCGAAGTCAACGGCGTCCGCAGCGCGGCGGGAGCGCCTCTCGCGGCCAACACCTGGCACCATCTCGCGGTGGTCGCCGACGGCCCGGCGATCACGCTCTACCTCGACGGCGCGTCCTACGCCGCCTTGAGCGCCGCGATGCCCGCGCTCAACAGCCCCGCGCTGATTGGCGGGAACAACCCCGCCGAAGGTTCCGCCGCGACCGCGGGCAGCGGCTTCATCGGCGAAATGGACGAGCTGGAAATCTCGAAGGCCGCGAGATCGGCCGACTGGATCAAGTTCGCGGCGACGAGCCAGGGTGGGGATTCGGCCAAAATGCTGACGGTGGCCCAGGACGAGCAGCCGCCGACGAGCTGGCTCGGCGGCACCTTCGCCCTGTTCGGAGTCATCCTCAGGTCGGTCACCGCCGATGGCTGGGTGGTCATTGGCCTCCTAGGGGTCATGTCGGTGGTCAGTTGGTACGTGATGATCACCAAGTTTATTTATGTGAACCTGATCCAGAAGGGCAATGCGCTTTTCATGAAGGAATGGCGGCATATCGCGCAGGACCTCACCGCCCTCGATCACAGCGAATCGGGCAGGGACCAAAGTCTGGCGGGACGCGCCACTCCGAAAACCCAGCAATTGATTGCCAAATCATCCCTCTATCGCATCTACCACATCGGTTCCGGCGAAATCGGCCATCGCATGGCGGGCGACAAGGTCCTCTCCTCCCGATCCATCCAGGCCATCCGCGCGAGCCTTGACGGCGGTTTCGTGCGCGAGAACCATGCGCTCAACGAAGGCATGGTGTTCCTCACCATCTCCATCGCGGGCGGGCCCTTCATGGGACTGCTCGGCACCGTGATCGGCGTGATGATCACGTTCGCGGCGATTGCCGCCACGGGCGAGGTCAACATCAGCGCCATCGCCCCCGGTCTCGCGGCGGCCCTCGTCGCCACCGTCGCCGGACTCCTCGTCGCGATTCCGGCGCTTTTGGGCTACAACTACCTGGTCTCGCGAATGAAGATGGTATCGAGCGACATGCAAATCTTCATCGACGAGTTCGTCGCGAAAATGGCCGAGTTCTACTGCTACTCGGAGGCTGAAACCCATTAACGAAAAGAGCCATTTATGTCCATGAAAGCCGATACCGAGGGCAAAGCCTACGACGACATCAACATCACGCCGATGGTCGATCTCTACCTGGTGCTCCTCCTCATCTTCATCATCATGACCACCGCCGGCCTCCAGGGATTGAGGGTCAACCTGCCCAAGGAAAGCGCGGCGACGAGCCAGGCCAAGAAAAAGACGCAGATGATCACCGTGTCCAATGAAGGAAAAGTCTTCCTCAACACGGTTCCCGTCACCCTGCCGGAACTCGAGCAGCACCTCGTGCAGCAACGAGCGCAGACGCCCGATTTCCCGGTCGTCGTCCGGGGCGACAGCAAAGCCCAGTACCAGGGCATCATGGATGTGCTCAACGTCTGCGCGAAGCTCGGCATCACACAGGTGGCCCTGGCCACCAAACCGCTTAAGGGCTTGTAAGGAGGCGAGACATGAAAAATCACCCTGCCAACGACCCGTATCCGAAGACGGTCTCTCTTTCCCTGTTCGCCTCCGTCGCCGACGATGTCTCCGTTTTGAACAAGACGGTCTTGCGGTTGTTTGCGAAAAGTTCACGGCAAGCCATGCCCACCCCCCGGCCGGCGTCTCGGGAAGCCGCCGCCAGTTCCCTCTTCAAATGGAATGCCGTGAGCCCGTATGATGTCGATGCTTACGGGCGGCCCCGGATTTTATCCAGGTGGGAGGTCGTCCTTCATGCCCTGGCCTGGCCGACCGTGGCCGGGGTTGCGATCGGTTTCGGGTTGGCGATCGCGCTTCTTGCCATCGACAACTCTTCGACACTCAAGGAGCGGGAAAAAGCCGGCCAGACGCATGTCGAATCGCAGGAGGCGGCGCCATGAGCTATCAAGACTTCGACGACGACAAACCGCGGGAGCCTTTCCTCAAGCGCAACCGCATCGCCATCATCGTGGGCATCGTCGTTCTCGTCCTCGTCGGCGCCGGGGTGCGCGTCATGATGATGTATACAAAGATCCCGCCGCCCCGCAAACCCCAGGAGATTGTGATTCATCTGCAGCCGCCTCCGCCGCTGCCGCCGCTGCCTCCCCCGCCCCCGCCTCCCCCGCCCCCGCCCGAGCGGAAATTTGTCGAGCAGCCCAAAGACCTCAAGCCGCTGGAGAAAAAGGACGAACAGAAAACTGACAAGCCGCCCGGACCGCCCGCCCCGGCCGCGAGCGGCCCCCCCTCCGATTTCGGCATCGGCGGACCGGGTGGCGGCGGCGGTGGCGGCGGCGGCGGTGGCGGCGGCAGTCAGTTTGGCCCGTATGCGGCCGAGGTTGAATCGGCAATAAAGGCCAGGCTCGAAGCCAACAGCAAAACGAGAAGGGCCAATTTTCATAGCTTGAAGACACGAATCTGGGCTGATAAAACGGGCCGCGTCATTAGGGCCACGATTTCAGGCACGACAGGTGATCCCGTCGTGGACGATGCCTTGAAGAACGAAGTCCTAGTCGGCCTGCAATTGCAGGAACCGCCCCCCCAGGAAATGCCCATGCCGATCGTCCTGCGCATCACCGAACAAAGGGCGAACTAACCCCGTTTTACTCCATGCCCTCCCCACAACACATCTTCCTCCGTGGTCTCGCGGCCCTCGCCTGCTGCCTCGCCGCCCTGCAGGTGCGGGCCGCCGATCAGGCCCCCGCTCCATTGCCCGCTCCGGACGCGGCATCCGCTCCGTCTCTGACCACCCCCATGCCCGTCTTACGCCCCGTTGTCCTGCCCGATGGGTTGGTGGCGGCCGGTTCTCCCGCTTCGGGCGTTCTGCCCCCGCCAGTGCTCGCATCCGCTTCGACGGCATCAATCCCTTCGGTGACGACCCCTTCCGCGGACGGAGGGACATCGGCCCCGGCGACTCCGTCGCGGAACGTGACGATCAACCTTATCAATCTGATGGTGAAGCGCGGTCTCATCAGCAAAGAGGACGCCGCCAGCCTGACCAAGCAGGCCGAGCACGAAGCGGAGATTGCGCGGGCTCAAGCGGAGGGGTCTCAAGCGGATGGGGGGGCCCAGCCAGCTTCGCATAAAGTGGATTTCGTGGCCGATCAGGCCCAGAAGGAGGCCCTCGAGACCGCGGTGGCGTCGGGCGCTCCGAGTCCGGCGGTTCCGGCGAGTGAGGCGGATGACACCGTGAGCGTCGCCTATGTCCCGGATGTCGTTCGCGATCAAATCCGGGATGAAGTCAAAGCCGACGTCATGAAACAGGCGCGCGACGAGCATTGGGCCTCCGCGGACCCGATTCCGGAGTGGGTGCACCGCTTCCACGTCAAGGGCGATATCCGGGTCCGTTACCAGGGAGATTTTTATCCCGCGGGAAACGCCACGGGATCCATCGCCAATTTCAACGCGATCAATACGGGATCGCCTTTCGATATCAACACGTTATCTCAAAAGAGCGTGTTACCGACCTATAACGTCGACCAGAATCGAACTCGCTTCCGGTTGCGGGCCCGGATCGGCGCGGAGGTTGACCTGGGCGCGGGTTTCAGCGCGGGCATGCGCATCGCCACCGGTTCGGATAATCAGCCCGTTACGGAAAACCAGACCTTGGGCGGAGCCTCTGGACAGGGAGGCAATTTCAGCAAATATCAAATCTGGCTCGACCGGGGCTTCATCCGATATGAGTTGGGGGCTCAGCCGGACAAGGACTTTTCCGTCAGCGTGGGGCGTTTCGACAATCCGTTCTTCAGCACCAGCATGATCTGGTGCGACGATATCGGATTTGACGGATTCATGGCCCGGGGCAAATACCAGGTCGCCGACGGGGTGACGCCGTTCCTCACCGCCGGTGCCTTCCCCGTTTTTAACACCGATCTTAACTTCGGCACCAACTCAACCGTGGCGGGAAATGGATACCATAGCGAGGACAAGTGGCTTTATGCGGTCCAGGGCGGGACCACATGGGTCATCAACAAGGATTTCACCGTCAAGGGCGCCGCCGCCTACTACGATTTCGAGAATATCCACGGCCAGGTTTCAAGTCCTATTTCCCAGTATCAATACGCAACGCTGGGAACAAATTTTAACGGAAACACCGACGATAGCCGGCCTTCCTTTGCCCAGCATGGAAACACCTATATGGCCCTGCGGGATGTGCAATTGGTTCCCGCTCTTGCCGTCCCCCCCGCCGCTACTCCCACCCCGGTCTACGAGTACTTTGGCCTGGCCTCACCGTTTCGCGAGCTTGCCCTCACGGGCCAGCTCGATTACAGCCATTTTGATCCCTTTCACATCTCGCTCATCGGTGAATTTGTCGACAACCTCGCCTTTGACCGAACCGCCATCGAGAACAGCGGCCCGCCCATTTTGCCCGGCCCCCAAAACAACAACAACGGCGCCAGCTATGCCGGCGGCGGCATGGGTTATGACGTGCGCCTCAATCTCGGCGCTCCCGCGCTCCAAAAGCTGTGGGATTGGAACGTCAACCTCGCCTACCGCTACCTCCAGTCCGATGCGGTGGTTGACGCCTTCAACGACGCGGATTTCGGCGGTTATCTGACCGGCACCAACCTAAAGGGATACATCCTCGGCGGCAACCTCGCGTTCTCTCCCCGGGTTTGGAGCAGCGTGCGTGTGATGGACGCCGATGCGATAGCCGGCCCTCCCCTTAAGATAAACACCGTTCAAGTCGACATCAACGCCAAATTCTAACCCCCCAGCCCCATGCACACCATGTCCCGAAATCTCTTCTTTCTCCTTTGCGTTGTCGTGCTCGCCCTGCTCCCGCCCGGCGCGGGGAGGGCGGATGATGCCGCCCAGGCCACGACCGAATCGCGCCTGCGCGAGGCCCTGCGCAGCACCATGCTCCAGCTTCGCGATGCGCAAGGCCAGGCCGCCACACTTCAGGCGAGCCAGGCGCAAAGCGACAAGGACAACGCCGACCTGAAGGCGAAGATCGACGCTCTCAACTCTGAAATTACCGCGCTCAACAAGCAAAGCACGGACGACAAGGCGGCTTCGAACAAGGCCCTCGCCGATCTGAAATCGAAGAATTCCGAACTGACCGCGCAAATCGCGAAGCTTAACCAGGCCGTCGCCGCATGGGAAAAGGACGACAAGGAATACGTCGAACTTTCCAAGGAAAAGGAAGCGGCCCGCGCCCAACTGGCCGCGCAAGTCATCATGCTTCAACGGGTGGTCGATGATCGCGAGACCAAAAACCTCGCGCTCTTCACCCTCGGCAACGAAATCCTCACCCGCTACGAAAAATTCAGCCTGGGCGACGCCCTTGCCGCCAAAGAACCTTTCACCGGCCTCGCCCGCGTCAAACTCCAGGAACTCGTCCAGGACTATAAGGACAAGATCTCCGATCAACGCGTCACGCCGGGCCAGGCGCCCGCCACGGCCGCTGAAACCAAGCAGCCCGCGCCCGGACCGGCCGCTCCCGCCGGGAAAAAGACCGCGCCGAAAGACCCTCCGGTGGCAACAGCGCAGCGGATGTGACTTTCGTGTGACAATAGGCCTCCGATCCTATGCATGCCGAATAAATCGCCTAACTTATGACCTTGAAACTACTTTTCCAAAAAAGCCTTCATGGTCAAACGAGCTTGGGTCGCAAGTTCAACCGATTCTTTGCGGTTGCCGCCCTGTCATTGGCGACGATGGGCGCGACCGCACAAGCGGGCAACCTGACGAGAGGCAGCATCTCGAATTCTCCGGGGGCGGCGGGCGCGCCGGCGTCTCAGACCTCGACCACGGCAACCACCTCGACCGCGCAGGCATCTCAAGCGGCCGCTTTCGCCCAGCGCGCCGCGCTTTCCATGCAGCGGTCAGTGCAATCGCTCCAGGCCCTTCAGGCCCAGCAGAACGCGCAAAGCGCGGCGCGCAATCTGGCGCTTGGCGGACCGAATAATTTGGGCGCCGCTTCACAATCGCTGCCCCTGGTGAAGGATGGGCTTATTGCCGGCGGACTTGTACCGGGTGTCAGCACCGATCCGTCGGACCCCACAACTGTGGCCGCCAGCGCGCCTGTTACGGTCAACGCCAACGGCACGGCTTTCGTCACCCTCGCGGCCAACACGGCCCTTACTCTCCCGCCCAGCGCGACCGCCAGCAGCCAGATCACCGTTTCCGGCACCGGCACGGTCGGAACCATCACCACGGGTGGAACGATTACTCCGCTCACGGCTGGCGTTGCCACCATGGCCGCTCCCGGCAGCACCATTAGCCTGACGAAGGCCGGCACGGTCACGTTCGCCAGTGGTTCCGCGGCTGTTCCCTCGGCGTTTTCCACCTATGCGTACATCACCACACCCGCCACACCCACGACACCCGCCGTCACCGCCCCCACGCCGGCCTCCTGGTCGGGCATCGGGGGTTTGACTCAATCGACCTACTCGCCTTCGACGGGCCAGACTTCGGGCGCGACCACGGTGACAGTTACCCAGACGGCGCAGCAGGCGCTTTTGACATGGCAGACGTTCAATATCGGCAAAAACACCACGCTCGATTTCGACCAAAGTCTCGGCGGCGCCAATGTGGGCAATTGGGTGGCCATCAACAAGGTCGCGGCGAATATTGCCCCCTCGCAGATTCTCGGCTCGCTCCAGGCGCCCGGCCAGGTTTACGTCATCAACCAGAACGGCATCATCTTCGGCGGCGGCTCACAGGTGAACACTCATGCCCTGGTTGCGTCTTCTCTTCCGATCAATGACAACCTGGTCAACACCGGGCTTCTTAACAACAGCGCGGACCTCTCCTATCTCTTCTCGTCGCTCGAATCGGTCCAGTCGAATAACACCACCACGCCCCTCTTCACCCCGCCTCTTTCCGTGTCGGCATCGCCAGCCAGTCCGACGGCGATCGGGGGAACGGCTCCGGATGGAGGGAAGGTGGCCAACGTCTCCACGGGAGGCGTGCTCGTTGAGGCTGGGGCGCAGATTCAATCCCCGACTAATGTGGAACATGTCGGCGGCCGTGTCGCCCTGATCGGGCCCAGTGTCGAGAACAACGGGACCATTTATACCCCGGACGGCCAGACCATCCTCGCCGCGGGGTTCCAAGTGGGCTTTCTGACCCATGACTCGACGGACCCGAGCTTGCGCGGCCTTGACGTCTACCTGGGCGCGGCGACGGATTCAACAGGCGCTTATAACAGCAACGCCTTGATTCAGAGCGGGCTTTTCCCGACGGCGGGCATCGCCTCCAACGGCATCGCGATCAATGACCCCGCGACGTTGACCTTGGGCGTGCCGGCGACCACTCAAACCTACGGACAGACGGGCGCGCCCCTGCTCGGCTTGATCGAAGCGCCGCGCGCCGATGTGTACATGGCCGGGGCGAACATCCAACAAAACAGCATCATCGATAGCTCAACGTCGGTTTCACTCAACGGACGCGTCGACATGGTGTCGGCTTTCGACGAGATTACGTATCTCAAGTTTGACTCCGGCGCCAATGCCAACGTCACGGCTGGACTGCCAGCATCCACGGGAAGCGTAACTTTTGGGCCGGGGAGCGTCACGCAAATCCTGCCTGAGCAGACGACCAGCACCGTGGTCGGCAATTCCCTGGCGCTTCCCTCCCTTGTTGAGATTCAGGGGCAGGCCATGGAGATGGGCGAGAACGCGTTGCTTCTGGCGCCCGGCGCCAGCGTGGCGAAGGGGAAGGATAGCAGCGGGAAGATCGTCACCATCTCGAAGGATCCGTGGGACAATGCCCTGAATGCCGGGGTCACGTTCACCGCAGGCGCTTACGGCAGGGACACCCAGGGCGTGGTGCCCATATTTGCCGCCACCCAGGGAACCATTACACTGGAACAGGGCTCCGCCATCGATGTCTCGGGTTCAGCGGATGTCGGCGCCTCAGTCGCGGAAAACATTGTCGCGGTCCAGTTGCGCGGAACCGAGCTGGCCAATTCGCCCGTTCAGCAGAACGGCCCCTTGCGCGGCCAGACCGTCTATGTCGATATGTCGCAATATGGCGCTTATAACGGCGTCAACTGGATTGGCAGCCCCATCGGCGATCTTTCCGGTTACGCGGCTTTGATCCAGCACACGGCGCCGGAGCTGACGGTCAACGGGGGAAGCATCTCGCTGACGGCGGGAACGTCGGTCTCATTGAATTCCGGGGCGACGCTTGATGTTTCCGGAGGGGCGATCAATTATGGCGGCGCCTACGTTAAGACCACGAAGGTGGTGACATCGAACGGCCAAATCCTGGGCATTTCCCAGGCCGCGCCGAACCTCGTCTACGCCGGCATTCTGACCGACGTCACGGTCGCCTCTCAGAAGTGGGGGGTGTCCCAGACCATTGCGAATCCTGCACTCGCCCCCCAATTTGAGCAGGGATATATCCAGGGCGGCAATGGCGGAACGGTCTCGATCACCGCTCCCAACGTCACGCTCAATGGAACGCTGAGCGGAAACACAATTGCGGGCGTAAGGCAGCAGCAGATCCAAAGCACGCTGCCCACCACGTTTGGTTCCACCTCGGGATTATCCATGATCCAATCCATTTATGGCGCGCCTCAGGCAAGCACGTTGAATATCGATTTTTCCAATCAACAGGTGGTTTCGGGTATCGCGACCCGCATTCCCGACTCCAGCCTCAACATCAGTTTCCGTCCGGGAGAGGTGGCCGGCTTCAATCCTTCGGCCAATGAATTCGATCTTTCCACGGACTTGGTCAATGTGGACGGTTTCGGCAATTTGAAGCTGACTGACGACTTTGGGTCCATCACGGTGCCGGCGGATGCTCCGTTCAATATGATGCCGGGGGGGGTGCTCTCCTTCTATTCAACCACCCTTAACGTCTTCGGCAATATCTCACTGCCGGGAGGCACTCTGAACTTTTCGGCCCTGGGCGATTTTAATCTCGGCACCAGCGCCGTCGCCCAGCTTGACCAGCTCGCGGTCGCGGCCACTCCCGGGAAGCCGGGAACGCCCGCGAGCGCGGTCACGCTCAACGGCCCGGGGACATTGATCCTTCAGACGGGGCTTTCTGCGGGGAGTTCGGTGGCCATTGGCGGAAGCGGCGGGTATGTCTTAACCCCGGGCGATGCGAGAACGTCGTTCCAAGCCGGCGATATACTCTCGAATCTCCCCGGCGGCTCGATGGTCGTTTTTTCCGGCGGCGGCGGTTCCATGACCCTGGTCGCGGGCAGCGTTCCCGTGGTCATACCGGCAGGAGTTGGATTCACCACCGGCACCTCGACGCAGCTCGAATCGACCGGGGGAAGCATCGCCCAGCTTGACCAGCCCGCGAGCGCCGTCACGCTCACCAGCCCGGGCGCATTGACCCTTCAGTCGGGGCTTTCCGCGACGAGTTCGGTGACCGTTGGCGGAAGCGGCGGCTATATCCTGAAGCCGGGCGGCACGGCGCAACTCGAATCGAACTGGGCAAGCATCGCCCAGCTTGTCCAGCCTGCGAGCGCCGTCACGCTCACCAACCCGGGCGCATTGACCCTTCAGTCGGGGCTTTCCGCGACGAGTTCGGTGACCGTTGGCGGAAGCGGCGGGTATGTCCTGACTCCGGGCGGCACGAAAACGCCCTTCAACGTTGGCGACTCCCTTTCCAACCTCCCCAGCAACTCGATGGTTGTTTTCACCGGCGGCAACGGTTCCCTGACCCTGGTCGCAGGCAGCGCCCCCGTGCTCCTGCCGGCAGGCGTTGGATTCACCGCCGACGCCTCCGTGCAAATCAAATCGATCGGAACAAGTTCTTCTCTTGCCTTCCAACCCGGCGCCGCCGTCATGCTGCCCGAGGGAACGCCGGGGAATGACCAGATTATTCTTTCCGGTTCAGGCACGATTACCCAGCCCGGCGGTACGGCCGTCGCATTTACCCCGGGGACGATTTCCCTTCCGGCGGGCGCCTTGATTCAATTTGATTCGAGTCCCGCCAATACGAACGCGGCGATCTCATTTGCCAACGGCGCCAACGGCGGTGTCGTCCCGCTTGCCCTTGCCACGGCGTTCCAAGCCGGCGCCACATTCTCCAACCTCCCCGGCGGTTCCAAGGTTGTTTTCACCGGCGGCAACGGTTCCCTGACTCTGGTCTCAGGCAGCGCCCCCGTGCTCCTGCCGGCGGGCGCTGCATTCACCGCCGGCGCCTCGGCGCGGATCGAATCATCGGTCGGGGGCGGCGTCGATGCATCGGGCTTGATTGTCAATGGCGCGTCCAGCGCCTCGATCGGGGCCAATCTGCCCCTATTCATTAACGGCGGCAGCCTGACGGTTCAAAGCAACAGTCTCTTTCTGAATTCGGGCAGTTCGATCAACGTATCCGGCGGACTCTATGTTGGCCCCTCAAATAAACAAACCTACGGCGCCGCCGGGGCGATTACCTTGAATGCCGCCGTGGATTTGGGTAACGCACAAAATTCCGTGGCGCCCGAGAACAGTCAATTCGTCGTGGGCCAGGCTGTCGAACTTGCAGGCTATTCCGGCCTGAGAAGCGGAGCCGGAACATTAAACATTCAGGCGCCTTTGGTCCAAATCGGCGGGACAAGTCTGGTCAACGGCGGCACGGCGCAAGATTCCCTGCTGCTGCCGGCCTCCTTCTTCAGCCAGGGCGGTTTTGGGACCTTTTCCATCACCGGTGTGGGGGATTCAACCGACGCCCAGAGGGCCTCGGTTCTGGTCGCGCCGGGAACCGTGAGCAATCCAAACGTAATCGCTCCGGAGGTTCAAAGTTGGGCGGCTCAAGTCAATGGCGGCCAATACAGCCTGACGCCAACCACGCTGCCTTTGGAGTCGCAACGGTCTCCGCTATCGATCAGCCTCAATGCGCCGGGGGTTTCCGACTCCGTTTCGGGTACGATCCGGGTTGAGGGAAATGTGGTGGTCGGCCAGGGTGCAATCATCCGTCTCGATGCCGACCCTTCCAACAGCGTTCGGCTTTTCGGGGGGAGTTTGGGAACCGTGGCGGTGTTCGGCCAAATTATCGTCCCCGGCGGCACGATCACCATCGAGGCCGATGGAAACAGCAACAACATATTCAATGGAGGAAGTCCCAACGGCGCGCCCGCGCCTGCAACGACGGTTGATCTGGAGCCCGGCAGCATCCTTGATGCCTCCGGGGCCACCGAGCTGACCACGAACCTCCTTGGTTTCAGGACGGGCGCTGTTCTCAATGGCGGGACCATTTCGGTGACCGGCAATATCTTCGCGGAACAGGGATCGCAAATTCTCGTCAACGGAGCAAAGGATGCGCTTGCCGTCAGTACCGGTTATTCCAACGCGAGCGGCAACTTGGTGGCCTCGATGGCTTCCGATGTCAGCATCCCGGTTGATAGCAATGGCGGAGGCATCACCCTCAAGGGGGTTGAGGCGCTGCTTACGGAAGCCACGCTTAGCGGCCAGGCCGGGGGGCCGTCGGCTCAAGGCGGCTCCCTGACGGTCGCTTCGGGAAGCTTTTTCAGCAGCGCTGACATCATCAGGCTGGGATCGGCCAAACCCGTTTACCCCAACGACGCCACCCTGGTTCTCACCAATAACGCCGTGACGTACGATTCCTCCGGCCTAAAGGTGTCTTCCTCCACCGGCGCCATCGGAATCCCCTTGCTTACCGACCCAACCCAGGCCGCCAATGGCATTCTCGTTACCAACCCGGTTACGGATGCCGACGGAAAAACAATTTATGGCAATTTCTCCGCGCAGGAATTTGCCGGCACGGGTTTGTCCTCGCTCAATCTGACGGGCAATCTTGAAATCGCCGCCAAGGGAGGAAATATCAGCCTCACGGCGGCGAGCGGCATCTCCATCGCCAGTCAGGGAGTCATCCTTCTGGACGATCCCGCCCAAGCCATAACGGTTTCCCTCACCGCGCCCTACGTGGCGATGGGCGCCTACTATACCCCCGAGGCGCAGCAAGGCCAGCAACAGACTACATTCGCCAACGGCATCGCGATCCCTCCGCATATTTTTAGCGACCCGACCACCGGCAACCCGCTCGGCCTTGTGCCGCTGCCCGGCAAGGGCACGCTTGACGTCAATGCCGCCACCTTGGTGGACGTACGCGACTTGTCGCTCCAGGGTTTTGACACGCTCAACATCAATCAATCGGGCCTGTCGGCCGGCGACGTTCGGGGGGCCGGAACGATCGAGTTACAGGGCGCCATCAATATCCGGGCGGGGCAGATTTACCCGGCCACCGAAGCGACGTTCACGATCGCGGCCTACTCGGGCTCGATCAATGTTTCGGGCGCGGGACAACTCCCCCTGCTGCCCTACTCGGCGGGAGGCGCGCTCAATCTCTACGCCGCTACGATCAACCAGGACGGCGTCCTGCGCGCGCCGATGGGCGTGATCAACCTGGGCGCCTCGGCGAACACCCAGGACAACCTTTCCCTAAGCAATTTTGACACGGCCACTATGATCGAGTTGGGTGCCGGCAGCGTCGCCTCGGTCTCCTTGATTGACCCCGTCACGAAGCAGGCCTTGATCGTTCCTTACGGAACGAACCAAAACGGAACGAACTGGATTGATCCCGCTGGAAACGATATCACACTCAAGCCCAATGGCGCGGTGAACGGCGTGCTCGGCATCCCCCTCAAGCAAATCTTTATCGTGGGAAATAAGGTGACCGATGACGCGGGCGCGGTGATCGACGTTCAAGGCGGCGGCGATCTCTATTCGGCGCGCTGGGTGTATGGAACGGGAGGCACGCTCGACATTCTCAACGCCGACAATGCCAAAGGCAGCTTTGCCGTCATTGCCGGATATGGCGCGGCCAACGCTCCGCTGGATCCGACGCCCGGTTATTCCGCCACGACTTCGCTTTCCTCCACCAGCCTGAAGGTGGGAGACAGCGTCTACCTGAGCGGCGGCTCCGGTTTGGCCGCGGGCCGCTACACGCTTCTTCCCGCCGAGTATGCGCTCCTTCCCGGCGGTTATCTCGTGACCAAGCAATCGACCGGCCCGGTCCTGGCCGGTTCGGTCCCCGCCGAACCGCAAACGGACGGCTCCGTCCTGGTCACCGGGTACAAATACAACGGCTTGGTCCAGACTTCAGCGCCAAGCCTCTATTCGACCTTCGAAGTCGCCTCGGGATCCGTCGTTCGGGCACGGGCCGAGTATGACAGTTTTACCGCCAACACGTTCCTCGAACAAACCGCCGTCAAAGGCAACCAGTCGGTGCCCCGTCTCCCGGTCGATGCCGGCCAGTTGGTCTTCAACGCGACCACCCAACTCTTGTTGCAGGGATCCGATACGATCCGGACATCGGCGGGGACGATTACGATATCTGTTCCAAGTGAGCAAGCAGCCTTGTTGGAACCCGTGACGATTGGGACTTCGACGACGGGTGGCCCGGAAGACATCGCCTTCGCGGGAACCGGGACGATCAAGACATCGACGATGAGCGGGCAGGGCGGCCTGGTCGACATCAGCAGTTCGAGTCCCATCGATATCTTGGATGCCGGGACAGGCGCGGGCGGCGCCATCGTTTTGTTGACCTCGCAGCTCAACGGCCTGAACGCGGCCAGTTTGCTCATCGGGGGCACCCGAGGAACCGACGGGGAAACCGTCACCGTGGCGACAGCCGACTTGGAAGTTAATGACCATGGCAACGCGCTCAAGGGCCAGGATTTGATTCTCGTTTCCACCGGCATCTTGAATATCGATTCGGGATCGGTTATCTCCACGCCTGCTTCGGATAGCTCGATTACGCCGCCCCCCCTGATCGTGGAGGGCAATGGCGCCTTGGTCCGGGTCAGCAGCGGGCAGAACGGGCAGGTGACGCATGCCAACACCGATGCAACCGGTCAGAGCGCCTCGCTGAGCATCTCCGACGCCCAGATTTCGGCCATGGGCGGCACCTCCGCGAAGCCTCTGCCGGCCGGCACTCTCGAACTCGATTCGACCGGCCAGTTCCAATTGGACGCCGGCGCGAGCCTCCCGAGCGTGCTCAGCGCCACCACGCTCACCTTCAACGCGGGGCAAATCAGCATTCTCTTTCCGAACAGCGGCGCGCCTACGCCAACCAATGGTTTGGTGCTCCAACAGGCTCAAATTCAGACTCTGCAGCAATCGACCAAGAATCTGAATTTCCTGAGTTATTCGTCGATCGATTTGTACGGCTCGGGGGCTCTGGGCACGGATGCCTCGGGCAAGACAGTGCTCGAAAATCTCTCCCTCGCCGCTTCTCAGCTTCGAGGGTACTACTATCCGTCAAGCGCCCCGAATACCGGCATCACGTTTGCCGCGCTGGGCAGTGTCACGCTAAGCAGCGCTAATTTCCAAAATGGGCCGCCGTTCAATCTTGCGCCCGTTGGCGCGAACCCCTCAACGTCACAACTGGAAGAGGGCCTCACAGTGAACGCTCCCACGATTCAGCTTGGAGGAGGGATAGACGACACTTCCTTAACGGTCAGCAACGATTCCTTCGCGATCAATGGATTTCAAGGCGTCAGCCTCACGGCGGGAAAGGAAATTTTGGTGTTGGGCACAGTGGCGAAGGATCAGGCAACCAGTGCCAAGCCGCCGCAGGCTGTTTTCAATGTCGTGGATGGCGCGCTCGACTTGAATTCGCCGCTGATCACCAGCGAAACAGGCTCCAATCTGGAGATCCTCGCGGGAAATGACACCACCAAGGTCTATCAGAACATCAGCATCACTTCGACGGGAACGCCCGATCCGACGCTGGAACAGGGACTCGACGGAATTCTCCTCATCAAGGGCGCCAACATAACCGATTCCGGCGCGATCGTCATGCCGAGCGGCCAAGTCACCCTGGAAGCAACTTCTGGCGACCTGACCATGAGCGGAAGCATTGACGTCAGCGGCGCGGCCCCTGTTTTCAACCGGAATGTCACGAAATACACCAACGGCGGAACGATTGCGCTTAAAGCCGACAGCGGCGACCTGAATTTGAAGGGTGGCGCGATCAATGTCTCGGCCCAATCTGGAGTCGGAACAACGGCCGCGAATGCTGGAAGTCTGACGCTTCAGGCTTCGGGCGCCCTGCTGGTGGATCAAACGACCACGTTGCACGGGCAGGGCGGCGCGGTCACCAGCAGCGTGAACGGCCCGGTGGTTTTGCAGGGCCAAAACGGCGCCTTCTCGCTTGATGTGGCAAACACCAATCTGACGGCTGAGCCGGGCGGTCCGGGAATGGCCTCGGATCTTGGCGTTCTGGCCTCGATCCTCTCTCCCGCTCTGGGAGATTTTACCCAGTCCCAAAGCATTCGCATCCGCGGCGGCGACGCGCAGATCGCGGCATCCACCGTGGTCACGGCAAACACCTTCAACCTTTCCGCCGACAACGGCAATGTCGATGTCTACGGGACCATCAACGCCGCGGGCGTGATCGGCGGCCGGGTGGAGATCGATGCCTCGGGCGCAGTGACCCTTCATGGCGGCTCGCTGGTCACGGTGGCCGGCCAGCGCTTCGCGGATTCGGGCAAGGGAGGGGCGGTCACGCTCCAAGGAGGGGCGTACAACGGGAGCGTGAATCCCGCCGCCAATGTCACCATCGCATCAAACTCGACGGTCGATCTCTCCGTCGGAAGCGGCGACATTGTCCAGCTGGACCAGCCCGCGAGCGCGATTACGCTCAGCAGCCCGGGAACATTGATCCTTCAGTCGGGGCTTGCGACTGGAAGCTCAGTGACCGTTGCTGGAAGCGGCGGATATGTCCTAACCCCCGGAGGGACGCAAACGTCGTTCAAAGCGGGCGACTCGCTTTCCAGCCTTCCCGCCGGCTCGATGGTCATTTTCACCGGCGGCAACGGTTCCATGACCCTCGTCTCGGGCAGCGCACCCGTGCTCGTGCCTGCGGGCGTCGGATTCGCCACCGGCAGCACGGTGCAACTCGCATCGAGCGGAACGAGTTCCCTCGCCTTCCAACCCGGCGCCGCCGTCACGCTGCCGGAGGGAACGCCGGGCAACGACCAAATCATTCTCTATGGATCGGGCACGATCACACAGCCCGGCGCCGCCGCCGTCCCATTCACGCCGGGGGCGGTCTCTCTTCCAGCGGGATCCTTGATTCAATTCGATTCGAATCCGGCCAATACGAATGCGGCGATCGCTTTTGCCAACGGCGGCGCCGGCGGGGGAATTCCGCTTGCCCTTGCCGCCACGGATTCCTTGATCACGCCGGCGCCGTTGGGCGATGCGACGGGAAGCCTCAAGATCATCGTGCCTGCGGCGAACTTTGGCGCGACGGGCATCGTCACCCAGGGCAACATCCTCAGCCCCTCCTCAATCGTGCTGGAGGGAAATCAGGTCTATGGCAATAACAGTCCGTCCGTCACCATGGACAGCACATTACAAACGACAGTAGGCACGGATGCCACCAACAACGTGACGACGTGGGCTTCTTCGATTCCGACGATCCTCGGCAATTATAGCAGCCTGGCCGGCCTGACCACGGCCGGGTTCGGCGCGGAAATCGTCAACGCGGGCGGCGATTTGGTCCTCAACAGCACCTGGGATTTATCCTCGCTCTCCAGCGCGGGGATTGTCGGCGACCTCACCCTGCGCGCCTCGGGCAACATCATTTTGAAAGGCGGTGTCTTTGGCGCGAGATCATCGACTCAGGGGGCGAGCCTGACCGACGGCTTCAGCTCCAATCCAACCGCGCCATGGCAAGCGACGCTGCTCACCACGCCCTCCTGGTCGTTTAACATCACGGCCGGAGCCGACATGGGCGCGGCTGACACGCAACGGGTGATCAACGGCCAGGGATCGCTCCTGGTGGGGTATGGCGGCCCAAGCAAGACGGTTGACCAGGCAAGCGAGGCGGGCGGCCAAAGCACCACTTCCTCGACGCAAAATATTTTCACCGCTTACTACCAAACCATTCGCACGGGCACCGGCAATATCAGCATCTCGACGGGCGGGGACGTGCAGCTCCTCAACGCCCTGGCCAATATCTACACCGCGGGCCGGCAACTCTCGTCCGGCCAGACCACCTCCGTTCTCTCGACCGGTGATTTCAGCGTGCCCGAGTTGACGATCCCGGGAAGTACAACGGCCAACCAGTCAACGCTGGGCAACCGTCCGAGTTCAAGTCCCTACGGCGCGCAATATAGTTGGGGCGGCGGCGACGTTAGCATTTTGGCCGACGGCAATATTGAGCATCTGACCCAGAATGGCAGCCCCGATTCTTCGCGGGAACTGCCCACCAGCTGGCTTGATCGGCGAGGTTACACGAGCAACGGGGTCTTCGCCGATAATCGAGCTATTGCCACTCTACCCAGAGGTATCACCAAGGGCGGAATCGCCTCCACGACTTGGTGGGTCGATTTCAGCAACTTCTTCGAGGGCATCGGAGCCTTGGGAGGCGGAAACGTCACCCTCGTCGCCGGCGGAAGCGTGAACAACGTCGACGCGTCCCTGCCCACCAATGCGCGCATGGCCGGCAAAAACTCGACCGGCGCTGGAATCGCGCCCAACGCAGGCAACCTCGTCGAACTGGGCGGCGGCGATCTCGTGGTCCGGGCCGGCGACAACATCAACGGCGGCGTCTACTACGTGGAACGCGGCACGGGCGCCTTGGACGCGGGTTACAAGATCATCACCAACAGCACCCGCGCCACCGTCGTGGCGAAAACCCAGGTGACGGCAACGCCCGACCCCCAGAGCTGGCTTCCCACCACCCTGTTTGTCGGCGCGGCCGGCTTTAATGTATCCGCCGGCAACGACCTCGAGATGGGGGCCGCCGTCAACCCCTTCCTCTTGCCGCAAAATATAAGCAACAGCTACCTCCTCAAGACTTACTTTTCTACTTTCGCCACCTCCGATGCCGTCAACGTCGAATCCCTGACCGGCAACGTCACCATCCAGGGCTCCAATTCTTCCAGCACCGGCACGATCGGGGGATGGTACAATAACGTGCTCGGCTTTCAGTCCACAGGCGCTCAAAGCTGGTCCTACTTCCAGCCCTGGCTCGCCTTGACGGAGACGAACCCGGCGCTCTTCACGACGGCCGCCACCCTGTTGCCTCCTACCCTGCAAGTCGTGGCCTTCTCCGAAAATTCCCAGGGAACCTCCGGCAATATCAACCTGGACGGCAATTTGACGCTCTCGCCCTCGCCCACGGGAAACCTCGACCTCGTGGCCGCCCGCGCGATCAGCGGGCTAAGCTTTGATTCCGCGTCGAGGGTGGCCCAATACGCCACCATTAATTTGTCGGACGCCAATCCCGCGAACATCGCCGGCGTTGCCTCGCCCCTTTCGCTGATTAACCCCAAACCCACCAACGACGGCTTCTGGGCCACGACGCCGACCCCCGCAAACACCGGGATCGATCTGTTCGGCCCGCTCAACGTCCTGTTTACCGAAACCGCTTCCACCACGGGCTTGCTCCAGAACAAGGAGGCGTTGCACGCCAGCATCATCGGGAGCAACGGCGTGGCCGAACCCCTCCACTACGAGGATTCCACCCCTGTCCAGATCGATGCGGGAAGCGGCGACATTTCCGGCCTCACCCTCTTCTCGGCCAAGTTTGCCCACATTGCCGCCAGTCAGGATATCACCGACATCGGTCTCTACATCCAGAATACCAATCCGGATAACATCAGCGTCGTGGCCGCCGGACGCGATTTGATCGCCTACGACACCAATTCAGCTTTGCGCCTGGGCTTGGAATCCGCCTACAACCTCACTTCCAGCCAGATCCCGGATTCGCGGTCGGGCGACATTCAAATCAGCGGCCCCGGCACGATCGAGGTGCTGGCGGGTCAAAATTTTGACCTTGGCGTCTCGACCGGCACGTCCTCCACCGGTCTCGGCCTCACCAGCATCGGAAATGGACGCAACCCGGGCCTGCCCTTCGCCGGCGCCAACATCATCGCCGCGGCCGGCCTTGGCGGCTCGGCGGGGCTGGATAGCTCCAACCTCGATTTCATGACGTTCATCGCCGATTACCTGACGCCCGGCGCCGCCAAGGGTGGCGCCTACCTCTCGGATCTTGGCGCCCTCCTGGGGTTGGACAACGCCGGCGACACGGCGGTCCGGACAGCCTTCGACCTGCTTCCCCAGAGCTTGCAGGACACCTACGCCCTCGCGATTTTCTACGACGTCCTGCGCGATGCCGGGCGCGATCAAAATTCAGGGGCCCTGAACGGGGGCTATTCCGCCGGCTATGCGGCCATCGAGACGCTTTTCCCCGCCAAAGCGTCATCCGCCGCCGCCACGAGCGGAGGCTACGTCAACACGTGGCCCTACCGCGGTGATATCACACTCACCTCGCGCGAGATCAAGACCACCAACGGTGGAAACATCAGCCTGCTTACCCCCGGCGGCCAGGTGACCGTCGGCCTCCCCATCAACGGTTCGCAAACTCTGGAGCAGGGCATCTTCACCCTCCACGGCGGCAATATTTCGATCTTCGCGAACAATAACATCAATGTTGGCGTCTCGCGCATTTTCACCCTCAGCGGCGGCAACGAAATCATCTGGTCCTCGCTCGGCGACATCGACGCGGGCGCCTCCTCGAAAACCGTCCAGTCCGCGCCTCCCACCAAAGTGATCGTCGATCCGACCAGCGGCGATGTGCAAACCGACCTGGCGGGCCTGGCCACCGGCGGCGGAATCGGTGTTTTGGAGGCGTTCGCCGGGGCGGGCGCCTCGGATGTCGATCTCATCGCCCCCGCCGGAACCGTCAATGCGGGTGACGCCGGTATTCGCGCCTCGGGCAACATCAACGTCGCCGCCCAGCAGGTCCTCAACTCCGGCAACATCACCGCGGGAGGCAAGTCCTCCGGCGTTCCCACCACCACGGCGCCCAATGTGGCCGGCATCGCGGCAGCCGCCAGCGCCGCCGGCTCCGCCACCCAAGCCGGGATGGCCGGCTCGCCCGCCAATAACCAGGCGCAGCAGCAAAGTCAGACCGAACTCCCCTCGATCATCATAGTCGAGATCCTTGGCTACGGAGGTGGCGATACCGATTGAGGGGGAGAAGTTTCGCGCGGAGGGCCGAAGAGAACTGAAGAGACAGAGCAGAAAGTAAAAAACTGCCTCAGCCTTCGGTTTGGCTTCCCCTCTTCAGCCCTCTGCAGTCCTCCGTGCGAAACCTGCCTTAACAAATGGAGGTACGAGGGGGCCGGAGGCCGGCCCTCCAAAAAAAAGGAAAAAGTCACCAAATCGTAACTTGTTCCACCCGCATTTGCCATGTACGCTCGCTATTAAATTACAGTATTGTAAGAGTTGACAGATGGTGTGATGGAAAAAACAGCGGCTTTCAACCAAAAAACATTTTCGGCAGCCTTTGAAAATCTTTTTCGTATGTCACGAGAATGTAACGAACTAGCCGTTGTAGAGTCACATGCTTTTGCTTTACTTTTACTCGACGGACAATCCTCCCTTCGCTGCCGATAACAAAAAACAAGAACAACACAGAACAGACAAGACCTCCTTCGTTAACAGTAAAAACACGAACTAACCCAAGAACAAAAAAACAAACCAAAACAAAAAATGAAAATACAATCCATTAAACTCGCTGCCCTCGCCTTCGCTGGCTTGGCAGCCTTCGCTCAGTCCGCCAACGCGCAATCAACCGTCACGACCACCGCAGGCGACCTCATCCTCGGCGTCTATCAGACCAATACCGCCGCGCATGGTTACGGCAACAGCTACGAAGTCGACCTCGGCAGCTTGACGAACTTCTCCTCCACGGTCTCCAACTACAGCCTCGCCGGCAGCGTTTCCATCACGGACCTCAACGCGATCTTCGGCGCTGACCTGTCGCAGACATCGTGGTTTGTGGTTGGAACCCAGGGTTCGGGTGCTTTGTCCCTCAATACCCCTGGCGCGACTACGCCATACCACAATGCGCTTCTTATCACCGACGTGGCTGCCAGCGCTCCCACCACCGTGAATGCCGAGGCAAATACCTTGGCTACTCCTGCCAGCCAGATTGGCGGACTTCAGGGCGGCATGAGCGGCCTCCAATCGACATCTAACAGCGCGTATGCGGAACTGTTCGCCACGGCGACCCCTGCCAACGCCCCCCAGTACTCGTTGCCGAGTAATATCACGACACAAGACGCGTTCGCCAGCACGAGCAACTTCTACCTGCTGAATCCTTATTCGAACAGCAGCCGCGATGGCTCGAAGCCGGGTACGGTGACTCTGCTCGGCGACTTCCAATTCGTCGGCGGCACCAACTTCACGTACAACCCCGCCGCTGTTCCCGAGCCTTCGACCTATGCGTTGATGGGCCTGGGCGCCCTCATGCTCGTCATGATGGCTCGTCGCCGGATGGCTTCGAATTCCTAATCGTAGATAGTTTCTCTACCGATAGTGTCAGTTCAAAAAAAACGCCCGGCTGGCGATAACCAGTCGGGCGCGTCCAACAACTAACCAAACCTAACTCAGCAACTATAATAAACCAAATGAAAACCCTCTGCAAGTCCTTCTTCGCACTGGCTGCGGCTGTCCTGGTCTCGACCACGGCGGCGCAGGCAGTTCCCACTATAGTTAACATCTCCGGTTCGACGGCGTACCGTTCGGCCCTCTATAACTCCCTCGCCACGGTTCTGACCGCCCCGACGGCGGTCTACACCGGCAACGCCCTTCTGGCCGGCTCCAGTGACTCCGCTTGGCGTGGCACCATCGGCGCAACCACCTACGAAGTCAGGTGCCACATGGGTGGATCGGTGACTGGTATTGTGGGCCTCTCGGCTCCCGCGACCAACCATTACAACTTCATGCAATGGGACGCCTCGGCCGCGGCGGTTACGCCTGGCACTCAGACGAACTTCTACTCCCCCTACGGCCTGGTGGCTGGTGCGGGCGGCGGCACGCATCTCGCGGCCACAAATACGAACCTTCCCACGGTAAACGCGGCCTCTAACTGCGGCTTCTCGGATGCCTTCCAAGCGACGGCAGCCCAAGTTCCCGGCGCAGCCACGGCCGTCAATGCCTCCGCATTGATTCCCGTCGGCGGGGCTGGTAATGAAGTGGTCGGCATTCTGCCGTTCGCGTTCCTGAAGGGCGCGGCGAACACGGCTGATGGCGATATTGCTTCCTATAACAACATCGTGGATATCACGGACAATAACGCTGCCCAGTTGTTCGCTGCCAATAACGCCTCCGTTCAGCTCCTCACCGGCAATATCGCTGATTCGGCTGCATTCGTTTATGCCGTCGGTCGCGATCAGGATTCGGGAACTCGTATTTCCCAGTTTGCTGAAACCCAGTTCGGCGTGGGATCGACTCCCGGGCAGTACCAAGTTATCACCAGCGGTGGTGCGGCCCTTGGTCCTAATGCGGTGGTTGCCAACCTGACTCTGTTTGCCAACCCTGTCTTCCCCACCATCGGTGGCGGGTATGCCAGCGGCGGCAATGTTGCCACTGCGCTGGAATGTTCGGGCTGGGATAATTCCAGTCTCCCTAACGGTAACTACGGCTACGGGATTGGTTATCTCGGCGCTGCGGATACCGATACGGCCATCACGTCCGGCTTCCAGGTTACCGCGAACACTGCCTTTAACGGTGCGGCGAACACCTTCACGGCGGCTGGCACGACCGGTGCCAACGTCACGAATACGATTGCCGTGGGCAACCAAGTGTATCTCGTCCCTGTTGCTGGTTCGCAGGCCATCCCGACTGTTGCGTTCGGGACCGTTACCGCGGTTAACCTTGGAACCAAGCTTGTCACCCTGAGCGCGGCTCCCGCCGCCGGGAACTACGCCGTTCTCATCGACACCCTGACCGGGACGGGCTACCTGCGTCCTCAGTTCCTCACCTTCAATGGTGTGCAGCTGACCAAGGCGAACGTCACCAATGGCAAGTATCAGCCTTGGGAATATGAGCATTTCTTCCTGCCCAATGGCGGCGTCGCCAATGCGCTCGAGACTGCCATCTATAACGACCTGACCGCTGGTCCTAACAGCGCGTACGTTGCCGGTTACAAGCTCGGAGACATGGCTCCCGCTGGTGGCGCTGGTACGGCCCAGAAGTCCGCCGAAGGCAAGCCGATCCACTTCTAATCAATTGGAATTGGTTCAGTATGAGCCTCTGATTTCTTAATCCTAGGCGAATGATCAGCGCGGGTGGCAACACCCGCGCTGATTTTTTTTATACATCATGTCGGGCAGCCCGGACAACTTGTTGTCCGGGTGGCCGAAGGCCACAAGAAGCCACCCAAAAATAACGAAGTGAAACCAATTCCGAATTGATTTTGCTCGAAACAATCGGTCATCCTGAACTTGTCGAAGGATCAGTTCCGCCTCGGTAAAACTTCTCCGAACTGATCCTTCATACAAGGATGACGGATCGCTTATGCTAGAATTAATGAAGAACCACTCCCCTTTCTGGCTGAGCCGGGATGTGTTGCTGAAAGCCCTCCTCCTCATCGGTTCGGTTTTCCTGATTTACGGCTCCTCGCTGCATGGGACTTTGATCGGCGACGACTTTTGGTACCTTTCAAGCAATCCGCTGATGCACGATCCGGACCGGCTTTGGAAAGCCTGGTTCGCGCCCGGAAGCTGGGTCGAGTTCTACCCGATTGAAGAAAGCGTGCAGTGGGTCCAATGGCAGCTCTGGCATAACGACACGCTGGGTTACCACCTGACGAATGTCATCCTCCACATCATCAGCGCCTTTTTGGTTTGGCGCCTCTTGAGCAAATTTGGGCTGCGGCTGGCCTGGCTCGGCGGCCTGCTGTTCGCCATACACCCCGAATGCGTCGACTCCGTCGGCGAGATCGTGGAACTCAAAAACACGCTTTCCCTGCCGCCCTATCTTCTGGCCATGTGCCTCTATATCGACTACGAGGAAACCAAATCGGGCCGGTGCTACCTGTGGGCGCTCGCCTTTTTTCTTGTCGCGATGCTCTGCAAAATCACCGCGGCGCCGTTCCCCGTCCTGATCCTGCTCTACGCCTGGTGGAAGCGGGGCGGGATTGGGTGGAGTGATGTGAAGGCCGGCCTGCCCTTCTTCCTCATTTCGCTTGCCCTGGGCATGACCACGATTTGGGCGGGCGAAATCTACACGCATGCGATCAGCCACGCGGCCCCTGATGTCAGTCCGCTCGGCGGCTTTTTATTCCGGCTGGCCCTGTCCGGGCAGATCATCGCTTTTTACTTTTCCCGATGCTTTTTGCCGTTCAACCCCATGCCGATCTATCCCAAGTGGACGGTCGATCCCTCCCATTGGGTCCAGTTCATGCCTTGGCCTGTTTTCGGGCTGGCCGTCCTGTGGCTCTGGAGCAAGCGCCAAAGTTGGGGGCGTAACGCCCTGTTTGGCCTGGGCTATTTTCTGATCAGCCTGTCGCCTTTTCTCGGCTTTAAAGCCATTTCCTATATGCACGCCACGTGGACCCTGGATCACATGCTCTACATTCCGATCATCGGGCTGATCGGGCTGGTCGTGGCGGGATTGGATGGCATCGAAGCCCGGCTTCCCGCCGCGATTCGTCCCTGGGGCGTGGGGATCCTGGCGGTGATTGTCGCGTTGATGCTCTATCAAAGCCACAGCTACGCCGGCCAATTCCGTAGTGAGGAAGCGCTGGCTCGATACAATCTTCAATTCAACCCCGATGACGCCGGGCTGCATAACAACCTGGGCGCGGAATTGGCGGTGCGCGGGGCTTACTCGGAGGCCACGGAACAATTCCGGATCGCCTTGCAAATCGATCCTCACCTTTCCAAGGCGGAGGGCAACCTGGGCAACGCGTTCCTTGACTCGGGGCGGGTTCCCGAGGCGATAGCCGCCTTTCAGCAGGATTTGGCCGACGAGCCCGATGACGGCGCCGTTCGCGTCAAGTTGGGCGACACCTTGTTGCAGGCCGGGCGCATTCCCGAGGCAATCGATCAATATCAACAAGCCATTCTTCAGCATGAGGACACCGCCCTTATGCATGTCAATTTGGGAACGGCTTTTTGCATCGAAGGAAAAGCCGGCGAAGGAATTCAACAATTCAATCAAGCCATCGCCCTTGATCCGAACTCAGCGCTCGCTCAATACAACATGGCCAAGATGCTATGCCTGACCGGGCATGGGGCCGATGGGATCGAACGGTATCGGCAGGCCGTCAAGCTTAAGCCCGATTATGCCGAAGCCCATAATAACCTGGGCATCGCTCTTTATCGCCAGGGGAACACCCTCGAGGCGCGGGAAGAATTTCAGCGCGCCTTGGCGGCCAATCCCAACTTCACCGATGCCCGCAACAATTTGCGACTGATGGAAAGATTGTCAAACAACCATCCGACAGGGCAAAAGTAAGGCCATTTCCTGGCGTTAGAGCCGTTTCTATTTATCTTGCCGCAAATCGTTGGCCTTGGGCCCGGCGGCGGCAGCCCAGGCCCTAATTCTGGACGATGACCGCCGTGCCGTAGCAGAGAACTTCGGTGATGCCGGGCATCATTTCGGTGGCGTCGTAGCGGACCCCGATCACGCCGTTGGCGCCCAGGGCGGCGGCGTGTTCGGCCATCTGGTTATAGGCGTCGAGGCGGGCGCGTTCGCAAAGATCGGTGTAGATCGTGATGTTGCCGCCGAAGATGGTCTGAAGTTGCGCGCCGAACTGGCCGACGACCGAGCGCGAGCGCACGACGATTCCGCGAACGAGGCCGAGGGTGCCGGCGATTTTGTATCCGGGCAGTTCGAAGGCGGTGGTGATGAAGCGATGGTCCATGGGTTATTCCTTAGCCGCCGTGCCGGCGGCGCCTGACTTTGATTTGCGCGAGGGACCGGGCCAGGGAAGCCTGGGTCGCCTCCAGTTCCTCGCCCTCGAGGGTGTTTGATTTGAGAAGTTCTTCGGCGCGTTTCACCGCGATTTCCGCCGTCTTTTCGTCGATTTCCTTTTCGTTGACCGCGCCGTCGGTCAGAACGCCGACTCTGTGAGCCGGTAATTTCGGCGAAGCCTTCGCCGATCGCGAATACCTGCGTCTGGCCCTTTTGGACGAGAACCAGCTCGCCCGCGTTCAGCTCGGTGACGAGCGCTTCGTGCTGCGGCAGGATGCCCATCTCGCCTTCCACTCCGGGCAATTGGACGCTGTCGACGTCGCCTTCAAAAATCTTGGCGGCGGGCGTGATGATTTCGAGTTTGAGCGTGGCCATGGCGGGTCGGATGTCAGGCGCGGATGGCGGCGATGTTGCCCTTCATATAGAAGTCGCCTTCATCCACGTCATCGTGTTTGCCGTCGAGAATTTCCTTGAAGCCCTGGACGGTGTCCTTGATCGAGACGTAGACGCCGGGCGTGCCGGTGAAGACCTCCGCCACGGTGAAGGGCTGGCTGAGGAAGCGCTGGATTTTGCGCGCGCGCGCCACCAGGATCTTGTCGTCGGCGGAAAGCTCGTCCAGGCCGAGAATGCTGATGATGTCCTGCAGGTCCTTGTACCGCTGGAGCACTTTCTGGACGCCGCGGGCGACTGCGTAGTGCTCCTCTCCGACGATCTCGGGCGTGAGCGCCTTCGAGGTCGAGGAGAGCGGATCGACGGCGGGATAAATGCCAAGTTCCGCGATCGAGCGCTCGAGCACGATGGTCGAGTCGAGATGCGCGAAGGTGTTCGCGGGCGCGGGATCGGTCGAGATCGTCCGCCGGGACGTAGACCGCCTGGAAGGAGGTGATCGAGCCGTTCTTGGTCGAGGTGATCCGTTCCTGGAGCTGGCCCATTTCCGCGGAAAGCGTGGGCTGGTAGCCGACGGCGCTCGGAGTGCGTCCGAGCAGGGCGGAGACTTCCGAGCCGGCCTGGGAAAAGCGGAAGATGTTGTCGATGAAGAGGAGCACGTCCTGGTTCTTTTCGTCGCGGAAATACTCGGCCATGGAGAGCGCGCTCAGGGCCACGCGCATGCGGGCGCCGGGCGGCTCGTTCATCTGGCCGTAGACCAAGGCCACCTTCGATTTGGAGAGGTCCTTCTGGTCGATGACTCCCGACTCGGACATTTCATGGTAGAGATCGTTGCCCTCGCGGGTGCGCTCGCCGACGCCGGCGAAAACGGAGTAACCGCCGTGGCCCTTGGCGATGTTGTTGATGAGTTCCATGATGACGACGGTCTTGCCGACCCCCGCGCCGCCGAACGCGCCGACCTTGCCGCCCTTGGTGAAGGGGCAGATCAGGTCGATGACTTTGATGCCCGTTTCGAGGACTTCGGCGCGGGTGTCCTGATCAAGCAGCGTCGGCGCCGGGCGATGAATGGGATAGCGTTTGGTGAAGGTCACCGGGCCGCGCTCGTCGGTGGCGTCGCCCAGGACGTTGAAGATGCGGCCCAGCACGCCTTCGCCCACGGGGACGGAAATGGCGGCGCCGGTGTCGTGGACTTCGTTGCCGCGCTTGAGGCCTTCCGCGAGCGACATGGCCACGGCGCGAACCCAGCCTTCGCCCAAATGCTGTTGGACTTCGAGGGTGAGCCGGGCCGGCTTGCCTCCCAGGGTGTAGTCAACGGTGAGGGCGTTGAAGAGCGCGGGCAGGTGGCCGTCGGCGAATTCGACATCGACGACCGGCCCGATGACTTGAACGATTTTACCGACGTTGGCGGTGGGAGTGGCGGTGGCAACCATGGTGAGTTTCTGATGATTTAATTACGAATGGAAAAGAAGGGCGAGTATAGGCTGAGTGATGGCAAAGCTGCCAGCAAAACCGACGGTTGGTAGTGTCCTAATTTGAATTTGCGGCGCATTCTGGACACAATCCGAGTTCATTCAAGTCCATTACAGGGAAACACACGCTCAGATTGTTTACGCGGTTAGGTATCGGATAATTAGGCTTTCGACCATAAAGTTTGCAGGCAACGCACTGAACGATCCATTTTTTGAATCTCGGATCGGCTAAATACCATTCTTGCGAATTATTCTGCTTCTTCATTTTGCGGTCATTTCCCAACGGGCTGAGTGAACTCTCTTGAATGTCTCGGGGCAAATTCCCCGCCGCTTTCGGGTGAGAAAAAATAAGCGAATCAGGCGAATCAGGCGAATCAGGCGAATGGAGCGGCACGAAATGGTTCTTTATTGGGTTCTAATGTGTGGCCGGCGCCGGGTCGGGCGGGGGTGTGAGGGGCTGCGTGGAGGACGGCGTTGACGAGGACCCCTGGCCGCCTGGTTCCATGATCGGGCCCGAGGGTGTGTCCGCGGTGGGTTCGGACGGTTGCCGGCTCGGGGCAGGAGTTGGCGGCGCGGGAGCCTGGGCCACGGGAGGTTCCATAACCGGGCCGGGCGTTTGGGGAGCCGGCTGGGGTTGGGGTGGAGGCTGGGGCTGGCTCGGGGGCTGGCTGGTCACGGCAGGTTGGGAAGCGGAACTTGCCGGCGAACCGAGGCGCACCTTGTTCATGTCAACGATACCCAGAACATGGCCCGGGGCGCCGGGTTGAATCAGCAACCGAAGGTTGAAAGGACCGTGAGAACCGAGGGGCCGGGCGCGGAAGATAAAGGGAGGCCGCGGGGGGCGGTCGTCGTCACCGGGATATTTGGCGGTGCCGGTATCTTTGACGTCGAATCTCGATTCGACATATTGAAGCAAGCCCGGCTGCATCCGCAGGATGGGCTTGGCATCGTCGTCAAAATCGGGTCTGGCGCCGGCCCATGCCGCGAGGGGCGCCGCGATGAGGGCCGTGAGCGCCAGGATTGGCGCCGGGAAGAACGAAATCATGCCATGTTTCATATGGGATTAGACGCGATGGGATGAAGAAAAGCTTCAAACTAACTTAGCGTTGCGGCCGCCGAGGAGATTTCAAGAATCTCGTTGGTGATGGCGGCCTGGCGCGCCTTGTTATATTCCAGGGTCAGATCCTTGACGAGCTGCTTGGCGTTGTCGGTGGCGCTCTTCATGGCCACCATGCGGGCGCTGTGCTCGGAGGCGCGGGATTCGAGGATTTTTTCGTAAAGCTCGAGGTGGACGTAAAACGGAAGGAGCTTGCCGAGCAAAAAATTGGCGTCCGGTTCAAAATTATACGAGACGGCCGGATGCGGGGCGGCATCGGCCCTTTTTTCCCTCAGTTCGGCGCGCTGGGCTTCGCCCAGGGCCTTGGCGACGGCCAGCGTTTCGGCGCCGATGGGTACCAGGGGATAACGGGTTGGAACCTGCGAGAGCGTATTGACGAAGCGGTTGTAATAAATTTCCACCGCGTCGAACTGGCCTTCCTCGAATTTCTGGAGCAGGAACCGGCTGACCGTCTTGCTGTCGGCGAAGCTGGGGCTGTCTTTCAATTCAAAATCGGCGAGGAGATTTTTTTTCAGCCGCGCAAGGAACTGGCGGCCCTTGCGGCCGACGCTGATGTAAACCTTGCTCGCATCATCATGCTTGAGCACATCGCGCAGCAGGTTGGTGTTGAGAGGTCCGCACAATCCCTTTTCCGTGGTAAGGACGACGACGGCGGTCTTGCCGCTCTTGTCGCGTTTTTGGAGAAGGGGATGGCTGACTTCATTCGGGCCTAGGCCCGAGTAGATGTTCGCCGCCATATCGTCGAGGCGGCCGGCGTAAGGCCGCAGGGCGATGGCGGACTGCTGGGCCCGGCGCATTTTGGTGGCGGCCACCATTTGCATCGCCTTGGTGATCTGGGCGGTGTTCTTGACCGACTTGATGCGCCGGCGGATGTCGCGGAGATTAGCCATGGGGGGAGGGGTAAAGGGTAAAGGTAAAAGGGTAAAGGTGGGTGGGCACTACCTTTGCCCTTACCCCTTCACCCTTTTCCCTGCTAGGCATAGGTTTCGGCAAACGGGGTCACGCAGGCTTTCAACTGCGCGGTGATGCTGTCATCGAACGCGCCCTTTTCGCGCAGTTCGGCGAGGATCTTGTCCTGCCGGGTGGTGAGAAAATCGGCGAGCTTGGTCTGGAAGTCCTTGACCTTGTCGACGGGAATTTTGTCGAAGAAATTGTTCTGCACCGCCCAGAGGATGGCGGCCTGGAGTTCGACGGGGACGGGCTGGTAGTTCTTCTGGTTGAAGACTTCGACCACGCGCGCGCCGCGGCCGAGCTTGGCCTGGGTCTTGGCGTCGAGATCGGACCCGAACTGGGCGAAGGCGGCGAGTTCGCGGTACTGGGCGAGGTCGCCCTTGATCTTGCCGGCGACCTGTTTCATGGCCTTGATCTGCGCGGCGCTGCCGACGCGCGAGACGGAAAGCCCGACCGAGATGGCGGGGCGGATGCCCTGGTAGAAGAGATCGGTTTCGAGATAAATCTGGCCGTCGGTGATCGAGATGACGTTGGTGGGGATGTAGGCGGAGACGTCGCCGGCCTGCGTTTCGATGATGGGCAGCGCGGTGAGCGAGCCATTGCCGTATTTTTCGCCGAGCCGGGCGGCGCGCTCGAGCAGGCGCGAGTGGAGATAAAAGACGTCGCCGGGATAGGCTTCGCGGCCGGAGGGGCGCTTGAGGATGAGCGAGATCTGGCGATAGGCGACGGCGTGCTTCGACAGGTCGTCGTAGATGATGAGGGCGTCCATGCCGTTGTCCATGAACCATTCGCCCATGGCGCAACCGGCGAAGGGCGCGAGGTACTGGCTGGTGGCCGAATCGGAGGCGGTGGCGGAGACGATGATGGTGTAGGGGAGGGAGCCGGTGGCGTTGAGCGTGTCGATGACGCGGGCGACGTTGGCGTTTTTCTGGCCGACGGCGACGTAGATGCTGTAAAGCGGGCGGAAGCCGGGCTTGCCCTCGTTTGCGCGGTTGATGCGGGCCTGGTTGATGATGGCGTCGATGGCGATGGTGGTCTTGCCCGTGGCGCGGTCGCCGATGATCAGCTCGCGCTGGCCGCGGCCGATCGGGATCATGGCGTCGATGGCGGTGATGCCGGTCTGGATGGGCTGGGAGACCGATTTGCGGGCGATGATGCCCGGCGCGAGCTTCTCGACCGGGTAAAAGATGTCGGTCTTGATGTCGCCCTTTCCGTCGAGCGGCTTGCCGAGGGCGTCGACGACGCGGCCGAGGAGGGCCTTGCCGACGGGCACCTGGAGAAGTTTGCCGGTGGTGCGGACCTCGTCGCCTTCCTTGATCTTGGAAAAGTCGCCGATGATGATGGCGCCGACTTCGGTTTCTTCGAGATTGAGCGCGATGCCGGTGACGCCGCCGGGGAAGTCGAGCATCTCGTTGAGCGCCGCGCCGGAGAGGCCTTCGATTTTGGCGACGCCGTCGGAGATTTCGCGGACGGCGCCGATGTTGGTCTGGGCGACGTCCGTTTTAAGGGAGACGATTTGGGCTTTGATTTCTTCGAGGAGGGTGCTCATGGGTTTGGCGGGGCTGGAGTTTGGGGAAAGGGGAAGGGGAAATTTGACGGAATTAACGGAATTACGGAATTACGGAATTTTGACAGGATTAACAAGATTAACGGGATTGGAAGGCAGGCTGATTTTAGACAGGAGGAACATGAAGGCCGATGAAGGTGAAATTTTTTTTGGAAAGCAGGTCGTTCTTTTTTTCAGTCCTATAAGTCTCATAAGTCCTATTTGTCCCATAGTCCCATCAAGACAGCGCCTGCTGGAGGCGGTCGAGGCGGCCGCTGAGCGAGCCGTCCCAGATGTTGTTCCCGCGACGGATGCGCAGGCCGCCGAGGAGCGCGGGATTTTCTTCGTAAGAGGTGCGGGCGGCGGGGCCGTAGGTTTGTTCGAGGCTGGAAAAGACGCTGGCGCCGCGGTCGGCGAGAGGCGCGGCGCTTTCGACCCGGACGGTGCTTTCCTCAAGGGCAAGCTCGATGAGCCGATGGAGATGGGCGAGAACGGCAAGGTAGTTGCGCGGCTTTTGGCCGACCAGGAGGTGAACAATCTCGCGGATGCCGCGCTCGTCGACGGAGCCGTCGGGGTTCCGGCAGGCGCGGAAGTATCTCTTGGCGCTTTGGCGTGATTGGCGGTCAATTTTCATGGAGTCGGGAGCGAGGGCACGAGAGAGAGCCTGGTTTTGGATGATGCGGCATATTAGTTGTTGCCCGCCCCGAGCTGGCGCAGCGTTTCGGTATTCAAGCGGGCCTGATCTTCCGCGGTCAAAATTTTGCCGGTGACCTTTTGGGTGGTCTGGATGACGAGCTCGCCGAGATGCCGTTTGAGTTCCTCCATCAGGCGGTTGCGGTCGAGGACGGAAGCCTCGTGGGCGTTCTTGATGATGTCCTCGGCCTGCCGGGTGGCTTCCTTGGCGCGTTGTTCGGCGACGATCGCGGCGCTTTTTTCGGCTTCGGCGATGATGGCGTTGGCCTTTTCATTGGCTTTCTGGATGATGGCCAGGCGGGTCGCCTCGGCATCGGCCAGCTCCTTCTTGATTTGCTCGGCGTTGGCCATGGACTCTTCAATCGTTTTACGGCGCTGCTCCAGGATGGTGGTGACCGGTTTCCAGGCGTATTTGTTGACGATCAGGCAGACAACCGTGAAGGCGATGCACTGGGCGATGAACTGCGGAAGGGTAAAGCCCGTTTGAGAGCCAATATCCTGAAAATTCTGGATGATGTCGGCCAGCGGCGGATGAAGAGTAGGCATGGGAGGAAAGGCCGCCGCCCGGGAAGGTCACGGGCGGCGATCCGGTGGATGGATGAGTTAGCCTTTTAAAACGAACGCGACCAGGATGAACGTTCCCTCGGAAACGGCAATAATGGCGAAAGAGACGGCAAGGATGATGCCGATCGCGCCGGGGTTGCGTCCCACGGCCTGCGAAGCTCCCGCTCCGACCGCGCCGATTCCGATTGCCGCGCCACCGGCGGCCAAGCCAACTTCAATGGCTCCTGCGTTCCCTACAAAGTCTGCCAAGATATGCATATGATTTTCCTTAGTTGTTGATGTCTTCTGATTTTCGGCGCGCCGTTAGCCGGTTGGCGCCAAAGTGTTTAGTGTGCGCCTTTCGAGTCCTTGCTGTCCATATGAGCGCTGGAATTCGTCAGAATGCCGGTGAATACGACTGTCAAGATGAAGAAAACGAAGGCCTGCACAAAGGCCACGACAAATTCCCACAAGTAGCCGGGGATAAGAAAGAGCGTGGCAAGGAAAGCGTTGGGCGCGTTTCGGTAAATCGTATCGAGGAACGATTCGCCGCCGTAGATGTTGCCGTAGAGTCGGAAGGTGAAGGCGATAGGGCGCACGACGATGATGGAAAAGACCTCGATCAAGCCGACGAAAAAGAAAACCAGGACGAAGACGAAGTTGAGAATGGGATTGGGGAATTTGACTTTCGATCCGAAGATGTCGAAGAGGACGCCGCGGACGCCGATCTGGCGGATGCACCAGTAAAACCACATGAAGAAAAAGACGGCGGTGTAGGCGGCGGTGAGGTTGTCGTTGGCGTTGGCGCCGCGAAGAAAGGGTTGCGTGACCTTGAAATCCCAGCCCTCGCCATGGCCGTAACCGAAGGTTCCGACGCCGGGAACAAGGCCGAGGACATTGCCGGCGAAGATGAAAACGAACAGGCCGCCGAAGTACCAAAAAGCCCGTTGCATGGTTTCGCGGCCGGTGATGCTTTCGATAAAATCGCGCATCAGTTCGACGATCCATTCGACCAGATTTTGCAGGCCGCTCGGAACGAGCTTGGGCGCGCGCATGGCCACCTGGACGACGACGATGACGATAACGGAGGCGATGCCCGCGGCGATCATCGAGTTGTTGATCTCGAAGCCGAAGATCGACACCAGCGGCACGGGCGCGCGCGGGAGGCCTTCTTCAGCAAAAACAGGATGGAAAACGAGGCTCATATCACGTCAAAAAATCGGGAGGTTTATCATTGCGGGAATGTGATTTTAGGCAAGAACAAGATTGTGGAATTTTCACAACGCCCGACAAAAATCTAATAGCATCTGAATTGAGCAGCGATTAAAGCAAATGGGACTCGGATGTCGAGTATGCAGGTTAACAAAGCGCGGGATTTCCGAAGGCCAGCCGCCGAACGCTGGGCGGCGGCCGGCCTCTTCTCAGAATGCTGGAACTGAACACCTGCCCGGCATCAAGCCCAGCCATCTGGCGTGCCAAGGCCGGACGGCGGGTCGTCATCATGCGTCCACCAAATCAAACCGCCAGCGTTTGCCAAGTGCGTGGGCAGCCTTTTCGAGCGTGCCAAGGGTAATGGAGGGGTTTGCCGGATCGAGGATGCGGCTAATGGCAGCCCGGCTGGTGCGCATCTTCCTGGCCAGGGCTGACACCGTTAACTTCTTCTCCTTCATCGCCGATTGCAGTTTCCATGCGAGAATTTCCTTTTCCGCCTGCGCGACGACCTCGCCATGGATGCCCTCTTCTTTAAGAAAAGCATCAAAGCTGCCCCCGCGCCGGGAATTAATCTTCTTGGTTTTGATCATAATCGCGTCTTCGTTTCTCCGCCAACGCCAAAGCGTCCAGCGGTGTTTTCCGGGCCTTCTTCATAAATCCATGCAGGAGCACCATATCGATGCCATTCACGACAAACAGCACCCGTGCAATCCCGTTCGGCAAACTGCTTCGCAACTCGTGCACCCCGTTCCCCAGAGGCCGGACATATGGCATTCCAATGGGCCATTGCGACTGGACTTTCCATATGTCCACTCCAACGCGGAACTTCTCTTGCTTGGTCAGGGATTGCAGTCATTCGCGTACCGGTTCATTGCCCGACGCCGTACGGTAAAAGACCGCCGTCAGCGGCGTGGAACGCTCCATGAGAAGACTGTATCAAAAATGATCCATCCGTCAAGGGATGCCCGGAATCGCCGGATGGTTCCAGGAACAACGGCTACCACAGGCACCCTTCGCATCGCGGCCTTGCCCTGCTTTGCGGTCACCCCCTAGGCTGGCCCGATGAACGTCCTCATCATCGATGATGATCTCGGCATCCGGGAGACCCTGGGCATGGCGCTGGAAACGCTTGGCCATTCGGTGGGGACGGCGGTCAATCGGGCGGCGGCGGAGAAAAAGCTCAAGGCGGAGACCTTCGAGGTCGCCTTCCTGGACGTCCGGTTGGGTGCGGAAAACGGACTCGATTTACTCCCCGATCTCCTGCGGCTCTCGCCCCGGCTGGCGGTCATCATCATCACGGCCTATGCCTCCATTGAATCGGCCGTGACGGCCATTCAACGCGGCGCTTTTGATTATCTTCCCAAGCCGTTCAAGCCGGCGCAGATCGCCCAGCTCCTCGAACGCGTGACCCAAACGCGGCGAATGGAAGCCCGCATCTCCGAGCTGGAAGCCCGGCTCGTCAACCCGGGCATGGACGTCGAACTGGAATCGACCTCCGACCCGGCCACGCGGCAGTTGCTTGACGTGGTTAAAAAGGGCGCGGCCAGCAACGCGACGGTCCTCATCCACGGCGAGAGCGGCACCGGCAAGAGCGTCCTGGCCCGAAAGATCCATCAGTGGAGTCCGCGCGCCAAGGAGCCGTTTGTGACCGTGAGCTGCCCGAGCCTTTCCAGGGAACTGCTCGAGAGCGAACTCTTCGGCCATATCAAGGGGAGCTTCACCGGGGCCATCGCGACGACGTGGGGCAAGGCCGCCTCGGCGGACCGGGGCACGCTCTTTCTCGACGAGATCGGGGAACTGCCCCTGGAGGTCCAGCCCAAGCTGCTGCGCCTGCTGCAAGAGAGGACCTACGAGCGGGTGGGGGAATCGAAAATCCACATGGCGGACGTGCGCGTCATCGCGGCGACGAATCGCGATCTCAAGCAGGCGGTCGCGGCGGGGACTTTTCGGGAGGACCTTCTCTACCGTCTCGATGTCTTTTCCCTGCGGATGCCCGCCCTGCGGGAAAGGCCGAACGACATTCTGGCCATCGCTGAAAGCCAGCTCCGGCAATTGTCGCGCCAGGCCGGGAGGAACATCGTTGGATTTTCGGAAGCCGCCCTCCACGCGCTGCAACGCTACCACTGGCCGGGAAACATCCGCGAATTGCGCAATGCGATCGAGCGGGCGATCATTCTGTGCGCGGGCGACGTGCTGGACGTGGCGGATTTTCCGGCCACCCTCACGGAGAGTTCCGGGACGACGCCCTTTCTCGGAGGCGAGTACTCGACGGAAGAGATCGAGGCGGAACACATCCGCCGGGTCCTCGCCCGAAAGACGAGCATCCAGGAAGCCGCTCAGGTTTTGCGCATGGATCGATCTACCCTCCTGAGGAAGCGGAAGAGCCTGAATTTGTAGCGGCAGTTCCTTCGGCAGGCTCAGGACAGGCTCTGACCGCCGCTACCGACTCCACCGCCGCTGGGACAGCGGCGGCTACCTCGGGAAGCCACGCTCTCACGAGCGCGGCGATGTGGCGAGGGCTTGCTCAGGATGGCGGAACGGGGAACAATTGATCACCCCCCCCATGTTGCCATTCACGATTCGCCTTTTGCCGGCCATGGTTTGCTTTTGCATGGCGGGGTTCGCCTCGTTGAGCGGACAAACCACGCCCGCTGCCGCGCCAGCGGCAACCAATGCCGCCGGGACGAACGCGCCCCCGGCCCCGCCTCCCGCGACGACGCCCATCGCGCTGGGGGATGTGCTGACCCAGGCGCAGTCCGTCACGGCGAAATTACAGGACGACCAGTCCGGCTTAACCTCGGACCAGACCGCGCGGATCATCGATGAAAATCTGCCGCTGCTGACCCGCCAGATCGACGAACGCGCCGCGGAAGACGAGTCCCTTCTCGTCGCGAGCCCTTCGCTTTCCGGCCTTCAAAATGCGCAAGCCTCGTGGCAGTCGCTCAGCGGAAGCCTGGCCGCGTCACAGAAGGAGTTGTCCGACCGGGCCGGGCAGGTGGAGGAGCAGATCTCGCGGCTTGATCAACTGAAAAAGACCTGGCAGGCAACCCTCGTTTCCGCGCAGAAGGCCCCGCCGGAGGTCGCGCAGCAAATCAAGACGGTGCTCGCCGCGATCGCCGACACGGCCAAGGCGGCCCAGGCGGCGCAGGCGCAAATCTTTCCCGTGCAGGCCCGCGTCGCGGCGCAGGGCGGGCGAATCCGCGACGGCCTGGCCGCGATCTCGAAGGCCCTGGCAACCGCGAGGACCCAACTCTTCGAGCGGGACCATCCTCCCTTGTGGAGCGCGGAGGCGGTGTCCCAGGCCGGAGCGGGCATCGTCGCGCGGGAAAAAGTCTCGCTCCGCGCGCAGATCGAGGCGCTCAAAATCTATCTCAGGGACAAGATAGCCGCTGTTCTCGTCCAGCTTTTGATTTTGGGACTGCTGGTCATCGGGTTCTACTGGATACGAAATGCGATCAAGTCGCACGCCGAGGAGGAAGCCACTCTGCATCACGCCGCCCGGGTTTTCGATGTGCCCGTTGCCACGGGCGTGCTGCTGGCGCTGCTGGCCACCGGCTGGCTCTATCCCGAGGCGCCCCGGCTTCTCTGGGCGGCCGTGGGAGCGACGGCGCTCATCCCGGCGGTGATCGTGATCCGGCGCCTGATCGAGCCCGCGCACTTTTCCATCCTGTACGCCACGGTCATCGCTTATTTCGTCGATCAGTTGCGCTACGTGTCCACGCCGGCGGGCGTCGTTTCGCGCTTTCTTTTTCTTCTCGAATTGATGGCGGCGGCGATTTTTCTTCTCATGGCGCTCCGTTTCAGGCAGCTCTCCGCGTCCGGTCCCCAGCCGGATCGTTTGAAGCAGACCACCCGGATTTATCTTCACCTGGCTTTTGTCGTCTTTGTGTTCGCGGGCTTCGCGAACGTGTTCGGCTACGTTCATCTTTCCCGCCTGGCCGGCGCCGGCATGCTCGCAAGCAGCTACCTGGCGGTCATCCTCTATGCAGGTGTGCGCATCGCCGACGCCCTGGTCATCAGCGCGCTGAGCATCCGTCCGCTGGCAAGTCTCCGGATGGTCCGGCGGCATCAGGACTTGCTGTACGGGAATATCACCATGGCCATCCGCTGGCTGACCTTTGCGCTCTGGCTCCTGGCGGTCTTGCAATGGTTCTCGTTGCGCGATCCCTTGCGGCAGGAAATTTACCGCCTACTTTGGAAGGAGCATCACTGGTTCTCGATGACGTTTTCCCTCGGCGCGGTCGTGGCCTTCCCGATCACGATTTGGGCGGCGTTCCTGCTTTCGCGCTTTCTGCGTTTTGTCCTGGAGGAGGAGGTCTATTCGCATTTGCAACTGGGCCGGGGCATTCCCTACGCCGCGTCGACCGTGGTCCATTATTTGATTCTCTTTTTCGGCTTTTTCATGGCCCTGGCCGCCGCGAAGGTCGACCTGAGCCAGTTTTCGATCCTGGCCGGGGCGTTCGGCGTGGGCCTGGGCTTTGGCCTGCAAAACATCATGAACAACTTCATCTCCGGGATCATTTTGCTTTTCGAACGCCCGATCAAGGTGGGCGATATTGTCCAGATCGACGCGAACGTGGGCACGGTGGAGCGCATCGGCATTCGCGCCAGCGTCATCCGCCTCACGAACGGCTCCGAGCTGATCGTGCCCAACGGCAACCTGATCTCGAATCCGGTCACGAATTGGACGCTTACCAATCGCGAGCGGCTGATCGAAATCCCGGTCAACGTCGCCTCGAAGGCCGATCCGCAGCACGTTTTGAAACTTCTCACGGATGTGGCCCGGGCCCATTCGAGCGTGCTCAAGAATCCTCCGCCCCAGGCGCTTCTCGTTGCGTTGGGCGGCGCGTCGTTGAGCTTCCGGTTGCGGGCCTGGACCGACTCCGAGGAGGAGTGGACGAAAATCACCAGCGATCTTTCCCTCGCGATCAACTCGGCGCTGGCCAGGGAAAATATCGCGATGACGTAGAGCGTTTTCAAAAATATCGCAGCCGCACTTCTGCCTTTTGGCCCGGAGGGCCAATGGAAATCAGGGTTGGCTTGTGCTTTCCATTACCCAGGGTAGGTCCCGCTTCGCGGGTCCAACCCTGGGCTGAATGATCACAACCCCGTTGGGGTTGTCACCGAAGGTGGCCGGCCCAAAGCGCGCGCCTATCTAAATCGAAAATGCTATAGAGTTCCTACGAGATGATGATGTCGACGCCGACAAGCTTCTGGCTGAGCGTGTCGATCAGCGAAGGGAAAAATCTTTTCAGGCCGCGGCGGGGATTGGACCGGCCCATCACCACTTGCGTGACGCCGTAATCTTTTGCGAACGAGGTGAGCGCCGCGGCCACGTCATCGCTCTTGAGGATCACGACGGTCCCGCCCATCTTTTGCGCGATCTCCAGCGTGTCGGTCAACCGGCGGTGGGTTTCGGCGGCGATCTGGTTGGGCGCTTCCTTGCTCGTGCGCACGTAAACGGTGTACCACTCGGCGTTGAGCTGGTTGGCCAGGCGCGCCGTTTTCCGCAGAAGCGTTTCCGGGTGCGGCCCCTTGCTGCTGATGGCGACCATGACCTTGGCCATGGAACTCGGCTTGTTGCGTCCGGGCTGCGTCTCGCGCTGCCGGCGATCCAGGAAATTCGCCACTTCGCTGAACGTGATTTCGCGCAGGCGCGTGAGATTGGATTCCGTGAAGAAATTGGACATGGCGTTCTCGACGCGGTCCAGGGCGTAAATCTTTCCGGCCTTCAGCCGCTCGATCAGGTCCTCCGCCGGCAGGTCGATATTGACGATCTGGTCGGCGTCGGTGACAACGGAATCGGGGATGCGCTCCTTGACTTTGGTTCCCGTCGCCGCTTCGACCACGTTGTAAAGCGATTCGAGGTGCTGGATATTGAGCGTCGTGATCACGCTTATCCCGGCGTCGAGAATTTCCAGCACATCCTCGTAGCGTTTTGGATTTTTGCTGCCGGGCGCGTTGGTGTGGGCAAACTCGTCCACCAGGACGATGGTGGGTTTGCGCTTGAGGACCGCCTCCAGATCCATCTCGCGAATGGGCATGCCGTGATAGACCGTGACGCGGGACGGCACCACTTCGAGCGCGCCGACCTGGGCCATCGTCTCGGGGCGCTCGTGGGGTTCCACATAACCGACGACCACATCGACGCCCCGTTGCTTGAGCCGGTTGCCCTCCTGCAACATCGCGTAGGTCTTCCCCACGCCGGCCGAGGAGCCGAGATAGACTTTGAGCTTCCCCCGGTTCTGCTTTTGGATGAGATGAAGAAAATCCTCCGGCGTCGGCCGGTCGGAAACTGCGGGCGCGTTCTCCACGGCGTCACCCTAGGCTATTTATATTTTCCGTCCAAAGCCAAATTGAGTTTGACGATGTTGACGCCCGGCTCGCCCAAAATGCCGAAGTCGCGGCCGTCGGTATATTTGGCGACGAGAGCCTTGAGATCATCCTCGCTGATCCCCCGGGCCTTGGCCACGCGGGGGACTTGCAGCGCGGCGTTGTTCCGGCTGATGTGGGGATCGAGGCCGCTGCCGGACGCCTCGACCGCATCCGCCGGGACAAGCTGATCCTCATTCAAGTTATTCGCCTTGCGATAATCCGCCACCCGCTGCTTGACGGCATCGCGCAACGCCTGCGAAGTCGCCCCGTAGTTGCTGCCGCCCGAGCTGGTCGAATCATATCCGGTCCCGGCGGCGGAGGGGCGCGGGTTGAAGTATTTGCCGGCCGTGAAATTCTGGGCCAGCAGCGTCGAGGCAATCGGCTTTCCTTGATCGTCGAGAACCAGGCTGCCGTTGGCCTGCCTGGGAAAAAGGAGCTGCCCCGCGCCGAACACGACGAGGGGATAGACGCCACAGCAGGCGACCAGCAGGACAAGGGTGACAATCGCCGAGGTTTTGAGTTCTTTGAGCAGGTTCATGGGAATAGGAATTTAGATGATGTGGAGGGACGTGATCAGCACGTCGATCAGTTTGATGCCGAAGAACGGCGCGATGACTCCGCCGATGCCATAGATCAGGAGATTCCGCCGAAGCAGCGCCATGGCCGGCATCGGCTTGAATTGCACGCCGCGCAGCGCCAGCGGAATCAGAAAGACGATGACGAGCGCATTGAAGATCACCGCGCTCAGGATCGCGCTGTCCGGGCTGACGAGATGCATCACGTTGAGCGGCGCGACCGCCGGGAACGTGACCATGAGCATCGCGGGGATGATGGCGAAATATTTCGCCACGTCATTGGCGATGCTGAAGGTGGTCAGCGCGCCCCGCGTCATCAGGAGCTGCTTGCCGATTTCCACGATTTCGATCAGCTTGGTCGGATTGGAATCGAGATCGACCATGTTGCCCGCCTCCTTGGCGGCCTGGGTGCCCGTGTTCATCGCCACGCCCACGTCGGCCTGGGCCAGGGCGGGGGCGTCGTTGGTTCCGTCACCGGTCATGGCGACGAGGCGTCCGCCTTGCTGCTCCTTGCGGATCAAGGCGAGCTTGTCCTCCGGCGTGGCCTCCGCGAGAAAATCGTCGACTCCCGCCTCCGTGGCGATGGCGGCGGCGGTCAGCTTGTTGTCGCCGGTGATCATGATGGTGCGGATGCCCATGGCGCGGAACCGCGCGAAGCGGTCGACCAGCCCGCCTTTGACAATGTCCTTGAGATAAATCACGCCATAGACCGTCGGCGGCGTCTCGCTGTCGGCGCCATGCCGGGCGGCCACCACCAGAGGCGTGCCGCCGAGCCGCGAGATTTCATCGATCTTCGCGGCGACCGCCTGCGGGAAAACGCCGCCCACGTACTTCATCACCGCTTGCGCCGCGCCTTTGCGGTATTGGAAATTGTCCAGGTCGACGCCGCTCATGCGGGTCTGCGCGGTGAAGGGGACGAAGGTCGCGTGCGGCAAATCCTGGAGGCTGCGGGACCGCACCCCCTTCTCTTTGGCCAGCACGACAATGCTGCGCCCTTCCGGCGTCTCATCGGCGAGGGAGGAAAGCTGGGCCGCGTCGAGCATATCGGTCATGCGGACGCCGGGCGCGGGGAAAAATTCCACGGCCTGGCGATTGCCCAGCGTAATAGTGCCCGTCTTGTCCAGGAGCAGGACGTCGACGTCGCCCGCGGCCTCGACGGCGCGGCCGCTCATCGCGAGGACATTCTTCTGCACCAGGCGGTCAATGCCCGCGATGCCGATGGCGCTGAGCAATCCGCCAATCGTCGTGGGGATCAGGCAGACGAGCAACGCCACCAGCACCGTGATCGAAAAGGCGACCCCGGAGTAGATTCCGAAGGGGAGCAAGGTCACGCAAACGATCAGGAAGATAACCGTCAGCGCCGAGAGCAGGATGGTGAGCGCGATCTCATTCGGCGTCTTCTGCCGCTTCGCGCCTTCCACCAAGCCAATCATGCGGTCCAGAAAACTGTGGCCCGGATCGGCGGAGACTTCGATTTTGATTTGATCCGAGAGCACGCGCGTGCCGCCCGTGACGGAACTGCGGTCGCCGCCCGCCTCGCGGATGACCGGCGCCGATTCGCCGGTGATGGCCGATTCGTCGATGGTCGCCGCGCCCTCGATGATTTCGCCGTCGCTGGCGATCATCTCGCCCGCCGCGACGACGATCACGTCGCCCTTGCGCAGCACCGAGGCCTCGACCACCACCAGGGAGCCGTTCTCGCTCAGCTTTTTTGCCACGGTCTTGCTGCGGGAACGGCGCAGGGCATTGGCCTGGGCTTTGCCGCGCCCCTCGGCCATGGCCTCGGCGAAATTGGCGAAGAGGACCGTGAACCAGAGCCAGACCGAAATCTGGATGGTGAAGGCCAGCGGCTCCTTGGAGACGAAGATTTCGACGGTCGTCACGGCCGCTCCGACCATGGTGACGAACATGACCGGGTTTTTGATCATCACCGCGGGATTGAGCTTTTTAAGGGCATCACCCAGGGCGGGCATCACGATGGAGGGATCGAATAAGGAAAGGGCTTTTGTGCTCATAGGGAGATGGAATTCAGATGGTGAGTTAAAATATGACGTCAGGAACAAATGGTTCGGTCAGCAACCCCAACGGGGTTGCAATCACTCAGCCCAGGGTTGGCGCGGCAGCGCCTACCCTGGGTAGGTTGAAAAACATACAACCCTGAAAGGGTTGAGGCCGTCTCAACGGTTGTGGAATGATTCAACCCTTTCAGGGTTGATCCACTTTGCCGTTGACCCAGGGTAGGCGCGTGGGACGTTGTCCCCCGCGCCAACCCTGGGCTGAGTGACGGCCATCCTTTCAGGATGGCTTTCCCGAGTAAGAGCGATCTGTCCATAAAATAGTGTTAACAGGCATTAGAACATTTTGCCGGCCAGCATGAGGAAGTGCTCCACCACGGGGCCGAGGGTGAGGGCGGGCAGGAAGTTAAGCGCGCCCACGAGAAGCACCGTTCCGATCAGGAGGAAGGTGAACGTGCCGCCCGAGACGGGAAAGGACCCGGGGCCGGGGGGAACCAATTTCTTGGCCCCCAGCGAACCGGCGATGGCCATGATCGGGACGATCATGAGAAAGCGTCCGATCAACATGCCGAAGGCCAGCGTCGTGTCGTACCAGTAAGTGCTCGCGGTCAGGCCGGCGAAGGCGCTGCCGTTGTTGCCCGTCACGGAACTATAGGCATAGAGCATTTCGCTGAAGCCGTGCGGGCCGTTGTTATTCAGCCCCGCCTTGCCCCAGTCGCTGACGCAGGCCCAGGCGGTGAAGCCAAGAATATCCATGGCGAGAACGAGCAGGACCAACATGCACATTTTGACTTCGAAGGACTGGATCTTCTTGCCGAGATATTCGGGCGTCCGGCCCACCATAAGTCCCGCGATGAACACCGCGACGATGACAAAGACCAGCATCCCGTAAAGTCCGGCCCCGACGCCGCCGAAGACGACTTCGCCCAATTCGATATTGAAGAGAGGAACCAGCCCGCCCAGCGGCGTGAAGGAATCATGCATCGAGTTGACCGCGCCGCACGAGGCGTCCGTCGTGATCGTCGCGAAGAGCGCCGAATTGGTGATGCCGAAGCGCGTCTCCTTGCCTTCCATATTGCCGTCGGCGGGATCGACGCCGAGCTGGGTCAGAATGGGATTGCCGGCGGCTTCGTAATGCCAGCAGACGAAGAACCCGGCGAGAAACAGGATCGCCATCGCTGCCCACACCGACCAGCCGTGGCCGGGACTTTTTACCATACGGCCCAAATAATAGGTCAGCGCACTCGGAATCGCGAAAATCGAGAGCATCTGGATGAGGTTGGAGAACGGCGTGGGATTCTCGAACGGATGCGCGGCATTCGCATTCGTGAATCCGCCGCCATTGGTGCCGAGCATCTTGATGGCGATCTGGGACGCCATCGGACCTTCCGGGATCGACTGCGTATCCACCACTTGGGGCACCATTACCGGATTGCCCTGCGCGTCCTTCACCGGATTTCCGTTCGCATCGTTCTTGGGGACCTGAACCGTCTCCTTCTCGGTCAGGGCGGCGGCATCGTAAGGTTTGAAATTCTGAATCATTCCCTGCGAGATGAGGAAGATCGCGAACACGACGCAAATCGGCAGGAGCAGGTAATAGGTGATGCGGACCAGATCGACCCAGAAGTTCCCCACCGTCGCGATGGTGTCGCGGGCAATGCCACGCACGAGCGCGGCGGCAATGGCGATGCCCACCGCGGCGGAAAAGAAATTCTGGCTCGCCAGCGCGACCATCTGCGAGAGATACGACATGGTCGATTCCCCGCCGTAGCTTTGCCAGTTCGTGTTGGTGGTGAAGCTGGCCGCCGTGTTGAAGGCCAGGTGGTCGGCCACGCCGGGGAAGGCCTGGGGATTAAGCGGCAGGATGCCTTGAAGACGCAGGATCGCGTAGGTGACGAGCATCATCACCAAGCTGAAGACCAGCATGGAAACGGTGTATCCCTTCCACGACTGCTCTTTTTGAGGATCGATGCCGCCGAGGCGGTAGGTCAGGCGCTCGAGGGGGCGCAGCAAAGGATCGAGCCATGTGCGCCCGTTCGCATCGAGCACCTGGAGCAGGTAAAGCCCGAGCGGCTTGGTGATGAGCAGGAGCAATCCCACGTAAAGGGCGAGCTGAATCCAGCCGAGAGTACTTATGGTATCCATGGATAATTAGAGTTTCGTTTGAAGCATGACGATGACGATGGAGGAGAAAAGAGGGGTGAAAATCAGCTCCTCAAAACTTCTCCGGCCAGAGCATCGCGACGATGAGATAAATCAGGAGGGCCAGCGAGATAAGTCCGACAATAAGCAGGTCCATAAGCGTGTGAATTTAGAGCCGTCCGCAACCTTCCGCGTAGGCGATGCATAGCAGGAAAAATCCCACCGTTGCGGTGACAAAAATGGCGTCCGCCGACTTTGTGGCCAACAGACCGCCGATAATCATGATGGCCGCCAGGCCTCCGATAAACATTCTTTCTTTCATTACTTTTTCCTTGTTTTTGGGTTGTTCAAATTCAGGCGACGCCGGGAAGGGTGAAGTAAAATTCACTGCCTTTGCCCGGTTCGCTTTCAACGCCGATGGCGCCGCTGTGGGCCAGGACGATTTCCCGCGCGATGCTCAGGCCCAGGCCGGCGCCCTCGTCGCTGCTCGTTTCCGAGATGCGGAAAAATTTGTCGAAAACGCGCCGATGGAGGTTGGCGGGAATGCCGGGGCCTTCGTCCTTGACCGAGAATCGGACGGCTTGCGCGGCGTCCCTTTTCGCGGTGAGCGTGATCGTCCCGTCCGGCGGCGAATACTTCACCGCATTCGAGATGAAGTTGGAAAACACCTGGTCGATGCGCGGGCGGCTGATCGACACGCGCGGAAGATCCGGCTCGATATTGACCTCGAGATGAAGACCGCGGGACGTGACCAGTTCCCGTTCGCGGGCGGCGACCTCCTGGACGAGATCGCGGCAGGAAAAGGGCTTCTTTTCGATCAGGCCGGCGCCTCCCTCGAACCGGGCGAGATCGAGCAAATCCTCGATCATATCAAAGAGCTGGTCGGAATTCGCGCGCGCCGCCAGAAGCAATTCCACCTGCTTGGGATTGAGCGGCCCGACTTTTTCCTCCAGCAAAAGATAGACCGCCATTTGCATGCTGGTGAGCGGCGTTTTGAGTTCGTGGCTCACGGTCGCGATCAGGTTGGTCTTCACGTCATCCGCGATCCGGAAGCGCGTGACGTCCTGGAGGGCCACGACCACGCCGAGAACCGCCCCGCTTTCCCGGTGCATGGTCAGGACGCGCGGCAGATAAAATTTTTCGCCCTCGCCCGAGTTGACCAAAATGGCCTTGTCGAAGCTCGTCGGCTGGAAGTCGGCCGCTCCCTTGAGGCTCTCATCGACGTAGGAGGAGAGCGGTCCCAGCGATAAAACGCCGCCGCCGATGTGCCGGACAAAGTCATCCGCCGCAGCGTTCTGGAGCTGAATTTCCTTCGCCGGCGAGAACACGAAAATGGGATCGGGAAAAGCCCGCAGCGCGCTCTCGGTGGCTTGTTGCGCCTGAAGAATTTTTTCCGTCGCGCTCTGGCGATAGGCGCGAAGCCTGGCCGCCAATTTATTGAAGGCCTCCGCCAATTTCCCCACTTCATCCTCGGACTGGACCGGCACAAACTGATCGAGATTTCCTTCGCCCAGTTGCCGGGCCGACTCGGTGAGATTTTGCATGGGCCGCACAATCGAGCGCGACAGAAGATAAACGACGCCGGTCGCGGTGACCAAGCCCGCGGCCAGGGCCGCCGCCATGCATCTCGACGAATAGATGCTCAGGCTCCGGGCTTCGTTGTTGGCTTTGACCATGTTTTGCTGATTGATCTCCAAAATCCGGTTCGCGGTCTGCCTCACCTCCGTGAAGGCGGGAAGCAATTCATTCACGTAGAGCGCGCGCCGGGCCGGGTCGCCGGGCGCGAGCGCGAAGAATTTGTTCGCAAGATCGAGATAGCCGGCGTGCAGCCGCCGGACTTTCGCTTCAAGATCGCCTTCGCCGGGCAGCGTGATGTTTTTCGCCTCGTCATCCGAATTCTTCTCGAAGACGGGAACAAATTGCTCGAAAAGCTCCTTCCCGCGCGCCTCCTCGCCGCCCAGCGCGAAGAGCAGGCCCGAATCCATCCGCTCCGCCGCTTCCTTCATATTTTGAGAAGCCACGACACTCCGGTAATTCTCGCGCAACGAGACGTCGATGGCCCCGCCGAGCTTGGTGAACAGATGGATGGCGTATATGCCCACCGCAAGCAGGATCAGCAGCAAAGGCGAGATGCTGAGAAGCAGGCGGCGATTGAGCGTCATGGTCGTCCTTCCTTATAGCCAGCCTTGTGCCGACCTTGCCAGCCCATCTGTAATGAGCTTATGCCAAGCAGCTTATGCTTCAAGCCGGGGTTGCGTTGCCGGCCCTGAATCGAGGATTTTACCCCATGGGATGCAAAACGCGCGGTATTTTACACCATGCTGAATTCGCTTAAAGAACCCAGGCGCAAGCTCGCGGCATGGATCAGTCGGCGGGAACCGCCGGATGCCGGGCACGGAGTTCAGCCCGGATGCGCTCGCCCACCTTTTTCAGGTAGGCCAACCGTTCGGCCCGGTTCATGGCATCGAGCTTGCGGCTGGTCGCCTCGCGCCATTTGCGCGATTCGGCCACGGCATCAAAGGCTTTAGTCCGCGTCGTCATAGATCAACTCCAACGGATTAATGATACTGATGGATGAGTAACCTTGCAAGAGGTTGACGGCGTTGAAGCCCTTTTTTCGCTCCGCGTTGACCAAGTGCTTGAAGTTCCAACTCACGAGGTAATCAGACCGGGCCACGGTGCAGGCCGCCACATGGCGGGCATCGTCGGTGTACTTCGGAGTGAGGATGGCCTGGGCCATGTATGCGGCGGCCAGTTGGTCCATGTCATCGGTCACGTCGAGGATCATTTCGGGCGCAAACGTGGCGGCCCAAAGGTCGCGGACATGGGTGGGAGCTTCGGCCAGTTCATCGGCGGTGACTGTGGAAGTGACGAACCGGTATTTGCCTGCCTCCATCTGCCGCCATAATTCGCGGGTGGCCTCCTTAAACTCGTCATCGAAATAGCCTCCAATGACCGAGGTGTCGAGGTAGAGGATCGGAGTTTTCACTGGGCGTTCAGGATGGCAGCAACAGAGGAGGAAATAGGGGACAGGTACCGAGCCAAGGGACTGCGACGGCTGCCGCAGAGGCGGCTTCCTCCTACGCCTCCAGCGCGGCCTTGATTTGCTCCTTCGGCGTGCGGCCGGCGAAGGCGTGGAACGGCTCGTCGGGTTGGCGATTGGCCGTGTAATAGTTGAGGAGCTTGCCGACGGTCTTGTGGATATCGGAGGCGAGCACCTTGCTCTTGACCAATTCGTTGAAGCGCGCGCCCGCGCCCAGCTTGCCGCCGATGAACATGTCGAAGCACTCGGTCGGCACGCCGTTGACGCGGGTCGAGCCGCCGCGAAAACCGATGTCGGCGATCTGATGCTGGCCGCAGGAACTCGGGCAGCCGCTGAAATGAATGCGTATCTTTTCCTTGTACGCGGCGCACTCCGTTTCGAGCTGTTCCACCATCAGCATCATCCGGTTCTTCGTCTCGGCGATGGCCAGGTTGCAGAATTCCATGCCGGTGCACGAAACGCACCCCTGCCGGAAATTCGAGGGCCGCCACGACAACCCGCTCGCGTCAAGTTCCGCCTGGAGCACCGCGAGATTTTTCTCCGGGATGTTGAGCAGGACCAGGTTCTGCTTGTTCGTCGTGGTGATCCGGTCCAGGCCCGGCTGCGCGTATTTCCTGGCCAGTTCGGCGACCGTGGTCAGTTGCTTTCCGCTGGTGCGTCCGCCCGCGAAGCAAACGCCGATATAGTGCAGCCCCGGCTGTTTCTGTTCGTGGACGCCCATGTGGTCCGTCTCAGGATCCTCGGGAAAAACAAATTCGTCGTGGCGCTGGAAGGTGCGGCCAGAGATTTCCTCCAGCTTCGCCAGCACTTTCTCGACGCCCCAGTCGGCCACCAGGAATTTGAACCGGGCGCGGTTGCGCTTCTCGCGATAGCCGAAATCGCGAAAGATCACCGACGTGTAGTGCACCGCGGGCAGGACATCCTCCGGCGTCAGGAAAATCGGCAGCGTCCGTGCGAGATGCGGCGCGCTCGAAAGGCCGCCGCCGACCTTGAGGCCAAAGCCGGCTTCCAGCTTCCCGTCCTTCATCCGTTCCAGGCCGAACAGGCCGACGCAGTTGATATCGGGCTGGGCGCAGTGAATCCGGCAGCCGCAAAGCGAAATCTTGTACTTGCGCGGCAGGTCGGAAAATTCGCGATTGTCGGTCATGTGCCGGTTCACCTCGTGCAGGACGGGCGTGCCGTCGATGATCTCGTTCCGGTCGATTCCCGCCACGGGGCAGCCGACGACGTTGCGCGTATCGTCGCCGCACGCGCCCGAGGTGGTGATGCCCACCGCGTCGAGCCGCTCGAAAACTTCCGGGAAATCCTCGATGCGCAGCCAATGGAACTGGATCGTCTGGCGCGTCGTGATGTCGCCGAAGCCGTGGCCGAAATCCTCCGCGATGCCGCCCAGCACGGCGAGTTGCGCCGCGTTGAGCTGGCCGCCCGGAATCTTGGTGCGGAGCATGAAGTAGCCGCTGTCCTTCGGGCGCTGGCGATAAACGCCGTACCACTTGAACCGGTCGAAGTCGTCCTCCGGGATCGCCTTGAAGCCGGTCTGGGCGTAGCGATAGATGTCGTGGATGACGTCGATCCCGTCCTTGACGACCTTGAGTTTTTCCTGCGGCGTGGGGCCGGAAACGAAGTTACGGGGGGTTGAGAAAACCTGCATATCCCGCCAATTCTACATGCGCGGAGAGAAGTCCGCAACGTGGTAAAATTTTTGGCGGTGGGTCAATTTGATCGGAAACACTGGGGACGGATATTTATTGCTTCCACCAAACATAGGTGACGTACGCCAAACTGACCACGGCCAAAATGATAAGAATGGGAAGAAAGCCGCCAAAAAAATCGTGCCAATAAGTTCCAATCGCAATTCCCAAGGCTAACAAGCCCCATTTGAATATAGCGGCTTGCCACCATTGCAACGTGAACGTCTTAAATAGATTCATGCATAAATGTAACTCCACTCCCGCAATGTTCCAGCTTTCGCTGCTTCATGTCAGATCCCTTGCTCAGCGCCGCCCTTGCCCTCATTTGAAAACCCGCCCTAAGATAAGCCATGGATGATTGTCCCGAGTCGGCGCGCCTGGCCGAGGACGCTTCCCGCGCCAAAAACTGGAAGCGCTGGGGGCCCTACCTGTCCGAGCGGCAATGGGGCACCGTCCGCGAGGATTATTCCGCCGGCGGGGATTGCTGGAATTATTTCCCCCACGATCACGCGCGCAGCCGCGCCTATCGCTGGGGCGAGGACGGCCTGCTCGGGTTCACGGACCGCGAATGCCGCCTCTGTTTCGCGCCCGCCCTGTGGAACGGCGTCGATCCGATCCTCAAGGAACGACTCTTCGGCCTGACCAACGAGGAGGGCAATCACGGCGAGGACGTGAAGGAAGCCTACTTTTATCTCGACGGCCTGCCGACCCACTCGTATCAGCGCGCGCTTTATAAATATCCGCAGCGTCCTTATCCCTACGTCGAGTTGATCGAGACGAACCGCGGGCGCTCGAAGCTGGATCCCGAATTCGAAATCACCGACACGGAGGCCTTCGCGGAGAACCGTTACTTCGACGTGGAAATCGAATATGCCAAAGCCGGCCCGGACGACATCCTGATCCAAATCACCGCCACGAATCGCGGGCCCGAACCGTCGACGCTGCATCTCCTGCCGACGCTCTGGTTTCGCAATACCTGGTCCTGGGGGCCGCTGGTCGAGGACACGCCCTGCCGCCCCCGGCTTTATCGCCGCGACGAGGGCCGGATCGAGGCGGACCACGCGACCCTCGGCAACTTTCTCCTTTTGCTCGACCCGGCCGGCCAGGCCGATTGCCGCGGCCTTCTCTTCACCGAAAACGAGACCAACCAGCAGCGGCTCTTCGGCGTCCCCAACAGCGGGCCTTTTGTGAAGGACGCCTTTCACGAAGCGTTGATCCACGGGCGCGCGGACGCGGTCAACCCCGCCCAATTCGGGACGAAAGCGGCCGCCCATTACGCGAGGGAGATCGCGCCGGGGCAAAGCTGGGGCGTGCGCCTGCGCCTCGTCGAGCCTAGCGAGGTGCCCGACGCCCAGCCCGGCTTCGGCGATGCTTTTTCCAATCTGCTCAGCCAACGCAGAGAGGAGGCGGACCGGTTTTATCGGGGCCACATTCCGTATCCCCCCGAATGCGAGGAGTTCCGCGTCATGCGCCAGGCCCAGGCCGGGTTGCTCTGGTCGAAACAGTTCTATAATTACGAGCTCACCCGATGGCTCAAGGGCGATCCGGGTCAGCCGCCCCCGGCCCCCGGCCATCAGTTGCATGGCCGGAACCTGGAATGGCCGCACGTTTTTAATCGCGACCTGCTTTCGATGCCGGACAAGTGGGAGTATCCCTGGTTCGCGGCGTGGGACCTTGCCTTCCACACGGTGGAGCTTGCCCGCATCGACCCCGCGTCCGCCAAGAGGCAGCTCGAACTCCTCGTGCGCGAATGGTACATGCATCCGAACGGCCAGATTCCGGCCTACGAATTCGCCTTTTCGGATGTGAATCCGCCCGTCCATGCCTGGGCCGCGTGGCGCGTTTATAAAATTGCCGGCGCGCGCGGCGCGCGTGATCTCCATTTTCTCGAAAGCGTTTTTCAGAAGCTGCTGATGAACTTCACCTGGTGGGTCAACCGGAAGGATTCCTCGGGACGCAACCTCTTTTCCGGCGGCTTTCTCGGCCTCGATAACATCGGGGTCTTCGACCGTTCGAAGCCGCTCGACAGCGGCCAGTTTCTCGAACAGGCCGACGGCACCGCCTGGATGGGGAGCTATTGCCTGACCATGCTCAGCATCGCCACGGAACTGGCTCTCACCGACTCCGTTTATGAGGACATCTCCTCGAAATTCTTCGAGCATTTCGTCACCATCACGGATGCGATCAACAGGGCTTGCGGCAACGGCGATTTCCAAAACGGCCTCTGGGATGAAGCCGACGGTTTTTATTACGACCGGATATCGGCGCAGAGCGGGACCTCGGTGCCGCTGAGAATTCGTTCCGCCGTCGGATTGCTGCCGATGATCGCCGTGTCGGTCGCGCCCAGCCAGACCGCGGGCCGTCTTCCGAGCTTCCAGAAGCGTTTTCTCTGGTTCATGCGCAACAAGCCCGAACTGGCCCATAACGTGTCGGAAATGGAGGACCCCGATTTTCCCGGCAAACCGAGGCGCATGCTGGCGATACCCTCCCGCGAGCGGCTCATCCGCATCTTGCGGTACATGCTCGACGAGGATGAATTCTTGTCTCCCCACGGCATTCGCTCCGTGTCCCGCTTTCACAAGGACCATCCCTACATCCTGAAATGGGATTGCGAGGATTTGCGGGTCGATTATACGCCGGGCGACAGCACCACCGGGATCTTTGGCGGCAACTCCAATTGGCGCGGCCCGATCTGGATGCCGCTCAATTACCTGATCGTGGAGGCGCTCGAACGGTACCACCATTTTTACTGCGATACGCTGAAGGTAGAATGCCCCACCGGCTCGGGGCGCCTGATGAATCTCCTGGAAGTTTCCCGGGAGCTCAAGCGCAGGCTCGCCTCCCTTTTCCTGCCGGGGCCGGACGGCGCGCGCCCTTACGCCGCTTCCCTGGGCCGCTACGCCAACGATCCGCTTTGGCGAAATAATCTTCTCTTCAACGAGTATTTCCACGGAGACAACGGGCGCGGCCTCGGGGCCGGGCATCAAACCGGCTGGACGGCGCTCATCGCCGATTGCCTGCGCGGCATGGCCCCAAAGGTTGGGTAGGGGCGGCAGTCCCTGCCGTCCCATTATTCGGGACGCGAAGGGATTGGCCTCCCGGCCTTTTCCAGTCAGAGGCCCTGAATATCTTTTGCGCTATCGCGCAGGAATTCGAGCATTTTGGAATGTAATTTGGTACAGTAGCGTCCAATCTTAACTACCACAACGGCAATTGGTTGCAATCACAGGGCTTTCGGTTTGCATCATAGGTCTTTGTAAGCAGTTCTTGGAGAGAGATTTGTTCAAACGGGGTCACGCTCAAAATCTGTAGAATTTCGTAGAGGCTCGGTTGGAGATGAAGTTGCTTTTTCACGATGGCCACCAGGACGTAAACGCAGACGGCGCTCCAGATTTGCGTTTTCACGGCGTTGTCGCTGGTGCCGTAAAAGGTTTTGATGCGCAGGTTTTGTTTGATCCAACGGAAGAACAACTCGATCTGCCAGCGCTTGGCGTAGAGCGCGGCGATGGTCGCGGCGGGCAACTCGAAGTGGTTGGTCAGGAAAACAAACGTGCGGTGGTTGGGCGCGTCGTAAAATTTGATGCGGCGCAGTTTGGCGGGATAATGGTGACGGGCGTCGACTCCCGTCGGGCGCACCGTCTGGTCGCAGCGCACGCCGGTGGCGAAGTCCACCGGGTGGGAATAAAGTCGCGCCAGTTTCACGCCTTTTTTGGTGCGCGTGATAAAGAACGCCCCGGCCTGGGCCAGGCGATAAAGCCGGGCGAAATCGAGATAGCCCCGGTCCATGATATAGAACGCGCCCGGCTCGAAAATCAGCAGATCGAGCCAGTTCACCTCGTGGATATCGCCGGGCGTGACGTGGATCATGGTGGGAATGGCTCCGCGCAAATCGAGCAGGGTGTTGATCTTGATCGCCGCCTTGGTCGAGCGAAAGTGCGCCCATGGAAACACGCTCAGGCAGAGATCGACGGTCGTGGCGTCGAGGGCGTAAACGGTCTGGTCCAACTCCACGCCGAAGGAATCCTCCGCGTAAAGACGCCGGGCTTTGCCGATGAGATGGCCCGCGAGATCGGCATACATTTGCCAGGGACGATGTTCGTTGGCGTGGGCCAGCGTGCTGCGCGACACCGCGCCGCGAATCCCCAGATGGTAAAGCTGCGAGGAGCGCGAGCGCAGACAGACTTCGATGTCCCGCAGGCTCTCCCGGTACGTCAACTGGGCGAAGGCCAGGCAGAGAAAGTGATCCCAGCACGAAAACCGGTAAGCTTTGTAATCGCCGCGATGTCGCGTCACCAAGCGGCGAAAGGCATAGTGGGGAACCCACTCCATGAGTTGAGTAAAAACCATTTTCGGCGGTTGCATCCCGCCAGAATAACGACGCCCCGCTCATGTCGTGAGCACCCTTGATTTTTCCTTGCTTGCTTCAAGCCAAGAACTTACAGTGCAGTTCTTCCGCGAAGATTGGACACCACTGAATTTGGTAAAAACAGTTCTGTCATCCTGAGCTTGTCGAAGGATCAGTTCCGCCTCGGTAAAAGTAAAAGGCAACCGAACTGATCCTTCGACAAGCTCAGGATGACGGAAGGATAAAGACCAGATTTCATTGCAAAATGATATTAGAGCATATTAAATTATCATGCACAGGTTATGCTCGGGTGGCCCGGACAACTTGTTGTCCGGGTGGCCGAAGGCCACGGGAGGTCGTCCGTTGACGTGCACAGTCCCTGGCGACCTCCTGTGCGCTCGAAATGGTTCTCGCGCACCCGGACAACAAGTTGTCCGGGCCACCCGAGAGTTGTGTGCGCAATAAGTTAAAATGCTCTAGCGTCCCCACCCGTGTCACGGCGCGGCATGACCCGATTCAAGCTCGGCGACCAGCGCGTCGGCGTGATAAATCCGGCGCAGGGCCTCGACGATCGCCGCGCTGGCCACGGCCACCGAACGGTTCCGCGCGGGATCGTAGGCATAACGGCCGGAGAGCGAGGGTTCGTTGCCGTCGAAAATGATCCCGACAAATTCCCCCTTTCCGTTCACGACCGGGCTGCCGGAATTTCCGCCCAGGATGTCGGCCGTTGTGACAAAATTAAACGGCGTGGCGGGATTGAGCTTCGTTTTTTGTTCGGCCCACGCGCGGGGCAGATCGTAGGGCGGTTGGTTGCGGTGCTCCGCCGAGCGGGCGTAGAGTCCCGCGAAATCCGTCACGGGTCCGATGAATTGCCCATCGGCCCGGTATCCCGACACGGCGCCATAGGCGAGCCTCAGCGTGCCCGTGGCATCGGGATAGGGCGGCGCCTGGTTCAGATCGGCGCGCGCCTGATAGATTTTCGCGTAGGCGCGGCGCTTGATCTCATCGTCGTCGTCGTCGATTTTGCGCGCCGCCCGGGCGGCCGGGTCGATGGCCGCGGCGAAATCGAGGAGCGGATCGAGGCTGAGCTGAAGCGCTTTTTCTCCGCCTGCATAGAGCTTTTTCCGGAACGCGATGTCCTCCAGCTTCGTTTGGCGCACCAACTCCTCCGCCCGGGCTTGAGGCGATTTTCCCGCCAGCATTTTTTTTACCAGCGGGTCATTTTCGCCGTATTGATTCACCAGGTTGTCCAGGCCGTCGGCCAGGAAAAAGACCTCCAGATCGGGATAGAAGGGGCGTCCGGAAAATAATCGGAATTCGAGGCTGGGAAGACTGCTCTCCCGGTAGGCGGGCAGGCGTTCGCCGTTGGGTTTGGCCCGTTCCGCGGCGGCCCGGACGAGGGTGCGCGCGAGGTTGAACAGATCGCTGCGGGAGGCGAATCGTTCGCAGGCCTGGTAAGCCTTGAAGTTATCGCGGTCGGCTTGAACGGCTTCACGCACGCGGGCATAAGCGTCGAGCGCGTCCTTCTGTTCGGGATGTTGCGCGAGCAAGGCGCGAAAACGGATTTCTTCCGACGCCTTGGCTTTCAGCAGGTCCGGATCGCGCAGGCCGTCGAGGAAGCCGTGATTCGCCTTGCGGGAATTGGCCACGGAGGCGAGCGCCTCGCCCGCTTCCCGGGCATGCTCGGAACTCGTCGCGCTGAATTTCCCGAGCGCGCGCTCCATTCGATCCAGTTCGTCCACCATCATCGGCAAACGAACGTCCCTTTGGTAATTGATCTCGTCCATCGTCACGAGCCGTTGCGAAGAACCGGGATGGCCCGCCACGAAAACCAGTTGGTCTTTGGCCGGTCCGGCGGAGTTCCACTTTAAATAATCCCCGGTTTTAAGCGGCCGCCCGTGCTCGTAAATTCGGAAGAGGCATATATCGAGATCGAACCGGGGGAACTCAAAATTATCGGCGTCGCCTCCAAAGGAGGCCGCCTGCCGGTCGGGCGCAAAAACGAGGCGGACGTCGGGATACTTTTTGTATTGATAGAGATCGTATCGCGCTCCGCCGAACAACGTGACCACCTCGCTGACCAAACCCGTTTTGTCGAACGATTCCTTTTCAATCGCGGCGTCAACGGCCTTGTGGGCCGCTTCGGCCTCGCCGGCCGTTGCTCCCGGTTTGATCGCGGCGAGGACTCGCGCCGTGACGTCCCGGGTGTTTTGCGGGACGAGCATCTCCAGTCCCTGGCACGGCAGCTCGCCGGCACGGGTCGGGGCGTAAAAGCCGTTCTCCTCGTAATTGTGCCTGCTCGTGCTCAGCGTATGCAACTCGCCTTCCGCCACATGGCGGTTGGTGATGACCAGACCGTCCGCGGAGACGAACGAGCCCGACGCCCCGCCGATCCGAATGGCCGCGCCGCCGAGATGCCGCAGCCACGCGGCGTCCGGGGTGAAAGGATATTTGTCGGCGATGGCCTGTGTCGGCGGATCGGTAAAAAGCCAGTAGCCCTCGTCCGCGTCCAGCGCATTCCAGGCGAAGCCAAGGCAAAATAGAACGATCGCCAATTTCATGAGGCCGGACAGAATGAGCGCCGAGGCCCGTTCCGTCAACGATGCAAAGAACTGCCGTTTGCGCTGGAGCCTGAAGTCCCGAAGGGACTTTTGAAAGTAGCCCGGCGATTCATCGCCGGGTTTGGGTCGGCAAAGGCTGCGTCCCAGCGGGACGCTTGATCGGCGGAACCCATCATGAACGATTTGCGCGGGATTCAACCGTCCCGATGGGACGGCAGGCATCTTTTCCGCCATACCCGGCGATGAATCGCCGGGCTACTATCGGCTGTCCCGGTGGGACAGGTTGACCGCTACTCGATCTCCCGGGGCAGCGCCATCCGCGAACTCAGGTCGCTTGGTTCCGAGCGGACATCCTGCAGGACCTTGTCGTAATAAATGCCGATGACGAAACCGTAGTATTCACCCTGGGTCGCATGGTTGGGGCCGGGCGTGCCCGGCACAGGCATGACGTAGTTCACGCCAAAAGCCTCGTTGGTTTTGTTGCCCCAAAAAAGGAACGTATCGTCGAAGGAGCCTTTGCGCTGCCCAAGGTCGGGCACCAGGCTCCCGTCCGGCATTTGCTGGTAGAAAATCACGTAGGGCTGGAGCTTTTTCTGGTCGAACACCGCCATCTTCGAGCTTTGGCGCGTGAGCACCGCGCGCACGTGAAATTGCGCGTTTCCGTTGCGCGTCTCCACCGGCGTTTTCTCAACCATATTGACGTAAACCTCCCGCGCAAGGCTGGAAGGCTCTTTCAAGGGATTGGAATCGCGGCCGGAATCGAGCAGCAGCACATGGTCTTTCGCCACGGCGTAAACGGTGCCCACGCCCGGCCCGAGATCGACCAGCCGCTGCCAGTAAGCCTTCGAACGCACCGAGTCATTCATCAAATTGCAGGTTTCGGCCAGGTTTTTCAGGGTCGTGGGATTGCGCGGATCGATGTCCTCCGCCTTGACCAAAAGATCCGACGCCGATGAAAAATCATTCTGCCGCAGGAACACCTGCGCCTCCTCGTTCAGGGTGCCGATCTGCGCAAGTTTGTCGGACACGCCGGGCACTCGCAGCAGCGCGGGATGGTCCGCCGTCATTTCCAGGCTCGGCAGCCTGGGCATCTCGGGCGGTTGGGCCGTCCTGCCCGGCTGGGGCGTCGCGGCGCCGGCCGGGTGGGATGACGTCGATGGGGTTCCCGGAAGAATGCCGGCTTGGGCGTTGGGCGGCTTGACATTCACCGACACGACCATCGCCCGCAGCCAGAACACGGAAATCAACATGGCGACCTGGAGCAGGATGACGGCCCCGACCAGGTAAACCGCCACCGAGTAGGTCTTGGGCCGCACACGCATCGAGCGATGCCGTCCCTTGCCGCGGTCATCGCGCTGCATGAGTTCCGTAGGTCTTGGGCCGCACGCGCCTGACGTGTTGCGGAGCCGGAAAACGACGCTGGGGGGAGGGGAGTTGAGTCACGCTTCGGACAGCCTCAAGGAGTTGCGCTACAAGGGACAAGTCCCCCCGGCAACATCCAAGAATGGCGCAATTGCAATGCCGACGCAATATCTATGCTTCGGCCGGCCGGATCCTATTCAGCCCTCGTGCCTCAGCGGCAGGCGAAAAACAATCGTCGTGCCCTTCCCCAATTCGCTCTCGGCGTGGACCGTCCCGCCGTGGGACTGCACGATATGCTTCACGATGGAAAGCCCCAGCCCCGTGCCGCCCGAGGTGCGGCTGCGGCCCTTGTCGACCCGGTAAAACCGCTCGAAAATGTGGGGCAGGTCGTTCGGCGGAATGCCGATGCCGTTGTCGGCCACGCGCACCTCCATCTCGCCCTCGTGCAACGCCGCGGAAAGCACCACGCGCCGGGGCGGATTCGAGTAGGCCACGGCGTTTTCCAGCAGGTTGAACAGCACCTGCTCCAGGCGAAGCGTATCCACATCCAACGGCGGCAGATCCCCCGGCATCTCGATCTGGATGTCCACCGCTCCGGAATTCGTCCGGCTGCCCCAATCGCGCACCAATTGCCGGAAGAACGCGTCGACGCGGATCGTCGTAAATTCGGTCTCCATCTGCCGGGCTTCCAGGCGCGTGAGGATCAGCAGGTCCTCCACCAGCGCGTTGAGCCGGTCCGAGTGGCGCTTCATCGTCTCGAGAATGCGCTGCGACTCCTCGCGAGGCATGTCCCGATTGCTCGCGAGCGTCTCCAGGTAGCCGCGAAAAATGGCCAGCGGCGTGCGCAACTCGTGGGAAACATTCGCCACGAAATCCTGCCGCACCACCTCCAGCTGCTTGATCCGGGTGATGTCGTGGAACACCACCACCGCCCCGCGCACCTCGTCCTTCTTGCTGTGGATCGGCACCACGCTGATGTCGAAATGACGCGGGGGAAGCCCCGCCGCGGTGCTCTCCAGGACCACCTCCTGCTGGCGCGCCTCGCCCCGCGCAATCGTCTCATGGACGATCATCTCCACCCGCGCCTCCCGCAACGACTCCAGCACCGTGCGGCCCAGCGGACTTTGCTTCAGGTCAAAGAGATTGAGCAGCTCGTCGTTCACCAGCCGCACCACGTGCCGCTCGTCGACCACCATCACCCCTTCCACCATGTTGGCCAGAAGGACGTTCAGGTTGAAGTCCTCCTCCCGCGCCTGCCGCTGGAACTCATCGAGACGCGCGCCCACGGTTTCCAGATGACGCGACACCTGCGCGACCAGCGGCGGCCCGTTAATATAGTACGACTTCGGCCGCTGCCCGACCGCAAGCTGCCCGGTCAGCCGGCTCATCTGCCGCAGCGAATGCTGGTAACGATAGCGCAACAAAGCCCAGAACCCGGCGAGCTGGATCAATTCCAGAATCACCACCAGCGCGATCCACAGCTCGGTCTTGGTGTCCACGGCTTCTCAACATTGGCGTCCTCTTCCAAATAGGACAAGGCTGCGCTTCCCGGCTGCGCTTGCTGGGCAGCCGCCGCACGCCGGGCGGCGGTGTGGCTGCCTCCCTCGTTCCCAAGTTGCACTTGGGAACGCCCGCCTGTTCCTCGCGAAATTCCATTTCGCGCCGACCTCAACAGGGATAATTGCATCGGGATCGGCAATGGAATTGCCTCCGCAAGCGCGTTCCCAAATGGAGTTTGCGAACGAGGGAAGGAGCAGTTCTCCCCGCTCCGACAATACGTAGTCGCTGCCGCCCCTCAATCCTGAAAGGATTGATATCACTCAGCCCAGGGTTGCGAGGCACGAGCTACCCTGGGTTATTGTCCCACATCCCTCAACCCTGAAGGGGTTGAACAACTCGCCATTATTCGAGATTCAACCCTTACAGGGTTGGTCGTTTTTCCTAGCCTACCCAGGGTAGGCGTTTCACGCCAACCCTGGGCTGAATGCTCACAACCCCGTTGGGGTTGTTGTCCCCCCGTTCCTAACTTGCACTTGGGAACGTTACCGCCGTCCGCAGGACCTGCTCCCCGCGAAATTCCATTTCGCGCCGACCTCAACAGGGATAATTGCATCGGGATCGGCAATGGAATTGCCTCCGCAAGCGCGTTCCCAAATGGAGTTTGCGAACGAGGGAAGGAGCAGTTCTCCCCGCTCCGACAATACGTAGTCGCTGCCGCCCCTCAATCCTGAAAGGATTGATATCACTCAGCCCAGGGTTGCGAGGCACGAGCTACCCTGGGTTATTGTCCCACATCCCTCAACCCTGAAGGGGTTGAACAACTCGCCATTATTCGAGATTCAACCCTTACAGGGTTGGTCGTTTTTCCTAGCCTACCCAGGGTAGGCGTTTCACGCCAACCCTGGGCTGAATGCTCACAACCCCGTTGTGGGTTGTTGTCCCCCCGTTCCTAACTTGCACTTGGGAACGTTACCGCCGTCCGCAGGACCTGCTCCCCGCGAAATTCCATTTCGCGCTGGTTAAGGCAGCCGCCGCTGGCGAAGAGGAAAAAGCGGCGGTCAGTCGCAGGCATAAACAACCCTGCCCGTGCCAGTCCCCATATTCCCTGTCTGCCGAAGATGCGCGGTCGGTTCTTTGCCTGTTGGATTCCCTGACGCTGAATTATTATATCCGCAACAAAATGTCGGCAACGCTCAACATGTTTTACATGTATGAGCTTCCTGTTCCTAAGCTCACCGCCGTGCAAAAAAAGAAGCTGGCCGAGTTCGCCGCCAAGCTTTTGAAAAATCCGCGCGACGTGAAGGAACGCGCCGCGCTGGAAGTCTTCATCGCCCGCGAGCTTTACGGCCTCTCGCCCGACGACTGGAAACATCTCACCGGCACCTTCACCTTCGGCAGCGGGGATTCCAAAGCCGAACTGGACGAAATCATCCGCCAATCCGTTTCGCTTTGGCCTAACCCGGATATTTCACGCTTTTTTATGGGCGCGGGTCGGCGCGGCATTTTTTGATTTTTTTGCCCGGCCCGGCCTTGTCGGCGGCGTTTTCGGCCCGTCGCGCCGGCTGTGGCGACACTCCCCCCAACCCCCGTTGTTTTTTTAGCGTGCCGGGGACAGCACTCGTCGTGATCTACGCGCTGCTCAAGCGTTGGCAGGCGTGGCGAAAGAGGTCTTGATGCGGATAGGCGCTCGAAAAGAGCAGGCGGATGCGCCGGGTGTTGCGCAGGATCACCGTGCCGATTTTAAGGAGCTTGAGCCGGATGGTTTGCACCTGCGCCCGCGCCAGTTCGGTGCCGGCCAAGCCGAGCCGGCGGATGGCTTCGAGCAAAACATAGGCGCACGAGGAGAGCAGCAAGCGAAACTGGTTGGCCCACCAGTCGTGGCAACTGGTCCGGTCGGCAAAGAGACCAAGCTGCTGTTCCTTGATCCGGTTTTCCATTTCGCCGCGCGCGCAGTAGACCTCGTCGTAGAGAGCCTGCGCGCCGCCTTCGAGGTTGGTGACGACGAAGCGCGGGTTGCTTCCCTGCTCGGTGTGCTCGGCCTTGGCGAGGACCCGGCGGGGGACATCCCATGTCTCTGCTGCGTACTCCAGGTTGCTGAAGAGCCGGACTTTTTCCTTCGTGCGCTCATGCTCGGCCTCGGCCTGCGCCATTTGCGGCGCGAGCATCGCCCGCAGCCGCGCGTTCTGGGCAAGTCCGACAAGGTAGCCCACGTTGTTTCTTTCGCACCAGCGCAGCATTTTCCAGCGGCAAAAACCCGAGTCGCCGCGAAAGATGATCTTCACTTCGGGCCACGCCTGGCGCAGCTTTTTGACCAGCAAGGCTAAAATCGCCCAACTGTGTTGGGCCGCGTCGATGTTGCTCGGGCGCAGATAACTCACCAGTAATTGCTCGCCGCAAAATACGTAGAGCGGCAGGAAGCACCAGTCGCCGTAGTAACCATGAAAGGCGCGGCCCTCCTGCTTGCCGTGCACCCGGTCGTCGGTCGCGTCGAAGTCCAGGATCAACTCGGTGGGCGTCGCGTGAAACGACGCGATGAACTGCTCGACCAACACCCGGTGAAAGGCGAAGGCCGCCTGGCGGTTGACCCGGTTTTCCAAACGGCACAGCGTGGGACTCGACGCCAGTTCCTCGTCGCGCCCCAGCGCCGTTTGCCAGGCCAGATCGCGCCGCAGCGTGGCGTGGTCGTTAAGATCTTCGTGACCGAGAGCCAAGCCAAAGATGCGCTGGCGCAAGAGATTGACCTGCCGGTGCACAATGAAATGCGGGTTGCGCGGATCGGGCAGCACCCGGTCCAGCGCGGCGGTGAGACCCAGGCGGCGGTCGGCTTGCCGCAGCAGGAAAATACCCCCATCGCTGCTGACATCGCCCCCGGTGAAATTCGCCTCGATTTTGCGGCGATCAATGCTGGGCAAGTGGAACAACTCCTGCGTACAATCTGTCATCGGCGTCTGGCCTCCTTTTTGCTGCTGAGTTTGGTTTTAAGCAACTCAACCGGAAGCAATTATAGAGCCAGGCGCCGATGCTTTTAAAACCGGGCGTGAAATATCCGGGCTAATACCAATTCTAAATTGAATTTAGTCTAAACAATCCGTCATCCTGAGCTTGTCGAAGGATCAGTTCGGAGGGGTTTTACCGAGGCGGAACTGATCCCTCGACAAGCTCGGGATGACCGAAAGCTAAAGACCAAATTCCATTGAGAAATGGTATAAATAATTCGCCTTCAGCGGATGTCACTTCCAAACCTAAATCCCCTCGGTCGGCAATATGGCCTAAAAAAATAGGCCGCGGAGGCTTTTTAAGCAAACCGGCTACCCCAACCGCACCGGCACGTCATGCGCGGCCAGGTAGGCCTTGACTTCGCCGATGGTGAACCTGCCGTAGTGGAAGACGCTGGCGGCCAGGACGGCGTCGGCCTTGCCCCGGTCGAGGACGGCGGTGAAGTGGCTCAGTTCCCACGCGCCGCCGCTGGCCACCACCGGGACCGGCGCCTGTTCGCTGATGAGCCGGGTGATTTCGAGGTCGTAGCCGGTCTGCATCCCGTCCGAGTCGATGCTGTTGAGGACGATCTCGCCGGCCCCGAGCGCCACGGCTTTTTGCGCCCACGCGCGCGCTTCCCAGGCCGTCCGGTCGCGTCCGCCCCGCGAGAAAACCGACCATTCGCCGGGAGCCGTTTTCTTGGCGTCGATGGAGACGACCATGCATTGGCTGCCAAAGGCCGCGGCGCCCTCGGCGATGATTTCCGGGCGGGCGAGGGCGGCGGAGTTGAGGCTGATTTTGTCCGCGCCCGCGCGCAGGAGCGTCCGCATGTCTTCGACGGATCGGACGCCGCCGCCGACGGTGAGGGGCATGAAGCAGCGGTCGGCGGTGCGCTCGATGACGTCGACGATTGATTTCCTGCCTTCGGAGGAGGCGGTGATGTCGAAGAAGACGAGTTCATCCGCGCCCTGGTCGTTGTAGCGGATGGCCAGCTCGACCGGGTCGCCGACGTTGCGCAGGCCGTTGTCCTCGGCCCGGCCAAATTGCCGGCCGCGCGTGACGGCCCCGTCATGGACGTCGAGGCAGGGGATGACGCGTTTGGCGAGCATGAATGGGACTTTAGAGCGAGGGGAGCTTGCTGACAAGTTGATCGATCTGCCGGGCTTGCGTTTCCCCCTTGATGGCGCGATCCACCCGCATCATGACTTCGGCATAGGGAAGAAGGGCCAGGACGTCTATTTTCCATGCATCGCCTTCCTTGAGGAAGGGCAGGCGCAGGGCGGTCAGCGTGCCTTGGTAATAGACCTCGGCGCTGGCGCGATTGCCGTTGATCGAAACGCGGCCGAGAGCGATTTCCCGGACAGCGCGCGGATCGAGCATCTGCCGGTCGGCGATGCGCCGCATGAGGGCGCCGAGCGTCAGGTTGGATCGCAAATCGGCGGGCACCTTTTTCTCCAGGGCGGTGCGGAGGAGCAGGTCGACCCCGGGCGATTGGCTCGGCGCGGCATTCAAGGCGGGGCTGGAATTTCCCGTGCGGCTAAGCGCCTTCAGGTAGTCGTCGACGTGCCGGGGAATGTAGGCCATGGCCTGATCGGTCCGGTGGTTGATGATGGCGCTCTTCCATGACTCGAAGGTGCGCGTGACTTGGGCCTGTTCATTCGTTTGTCCGATCCGGCCGCATGACGTCGTCCCCCAAACGGCAAGGAGGCCTGCGATCAATGCCGACAGCGACCGGGCATGCGCATGAAAGCGAGACATAACCCGTGGTAGTGGAATCGCTGACGATGGCGGTTGAAACGCCGCAACCCAACGCGCCTCATGGCTGCTTGGGCAACGAGTTCTAGAACATAGTGCGGGGAACGTAAATCTGGTCTCCCGGAAAAACCGACGGGTCGGCGGTGAGGCTCTGGGTCGCCTTCACGCAATCGACCTCGATGACCTGCTTGCCGCGGAGAATGCGCACGGAGCGGCGATTGGCATATTCGGTGAAGCCGCCACACGCGTTGATCGTGCTCATGAGCGTCGAATCGGGCCGCCAAAGCACGTTCGAGGGCCCGCGAACATCGCCGCCAACGTTGATATAGCGTTCTTCGGGAATGACGGTGACAACGGGGTTGGTATAGATTTTTTGGCTCTTGTAGGCATTGGAGATCTCGGAGGCCAGTTCCGCCGCGTTGCGTCCGGCGGCGTGAAAGGGTTGGGTGAGCAAGTCCACCCTGATATCACCTGATGCTGGAATCTGAATTTCGTTAAAATAGCCGCCATCCGGCACGCCGGTTAAGCGGACAGTGACTTTATCCCCGACGCGCATCACGGCGTTCGGGGGAGTCTCGCCGGCCACGGCTGTGGTCGAAGGAGAGTGCGAACCGAAACTGCCGCAGCCGGTGAGGAGAAAGCAGGCAAAAAAGGCGCCGGAACAAACAAGGGTCTTCATGAGTGGGATTAAAATTCGTCGCTTTCCAAATCTGGCTTTCGGGTCGTGGCGGCAACGGGCTTGCCATTGGCCTTGGCGATGTCTTTGCGTTTCTTCTTAGTCGGGGTCCTTTTCTTATAATAATCCCGGTAGCTGCTGTAATAGTAGTAGGAGTCGTCGCTCTTGACCTCCACGCAGTTAAGCACCATGCCTACGCAATTACCATGCACTTCCTCGATGGCGCGTTTGGCGCGGAGGGAAATTTCGCGCGGATAGCGCCGATGTTGGATCACCAGGATGACGTAGTCGACTTCGCGCGCGATAATGGAGCCGTCGCTAATCCCGAGCACGGGCGGAGCGTCGATCAGAACCAGGTCGTAGCGTTGTTTCAAGTCATCAAGCATGTTGCGGATTTTGTCGCCCGCCAGGACCCCGATCTCGGACATCGGCATGTTTCCGGCAGCCAGGATTTGCAGCTTGGGAATGGCCGTGCGTTGGACAAAACTGACGGCTTCGCCCTCGTCGCGGAGATAGTTGCTCAACCCCCGTTCATTGGAGACGCCAAGCAATTCATGGAGAGTGGGACGCCGCAGATCGCAATCGATAAGAATCACGGATTGGCCCGCTTGGGCGCAGATGATGGCCAGGTTGTAAATGGTGGTGGATTTGCCCTCGCCGGGTCCGCCGCTCAGCATGGTCAGGGACGGTCCAACGCCGTTCTGCACCTTCAGATCGAGTTTAGCTCGAAGGATTCGGTATCCTTCGGCATGTGGCAATCGTCCCGTATCCTGGATGAGCGGCATGGGGCCGCCTTTGTTCGGAATCACGGTTAACACCGGCAAGCCGAGAAGCGTTTCAGCATCGGCCATGGTCTTGACACTGGTATCGAGGTACTCGATGAGGAAGGCGACGCCTACGCCCACGACGAGGCCGGCCATGACGCTGATGGCGTAGTTGACATTCTTGTTGGGCTTGGTCGGACTTCCAGGCGGTTCGGCACGGGAAATGATTCGCACCGGGCTTTCCTGGAGCTGACTATCGGCAATGACCTGCTTCAAGCGGACGTTGAGGGCATCGAGGATGCTCTGCTGCTGTTCGAGCTGGCGTTGCGCGTCACGGAACGGCACGAGCGCATTCGTGGTGTCCTGCGTCACCTTGGCGGTGAGAGCATCCACTTGTTTTTGGAGAAGGTCGACGCGGGATTTGGCCATGTCGCAGTCCACGACCATGGCGCGCCGCACGCCGGCGACAAGATCCATGATCTGTTTGTTCGTTTCCTCGAGTTCCGCCCGCAGAGCCTGAACCTTGGGATGATTTTCCTCGAAACCATCCTTTAGCAGATTGGTAATGTTGGTTGCGTTCCTCAAAGCATCCGCGCGCAAGGCGCCGATATCGGATTGTTGGCGTCCCAGCCCGTCGAGCGTATCGAGAAATTGATCATCCGGCAGGTTGATGACGCTGGTGAGAAGGACCCGGCGGGCATCGTAATCCTCCTGGGCCGCCAGCAAATCCTTCTTGCGCCCATCGAGTTCCGATTCACTCCGTTCAGTGAGGATCGTGCCGGCGCCACCGGACATGTCGATGCCCTTTTTAAAGAGGTCCTGGCGCATTTTTTCCACCGCGTTCTTCGCTTCATCGACGGCTTTCTGCTGCTGCACGATTTGATCCCGGAGGGAATCGGTGCCGCGATTATTGCGCTGCTCTTCTTCAACGTCGCGCATGGTTTTGTAGCGGTCGGCAAGCGCATTGGCCACGTCGGCGCATTCCTTGGGCACCTCGCTCGAAACCGTGATGTTGATAATATTGGTCCCACGCGAAAAATCGAGTTTCAGGATCTGATTCATGTACGCCAAGGCATCCTGGGGAGGCAAGGCGTCCAAATTCGATTTATAGACACGTTTGGCCCAGATTTTGTCGAGCTGCAGATCCGTAATGATGGGCATCAGGACATCCGAAGACTTCATGATTTCAAACTCAGCCTGGAAGTTGACCGGATCGAAGCCTTTTTCCGTGTAGCCATTCGGACCAATTCCGGAAACAAGAAGCTCGCGACTCGGACGGATTTGAATCTGCGCGCTTGCGGAGTAGACCTTGGGAAGTACCTCATTCGTGACGTAGTATCCGCTAACCACGGTCAACGTAAAAATCGTGAAGATGACCCACAAACGGTTGCGGATAATCTTGAAGTATTCGTGAAAATGAAGTATCTGATCGCTATTTTCAGCCATAAAAAGTGTTTAGATGCCGACTTTGGGCCAACAGTATATCATCCCCCGGTTAGGACATCAATATGTTCCGCGAACCCCCAGATAAGCTTCGTCACGCGTGTAGGGGCTGACACCATTGCCGCCACCAGCTTCCGTGGTGACGCCGCTCAGGATAACGCCGAAATCGAAGTCGAGATAACGATCGTAACGATAGGTAAGCCCGGTATCGAGTTCATAATCGTATTGGGTGGAGCTGGTGCCAGCGCCCGGTATAGCTAAGTTTTGTGAAATAACGGCATTTGTAAATATTCCTTGCAGATGCGACGATAAGCTTGTCGTAATATTGTAACTAAAATTTGAGGAAAATCGGTCGGATGTTTGTCCATTGGCTCCAATTTGGCCCGTGGGAGTGACTTCGTGGGCGTAGTCGAATGAGAGTGCACTTCGCTCACCCAGCGTCCAGCTAAACGATAAAGCTCCGTAGGGCGCGATAACGGCTTTTCCCCCCATGGGTTCGATGTAGGAACCCCCTCCGCGAACAATCATGCTCAACGAGGGCAGGGCTTGCCATTGGCCCCCGGTGAAAACCGTATAATTTGTATAGCCTCGCAAAGCGGTGTCGTAGGTAATGTTGTCCCCGATGCCGCCAAGACTGACCCCGATTTTGGGAAGGATGGATAAACTGAACGTTTGAGTGCCCGTGTTCTCGATGCTGTTTTGATTAAGGGCCACGGCGGTTTGATCATATTTCACGATTGTATTGGCGTACGTGGTCGTGGTTCCAAAAAGAGGCGTCCATTGCGCGGTAACCGTTCCGTTGAGCGCGTTGGAGACATAGGCTCCGTTTTGATAATTGGTGCCCGTGCTTGCCAATATACTCGGCTCGACATAGTAGCGGAATTGTTCGGCCAAATTAAGGTTGAAACGATCGGAGAAAGCATGCGCGTATTGGGCGACAAATTCGTCGGTGTACTCGATCGAGGGACCGTTGCCGCCGCCGCCATAATTGGGCCCCGCAGAATAATAAGTTATACCGAAGGTGTAGCGGGCGGAAAAATCGCTATCCTCCATCGGAAAATCGACCAGGATGCTTGGCGATAACTCTGTCTCCAGGCTGGCCTGCTTGCTTCCGCTGCTGGTGGTGCTGACATTGTCGTCGTAGGTTTCACGCAACGAGGCGGTGAGGGTGTAAAATTTCCTGGTTGTACTGGCATCACTCGCGAGGGGAGCTGCCTTAGCTGGCAAAGCCATCATGGACGGAGGGTTCGTCGACTCGATGGAAGCCGGGTTCGTCGGCACAACGATAATTGAATTCGCTGGTGCGACGGGAGCCGGATTCGCTGGTGCGGCGACAACCGGCCTTGTTGGCCCGGCGGAAGCCAGGATGGTTGCCGCGCCGGCAGCCGGGCTTATTGGAGCCAGGACATTTCCCGGATCATTCGCCTCGAAGGCCGCAGCGCTGGTCGTGAAGGAGTTTAGAGAGTTTCCCTCATCAATCGACGTGCTCGCCTCGCTAAACCGGCAACTCAAGAAAAGAATGAGAGTTATCAGGACGTGCCTGCAAAATAGGACAGAGCCGCGCCGGCAGGGTTTTGGCCTTCCGGCCGGGAGCCGAGGTCCTGCGGACGGCAGTCGCACATCCCCGACTGCGTAACGGACGAGCGACGAAGCCGGAAGGCAAAATCGACTGTCAATGCGGCGTTGTCCCATTTTGCAAGCACGCCCTCGGCCGCCTTGGAGACGTTGGCTTGACATAATCAGCGACAATCAAAGCGGCTTTGGAGAGGCCTTGCAAGGCTGTTTATTTATCTCTATTACGAATTGGGCGGTGCGCATGAACTCTGTTTTTGCGGCGAAAAGAATTGCCCGACGACGACCATCACGTTAGTCACTGGTGCGGGGTCTTATGATTCAATCCTTTGTCTTCAACGATGGAAAACTCGTCGCGAGCAACCTCGACAGCGACGCACTGCGCCTGGTGCGCGCCGATAAGGGGCTGCTCATCTGGGTCAATTTGTTCGCCCCGACCGCCGAGGAGACAACCAGCATCCTGGAAAACGTCTTTTCCTTTCATCCCCTGGCCATCGAAGATTGTCTGTCGGTGAGCCGTTATCCCAAGATCGAGGACTACGAAGATTATCTCTTTCTCGTCATGCACGCCGTGGCCTTCAACAAGGAGGAACAGTTTCGCACGACCGAACTCGATTTCTTCATCGGAAAGTCCTTTCTGGTCACCCACCACGCGCAGCCTCTGGCGACGGTCACCAGCACCATCGAGCGCATTCAAAAAAATCCGGCCGCCATCACGCGCGGCATGGACCGCCTGGCCCACTTCCTCCTCGACACCATGGTCGATGCCTACCAGCCGGTGCTCAACGATCTCACCACGGAAATCGGCACGCTGGAAGACACCGTCTTTCTCTCCCGCGATCCCGAGCCGACGGTGATCCGCGAGTTTCGCGAGCGCAAAAGGGAACTCTCCGACCTGCAGCAGATCGTGCGTCCCCAGCGGGATGTGGTGAACCGGCTCGCGCGTGGCGAATTCAAACTCATCCGGCCCGTCCTGCTCCCTTATTTTCGCGATCTCCTCGGCAATTTGAACCGCATCGAGACCGCGGCCGCCTCCCTCAGCGACCAGCTCTATATGACGCTCGACGTTTTCCTCAACAAGGCCTCGTACGAAACCAACGAAGTGGTCAAGGTTTTAACAATACTCACCGCCGTGACGACCCCTTCGCTGTTGATCGGCACCTGGTACGGCATGAATTTGAAAATTCCCGAGTATCAAATGGAGCAGGCTTACCCCATCGCCATCGCCGTGGACATCGTCAGCACCATCGGTCTCGTCATTTGGCTGCGATGGAAGCGCTGGCTCTAAACACTTCCAAAACCAACGAGCGCTTCGCTCCCCCCCGCAGTGAAAAACACGTTTCTAGACAAGCTCCTCAACCGGATCGACCGCGTCGGTCAGGGCGACCTGCAGGCTTATCTGCAGCGCCTCAACAACGAAAAGGGCTTTTTTGAAACGATCTTCAACACGCTGCAAGAGGGCATCGTGGTGGTCGATTCCCACGGCCGGATTCTCTACCTCAATCACGCCATCACCACGCTCTTGGGGATCGATCCGGCCCGGGCCATGGGCACGCCGATCGCCCAGCACCTCAAGGAACTCGACTGGCCCACGATCCTCGCCGAGGGCCGCGTGGTCAACCGCGACCTCGAGGTTTTTTATCCCCAGCAGCGTTACCTGAATTTTTATCTCGTCCCGCTCGAGGACAAGGAAACTTCGCTGATGGGCTTCGCCATTATTTTCCACGACCTGACCGCGCGCCGCGCCCAGGCCCGCGAAGCCATCGAATCGGAGAAGCTCAACGCTGTGACCCTGCTTGCCGCCGGCGTCGCCCACGAGCTGGGCAACCCGCTCAACTCCCTCAACATCCATCTCCAACTCCTGGAGCGCGATCTCCGCGAGCGGGGGCCGGGCCGGGCCGGCAAGAGTGGATCGGACGAGGACCTGCTGGAATCGGTGCGCGTCGCCCGGAGTGAGGTGGACCGGCTGGACACGATCATCAACCAATTCCTCGGCGCCGTCCGCCCGGCCCATGCCGTCCGCATGATGGTCAGCATTAACACCATCGTCCATGAATCGCTGGCCTTTCTTCAACCCGAAATAGCAGACCGCGACGTCATCGTGCAGGAGGAACTCGGTGAGGCGCTCCCCCTGATCCCGGCCAATGTGGACCAGCTCAAGCAGGCCTTTTACAATTTGATTAAAAATGCCGTGCAAGCCCTCACGCACGGAGGCATTCTGCGGGTCGCGACGTCGCGTTCCGACACCCATTTGCAGGTCTCCTTCGAGGACAATGGCACCGGAATCTCGGTCGAAGACATGGCCCACATCACCGAACCTTACTTCACCCGCAAAAAAAACGGGACGGGCCTGGGGCTGTTCATCGTGCAGCGGATCCTGCACGAACACGGGGGCCATCTCGAACTGCTGAGCGAACCGGGCCGCGGAACCACCGCGCGCATCCTTCTGCCCCTGGCGGAACGGCGCGTCCGGCTTCTGGGTCCGGGTGATGAACCCGCCGCCGCCGCCCCTTCCGGCGACACGAAAGCAAATACGGCATGACCCCCGTCAACGACAATTTACCGACCCTCCTGGTGGTCGAGGATGAAAAGAACACGCGGGAAGGCCTGCGGCGTTACTTCGACGGCAAGTTCGACATCTACCTCGCCCCCGATGTGCCTGCGGCGATGAACGTCCTGGAGACGCAGCCCGTCGACGTCCTCCTCACCGATCTGCGCCTCATGGGCGGCACCGAAGGCCTCGACTTGCTCACCCGCGCCCAATCGATCCCCCAACCTCCCGTGGCCATCCTGATGACCGCCTACGGTTCCGAAAAAGTGGCCGTGCAGGCGATGAAACGGGGCGCCTACGATTACATCACCAAGCCGCTCGACCTCGAGAAACTCGACGCCGTGCTGGCCCGCGCGCTTCACTCGCGCCGGGTCGAAACCGAAAACCGGCAATTGCGCGAGGAGCTCGACAAGAAGTTCGGCCTGGAAAAACTCATCGGCAACGCGCCCGCCATGGTGGAAATTTACGAGCGCATCCGCCAGGTCGCGCCCACCCGCGCCACCGTCCTGATCGAGGGCGAGAGCGGCACCGGCAAGGAGCTGGTGGCCCAGTCGCTGCACATGCTCAGCCCGCGCAAAGGCGCCCGGTTCGTGGCCGTCCACTGCGCGGCGCTCTCCCCCCAACTCCTGGAAAGCGAACTCTTCGGGCATGAAAAGGGCGCTTTCACCGGCGCGTCCGAGCGCCGCGCGGGACGCTTCGAGGAGGCCAATCACGGCACGATTTTCCTGGATGAAATCGGCGAGATCGACGCGGCGACCCAGGTGAAGCTTTTGCGCGCGCTGGGCGAACAAACCATCCAGCGGGTCGGCAGCAACCAGAACATCAAGGTCGACGTGCGCGTGGTGGCGGCGACGAATAAAAATCTCGAGGCCCTGGTGCGGGAAGGCAAATTCCGCGACGATCTTTTCTATCGTCTCGACGTCGTGCCCATTCACCTTCCTCCCCTGCGCGAACGGCGCGAGGACATTCCGCTGCTTATCAACGCCTTTGTCCAGGAATTCGCGCGGCAGAACCACAAACGGATCACCGGCCTTTCCGCCGACGCCCAGAATGCGCTCCAGCGCTACGAATGGCCGGGCAACATTCGCGAATTGCGCGCCGCCATCGAACACGCGGTGGCGCTCTGCCGGGGGGAACGCCTCGGCGTGCGCGATCTGCCCGCGCGAGTCCTTGGAAAACCGGGCGATGCCGCCGGCACGACGACGGGGCGGCCCTGTTCCGCGGGGGATTCTCATCTCTCGTCGTCCGCCTTGAATCTGGAAGCCATGGAAAAGAATTTCATCCGCCAAGCCCTTGGCCTGACGGACTGGAACGTGACAGAGGCGGCAAAGCTGCTAGGGATTAGTCGCCGCACCCTTCACCGAAAGATCAAAACCTACAAGATGGACCCGACATGAATTTCATTCAAACCACGTTACAGGTTGTGGAAGTGGGCAAGGGACAGATCCTGACCCGGATTATTCCCCTCCTCGTCGCCGTTCTCGTCGTCGGCGGCGTCTACGACAAGATCATTTATCGCGGGTTAAGCGATGCCCAATCCATGGACAACGCCCAACTGGCCCGCCAAATCGCCCGCGGGCAGGGATTCACCACGAAGTTCCTGCGTCCCCAGGCCCTGGCGCAACTTCGCGACTACGCGGTCAGCCAAAGCTTGCAGACCGGAAAATCGCGCGATCTGTTCCCGCCCGATCGATTCCCTCCCGGAACCCCGCGAATCCTGCCGGACACCTACAATGCGCCGGGCTATCCCTGCCTTCTGGCGGTCTGGTTCCGCTTGACCCATCCTGAGTTCGATCAAGTCTCGGGGGCGATGAGCGCAAGCCACATCTACTCGGCAGACCGATGGATTCCGCTGCTCAACCAGACCTTCCTGCTCCTGACCGCGATCCTCGTTTTTGCGTTGGGACGCCGTCTTTTTGACGACCGGGTCGCCTGGATGTCCATGGTGGCCTTCCTCAGCACGGACTTGGTCTGGCAATACACCGTGACGGCTCTTTCCACCAGTGTCCTGATGTTTCTCGTCACCGTCGCGCTGATTTGCGCCCTGGAAATCTTTTGCGTCGCGGAGGCCTGTTTCGACAACGAGGACCGTTCTTTCACCCCGGTCTGGCTTTGGGGCTTCGCCGTGGCTCTCTTTCTCGCCGCGGCGTGCCTGACTCGGCTCCATCTTCTTGTTCTGCTGATACCGCTGTTGGTTTTATTGATCGCGATGCCCCGGGCCAATTTTTTGTTGTTCGCCGCCATCGCCCTGATCGTCATCGGCGCGGTCACGCCCTGGTTTCTCCACGTCAACGCCGTTTCCGGGAATCCTCTGGGGTCCAATGTCCCCCTGTTGCTGTATGGCCAGGGCGATTACACGGGCAACCAGATTTATTGCACGACGTCCATTCCCAGCTACGAGCAGCTCTTTAGGGGCGCGAGTAAAAAAGAGTCCACCGGGTTTCGCTGGAATTTTGAGCATGCCTGGGATTTGTTGGGAGCCAATCCGATGATACTTCTTTTTGGCGCCTCCATTCTGCATCAATTCAAACGACGCCGGACCCAGGCGTTTCATTGGCTCTTGTTTGGCTGCGCCCTTGCCCTCATCGCGGCAAATAATCTGGGGTCGGCGACCCCGGATGTCATCGGCCCCTGGAATATCCTGGTGCTGCTTTTTCCCTGCATGGTGGTCATCGGAAGCGCCTCGTTTTTTATTCTTCTCGATCGACTGGCCATACCCATCCCGCTCTTGAACAGGCTGATCGTGACCAGCACGCTGGTGCTCACCGCGGCACCCATGGCGCTTACCCTTACCACTCCCAGCGCCATGTATTACAGCTTTCCACCCTACATGCCGCCCTTGATCAAGGCTTACGGACAATTCGCCGAGCCTGATGAGTGGGTGACTTCGGACATGCCTTGGGCCACAGCTTGGTACGCGGATCGCGCCTCCGTTTGGCTTCCCGATTCGATCTCGGATTTTCAAAAACTTAACGATAATTTATGCCCCACAGGCATCCTCCTCTTGACTCCCGTTACCTGGTCGGAACCCATCTCCACATTCACTATCGGCGAATATAAGGATTGGTTCCCTTTTATCGCGGGGCTTCCCACGCCCCCAGGCTTTCCTCTCTCACTGCGCACGATGACCGCCCCCGGCGGCCCCGAGTATCATCTCTGGAGCGATAAGCCCAGATGGCAGACGAGATAGGGAAAAGGCGTACAGGCTGCTTAACGATTCAACCGCCGTAACCCGCTCCCCCCACTATTTCATCAACACGGCCGACGCGACAACTCCATGATATTCCCGCACACTTTGTCCAGCGCGCAGGCGCAACCTGGGTATGACGGAAGGGCAAAACCAAATTCTATTGAGAAGCGGTATTATTCATTGATTTGACTGGCGGCTGCGATCTGACCCAAGGCGATCCCGCCGTCATTGGCCGGCACGCGCTGATGCCAGTAGGGAAGCATCCCTTCCTCCCGAAGCCGGCGCACGGCGCGCTCGGTCAGATACTTGTTTTGAAAGCAGCCGCCGGAAAGCACCACGCGCCGTTCCCTTGACTGGAGAGAAACGCCCACCATGATTTCGACCAGGGTGTTATGGAATGCGGCGGCGACTTCCGCGGCGGACACGCCCCGGCTCAAATCGCCGATAATCTCCCGGATCATGGGTTCCCAATCGACCACGCCGTCCCGATGCGGGATCGGATAGACGCGGCCGGCATCCACGTCGCTCAGCGCAAATTCCATCTCCATGGCCGCCTGGCCTTCGAAGCTCGTCTTTTGGCGCAGCCCGATGAGCGAAGCGACGGCATCGAACAACCGCCCCGCGCTTGAGGTCGCGGGCACGTTGATTTTTTTCCGAAGCATGACGCTGAGAATGGCAAGCTCGTCCGTGGAAAATGCCGCCAGCGTCGGAAGTTCGTTCCTACGCAAAGCCGACGGGCCGAAAATCTCATAGAGCAGGCCCAGTCCCGAACGCCGGGGCTCCTTGACGGCGGCTTCCCCGCCGGGCAGTCCGAAGGTCCGCAAATGGGAAAACCTCTCGAATCCGCGGGCCGTCATGCGCAGAAATTCCCCTCCCCAGACGGTGCCGTCGAGTCCGTAACCTGTGCCGTCCCACGCGATGCCCAAGGCCGGCGGTTCGATGGCATTCTCGGCCATGCAGGAATAGATATGCGCGGCGTGATGCTGGACACTGATGACGCGCCGCTTCGAGGAGCGTGCGAACGCGGTGGAAACATAATCCGGGTGGGCGTCCGCCGCGACGACTTCGGGGTCTGTTTCATACATGCGCTCGAAGTCCGCGATGACGCGATGAAACGCGGCGACGGCGGGCGCGGTTTCCAGGTCGCCGATATGCTGACTGATGAAGACCTGCCGTCCAATCGCGAGCGCCACCGTGTTCTTCAAATGAGCGCCGACGCCGAGGACCGGCGGCGACGATCTCCTGAGTTCGATGGGCAAAGGCGCATAGCCGCGCGCCCGGCGCAGGACAGACTCGCGGCCGGCCATCTCGCGCACGATGGAGTCGTCCACATGCCGGACAATCGGGCGATTATGGACCAGAAAGAGATCGGCCACCCCGCCGAGCGACTTCACGGCATCGAGCTCATCGGTGCAAATGGGTTCGTCGGTAAAATTTCCGCTTGTCGCCACCAGGGGAAATTGAAGCTGGGCGAGAAGCAAATGGTGCAGGGGTGTGTACGGCAGCATGACTCCCAGATACGGATTCCGAGGCGCGACCGAAGCGGCGACAAGTGACGCCGCGTCCGGCCTGGCGGACCGCCGGCGCAAGAGAACAATGGGGGATTCGGGTGAAAGCAGAAGCCGCTGCTCCAATTCGGAGACTTCGCACGCTTCCCGCACCGAATTGAGCGTCGGGAACATCACGGCGAACGGCTTTTCTTCCCGGTGTTTGCGTTCGCGCAAGCGCAGGACGGCTTCGTCGTTGCGGGCATCCGCCATGAGATGAAAACCGCCCAGTCCCTTGACGGCGACAATGGACCCTTTGCGCAGGGCGATCGCGGCTTCGGTAATGGCATGGTGATGCTCTTCCAGGCGGCTGCCTTCCCGCGTCCATAATTCCGCACGGGGCCCGCAGACCGGGCAGGCGTTGGGCTGCGCATGGAAACGCCGGTCCAACGGGTTCTCATATTCAGCCCGGCACTCGTCGCACATTTTGAATTTGTGCATCGAGGTATTTGTCCGGTCGTAGGGCAACGCCTCGATGATGCTGAATCGCGGACCGCAATTCGTGCAGTTGGTAAACGGGTAAAGATAGCGGCGATTTTGAGGATCGAAAATGTCCCGAAGACAATCTTCGCACACGGCGATATCGGGCAGGATCAAAGCGGTCCTGGGACCTTCAGAATCGCTTGGACGAATTTCAAAATCACTGTATCCGACCGGATCGAGCCATGAGGTTTCCAGGCTATGGATCGAGCTGCGGGGCGGCTTTTGCGTCCCGAGACGCAGGACGAACTGTTCGACTTGAAGGCGCGCGCCCTCGAGTTCAACGAAGACGCCTCGCGAGGAATTATTGACCCAGCCCTTCAGGCCAAGCCCGGTCGCGAGCCGATAAACGCAGGGACGAAACCCCACGCCCTGCACGGCGCCGCGAATGACCAGTCGGGCGCGGGCGGGCAAATCGGGGTTTGCATGCACGTGCGAGCTTAGGGTCTATCTTCAAAATAGGACAAGGTCGCGCCGGGAGAAATTTTGCCTTCTGGCAAGGAGCCGAGCGAGGAGCATAGCCGAACAATGAGGGATGATTCGCGCCAATATCGCTGGCAAACGATATGACCTAGGGTGCGGGGCCGGGAACTGTCGCGTCCGTTTTTTTCTCAACCTGTCCATCCGCTTTCATCTGGGTGTCGGAAAGCTTTTCGCGCGGGTTGTTGGGATTTTCCTCCAGCCCCCCTACGACGATGACGTTGCCATCCTCCATCTTGGCCATGTGCGGCGGGATGCTTTGGAACGTCCGGAAAATACCCTGGTGCAGAATCTTCCCTCTCGGGTCGGCCCGGGTATAAAGATAGGTGCCCATGGCGATGGGTTGCATGATGTGGATGTTGCCCAGAGGATCAAAAAATACTTCGGGATCGATATAGGCGACGACTGGTCCCAGGGCGAGGTTGGCATAGACTATATTTACGGAGGGATCTTCCACCCGCAGGTAAAGCCTGGTCGTGTCGGGGTCGGGCGAAAATCGGATGAGGGAATAAACGCGTTCGGATCCCTCCACCGGCCGGGTCCGGCTCCAGACCTGACGGCCCTGAAGGACCGTAAAGGGAACGCTGTCGGAGGTGATTTGGCCCTCGCCAGGCAGGTCGATGACGGCCTCGGCCTTGTAATCGCCTGCTTCGCGGAAGGAGAAGAGCGGCGTGAGATTGATCCGGAGCGTTTTGCTTTCGCCGACTTTCAGCGTGACCGGTTTGAATGTGCCTTGACGTTCCGGGCGCACGGGCAGGCGGTTGTGCTTGGAGACGAGGAAGGAAAGCCACGGGTGCCCCTCGTTATTGTTGAGGACGAGATCGCTTTCGCCGACGTTCGCCACGGTGACGAGCAGGTCGACCCGCTCGTAGAGAAGAAAATCGCTCCGTTCGGTTTGGGCGGAGAGTTGAAGCTGGGCCGTTGCGAGGGAGCCTGTGGCCAGAAAGCAGAGCGCGCCGAGGGCGGCCAGATGTCTCATACTTGGGGTGATGTTAGGGCGGCGCGTGAGGAAAACAAGGTGGAACTTGGAAGCTGTCCGAAAACTCGACTCGTCACGCGACCCACGCCGTTTTTCAAACGGCCTCTCACGGTTTTGGCGTGAATTCCCGCAAGCAGCGGGCATCCTTCAATCCGTGCCGCCCGGAATTTCCGCCCCCAAACTTATCGTGACTGTCCTCGGCTCGGGCACGTCCCAGGGCGTGCCGATGATCGGGTGCCGCTGCGCGGTCTGCCGGTCGGCCGATCCGCGGGACAAACGCACCCGCTCCTCGATTTACCTGGCCGCGCCGCAGGCCAATATCCTGGTCGACACGACGCCGGATTTGCGGCAGCAGGCCTTGAGGGAGGGCCTTGATCATCTCGACGCGGTGCTCTTCACCCATCCCCATGCCGATCACATCATGGGCTTTGACGATCTTCGCCGCTTTTGCGAGATTCAGGGCGGCCCGCTGTCCATCTACGGTTCAGAGGCGACGCTGGCGCAGATCGAGCGCATTTTCCACTACGCGTTCAATCCCAAGAACAAGGTTCCCGGTTACGTGCATGTTGTGTCCCACATCCTGACCGGTCCTTTCGACTTGGGGGGGATCGAAATTACGCCGCTGCCCGTGCCGCATGGGGCCGTCTTCACGCTCGGCTTTCTCTTCTCGCGGGCGGGACGCAAGCTCCTCGCCTACCTCAGCGATTGCGCCTCCGTTCCGGAGCCGGTTCGGGAGAAGGTCGCGGGAGTCGAAGTGCTCATCATCGACGGCCTGCGCGACAAGCCGCATCCGACCCACCTGACCGTGGCCGGCGCCGTGGAGGCCGCGCGCGCCATCGGCGCCCAACGTTCTTTTCTAACGCATCTGACCCACGAGAAATGCCATGTCGACCGTCTGCGGGACCTGCCCTCCGGCGTCGAGCTCGCCTACGACGGGATGAAGTTCGAGTTTGATCTGGCGTCCTGATAAAAGCAAAGCGTCGCGCAACAACTATTGCACCGGCCTGCTGGCCGCGTCCTGGGGAAGGCGGATGAGAAACTCGGTTCCCTGGCCGGCCTGCGTTTCAAACGTAATCTTTCCGCGATGCGCGGCGACCACATTCTTCACGATGGCCAGGCCGAGACCGGTCCCGCTTTTTTTGCCGAACGTGACAAACGGCTCGAAGATTCGGTCCCTGACCTCGGCCGGAATGCCCGACCCGTTGTCCCGCACCGACAGGTACAAAATCGAGTCGGCCACCCAGGCCCGCACGTCGATGCGCCCGCCCGGCTTGGACTTCAGGGCATCGGCCGCGTTGGAGACCAGATTTTGCAGGACGCGCTGCAGGCGCATGGAATCGACCTCAATCTCCGCCGGCTCGCCTTCGAGACCGGCGTTGAGCCCGCGGTTGCGGAAAGTGTCTTCGTTGAAGGAGAGGAACTGCCGGATCAGCACGTTGGTGTCCGTGCGCTCCAGATGAAGCTTCGTTTCCCCCCGCGAAAATTCGAGCAGTTCACCCGCCATGCCGACCACCCGGTCGCACTGAAGCCGTATCTTATCGCAACAATCCACCGTTTCCGCGTCGGTATGGATCATCGTCATAAAGTCGGCGGCCAGACGAATGCCCGAGAGCGGATTGCGCAAATCATGCATGAGGGAACTGGCCATTTCGCCCACCAGCGAAAGCTTCTCCTTGTGGACCACCTCCTGAACAAAAAGATCGTTCGCTTTGCGCAGGTGGCTGAGAACACTCTGAAAAAGATGCAGGGTGAGGGCGACCGGCTCCGTGTCGAGCACATCCAGCAACACCGCGGTCGGAATTGTGGCGATGGACACGTTTCCCCGCGCCCGCGCATCGGTGCTCCGTCCCCGGCCATCGAGCACGGCGACCTCTCCGAGGAAATTGCCCGGCTGGATGCACGTCAGAATCTGCTCGCGGTCTCCGGCGGTCTTGAGAATTTCCACATGGCCTTCCAAGACGAGGCAAATCCCATCGGCGGGATCGCCCTCGCGGAAAAGATACTCGCCCGACGCCAGATCCTGGTAAATCAAACGGCTCATGAGCCGCTCGCACCCGGCGGCGGAAAAATTTTCTAAAAACCGATTTGCGCGCACATCCATACTTCCATGCATCCTGTTCAATGATTCATCAATCGTGACTATGCCTAGGCGTGCGTTGATGTGCAATGAAATGCCTTGGCGCGGGGCTGATAAGCGCGCTACAACTTGCCATACAACCCCATTTCCCGAAAGGATATTCATGCCACTAGCCATCATGGAAACCAGCAAGGGCGCCATCCACCTCGAACTCTTCGACAAGGACGCGCCCAACACCGTCAAAAATTTCGTCACCCTCGCCCAAAAGGGATTTTACGACGGGCTCAATTTCCACCGCGTCATCAAGAACTTCATGATCCAGGGCGGTTGTCCCACGGGAACGGGCACCGGCGGCCCCGGTTACAAGATCAAGTGCGAGATCAACACGCAGAAACATACGCCGGGCACGCTCTCGATGGCCCACGCGGGCAAGGACACCGGCGGCAGCCAGTTTTTCATCACCCATGTCGCGACGCCGCACCTCGATGGCGTGCATACCGTTTTCGGACGCACCAAGGACATGGCCGTTGTCAATGCGATCGCGCAAGGCGACAAGATCATCTCGGTGAAGATCGTCGATTAGGGTGGCCGCCGCCGAAGATGGCTTGCACTGAAACCGCGGAGTTCACGGAGATAATAACAAAAACTCCGTGGTTCTCCGTGCGAATCAAGTTTTCCGGCCAAAAATCAGCAGGACAAGCGCGACGATCAAAGAGCGAGCCAAGAGTATTGAAAGGACAGTCACTTAATGAGCGGCTGGTTTCTGCATAACGGAATGCATCGCTAATCCAGCCCAGTTGATGACCGGAAGCGAAAACCGGAGCGGTTCGTTACTTTCTGGTCTTTAACCAGATCCGAGATACCGCGCACGGCGAGCGCCTGCACTTGGGGTTCATGTCTGCAGCAGGCAGAAACCGGATGGGTGAACTGCAAAGGGAGCACGTAAACTCACGGTAAAAAGATTGATTCCGCTTCTTTCGTATGATTTACTTTCACTTCCCAACCGTCTTCCGGAGTAGCTCAGTGGTAGAGCGGTCGGCTGTTAAGGCCAAAGGGCTATTTTAGCCCATTTTCTCTTACGTCATCCTGCGTGCTCAATTCGATGTTTTCAGAGGAGAAACGGGACCGGCCACATCTTCTCACGTTATCCTGAAGCAGCCCATTTTTACCCCATCGGGTTACAAAATTGGGTTACAAAATGTTAGTCGCAACAAACTCTAAAAAGCTGATCGGAGATCGAATTTATTTGTCGCGCCCGTCGGCTCCAGCCGCCTCGATCTCCGCAACATACTTGGATTTCCCGGAGCAGGAAATGACCAAAAAGTCTTCTGCCCGCGTGAGGGCGACAAAAAAGAGGCGGCGTTCCTCGGCCTCATCCGTGTTTGAAGCGTGGAGCGGGCACTCATCGGCAAAAAGCAGAATGACAGCCTTGAACTGGAGACCCTTGGACCCGTGCATCGTCAGAATTTTCACCCCCGGCTCTGCGATCCGACGACGTGCATTTTTGCCCTTTTCGTTTAGCCAGATCACCGGGCAGTCGCGCCTATTGGTTTCCAACTTCTCGCGAAGCGTACCGATGAGTGGGTGCTCCATCCGGTAGAGAATTCCGATCTGGTCAGGTTTCAACGGCGCGATGGTCTCTCCAAACCATCGGCCATCGAGGAGGTCGTCCACGACCTGCACGACGCGCTCAACTTCTTCTTGTTTGGTCTTGCGGGTTAGGAGGATAGCGGCAGACCCGGCAACGCGAACACACTTGCCGGGATCGACCAGCGGCGCGCTGAGGCCGTCCTCGTCGTTGTCGGCTGTCGCGGATGCGAAGCGCGTGGCGAGTTCAATGATCGGGCGGGTGTTACGATAGTTCCGCTCCAGATATTGCGTGCGCCCCTGCGCCTGAATCCCGAGTTGCTTCCAGCTCACCTTCTTGCGCCGGTACAACCCTTGGCTGCCGTCGCCCACGATGAGAAGGTCGCCGTTCACAGGGTCTTTCATGGCCGCAAGCACGCATGGGAACCATGTGCTATCGAAATCTTGGGCCTCGTCGATGAGGATGGTGTCGAAACGCTTTGAGTCGCGGCCCCGTGCCTTGAGCGCCGCGAGAAAGCGTTCGCCTAGTTCTGAATCATCATTCCCGTCGCCTTCCACCCCATTGTCCCAGGCCCAGCGGTGAAAGTTCGCAACCTTGACGGTGCGACAATCTCTCAGGCTCTCAGCCAGATAGGTGCCGAGCGTGACATTGTAGCACAGAACAAGAACTTGCGCCTTGGGGTTCAATCTGGCGATCAGTTTGGCGCGCGCGATCAACAGCACGGTTTTGCCCGAGCCTGCCACGCCGAATATGAGCCGGTGTCCTTCACCGACCTCTCGGGCGAGTTCCTCCTGCTTCAAATCCAGCACCTTGACGGTTGGTTCCTCCGGTTGCGCCGGGTTGTTCAAATCCAGGTCGAGAAGTATTTCAGGATGAAGAATCGCCTTCACAATATTAACCTGATTTTTCGTCATCGGGGCGATAAAGGTGTCGAAATATCCCTTCAGAACGGCGACCAAGGTTTCTGAACCTATCGCTTCCCATTCCTTAAGCCGATCACGCGTGGCGACGGTCGCGGTCGGGAACACCGACCTGCTGCTCTCAGGCCACCTGTTCAAATTCTCCCGTGTAATGTTTGAAAGAATGGCAAAGCTTGCAAACGGGAATTGAAACTTGCCGGTATAAGGGCCGGAAAGATTCACCAACTGGGAAATATGCTTGTCCCTTTTACAGCGATCCATCAGAAGGAATTTATAGTCGTCAACTTGGCGAATCGGATGCACGTGCTCGACCTCGCGCTCGCCTTCGCGGACTCGAACGGAATGCGAGTCGCCGCCGACAATTTCGGGTAAGTACCAGCCTTTAACTTCGATCAGCAGAACGCCGAGGGCGGGTAGAATAACGACAAAGTCCGGGTGCCGGTTGTCGATGATCGGCTCGTAATAGACTACCACATCGTCAGGCAATCGCTTCAGGATGGTGAAAAGCCGTTGTTCTCCCTGTGATGCTTTGCTGGGAAGCTTGTCAGGAATCGTTTGGGCCACTTGTTTTCCCCGGGTTCGGTAGCGTCGTCTCGTCAATTGCCCCGCTCGATAAAGAATACCGATAACCGAAAGCCGGAGTCGAGTACTCCTGAGACGGACAGGTTGAGGAATCCCGCCCCGAAGTCATCATCGTCACGATGGATGACGACAGCAAACCAAGGCCGACAACCACCACCAGGCCAGCGTAGCGGCGCACCACGATCACCACCACCGCGTTTTGCGTCGGGTAAGGAGTCGGCCTCACGGCCAACTCCTCCCCTAAGAACCGGACGTGAGAGTTTCCCCTCATCCGGCTCAAGCCGTTATAAGCTCCGGGTCAGCGGAGCCGGTTTTCACGACGGATTTCTGCGAGTCTCCGGGCGAAGGACACCGAACTTTTTGAAGAACGCACGTTCCTCAAAATAGGATCGCCAGTGAGGGTCGAAGGGGTTGGCCGCCCCCTGGATCTTGCGGTAGCGAAAGATTTTGGTTGCTCCCGGATTAACCAGTTTCAACCACATCTTCTTGCCGTCCGGCGTTTTCTTTTCCAACTCTGCCGCAAATTTCCATTTGCGTCCCAAGGGATGCCAATATCTTCGCAGCACCCACGAGGGAGATTTGGAATGTCGGCGTTTGGCCCAGTGCCAGAGACTTTGCCACAGGAGGTTGTCCACTTTCTTGAACGTCGCCGTGGCTACCACATGGCGGTGGTAATTGACCCAGCCCCGGATGATCGGGTTGAGTGTGCCGATGAGACGTTGCTGACTCTGGCTGCGGTGTTGTCGGATCACTTCCCGCACTTTTTCCAGGAAGCTGCGCGTGTTCTTCCGGGAAGGCTGGATCAGCAATTTGCCGTTCCATTTGCGCAGGTTTTGACCGAGGAAGTCGAACCCTTGGTCGATGTGGGTGATGCAGGTTTTCTCGGGCGAAAGCTCCAAGCCTCGCTCGTGAAGGAACTGTTCCACCAAAGGCCGGACTTCATTCTCCAGCAACTCTTTCGAGGCGCCGGTGATGATGAAGTCGTCGGCGTATCGCACCAAGTTTACCTTGAGACTGGGCCACTTTGTCTTCGGGAACTTTTCCCGCAGAAGCGGCCCCAATCCGTCCAAGGTCAGGTTCGCCAGCGTGGGGGAGATGATCCCGCCCTGCGGCGTCCCTGCTTCCGTGGGGAAGAGAGTTCGATTTTCCATATACCCGGCCTTCAGCCATTGACGCAGCACTTTCTTGTCCGTGGAGACATGGCGCAGCATCCAGTCGTGACTGATATGATCAAAACAGCCGCGAATGTCGCCTTCCAGTATCCACTGCGGGGCGCACTTTCGCCCCAGTCGCAAGAAGCACGTATCAATGGCATCCGCCGTTGACCGAGCCGGACGAAAGCCATACGAATTGGGATCGCCAGTCGTTTCCGCGATGGGTGCTAATGCCAGCAGGTGCAAGGCCTGCATGGCCCGATCTTTCATCGTGGGGATTCCCAGCGGTCGAAGTTTCCCATTGGCTTTCGGGATGTGGACGCGCCGCAGCGGCTTGGGTTGGTATTTTCGTAACCCGGTGTTCGTTATCACCGGTGACGATAATTTCGCCAACAAGGGTTGGCCGGTCACGACGATCATCAATGAGCGTTGGTTTCGTAATGCGTTGGTTGTCCTGGCTGAGCGTAACCGTGATCCTGCCGGTCGGCCCTTTTTGGGTGAGACGTTCCTTGATGGTTTGACGGCTGAAGAGTGCAAGGAGGCGTCACCCTACATCGCGTTCCCTCCCGGCGCTCGCTCCGCGCAAATCGAGCAGGGTGTTGATCTTGATCGCCGCTTTGGTCGAGCGAAAGCGCGCCCACGGAAACACGCTCAGGCAGAGATCGACCGTTGTCGCGTCGAGGGCATAAACGGTCTGGTCCAACTCCACGCCGAAGGAATCGCCCGCGTAAAGACGCCGGGCTTTGCCGATGAGATGCCCGGCCAGATCGGCGTACATCTGCCAGGGCCGATGCTCGTTGGCGTGGGCCAGCGTGCTGCGCGACACCGCGCCGCGAATCCCCAGCCGATAAAGCTGGCCCGAGCGCGAGCGCAGGCAGACTTCGATGTCCCGCAAACTCTCGCGATAGGTCAACTGCGCGAAGGCCAGGCAGAGAAATTGATCCCAGCAGGAGAAGCTCTGCACCTTGTAGTCGCCTCGATGACGCGCCACGATCCGGCGAAACGTGTAGTGGGGAATCCACTCGGTGAGCTGGGTAAAAACCATTTTGGGCGGCGCCATAGCCGCTGGTTATACCCCCGGCTCCCAGATCGTGTGCATCCGGCATTTGCTGCTGGTTCTTCTTCATGAACGTCTTACAATCCGGTCATCCTTCAACAGTTGGACGCCACTGAGATTTAGTCCATCCTTCCATCTATTATGAAAGCTTTAAGTAAATCAAAAACTTCTTTCTGCCGGATCAAACCCAAAAGTCTGACTTTGGGGATTTGATTGCTTCAACCTTCCGCTCCCGCGGAGAGCAAGGGGCTCCTAAAATTCTGCAACTGGCAATCGACGCTCATCTCGTTTGCTTCAAATGACCGGCGTGCCGCGGTTTTGTCAAGGCAGCTTGAAGTAGCATAGCGCCAGAACTTTTTTCTAATGTCCGGCTCATTTCTTCCGATATGGGTGGTATAGCGAGCAAACAATGAACCGTAAAGGTTGATTAAAGAACAGGCATCTATGGGCAACATATCCACTGTGTCTTCGACAACCAACCCTTATCAGGTTGGCCGTCATATTCCTCACAGCGGTGGGATCACGTCGAAGTCGACCGGCAAGACAATTACGAGTTCCGCAGTGAACAGTGATGGCAGCCTTCCACTTTCGGCTGGTAACGGTCTCATTCAGAGGCTGGTGATCGCATCTCCTTACAAATGGTATTGAGCAGACTTTCTTTTTGGGCCTGAGAGATTATGACACCTCGAAGTAAAAAGTGGTTCGATGATGCCATCCGAAAGGGAGTCGATACCAAAGTAGCTTACTTTGGAGCTGAGATTATTGATTCTTGGGCTAAGTTCTGGGGTTATGAGATATTGGATGACAATGTTCAAAAAATGATCGATTTCGCCTTGGTCGCTCCAGAGGCAGCACTTGATAGATGGAGTATTCTAGGATTGCCATGGGACATGAAAACCCCATGACGTGATACTCGATTCCGATCACCTCAAGGCATAGAGGTAGCCATCCGGGCGCCACGGTTTCTTATCGTTACGGGAATGCTCGCCATATGGCGGTTGGTGCACTTTTGGTGCACCGTCCCCTGTTTTCAGAGGAGAGCGGGCGAAGGGAATCGAACCCTCGTGTGTAGCTTGGAAGGCTACCGTTCTACCATTGAACTACGCCCGCATACCCAACCGTGCGATGTTGTCTGACCGGCTGGACAAATGCAATTCGGAACTCCTGCGCCAAAGCGCGCCGCGCCGATGCGGATTTCGCCGCTCGAAGGCATCAGGCATCCGGTCAGCGCGCTCAGCAGCGAAGTCTTGACGGAGCCGTTTGCGCCGAGGATCACCCAATGCTGTCCTCGCTCCACGAGCCAGTTCACCTCGTGGAGAATCACGGCGTCGCGCTCGACGCGGAGCTTCTCGACTTCAAAAATCGGCTTCTGCTTTTTCATTTGAAGTCACTCTTTCATCCCTTCTTGCAGCGCCCCGGCATAACCGGTCAACTCGGTGTAACCAGCGCCTGTCACCGGCGCATCCGCCACGCTGCCTTGGACGGAGCAGGCGCCCTCCCAGTAATCGAGCGCGCCCATCTTCGTCAGGCGCAGTTCCTGGCCGGCCATCGTCGGCGAAACGGTCAGATCGGCGCGATGTCCCGGCACCTTGATATGCCAGCCCGCCGGGTAAACCGAGCCGCTTCGCGGGCTGCGCCACGCGCCTATCTTTTCGATGGAAAAACTCCCCGGCAACAGCCACTCCGAAGTCCCGTCAGCCCTCACCCACGTCCCCTCCGAAACAGGGTCGATCTCGCCCGACTTGTCGCGCATGGCGTAAAGCATGATCTCCTCGTGGTTCTCCAACTGGATGCAGAACCAATCCCAGCCCACTTGGTCCTTGCCCAGCGAACTCGTGCTGAATTCGTGATCGAACCAGCTCAGGCCCGAAACGGCGCAGGCCTTGCCGCCCACCCGCAACTGCCCGGTCGTGGCGAGGCGCGGATAGGAATAATAATAAGACGCCTCGCCCGCGCCGTCGGCCTTTCGGCTCAGCCCGCCCACGCCCTCGAGCACCAGCGGCTTGAGCGGATGCTCCTCGAAATCAATCGCCATGTCCGGTTCACGCGCCACCAGATGATACGATTCCTTCGCGGGGTCCCCCTGCTGAATCGTCCATGGGCCCAGGGCGACATCCATGCGATCCGGCGCGGCCTTCGCTTCGCCCAGCGCGCCGCGGCTCACCCGTTCCGCGACGTGGAATTGATCCGCCGCCAAGTCGCTGATCGTGAAATGGCCAAAGTAGGCATCGCGCACCGCCCATCGGCTGGACGGTTGCGCGGGAGTGAATTGGATTCCCTGCCGGAAGAGCGTGAGCTGATATCCGAATTTGTGCGGACCCGTGCGTGGTTGCGTGTTCTGAAGGTTGCCCGTGAAGTACCACCATTCGGTCTTGAAATTCGGGTGCGCGCCGTGATCGCGCGGAAACATCCACGACCATGCTCCGATTGCCCGCTGCCACGGTTCCGCCGACACCGGCGGATCAGCCTTGAGAGGCGGCAAAAAGATAAGCCACGCCGCCAAGGCGCACTTCAGCGGCCCATGATTCCAGCGTTGGATGGTTGGGGGCGGAGAAGACATTAACGGAATTACCAAATTTTCCAAATTAACGGAATTTGGTAGTGGGTCAGTTTGAAACGCCTACGAACTTCGTCCTTTTAAAAGGCTGCTCGCGACGGATGCCAATAAAGAGGCGATGCCCCAAAGACTTAAAACCGCTCCCGCCAAAACAAGAAAATAAAAGTAGGGGCCAATTAAAGCCCACAACGAGATTGGTATGAAGCGAGCGTATAAGGGCAACAAGAGCATTGAAGTCCCTATTACTATCAGAAATAAAGAGACGATAAGAACAGACTTGGAACAAAATTTGGTAACCCCGAGTGAGATCAAAAAGGCTACGCAAAATACGATTACCGCCAGTTCTAACATTGTGTAAACGATGGCTCATTAAATCAAAAGCGCAATTACCTTTTCCAAGCTCCAAACGCGATTCGAAACACACGCTTCCAATTTTTTTTGGAAAGGGAAAGGCGGAAAACTGCGGCGGTTCCCGCTGGCCGTATCGTTATTTTCGGAGTGGAGAATCAACAACTCAATCCAAATTCCGTTAATTTGGAAAATTTGGTAATTCCGTCATTCGGTTACTGGCGTGCGCAGCACCGCAGGAGCTACAAAAAGCTGTCGACCATCCGGGTCATCTGCTTGGCGTCGGTCACGCTCTCCAAGCGCTTGATTTCGTGGCCGTGGGTATCATAAACCACGAGGCGCACCTGGTCGTAGACGCTGTCCCAGCCCAGCGCGTTGAGCGTCGAGCCGTTAAAGTCGGGGATGATTGGCGCCGGGTTGCCGGAAGCGGACACGCCGGCCTTCTTCAGCCGCGCGCTTTCCTTGGCCTGTTCCTTCCGGATTTCCACCCGCACGATGCCGCGCATCTCGGGCGGCACATCACCCCTCAAATCGACCACCCGGACCAGGGCAAAATCGGACCGGGAACGATACGGATCGAGCGCCAGGGTCATTTTCCGCGAGGCGTCCTCCAGATCCGGGTTGGTGTACATCACCACGGTATAATGCCCCTTACCATTGACCGCCACCGCATGTCCGTTGACATCCTGGCCGCTGATGGCGAGAGCAACGGCTCCCGCCGCCCGAGCCATGCCCGGCGCCCCCGGCAGCAGGGCCAATAGAATCAAAGCACACAACCTCCGCGATGAGGTAATAAGGGATACACGAGCCATAAGGGGTTTAGCCTAGAATCTCATGGCCAAAGATCAATGCGAAATCGATGGCGCCGTGCGGGAGAGCCTCCTCTCCCGCAGTTCGGGGCAGCCCAAAATCGACTCGTAATGCGGCCTTGCCCTATTTTGAAGACACCCCCTAGATTGCCTATGTGAAAAAATCTGGAACTGTTGCGATTATCGGCGCAGGCCTTTCCGGGCTCAGTTGCGCCCAGGCCTTGCAGGCCGCGGGCGTCGGCGTGCGCGTCTTCGAGCGCTCTTCCACGGTCGGGGGGCGGTGTGCCACCCAACTCTGGCAGGGACACCTCGTGGACGTGGGCGTCCAATACTTCACCGCGAGATCGGGCGATTTCAAAAAGGAGCTCCTCACCCGCCTGCGCCAGTTTCGCCCCATCATCTCGCCCATTCTCGATCAGAATGAGCAAATCGTCCCCACCCTCTTCGGCCCGCGCTTTTACGTTCTCCAGGGAAATAATTACTTCGCCCACATCCTTTCCCATGGACTCGATATCCGTTTGAACACCGAGGTCAAACCCGTCACCTTCCGGTCCTCCGGCATCCAGTGCCTGGGCGAAACGTACCGGGCGGTGGTCAGTTCCGTGCCCGGCCCGCAAACGGCCCGCCTCTTTTCCTTGCCCCAATCCCCCGCCGACTATGAGCCGTGCCTGGTCGCGCTGCTGGAATATGCCGGAACGGACTTGGGCCGGTCCCGCGGGGCCTACGGTCGTATTCTCACCGATGGAGAGCCTCTCCGGGCCAGCTACTGCGAAAACAACAAGGTCGGCCGCATTGTCGGAAACAAAACCGTTTTCGTTGCCCATGCCGGGCCGCGCTACAGCCGCGAATACGCCAATGCGCCATCTGAAACCTATCTTCCCGATCTGATCCGGAAACATGAAGAAACTTGGGGCATCCCCGCCGGCCAAATCACCGCCGCATACGGCCATTGCTGGGCTATTGCCCATCCGATTGAAGGCGGGCAGCGCCGCGTCGTTCCTCCTCTCGGCGGCTTTATCTGCGGCGACTCCCGCACCGAGTCAAGCGTCGAAAGCGTCTGGCTCGACGGCAACAAGGCGGCCCAGGAAGTCCTGGCGTACCTAGCCAAACTGTAGGAGCTTGCTGAAAAAAGCTCCTTTTCTAAAAATCTGTCATCCTGAGCTTGTCGAAAAATCAGTTCGGTTGCCTTTTACTTTTACCGAGGCGGAACTGATCCCTCGACAATTCATCGACTTCGCTGCGCTTCGCTCAGAATGACGTTTTATTACCGGCGGCTCCGCCGCCGAGAAAAGGCTCGGGATGACGGAGTCTAAAAGAAAGACCTGCTCAAACCAACTGTTTCACCAGCACCTTCGAGTTGCGCCCGCTGCTGTCGTATTTTTCCCGGCGCGCCGCGGGCAGGTCGCTCGGCGAGCCTTCCTTGTAGCCGCCCTTTTGCTGGAAATAATTGAAGGCGCGGGTGGAGAGCAGGAAGATGGACTTGACTCCCTTTTGCTTCGCGGCGTCCTCGGCGAAGAGCATCAGCTTTTGCCCGATGCCCATGTTTTCGTGCGCGCCGCTGACCGACAGGCAGGCTAGTTCAGCCGTTTCGCCGTCGGGTTGCACATGGAGTGCGACGCAGCCGACGATGTTGCCGTCGATCTGGAACACGTAATAGTCGTGGAGCTGCGAGACGATGTCCACGCGCGTCCGCTTGACCAATTCCTCCTGCTCGACCGATTCGCGGATCAGGTTGCGGATGGCCCGGACATCCTTTTTCAGGGCGCGGCGCACGGCCTGGTACTCGTTGGCGTAGATCATCGTGCCGACGCCCTCGTTGGAGAAGATTTCGGTCAGCAGCGCCTCGTCCATCCGGCCGTCGATGACATGGACCCGGCTGACGCCGTTGCGGCAGGCGCGAATGCTGTGCTCGAATTTGGAGGCCATGTTCTCGGGAATCTCGGCCCGGTGCTTCTTGAAAAATTCCCCGGCCTCGGCGACGGAAATCTGGCTGGCCTTTTTGCCATCCTTCGTGAAGCCGTTGCGATTGGTGACAAAAATCAACTTCGCGGCTTTGAGGGCCTCGGCCACCTCGATGGCAACGCCGTCGGAGTTGACGCGGAAGGTGCGCCCGTCGCCGTCGAAGCCGAGCGGGGCGATGACCGGAATGACGCCCTTTTCCAAAAGCTGGTTGAGAAATTCCGTGTCGACCCGCTCGACCCGGCCGGTGAAGAGCCGGTCCACGCCGCCGACGATGCCGTAGGGATGGGCAATGACGGCATTGGTGTAGGCCGCGCGCAGGTCGTTGGAGGCGAGGCCCTCGAGCACCTCGTGAGTGATCCGGTTCGCGGCGGTGAGGGCGAGCTTCAGGGTCTCCTCGTCGGTGATGCCGGTGCCGTCGGCGTTGCTGATCGGGATGCCCGATTGCCGTGAGAGTTCGAGGATTTGATGGGCCGCGCCGTGCACGAGAACGAGCCGGATGCTCAGCGAGCGGAGCACCGCCAAGTCGAGCATGATGTTGGGGAAGTTATCATCGGCGATGATGGCGCCATCGAGGGCGATCACGAACGTCTTTTCCCGAAAACCGGGAATGTAGGTCAGGATGCCGCGCAGGTCGGAAACTTTCATGGAGAAGGGGGAAATCTAGCCTGTTCGCCGGCAACCTTCCAGCTTTCTCATGCAGGGGGCCATGGGACTCATGGGACTAATAAGACGTATTGGCCCCGTAGGACTCATAAGTCCCATTAACCGCCGTTACAACAAATCCACCGGATCCACATCGAGCGTGATGCGGATGTCGTCGGGCCACGCGCGGTCCATGAAGAGCGGCCGCAAGCGCGGCGTGACCGCCATGATCCTTCGCGCGCGCAGGAAAATCTGGAACCGGTACCGCTCCTCGATGCGCGCGATGGGAGCGGGCGCCGGCCCGGTGATTTCGGTCCCGGGCAAATCGAGCCGCGCCATTTCCTTCGCGAGGTTTTCGATGACGAAAAGCGTCTTTTCCTCGCTGCGCCCGCGCGCCGTGACGAGCACGAACCGTTCGTAGGGCGGATAATGGAGGCTGCGGCGGAATTCGAGTTCCTGCTCCACGAAGCCGGTGTAATCGTGGTGCCGCGCGAACTGGATGGCCGGGTGAAACGGCACGCGCGTCTGGACGAAGACCTCGCCGCGCACCTGCCCGCGTCCGCTGCGGCCGGAGACCTGCATGAGCAACTGGAACACCCTCTCGCTGGCGCGAAAATCGGGGATTTGCAGTGCGAGGTCGGCGTTGATCACGCCCACGCAGGTGACGCGCGGGAAATGGAGGCCCTTGGCGATCATCTGCGTGCCGACGAGAATATCGATTTTCCCCTCCGCGAAATCGCCGAGCGTCTTGGCGTAGGCGTCCTTGCCCTTCATGTTGTCGGAATCCATCCGCTCGATCCGCGCCTTCGGGAATGCCCCGACCAGGGCGTGCTCCACTTTTTCCGTTCCGCTGCCCGAGTATTTGTAGGGCGCGAACCCGCACTGGGGACACGCATGCGGCACGGGGCTGGAAAAATCGCAGAGATGGCAGCGGAGCTTTTCCGCGCGGCGATGAAAGGTCAGCGCGACGCTGCAATTCGGGCACATCTCGACATGGCCGCATTGCGGGCATTGCAGCGAGGACGAGTAGCCTCGGCGGTTGAGAAAAATGATGGCCTGCTCCTGACGCTCGATACGCGCTTGGATCGCCTCGATCAAACGGGGCGCGATGAGCACCGGCGGCTCGCCGCGAGGCGTGCCTCCTTTCGCCGAGCGAATATCGAGGACGTGGGTCACCGGCATCCGCCCCTCCTCGACACGCTGGAGCAATTCGACGAGCCGGTACTTGCCCTCCTTCGCGTGGTGGTACGATTCGAGCGACGGCGTGGCCGAGCCGAGCACGACGGTCACGTGTTCGAGATGGCCGCGCATCACCGCGACATCCCGCGCGTGGTAATGGGGCGATTCCTCCTGCTTGTAGGAATGCTCGTGCTCCTCGTCCACGACGATGATGCCGAGCTTATCGAGCGGGGCGAAAACAGCCGAGCGCGCGCCGATGACGATCCGGGCGCGTCCGGAGCGGATGTGCTGCCATTGGTCGTGGCGCTCGCCGGAGGAGAGATGGCTGTGGAGGACGGCCACGCCGATTTTTTGCCCGATGAACCGGGCGCGGAAATGCTCGACCGTCTGCGGCGTGAGCGCGATTTCCGGCACGAGCACAAGGGCGCTTTTGCCGAGAGCCAGCACCTGCGCGATGGCCTGGAGATAGACCTCCGTCTTGCCGCTGCCGGTGACGCCATGCAACAGCACCACGCGCGGTTTTTCGGCCGCGATCTCCTCGCGGACCGCTTGGAGCGCGGCGAGCTGCTCCGCGTTCATCTCGTGCGGAATCGATTCGGACACCGGCGTGTGGAGAAACGGGTCGCGGTCCTGCGAGCGGGATTCAATCGAGACGAGATTGCGTTCGGCCAGCCCGCGCCACGCCGCCGCGCCGCAAACCTGGGTGAGATCGGCGAGCCAGCCCGGGCCGTTCTTCTGGATGTAGTCCCACGCGGCCATCTGGGCGCGGGCTTTCTTCAGGGCCAGCGCGGTCTCTTCCGGAAGCGTGGCGGTCAGCGGCTCGACCCAGAGGCGTTGCTTGAAGGCGGCATCGGCGCGGCGCACGGCTTTGGGCAAAACGCTCAGCAACGCGACCGTGAGCGGCGCGCAATAATAGTGCGCCATCCATTGGGCCAGTTCGATGAGGATCGCCGGGAGGAAGGCGTGCTTGCTGAGAACTTCCCGGATGGGCTTGAGTTTGCCCGCGAAGGGTTCCTTCGGAAATTCGACCACGTAGCCGACAAGGTCGCGGGATTTAAAAGGAACCCGGACCTTGGCCCCGAGCGTGACCTGCGCGCTCAGTTCTTCGGGAATCTCGTAGTCGAAGGCGCGATCGAGGGAGACTTCGGGAATGACGCGGGCGATGCGGGCCATGATGGTCGCTCATTCTAACTTGTTCGTGTGGCGGCGGTCGATGACTGTCCGTCCCGCGCACGCCGGTTATTTTATTCTCTGCTCCCGAAATAGAGCGCCTTTTGGTAGCCCGGACAACTCGTTGTCCGGGTGGCCGTAGGCAACAAGAAGCCACCCTCAATTTTGGAATTAGACCACTTTGGAATGTAATGTGGTAAAAACAATTCGGTCATCCTGAGGTTGCCGAAGGATCGGGATGACGGAAGGATAAAGAGCAGCTTTATTTTAAAATGATATTACAAATGCGTCGGGGCCTTGGTTGCTGTTTCTTGTGCGCTTCGCGCACCCGGACAACGAGTTGTCCGGGCTACCCGAAAAATCTACTGCCAGTTCGTGAGCCAGATGGCGGTATTGCCGGCCGTCGTCCCACCTGTCGACCAGAGATCAAAAAAGCCGCTGCCATTATAAGGGTAAAGAGTCTGTGTCGTATTCCCGGTGGAATAGCCATAGGGGTTCGTCCAGGGATCCTTGATGTAGGACAAAGGCCCCGTGGGACTACCAATCTGACTTAGCTTGAAGCTCATATAGGATTTAACCCCGGCGGTGGGAGCAGCGGAATAATAGGTTTGTCCGGACAAAGCCTGATAGAGAGCTTCCGAGGCAGTTTGATAAGCTGCAATATTTGCGACAACGGGATCGCCAGGGTATGATCCCGTCGGCGGACCGGTTAAGCTCGACCCGGAGCTTGCCGTCGTATTGCCCACCGGATAAATGCCATTATCGGTCTTGTACGCCTCGAGGGCGGTGCTCATGGCCTGAATTTCGGCGGAGGCCCGGCTGCGGGCGGCCTTCTTCATGATTCCGCTTCCAGCGGCCAGCAGCAGGCCGGCCAGGATGGCAATAATGGCTATCACCGTCAGAAGCTCGACCAAGGTAAAAGCAGCCAACCGGTTCTCTCGCGGCACCATACTCGATGCGGTCATCGTCGGCATAAGGACCTAGTAAGTGTGCACCCAGAACGTGGAATTGCAGGCTGTTGCGGCCGTACTCCCCGTACAATTGGCCCAGACCGCGACCCCTGCGGTGGACGATCCGCCGGTCAACGTCAGGCTGGTGGACGTGCCTGTGGCAAAGTTCGGCATGTCCGTCACCGCGCTGTTGCCGGTTCCCAAAACCCCGTCGTAATCGCCATCCATCGCAATACAGAAATACATACTGGTGCCGGAAGCCGGCATGTTCAAGGGTGTGCCATTGGAATCCACATCGGTGCTCCTTAAGGTCAGAAAAGCAATATTCCGCGTATTGGCCACCGTGGAAGTTGTAAAGGACGCGCCGCTCGAGGGGTTTATATTGCCGCAGAGCGCACATACCAGATATCCCCAAGCCGTATCGTCTGCTTTGCTACCATCGGTACCCGCCGAGGTATCGTGGATCTCGTAATCTGTCCCAGCGGTGGCAGTGGAAGGAATCGGATAAACATTGTACTCCGTATAATAAGCCAAGCAAGCGCTCTGAATCTGGCTTGCCATATTTTGCATTTTGGCCCTCGTGGCCGCCCTAAGGGCGCCACGGCCGGCCGATATCACAACCGCAGCCAGAATCGCGATAATAGCTATGACAACCAACAGTTCGACCAAGGTAAAACCTGAGAGCTTGGACTGGCGAAGGCGGGCAAGAGATGGTTTCATAAGCGCGCGAGTAAGGACATTGGCATTACACCTTAAGCCTAAAATACCTCACTTGCGACTCTTAGGCGAGAGCTTTCCTCTTTTTTTAGAAGCAGGGACGCAAGTCCCTGCGCGATAGCGCATAAGATATTCCAGGCACCTGACTGAAAAGACCGGGAGGCTAATCCCGTCGCATCCCCTTCATTCGACGGACGGCAGGGGACTGCCGTGCCTACCCTAATCGAGTTCCTTTTCCAATCGTTCCGCCACCCATTGCTTAAGCATACTTTGATAGTTGAGGTAGCGCTGGCGCGCCAGGCGCTTCAGACGGGAGAGCATCCTCGGATCCATCCGCAGAGTGATGGTGGTCGATTCATTGGTATCGGTGCTGACGAGCGAGCTTTGCATCAGGCGCAACCCGATCTGATGGCCCTCCCAAAACTGGGCCTCCTCGCCGAGGTTGGTGAAAAGGGGGACGGCTTCCCAATCGTTGACGACAGCGAGGCTCATGGTGATTAGAGGCTGTCCGAAAAGTTGGCGCGGGTCACGCCGAAAGAATTTTTGCCTTCCGGCAAGGAGTCGAGTGAGGAGCATAGCCGTAGCTACGTGACGAGCGAGCGACGCGGCCGGAAGGCAAAAATTCTTTCGGCCCAAAGGGTGACGGCGAATTTGGGCCGACTCTTCGTTGTTCACTCCTCACGTAGCACTGCGGCTATGCTCGTCGTTCGCGCCTCGATTCGGGCCAAATTCGACTCGTCACGCGACCCACGCCAACTTTTCGGACAGCCTCTAAAGGTTCTCCTTGCTCTTGCGCTCGTAAAAATAGGTCTCTTCCTCGGTCATCAGTCGGGCGGCAAGGACGCGAACGACTTTGCCGGTCGAGGTGTAAACGGAAAAGATCCGAGCGCCTGCGCTGCTGCAACCAAGGCTGAAAAAACGGTTTTGCGCGGCGAATCGATTCGAATCGGGCAACAGGCGCAGGCTGAACGGGTCTTCAAAGCTTTCGGATATCTCCTCCGGCGAGAGCTTGTCTGGCTTGTACAGGGACCATTCAAATTCCATTGGCCTTGAGGATACGACGCTTCATCCCAAGGTGAAAGGCGAAAGAAGAATCTTGGAGGGACACCGACAGGCGAGCCTGCCCGGTCGTCCGCGGACGCGCGGGAGCGCGTCCCTCCAGGAAGATCAAATCACGGTGCCGCTGCGGATCACTCCGCCCTTCGGCACGACGACAATTCCGTCGCGAATGTAGTAATTGTCTCCGTCATGGTTTTCCGGCTTGCCCTCGGGCGAGATGTGGACATCGTCCCCGATGTGCGCGTTCTTGTCGATGATGGCCCGCTCGATGCGGGTGTTCCTGCCGACACCGAGGGGGGGACGCCGCGCGCGATCCCGGCCTGGATTTCCTCCGGCGTTTCGTAATCGTCGATGCCCATGAGGATGGAATCCTTGATGACCGCGCCCGCCTCGAGCCGGCTGCGGATGCCGATGATGGAATGGTGGATTTTCGCGTCGACAATGATGCAGCCGTCTGCAATGGCCGCCCGCTCGATGTGTCCACGCACGATCTTGCTGGCCGGCAGGTACCGCGCATGGGTGAAGACCGGGGCCTGCGTGTCGAAGAAATTGAACTTGGGCGCTTCGTTGACCAGGTCGAGGTTGGCGTCGTAGAAGGCCTTGATGGTTCCGATGTCCTCCCAATAACCCTGATAAACATAGGAGAAAAGGCGTCCGCTATCGATCAGATTGGGAATGATGTGCTTGCCGAAATCGACGTGTTTGCCCGCCAGCGCCTTGTCCAGGACGTTCCGGTTGAAAACATAGATGCCCATGGAGGCCAGGAGAAGATCTTCGCCGCCGTGGATCCCCAGCTTGTGACGGATCGAGCCTTCCATTTTCAGCGTGTCCAGCAAAGCGTCCTCCTGCGGCTTTTCCACAAACCGCGTGATTCGCTGCTCGCCGTCGATTTGCATGATGCCGAAGGCGCCCGCATCGGCGCGATTCACCGGAATCGTGGCCACCGTCACGTCGGCACCGCTTTTGATGTGCTGCTCAAGGACCTCCCTGAAATGCATCCGGTAAAGTTGATCGCCGGAGAGGATGAGGACATAGTTGTGCGCCACGTTGTCAAAGTGGCGAAGGTTCTGCCGCACCGCATCGGCCGTGCCCTGGTACCAAGCGTCGCTGCTCGGGGTCTGCTGCGCCGCCATGATCTCCACAAAGCCGTTGGAAAAGTCGTCAAACCGATAGCTTTGCTGAATATGCCGGTGCAGCGAGGAACTGTTGAATTGCGTGAGAAGAAAAATGCGCTTCAGGCCCGAGTTCAGGCAGTTGCTGATCGGAATGTCGACGATGCGATATTTGCCCGCCAGCGGCACGGCAGGTTTCGAACGATCCTTCGTCAGCGGGAAAAGTCGCGTCCCGGCTCCGCCACCGAGAATGACCGAGATGACGTCGCGAGCATGAAAAATGGATGGACGAATTGGTAATTCCATAATTTGAACTTAGGCAATTAAAAGCTGTTTGCCAATCCCAACCACGCGCAAGGCTCTTATTTTTAAGCAGGCGCGTCGAATGAGGGGGAATGGAGTTACCCATTGAATTGCCTCGCGCGGGCGATTAGTTTCAATTGATGCCGCCGGTCTATCTTGAAAAGGTTTTGCGCCACGCCGAACGGGAACTGGTCCACCAATCCCATTTGCGGCCGACCGATCTGCTCGATATTTACCGCCGCTTTTTGAAATTGGAGGACCACCGGCTCAAGCTCGAACACATCCACGGCGAAGGCGGACGCGAACTTTGCGACAAGCGCGCCGACGTTATCTCCGTCATGCTGCGCCATCTTTGGAACGGCGCGTGGGAAACCCATTTGCGCTCGCATATGGACGCCCCGCCGCGCATCGCCCTGCTGGCCGTGGGGGGATTCGGCCGGGGCGAACTCAATCCCTACAGCGACATCGACATTCTTTTTCTCTATCCCCACAACGGATCGAAGAACACGGGCCAGGTGAACGACATCGTCCAGCACGTTCTCTACATGCTCTGGGACATCGGTTTTCAGGTCGGACACGCCACGCGCACCATGCAGGAACTCGTCACCCAGGCCAACGGCGACCTGCGCACCAAGACCTCGCTGCTGGAAGCCCGCTTTCTCTGCGGAGACGAATCGGTCTTCGCGGAATTTGGGAAGACTTTCGAGCGCCGCTGCCTGCACGGCCATGAAAAGGAGTACCTGGCCTGGCGCGTGGCCGACCAGCGCGACCGGCACGAAAAGGCCGGCAACACGCCTTTTCTCCAGGAACCCAACGTCAAGAACGGTTGCGGCGGCCTGCGCGATTATCAGAACCTGATCTGGGTCGGGAAAGTGAAGCGCGGGCTGGACAGCACCCAGGCCTTTGTCGACGCGCAATTGCTGACGCCGGCCGAACGCAAGCAACTCGACCGCGCCTACGACTTCCTGCTGCGCATCCGCACTGAACTCCATTACCTGCAAAAGCGGTCCGGCGATGTGCTCACCCTGCGGTTGCAGGGACAGATCGCCGACAGTTTCGGCTACCAGCACCGGACCATCCTTCGCCGGATGGAGGCCTTCATGCGGGATTACTACGAGCGCGCGTCGCTCCTGTTCAATCTTGGCAACACCCTCAGCCACCGGCTCTGCGGCAGCGGAAAAAAACGGGCCAAATGGGCCTTCCTTCCCTTTCGCGCCACCCATCGCGAGGAAATCGACGGCTTCGTCCTGGAAAACGGCGAGCTGGAAGCGCTCTCCGCGAACCCTTTCGCCGACGAGCCGCTGCGGCTTGCGCGGATCTTTCTCCTGGCCCAGCAGCACAACGCCGAACTGGGCCCCGAGTTGAAGCTGCGCCTGCGCCGCCGCCTCTACATGGTGGACCGCCGCTTCATCTACCAGACGGCGGTGCGCGAAACGCTCCTGGCCATTTTATCGCGCAAGGGACAGGTCGGCCACGCCCTGCGCACCATGCACGAACTCGGCTTCCTCGGCCGCTTCTTCCCCGAGTTTCGCCCCCTGACCTGCCTGGTGCAGCACGAGTTCTTCCATCGTTACACCGCCGACGAACACACCCTCGTCTGCATCGAAACGCTCGACAAGATCATCGACGCGACCGAGCCGCCGTTTTCCAAGTACCGCGCCATGCTGCAACAGGCGGCGCGGCCCCACATCCTCTACCTGGCCATGCTGCTCCACGACACCGGCAAATCGGAAAACGACCAGCGCCATGCGGAAGCCAGCGCGGTCAATGCGGTGCGCGTCGCGCGGCGGATGCGGCTCAAGGGCGCCGATCTTTCCACGCTGGTCTTCCTGGTCGACCACCACCTCACCATGTCCGAGATCGCGCGGCGCAAGAACCTCGACAACGAGGAAACCATCATCGAGTTCGCCCGCATCGTGCAAACCCAGGAACGGCTCGACCTGCTCATGCTCCTGACTTTCGCCGACACGCTCGGCACCGGCTCCGGGCGCGGTTATTCCGACTGGAAGGACCTCCTGCTCTGGCAGCTCTATCATCGCACCACGCGCGCCCTCAGCGGCATCACGGAATTCAGGGCCATGGCGGAGCAGGCGCGGCTGGAAATCCAGCAACGGCTGCTCAAGAACCTCGACCGGCAGTTCGACCCCGCCGAGGTCGTCGCCCATTTCGACAATCTGCCCGCCCAGTTATTTCGAGACGATGTCGGAGGAACTCATCCGCGAGCACATCGCCCTCGTGCACGGCTTCCTCAAATACCAGCTCACCCACGACGACGCCTCCCTTCAACCCGTCGTCCACTGGCGGAACTTCCCGGAGCAGGGCCACTCCGAGGTCACCGTGGTCACCTGGGACCGGGAGCGCCTTTTCGCGCGCGTCACCGGCTCCTTCGCCGCCTGCGGCCTGACCATCCTCAAGGCCGACATCTTCACCCGGGCCGACGACATCGCCATCGAGACGTTCTACGTCGCCACCGAGCGGCTCGAGGCCGCGGCCGATCCGCGCGACCGGGCCGCGTTCGAGAAAATTCTCGCCCAGGCGATGAGCATGGAACAATTCGACTTCAACACCGCGTTCGCCAAGCGCGCGATCAAGCCGCGCTTCCCCGCTTACGACGCCTCCGAACTCCCCACCCAGGTTTCCGTGGACCAGCGCGCCTCGCGCGCCTGCACGCTGCTCGACGTCCAAACCGCCGACTATCCCGGCCTCCTCTATCGCATCGCCTGCGGCATCGCCGAAACGGGACTCAACCTGGTTTCCGCGCGGGTCACCACCGAAAAGGGGGCCGCGCTCGACACCTTTTATCTCAGCGACCGGCACGGCAAAAAGATTGAAGACGAAGGGACGCTCGCCAACCTGATCGCGGAAGTACGCAAGCGGATCGCGACATGAGGCAGGCAAAGGATTCATCAGCCGCGAAAGAACGCATAGAACACAAGGATGTTGAAATTCTTTTTTCCCTCGTTCCCAAGTTGCACTTGGGAACGCGCTTGCTGAGGCAATTCCATTGCCGATCCCGTAGCGGCGCCCGTGAGGGCGTGGCTCTCCGCCTGACGGCGGCGGCCGCAAATCAGCGCGAAATGGAATTTCGCGGGATCAGGAGGCGTTCCCAAGCGCAACCTGGGAACGAGGAAACATGAAAAAAGCCGCGCGCCCCACGCTCTTCTCCGACCTGCGGCGGCGCGATCTGCGCACGCTGCTCCATCCCCAGAAAGCGCTCGACCGCATCCTCGCCGCCGCCGTCCGCTCGACCCGCGCCGACTCCGGCTCCTTCATCCTGGTCAATCCGAATTCGGGCCTGCTCGACATCGAGGCCAGCCACGGCCTGAGCGAGCGGGCCAAGCGGGTGAAGCTTCGTCCCGGCGAGGGCATCACCGGCTGGGTGGCGACCACGGGCAAACCGCTGCGCACCGGCGACGTCCGCACGGAAAAACGCTACGTCGCGATCAAGGCCAAAGTGCGCTCCGAGATGGCCGTGCCCGTCGAGATGCGGGGCCAGGTCGTCGGCCTGCTCAACGTCGATTCCACCAAAGTCGACGCCTTCAGCGCCACCGACGAAGCCCGCCTTGTCGACATGGCTTCGGAAGCCGCCAAGTGGCTGGAACTGGCCTGGGAAGTCGACCAGTTGCGGCTCAAGAGCCGCCAGCTCACCAGCCTGGTCAACACCGCCCAGATGATCCTTTCGGAGACCAATCCCGACGAAATCCTCGAACAGATCACCATCCAAACCTACCGCCTGATGAAGACGCGCCTCTGCTCCGTTTTCCTGCTCAACGAGGATGGCTCGGAATTGGTCCTGCGCGCCTGCCACGGCGGCACCGAACTTTATCGCGAGAAACCGAATCTGCGCACGGAAGATTCGCTCCTGGGCGGCGTGGTCACCCGCCACAAGCCCGTCGCGGTCGTCGATGTGATGAGGGAGAAGGGCTACATCCAGACCGACATCGCGCGCAAGGAACGCCTCGTCTCCATGCTCGCCGTGCCGCTGATCTTCGCCGAGAAAGCCGTGGGCGTCCTCGCCGTCTACACCCAGCAGCGCCACCGTTTTTCCAACGACGAAATCAAGCTCCTCACCACCCTGGGCGATCTCTCCGCCGTGGCCATCGAAAAAGGGCGGCTCCTGGCCCGCGTGGTCGACATGGAGGAAAAGCTGCGGGCCAGCGAGCGCCTCTCCGCCCTCGGCCTGCTTGCCGCGGAAATCGCGCATGAAATCCGCAACCCGCTTACCGTCATGCAAATGCTTTTTCATGCCCTGGTCGAGACGCTGCATCCCGACGCCACCTCCCAGCGCGACGCCGAATTGATCGGCGAAAAAATGCGGCAGATGAACCGCATCCTCGACCAGGTCCTCTCCTTCGCTCGCTCCTCCGAGCCGATCAAGGAACCGGTCCATGCGAGCCAACTCTTCGAGGACGTTTTCCTGCTCACCCGCCACAAGCTGCAACAGCAGGGCATCGACGTCCGCAGCAGCGTTCCCGCCGATCTCCCGCTCTTCCGCGCCGACCGCGAACAGATCGAGCAAGTGCTTCTCAACCTCATCCTCAACGCCGCGGAGGCCATGCCCGAGGGAGGCGTTCTCCGGCTTGGCGCCGCGGTCGAGGAGTTCGAGGGCGAACCCCACCTCGTCCTCGCCGTGCGCGACAACGGCCAGGGCATGTCGCCGGACCAAATTGACCAATCTCTTCGCGCCCTTCCTCACCTATAAGGACTCGGGCACCGGCATCGGCCTGGCCATCGTGAAAAAAATCATGGAAAACCACCAGAGCAAGGTGCAGGTCGAATCGAAGGTCGGCCAGGGCACCAAATTCAAGCTCCTCTTCCCCATCGCCGATCCCCACGCGTCCGCGCCGATGTGAGCGGAGGGTTGCCCGATGCCCCGCCTTCTCAGGGCCTGTTAACACCAACGCCGGTTGTCTGCGGCGATCCCAAGTGCCGCATCGTGTTAATAGACCCTAATCTACGATACTCTTCTTTAACGGATTGGGTAGGGGATCTCACACGCAAAATCCAGGCTGTTCGGCTTGAAATGAGCCACAATTTTATCGGGCAATCACGGTGCGGTGGATGGAACGGGAAGGTGGGTCGCGCTGAGCCACCGGATTATGCCTGAGCCAGGGTCGACCCGAAGCTGGGCGATGTCGCCGGAGTTGTTGTTGAAGTCGAAGTCAAACGACTTGCCGGGTTGGTTGCAGGTGAGGAGTGTGAGGGCGGCTTTGCCGACGTGGAAGGCACAATGGCCGATCGTCAACTGAGTGGGGCCGTAGTCCTTGAGCGCCGAACGGGTGATGAACTGGATGGGGTTTCGTTGAAGCGAGCAGTTGCTGAGGTGAATGGAGTCGATGGGAGTGCTGATCTGGAGGAACGTGGAGTTTGCAGGGTACTCGACGAAGATATTCTGGAACGTGAGGTCCTGTTGCAGCGGAACGGGTGAACCCGGGTAATAGGACCGGCTGTACTTGTCGTTGTCGAAATGGATGGAAAAGATGGTGCCGGGCTTCAGGAGGTGGATGTTTTGGAACAGGACGTGTCGAACACCGGCGGTGCGGGTGTCGTCTTTTTGAACGACGCCCCATGTGATGCCGTCGACCACGGCTGATCCTGACGTTTGGGTGGGCGCATGGGCCGACGTGTACCGGTGCCCGTCCGGTTGCATCTGGACCCGGTAAAGAAGGCCGTTGTGGGCCACGGTGTCCGACTGCTGAACCCGCATGCCCGCATGCCAGTCCGTCCACGCTCCGGCCAGGATGCGGCAGAAGTAACCGCCCTGGGGTTCAGACCAGCAATTCTCGATGGTGCCGTCTTCGATCCAACCCAATTTCCGGATTGCCGGTGGAGTAGTCGTGACCGTTGAGGGCGATGGCATCATCGCCGGTCCGGAAGTGGCAGTCCGCGATATGGAAATGGCTGCCGCGGCCGAGATGGACGCCGTCCTTCATGCCATGAATCACCGCATCGGTGACGGTGAGGTTCTTGAAGGTGCAGACGTGGATGGCGTACTGCGCCCGGCCAAGATCAAGGCACCGGAAGCCGCGGATGGTGGCGGTGTCCACATAGAAGAGGGCCAACTGGCCGTGGAGGCCATAGACGAGGAATTTGCGGACATCGACGCCGTTGACGATAATCTGGAGACCATCGATCTCGATGTTTCTGTCCCAGGTTCGGGTGAGAGCGCCTTTGTTGAGGAGAACACTGGAAAAGGGGCCGTCTGCTTCAACGACTTTTTTTAGAAAAACGCCCGGCCCAAAAACGAGGCGGGTGTTGCTGCCGAGAAAGACCGTTCCGGCGACCGGATAGGTTCCCTCCCGGCTCACCACGATGGCGCCGCCCTGATCCACCGCTCGCTGCAAGGCTTTGGTATTCTCCGTTCCGCTGGCATCGGGGGAAAAGCCGAACGCGGCGGCATCGGTAAATCCTTGACCGGCCCCTGCGCCGGTCTCCGGCCGCGGCGGCGTGCCGGGACCCGCCTGACGGAGGGCATCGGTGGGATCGGAAGCCGCGGGAGTGTTGGCGGCCTCTCCGTAAACATGGCCAGGCGGAAGCAGCATCAAAGCGAGCAGGAAAGCGAATCGGGTGGTTGCATGCATGAGATGAGAAGAAAATGCCCGAATCCTATGGGACGGGACAAGCGGAAATGGACCAAGCGCCGCTCGACCGAGCGCGGGCTGCCCAAACCAACAGAGGCCGATTCCTCGACACGTTCCGGACGACAAAACTCTTTTTACCGATGGACCACGCCAACCGGCATCATATAGAACTGATCATATCGACCATGAGGTTATGCATTCGGATTGCTCATTAGCAGGCCTTCTTCTCTGTATTTCAATCTGATTGATTTGGCTGACAGGCCATCATAGCGCAATGCCCATCAAGCAAAAAGAACATTGCACTATTGAAACATTTTTCAGTTCGTGAGATAAATGAGTTATGAGGAGGGAAAAAAATCGATGAAAGGCATGGCGTCTTCGCGAATGAAGCGCTAATGCTTTCGTAACGCAATTGTAACATTGCCTTTCGCGCCCCCTATTTTGGGGGCTAGGCGAAGCGCTTCCCTCTTGATATTCAAAAGAGTTAAAGGGGCCGGCGCGATGCCGATTAAACAAGGAACTCTATGAACACAATGGCGGTATTTTATCTCGGATCAGTGGCGATTTTTGGCCTTTCCGTCCTTCTCATGAGAGACACATCACCATTTTCATCATTGGGGTGTTCTACTTATGAGAGAAGAAGGAAGCGCCGGGTGGTAGGACAGATTTTATTAATTGTGGGCGCATTGTCCTTGGGGATAGCGGTGCTTACTCAAATGTTTTCATGATGGTCATCACATTGGCAATCGCATGATGCAAATCGTCCGCTAAGAATATCTACATGAGTATTACCAGCACTCAAAGAACCATCTTTCGGACGGAGTTCTCGATTTTATCCGAGGCCTGTCCTTTTGACAGAGACAATCCGCGTGATTGCCCTTTTCACGAAATCAGGGAAGAGAGCTTAAAAGAAAAAATGGCGTGGTTTGAAGAGCTAAGCGAAGAAGCCATTCTCAACATTCATGCTTATTGCCAACTGTGTTTGGAAGTAAGAAAGAAGATTTTGGGACAAGGATTCTAAACAATAAAATAAGCGCGTATGACAGCTCTTGATCTTGGAGGATGGGTATCGATTTGGCTCGGAATGGGGCTTATCAGGGCGAGCCTCGCTTGTTCAAGGGCGGAAAGCGCCCACCATGATCCGGGGACGAAGCTGGCAGTCGCGGGATACGGCTTGTTAATCATTGGCGCTTTTGTGTTGGGTACAGGCCTGCTTCGTCACTGCCATTGAGAAAATGCCTGAATCGCGTTTTTAATTTGAACGATGGCAAACCAGGTCTTCGGGGAAAGGAAGGGGAAATGAACAAGAGAAAAATTCTGATTATTGATGATGAGGAGGCTTTTACCAAATACGTCAAATTGACCCTGGAGATGAAAGATCATTGCGAGGTATGCGTCGAGAATGATCCGCGCAGGGCTATCGCCACGGCCCGGAAGTTCCGACCCGACATCGTCCTGCTGGACGTGATCATGCCGGAACTGGACGGCGGCGAAGTCCAGGTGCAATTCATGGCGGATCCCATTTTAAGGCACATCCCGATCATGTTTCTGACGGCGATTGTGCGCCAGAAGGAAGTTGACGAGCACAACGGTTTTATCGGCGGATCGTTCTACATCGCCAAACCCGTGAGCGCCGACGGTCTTGTCAACGCGATTGAGGACCACATCGGCTCTTGAATAAGAAACTTTTTGGGCGCGGGGACTGCGGTTGTCCCTTGCGGCACATAGAATGGGCGTTATGCAAAACTCAAAAGAACGTCTTCCTTCGGATGTCCGCTTTTCGGCCAGAATAGTTGACCGTATGGTAAACTATATTGTTTTTATCCTTCGCCAATGCAATCATCGCCACTTTGTTGCCCCCTATTTTGGGGACTTGGCGTTCGTATTCATTTGACATTAGATTTGTAGCATGGCCCAACCCTATGCTCATAAACGACTTTCCATTTGGACGTGACTTGATAGGGCCTTTAAACGCTATCCGGCATGAGATAAGCTTGGACGAACACTTTTTTTTAATGACGATATATACAAAATGACACTTGCGCAGAATGATGTTCGAAAGATGGTCCGGTTGGTCGGCGATGTCGCGGCCTTGCCGGGGGGGCACACGGAAAAGAAACGTTTTCTGATGGCACGCCTCTGCAAATTGATCGATGCCGATGCTTGGATTTGGGCATTTTCCCGCCAGAACGATCCGGGGCAACCGCGGGTTTACGTCTCTTTTATGAACGGAGGTCTTCCCAAAGGATCTTTTGCGAAGTTTTTGAAGGCGTTGCAACATCCCGAGATGGTTGCGCTCACGTCCAAACTTTTTATGCAAGTCGAGGAGGAAAGGGCGCATCTCACGCGGCTAAAAGATCAAATCGCAGACGAATCGCGCTTTGCGCATCTGGAGTCCCATCCCATTTGGAAGGATGCCGATGTGGGGCCTTTGATCATGTCCCTGCGTCCCTTGGACCCGTGCTCGGGAAGCGCCATTGGAATCTATCGGCGCTATAATCGCGAGCCGTTTTCCGCCCGGGAGTCGCGCATTGCCCATATCGTCTTGACGGAAGTGCCCTGGCTGCACGAGCAGAGCTGGTCCATGGACCGCGGAGTCGGCGCCCCCGCCCTGTGCAAGCGTGTAAGGTCGGCCCTGAGCCTTCTGACCCTGGGTCAGAACCGCAAGCAATCGCGGCCCACATGGATATTTCGATTCATACGGTGCAGGGATACATTAAGCAAATTTACCGGCATTTTGGCGTTCATTCCCAAGCTGAGCTCATGAACCGGTTCTACGAAGGCAACGGCCAGGATGTCCCGTAAGGCCACTTCTTAGCGTTAATGATACCATTTCGTCGGGTAGCCCGGACAACTTGTTGTCCGGGTGCGCGTCGCGCACAAGAAGCAGCCAGCCGCGTCCGCACGTAAGCTTAACTCCATCATTCTTGGGTGGCTTCTTGTGGCCTTCGGCCACCCGGACAACACAGGCACGCCTGTCGTTGCCGGGCTACTCGATGGCTGGCGATTGGTACCAATAGCGTTGGAAAAGGGTATAAGGCCCTGATTGACGCTTCACTCCGCCGGTCTTTTTCAGCAAGCCTCTACTCGGAAAGCGCGTCCCCGGCCATATCCTCGCTCTTGCCGGCAAACGCCGTGTGTTTGGAGTGCGACTCGAACTCCAGCGAAAGCGCCTGCAGAGACATATTGATGTCGGTCAAAAAGACGATAAGCGAGGCGCTCAAGGCGAACATGCAACCGATGAACAGCACGACGATCACCAGCGCGCCTTCCACTTGCATCAGACACATCAGGAACAACGCGCTGATGAGGACGGCGGCGCAGAGCAGGCTCAGACACGCAAGAAAGATCGCCAGGCGAAGCCTCCGGGCCCTCCGAAACATGATGTCCAACTGCGCGTGAAGATGCCCCTCCCTGTCGTCGCCCGATTTTCTCAGCACATTCGAAAGATCGCGTGTCTTGTTGGTGATGTGTCCATACCGGTTGACCATCGAAAGGAGCACGAGTCCGACGCCGGAGATGACGATGACGGGGCTTACGGACAACTGAAGAACAGGCACGAGATCATGGATTGACATACGATATGGTTCCGGCTTGGCGGGGAAATACTCGATTATTAATTTAGCCTTAAAATCAAGAACCAACCACACCTTAATTGTCCAAATGCCCTCCTTTCTTGGGCGTTGGTTGCGTTTGGATCAACGATAATCGATACTTCAATCATGGCATCCGGGAATTTAATCGCGGCGCATCTGGATCATCGCCGATCCTACGACGATTTTTATTACGTCTACCCGGTCATCTCCCGCCGGTCCCGCGGTGTGTCCATCGGCATCAATTTGAACCCGGACAAGGCCTGTAATTTCGATTGCATCTACTGCGAAGTGGACCGCGTCAGGCCCGCGCGGCGCAAAGACGTCGATCTTGACGTCCTCTCGCAAGAACTGCGGGATATGCTTCGGATTTATCAGGACGGCGCCCTGTTTGCGCGCGAGCCTTTCGCCAGCGCGCCTCCGTCATGGCGCGCGCTCAACGACATCGCATTCAGCGGAGAAGGCGAGCCGACCGCCTGTCCGGTGTTTGAACAAGCGGTGGAAGCGGTCTGGCAGGCGCGTAAGGACATGGGACTCGAAACGGCCAAGCTCGTCCTCATCACGAATGCGGCCTGCCTCGATCGGCCTGGCGTGCGGCGGGGCGTTCGCCGGATGCAGCAAGGGGCGCACGAAATTTGGGCCAAGCTTGATGCCGGCACGCGGGATTATTATCGGATGGTTAATCGCAGCCGTGTCCCTTACGCGCGGATTTTAAGGAATATCACCGGGACGGCGCGCTGGTGCCCCCTCGTCATCCAGTCGCTCTTTCTGCGAGTCTCCGGCGAGCCGCCGACGGAAAACCAAATCCTCGCCTATGCCGCACGGCTCAACGAAATACAGGCGCAGGGCGGGAAAATTTTGCGCCTGCAACTTTACACGCTGGCGCGACCCGCGGCCGTGACCTGGACCGCGGCGCTTTCCGATGACGAGCTCAACCACATCGCGGCCCTGGTGAAAAAGCTGACCTGCCTGCCTCTCGAAATCTTCTACGGGAACGGCTCCTGACGCCTATCAGCAACATTCCCCCCGTTCGCAAGTGCAGGAACCTGTCCCGATCAATCAGGGCAAGGGCGCATACACTTTGCCTGAACTTGACTCCTCGCGCCAAATTCCTTACTTTAAAGTAATGCAAAGCACCCTTACCTCGAAGGGCCAGATCACCATTCCCTCGGCTTTGCGGCGGAAATTGCATTTGAAGGCCGGTGACGTTCTCGATTTCGACGAGGACGCGTCCTTCTTGAAAGCAACCAAACAAGTGGACGAAAAACGGATGCGTTCGGTGCTGGGCCGGGGCAAGCGCAAGCTGCAAGGCAAGACGTCACAACAGTGGCTTGAGTACTTGCGCGGGCCGGTAGACTTGCCGTGACTACCGCCGTTGATACGTCGGTGTTGATTGCTCTCTACAAGGGGGAGGCGGAAAGCGAAGCTTGGCTGGAAATCTTGCGGAGTCAAAGCAAACTGGGCCGATTGATCGTGTGCGAAGTCGTTGTGGCGGAAGTGGCCGCATTGTTTCATGACGATAAGGAATCCGCCGCTTTTTTCCGGGATTTTGGGATCGACTATGATCCCATGCAATTACCTGCGGCTCTTTGTGCAGGGAACATCTTCCACGTTTATCGCCGTGAGGGAGGGTTTCGTGCCCACCTCATTCCCGATTTCCTCATAGGCGCTCATGCGTTGCTTCAGGCTGAACAACTGGCCGCGGCGGACCGGGGCTATCTGCGGCGCTACTTTCCGAAGCTGCGGGTCATTGGTCCGGGCCACCCGAAGCGCCATTAACCTGGTCACCGGTCACGGCGTCGCTTTCAAAAAAAACGACGTTATTGCTGTTTTCGGTGGCAAAGTGGCACGCGGCTTGTTAATTGATTTAACATGCCTGTTACTTCGCCTGGACTCAAGGGGATCGTCGCCGCCACCACCCGCCTCAGTGATGTCATGGGGGACGAGGGGATTCTCGTCTATGCCGGATATAACATCAACGACCTCGCCGGGCAGGTCAGCTACGAGGAAGTCGTCCATCTCCTCTGGCATGATCGTCTTCCCAACAAGGCCGAGTTGGCGCAACTCAAGGCCGATCTGCGCGCCGCCCGCGCCCTGCCGCCGCCGGTGCTCGAATTTCTGAAGCACGCGCCCAAGGATGCCGGCCCGATGGACGTCCTGCGCACGGGTGTTTCGATGCTCGGCCTCTACGATCTCGCGCCCGTCGGCCCGCAGACCCCGCAAATGCTTCTTCCCCGCGCGGTTTCGCTCACGGCCAAAGTCGGCCTCATCATCGCTTATTTCCACCGGGCGCGGCAGGGCAAGCCGCTCCCGCCGATCCGCACCGACCTCGATGAAGCGGCCCATTTTCTCTATCTCCTTTCCGGCGAGACGCCCGGCCCCGAAGCGGTCAAGACGCTCGACCTCGCCTATGTCTTGCACGCCGATCACGGCTTCAACGCCTCCACTTTTTCCGCGCTGGTGACGGCTTCCACGCTGTCGGACATCTACTCCGCAGTCACGACGGCCATCGGCTCGCTCAAAGGCCCGCTTCATGGCGGCGCCAACGAGGCGGTCATCCACATGCTCCAGGAAATCGGCACGCCGGACAAGGTCGACGCCTGGGTGCGCGACAAGCTGGCGAAAAAGGAAAAGATCATGGGCATGGGCCACGCGGTTTACAAAGTGCTTGATCCGCGCGCGCCGCACTTGAAGGCCATGGCCGTCGCGCTCACCAGCGAGCTGGGCGAAACCAAGTGGGTCGAAATGAGCGAACGCATCGCCGCCATCGTCAAGAAGGAGAAAAATCTCAACGCCAACGTCGATTTTTATTCCGCCACGGTTTATTACAGCCTGGGCATCCCCACCGACCTCTTCACCCCGATTTTCGCCATCGCCCGCACCTCGGGCTGGACCGGCCACATCATCGAGCAGCTCAAGGACAACAAGATCTTTCGTCCCAGCAGCGAGTATGTCGGCTACCCCGTTGGCAAAAAGGTGCTTCCCATCGATGAGCGTTAACGTGCCCATCCAAGGCGGGAGGCTCTTTATTTAGAGGGCTTCATGATATGGTGCTTGTCGCCGCCCGCGCTCCGGCTAAGTTCGAACAACCCCGACGTCCCCTGACCGTATCTTTCCGCCATCATGAATTCGACCACAGCCCACTACTTGGAAGGCGCAATCCATCACAATCACCCGTTAAGCCCCAAGGGCATTTCGGAGCGGTTATTCACCTTCTGGTTCAATAGTTTCGTTTACAACCAAATTTGGGAGGACCCGCGGGTCGATCTCAAGGCCCTCGCCCTGACTCCCGAAAGCCGGATGCTTACCATCTCCTCCGGCGGTTGCAACGTCCTGAACTATCTCATCCACAAGCCGGCGCACATCCACGCCGTCGATCTCAACCGCAGCCATCTCTGCGTGCTCAAGCTGAAGCTTGCCGCCATCCAATACCTGCCCAGCTACGAGGATTTCTTCCTCTTCTTTGGCTGTGCGGACGACGAACTGAACCGGTACAACTACTTCACTTTCCTCGCGGAGCATCTTGACGAGAACACCCGCACCTTCTGGGAAAAGGGGAACTGGGTGCGCCGAATGCTTTTCGGCCCGCGCATCAAATATTTCACCAAGAATTTCTACGACTACGCCAAGATGGGATATTTCATCCGCTTCCTGCACACCATCGCCCGCGTGTGCAAATGGGACCCCTCGCGCCTCCTTTCCGCGTCGAGCCGAGCCGAGCAGGAGCAGGTCTTCGAGCGGGACATCGCGCCCTTCTTCGACAACTGGTTTGTCCGCGCCACCGGCAACATGCCGGTCATGCTCTACTCCCTCGGCATCCCGCCCCAGCAATTCAGCGCCATGGAGACCGAGACCCCGGGCGGCCTCGTCGGCATGTACCGCGAACGGGTCAAGCGCCTGGCGTGCGACTTTCCCATCTCCGATAATTACTTCGGCTGGCAGGCCTTTGGCCGCAGCTACGACCGCGCCTCGCGCTGCGCCATGCCCGAATACCTCAAGGAGGAAAACTTCCAGACCCTGCGCGACAACCTCGACCGCGTTTCCGTCACCAACGCGACGCTGATCGAATACATGCGCTCCCAGCCCGACGCCTCGCTCGACCGCTTCGTCTTCCTCGATTCCCAGGATTGGATGCGTCCCGACCAGATCGCCGAGATGTGGACCGAGATCGCCCGCGTCGGCAAGCCCGGTTCGCGCATCGTCTTCCGCACCGCAGCGACCGCGTCGCCGGTGGAGACCGCCCTGCCGCCCGCGCTCAAGGCCAAGTTCGACTACAAGCAAGCGCTCTCGAAGGCCCTCCTGCGCGAAGACCGCTCCGCCATCTACGGCGGCTTCCATCTTTACGTGATGGAAAGCTAACCGCTCTCCAAGCGATCCGTCATCCCGAGCTTGTCGAGGGATCAGTTCCGCTTGGCGGGAACAGATTTTCCATCGTCAAATCCTCGAGTGATCCGCCTTCGTGTTGTTCCCGACTCGAAAGGTCTTTGATGGAAAAAACTCCGCTTTGGAGCGTGTCTTCATCAACTATGATCGCCTTGGCGCATCCTGACTCCTCCGCCCTCTGAAATTGACGCCCTACTCTCATCGGGGTCATCGAAAAATCGACTGGGCAAGTGAGCGTCTCGCGCAAATGTTGAACGATGGCAAGAGCCCTTGCGCGATCCGTGCCGTCCGCGATTACCACAAATACGCCTCCCTTCTTTTCTGCGGCAAATCCCTGCTTTGCCTTTAGTATCTCCCCCAGCACCACATCCCCGATGCCGAAGCCGAGCGCGGGCAGGTCGACGCCGCCGAGATTTTTGAGCAGGGTGTCGTAGCGGCCTCCGCCGGCGATGGCGCGGAACTCGCCACTGCGGTCGAAGACTTCGAAGACGACGCCGGTGTAATAGGCCAGGCCGCGCACGACGGTGAAGTCGCGCTTCACGTAATCCTGAAGGCCGCGATGGCGCAGGCCAGTCTCGATGGTGTCGAGACGGTCGCAACCTCGCCTGTAAGCATTGCCGAGGATGGCAAATACCTCTTCTGACATTTTCCAGGCTGCTTTTCGAATCGACTCCCGAGATAGGTCGCCCTCCTCGGCGATTATCTTGCTGACTAATTGCACAGATGACTGATCCACTACAATTTTTTCTAGTATTTTGCGAAATTTTTCGTCCGTATTTTCACGCGGCTCGCGCTCGCTTTTATCGATCGCTTGGATAACGGCGTATTGCTGATCCGCAGGGATAAAAATCGCGTCCATGAAATCGGTCCAGAACTGCCGGTCGCTCAGGCGCACGACGAAGTCCTTTTCCGTCAGGCCGAAGGCGCGCAGCACGTCGATGACCAGCGCGATCAGCTCGATGTCGGCTTCGAGTCCCGCTTCGCCGATGATGTCGCAGTTGAGCTGGTAATGCTCGCGCAACCGGCCCTTCTGCTGGCGTTCATAACGGAAGACCTGCGGGATCGAGAACCACTTGAGCGGCTTCTTGAAGTCCTTGTGCCGGGCGGTGACGAGCCGGGCCAGCGTGGGCGTCATTTCGGGCCGCAGCGCCACGTCGCGGTCGCCCTTGTCCTTGAAATGGTAGAGCTGGTTGACGATCTCATCGCCCGATTTCTTCGTGAAGAGATCGAGCGGTTCGAGCGGCGGGCCGTCGTACTCGACGAAGCCGTAACGGTGCGCGACGTCGCGCCATTTGGCGAAGATCGCGTTGCGAAACGCGCAGTCGTCGGGATAGAAGTCGCGGAAACCGGGGAGGGCCATGGGAGGTAGAAGTTAGAAGGAAGAAGGTAGAAGTGGAAAGGACGGAATGCGATCCTGATTCACGCTTGTTCTCGTTCCCAAGTTGCACTTGGGAACGCCCCTTGATCCTCGCGAAGTTTCACTTCGCGCTGACTTGTAGCCGCCGCCGTGAGGCGGTGGGCCACGCTCTTACGAGCGCGGCTACGAGCTCGGGATGACAGAGCTGTTTTAAGCGGCGGGACTGGCCCCGGCGGCGGGCGCGGCGCCGTCGGCGGCGATGGTCTGCGAGAGCTTCATGACCTTGGCTTTCATTTCCTTGCCGGCCTTGAATTTGACCACGGCGCGAGGGGGAATCGGCACGTCGTGCTCGGGGCGGTTCGGGTTGCGGCCGACGCGCGCCTTGCGGAGTTTCACCTCGAAGACGCCGAAGTTGCGCAGCTCGACGGCCTGCCCGTGCGCGAGGCTTTCGGTGAGGTGATCGAGGGTGCGTTGAATGACATTAAGGACATCCTGCTGCACCATGCCTGTCTCGTTGCTGATGCGCACGACCAGATCGCGTTTGGTTAGATTAGGCATAAGCCGGTGCTATTGCGCCAGATGGATAGAATATTGCAAGCGGAAAACAAAAATTATCTAAACGGCACAGGAACTGGAGCCGGTTCCATTTGATAGCCGCCGCACGCTGGGCAGAAATGCAACCTGAGAGGTGGCCGACCGCCGCCCAGCATGTCGGACTCCGGCCCGACCCTGATGTCCCATCCTACAAATTCTTCAGCGCGTCCAAAACGATCCCCGGCGTCAGCACCTCGGGCAGCACCTGCGGCGCGTCTTTGTTCTTCGGCGAGTAGAGCAGGTAAAGCGGCACGCCGTCGCGATGGAATTGCCGCAACGCCTCCGAGATCGCGGGATCGGAATGGGTCCAGTCGGCGCGGAAGAGCGCGACATTCTTCTGCGCGAAAGCCTGCTTCACCGTGTCCGTCCCCAGCGCGACAGCCTCGTTCACCTTGCAGCTCAGGCACCACGCCGCGGTGAAATCGACAAACACGGGACGGCCCTGGGCCAATGCCTGATCCACGGCGGTCTGCGACCAGGGTTGCCAGCCCTGGCTCTCCTGACCCATGGAGATAACACCCGTACGAGGTTCAAGCGGGGAGGTCCTGGCGAGCGCAATGCCCTCTTTCAGAGTCATGTAAGTTAAAATGGCCATGCAGAAAGCGCCACAGAAGCGGACGCTGGCTGGCTTTTGAGAAGACACCCATCGGCCATAAATCCACGCCGCGAGTCCCGCGAGCAGCAGCACGAAAAGCAGCCACGGAACCTGCTCCTCTCCCACCAACGCGCCGAAAACGTAAACGAGAAAAATCACCGTGGCCATCAGCAGGAATCCCATGAACTGCTTGAAGGCTTCCATCCACGCGCCCGGCTTCGGCACGAACCGCAGCGCACCGGGGAAAATCGTCAGCAACAGGTAAGGCGTCGCCATTCCCAGCGCGAGAAAGGTGAAAATCAGCAGCGAGATGAACGCCGGTTGCTGCGCGGCGAATCCGAGCGCGGAACCCATGAACGGCGCGGTGCAGGGCGTCGCGGCCAGGGTCGCCAGCGCGCCGTTGCCGAACGAGGAGGCCACGCCGCCCAAATGTCCCGTCGCTTTCGCGTCGAGTCCGACCAGCGACGCGCCGAGTTCAAACACGCCGAACAGATTCAACCCGAGAAGAAAGAAGAGAAAAATCAGCCCGAGAACGAATCCCGGCGACTGCATCTGGAACCCCCACCCGAGTTGGTTGCCCGCCGCGCGCAACGCGAGCAGCAGACCCGCCAGCACCCAAAACGAAAGCACCACGCCCGCCGTAAACGCCACACCCTGAATCCACGCCGCGCGCGGGTTTTCGCCAGCATGTTTCATCAGCGAAAAAACCTTCAGCGAAAGAACCGGCAGCACGCACGGCATCAAATTCAGGATCAACCCGCCGATGAACGCCGCGCCGAGAAATCCGATGGTAGCCGCCGCTGTGGTAGCCGCCGCTGTCCCTAGCGGCGGTGCAGTTGGCTGCGACTGATTACCTCCTGTCGCCTGCGGCGGTTGGGCGGTGGTTGCGGCAGCGGATGGGACCAATGGGACGGATACGACGGATGGGACGGAAGCCGACCGATCGCTTCCTGTCGCCTGCGGCGACCCGGACAATAAATTGTCCGGGCCACCCGAAGGGGACGCCGATCCGCCGCTAGGGACAGGCGCGCCTGCCGCGGCGGCTACCCCGGAGGCCACGGGAAATTCCGAGATGTAAACGGACTTAGCATTGCCGATTAGCGGTTCGTCCGATACCAGAACGCCACTGAGCTTGTCGGGCTTCTCGCCGTTTTGTTGCAGACCAATAACCAATAGCGTCAAGGATGGACCAAGAAGCTCGACCTGTTTCGCCTCCTTTGACTGAGTGCTCAGGACATTGCTTTGCTCTGGGAAAAAGAGGAGATGGCCAAGAGGCCGAACCGATGAGGAAGATGATTTGTCTTCGAGCTTAACGGTCAGAACTTCAACATCACCTTTTTGATAAGCCGCAGCCACATCCCACGTCGTATTCGGCACCGGCATCCGCTCCCTCGCTTCGGCGAAGAACTTGGCGCGCAGGTCGTCCTCGGCTTGCGCGGCCTGGGGCATTCCGCCCTCGAGGCGAAACGAAAGATCGGCGTGGCCGGGAATGCATTCCTCTTTGCACACGAGCCATTGGGCGTTCGCCTTGATCTCGACATCGAGCGGCCACTTGTCACGCGCGGCCGGCGGCGTGATCGTCGTGAGCAGGTAAACATCGCCCGCGTAGCCGTAGGTCATGAGCGGTCCCAGGGGATGCCTTTCCGGCGTGGGCCATTGGATCGGTCCGGCGGTGAAGCCGGGCGGCAGCGTCCAGGTGATGCTGGTGGCGAGTCCCGCGTCGCCGGGATTGATCCAGTAGGTGTGCCAGCCGGGGTCGGCGTGGAGATGGAGCGCGACATCGAACGGCCGGCCCTGCTGGATCGCGGTAAAATCGGGAATCAGTTCCGCCGTGACGTGGGGTTGCGAGGCGGTCGCGCTGGCGCCGATCTTGGGCGCGGGTAAGGGATCGGACGCGCGCGCGGCGACGCTTCCCGCGATCAGAACGAGAAGAAGAATTCTGATCATCATGGGACTACAGTATACGACGCGCGGGACTCCACAAATGTTCCCGCTAATCTGGAACGAGGAGAGAGAAAAAAATAAGCGAATCAGCCGAATCAGCCGAATCAGCCGAATGGAGAGGCACGAAAACGAATGGAGTGGCACGAAATGGCTTCCCATGCGGATCGGGAAGAGAATCGAGATCGTGTCATGTATCATGTCGGCAGTATCGCACGGAATAGTCCGAAGGTGGTAGCGCTGCATGCCCTCCATCACTACGATAACCTAAAATGATAGGCCACGAAGGCTGCACAAGCTACATGGCCGGCGACGACGGTTCCGTTGCCCATCTCGTAGCCGCGCCCGTAAGGGCGTGGTCCACCGCCTTACGGCGGTGGCTACAAATCAGCGCGAAATGGAATTTCGCGAGGAACAGGGGGCGTTCCCAAGTGCAACTTGGGAACGAGGGGACGGGGACTTATACCATTTCTCAATAAAATTTATTCTTTACCCTTCCGTCATCCCGAGCTTGTCGAGGGATCAGTTCCGCCTCGGTAAAACCCCTCCGAACTGATCCTTCGACAAGCTCAGGATGACCGATTGTTTAGACCAAAATCAATTTGGAATTGGTATTATGGGACCCATGGGACGGATAGGACCCTCTTCGGGTGGCCCGGACAACTTGCTTGTCCGGGGCGCCGAAGGCGACAGGAAGCGATTTGTGGATCACGCGGCAAAACATCGCTTCCTGCGCGCTACGCGCGCCCGGACAACGAAGTAGTCCGGGCCACCCGAACAGATTACGCCACGCAGAAATTGCGGAAGCGTTGCGCGTCGACGGCGTAGTGCGGAAAGAGCTGCGGCATGCCCGACATCGGGACGCCGAAGTGGCGCGCGCAGATTTCGCCGAAGACCTCGCGGAAGTCGGTGGTGATGGCGAGGTCGCGGTTTTGGAAGAGCTTGTCGGGCGCGAGCGTGGGCCAGTCGCCATAGACCTTGCCGCCCTTGACCGGGCCGCCCATGGCGAAGAAGCAGGTGCCGTGGCCGTGATCGGTGCCGCGGTTGCCGTTCTGGTGCACGGCGCGTCCGAATTCGCTCATGGTGACGACGACGACATCGGCCATCCGGTCGCCGAGGTCGCCGTGCAAGCGCGGCCAGCGCCTGCGCGAAGCCGCCGAGCCGGGTGGCAAGCTGGCCCTTGGCGCCGCCCTGGTTGGCGTGGGTGTCCCAGCCATCGACCTCGGCGAAGGCGACCTGGAGGCCGACATTGGCTTTGATCAATTGCGCGATCTGCTTGAGGTTCCGGCCGAAACCGCCCTGCGGGTAGACGGCCCCGTTGGCGGGCTGGTAGTTGGTTGCACGGGCCTGCTTGAGGAGTTCGAGCGCGTCGAACGATTCGCGGGCGGTGCCGTGCAGAACGGTGTCGACCGCCGAGGCGTACATGCTTTCAAAGCCGTTGGTGGTGCCGGTGGGGCCAGCAAGGGTGACGGACGTATCCCCGGCGAGGCCGAAGGTGTCGAGGTCGCGGATGGCAAGGGAATCCTGGTCGCCCTGGAGGCTGCGCGGGGTGGTCGCGGTCATCGAGACGGCGCGGAACGCGGTCTTTTTGGCGGCGTCCTCGGGGCAGCAGCCGAGCACGCGATTGAGCCAGCCGTCGGCCACGCTGCGGTCTTCATCGACGCCCGATTCCATGAGGTCCTGGGACTCGAAGTGGGAGCGCGAGGCGTTGGGCGAGCCGCAAGCCTGGATCGCCGCGAGATGGCCCTGCTTGAACAGCGGCAGCAGCGGGGCGAGCGCCGGGTTGAACCCGAAGTAGCCGTCGAGATCGAGCGCGCCGTTCGCGCCCGCCGCCTGCGAGGGCTGCGGGATGCTGATGTCGGTGCGGGCCTGATAATAATGGGGATCGCCGTAGGGCACGACCATGGAGAGGCCGTCGACCGCGCCGCGCTGGAAGATGCAGATGAGGATTTTGTTGCCGGTCGAGGAGCCGAGGTCGGCCGCGAAAGCGGCTTGGCGGAGAAAACGGGGTCCCCAGAACGGCCCCATTCCCATGACGACACAGGCGAGCGCGCCCTGTTTCAAAAAGACCCGGCGATTGACGTTCATCATATTATTTCTTTCTTCATTTCCGTCATCCTGAGCCTGTCGAAGGATCAGTTCAGTTGCGTTTTGCCGAGGCGGAACTGATCCCTCGGCAAGCTCGGGATGACGGGGCTTTTTTAAGGTGGTTATTTCCTTTGGAATTCGGGTGAGCCGATAATGAGAGCGATGAGTTTGGAGGGATTGACCGTCTTGCTTTCGCCCGGCGCGGGCAGGGCGGTCTGTTCGAGGACCTTGCGGGTCGACGGCGTGATGTTGTTCTGGAGGAGGACGGCGACGCATTGGTTAAGCACGGCGTCGGGTTTGTCGAGATCGGCGCCGGCGAGAATATTCTGCGGACTGAAACGGATGTCGCTCACCTGTTGCTGGGTCAGGGCCAGCGCGAAGTTGAGCCGCTCGATCAGCGCGCCGGGGCTGACCCAGAATTTGGAGACTTCCTTGTAGCCGGTGGGCGGCGTACAGGCAAAGAGCGGTTCGCCCAGCTCGTAGATGTGCCAGTTGAGCGACTGGCGCGGGCGCTTCGAGATGCGGTCGGCGGCCGCGCCGCGTCCGAGGACCGCGCCGCCTTCCATCGCGGGCACGAGCTTGTCGAACGGCGGCGGCTGTTGCGCGATGATCGTCGATCCCGAGGCGCGCACGGCGGAGACGGCGAACTCGAGCGGCGACTTGATCTTGTTGTTGAAATTGGACGGGGAAAGAAATTCGGGGCTGGTGAGGATCGCCTCGGTGACCCGGCGCAGGTTGCCGCCGGTTTGCGTGAAGACGCCCGCGATGCGGTCCACCAGGGCGTCGGGCGGATCGTCGCTGACGAAGCGCTGGCAAAGTTCGAGCGCGATGTGATGCGCGCACGCGGGATGGGCGCAAAGAATATCGAGGACGGTTTCGCCGTCCTGCATGCCGCCGCCGGCGGGAATCTGGTGGCCGAGGACGACCTTCGCGCCGTTGTCATGCTGCCTGGCATGGAAGGCGAACGCGCCGGTCTCGCGGTCGATCGACCAGCCGGTGAAGCAGCGCGCGACTTCCTGCACGTCCTGCTGGGTGTAGCCGCCATCCACGCCGAGGGTGTGGAGTTCCATGATCTCGCGGGCATAGTTCTCGTTGATGCCGCCCTTTTTCTGGCCGACCTCGGGGACGGGCGGGGCCAGGGCGCCGTTGCCGTTCTGCATCATTTGGGCCCGGATCCGTTCGGCATACATCTGCTCCTTCGGCGTGACCGTGCGCGCGGCGGTATTGGTCGCGTTGTCGAGATAGAAAAGCATGGCCGGGCTTTTCGCCGAGGCTTCGAGCAGGTCGCGGAAACCGCCCCAGATGTGGGGGCGGATCACCTCGCGGTCATCGACGACTTTCAAGACACGGTCGGGGCCTTTTTTCACGTCGATGTTGAAGTGGTTGCCCCAGAAATCGACGAGCACTTCCTGGAGTTGCCGCTCCGAATCGACCGCCCGGACGAGCTTGGCCTGCTCGATCTGGCCGATGGCCGCGACCGAGCGATATTGATTGGCCCTCTCGACCATGGCCGCCATTTTGCCCCCGGGCGTAGACGGCGGGGGAGGCTCGACTTGGTTCTGGGCCGCAACCGGGTCCGCCTGCCCGTTTCCCTGGCCGTTGGCGGCCGCAAGCAGCTTTTGTTTCTTTGCCTGGTTTTTTCTCTCTTGCTGGAAGAGCTGGCTTAGTTGCTGGGGCGACATCTGAAGCAGCTCGAATCCCGCGACTTGCTGCTCGACGGCGGAGTCGTCGATTGTCTCGGGATGCAACTGCTGTTCGATGTAGTTGCGCAGGCCCATCTTCTGTACGGTCTCGACATCGCTTGGACGAGGCCCGAACGTGATGCGGTTGAGGACGTGGACAATTTCGTCGCGGTCCGAATACATGCCTGACGGCGTTTCCTGGGCGCCGAGCATCGCGGCTGAGGGAATGATGAAAAGGCCCGCGACCACCGGCAAAATCGATCGGGACAGGGAAACTCGGGGATGAGCCATATTAATATTAGACTCAAATCGATGCCAAAAGTTACACTTATTCGGGAAAACTTGGCTCATGGGTAGGGACGCGAGTCCCAAATAAATAATGGGACGGCAGAGACTGCCGTCCCTACCAAATTAGCGGAGCGCAGCCGCCACCTCTTATTGCGGTTTGTCCGAGGTCTTTTTCAGCAAGACGTTCCCGTAAAAATGGAAGGGGCTGGGATCGGCCACTTTGGTCACGGTTATGCTGAGATGATAACCGTCCGGCTTGGATTCGAGGGTGCAGGTCCCTTCGTTGTTAAAACTGTCCTTGAAGGCAAACGAGAGAACGCCGTCCTCCACGCGCCCTTTGCCCTCGCCGTCGGGCGCGGCGCCGGAGCCGTCCGCCATCGCGGCGGAAAAGGAAACGTCGGCCCTGGAACCGGTCCGTTTGACGTCGAGCGAGAAGGTCCGGGCGGCTTTGGAGGCGGCCAACTCGTAATGGCCGTAATAATTTATTTTCGTCGACGAGGCGTGGGCGGCAAGCGTTCCGGACAGCGCCGTTACGATGACGGCCATTCGCAAGGCCAAGGTTCGTCCGCGCGTCATGCCGAGGGAAAGAGACATCATGGATGGAAGCTTCCTGCCGCACTTTTGGTTTTGCCGAGTAGCATGATTCGAAATACTTCAAGGAGATGACGCTGAATCGACCTGCGGGGTTACGTGAATCTTTTGGGTCTCATTCCCCGAAGGTTGCTTAGGCTTGGTCGGTGGCAGCCGTCTCCGTGGCAGCCGTCTCCGTGGTAGCCGCCGCTGTCCCAGCGGCGGAAATTTAAAAGCAGGGTGCGGGAAAGACACCGCCGCTGGGGACAGCGGCGGCTACCTCAATGAATCCGGGGGAAATCGTCTCATCGGCCTTGCTCTATTTTGAAAACACGCCATAAGTTCGGGGCGTGGAGTACATTGACCGTTTGTGTTGTTCGGCGGGGCAGCACGGGGCTTCCGACCTGTTTCTCCATACGGAACGCGCGCCTCAGTTCCGAATCAACGGCGAATTGGTGACGGTCGGCTCCGCGCCGGTTGCTTCCGAGGAATTGGAGTCGCTTTGGAAGCAATGCGGGGCGGCAGCGGATGCGCTCGACTTCGATGGCAGCTACGTCGCCTCCGATGGCACCCGCTTTCGCGTCAATCTCTTTCGGACGCTCTTTAGGCGCGGAGCCGTTTTCCGGCCCATCAAGACGGCGGTCCCCTCGCTCGAAACACTGGGCCTGCCGGTGGAACTGCTGGTCTCGTGGGTCGTTCGTCCGGCGGGGCTGGTCCTGGTGACCGGCCCGACCGGCGCGGGCAAATCGACGACGCTCGCGGCCTGCCTGGAGTGGCTCAATCAAAACTATCATCGGCATATCGTGACGATCGAGGATCCCATCGAATATCTCTTCACCCCGGCGAGGTGCCTGTTTACCCAGAGGGAGGTTTTTTCCGACACCTCCTCTTTCGCGGAGGGCTTGAGAAGGTCGCTGCGCCAAAGTCCCGATGTTATTTTATTGGGCGAAATTCGCGACAGCGCGTCGGCCATCACGGCGTTGCAGGCGGCGGAGACGGGGCATCTGGTGCTCGCGACGCTGCATAGCTCCAACGTTATCGATTCGCTGGAGCGATTGATCCGGCTTTTCGAGGTCGCCGAGCGCGACGGGGTTTTGCATCTCCTCTCCCAACAATTAGTCGGGGTCCTATGCCAAAAGCTTGTCCCGGCTCTGCCGGAGGGACGAACGCTCGTGGTCGAGCATTTCGAAAATCAAGCCGTCACCCGCAAATGGATTTCGGAAGGGAAGTTCCGCGAGATGGCCGATTTGGTGGCGAAGGGAGACAATCCCGCCAACGTCAATTTTCTTCAATCGCTGGTTGCCATGGTTCAGGCCGGCCGAATCACGGAGGCCACGGGCATCCAGGCCGCATCCAATCCGCGTGAATTGCAGCGGCGGCTCCGCGGCATCGACTCCAGCAGCATCCAGGGCTAACTCATGGAAAACGAACCGGACATCATCGAGTTCCTCGCGCTCACCGTCGAGCGGGGCGGGTCCGATTTGCACTTGTGCGCGGATTCCCAACCCATGGTGCGTTTGCATGGGGACTTGGTTCCCGTGTCGGACAAGGTCCTCGACAGGGAGACGTGCCGGGAATTGATCTACAGCATCTTCACGGAAAATCAGCGCGCCCGCTTCGAGGAAACCTGGGAGCTGGATTTCGCCCTGATGGTCAAGGGCCTGGGCCGGTTTCGCTCCAACGCCCACTACAGCCGTGGCGCGGTGGAGGCGACTTTCCGGCACATCCCGGATTCCATTCCATCGATCGACGATCTCGGACTGCCCCCCATCGTCAAGCGTCTCTGCTCGCTGGAACAGGGGCTGGTCCTCGTCACGGGGATCACGGGTTCGGGGAAAACGACGACCCTCGCCGCCATGGTGGAGGAGATCAATTCCCGCCGTTCCGGGGTGATTATTTCCGTCGAGGACCCGATTGAGTACGTTTTCAACCACAACCTCTGCCGCGTGAAGCAGCGGGAAATCGGCACCGACACCAAGTCGTTTCCCGACGCGCTGCGGCACGTCCTGCGTCAGGACCCGGACGTCATTCTCATCAGCGAGATGCGCGATCTGGAAACGATTTCCGCGGCCATCACGGCGGCGGAAACGGGCCATCTGGTGCTGGCCACGCTGCACACCATCGACGCGCCCAAGGCGATCGACCGGATCGTGGACGCGTTTCCCGCCGATCAACAAAGCCAGATCATCGCGCAACTGGCCAACGCTCTCCAGGCCATCGTTGCCCAGCGTCTCCTGCCGAAAGCGGACCGAACGGGCCGCGTGGCCTGCACGGAAGTCATGGTCATGAACGACGGCATTCGCGCGCTGTTGCGGGACCGCCGCTTCCAACAAATCCTCAGCATGATCGAGATCGGCTCCAAGGACGGCATGATCGCCTTTGACGAGAGCGTGTCGAATCTCTACGCCGCCGGGATCATCACCCTCGACGAGGCGGTCTTGAATGCGCGGGATCCCGCTCGCATCACGAGCATGAAACCGCCGCCACCGGCCAGGAAGGGGCTTTTTGGATAAGGGGACCCAATCCAAATCCGGGCTCGCGCCAAGCCGTCTGGTAGCCCGGACAACTTGTTGTCCGGGTGGCCGAAGGCCACAAGAAGCCACCCGAAATTGACGAAGTAGGGGTTGTGTGGAGACGTTTATGGCTGCTTCCTGTGCGCTACACGCACCCGGACAACAAGTTGTCCGGGCGTCCCTACCACAGCGCAAAAAAGCCGCCTTGCACGGGTTGAACCCATGCGAAGGCGGCGATTTTGTCCAAGCTAATTAGTAACGGTTACGACCGCCGCCACCACCGCCGCCCGAGCGGCCGGAGGACTCGCGACGGGGACCGCGCGATTCCATCGGCTTGGCTTCGTTGACGGTCAAATCACGACCGTCGTGGTTTTGGCCGTGCAGGGCTTCGATGGCCTTCTGGCCTTCTTCGGCGCTGCTCATGGTGACGAAACCGAAGCCGCGGGGGCGGTTGGTTTCACGGTCCATGATGAGGTTGGTTTCGGAGACCGTGCCGTATTTGGAGAAAAGGGTGTTCAGGTCCTGTTCGCTGGTTTGGAAGGAAAGATTTCCTACGTACAATTTCATACTATTTTTGTTTTCTGGTTTTGAGGTTGCGACCTCACGCCGACTATTGAAGAGCGTGCGAGAGCACGCATGAGATACCGTTGGGAGCGAACAGGAAAAATGCCTGAGACACTACTACTTGGCTTCAGAGGGAAGCGATTGATCGATTGGCCATTAGAGTCGCACCCTTTTCGGGGAAGTCAAGGATTACTTCCAGGGCATCTTTGATTCTGATAGACCCAATCAGACCCGCCTCCGCAAGCCTTCGGAGACCTCTGCGAAACTCGATCCATGTCGTTTCGGTAATCCCGAAGGGATTTCACAACCCGGTGGTTTCGGTAGCTGCGGCGGCAAGCCGCGCCCTGAGCGAAGCCGAAGGGGGAAGCGACACCACCGGTAGTCGATTTTCTCTGCGTCCGACCCCGGCAGGGGTCGCACAGAGGTGGCGCCCCCTGCCGGGGTGCTGTTCTTCGAGGTTTCTTTCCGGTGGTGTCGCCCGCCGCGGGCTCAACCACCGGCTAGGATTGTCGCAAGTCTCCGGCTTGCCCGAAGAAGAGAGGACTTTCGCAGAGGTCTCCTTCGGGATGGCTCTGTATCGGTGCGATAGGCCCTCAATAGAATAGGCCCAAGTTCCGAGGAGTCCCACCGGCAAAATCTTTTGGCATAGGACATGCTAACCCCCTGTCCGTGCATTTGGCAAATCCCAGGGCAACCAAGGAAAGCAGCAGGACATGGACAGGTTTGGCGGTGGCGTTGACCGTGACCTTCACGGTTTGTGACGCCCGGCAAATCGGTCTATCGCCTTCGGATGTCTTGTCGTTGCCGATCAAGAATCTGGCCTCATGGCGAATGGCGCGGCCTGAGCAAAAAGCACCACCTATCCTCGCGCCCCCCCGGATTTCCAATCAGGCTTTTGCCAGCCGGAAACAGGCCTCCGGGCCCTTTCGCTATTGGGACGGTTCCCCATGTTTTCGGTATGCGTTGATCGCGCCGGGCTGCTGGTTGAACACGCTTTGTCCGCAACCAAATTCCGGTGAAAGCACGCGCGGGCCGCCGCGCATGGACCCACCCATTTTCTGTTAGTCGCATAGGAGCCTTGCCCTCTTGCAAGGCAAACAAACGAGCAGTTTAGCAAACCCATTTTATCAAACTTATTTCACTTATGATCAAACGTCTCTCTACCATTACCCGGTGGTCGGTGTGTGGTCTTGTTCTGGCCTTCGGGGCCATTCAGGCCGGCGCCCAAGCCACCAACGCCCCAGCCGCGGCGGCTCCCGCCGCCGCCGCACCAGCCGCTGCCGCCACGCCCGCCCCGGCCCCGCCGCCATCCCCCGCCGACATGGAAACTCAGATTCAGGACTTGGCCGCCTACGTGACGAACGGCCAAGCCAGCAATCAGAAGGATGCGACGAAGAACGGCAGCGGCATCCTCGCCTCGGCTCTGACAACATCGAGCAAGAACTACGGCAACGTTGTTCCCGGTCCCGGCCACAACGCCTGGATGCTGACCTCGACGGCGTTGGTGTTGATGATGACCCTGCCCGGTCTGGCCCTGTTCTACGGCGGTTTGGTTCGCCGCAAGAACGTGCTGTCGGTCTGCGCCCAGTGTTTTGCGATCACCGGCCTGGTGACCATTCTCTGGTGGCTCTGCGGTTACGGTTTGGTCTTTGGCGTCAACCACGGTTACTTGGACAGCAAAGGCAATCCTACGGCTTCACCTCTCGGTGACTTGAGTTACGCCTGCTTCGGCCACACGGTATTCAACGTCAAGGATGACGCCTGCCAGCCTCAGTACGTCGATTCGATCCCGAACGGCAACTATGGTTACTGGATGTCGAACAACGTCTATGCCTGTTTCCAGTTGACGTTCGCGATCATCACGCCGGCGCTCATCATCGGAGGCATCGCGGAACGCATGAAGTTCTCGGCCCTGGTGATGTTCATCGGGTGCTGGATGTTTATCGTCTACTTCCCGCTGGCCCACAACGTATGGGGCGTGGACGGCATGTTCAACGGGGTTTGGAATGCCAACGCTAAAATCAAAGGTATGGACTTCGCCGGAGGCACCGTGGTGCACATGTCGTCCGGTTGGTCCGGCTTGACACTGGCCCTGATCATCGGCAAGCGCCTCGGATGGGGCAAGACGAACTTCTCGCCTCACAGCACGGTGCTGACCTTCATCGGCGCGAGCCTGCTCTGGGTCGGCTGGTACGGGTTCAATGCCGGCAGCGCCTGCGCCGCCGACATCATCGCCGCGAACGCCTTCACCACCACGACGCTCGCCACGGCGACCGCCTCCTTCGTCTGGCCCACCATGGAATACTTCCTCAAGGGCAAGGCGACGGTCGTCGGCTTCTGCTCCGGCGCGGTCGCCGGCCTGGTCGTCATCACGCCGGCTTGCGGCTATGTCAACCCGACGGGCGCCATGATTATCGGTTTGATCGCCGGAACGATTCCGTTTTTGGCCACGAGCTATCTCAAGCCGCTCCTCGGTTACGATGACGCGCTTGACGTCTTCGGCGTTCATGCCATCGGCGGCACCTGCGGCGCGTTGGCCACGGGCTTTCTCGCCGATCCGCTCATCAACCCGAACCTGACATCGAGCGGCCCGGGTGGACAAGCCATGGCCGACCTCTGCGACTGGAGCAAGGGCCATCTGCTCTACATGGAGCAGATCAAGATCATCGCGTTCACCATAGCCATCTCGGTCCTCGGCACGGCGATCATCGGCTTTGCGCTGAAGTACACGCTCGGCCTGCGTCCGACACCGGAACAGGAAGAGGCCGGTCTTGATCTCTCCGATCACGGCGAAGAGGGATATATCCTCTAGCCAGTATCGCTTGAGGCACTACACTAACTGGCGGCGCGCCGATCACAATACCGGCGCGCCGCTGAACAAAGAAACATTTGGAATCCTATGAAAAAAATTGAAGCCATCATCCAGCCGTTTAAATTCGATGATGTTAAAGACGCTTTGACCCAGGCTGGGGTTGAAGGCATGACTATCACCGAAGTGAAGGGGTTTGGCCGCCAAAAGGGCCACAAGGAAATCTACCGCGGCAGCGAATACACGGTGGACGTTCTTCCCAAGGTGAAAATCGAGATCGTTTCGGGCGATGACAAAGCCGATTCGATCGTCAAGATCATCATGGACACCGCGAAAACGGGCAAGATCGGCGACGGCAAAGTCTTCGTCCTGCCGGTGAGCGAGGCTTACCGGATTCGGACGGAGGAAAGCAACGAACAGGCCCTCTAGCCTTCTCCCTCCATTCTGTCGGCGCAAAGGGCGGGCTTCCGGGCTCGCCCTTTGTTTTTCTCAACATGTAGCGGCGGTCTGTGACCGTCGCATTTTTTTGCATTTATTCAGCGACGGTCACAGACCGCCGCCACATTCGAAGTGCGTCGCATATCTCTCTTGACCGCAAGTGCTTCCAAGTGTATTTATGCCATGTGCGCCAAGACAGTTCCCTAATCTTCTGGATTCGTCTGATCGCCGTCACTTTCGTGACGACAGGCCGTCTTCTCCATGCGGACGACCAAGCCTCCTCCTCCGATGGATACAAGACCGTCCCGGTCACCGTAGGCGGCAAGACTCTCCCAATTCGAGTTAAGGAGGAAGCCAACCCCTATAAGCATGTTTCTTCCTCCAACTCGACGGGCAGATATGACCCGAGATCCATCAATTTCAGCGCGACAAGTTCGATGGCCAATAGAACGTTCTCGTCGCCCTCGGATTCCTTTACCAAAAGCTATTCCGAGTTCAAGAATCATGATCGGGACACGTTTACTACGAAAGCGTATGTCGACGACGCCTCGACCGCCTCCGCGCCGAATCTCGGCGCCAATGCCAGCTTTCCCACGACCCATGCCTACAGCCGGAACGCCACTGGATTCGACAAGAGTTATCTCACGTCGAACGCTGATGTCGGGCAGACCCGCACGGCGGTGCTCGCGTCTTCCAATGTCTCCGCCGATCAAAATCGCACCGCGGTCCTGGGCGGGCCGGAAAAACCGGACGTGCTCGGCGCCAATTCCATGGCCAATAAGCAGTACCTCGGCCCGGGCGCCCAGAACGTGCCGGACGGCATCGTGATCAAGGACAATATCGTCCTCTCACGGATGAGCGGCCTGCCGAACCGCCCTTTGAGCATTGATGAAGTCCGCAATCTCATCAACCATGAGACCAAGCCCAACACCGACGCCAAGCCGGAGGAACCCAGCAAGCCGCTCAACGATCCCAATTACAAGCCCGAACCTTTGCGCGACACGCCTTCGCCGGCCGACGACGACAAAAATGACCCCGTGCCTCCTCCCGGCACCATGGGGGCGCCGCAAGCGCCGGAAAATTCCGAACCGCTGCCGCGGCCGTGATACCCACCGGACGGCGGAATGGGACTTATACCAATTCTAAATTGAATTTAGTCTAAACAATCCGTCATCCTGAGCTTGTCGAAGGATCAGTTCGGAGGGGTTTTACCGAGGCGGAACTGATCCCTCGACAAGCTCGGGATGACCGAAAGCTAAAGACCAAATTCCATTGAGAAATGGTATTATGAGTCCCATGGGACGGATAGGTCCCTCGACTGTCCTATCGGTTTAATGGGTCCTATAAGGACCGTTCTCTTCGCCACGCGGCGCCCTACGGCTGCACCGTGAGTTGCGTTTGGGCGCGGATCTCCGGGTAATTCGCCAGGACGGTCTGGACCGTGTAAGTTCCCGGTGTCAGGGGCTTGCTCAAATCATTGAAATCGACGGATTCCGTGTAGACCAGCTTGTCGTCATTATTGACCATGGACGCGCCAACCGTCTGCTCGAATTGGCAATTGTCCGAATAGACGTAGATCGCCGTGCCCGCCGCGTCCAGGATCCGGAAATCCCAGCGCTGGGCCGTGGGAAAGGAAAGCGTGTAGGTCTTCTTGGCGTGGTTGTGCACGGAAAAGGTGATCTTGATGCTCGGATTCGGCGCGACCGCCTTGAGCGCCTTGAGTGACAGGGGACTCGGCGAGACGTCCACCTTGGTGTCGAACGACTTGGGATTCACGGCATTCGCGCGTTGAATCCGCTTCGGATCGCCGTTGAAAATGCTGAAATGATTGCCGCTGTCCTGCCAGAAAACGGGCGGCTGGTTGTTCTTGCTGGGATTGATGTCGATGGCCGGCGCCGCGTCAAACGCCGCCACGCCGAGCAGGGCAGCCAAAGGAAAGAGAATACGTCGCATAACCGCTCATGCTAGGATGCTACGAAGGCAAGAGCAAGTCTCAGTAAGCTGAGACCGGTCGCTGCCTTAAAGCCTAAATTGTGGAGGAATCTGGGACTCGATCCACAGAAAAACCAAGAGACATACGAGAACCTCAATTACAAGCGGGGCGAGGTAAATCCCCAAAATCAAGCGCCTGACAGAATGAAGTGGCGAAAGGGTGGAAAAACGGATGACGCCCGTTATAGCCATGACCAGACATAGCGGAACTATTGCCATGAATGCGACTATGGTAACCCCTGGATCAAGCTTACCAGGACCAAAGTTAAGCCAGAGTGGCATCGAAAAGAACACGAGATAGGCGGCATTCCCGAAAAAATCCCAAAGCAATCAACACGCGGTTTATGCTGAATTGATTCATCGCTTTCATCAGGGTACCCGACTTGGAAATTCCGTAATTCCGTCACTACACCTATTTCTCATTCAATTCGAGCCGGCGGCTCAAATAGCGCTCGGCCCGCATGATGGCCCGGAATTTCGTCAGGTCCTCCTCCATCGAGCCGCTTAAAATCGTGTACTTGTAGAGCCGCCACAGCTTCGATTCCTCGCGCCCGGTGCGCAGCCGTTGCTGAAGCTGCTCCTCGGTTTCCGTGCCGCGCTTGCGCAGGCGCTTCTCCAATTCCTCGATTGTGGGCGGCATGATGAAGACATCCGCCAGCGAGTCGCGCACCATCGCGTCATCGCTCGCGCGGATCGTCGCCGCGCCCTGCACGTCGATATCGAGCAGCACGTCCGTCCCCTGTTCGAGCGCGCTTTTCACCGTGGCCTTCAGCGTCCCGTAATAGTGGTCGTGGACCAGCGCGTGTTCGAGCATCTCGCCCCGGCCGATCCGCTGGAGAAAATCCTCCCGCCGGAGAAAGTGATAATCGACGCCGTCCACCTCGCCCGGACGGGGCGGGCGCGTCGTGCACGAAACGGAATAGATGAAGTCGGGCGTGGCCCGCAGGTTTTCGCAGAGCGTGGTCTTGCCGGTGCCCGACGGGGCCGAGATGACGAAGAGGATGCCCTGGCGCCGGAAGACGGGTCGGTTCATTCGATATTCTGCACTTGCTCGCGCAATTTTTCCAACTCCGTTTTCATCCCCACGATGATTTGGCTGATCGCCAGGAAATTCGCCTTGTTGCCGATCGTATTGGTTTCCCGGAACAATTCTTGGAGCAGGAAGTCGAGCGTGCGGCCCACCGGCTCGTCCTTGCCGAGCTGGGCGAAGAATTGGTCGAGGTGGCTGCGCAGGCGGGTCAGCTCCTCCGAGATGTCGCTCCGGTCGGCAAAGAAAACGATTTCCTTGAGCAGCCGTTCATCCGACGCCTCGATTTCGAGGCCCGCCTTGGCCGCGCGGTCGAGCAGGGCGACGCGATGGTGATCCATGACTTTCGGGGCGAGCACGCCGATGGTCTTAACGTTCTTTTGAATCGCCAGCGTCCGCTTGCGCAAATCCGCCGCGAGCGCCTCGCCTTCGCGTTTGCGCATCCGGACGAACTCGTCCAGCGCGGCTTTCAGCGCCTTGCGCAACGCCGGCCACGCCGCCTCGGTGTCGATCTCGACGCTCTCGGAATCGAGCACGCCTGGCCCGCGCAGCACCTGGTCGAGAGTGATTTCGCCGCCGAGCTTGAGCGACTTGCGCAACGCTTCGAGTTGATCGCGGTAGTCCTTCGCCGCCGCGACATTGATCGCCGCGCCGCCGCGTTCGCCGCTCTTCGCGTGAAGTCCCACCACCACGGTCAGCCGCCCGCGCGAAATATGCGCGTTGATTTCGTCCCGCATGCGCGGTTCGAGCTCGAGGAGCGCCCTCGGCAGCGAAAGCGCGATCTCCGCCTGCTTCCGGTTCACCGAACTCAGTTCCACGGCGATTTGCCGTCCGTCAAACGTCGCCGTACCCCGGCCGTATCCAGTCATGCTTCGCATGGCCATAATGTAGCGGCGGTCCATGGCCGCCGCACTTCAAATCCGCCGTTTCCAATAATCAGGATGCCTGCTGGTGTGGGCAATGGCCAAAATGCGGACATGATCGGGATGATCCTTGAAGAAAATAATGAAGGGATACTTTCGCACCACACAACGCCGGATGCCACGTCCCACTTTGGGGAAATGCTGGGGCGCGGAGGCAATTTCACGGACATGGCGGTTGATCTCGGCAAGGAAGGGATCCTCCACGCCCTCCTCGCGAGAGCCGTAGAACGGCACGGCCTCAAGCAACTCAGCCTCGGCATCCGGCTGATAGATGACCTTTAGCATTCAAGGACTCGCTTGGCCCTGGCCATCACCTCTTCATGGGTGTGGCACGTGACTTCGCCGCTCGATATTTTCTGATCGCGCCGCTCAAGCTCCGCGAGAAATTCGTCCGATATGGGAAAGAAAGAGGCATCCAGACTTTCCCACAACGCCTGGGCCAGATCCGCCCTCTCCTCATCGGGAAGGGCCAGCGCCAACTCCTTGATTTGCGCGGTGCTCATGTTCGAAATCTAATCTACCCGGCAAAGGCGTCAATCGGGAACTCGGCATATCATCCTGAGCTTGTCGAACACGCGTGTTGCAGGATCAGTTCGGTTGGAGTTCCGGGAGATTGCGGCACTCTTCTGGCAATCCTGGCCTAATAACGCGCTCCTTCTGGCAATCCTGAAAGGATTGCAATCACTCAGCCCAGGGTTGGCGCGGCAGCGCCTACCCTGGGTACTCGTCCGGAAAGGCACAACCCTGTAAGGGTTGGATCAATCCCAAACATACCGCTCATCAAACGCGATTTCGTATCGTTGTAACAGTTGTCGAAATTCGTCTTGAAACGAAACCTGCTTATGATGTTCCTCTTGTCCCGCAATGTAAGCACGGGCCGACTCGATTTGGGAAAAGCCGATCGAAAAAATACCGTAGCCGCTTTGCCAGGTGAAATCTCTCAATTCCGATCCCTTGGTTTTCAGCCAGATGGATGATCCCCGTTTGACCTCCTTGACCAGATGCGCCGGTTCGCAGGTGCGCGACAGGCTGCACAGAAAGTGCAGATGATCCTCCACGCTTCCCACGATAATAGGCTGGCAATCGAGTTTGATGAGCACGCCTCCGATAAAGTGGTTCAATTCATTGCGCACAGCGGCGGCGCGCAGGAAGGGATGGCGGTCTTTGGTGGAGAAGACGGCATGGACGATAATTTTTGAAAGCGATTGGGCCATGTTTCGAAGATGGGGGTGAGACGAGATTGATTCAACCCTTTCAGGGTAGTTCGTTTCGTCGCCTACCCAGGGTAGCCGCTGCGCGGCAACCCTGGGCTGAGTGATCACAATCCTTTCAGGATTGGCTGCATTCAAAAACCACTGAAAACTCCGTCATCCTGAGCTTGTCGAAGGATCAGTTCGGATCTCCGCTGCCTTTTGGTAGCCGCCGCTGTCCCTAGCGGCGGTGCCTTCCTATTTTCTAGCCCCAGTGGCGTATAGATGATCGATGCAGTAAGCAACTCCCTTTACTTTTGGTTTTCCGCAGCCAAACCAAATACATTTTTCTTCGATATTTCCTCCTCTGAACGAAAGTAACAATTGTTTACGTAAAACGGTAGACTCATTCTTTTCCCAATTTTCCAGGTCGCGAATGCGCACGATAACTTGGACACTGCCTTTATCCCATTCGTCCACAGACCAATTCTGGCCGCAAATTTTGCATTGACATAATTTGATCCAGTTTCCACGACTGACGTCTTCGAGCTTGGAAAGAAAGACTTTGGGAGCGTCTTCGAAATACATCGCGTCAGGGAGCGACGAGCATGGGCACTTGTCTGGCAAGTCGACGTCCATAGAGCCTATCGAGAGTCTGTGGCTCACAACCCCAGCATCTGCGCGACCTGCTGCACGTCCTTGTCGCCGCGGCCGGAAAGATTCACGATGATCGTCTGGTCGGGCCGCAGCGTCGGCGCGAGCTTCATCGTCTCGGCGATCGCGTGCGCGCTCTCCATCGCCGGGATGATCCCCTCCGTCTCGCTCAAGTAACGGAACGCCTTCAGCGCGTTGTCGTCGGTGCAGAAGGTATATTCCACCCGGTGCTCGTCGCGCAGCCAGGCGTGCTCCGGGCCGACCGCGGCGTAATCGAGGCCTGCGGAAATGGAATGCGTATTCATGATCTGTCCGTTGCTGTCCTGGAGAATGAACGTCCGCGCGCCCTGCAACACGCCGAGGCTGCCGCCTTGGAACCGCGCCGCGTGCTGGCCGGCGAGGATGCCGTACCCGCCCGCCTCCACGCCGATGCAGCGGACCTGCTTGTCCTCGAGGAACGGATAGAAAAGCCCGATGGCGTTGCTGCCGCCGCCGACGCACGCGATGAGCACGTCGGGAAGATGCTCCTCGCGCTCGAGGATTTGCCGGCGCGCCTCGTCGCCGATCACGCGGTGAAAATCGCGCACCATCATCGGGTAGGGATGCGAGCCGAGGGCCGAGCCGAGAATGTAGTGGGTTGAGCGCACATTCGTCACCCAGTCGCGCATCGCCTCGTTCACCGCTTCCTTCAGCGTCTTTTGCCCCGCCGTGACGGGCACGACGGTCGCGCCGAGGAGCCTCATGCGCGTCACGTTGAGCGCCTGCCGCGCCATGTCGACCTCGCCCATGTAGACGACGCATTCGAGCCCGAACCGCGCCGCGACCGTGGCCGTGGCGACGCCATGCTGGCCCGCGCCGGTCTCCGCGATGATCCGCTTTTTGCCCATGCGCCGCGCCAGCAGGACCTGGCCGAGCGCGTTGTTGATTTTGTGCGCGCCGGTGTGGAGCAGGTCCTCGCGCTTGAGGTAAATTTTCGCGCCGCCAAGGCGCTCGGTCATCCGGGCCGCGCGATAAAGCGGCGTGGGACGCCCCGCGTATTCCTCCAGCAAAAATTTCAACTCGTTGCGAAAGGCCTTGTCCGCCTTCGCCTTCTCATATTCGCGGGCCAGCTCGTGCAGGGGGGCCATCAGCGTCTCGGGCACGAACATGCCGCCATAGGGGCCGAAATGGCCCGTGGCGTCGGGGACTTGGGTCAGAAGCTTTTGCATATCCGGATGAAATCGCGGAGCCGGGCGTGGTCTTTTCTTCCCGGAGAAGCCTCGACCCCGCTGCTCACATCGACGGCGTAAGGATGCACCGTTTCAATCGCCTTCGCAACATTTTCGGGGTTCAGTCCGCCGGACAAAATCAGCGGTTTCGTGGTCCGCCTGCTGAATTCCATCGCGAGATTCCAGTCGAAGACCTGTCCCGTGCCGCCGCGCTCCTTCGAGGGCGTATCGAGCATGAACGCGGTGACCCAATAATGCTGTGGCGCCACCGCTTCGGCCTGATCGGCGGGAATAACCTTGATCACGGGCAGGTACTTGCCGACGGCTTTGACGTGCGCCGGCGATTCCTCCCCATGCAACTGCGCCGCGCCGAAGTTCTTGAGCTGTTTCCTCCAGCCCAGGTTCGTGAATTCCTTCGTCGCGTTGACGGTCACGGCGACCGTCTGCACGAACGGCGGCAGCGCCTCCACGATGCGGATCGCGTCCCCGATCGGGATGAACCGCTTGCTCTTCTCGAACAAAATAAAGCCGAGCGCGTCCGCGCCCGCCGCGACCGCGGCTTCGGCGTCTTCCCGATTCGTAATCCCGCAGATTTTAACGCGCACAGGCATATTTTTGATTGTAGCGGCGGTCTGAGGCAGTCGCACGATAAAATGTCTTGAGCCCCCGGACATCGAGGGTAGCCATCGCGAGTCCCTTCGCGTCCCAAAATGAATGGGACGGCAGAGACTGCCGTCCCTACCCAATAAGGACCTCGGCGGGGTATTGACCCGGTTAAAATTAAAAAAACAGTAAATCCTTTTTGCACAAGGGCGATGATCTAGTACAACCTGTGCTGTCAATTGATGTCCCCATGAGTGACCTCCTCAAAGCCTACGCCCGCGCCGGAGTCGACGTTGACCTTGGAAACAAGGTCAAGGCCGGCCTTCCCGCCCTCGTCGAATCGGCCAACCGCCCGGAAGTTCTCGGCAAAGTCGGCGGTTTTGGCGGCCTCTTCAGCGCCCGCTTTCCCAAGATGCGCGACCCCGTGCTCGTCGCCAGCATCGACGGCGTCGGCACCAAGCTCAAGGTGGCCGTGCTCATGAACCGCCACGACACCATCGGCGAGGACCTCGTCAACCATTGCGTCAACGACATCGCCGTCCTCGGCGCCGAACCGCTTTTTTTCCTCGATTACATGGCGTCCGAACGGCTCGACCCGCATCGCTTTCACCAGCTCATCGCCGGCATGGTCCGCGGTTGCAAAAAGGCCGGTTGCGCCTTGATCGGCGGCGAGACGGCCCAGATGCCCGGCATTTATCACGGCGCCGATTACGACCTCGTCGGGGCCATTGTCGGCGTGGTGGACCGCGCCCGCATCATCGACGGGAAATCGATCCGCGCCGGAGACGCCGTCATCGGCCTGCCTTCCTCCGGCCTTCATACCAACGGCTACTCGCTGGCCCGCGAAATTCTCTTCAACCAGCTCGGCTGCCGGCTCGAGGGGCACACCAACGGGCTGCGCGGCACGCTCGGCGACGAATTGCTCCGCACCCACACGCTTTACCTGCCCGCGATCCGAAAAGTCCGCGCCCAACTCAGGATCAAGGGCATCGCCCACATCACCGGAGGCGGCCTCATGGATAACATCCCGCGCATCCTGCCCGAGGGGCTCGACGCCGAAATTCAACTCGGCTCCTGGACGGCCCCGCCCCTGTTCCAGTTGCTCGCCTCCGCGGCCCGGATCAAGAGCGAGGAACTCCATCAGGTCTTCAACATGGGCGTCGGCATGGTGTTCGTTGTCGCGGCGAAAGACGCGGAGAAAGCCGTCCGGCTCACTCGCGGCAAAATCATCGGAAAGATCGTCAAAGGCAGCCGCCGCGTCGTTTTGAAGGAGGCGGTTAAAGTGTCGGCGAAGAAGCAGCGGTAGCCCTGATCTGCGCCGCGACGGCCTCGGAATACGCCTTGCGCAACCGGTCCGCGGATCGGAAAGCGCTTCCGGACTTGCCTCAACTCCCACGACGGGCTATCGTCAGGAAGATGAGCACCATCACCGCCATTCTCGAACCGGAAGCCGATGGCACGCTTCATTTGCCTCTGCCGGAGGAATTGCGCCACGGGAAAGTCGAGGTCGTCGCCACCCTGCGCCCCGCTCCCGAACCGGTCGCGCCACGGATCATCGGCTCCCTCAAAGGCATCTGGATGGCTCCCGACTTCGACGCTCCGCTTGAGGAATTCCAGGAATACATGTAATCGTGCCCGTCCTCCTCGACACCCACGCGCTGATCTGGGCCTTGACGGACGATCCGCGCCTAACAGCCCCAGCGCGGCGCGTCATCGATGACCCGACCCAGATCAAGGTCGTCAGCATCATTTCCGGCTGGGAAATGGCGATCAAAGTCGCCTCTGGCAAATTGAAGCTGCCCATCCCCCTGCAGGAGATTTTTCCCAGACACTTGGAAACACTGAGGATCGACATCCTCCCGATCCAGCCCCGTCACCTTCATCGTCTGCTTGAATTGCCCAGGCACCATGGCGATCCGTTCGACCGCCTGATTGCCGCCCAGTCCCTGAGCGAAGACTTCGCCCTGGTCGGCTGCGACGCGGCCTTCGATGTCTATGGCGTCCGGCGCCATTGGTAGAAAAATAAAACTTCGCCAGAATGAACAGGATTGGAGAAAAGGCTCCTCGAGAAAATCAGGATGACAAAAGCTGTGCCGCGACAGCCTCCGCGTAGGCTTCGCGCAACTTGTCGGCGCATGGAAAAGCCGTTAACGAGCGCCCCTCCGCGCTGTTCACGGAAACAATGCCCTTCATGCTGTTGGTCAGAAAAATTTCATCCGCCTCCAGCAACTCGGCCAAAGGAAAGTGACCGGCCTCCACTTTTTGGTGGTCGAGGACGAACGCGCGTACAACGCCGCGGCGGCAGCCCGCTTCGTGTTCCGGCGTGAACACCTGGTCTCCGCGCCGCCAAAAAATATTCGCCCGCGAAGCGCTCGCGACATGGCCCTGCTCATTAAGCAGAACAACCTCCGGCGTCGCCGCCGTTCTCCACGCCTGCGCGTGCGAAAGATAGCCAAGCGTCTTGAAGCGCGCGTCCCAATTGCACGAACCGACCCGCACCGGCGAGACCGAGACCGCCAGCGGCTCGCCCGACGGCGTCTCCTCCTCGGAAAAAAGCGTGCTCGCCTCGTCCCGTGTCACGATCCACCGCCAGCGTCCGGAGCGCGGGGGAAGCCCGAGGGCGGCCTGCTCGAAATCGGCCTCCGACTTCAATCCCAGGGCCTCCATCGCGCGCGCGAGTTCGGCGCGATGTTCCGCAAAGAAAAGCGGTTTGCCGCCGACCACCCGCAAGGTCTCGAACACCCCGAGCCAGGGCGCGAAATCACCGGCTGTGTTCGTCATGGATTGAGATTGCCTCTTGCCCCGGCGCGGCATCAACCTAAAGTTAATTACACCCCCATGCCCTACATCGACACCACATTCAAGTTGGAAGACGTTCCCGTCGGCGAAAGCCGTTGCGTCACGCTCGGCGACGTCCAGGTCGGCCTCTTTCACGACCGGGACGGCCTCTTCGCCATCAACGATTCCTGTCCTCATCGAGGCGGTCCGCTGCATGACGGTTTCGTCAAGGAAGGCGTTGTCACCTGCCCCTGGCACCAATGGCAGTTTCAACTCGACGACGGCGTCTGCCGGAACATCCCCAAGGTCCGCATCACCACGTATCCGGTCGAAGTCCGGGAGGGCGCGATCTGGGTCAACATCGAAGATCAAGGAGCCGGGAAATCATGAAATCCGCCTACGAACTCGCCATGGAACGCCTTGAAAAAAAGGCGCCGACGAAAAAACTCACTGAAGAGCAAAAGGCGCGCATCGCCGAGATCAATTCCCTTTACGGCTCCAAAATCGCCGAGCGGGAAACCTTTCTCCAGGGGGAAATTGTGAAGGAAAAGGGGAAAGGCGACCTCGCCGCCGCGGCCCAGATTCAGGACCAGCTTGCGCGGGACGTGCGGCGGCTGCACGTCGAGTGGGAGGAAAAAAAGGCCGCCGTGCACGGCGAACCGACCGAATTCGAGAGCGAGATCGAGCGGATCGAAAAAGAACCGCCGCCCAAAAAATAAACGGCGCCGTCATGGATATCGCCGCGCAAAAGGAAAGAACGCTTGCCCGCCTCGCCGGCGCGCTCGACGAGTATCTCGAATCCGCGCGGCGGCAGAAGGAGCCGAACCCGCCCGATATGCTTGCGATCTTCGCCCGGCTCGACGCCCTCGAAGACGAGATCGACGCCGGTTACCCCGCCCAGCTCCGACATTATCTGCACCAAAAAAGTTACCGCAAAGCCCGCCTTTACCTCGAAGGCCGCGACGGCGAAAATCTCCGCGGCAATTGCGGGCGGTGATTTGTTTGCGATGGGAGCCGAGGATTGGCTCGAAGTCGAAACTGGACAGTTAGGGGCGGCAAATCTAGCGTCACGCATGAGTTTTCGCTCCGCGTGGCCACGATTTCAGCCTTACCTTTACCCTGCGGCAGCCCCCCTGGTCCTGCTCCTGGTGTTGTATGCCGTGCTTCTCACCGGCGCGTTGGACCGCTTGGAAAATCTCACGGTCGATTACCGTTTCCGGCAAAGGGCCGAGAATGATCCTCAAGCAGATCCGCGTATTATCCTCGTTAAAATCGATCAGAAATCCCTCGATAAGCTTGGGGGTTGGCCATGGAATCGATCCGTGCATGGCGACCTTTGCACGTTGCTGGCTCAGGCCGGCATCGGGGTTGTCGGCTTCGATATCCTATTTACCGAACCTCGCGACCCTGATGACGACAAGCATCTTGGCGAGGGCATGGGCAAACCCCACGCCGTCGTCTCCGGCGCGATGCTCGTTCCAGCCAAAAGGGGCGCTCCGGTCGAGCAATCTTCCACGGCCGGCGCCCCTTCCGTGATAGACTGGGGCAAGACCCGGCCCTTGACCCACGTCGAGGGTGATCTTTCCAAGATTACCGCCGCGGACACGGCCCTCTACCCGATTCCCGAGGTGCGCGGCAACAGCCTGTTTGCTTTTGTCAATTCGGACCCCTCGTCCGTGGATGGCATTCGCCGAAATCTTTCGATGGTCTTTCGGGTTGGGCCAAATATTTTTCCCGGACTTTCCCTGCAAATTCTCTGTCAGTATTGGAATCTGTCTCCCGATCAAATTCACGTCCGCTTGGGGCGCGACATCGAATTGCCCACTTCGGAAGGCGTCAAATCCATTCCCATTGACGCAAGCGGCAAGATGCTCGTGAACTACCGCAACAAGGCCTCGTTTTCCGCAATTCCCTACGCCGATCTCGCCGGAGCGCTTTACGACCAGTACGTGAATGGCAATCCCTATCCGCCTGACTATCCCGCATTGAAGGGCAAAATTTTCGTCGTCGGCCAGACCGAACCCGGGTTGAGCGATCTGGGACCCAGTCCGCTGGAAAGTGAAAGCCCGCTGGTGCTGGTCCACTTGAACGCGCTCAATAACATTCTGAAAGGAGACTATCTGCGTCAAGCCAAGACCCTGCCGGTCGCCTTGGGCTGGCTGGCGGTTTCCTGGGCCACGCTGCTTTACGTCAGGGAAAAGAACATCCTTTTCTCGGTTCTCGCGCCCACTGCGTGCGTTGGCGTTTATGTCGTCTTGGCCCAAATTCTCTTTAACACGCGCAGCATTCTGGTGCCCGTGGCCTGGCCGGTGACCTTCTTCGTTGCGCTCCACTTGGGCAGCGTCCTTCTTCACTGGCTGAAGGAGCAGCAATCCCGGCAGCAGATCAAGCAGGTATTCTCCTCCTACATTGCGCCGACGGTCCTGGAACGGCTTCTGGAACATCCGGAAAACATTCAACTCGGAGGCGTCCGGATGCCGGTCACCACGCTGTTTTCGGATATTCGCGGCTTCACCACCTTAAGCGAGTCGATGGGGGAGGAGGAACTCGTCTCCCAACTCAACGAGTACTTCGAGAAAATGGTGGATTGCGTGAATCGCTATCAAGGCACCTTGCATAAGTATATCGGCGACGCGGTCATGGCCGCCTGGGGGGATGTCGTTCCGGAAACACCCGCAGCGGATGCGGCCAAGGCGGTGCGATCGGCCCTGGCCATGCGGGCCGAACTGATCGAACTGAACAAGATGTGGGCCGAACAAGACCGCAAGCAGTTCAAGATCGGCATTGGGTTGAACCATGGAATCGTCACGGTTGGAAATATTGGAGCGACTCAGCGCCGCGAATTCACCCTCATCGGAGACCCGGTCAACGTCGCCTCGCGCCTCGAGGGTGTGACCAAGGAGTACCAGACCGATCTTGCCATCGGTGAATCGGTTCATGAATTGGTCCGCGGCGAGTTTCTCACGCGCACCCTGGGGGTGATTGTGGTGAAGGGCAAAACCAAAGGACTCCGCGTCTACGAGGTGCTCGACGACCTGAAGGCGCCGGTCGGTGCGTGGCCCGCGGAGTGGATCGCGCGATATGAAAAGGCGATGGAAGCGTATCTCGCCCGGAAATTTCCCGAGGCCCAAGGCCTCTTCGAAGAGTGTCTCCGGGAACGGCCCGAAGATTATTGCAGCAAGCTCTACGTGATGAGCTGCAAGGAACTCATCAAGAACCCTCCGCCCTCCGACTGGAGCGGCACCCACGTGATGAAGACGAAGTAAATCGACGTTGTTTTCGCCGGCTCTCTCGCATCGCCCGGCGGCCAAATTCCAGGCAACGTCACCCGCCCTCTTTTAGTGTGAACAAACCCTTCGTGAGGCAAAGCGACGCGCCCCCTTGTTGCCTCAAAAGTAAATGACACCCGAGGGGTGCTGAGGGACGGGAGTCGTTGACTCATAAGTCATGACACCGTGGTTATAGTTTCAATTGGGGTGTAGCTGCAACGGGCGCGCAGTGCAAGGAGCCCGTAGGGCGACTGGAACGCAGCGCCCGTTGCAGGATCGGACGCAGGGCGACGTTGAGTCGTCTTTGCAGGTCGAAGGGGTTGAGGGCGGCGCGGGTTTGGCGCAGCTTTTTCTTGCTGGCGGCACTCACATCTGGACTGGCCAGGAGCCGGTCGCAGGGCGTCATGGGGCGGTCGTGGCGGCGTTTGATTTTGGCTCCATGACGGTCCTTGCTCAGGAGTTTGGCTGAGGGACAAAAATAGTTGTGGAACGGCTCCCAGATATCCCGGTAGAGGGCATTGATGTCTTCGCGCAACGCGGGGTCTTCGAGCCGGTCATAGCCGAGCAACTGCCGCACGTGCGTCCAGTTCTTCTGTTCAACGTGGCCGTTGTCGTTTTTGTGGTAAGGCCGTGATCGGGTGAAGCCGACCTTGTTTTCCCTCTGGGCAAAGTAACTTACCAAGTGCCAGTTGAGGAACTCGCTGCCGTTGTCGCAGTCAAAGCCAAGCACGGCGAAGGGCAGCGCCGCCTCCACGTTGCGGGTGGCCTCCACCACCCCGGCGGCCCCTTTGTTCCAAACCGCGCGGTTGGCCGTCCAGCCGCTATAAATATCGGTGAAGGTCACGCTCCAGATGAACTCTCCCTCCAGCGACTCGCCGCAGTGGGCCACCGTGTCGGCCTCCAGATAACCCGGCACGGTCACGTCCCAGTTGTCCGTGCGGATCGGGATCTGGTGCTTAAGCAAGCCTCCCGGTTTGGTGCCGCAACGCCCGCGCCGCGTGCCGGCCTTGTGTGGGGCTAATAACCGATCCGCCTGGGCCGGGCTGATGGAGAGCACTTTTTTGCGCACCGCGGGAGCCAGCTTGCCGTGCTCGGTCTCATCATAAGGCAACCAGAGCGCCAGCATCTCCACCAGACGCTTGCCGCACGGTTGCTCCGATGCCTTCCAGATACGCAGCAACACGTCCGCAACCTGCGGGCCGTAGAGCGCTGGACGCCCTTTGCGCACCAACGGATCGCCTCCCCAGCCAACTTTGGCTCCCAGCAATTTAATCGCGTGCTTTCGGCTGTAGCCAAACTGCTCGCAGAGTTCCGTGATCATCCGGCTGCGGCCTTCCACCCCTCGGCTCGCATACCTCTGCCGCAAGCGCGGCAACATCTCTTCCCGTATCTTTTGACTCATCGACATCCTTTCGGTTGTCGGTGTCATCCTTTTTGAGTCAACGTCCCTTTTTCCCCAACCCTTGACCTATTCCCCGGGTGTCAAAACTTTTGAGGCAACAGGCCCCTCCCTCCAGGTTGAAAGGACAGTTGGCAACCGGTCAAAAAGACGTAACATCGATTTTCCGCCGTCATGCTTGCTCGATCTCTTCTCCTCTTCGCTGTTTGGATTTTCAGTGCCTCCATCGCCTGCGCGCAGGCGGCCAACGCTCCGGAGGCGCCAGCTTCAGCCCCCGTGATCCTCACCCCGCCCTCACCCAAAACGCCGTTGATCCACGGCCCCAAGATTTTTGGCGTGCGCCCCGGTTCGCCGTTTCTCTACACCATCCCCGCCACGGGCGACCGGCCCATGACCTTCTCGGCGGATGGATTGCCCGCGGGCTTGAAACTGGATGAGACCAATGGCCGGATTACCGGCGCTCTTGGTCAGGCGGGCACGTTCCAGGTCACCTTGCGCGCGAAAAACTCGCTCGGCGCGGCGGACCGCGCTTTCAAGATCGTGGTGGGTGATGACATCGCGCTGACGCCGCCCATGGGCTGGAACAGTTGGAATTGCTGGGGAGGCGGCATCAACCAGGAGAAGGTGCTGCATTCGGCGCATGCGATGGTGAAAGCGGGACTCGATCAGCATGGGTGGACCTACGTCAACATCGACGACGGCTGGCAGGGCGCGCGAGGCGGCGAATTGAACGCCATTCAACCCAACCCGAAGGCCTTTCCCGACATCAAGGGCATGGTGGATGAAATCCACGGCATGGGCCTGAAGGCGGGGATTTATTCCACGCCTTGGGTGACTTCGTATGCCGGTCACGTCGGCGGCTCTTCGGAAAATGCCGACGGAGCGTGGGATCACACAACAATGACCAAGGGCCCGAAGAATCAGAAGGTGCTCCCCTTCGCGATTGGCAAGTATCATTTCTTCACCAACGATGCGAAGCAATGGGCCGCGTGGGGAATCGATTACTTGAAATACGATTGGGCGCCGAACGAACTGCCCGAGACAAAAGAGATGGAGGACGCCCTCCGCGCTTCGGGACGGGACATTGTTTTGAGCCTGTCGAATAACACGACCAATTCGCTTTTCAATATCATCGGAGACATGTCCAAGGTCGCCAATTGCTGGCGGATCGGCGGCGACATCGGCGACAGTTGGGGTTCGATCGTGGGCCACGGCTTTCATCAGGATAAATGGGCGCCCTTTGCCCGGCCCGGCCATTGGAACGATCCCGATATGTTTGAAATCGGCGCGAGTGGCGGCGGCAAACCCAAGCGGCTGACGCCCGATGAGCAGTACGCCCACGTCAGCCAATGGTGCCTGGTTTCCGCGCCGCTCCTGCTCGGTTGCGACCTGGATCATCTCGATGATTTTACCGTGTCACTCCTCAACAACGATGAAGTGCTCGACGTGAATCAGGACGAACTCGGCAAGGAGGCGACCAGCGTTTCCAAGCAGGGCGACCTCGAGATTTATGCCAGGCCCCTGGCCGACGGCACCTGGGTTGCGGGCTTGTTTAATTTAGGCAACGCGCCTGCGTCCGTGACTCTGAAATGGACGGATATCGGCATCTCCGGTTCGCAGAAGGTGCGGGATTTATGGCGGCAGAAGGACCTGGGCGCCTTCACCGATTCCTTTTCATCGCCGGTGAATCCGCACGGCGTCGTTCTAGTGAGGGTTATTCCCGGCCAGTAATAATTAGCCGCCACTACGCGGACCACTCGTGATCTCAATGATGTCCCGAAAACTTCTTAGCGCGCTCTTTCTTGCCGCAATTTATTCGAGTTCCGTGAACGCCGCGGAAATCTATGTTTCCGCAACTGGGAATGACGCCAATCCCGGCACGCTTTCCCAGCCAATCGCCACCCTGACCCATGCGCAGGAGTTGGCCCGCTCGGCCAAGGCATCGGGGCCGGTCACCGTTTATTTGCGCGGGGGCGTCTATTATCTGGCCTCGCCCCTTGTTTTCACCGCCGCCGATTCGGGCACGGCGCAGGCCCCCGTGATTTATCAGGCGTACCAGAAGGAACAGCCGGTGATCAGCGGCGGCCTTCAAGCTGGAGAAGCTGGATTGGAAGCCTTACCAAAACGGGATTATGCAGACGCCGGTTTCCGCCGATCTGCAAACCGACCAATTGTTCGTGAATGGGGAGAGGCAAATTCTGGCGCGTTATCCCAATTACGACCTGAAGCAGCTTATCTTTCACGGCAGCGCCGAAGATGCCATCAGTCCGGAACGAGTGGCCAAATGGGCCAACCCGGCTGGAGGTTTTCTCCATGCCATGCATCCCGCGCTTTGGGGCGATTTTTCTTATGTGATCACGGGCAAAACTCCCGACGGAAAATTGATGCTCGAAGGCGGCTGGCAGAACAATCGGCCTTCCACTCCCGACACGAAATTTGTCGGTGAGCCCAAGGGCATTCACAAAAAATACCGGTTCGTCGAAAACATCTTCGAAGAATTGGACACGCCGGGGGAATGGTTTCTCAATACGAAAACCCACACGCTCTATTTCTATCCTCCGGACGGAGTCGATTTGAGCAAAGCCACGGTCGAGGCGGTGAAGCTGAAGGACCTGGTCGAATTCCAAGGCACCGAGCAGGCTCCGGTGAAGTTTGTTTCGCTGAAGGGCATCACGTTGCGCCAAACCTTGCGTACGTTCATGGAAACGCGGGAACCGGTGGTTCGCGCCGACTGGGCGATCTATCGCGGCGGCGCGCTCTTCTTCAACGGCGCGGAAGATTGTTCGGTGGAGGATTGCTTTTTGGATCAGCTCGGGGGCAACGCGATTTTCGTCAACAACTACAATCGCCGCGTCACGGTGCGGGGTTGCCATATCTCCAAGGCCGGGGCGAACGGAGTGGCGTTTTTGGGCGATCCCAACGCGGCGCGCAGCGTTCTGCTCAATTATAGCCAGAGCCATAAATTGGCCGAAATCGACCAGACTCCGGGGCCCAAGACGGACAACTATCCCGCCGAGTGCCTGGTCGACGATTGCCTCATTCACGAAACGGGCTGCGTGGAAAAACAGACCGCGCCGGTTGAGATCGATCTCGCGCAGGACATCACGGTGCGGCACTGCTCGATCTACGATGTGCCGCGCGCGGGCATCAACATCGGCGACGGCTGCTGGGGTGGCCACGTCATTGAATTTTGCGACGTCTTCGACACCGTGAAGGAAACCGGCGACCACGGTTCCTTCAACTCGTGGGGGAGGGACCGCTTTTGGGGATGCGTCGGCGGAATCAATGAGGTGGTGAAGCAGGCGCCCAATCTCCCGCTGGCCGACGTGGTCAAGCCCATCATTTTGCGCAACAGCCGCTGGCGCTGCGATCATGGATGGGACATCGATCTCGACGACGGATCATCCAATTACCAGATCACGAACAATCTGTGCCTGAATGGCGGGATAAAGAATCGCGAAGGATTTAATCGCGTGGTCGAAAATAACATCATGGTGAATGGCGGGTTTTGCCCGCATGTCTGGCCCGCCGAGAGTCAGGGTGTTTTCAGTCATAATATCGTTGGGAGCGGGTATCACCCGGCGGGGATGCCTCCTCCGCCCTGGGGCAAGGAAATGGATTATAATTTTCTACAGAAAAATGGCGCGCCCGGGACGCAGCCGGCAACCGATCTGCAAAAGCAGAGCGGGCGCGACGAACATTCCCTGACGGGCGATGTCCAGTTCGTCGATCCCGCCTCGGGAAATTACGACGTGAAGGATGGTTCCCCCGTTCTGGCCCTTGGCTTTGTCAATTTTCCCATGGACCAATTCGGCGTGCAAAAACCGGAGCTGAAAGCCATCGCCCGCACCCCCGAACTGCCGGGAGTCAAAGGCGGCGCACCCAAACAAATCTCCCGCGACGGTACGGTGAAGGATTGGAACGGAGCGCAGGTCCGCAATATTCGCGATGAGGGCGAGATGTCGGTCTATGGCACGCCGGGCGTCACGGGCGTCCTTGTGGTAAAAGTGGATGCGGGAAGCGAGCTTGCGAAGATCGGATTGCAGGCCAACGATGTCATTCTCGGGTTGAACGATGCGGCGGTTGTAAGCATTACGGACTTGTTTAAACCAGATAGCGCCAAGGTTCCGGGCCAGCCTTTCAAGATTAAAATATCGCGCAACCAGGCGCAGATGACCCTGAATTCCACGCCCTAACCGTTTCTATAATAGTACGGTGCGCGACGCTTACGGCTTCTCAACGAAGCGGAAGTTCGAGGTGAAGTGTCTGGAAAGCTATTCGTGGGGTCGCGTACCGGTGGCGGTCTCTTCCAATGTCATCAGGCCCTTTTAACGTGGCTGGGTTGTCAGAGAAGCTGCATTCGCGATCCTCTTGTCGTTCGCGATCACTTCATTTTTTCCAGTAAAGACTCCACCCATATAGGCTAGTCCCAGCACGCCTCCAAGGAAGATTAAGAACACAACAGCCAGTAGGAGTAAGGCCATAACGGGTGAATCTATTTCAAAGAAGAAGACCCATTGGCCATCAAACACGGTCTTTCCTTCGCTATAGCACAAATCCCGATTGGCATGGGGCGTGGAATTTTGCCCCAGGTACAATGGAAATTGCTGGCGATTGGGAGAACCGGTCGTCATGGCAACTATGATGATGGTCATGTCACGATTAAGAACCGTTCCGAAGTTGTCCGGACTATATAAGGCGTTAGCCCCAGATGGGGCGACGGAAGTTTTACGAGCGAAGCGATGGTTTCCAGCGCCCCTCCGGGGCGCGCCGTTGGGTGGACTGGCTACCGGTGGTTTCACCACCGGCTAAAATCTAACGGCCCTCCGGGCCTTGGCCTGCATTGGCTACAGAATTATTTACAATGCTCTACCCGGCGATAAATCGCCGGGCTACTTAGTTATTGTTGTTCCCAGAATTCCCAAGTGCGGTCGGTCAGCATCGGTGAGATCACGGCGTCGGACAGGGGACCGATTTCCTTGCCGGGGCAATCTGCGCTCGGTTCGTCGTCGGGCGTATATCGGTAGCCCTTGAATGTAGCCTTGGGCAAGCCCGTGGTGACGTGGGAAGTGTGCGCGCTCCCACTGCGGTTGGAGAGGACGAACGTGAGTTTTCCGTTGGGTCGCCTGAAGGCGAGGACGCGCAGGTCTGGATCGGATACGTTCTCGGTGACTTCCACCGCTTGACAATCCCACGGCATGCGGCGCAGGAAGCTGCCGACGGCGTTCCAATTATATTTGTTCCACGTCCAGCAACCGGGCTTTAGTCCCGGAAACTTTGGATCATCCGTTGATGAGGAATCATTCACTGGACGCCAGAAGCCGAGCGAATAACCGCTGGCTTCCACGTTGGCAATGGGCTTGAGCGCGTGAATCCAATACCACGTCGGCGCTCCGCGGAGCTGAAACCAATTCATTATTTGCTGGACGGTATTCATACAGCGATCCGGCGAGGTCGGTCCCGAGAGATACTCAAACTCATTTTCAAACTCTGGTTGAGAATAATTATCGGTCCGAGGCACGATCTTGGCAGAATCCGTTCCAATAGCATGGATGGCCAGGCCATCCACCAATTTGGCTTGCTCGGGGGCTGCGAGCACGGGCTTGATATAACGTAAATCCCAACTATCCGCATAAATTGAGATTTTAGGATCAAAGGCCCGAATGACCGGCGCAACCGCGAGGAACGTGCGTGCATAGGTATCGGGTTTATAGGTGCAGGAAGAATAGGAGGTATTTGCGTTTGGTTCGTTTTGGAGCCCCCAGGCGACAACGGGGATGCCGCCAGTTTTCAACGTCTCAAGATCATGTCGGCAGGCTTGGGAAAAATTGTTGAGAAAGCGATCGACGTCGCCATGGTAGTCAGGATCGTTCGCGAAATCCCTGCCGAAACAGCGCAAAACGTTTTCTGTATCTTTGCCTCCGGTGTATTGTCGGTTCGATTTCCAGTGCGGAGCGGGGGACCAATATTCAAAGGCGACGCCTTCGATTCGTGCTTTAGTTATCATGTCCCGCAGTTCATCCATTTGCTCGGGCCATCGGCCCTGCAGCGACTTTTGTTCAGGGTCGAGACCCCGCCAGAAAAGGCCTCCAGCCAAACGACAGTAGCGAAAGCCCTTTAGCATCTCGTTGTAGAAGCGTTCCCTTTCGGAGGGCGTCAGATCATGTGGAACACTCGTCGTGGCGTCAGGAAGTCCCCTGTTGCCCGAGGCAATGGAATCTGATTGGATTTCGAAGCCCAAGCCATGGATGACTTGTTTAAGCTTGTCGGGATAAACGGTGATTGCTGAGTCAGGCGCGGGCGGGGTGGTGCGCTCAGGTCGAGTCACCGGGTAAGCCGCGAGGGCTGGAACGGCACTCAAGGTCAGAGTGGCTCCTAGAACAAGTGCCCACCATACGAACTTGATCTTCTTCAGCCAACGGTCCGGTACGCGTGTTGCCAGAAACAAGCTCCAAATCGAGGTCTTGCTAGCGACTCCATTCTTTAGCCTGTTATTTTTCGCCATGGTCTGTGTCAGGAGAATGAACCTTTTCCGTATTCCTAGAAGCAGATTTTATCCGGGATTTCCCATTTGACTCGATGTTCACGGTCTCTAAGTGGTTCTCCGCAGCGTTTTCGGAATACTCTTGCCAAGGCTGGCCGTTGTCAAGCCCCTTCCAGCTCCCACAAGGTATCAATTTGGTGTCATTTTCCCTAGGTTGGACGATTTTCCCTCCGCGAGTTGACTCCTTGGCCGAACGCAGAGACACTTCATCCGTGTTTGGTGATTTCTTCATGGGTTTTCCATTCATCCACTGGCCGACAGGGGCAATCGCAATCGGTCAATGGCTTTGAGGATGGATTGGAACAACTCCCGTGGAACCGCCACCTCTGCCATCTGGAAGATGACCCTGCGGGCATGAGTCACCACCTTGGCACCGATCTTGATCAGTTTCTCCCGCAATGTCGTCAGCGTCCAGTGACTCACAGAGCGTGGCAATACAGCCTGCCGCAAGTAGTTTCCCAGATTGTAGGCCAGTACGAAGAGCAGCAACCTGACCTCGTTATCGACGAAGTCATGGCAGGAAAGCCGTGTCCACCTTATGGCATTCTTGCCTTCCTTGATCCACTGCTCCGCCGTCCCCCGCTGATTGTAAAAACGCACCACTCGTTTTGCCGACCGGCTCAGATTGGTGACGATGAATCCGATGCGAGGGAACAACTCCCCCCGGTGCCATTCCACTTTGGCAATCACCCGGCGGGGACAGTTCCAACTCTTGGCCTGATACTCAAAGTCCATATACCGAACTTGAGGTTTTTCAGGGGGTCTTCCCACCGGACGAACCGTAAGGGGTTCAATCATTTTGTTCAAGGTGCCATTGGCTGGAAGTCGGATGGCATACAAAAAGCCTTCCTCTTCCAGATACTCATAGAGGTCTGGATTGGCAAAGGCGGCATCGCCGCGAAAGTAGCAGTCGATCTCCTGGCCACGATAACGGGCGACAATCGGTTCGAGTACGGCCTGCCAGTCCTTGGCGCTATGCACGTTGCCTTCGCGCAGCAGCGTGCCTTCCACGTCGCCAAACTGGTTGAAGCAGAATAAAGGATGATAGCAGGTGCAGGCAAAATGTCCGTTGTAGGCGCTGCCCTCTTGATCTCCGTAGGTTTCGCTGACCGAGCTGTCCATGTCCAGAACCAGTTCCTTCATCGGTCTTGGTTGATGCAGCCGTTCATTCCACATGCCCGGCATCTTTTTCAAGGCCATGAGATTTTCAGCTTGGGTCAGCACCTCGGTCTCGAATCGACTCATCTGGCTGGTCGAAGCCGCCTGATGCTCGCAAGCTCTTCCTCCCACCACATAGCGCATGGCGGGATCGACCGAGAGACGCTCGGCGTCATTGGTGTCCTCATAACCCGCCAGACGGCTGAAAACTGATTGTCTCAAAAGTGCCACCATGGAGTGTTGGGTGTTCTTGCCTGTGCGTTGATCGGTGAAGACATCGCGTGCCATCGTGGTCAGATTCAACGCCTCGTCGAGTTCCCGGTAAGCGAGCAAACCCGCGTCAGAGGTCACCTTCGATCCGTGAAATTCCAGCTTTAACCGACCGTCAAATTCGACCCCAAGACCCCGCTTTTTGCTTTCACCCATTACTTTCGCTGGTTTTGCGATCATTTCTGGATATTTCCTTTGCTATATTCTCCTCTGATAATCACGTTTTCTATCATATAGATTTCTTACTCTACATCCATCTTTATCTGGGAAATATGGGTTCAATAAGTGTTGTCATAGGTCATTCCCATTCGTTTGTTGTTTTACTGGGTGTATGCCACGTGGCGGGTGGGGTGAAGGTAATGGGGTTTAACCCTGCCTTGTAATTGCTGTTTATCGGCGGCTTTTTATTCCGCTTCAGGATGATGTCGAAATCAATAGCCCGATCAAAGGGAGTTCCGTGATGCCTGGATCGTCCCCTGCCGGGAGGAATTACCTTATGGGGTGAAGACCCCATTGCAATGGTCCATGAAGTCCATTAACTTATGATTATGAAAAATAAAATATCGCGGCATAACCGCGGAATGTTGTTGGCAATGGCCCTTCTCTTTTCCGCTTTCCTGGCGGGAGGAGTCAGCCAGTTACGGGCGGATGAGTGGGGCGGACATCATCGGTACTACGACCGGGATGGTTTTTATGACGGGCAGCACCGATACCACCAGTTCGATAATTATCACCATCATCGCGGATACTGGGACGAGCGCGGCGGGTTCCGCATCTTCATCAACGTTGGTTAAATAAATCGTCCAAGCATGTCGGACATAAAAGACATATTTTTGTGTCCGACATTAGGGACGTCATGGTGGGTTCATTCGGAGTCATTCGGAGTAATAGGATGTAAAGGCTTGCTCAGCGGAGCGTCATTCCGTTTTTACGCGTAACGGCGCGGCTCCACAAATCGGGCATCTAGGTTTATGGAATATATGATTTCAAAACTGGGCGCGTTCACCATTTTCCTGCTGCAGGAACTTAGCAGCCTGGTGTGGATGGGGAGGGATACGGTCTCTGAAATCGTGGAGCGGATCGCGACGCGTCGCGCGCCCTTTCGCCTGGAACATTTTTTCTATCAGAGTAATCGCGTGGGCGTGGGGTCGGTCCCGATGGTCATCCTTCTTTCGGTGTTCATCGGACTCACCATGGCCTTGCTGACCGGCTATCAACTCCAGCGTTTCGGCATCGTCACGCTGGTTCCGGCGGTGGTGTCCGTTTCCTTCACGCGCGAGATGGGGCCGCTTTTCACCGGCATTGTGCTGGCGTCGCGAATCGGCGCCGCTTACACCGCCGAGTTGGGAGCCATGACCGCAGGGGGCGAGGTGGACGCCATCGAAGGCATGGGCATCGGCGCGCTTCGCTATCTGGTCACGCCCCGGATTCTGGCGATCTTTTTCCTGACACCCTGCCTGACCGTTATTTCCGTCGTTTCCGGCATCCTGGGCGGAATGTTCATTTCAAGTCTCATGCTGCAAATCAGCACTGGTTTTTTTTACGACCAGGTGATGACCAACCTCCTGGTGAAGGACGTGATGGCGGGAATTGTGAAGAGCTTTCTGTTCGGGGCCATCATCGGGACGATCGCCTGTTACAAGGGCCTGTCGGTCAAGGGAGGCGCCGTCGGGGTGGGCATCGCGACGACTTCCAGCGTGGTGACCGCGATCAGCGCCGTGATTGCCTGTGATTCGTTCTGCAACATTGTCATGGTCACCTTTTTCCCATGAGCGCGGCTCCGGAAAAACTGGTCGAGATGCGCGGCGTGAAATTGCAATTCGCGGACAAAGTCATTTTGGATGGCGTTGATTTTTCCGTCCAGGCTGAGGAAGTCCTGGTCATCATGGGGCTCAGCGGCGGCGGCAAGAGCACGTTGCTGAGCATCTTGATGGGGCTGCTTAAACCGAATGCGGGTTCCGTTCTTTTCAAGGAAGAGGACCTCACCAAACTTTCGCGGCCGAAATTAAACGAGGCCCGGACGCATATCGGAATGGTCTATCAAAATGCGGCGTTAGTCAGCTCGATGAACGTGCGCGAAAATATCGGGCTGCCGCTGAAGGAGCTTTCGGACAAAAACGACAAGGAGATTGATTCCATCGTCGATCAGAAGCTGGAACTGGTGGAGCTTAAGGACGCCAAGGACAAGCTTCCCTCCGAGCTCAGCGGCGGCATGCAGAAACGGGTGGGCCTGGCGCGCGCCCTGGCCATGGAACCGGAGTTGATTCTTTTCGATGAGCCCACGGCGGGGCTCGATCCGATCAACAGCAAGCACATCGATGATCTCATCGTCCAATTGCGTGATAAGCAGAAGGTCACCGCCATTGTCGTCACCCACGAAATGGAGAGCGCCTTTGCCGTGGCGACGCGCATGGCGTTTCTCGATAAAGGCAAAATCATTCTCGAAGGGACGCCCAAGGAATTTCGACATTCGGACAACCCCATCGTCAGCGAATTTCTTTCGTCCTATTCAGAACACAAAGACTCCAAGGAGTGACTTATGCAAATCCACAAGAATGAAATCACCACGGGCATCCTGGTCTTGGTGACCTTCGGTATTTTGATCGCCGTTCTGGTCGTCATCGGAATGCCCGGCGTCATCAAGCCGCTCAACACCTATCGAATCTACTACGACAATGCCAACGGCATTCGCCCGGGCGCGCCCGTGCTCCTGGCGGGCCGCGAGATCGGGAAAGTCACGGCCCTCAAATCCCCGGTTCCACTGGACAAGCGGCCAGCCGGACATCCCGATTACGAAGTCTCCATTGATGTGCAGGTGGAGAGAAAAGCGGAGATCTTTCGGACGGTGACGGTGCATTTAACTCAACAGGGTCTCATGGGCCAGGAGGTGATCGACTTTGTGCACGGAGATGAAAGCACCGGATTGGCGGAGAATCACACCGAGTTTGTGGGAGAACGGGTGCCTGACATCTCCGAAGCGGTTTCCGATAATATGAAGCGCCTGACCGGGCCCGGCTCCGATCTGGCTCTCACGATCAAAAATGCGAAGACGTTCATGGAGACGCTGAACAATTCCCAGATTCCGCAGGTGATCAAGAATACCGAGCAATTCACCGATACTCTCAAGCGGGAACCGTGGCGGCTCTTTTGGCCTGGCACCAAGTCCTACCCGGGCGATGAAAAATCCCCGCCCGCAAAAAAGAAATAAAATTCCTTGTCGGGGACTGTCCTGTTTTAGCCTTGGGGGGCCGATGAGATCAAACACCTCTGCCGGCCTGCTTCTAGTTTGTGAGGTTTAGCCGTCAAAGGTAGCCGAGCAGGTAAAGCACAAGCAAGATAACGAGTACGAGGCCAATCCCGCCGCCGCCCCCGACATGGCCTCGGTACGCATACCCGCCGCCGCCGAAGAGAAGAACAAGGACAACAATAAGGAGGATTAGCGTCGTGATAATATTTTGTGGGAGGATTATTTATTTTTTTGCCGCGGGAGACGGCAGGGTTGCTTCTCTTTCGGTTGATGCGGATGAGGGGGTGGTGACGGTATCGGTTGGTTTGGGTGGAGAATGGGTTGGGTCAAAACCGGCGCGAAGGGCTCGGATGTAGGCGTTCGACAAAATACCCATGATGACGCTCGCGGAATCGACTTGGAGTTGATCCACCCGTCCCGATATTTCGCTCTGGGTGGCGATCACCTGCTTGTCGTTTTCAAAAAGTCCCTTCACCGTGTTGAGAACTCCCGACCAAATGGCCCCGGGATTTCCCTCGTCGGAAGCCTTGGGCTCGAACTCAAGTCTGTAGAAAAAAGACTTCACGTAGCCGTGGTAAATTCCCTTGTCGCTGGCAAGTTCACTGTAAATCCCGATTTCGCCGCTCTTGACCCGGACTTTTAGGTATTTTTGAAGGACAGAATTGGCTCCCACGGCCGGCACATGCTCCATGCGGAAGTTTTGAGTGAAAGTCGCGAATTGCTCGTCAAAATTGACGGCGAGATTCATTTCAAAAGTTCCCGTCAGCAAGGGGCGGGCTGTGATTTTAACCGTCGCCGGCAACGGAACCTTTAGTCCCAGGCTGTTGCTCATATTCTCGGCGGCAACTTCGATCTGACTCAATTCCAAATCGACCTTCGGACTGGAATGTAAATCCAGATAATGAAGATCGCCCCGGTGGATTGCGACTTGATTAACGCGCCAGGGAATCAAATCCTTGATGGCTTCGAGCCAAACCTTGCCGATGAAAATCTGGCTCTCCACCGAATCGGGACCCGCAACAAGATTGATTTGCGGATCAAATATGGTGACGGAGGCCCGGTTCACGCCGTGAAAGATTTCCGACCATTGCAGAGAAATGTTCCAGCGGGGCGAATAAAAGGAGTGGACGGGGATTTCTGCCCTCTTCTTGTCGAGATGCACATCGTAAATATCAATGCTGGCGGTCCATGGATGAATTCGAACCCGTTCCACGCGGCCTGTATAATTAGGGAGGCCGGAAAGATCCCGGTTGATGTAGTCGCGAACAAAATAGGGGGTCGAAAACCAGACGACCGCGAGAACAACCGCCAAACCGAGCAGGACGGATTCAACGGTCAAACGGGTGCGCTCATTTCCAAATCGCAGCCAGGGACGACCAGCCTGTGACCGGGAGGCGTGACGGGAAAGCCCTGATTCCATGGTGTCGTCAGCGATGCTCCGATGAAGACTATCCATATACAAAGGCTTTAAGTCTTTTTTTGTATGCAGAAATCAAGCATTGCGCTTTCCAATAAATAAAGCGGCGACGCCCGCGGCGATAAACACACCTCCGACGATGGGAGGAAGCGGAACCGTTTGCGTTTCATTGTGTTGAATTTTCAGTGATCCAATCTGGGCATCCTGCTTCGTTTCCGTGTAGGTATATCCCTGGTAGACGAGCGCCAATATCCCCAAAACAATTAAAATAATGCCGGCCATTTTTATCATAAAATTCCTTTTGCTTGATTTAATGTAAGCTTGAATGATCGTAGTGCCTATGGGGTGAACACCCCATAGCTCTCCTGTGTTATTCGGGCCTATGTTTAGCGTGGCGGGCTTCGCAACTTGCCGGAAAGGAACTCCCTTGAGTGATATAACCGAAATCAGAAAGATCGCGTTTTTAGGCGATTACCTTCCGCGCAAGTGCGGGATAGCGACGTTTACGCATGATTTGCGCCATGCCTTCACCGGGCAATATCCGGAGGTCGAAAGCTTTGTCGCGCCGGTGAACGACTTGCCCGACGGCTACGAATATCCCGGCGAGGTGCGGTTTGAGTTTAGCGAAAATGATCTCGATTCGTATCGTCGCACGGCCGATTACCTGAATTTCAGCAATGCCGACGTGGTTTGTCTGCAGCATGAATACGGGATTTATGGCGGCCCGGCGGGCAGTTTTATCCTGGCGCTTTTGCGCGACCTGCGCATACCGGTCGTCACCACCCTGCACACGATCCTGCAAAACCCCAGCGCGGACCAGCGCCGGGTGATTCAGGAGTTGGGCGTGCTCTCCGCGCGCCTGGTGGTGATGAGCGAGCGCGGCTCCAAAATGTTGCGGGATATTTATGGAGTGCCCGGCGAGAAGATCGACCTCATCCCGCACGGCATCCTCGACATGCCGTTTGTTGATTCGAACTTTTACAAGGACCAGTTCGGCGTGGAAGGAAAGCAGGTTCTCCTCACCTTTGGGCTCTTGTCGCCCAACAAAGGCATTGAACATGTTCTTCGCGCCTTGCCTGAAGTCGTCAAAAAGTTTTCCAATCTGGTCTATATCATCCTCGGTGCGACTCATCCCAATCTGGTGCGTGAACACGGCGAGGCTTATCGCCTCACGCTGGAGCGGCTGGCCAAGGACCTGGGAATCAAACGTCATGTGAGCTTTTACAACCGCTTTGTGGACCAGAACGAATTGAAGGAGTTTCTCGGCGTGGCCGATCTCTACATCACGCCATATCAGAATGTGGCGCAGGCGACCTCCGGCACGCTGGCCTATGCGTTTGGCTGCGGCAAGGCGGTGATTTCCACTCCCTATTGGCACGCCGAGGAACTCCTGGGCGACGGTCGGGGCGTTCTGGTGCCCTTCGGCGATTCCATGGCGATGACGCAGGCGATCATCGATTTGCTCGCGGATGACACCCGGCGTCACGCCATGCGCAAGCGTGCCTATTTGCTGGGACGCGAGATGGTCTGGAGCAAGGCCGCGCAGAGTTACATGGCCTCCTTCGAGAGCGCCCGCCGCAACCCGACCAGCCAGTCCATCCGCCGTCTTGGCGTGAGAACGTTGGAGGAAGATCTCCTGGAGCTGCCCGACTTGCGACTGGACCACCTGAAGCGGTTGTCGGATTCCACGGGCATCTATCAGCATGCGATCTACTCGCTGCCCGATTTTCGTCATGGTTATTGCATCGATGATAACGCCCGGGCGCTGATCATCACGGTGCTGTTGGAGGAGCTGGAATTGGAAGGACCCGAACTGCATCGGCTGGCGGAAACCTACGCGAGCTTTATGCAGTACGCCTTTAACCCCGACTCGAAGCGTTTTCGGAATTTCATGGGTTTTGACCGGCGCTGGCTTGAGACCGAAGGCTCGGAAGACAGTCAGGGCCGCGCCCTATGGGCACTCGGCACCTGCGCGGGACGTTCCGAGCACCGGCATCTGCAGGAGTGGGCCGCCCAAATGTTCGAGCGCGCTCTCCCGTCCGTTCTCGATGCAAAATCGCCCCGCACCTGGGCGTATACGCTCCTGGGCATCTACGAATATTTTCGCCGCTTGAGCGGCGACCGCATTGCCGCGCAAGCCCGGGATACGCTCACCGAACGCCTCATCGACATTTTTGAGCGGACGGAGACTGATGACTGGCCCTGGTTTGAGGAGAGTCTTTCCTATGCGAATGCCCTGTTGTCCCACGTGCTGATTCTCAGCGGACGCTGGGCGGACAACCCGCGGGCCTTCGAGATTGGGTTGCGGTCGCTCCGCTGGCTGGTTTCCGTGCAAAAAGCACCCCAGGGCCATTTTCGTCCCATTGGCTCGGAGGGATTTTATCCGCGCGGCGCGAAGAGGGCCGATTTCGATCAACAGCCGATCGAGGCTCACAGCACCATTTCGGCGTGCCTGGAGGCCTACCGATCCACCGACGATGTGACCTGGCACGAGGAAGCGCGCATCGCCTTCGAGTGGTTCCTGGGACGCAACGACCTGGGACTCTCCCTTTACGATTCGAAAACGGGCGGCTGTTGCGACGGCCTGCACGTCGATCGCGTCAATCAAAACCAGGGGGCCGAATCAACCCTGGCCTACCTGATCGCGTTGAGTGAAATGGAACTGCTCGAAAACGATCTTAAAGCCTTCAAGAAACCGACCGATCATGAAACTGAAGCCTTGAAAGCCCATAGCCTGATCAAGGCCCAATAGAAAGAATTCCCTTCGATGAATGTTACCAGAACCGGTATTGTGCTTAAACCCGACGCCTCGCGCGTGCTCTTTCGACCCTTCAATCCAGTCGGAGATGAGCGTCCGCTTCGCATCCTGGCGCGCGTGTTGGCGTTGCCGGAGGCGGAGGTGACCGAGATGCTCGGGCAGGTCCTCGCTGAGTTTAAAACGCGCCACCAGAGACTGCTCGATTACTTTCTCGCGCGCTATGAATTTGTCCGCCGGTTGTTGCCCACGGATCAGCCGCTTTCCGAGGAACGCAAACTTCTCATCGGGGCCTACTTCACACATGAATACTCCTTGGAGGCCGCGGCGCTCTTCAACCCTTCCATCGTTCCGCATCCGGATCAAACCAGCCTTCCCGAGGGAACCTTGCGCTTCATTCTCAGCCTGCGCGCGACAGGCGAGGGCCATATCTCTTCCATCACGTTTCGCACAGGCACGATCGATGGCCAGGGCAAAATTCAGATCGATACGCCTTCGCGTTATGTGACCACGCCGGATCACATCCCGCCCGCCTCCTACAATAAGGGCATTTTCTGGCATCAGCTCCAGGAACTGGGCGTGGTCGATAATATTGCGGAAACGATTCTTAAAACCCTGCGCGATAGTTTCACCGTGGATGAACTCAGCCATGAAATCGAATATCTGCGCCGCTACGCGCAACACCGCAACACCGAATTTGATCGTACCGCCAGCCGCCTCCTCAACCTCGCAAAATCCAATTATGAAGTCGTCTATCTGCCGGAGCAGCCGCTGACCGAACGGGTCATTTTTCCCAATGCGCCGAATGAATCGAATGGTATTGAGGACGCGCGCTTCGTTCGGTTTGTGGAGGAAGATGGCGTCGCCACCTATGTCGCCACTTACACCGCCTACGATGGGCGGGTCACCATTCCCCAGCTTTTGGAAACCAGTGATTTTCTCCGCTTTCGCATCTGCACTCTGAACGGTCCCGAAGTGCAGAACAAAGGCATGGCCCTCTTTCCGCGCCGGATACGAGGCCAATATGTCATGCTTTCACGGCAGGACGCGGAAAATCTCTACCTGATGTATTCGGATGACCTGCACTTTTGGCACACCAAGGTGCCCCTTCTCAAACCAACCTATAGCTGGGAATTCTTACAGATCGGCAACTGCGGTTCGCCGATTGAAACCGAAGCCGGTTGGCTGGTCATCAGCCACGGAGTCGGCCCGATGCGCAAGTATTCCATCGGGGCCTTCCTTCTGGATTTGGAGGATCCCACGCGCGTGATCGGCCGTCTGACGCGGCCACTCCTTAGCCCGGACGAAACAGAACGCGAAGGCTATGTGCCCAACGTGGTTTATAGCTGCGGCTCCCTCGTCCATGCGGGACTATTGATTCTTCCCTACGCCATGTCCGACACGGCAAGCTCCTTTGCCACTGTGCCTTTGGCCGATTTATTGCAGGCCATGGCGCCAATCCATTCGTCCGTTTAACTGGTGAAATGTCTGTGCGGAGGCTCATGGATTCCTCCGATGGGGTGAACACCCCATATCACCCTGATGCTATTCAAGCCTATGCTCTCTTCGTGATGGCGATTCAACGACGTGATTCAGACATTTGGTGGATACCCATTCAATCAAAATGAAAAGACAAGAACCCATTGATTGCTTGCCCATAAAAAAGCAAGTTACGGTTCTCCTGGCGGAAGATCACGCGAACATCCGTAAGTTCTTAAAATTATCGGTTCAGTTGGACGGAGATATCAAAGTCGTGGGAGAGGCAAAAAACGGGCGTGAAGCCGTACGGCTGGCCATGAGCCTTCATCCCGAGGTCGTTGTCATGGATCTCGCGATGCCTTTGCTGAACGGACTGGAGGCGACCCGGCAGATCCTGGAAATCCGCCCTACGACCAGGGTGCTTATTCTCTCCGCGCATCCCGATCCGGAATACATTAAGCAAGCCGTGCTTTTGGGCGCGTCCGGGTATCTGATCAAGCAATCGTCGACACAGGTTCTTGCCCAGGCTGTTCGCGAGGTGGTCAAAGGAAACTCCTTTTTCTGCGTTCAGATCGCCAAACCCCTTCGCGACCAGTGCCGAAAATTATTCGGCAAAGGCAAGTTGCTAAAAAAGCGGGCGGCTCGGCTGGCGCTTTCAAATCGGTCCCTCACCTCATCCTGAGGCATTCCAAAAAAGCACGGACGTTGCGATTAAAGCGTTTTCAAAAATATCGTAGCCGCACTTCCGCCTTTTGGCCCTCCGGGCCTCAAACGGCCACGGCCTCATGGCGGCTACAGTTTTTCTGAAAGCGCTAGAAACCGACTTTTACGCCGCCTGTGGCCGACTGACCAAAGAAGGTTGAACCGCCTGCCTCAGCCTTATAATCGACAAACAAGGTGATGGTCTTGTTCAATTCAGCGTCGACTCCAAACCCGAGCAAGGCGTTGTCGCGATCACCCCTGGTTGTCCGCACGGAGAAGGTGCCCCCGGGCAACCCTGCGAACGAGCTGGTGATATTCGCGGCGTTGTCGAGGAACTCGTGCTGCCAGAACGCGCTCAGGTGCGGGGTCAAGATAACCGAACCAATCTTACCTTGATAGCGAACCGTTCCGCCCAGGCGGCTGCGGAGCGAATCGGCCGATTGGTTGTTGACGTTCAAGTCGGCCGCGCCGGCTCCACTTTCATTGAAGCTGTCAATGCCCAGGTTGACGTAAGTCAAACCGGCATTAGGGCCGAACGTCCAGTTACCCTTGTGGAATTCGTAGCCGCCATCGGCATCGCCCCCGAACTGGTTGCCGCTCGGCGAACCCGTCGCGGTGCGATTGACTCCAGGGATGATGATATTGCGATCCGTGGTGTAGTCGTTGCGCGAGTAGGTGAACAAGCCGTTTGCATAGAACCCCTCCTTGTCGGCATAGGCCGCATAGAGGCCCGGCGTGTAGCTATCGACATGCGCCTTGCTGCCTTCGTTATCGAGATCGGCATCGGTATGGCTGTACCCGAAGAGCGCGCCCACTCGAATATCCGTTGAAACGCGGTAATCGGCGCCGGCACGGACCCGGCCCGTGGTGTAGGAAGCGTGGGACGCATCGGCGTTGTGATCCAGTTGGCCCAAGTCCACGCCACCATCGATAAACGTGTTCCACTGATTCACAGATTCCTGATGGGCCATTTTCTTTATTTCCTTATCGTCGAACATCTGAACCCCGCCAAGAACAGCCTGGGTCGAATCGCTGAGCAGGCCGGGTTCAGGCGCAGGGGACCAAGCCAGCAAACGGCCCTTGATCTGGGACAACTCGGGCCCGAGCCGGCTGTCATTAAACACAAACCCGGACGTATCGATGCCGCCCGTGCCCGTGCGCTCGCGGGCCAGTTCGTCATCGAGATTCTGGACATCAAGCGCGTAGTTGTCGAACGCAACATTGTGGAGGATTTCAAACCGCTGCGGAGACAACTGGTCCAGCGCGGCGCCGAGGGTGCCCGAGTAGCTGGCCAAGTTCAGCCCCGTGACGATGTTGTTGAAGAAGTCGGCGCCAAGGCCCGTGGACGTCCCCAGCAGGCCCGCATTGTTGAGCGTGACAAGGGTGTTCGTAACACCCGTGCCCACATTATTCTGGTTCCCCGTCAACCCAGGGAAGTTGGCCGAGGTGAATGGCAGGATCAGCGTGATAATTACGCTATTGTTCAGCGCGGGGTTCCCGAAGTTGTCGTTGTAGGTTGTGACCGGGAAGAATGACGCGGGGAGGCCCGTCGTATCCGTGGTGTTGTTGGTGAACTGACCTGTCACCGGACCTGCCGCTGATGTAACGACGGTATAGCGCTGTCCCTGGCTTGGAACGCTGGGAGCATTGAAGTTCAGAAACAGCGTGCCTCCGAGCGAGGCTGCTCCGGTCGCAGCGAGCGTATCGTAGTTCGTTCCGGCAGTGCCCGAACTCATCGACGGTGTAGGCGCCGGCGAACTGACCACCTGCAGCAGCAAGTTGCCGGTTGCGTTCTGGGTATAGGCGCCAGTGACATTGATCTTCTCGGTACTACCGCCCGTGCTGGCTGTTGTTTCCAACGTGGAACCAAGGGCAGCGAGCGCTGCGCCGTTCGTGACGCTGCCGGTACCCAGCGCCGTGCTCGAGTGAAGAAGCCCGGTCGGGTCGCCCACCGCGAGGGCGCCCGCGCTGATCGTCGTGCCACCCGCATAGGTGTTGGCTCCGGTCAGAATGAGCGTGTTGACTCCCCCTTTGGTCAATGCACTCGATCCACTCACAATGCCATTAATCACCAAACCGGCCGTGTTATTAACCGTGATTGTTTGAGCAGCCAAGGTGGTGAACGCAACATTGCTGTTGATCGTCGTCAGGCCCGCGCCGGGGTTGATCGTGATTCCCGAGGCCTTGCCGCTGCTCCCGTTAATCGTGAGGAGTTTGGCACCGGAGATCGGATTGCCGATCGTCACCGCAACCGGATCGTTGACCGTAAGACTTGAAATCGTTTCAGGGACATCGAGAACGGTCGTTTCATGCTGCGGCGGATAGTAAGTCGCCGGACCGGGGCCTGTTACTGAAAAAACGACATCGGCCCCGGCAGCGAGGGTCGTCGGGGCGGTTGTACCGGTGGGATCGGCAGTCCAGTTGCTGTCCGACCAATTAGCAGTGGTAGCAGTAGCCCCAACAACCGGCACCTCGACGCCGTCCCAATAATTCGCGCCCGCGGGGAGGAGAGACGAAGGGGCTGCCGGGCTGCCCGGGCCGTTGAGATTGACCGTATTACCGCCAGCCATCGTGACGGCTCCATTAAGCGCCGAGGCAGTCCCAACCGAGAGAGTGGCCCCCGGATCCAGGGTGATGCTTGTGCTGGCAACGATATTTCCGACAAACACGGTCGCGCTGCCGAGGGTGGCTGAAGTGCCGACCTGCCAAAATATGTTGGGATCCGAACCGCCAAGCAACACCACCGAGGAGCCGGTGGCCGTGGTCAGGGTGCTGGCGATCTGGAAAACATATACGCCTGCTTGGTTCCCTGCGTTGTTGAGTTTGAGCGTTCCGGTTAATTGAGCGGAGCTGTTGAATTGATAGACCCCGGGTGCGAGCGTCAAAGTGCCCAGATCTTTCCCCGACTCGTTGGTCGCCACCGGCTCGCCGTTGGCCAGGGTGTTGTAAGCCGCGGAGGCAACGCCCTGAGCGGTCTTGGCCGCCGGGTTATTGATGTTAATGGTCCCGGTCACATCGACGGGCAGGATTCCTGTAATGGAAGTCCCAGGATACAGATCCACGTTCCCGTAAATAGAACCGGGCGTCGCGCCCGTATCGGTGATCGTTGTGGCGCCCAAAAGGGTGGAACTAGGCAGCGGAGGAGCCACTTGTGCCATCGCCGGCCAGGACGTCGCGAGCAGTCCGGAAACGATTAATGCCGCCGCGCGCGCCGCACCCGACTTGCGGGCGCGAGTTGTTCGGGACGCTTTGGCAACTTGGACATGGGTTTGATCTGGAGTTGTTTTCATGGATTTAGGGCCGGTGCGGGTTGGAATGATCATCGGGGACAAAGATGATCGTATTATGACAGTGATACAGCCGAATGCTCGAATCGTAGGTAGTGTTTTTAGCTGGGTCAATAGGGATTTTCCCTAAAGCTGTCTCTCCCCTTGGGCGATGTTTTATACAGGGAAACCGCGCGGACGCCATGGGGTATTCACCCCATAGGCGGCCGGGTTCTTTGGGCTTAGGCTTAGTCATCCAGAAACAAAGGATTTAATATGTTACACTATGCTGTTGTCTTTTTAGTTGTTGCGCTCATTGCGGGATTTCTAGGTTTTGGGGCGCTGGCCGGACTCGCGGCGGAGATCGCAAAGATTCTCTTCTTCCTTTTCCTCGTCTTTTTCGTCGTGGCCCTCTTCGGTGGGCGGGCTCCCCGGAGCTAGACCAAGCTGTTGAGTCGGACGCCGGTAGGGTCCCTCAGGTGGGACTTGCCGCGAAACCTTGTCCTATTTGGAAGGCGCGTCCTGGGCAATTGTCGATTGAACGCTGCTTTCAATGATTCCCGCGGCAATGGCGAAACGGGTGAGGCCGGCAATGTCGTGGATACTCAACTTCTCCATCAGATGCTGACGATGCTTTTCGACCGTTTTGATGCTGATGCCGAGTTCCGAGGCAATCTGCTTGTTCACATGGCCCTCCGCGATCATTTGAAGCAGCTCGGCTTCACGCGAAGTTAATTGGTGGTCGATTTTCTTTCGCAGACCAACTCCATCGGGTGACTTCTGGTACTCGTCCTTCAGGCGTTTGGCAACCGAAGGGGTAAAAAAGCTTTTCCCTTTCTGCAATTCACGAATGGCTTTGGCCACAACTTCGCCTGAAGACTGCTTGACCAGATAGCCCAAAGCCCCTGCCTTGACGACCTGCTCGACGTACTCGGGATCGCTGTGCGCGGATAGAATAAGCACCTTCGTCGCGGGGATGGCCTTGAGAATCTGCCGGGTTGCCTCTATGCCGTTCAGCAACGGCATGGCGATATCCATGATAACGACCTCGGGACGAAGAGCGCGGGTCATTTGCACCGCTTCGCGTCCGGTTTTAGCTTCTCCGACGATCTCGATATCACCGTCAGCCTCGATCAATAATCGCAAGCCCTGGCGGACAATCATGTGGTCCTCGGCCAAAAGAACGGCGATTCGTTTCATAATTGATAAGTCAGCAGGTTAGGTCCTATTAACACTAATGTCGGTTGTCGGCGGCAACCCCAACGGGGTTGCTATCACTCAGCCCAGGGTTGGCGCAGCAGCGCCTACCCTGGGTAGGTTGGGAAACGTACAACCCTGAAAGGGTTGAAGCCTCAGCGGTGGTGGACTGATTCAACCCTTCCAGGCACTACTGTCCGGTTAAAAGCCTTCGAGTGACAACTGGTTGGGATCGAGGGCGGGAAAATGTGCGTCATAGTCTTTGGTAAGCAGTTGATGGAGAGGCTCCTTCTCGAAAACATTTCCACTCAAAATCTGGTGAATGGCGTGGAGGCTCAACGTGGTTTTTGTTTGCTTTTTGGCGATGGCCATCAAAACGTAAACGCTCACCGCGATCCAGATTTGGGTTTTGACGGCGTTCATCGAATTGCCCCAAAAGCGCCGCAAATGGAGATGACCCTTGATCCATTTAAAGAAGAGTTCGATTTGCCAGCGGCTCTTATAGAGATCGGCGATGGTCTTGGCAGGCAACGAAAAGTTATTGGTTAAAAAGACCAACCGGCGTTTGTGTTCGACATCGTAAAAGACGATCCGCCGCAATTTATCCGGATAATCCCGGACGGAATTTTCGCTGGCCAACGAGATGATTTGATCGCAGCGCAAACCCTCGGCGGTGTCAACGGCAAGAGAGTGAAGACGGTGGAAACGCAGATCGGTTTTGGCGCGGATGACAAAGAACGCGCCCGCTTGGGTGATGCGATAAAGCCGCGCATAGTGGACGTAGCCGCGATCCAAAATATAGAACGCGCCGGGTTCAAAAATCAAATCGTCCAGCCCGTTGACATCATGGCGCGTGGCTCTGGTAATCGAGATGAACGTGGGGATGGAGCCGCGCAAATCCAGCAACGTATTCATCTTCACGGCGGCGGTGGTGGGACAAAAACGAGCCCACGGAAAAAGGCCCAGGCTGACATCGATGATGGTGGCGTCGAAGGCGTAGGCGGTGACGTTGCCCAGTTCCACGCCGAAGCTTTCCCCGACGTAAAGTCGGCGCGCGTGCCGGATCAAAACGGCCGCAACATCGGCGTAGATGCGCCAGTCGCGTTGCTCGTTGGCCTCGGCCAGGGTACTACGGCAAACCCGCCCGCGCAGGCCGAGATGATAGAGATGTTCGGGCCGCGAACGCAGACCGAGCTCGAGATCGCGCAGGCTCTCGCGAAAGGTCAGTTGCCCGAAGGCGAGGCAAATAAATTGATCCCAGCAGGAGAATGCGCGGATGCGGTAATCCCCATCGTAGCGGGCCACGATCCGACGAAAAACATTATGGTGAAGTGGACGCAGGAGTTGATTGAAAATGAGCTTGCCGGTGTGCATCCGGCAAGCTTATCGCTTCCGGAATTGAAATCGTGCACACCCCTTTTACCTCTCAAAACCTCGATCTTAACCGGACAGTAGTGCCTTCCAGGGTTGGTCCTCGTTGCCGTTGACCCAGGGTAGGCGCGTGGGACGTTGTCCCGCGCGCCAACCTTGGGCTGAGTGACGGCCATCCTTTCAGGATGGCTTTTCCGAGTACGAGCGATCTGTCCATAAAATAGTGTTAACAGGCCCTAGGCCACCTCGGGCCTGCACAGCAGGCTTTGCGCCCATTTCTTTCAAAATGACGATAGCCCTCAATCGGTTAAGCATCAAGCACCAGTCTTCCCGTTGAGAGCGGAGTCAGGTGGCGGGTCGGCATTCTCGGGCGGATGAAGATGCCCTATGAGAATTTCCCGGCCTTAGGTGGAAGGCAGGTCCACCGGGGGGGACGCCAAGGGTTCAGGTTGCAAATTTTTGATCGCCTCCGCCAGGCTCGCGTGCGTCTGCGTCTTAACCGGCGGGTCATGGTGAAAGTGAGAAATGAGATCGAAACCGATGTCTTTATTGGGATCGGGAATCACTTGCACCACGGTTAAAATTCCTTTCGCACTGCAAAGATCCATAATCGCGCCAAGTTCTGGAGCGCAGGACGCATCCATCGACTCCAGGTTGCTCAGGTCGGTCAAGAGAAGAAAGCCGGGCTTAAGGTTCTCCATGAGGTCCCGGACCGTTCCCAAACAGCATCGCATTTCCTCGGCTCCGATGTGCTGACTGTAACTCATCGTCAGGACGCGTCCCGACTCGTCCACTTTGCATAAGATCATAAATATTAGGTTCCAGCTTACTGATTAATGACTTCCGAGGTTATATTAATTTCCTCTGCTCCGACGCTTTCGAGCGCCTTTTTCGCGGCATCGGCCTCGCTGGAATTAATCGCGTGCACGGCTATAAGAATGTGTCCCAATTCCAGTTTTCCGGCATAAAGCTTGGCTTCGTACTCGGGTATGCCGTAACCGATCAAGGCTCCGGCCAATCCGCCCGCTGTTGCACCCAGGGCAGCTCCACTCAGCGCCGCCAAGATCGGACCGGCAGCGATGAAGGGGCCGGCACCCGGTATGGCAAGCACACCAATGCCAACAAGCCAACCCGCCAGACCGCCTAGGGCGCCCCCTGTGGCAGCGCCGCTCGTGGCGCCTTCCGGAGCTTTGGTCGCATTAACGAGGCCTGCCTCGCGGGTCTTACCAAATCCGATTTGTTCGACGCCGTTGATGTCGTAATCGGCGCAGCCGCTCAAAACGGAAATATCCGTTGCAATGAAGCCGGCCAATTCCAAGGCAGTTATGGCGGAGCGAGCTTGAGTTTCGTTTTTAACAATTCCGAATATGGCAGGTTTAGACATGGGGGTGAGGGGTGGGCAGGGGGTTGTTGGATGTTATTTCAATTCAAGCTTAGCCCTCGACACGCGAGCCATGCCATGGGGTGTTCACCCCACGTCTTTTTTAGTCAAATGCCTCTGCATCCAAAAAAAGACCGGGCAGCAAAGGCGCAACGATGCATCCGGAAGGAGGAGTCAAGCCTTGGCGTGAAAAAGTAATGAGAAATGACGCGCAAGAGAAACACCCCATCGCGTTTGAAAAAATTCAAGCTTGCTCGTCAGGGCTGGATTTATACCGCCACCGCTCGCGGCAGTCAGGTGTCACCTCGCACAAGGCGCAGGGCCGGACCTGCGAGCGGGTGGTGGTGGCCGCTGCCCGGCTGGATGCCAGGTCCTCTTATGTCGCCTGCTCGCGGGGCCGGGAGTTGTGCTCGGTCCACACGCCGGCTAAAGCGGCGCTCATGGCCCATCTGCCGGAAGGAAACCGCCTCGCGGCGCTCGATGTCATGGCTGCCAATCCCCGGACGGATTTGTCCGTGCAACTGCGCTTGCCGGCTTACCGCGCCTACTATATGGAAGAGAAACGTCATCTCGCAAAGTGGACAGATCGAGAGATTCCCTACTGGTGGGATTGATAGCTACAAGAAGAGTCGGTAGCATCGACGAGACCACCTTCGTTGACTTCAGCCTCTTTGCGGGTCGCCGTTGTGAAATAGGCTTCCGCCAGATCGTCTATTGTCTTTCGGGCGATCTGTTCGGGTGAGAGAATCTCCACCGACTTTTCCTGTGGACTTTCGATCATGGGTAGTGTTTACGGCGCGTGTGGAAATGTTTGAGATTGATCTGTCTTCGTTTGGCGTGTGTCACGATCTTCGCGGTTATCGCGGGATTGAGAAAAGGTGTTATCTCGCTTTTGAGGCTTTGGAGTTGGGATCGCCTCCTTGGCCTTTCGCTCCTTTTCATGGAGTGCTTTTTGGGAAACAGTAGGTTTGTTCATAATGGATCAATTTCTAGATTTCTTACCTGTGAAACCGTGCGTGCTTTAGGTGGTCTTGCGAGGTTTCGTGAGTGAATCGTGCATGTAGCCCTGCAAACCTTCTTCAATCAAATTCTCGTTATTGTGCTCGTCATCGGGCTCAATTTTGCTGACGCGGTGGTCTGACTCTGGAACTTCTCCCTCTTGGACTACGATGCCTTGGGTATCGCCCTTCTGCCTGTTGGCTTCGTCGAGAGGCTCATCGGAACCGATCCGATCATCGGACACACTTATTTTGTGGCGTTTTTTCATAATGGATTGATTGATAAACTTACCACGCGAGACGCAAGCCGTGCCATGGGGTCTTCACCCCACTGGTGTTCGTGCCCACGAGGACTACAGTAACGATTATGAATCTACTCGTTATTTTAATCGTATTGATGCTCTTGTTCGGTGGCGGCGGATTTTACCTCGGCGGACCGATGGTGGGCGGAGGTGGGTTTGGACTCATTTTGCTTATCCTGCTGGTTCTGCTTTTTACCGGCGGTCTGAGCAGGAGATAACCCAAAATGGAGTTTTGACGGGACGCGGAATGGAATCAAAGAAAAAAAGGAATTGCTATGAATACACTCGGAACGAAAGCCGACTTGAACATTATTAAGGGCAAACTGAAACAGAAGTGGAGTAAGCTCACGGATGACGATCTCCAATATGTCGAGGGCAAGCAGGAGGAAATGTTCGGTCGGATTCAGAAATGCACCGGTGAAACCCTTGAAGCAATCGAAAAAGCCTTCAAGGAATTCACTTCTTCCGGCGTTTAATAAACAGCCGTCTGCATTGTTGTTTGAGCGTCGTCCGTGGCATTCCAAGAACCCTAACGCAGTCAAACTTAAGCCATATGATCCACGACGCGTTGAGGGGGTTGGAGGAGCCGATTTTTGATGAATATCGAGTCAGCTCTTAAGCGAATGAACGCGCCTTACGTCCAAAGCTGAAACCACAAAAACCACGTCATCACCAATGGATTTGGCCAATTCGGCTATCCGCTCAAGATGTCGGGCTATAAAGACCAAATTGAGATAGACGACAACATTTTCAGGATGTTGCATCATGAGTCGAGTCAACTTTTCCGTAATCTGGCTGTTGAAGGTGTTAATCATCTCATCGCGTTCCCTCAAGGTTCCCGTCAAATTTGCATCTTTGTTGGAAAATGCTGTGACGGCATCCTTCAAGAGGTTGATCACCTCCCGATACATGGGGTCCAACAGAGCCCCCTCTTCGGCCTTGGGGAGATTCCTGAGGGTGCTTGCCCTTCGGCCAATACTCATCGCGTGCTCAGCAATACGTTCAAGATTTTGGCTCACACGCATACTCGAAATGACCTGCCTTAAATCGGCTGCAACTGGTTGAAACCGAACTAAAATTTCGAAGCCACGTTGATTGATCTCCTTTTCAAGTTTATCGACCTCTTCGTCTTCGATGATATCAACGGGGCAAAACTGCTCCTTAAGGCCCTTACCGTAAGCATCTTGAACCATCTTCTCGGTCAGGCTCGCCATCCAGAGAAGCTTATTGCACAGAGTCTCCAGTGCCTCGTCAAAGGTTGAAAGGATATGTTTTGAGGTTTCGAGCATAATAGATTTTAAGCAGAAAATATTCGATCAACCAAATCTTTTCTTGAGATTATCGTCGATGATTCCTTTTTGAGCTTACTCAAACGGTGGAGCAAATTTGCGCCTATTCGTATCGCCCCTGAAGTAGTTGATAAGCAATGCCAAAAGAAAACCCGTGGTCGGAATGACGACCAGAAAAATACCAAATAAGACAAACGTGAACACACCTAGAACATTCATCATTTCGATCCCCATTGCAAGAGAATTGTTACGAATATATGACATTTACGCGTCAATATCGTGACGAAATGATGAAGCATGGGCTATGCCGACCAGCCATCTATCCCAAGGTGTGCCGCTCAGAACCAGACTTGGCCAAAAAAAAGACCGGCCAGCAACTCAAACAGCGAGTCACCGACCGGTCAGGGGAGGAAATGAAAAAACCTCCAAACAGAACGTACCCAAGGTGACCACGATGTTCAAGCTGAAACTGTGACGCTTAGGTTACGGAGTTGTGGCATTGGTGTGTCGGAAGAAAAAAACCGGGCAGCAACTCGATAGGAGCCACTGCCCGTTCAGGGAGGAATGAATGAAACTTACAGGAGAATAGACCCGGTGAGGGTCGTGATGTTCAAGTTCGTGGGATTACAGTTGAGTAACCCCCAGCACCATGATCGAAGTGAGCCGTGGATTGAGGAAATCTTTACCGTAATCCCTCGGTCTGTCATCACGACGGGAAACGTGGTCTTCTTCCCAGTGAGAGCTAAAATTTTTACTCCGTGACCATACCCTACATTAGTTCGCTTGTCACTAATACGTCACTACTTTTGTAAATTGCACGTTTTTCAGAGGTGCCCGAGGCGGGAGTCGAACCCGCACGGGGATTTCTCCCCTCGGGATTTTAAGTCCCGTATGTCTGCCATTCCATCACTCGGGCGAGAACTGAAGGACCTTAGGCCAAATACGTGTCGAGCGCGACATCCCAGGCGTGGTGAAGCGCGGAGACGTCCCAGCTCAATTTTGCGTGGGAACTGGCGCCGCCAAAGACGTGGAGAGTCAGCTGATTTCCGCCGACGGTGCCGATGCGCCGCGCGGGCACGCCGCGAAGCTCGATCAGGGCGGCCACCGCCGAGGCATTTTCAGGACGCGTCGTGATGAGCGCGCGGCTCTGGCTTTCGCCGAGGAGGAGCGCGTCGAGGCGGGCGTGGAGAAGGTCGAGATGGATGGTCGCGCCAAGCTGCTTTGCGCCGCCGATGGCGCATTCCGCCAGCGCGACCAGCAGGCCGCCCTCGGCGAGATCGTGCGCGCTGCGGATTTCGCCCAGACGAATCGCGGCGCGCACCGCGTCGTGCATTTTCTTTTCGCGGTCGATGTTGAGTTCCGGCGGACGGCCCCGTTTCAGCCCGTGAATTTCGCGCAGGTAGAGGCTGGCGCCGAGTTCTTCGCCGATGTTGCCCACGAGGATAATCGCGTCGCCCTTGATTTTGGAAATGGGACGGCGTGATGTGCTTCGCGTCGCGGATAATCCCGACGATGCCGACGGTCGGCGTCGGGTCGATCGGGCCGGCGGGCGATTGATTATAGAGGCTGACGTTGCCGCCGGTGACCGGGATGCCGAACGCGCGGCAGCCCTCGGCCAGTCCATCCACGGCTTGCTGTAGCTGGTAAAAGTTCTCGGGGTTGTGCGGATTTCCGAAGTTGAGATTGTCGGTCAGCGCGAGCGGCTCCGCGCCGGTCATGGCGAGGTTGCGCGCGCATTCGGCGACGGCGATGAGCGCGCCCAGCCTGGGTTCCAGCGCGACGTAATGCGCGTTGCAATCGACCGACGCGGCGAGATATTTCCAGGCAGGCACGCCTGACGTTTCGCCCGTGGGAATGCGGACGACGGCGGCGTCGCTGCCGGGCGCGATCACGGTGCCGGCCCGCACCATGTGGTCGTACTGCCGGTAGACCCAGCGCTTCGAGGCGAGGTCGGGCGTGGCGAGAAGTTTTCCCAGGACCTCCTGAGGATCGGCCTCGGGAATGGAGGCAAGGTCGAGCTTCTGTTTCTCGTCGAGATCGGCGGGGCGGCGCGCCTCGCGCTTGTAAAGCGGTGCTTCGTCGGCGAGTTGCTTTGCCGGAATTTCGGCCACGGTGACGCCGTGGTTCTTGACGCGCATGAAGCCGTCGTCGGTTACGCGGCCAATGAGCGCGCAGGGCAGGTCCCACTTCTCGAAAATTTTCGTGACGGTCGCTTCGTGGCCTTCGCGGACGATGATGAGCATCCGTTCCTGCGACTCGGAAAGCATCGTCTCGTAGGGCGTCATGCCCGGCTCGCGCTGCGGCACGAGCGCCAGGTCGATCTCGATCCCGCTGTTGCCGCGGCTGGCCGTCTCGCAGGTCGAGCAGGTCAGCCCCGCCGCGCCCATGTCCTGCACGCCGACGACCGCCTCGGGGTGCTGGAAAAGTTCGAGGCACGCTTCGAGCAAAAGCTTTTCGATGAACGGATCGCCCACCTGCACGGCGGGGCGGTCGGCCTTCGAGTCCTCGGTCAGATCGCGCGAGGCAAATGCCGCGCCGGCGAGGCCATCGCGACCCGTGCGCGCGCCGACATAAAAAACGGGATTGCCCGCGCCGGTCGCCGCGCCGCGCCGGATTTCGTCCGTGCGCAGGGTGCCGAGACAGAAGACATTCACGAGCGGGTTGCCGTCGTACGACGCGTCGAAATAAATCTCGCCGCCGACGGTCGGCACGCCGATGCAGTTGCCGTAATGCGCGATGCCCGCGACGACCCCGGAGAGGAGGCGGCGGTTGGCCGCGGCATTCGGCTTGCCGGGACGGATGTCGCCGAACCGAAGCGAGTCCATCAGGAACACGGGCCGCGCGCCCATGGTGAAGATGTCGCGCAAGATGCCGCCGACGCCGGTGGCCGCGCCCTGGAACGGCTCGACCGCGCTCGGGTGATTGTGCGATTCCATCTTGAACGCCACACCCCAGCCGTCGCCGATGTCGATGACGCCGGCGTTTTCCTCGCCCGCCTTGACCAGCACGCGCGGTCCCGTCGTGGGGAATTTCCTCAGCTCAAGCCGCGAATTTTTGTAGGAGCAGTGCTCGCTCCACATGACCGAGAAGATGCCCAGCTCGGTGAAGTTCGGTTCGCGCTTGAGGATGTCTTTGATGCGCGAAAATTCCTCGGGCGTGATGCCGTGCTTGGCGACGAGTTCGGGGGTGATGGCGGAGTCGGGCATGGCGGGGAAATTTTGACGGAATTAACGGAATTACGGAATTACTTTATTGGCGGAGGCCGTATCGGGGAGATCGTTCACGGAATCCGATCTTGGGCCGAGGCGGATCGGGCGGCGGCTGAAGAAGCGGCAGCAGCTTTTGATAAACGTCGCGCAACGCGGCATTGTGCTGAAGAAGCGTTTTGTCGATTTCGGCCAATCGTTTCAGGATCGCGTCGTTGGCCGACAAGACCTCGCGCTGCTGAATAAAAGCCCGGATCACGTAGACGCTCATGGCCACGGCTTGGGGACTGTTTAGGACGTTAGCCGCCATGATCGCGCCATGCTCGGTGAAGGCGTAGGGAAGATGCTTGAGATTAGCACCTTGCGCATTCAAGGTCACAATTTGTGACCTTGAACATTCAAGTGCCTCCAATCGTGTGAGTTGGAACATAAAGTCGCTTGGAAATCGAACCTTGTTACGCTTGACAGCCTCATTCAAACGGAAAGTCGGAATGCCGTATAGTTTGGCCAAATCAGCAGCCAAAATCACCCGCTGTCCTCTGATCGTGTGAATCAGCGACAGGATGTTTTGAGTGGAAAGAGTGGAATCGGTCATAATTTTTTCAAGATCGCAATTTGCGATGTTGAACGTACAACCGCCTCCATTCGAGCAGGTTGCATTAAGCCGCCCTCCGGCTGGCAAGGATGGAAGCGAAAAGGCCGAGGCCGTCGTCGCTGCCGAGGATTTTTTCCGACGCGCGCTCCGGGTGAGGCATGAGGCCGAGGACATTCCCGGCGCGATTCGTAATGCCCGCGATGTGGCGCTGCGAGCCATTGGGATTCGACTCGGGCGTGGTCCGGCCCTGGAGGTCGCTATAGGTGAAAAGCACCTGCTTATTCTGGAAGAGCGCGTCGAGCATCGCATCATCGGCGACGTAGTGGCCTTCGCCGTGGGCGATGGGAAGGCGCAGCACTTGGCCGGTGAGGTATTCGCGCGTGAACCGGCTGCCCGGGTGCTCGACCCGCACCGGAATCGTCTCGCAACGGAAATGGAGACTCGTATTGCGCACCAGCACGCCTGGCAGCAAGCCCGCCTCGCAGAGAATCTGGAAGCCGTTGCAGATGCCGAGCACGGTCCTCCCCTGCGCGGCCGCTTCCTTCACCGCGGGCATGATGGGCGAGAAGCGGGCGATGGCGCCGCAGCGGAGATAATCGCCGTAGGAAAAGCCGCCCGGCAGCACGACGGCGTCGGCGCCGGTGAGCGACGAGTCCTTGTGCCAGACGTAATCGACCTCCTGCGCGAGCACATTTTTCAGGACGTGGAAAACGTCCTGGTCGCAATTGGATCCGGGAAATTGGATGACAGCCCAGCGCATGGCTATTTCTCCTCGACGGTTTCGAGGGTCAAAACGTAATCCTCGATGACCGGATTGGAGAGGAGGTCCCTGCAGATGGCCTCAAGCTGCGCGCGCGCCTGGTCGAGGTCCCCGCCTTCCAGTTCCAGCTCGATGCATTTGCCGACGTGGGCCTGCTTGACAGCGGAGACGCCGAGGTGCTGGATGGCGCGGCAAACCGCGTCCCCCTGCGGGTCGAAGATGCTTTTGCGTGGGCGGACGATGACTTGGGCTCGAATCATGATGGTTAAGGTTTATCGCCTTTCGGCGGGATTGGGGAAGATTTTTTGACGGAATAAATACTCCGGAGCGAGCGTCGGAGGTCTTCCATGGCAGCCGCCGCTGTCCCTAGCGGCGGTGTTTTCTCCTTCATCTTCCGCCGCTAGGGACAGCGGCGGCTACAACAGCCGCGAAAGCCCACTATAATCCCAACTCATCCGCCGCCGGCACGCGATAGGCGATGGGCTGGCCGAGCAGCGCCCGGTCGAGAAGCGCGAATTCGAGGCCTTCCGCGCCGAGCTTTTCTTTGAGCTGCGCGACTTCGTTGGGAACGGCGGCGAACTCGATGCCCTGGTCCTTGGCGCCGGCCAGCTTGGCCCAGAGGAGGAGGCGCAAGGCGGAAAGCGCGGCGGACTTCAACGAGTCGCGTTCCAGCGCGGGTTTCGGATTTTGCGCGATCCAATCCTTGGTGACTTGGCGCGGGCCGCTGATGACCGTGCCATGCGTCAACTCGGTCCCGCTCTGGGCCACGAAGGAACCGTCGTAATCGAAACGCCAGAGCACATCGTCCGCCGGCGTGGGGCCGAGTTCGGCGAGAATGCCGCGGAAAAGCAGCGGCGCGGCGAAGATTTGCTCGAAGGCGCCCTTCAGCGCGGGCGCGAGATTGTAGCTGACGAGCCGCCGCGCGGTGACGTCCTTGGGCGAGCGCGCGAAGCCTTCCAGGTGCGCCGCGTCGATGGCCGTCTGCCGCACTTTCTCGATGTCGGCGGGATGGCCGACGGTGCCGAGCGCGAGGTGATCGTAAATCTCGAAGAGCTTCGGCGTCGACGTCCTGATCGTGAGCAGCAGGATGCCCGGCCCGGCGCTCAGCGCGACCACGGGCAGACCCGGCGCGAGTTGGTCCTCGATATACTCGCGGCGATTGGTGATCGCCTCGAGCCAGCGGTAGGGTTCTTCGGTCATGGGCGGATCACGCGACGGACAACTTCACCGGAATGTTGTTGCGCGTGGCTTTCGAGTAGGGGCAAACCTGGTGCGCCGCTTTGACGAGCGCCTCGGCGTCGTCCGGGGTCCAGCCCGGCAGCTTGACCTTCAGCTCAGCCTCGATGGAGTAGCCGCCATCGTCGCCCAAGATCAAGGGGACCGTGACCGTGACGCTGAAATCGGCCGGAAGCTGCTTCTTTTGCGCCCCGGCCACGGCCTGCAGGGCGCTGCCGAAGCAGGCGGAGTAGCCGAGGGCAAAGAGATGCTCCGGGGTCGTTTTGGCGGGGTCCTTGCCGGAGAAATCAATCTTCACCCGCGCGTCGGATGTTTCGCCTTGGCCGTTGCGGCCGCCGACCGTGGTGGCGGAAATGGTGCTGAGTATTTTCATGGGGGCCTTTCTTTTTTTGAGGTTATTTTTGGGCGGCTTCGAGAGCGGTAAAGCATTCGCGGAGCGTTTCCACGGAGACGGAGCGCAAGCCGTCGCGGGTGAGGAATTTCACCTGCGGGAAAATATGGGAACGCCGGTCAACGCCGCCGGTTGCGCTGTCGGATTCGGCCGCGACGTCGAGCAACTGGAGCGCGAGTTGCACCGCCTGCTTTTCGTCGCGCAGGGACGTGGGCTGGCCGCTCCAGCGATTGATCCATTGCAGGACGCTGCGGGCGGCGGGCGAGCCGGAACCGGAGACGGCGAAATCGACGGCCTGGAACTGCGCGCCGAGGGCGTCGTAGAAATAGAGGCTCGGTTCGGGCTGATGATGCGGATCGCGCGCGGCGAGAATGGGGACCACCGCGCCGACGCCTTGCAGCGTCATGGGCAGGTTGTCCTTGATGAGCTTGCCGAGGGCGCGGACCTTGGCGCTGAGACTGAGCGCCTGAAGCTGGCTGCGGCGGTAATATTGAAACGACGTTTGCAGCGTGCGCGCCATCTCGAAGGCGACGGCGGGCGAACCGGCGATGGCGATGATCGTGTCGCGGTCGAGCTCGATCACCTTGTCGGCGCGGTCGTACATGATGATGTTGCCCGCCGTGGCGCGGCGGTCTCCCGCGATGAGCACGCCGTCCTTGAAATGAAAGGAAAGGACCGTGGTCGCTTCCGTAGCCACGCTCGTAAGAGCGTGGACTGAAGAGCCACGAAAAGCATCCGCCGCAACGGGTCCGCTGCCGCTCAAACGAAGCAACTCCGTAAAGTCGCCGGTTCCGGGGACGAGTGCGCCTTCCGGACCGCCGGCGCGAGATCCCGTCGAGTTCATTGGCCGGTGCGTTGGCGGTAGCGCTTGGCCTGGTCGGGATCGACCTTGCGCATGCGCTTGAGCAGGTCATCGACATTGGGGCGGTCGACTTTGGGCGTGGAGGGTCCGCCGCCGGGAGCGGGCGCGTCGGGACCTCCGCCGGTGGGGCGCGTTTTTTGATTTTGATCGGGCATAAAATTAATCTAGTGCCGGTTTGCTTCAGTTCAATGGCAGAGTAAAGGCATTCAATTATTTATAATTAACAACGCGGGGTCTTTTCTGTTTATCTTCGAATTTCGTATTCTTGGGTTCCAGCCGCAGCCAAACCGCCGACGGTCCTTCGGCGTTGCCAATTCTCTTATCACCCTCGAACAGTATTCCTTTGCTTCCTCGTGAAATCAAAACTCTCAGGCCGGATTCAGTGCGATAGTCATAACCGCACTCGGAAATGGTCAGTGAAATAGACTGCCTCCTGCCTTTGTGCTTTTCCAAGCGTCTTAGCAAGGCTGGTTGGTCTCGTATGCTCCTCCCAGGGACGCCAACCACGCAGCCCGTGCCGACATACTTTCCGAACGCAAAGCTCACATTCTCAACAAGTGTTTCGAGATAGGTACAATTGCGACCGAGCCGTGTTTGGAGCATGATCCAATAATAATGAAGAGGATGTTCAAGCTCATCATTCTGTTCGCCTGCTTCACTCATATGAGTCATACCGGTTTCAAGTTCAATTCGCAGCGTTGCCGCCTTGCTCCGTCCGCCGGGCAACCCTGAAAGGGTTGCAAGCACTCAGCCCAGGGTTGCGGCGAAGCCGCTACCCTGGGTAAGCGCGAAGAGCGGCCCAACCCTGTAGGGGTTGGAGCAGGGTCGCCGAGCGCATGGGATAAATTTGCTTGAACCCTTTCAGGGTTGGTCGTTTTGGGACTTACCCAGGGTAGGCGCTGCTGCGCCAACCCTGGGCTGAATGATTCCAACCCCGTTGGGGTTGGGAAAAAACTGCGACAGGGCAATGGAATTGCGCAGACAGTCGCGTTCCCAAATGGAGTTTGGGAACGAGGAAAAGGCACCGTCGCGCGGCGCGCGACGGCTACCCTGTCTTCTTTCATGTATTTCATGATTTCATGTTTTCCTGTTAAGAAATTCCGTGAATTTGGCAAATTTGGTAATTCCGTCATGGTTCCCCTCAGACAGGCTTCAAGTTCAATTCGCGGATGAGGTCGTGGATGGTCTTCGATTTGTCCATGGCGACGATCATCTCCTCGAGGCGCAGGCCGGGGAAGGCCTGGCTCATGTCGAGGCGGTACATCTGGTCACCGACCTTGAAGACGAGGTTGTCCCATTGCGCGGTCTTCATTTCGCGGGCGAACTTGAGCACGCTGCGGCCCCGCAGGTAGGCGCGCGAGGAGGCGGGCGGATGCTGCACGGCGTGGATGATTTCCGCCTCGCCGATGAGCCTTTTGCATCTGGCCCGAATTTTCCAGCGCGAAGAAAAGCCCCTCGTCGTTCTTGAGCAGATGATATTCGAGGTCGAGGCTTTGCAGCCACGGGCTGTCCCATTCGAGGTTTTCCTGCACGCGAAAAGCGTCGAGCAACTGGCGCTTGGCCGCCCAGTCGAGCCGGTCGTGAAGCGAGAGCGGATCGCTTTCGAGCGTCTGCACGGTCGCCTTCCAATCGGCGAGCACCGCCCGCTTTTCCTCGTGTTCGAGATCGACCCGCTTTTCGACCCAGCGGATGAATTCGTACTGGAGATCGACGGCGCGAATGGTTTTGCCGTTGGCCAGCGGAATCAGCCACCGGAAGGATTCGTCGCGGGAAATGTGGCGATGCGTTTCGAGGGGATCGGCCAGCGACCACCAGTCGGGCGCGCCTTCATGCTCCAGCGATTCGAGCATGAGCGCGGTCGTGCCGATCTTGAGCCAGGTGGCGAACTGGGAGAGATTGGAATCGCCGATGATGACATGGAACCGGCGGAAGCGGGTCGGGTCGGCATGCGGCTCGTCGCGCGTATTGATCAGCGGGCGGCGGTTCATCGTGTCGATGCTGACGAGTTCGGAGAAGAAATCGGCGCGCTGCGAAATCTGGAAGCCGCCCTCGCCGCCGGTGTTTTCGCATTCCCAGCCGACCTTGCCCGCCCCGGCGTAAAGCTGGCGCGTGACAAGAAAAGGCGTCATGGCGTGCACGAGCCGCTCCCACGGGATCACGCGCGGGATGAGGTAATTGTCGTGGCAGCCGTAGGAGTGGCCGCGAAAATCGGTGTTGTTCTTGAAGAGCTTGACCGTGCGGCTGCCGCGGCGCGTCACCTGCCGCGCGCATTCCTCGAGGAGCCGTTCGCCCGCCTTGTCCTGGGCGATGAGGTCGACCAGCGTGGCGCATTCGGGCGTCGAATATTCGGGGTGGGCGTGGTCGTTGTAGAACCGCGCGCCGTTGCGCAGGACGAGATCGCTTTTGATTTCCTGGAAGGTGAGTTCGCGTGCGCTGTCCTGGGAATAGTAGCCGGCCTCGTCGGTGTCCTGCATGAGTTCCTGGACGCGAAAGCCGCGCGCGTCGCGATGCGGGTCCTCGGTCGCGTAATCCCAGAGATTGGCCACGCCGTGCTGGGCCGCGGAGCGGACCAGCGCGATCGATTCCTCGACCACGTCGGCCTCGGGGTCCTCCATCACCGTGATGCCCAATTCCGTTTCCAGACCGAAGCAGATGGGCCAGGGAGGCGGATGGGTGTGCATGGGGGGGATTTTGACGGAATTACGGAATTTTCGGAATTAACCGAATCAACGGAATGGGGAATTTTTGGACAGGATCAACAAGATTAACGGGATTGGTTGTCCTGGGTTCGGTTGGGCAACCCTGCAAGGGTTGCAAGCATTCAGCCCAGGGTTGCGGCGAAGCCGCTACCCTGGGTAAGCAACCAAGCGGCAACAACCCTGTAAGGGTTGAATCGACAGGAAGACGAATCCCGGGTAAATTTGCTTCAACCCTTTCAGGGTTGGTTCGATTTGGGGCAAACCCAGGGTAGGCGCTTCGCGCCAACCCTGGGCTGAGTGATTTCAACCCCTTCGGGGTTGAGGCGAACCGAACTGATCCTTCGACAAGCTCAGGATGACGGATGGAAGGCATGGTAATCAGATGATGGCCGAGGCCTCGGCGCGGCGGGGCTTCACGGGCGAAAGCTTCACGACGTTTTCGGGATCGTAATCGACGAGCTTGAGCCAGTCCTCGGTGATGTCGTTGGGCGGGAAGATGTCGTTTTGCTTGTACTCGACGTTGAGCGCCTCGACGAAATCCTTGATGCCGAGGCCGGTCGGCTCGGGCGACGCGATGGCGCGCTTGATCGCCGTTTCCTTGGCCCGCTCGACGATGCCCGCGATGATCGCGCCGCTGATGAGGTCGCCCCGGTGGAGATACTCGCGGCGTCCGCTGCGGAGCGTCACCTCGAGGAAGCGATTGTCCTCGCGCTCGCTGAATTGCGCGTCGATGACCTTTTCGATGATGGTGTCGACGGCTTTTTGGCGGTCCTCCCCGCTGTCGCGCAGGAGCTGCGGATCGAGCGGCAGGTTCGGCGTGAAGTAGATGCGGTAGATTTCCTCCGAGCCTTCCTTCGTCGGGCGCGAGACCTTGATTTTGCGGTCGATCCGCCCGGGCCGCAGGATGGCGGGATCGATCATGTCGGCCCGGTTCGAGGCGAGGATGATGACCATCTGCTGGAGCGATTCGATGCCGTCCATCTCGGCGCAGAACATCGGCACGAGCGTGTTGAGAATGCCGCTGGTGCGCCCGGCGCGGCGCGTGCCGAGGATCGATTCGGCCTCGTCGATGAAGATGAACGGGAGGAAGCCCTCCTTCGATTTTTCGCGCGCGCGGGCGAAGAGTTCGCGCACTTGGCGCTCCGATTCGCCGACCCACATGTTGAGGATTTCCGGCCCTTTGACGTGCATGAAATACTCGCGATGGTCCACCCCGGTTTTCTCGCGCAACTGGCGCGTGAGATTGTAGGCCGTCGCCTTGCCGAGCAGCGTCTTGCCGCAGCCGGGCGGGCCGTAGAGGAGGATGCCCTTGGGGCTGGTGTGGTTGTAGGCCTTGAAGAGATCGCCGTGGAGCAGCGGCAGTTCCACCGCGTCGCGGACGGCCTGGCGCGCCTCGTCCTGGCCGCCGACTTTTTCCCAGGGCAACTCGGGGACTTGTTCGAGAAGATGATCGCGGGATTGCGCGCCCGCGACGACTTCGAGCGCGACGCGCTGGGAGGAATCGAGCCGCACTTCGAGGCCGGGCTTGAGCTTTTCCTTGCCGAGCGCGGCCGAGCGGATGACGAGCGTGTTGGCGAGCCCGCCTTCCTGTCCGACGCGCAACCGGCCGTCGGGGAGAAGGTCCTGGATCTTGGCCACGGGTCCGCCGTTTTCGAAGCCGAGATCGCCGATGACGACGTAGGCCTCGTTGAGCAGGACGCGCGTGCCGATGAGCAGCTTCGACTGCGCCAGGCGCGGATCGATCGAGCAGTAAAATTCGGCGCCGCCGTTGACGATGAGCGCGGTGTCGGCCTTGGGCAGGTTGAGCAGCGTGCCGACTCGGTTGGCCGGCGAAGTCAGCTTGGTGACCGCGGCGTCGAGCTTTTCGACCGCCTGGCGCGCTTGCTCGTTGAGTACCTCGAGTTCCTCGATGCGGCGGCGCAGGTAGCCGAGCTCGACCCGGCGCGGCGAGTCGAGCGGGTAGAACTGGGTGAGCAGGTCGACGAGTTGCAGCGCGGAGAACGCGTCGAGATTTTCGTCGAGGATAGGTTCGAGCGAGGGATGAGGGCCTTGCGCGGAAGAGCGGAAAGGAGAATGCCCCGGCTTTTCGGCGGGATGAGATTTATTTTTTCGAGCCACAGGAAAAGTTAATAGCGAGTCGGCTATGCGCAAATGGATTCGGTTCAGTGCCAGGCGACCGGACGGATGGCATCAAGGCGCTCGCCTTGACCGCGATTGTGCCGGCGCAACTTCATGCCTGCAATAAAGCACAAGCCACGCCAAGTGCGGGTTACATCTTTCGACTTCGATCCGAAAATACGATTGTGAATAAAACAAAACAAAATCCCTTGCGCGACAATCCGCTTATCGCGAAGCTACAGAGGCTGTCCGAAAAGTTGGCGTGGGTCGCGTGACGAGTCGAATTTGGGCCGAATCGAGGCGCGAACGACGAGCATAGCCGCTGTGCTACGTGAGGAGTGAGCAACGAAAAGTTCGGCCCAAATTCGCCGTCACCCTTTCCTCTTCGCCGAAGTCTTTTTTCCCTGGGGCGGTGTCGCTCGCTCGTCACGTAGCTTTGGCTATGCTCCTCGCTCGGCTCCTTGCCCCAAGCCAAAAATTCTTTCGGCGTGACCCGCGCCAACTTTTGGGACAGCCTCTTTGCATGAAGTTGTCCGTATGGGTCCAGTATACCTGGAATTTGAAAACGCTGGCGATGGAAGCGGCGAAGCTCCCCTCCCGCTACACCGTGGAGGCCGCAACGCTGGAGGACCGGAATTTGTTGCTGGCGGCGGTGAGCCGGTCGATGTCGATGGAGCCGGCGTGGAGCGACGACCTCGCGGCCCGGGTGAAGCTGGCCGAAGAGATCATCCAGAGCGCCTTCCCGGCGGGTGAGGTGACGTTCGTCGCGATCAAGCATGGCGCCCGCATCATCGGCGCGTCGGCCATCCGCGACGCGGGCGACAAGGTGAGCAACCTGCCGCTGGGCGTCTGTGTGCTCAATGAATACCGCTGCCGGGGTTTGGGAACTTTTCTTCTGCACGAGAGCCTGCGCCGCCTGAAGGAGCGCGGCCTCGAGGAAGCCCGTTTGGTGACCCGAAAGGGGTTGCCCGCCGACCGTTATCTCTACCCCAAATTTGGCGGCGAGCGCGTCGTGCTCACCGGCGCGCCGGCTTAGCCGTTCATCCGGGATTTCCCGCCATGCCCACGCCACTGCCACGTCCCGCGAGCGGGCAACCCTTTGCAAGGGACTGGCAAAGCTTCAAGCCCGCCGAGCCTGAATTTGATGTCGCGGTCATCGGCGGCGGCAGCGCCGGTTTTGCCGCGGCGCGCACGGCATCGGGCCTGGGCGCGCGGACCACGGTGATCGAGGGCGGCGCGCAGGTGGGCGGGCTCTGCATTCTGCGCGGGTGCATGCCCTCCAAGTCCCTGCTCGAATCGGCGCACCGGTGGCACGAGATCCGGCGCGCGCGGGAGTTCGGCCTGGTTGCCAAGGCCGTCGAGGTGGACATGGAATGCGTCCAGGCGCGCAAGCAGCACCTGATCGGAGGATTCGCCGCCTACCGGCGCAAGCAGTTGGGCCAGGGAAAATTCACCCTGATGCGGGGCCTCGCCTCGTTTCTCGATCCGCAAACGCTGCTCGTGACGCGGGGCCGCAAGCAGGAGCTGGTCACGGCCTCGGCCTTCATCATCGCCACGGGTTCGGTCATCACCCGCGTGCCCGTTCCCGGCCTTTGGGAGACCGGCTGCCTGACCAGCGACACGGCGCTCGATGCGGACGAAATTCCGAAGCGGCTGGCCGTGCTCGGCGGCGGCGTGATCGCGGTGGAACTGGGCCAGTTTTTTGCCCGCGTCGGCTCGGAGACGACGATCCTGCAGCGCAGCAATCGGATCGTCCGCAATTACGATCCCGACGTCAGCCTCGAATTGGAACGCGCGTTCAAGGCGGAAAAGATCGATGTGCGCACCGGGGTGAAATTGCTGGAAGTGAGCAAGACGGGAAAGGGGAAGAAGATCGTTTTCCAGCGCGGCAGGAAACGCGAGGAGATCGTGGCGGACGAAATTCTCTATGCCATGGGGCGCGCTCCGGCACTGGAGGGGTTGAGGCTCGAAAATGCGGGTGTCGCGCTGGTCGAGGGCAAGCTTCGGGTTGACGACCAACTGGCCAGTTCCGCGCCGCACATTTTTGCCGCCGGGGACGCGGTGGGGCCGCACGAAGTGGTCCACATCGCCATTCAGCAGGGCGAGATCGCCGCCCGTAACGCCGTCGCCCACCTGCGCGGCGATCCTCAGACGCCGGAAGCGATCGATTACCGCTTGAAGGCGCTCGTCACCTTCACCGACCCCGAAATCGCGTCGGTGGGGCTGACGGAAACGGAGGCGGCGGCGCGGGGAATGGAGTTCCTGAGCGCGAGCTATCCGTTCCGCGATCACGGCAAGGCGATGATCGGCGGACACGAATTCGGCTTCGTCAAATTGCTTGCGGAAAAGAGCCGGGGCGAGATCATCGGCGCGGAGATCATCGGGCCCCACGCCTCGGACCTGATCCACGAATTGATCGCGGTCATGCGCTACCGGGGCACCGCGCGGGAACTCGCGGTCATGCCCCATTACCACCCCACGCTCGCGGAGATCGTCAGCTATCCTGCGGAGGAACTCGCGGACCAGCTTTCCCCCAATTGCGTCGTCGAGAATCCGCTGAAGCATGTTTAGGCGACAATTACCGCTTTTTCAATCGGCGTCGTATTTTGGCCGGATTTTTCCGACAGTCATAAATCGCCTGCACGCGAATCGCTTCGCCTTCGATGACATAATAGATTGCGAACGGAAACCGCCGTGAGAAACAGCGGTGCGAACCAAAAACGATCGGATGGATGCCTGCGTAAAGGAGAAGCGATTCGATATCAGAAAACAACGAATCGTGAAAATACGCACCAAGTCCGCAACTCTGTTTCTCGTAAAAATAAAATCCCGCGATCAAATCCTCATTGGCTTCCGGGAGGATTTGTATCTTCATGCCGCGCGCCGTCGGATTTCTTTTTTTGCGCGCTCCCAATCCATATATGAGGTTTTACCAGATGCAACCCGCGCCTTCCGCTCCATTAAGGCAGCCTTGTGCCAATCGGGAGAATCCAAGGCGTCGGAGTTGCGGCTCAGGTCCTCCCAGAGCGACTCCATGACACGGAGTTTTTCCGGCACGGACATTTCATGCAAGGGCAAGGTCACAGACATGAGATTAGAATAACCGAAAATGGCGATAGGGCGAGTTTTATGGAAGAGCAGGCCCCCCCCCCGCGCTTTTTTCTTCGATTTTTTGGCGGAGACGCGCCAAGGTCTTGTCTGGCCGATCTCTGATGGTGGCCGTCCCGGCATCTGAATTCAACCCCAACCCTCACTTCCTATCGTCATGCAACACGCCATCCGATTTATTCTTATACCGCTTTTGACCGCCGCCATGACCGGCGGGATTTGGGCCATGGAAGGTCCCTCTGAAACCGCCCAAGCAGCCGAGTATAAGCGGGGCGATGCGAATTTCTACCCGAAGGGCGACGTTGTGAGGGCTCATTCTTCCGCGGTCATTCTTCCCGAGGGAAGCTTTACGCGAAAGGGCGACTCCTACTTCTTCACGCCGCAAAAGAAAGCTCCTAAGGAAATTTACCTCGAAACGCTCAACGACTGGATCGAGCCGATCACGCCTCCCGATATGCCCGCATCCCTCGGCGTGCCGCCCGATGCGATGCAGATTCGCGAGCCGCGGGGCGACGTGCAGGTCGCCCTGCCTTCCGCTCCCGCGAGCTTCGCGCCTGTCTCGGACGGCATGACGCTCCCCAACGGCGCGGTGGTGAAGACCGGCGCGGACGGAACGGCGGCCGTGCTTTTTGGCGGCGTCGACTCGGCGCGCCTGATGCCGAATTCGGCGGCGGCCGTCCAGCAGACCGTGACTGCGAAATCGCGCTCGGCCGAGGTTGATTTGACCACGGGTGGCGTTTTCTCGAAGGTGGGCTTCCAGGTGGGCGTGAAGGGGGAATACGAAGTGCACACACCGTTCGGCAAGGCTGTCGCGCACGGCACCGATTTCGTCACGATCATCTCGAACTCACGCACGGACGTCTGGGTCGCGCAAGGGAACGTCAGTGTGGATAATCCCTCGCAGAGCAAAACAGTGGCAGCTGTGAACTCTGACGGCATGGGCCCGTTAAAGATCATGCGGGTGCCTGGCATCGCCGATCCGCATCTGTCGATGCTGGCCGATACGGAAACTTTGACGACAATCCTGAATTTCATTCCGCTGGCTAATCAGAAGATCAAGGCGCTGCGCGATAAAATGGCGAAGGGCGCGACCTTGACAGCCAACGAGCAGGCCTATCTCAAACGGATCAAGCAAGTGCCCTGCCTGATCAAGCTGGCCTTGGTGCAACCGCCCGCGCCTGCGCCGCCGCCGGCTCCCGTTGCGGCACCGGCCACCCCACCCGCGCCGCCTTTCCCCGCCGGGCCCGCCCCGATCCGCGCCGTTGTGCGCGTGGATGGAAAGATCAATTTCAAGGGCGCCACCTATGATCTGCCCGGATTTAAGGCCAGGCTGGAAGCCATGGTCAAGGCAACGCCCGACCAATCGATTGTGATTAGGGCGGGAAAAACCGTGTCCTACGAGAAGCTCAAGGCGGTCTTCGATTGTTGCCGCGATGCCAACGTCAAGTACGTATCGGCCGCCACGGCCGCACCTACGACGCCGCCTGTTGCGCCCGCCGCCGCCGGATCGTCCGCCGCGAATCTACCCGCTCCCGGTTTGCTTATGCATTCGACGGCGGGTTCGATGTCCAGCAACGCGCCGCCGGTGGCGCCGTCCGATTTGCCGGCTCCGATGCCATTCACCCCAAGCAAGCCCGCCGAGACCCCTGCGACAAACAACGCGCCCACTCCGCCCAGTCCCTGATGGGCTCTGGGTGGGGACCGCGGTCTCCGCCGTCCCATTCATTTTGGGACGCGAAGGGATTCGACTCCCGGCCCCAAGTCAAAAACTCTTTCAGCGTGACCTAGGGCGATTTTTCGGACAGCCTCTGGGGCGTCAGAACCTATGGCTGTGGTAAAAAATATCTGTTTGGAAGCGCTCGAGCGCCGCTGTGAAAGTGGCGACACGGGACGGCTTGATTTCCATCGCGGCCCCTACGAGGGGCAAATCTTTACAAGTGACGGCCTGATTGTTCACGCGCAACTGTCGGGTTTGGAGGGCATCCCGGCCTTGTTTCGTTTATTTGACTGGGGTGATGCGGAAACAACCTGGCAAGCGGGCGTTACGGCCGAGCAGCCCACGCTGCATCTCACCATGGATGCCGCAGGGGTCCTCTATGCGGAGAACCTGCAGGACCGGGCCGAGTGGGAATCGCGGGAAAAAGAACGGATCGACCAGTCGCTGGCCGCGCCGGAATCCATTGCGGGCCAGTTGGGCGGCGTCGAATCGGTGCTCAAGCACTATACCATTTCGCTGGAGTGCACCGATGCCGCGCTTCTCCCCGGAGGCTTCACTTTTGCGGACGCCGCCAAAAGCAGTTACGTGATCGGCAGCTCGGATGACTGCGACGTCATTCTGCGCAATCCGACCGTCGATCCGCTTCATTGCGGCGTGATTCTGGAAAAGGGCTGCGTTTTGATTTGGGATTTGGGCGCCCAATCCGGCGTCAAGATCAACGGCAATCCCGTGACCCAGGATACTCTCAAAGTCGGCGATGTGATGACGCTGGGCGCGGTCGATCTTCGAGTTCGCTTCCAATTGCGCCGCCCGACCATCAAGCCCAAGACGGTCCCCGTACCCGATCCCAACGCCGCCCCGTCCACGGGTACGAAGCCCCTGCCGACGATCGGGCCGCCCTCGAAAGAGATACCCAAGGGCGCCATCACCTACGACAAGGTTTCACGTCAACTGAAACAACGGACCAAGGGCATCCCGTTCCTGGAAAAATTGGCTTCTTTGTTTGGTGCAAAGAAAAACAAATAAGCTAGGCTTAGCCCTGAGTTCACCCCCCCAACCTTCGCGCGATGCACATTCTCCTGATCGATGACAGTTCCTCCACCCGCAGCTTGCTGCGCACGCTGATCAACTCCGGCCAAACAGTGCGGCACGAAATCAGCGAGGCGGCCAGCGGCGAGGAAGCGTTGCAAAAAGTGGGCTCTGGCGAGATCAACCTTCCCGATCTCATCATCATGGACATCAACATGGGCGGCATGAGCGGCTACGAGTTATGCCGCGAATTTCGCCAGCGCCACGGCACCGCGTCGGATCTCGTGCCCTATATCATCATCGTGACCGCCAATGAAGGCGTCGATGTGATCAACCAGGCGCTCGATTGCGGAGCCAATGATTACATGCCGAAGCCGGTGAATGTGAAGATCCTTCATGTTCGCCTGCGCGTGGCGGAACGGCTGCTGGCCCATGCCCAATCTGGAGACGGCACGGCCTCCTTCACCCGTAGCGGCCGGGTGGTCCTCAACCCCGCCGCGGGCGGGAAAGAAGTTGATCCCCGCCAAGGCCTGATCGCCTCCGCGATTGAAAACGCCGACGCGCCCATCGCCATCCTGGAAGTTGCCGGGCCCCAGCCCTCCTTTCACATCGTTTATGCGAATTCCGCCATGTCCTCGACGACCCAGTACACCCAGGAACAACTGGCGGGAAAATCGCTGGCGGACCTCGAGGCCTGGACGCCGGAATTTCTCGCGATGGTACTCAGCTTTATCGAACGGGGCGCCATTGTCTCCTACGTGCCTCTTTGGAGCCAGACCCGGCAGGCCGTGCCGGTGCATTTGAGCTTTTATCCGATTCGAGCCGAGAACGATCAGGTCAATCAATACCTGGTCATTCATCATTTCTAGCTCCTGCGCGGAAGCTTTCAGCGTGACCCGCGCTGATTTTTTGGACAGCCTCTGACCCGTGCGCATCGTCGTCACCGGACTTCTCGGCCAGTACGCCTTCGGCGGCGTCACCTGGGATTATCTCCAATACCTGCTCGGGTTTCGCGGCCTGGGCCATGACGTCTGGTATCTCGAGGATTCCGGCGCGTGGCCCTACGACCCGGTCCGTCAAACCGTCAGCGAAGATTGCGCTTACAACGTCGATTATCTGCGCGGCATGATGACCGAATTTGGTTTCGGCGACCGCTGGATTTACCGCAACGGCGCCGACGGCAAGTTCCATGGCGCCGGAGAAACGGCCGCGCGCGACCTGATCAAAAACGGCGACCTGCTCGTCAATGTCTCCAGCGCCGGCTGGCTGAAAGATTACGACTTCGGCGTGAAGCACCAGATGTTCATCGATGGCGATCCGATGTTCTGCCAGGTCGGTTTGCTCGATCCCAAGAATGCCGACTATGCCGCGCGCGTGCGGGCTCATGACAGCCACTTCACCTTCGGGTTGAACGTGGGCCGCGCCGGCTGCCTCGCGCCCGAAACCGGCATCCGCTGGAAGACAACGGTGCAGCCCATTGCTCTCGATCAATGGCCGGTACAGGGCGACGCCGGAGTTGCGGCGCCGGACCGATTCACGACCGTCATGAACTGGGCCAGCTACGCGCCGATCGAATGGGAGGGAAAGCGTTACGGCCAGAAAGATATCGAGTTCGAGCGGTTCAAGCTGCTTCCTAAACTCACGCCGCAGCGCTTGGAAATGGCCATGGGGCAGGGCATCGGTTCCAAGCGGCCCACCGAGGAACTGCGCGCGCTCGGCTGGATCATCCTCGAAGCGGGCGAGGTCCTGCCCGATCACCGGAGCTACCGCGAATTCCTGCACGCCTCGAAAGCCGAGTGGAGCGTTGCCAAGCACGGCTACGTGGCGGCGCGCACCGGCTGGTTCAGCTGCCGCACGGCCTGCTATCTCGCGCTGGGCAGGCCGGCCGTCGTGCAGGAAACAGGCTGGAGCGATTACATCCCGGCGGGCGACGGCCTGCTCGCCTTCTCCACCCTCGAAGAAGCCGTCGACGCCATCGCCGACATCAACGACCACTATTCCGAACACCAAGCCGCCGCCCGCGCCCTCGCCGAACAATTCTTCGAGGCAAAAAAGGTCTGCGCCGATCTGCTTGCGCAAGCCGGATTGGGTTGATCCCCGGCCCGACCCGACGCGGCGCGCCCTCATCTTTGCAACTGGAGCGTTTTCAAAAATAACGTAGCCGCAATTTTCCCGTCTTTTGGCCCGGAGGGCCAACGGAGATTAGCCGGAGGTGGCAACCACCGGTATCGTGTAACAAGTCAAACCGCCCCGGCGGGGCGGTGGAAATCCGGGAGGTAAACTCGTCCGCCGCCCCGTCCGGGGCGGATGACCTTGGCCAAACAATCGGTGGCTTACGCCACCGACTAATTTCCTACGGTCCTCCGGACCTCAAACGCCCAGCAACGGCTATAGTATTTCCGAAAACGCTCTACCGCGCGATTTGCCTGAGCAAATCATCCCGGAGGTCCGGCACTTTATGGTGCAAGGCGTGGAAAGCGCCCGGCAAATCGCGGTCGGCGCGGGCGATGCCCGCGAGGGTGAGAATGCGCTGCTCGAAGCGTTCGACGGCGCGCCAGGAGATGTCCGCTTCGCATAGGTAGGCGAGCGCCTTGGCGAAGAGGTCGAACTCCTCCTCCACGGGCGTCGCCGGTTCGGTAAGCGTTTCGATGAGCGCCGCGAAATACTGCGCCGCCAGGAGATTGGCGTACGAACGGCGCAGGCCGAGATGGGCCTCGATGAGTTTGACTTCGCGCAGGGTGTGCATCTCGCCGGTGCGGGCCGGCTGGTAGAGAAAATCGGCGAGATAAAAAAGGTCGAGCGTCCCGGCGAAGGGACTCTTCGGCCGCGCGGCGCCCTTGGCCATGAAGGTGAGGCGTCCGGCCTGCCGGCTGAGGCAGCGCACGATGAGGCTCGTATTGCCGAAGGGCATTCGCCCGACAATAAAGCCTCGGACGGTTCGAGGTTCGCTCATGAAATCGCTTTTAGCGCAATGATCAAAAAGGGGTACGGTTTCCTGCCAAAAGCCTCTTTTTTCTAATTCCGTCAAGAATCAGCAACAAAAAGGGCATGACCCGCGCGAACGAGTCATGCCCCTCTCTTGCGGATCGGCCAAGCTCAGGCTGGCATCGCCACGGGTTCCCCGGCCGCTTGCAGGGCCTTGGTCCAGCTTCCGAAGAAGCGGACTTTGCAGGCCGCGGCGAAGAGCGCCGGATGCTGATGGCGGATTTCTCCGCTGCGCAGGTCGGCTCCGGCCTCACGAAGCTGGCGGATTTCCTGAAGGACCATTTCGTGCGTCCAACGGCGGCGGCGGCGGATCGCGCTATAATCGATCCCGGCGCGTTCAACGGCGGCGCCCCAGTTTCCGAAACGGCGGCGGGCGGTTGCAATGAGGGGGTTGGCTGTTTCGTCCATTTTCTTGGAACTGAGGTCGGCGCCTTCATCGTTGAGGCGGCGGATTTCAGAAATGATCGAATCGTCGTCCCAAGAGCGATACCGGTAGATCTCCTCCGGGGCCAGGCCGGCCGCGGTCAGGGCGTCTTTCCACGAGCCGAAGTGGTTGGGCCGGATCGAGGCGTAGACCATGGGGGCATATTTGCTGAGCATCATGGAGCGGAAGGAGAGATCGACGCCGTCCTTTTCCAGGCGTTGGATGGTCTCGATGATCCGTTCCTTGGACCAATCCCGGTATTTCCGGACGGAATCGTAGGGAATTCCGGCGGCTTCGATGGCCGCGCGCCACGTTCCGAAGTAGCGGATGCCGGCGGCCAGAAGCTCCTGGTAATTCTGGCGCATGTAATGGGAATAAAGCGGTTTTCCCACATCCTGCCAAGCGCGGATTTCCTCGGTCACGAGTTGGTCATTCCAAGTTTTGTTTCGTTGTACATTCATAGGATTATTAGTTTTGTTACTACTAGGCGATTTTCATGCCAAACACAAGCATCAATCAAGAAACTACGCCGTTACAGTCGTGTAACGATTACTTTTCCTAATAATAAAACGGCTATATTTCTTGCGCAGGCTATTGCTCATTAGTAGCTGTTATGACGTAAGCGACAGCAAGAGCGCTCGTATTTTTTCCGGCGTCAGCAGGCTCATGCATTCCACGGGAGTATCCCGCCAACAGGTTCGTTTTAGACAGGGAGAACAAAATAGCGCATGGGTGCGGACACGAACGTGCGCCCCCGAGGGCTTCGTCTTGCGCCAGTCGGTTGCGCCGAAAAGCACCAGCGTGGGGCGGGCAAGGGCTCCGGCGATGTGCGCGGGACCCGAATCGGTGCTGAGGACGGCTTGGGCGCGATCGAGGACCGTGACCAGCGTGCCGAGGGTGAGACTGCCGCGAAGGTCGACGAGCCGCCCCGGAGCTTCCAGCGGAAACCACGGGCCTTCCCCCACGACGACGAACCGGCGTTCCGGCATCGAATCGACCAGCTCCTGGTAATAGCGCCAGGGCCAGAGTTTCGTCCGCCAACGGGAATAGGGATGAAGCGCGATGTAACGGCCGAAATCCTGGAGCGCTTCGGGCAGCGGCGCGCGCGCGGTCAGCTGGAAATCAAGCGGCTGGACGGGAATATCGAGGTGCTCGAGGCAGGTGAGATAACGCTCGGCGGCGGAGATGGCCGTGTCGGCGATGAATTCGTTATAGACCGCGCGGGCGCCTTCGCGGGCGGAGAGCAGGCCGAGCCGGCGCGGGCTGTTGGCGGCCCAGGTCATCAGCGCGCTGCGCAGGAGTCCCTGCAGGTCGATTGTGATGTCGTACTTCTCTTCCCGCAGGCGGCGGCCCCAGCGCCACATTTCCGGGATGCGGGCGGGCGAGGTCCACCGTTTGCGCGGGTAAAGGATCGTCCGGCGCAGACACGGATGGCCCTCGAGGATCTCCCGCAGCGAATCGTTTACGATCCAGTCGATATGCGCGGCGGGCCAGCGGCGCTTCAGGCCGGTCAGGACGGGCAGCGCCTGGACGATGTCGCCCAGCGCGCTCGGTTTGATGATGAGGATTTTCACTGCTTTTCTAGGATACTGCCGTCCGCAGGACCGGCGGTCTATGACCGTCGCATCTTGATGCCTTTTATTCCGCGGCGGTCATGGACGACCGCTACACGGTTGGAATGAGCGGCTCCGGCTTCGCGATGCCGAGGCCCAGTTCGTGCAGCAGGGTCCGGTCAGCGTCTACGCCCGGGTTGGCCGCGGTGAGAAGCTTGTCGCCGTAGAAGATCGAGTTGGCCCCGGCGAAGAAGCAGAGCGCCTGGCCCTCGCGGGTGAGGCGGGTGCGGCCGGCGGAGAGGCGGACGCGGGCCTTGGGCAGCGCGAGGCGGGTCGTGGCGATCAGGCGCACGAGCTGGAAGATGTCCACGGGCGGCTGGCCGTCGAGCGGCGTGCCGGGCATGGGCATGAGGCAGTTGATCGGCACGCTCTCGGGCGCGGGGTCGAACCCGCAGAGCACCTCCAGCATCCTGAGCCGGTCGAGCTCCGTCTCGCCCATGCCGATGATGCCGCCGCAGCAGACCGACATGCCCGCCGCCTGCACGGAGCGGATCGTGTCGAGCCGGTCCTCGAAGGTGTGGGTGGTGACGATGCTGCGGGTAGAACTCGGGGCTGGTGTCGAGGTTGTGGTTGTAGGCGGTGACCCCGGCGGCGCGGAGCTGGCGCGCGGCCTCGGGCGTGAGCTGGCCCAGCGTGACGCAGACCTCCATGCCGAGCTTGGCCACCTCGCGGACGGTCTCCAGCACGGAGCGGAACCTGGGGTCGTGCTCGGTCACGCCCTTCCAGGCCGCGCCCATGCAGAAGCGGGTGCTGCCGTTGGCGCGGGCGCGCGTCGGCGGTCTCCAGGACGCGGGCCAGCGGGGCAAGCGACTCGCGCTCCAGGCCGGTCTCGTAGTGGGAGCTTTGGGCGCAGTAGGCGCAGTCCTCGCTGCATCCGCCGGTCTTGATGCTCATGAGGGTGCAGAGCTGGACCTCGTGCCCGGGCCAGTGGGCGCGGTAGGTCTCGCGGGCTTGCGCGATAAGGTCGAAGAAGGGCAGTTCGTAGAGGACGCGGAGGGAGCTCAGGTCGTGTCGCATGAAGGGGTGACCTTAGCCCGAAAGGGTTGCCTTCGGCAAGCGGGGAGGCCTTGGGAGGTCGTGGCTTAAAAAGCCTTCGTGGCCTATAATTTTAGGCGATCTAGCCGACGGAGGGGATTTAAGTCACTGGCGGCGAGGCGGAGGCATGGCGAGGCGATGTCAAAATTTGACATTGCGGGAAGCATGGGCCAAAATTCCCGCATGAACGTTTCCCTGACCGAGCCGATGGAACAATTCGTTCGTCAAAAAGTCGCCGTGGGCGAATACGAAACGGCCAGCGAGGTCGTCCGCGAAGCCCTGCGCCTGCTTCGTCACCGCGATGAAGTCTGGAGGAACGAAGTGGGCGGCAAGATCAAGGCGGGAATGGACTCGATCCGCGCCGGGCGCGGCCTTTCGGCGCAACGGGTGCGAACGGAAATGGCAACCTTCAAGAAGAAATGGTCCAAGAGTCGCGCGCCTAAATGAAGGGCTACGAGCTGTCGCCGGAAGCGCTGGCTGACTTGCAGGACATTCCTCTAAACACCAAGTCGCTCTCCATATCATGCGTATGAGGAGCAAATTTTAACAATTCGCCTATATCGTTGATCAACGGTTTACTTTGGAAAAACGGAATACCTTTCTATCACTTTCACCTTGAATAATAAAGAATATTGATCCAGCAACTCTCTCTCTCTTGTTTCTGCATCGAGCCTTGCTCAGAAATCTTGATGACAAGGGAATTGTCGGCTGCCAGAGACCTTTTCGCCGCGAAATATTCGAGTTAGATAAACGATTTTCTGGCTTACATAAACATGCAAAAAGGATAGGCTAAAATTCATTCCATTATTATTAAAGCCCCTATTGCTCACTGGTTTCTTCCTGTAAATTTTGATTTAAAACCACGATTGTGCCTGGTTTCATCCGTAAAGAATAGTTGAGCGTTCCGTAGTGAACCATCCCACTTGTTCCCCAAGTACTATGGATTATTACCTTCAGCAATCTCCCGGTTTTCCAAGTTTCATTAATTGTAAATCCACCTCGTGCGCAAAGGCCTTTTACGGTTCCGTCTGGCCAAGCGTCCGGGAGTGCAGGCAGAAGGTCAATCTCTCCATTCTGGCTTTGCATTAGCATTTCTGCAATTCCTGAGGTTGCACCAAAATTACCGTCGATTTGAAAAGGCGGGCAGGAGTCGAGCAAATTTGGGTAGGTCCCGCCCCCAGTTGTATTCGGTCCTACGCCACGAACTCCTGGCATGTCTAAAAGGTGAGTAAGCATCAGGTAAGCGTGATTGCCGTCCAGCAATCGAGCCCAAAAATTGATCTTCCACGCCCGACTCCAACCGGTACCTCCGTCGCCACGATGCTGGAGGGAGATTTGGGCGGCCTTGAACAGTTCAGGTGTACTCGATGTGATCTGATTGCTAGGAAAAACGGCATAAAGCTGGGAGACATGGCGATGGTCATCAAGAGGGTCATCTTTGTCGTCGATCCACTCTTGCAATTGCCCCCACTTACCAATTTGAAACGGTGGTAGCTGGTCTCGCAAGGCCCTAATTTGTTGACGAAATCCTGGATCAACACCCAAGATTTCAGATGCCAAAGCCGTCTCGTTAAAAAGGTCGCGTAAGATGCTATTATCCATCGTCGGACCCGCACATAATCCGCCGTGTTCCGGGGAGAAAGCTGGACAGGTCACCATCCAGTGCTTATCCGGGTGGCCTTGATCTTCCACTAATGTATCCACAAAGAACTCGGCCGCGCTTTTCATAGTGGGATAAGCGTCTTTCAGAAACGCCCTGTCCCCCGTGAATTGGTAATGTTCCCATAGATGGGTGCAAAGCCACGCCCCCCCGGTTGACCATTGGCCGGTGGGCGGTCGATCAACCGGAGCGGTGCCGCGCCAGATGTCAGTGTTATGGTGTAGAACCCAACCCCGCGCGCCGTATAAAATTTTTGCCGTTACAGCTCCGCTTTCCGACACATCGTGAATGAGGTGGAATAGCGGCTCGGTACATTCAGATAGATTGGTTGTTTCTGCAGGCCAGTAGTTCATCTGCAGGTTGATATTCGTGGTAAATTTGCTCCCCCAGGCTGGATGGAGCGGACTGGTGGCCGTGGCTTCTCCATTCATATCCAATTCCCCTGTCTGGTAATTCGCGCCATTCCAAAGTCCTTGTAAATTGGCTGGTTCGCCGCCCGGTCGACTGGAGGAGATGAGTAGGTACCGTCCGAATTGGAAGTAGAGCGCGGCCAAGGCCGGGTCTTTTCCCAGGGCAAAATCCCTTAGACGTTCGTCTGTCGGAAGATGCGCAGTCTCTGTGCGTCCCAGATCTAAGGTCACCCGTCGGAAGAGCCCCTGGTAATCCGACAAGTGGGCCAAGCGGAGTTGATCATATGACTTGACCATGGCGGCATTTAAGGAAACTGAGGCTTTTGCTTTGGCATCTCCAGAAACGTCGTGCCAATTCAGGAAGTTGGTCGCAGCGGAGATCAGTAGAATTACAGAGTTAGCGTTCTCAATCAAAATTCCCTGGCCAGTATGTGACACTGTACCTCCCTCATTTTTTACCCACAGGCGCGCATGGGCAACGATTGCCCCTTTCAGCTCAGTATCTGCAATCGTGCGATTCTCAACCGAAATCTGCTTTGCATTCTCACCATGGTCCGGGGTGTAGTCCGTGCCGCTGCCAGTCATGGCCAAAAAGTTTCCCTCGGCAGTTTGGCTGAAATTTTTTAGAGGCGATACGAAGGATGCTGTAAAGGTGATTCGGCCCGGCTGGCTTGCTGTGAGTCGAACAGCGATGATGTGGTCTGGCGCACTGGCAAAGACCTCACGTTGAAACGACACGCCCCCGCAAGTGTAATCGGTCGCAGCAATAGCAGTATCCAGATCCAGAGAGCGGCTATAATTCGTAATCGGCCCGGTCTGTGGAAAGGATAACTGGAGATCACCTAGAGGTAGATAGGACATTTCCCGTATGGGCCGACTGAAGGCTTTTAGATAGAGCAAATCGTCGGCCTTCTGCAGGGCCTCTGGCGTTCCTTGAAAAACCAAGGCTCGCGCTTTTTTGATGGCATCGAGACCGGAAGTCTGAGCCGGTTGATAAGGCCCACCCGACCATACGGAAGCCTCATTTAACTGGATGTTCTCCGTATTCGTACCACCAAAAATCATCGCTCCCAGCCGCCCATTTCCTATTGGGAGAGCCTCGTACCAAGTGGCTGCGGGCTTTTTGTACCAAAGAACGTGATCCCCTGTGGCGCCTTGGTACCTACCATTGAATTCACCATCTTGGGAGTACGCCCTTCCCATTGAAAGTAGGATTAAAAGTATGATCGACCGAAGACGGAATGAAGCCATGGAACTTAACGTTAGATTTATTAGCAGACGTTCAAAAAAGATCTTTGTTGAGCCTACACTTTAATGAGTTTATAGAACAAATTACTTATTATTTATAAACCGAATGTCGGATGCAAATTTATTGATCTCAAAGAACGTCGAAAAATTTTTTTCCGTTACGTCTACTCCACCGATATTTAAATTCTCAAAGAGATAGTCGTGCAACCCGTTCTGTGGATCTAAACCCAGAAGGGTACTCTTCACTTTGCACATCCCTTCCACAGTAATATTTCGGAATATAAAATGAAAGCTGTTCCCAAGCTTAGTTTCTGGCTTCGTGGTTTGTTCTGGCCAAAAGTAATCGCGATTTTCTATCTGAATGAGAGGACACTCAAGAGTGCCTTCGATATGAATATTCTCAAATGTCATGTTTTTTACTCCAGTATCGGAGGCACCATCAATTGACGCCCGAAATAGAGCACTGTTATGGCTAGGTAGATAATTTTTTATGTCAATATCATGTGCATACACCGTGTAGTTATGATCCATCGGACCGCCCCAATAACAAATCTGGAAAACGCTGTTGTTAGTGGAACTGACAAAGCAGTCCCTAATTTCCATACTGCCCCGATAGTTTTCCCGCGGGAAGAAGACATCGTCACCCACAAAAGCGAAACAATGCTCAATTAGGGCTAAGCGACCCTGTCCACGGGGAATCATTTGAAAGCCATCGGTTGAATAAAACCATGGAGAAATAAGTTTCACATTTCCAATATAATCGGGACCAAATTGCATGCTGTAGCTGGGCGAATTAATGATCGTGATGTTTTCCAGTCGGTTATCATGGCTCTTCGGGTTGGCGTCACCGATAATCATGTGATAAAGGGTTTTATCTTTGATCTTAGAAACAATGTCTGGCGGCCAATTTTCTCCCGAAAGCACTCCAGGACCAGTAATTGTTACATTGTGGTGGCTCCTGAGATCAAGTGTGCCGATTACCCATGAGCCTCCGTCTAGATAGACGGTCTGTCCATCTTTAATAGTGGCGGCCAACCCGATGTAGTGAATGCCCGGCCCGAAATAGAGTGCACCCGGAGGAACCTGGGGCATGGGCGGATCTGCATAAATGAACAATGGATTTGCCTCGTCGTGATTGATGGTCACCCACGCCTTCTGGTAAGGCGTCAGTATCACAACCGCCTTGCCGTTTTGGAGTTGTGCCGTAATGCTTTTGGATTTCGGACTAATTTCAATGGATTGGATTGATCCCCCTAGCTTTTCAATTAAAACCGACACCTCAGCATTCGTTCCAAATGTCGTGAAATTAACACTCGGCGATGTTTTGGGCTTCCAGTTCACCACGCTACGACGGGCAACTTGGTAGACGTAGGAGTCCAGCCACTGGTCATTCACATTGACGAAGACCCGATAAAGTTTTGAACGGTACTGATCGCCACCTGGTCCAGGGTACACTTTCGTCGTGCCAAAACAGCATCCAATTCCGAAGAGAATAAATAAAAAAATACATGGACCGAGGCCCTTTGGTTTTGATAGAAACGAAGAAGTCATATTAAATTTTTGTTGTTTTAACATTATTTCGTAGAGAAGTCAAAACTAACAATGATGATGTTCTTTGCTGATATTGACCTGAATCCGTTGGTCACAACTCAGCACAAGAATTAGGGAGAGACTGACTATCTAACGGAAGCTTTTACGTTGTAGTCAATCGGTCGATTCCTTAAGTATAGTCGGAATGTTTCGCTATGTTTTCTAATGGTTCCATTCATTTTATAACAGTGGCGTCCAACTGTTGAAAAATGACCGGATTGTAAGACGTTCATGAAGAAGAACCAGCAGCAAATGCCGGATGCACACGATCTGGGAGCCGGGGGTATAACCAGCGGCTATGACGCCGCCCAAAATAATTTTTACCCAGCTCACCGAGTGGATTCCCCACTACACGTTTCGCCGGATCGTGGCGCGTCATCGAGGCGACTACAAGGTGCAGAGCTTCTCCTGTTGGGATCAATTTCTTTGGCTGGCGTTTGCGCAACTCACGTATCGCGAGAGCTTGCGGGACATCGAAGTCTGCCTGCGCTCGCGCTGCGGCCAACTTTATCGACTGGGGATTCGCGGCGCGGTGTCGCGCAGCACGCTGGCCCACGCCAACGAGCATCTCGCTGTGGTAGTTAAGGTTAGACGCTTCTGACTAAATCTAATGATAATTTGAATGGAATTGAGCAAGCAGTCCTATCCATGCTGTTATTACAGCGATGCCTAACAGAATTCTTCCCACAAACACACGCTTGCTTTCCCTTCCAGATATTGTCATGGGCTGATACTTTATAGGGCCATCTTCATCTGATAGGGAAGAAGTCGATCTCTCCCTAATGAGAATTATGGAAAAACCAAATAGAACAACTGCTCCAAGATAAAAGACCATCGTGTTCATAAGTTCAGTATCTGAGTGCTAACAACGATGTGCAACGAGCACACCTCAACCGGGCAACTTGAAGGCATAAACCACGCCAACTACTGTCTACGGGATTGAATCTATTGAAGGTCAGCTACTTCCATGAGATATGCGGATCCCCTGCTGGACTTACTCACGAGGCAGAAGGCACTTATTGCCCGGCAAAGGCAACCTTCTATCGCCCCATTAACGATTAGTTCTGAAAGCCTCCCAAGGCATTTGGGCCATGGCGAGATTCTCACGGGTTAAAAAGCTTATGCGCTGATGGGCTATTATTTATTGAAACTGGCTTTGGAAACATGGCCTGCGAATATCCTTCTGGCGCAGTGCTCGCCAAGCGGCACGATGCTGAACATTCCAATCGACCAAGGCTTTTTCAAAGCCAATATCATGCCCAGCCTTCTCGCTTTCGATCCATTTGTAGCGAAGAATTTCAGCACGCTCTGCTAAAAAATCCTGATATAGAGCTGATTGCTGGAACATCTTATTTTGTTCCTGTGAGGTTAGTTCGGACGTTGACGCAGAGAGAGTTTCCATAATCTTATATCAGGTGGGTGAATCCAAGATCGTCTTTGAGCCAGGGAAGGAGTAATTTGCTTTCCTGCACATGCCTGAGCGCGCTCATGATTCAGTTACTCAGGCACGAACGTGTTCCTCAATCGCCTTGATCAGTCCGTCAGCATCCACGGGTTTGGCGACAAAGAACGATCCACCGATTTTACCATGATGCTTGTCAACCTCCTTCTGCCCCACGATCGCCGTGACAAAGATGATCGGAATATGCTTTAAAATCGGATCGGCCATCAATCGCCTATGGACTTCGGCGCCATCCAGTTCCGGCATGATCACGTCCAGAAGAATGATGTCAGGCCAAAATGTGCGAGCCGTGGCGATAGCCATGCGTGGATCATTCTCGACACATACCTCGTAGCCATCCTTCATTTCCAAGGTCAACTTGACGAGGTTGGTAAACGTCACCTCGTCATCAATGATTAGAATTTTTTTCTTTTTCACATCCTCCTCATTCTGACGAAGCGTTGCTTTGTCATGGATTTGCTTCATGGAGTATCTTCAGGTGCTCAACCGCTTTGTCGCCCACGATATTCGGTTCGAGAATCGACTCGGCTTCACACCGGCATTCTGATTCGAACTGCATTTCGGCTTCCAACCAATGCTGCAAGGCCCGTCCCTCCGGCCGCCCTTCGGCAACATAAATGTAATACGCCAGCGTTTCGATAGCTTGATGTTCAAGTGAGTTCATTCGTTTCTTAAGTGGTAGAGCATCACGAATTTTCGTGGTGATGCTCGATAGCCTTAACTAATTCGTCGATCTTGATAAGAATTGACTCGGGAATCTCACTTATGAATTGATGCCCCTTACAGTACCCAAGCTCTTCGTGCAGGTCATGTAAGTACATTGCTGCCGCCGCCCTTAGATTCTTACGATATTCCTCCGTACTTTTGATACAGATGAGCTGAGTGGTTGAAATATGATCCGTCATGGGAACTCCGACTCCATCAGCTTAATTCCTCTCTAGTAATCGTCAAGCCCCTCTTGCATGCCAAATTCCTAACGAGGTGAAGGGATGCCCCTCTATGCCTTGAGGTGACTGGAAACGAGCTTGGTGAACTCGAACATCGAAATCGCCTTCTTTCCGTTGAAGACGGGCTTCAGCTTGTCGTCGGCGTTGATTTGGGTTCTCACCTTGGCGTCCTGAAGCTTGTTCTTCTTGATATAATCGCAAAGTTTCTTGGTTACGACACTACGGAGCAGTGGCTTTGCTCCCACAATGGCAGCCAGCACTTCATCAGGCTGGACGGGTTTGAACAAAGCAGCATTAGGTTTGCAGACCGGCTTCTTTTTCACGAGTTTCCTTGGTAGTATCTGTAAAATGGCTTTTCAGGAAATCAGGCGGCCCGAGTCGCGTCCTACGGAGACGGCGACAGATCGGGTGCCATTACCCTGCATCCGTTGTGCAATTTCGCGGGGGCTTTCCAATACAAGCAACGTATAACCGTCTTTCTCGACGGACAGTCGTATCTCAGTGCGTTTACATTTCTCACCCTTGGAATCGGTCAACTTAACAACAGAGATCACCTTTATTTCATCTATGCGAAACCAGCATTCATTTCCACTTACATCGGTTAATTGGATCATGTTTTCCTGTTCAAAGTTGGGTTGGTCATGGTCTTTTCAATACCATCGACGCGGTCTGGCTCTTTGGAAGCGAAAGAAGGCTATTACGGTAAACACGATGACACCCGTGCCAAGCGATGTTAATCCAATCAGGGTGGCACTATCACTGCCGAGAATGTCGTTCATAGTGGTCTCCTTGCTTCAGGTTGATTCGATCTCCTGCCGGATGAACAGCCCCGGCAGAGGGTGGTTCAATGAGATGTTCATTTGTTTAACACTACTGTCGGAAGACCGCTTGCGCTGATTTGTCCAACATTAACCCTCTTTTGTTTCTTTATTCCACTGACTTTTCAGGGTCAGGGCGTGGCTCGCTTAGTTCTGATCAACATCAATCCAATCGTTAACGGTCATGACAGCCAGCGTGAGACGAACAATTTCATGGGCGTTAAAATGGCAATTATCCTATCTGGAGATCAGAAGCAGAAGGATGATGCCATCCTCCAGGATTTTCAAGAGAAGCAAGGGCAATTTCGAGATGGGCTATTGCAACAACTCAAGGGTACTTTGGACGCTCTACAATATGACAAGGTTGAAGAAGCCTTCCAAGAACCACCGCCCCCGCCAATGCCCATGAGGAGGGTTCGGGGGTGGTTTGCAACTGGAGGGCGAACGCTGTGCCGTATTGACTTTCAATCGCCTCCAAACTCAGGCATATTAGCGGCCATGATTGAATCCGTGCCGTCTCGTCCGTTGCGAGGTCTTTTTAACATCACAAATTTTTTTTTGAATCTCTCCGGGTAAATTCCCCGCCGCTTGCGGCGATATATCATAATCTGACATTTGTTCCCCAATACCCCGCTGCTTGCGGCGGGGTTCTTTATTATTCATGAAAATCCGATTTTTCTCCCTGGCCTTGGGGCTGCTCGCTCTGGCCCCACTCCCCTCGTTCTCACAAAACACGACCAATCCCGTCGTGCGCATGAACACGACTCTCGGCAACATCGACGTGACGCTCCGGGCCGACGTTGCTCCAAAGACAGTGGCGAATTATTTCAATTATGTGAATAACGGCTTGTACACCAATTCCCTTATCCATCGTTCCGTTTCGGTTGCGACTGCTGGTGTCGGCGTTTTCCAAGGAGGTGGTTACGTGCTCCAGAACACAACTCAAGGCATAACCATCAATCCGATAGCGACTTATTCACCTGTGGTCAGCGAAGCCAATCTCCCCAACACAGTTGGAACCCTGGCCATGGCCCTCTCGACCGGCCCCAACAGTGGCACCAACCAATGGTATTTTAACGTGGTCGAGAATTCCGCGGCTTTGGATAGCTCCGCCAACGGCGGACCGTTTACCGTGTTTGGACAGGTGGCCAACTCCGCCAGCCTGACCGTAATGAATCAGGTCGCGGCGGTCCCCGTGCCGAATCCGAGTCCCTTTAACTCACCCTTGAACCAGATACCTCTCATCAACTACACGGCTGGCAACGTGGTAAGCATACAAAATTTGGTGTTGGTCAATTACGTCGCCCAGCTCAACCCTCCCCTCTTTTTCCAGAATGGCGCCTCACTGGGAATATTGACCCTGAATAATTCCACCCTTCTTCCCAGCGCGTGGGCCGGGACCGGGACCATGGGCGCCGGCTGGCGGCAGCGCGCGGTTGGAGACGTCAACGGCGATGGCGTGCCCGATCTCATTTTCCAAAATGGCACTATCATTGGCGCCTTGATTCTCGATGACTTCGGGAATCCCTCCTCCTGGGTGGGCATCGGCGCGATGAATGCCGGGTGGGAACTCTGCGGCGCGGCCCATCTCACACAAGATGGACACCTCGATCTCATTTTCCAAAATGGCACGCTGCTCGGTTTTCTCGAAGTGAACAGTTCGGGCGCGCCGGTGTCCTGGAATGGCATCGGGCAGATGGGCTCAGGCTGGCAACTCCGCGCCGTGGCCGACCTTACCGGCAGCGGCCAGCCTGATCTGATCTTCCAAAATGGCACGTTGCTTGGCGCGCTCCAAGTGAACACCAGCGGCCTGCCGACGGCTTGGACGGGGATTGGGGCCATGAACGCCGGCTGGACCCTTGCCTATGCCGTCGATTTGAATGGCGATAACCAGCCCGAACTCGTCTTTCAGAACGGGACACTGATTGGCGCGTTGCAAGTCAACACGTCGTTTCAGCCGACGGCATGGTATGGGATTGGCGCCATGGGTTCAGGTTGGACGCTGCCCGGCGATTATTAGTCTGCGGAAGACAAATCGGAGGATTGACTGGAAGCGTCAAAATATGACTCTTGTTGTTCTACTTGCCACATCCTCGACTCAACGTCATTCTCCACCGTCGTTCTCATCCCAGCAGGCAAGTCAGGGAAGAAGCTGATTACTGATTAACAGAATTCAGGGTGATTCCCGAGGGGACCCATTCGTTCACCCTCCTATCGAAGAAATGGTCTTTCAAGGTGATTTTCCCGTTTTCCAGCATGGATTTAATCGTCACGATGTCCATCTGGCCAAGGTTTTCAGCCCCTTTAGAAACGATCAGCTTAGCAACCACTCTGGGAATTGAAACTGCTTTAGGGGTTGGGACGGCTCGGGGTGTTGGAACTGCTTCCGGATGTGAAACTGGTTTAGGGGTTGGCACTAATACCAATTCCAAATTGATTTTGGTCTAAACAATCGGTCATCCTGAGCTTGTCGAAGGATCAGTTCGGAGGGGTTTTACCGAGGCGGAACTGATCCCTCGACAAGCTCGGGATGACGGAAGGGTAAAGAATAAATTCCATTGAGAAATGGTATAACCTCCAACTTTCCTTGACGTTCAATGACCTCTGCTGGGAGCCGCACCACCTGTCCGGCGGGGCCTCGAAGGCGATGCCAAAACTTGGTGGCAACTCAGGCTTGGTCAAACCGCCCCAAAGTGGTAATAACAGATGTGGTTCAGGAAGTGGAAACAATGGCTTGGCTGGAAACAGAACGCGGGGACCAGATTCCCTTGCAGGGCCTTTGCAGCATCGGCAGGGAGACGACCAACAACGTCATTCTGTCCACGCCAGCGGTCTCCCGGCGCCATGCCGTGATCCACGAGAAGGATAATGAGTTTTGGATGGTTGATCTTGGCGGCATCAACGGAGTTCAGATCAACGGCAACCGGGTGATCCAACCGGTGCGCTTGCAAGAGGGAGATCGCATTCAAATGCCCTCCGCTTCGTTTACCTTCCGGCAGGCGGCCAGGGCCGAGCCGGTGTCCGCGCTTCCAAAGGAAGGGAAGGAACCGCCACAGGCAACTCCGGTCACCTCCCCGGCAAAAACTCCGAAAGACCGGAAGAAACCACGTTCCGGCCCGGAGACAAAAACGCCTGCGTCCGGGACACCGAGTCCGAGGAACATGTGCCTCACGGCTAAACGCAGCATGTATGTTGGCCTGGCCAGTATTTTTTTTCCGTTTATTGGCATCATACCCGCCTTGGCGGCCATTATCCTGGGCCATGCGGCGCTTAGAACAATTAAGAAGTCCAACGGCGCCCTTGCTGGACGGACCTATGCTATAAGAGGCCTATATTTCGGATATATCACGCTGTCGGTCATCTCGTCGTATACGGCCTTATTTTATGTTCTTTATTCTTTTTCTCCCTCGTCATCAGCCGTAATTGCGAAGAGGCAGAGCACCCAGAGTCAAATCGCATCAAGAGCAATTCCAAGCAGCGAGAACGCGCCGAGTCCTTCCCCTCCGGCGGATATTGTGAAGAGTCAGGATTCCCCGAGTCACCTGCCGCCAAAAGCAATTCCAGGCAGCGAAAACGCGCCAAGTCCTCCCCCTCCGGCGGTTGTTGCGAAGACTCAGGATTCCCCGAGTTTCCTGCCGCTAAGAGCAATACCAAGCAGCGAGAACGCTCCAAGTCCTCCTCCACCAACGGTTGTTTCGAAGAGTCAGGATTCCCCGAGTTTCCTGCCGCCAAAAACAATTCCAAGCGGCGAGAACGCGTCAACTTCCCCCCCTCCAGTGGTAATTGCGGCTAATCAGAATACCCACAGTGAGTCACCTCCCGGGAGGATATCGGCGATTCACGATGCGGCGAGCGGAGGAGATGTGAAAAAAGCATCGGCGTCTCCCCAAAGTGTTTCACCGCAAACGACGCAGATGGGATCACGCGACAAAAACGGACTGAACACCGCAAGTTCAGATTTGGAAAAACGAACACCAGCAGCCTCTGACAGCCAACCCGCCGTCTTTTCATACGAACGGCAGTCCAAGCTCAAGGAAGAAATGCTTGCGCTGCCGATGCCGTCCGAAAGTTTGGACTCCTCCAATTATTGGGATGCGGATGCTTTTAACAATGCCGCCCGGATCCTCGCGCGCAAGCCGGAAGCCAAATATGCGGAATCCGTGCAGGAGTTTATTGAGGAGGTTAAGGTCAAAAATCCGGACCAGGCGCGCCTCAAAATCCTCTCCGCCATGTATGAGAATTACACGTCGGCCCTGACGAAGCCGTGAACCGCCCCTTGGGGCATGTTCAGTCACCCCACTCCGCGGGCAGCAGGTACCCAAAGTGTGCCTTGGCTAACAGAACGTCCTCCTCGCCCAAAGCGGAGGCATGACTCATCAGCCATGTTTTTGCCTTCGCCCGCACGTCGTTCCGGGCATAGCCGGCGCTGTTCTCGACTTCACGAATCAAGTCCTTGAGAATAGTGGAAGGCGTCTCACCCTCGCCTTCAAAAAACGTCGGCGAGTCGTACAGCAAATAATGGAAGTGATCGACCCCAACCTGACGCCACAAAATCGAAAGACAAACTCCCAGGCTGCCCGCACTGGCCATGGCCAGCGGAAAATGGACAGGCTGCGTGCTGGAGACAATCATCAAGAAGGCGGCGAGAATGATGCCTTCGATGCCGAGTCCGGCAAGAGCGATGGAAAAGATCGTAAATACAATCCACAAAAGGAATGACAGGCATTCCAAAAAAGTGCGAAGCGGGTTGAGCTTCATATAAATCGCTTCGTTTCAGAATACCGCAGGCGCGGCGATTATCAAGTGGGCCACTTGTAAGAGGCGGGCCGGGCGGCAACTGGAACGGCGAGCCGCCGCCCGGCCATGGAAGGAAATGAAAAAATAGCCAGTACGGATGTCACTGTGGCCGTGAATACTTGATGACGTGCGCTTCCATGGCCAGCTGGAGAATTTTAGAAGCCCCTTTTTCCCCGCAGGCACTGTAGGTTCCGGCGATCAAGTCTCCCAAAGTCAGGTTTTTGGCTTCGATCCGGCAAGAAGAGTTTTTTGTTTTAGGCAGTGTTTTCATAATGAAGCAAAAGTGAGGTTAGCTCGCGGAATGCAGGCCGTACCATGGGGTCTTAACCCCACGTCTTTTTCAGTGAAGTGTCTCTACTTATAAGAAAAAGAACGGGCAGCAACTCGACAGGAGCCACTGCCCGTTCAGGGGAGGAATGAATGAAACTTACAAGGGGATAGACACGGGGAGGGTCCTGATGTTCAAGTTCGCGGGATTACAGATGAGTAACGTCTCCAATCCGATTTGCTGACGTCACTTGCGCCGCAAGCTGGACGAACTTGACCTGAAGCAGCTCCATCGGAGCAACCCCGGGCCGGCTCAGGGCGCTTCCGCCGTCGCAAGCTCGCGCTTCTTAAGCCCGCGCTTCCGCCGGGAGAGGTCGTCGAGTCTTCGGGCCTCCGCGATATCACTGTCGGTGTACTTGTAGACAATTTGGATCAAGTCCATCTTCTCCAGCAGCAGCAGGATCTGGTAAGTGATATCGCTGCGTTGTTCTTCCGGGAGGATGGCTTGGGAAGCGGCGATATCCTTTTGATGATGGTTGTTATGCCACCCTTCACCCAGGGTGAACCAGTTGAGCCAGCCGCAGTTTTTGCTCTCTTCACCGGTATCGAAACGCGCCGAGCCCATCATGTGCGCCAGCGAGTTGATGAAGAACGTGAAGTGGTAGGTCAAAAAGGTGCTCGCGAAAAATCCTCCGAAAAGCATCGCCCATCCGCCAACGCCAATCGCGATTCCAAGGAAAAAGCACGCGACTCCGAGCAGGACGGGGGCGATGAGGTAGCCCCGTGCCTTCTCGAAGAACATGAGCTCCGGAAACTTTTTCAGGTCCGGCACCTTATCGTAATCAGCTTTCTTGTATTTCTTGAGCAGAACCCATTTCACATGGGAGTGGTAGAAGCCTTTCCAGAAACTTCCGGTCTCTTTGAAAACAAAATCAAAGGAGTGCAGATCATCGGCGGTATCCGAAAATTTGTGGTGGTGGCGATGGTGGGATGCCCACCAAATCACGCCTTTCTGGGCGTCCGCCGTCGCGAGGAAGGCTTGAGTGAACTGCACGCCTCGGAGGTACCTTTCTTTCCGGCGTGGAGTCCGAATCAGCCACATAAGCCACCAGGGCGCCTTGTTCTTGAATGATCGGTGGGAGAAATAGCGGTGCCGGAATCCCGTGACGAAGAACATCCGCCAATAACAATTGACCAGGCAGACCGCCAGCATGGCTAAGCCGCAAAAGAGGCGATGCCCGTTTCCGAGTCCCGTCAGGATCTCGTAGCCCATCCACCCCAAACCGATAATCCCAAGCAAATTGACAATGAAAAAGCGGCTCTCGTAGATGATATCCTTGAGGCTGATCTTTTCCCCGACTCCCGATTCGTCTTGTTCTGAACCTATCATGACCTCAAGTATACCCTCGGAGTTGATTTAATCCAACAAAGACGACGGGCGACAGCCACATTGAGTAAGGATGAAAAAAGACCCGCCGGGGCTTCGGTTTTCCGTGGACTTGCCGGGCTTCTTCCGGTTGCGGACGCCGTTGTCAAACTTCCCAGCTTGGTGCGCAAGGCGAGAAGCACACAAAGTTTGTTCCGGGCAGGTCACGACAAGTCCACCCACCGGCACGGATCAGCCAGCGGACGATGTTTTGCAAGTTATTGGAATTAAGCAGCTTGAGCAAGACGGTTCCGCATTAGTCCCGACAGGTCAGGACTTGGCAAATGGCTCCGGAGGTAGGGCTCGAACCGACGTTGGAACGTTGGAACCAGAACAGCTTGCAGAGGCAGGCACACAAATAGGCACACAAAGTTTGCGGCGCGACCCCAAACTGGCCCAGGTTATCGAGGCTTGGCCAAGGCTTTCCCCGGCCCTCCAAGCCGCTGTTTTGGCTATCGTGGCCTGCCCTGAAAGGTAGGGATTGCGCCACTATTTGACCCGAATCGCGCCACATAGGTGCCTTATCGCGCCATTTAGGTCGAAGTTTAGTGGCGCAAACTGGAGGCTCGGGGACTCGCAGTATGATCGGAAATGTCAAATCCTCGCTAGATCGAGGCAAGCCGGTTAGAGCGTTCAAGGTTGTCCGCGAATTGGTTGTGGTGATTTGGCGACAACGGCAAACACCGGAACACATTCAGCGCTTCGTCGAGAACATCCTCTTTTAGGTTTGGGTTCTGGAGTGACGTTCAAAAATAATCAAAAATAAAGTGAGATATTTCTTGCGCTCGCGCGTCTTATCCTATACAAGTAGGACACATTCAATTTCCATGAACGCCATATCATTAACCACAAAGCATTGCCTAGGCTTTGCAGCCATTTGGTTGCAAGGAGCCAGCGTGCTTTCGTCCCGGTTTATGGTCAAATATGGCCCGAATACCGGTAACGAAGATCGTACGCAGGAGGTGCGCGGATAGGTTTTAGCCTGACTACTCAGGACAATTTCCAACCCCGCCCACCGAAAGGTGCGCGGGGTTTTTTATTCGACATTTTCAGAGGTAAAACAAAGGAGCAAACAACAAACTGATACACAGACAATTTTAAGGTGGCAAAGAGAAGACCCCGCCGTCGGCGCGAACCAACGGCGGGGCGGATTGGTCACTCACAGAATCGTGAATTGCGGCACTGAAGTAACCGTTAAGGTTATATTTCAATACCGGTGCGGTGTCAACTGACACCGTATAGATAGCAGCGTTTCTGCGACTTGACGGTCCCTCCAAGTCCCTATTTACATCACAGAAGGCTTAGGCCTTTGTTCTATATGAAAATATAGGCAAATGGTCGCAGGGGAGGTGTGCCTGAAACACCGAAACATCCGCCGTGAAATACCTGCGGGTACGAGAACAAGAGCTCGTAATGGTGTTCGTTCTTTATTGTGAATAGCGGTCCTGCGGATGGCGGCAACCTGATGAGTTGCCGGCTGTCCGTAGGGCCGCACTATTTTATAAAGGGAGCGCCGGGGCATTGGAATCTGTCCAGGACTGGCGCTCCCTTCCCTTTTTCGCGGCCATGGTCCAGTAGCTAAGACGTGACGACGCCATCGTTGAGATGCCGGAGCGTAACCGGCTGGCCGCACCATTTCATTCCGCAGTTATGCCGCGTGCCAGCCAGCACAGGGAGGTCTCCAAAACCACCCAGGCCTGGGGCAGCACCAGGGCGGCATGCCACTGCGAACTCATCGGGGATGTGGCCGACAAGGAAGGCACCTGCCTTGCAAGCAGTCTCATGCGGGAGCGTTACCCGCCATCTCCACCAATTTCACTGGGAGTTGTCCCGGCTAGCCGACTGTAAATCGGCCGTCCCAAAACCAGCCGGAAGGCGACCTGTGGAGCATTACCACCAACTCCCACCATTTACCCACACCCACGCCATGGGTTCCGAAGCCGAAGTCGTCGAGGCGCACGGTTGTCAACCGTGTCACTAACGAGTGCGAGTCTCGTCGGGACCGCCACCCGGAGCGATTTCTTTTCACGGGCTCAGCGTATTGGCAGACCGTACACCCGACTCTTAATCGGTGAAGTCCCGGCGCAACTCCGGGTGAGCCCAGATTTTTCCGGCTTGGCCGAGCAGCATAGGCACCTCTTTTGTAAAGAGGCACAGACCGGGGCAGCACCGGTAGCCGGATAGACAATTCCTCAGCCCCAAAAGGCGTCAGCGCGACCGGGCGAGGAGATCACTCGGACGGAACCCTCCGTAAAACCGTAACGCCACGGGCCGAGAACCCATTTTTGCCCTGTAGTGCAACAGTAGCACGACGGTCTCTGAAACCGTAAATCTTGGTGCGATTCCAAGTGGGGCAGCCAATTTCGCCCAGAGCCCGCGTTGAGCTTTCAGCGCCGGGCCATCTCCCGAATCAACGGCAGGCCTTCTGCAAGAGGAATGCGTGAGCATCAGTTCCGTGGCCCGTGGGCGAATCACTTTAAGTCACAACTTACGCTCCCGTAGCGCAGCAGATCAGCGCGGCTCGCTTCGAACGAGACGGTCGCGGGTGCAATTCCTGCCGGGAGCACTACTTTCCCCACGTAGCCCAACGAGAAGGAGGCGCTCCGCTCAGAACGGAGACAGTGCGGGTGCAAATCCTGCCGTGGGGACCATTTTTCCCTTGTAGCCCAACCAGCAGAGGCGCTCCCCTCAAAACGGAGAGGTTGCGGGTGCAAATCCCGCCTTGGGGACCAGCTTTCGCTCCTGTAGCCCAACTAGTGTCTAATTGCATAAGTTAGAGATAGTATTACGCAACTGGCTGCCTTTGACTTCCCGTTTGCGCCAGCGAAACGGTTTGGGCTGCTGGTTGTGTTTGGCGACGAAGGCGAGGATTTTGTCGCGCAGGCTTTCCTTGGTCGGGAAGCTGGCACCGCGCAGGGCCTGGCGCGTCAGCAAACCGAAAAAGACTTCCACCAAGTTGAGCCAACTGGCCGAAGTCGGGGTGAAGTGGAAGCTCACCCGGCCCTCGTAGCGCTCCAGCCAGTCGGCGTTCTTCTTGTGGGTGGAGTAGTTGTCGAGGATGACGTGGATTTGCCGGTCGGCGGAAACCTCCGCCAAAACCTCGTCCATGAACTGCCGGAAGTCCTCCCGCTTCTTGGTTTCGGTCGTCTTGGCGTGGACATGACCGCTGGCCACATCCAGGGCCGCAAAGAGGTTGACCGTACCGTTGCGCTTGTAGGTGCTTTTGATCCCATGCACAACTTTGCCATCGCTGGTTTTGACGTAACCGCAGGGCCGGGTCAGGGCCTGGATCGACGGTTTTTCATCCACGCTCAGCACCAGGGCGTTGAGCGGCGCGTTGAGATAAAGTCCGATGATGTCGGTGGCCTTCAGGGCGAACTGCGGGTCCGTGCTCACGCACCAACTGCGCTGCCGGGCCAGACAGATGCCTTCGGCGCGTAAAATCCGCCAGACCTTGTGCCGACTCACTCCCAAAGCTTCGGCCACCAGCGCACCATCCCAACAACCCCTCTCGGGCGGCGGCGGTTCTTCGAGCTTTTTAAGGATGCGGTCTTTAAGCCCGGCGTCGTACGTGGCGGGCTTGCCCGAGCGCGGGCGATCCCGCAACCCGCGCAAGCCTTCCCGCGCGAAGCGACCGCGCCATAACCCGACCCGAGCAGGCGTCCGTCCCATCAAGGCGGCAATTTCCTGGCTGGGCTTGCCTGCCAAAGCATAAAGAACGATCTGCGCCCGCTCCACCAGCCTTGCTTCTTCCCGGCGACTTCGACTCAGACGTTCCAGTTCTCTGCGATCTTCCGCAGAACACTCCACCACAGGGGCATGTCGGCTCATGCCAAGAGCTTACTTACTTATTGTCAGTTATGCAACTAAACACTAGCAGAGGCAGCCAACTTAAGATCGGCTTTGTGTCGGTGCAAATCCGACCTGGAGCACTTTTTGGAGCATGTACCGGACAAGCGAACCGGGACTCGGTGCTAACGAGATCAGTCGGCATTTGCTGACTGGGGTGCAACTCCTCCGTGCTCCGCTTTTACCGCCCGTAGTTTAAAGCAAAACCCCCGGCTTATACCCGGTCAGCACTAGATGAGTGCGCAATGCAGGTGCGAGTCCTGCCGGGCGGACGACTTGATGATCAGACTGTATCCACTCTTGGCCCGAGGTGGTTCGTACCTCTCTATCGGGCCTCCGGCTGGTAACAGCTGGCAAGGTAGAAGCCCAAGAGTAGCTACCAGAGAGACGATTTTGGCCGCGAATGCAAAGCAGATCGAGCGACCGGTCTTTCAAGCCGGACCTAGCGGGTGCAAGTCCCGTCGCGGCTACCAGTTTTCGCTCGCGTAGCCCAACTAGCAGAGGCAATTGGTCGAGAGCCAGAAGGTTGGGAGTGCGAATCTCCCCGCGAGTACCATTTTGGGGTCGGAGTATCAGCAGACAGTACAGCCGCCTTTTAAGCGGTATGGTCAGGGTGCGACTCCCTGCGGCCCCACCAATTTTCATTCCCGAGTCGTCTAGCCAGTAGGACACCTGACTTTGAATCAGGAGACCATGGGGCGGAACCATGCTCGGGAACCATTTTAAGAACTGCGACGGCTGCCTCCGCCTTCACAATAAAGAACGAACACCGTAACGAGTCCAAAACGACAGATAGGATTTATGGACGACATACTCAACAGACCGATTGTACTGGTGCTCAACCGCAACTGGCAGGCGATCAATGTGCGCACGCCTCAACAGGCGTTCGTGCAGATGGCTACCGACGTGGCCACGGCGCTGGACATTGACGGCGAGAACATGGTGCCCGTTCGCTGGGCCCAGTGGATCAAGCTGCCTGTGCGTGAGAACGACTATGCCGTCCGCACGCCGAGCGGTGCCGTGCGCGTTCCTCATGTCATCGTGCTGAGCCGCTTTGCCAGGGTGCCCAAGCGCCGACCCAAGTTCAGCGCCCGGGCGATCTGGGCACGTGACGGTGGCCGCTGCCAATACACCGGCCAGTCGTTGCGCCCCAATGAAGGCAACATCGACCACGTGCTGCCCCGCTCACGCGGCGGCAAGACTTCGTGGGAGAATTGCGTCCTGGCCAGTAAGCATGTGAACAGCCGCAAAGCCGACCGCCTGCCCGAGGAGGTGGGCCTGCGCCTGCTCAAGCTGCCGAGCGCGCCCCGGGAGCTGCCCAGTACCCTCTTCATCCGCAACATCAATGGCATACCCGCGTGGAGGCATTTCCTTATCGAGTAAGGAGGGAATTGTAAGGCTGGTGCCGGTTCGATCCTGGCATCAGCGTCCCCCAAGCCGTGCAATTCATCACATGAAACTCATTTGGCTCAGCGATATTCATCTCGAATTTCCCACCGACAAGGTGGTACGGACCTTTATTGCCAGGGTTGCCGGAGAAAAGCCCGGTGCCATCCTCATTACCGGCGACATTTCCAATGCGGTGCGGATTGAATACCACTTGGGTCTGCTGGCAACTCTTTCGTGCCCTATCTACTTTGTCCTCGGAAACCACGACTTTTACGAAGGTAGTTTCGCTACAGTCGAAGCGACTGTCAAAGAGGTGTGCCGCAAGCATCCAAACCTCATTCACTTGGGGGCGGGAGAGATTGTGCGCCTCACCGATGAAACCAGCCTGATCGGTCACAGGGGCTGGGCGGATGGCCGGGCAGGCTTAGGATCAAGATCGACGGCACGGCTGAATGACCACCTACTCATTCAAAATCTGGTTCGAACCGATCCCACCGAACTTTTCGCGATCCTCAACGCGCTCGGTGAGCAGTCTGCCGAGTACATTAAAATGACTGCTACCAAAGCCTTGTCGGCGTGCCAGCGCTTGATCATCGCGACCCACGTTCCACCCTTTCTGGAGGCGGCGCTTTATCAGGGAAAACCTTCAGAGCCTGCTTTTGCCCCTCACTTCGTCAATCTGGCCATGGGTAATGCCATGCTCGAACTGGCCCGCAAAAATCCCGAGAAAAAGATCACCGTCCTTTGCGGCCATACCCATCACTTAGCCCGTTATTCACCACTTCCCAACCTCACGGTCAAAGTAGCGGGCGGTGAATACAACCGGCCAACGATCGCCGAAACGATCATGGTCCCTTCAGCTTCATGAAAAAAATTAAGCGTAGTACCCTTATGTATGACAATAATCCTGTGACCCTCTTAAATCTTCGCCGATTGCCAGCGCGAGTTGATTGTCAGGGAGCGGCCGTCTTGCTTCATTTTGAACCTGTGGCCCTGAAAGCCCTCGTGGGGCTTGGTTATCTTAAGTTTCTCGGTAATCCCAAAGGATCCGAGCATAAATATTTTTGTACCAAGACGATTCTCGATTATGCCCAAGATGAAAAGTGGCTTCACGAAGCCTCCCGAGCCGTTTCCCGGTATTGGGCGAACAAGAATAGTCGTCGCAAGATCGCACTACCCTTGGAAGTAGGTTCCGACACCCCATAAATCGTCCGACAAAAATCTGACTTTCAGGAGAATTCAGGCGATGCGGATTTCAAAGTAGTCAAGCTCTTGCAGACGAAGAAGTCCACATCCATGCCCGGTCAGACACACTTTTAATCCAGTTGCGGCATGGCGCGGAGCATGAACCCGTCGAACAGCGGGACGGTGAACGCCATGTCACCGTGAGCCGGACTGTAAATCATGCCCTTCTGAATCAGGTTGGCTCGCACCGGGCCTACGCTGTTAATTTTCACTTTGAGAGCATCGGCGATGTCGCTGCTCCGGTGAGCGCCCGGACCGAGGCCAGCCATGACGCGCAAAAAACGCTTCTCGCCCGGCGTGAGCCGGTCGAAGCGAACACGGAAAAAATTCTGGTCCAGTCGTTGAATCACCGTCGGGGTAGCTTCCTGAACCACCGCCATGGTGATCGGCGAGGCGGCGGCGCGATTCCACGACTGATAGCCCCACTCCTGAAGAAAGTAGGGATAACCTTGCGTCAGCCGAAAAATTTCTTTCAGCGCGGTCTCTTCAAAGTCCACGCCGACGGCCCTGGTCGGCTCCCGTAGCGCCTTGATGGCGTCAGGCTCGGAAAGCGCGCCGATGTCGGGAAAATTGAACAACCGCTCCGCGTAGGACTTCGATTCACCGGCGAGACCGGGCAGGATGGGCAGGCCCGCGCCCAGCAGCACCATCGGCAACTGCCGCTGCTGCATCTGGTGCATGGCCATGATGAGGGCGCTAAGTTCCTTCGGGTTGAAATACTGTAACTCGTCGATGAGCAGAGCCACGGGCGTATGACGCTCCTCGGCGGCTTCGGCGACAGCTACCAACAAATTGGGCAGATCGCTTTCCAAGTCGCCACTGTCCGCCGCACCCTTTTCGGGATCGATGTCCAACCCGACTTCAATGCCGCCCATCGTCACCTTGACACCGTCCATGAATCCCTTGAGCACGGCCAGTCCGCGCTTGGCCTTGTCTCCCGCGCCAGCAACGCGATCCAACTCGAACAGTAGTTTGCGCAGGGGCGGCACGAGCAACGCCGCCAGCGATTTGTCCTCATGGGCCTCCAACGGCACGGTGCGGTAGCCAGCCTTGACCGCAAGACGCTCAATTTCATTGAGCAACACGGTCTTGCCGACGCCGCGCAGACCAGTGAGCAGGATGCTTTTTTCAGGACGTTTTTCTTTGATTCGACCCAGCAGAATGCGGGCTTGTTCGAGGATGGCCTCGCGGCCAACCAGCTCGGGCGGAGGCGAGCCAGCACCGGGCGAAAACGGATTTTTTATGGCGTCCATAACGGGTTCATGGGATTTCTAGGCACTTCTAGCCATTTCTATCTTATTCTTGCTAGAAATCATCATAAATAGCTAGAAGTCGTTGGCAAGCCCATTCATTCAGGCGCGGCATGTCCTGCACAAAGAGATTGATAGCTGTGCCGCCCTTCATGACGAAAGAAGGTGTGTGGAAAACGTCCGGAATCGTTTCCAAGAGCAGCCGAACCGCATCGACGTAGGCTTTGTCCATTAGGGTTTCAGGATAAGAGTGGTGCCATCCTTGAGCCTCGATGTCCAACGGCTCCGGCCAAGCTTTTTTGCGGCAGCCTTCCGCGCCGCGGCAGCCCAGGGAAGGTTGAGTTCCTCCGCCCAGAGCACGCAGAGCCGGATCACCTTGACCCGGCGGCAATGCTTCAGCAACGGCTCCACCACCTCAAGGCGCACGGATTGGATGCCCTCCATGATGTTGCGGGCCTCCTCCACTCCCTGGCGTATTCCAACTTCGCCGAGCATTTCCAGCAAGGCCCGTTCCGGTACGGAGACCAATGAGCCGCCCGAATTTTCGGGTAGCGGCTGGAGACCGAAGCCGCGCGGCAACTTGGCGGTAAAGGAATTTCGGGCCGTGTAACGAGCCGGGAATCGGCCGGTGAACCATACTGGCAGCTTGGCCGGGCTATCTCCCCACAACCAGAGGGGCTCCTTCGTGGCAAGGTTATGACGGATACCGCGCCAAGCCAGGGCGGTCTTCCCCCCCACGTGCAAACCGTCTATCCGTTGCGCCAAGAATTTCAGGCAGGGATCCCGCTGCAGGTTATCGTTGGGAAACATGAAGACGCCACGACCCAGCCGGACCAACCAGCCCGTCGTGAGGTAGTGATGGGCCAGCGCCGGCGAGATGCCCAGCTTGGCCAGCACCGGCGTGTCGAGGGGCACTCCCCGAGGCAGCGTCGTCATTAGAGACTGGATTAGGCTAGGCTTTGTAGTTAGCATCTGGCTTGAACTGTAGGATGATTATCAAGCAATGGCAAGGAAACTGCTTGATTTAATGAATACAAATAAAGCCATGCTTAATCTGTACGTTTAAGTTACCCAGGCGTTCCCCAACGGCTCAGTCGTCACTCACGGACCCGCTGTCTCACGGATGCCTGCTGCTTCCACGTCTATCGCTCCCTTAATCGGCGTACCCCTACCTGGTCGGACGGATGGAGGAGATTGGCGGCATAGGCGCCTGATAGCCTTTCCTTATGTTTTCTGGGTGTTTAGCCAGTCCCTCAATTCAGGCCACCATGTAAGGTGAATATCACTGTCGTCACGGGGAAATGCGGCTCCATGGTCTTCCCGTAGCTTTCGATCAGAAGGCGTCGCGGCTATGTCACCCCAGTAAGGTTTGATTTGCAGGCCATCCGGCACGGATGGGTTTTCAAACAGGACATCCACATTGCCGTCAACCACCTCACGGCCAATCCGAACCCAAGCATGATCCCAGTCGAATACCTTTTTGCCGCTAACGTAATAGGTGGCGGTGCCGATGACTTCGCGGGCCTCTAAGCCCACATGGCGAAGTGACAATCCCAGCAGCCGGGCGAATTGAATACACATCTCCGAGCGGCCACAATAGTTCTCATCGACAAGAGAAGCGACCTTATCAAGTAGGCCATAGCGGACGCTTTTGGAAAGCAGATTGGACTGATCGATGATAGTGGAGGATGGAAGCGGACGCTGGCCCCCCTGCTTTTGCGCACGAATAGATTCAACGAAGGCTCTAATTGGCGGCTGTGCATCCGCTGGCAGCCTTGCCAAGAACTGTTCAACGGTGAGATTTTCTGCCGGTGAGCGTTCTCGCATAAACTTCAAAGGTTGCCGGATACAGCTCCCAAGTACACTAGCGAATTAAAGTGAACTACGGCGGTCTTGTTATGCGGATTTGTTATGCCTTGGGGATATCGAAATGCAAGCGCTTGATTATCAAATAGCTGTCGCGCTATAGCATTTTCGGTTTAAATAGACGCAGGCCATCGGTCATCCTCAAACTCCATCACGAGTTCAACTCGATCACAATGTCGCAGTTGCTCCGCTACATGACACACGAACAGGTGCTGAAAATTGAGGCGTTTCCGCAGGGCACGGACACGGAAGTAGACGAGTTCATGGTGCGCTCCATTCGCGAGTTGCAGGACGTGCCCGCTTCCCGAGTGTAGGGGGGGTGGGCGTCACAGCAGTTGCTGGGAAAGCTTCACAAAATGGGGAGCATGCTTCGAAAATTTGACAAAATTCGACAAAATCTTAAGGGAATTACCGCGGCCCTGTGCAAAGCTTAATTTCAGCCTGTCGTGAATCTTTGCGGCACCTGTATCCGGGAGGAGTCGCTCAATGGCTTGGTGCTCTCGAACGCTAAGGTCGGGTATATCAATATCTATGGGAGTACCCCATCTTATGCGCGAGTAGGGCCACTGTCCGAGTTGTGAGGTGCGAATAGACTTTCGTATTCCATCGGGGGTACCCACGATGACGCTGACAGTCAATATTGGTGTGCCGTCGTCGTAAGTATAGGCTGATAACGGCCTGCAGACACGGCTGAGACTGTCCGGTATTGCGTCGAGAAACGCTCGACGACAGATGCGATACATTGTTAGGCGAAAATTTTTGTTAGTAACGTCGGCTGCTGAGAATGGGCCGAACGCGGTAAAGTTATCGTTGAGATTCTTGAGACGGGCTTCGGGGACCTTGTCCCCGCTGTCGCGAGTATTCCACTTCGACAGATTACATGGAATGGTAATCTTAAAAATACTGAAATCCGGTAGCTTTTTCAGGAGATCGCAGCTTTCTGTAATTTGGTCTCTCCAATTGTGGCGGGTATAGTCAAACCACACGAGCAATGGATTCTTTCCGGTCTGGTAGGCGTTCGCAAAGTCCGTGGTAACTTGCGGGGTAAGAAGTGTTCTGCTGTTGGGTAGATTAAATTTCTGTCGTTTCAAAACATGACCTTCTTGCTCTAGGCTAATCATCTTTTGCGTTGGAAATACCGATTGGAGAACGGCAAAGTCTTGAAGCAGGGGGCCGCCCAGTCCCACGTAGCGATAGGAGCGTGGGGGAACGGGTAAAAATGGGCCGATAATACGCAAAAGTTCGATGAAGAGCGTGCGCTCCACATTCTTGTTGGTGCGTAGGTGATAGGGTATCTGAGCGGTCATTCTTGAGAATCCTTTAGAGTTCGGTCAAAGCAAGCCTCTCCAACCATCGATGCATCGAAGACCTCGTCAAAAAGAAATCGGCTTACGCTTTCAATTTCTTTGATCGGTTTTACAAAGACGATGCGTCGTGTAGTAGCAATTTGCTTTTTGATCGGGAGGTCGGGGCGATACTGTTTCGCTCCCTGCTTATTAGGTATTGACGTGTATAGCGATTCAGCCTTCTTTTTGAGTTCTGATAATCCAAGTTTATTTAGATCGTCGAATCGGGATTTGAGTTCGTTTTCATGCCTCTTCCAAGTATTCGTATTTTTAGTAAACCATTTAGTGGCCTCCTGCATCTTGCTGAGGGTCCGTAGATAAATATCTTTTCCGGTATCAATGCCTCGCTTGGTGGTAGTGACGGGAAGCTGCCTGGTGTCTTTGGAATGAAACTCGACGATGCCTGCGATACTACTGAATTGGGTGTGGAATCGTGGAACGCCGCCGGTTTCCCAGCCGGTTTTGACAGTCCTATCGTTCGACAATACAACCCTGTCATTGCAAACTACGGTCCAACCTGCGGCACCGGCGGTATAAGAGCCTCCGCTTTTGTTGTCTATCTCTTCTTCTGTCTCTAGTCTAGATCGATATCCTACGGCGAAGAAGACGTCCACCTCGCCATACTTCGCTTTGTACATGAATGGGCGTATGGCTTCCCTTTTTTCGGATTTATTTTCAAAACACAATTCGATGGGAAATCCCTTGACTTGTTTTGGTTTACCCGTTCCAGAAACAAGCAGTATTTTAAAACCTTTATCAATCAAATATGCGTAAGCTTCTCCAATCAGGGACTCCAGCCGTTCGGTAAACGAAGAGCCTTCGTCAAAGGCAAGTGCAGTCTCCTTATTAAACTCGTCTATCTCTATAATAGTGCCATGTGTTTTCGAGTGACTCATTTCTCGTTCCGCGGGGAAATCGTCCCATATCGGGGAGGTGAACCAGGACGGCTCGATAGTGACCAGGAAAGTTTCCGATTTATGATGACTATGGACATGGCATTGTTTACCCATTTTGAAAATTGCTCGTTTCATGCCGATTCCAACCACGCCGATTGTGCCCTCCGGCTTTTCGGCCTTGATAGGCTTCCCGAGATTGAAGGCGTAGTCTTTTGCTATCTCCCAAGGAATGCCGCCGCAATTATCTTCTATAGTAAAACGCTTTTTGGTGAGGGTAAAAGCAGGCCGCGCCGATGGTAGTCGGCCATAATCGCGTCCACATTGATGCCAACGAGGATGCGAATGTGCGGGACCTTTTCAAGATATGGCCGGAGCGCAAAGTAACCAGATGAGCGCAAATAACCAACGAGGGCATCGAACCATTCGATGTCGATGTTGCTCTTGAAAACACCTTGGAATTTCTTGAACAGTGTCTGTTCCCCGTGGTTCGTGAAGAAACGAGTGGACATGGCGATGGCTATTCGGGAAGAAAACTTTCCATGGCGTGCCGACGTTCACAGACACTGTTGCCCCTGGTACCAAAGTTATTCTGCGGATGTGGCATAGGCCCCTTCCATAATGCATAACTTTTTCCTCCAGTTCAAACTGATTGATTCGTCACTGGCTAAAATGCAAAATGTGCATCATGGCAACGTGAACCAGGGCGGATAACCCCTTAAAACAGCTTTAGGAACCCCTGCACCAATTCAAATGCTCGTCGGGCCTGCATTTCCCTCTCCTCGCGGCTGGAAGAATTGTAAAATTCCACAACCTGACTTGGCCCGTACTGGTCCGGGGCAGAAAATTTGTCACGCAGGATGGATAGGGCATCCTGGATCGAGCGGCTCTCCAAGCGCTGTTTCCAGATGTGGGCCAATTGCTTCATTCCCTTGGGATAATGATCGAGACAATAGCAGATGTCGTAAGCATCCTTGGGTTTGTCGCGCTTCGCAAGTGCGTACGATTTCATAACGAGGAAGTCCGCAATGGAGGCCACTCGAAAACGCACTTTATTCTTTTGCCCTTTAATCATCTGTCCTGGGATAACGAGAATTTCGGGATTTGCAAATGCCTCGGCGCAACCATCGGCATCGAGCGGTCGAAAACCGGGAATTAATTTTGGTTTGTTCTTCTTGGGTTTGGGTTCGCTGGGTTTCAGAAAATCCACATCTACGCGGATTTTTGGCTCTCCGTCTTCGAGATCGACCATCGTAAAAAGCCGGAAGGCTTCCGTACCTTTCTTATATCGCCGGGTCTTCAGGAGACTTTCGATGAGCTGAGCATACCGTCCCTCCCCCAGCTTGACCGTATTCAAGGCAAGATCGACATCGATGCTGCCACTGTGGATTTCCGGTGCTTCACGCAGTAAAAGGCTGGGAACCCAGCCACCCACCAAAACCAGACAATCCTCGAAGGATGCGAGCACCTGGCCAAGATCGACCAAGACTCTGCGTGCGGCTTCCGTCTGGCGGGCACTGTATTCGTCGTGATGTCTAGGCTCGGTCATGGTTTTTCAAGGATTAGTCCGTGTGTTTTCCAAAGAGGCTTCAATTTCTGTTCAAGCAATGCTTCTGCTGCTTCCTGGCCGCGTCCGCCACAGTGGAAAAGGTCCAGATAGGTCTGTATTGGATTGGTCGATGGGAGCCGTCCATGATGGTCTCCCTCTTGACCGTAAAAAACTCCATCGTCCTCAGGAAAATAGATCACAAGATTTTCACCTGTGTCCACCTCTTTCACATCCGGGAGCTTTCCAATTTCGTGCTCATAGTTTGAGCCGAGGTAAAGCCACGTCTTGGATTGTCTCACATGCGGCGCCTGGAATTCCGCCGCCGAAAATCCTGCATAGGCAGCATGTCCTCCCGTGATGCTTTCCAATGGAGCTAAAAGTTCCTGTAATTTTCGTCCTTGAAGCAGCGTAAAGTAAGTACGTCTCCAGTGCCGGTCGAAGCGGTAGGCATCTCGCCAAGCTTTAAGCAACCCTAGCGGGTCACGCAAACGCAACCCCTCGTTCTCAACTTCTTCGATAAATGCCTGTTCGCGCAGGTAGCGCACGACTTTATTGACTAATCCCAGGCTAACCGCTGGCGCACAATGCCGCTGAATGTCCCGCTGGGTCCACTTCATGCCGATATTTGCTGGCGTCAGGATCGCGCGCAGGATGCGTGCGCTTTCCGCGCTGCTGAGATTGGCTGAGGGAGCAGGGCGTCCATGAACCGGCTCGTTACCTGAAGATTCCAAATAAAACGCGCCGGGAACGCTTAGGCGGCAATTTCCGGCCAGATCAAACCAGCTCCAGTTATGGCTCCAGCAGATTTCGGCCATGCGCGGTGAAATGTAGGGAGCGGCAAGGACTGGAACACGGGCACGGCGGCCTCCCTCGGGCTTGAATTCATTTGTGACGGCGGCCGATGGAAACCGGGAGGGCCGTGGTTCAGCTTTGCACTCCACCCAAAGCTCGGCCTCAATTTTGTTGGGCAGAGGCAGGGTGGCCAAGAGATCAAATGCCCGATCAAAGGGGGCAGGGTTTCGTTCCACTTTCCAGCCACTTAACCAAGGCACTTTACCGAGCAGATCACGAAGGCGCTCAGCCAAAGCCTTTTCCAGTTCTGGCTCGGATAAACGGTCTTCGTTCATACTTTCAGGCGTGTTCACGGTTACGTGAACATACCTAATATCGTGAACAAATGCAAGAAAAGGTTCTTTAATTGTCGATCAAGATAGCTCCTTTGCCTGGGCAATGGCCGTGGCGGAAATATCCAATCCGACGACTGAAGTGTTCGGCTGCGTCCCAAGCGCCCGTACGTCATGTCCCCTTATTCTTCAAGACAAATACGAGCACCTGACCAAGGAGTCGCTTGCCCTAGTCGGAAATACCTACCACATCGTAGAGCCTTTCAAAGTTTGCGCCAGCAGCTTTGGGGCAGCCACGGCCCGGTCACGCGTATTCTTCGTCGGAATTCTTAAGTCGAGCGGCGTTTCGCTCACTAGCTCCGACTTTCAAAGGCCGCCCTGTCCCAACACTACGGTTCGGACTGCTTTCGCCGGGCTTCCCAGGGAGAGCGAAGCATAGAGGTGGGATCAAGCACTTGCCACGGCGTCATTACGTTCGGTCGGGCACGTCCGCCCTGCGCCGACGATGGACAAAACCATAGCCCCAAACGAGAAAAAGGTTGAGTTCTGACGCTATTTTGCCCAACCCTGAATACCAAAATGAAAGTTCTGATCGTTGAAGACGAGAGACGAGTTGGTCAATTCATCTCGCGTGGTTTGGAGGAAATGGCCTATTCAACGACCTGGGTCCGCACCTGCCAGGAGGCTCGGGATGCCTTGGCGGACAGTCCGCACGATGTCATCGTGTTGGATTTGGGCTTGCCGGACGGGGACGGGTTGGAACTGCTCCGCGAGTGGCGAAGCTTGGGGTTTAATGAGCCTGTGGTCATTTTGAGCGCGCGTGACGCCGTGCAGGATCGAATCAAAGGATTGAATCTGGGGGCTGACGATTATCTGGCAAAGCCTTTCAGCTTCGAGGAACTTTTGGCGCGTATTCGGTCCCTGGTTCGCCGTCACGGGGGCAAGAAGGCGACTGTCTTTGAGCATCGCGGGATCAAGATGGATTTGCTTGCAAGAACGGTCCATCGCAATAATCAAAAAATCGATCTCACGGCTCGTGAATTTTCACTGCTTGAATTATTCATGCAAAATCAAGGCCGGGTGCTGACCCGCACCATGATTTCTGAAAAGATTTGGGAAACACAGGATGACTTGGATGCCAACCTGATCGATGTTTACATGCGGCGTCTCCGAAAAAAAATCGAAGTCTCCTCTGATGACCCCATTTTCAAGACTTTGCGGGGCGTCGGATATGAAATGATATGAGATCGCTCAGGTTTCGACTGGCGATTGCCTACATGGTGGTTGTAACGCTTACGGTGGCTGCCGTTCTCGGGATTGGCCGATGGCTTTTGGAAGCCAGGATGATCGGCGGAATTGATCTTCTCATTCGGGCGGAATGTGAGGAAATTCAAAATCGGATCGTTAATAATCATGTTTTGATGACCCAAAATGAACTTTTGCGGCGAATCACAGAGCATTCCGTCCTTGATGAGGAGCTATACTACTTTCAAGTAAGCGATTCTAAGGGCGGCGTGCTTTTTCGCTCTAAAAATCTGAAGGACGCGATATTGCCCGGCCATCCTGTAAACACAGCCGCATGGAGTTGTTCGGTGCCCCCTTTCGGCAGTATGCGCGTGGGATGGTTTCAGGCTGGGAATTTGAATATCGAGATAGCCTCTTCAACCAGGAATATCGACGCTCTCTTCTCCGATTATTATCAGGTCAGCCTTACCCTGATCGGTTTCGTCGTGGTTTTCGGCTTAATCTGGGGATTTTGGATGAGCCACCTGGCGCTTAGTCCGATTCGAAGCATTGAACGGACCACGCGACACATCACCGCTGATAACCTCAGCGAACGCATTCCGATTTATGAAGGAGAAGGGGAAATTGCTGACTTAAAGCGGCTCCTCAACCAGATGTTCGACCGGCTTGAGAGCTCGTTCGAACGGTTGTGGCGCTTTGCGGGAGATGCCTCCCATGAGTTAAAGACGCCGCTGGCCTTGATCCGATTGCAATCGGAGAAGCTCCTATTGCATAGCAATTTGTTACCAACGGAAAAGGAGTCCCTCCAACAACAACTGGAAAACATCAACCGGCTAAACGGTGTGATCGAGAAGTTGCTCTTTTTGGCCAAATCTGAAGTCGGAGCGATCAAGCTCAACCTTCAAGCGCAACCGACACGTCCCGTCATCACCAGCTTCGTTGAAGATGCCCAGGCCCTTTGTGAAGATCGTCACGTTGACTTTCGTTTGATGGAGAACGCGGATATCCACGCGACGTTTAATGCCACCCTCATTCGGCAGGTTTTCTTCAATTTGGCGACCAACGCGTTGAATGCCATGCCATCTGGAGGAGAAATGGCCTTATGGTCCCGGTTCAATTCTGGCAAATGGGAGATTGTCCTCGAAGATACCGGCCCCGGTCTTCCCGATGATCGGCTGCGGGACGTATTCGAGCCTTTCGTCCGGATTGATCAAGGCGCTCAACAGGATGCCGGGAGTGGCTTGGGGCTGGCCATCTGCCGCCGGATTGTCGATTTGCACGGAGGCGCCATCCGGATGGAAAATCGAATCCAGCCAACCGGACTTCGCGTGATTGTCGAAATGCCGCTCGGTAGGTGAACTGCAGAGGCTGCGCGGCGCGAAACTCGCTCGCCGCACACTGACTAAACTTTCAGTTGGAATTCAGATTCGGTTCAGGGGACCGCTTTAGGCTGTTGAACCCGATTACCCATTCTACTTGTTCTCGTTCGATAGTTCGACTGCTCGATGAGGGCTGCCTGTCGTTTTCGCTTAAAAGCTCAATCTATGAAAATAATCGCATCGTTTGCATTTAGCCTTTTGCTCTCCGGCTTCTCGAACGCGGTCGAAGCGCCCCTTGATATGAAGCAAAGTTCCCTCAAGTTTACGGGCCACGCCTTCATGCATGACTTTAACGGCGTGGCGAAGGAATTCAGCGGAAGCGCGCAAATTGATCCCCAAAAGCCGGAAACCGTCCTCAGCGCGAAGATCGATATTCAAGCGGCAAAGATGACCACCTTCGAAAACGGTCGCGATCAGAATATGTTTCAATGGCTGCATGTGGAAACAATTCCCGGAATCAGCTTCGAGCTGACCCGTGTGATTTCCATGGATGGCAAAGCCGCGACTGCAACCAAAAATCATCCGTCCAAATTTCTCGTATTGGGGGACTTCACCCTGAACAAAGTTCCCAAGCCACTGCAAACACAGGTTTTGGGCTGGCGCGAAGGCAAGTGGCTGGTAGTGACCGGCGCCACCCAAATCGACACGGCAGAACACGGCCTTCCGATCATCAAACAGTATTTCATGAGCGTCGACAAAGAGGTCGATGTCGCTTTCCACCTCGTCTTTGATTTGCCGCCGGAGTTGCAATTCCCGGTTCAGCATTGAGCGCAGATGAAGGTGTTCGCAACCAATTCCAAAGCAACAAATCGCATATGAAATGTGATGTCATTATCGTGGGGGCCGGTCCGGGAGGATCAATGGCGGCCCTGGTGCTTAGTCGGGCCGGCAAACGCGTCCTAGTCTTGGAGAAATCGATTTTCCCTCGCTCGAAAGTTTGCGCGTTTTCGCTCAACCCCGGCTGCTCGCCGATTTGGAAGAAATATGGTTTAACCGAACGCTTTAATAAACTCCCGCATTTCGATCTTGCGGGCTTCACTCTCGAGCAGGAGGGAACTCCGATTGTCCGTCATTCCTTCCAGGCTCATCGTTCGCGAATCGTGGAGCGCGGCATTCTCGACTGTTGGCTGGCCCAGGAAGCCCAGGACTCCGGGGCCAATTATCAATTTGGGGTCACGGTCCAAAGCATCGCGGATGGAAGAGTAGTGACCTCATCGGGAGAATTTGAGGCCCCGATTATTATCGGTGCCGACGGGCGAAATTCGCTCGTGGGGCGCATGAGCCAACTGGCCCGGCCCTCGGGGCATTGTGGCCGGGTGGCTTGGCAGGCTTTCCTTGACGTGCCTACATTGGGGGATTATGTCCACATGAATGTTTTTCCCGAAGGCTACTACGGGGTCAACCGGATCGATTCGACACGGAGCAATATCACCCTTGTCTTATTTGCCAAAGCCAAAGTCAGCCCCGGGGAAATTGTGCGCCGGTACCTGCCGGGCTCTTCCCATCAATCATGGAAAAGCGTTCATCCCATATCGCGCCGCCCTTGGGAAGTTACCAATGGCCGAGCCTGGCTGGTGGGCGATGCGGCCCGCATTTTGGAACCCCTGACAGGTGAAGGCATCTACAGCGCGATAGCCACCGCTGAAATGGCCTGCCACCATATTCTTTCCATTGAAAAAGTCGGAGTCGAAGTGGCGGCGGCAAATTATCGCCGGCAGCATCGGCGATTCTACGGGGCACGGACGCTGGTCAATTCGCTGGTTCGCTGGGCTCTGCAAGATTCCTTGTGCAGCACCCGAATCATGAACGGGCTGAAACGATGGCCAGGCATCGTCGGTCAAATGGTCGAATGGGTGCAAAGTCCGCAAAAATCTCGTTTGGGATGGGCGAATGGCTTTGGTTCGGCACGCCTTCCGGCGCATCCTCTTCTTCAACCTTAACCAGTTAAACGAAACCCCAAGAAATAACATGACACCCATTGATCCTATTTCCAGCACCGGCATTCTGCCGGTTCTGCACCAATTCGTCACCATGACGAAACTCCATCCCATCCTGGTGAATTTCACAGCGGCACTGGTACCCGTGTCGGTCGCAAGCGATATCATCGCTCGCCTTTGCAAGAGCGAGTCTCTCCGCGACACGGCGTGGTGGACTCTGTTTTATGCGACGATTGTTACGCCATTCACTGCCATCGCCGGCTGGCTCTTCTGGGCGTCTGATGACAACGGTGTGGCCGGCATGACCATCCACAAATGGCTGGGGATCGGGCTGGCGGTGCTTCTATTCGGGCTGTTCGCCTGGCGGCTCAAACTGCACCGGCAAAATGAATGGGCCACGGTCCCCTACCTCATCTTGGGCGCCATCTTCCTCGCCGCGCTGATGTATCAAGGCTATCTTGGAGGCGAGCAGGTGTTTAATGATAAGTGAGTCGCCACTTGACGCAGGGCGTCCTGCTTCAGAGTACAGATATGTTTCAACAGCTACGCGCTCCGCTCAGTTTCCGTCTGATGCTTGTGGAGCGCCACCTCAATCGCGGCTTTCAGTTGGGAGGTGGTGAAGGGCTTGATCACGTAACCGAATGACCCTGCGAGTGTCGCCCGCCTTATTGTCGCATTGTCTGCATGCGCGGTGAGAAAGACAACGGGCAAGCCCAGGTTGCCGCGGATTGCTGTGGCGGCTATCACTCCATCAAATTCATCCGCCAGGGTGATGTCCATAAGCACAAGATCGGGCTTGAATTTTTCGGCAGCGGAGAGTGCCTCGTGTGCGCTCATGGCAGAGCCAACGACTTGATAGCCCAGATCGGCAAGCTCGAGCTTAAGTGCCTCAACAGTGATTGCTTCGTCTTCGACAATAAGAATGCGTGAGGGTTTCATGATTTGATGGGGTTTGAATTCTGAGTGATTTGGTTCGTGTTCGTGGTAGGATTGGGAAAACGGATGGTTGTGCGGGTGCCTCCAGATTGGCCGTTCTCAATTTTAGCTTCACCATGGATCTGGCGGCTCAACCCATGGACTAGATTAAGGCCGAGGCTGCCACCATTTTTTGTCGCGAAATCCTGAGGCAATCCGTTTCCGTCGTCGGAGATGACCAGTTCGCGCCGAGGCCCTTCGGTCAATCGAATCGTCAGGCTGCCGGTATCTCTGCCTTTAAAAGCGTGCTTCAGAGAATTGAGAATCACCTCGTTGGCGATAAGACCGAGCGTCATCGCCGTATCGATGTCCACAATCATGGAGTTGGCCGGGACCTGATAATCCATACGGCAACCGACGGGCGAATAGGCATGAACGAGTGTTTCGACCATCTCTCGTAAATGTTCGCTCAAATCAATGGACGCAAACTTCTCTTTCGAGCAGAGCCGCTGGTGCAGGCGAGCCATCAGGTGGATACGATCGCGGCATTCTTTGAAAACCACTGCGGCCTGGGGGTTGTCGATTTTCTTGGCTTCGAGGCTTAACAAACTCGATATCACCTGGAGGTTGTTTTTCACGCGGTGATGAACCTCCTTGAGCACCACATTTTTTTCGCAGATCAAAGCATGCAACTCGGCCCTCTGCTTGACCACCTGGTCAATAAGAACGGCTAGCAGCGAAAAAGCAGCAATTGCCACTCCGTTATTGATCGCCGCCCCAAGAGGCAGTCTATGCAGCTCCCTGATGTCATCAAAGTACAAGTGAGCCAATGGCGCCAGAATCGCCAGGGCCAGGCCCCACGTTTTTCCATTGAACCAGGAGGCGAAGGCCACGGGGAAGAAGAGGAGCACGGAAAAAGTGAAGTCGGATGGGGCTAGGCAATCAATTAGCACAACCCCCCCGCCGAGGGTCACCCACAAAATAGGCAAAAAGCGCTGAACAGACGGCGGCACAACCCAATGTGTAGCGCATCCAAAACCGTACTGCAACACCGGGTAGGCGGTTAAGGCGCAGCCCAAACTTGATGTTCCTTGAAGACAAAATTTTCAAACGGCCTGTTCAAGCATTTTCTCCTTCGCTTAAGTGAATCGGCATCGGTCGCCGCAACCTGAACAAATTTTCAGTTAAAATTCAGATTCGGTTCAGGAGAATGCTTTAGCTTCCGCTCGTGCAAAGCCTCATCGATATTCCTCCCATCTGTGAGACGATCCGAAAGCCCCTGCAAACCAAATGGGTGCTGTTAGGTTCCCCCAGCTACTTTCGCTCGACCCCTGAATTCGAACTTCTCCTCGAATGGGCGCGTCTGGACGCTTCCCGCGTCCGCAATAACCCTGCCTGCGTCAAAAAACATCAGAAACGCTTGCGGGCATTTGGCGAAGCAAAAAAACGCCTGAGTGAGTTGGATTATTGGAGCCGGTCCCCTGTGTTTACCGAACGGGAAAAAGCCGCGCTGCGGCTGAGTGAGATCATTTCATTGGATAAGCCTAAAAACCTCTCGATCCTAATCTTCAAAGCTGCGCGACGCTATTTTAACGCCGATGAAATGGTTCGTCTCACGCTGGCTATCATGGCCGTTAACGATTGGATTGATCTTCAGGAAAAATGAAGTATGGCCCGAACTTATCTTCTCCGATTTTCATCGCGCTCAACGCCCGCATTTCGCGCGCCGGATTTCGCGCTTCGCGAGAGGAGAGGGCCGGCATGGGTGCTTCGGCTGGCGCCTATTGGCAGGACAATAGAGGGATGGTATTTGCCAAGAAATGTTTGAAAAAAAGAACAATATAGGAGTCGTTTTTTTCAAAGAATGTGTTGCGAAAAGACGCGCTGACAGCTTGAATCTACGAGAAATGCGGCTTGTCCAAGAGTGAGAAGAAAAAAGCCGGGGAGTGAGTCGTCAAAAAAATCCATTATGAAAAAAATAAATTCGCCGAGAGCCTTGATACGGACAGCGATCGTTGCCGCGATGATGGCTTACGGATCGCTATCCATCTTCTGTTACGCGGGCCCGGACTTCAGCAACGCCGGCAAGGCGACCGTTGAAAAAAGTTCCACGGCGAAACTGCCGGATGCCAAGCCGGTCACTAAACTTACGGGCGCTGAATTATATAAGGTCAATTGCAACCGCTGCCATCCCGAGCGGTATCCGACCGAATGGAATTCGGCCCAATGGCAGACCATCATGATTCATATGCGTGTCCGGGCGAACCTGCCGGCGGCGCAAGCAAGGGAGATTTTGAAATATCTAAAGGAAGACAGCGGCAGCTAACCTGAGTATCCGAATGATGAAAAACTTACCCCAAATATTGAGTGTGGCGACGGCGGTCGCCGTCAGCCTGAGCCTGTCTCCTTGTGCGATGGCGGTCGTCAGCGACGAGGATTTCAACGCTTTGAAAACCAAGTTTGAGCAAATGGACCAAAAAATGGAGAAGCTGGAGCAGGCCGATGAGCAGCACCAGCAAAAAATCCATTACTTGGAGAAGCAATTGCAGACGACACAGTCGGTTGCCGCTGAGGCCCAGCAAAAGGCCGAATCGGCGCAGCCGCCACCGCCGCCACCGCCAAATGCGACGCACAACTTCACCCTCGCCGGAGACGCGGAAGTCCAGTTTCAGAGATTCACAGGCCAGCACGGCACTTTCTCGCTGTCCGATTTCGCGCCGGTTTTTTTGTATCGTGCCAACGACAACATATTGTTTGAAGCCGGTTTCGACTTCATATTGCAAAACGGAGGCCCCCCGGGCGGCGGCACTGTGACCAACGTAAGCTTGAGTTTCGCGCAATTGGATTACCTCTACAATGATTACCTGACCGTTGTAGCGGGCGAAATGTTGCTGCCCCTGGGTACTTACACCGAACGCGGTGCGGGTTGGCTCAACAAAATACCGGATGCTCCGATGGCGCGCGCTTTTCTGCCCTCAGTCAGTCCGGGTGTCCAGTTGCGCGGCTCCGTGCCCATCGGAGAATCGGGGCAACAATTCACTTATTCCGTATACGGCGTCAACGGACCGTCGTCCATTGACACCTCGGGCGCCAGCTTGAATTCGCTGGCGCTGAATCCTTCGCAATCCAATCTGGATCTGGGTGACAACATCGGTGACACGTCGAACCCTCACGATCCCAGCGGCGGCGGGCGGTTGGGATGGTTTTATGTGTTTAAACCGCATTACGATTTTGAACTGGGTATGTCGGGGCAATCGGGAGTCTGGAACAACGCCGCAACCCGGGGTTATACGGCGGCCGTGGCTGACGCGGCGTTGCACATCGGTTCCGACTTCGAACTGAAGGGCGAATATATCAGCACTTGGGAGGGGACCGATGATATCGGCACCATTCGTCCGAGCGGTTGGTGGGTGCAGGGCAGTTACAAGCTATCGGGGATCGGCGTTGAAGCGCCGCTGATCAACAACGTCGAATTGGTTGGCCGTTTTGACACCGCTAACGACGCGCTTGGGACAAAGACGGATCGTTACACGACAGGCGCTATTTATTATTTCACGAACACGCTTTTGTTTGAAGGCGATTACGAATTCCTGAACAGCCGCGGCCCCAACGCCCTGCCGTCAAGTGATCTTGTTCTCCAGCTTTCTTACGGATTCTAAACAAAAGAAAACATCACAATATCCATGAATAAAAAAGTTGCAGTAGTTCTACTCGGTTGGGCCGCAATGGCCTCAGTCGCCGGCGGTTTGCTTGCTGAAGACCAACTCGACGCCGCCACCAAAGCAAGGGTTGAACGGTTTGAAAAAGGTCCGGCCACCGTAGATGTCTCGAAATATCCGCAGAGCATTCAGGACAATTACGCCCTGTTTAGTCAGAAATGCACGCAGTGCCACAGGTTGAGCCGCCCCATCAATTCCGACTACGCTTTGCCTGACGAATGGTCGCGTTACATCAAACGGATGATGTACAAGCCCGGTTCGAACATCAGCGGCGACGATGCGAAAAAGATTTACGACTTCCTCGTCTATGACTCCAGCGTCCGAAAGAAGGCCATGCTGGATGCGAAAATGCAGGCCCTGTCGCCGGACGACCGACAGAAAGCGCAGGATAAGCTCAAGGAAGTTATCAGCCGGAATCAATAAACGACGTATCGGCCGCACATGGAATCTGAAAATCCGCCCACACCGCCCAGTCGGCGTGAGTTCCTCGCCAATTGCATCATGAGCGCCGGCGCCGCGTCCGGCTTGGGCGGCCTGGCATTTCAGTTCTTGCAGTTTTTGTATCCGGTCGTGCCGCCGGTCAAGCTGGTTCAGGTATTAGCCGCCAAACTCAGCGAGGTTCCCGACACCGGGATGAAAACCGTGAGCCTGCCGCAGGGTACGGTCATGTTGCGGAAAGTCGGAACGCAAGTCCATGCCCTTTCCGCCGTCTGCTCTCACCTTGGCTGCATCGTCAAATGGCACGAGGATCGGAACCGGTTCATCTGTCCCTGTCATTTCGGCAATTATGACGCTGACGGCAATGTCCTTTCCGGTCCGCCGCCTCGTCCGCTGACCAAAGTCGACGTGGTGATACGCGGCGATCTGGTTTATGTGGTGTTGAAGGAAATTCCACGGGAGTTTGCGTCATGAACCGGGTCAAAAAATGGCTCCACGAACGGGTTCCCATCGACCCGGAATCCCTGCGAAAACCGCTTAAGGAGGAATTGCCGGTCCACATGAAAAGCTGGCTTTTCTGCCTGGGCGGAACGCCCTTGATGCTTTTCTGCATCCTTGCCGTCACGGGCATCCTGCTGACCTTTTATTATGTGCCCTATCCGGGACAGGCTTATCACAGCGTGGGAAACATCACCTATAAAGTCAGAATGGGATGGTTGATTCGCGGCATTCATCGGGGCGCGTCGCAATTAATGATCATCGCGGTGCTGCTCCACATGATCCGTGTTTTCGTAACCCGCGCCTACCGCAAGCCCCGCGAATTGAATTGGATTTGGGGCGTGGCGCTGTTCTTGACCACCCTGACGTTCGCCTTTACGGGATATTCGCTCGTTTATGACCAGCTTTCTTATTGGGCAACCACCATCGGCACGAACATGATCGCCGATGTGCCGGTCGTCGGCCAACCCATGCTCTATCTCCTGCGTGGCGGACCCAATGTAAATGCCAACACGCTCACCCGCTTTTACGATTTTCACATCGGCGTTCTGCCGACCGTCATTGTCCTGTTGATCGGCGCGCACATGGTGATGGTTCGTCTCCATGGGGTCGCCAAACTCAAAAACGATCCGCGCAAGGAAACCTACTCATTTTTCCCCGACCACGTTCTGCGCGAGACCATCATCGGCCTGCTCATTCTGATCGGCCTGATCAACTTTGTCATCTTCTTCCCGCCGACCGTCGGGACGCCGGCCACGCCGGACGTTACGCCGTCGCACATCCGTCCGGAATGGTATTTCTTCCCCACCTACCGCTGGTTGCAGATGACCTCACTGACTATCGGCATTGGTGGCACCAATCTATTCGTTATCGGCATGTTCCTCTGGCCTTTTATTGACGCCAGGCTGGAAAAATTCGCTCCCAACAAAAACCTCGGAATCATCATCGGAACTGGATTCTTCCTTATGACACTCGTTTTCCTCGTCTGGGAATCATTCGTCGGCTAACCCCCAACATCCATGAGCATCAACGCACAAAAATACATGGTCGGCATACTGGGATTCGGGCTTCTCGCCTCGATCATCGTGGCCGGCAACCAGGATGCCAAGAATAGGCAAAGGGAAAATCCCACGCCGATGGTCGCCGCCCCGCCTCCCGTCCCAATCGGCCTTGCCCCCGGCTTGAAAGTCTTTCAGGATTACGCCTGCATACGCTGCCATGGCGAAGGCGGCAATCATGGCGCGCCTAATTTCAACGCGCAAACCGGGCAACAGATACCATCCCTCATCCACGTCGTGGACAGCTATACCAAGGCGGAGTTGATAACAAAAATTCGCACCGGCGTTCCCGATGTGGCCAAACTTGATCCGAACGGGCCGAAACCTCCGCTCTACATGCCCTCGTTCAAGGACCTTCTCAGCGACCAGCAGATGGATGACCTCATTCTCTATCTGTACAGCCTCAAGCCCAAAGGCGAGGAACCTGGGTTTTAGATGTGGTGTCAGGGCATTGCGTTATTGCGTCACACCTGTTGCGATCACTGCCAGCCAACACGCTGACGAGTTTTCCAGTGTGCTGTGGAGCCTATCATCGCAATCGGCAGATCGACTTTGAGAGGGCCCACTTCCCCTGTGGGGGCGAATTCACCGACGACACAGTCCGGGGATAATTGAAACAAAATCTCACAAATTTCGTGACTTGTATCATGTGATTTTGTCACGTTTTGCCACATTGGCGAAAAAACGAAACCGCAAGACACTTATCGTGAATTACTTATGGCTTCGGAGACAGGACTCGGCCTGCCTGGGCACTCTAGAACGCCGAAAGTATCATCTCTAACCAACTTACGATCAAGCAAAACTCGCGAGAATTCGGTTTAACCCATCACCACTCTTCTAGTCGCATTTCTGCTCGCAATGGTCGCAAATTTGGTCTCATACCAATTCTAAATTGAATTTAGTCTAAACAATCCGTCATCCTGAGCTTGTCGAAGGATCAGTTCGGAGGGGTTTTACCGAGGCGGAACTGATCCCTCGACAAGCTCGGGATGACCGAAAGCTAAAGACCAAATTCCATTGAGAAATGGTCTCAATACTTATGCAAAGGAGGATTTAGCGACGGGAGCGATTCGGATTTCGAGTCGCCCTAAAACTGCACAATTAAGGCTATTTTCTTGCGTACCGGTTGTAAAGTGAGGGAAGAAGCAAAAGCGTCAGGAATGTGGAGGTCAGCACGCCGCCGATGACCACGGTGGCCAGGGGCCGCTGCACCTCGGCCCCCGGACCGGTGGCGATGGCCATCGGAATCATGCCGAAGCTCGCAACTGCACCATGCCGGTCAGCGCCACGAGCAGCGAAAGCGGAATGGCCAGAGCGACGATGAGCGCCGCCCGCCAGTTGCCCAGGAACGCAAAGAGCACAACCGTCACCAAAAGCGCCCCCGCGAACATATTGTGTTTGATCGTCCCCACGGTGCTCGATATGAGCGTGCTCCGATCATACAAGGGAATGAGTTCGATGCCCTCGGGCAGGCGATCCTGGACTTCCTTCAGCTTTTCATTCACCCGCTGCGCCACAGCGCGGGTGTTCTCTCCGCGCAGCATGATGACCGAAGCGATGACCGCCTCCTCGCCGTTTACCAGAGCCGCTCCTTTGCGCGGTTCCGGCGCTTCTTCTACTGCGGCCAGGTCGCGAATCACAATGGGCCGGGAGGAACCGCCGTAGCGGATGGCCAGGTTTCCGATTTCCCCGATGGTCTGGATCCGGCTGATGGCGCGAACGAGGACTTGCTGCCCGGCCCGCTGCACCACGCCACCGCCGCTATTGGAGACATTTTCCCGCACGACGGCGGCGATGTCATCAAAGCCAAGGCCCGCGCCGGCGAGCTTGACCGGATCGGGCTCAATCTCGATTTGATTCACAAAACCGCCGGAGGTGCTCACCTCGGCAACGCCGGGAATGGCCATGAACCATGGCGCAATCGTGTAGTCTTGCAGGATCTTCAACTGCGCCAGCTCACCGGCCTTGGTGGCGGGCTTGTTCGTGGCATCCGCTTTGTAGGCGATCTGGTAGTAATAGATTTCGCCCAAGCCGGAACTAGCCAGCCTGCTTGAGACCCAAGGTCAAGGAACGCTGTAAACGCTGAGAGTCTTCGACGAGGAGTAAACGCATGGTGATAGAATCTGGCGGGCAAATGTCTTGAACAATAATTGCTCCGCCTCCTGGATTCACAAGAGTCTTCTGGGCTTGTCAAAGATTAATCGAGCAATACGCCTTTCGATCAGGCTACTGCGGGCGAAACCATGGGTTTATCTCTATTTCAAGGCTTTCTGATTTCCCCGTCACCTTGACTCTGGCGTAGAAGTTGCCGCCGTCACGACGGAACATCCGGTATCTTTCCTGCATGGTCGTATCTCCAATGCTCTAAAGCTTGGAGGATCACGACTACGACGGTTAGCGAGTTCTGGGAGAGTTCTGGCGGAGTTAAGCCGAATTCTGCCCGAGTCGCTAACCCGGATATTTCACGCCCGGTTTTAAAAGCATCGGCGTCTGGCTCTATAATTGCTTCCGGTTGAGTTGCTTAAAACCAAACTCAGCAGCAAAAAGGAGGCCAGACGCCGATGACAGATTGTACGCAGGAGTTGTTCCACTTGCCCAGCATTGATCGCCGCAAAATCGAGGCGAATTTCACCGGGGGCGATGTCAGCAGCGATGGGGGTATTTTCCTGCTGCGGCAAGCCGACCGCCGCCTGGGTCTCACCGCCGCGCTGGACCGGGTGCTGCCCGATCCGCGCAACCCGCATTTCATTGTGCACCGGCAGGTCAATCTCTTGCGCCAGCGCATCTTTGGCTTGGCTCTCGGTCACGAAGATCTTAACGACCACGCCACGCTGCGGCGCGATCTGGCCTGGCAAACGGCGCTGGGGCGCGACGAGGAACTGGCGTCGAGTCCCACGCTGTGCCGTTTGGAAAACCGGGTCAACCGCCAGGCGGCCTTCGCCTTTCACCGGGTGTTGGTCGAGCAGTTCATCGCGTCGTTTCACGCGACGCCCACCGAGTTGATCCTGGACTTCGACGCGACCGACGACCGGGTGCACGGCAAGCAGGAGGGCCGCGCCTTTCATGGTTACTACGGCGACTGGTGCTTCCTGCCGCTCTACGTATTTTGCGGCGAGCAATTACTGGTGAGTTATCTGCGCCCGAGCAACATCGACGCGGCCCAACACAGTTGGGCGATTTTAGCCTTGCTGGTCAAAAAGCTGCGCCAGGCGTGGCCCGAAGTGAAGATCATCTTTCGCGGCGACTCGGGTTTTTGCCGCTGGAAAATGCTGCGCTGGTGCGAAAGAAACAACGTGGGCTACCTTGTCGGACTTGCCCAGAACGCGCGGCTGCGGGCGATGCTCGCGCCGCAAATGGCGCAGGCCGAGGCCGAGCATGAGCGCACGAAGGAAAAAGTCCGGCTCTTCAGCAACCTGGAGTACGCAGCAGAGACATGGGATGTCCCCCGCCGGGTCCTCGCCAAGGCCGAGCACACCGAGCAGGGAAGCAACCCGCGCTTCGTCGTCACCAACCTCGAAGGCGGCGCGCAGGCTCTCTACGACGAGGTCTACTGCGCGCGCGGCGAAATGGAAAACCGGATCAAGGAACAGCAGCTTGGTCTCTTTGCCGACCGGACCAGTTGCCACGACTGGTGGGCCAACCAGTTTCGCTTGCTGCTCTCCTCGTGCGCCTATGTTTTGCTCGAAGCCATCCGCCGGCTCGGCTTGGCCGGCACCGAACTGGCGCGGGCGCAGGTGCAAACCATCCGGCTCAAGCTCCTTAAAATCGGCACGGTGATCCTGCGCAACACCCGGCGCATCCGCCTGCTCTTTTCGAGCGCCTATCCGCATCAAGACCTCTTTCGCCACGCCTGCCAACGCTTGAGCAGCGCGTAGATCACGACGAGTGCTGTCCCCGGCACGCTAAAAAAACAACGGGGGTTGGGGGGAGTGTCGCCACAGCCGGCGCGACGGGCCGAAAACGCCGCCGACAAGGCCGGGCCGGGCAAAAAAATCAAAAAATGCCGCGCCGACCCGCGCCCATAAAAAAGCGTGAAATATCCGGGTTAAAGTGGTCGCAAATCTGGTCGCATTGCGACCAAAAACGAGCCCGACCGGAGCAGTTCCACTTCGCCTTAAATGACTTGCAAAATGGCTCCGGAGGTAGGGCTCGAACCTACGACCAATCGGTTAACAGCCGACCGCTCTACCACTGAGCTACTCCGGATTAACTTACTGTTAGAAAGGGACTTATCGAAATCGACTTTGAGCTACTTTTTGTGCTTGTAACCCTCTTTTGTAACCTGCTAGCCTGAAGGCATGAGCACAGGTCAAAAGACAGGCGGTCAATGGAAGAAAATAGGTTCATGTCTCTACCGGTACGTTCCTAGCGGCGTGTACTATGCTCTGATAAAATTTGGGGGCAAGCAAATCCGTCGCACCTTGGAGACGCAAGACCTCGCGCTGGCCCGCCGAAAGGTTCAGGACCTTCGCCGGGACCTGGAACTGACCGACCCGGAACTGGCCCACCGGACGCTGGAATCCCAAGCCGAGCGGTTTCTACCCACCCTTTCCGGCACGCCAAGCACCTTGAAAAAGGCCCGTCGTTACGTGAACGATTTTTTGAACGGCTGGCCCAAGAAATCTCCTCGCCTTATTTCCAAAATCCGCAAGGGTGATTGCGATCAATGGCTAGCCTCCTTGGGGCACCTTTCCGCCAGTTCCATCAATGCCTACACAACGTGTGCTTCCAAATTTTTCAAGTTGGCGGTCACGGATGGGGCTATTGCTCGTTCCCCGATGGAGGGCATCAAATACCGCCGTCGAGGCAAACCGACCCGCCTGACGCCCACGACGGAACAATTTGAGGCCATTGTGGCAGACCTCAATACCCAGCCCTTCAACGGCCATGGTGCCGCTGAATCCGCCGACTACATCGCCCTCTCCGGCCTCCTCGGGCTGGGACAGGCGGAGTTGGCCGCAATCCAGCGTCAGCACATTGACTTGGAAGCCGGGACGATTAAGGTCTTTCGCCGCAAGACCCAGCAGACCTTTCTCATCCCCATTTATCCCCAAGCTCGCGAGATCGTGGAACGACGGCTGAACAATCTTCCCGCTGACCCGGAGGCGAGGCTCCTGACGTTCAACGATTGCCGGAGCGCCCTGAACGGTGCGTGCAAGCGGTTGAAGTTCCCCCATTTTGAGGTTCGGGCTTTGCGCCGTTATTTCATCACCCAGGCGCTGCGTCGCGGCGTTGACGTGCCCACCGTGGCGCAATGGCAGGGCCTTCGGGACGGGGGGAAGCACATTCTGGCGACCTACGCCGATGAAGTCCGGCTCGACCACAGCTTACGTATGTCCAAGCTCATGACTAAGGAAGTCCCCGCCAACGTCATTCCCCTGGCCGCGACCGCCTAGGTTCGCGCCTCGTCCAGAGAGCCCCTTAAGGACGGTATTCTTTGTGCGATCCGACGAGCCAGATCGATTTGGATGCGCGAATTGGGATTATCCGGGAACGTGAAACGGTAAAAACCGCAATGGTCCGTGGCGGTAACTTCCGTCCGGATTTTCGTGTCGGAGAACGTGACCGCATAGTATCCAGCGGAGGCGGATTCGGTGCTTTTATCGTAAGGGGAAAGATAGCCGCTGCCTGGCTTTCCGGTTTCGCCATACCATGTCTTGAGCGGACCGATGGTCGGCATCACCAGAAAATTTCCAAGGTCGCCATACCAACCACAGCCTGAAATCCGAGTCAGCGAAAATCCCTGAATGGTTGTGTCTCTGTAACGGTATCCGGAGGTGAAGTCGCCAGCCGTGATGGTGTCGGCGCTGAGCTGGACCATCCCGTTCGGTGTGGCTGCCCCAGGCGATCTCTTTCCCTCCTTGCCTGTTCCAATAAAAAGATCGATGTAATCGACCGGTTGCTTCGCCACTAGCCTGCAAATATTGGTCAACAGGCAGAGTGCAACGAATAATATTTTGGTTCGATTTGTCATGATAGAACGTAAAAATGGGTGATAGGTTTTTTTTAGATTCGAGGATCGTTTCATGGGAGATATTTTGTAATAAAGAGGAGATACATGGCAGCATTCTGCACGGGCGCAACCCCCTCTTCGTTTCCACCTAGCGTCACAGTTTCCCCGGCCCGTAATTTATGTGAATAGAGGGAATAGGTATGCGATTCCATGTGCAAGGATTGTTTGGTAATTAAAATAGTAAACCCCCGGCTCTGCCGGGGGACTCCCAAAGTTTGACAGCTCCGGGAGTCCCTTTGAATCTCGTGTGCGTGAGCTGGTTCCGATCATATGAGTTTTTGGTTGGATCATAGGCTTTGGTAAGGAGTTCATGGAGAGGGATTTGCTCGAACGGGGTGACGCTCAAAATCCGTAGAATTTCGTAAAGGCTCGGTTCGAGATGAAGTTCCTTTTTCACGATGGCGACCAGGACATAGATGCAGAGCGCGATCCAGATTTGCGTCTTCACGGCGTTGTCGCTGGTGCCGTAAAAAGTTTTGATCCGCAGGTTTTGCTTGATCCAGCGAAAGAACAACTCGATCTGCCAGCGCTTGGCGTAGAGGGCGGCGATGGTCGCGGCGGGAAGCTCGAAGTGGTTGGTCAGGAAGACAAAGGTGCGGTCGTTGGGCGCGTCGTAAAATTTGATCCGCCGCAGTTTGGCGGGATAATGTCGGCGCACGGTCTGGTCGCAGCGCACGCCGGTGGCGAAGTCGACGGGATGGGAGTAAAGTCGCGCCAGTTTTACGCCCTTTTTGGCGCGAGTGACAAAGAACGCTCCGGCCTGGGTGATGCGGTAGAGACGGGCAAAATCCAAATAACCGCGATCCATGATATAGAAGGCTCCCGGCTCGAAAATCAGCAGGTCGAGCCAATTGACCTCGTGAACATCTCCCGGCGTGATATAGATTTCGGTGGGGATCGCTCCCCGCAAATCGAGCAGGGTGTTGATTTTGATCGCCGCCTTGGTCGAGCGAAAGCGCGCCCACGGAAACACGCTCAGACAGAGATCGACCGTCGTGGCATCGAGGGCGTAAACCGTCTGCTCCAACTCCACGCCGAAGGAGTCGCCCGCGTAAAGACGCCGGGCTTTGCCGATGAGATGCTCGGCCAGATCGGCATACATCTGCCAGGGGCGATGCTCGTTGGCATGAGCCAGCGTGCTGCGAGAAACTGAGCCGCGAATCCCCAAGTGGTAAAGCTGCGAAGACCGCGAGCGCAGGCAGACCTCGATGTCCCGCAGGCTCTCGCGGTAAGTCAACTGGGCGAAGGCCAGGCAGAGAAACTGGTCCGAGCAGGAGAACCGATGCGTTTTATAATCGCCCTGGTGTCGCTTCACGATCCGGCGGAAAGTCTGCGGATGAATCCAGTCCATGATCTGGGCAAAAATCATTTTTGGAGGTTGCATCCCGCCAGAATAACGGAGCCTCGCTCATGTCGATCACACCCTTTTTCTTTCCTTCCTGCCTTCAAACCAAGAGCTTACAATGAATCGTTTCCTCGAAGATTGGACGCCACTGGGCATATATGTAGGAAAAGGTATGTGGAAATATGGGGCGAGCGTCTTTTCAGTTCTAACCGGAAAGTCATTATGACGCCCTTGCTTTGCGTCCATAGCCTTTGGGCGCTTCAAGCAAGCGCATTTGAGGATCTTTATGGCCATTGCGATGTGCGACATTGGCGAGCGAGTTTCGCTCAACATCTTCATTGCCCCACTGCGACCAGCCAGGGCGGCGGAAGCGCGCAAAAAGCTCGAGGTAGGGCCCCGGAGAACAGGCTTCAATTATTTGAAAAATCTCGTCGGGTTTGCGGGAGTGCTCGCGTTTTCTCGTGGCGAGCATATTCACCTGCGTTCTTCCGGGCGCAAGTGTGCGCATGCTTCCACGCACGCCGAAGAGAACCAGTTCGGTGACATTGCGGAAATAGAATCCGACGCCCCGGCCATCCGGTCCTCCGTCCTTTCGCACCTTAAACCACACGATATTCGATTTATAGGTAAAGCCCCATGCTTTCATCACTTGGAGTCCTTCCATCATCAGGGCATTTGGAACCCAGAGATAGAGGTGCGAACGTGCCGCGGCAATCGTGCCTATGGGCATATCCATGATTTCTTGCAATTCCATCGTCGGATAACGCAATAATCGACGATGCTCCGGCGCCACTTTCCCCGTCCGGTTTTGGAATTGCCACGGCGGATCAGCGAGGATAGTGGAGTACCGGTCGGTGACTTTAGCGAGCAAATCCTCCGCAGGATTGGCTTCTACAATTTGGGTTATAGTTGACATGTTGAGATCAGGGTTCGACTACGCTTAGGGGAATACCGATTAGCAGAAGTGGACAGGGGTTGCCGACACCACGCTTGACGCGATCTTCGAGCTTTCGCCAGTGCGTGGTTGCCTCGCCAAATTTGTCTGCGACAAACGCACTCGCTCAACCTTTGGCAAACGAGCCCTTGCTCTTGCTGGCGATTTCGTAAAGTTCCTTTTGACGGGGAGTCGCGACGTAAAAGGGTGACAGTTTTTCACTTTCGTCGATCTCATGCTTCAATGCGAACTGTTCCACAACATTCCGCAAACCGTCCTGCAAAGACCTTCCACGAGTAATTATCCCACAGATCGAGATCGCGCCTTCCGCGTGAAGCCGCTTAAAATTTTCGAGATCCCTGTCAAAAAATGGATCCTTATTGTTCCATTCGATTTCGAGGGCAAATGTTGAACCATCAAAGACCTTAACGTGATCGATTTCATGAGAGGTCGATTCTTTCTGAACTCCATCCACGATTTTCTGAATCTCAAAATTGTGCTTTACCCAGCCGACATTGGCTAAAGCTTTGCGCAGGCGCTGGGTCAGTTGCCCCTCGCCGCCGCCGCCGCGAATCAATTCTTCGGGGGGAATCCGAATTTTTGAAAGAACACCCTCAATTTCCGCGACGGCTTTGGGCATGTCGTGCGTCAGGATGGCTTCTGCGTGATGCAAGACCAAAACCTCAAAGCCTTTATCGCGTAGTTTTTGAAACATTGGCGGGGTTATTCTATCCAAGGTCTTCTTCGGCGGCAATCGGTGAAAAATGAAACGGTGATGGGCAATATTAGCTACCAGCGAGATAAGACTCATCGTAACGCGCGCGTTCGTGGGGTTCCATCAAGGGGACGCATTTCTGAAAGGCCTTGACGGCGCAGGCGTAGTCGGCGGCGGTCCAGGATTCGCGCCCGGCTTGGCGGCGGCGGCGTTCGGCGGCGTCGAAGGAGATTGCCATGGCGAGTTTGTAGGTGATGACGGGGCTGCTCATGATGGGCGCAGGATGTCGAGGTTGTCGCCGTAGTGGAGCTGGCCCATTGCGCTAGATGAAAGCAAGTACACGGGCGATTGCGATGCAAAACAGAGGAGGAGGCCGATTAGCGCGAAACTCCTGCGGAGGGCAAGTTTCGCGGGGAACAGGGGGCGTTCCCAAGCACGCGCGCGTGATGCAACTTGAGAACGAGGCACGCACGCACGCGTGATGCAAGCGGCGCTTGCCGATCGCTTCTTGTGGCCTGCGGCCACCCGGACAACAAAGTAGTCCGGGCTACCCGAAGTGGGGGGGGGGGGGGACGCGTCCCATCGCGATGGCTGCCACGGAGCGGCTGCGACGGCTACCTCTGAAGGCCACGCTTTCACGAGCGTGGCTACGGGTGCGGAGGAGGGGGAAGGGGCATGTAGCCGAGTTCGATGAGGCTGGAGGCATAGTACATCCACTTTCTTGAGGGGTAAATTTTTGACGCGGTCGTGAGCCAGCCCCGCGCATCTTCCGTCTTGTGGTGAATCAGGGACCAGGCGGCATTGGCGAAATAATAGGAGGGGTTTCCGCCCACGCGGTTGAAGGCGTCGAGTTCCCTGGCCGCGACGTCTTCGTGGCCGCCGAGGAGGTCGCACAGAAAGACCTTGTACGAGGCCAGATCGTCCATGTTGGGGTCTTGTTCGAGGGCAACGAAGCCCGGGCGCGCATCGGCGTAGTTCTTCTGAAGGAATTGAAGCTCGGTGAGGTTGTATTTCAAACGGTTGTCCTTGCCGTCCATTTGGAGTGCGGTCTGGTAGTCTTTCTCGGCCCGGCTCCAATTCTTCTCTCCGGCGTAAATCGTGCCGCGCAGTTCATAAGCCGCCGTGTTTTGGGGCGCGGCCTGGAGGGCGGCGTTCACCTTGTCGAGCGCGGCATCGATTTGGTTTTGCGCCACGAGCTGGAGGGCCTGGCGCAGCAGGAGGTCGGCCGGCGCGGCCGGGGGCTGGCCGGGGTTGCCGTTGGTTGGAGGAGGAGTTGCGGCGGGTGTGTTTGTCGCGGGGAAATTTGCCGCCGGTTTGCTTGTCACCGGTGTGCTTGCCGCCGGTGTGTTTGCCGCCGGCTTGCTTGTCACCGGTGTGCTTGCCGCCGGTGCGTTTGCCGCCGGCTTGCTTGTCACCGGTGTGCTTGCCGCCGGGCTGATTGCCGCCGGTGTGTTTGCCGCCGGTTTGATTGCCGCCGGTTTGTTTGGCGTTGGAGTTTTTTGCGCCGGTTTGGCTGCCGCCGGCGCGTTGGTCGCGGGCGCGTTTGTCGCGGGAGCTTTCGCGACGAATGGCACGGTTTCGGTGTTGAGCGACTGGGCATGGCCGGGGCATGAAAGGGCGAGGCCAAGCAGAAGCAAGGCGGACTGCCGGAACCCGGCGCCCGGATCCATGGGGTTGCGCATGGGAAGCAGTGTTTTCAAAATAAGGCGGGGCCGCAATCCTTTCTTCTTCGCTGGTTTTTTCTCCCTCGTGCGCAGGTTGCGCTTGGGAATGTTTCCTGGTCCCGCGACATTCCATTTCGCGCCGGTCCGCCGCCCGGGGGCCGGCGGCCGCCTGTTTACGAGGCGCGGGCGGCGAAGCTTTCGTCGAGCTTGCGCAGGCGGCGGGCCAGGTCGCGCGCGAGGTTGAGCAGGACGATGGAGTATTGGTCGGGCATTTGCCGGAAGAGATGGTAGAGCGTGGCGGCTTTGATTTCAATGGCCCGGACCGGGGTGAGCGCGCGGACGGAGGCGGCGCGCGGCATGGGTTCGACGACGCACATTTCGCCGAAGAAATTGCCCTTGTGGAGCGTGGCCAGGGTGACGGCGCCCGGGCCGTCGGCGTGTTTGATGACGTCGACGTCGCCCTCGACGAGGATGAAGAGGGAGTGGCCCGACTCGCCTTCGCGCACGATCCACTCGCCGGCGGCGAAGTCGCGCACGACGCCTTCGCTGGCGAGGAGGGTCTGCGCCGGGAGGTTGATGCCCGTGAGGACGGGGATGGCGGCGAGCGCGTTGAAGAGCGCGGGGGTCTCGGTAATCATCGGCGAAGGAGTGTAACGAATGGCGGGGAACAAGGGAAGCAGGACCAAATTACCAAATTAAACCAAATTTCCAAATTTAGAAGTCAGGAAGCAGGGGCCGGAAATAAAGGCTATCTCGCTTTGCTTGCCTTCGGAACAATTTAGTAATTTGGAAAAATTTGGTAATTTGGTTATGCAGTGTTTCCCTAACAAGATTAACGGGATCGGGTGGAGGGCGGAGGAAGATCGGCGGTCGCGATGCGCGGCCTTGTGACGGTCGCGGGGCGCCGCTAGGTTCGATCTCATGGATGCCTTGGCCCCGAGCGATTCCCCGGCGGGCTCATTGGGCCATTGCTTTCGGGTCGGCGCGGGCCTGGTCTGGAACGATTGCAAGCAGGGGCTTCGCAAGCATCTGGCCGGGAATACGCGGCGCGACCAGTTGCTGCGGGCCGGGGGCGCGCTTTTCGGGCTGACGTTTCTCGCCGCGCTGCATCTGGCGGCCTATTCGCTCTTGATGTACGCGGGGGCCGGGTATATCGGCGCGCCGGCAGCCGCCGACAGCCACGGCATGCGCGATCTGCTGCGGGGGGTCGGGACCGCCGTGTGGTGTTTTCTGCTTTTCGTCATGATGAGCGGCGGGCTGGTCCGCGCGCTGGTCGTGCTGCACGAGCAGGATGACAGCAGCCTGCTGCTGAGCTCGCCCGTCTCGCCCCGGGCGATTCTCGCCGCGCGGCTGTTCGGCAACGCGCTCCAGTCGTGTCTCGTCGACGGCTTCATCATCATCCCGTGGATCAACGTCATGGTCTTCGTTTTCGGCAAGTGGCCGTGTCTGTGGGGCTATGCGGTCTGGTTCGCGCTGGCGATCATCGTCACCTGCCTCGACGGGCTTTTCTCCTTCGGCCTCATCGCCTGGCTTGGGCTGAGGCGGGCGCGGTTCCTTTCGCAGGCCGTGCCGTTCCTGCTTATTTTCGGAGTCACTTTTTTCGCGGGAACGCTCAGCGTTTCCGTCGCCGAGATGCATGTGGGGGAGCAGCGCCAGATGCCGCCCGAGATGCAGGCCTATTTCATCGCGCTGAGCCACACCCCGCTGGTGTGGATCAACCGGGCCGCGGGCGGAAATCCGCTCTTTCTGGCCATGATCTTCTCGGCCGCCGGGGCGCTGGCGATGATCACGCTTCGGCTGACGGAGCGCGCCTTTGTCGAGGGCACGCAGCATCTCGCCGAGGACGCCGGCTCGGCGCCGCCGGGCACGGCCGAGGCGCCGTTCCGCGCGGGGGTGCTGCGGCTGGAAGTGGGCAAGAACCTGCGCCTGATCGCGCGCACGCCGATGATGACGGTGCAGTGCCTGGCGCAATCGCTGATGCCGATCGGCATCGCGTGCGTGCTGGGGCGCGAGGACGTCGCGCGGGCGGTCGCTTTCTTCGTGATCTTCGCCGCCGGGGTGCTCGCGGGGATGTTCACCATCGCCGCCGGAACGGTGGAGGAGTGCGACGATCTGCTCGCGATGTCGCCGAATCGCGCGTTGGTTTTTCGCCTGGGCAAGATGCTCAGCGGCTGCCTCGGGCCGCTGGGCGTCGCGCTGCTGGCGGGGATCGGTCTTCTGCTCGATGGCGAGCCGCTTCTGGCGGCGGCGGTTTGGTTCGGAGGCATTCCGCTCGGGCTGGCTTCGAGCGTGGCGGGGGAGACGTTCGCGACGCCGGTCAAGCCGGGCACGCGTCCGAAATTGCTGGCCGACCCGATCATGATGATTCCGCTGCTGGGGATGCAGATCGTGAGCGGGCTGGTGGCGGGCCTGACGGTTTTCGCGGCGGCGTTTTCGTGGCCGCTGCTGCTTTTGAGTTTGGTGGCGGGTTATCTTGTTCTTGTTTTGGCGATGGGGCTGGCGCAGTTGCGCAAGCCGCTTTTCTGAGGGGGGAATTTGACGGAATTAACGGAATCACGGAATTTTTTGTACGGGATTGTTAATCTCGTTAATTCTGTCAAAAAAACTTCCCCTTCATCGACGTTCATGTTCCTCCCGTCTAAATTCCGTCAAAAATTCGGTCCGCTTTGTCCGTCGCAATCGGGCTTGCATGGCGGGCGGGTTCTGGTAGGCTGGGCGGTTCACGATCAACCGCCTTATGACCGCATCCCGACCTGAAGTCGTTTATCTCGATAACAACGCCACCACGCGCATCGCGCCGGAGGTGTTCGAGGCGATGGTGCCGTTCCTGACCGAATACTACGGCAATCCTTCCAGCGCCTACAGCTTCGGCAAATTCGTCGAGGGGCATCTCAAGGAGGCGCGGGAGAAGGTCGCCGCCCTGGTGGGCTGCACGCCGAAGGAAATCATTTTCACCAGTTGCGGCACCGAGAGCGACAACATGGCCATCTGGTCGGCGTTGCAGACCACGGGCAAGCGGCATGTCGTCACGACGCAGGTCGAGCATTCGGCGATCATGAACCAGACCGAGCAGCTCGAGCGGATGGGCTTCGGCGTCACGCGCGTGCCGGTCGCAGCCCGACGGCACGCTCGCCGCTTCGGAGGTGGAGAAGGCGATCCGCGACGATACCGGCGTGGTCTCGATCATGTGGGCGAACAACGAGACGGGCGTGCTGTTCCCGGTCGAGGAAATCGCCTCGATCTGCAAAAGGAAGGGCGTGCTCTTCCACACCGACGCGGTGCAGACGCCGGGCAAAATCGATCTGCGCCACGTGGCGAAGAGCGACATTGATTTTCTCTCGATGTCGGGCCACAAGCTCCATGCGCCGAAAGGCGTCGGCGTGCTCTACGTGAAGAGGCGGACGAAGGTCGTTCCCTACGTCATTGGCGGAGGCCAGGAGCGCGGGCAAGCGGGGCGGCACGGAGAATGTCGCTTCGATCATCGGCCTGGGCCGCGCGGCGGAACTTGCCGCTGGAATGGCTTCCGGACGAGCAGACCCGCGTGCGGGCGATGCGCGATCGTTTTGAAGAGACGCTTCTGCGGCGCCTGCCGCATCTCTATGTCAACGGCAAGCGCGAGCAGCGGCTGCCGAACACGAGCAACATCGCCTTCGATTTCGTCGAGGCCGAGGCGATCCTCATGCGTCTCGACCGGAAGGGCATTTGCGCGTCGTCGGGTTCGGCCTGCACGACGGGGTCGCTCGATCCGTCGCACGTGCTCAGCGCCATGGGCCTGACGCCGGCGCGCGCGCGCAGTTGCGTCCGCTTCTCCTTCAGCCACTACAATCGCGATGCCGACATCGACTATGCGCTGGAGATCATTCCGCCGATGATCGAGGAGTTGCGCGCCATGTCGCCGCTGAGTCCCGAGCATCCCGATAATTTCAATTATGACGTGGAGGCGGCCCGCGAGAAGGAAGAGAAGCTCATGGCCCAGACGATGGCGGCGATCAACGAGTAAAGTGCCGAGTTGTCCCGCGTTGCGCGGGGGTTGCGCGAGCTAGCGGGGCCATGCGATTTATCAATCGCCCATGGGTCTTATTTTCCTCATAAGATCGGAAAAATAGGAACAATCAAACAAAATGGTGAGAAAAAGGATTGACTTGTGCTTTGTTTTTATACAAAAGTACGTGAAAATAACTGTTAAAGGCCGGAAATAACACTGTGAAAAAGAAATCGCCGCCTTACGCCATTATCGGCGCAGCCATCCTGGGAATCGCCGCCATCTTCCTCTTTATTCACTGGAAAAGTGTTCAGGACAAAGCCGCCGCCGACGCCATTGCCAAAGTGAAGGCGGACGCGGATGCGGCGATTGCCGCGGCCAATGCCAAACCGTCGGTCACGGTTGTGCCGACGCCGACGAACATGCGCAACGTCTTCTACGCGACGCAGCCGGTGGCGGCGGGGGCGAAAATCAGCGCGGCCTTTTTCGAAAAGAAGCTGACGCCCAACGACATTCTGCCGGATGCCTATAGCGATCAAAGCGACATCGTAGGCTTTTTCGCGATTCGGCAGATCGAAAAGGGCGATCCGCTGACCCCCCGCAATATCGGGAGGAGCCTGCCCTACATGACGCAGCGCATCTCGCCGGGAATGCGCGCGCTGGCGCTGCCGATCTTCAACGCCGACGTCAACAACACGAGCGGTTTCGCGGTGGATGGAGACCGGGTGGATCTGTTTTACACGACGTTTTCGCTGGACAACACGGTCATTCTCAAGACGGAGCTCGTGATGCAGAACCTCAGCGTGCTCTTCGTTCCCGGCCCGACCATCAAAACGGACAAGACCGACGGGATCAATCCGGCTCCGTCTCCGGGCGGTGTGATCGCTGTCACGTTCGAGGTCACGCCCGAACAGGCGCAGGCCCTTCTCTTCATGGCACAGGTGAAAAACGGAAAGTTCAGCATGATTCTGCGCGCGCGAAGGGACAATTCGGAGATCAAGATCAAGCCGTTTACGGCGATGGACTATGCTGGAAACTGGCAAAAAGTGCAGCGCACGACGGATAAATCGATGGCGCGCGTCCAAGAGCTTGCAGCGAAAATTGAAGCAGAAGAGAAAACCCAAGGTTCCCAGGGAAACACGAATGAAATATCAACTCCCACTCCACCGAGCCCCTAATCTGGCCTTGCTCGGGTGCCTGCTTGCGCTTGCCTGCGGGCTTGGCCGCGCCCAGGCTCCCGTCGCGCAAAGACTGGACGTCTATTTTGGCGAAACGAGCCTGCTGCCCATCGATGGCCCGATCGAGAGCTTCAGCGCGGCGCCGGAGAACGTCGTTAAAGTCGAAAAGTCGGAGGTCTCCCCCAACCAGCTTTCCCTCGTCGGGCATCGCCGGCGGCAGCGCGGTGCTGACGATCAAAAGCGGGGCGCGCACCCTGCTTTACGACGTTGCCGTCAGCCCCGCCCCGGTTCGGCTCTACATCAATCTCAACGAATCGAAACGGCTCACCTTCCCCGGCCCGGTCGACGACTTCACCCTTTCCCTGCCGGGCATTGTTCATGCCGTATCAGCCCGATATCAGCGAGAGCGTCATGCTGGTGGAGGCTCTGCAGGCGGGGAAGACCACGCTGACGGTGACGGACAAGGGGCAGATCTACCGCTATTTCATCTCGGTGTTCGACAATCGGGGCGCGGACGTGCTTGAAATACAAAACGCGTTTTCAGCCAAGGGCTACCGCAGCCTGACGATCACCTTCGAGAAGGACCAGGCGATCATTGGCGGCACGGTGCCGACGCAGGAAGAACTCGACGACGCCGTGCGCATCGTCAAGCAATTCACCGACTACGTTCAGGTGAAGGCGCAACTGGGACAGGAGATCGAGACAAGCGAATACACCCAGCAGGAGTCGATCATCATCAACAACATTCAGCGCATCGCCAATGTGAAGGGGTTGACGGTGCGCGTGAAATTCCCGATGCCGACCGTCATTACCACCAGCAGATACACCAAGTCGCTCGGCGATTATGTCGCACCCGAGACGACGACGACGCCCCAGGGCGGGACCATCCGCGGAACGGGTTTTCAGCCTCCCTCCAATCCGAACCAGCAGCAGGGCGGCGGTGGCCCCCTGGCGCCGCAGAAGCAGGAGAACACCACCGAAACCGTTTCCACGAGCCAGAACACGACCATTCCCGAAAAGATTTTTCTCTACGGCGACCTGCAGGACGACCTGGACGAAGCCAAGGTCCTCCGCGTCGCGCGCACCTTTTGCCCCTTTGTCGTCAATTTCCTTACCGTCCGGGACCCGATCCAGATTCGCACGCAAATCCGCTTTATGCAGGTCAAAGATGACGACAGCCGGGACGCCGGGTTTGATTGGTCCAATGGCGGGACCGGGCCGACGATCACCCTGGGATTCGGCGCCAACAAGTTTGGCCTGCTGCCCAATCCGATCACCGCGTTCAAGAACTATATCGTTAGTCCGATTGCCGCCGGGCTGGGCGTCGGGGCCACGGTGAAGGCGCAAGCCATTTTCGAGCTTTACGAAGCGTTGAGGCTGGCCAAGATCCTGCGCGAAGCCGACATCTTCCTCACCAACGGCCAGCCCGGCTGGTATTCGGAAGGGGAAGTTCAATCCTATGTGGCATCGGCGGTCACGACGCCAGCCACCGGCGGCAGCCCGGCGACGACCACGCTGACAGCCTCGGCCGTCTTTTTGGGAGTGAACATGGATATTTCCCCGCTCAACCTCGTCAACGCCGGCGGCACCGAGCCGCAGGGACAGAAGATTTTCGGCATTCCCACCAGCGTCGGCGCCGGATCGACCAGCGGGTACAACCTGATTCAGGATTCCGAACCGACCGCGAACAAGGTCAGCACGGTGCCCACGGCCATTCAATTGTCCGGAACCGTTCCCGTCATCGACAACACGGTCAAATACGTGGATGAAAACGGGCTCATCGGCATGAATATTTCCACCCAGCTGACGTTGCCCACCGTCCCTAATTTCAACAGCAGCGCCGACCAGGCGCCGGTTCCCGGCGGCGGATTTATCGATCTGCCGGACTTTTTTGTCCGGACCACCCGCACCCGCGTCAACCTGCGTGACGGCCAGACGGTCGCCATTGACGGACTGATCGACAAGGAGCTCAGCAGCACGATCAACCAGGTCCCCTTTCTTGCCAAAATACCGCTTTTCAGCACGTTTTTCAAAAGCCATGCCGATGGCAAGACGAATGAAGAAGTCATCGTCCTGGTCACGCCGCACATCGTGCGCATGAGAGACGCCGACTCCGCCCGGTATCCGGCTCCGAAATATCCTGAAATGCAGGACGACGCTCGGGAATTCGGCGATGTCCCGATCATCAAGCCGGTCCGTTACGACGCCCGGGCGGTCGACCTTCGTCCCGAATCGCCCAAGGACATGAAAGACGCCAGGCATGCCGCCGCCACCAGCGAGCCGCCGCCGCCGCTGGCCCCCCATGCAACGGGCGGCATGCAAACCCTCCAACCTCCCGCGGAATCGGCCCCGGCTGCGCCACCGGCAGTTGACAATAAGCCACCGGCCTCCGATAATTCCCGGCAACCGAGCGGCGCCCCCCTGGCCCCCTCCTCGACCTTGCCGTGAAACATGATTGATGTCTTCCTTGTCCATGATGACGTTGAGCGTTGCACGGTCATTCGCAACGCGATCAAGTCCAATCCGGAGTTAAACCTCGTCAGCGAAACGCAGACGGGGCGGGAAGGCCTGTTTGCCGCGGCGACCATGATGACCGGACACCCGCGGATTCTCATCGTGCGGCTCAACCTGGGCGACATGACCGGGTTCGACTTCATCGCGCAGGTGCGGCAGAAGGCGCCGGACATTTATATCATCCCGGCGCTGGAGGGAACCGAGGGCGGACAGGTCTGGCAAAACCTGCTTCAACTGGAACTGCGCGACGTCCTCGTCGGGCCCGTTCCCCAACAGGAAATCTCCAAGGTCCTGGCGACCGCGGCGCCGCGGGCGCAGGAACGCTTCGACGCCACGCGTCCGGCCGCCAGCATCGAGGGGGAGGCGTTTGCCATCTCGGTGGTTTCCGCCCGGGGCGGCGTCGGCAAATCGGTTGTGGCCACGAATCTCGCGGCGGCGATGGCGAAGCTCAGCGACAGCGTCACGCTGCTTGACTTCAGCCTCAATCCGGGCGACTTCGCGGTGATGCTCGACGACGTGCCGAGAAACACCATCATGGACGCGGTGCAGCAGGGAGGGGCCCTGGACGCGGAATACCTCAACAACACGTTCGCCATGCATCCGCGGCTGCGGTTCCGCTACCTGGCCTCGCCCAACCAGGAGTTTGACGCCTCGGGATTCGATTACAACGTGGCGGCCGCGATCATGGCGGCGACCCGGACGCTGAGCCAGTACATCGTCGTCGACACGGGGCTCGCGATGGCCGGCCCGACGATCGCCGCCATCGACGCCAGCGACATCATTTTCCTCGTCACCAGCCGGGACGTGGCGCGGCTCCTGTCGGCCAAAAACATGATCAAATATCTTAAGAACGACCGGCAGGTGACCAATCAGAAGCTCAAGGTCCTGGTGAACGAGGCCGAAATCGGCGCGGAAATATCGGAAAGCGAAATCGAATCGCTCCTGGAGCATCCGGTCGCGGCGTATCTTCCCTGCAATGCCGGCCCGATCACGTTCTCGATCAACAGCGGCGCGCCCATAGTCGTGGCGGAGCCGCACCACCCGATATCGGTCGTCCTGAACAAACTGGCGGAGCTCTCCTTCTACCGCTGGCAGGGAAAACAGCCGGAAGACCCGAAGAGTACGAAAAAAGGGCTTGGCGGCAAGACGTCGGGGCGAATAAGTGTGAAGTAATTTGGCCGGACTTGTGCTATATTAACACCCTGACGCATGTCGATACCTCCGCCCAGTTTTAATCGTCCCAACTCGCCCGTGCCCGGTGCCATTCCGCGGCCCGGCGGGGTTCCCGCGCGGCCACCCGGCGCCGCGGGGATTCCTCCGCGTCCGGCCATTTCGACGCCCGGCACGCAGGCGCTGCCCGTCGTGGCCACATCGACCTCCGCGCTGCACCCCATGTCGACGACGCCGCTCAACGCGCAGCGGGCCGCCTCGTCCCAGCCGGACGCGGCGCAGGAATTCGTGATGCAGTTCAAGAAGCAGCTCCTGCCCTACCTGGTCCAGGCGCTCGACCCGAAGCTTCTGGAACGCGGGAACGAAAGCGCGCTCAAAAAGCGGATCGAGGAGCTTGTCGACGAGCGGCTCACCGCCGACAAGGTCCCCATCGGGCGGCAGCTTCGCGTCAAACTGCTCGGCGACATCATCGATGAAATGGTCGGCTACGGCCCCCTCGAGCAACTGCTCAAGGACGACACCATCACCGAAATCATGGTCAACGGGCACCAGACGATTTACATCGAACAGAAGGGGCGGCTGAGCCTTTCGCCGATCAAATTCCTCGACGTGGAGAGCTGCCGCCGGGTCATCGACAAGATTCTTTCGCCCCTGGGACGCCGGGTGGACGAGTCGAGCCCCCTTTGCGACGCGCGGCTGCCCGATGGTTCGCGGGTCAACGTCATCATTCCGCCGCTGTCCCTCAACGGCCCGACGATCACCATCCGCAAGTTCAGCAAAAGCCCGCTGACGATGGAAAAGTTGATCTCCTTCCGCGCACTCTCGCAAAGCATGGCGATGTTTCTCAAGGCATGCGTCCATTGCACGCTCAACATCGTCATTTCCGGCGGCACCGGTTCGGGCAAGACGACGATGCTCAACGCGCTTTCCTCCTACATCCCGGACGGCGAGCGGATCATCACCATCGAGGACGCGGCCGAGTTGAATTTGCAGCAGGACCACGTCGTGCGCCTGGAAAGCAAGCCGAAGAACATCGAGGGCAAGGGGGAAGTTTCGATTCGCGAATTGGTCAAGAACAGCCTGCGGATGCGCCCCGACCGCATCGTCATCGGGGAGTGCCGGGGAGGTGAGGCGCTCGACATGATCCAGGCGATGAACACCGGCCACGACGGTTCGCTGACGACGACGCACGCGAATACGCCGCGCGACGCCATCGCCCGGCTCGAAACGCTCGTCATGATGGCGGGAATGGAACTGCCGCAGCTGGCGATCCGCCAGCAGATCGCCGGCGCGGTCCACCTCATCGTCCAGATCAACCGGCTGGCCGACGGGAGCCGCAAGTGCGTCGCCATCACGGAAATCCAGGGCATGGAGGGAAACATGGTCACCCTCCAGGACGTGTTCAAGTACGAGCAAACCGGCGTCAACCCGGAAGGCAAGCTCATCGGCGTCACGCGCGGCCTGGGGATCGTCCCGAAAGCCCAGGCGAAGTTCAACGCCAACGAGCTGAACATTCCGGTGGAAATTTACCAGAGCGTTCTTCACCACAACAACCCCGAGTATCCCTAGACAGAACCCGGCGCCCTAATACCAACGATTATGGACCTGATGACACTCCTTATCTGCGGCTGCATGGCCGGCTTTTTCGTTTTGCTGGCGGTGGCCTACCATCAGACGAAGGCTTCGCCGCAGGTGGATTTGCGCGAAAAGCTCAAAAATCTGGCCAAGGATCCGGAAGCCATGGCGCGGGAAATCGAGCTGGGGGCGGAGCGCAAGTCGGCCCTCGAGGCCATCGATTTCCGCCGCATTTTCGCCAAATTCACCGGGCAGAGTTACATCGACAACCTGGAGAAGGAACTGACCCAATGCGATATTCCTCTCAAGCCGGGCGAGTTTTTGGCGGTGCGGGTCGGCGCCGTCGTCCTGGCGGGCTTGGTGGCGGTCGTCGTCTCGCACAATCCCTACATCGCTCTCGGCGTCGCCGGGGTGACGGCGTTTGTGCACATTCCGATCCTGAAGATCAAGCGCTCCATGCGGATCGACAAGTTCGTGACGCAACTGGCCGAATTCCTGGTCCTCATCACCAATTCCCTGCGCTCGGGACAGACCTTCCTGCAGGGCGTCGACATTGCCAGCAAGGACTCTCCCAACCCCATCGGCATGGAATTTCGGATGCTCCTGAAGGAAACCAATCTGGGCGTGCCGGTCGAGACCGCTTTTGCCAACATGCTTATGCGGGTGCCGAGCGAGGACCTCAAGATTGTCATGAGCGCCTTCAGCATCCAGCGCAACGTCGGCGGCAATCTGGCCGACATCATGGACCAGGTGGCGGCCATGATCCGGCAGCGCATCGCCATCCAGGGGCAGATCAAGGTGCTCACCACCCAGGGCAAGCTCTCGGGCGCCATCGTGGGGCTGCTGCCTTTCGGGCTGGCGACGGTCATCTCGTTCATCAACTACGAATACATGGCCAAGCTATGGACCCCGCGCGCGGGCGATCACCTGGCCTTCATGGACCGGTACCTGGGGCCGATGCTGCTGTGCGTGGGCATCTTCATGGAACTCCTCGGCTGCTTCGTCATCTACAAAATCTGCGACATTGAGGTCTGACCATGGATCCGATTTTTCTCATCTTCTGCTTCTGCTTTTTTGGGTTCATCGTTTTGATGGGATTCGCGTTCCATCCCTCTTCGGAAACGACCAGCATCAGCCAGCGCCTCGAGGGCCTCAAGGCTGGGCAGCAGCAGCGCAAGAGCACCACGCTGCGCGACCAGGATGAGATGGGCAAAAGCGCTTTCACCCGCGTCGTGCTCCCGCTTTTGGACAAGTTTTCGAAGTTTTTCGGCCAGATGACGCCGGTGACGTCGCTCAACCGCGCCCGGGTCTCCATCGCCCAGGCCGGGCTCACGGGCAAGGTGACTCCGATGCAGATCACGACGTCCTCCTATGTCCTGATGATCGCGATGCCTTTCATGTCGCTCGCGATCACGGGGATGCCGACGGGGCTTCTGACCCAGGGGAGCATGATTCTCTTCATCGCGTTCATCCTGGGGTATCGCCTGCCCTTCGGCTATCATCCAGGGCAAGGCCAAGGCCCGGCAGCACGAGATTCGCAAGGCGCTGCCCTTCACGCTCGATCTCATTTCCATCAGCGTCGAAGCCGGCATGGCCCTGGATGGCGCCATGGCCATCGTGCAGGAAAAGTCGACCGGCCCGATGGCCGACGAACTCGGACTCACCCTGCGGGAGATCCGGCTGGGCAAGGGGCGCAATGAGGCCCTGGTCGACATGGGCGATCGCGTCGGGGTCGAGGAATTGAAGTCCTTCGTCACCGCCGTCACCTACATCGCGCGCCTGGGCGGGTCCCTCGTCGATGTGATCCGGATTCAAGCGCAGGCCATGCGAATCAAGCGCCGCCAGAGGGCCGAGGAGAAGGCCATGAAGACTCCCGTCAAGATCATGATCCCCCTGGTGCTCTTCATCTTCCCCTCGATGTTCATTGTCATTCTTGGCCCGGCCGCCATCACCATGAAAGAGCAGATGGAGCAGGTGCCGGGGCGCTAAGAGCGTTATCAAAAATATCGTAGCCGCACTTCCGCCTTTTGGCCCGGAGGGCCAATGGAAATTAGCCGGTGGTGCAAACCACCGGTGTGGCGTAAACAAAGAACCCGCCCCGGCGGGGCGGCGGAATCTTCGAGAGGCAACCTCATCCGCCGCCCCATCCGGGGCGGTTGATTTTTCGGGCTCATCCGGTGGCTGGCGCCACCGGCTAATTTCTTTCCGGCCCTCCGGGCCTCAAACGACCACGGCCTCATGGCGGCTACAGTATTTCTGAAAGCGCTCTCAACACGGCGTCATAAGGAGTAGCCGCCGCCATCAGGCGGTGGGAGGGGCGGCTCGCCCTTTCACAAGCGCGGCATCAGGCGCGGCAGCGAAAATTCATTAGTTTAGCTTTTAATTGGAATAGTGTGTCCACTTGGCGCGGGATATGCATTTTGAAGGTGAGAACGTAAAATGGATATCCCAGAACGCACAAATACTGTAGTTCCAATGACTTTGGCTACAGGTGAGTGTCTGAAAACGATACTCTTTCCTCGTCGGAAGGGGAGGGCTCGCGGTCAGACAACGGTGGAATTTGCCCTGATTTGCCTGCCATTTTTCGCGATTCTTTTCGGCATCATCGATTTCGCGCAAATTTATTTTTACGAAAACTCGGTTCAAAATGCGCTGCGCGAGGCCGCCCGGTTCGCCACGGCGGGACGAATCATCCAGTCCACCAACTCGTCGGGGGCGCCCGAGTTTATAACCAACAGCTCGGGAGTTGTCGTGCCGAAGGCCATCAACGATTCCTCGGGGAGGGAAGCCTCGCGCAACGAATGTATCCGGTACTGGTTTCTGAGCAACTGTGTCCTGGGGAATTTTCCCCTGTCGAATATCGTGATCACCAGCGCCCCCACCCTCCCCGGCGTGCCGCCCGTCCTGACGACCAACGGCGCCGATGTGATCCTGGCCTCGGGATATACGGTCACCACCAACTCCTCCACCAGCGCGGTTTCGACGAACCCCGCGCCCGCCGTGACGGGGCCGGGCGGGGCGACGGACTACGTGCAGATCACGGCGACCTATAAGGTCAGCACCATTACGCCCCTGATGAGTTTCATGGGCGGCTATAGCCGCCAGGGATGGAACGTTTACCCGGTTCGCGCCTCGGCGATTATCAAGAACGAGCCGGCTTTCCTCAATTTTCAGCACCTGGCCATTTACCCGGGCGAGCCATGAACCCCGCCATGAAGACCTTTTCGCACTTCCAACAGCTCAGGACCCGCCGGCGCAGGTGCAAGAGCCAGGCCTTCGTCGAGTTCGCGTTCATCCTGCCCATCTTCCTGATCATGTTGATGGCCATCTTCGATTACAGCTTCATGATCATGCGCCAGCAGGTCATGGCCATGGCCGCGCGCGAAGCGGCCAACACGGCGACGCGCCAGACGCCCATCACCTCGATCAGCGTGGGACTGAATGCGGCCTATAATGCCGCGCGCAGCGTGGGGGTGGATTTTTCCGGCCCCTTGGGAGCCGCCCTCGTCACGCACGTCTGGTACGACAGCGCCTATGTGAGTTCCCCCTATGTGCTGGTGGAGGACTCCAGCTACACGGGCCCCGCGACCAATTCGGGCAACCCCGTCACCGACCCCACCGCGGTCAATGTGGCGAACGGCATGGGAGGCATGGGAGGCCTTTTTGGCGGCACGACGAATCAACTCTTTAATCAAAGCCGGATTCTTGCCAGCGACCCGAACGGCACCTCGGGCTGGCAATCGCGCTACCGGCAGTTGCCGTTTCCAGGGAACAATCTCGTCGATGGGGACACCCGCGGCGTTTATGCGGTTGAAGTCTACTATACCAACGCCTTTGTCACGCCCGTAGGCAACTTCCTGACCCTGTTCGATCACATGGGGGGGACCTTTGTCATACCGGGTCAGCTTTACGATGCCGCGTTTTACGGCGTAATCACAGGCGCGGCCACGTCCGGCGTCGTTCTGCCTCCGCAGGGGACAGTTCCGTTGGACTCATCGACGCCGACGCCGACGCCGGTTCCAACGCCGCCGCCTCCGACGCCGACGCCGGTTCCGACGCCGACGCCGACGCCGACGTCGTTACCGGCTCCGACGCCATCGCCCACACCGTCGCCGTCACCGACGCCCACGCCGACGCCCAAGCCGACGCCCACACCGACGCCGTCACCGACGCCGACGCCCTCGCCGACACCGACACCGACGCCGACGCCCACTCCGTCGCCGACACCGACACCATCACCGACGCCGTCACCGACGCCCAAGCCGACGCCTACGCCCACACCTACGCCTACGCCTACGCCGTCACCGACGCCCACGCCATCACCGACGCCCAAGCCGACGCCTACGCCTACGCCGTCACCGACGCCTACGCCGTCACCGACGCCCACGCCATCACCGACGCCCAAGCCGACGCCTACGCCTACACCGACGCCCACGCCATCACCGACGCCCAAGCCGACGCCTACGCCTACGCCGTCACCGACGCCTACGCCGTCACCGACGCCCACGCCATCACCGACGCCCAAGCCCACACCGACGCCTACACCGACGCCTACGCCCACGCCGTCACCGACGCCCACGCCATCACCGACGCCCAAGCCCACACCGACGCCCACACCGACGCCTACGCCGTCACCGACGCCCAAGCCGACGCCTACGCCCACGCCGTCACCGACGCCTACGCCGTCACCGACGCCTACGCCGTCACCGACGCCTACGCCGTCACCGACGCCGTCACCGACGCCCAAGCCGACGCCTACGCCCACCCCGTCACCGACGCCCAAGCCGACGCCTACGCCCACCCCGTCACCGACGCCCACACCGTCACCCACACCGTCACCCACACCCTCACCGTCACCGACGCCTACGCCGTCACCCACGCCCACGCCGACGCCGTCACCGACGCCGACGCCCACACCGACGTTTAGCGGAGGTGGCGGCTGATGCATCTCCGGTTGTGGGGTTCAAGCCGCCATGTCCGGACTCAAGACCAAGATTGGACTGTCAATTTGTTATGAGAACAGTATTTGGATCCGGGAAACGAAGGGACGCTCAGACCCTGGTGTTCTTCCTGGTGGCATGGGGAACGATCATGTTGCTGTGCGGCCTGGCGATCGACTCGGGCCTGCTTTATCTCGCCAAAGCGCGCATGGGGCGGGCGGTGGACGGCGCGGCCCTGATAGCGGTCGGTAATTTTAACCTGAACCCCGACCCCAAAATCAACCGGGACCAGGTCGCGCTCCTCATGCGAAACTTCGCCGCGGCCAATTTCACCTCTTTGCAGTCCATTGCCACGACAGGCGGGCCATCGGGAGGAACGTCTGGCACCTACATCTCGTCCAACGGCACGACCGGAACATCCTATACGTATAATTTCAACGACGGGACGCAGGACCCCAACGGCGCCTACCGGCGCTATGTCCAGGTGGTGCTGGCGACCGGTTCGGGCGGGGGCATCACCAGCGCAACCTGCAGCGCCCGCTGCCCGGTGCAAACCTATTTCATCGGCTACGGCTACGCCTTTTTCGGCGGGTCGGTTGTGAAGACCGGCAGCAAAATCGGCGGTTTTTCGGGACCGAGCAGCCTGGTGGATTTGAAGGTCTCCTCGTCCGCGGTGGCCACCCGCAATCCGCGTCTGATCATGGTCGTGATCGACCGCTCGGCTTCCATGCTAGCGGCGGGGGGCGGCGCCTATGGGCTGCCGCAGGCGGTGGTCACGTTCCTCGATTTCTTCGACACGAGTTCGGATTATATCGGCATCGTTTCCTTCGGTTCGAGCGCACGGCTGGAAATGCCCCTGACGACCAATTTCATCATCGCGGGCACGAATGAATTGTTCAATACCTATGCCATCGCCACCAACAGCACGCAAACCAACGGCGTTCCGGGCGTTGATACCGAACAAGAAACCAGCAGCGGCGCCGGCTATGATCCGAATTACGCCACCAGGGGCGTGAGGCGGTTGAAATTCGGCGGGCAGACGGCGGCGGACGACGGGATTCGGCTGGCGCTGGAGCAGATGATGGGCAATCCGGGTTTCAACGATCCCGATGTGGTGAAATACCTGGTCCTTTTCACCGACGGCAAGTGGAACAGCATGAGGACCCTGGTGGGCGCGCCCGGCTATACGAACGTGGTGACCTGCACCAATACGGCGTCCCCGGTTTCCCCCTACGTCACGGCCTCGAACAATGCCGCCGCGATCGGCATGGCCAACGGGACGTTCCCCGGGCCGTGGAGCTACACCAGCTACGCCGCCAACGCCAATCTCGTCACCGTGCCGACACTGAGTCCGATGCCCGATTTGACCAACGCGCTCCAGGGCAGCAGACAGGAAATCAATTTCGCCAACATCCAAACGAACCATTACAACGATGTGTGGCAGAGCGTCGATAGCTCGGGATACGAGCCGCTCAAGAGCCCCACCGGTTCAGCCATCGTGGGCGACTCGAAGACGATCACGGCCGACACTTGGTTGACCAATTCAGGCGGTACGAATTATTTCACCCATAATCTCGACGTCTGGCTCCCGCCCGGCTCGGTGGATTACCTTTATCATGGCGGGTCGATTTCGAATAGCGGCGCCGCCGTCTATGTCAGCAACTATAACAACCCGACCAACCACATCTCGATCTATCTGGCCTCGGGGGACAGCAACGTCCTGGTGGTGCCCGGCTATGTGGTGGACGGCATGCTGTATGATGGACTCGACCTGACGTATCCGGACAATCCCACCTACGGTGAAGGGGGCTATCCCCGCTTTCGCGCCGACAATTACGATGAACCCCTGATGTGGCCCGATGATTTGACCCCGCTTGCCACGTCCACCGACTTCGTCAATTACACCAACGCTCCCGTCTCGCTCATGCGTGACTTGCTCTATCGCAACTATGCCAATCTGCTGACCGGCTATTATGTCAATCGTGCGGACGAACCGCTTTCCACGCAAACCGAACCGCTGGATAATACGACGCCGGCGACGTACCGGCCTCTCTACGGCTTGGGCGCCTATTATCCGGCTGCCGGTTTTTACTGGCCCTTCGATCTGGTTGGCATCGACTTCGATCCGACCTACCCCTTGATCAATGCGACCAACGATCCAGATCAATCCGTACCCTATAGGGGCTATTCGCGCCATGCCGCCTATTCGATCAACATGCTCTCGAATGCGGCCTCGCCCGAATGGTACGGCGAATTGTTTTATAATAGCGTTTCCGGCGGCGGAACGACCGTCATCTCGGGCACGGGCACCGCGTCCGCGAGTCAAATCATGACTGCGGCGAACTGGCAGGCGGGCGCGCCTGGATGGATGGCCCCCTTTATCAGCACCGCCGGCATCATGACGAGTGAAGCAACCCACAACACCAATATCACGCCCCACCCCTCCGTGTGGCGTCCTTTGACCTTCAACGGCTCGGGTTTTCCAGTGGCCTTGAGTGCCGTTACCCCCGCCGGATCCGCCACCGGCGGGTATGTCACGGATGGCAGCGGAAATTATTATAAAAATGCGATGGCCTGGAGCGGACGCCCCACCCATTACTATGATTTTTCCCAGTCCAAATGGATACCTGTCGCGAACAATCATATCAAGAACACGCAGACCCTGCCGCTTTGTTATTGGAAGGCGCGGGAATATGCGTGGCATGCGCGGGCCCTGGGCGTGACCATCTACACGGTGGGGTATGGCAGTCTCGTCTCTCCCGATCAACAAGTGCTTCTGGCCCAAATCGCGAATTCGACCAATACCACGGCGGGCAATCCGCAGACATGGAACGGCAGTGCAATTACGAGTTATACTGCGGGCCCGGGCACCGCGATCACCTACAACCCCGGCCAGCCCATCGGGCAGCAGTTCTACGCGACCAACGCGGCGGACATCACCACGGATTTCCAAGCGATCGGGCAGGCGATCAACGCGGCGCTGACGCAGTAGGGCCGCCGCTACAAACTGCACGCCGCACGCGTGGGGGAATTCACCCCGGTGATTTGAACGGAATACCGTGGTAGGATAAACTTCATGCACGAGGTGTCCATCGTGTGGCAGGGGTTCGTCTTTGCCGCGCCCTTTCTCGCGGTCGCGGCCGCGTGGTGGCTGATCAGCCGGACGGACCGGATCCTCGGTCGTCTCTTCCCGCATCTGGAATGGGAAAAGAGCCTGGGCTGGCTCAACATCCGGGCCGAGCGCCGGGCGAAGGCGGCGTTGCGCTGGATCGGCCACGGCATTTACGCCATGCTGGCCGCGGCTTTGGCTGGGATCGTTTGGGCCGCCGAGGGATTGCGTGCGCTGGACAACTGGCCGGATCCGTGGGTCATGGGGGACTTGGCGCTTCGCGTCCCGGTGCTCGTCATCTGCCTGGGGCTTTGGTGGTTTTATCTCGGCTGCTGGCTCATTCCGAAGCTGCGCGCCGAGCGCGAGGAGGCCGGGCTGAAAAAATTTCGAGTGGAAGCCGGGGAAGCCGAACGGGAGCGCGAGACGCAGCCTCGTTCGCGCGTCCACTCGCCCCTGCGCAAGCCGAGGACGAACGCGCCGCTCGTGCCGGATCGCACGAGAAGGAAGCGCTAAGCATTTTCGATTTAGATAGGCGCACACCTTGGCACGACCACCTTCCGTGACAACCCCAACGGGGTTGTGATCACTCAGCCCAGGGTTGGTCCCGCGAAGCGGGGCCTACCCTGGGTGGTGGCAACCAGAAGCCAACCCTGCAAGGGTTGAATCAACGTTTGGTCAGAAACTTTCTTCAACCCCTTCAGGGTTGATCGCTTTCACAACGCTGACCCAGGGTAGCTCCTTCGGAGCAACCCTGGGCTGAATGCCTGCCATCCTTACAGGATGGCTCTGCATGGCTTCCTCGATGCGTCTTTTAAAATGGAAGTTGGTTTAGGGGACCTGGCAGGCGAAGTTATAGTCGCCCGAGCCGACGAGAAATTGCGCGCTGCCTTGTCCGTTCGGCGCCACTCTAATCTCGGGAATCGCCGCCACGTTGCGCCCGCCTTCCTGCACGGAAGAGACGTCGGATGTGGGAAGATAAACCGTGGCCGTGGTATTGATGGGGATGACGACGTGGAGGGAAAACTTTCCGTTTTCCAGACTCCACTTCGTGGAAATTTTTCCGTGGATGGAATCGAAATCGCCTTGCGCCTGCGTCAAGCCGCCGCCGGGGCGCGGGCGGATGACGATGTGACTGAAACCCGGCTGGCTGGCATCGAGGCCGATGCCGGCGACGGTGTCGAACATCCATTCGCCGCAGGAACCGAGGGAATAATGGTTGAACGAATTCATGCTGGGATTTTGAAATCCCTTTTCCGGCGTCCAACCGTCCCAGCGTTCCCAAATCGTCGTCGCGCCCTGTTTGACCGAGAAGAGCCAGGAGGGAAACGTGTCCTGAAGGAAGACGCGGAAGGCCGTGTCGATTTTATTTTCCGAGCAGAGGCAGGGGAGGAGATAGCTGACTCCGATGAAGCCGGTTGTCAGGTGATCGTGGTGGGCCTTGACGTCGTCATCGAGGTCCTGGGCCGCTTTGGCGCGAAGATCGTCCGGCAGGAGATTGAATTTGAGGGCCATGCAGTAGTCGGTCTGCGTGCCTTTCTGGATATGTCCATCCGCGCCGATGTAGCGCTGATCGAAGGCCGTTTTGATTTGTTCGAATAGCTGCTGGTACTTATCGGCGGAGGCGGTATCGCCGGTGACCCGGTAGGCCTTGGCCAGAAGCGAAGTCGAGTAAGCGAAAAAAGCCGTGCCGATCAAATCCTTTTGCGTCTTTTCACCCTGCGAAAGCCAGTCTCCGTAATCCGGGCCACGATCCCGATCCCGGATCAGATTGGTGCTATGAGCCTGGCACCAATCGACCCATCGGGTCATCGCGGGCAGGTGTTGCTCCAGAATGCTTTTGTCCCCGTACATCAGGTAAATCGTCCATGGACAAATCACTCCAGCGTCACCCCAAGCGGGCACGCCTCCGTTTCCGTGGCCTGCGCCTGGCGGCGAAGGGCTGACATCGGTGAATTCTCCGTCCGCCTTTTGCGCGTCATCGACATCGACGAGCCACTTCGTGAAAAAGGCGGCGGCATCTCCATTGTAGGCGGCGGTGCGAATGAAGACCTGGGCGTCGCCCATCCAGCCCATCCGCTCGTCGCGCTGGGGGCAGTCGGTCGGCACGGAAAGATAATTGCCGCGCATGCCCCACTGGATGTTCGACTGAAGCTGGTTGATGTCCGGGTTGGAGCACGCGAACTCGCCCGTGCGCGGAATATCGGTGCAGACCACGATGCCCGTCACCGTGTCGCTGGCGGGGGCCTGGGGCAAGCCGGTCAGTTCCACGTAGCGAAAGCCGTGGAAGGTGAAGCGGGGCTGCCAGGTCTCCACGCCGCCGCCTTTGCAGATGTAGGTGTCGACGGAGGGCGCGCCCCGCAGATTCTTGGTATAGAGAGTGCCGTCGGGATTGAGCATCTCCGCGTGGCGCAGCGTCAGCTTGGTTCCGGCCGGCGCGGAGACCTTGAGCCGGACGACCCCGACCATGTTTTGGCCGAGGTCATAGGTGTACTGGCCGGGCTTGGGCTCGGTCATCGACTTGGGATGAACTTCGCCGGTTTGCCGCACGGGTTGATCCACCTGCGCATCGAGCGAGCGGGGCGGCTCCGATCTCTCCGTGGCGGCGCTCCAGGTGCCGGCGTCCAGCCCGGGCTGGTCCCATCCGGCGATTTCCTGCGTGGCATCGTAATTTTCACCCAGCATGAAATCGGACGACAGGATCGGGCTGGCATGAGTCTTCCAACTCGAATCGGTTACGATGCGCTCGATGGTTCCATCCGCGTGGGTAACTTCCAACTGGGCGAAAAGCGCCGGGACTTTGCCCCAGGCCTGAAATCCGCCGTTGCCGATGTGGCCGCTGTACCAGCCATTGCCCAGCAGGCCCGCCAGGGCGTTGGCGCCGGGTTTGACCATGGGCGTGACATCGTAGACCTGATAGCGGACGCGTTTGCGGTAATCGGTCCAGTCGGGCGCAAAAGCATGATCGCCGACGCGCTCGCCATTCAAATGCATTTCGTAGAGACCGAGAGCGGTGACATATAACCGGGCTTTTTTTATTGCCTTGTCGGCCAACGAAAAGTCCGAGCGCAAGAGAGGAACCGGCGCATACTCGCCCTGGGAACCTGCGGGCGGCGTGGCCTCGATCCATTTAGCGCTCCAGTCCTCGGGATGAAGCAGGCCCATTTCCCAGGAAGCCGTGTCGCTCCACGCGCTCGGCCTGCCGAGGGAGTCGGTCACCCGCACTTTCCAGCAGCAGATTTCGCGCGAGGCCAGGGGCTTTCCCGCATAGGCGATGTGGGCTGTTTCGCCGGATGCGACCTTCCCGCTGTCCCACAAATCACCCTGGTCGCGCGCGAGCAGTTCCGGCGACGAGGCAACGAGGATTTGGTACGAGCCCTGGCTCAAATTGCGGGGCGTCTCGCTCGTGCCGGTCAGAATCCAATCCAGCCGCGGCTGGGAGACATCGAGCCCCAGCGGATTGACGAGATACTCGCAGCGCAATCGTTCCGGGTGGCAGGTGGAGGGCTGCGCGGCGGCCGGGGCGGGAACGTCCGCGCGGGTGATCGAGATCAAGACGGCCAGGCATGAAACAAGCCGGGTGGAATGGAGGAAGCTATTTTTTAGCATGGGGAATGGGCGTTGTGAAGTTGTCCGTGCGGCGAACCAAGCCGGTTCCTGAATTTTTATCACCGCTTCGGCCAAACCCAAGCATTAGTTGCCGGCTCTTTCCTCGGATTGTGCGGCGCCGGGTAGCCGGCCATCCCGAAGGAGATCTCTGAGAAACTAGATCCATGTCGGTTTTTTCCTCGTTCCCAAGTTGCACTTGGGAACGTTTCCTGATCCCGCGAAATTCCATTTCGCGCAGACTTATAGCCGGCGCCGTAAGGCGGCGGACCACGCCCCTACGGGCGCGGCTACGAGATCGGCAATGCAATTGTCTCAGCAAGTGCGTTCCCAAGTGCAACTTGGGAACGAGGGAAAGCCTACGGCTTGCCGCCGCCACGACGATCCCCGGGGTTATGAGCATAGAATCCGGGATGGCGAAATGTCCCAGCCTGCGCTAGCTTTTTTCCATGCCCGATTTTGATTATCAGCTCGTCGTCATCGGCAGCGGACCCGGCGGCTACGTCGCGGCGATTCGCGCGTCGCAACTCGGCCTCAAGACCGCCATCGTGGAGAAGGACAAAACGCTCGGCGGCACGTGCCTCAACGTCGGGTGCATCCCGAGCAAGGCGCTGCTGGCGTCGACCGAATATCTCCATTTCGCGCGGGAACGTTTCGCCGCGCACGGCATCATCGCCGGCAAAATAGAAGTCGATCTCGGCGCGATGATGAAGCGCAAGGCCGAGGTCGTGGGCAAGCTCACCGGCGGCGTCGCCTACCTGATGAAGAAAAACAAGATCGAGGTGGTGAAGGGCCTCGGCAGGCTGGTTGACGGCAACACGGTCGAGGTCGCCGGCGAGGACGGCGCGAAGAGGACGCTGAAGGCGCAAAACATTCTCCTGGCCACCGGCAGCGTGCCGGTCGAGCTGCCCTTTCTCAAATTCGACGGCAAGCGGGTCATCAGCAGCGACCAGGCCATCGCGCTCGAAAAGACGCCAAAGACGATGCTCGTGATCGGCGCGGGCGCGATCGGCTTGGAACTCGGCTCGGTCTGGGCGCGGCTCGGCGCGGAGGTCACCGTCATCGAATTCCTGCCCCGGATCGCCGCCATCGGCTTCGATGCGGAAACGTCGAAGATTCTCCAGCGCAACCTGGAAAAGCTCGGGATGAAATTCGAACTCAGCACCAAGATCGAATCGGCCAAGGTCACCGACAAGGGCGTCGAATTGCAGGGAGTGAAGGGGGATTCGAAGGTCTCCTACGCGGCCGAAATGGTGCTCGTCGCCGTGGGCCGCAAGCCGTTCATCACGGGCCTCGATCTCGACAAGGCGGGCGTGAAGCTGACGGAGCGGGGCCGCATCGCGGTCAACGACCATTGGCAGACCAGCGTGCCGAGCATCTATTCCATCGGCGATGTCATCGACGGCCCGATGCTCGCCCACAAGGCGCATGAAGAAGGCGTGGCCGTGGCGGAGCGGCTCGCGGGCAAGCCGGGCCACGTGAATTACGAGGTCATTCCGGGCGTCATCTACACCGCGCCCGAGGCCGCCGGCGTCGGCATCACCGAGGAGGAGGCGAAGGAGAAAAAGATCGGGGTGCGCGTGGGCAAATTCGCCTTCACCGCCAATGGCCGCGCCATCGCGTCGGACATGACCGAGGGCTTCGCGAAGATCATCGCCGATGCGAAAACGGACCGTGTTCTCGGCGCGCATATCGTCGCAAGCAACGCTTCCGAACTGATCGCCGAGACGGTGCTGCTCATGGAATATGGCGGCAGTTCCGAGGACCTCGCCCGCACGATCCATGCGCACCCGACCATGTCCGAAGCGGTGAAGGAAGCCGCGCTCGCGGTGGAGGGACGGATGCTGAGCGCGTAGGGTATACTGGAGGGTCTGGCTCTGTTGGGAATTACCCATCTGTCCGTTCGGCCCCGCCCGATTGGGTAGCCCGGACAACTCGTTGTCCGGGTTCGCGCCAGTCGGCTCTGGCGCGAACAAGAAGCAGCCGAGGAGATGACATCAATTTTCGGTGGCTTCTTGTGGCTTCGCTTCGCTCCGCCACCCGGACAATAAATTGTCCGGGCTACCCTGGAGGGTCGGACTCCGTCCCGACCCTGGCTTCGCTCCGCGCGTCCGAGGACGACCGGGAGGTCGTCCCTCCACCGCGACCGGTGGCGCTTTCATCCCCGAATGTGCTTTCCGCTGAGCTGCAGGGCCAGCAGGTCGTTGTCGGCCTGCACCATGATCTTCACCAATTCGGCAAAGGTTGTTTTCGGCTGCCAACCCAGGATTTTTTTGGCCTTCGAGGCGTCGCCGATGAGCAGGTCGACCTCGGCGGGACGATAATAGCGGGGATCGATCTTCACGTATTCCTTCCAATCGAGCTTCGCGCAAGCGAAGGCCTCCTCGAGAAATTCCTGGACCGAATGGGTTTGCCCGGTGGCGACCACGTAATCGCCGCCCTGCTCCTGCTGGAGCATGAGCCACATGGCCTCCACATATTCGGGCGCGTAGCCCCAGTCGCGCTTGGCCTCGAGGTTTCCGAGATAGAGGTCCTTCTGCAAACCGGCCTTGATTCGCGCCAGCGCGCGCGTGATTTTGCGCGTGACAAAGGTTTCTCCGCGCCGGGGCGATTCGTGATTGAAGAGAATGCCGTTGCTGGCATGCATCTTGTAACTTTCCCGGTAGTTGACCGTCATCCAGTAACCGTAAACCTTGGCCGCGCCGTAGGGGCTGCGCGGATAAAACGGCGTGTCTTCCCGCTGCGGGACGGCCTGTACCATGCCGTACATTTCGCTGCTCGAGGCCTGGTAGAAGCGGGCCTTCGGCGCCGTCTCGCGGATGGCTTCCAGGAGCCGGGTGGTGCCCAGCCCCGTGACGTCGCCGGTGTATTCCGGAATATCGAAGCTGACGCGGACATGGCTTTGGGCGCCGAGGTGATAGACCTCGTCGGGCTGAAGATCGTGCAGCAGCCGCGTGAGGGACGCCGAATCGCTCAGGTCGCCGTAGTGAAGGAAAAGCTTCACGCCATGGACGTGGGGATCGAGGTAAAGATGATCGATCCGCTCGGTGTTGAACGAGCTGGAGCGGCGGATGATGCCGTGCACCTCGTAGCCCTTGGAGAGGAGCAATTCGGCGAGATAGGAGCCGTCCTGGCCGGTGATTCCCGAGATTAGCGCTTTTTTACTCATGGTTTTTCCAGGTTCAGGCTAGATTCGGGCGCGCTGACCGAGCTTCGAAGCGCCAGGGTGATTTGCTTAAGGCGCGCGGCGCCTTCTTCGCTTTGGGTGACAATTTCCGGATCTTCTGCGAACGCCTGGTGAACGAGCCGCCGGTCAAACGAGTTCATCGGGGCGAGAACCAGCGGGCGCCCGGTCCGCCTCACCTGGTCGGAGAGTTCGCGGACGCGGCCGAGAAAATCCTGCTTTTCTTTCTGGCGATAGCCTTCCACATCGACGATCACGTTCGCGGCGCCCTCCTCGCCGCGGTTCAAAATGCGATTGAGCAGATATTGCAAATCCTCGAGGACCTGGCCGTCCCGGCCGATCAACCGGCCCGCTTCGCGCGAGTGGATGTTGAGCACATGCCGCCCGGCCGGCTCCATCTCCTCCACCTCGAAAACAAGGCCGAGATGCCCGAGCATCATCTCAAGGGTTTCGCGGGCGCGCTGCAATGACATGTGCGCACTATAAAAGAATGCGGGAACACGCCAACCCTTTTCGTAGCCGCGCTCGTGAGAGCGTGGGCGGCTACGGGGGCGGCGCCAGTTCGCGCCCGTTGACCAGGAGCAGGGCGGGATCCCCCGGGATTGGACGACCCGCCGGAAGGGATTCATCTCCAGCGAGCCGGCGGAGGAGTCCGCCTCCCGCGCGTCGAGAGGAAAGGCGACGAGGTCCGCCGTGCTTCCCGGTGAAATCTGGCCGAGCTTTCCCGCCTGGCCCAGAGCTCGCGCGCCGTTGAGCAGGACCATTTCGAGCACCTCGCGGTCGCCCAGGCCGTGCAGCGTCTGCGCCTCGCGCATTTCGGAGCGCATGTCGAGCGCGTTGTTGCTGGCGAGGCTGTCGGTGCCGAGGCAGACGTTGACGCCGGCCTCGCGCAAGGCCTTCAGGGGAAACGGCGCGTGGCCGAAGTAGGTATGGCACTTCGGGCAATGAACCACCGAAGCGCCCGAGCGCGCCACCAGTTCGTAATCGTAATCCTGGAGGTAATTCAGGTGCGCGATGATGCAGTTGGGGCCGATGACGCCATGCTCGACCAGGTGGGACAAGGCCGAGCCATGCCCGCAATCCGAATTGTCCCGCCCCAGGCCGGCCAGGAAATCGTAGAGCGGACCCTTCCCGTAAGAAAACATCTCGTGCTCCTCGAGCGACTCGGCGATGTGCGTGGTGGAGAGCATCCCGTATTTTTCCCCGCAGGTGCGGGCCAGGCGGTAGAGATCGACGGAGGCGGTGTAGGGCGCGTGCGGGGAAAGCCCGAAGCCGCCCAGCCACTCGGGATGCTTTTCGAAAAAGCTCAGCGCGCCGATCAGCGTTTCGTCCTCGTTGATCCGCGAGCGGACATCGATCAATTCCAGGAACCACCAGGTGCGCAGGGGCGGGACCGCGAGATGCGGCAGCAGTTCCGGGAAAGCCTCGATGTTGGCCACCGTCGTGACCCCGCCCCGGGCCAGCATCTCGAAGCCTTCGGCGATCGAGTCGACGTAATCCCGCGTGGTGAACGACCGCCTCAGCGCGTTGATCATCTTGATCCACTCCGTAAAGCTCCGCGCGGTGATCGCTCCCTTGAATCGCGTGAAGTCGAGATGGCAATGGGCGTTGATCAGGCCCGGCAAAAGCGTGCTCGCGCCGAGGTCCGTCACCAGCTCGCCGGGTTGGGCGGGCAACTCCGAAGCCGGTCCCACCGCGACAATTTCCGAGCCTTTCACCCGGACCGCGCCGCAGGGGATAGGAGGGGAAGAAATCGGCAGGACAACATCGGCGAGATACAACATAAAAAAACCTAACCGCTAAAATAGCGACACAGGCAATATCGGCCATGAAAAGAATAAATTAATTTTTCGCGTCATTCTTTTTCACGGGCATGATGTGAGCGCAAGCAGGATCGGGGCCGGGATTTTGGGAACGAGGAATGATGGTTCGCTTCCTGCGCGCGCGGGATGTGTCCCTCGCGCGCCCGGACAACAAGTAGTCCGGGCCACCCGACGGTGACTTCTATTCAGTAACACGGTCTCATGCTATCCTAAATCCATGAAGGCCCTCGCCCTTGCCCTCGCGCTCCCGGCCCTCATTTTGGGTCTGCCCCTTCGCGCCGCAACCATCGTCGCGGAGCCTTTCCCGCCGGCCCGCTTTACCAGCCTCTACATCGAGCGGGACGACAAAGGCGCCGCCGTGGTTGTGCAATCGGCCGGCGATGCCGTCACCTACAAAGTCACCAACGGAAACAAGGTGCTGGAAAACCTCACCGTGCATCCCTCGGGGGACGACTGGTTTAAATTCATCCAGGGACTCAACGACGCGAAAGTCTACAAGTGGGCGCCGAAATACGAGTATCCGGGGCGGGGTTGCGCCTGGGTGATCGACCTTGCGATGGCGGACCGCGTATTCAAGAGCGAAGGAACCAACGAGTACCCGAAGAACGGCGACGAAGCGCAGCCCGCCGCCGATCCCCAGGCCGGCCCCAGCATTCCCTTCGAGATCTTCTGGCAGGCCGTGCTCGGGCTGGTGGGCAAGGTCCCGCCGCTGCCACCGCCAAAATAATTCCTTGCATTAGAGGGCGGAATGGGCAACCTTGCGTCGTGCACAGCCCCCGTCGGGGTAGTGCTTTTCCCTCATGTCAGATTCATCGCCCGTAGCGGGCATTCTTGAAATTCACGATAAAGGTTACGGCTTTTTGCGCAGGCCCGAGCGGGGCAGCGCGCCTACGCCGCAGGACGTCTTTGTCCCGCCGGACATGATCAAGCGCAACGCCCTGCGCGACGGCGTGCAGCTCTCCGGCATCAGCGTTTCCAACGGGCGCGGTCCGCAATTGATCGAACTGCAACAGGTGAATGACCGGGCCATCGATCTCTACCGCGACCAGCTACCCTTCGAGGAGCTGACCACCATCAACCCGAACCGCTGGATCAAGCTGGAGACCGGGGCGGACAAGCTTTCCGCCCGCGTGCTCGACTTGATGACGCCTATCGGCCACGGCCAGCGCGGTCTGATCGTCTCCTCGCCCCGCAGCGGCAAGACGATGCTGATGCAGGCCATCGCCGACGCCGTGCTGATCAATTCCCCCGACACGTTCGTCATGATCGTGCTCATCGACGAGCGCCCCGAGGAAGTAACCGATTTCCGCCAGTTCCTGGCCGGGCGCGGCGAAATCTGGTCGTCGTCCAACGACCAGGAAAACGCGAGCCACGTCCGCCTGGCCAAGCTGGTCATCGAGCGCGCCAAGCGGCTGGTCGAAAGCGGCCGGGACGTCTTCATCCTGCTCGATTCGATCACGCGCCTGGGCCGCGCATTCAACGTCGGCTCGAAGGGCAACACGATGAGCGGCGGCATCAGTTCGCGCGCGCTCGAAATCCCGCGGAGGATTTTCGCCGCGGCCCGCCAGACCGAGGAAGCGGGCGCGCTGACCATCGTGGCCACGGCGCTGATCGACACCGGCTCGCGCATGGACGAGGTGATTTTTCAGGAATTCAAGGGCACGGGCAACATGGAGATCGTGCTCGACCGCCGCCTGGCCGAAGCGCGCGTTTATCCCTCGATCGACATCGAGAAATCGGGCACGCGCCGCGAAGAGCTGCTTCTAAAGCCGGCGATTTTGGACAAGGTGACGACCATCCGGCGCGGCTTGCACGGCCTTCCGGTGCAGGCGCAGATGGAGCGGCTGCTGATGATCCTGAAACAATATCCCGACAACAAATCCGCCCTCGAGAAACTTCCCGCGCGACCCGTAACTTAACTTCATGCGCGCCTTGTCGAATTATGTGGAAATCGGGTTGGACGAAAAGCTCGGGGATTGGCTTCCTGTGCGCTACGAACAACAAAGTAGTCCGGGCCACCCGGCGAAGGGACCCTGTTTCCTCCGCGCTTCTTCGTTCTAACCTCTAACTTCTTCGTTCTCCCCCATGTCCTTTCAAAATCTCGGCCTCTCGGAAGAGGTCGTCCACGGCGTTCAATCGATGGGCTTTCTGGACCCGACGCCGATCCAGTTGCGCGCGTTCCCCCTCGTCCTCGGCGGCAAAGACCTCATCGGCGCCTCGCAGACCGGCACCGGCAAAACCGCCGCGTTCGGTCTGCCGCTGCTCACGCCTCCTGAAGGCGCACGGCCCCGGCCCGCGCGTGCTCATCCTCGAACCGACGCGCGAACTGGCCGCGCAGGTCGAGACCGCGTTTCGCGATTACTCCCGCTTTTCCAATATACTCACCACGGTCGTCTACGGCGGCGTCGGTTACGGCCAGCAGCTCAAGGAACTCAAGGCCGGCACGGACGTGCTCGTCGCGACTCCGGGCCGGCTGATCGATCATCTTGAACAGGGCAACGTCAAGCTCGACCGCATCCAGCATCTCGTGCTCGACGAAGCCGACCGGATGCTCGACATGGGCTTCATGCCCGACGTGCGCAAAATCATCGATCTCTGCCCGCGCGAGCGCCAGACGCTGCTTTTCTCCGCCACGATGCCGCCTGAAATCGCGCGCCTGACCGAGTGGGCGTTGCGGGAACCCGAGCGGATCGAGATCGGCCGGCAAAGCACGCCCGCCAGCACGATCACGCACGCCTTGTATCCCGTCGCCGCGGTGCAGAAATTCGATCTCCTGGTCGAGCTGCTCAAGAAAACCAACTTCGATTCCGTGCTGATTTTCGTCCGCACCAAGCACGCCGCCGACCGGATCGCGGCGCAGCTCAAGCACTCGCAACATTCGGTCGCCGTGCTCCATTCGAACCGCTCGCAGAACGAACGGCTTGAAGCGCTGGAAGGTTTTCGCAACGGCAAGTACGAGGTCATGGTCGCCACCGACATCGCCTCGCGGGGCATCGACGTGGCCGGGATCAGCCACGTGATCAACTACGACGTGCCGCAGCACACCGAGGATTATGTCCACCGCATCGGACGCACCGGACGCGCGCAGGCCGTGGGCGACGCGTTCACCCTGATGACCGCCGAGGAAGGCCCCGACGTGGCCGCCATCGAGCGGTTCATCGGCCAGACGATTCCGCGCGTGAAGCTCGAAAATTTCCCCTACGTCTATTCCCTCGCCCTCGATGACAAGGCGAAGCACGTCGTCGGCAAAGCGGGCAACATCCGCGGCGGCCGCGCCGGCAAGGGCTACAGCTTCGGCGTGCGGCGGCGCTGATCGCTCCGCAGTACGGCTTGACCGCCCAGCTCGCAAGCTTAGGCTAATTCCATGAGAAGCTTTACGGCTGTGGTCGAACGGTGCCCCGAAACCCGGCTCTATGTCGGATATATCCCGGGCTTTCCCGGCGCTCACACCCAGGGTGCGACACTCGATGAATTGCAGAGTAATCTTGAAGAGGTGATTGCGATGCTTTTGGAGGACGGCGAGCCACGGCTGGAGGCGGAATTTGTCGGGACCCAGACGGTTTCAATCCGCTGATCCATGGGCCATACGCCTGTTCTCAAGCCGCGCGAGGTCATGCGGATTTTGGAAAACCTCGATTTTATTCTGGTTCGCCAAAAAGGTTCCCACTGTCAATTTCGACACGCCGACGGACGAGGCACGACCGTCCCCGACCATAAGGGAAGAGATATTTCACCCTTTCTACTTCGCCAGATCGCCCGCGACATAGGACTCAACATCGAAGATTTTCTTAAGCATCGTTAGGCCGAGCCGGCAAGAGCCCCCACTTTTTTACGAGCGCGGCTGCGAGGCTGACCCGCCCTCTGCTTCATCGAAGCCATTTATATTGTGATTAAGGAAATCTTATGGTAAACTATGCGCGGTAAAAGCTTAGGAGAGCGGAAAGGTTGATGTCCTTGTCCAAATCCCGCTTTTACTCGTTCACAATTAAGAAATTGAGTCATGTCATCTGAAAGGGCCGCCAAGCCGGAGATTATTGTCGTGGCTCTGACCATGGACCCTCATGGAGGCAGCGAACCGGGCAAAGGCTGGTGGTGGTCGTGCGCGTTAAGCGAGTATTTTCGTCTCCATCTGGTTACACGGGAACTTTCCAGGCAGGCATGTAAAAGTGAATCGATCGTGGAAAAGGAAGGGTGGAACTTTTATGTAACTCAAAGCGAAATAACGACCTGGAAATTTCCCGCGGGGTACCTGCACTACCGGTTGTGGCTGAAGGAGGCGCTGGCCATCAGCCATCAAATCGCCACGCAGTTTCCGATTTGCGGCCTGTGCCACATCACACTCGGTTCTTTCCGGTTTCTACCCCGATACGACCAACTGGGTATTCCCTACACCCTTGGGCCGCTCGGCGGCGGGGAGTGTTCGCCGGCGCGGTTCACCTTGGAGCGTCCCGCGCCGCTTCAGCACAAATTGACCGAAACTCTGCGCCCTGTTCTCAATAATGCCTTTGTCCTGTTGCCTCAGTTGCGCTCCTGCCTGAGATCGGCGAAAATGGTTCTCACCACGTCGAGGGAAACGGAGCAGGTTGTCCGGAGGATGGGCGCCAGGAAGACGGCGATCCTGTTTCCGGACTCCTTCGACAAGCCGGTTGATTTCGAAACGGTGGCCGCATCCCAATCGACGCGGGTGGATGGGGTCAAAACGCTCATCCGCCTGCTTTGGCAGGGGCGCCCCTTTTGGTGGAAAGGCCCCGATATCGCGCTGATGATTCTCCGTGGCGCGCTCGACGCGGGGCTTGGCGTGGAGTTGACCATGGTGTCCGCCTGGGACGGCGCCTTTGGGAGGGGCGTCCGCGAACTCGCGGACAAACTTTCTCTTTCCCGGAACATCCAATGGATGGGGAACATGCCCCGGGAAAAATTCCTCGAAATGGCCCATGAACATCACGGGCTTCTCGCCACGAGCCTGCACGACTCCGGCGGCATTCCCCTGGTGGAAGCCCAGGCCCATGGTTTGCCCTGCATCACGCTCGGACTGGGGGGGCTGATGGCATCCGCGTGTCCGGAGGCGGGGGTAAACGAAACCACGGACACCCTGCGCGAGTTCGTCGAGAAGGCGGTTGTCTGCCTGGCAAACTGGCAGCAGCACCCCGATGCCTGGCTGGATGAATCAAAGAGGGCCGTCGTGTTCGCCCGGCAATTCACGACAAGCAAACTCAAGGAGAGCGTCCTCAAGCTCATCGTTCCGGCATTCCAGGCTGACGAAGCCCTTTGATTTCTTTCACCGCGCGCGAATGCTGGTGCGTCCGCCGGAATGCGCGGTATCTTCGCATTGGAGAAAACTTCCATGCCTGCCCTTCCCTCCAAATCAGCCCCCGGCTCGCTTGCCGCGCTGGGCGAGAACGGTCTCGTCCATTTGCTCACCGGGCATTGGAAAGCCGATCCGGGCCGGGTGCTGGTTGGCGTGGGCGACGACTGCGCCGTGCTGCGCGGCGATGGGAGGAATCACTTTCTCCTCTTCAAAACTGATGCGGTTGTCGAAGGCGTCCACTTCACCCCGCATGAGCGTCCGGAGCTGATCGGACGCAAGGCGCTGGCCCGCGCCCTCAGCGATCTTGCCGCGATGGGGGCATCTCCCCTGGCGGCGGTGGTGACGCTGGGTGTTCCGAAAGACGCATCGGCACGGCGGCTGCGCGCGATCTACCGCGGCATCGAACGCGTCGCGAAGAAGCACCGGGTCAACCTCGTCGGCGGCGAAACCACGCGCGCGGCGCAGCTTTTCCTCAGCGTGGCCATGCTCGGCGAATGCCGGGGTTATCGTCCCGTGCCGAGATCGGGCGCGCGGGCGGGGGACCTGATTTTCGTGACGGGCCGGCTCGGCGCGACGCGGGCGCGGCGTCATCTCGTTTTCGAACCGCGACTGGCGGAGGGCCAATGGCTGGCGCGGCGCCGGTTCGCCTCGGCCCTCATGGATCTGAGCGACGGGCTGGGGGCCGATTTGCCGCGCCTGGCCCGGGCTTCCGGCGTCGATTTCCAACTCGATCCCGCGGCCATCCCACGGGCGCGCGGCGCCACCCTGTCGGCGGCGTTCAACGATGGCGAGGATTACGAACTTCTTTTCACCGCCAGGCCGGCCCGCGCAAAAAGTTTGAAAAAGGAGTGGCCATTCGCCACACCCTTGCATTGTATTGGAGTCATGGGGCCTCGCGGCAAGCAATCGCGACCGCCTTTTATCGCACATGGGTTTGACCATTTTAAACAGCGTTGAGGCCGCGCAGGCCTTCGGCGAGAGCTGGGCGGCGAATCTCGTCGGCGGGGAAATTTTCGCTCTGCACGGCGTCCTCGGCGCGGGCAAGACGCAACTGGCCAAGGGCCTGGCCCGGGGGCTCGGCTTTCACGGCGACGTCACCAGCCCGACTTTTACCATCGTGCACGAGTATCGCGGGGGCCGGCTGCCGCTCTACCACATCGACCTCTACCGGATCCGAAACGAGAAGGAAGCGATCGACATCGGGCTCGAGGAATATTTGCCGGGTGACGGCGTGACGGTCATCGAGTGGCCCGAGAGAATCCCCTCGCTCCTTCCGCCCCAAACGCAACACTGGCAATTGGTAGTCGTCAGCCTAACGGAGCGGGTGATCCGGCAATTGTCGGAAACCTCGCCCTAAGAGCAACGTTGAAATAATTTTATGCTCGATCTTGCCTTTGATACATCCTCCTCCACCGGGAGCATCGCGCTCGGCAACGAGGAAGTCGTGGTCCAGTCGATTGAGTTCAAGGGACCGCAACGCCATTCCGCCGCGCTGTTTCCCGCGCTGGCGCGCCTCGGCCTGCCGCGCCTCAAGCTGCGGCGCATCATCGTCGGGCTCGGTCCGGGCTCGTTCTCGGGCATTCGCGTCAGCCTTGCCGCGGCGCACGGGATCGCGCTGGTCCAGGGCGTCCCGGTGGTCGGAATTTGCAGCGCCTGGTCGGTGGCATGGCAGCACAAGGAGGCCACCAGGCTCGGGGTCTTCGCGGATGCGAAACGGCGCGAAGCTTTCTGCACCGTCTTTTGCCGCGGCGAGTTGGAAAGGGAGACCTACCTGATTCCGATGGCGGACATCGAGGAGCACGCCGGTAAGTTCACCCTGGCCGTCAGCGCGGAGCCGCTGCCCGGCATTCCCACGCGGGTTTATCCCCGTGCCCAGGATTTGCTGGCGCTGCCCGAGTCGCTTTCCGGCTGGGTGACCGAACAACCGCTCGAACCGATTTATCTCCGCGAACCGGTGGCGGTGAAACCAAGTTAAAAAATGCCCATTCCACATCACCGCTGCTGGGTCGAGGTCGATGGCCGCGCCCTGCGCCATAATTTCAAGATCTTGCGGGTCCTGGTTCCCCGCGAGACGCGCCTCATGGCCGTGGTCAAGGCGAACGCCTACGGGCACGGGCTTGTTCCCATGGCGCGCGAATTGGAGGAGATCGGGACCGATTGGCTGGGCGTGGCCAACGTCGCCGAGGGCGCGGCGATACGCGAGGCGGGGGTCCGCCTGCCCATCCTTTTGCTCAGCGCGACCCTGCCGGAGGAGATGGACGAGGCGGTCCGGCAAAAGCTGACGCTGACGCTTTCGTATCACGCTGAGGCGAAGCGGCTCGACCGCATTGCCCGCGCGCTGGGCAGGAAGGCCGAGGTCCATTTCAAGATCGACACCGGCATGGGGCGCCTCGGGTGCTGGCATTCGCAGGCGCGCGCGGAACTGGCCCGGATCCGGCGCCTGCCGGGACTCGCCGTCACGGGGCTTTGCACCCATTTTGCGTGCGCCGACGACAATGCCGGGCTGACCCAAAAGCAGTGGGAGGCGGTCTCGCCCATTTTCGCGGAGAACAAGGATCTTCTGCGCCATGCCGCGAACAGCCCCGCCGTCACGCGGCGATACGGCTTCCACGCCGACATGGTGCGCGTGGGCCTGGCGCTTTACGGAATCGCGCCGAACCCGGACGATCAGGGCCTTGGGTTGCGCCCCCTGCTGACCTGGAAAAGCCGCGTGACGCTGCTGCATGAGATGGCGCGGGGCCGCACGGTGAGTTACGGCGCGACCTATCGCGTTCCGTCGCCCCAACTTCAGGCGGTCGTGGCCATGGGCTACGGCGACGGCTACTTTCGGCTCCACTCGAACGCGAGCCACATGCTCGTGCGCGGAAAGCGCTGTCCCATCCGGGGCCGCGTGACCATGGATCAAATCATGATCGATGTGACCCGCGCGCCCGGTTGCCGCGTCGGGGACGAGGTCGTGGCCCTGGGCAGCCAGGGCGGCGAGGAAATCCGCGCTCGCGAACTGGCGACGCAGGCCCAGACCATCCCGTGGGAAATCCTGACCAACATTGGCGCGCGCGTGCCGCGAATCTATAAGTATTTTAAGAGCTGATGCAGCGGCGGTCTATAGGACTTATAAGTCCCATAAGTCTTTTAGGTCCCATCACGTGCGATTAACGCCTACACCGCGTCCGACACGCTCGACAGCGTAAACTCCTCCACCAGGAGCGTCGGCACGGCCGTGGGAATGCCGATCGATTCCTCGCCATAGGTGCGCACGGATGGCCCGAGGGCCGCGATCTTGTTGAGCATCGCCACCGGGCTTTCGTTGAACCGGAAGTTGCACGCCGGCTTCGTGATCTCGCCGTCCTCGATCAGGAAAACGCCGTCGCGGGTGAGGCCGGTCAGCAGGACCGTTTGCGGATCGACTTCGCGGATGTACCAGAAGCGGGTGACGAGCAAACCGCGCTTCGTCTGCCTGATCATCTCGGCGGTCGAGGTCGTGCCGCCCGCCATGGTCAGGCTCGTCGGCGAGGGGACCGGATCGCGCTTCGATTTCTGCGCCCAGTAACGCCCGCACTGCAAATTTTTCAGCACCCCGCCCTCGATCCAGACGGTGCGTTGCGCGGGCTGGCCGTCGTCGGAATAGATGCCGCCCGGCACGAGCGGATCGTTCGGATCGGAAGTGATCGTCACGTTTTTGCCAAAGAGATTTTCGCCCAGGCGCGAGCCGCCGCCCTTTTTCGTGGCGAAGTCGCGGCCCTCATCGGCGGAGCGCTGGTTGAACGCTTCGATCATGATGCCGATCAGGTCGGAAACCGCGGAGGGTTCGAGGATGACGGCGTACTTGCCGGGAGGCAAGCGGACCGGGTTTCGCGAGCGCATCGCCTTGTCGATCGCCGCCGCGCCCAAGCCCGCGACATCGAGCTTGCTGAAGTCGTTGTGCGTCGCGCCGGCCCAACCGGAGCCGGTCCCGTCCGGCGTCCGCGCCGTGATCGTATGGAGCGCGCTGGTCTCCTGGTCAAAAACAAAAAGGCCGTTGCTGTTCGCGAAGCTCGAAAACGACGCGCCGATGTTCAGGAAACCCGAAGCCTGCAAGTTTTGCGCCTGCGCCTGCCGCAGCACCGGTTGGATCGCGGCGGCCAGCATGGCGGAGGTGGCCGCTTGCGTGGCCGGGGAAAAGGCCGTTCCCGCCGGATATTTCCGCGGGCCGATAGGCGGCATGAACTCCGGATTTTCCGGGGCGAGTTTCGCGGTGCTTTCCGAAGCCGCCACCAGCGCCGCGAGCGCGTCGTCGCCCAGGTCGGTTCCCGAGGCCGCGCCCGACTTTTTCCCGAAATGGGACTCGACGCCGATGTCGATCCCGCTCGGCGAGCCGTTGGTCGTCGCCATGTTCTGGGCGAAGCGGATGTGCCGTTCTTCCGAGCCGCCGATGGTCACGATGCACGATTCGGCCTTGGAAAGGCCCAGGATTTTATCCGTGATGCTCTTGGCATCGGTTTCGCTCAAAATCACGCGATGTCCTTTCTTCCCGTGTTGAGCACCGCGACCCGCCGGAAACGGGCCGGCACCGCGCCGTGCGAGACGGGCGCGGTTTGCTCGGGCTGGCCCTTGCCGCAGTTCGGCGCGCCGCCGAGGAAATAGGTGCTCTTGTCGCCGATGCCGTCCAGCGAGTTCCAGAACTCGACCGTGCTTCCCTGATAGGCGACATCGCGCAGCATCGCGCCGAGCTTCCCGTTTTTGATCTCGTAAAAAAGCTGGCCGCCGAATTGGAAATTGTGCCGCTGCTGGTCGATGCTCCAACTGCCGTTGCCGACGATGTAGATGCCCCGCTTGACGTCGGCGAAAAGATCGTGGAGCGAACACTTCTTCGGGTTGGGCTGGAGGGAGACGTTCGGCATCCGCTGGATGGGGAAGGACGACCAGCTATCGGCGAAGGCGCAGCCGTTGGAGCGTTTCTGGCCGATGAGTTGCGCCTGGCCGATGGCCGTCTGGTAGTTCACGAAAATGCCGTCCTTGATGATCGGGAACTCGGCGCCGGCGGAGCGCACGCCGTCGTCGTCGTAGCCGACGGTGGAGAGCCCGCCCTCCTGGCTGCGGTCGGCGATGACGTTCATCATGCCGCTGCCGTACTGGAGTTTGCCGAGCTTGTCCGGCGTGCAAAAGGTCGTCCCGGCGAAATTGGCCTCCCAACCCAGCGCGCGGTCGAGTTCCGTGGGATGCCCCACCGACTCGTGAATGGTCAGCCAGAGATTGGTCGGATCGAGGACGAGGTCGTAGTCGCCGGGTTCGACCGGCTTCGCTTTCAATTTTTCCCGCGCCTGATGGGCCGCCTTGGCCGCTTCACCGACCCAATCGTAGCCGAGGATGTAATCGTAGCCGCTGCCCCGGGGCGGGGCGAGACCGGCGCGCGAGGCGAATTTTCCCGTGGCATGATCGACCACGGTCACCTCCGTTTCCGGCATGATGCGGACGCGGGTTTGGGTGATCCGGCTGCCGGGGCTCGACGCAAAAAACTTTTCCTCGCGGACGAAGGCGAAGGCAATCGTCGCGTAATCGGCGCCGGCCTTCAGCGCGGCCTCATTGATCGCCATCATTTTGGCGATCTTCTCGTCGGTCGGCACCAGGAAGGGGTCGGCCTTCATCGGCATGTCCCAGCGGTCCTGATAAACGGGCACGTCTTCGAGAACGAATTTGCGCAGTTGCAGCGGCTGGCTGGCCCGGGCCACCTCGATGGCGCGCAAGGCGGTGCGCCGGACTTCGTCCTCGGTCGCCAGGGGACTGCTCGCGTAACCCCAGGTGCCGTCGAGCAGCACGCGCACGGCGAAACCGGCGCTCAGGCCGGTGGACGATTGCTCCAGGCGGCGTTCCCGGACCTCCAGAAATTCGCTTTGATAACGGCACAGGCGAAAGTCGGCATAGCTGGCGCCGCCGGCTTTGGCGACCCCGAGGGCGACGTCGGCGAGGTGGAGCTTGCCGGTCAAATCGAGCTTGTCCGCCGCCTCGATGGCCGCCGCGTTGCGCGCGCCCAAAAAGAGCGCGGAGGGCAGCAGCGTGGCGCAGGCGCATCCGCCCGCGGAGCGAAGAAACGAGCGGCGATTCACGTAAAAAGTGTGCGCCCGCCCTCGCAAAAGTCAAAGCAACCGGCGGTTACAAGTGTGTAGGAAAGAGACTCTTGTTGTCAGCCCCGGAATGACCTTCTGGCCGCATGTCTGACGTGGACGATGTGTACGCCATCGTTTCGAATTTGAAATAAGATGAGGTAATTATCAAAAGGCATCATGCGTGAGGAACTGGCCAATCGATATGGCGGATAACCTTGCGCTGAATAAGCCAGGGCGTCGCATGCGTCAATTAAACGAACCAAATACCGATTGGCAACTTCGCGGCTGCCCGACTGTTTGGCGATATAATTGCCTATTTGTTCGAGATCACGACGAGCGCGAAGTGTATAAACGAGCCTCACGAAAGGCCGAGCTGTTTTCGGACCTGTTCGGAGGTCAGGATTTCGCCGCGGGCAATTTCCGCTTCAGATTCCTCTAGCGCCGCCTGAATTTCGGAGACTTCTTCAGGCGAAAAATCGGCAACCATCATTTCGGCGATACCGTTCTGGATTTTTACCCAGTCTTCTCGCGGCAGGGTTGCCACAGTCTTAATCACTTCTTGCGCTGTCATAGACTCATACTGATTTCGTTCGACGGTTTGGTCCTGCCTGCGGCGATGTCGCCCTCAATTTTTGCAACGACGTGATCCAGCCGGCCGGCCGCAGCGTCTTCTTCAATCTGTTTGTCCCAGAGAAGATTGTCGCGTTCCTGCAGCCAGTCGCGAAGTTGGGCAAAATCCTGCGGAGGCAGGTTGCTGATCGCGCCTTCAATTTTGGCCACTGTGCTCATGGCGAAAATCTTACCCATTTCCACCGATAACTCAAGACCCCAGGCTCAACTCTCCCGCTTGAGGAGAAAATCGGCGATGGCTTCGAGCGGCGCGGCGTCCTTGCCGAAGGGCGCGAGGGCGGCGCGGGCGCGGGCGGTGAGGCGGTCGGCCTCCTTCTTCGCCTTGTCGAGGCCGAGCAGGGCGGGGTAGGTCGCCTTCTGCGCGGCGACGTCCTTGCCGGCACTCTTGCCGAGTTTTTCCGTCGTCTGCGTGACGTCGAGAATGTCGTCGATGACCTGGAACGCGAGGCCGAGGCTCTCGCCGAAATCGGTGAGCCGGTCGAGCTGCTTCGGCTTCGCGTTCGCCGACATGGCGCCGAGCCGGATCGAGCTGGCGATGAGCGCGGCGGTTTTGTTCTCGTGGATGTAACGCAATTCCGCCGGGGTGATTTTTCTGCCTTCGCCTTCGAGGTCGGCGACCTGGCCGGCGATGAGCTTGCGGCTTCCGGCGGCCACGGCAAGCTCGCGGACGACGTCGGCGCGCGAGTAGCGGGGCCAGCCTTTGCACGAGGCCGCGATTTCAAAGGCGATGGTCAGCAGCGCGTCGCCCGCGAGCACGGCGATGCCTTCGCCGTAGACCTTGTGCGAGGTCGGTTTGCCGCGCCGGAAATCGTCGTTGTCCATCGCGGGGAGGTCGTCATGAATGAGCGAGTAGGTGTGGATGCACTCGACGGCGCAGGCGAGCGGAATGGCGTCGTCATTTTTCCCGCTGAGCACTTCCGCCGCGGCCAGGCAGATGACGGGCCGCAGCCGTTTCCCGCCGGCGAAGATGCTGTAGCGCATCGCCTCGTGGATGGTCTTCGGCCGGGTGGTGAGGGAGGGCAGGAAGCGATTCAGGGCGGCGTCGACTTTTTTCTGGCGCGCGGACCAGTAGCGGGAGAAATCCATTCCCGGAGTTATGCGAAGGCCGCGCCCTTTTGGCAATCTTGTTTCGCTTGAATCTCTTGGGTTGAATTCCCCGAAGCTTCGGCTTGGTCAGGTTTGCCATCTCCGTGGCAGCCGCCGCTGTCCCCATCGGCGGAAGACTGAAGAAGGGCGCAAGGGAGGCACCGCCGCTGGGACAGCGGCGGCTACCAGGAATGCCCTTACTCGGCGGGATCGGCGAGAATTTCCGGCCCGGCGGCCAGCGGATCGCGCGCGGGCAGGGGCGTCTCGGGTCGTTCCTGTCTCGTCACCGCGGGCAGAAGTAGGCCCCAGATCGCCGTGGCAAAAATGAAGAGGGGCGTTTGCAGGATGGACGGCATGGAATAGATGAGCGTGACGGCGGGAATCCAAAACATCCAGTTGGTGACGAGGATGGGGAGCATCCGTTCGGTCACAAAATCCCGGTTCAATTCCATCCATAACCGGCTGCCCGAATAGCGGAGCGTTTGCCAGCGGATGAGGAGCGCATAAAAGGGCGTCGCCCAGAAGACCGTGTAGCCGAATTGATCGACGAGGACTTTCGGCAGGAGGATCTGCCACGTCGCGCCTTGCCCCCACCAAATCGCCTGCCATCCGTAAAACTCATAGACGATCGAGCCGCTGACGAAAAAGAGCGCCCATTTGAATCCCATGTCCTCGACGTTGTTCCAGGTCCATCGCCCGCCGTTCTGGAAATAGACCAGGCTCAGTTCGGACAGGACGCCGCCCGCGAAAGCCGTGGCCAGTCCGGCGGCGAGGACGCCCCCGGCGTGCTGCCATGCGGCGTAGCTGGAAAGCAGGGCGGCTCCGGCGGGCCAGCAATAATAGACGGCAACCACCGCGGCCATGGCCGCCTGGAGGGCCAGCATGGCGGGCAGGTTTTGCGACGCGGCCCGGACGCCTTGTCGAAAGGCCTCGCCGAGCGAAGAGCGGGCGTCGGAAGGGCGGTTCACCCTCAGGCCTCGAAGGACTTCCCGCAGCCGCAGGTGTGCTTGGCGTTCGGATTCGTAATGCGGAAGCCGGCCCCGGTCAGTCCGTCCTTGTAATCGATGACCGATCCGGCGAGGTAAACCAAGCCGCGATCCTCGACAAAAAGCTTCATGCCGTGAGCGGTGAATTCCTCGTCGCCGGGCTTTCGGGGGGAAATTTCCATTGCGTAGGACATCCCGGAACATCCGCCGGTCTCGACATAGACGCGGAGGCCCTTGTTTTCAGGGTTGGGTTCGCCGATGATTTCGGCAATGTGCCGGGCGGCGCTTTCGGTCAGGGAGACCGCGGGCAGGGTGGTTTCTGGCATATTGGTAGCTTAAAAGCAGGAGGCGACCCTGTCAATGCAGGGGGCCGGGCGGCGATTCCCGGCAGATGGGATCAAGCGGCCGCGAGACCGTTGTGGCCGCTGTTATCGCCATCGGAGGACTTATGCTGGCGAAGCGCGCGCCAAGCGGCGCGGTGCTTGACGATCCAATCGAGCAGGGCTTTTTCAAAGCCGATGTCATGTCCCGCTTTTTCGCTCTCGATCCATTTATGGCGGAGAATTTCGGCCCGCTCGGCTAGGAATTCCTGATAGAGCGCAGATTTGTGAAACATGTTATCCGGTTCTTGTCCAAACGAGTCCGACATACAATAAGTAGTAGACGAGACCCTAGCCTCTTTGTCAAATGGTTTAAATCATTTGGCCACTGATGTGATAATCCGATCAAATATAACTTATGCAAAGCATTGTTGGCGAATGTCTTTCGCGATCTGATAAAAAAGCCGTCCCGTGGGGCCATCCGGCTCTGAATAGGTCAGAGGCATCCCCTTGTCCCCCGATTCGCGCAAACGGATCTCCAGGGGAATTTGTGCCAGCAAGGGAACGCCCAGGCGGGCTGCTTCGCGCGCGCCGCCACCGGAGCCAAAAATATCGTAGCGGTTGCCATCATTGGGGCAAAGGAAATAGCTCATGTTCTCCACCAGGCCAAGAATGGGCACGTTTACCCTGGAAAACATGCTCGCCGCCTTGCGCGCGTCGATCAGGGCGACCTCCTGCGGCGTGGTGACGATCACCGCGCCCGAAAGCGCGACGGTTTGCACGATGGTGAGCTGAATGTCGCCCGTGCCCGGAGGGAGATCGAGGACGAGATAATCGAGTTCGCCCCAATCGACGCTGCGAAGAAATTGCTGCGTGTAGCGCGTGACCATGGGGCCGCGCAGGATGGCCGGGGCGCTGTCGTCGAGGAGAAAGCCCATGCTCATGAGGTTGAGATCGCAGCGGCGGATCGGCTGGATGCGGCCCTCTTCGGTGGCGGTGGGGCGTTCGTTGGAACCGAACATGAGGCCGATGCTGGGGCCGTAAATATCGCAATCGCAGAGCCCGACCCGCGCCCGGTTTTTTTCTCCGCGCAGGGCGACGGCGAGATTCGCGGCGATAGTCGATTTGCCTACGCCGCCCTTGCCGCTGGCGACCGCGATGATGTGCTTGACGCCGTCGATCCTTGTTTGCGGAAGCGCGCCGCCCTCGGCCTGCATCGCCTTGGTGACCGGCGCGCTGACGTCGAGATGGACGACGGCTTCGCTGACGCCGGGCATCGCTTCGAGGGCGGCGGTGGCCGTCTCCTCGATTTGCTTGGGGACCTTCGCGTCGCCGGTCGTCACGGCGATCCGCACGGAGACGCGCGTGCCTTCAATCCGCACATCCTTGACCATGCCGAAGGAAACGATGTCCCGCGTGTAGCCGGGATATTTGACGCCGCGCAGTTGCGCGAGGACGGTTTCGGAAGTCAGGGGAGCGGGCATGATTTTTTTAATGTAGCGGCGGGCGGAGCCTGTCCTGAGCGAAGTCGAAGGAACCGCCGCACTATTTTTGACGGAATTACGGAATTAACGGAATAAAAAATAAGCGAATCAGGCGAATCAGGCGTATGGGAGGGAATTTCGATTTCAAGGAAAGTCGATCAATTGTCCGGTCGCGAGCGCTTGGGCAATTTCCTCCTTGAAACGGGCGAATTTCCCGGCCTTGGCGTCGGATTCCAACTTTGCTTCGAGCAGGGCGCTTTCCGGCAACCAGGAACACAACTCAGGGTGATTATGCTCGAAAAAGGACAGGACACTTTTTGTCCTTGGAAGATCGATAAAATAACCATTGTGGATGGCGAAACCAGGAACAACAAATATGAAAATGATCAGGAAGTGAGTCGAAGGGAAAAAGTGCATAGCCACAACTGTGGCTGCCATTAGCAGCGCAAGTAGCATGTAAAAGTTTCTCTGCGGCCCGAAAAATAACACCCGGCGGTGGAGAGCCAGCAGGCTCATCCGCAGTTGAAATGATTCAATTTCCTCAACGGTGCTCATGTTGAAATTCTCGTTGAAAGGAGTCTGAAGGTCAATGCGCGGGTTTCCCTTGTTCCCAAACTCCTTCATTTGGGAAGGCAGGTTTCGCACGGAGGACTGCAGAGGGCTGAAGAGGGGCAGGCGACTGAAGACTGATACCATTTCTAAATTGAATTTAGTCTAAACAATCCGTCATCCTGAGCTTGTCGAAGGATCAGTTCGGAGGGGTTTTACCGAGGCGGAACTGATCCCTCGACAAGCTCGGGATGACCGAAAGCTAAAGACCAAATTCCATTGAGAAATGGTATGAGATATTTTTTATTTCTTCTCTTCCTCTTCAGTTCTCTTCGGCCCTCTGTGCGAAACTTTTTTTGCGTTCTCTGTGTTCCTTTGCGGCTAAATCAGTCGTTCATCAATGCGCGGGTTTGCCGGAGATGTCCGCGGCGTGCTGGGTGAACGATTTGCCGCGGCCCGTGGGCGCGATGACCGAGTCGATGACGCCTTCTTCGAATTCCTTCCACATCGGCGACATGTTGCGGAGCTTGTCGACGATCTTCGGGAACGTCTCGAGCACGTAATCGACGTCCTCGACGGTGTTGTCCTTCCCGAGGCTCATGATGATGTTGCCCTGGGCCAGCGCGTGGTCGAGTTTGATGGCGCTGAGGACGTGGGAAACCTTGAGCGATTTGCTGACGCAGCTCGATCCGCTGGCGACCGCGATGCCCTGGTAATCGAGCAGGAGAAGCTGGCCTTCGCCCTCGATGAATTCGGTGCTGAGATTGAGCGTGTTGCAGATGCGCAGCGGTCCCGGCTCGGGGCCGTTGAGTTTGATGTACTGGATTTTTTTCCAGAGTCCGTCGTAGAGCCGCTTCTGCAGCATCGCGACGTGTTCGACGCGCTGAGCCATCTCGCGCACCGCGAAGTCCGCCGCGACGCCCGCCCCGATGATCGCGGGGACGTTTTCCGTTCCGGCGCGCCGTCCGCCCTCCTGCACGCCGCCGTGGATATGGCTTGTCACGCGCGCCTTGCGGTTGCGGTAAAGCACGCCGATTCCCTTCGGGCCGTAAAAGTGGTGCGGGCTGAAGCTCAGCAGCTGCACGCCGAGGTCCTGCACGTCGATGGGCATCCAGCCGGCGGCGGCGAGGGCGTCCGCGTAGAGCGCGATGCCTTTTTCCCCGGTGATCTTCGCGATCTCCTTGACCGGCTGGATCGTGCCGATGTCGTGATTGACCAGGTGGACGCAGACGAGGGCGGTCTTGGGCGTGATGGCGGCGCGGACATCCTCGGGATTGATCCGGCCGATGGTGTCGACCGGCACTTGGGTGACTTCAAAGCCATGCTTGGTCAGGTACTCGACCGAGTTCATGACCGAGGGATGTTCGATCGCCGAGACGACGATGTGGTTGCCCTTCGTGCGGACGTTCGCATCGGCGAAGCCCTTGATGGCGAGGTTGGCCGATTCGGTGCCGCCCGAGGTGAAAATGAGGTCGTCCTCGCTCTCGGCGTTGATCATCCGGGCGATCTGCTGGCGCGCTTCCTTCAGGCCTTCGCGGACCCGGAGTCCGTAGCGGTGGAGGCTGGAAGGCGAGCCATAGGCTTCCCGGAAATAGGGAAGCATGGCTTGCAGCACTTCCTCCAGTACGGGCGTGGTCGTCTGGTGATCGAGATAGACGGAGCGTTTTTCCATGAAAATCAATAGATCCTTCAGCCCGAACACCAGGTTGAGACCTCTGCGACAGGCTGATTAAGAGAGAGAGCGGGATTGGAAGTCCCGGAGGGACATCTGAAAGTAGCCCGGCGATTCATCGCCGGGTAATTCCATAAGGGGATTTGCCCGTCCCGGAGGGACGGATGAAACTCGTGCGTACGTGGAGAATCAAGCGTCCCTACGGGACGCTCCCTTTCTTGCCGATAAACCCGGCGATGAATCGCCGGGCTACTCTCGGTCATTCCTCTGGAATGACGGAATTCTTGAAAAGAGACTTTCGCAGAGGTCACAAGTTGTCAGGCTGACTCGACTCGCTAAGCGGCAACGGCCTTCGCCTGTTTCGCCTCGTAGTCTTCGATCGCGGCCTTGAGCGCTTCCTCGGCCAGCACGGAACAATGAATCTTGACCGGGGGCAGTCCGCCCAGGGCGTCGACGACCTCTTGGTTTGAGAAGTTCTTGGCTTCTTCCAGGGTGCGGCCCTTGATCAATTCGGTGGCCATGCTGGAGGAGGCGATGGCGCTGCCGCAGCCGAAGGTCTTGAAGCGGGCGTCTTCGATTTTGCCGTCGCGAATCTTGAGGGAAATTTTCATGATGTCGCCGCAGGCCGCCGCGCCGACTTCGCCAACACCGTCGGCCTCGGAAACATCACCCATGTTGCGGGGGTTCAGGAAGTGGTCCATCACGGTGTCGTTGTAAAGCGTGTATTCTTTGGTTTCTTTCATAAGATTGATCCTCTTCGTCTCATTCTAGCTTATCTGGTGCCAAAGTAAAGGGGCATGGTGGCTTTTCTGGAGGGTCTGGCTCTGTTGGAAATTACCCATCTGTCCGTTCGGCCCCGCCCGAACGGGTAGCCCGGACAATTTATTGTCCGGGTGGCGGAGCGAAGCGAAGCCACAAGAAGCCGCCGAAAATTGATGTCATCTCCCCGGGCTGCCTCTTGTTCGCGCCAGAGCCGACTGGCGCGAACCCGGACAACGCAGGCGCGCCTGTCGTTGCCGGGCTACCCTGGAGGGTCGGACTCTGTCCCGACCCTGATCGGATCTATAATGGGTCAGGACAGAGTCTGACCCTCCATCAATCCAGCATCGTGAACTGGCACTTGTAGAGGCCGGAGATCCGTTCCTCCTCGCGCTGCACCCGCACGCCGAGGACGCTTTCGATCAGGTTGTTTTCCAACTGGGTCAAAATTTTGAATTGATCGGCGATGGGCAGCACCGGCGAATTGTATTCGATGATCTGGTGCCGTTGAATGTCGGGGTTGAAGTAGTACTCGCTCATGTAGCCGTCCTGGTCACGCAAGGCGGCAAACGAGCGGGCTCGTTCTTCGAGGGTATGACCAGTGATTTTCCCCTGCAACCGCACCGTCAGGTTCTGGTAGATCTGATAGAGAATTTTTTCCGGGGCGGCGGGACCGTAAACCTGCTCGATGCTCTTGAGAATTTCACCGGTAAAATTGGTGTGTTCGGAGGGGAAAAACTCCTGCGCCATCGGCGTCAGCCGGTAGGCTTTTTCGGGGCGGCCCATTCCTTTCGGGCGGCGCCATGTATCGAGGTAGCCATCTTTCTCCAAGGCGACGCAATGCTGTTTAACGCCCATGTACGAGAGATTAATGCGCTCGCACAATTGGGAGACCGAAAGCCCCTGGCTTCGCTTGATCTCAGCCAAGATCAAATACTTCTGACTCTTGGCCAATTTTCGCAAAAGCTTGCTTTTCATAAGGTGCTGACGTAGCGAACTTTTTAGGCGTTTTTATCTTCTTTAGCTTGGAGGGCCGATCGCTTGAACCTTAAGGTGATTTCAGCGGGCGGGCAAGCCTTTTTACCTTTCTGAGTGCAAAAAGTTATTCACAACTGGCTGACCCATCAAACTTGCCTTTTATTTTTACCTATTTTTATGTAAAAACGCCTCTGTTGGCTCGATCCTCAGCTTGACAATCCCGCTGGCGTAGAGCCAATGTAGCTACATGACCGCCGCCATCCAAAAATGGGGAAACAGCCTTGCCCTGAGAATTCCGGGCGCTGTAGCCCGGCAGATACGCGTGGAGAATGGAGACGCCGTCGAGTTGAGCGTTGAAGCCGGCGCTCTGACGATACGGGCTGCGCGTCCCCGCTACCAACTCTCGAACCTGGTCAAGGGCATTCATCCCGCCAACCCCCAGGAGGAAGTTGACTGGGGGGCGTCGGTGGGTCAGGAAATCTAATGGCCCATTACATCCCGGAACGGGGCGATGCCATCTGGCTCGACTTCAACCCGCAAACGGGCCGGGAACAAGCGGGACGACGGCCCGCCCTCGTTTTAAGCCCGGCGATTTACAACCGAAAAAGCGGCCTTGTCCTGGTTTGTCCCATCACGAGTCACTCCAAAGGATATCCTTTTGAATCGGCCGTGCCCGAAGGTCTTCCCATCCAGGGAGTGGTGCTCAGCGATCAGATACGGTGCCTGGACTGGCAAAAACGCCATGCGAAACGGATCGCGCGGATTCCGGAAATTCTCCTCCAGGACGTCACCGCCAAGCTCGCTGCCCTTCTCGCCTTTGATGAGCGTTAGGCGCGTCGGTCAGGTTTGACATTTCGCGGCTGTTCCGGGAGAGTCGGGGGGTGACTACTTATCGCATACTGGCCGCTGACGGCGTTTCACCCAAAGGCATCGCTCTCCTCGTCGAGAGCCCACACTTCCAAGTCGAGACCAGCGGAGGTCTCAAGGAGGACGAACTCATCGCGCGGATCGGCGAACTCGACGCGCTGATCGTCCGCAGCCAGACGAAAGTGACCGCGAAGGCCCTCGCCGCGGCGACCCGGCTGAAGGTCATCGGGCGCGCCGGCGTCGGCGTCGACAACGTCAACGTCGAGGCCGCCACGGAGCGGGGCATCGTGGTCATGAACACCCCCGGCGGCAACACCATCTCGACGGCGGAGCATACCTTTTCCCTCATGCTGTCGCTCGCGCGGAAAATTCCGCAGGCCCACGCCTCGATGGCCGCGGGCAAGTGGGACCGCAAATCGTTCGAGGGAACGGAACTCTGCGGAAAGACCCTCGGCATTATCGGCATGGGCCGCATCGGCGGCGAAGTCGCGCGCCGGGCCATCGGCTTCGGCATGACCGTGCTCGCGTTCGATCCCTACCTGGTGCAAAGCCGGGCCCGCAGCCTCCAGGTGGAGCTTGCGGACGATCTCGCCGCGCTGCTGGCGCGCGCCGATTTCATCACGGTCCACATGCCGATGACCGCGGAGACAAAGAACATTCTCAACGCGACGACGCTGGCCCAGTGCAAGCAGGGCGTGCGGATCATCAACTGCGCGCGGGGCGGCCTGGTCGAGGAAGCCGCGCTGCTGGCCGCGCTGCAAAGCGGGCAGGTCGCCGGGGCCGCGCTTGACGTCTATGAAAAGGAACCGCCCGCGGAGGACCTTCCGTTTCGCGCGCTGCCCAACGTGGTGCTGACGCCGCACCTGGGCGCGTCGACCTCCGAGGCGCAGGAAAGCGTGGGCGTCGAAATCGCGCAGGGCGTATCCGAATTCCTCTTGAACGGGATCATCAACAACGCCGTCAACGTGCCGAACGTCGACCTGCGCACCCTGGCGCTGATTCGTCCTTATCTCGGCCTGGGGGAAAAACTGGGCCGGTTGCTCGCCCAAATCGCGCCCCACCGGCTCGATACGCTGACCATCCAGTACACCGGCAAAGTGAGCGAATCGGAAACCGTTCCGATCACGCGTACCGTGCTCAAGGGGCTGCTTTCGCAATGCTCGGAAGTGGCGGTCAACGAAGTCAACGCGCCGCGCGCCGCGCAGAATCTCGGCCTGAAAGTCACCGAAATGAAGAGCTCCGAAGGCGGGGAATTCACCGACCTCATCACGGTCCAGGGCGCCAAGGAGGGCCAGCGTTATGAAGTCGGCGCGACGATCTACGGCGTGCATCCGCGCATCGTGGTGCTCAACGGGCACAATGTTGAGGCCAGCCCCGAGGGGATCCTGCTCATCGTGGAAAATCAGGACCGTCCCGGCATGGTCGGCTGGATCGGCACGCTGCTGGCCCGGCAACAGGTCAACATCGCGAGCATCTCTCTGAGCCGCGGCGAGCCCGGAGGCAAGGCCCTGGGCGTGCTCAACCTCGACAGCATGCCGAGCGCGGAACTGATCAAGGAGATCGAAGCCGACCCCGGCATTCTGTCCGTCCAGGTGGCGAAGCTTTAATGTAGCGGCGGTCTATGATCGTCGCTAATAAAAAGTCCGTCATCCTGAGCTTGTCGAAGGATCAGTTCGGGTGCCTTTTACTTCTAACAACGAGGCGGAACTGATCCTTCGACAAGCTCAGGATGACGGACAGTTTCCCCTATCCTTCCATTCCGTTAATTTGGGATAATTCCGTAATTCCGTCAAAATCTCAGAGACGGTTCCTTCGACTTCGCTCAGGACAGGCTCCGCCCGCCGCCACACTAAAAATAAAATATGTCAGCGCATCACGAAATCGGCCTCACCGGCGGCATCGCGTGCGGGAAATCGACGCTGGCGCAGGGGCTGTGCGCGCGCGGCTGGCACGTCATCGATACCGACCGGATCGCGCACCGGCTCATGGAGCCGGGAACGGAGGTGTGGAAAAATGTGATTGACGCTTTCGGCCCTTCCATTCTACAACCTGACCAGTCGATTGACCGAAAGGTCTTGGGTAGACTCGTTTTCGCCGACCCGCTGCCGCGGGCAAAGTTGAACGAAATCACCCACCCCGCCATCCGATCCGTCTGGCAACGCGAACGCGAGGAGCGGGCTCGAACCCACCCCACACATTCTTTGGCCGTCATGATTCCGCTACTCTTCGAGTGCGAACTCGAACAGATGTTTCCCGCCGTTTGGTGCGTCGGCGCGTCCCGCGTCACGCAAATGAACCGGCTCAAGGCCCGCGGCTTTTCCGATGAGGAAGCCGCCCAGCGCCTCGCCAGCCAGATGCCCGTGGCCGAAAAAATGGCCCGTTCCTCCATCGCGTTTTGGGGCGAGGGGACGCCCTCCACCCTGCTTCTTCAACTCGATCTGGTCGCGGATGGATTATCATGAGGATGCGCCGCTCCCCGAATAACCGGCCGTTTCGCCGGGGTCCGCACAAGCCGCGCGGCATGGAAGGCCTTCCCGCCGATGAACCCGATCTGCCCCCGCCCGGCGCGAAGCTGGCCGTGGCCCCGCCAGGCTTCGGGATTGCGCCCGGCACGGCTTCTCCGGCTGACCCCGCCCAGCCTGCGCCGGTGCTGGCCGGCGCGCCCGCGGCTCAGATCGAGGCGCCGCCGCCCCTTCCGCCCGGCCCTCATCTCGAAGTCGAGAAACTCCAGGCCAAGCCGACCCGCGAACTGAAGCTTTACGCGAAGAGGGAATACGAAATCGAGAATGCCGCGACGCTCAAGAAGCACGACTTGATTTGCGAAATCCTCAAGCGCAACGCCGCCAAAAACGGCACGGCCAACGGCGGCGGCGTGCTCGATTTGTCGTCCGAGGGCTACGGCTTTCTGCGCTCGCCGCGCTTTAACTACATCACCTGCCCGGAAGATCTCTATGTCACCCCGTCCCAGGTGCGCCGCTTTGGGCTGCGCAAGGGCGACGCGCTCTACGGTCCCATCCGCGCGCCGAAGGACAAGGAACGTTATTTCGCCCTGGCCCGCGTCGACAAAATCGAGGGCAGGGAAGCCGAGGAAGGGCGTGTCAGGGCCTCGTTCGACCTGCTCACGCCGACGTTCCCCAACCGCCGCATTTTCCTCGAAGGTAAGCGGGGCGACATCTCCATGCGCGCGATGGATCTCATCTGCCCGCTCGGCTTCGGCCAGCGCGGCCTGATCGTCGCGCCGCCCCGCACCGGCAAGACGATCCTGTTGCAGAAGATCGCCAACGCGATCATGGAAAACAACCCCGGCGCGTATCTCATCATGCTGCTCATCGACGAGCGGCCCGAGGAGGTCACGGACATGCTGCGCACGGTCAAGGGCGAGGTCGTCGCCTCGACCTTCGACGAGACGTGCGAGCGCCACGTCGCGCTGGCCGAGATGGTGACCGAGCGCGCCAAGCGGCTGGTCGAAAACAAGGTCGACGTCGTGATCCTGCTCGACAGCATCACGCGGCTCGCCCGCGCCTACAACACGATGCAGCCGACCACCGGCAAGATCATGAGCGGCGGCGTCGAGTCCAACGCGCTGCAAAAGCCGAAGCGCTTCTTCGGCGCGGCCCGCAACATCCAGGAGGGCGGCAGCCTGACCATCATCGCCACGGCGCTCATCGAGACGGGCAGCCGGATGGACGACGTGATCTTCGAGGAATTCAAGGGCACCGGCAACATGGAGGTGAACCTCGACCGCAATCTTTCCGACCAGCGCATTTTCCCGGCGTTCAACATTTCGCGCTCCGGCACGCGCAAGGAGGAGCTGCTTTATCACAAGGACGAATTGCCGCGCATCCACGCGCTCAGGAAAGTCCTCTCCGAGGAATCGCCCGTCGAGGCGATGAATCTCCTCCTCGAAAAAATCAAGAAGACCGAGAACAACATCGAGTTCCTGATGGGCATGAATGTCAAAAAGTAACCCGCTGAATTTTGACGGAATTACGGAATTACGGAATTAACGGATAAAATTTTAGCCTCGGTCTATGAATAAATTTCCTCTTTAAGCTGTATGAGCACCTTCGGGCTCATCGTCGCGGCGGTGCTTCTTTTCTTCGGGATCGGAATTGTTGTTGGAAACTGGGGTGGATCTATTGAAGCCTATCGAAATAGGAAAAGGGGCGTTGATAGGGGCTATTCGCAGATACCGTTTTTCATACCAATTCCAAATTGATTTTGGTCTAAACAATCGGTCATCCTGAGCTTGTCGAAGGATCAGTTCGGAGGGGTTTTACCGAGGCGGAACTGATCCCTCGACAAGCTCGGGATGACGGAAGGGTAAAGAATAAATGTTATTGAGAAATGATATCAGTTTAATTTTCTGTGTATGCGCGGGACTGGCTTATCCCTACGAGCCCAGGTGGTGGTTATTCCTTCCAACCGCGCTTGATCCGGGCACTTGGGTTTTATGGTTCTATCGCAAAAACAGTGGAATAGAAAAAGGCATAACCAAATTGCTAAATTTTTCCAAATTACCAAATTAAAGGCATGCTGCGGATGCATTGAAAGGGTTGCGACTCTCCCACCTCAAAAAAATTTGGGAATTTGGTTCCATTTGGAAATTTGGTACTGGTTCCTGATCCGCTTGTTTCGAAATGGAGCTTGGGAACGAGGAAAATCACAGCCCTCTATTCCACTGAAAATACCGAGGAACCGGTTTTATTGTGGCTACCGGTTGTTCTAATTCGTGAATGGCCTTTTAAAAAGAACCCAAAAGAATAGGGCGCTTTCCCAAGGACTTCTCATTCGCCCTTAATCGACAGGAGCTTATGTCTTTGATATCACAATCTGTGATATCAAAGATAAATGACCCGACCCGCAAAAATTCCGTTAATCTCGTTCGGGTTAATTCCCCGCCGCTTGCGGCGTTCTTTTCATAATCTGAAATTGTTCCCCAATACCCCGCTGCTTGCGGCGGGGTTCTTTATTTCCGTAATTCCGTCAAAAAAATCAGTGGCGGCTACCTCCGAACTGATCCTTCGACAAGGATGACGGATAGCGGATAATCCGAGTATTGCCTCATCCGTGAGTTCGTCCTAGACTTTCTCTATGAGCGTCGTTGAAATCGAAGCTGCCGTTAAATCTCTGCCCAAAGAAGAACTAGCCCAGTTCAACCAGTGGTATCAGGAATTTTTGGAGGATCAGTGGGACGAGCAAATTCGCCAGGACGTCCGGGCCGGCAAACTCGATTTTTTGATCGAGGAAGCGCGACAAGAGCGTGAGGCCGGGACGCTCAAGCCCTTTTCCGTGAATTCGACGTGCACGGGACATTTTTGGCAACTCTTTAACGCATTGCCGGCGGACGTGCAGGAAGTCGCGCGAAAAAATCACCTTCTGTGGATGGAGAATCCGCGCCATCCCTCGCTACGATTTAAATGCCTGGAAGGCAGCGTCTGGTCAGCTTCGCGTTGCTAAGCCGTAACGATGCAGTTGAGGGGTAAAAGCGCGAGGATTTTTCATGCGGCTCTCGGTTGTTGTCCAACTGCATCGCAGTTGGGGAAATCGGCGAGGATTTTCTCCCAAACGGCTCGCCACCACGGTCGATGCGCGGCGGGTATGGCGAGTCTGATGGTGGCCGTGCCCTGGGCGTGACTCAGGATGCCCGCCGCGTTGAAAAGCCGGTAGCGCAGGGTGGTGACACTGTTGCGTTCCAGCCAGCCGAGGTGGCGCAGGAACAGGACGGTGAGGTTGTAAGTCATGACGGCAAGACTCAGCGCCGCCTCGGTCGCCCAAAACTTCTGGCAGCAGAGTTTCGGCAGGGCAAACCCGTAATCGAGTTCCTTGATGACGCCTTCCATCCCCGCCCGCGCGTTGTAATCGCGCCAAACCTCCAACGGCGGGACGCTTTCGGGCAGGCTGGTAACCAGGGCCTGGAACATGTAGCCGGGGCACTCGATGAGCAGCTTGCCGCCCGCGCGTCGTCCTTCGGTTTTCTGATGGCGCAACAGGACGATGCGCCGCGCCCGGCTCCACGACGGACTCTCGTGCACCACCTCGGCCACCTCCGTGCCTTCGAGTCCGCTCGCTTGCCAGACTGTGTCGCGCGTGATCAGGCGCTGGACTTTGACGTTGAGTTTGGCCACCACGATGTAGGGCAGGCGGCGCGCTTCCAAAAGGCTCAGCCAGTCGTCCTGGCAAAAACCGCTGTCGGCCCGCACCAGGCGCACCCGCAGATGCGACGGCAAAAGCGAGAGCGTCTCCAGCGTGAAGGCGATGATGTTATTGGCGCTCGACGCGTTGCCCGCTCGCAGCCAGAACCCGGCCACCAGCTTCGCCTCCTCCAGCACGGCCAAAAGCGGATGCAGACACGGCTTGAGTCCACTGCGGGTGTAGCCGACTTTTACTCCTTCTTGCCGTCCGTCCTCATGGAGCAACTCGGTCGAATCGAAATCCAGGCTGTAGCCCTTTGCGCGGCTGGGCAACTGTTCCATCGCCCAGCGCCAGAGGGGACGAAAGGCTTCCAGATTTTTCGCCTGACCGTCAAACCCGGCTAAAAACCGCGACAGGGTCGACTGGCTCGGTAGCCGTTTCACGTCCAGGATTTCAGGCAAAACCGGATCGTTGCGCAGGTGGGCGATGCGGGTCAGCTTGTCGGCCCCGGCCAAAATCCCGGCCAGAAAGCTCAGCGCGATCTCCACCGGAGCCAGCGCATTCGGGCTGGTCGGGCGATGCGGCAACACCCCGGCGATCAAGGGCCGAAAGTTGACCCGGTGCAGAAAAGCCCAGAACGTCGCTTGGCCCGCGTGAGCGCTGAGCTTCGCGTCGGTGGTGGTGATTTTGATCGTCTTGCCGCCCGTTTTGAGCCTAATTTCCTCCGTCACCGTCTGGTGAGTCGAAGCCTTGTGGTTTTCATGTTGGAAGTGATACATCTCCAACAACTCCCAGACGGTGATTCACTTTTCAACTGCATCGTTACGGCTAAGGATTGCCACCGATCTTTTCTTGGGTAGAGTAAATTTATGGTTACCTTGGCGCACAGCCCCGTCCAGTCCGATCCCGATGTCATGGGGGGGACGCTGGTTTTTCGCCGCACCCGAGTTCCCGCCCAGACGCTGCTGGATTACCTGGACGATGGTTTTTCGCTTGAGCAATTTCTCGATTATTTCCCCTCGGTAGATCGGGTTGACGCCCAGGAATTCCTCAAGCTCGCGCGGGAACCTGCGAATCATCCTTGATGAAAATGTTCCCAAACCTCTGACGGGTTGGCTAACGGGACATGAAATCACCAGCGTTCAAAACGAAGGCTGGTCTGGAATTCGCAATGGGGAGTTGATCGCAAAAATTGACCGGCTGTTTGAGCTTTTCATCACAACGGACAAAAATCTGCGGTAACAACAAAATTTACGCAATCGACATATTGCCATTCTCGAACTCCCGACCAACCGATGGCCCAAGCTTGTTCCACTGAAGGACGGTATCATCCGCGAAATTACAAATATCCAACCAGCAGATTACCGGATCATCAAGGCTTGAACTCAGAGCGGATTCTCCTTGCACCACTGGAGAAACTTCTTCAGCGCGAGGGCGCGGTGACTTAAATTCGATTTCGTCTTTTCTCCAAGCTGGCCGAACGTCCGCGCGTAGCCTTGGGGGACAAAGAGCGGATCGTAGCCGAATCCCTGAGTCCCTTTCGGCGCCGGCGCAATCGTCCCTTCGCACGCGCCGTCGAAGCTCGCGATCACCCCGCCCTCCTTCGCCAGCACCAGCACGCACCGGAAACGCCCGCGCCGCTGTTCCGGCGTCATCGCGCCGACCCGCTCCAATTCCTGGAGCAGTTTGCCCATGTTCTTTTCCGCCGAGGAGGGAATCCCGCCGTACCGCGCCGAAAAGACGCCCGGCGCGCCGTCGAGCGCATCGCATTCCAAGCCCGAGTCATCGGCCAGCACGTAATCGGTGATGATTTGCGACGTCGCCACGGCCTTCAGCGTCGCATTGGCCAGGAACGTGTCGCCTGACTCCGCGATCTCGTCCAGGCCCTCCATCTCCGGATAATCGGCGGAGCATTTCACCTCCCAGAATGGCCCCAGCACGGGAGCCATTTCCCGGGCCTTGTTCGTGTTGCGGGTGGCGATGCAGAGCGTTTTCTTATTCATAGTTGAGCAAAGTCCATCGAAGCGTAGCGAGCGTTTCCCCTCCCGCAAATCCTGTCTTTCACTTCTCCCTTCATCCTTCTACCTTCTTCCTTTCCCCCGCCATGCAAGTCCGCAAGCAATTTCCTTTCGCCGCATTCGAGCCGGCGTGGCAGCGCCACTGGCTCGAGCAGAGCACGTTCCGCGCCGCGAATCCGGGCGAGCCGGGCAGCGAAAAGCCGAAGTACTACGCGCTCGACATGTTCCCGTACCCCTCCGGCGCGGGGCTGCATGTCGGCCATCCCGAGGGCTACATCGCCAGCGATCTGGTTGCGCGCTACAAGCGGATGCGCGGCTTCAACGTCCTCCATCCCATGGGCTGGGACGCCTTCGGCCTGCCCGCCGAGCAATACGCCGTGCAGACCGGCACCCATCCGCGCGAGACGACCGAAAGGAACATCGCGAATTTCCGCCGCCAGATCCGGGAGATCGGTTTTTCCTATGACTGGTCGCGCGAGATCAACACGACCGATCCCGCCTACTACAAATGGACCCAGTGGATTTTCATCCAGCTCTATAAGAAGGGCCTCGCCTACGTTTCGCACGCGCCGGTCTGGTATTGTCCCGAGCTCGGCACGGTGCTGGCCAATGAGGAGGTGCTGCCGACGCCCGAAGGCCCGCGATCCGAGCGCGGCAACCATCCCGTCGAGCGGCGTCCCTTGCGCCAGTGGATGCTGCGGATCACGGCCTATGCCGAGCGCCTGCTGAACGATCTCGATCAGCTCGATTGGCCCGAGTCGCTCAAGGAAATGCAGCGCAATTGGATCGGCCGCAGCGAAGGCGCGGAGGTGCGCTTTTCTGTTCTTCCTTCGGGTAGCCCGGACAACTCGTTGTCCGGGTCGCCGCAGGCGACAAGAAGCAGGCCGGAAAGTTCAGACACCATTACGGTCTTCACCACGCGGCCCGACACGCTTTTCGGCGCGACCTACATGGTCCTTTCGCCGGAACATCCGCTCGTCGACAAACTCACCACGCCCGAGCACCGCGACGCCGTCCAAAAATACAAAGCCGAAGTCGCCAACAAGAGCGACCTCGAACGCACCGATCTCGCCAAAAGCAAGTCCGGCGTCTTCACCGGCGCGCACGCGATCAATCCGGTCAACAATGAGCAAATCCCGATCTGGATCGCCGACTACGTCCTCATGGGCTACGGCACCGGCGCGATCATGGCCGTCCCCGCGCATGATGAACGCGATCACGAATTCGCAGTGAAGTATGATCTGCCGATCGTCGAAGTCGTGCAGCGATTGGGTGGCCCGGACTACTTGTTGTCCGGGTCGCCGCAGGCGACAGGAAGCGATCTGATGACGCCCCAGCCCATCGCCGCCTTCACCGGCGAGGGCCACGCGATCAACTCCGATTTTCTCAACGGCCTGCCCACCGCCGAGGCCAAGGCGAAGATGATCGACTGGCTGGAACAGGAAGGCAAAGGCACGCGCCGCGTCCAATACAAGCTGCGCGACTGGCTCTTCTCGCGCCAACGTTATTGGGGCGAGCCATTCCCGGTCATCTGGAACGGCGACCGGCACGACGTCATTTCCGAAAGCGAACTGCCGCTCGTGCTGCCGGAACTCGACGATTACAAGCCGACACCCGAAGGCCTCGCGCCGCTGGCCAAGGCGAAGGACTGGGTGCAACTCCCCGACGGCCGCGTGCGCGAGACGAACACCATGCCGCAATGGGCCGGGTCGTGCTGGTACTACCTCCGCTATTGCGACCCGAACAATTCGCGACGCGCTGATCGATCCCGCCGTCGAGAAATATTGGATGGGCGACAAGGGCGTCGATCTCTACATCGGCGGCGCGGAGCATGCCGTGCTCCATCTCCTCTACGCGCGCTTCTGGCACAAGGTCCTTTTCGATATCGGCGTCGTCTCCACGCCCGAGCCGTTCCACAAGCTCGTCAACCAGGGCATGATTCTCGGCGAGGACAACCGCAAGATGTCCAAGTCGTGGGGCAACGTCATCAACCCGGACGATGTCATCGCCGAATATGGCGCGGATTCGTTGCGCCTCTTCGAGATGTTCATGGGGCCGCTCGAACAAATGAAGCCGTGGTCCACCACCGGCATCGAGGGCGTCTACCGCTTTCTGGGCCGCGTCTGGCGGCTCGTCATGGAGGAAAACCAGGAAGGCGAATGGCTCTTCGCGCCCGCGAAGCTCACCGAGGCCGCGCCCTCGACCGAACTGCTTCGCAGCCTCCATGCGACGATCCGGAAAGTCACCGACGACATCGACAAGCTCCAGTTCAACACCGCCATTTCGGCGCTCATGGTCCTCGTCAACGACCTGACGAAGGAGCCGGTTCGCCCGCGCGACGCCATCGAGACGCTGCTGCTGCTTCTCGCGCCGTTCGCGCCGCACATGACCGAGGAATTATGGAAGCAGCTCGGCCACGGGAAGACGCTCGCCTACGAACCATGGCCGCTGGCCGATGAGAAATACCTCGCCAAAACCGAGGTCGAGATTGTCGTGCAGGTCAACGGCAAGGTCCGCGGCCATGTCATCGTGCCCGTCGCTTCTTCCAAGGAGGCCATCGAAGCCGCCGCGCGCGCGCTTCCCGCCTTCGCCGAATGGACCACGGGGAAGACGATCAGGAAAGTCATCGTTGTGCCCGACAAGCTGATTAATTTCGTCGTTGGGTAGCTTATTCATATAGCGGCGGTCATAGACCGCCGCTCCGCTCCATAACATTTGACCGGCGTCATTTATCGGTTAGATTTTTCATATGAAGACGTTGACAACCTTTCTGGCGGTTTTGGCACTTTCGGCGGGTTTGGCCTCCGCGCAGGATCTGACCGGCTTTGCCATCAAGCCGGGATACAATGCGCCGGGCACGCCCAGCAAGAGCGCTCCGATTCCCAATATCGTTCTCAAGCCGAAGCTCGGCGGCATCTTCGTCGACGGGGCGAAATACGGCACCGTTTTGATTTCGCCCTGGGCTCCCCCCTCGTATGGAATCGGCGAGAAATATCTCTCCTCGCCCGAGCCGGGCAACGATTTGGAGCGCGAATCGGGCCGGGCCGCCCACCGCGACGCGGGCGGCTTCAAGCTGTTCACGATCGAGTTTTAGGCGCAAGCTGCGCCCCCCTTCTCTAAGCGATCTGTCATCCTGAGCTTGTCGAAGGATCAGGTCGGTTGCCTTTTACTTTTACCGAGGCAGAACTGATCCTTCGACAAGCTCAGGATGACGGATTGGTAAAAAAGTGCTTGCGCCTGTGCCCGCATCGGGCATGATTGCCGACTCGCTAAATTAAAGGAGCTATTCATGTTTGCCGTTATTCGCACAGGAGGAAAGCAGTACAAAGTCACCGAGGGGGAAACCCTCGATATCGAATTGGTTGATTTTCCCGCCGAAGGCGCGAAGAAGATCACCATTTCCGACGTGCTGATGGTCGGCAACGGCGATACATTTTCCGTCGGCAATCCGCTCCTGAGCGGGGCCAGCGTCGGCCTCGAACTGGTGGACGAAGTGAAGGCGAAAAAGGTCATCGCCTACAAGTACCGCCGCCGCGAAGGCTATCACCGCACCGTCGGCCATCGGCAGAAGCTGAGCCGCGTGAAGATCACCAAGATTTCAGTTTAATCGGAGAACCACTATGGCGCATAAAAAAGGTCAAGGCAGCGTACGCAACGGGCGCGACAGCGTCAGCAAGCGCCTCGGCGTGAAAAAATTCGGCAGCGAGGCGGTCGTCGCCGGCAACATCCTCATTCGCCAGCGCGGCACCCGGTTTCGTCCCGGCGCGAACGTCGGCATCGGGCGCGACCACACGCTTTTCGCCCTCACGGACGGCGTCGTCAAATTCGACCGCGTCAACCGCAAGGTGCACGTCCTCGCGCCGGCTGCTTAGGTAGCCGCCGCTGTCCCAGCGGCGGACCGTCGCAAGGAGAGCGACGGCTGCCATTTATCTTTATGTTCGTCGACCGCGTCCGCATTGTCGCGCGAGCCGGCAACGGCGGGCCGGGCGCGTGCAGTTTCCTGCGCGAAAAAAACATGCCCGACGGCGGTCCCGATGGCGGCAACGGCGGGCGCGGCGGCAGCGTCGTCATCGTCGTCGATCCCCACGTCAACAACCTGATCCGCTACCGGTACGCGCCGCACCAGTTCGCCAAAAACGGCCAGAACGGCGGCAAGAAACAGATGTCGGGACGCTCCGGGGCCGACTGCGTCATCACCGTTCCGCCGGGCACCGTGGTCAGCCGCATTCCCGATGAAGTGATTCCGGTGGAACCGACCGCGGATGGCGAGGGCCGCCGCACTCCCGACGATCTCGCCAGCGTGCCGGAAGATCCTGCCGTGCTCGAACCCGTAACCGACCTGGTCAAACCGGGCGAGAAATTCGTTCTCTGTGCCGGCGGACGGGGCGGACGCGGCAACATGAATTTCAAGTCCTCGACCAACCAGGCGCCGCGCCGCTACGAGAACGGCGAGGAGGGCGAGCGCGGCCAGTTCCAGCTCGAACTGAAATCGATCGCCGATGCCGGGCTGGTCGGCTACCCGAACGCGGGGAAATCGACGCTGCTCTCGCGCCTTTCCAACGCGCATCCCAAGATCGCGCCCTATCCCTTCACGACGCTCGAGCCGATGATCGGCGTGATCGAATATCCCGACTTCGCCCGCGTCACCGTGGCCGACATCCCCGGCCTGATCGAAGGCGCGCACCAGGGCGTCGGCCTCGGCCACGAATTTCTGCGGCACATCGAGCGGTGCCGGATGCTGCTTTTCGTCATCGACATGGCCGGGAGCGAGGGCCGCGATCCGCGCGACGATTACGCCCAGTTGCGCAAGGAGATCAGCCTTTACCAGAAGGAGCTGGCCGAGCGGCCCTATCTCATCATCGCCAACAAAATGGACCTGCCCGAAGCTGCGGAGAACCTGAAGAAATTCAAGCGGCGCGTGCGGCGGGAGGTCATTCCCATCGCCGGAGATGACGACGCCGGACTCGACCAGCTCAAGGCCGTCCTGAAAAAGGAACTGGCGACTATTTAACTTGGCAGCCGCGGCGTGCCGCTCGACGGCGCCTTCTTCGGGTGGCCCGGACATCTCGTTGTCCGGGCGCGCGCAGCGCGCAGGAGGTCGCCTGAAGATTCAACTCAATAATGGCGCGAGAGAGGCCTTGGGTCACCTCCTGTGGCCTTCGGCCACCCGGACAACGAGTTGTCCGGGCCACCCATCGTACCGCAATTTTTGTCATCTCCTCAATGCGGCGATGCTTCCGGCGCGGCGACGGGCGCAACCGGAATCACGGGCGCGGCATTTGTCTCCGCGGGAGACGCGTTCGTGTCGGCTGGGGGATCGGCCTGCGGGGCATTGGTTGCGGGGGCCGGTGGCGGCGCGGGCGGCGGCGGCGGAGCGATGGGTGGAAGCGCCGCTTCCGGCGGCATCAGCACCGTGTCGATTTCATTGATGATGCCGTTCTGGCACTTGATGTCCGCGCTCACGATTTTCGCCTTGAACACCAACTGGGCGCCCGAGCGGGTTGTCTTGAGGGGGAGCGGAGTCCCCTCGCAGGAAAGCACGGTTTTCAGCGGCAGGAGGTCTTTCGCCGACAGCCTTTTTCCATTCACGACATGGAAGAGGAGGATGTCCTGAAGCCGCACCTTGTTTTCCGGCCGGAGCAGCGTATCGAGCATCCCCGGCGGGAGCTTGGCGAACGCGGAATCGGTCGGGGCGAAAAGGGTGAACGGCCCCCGGCTGCTGAGAAACGTGCCGAGGTCCGAAGCCTGGATCATCGCGGCGAACTTGGTCAAAATCGGGTTCGCGGCCACGGTATCGGCGAGGTCGCGAACCTTGGCGGGCTTGGCCGCGGCTGGCGCGCCCATGAATCCGAGCAGGAGCGCGGGCAGAAGCCATCGCGGCGCGGTGAATCGTGCGCGGAAGCGGAGTCTCATCGTGATGTTAAAATAGGGAAGGCATTCGTCCGGCACAAGCTGCGCGAATCATTAGTCTGGGACACGGTAGCCGCCGCACGCCGGGCGGCGGTCCAGTCTGTAGAGCATATTAAAATATCGTGCACGCCGATTTTCGGGTGGCCCGGACAACTTGTTGTCCGGGTGGCCGCAGGCCACAGGAGGTCGTCCGTTAATTTGCAAATGCCTGGGCAACCTCCTGTGCGCTCGCGATGCCGCGCTCGCGCACCCGGACAACAAGTTGTCCGGGCCACCCAAGAGGTGTGTGCGCAATACGTTAAAATGGTCCAGCGGCGGTCTATGACCGCCGCTGCCATGGCTACAGGGTTCGCTAAACCCGACAGCGGTCATAGACCGCCGCTACAGACAGAACTGATCCTTCGACAGGCTCAGGATGACGGATCCTCGTCGGTTCCCTTCAACTTCTCCCGCGCCTTGCCGACGAGGTAGTTGCAGGCCTCGGGACAGATCAGCGGAATCTCGTGCGGTGCCGCTTCAATCCCTTGCGTCGCCGGAGGCCAGAGCCTTCGTTTCAGGCAGCCATGCTCGCAATGCGTGGCCGCCAGTTCCTGAATCGCCGCGTCATCGATTTCGTGCACAACGCGGAAGCGCCCGGATTGACGCCCGGCGGTTTCGCGCCACGGTGTCGCCGGCAGCGCGCCCTGCCGCCACAGCGTCCAGTTGGCCAGACCGGCGGGATAGAGGTAGTCAAGCGCTATCTGCAATCCTTCCCATTCCAAGACGCGCATGAACCAGCCTTTGCGCAAATTCGGCGCGGCGCGCAGGGGCCGGAAATTTCCCTCGCGATCCAGCCGGATCAGTTCGCGCAGATCTTCGGGCGAGTGCAACATGCGCAGGCTGGCCGGATTGCTTTCCAGATCGTCCCGGTGCAGCACATGAAAGGAACCGCCTGACGCCGGTCGGATGACCACTTCGCCGATTTTCCACGGGGAGGGGGCGCTCTTCATGAACCGGATCAACTCGTCACCGACCGTCGCCCCTTCGCCCAGCGCGTCGCCCAGGTTGCGCGGTTCGAGATGTGCGCCCTGAAACTGCCGCACCTGCGCCAGGATCACGCCGGCCAAAAAGGCTTCCGTTCCGATGGCGGTCGCGTACCAGAGCCGGCGTTCCTTTTCGTGGCGCGGATTGGTGAAGCCCTGCTCCCTGACATTGTGAGTCAGTCCCAGCAGCACCGGAATGTTCTCGAAGGAGTGGAGGCCGTCCGAGATGAAAAAGGGGACGACGATGACATCCGGGCAATCGGTCAGCTCGCGCCAATCCCTGACGAAGGGCCGCTGCTCCATGAGGACGGCCTGGCAGTCGGCGTAGAGGCCGCGCGCGCGGATCGCTTCCGCTTGCCCGTGGATGATTTGGGTCGAGTTGTCGTTGAGCGACGTCCCGTGCCCGCAGATGAAGAGGCACGCCGTTTTAGCCGGGTTGGGGATTTTCTCACCCGACGCGGTGACCACTTCGCGGGCCCGCCGCAGCAGCGCCTCGGTCATCTCGGAATTCAACCCCACGGGCTGGCAATAGAAAATGTCCTGGCCTGCGATGCGCGTCACCGGTCCGGCCAGCCCGAGCTCCCTCGGGATGATTTGTTCCGTGAAATAGCCCGAGCTGATGAAGTTGGGCACGACGTACACTTGTCGCCGCCGGGTCTGGCGCAGGGCCTGCCGGAAATTGGGTTCTTCCTTCCAAAAGGCGACGTGCACCTCGGCAAAGACGCTCCGCCGGCGGATTTCCTCCGCGTGCTGATAGGTCGGCGCGCTCGAATCGGCATTGAGCGTCGAGCCGTGACCCAGCAGGAGCAAGGCGGCGTCGCGGATCGGCATGTCTGCGAGTATAGCCGCGAAGTGAATGAAGTGGAAGAGCCGCAGTCCCGGAGGGACAGGCGAGAGTAGCCCGGCGATTTATCGCCGGGTTGTCTCGAAATGGCACTTGCCCGTCCCAGAGGGACGGTTGAAGCGATTTTGGGAGCCAATCAAGCGTCCCTACTGGACGCTACTCGCTTTCGGCAATGGACCCGGCGATAAATCGCCGGGCTAGAGCATATTAATACCATTTCTCAATGGAATTTGGTCTTTAGCTTTCGGTCATCCCGAGCTTGTCGAGGGATCAGTTCCGCCTCGGTAAAACCCCTCCGAACTGATCCTTCGACAAGCTCAGGATGACGGATTGTTTAGACTAAATTCAATTTAGAATTGGTATGATTCCCATCTTAGCGGAATCAACAGCGGGCGCTTATGGGGCGTTGCCCCGGGCTGATGTTAAGCCGCCCCGTTGGGGCTAAGAGCATTTCTTTTGTGACGCCGTATTCCGTGGTGGTAACGACGCCTACGGCAGAACTTCAACCCTCGGACTCGGAGTGCCGGAGGGATACGTGCGGCGGCCTCCCAACTTGGCCTTGACCCAGCGTCCGATGTGCCGCGGTTGGGAAACCATGGCCTTGCCGGTCTCATAAACCAGGGGGCCGAATGCAAGGGAGCGGCGATGAAACGAGACGCGCCCGGCGCGAATTCCGGCAAAGAGGGACTCCGGCGTAAGCTCGTCCGCCTCGACCACGCTGGCGTTTTTGCCAATGGCGGCGAGCGAGTGGGCATCCGAGCAGGCGACCAGGGCCTTGCCATGTTTGTGCGCCCAGCGCGCCGCCCGCAGGTTCGGGTTCACCTGGCCCGGCAGCCAGTGGACATGCAGGATGCACCATTCCACCGCATCGATGCAGTCGGCGTGATCGTTCATGATTTTGCCCAGGCAACTCGGATGGGGATAAAAAGGATGGGGCGCCAGCACCAGCGACTCCGGTTTGCGCATGCGCAAGGCCCGTATCTGGTTCCAGGTCGGCTCGCCGGGCAGATCGCCCTCGGCCAGGTTTAGAACCACGAGATGCCTCCGGTCCACCTCGGCTTCCATGCCGGGAATGAGAAGGATGTTGCGTTCGCGCGCATAGGCGAAGGCCTCGGGGACGGCGCAAATCTTGCGATGCCAAGTCACGGCAATCGCATCGAGTCCCACGGCTTTCGCTTGATCGATATGTTCAAAGAGGGTGTGACCCAGATGGCAATCAACCGGGTCGCCCTGGCAATGACTATGCAACTCGACGCGATACGCAGGCATAGACCTTAATATGGGCACGGAATTTGAATAAGGCAAGTTCACTTCGCAGGCTCCCGAACAAAGATCGCCATTTCCCGCGCCGGGAGAGGCTTGCGGGGCATCATCTCGTCACGGAGGGGACTTCCCTAGTTCCTCAATTGTCCCGCTGAGAATAAAACTTATGGGCTTGATCTTATAGGAAGCCCCAGACTCATCTGTAACGACTAAAAACCCATCCTTTCCAATCGAGTACGAAGAAATTTTAATCCATTGATTAGGGTTCTTGCTTGTCTCGATTTGTGTGGGTTTGAATTTCTCAGTTCCTCCGCCAAGCCTTCCATTGCCGGTGGATTCCAGTGTTCCCGTGAATTTTAACGTTGCAAGGGGCGGATTACCCATGAGCGAAACTGGCATTTCATTTCCAACGGCCGTTTCAAAATAGATTCCACTTCCCGGGGGCATGCCCGGAGGATCACGCGGAATTGTTATGCCATTGGTGGAAACAAACTTCGACATGCCGGCATCCACTGGAGGCGTTGCGGGGGGAGGCGGGTTAACGGCTGGTGTCTGCGTGGGGGGCGTGGGATTGACCGGAGGTGGTTGCGTGGAGGGCGATGGATTGATCGGAGGTTTCTGCGTCGAGGGTGTTGGATTGACCGGTGCTGTCTGCGTGGGGGGCGTGGGATTGACCGGAGGTGGTTGCGTGGAGGGCGATGGATTGATCGGAGGTTTCTGCGTCGAGGGTGTTGGATTGACCGGAGGTGGTTGCGTGGAGGGCGATGGATTGATCGGAGGTGGTTGCGTGGAGGAAGCCAAGCTGACCGGAGGCGTCTTCGTGGGGACAGTGAGAGTCTCTTTCACCAAGAAGATCGTTTTTCCATCCAATGCCAGATAATGGAAACTCTCAGGAGCATCAAATAGAAGCTTTCCTCCTCCGGGAGCAAGAATGGCATCGTAGGGCTTCTGTTCGTTCCCATCAACAATGACCAACCAGTTAGCTCCCGTCCGGGCCATATAAGCCACCCGTTGGCCGTCGGGGCTGAAGGTGGGATTGCCAATGGCATCGTAGGGCTTCTCTTCTTTTCCATCCACAACGACAGACCGCTTATCGCCGTGCGCGACCGTATAAGCCAACCGCGTGCTGCCGGGACTGAAGATAAGACTGCCCGCCCCGATGCCCTCGCAGGGCTTCTCTTCGTTCCCATCGAGGACGACCAAATGTTTTTCGCCCGACTTGACCTCATAAGCCACCCGCTTGCTGTCCGCACTGAAAATAAGACTGCCCGCCCCGATGCCGTCGTAGGGCTTCTCCTCTTTCCCATCCAGAACGACAAAATGTTTATCGCCCACCCTGACCTCGTAAGCCACCCGCTTGCTGTCGGGACTGAATACAGGAGGGCCTTCTATGGCGCCGTTGTACGGCTTTTCTTCTTTCCCATCGACAACCACGAGCTGCTTTCTGTCCGCCTGGACCACATAAGCCAGCCGCGTGCCGTCGGGACTAAAGATGGGAGTACCGATGGAGTCGTAGGGCTTCTCTTCCTTCCCATCCACAACGACACACCATTTGGCGCCCGCCCCGGCCCCATAAGCGACCCTCTTGCTGTCGGGACTGAAGATAAGACTGCCTGCCCCGATGCCGTCGTAGGGCTTGTTCTCTTTCCCATCCACAACGACACACCACTTATCGCCCGTTTTGGCGGCATAGGCCACCCGCTTGCTGTCGGGACTGAAGCTAAGAGTGTTTGGTCCGATGAAGTCGTAGGGCTTTTCTTCTTTGCCATCCACAACCACAAGCTGCTTATCGCCCGTCTGGGCCGCATAAGCCACCCGCGAGCTGTCGGGACTGAAGCCAAGACTGCCTTTTCCGATGGCGTCGTAGGGCTTTCCCTCTGTGCCATCCACAACCACAAGCTGCTTATCGCCCGCCTGGGCCATATAGGCCACCCGCTTGCTGTCGGGACTGAAGAACAGAAACCCGATGCCGTCGTAGAGCTTCCCGTCTTTGCCATCCACAACCACGAGTTGCTTGGCGCCCGCCAGGACTCCACACGCCAACCGCTTGCCATCGGGGCTTATTTTAAGAGAAGCGACCACCCATGAAGAATTCCTCTCGGCAACAGGCGTCTCTACCGCCACCCAGATGGGTGCTGGACTCAAAATCACCCCCTTATTTTGAGCGTTGTCCTGGGCTTGGACGGTCAAAGCCGTGAAAATAAGCAAACCGGACAAAAATAGGCCGTGGCCGCTGAAGACGACTTGCCGGAAGTTCCTGGCGCAACTCATGGTGGTTTTATCGTAGAGGATGCCAATGCCGCGAAAAGGCTTGTTTTGACCAAACATGCCCTTGATGAGCTTGTGTTGGAGCACGGGGCGGTCGAGGCGCCGCCCGGTTACTTTCTTATCCGCGTCAACGTCAGCAGTTCACTATTCCTTAGTCAAGCTCCGCCTGGGTTCCAGGGCCTGTGCACGCGAGGTCCTGTTCCCACTAACGCCGGTTGTCCGCGGCGATCCCAAGTCCCGGGGACGCTTGAGAGTAGCCCGGCGATTCATCGCCGGGTTTCCCGCGAGAGAGCGAGGCGTCCCATCGGGACGCCTGAACGTATTCCGCACTCATCTTCGTTCAGCCGTCCCGATGGGATGGGTGGTTTATTTTGCGGCTGCCACCCGGCGATAAATCGCCGGGCTACTTTCGGATGTCCCTCTGGGACAGGTTCCGACTAGTGTTAACAGGCCCTGCTAAAATGGCGGGCTGGCTTCCATCCCAGACCGCCGCTAGAGTGGCGGCTATGCCCCTGCGCGTCATCTCCGGCACGGCCGGCGGCCTTCACTTGAAATCGCCGAAGCGCCATGCGTTGCGCCCCACGCAGGACCGCATCCGGCAGGTCATCTTTTCCAGCCTCGCCGAACATGTGCCCGGCGCGCGCGCTCTCGATCTCTTCGCGGGCACCGGGTCCTTCGGCATCGAGGCGCTCAGCCGGGGCGCGGCGTCGGCGACATTTGTCGAGCGGGACGCCGAGGCGGTCGAGTGCATCCGGGCCAATCTGGTCCATTGCCATTTGCAGGGGGACGTCCGGCAGGCGGACGCCTTGGCGTATCTTGAGAAGCCGCCGGCGGAACGCTTCGATCTGATTTTTGCCGATCCGCCCTACGTCAAGAGCCGCGGTCGGCTCGACGACGATCCTCTTTTGACGCGGCTTAGCTCCTTCCTCGCGCCCGATGGTCTTTTCGTCTGGGAACATTATGCCGGGCAACGACTGGAAAATGCGCTCCCATGGGAGATGGTCCGGCACCGGGACTACGGGGAAACGGGGCTAACTTTCTTACGCCTTTCACATAAAAACAAGAAAATTACACTCTAACACAAGGGCTTAAGACTACGTCGTTTGCAATATAAGTTTGGCGTGATTAGTTTGTGGGTTGTTCTTGGTATAACGTTTGCTAACTCAGTTACGACCATGACACAGATACAGAAACCCTATCAGGCTAACTCCAAAGCGAGCAATCTGCGGCCCGTCCGGAAGATGATCAAGGGGACTGCGGAAACGGGACGCCTATTCATTGATGTCGACGACGCCATTCGCCGCACCCAAGCGATGCCGTTGACCCGTTACTTCGAGTAGGCCGCGGTGGTTGGGATCGTCTCCCGGTTTCCACCGGGAGACGATAAGAGAGGGTGTCTCGATTACTTCACTTCAAGTTCCGTCTAAAAATTATTTCCCAAGAATTTTCCGGGCCTCGTTCAATGTCTTGCGCTGTTCGGCGGTGACTTCCGGAAACGCGAGGCCCAGCGAATCGAGCGTCTCGATGATCGCACCCGCCACGACGAGATGCGTGAACCATTTGTTGTCGGCGGGGACGACGTACCAGGGCGCATGGGGAGTCGCCGTCTGGCGGATCATTTCCTCGTAGGCGTCCATGTATTCGTCCCAACAGGCGCGTTCCTTCAAATCGGCCGCGGAAAATTTCCAGTTCTTGCAGGGTTCATCCAGGCGGGACAGGAAACGCCGTTTTTGTTCCGATTTGGATAGGTGCAGGAAAAATTTCAGGATCACCACGCCGTTGCGCGACAGGCACCGCTCGTGGGCGTTGATGTCCTCGAACCTCTCTTCCCAAATGTGCTTCGTCACCAGGGGCGCGGGAATTTTCTCCGCCTCGAGCATTTCCCGGTGCACGCGCACAACCAGCACTTCTTCGTAGTAGCTGCGATTGAAGATGCCGATCCGGCCACGCTCGGGCAGCACGACGTTGGAGCGCCAGAAATAATCATGGTCGAGGTCGGCACTCGAAGGCGCCTTGAAGGACGTGACCTCGCACCCCTGCGGATTGATCCCCGACATCACGTGCTTGATCGTGCCGTCCTTGCCCGCGGCGTCCATCGCCTGAAAGATGAGCAGGAGCGACCATCTCTCCTGCGCGTAAAGCTTCTCCTGCATCTCGCTCATCAACTGCACCCCGTCGGCCAGAAGCCTCGCCGCTTCCTTGTCGGATTTGAGCTTTCCCGTATCCGCGGGGTCGATCTCCTTGAGCCGGAATTTCCCGCCTTTGGTCACGCGATAATCGCGCGCAAATCCGGTGATTTTCTTTCGATTCGATTTCATGAAGCGAGCCGGGCAGCGTGCCGTAGAACCATCCGGCTTTTATCCTTGCGCCATTCGAGACCCAGCACAAGCCCGCGCTGTTGCCCGTGCTTTTGAAGTGCGACGGTCACAGACCACCGCCACATCATCAGGGTGGCCCGGGCCACTTGTTGCCCGGGTGGCCGAAGGCCACGGGAAGCGATTCGGAGTGCGACGGTCACAGACCGCCGCTACACTTGGAGGATGGCCCCCCTCGTCCGCTACGCCGGCATCTGGCTGGCCCAGATTCGCTATACGATCATGCGCGAGCTGATGTTCAAGGCGAACTTCATCCTCTGGGTCTTCGTCGATCTGTCCTGGTTCGGCCTGCACCTGAGCTTCATCCAGTTCCTCTACCTCCAAGTCAACACCGTCGCGGGCTGGAGCAAGTGGGAAATGGTCCTGCTGGTTACGACCAACATGGTTATTCAGCAAATTTTCCAGATGTTTCTGATGACCAATCTCACCAAGCTTCCGGAACTGATCCGGACGGGCAAACTCGACTTCTTTTTGGCGCAACCGGCCTCGGCGCAATTCCTGGTCAGCACCCGCTATTTTGAGCTGGGATCGGTGATCAATACGCTCGTGGCCGTGATCGTCTGCGTAATCGCCATCGCGCACTTGAACATGCGCATGAGCGGCGCGGGGCTGCTCGTCTTCCCGACCCTCGTCGCCTTCGGCGTGCTGATCCACTACGCGCTGCTGCTCATGCTCATGTCGCTGGCTTTCTGGATGACCCGCGCGCAGGGCTTCATGTATGCCTACTATAACGTCTTTCAGATCGCCCGCCTGCCGCGCGAAGCCTTCCACGGCGCCGCCCGCATCGCCTTCACCTGGGCGGTGCCGCTGCTCCTCATCGCCAACGTCCCTGCGCGGACGCTGCTCTATGGCCTCAACGGTTTCGATCTTGCGGGAATGGCCTGCGCCACGGCGGTACTGTTTGCGCTGAGCACCGCCGTGTTCCAGGCCGGCTTGCGGCGCTACGGCAGCGCGTCCTCGTAGGTAGCCGCCGCACGCCGGGCGGCGGTGCAGTTTGGGTGGCCCGGACTACTTTGTTGTCCGGGCGCGCGAAGCGCGCAGGAAGCGAAGACTGAAATCCTATCGGTCCTATTAGGAACAGCTTTAACCCTTACAGGGTGGAATCCCTGGGGCGCCCTACCCAGGGTAGCCGCTGCGCGGCAACCCTAAGCTGAGTGATTGCAACCCTTACAGGGTTGCCCGTCGCACGGAGTGCGACGGCCACCATCTGAACCGATACCGCCGAACGATTGTGCGACAAGCTCGGGATGGAAGCTTATTCTGAGACCTCTCGTGATCCCCGAACCAACCCTCCTCGTTCAGACCGCCGACTTCCTCGTCGTGTCGAAGCCGCCCGATTTGCTTTCGCATCCGACGCGGCCCGACGGCAAGCCGACGCTGCTCGGCTGGTTGCGGGAGAAATTCCCCGGCGAATTCGTCGCGCTGGTGAACCGCCTCGACCGCGAGACGAGCGGCACGGTGCTGGTGGCGCGCTCGGCGGAGGCCGCGTCGCGTCTCGGCGCGATGACCATGCGGCGCGACATCCAAAAATTCTATCTCGCGCTCGTTTCGGGCCGGGTCGAGGCGGAGCATGGCGTGATCGACGCGCCGATCGGGCGGCTCGGCATTTCCGCTGAGAATCCGATCTGGCTGCGGCGCGGCGTGATTGCACCCGACGATCCGCAGGGCCGCAAAACCGCCGAGGCGCGCACCGAATTTTGGCGGCTCGGTTGCAGCCGCGCTCGTGAGAACGCGGATGGCCTTTCGCTTCTCCGCCTGCAAGCGCATACGGGCCGGCTGCATCAACTGCGCGTGCATCTCGCGCACATCGGGCATCCGGTGATCGGCGACAAGATTTACGGGCCGGATGGAAATCTCTATTTGAAATTCATCGCCGAGGGTTGGACGGAGGAACATCAGCGCGTGCTCGGTTTGCCGCGCCACGCGCTCCACGCGCATGAGTTGCGTTTTACATGGAATGGCAAGGAACTGACTTTTACCGCGCCGTTGCCGGGGGATATGCGAGAAATGATGGAAAAGTCTGGCTCCCTTCATCCCAACGGGGTTGGAATCATACAGCCCAGGGTTGGCGCGGCAGCGCCTACCCTGGGTACGCGAAGAGATGGCCAACCCTGAAAGGGTTGAATAATACCAATTCCAAATTGATTTTGGTCTAAACAATCGGTCATCCTGAGCTTGTCGAAGGATCAGTTCGGTTGCCTTTTACTTTTACCGAGTCAGAACTGATCCTTCGACAAGCTCAGGATGAGGGAATGTTTTATATCTTCCCGTTGAAGAGGCGGGGCGCGGACTCCTCCGCGAAGACGAGCGAGTCGGCGCGGGCGCGGCGGCGCTCGAAGACGAGCTTGTCGAGAGCCGGATTCACGGCGACGGGATATTTCTGGTTGAAGCAGGCCATGCAAAATTTGTTTTCGGCGCGGCCCGTGGCGCGGACCATGCCCGCCTCGTCGAGGTAGCCGAGCGAGTCGGCCTGGAGGTATTTGGCGATTTCCTGGTGGGAAAGCTGGTTGGCGATCAAGTCCTTGGGATCGGGAAAATCGATGCCGTAATGGCACGGGAAACGGTGCGGCGGGCAACTGATGCGGATATGGACTTCCTTCGCGCCGGCGTTGCGCAGGTTCATCACGCGCGACCGCGCCGTCGTGCCGCGCACGATCGAGTCGTCCACGACGACGACGCGCTTGCCCTTGACGCGCTCCTTGATGATGTTGAGCTTCACCTTGACGCCAAATTCGCGCGCCAACTGCGAGGGGTTGAGGAAGGTGCGCCCGACGTAGTGGTTGCGCACGAAAGCGGCGTCGTAGGGGATGCCCGATTCCTCGCTGAAGCCGAGCGCGGCGTAGTTGCCGGAGTCGGGCACGGGAATGACGAGGTCGGCCTCGACGGGGTGGAGGCGGGCCAGCTCGCGGCCCATGGCCGTGCGCACCGCGCTGACGTTGACGCCCTCGAGCGTGCTGTCGGGCCGCGCGAAATAGACGTACTCGAACATGCAGAAGCCGAGGTGGTCCTTCGGCACGAAGGGCTTGATCGAGCGCAGTCCGTTTTCGTCGATGACGACGATTTCGCCCGGTTCGACGTCGCGCACAAATTTCGCGCCCGGGATGATGTCGAAGGCGCAGCTTTCGCTCGAGAGGAGCCACGCGCCGCCGGCCTGCCCGATGCAGAGCGGACGGAACCCGAGCGAATCACGCACGCCGATGATTTCGCGTTCGCTCAACAGGACGAGCGAGAAAGCGCCCTTCACTTTGCAGAGGGCCTGGACGAGGCTGCTGTCGCCGAGGCTGTTCGCCGGCTTGGCCATGAGGTGGAGGATGACCTCGCTGTCGACCGTGGTCTTGAAGATGGCGCCCTCGGCTTCGAGTTCGTCGCGCAGGATGTTCGCATTGACCAGGTTTCCGTTATGGCCGACCGCGATCTGGCCCCGCGAACAATCGACCACGATGGGCTGCGCGTTTTCGAGCGTGCTCGATCCGGTCGTGGAATAGCGGACATGCCCGATCGCCCGCGTGCCGGGAAGCTTGGCCAATTCGTGGTCGTTGAAGACCTGCGACACGAGCCCCATGCCGTGATGGCTCTTGAATTTGCGCTCATTGTCGATCCCGCCATGGACGACGATGCCCGCGCTTTCCTGTCCGCGATGCTGCAGGGCGTAGAGGCCGAAAAAGGTGATCTCCGCCGCGTGGGGATGACCGAATACGGCAAAAACCCCGCACTCATCCTTGGGACGATGTTGAAAAACGGCTCGCGCCGCGGAGGAGTGATTCATGCCCACGCCACTTATACACCTTCCGCCGGGAAGGAAAAGCGTTTCGGACTTTTTAGAGCGTTTTAATTAAAGATATAGCCACATCCGCAAGATCGTAGGCAATGGGATCCTCATGGCTGCATCAAGCCGGAGGCTTGCCAGAACCGTAGGTATGTTCCGGGGAGATGAGTAACAAAAACTCCCGGGCACATAGGTTACACATGGGGGATGTCATGGAAGGAAACGTGTGTAATGAGTGAGCGGATCAAAATGATCAGCGCTCATGAGGGCGGCGACTATGCGATCAGCGAGTTGGCCGCACAATATGGAGTGAGCCGCAAAACGGTCTATAAATGGATCCAGCGCTACGAGGTGGGAGGATGGTTGGCGCTGGAGGATCAGTCGCGGGCACCGCGGCATCATCCCAACGCGGTGGCCGAAGAAGTGGTGCAAACGCTCGTGGCGCTCAAGGAATTACGACCGTTGTGGGGCGCGCCGAAGTTGCGGCGCAAGTTGGAGCAAAAGTTGGGCGTGGAGCAATGCCCGGCCGAAAGCACGGTGAGTGAGATTCTGCGCCGGCACGGGTTAAGTCGCATCGCCCGGCGACGGCGTCGAGCGGTACCGAGCACGCAGCCCTTCGCGGCGTGCCAGGCGGCCAACGCGGTCTGGTGCGCGGACTTCAAGGGTTGGTTTCGCACCGGCGACGGCAGCAAGTGCACGCCGTTGACCATCAGCGACGGCCACAGCCGCTATCTGTTGCGCTGCCAGGGCCTGGATGGATCGACCGGTATGACGACGGTGCAGCCCCTCTTTATCGCCACCTTCCGGGAGTATGGAATGCCCCGGGCGATGCGGACCGACAACGGGGCGCCCTTTGCCAGCACGGGTCTCGGTGGCCTGAGCGCGTTGTCGGTGTGGTGGGTGCGCCTCGGCATCGACCTGGAGCGGATCGAGCCGGGCCAGCCGCAACAAAACGGTCGCCATGAACGGATGCACCGCACGCTCAAGGCGGCCACGGCGCAACCGCCGCGCGCCAACCTGCGCCGCCAGCAGGAGGCCTTCGATGCGTTCCGGTGCGAATACAACGAGGAACGCCCGCACGAGGCGCTGGGACAACGGACTCCATCGGAACTCTACGAACCTGCCGCGCGCGATTACCCGGAACGCCTGCCGGGCCAACGCGGTTACCCCGACGAGTGGCAAAAACGCCGGGTGCAGTCCAGCGGCCAGATCAAGTGGAAGGGCCGCAATGTCTACATCACCGATGCCCTGGTCGGACAGGAAATGGGACTAAAACCGGTGGGCGATGGCCAGTGGGAACTCTACTTCGAAGGCCTCCATCTCGGGCACTACGACGAACGCAAGGGCCGGCTCCGGTCCACAAGGCGTCTAACTCCGACCGCGATTTAATATGATCCACCTAACTCGCGAAATGTGTAACCCATGTGCCCGGGAGTTTTTGTTACCCTTGCATCGGAACATTCACGTAGCCGGTGGTTGAGCGCACGAAGTGCGCGACACCACCGGAAAAGGTTGTCAGGCGATCGCACCCCGGCAGGGGCGCCAGAACTCTGCGACCCCTGCCGGGGTCGATTTTTTTGGAATGCATTCCGGTGGTGGCAACCGCTTCGCGGTCTTACCACCGGCTAGGGTTCTGTTATCCCTTCGGGATGGCTGGCGAGCCGCCGCATACCGGCGGCTATAGTTTTACTTATCATTCTTTTTTGAGTTCTTTGTGTTCTTTTGTGGCTATAGCATTTTAAATTATTTTGCACAGCATAAGGTAGCCCGGACAACTCGTTGTCCGGGTCGCCGAAGGCGACAAGAAGCAGCCGACAAGGTGCGGAAGTCAGAGGCTGCTTCTTGTGCCTCGACCGAGGTTTCGGTCGAGGCACCCCGACAACAAGTTGTCGGGGCTACCCGATCGTTGTGTGCACGATATTTTATTTTGCACTAACCCTGTCTTCCCTCGACAAGGAGCGGCTTGACACGCTTATCGGCGTAGCTAACCCGATTCATCCGGCACGTCTCAATATGGCTTAAAGGGCTTATAATTTTAGGCTGCCGTAGGCATGGAGGCGATGCAGTGCTACCGCCTTCGGACAATTCCGTGCGATACTGCTGATATGACACGTAATACCATTTCTCAATGGAATTTGGTCTTTAGCTTTCGGTCATCCCGAGCTTGTCGAGGGATCAGTTCCGCCTCGGTAAAACCCCTCCGAACTGATCCTTCGACAAGCTCAGGATGACGGATTGTTTAGACTAAATTCAATTTAGAATTGGTATAATACGATCTCAACTCTCTTCCCGATCCGCTTGGGAAGCCCTTTCGTGTCACTCCATTCGCCTGATTCGCCTGATTCGGCTGATTCGCTTATTTTTTCTCACCAGAAAGCGGGACCGGCAGTTGATCCCGCAGCACGTGTGCTCGACAAGCTCGGGATGACGGATTAAAGAGATCATTCCCTTGAAACCCGACATCATCCTCTCCCTGCCGGCCCAGCCGGCGCCTTACGCGGTGGTGGGCAGCCCGGTCAGCCACTCGCTCTCGCCGGTGATGCAGCAGGCCGCTTTCGATCACGCCGGCCTGGAGGCCCGCTACTTTCGCATCGAGGTGGACGATGCCGGCCTCGATCGCGCCGTCACCCGGATGCGGCAGGTTCCGTTCGGCGGCTGGAACTGCACGATTCCCAACAAGGTGAAGATGTACGATCTGTGCGACCGCCGCGCCGAATCGGCCGAGCAGTTTCGCGCGGTCAACACCGTGGTGAACGAGGGAGGCACGCTGATGGGGCACAATACGGACGGCGTGGGTTGGAGCCGGGCGCTGCGGGACGCTTTCGGTCGCGGGCCGGGCGAGTTGCGCATTCTGCTGCTGGGGGCGGGCGGGGCGGGGCGCGCCATCGCGACGCAGGCGATCCTGGAAAGATGTCCGGAACTCATCGTGGCCAATCGCGATGCCGGACGCGCGGAGGAACTGCTCGTCTATTTGAACGGGCGTTTCTCGACCGGGCCGCTCGCCCGCACGCCGCGAAATCTCCGCGCCGTCCGCTGGCGGGAGCCGGAGCTCGAGGCGGTGTTGCGCGAAGTGGATCTCGTCGTCAATGCCACCTCGGCGGGATTCGATCCCAGGGCGCCCGCGATCCTTCCCGCGCGGATTCTGCCCGCGAGCCTGCTCGTGATCGATACGGTGTACGGGGCCGGCTGCGCGAAATTCCAGCGCGAAGTCGAGATGGCGGGCGCCCGTTGGAGCGATGGGCTCGGGATGCTTCTCCACCAGGGCGCGGAGGCCTTTTCGCTCTGGACGGGCCGGGATGCGCCGCTGGAAATCATGCGGCAGGCGCTGCAAAGCAGCGTTTCCGAATAGACTACCGCTTTTTTGAGCGATAGGTTCTTCGCCTGCGTCCATGGATCCCTTTTTACATCGCATTCTCGAAGCTGTTTTCGCCTTTGGGGTCGGCGCCTGCATCGGCTCCTTTTTGAACGTCTGCGTTTACCGCATTCCCCTGAACCGCTCCGTGGTCAGCCCGCCCTCGCATTGCCCCGCGTGCGGCGCGCCGATTCCCTGGTATAACAATCTGCCGATCATCAGCTGGCTGGTGCTGCGGGGCCGGGCCGCCTGCTGCGGCACGCGGATCGATCTGCGTTACTGGCTGGTGGAACTCGGCATGGCGTTGCTCATCATGGCGATCTGGCTGAAGTACGGGTCGGCGGACCCGGTGGCGGCGGTCATCTACGCGATCATGATCAGCGGCCTGACCGCCGCGTGCCTGATCGATCTCGATCACTACATCATCCCGGACCGCTTCAGCCTGGGCGGATGCGCGGCGGGATTCGCGGCCTGCGCGATCCACCCCGCGTTGATGGGGGAAAAGACGCCGTTGCAGGGTTTTTCGTGGAGCCTGGCCAGCGCCATCGCGGGCGCGCTGACGCTCGCGGGCGTCGCGTGGCTGGGGACGAAGCTTTTCAAAAAGGAGGCCATGGGCATGGGCGATGTGAAGCTGCTCGCGGCCCTCTGCTCCTTCCTCGGCGCCATGTCCATCACCTGGATTCTTCCCCTCTCCTCCCTGATCGGCTCGGTCCTGGGCCTGACGCTTATTTTCTGGCAACGCGGCGCCTGGGGCACGCGAATTCCCTACGGCCCGTTCCTGGGACTGGCCGCCATCCTATGGCTCTTCGGCGGATGCGACTTCATGAGCAGCTATTGGCACCACGTCGCCCAGTCGTGGAGCATGTCGATGGCCCCGATGATCGACGAGAGAATGATCAATCCGGGCCGGTAGCCCGCGATCTCCGAGCGCGGGCCATTCCGTGCCGTCGTACGGAGGCCGGCCTCTACCCCAGCCCCAGCCGCTCGCGGGCATAGGTCCCCCGGGTGATCTCGTCGCACCAGGCGCGGTTTGCCAGATACCAATCGAGCGTCCGGTCGAGGCCGCCGGCCAGCGTTTCGCGGGGCGACCAGCCGAGTTCGCGCCGCGCCTTGCTCGAGTCGATGGCGTAACGGCGGTCGTGGCCCGGGCGGTCCTCCACGAATGTGATCAGGTCCTCATAACGGCCCTGCGCTCGCGGCTGCCGCGCGTCCAACCCCGCGCAGAGCATCCGCGCCAGCGCCAGATTGGTCAATTCGTTGCCCCCGCCGATGGCATAGACCTCGCCCGGCGCGCCATGCATCAGGGCGGCTACTAACGCCCTCGCGTGGTCCTCCACGTAAAGCCAGTCCCGAATCTGCCCCCCATCGCCGTAAACGGGCAATGGCTTGCCCTCCAATGCGTTGAGGATCATTAGCGGAATTACTTTCTCGGGGTGTTGGTGCGGCCCGTAATTATTCGAGCAATTCGACGTCAGCACCGGCAGGCCATACGTCCGGAAATAGGCGCGCGCCAGGTGGTCGCCTGCCGCCTTGGAGGCCGCGTAGGGGCTGTTCGGCGCATAACGGGTCGTTTCGCAAAAAGGCGGATCCCCCGGCTCCAACGCCCCGAAGACTTCGTCGCTTGAGACGTGCAAAAAGCGATTCGATGTTCCGCGCGGCCATAAACGGCGGGCCGTGTCGAGCAGGCGATGGGTGCCCTCAACGTTCGTCTTAATGAACCGGCCGGGGTCGTCGATGGAGCGGTCCACATGGGATTCCGCGGCCAAATGGATGACAGAGGTAACCCCGTACTCTCGAAAGACCCGTTCCACGAGCGCGCCATCGGTAATGTCGCCCTTCGCAAAGCGGTAGAGCGGATGTCCCCGGACCGAATCGAGATTGGCCGGATTTCCCGCGTAGGTCAGGGCGTCCAGATTCACGACGGAACGGAGCTTCAGGCCTTCCCGCTCGGCGTGGGCCTCCTCTGAAAGCAACCACCGGATCAAGGCGGACCCGATGAAACCCGCGCCGCCGGTAATCAGTAAATTCATGACGCTTTCCATGGGTATACACCGTTTCGTTCAAAAGAAGTGAAAAAATCCGCGCCTCGAACTCGTTGAATAAGCTTTACTTATGAGAAATGAAGAAAAATACCAAAAAAAAGGATTGCCCTATCTATCAGTTTGGCTACTTTCCGGGGCAATCGCAGAGTTGCGATACATGTTCTTGGCAGCCGACTAATTTTAGTTGGTTCCCCAGAATCAGACCTGAGCCGGAGCTTTCGTTTTCGAAAGCATCTTTGTAGGCAAGCGTCTTAGACCCCACGATGTCAGTCTGAGTCATGGCATGTATTGTGCTCGCGGACAACAACTTAAAACAGATGATACGGTATTTTTATAGCATTTGCTTTTTGGTTATCGGCATGGGCTTGTCCCAGTCGGCCCAAAATTCGGGAACCTATGGTTCCACGCCTTCGGGATCTTCGAAGGCCGGAACCAAGCGTATCCCCTCTGCCTGCCCCGCCCATTTACCGTCGGTGGCTCAAGCGAAGGAAAAAAGCGATAAAAAATCGGAAGTTATCGTCACCTCTGACATTTCCAGAAAAGCCGTCTCCGCCTCTCTGGCCGCGAAACAGCAGTCGCTCTCGCCGACTCCGACAAGAAGCGCGCGCAACGAACGGCGCGTCGGCACGGAAGAGTTTCCCTTGGTGACTAGAAATCTCTCTCCCGTCTGCACCGAAGCGAACCCAGGCCAAGCCGCCGCGGGTGGACGCCTGGCCCGCGTAACCGCCTATTGGGCAGGCGAAGGCGATTACTACACGGGACGGGGCATCAGCGCGACGGGCGTTCGTCTGCATGACGGCCATTGCGCCGTGGATCCCCGAATCATCCCTTACGGCAGCGTCGTGGAAATCGCCGGAGTGGGCAAGTTCCTGGCCGTCGATACCGGTTCCGCCGTTATTTCGCGCACCGCCGCCAAGGAGGGCGGTCATACCTCCGAAGAGCGCGGTGCCATCGTGGTCGATCTCTATTTTGAAAGCCGCGTTGACGGCGAGAAGTTCGCCGCCAGCACCTCGAAATATGTTTCCATCAGTTGGTGGACGCCGGCTTCCAAGGGCACGGAGGCCAAGGCCGCCCGCAGTCTCTTTGCCGAGGAAGATTGGAATAAGATCCAAAGCAAGCAGCTTTAATCCCCTGGGTTGAATTCCCCGAAGCTTCGGCTTGTCTTTTCCGGGTGGCCCGGACAACTTGCTTGTCCGGGTCGCCGAAGGCGACAGGAAGCGATTTGTGGGTCACGCGGCAAAGCGTCGCTTCCTGCGCGCTACGCGCGCCCGGGCAACGAAGTAGCCCGGGCCACCCCCAAAATGCCTCGGAGCTTGCTCCGGGGTTCGTTACTTCTGGAGGGACGACCTCCCGGTCGTCCGCGGACGCGCAGGAGCGCGTCCCTCCATCGGGCTGGCTTTTTCCCCGATTTGCGCAAAGCTTGAAGGGTGCAAAAGCATAAGGACGACGTCGATCTTAACATCGACCATATTCTGGCGGACGAATCGCTCCGCCATTGCCTCTTTCCCGTCACGCAGAAGCGCATTTTTCTCGCCCATGCCGGGGTCGCCCCGTTGCCGGGCCCAACGGTCGATGCGCTCAAGCACGAGGCCGAACGGGCTTCCCATGCCCAGGAAAGCGCCGATTTCATGGCGGAGATCGAGGCCATCCGGCGCGTGGGCGCGCGCCTGATCAATGCCAACAGCGATGAAGTCGCCCTGCTCGGCCCGACTTCCCTGGGGCTCAACCTGGTTGCCAACGGCCTCCACTGGCAGCAGGACGACGAGGTGGTCTGCTACCCCGACGACTACCCCGCCAACGTCTATCCCTGGCAAGCCCTCGCCGGGCGGGGCGTGCGCGTCATCCCCCTCCAGCCCGAGCGCGTTGGCGAAATCACGCCTGAACTCGTTTTGAAAGCGCTGACGTCCCGGACGCGGTTGGTCGCGCTGGCGTCGTGCCATTTCCTGAGCGGATTCCGCCTCGATCACGAAAGCATCGCCGAGGAACTCAACCGGCGCGGCGTCCTTTTTTGCCTCGACGCCATCCAGTCGCTCGGGGCCACCGCCATCGACGTCCGGCATATCGATTTCCTCGCCGCTGATTCGCACAAATGGATGCTCGGGCCGCTCGGCGCGGGCATCTTCTACGTCAAACGCAAGCACTTCGACACGCTGCGGCCCACGCTGGTCGGCGCATGGAATGTCCGCTCGCCCGGCTTTGTGGCCCAGCCCGAAATCGCCTTCGAGGCGAGCGCCCGCCGCTACGAGCCGGGGGCGCTCAACCTGCTCGCCCTCCACGGCATGAAAGCGAGCCTGGAACTCATCCTCGGGCTGGGCGTCAAGCAGATCGAGGCGCGGCTGCTCGACCTGCGCGCCTTCGCCGAGGATAAGCTGCTGGCCAAAGGTTTTCGCGTGCTGGGCCATGCCAACCGGCGCTCGCAAAAATCGGGCATTACCACCATCGCCATCGAAAATCCGGAAACCGCCGCGGCCCAGGCCCGCAAACTGCGCGACAACCGGGTCGACATCTCCCTGCGCCAGACCCGCTCGGGCGTTTCGTGCCTGCGCCTCTCGCCCCATTTTTACAACACCGAGGCGGAGATTGAGGAAGCGATCAGAATCCTCTTGTCATAAATGACCCGATCCGTATGCTCACCGTTCCCCATCCAAGGTATTTCCCATGAAAAGAACGTTCCAGCCCTCCCAAAAGCGTCGTGTCCGTCAATTTGGCTTTTTGGCCCGCATGGCCACGAAGAACGGCCGCGCCATCATCAACCGCCGTCGGGCGGCGGGCCGGAAGCGCCTGGCTGGCGCCGGAACGGCGCGCAAGTTCGCCCGCCATACGCAGGCGTGAATTTCGTAGCCGCCGTCGTGAGACGGTGGCCAAGCCACGCTCTTACGAGCGCGGCTACAGGATGCCGACCTCCGCTACAACGGAGATGCCTTTGACCTCCGCCGGTTCTGAATCCCTTCCCCGCCGGGCAATCATCCGCCGCCGCGCCGTCTTCGACGCCACCCGCAACCAAGGCCGCCGCGTCAGCAACCGCTACATGGCGCTCAATTTTCTGCCGCATGACGCAGTCAAGTCCGGCGAGACCGGCACGGTCGCTTTCCTCACCCCGAAGCGCGTCGGCGCGGCCGTGCAACGCAACCAGCTCCGCCGCCGGATGCGGGAGATTTATCGACGCCACATCGCCAAGCCCGATGAGACCGCGTACCTGGTCTGGATCGCGCGCCCGCCCGCGCTTGAACTTCCCTTCGAGGAATTGAAGAAGTGCATGACGGCTCTAACTGCGCGAAGATACCCTTAGCGTCACCTATGCGATTTCTGGCCTCCGCTTTTTTAGCGATACTTTTCAGTGTGAGTGGACTTCATGGGGATCAAACGAACTACGGATTTAGTTCCCCCGCAGCTCCGAAGGCCACTTATGAACTTCACTTCATCGGTAAAAAGTTTGAAACTGGACATTACCCACAGGCTCTTTTTGAATTCGTATGGAAAGGGGAGCAGGACATCACCATCCGTGGATATAGGTACAAAAAAGATCAGATTGTTCCTGTAGTGGCATCTTTTTCTTTTCACCAGAACAATAAATGGAAGGAAATGGGAATGGGTTATTGTGGAGTGGGGCTGTCGGCACTCACTTTTAAAAAGAACCGTAAGTACATCCTGGATATAGAGCTTTCTATGCTTGAGGGACAAGACGCCTACTGGCTTAAAGGAGCGGACAAAGGGGTTATCGCGCTGGTAAATATAGGCAAGTCATCAAAGAAGATTCTCGTCTCCGATGAATTTGACTTGCCCTTAAAAAAATAGGCGCAAATCAGTTCGGTTTTTTCAGGAGTTCGCGAAATTGCCGCTCCTCTTCCGGCGTGGCGGTGCCTGCAACGATATGGCCGGCAATGTTCTTGAGCAGGTATTGGTCAGTTGACGAGAGACCCGAGGCCGAAACGATGCAGGTGCGCGCTATCGCCGCAAATGTATTTCCATTGAAGAAGCAAAACGGCGCGATGCGATGACACTTGCGGCAAAGCTCGACGGCTTCATCGAGTCCCATCTCCAAAGCGTGCGATTTCTCCCACAATAAGCGGGCGGCGTCATAGCCGTCGCTGGTTGGTTTGTGGAGAGCCTGTTTCGCGGCGCACAGTTGCGCGTTGAGGGCGACAACGCCCTCCCACGGAAACTCAGCGAGCCACGCCTTTGGCACGGGCGGCCTCTTCCTTCAGGCGCGCGATTTCGGCCACGCCATCACTTTTCATGTAGCCTTTGCCGGTGAGCTTGTAGAGCGGCTCGGGGCGAAATTTGTGCTGGATGGCGAGGCCCTCGGCAACGGCGGCGTCGAGGGCCTTCTGCTGCTCGGCAGTGAACACGTGCTTGGCCATGGCTCCTCTTACGGCGTGACGGAGGCCGGCGGATTGTCCACGCCCACGGTAAAGGTCAGCGCCTTCTCTTTCTCGCCGACGACCACGAAGTCGCCGTTTTTGATCGTGCCGCGGAGGATTTCCTCGGCCATCGGATCTTCGAGGAAGCGCTCGACCGCGCGGCGCAGCGGGCGCGCGCCGTAAGCGGGATCGTAGCCCTTCTCGATGAGGAACGCGCTCGCTTCGGGCGTGAGCCGGAAGGTGATCTCGCGCGGCTTCAGGCGCGTGAGCACCTTGGCCACTTCGATGTCGACGATCTTGGTCAGGTCGTCGCGGGTCAGCGAATGGAAGACGATGAGGTCGTCGAGCCGGTTGAGGAACTCGGGCTTGAACACGCGCTTGGCCTCGGCGAGCATCTTTTCCTTCATCTGCTCGTAGTTGCTCTCGTCGCTCTTGACGCCGAAGCCCATGACCATGTTCTTGCGCATCAGCTCGGCCCCGACGTTCGAGGTCATGATGATGATCGTGTTGCGGAAATCGACCTTGCGGCCGAGGCTGTCGGTCACCACGCCGTCCTCGAGGATTTGCAGCAGCAGGTTCCAGATGTCGGGGTGGGCCTTTTCGATTTCGTCGAAGAGCACCACGCTGTAGGGGCGGCGGCGCACCTTCTCGCTGAGCTGGCCGCCTTCCTCGTAGCCGACGTAGCCGGGAGGCGCTCCTACCAGGCGCGAGACGTTGTGCGCGTCCATGTACTCGCTCATGTCGATCTGGATCAGCGCGGCTTCGTCGCCGAACATATAGTGGGCGAGCGTCTTCGCGAGGTGGGTCTTGCCCACGCCGGTCGGGCCGAGGAAAATGAACGAGCCGATGGGCCGCTTCGGGTCCTTCAGGTCGGCGCGGGAACGGCGCAGCGCCTTGCCCATGGCGTAGACGGCTTCGTCCTGGCCGATGACCTTGCCCTTGAGTTCTTCGGCGATGCGCAGGAGCCGGTCCATGTCGGCCTGCTCCATGCGCGAGAGCGGCACGCCGGTCCATTTCGAGACGACGTGGCGGATGTCGTCGCCGGTGACGAGCACTTCCTGCTCGTCGCGCCGGGTGCGCCACTCGGTCAGGACGTTTTCGAGCTTGTCCTTGGCTTCCTTCTCGGAGTCGCGCAGGGCGGCGGCCTTCTCGAAATCCTGCGCCTTGATCGCGGCTTCCTTGCGGCCCTTGATCTCCTCGATCTCGGCCTCGATGCTCTTCACGTCCGGCGGGCGCATGGTGGCCTGGATGCGCGCGCGCGACCCGGCCTCGTCCATCACGTCGATGGCCTTGTCGGGCAGGAACCGGCCGGTCAGGTAGCGGTCGGAGAGCCGGGCGGCGGCTTCGAGCGCCTCGTCGGTCATTTTGGCCTTGTGATGCGCCTCGTACTTGGGCCGCAGGCCCTTGAGAATCTCGATCGATTCCTCGACGCTGGGCGCCTCGACCATCACCTGCTGGAAGCGGCGTTCCAGCGCCGAGTCCTTTTCGATGTGCTTGCGGAATTCGTTGAGCGTGGTCGCCCCGATGCACTGCAACTCACCGCGCGAGAGGGCCGGCTTGATGATGTTGGAGGCGTCCATCGCGCCTTCGGCCGAACCCGCGCCGACGATGGTGTGGAGTTCGTCGATGAAGAGGATGACGTTGCGGGCCTTGCGGATTTCCTCCATCACGGCCTTGATGCGCTCCTCGAACTGGCCGCGATATTTCGTGCCCGCGACCATGAGCGCCAGGTCGAGCGTGATCACTTTCTTGTCGCGCAAAAGTTCCGGCACGTTGCCCGCGGCGATTTCCTGGGCGAGCCCTTCGGCGATCGCGGTCTTGCCCACGCCGGCCTCGCCGATGAGGACCGGGTTGTTCTTCGTGCGCCGGCAAAGGATCTGGATGACGCGCTCGATTTCGCTCTTGCGGCCGATCACCGGATCGAGATCGCCCTTTTTTGCCAGCTCGGTCAGGTCGCGTCCGAACGCCTTCAGCGCGGGCGTCTTGATGTCCTTCTTGCCCGCCATTCCGCTCTCGCCCGGCGAACCGCCGCCGCCTTGGGAAGAGGGATCCCCTCCGCTTTCCTCGCCCTCGGCTTCGCCCGAGGCGAAGTTGGGATCGAGTTCCTTGAGGACCTCGTTGCGGGTTCGTTCGATGTCGACCTCAAGCGTTTTGAGCACGCGCGCGGCCACGCCGTCGCCTTCGCGCAGGAGGCCGAGCAGAATGTGCTCCGTGCCGACGTAGCTGTGATTGAGCGCCTTCGCTTCCTTGCCCGCGAGCGCGAGCACTTTCTTCACGCGCGGCGTGTAGGGAATGTTGCCCGACATCTTCGTGTCGGGGCCGGAGCCGACCTGCTTTTCCACCTCGATGCGGACGGTTTCCAGGTCGAGCCCGAGCTTTTGCAGCACGTTGACCGCCACTCCCTGGCCGAGCTTGATCAGGCCGAGAAGCAGGTGCTCGGTGCCCACGTAATTATGGTTGAAGCGGTCGGCTTCCTTGCGGGCCAAAGCCAGAACTTGCTGGGCGCGCGGGGTGAAATTATTCATGGTCTAATGGTTCCTTTCGGGACGGCGAAAAAAATATCCGAATGAGGCGAATGAGCCGAATCAGCCGAATCAGCCGTATGGCGATATGGTTCCAGCGCGCCGGCGGCAGGGGAAGGGAAGGGGCTCATGTTTTCTTTTTATCGGCATCAGGCTTCGCAAGACTGAGCGATTTCGTATCGGGTTCGGGAACGAGCTTGAGCCGTTCGCGCAGCAGGTCGGAGCGAAGGCCGTCCCGTTCCTCGGTGGTGAGCTTGCGCTCGAAGTCCTTTTGCAGATGGGCCGGCTGCGTGCGGATGAAGAGTTCATCGATGGTGGCGCGGTAGTCCTCGGGCATCAGGCCGAGGTCGACGCCCAGCCGGAGCATGGAGAGCAGGTTGAGCACTTCTTTCGAGGAGATCGAGTAGGAATGCATCATGACCCCGTAGGCGCGGCCCACCTGGTCGGCTATCATCCGGCTCTTGTCCTCGATCATCTTCTGACGCGCGTTTTCCTCGTGTTCCATCACCTGCGCGATGACCTTGGTCAGCTTGTCGACAATGTCGCTTTCCGACTCGCCGAGGGTCATCTGGTTGGAAATCTGGAAGAGATTGCCCAGCGCCTCGGTGCCTTCGCCGTAGAGGCCGCGCACGGCCAGGCCGAGCTTGTTCACCGCCTTGATGATGGAGGTGATCTGGTCGTCGAGCACGAGGGCGGGCAGGTGCATCATCGCCGAGGCGCGCATGCCGGTGCCCACGTTGGTCGGGCAGGCGGTGAGGTAGCCGATCTGGGGCGAGAACGCGAAGTCGAGCTTCTCTTCCAGCTCGGTGTCGAGTTTGTCCACGACCTTGAGCAGCGCCTTGAGCTGCAGGCCGGAGCGCAGCGATTGGATCCGCAAATGGTCCTCCTCGTTGATCATGACGCTCAACGCGCGGTTCTTGCTGATGATGAGGCCGCTGCCGGCGTTCTTGGCCGCATGTTCGCGGCTGATGAGATGCTGCTCGACGAGCACCTGCTTTTCGAGCGGCGAGAAATGTTCCATCGAATCGTTGATGACGGCGTCCTTCATCTCGGGGAGATCGGCCACGGCGGGCTGCACGAGCGCGAGGACCTTTTCCCGTTCGGCCTTTTTGGCCCAGCCGGGGAAGGGATGATGATTCACGTTGCGGGCCAGGCGCAGGCGGCTGCTGAACACAATGCGGTTGCCGCCGTTCTCGCCTCGAATCCATTCGCTCGAGGTTTTGAGCAAGTTCTGTATTTTCACTGCACTCCTAGAATACGATGGCTCGCTCTTAATGCAAGTCGAGTTGCTGCGAGAAGTTAGGGGAATTTTTTACGGAATTACGGGAATATGTGGGGAAGGCAATTTTTGGACAGGATTAACAGGATCAACGGGATTGGGAGGCAGAAGACTTCGACAGGAGGAACATGAAGGACATGAGCGGAAATGCCACCGAGGCTGACGACGGCAATAGACCGCCGCCACAGCTAGAGCATATTAAAATATCATGCACAGGTTATGGTCGGGTGGCCCGGACAACTTGTTGTCCGGGCGCGCGAAGCGCGCAGGAAGCGAATCCTTGGAGTCTTTCCCTGTTATGTTGCCATAGGCGGATGAAAGATGTCGCTTCCTGTCGCCTGCGGCGACCCGGGCAACAAGTAGCCCGGGCCACCCAAGAGTTATGTGCGCAATAAGTTAAAATGCTCTAAACCCGCCGCACGGGATAGCTGCCGATGATGGCGAGAAAATCGGTGAAGAAAAAGGGAGAAAAAGGGGACTGGCACGGCGTGCTCCCGACTGGAAACGGCGCCTAGGATTCTCCAACGATTCCGCGGGCGATCAACTCGGCAAGGAGCATCCGCACGTTCACGATTTTCACGCCGTGAACTGCTTTGCCAAACAGTGGAGAAAAAGAGGGAGAAAAAGTGACAGGCACGGCGGCCGCCGACATGAAACGGTCATCCATGAAGCCTTGGTCGTCCGCGGAATAATGTCAATTTTCCGGTGCTGCCAATGGGGCATTCGTCATGCGCCGACTGTTTCCATCTGTATCCGGCCAATTTTTTCAGGAGAGACTCGTTTCGAAAGATAAAGCATTTCAATCCCGACGACCGTGCCGTCAGCATTGTAATCGAGAATAACCCCCGGCGAAATCTCCTCGCTTTCGGCGGCGGGAGCTTCGTCCAAGTCGAGATAGAGCGCATCCGCGTCGCGATCAATGGTCAGTTTCATAATTTACCTTTCAGCTTGCGGTCAACATGCGCGGTGATGACGCGTTTGGGTTCATCTTTGGATACAATAACCCGCAGCACCCGGTTGGCAAGTTCCGGCACAGCCGCCAGCCGGTGTTCCAGCGTCGCATCCACCTCATCCGGCTCGATGCGCGATGGATGGCCGATCACGCGCTCAATCCATTCTTTGTGCAACTGTCGTTTGGCCATCCGGCGCAAAACGTGTTCAGTGTAAATCAAATTCATCATCTGCCTTGGGGGTCAAATTGGGGCAGGCACGGCCTGATCCCTATAGGAAACCGTTATCCGTGAAGCGTTGCCCGTCGGCAGGATAATGTCAATTTTCCGTCCCTAAATCCGCTCGATTGGCCGCCTGACAGATTTGCTGACGATCCCGCGAGCGATCAACTCGGCAAGAAGCATCCGCACGTTCACGATTTTCACGCCGTGAACTGTTTTGCCAAACAGATGTCCGAAATCCTTTTTGTCGCCTGTGAGCAGATAATCAGCGCCTCCGGCAATCGCACCGCAGAGGATGGGCCGGTCTTTCTCCGCGAGCTTCACTCCGGGGTCGAACAAGCGAAGCGGAATCATTTCCAGGGACGCCGCGAATTTCTCATGCGCGGCAAGGCGTTTGGGCTGCTTGGCCGCGATGTTTCGCTCCGCCTCGGCTTTCGCGTAGGCATTCGTGAGAAAAACGGCGTGGCGCCGCAGTTCGCCAAGGAATTCCGCAAGACGGCTTTTCGGGAAGGACGCGGAGCAGAGAATGTTGGGGTCGAGAAAAATTCTCATCGGGCTGAGGGATGGTCCGGAAATAATACCAATTCCAAATTGATTTTGGTCTAAACAATCGGTCATCCTGAGCTTGTCGAAGGATCAGTTCGGAGGGGTTTTACCGAGGCGGAACTGATCCCTCGACAAGCTCGGGATGACGGAAGGATAAAGAATAAATTTTATTGAGAAATGGTATAAGTTGCACCATCTGGCTTGTCCTTTTGGTCGCTGGCGGCGTTGCTCGTCGGTTACAGGCCGCTGCGGGTATGCTCCCTCCTCGCGCCTTGCCGGCAACCAAAAAACTGCGCCATCTGGCGCAACTTATTTCTGGACGATCCCTTTGCGCCAGCGGAGTTTCCTGCCCGCCAGCGGCGCTTCATTCATCCGCTGAAACTCCGCGGCCCGCGCCGGGGAGTAAATCTCCACAGGCATGACAACCCCCGCGCGAAGGACGGCGTTCCCGCGCTCGTCCATGTCCACGACAAGCTGGCCGCCGCGCGTCACGCCGAGTTTTTCCCGCACTTCCTTGGGCAGTGTGAGCGCGCCGCGTTCATTGACCGTGATAACTTTGATCATGATAACAGCATAGCAGTATTGCAGGAATGTTGCAATACAGTCAAAAATGCTGCGCGAAAAGGCGGCAACCTCGCGCCTAAATCCCCTCGATCAACTGGATCGCCTAAAAAAATAGGCTGCGGAAGCCACTTAAGCAAAACCACGTGGCATGGCCCGGGATGACAGGCTTGCCTCAACCCGCCGCCTTTGCCATCATTAGCGCTCGCCGCCACACCCGCCATGACTCCCGAGAACAACGAGTACGTCCTGTCGACCGCCTATCATTCCGGGTGGATCATCCTCGACCAGTACCGCGCCGCCATGGCCGCTCTCCAAGCCATGCCCCACCTTTCGGCCATCGAACTCCTGCTGGAACAGGGGATCATCAACCCGGCACAGGCGGAGGGCCTGCGCCAGGCGCTCAATCCGGAGGCTCCCGCCGTTGAGGCCGGCGCCGCGCTGGAAAAAACCCATGCCCAAGTCGAGGTGACGAACCCGAATGACCTGCCCGATGGCATGGGCATCGCCGAACTCCTGCGCCTGGGTCTTGACGCGGGCGCCTCCGACGTTCATATCGGCGTCGGCGCGCCGGCCCTCATGCGCCGCCACGGCACCCTTCAACCCCTCTATCATGGCGCCACCGTTTTGACGTCGGCCCATACCGAGACGCTGATTCACACCTTCCTCAATGCCCAGCAACTGGAGGAACTGGAAAAAGAACGGGGGATCGATTTCAGTTATGATATACCGGGCCTGGCCCGCTTTCGCGCCAATGTCGTCCGGCAGCGCAAGGGGCACGACGCCGTGTTCCGCATCATTAACACCGCGGTGCGCACGATGGACGATCTCGGGCTGCCCGAGGGTCTCAAGATCCTGACCAAGTATCACAACGGCCTGGTGCTTCTCACCGGCGCGGTCGGCTGCGGCAAATCGACGACGCTGGCGGCCATGGTGCAGGAGCTCAACATGAACCGCACCGCTCACATCATCACGCTGGAAGATCCGATCGAGTATGTCTACGTGCCCGCGGGCTGCCAGATCACCCAGCGCGAACTTCACTCCCACACGCAATCCTTCGGCGCCGCGCTGCGGGCCAGCATGCGCGAGGATCCCGATGTGATTGTCATCGGAGAAATGCGCGACCTGGAAACCATCAGCCTCGCCATCACCGCTTCCGAAACGGGCTACTTGGTCATCGCCACGCTCCACACCAGCAACGCCGCGCGCACGCTCGACCGCATCCTCGACGCCTTTCCCGTGGAGCAGCAGGAACAGATCCGCACCATGGTCAGCGAATCGCTGCGCGGCGTCGTCAGCCAGCAACTCGTTCCCCGCGCCGATGGCACGGGTCGCGTCGTCGCGCTGGAAGTCATGGTCAACACTCCCGCCGTGGCGAATCTCATCCGCGAAGCCAAGACGTTCATGCTGCCCGGCATCATTCAGACCGGAAAAAGACTCGGCATGAGGCTCATGGACGATTCCCTGCTTGAACTGGTGCAAAACGGCGTGATTTCCGGTTATGAAGCCTATGACCGCGCCGAGCAAAAGAAGGTCTTCGAGCCCTTCTTGAAGTAAGAAGCGAGAACTCAGGAGGAAGAACTTGCCCGAATCGCCTTCTTGCCTCAATCCGCGACGTTGGGCATCATTCGTACGCTGCACTTGCCATGACTCCCGAGTATAACGAGTACGTTCTGTCCACCGCTTATCACTCCGGGTGGATCAATCTCGACCAGTACCACGCCGCCGCAGCTGCTCTTCAGGCGATGCCGGACTTTTCGGCCATCGATTTCCTGCTGGAACAGGCGATGATCAATCCGGGCCAGGCGGAGGGCTTGCGCCAGGCGCTGAACCCGGCGACTACCGCGGTGGAAGCCGCCGCCGTTCAGGCCGATGCCGCGCTGGAGCAACCCCGCGCCCAGGCGGAGCCGGCCCCCGCGCCCGCCGCGGGCGGGCAGCCTGAGACGCGCGTGGAGGTCCAGGCCGGCCAAGCCGGGGACCTGCCCGATGGCATGGGCATCACCGAACTCCTGCGCCTGGGTTTTGACGTGGGCGCCTCCGACGTTCACATCGGGGTCGGCGCGCCACCCCTCATGCGCCGCCACGGCACCCTCCAGCCCCTCTACCATGGCGCGCCCGTGCTGACGGCGGAGAATACCAAGGCGCTGGTTCACACCTTCCTCAATGCCCAGCAACTGGAGGTGCTGGGAAAAAGCCGGGGCATCGATTTCAGTTATGAGATACCGGGGCTGGCCCGCTTTCGCGCCAATGTCGTCCGGCAGCGCAAGGGGCATGACGCCGTGTTCCGCATCATCAACACCGTCGTGCGCACCATGGACGAACTCGGGCTGCCCGAGGGGCTCAAGATCCTGACCAAATATCACAACGGGCTGGTGCTTATCACCGGGGCGGTCGGCTGCGGCAAATCGACCACGCTGGCGGCCATGGTGCAGGAGGTCAACACGCACCGCAGCGATCACATCATCACGCTGGAAGATCCGATCGAGTATGTCTACGTGCCCGCGGGCTGCCAGATCACCCAGCGCGAGGTGCATGCCCACACGGAATCCTTCGCCGCCGCGTTGCGGGCCAGCCTGCGCGAGGATCCCGATGTGATCATCGTCGGAGAAATGCGCGACCTGGAAACCATCAGCCTCGCCATCACCGCTTCGGAAACGGGCCACCTGGTCATCGCCACGCTCCACACCAGCAACGCCGCGCGCACGCTCGACCGCGTCCTCGACGCCTTCCCCGTGCAGCAGCAGGGCCAGATCCGCACCATGGTCAGCGAATCGCTGCGCGGCATCGTCAGCCAGCAACTCGTTCCCCGCGCCGATGGCACGGGCCGCGTCATCGCGCTGGAGATCATGGTCAACACGCCCGCCGTGGCGAATCTCATACGCGAAGCCAAGACGTTCATGCTGCCCGGCATCATTCAGACCGGGAAGAAACTTGGCATGAAGCTCATGGACGATTCCCTGTTGGAACTGATGGAGGAAGGCGTGATTTCCCCTCATGAAGCCTTTGACCGCGCCGAGCAAAAGAAGGTCTTCGAGCCATTTTTGAAGTAGGAACTTAGAGCTAAGAGCGTAGAACTTAGAGCTGAGAACTTAGAGCGCAGAAGTTGGAGCGAGTTTCATTCTACATTCTACGTTCTACGCTCTTAGCTGCCTGACCACGATCCATCCGACGGCGAGACAAATGAGACTGTCGGCGACGTTGAACACCGGCCAGTGATACGTCCCGATATGGACGTCAAAGAAATCGACGACATAACCCAATCGAGATCGATCCAGCAGGTTCCCCAGCGCGCCGCCGCACAAGCACCCGCCCACGAGGTTCGGCTCCCAACCGGCCCAGTTGAGGCCCCGCGCGTAATAAAGTGCGATCAGGGCCAGTGCGACCACGAAGAGGCCAACGAGCAGCCCCTGTCCCTTAAACATCCCGAACGCGATCCCGGTATTCCGCACGTAAGTCAGGTTAAAGAGGCCCGGCGCCAGCGTCACCGTTCTGAGCGGAAGAAGGGACGCCGTGGCCCACGTTTTGGTGAGTTGATCCAGCGAGATGACCAGGACGATCACCACGTAAAAGGAAGGCCGGGGCCAGCGCGCGGGCATAGGATTCCACCCTAGGGCGTTTCTTCAAGATAGGGCAAATGAGTTCTAAAACCCGCCCGGCTCAATCGGTTCGCGGTTGAGGGTGAACATGCAGGGGCCCAACTCGATGCGATCTCCCGGATTGAGATACCCGTCGCGCACGAGGATGCCATTTACGAAAGTTCCGTTGGTTGAGTCGAGGTCCAAAATGAATACCCCTCGGGCCTGAATGTCCAAGAGGCAGTGCCGCCGGGACACATCGGAATTATCGATCGCCAAATCGGACGTTTTATCGCGGCCCAACACGGTTGAGGTTTTGGTCAAGAAGAGCTTCTCCGTCGGCCTGTCCTGCGGAACGAGAAAGTATTTGAATTTGGATTCGCTTTCCTTTTTCGCCATCCCGACGACCCGGCTCGTTTCGGCGACTTTGCTTTTGGTAATGTTGCCGTGCTTGGCGGCGAACTCTCGAATACTCAGGTAAATGTTTTTGTTCGGATCGGGGGGTTGAGTACCCCGCAGCCACGTATAGGAGGCATCCGCCAAGTGCATGGCTTGTTCCACGGCCTCCTCTCCGTCCCTGATCCCGCTGTACGCACGAATGACAAAACCGTCCTGCACGTAAATATGAATCAATTCCGTCCCCTTGGATACCAGAAGACATCCCTGCTCCTTGGTTTGCCCGAGGCGGACAAGCGCCTCTTCCACCGTGAAAAGCAGGTTGTTGGCGCTCGACATAAGAAATTGAATCTACTCGGTTTTCTCCCCATCTCAAGCCCGAACGCCGCGAGGCCCGTGCGTCTTGCGATTTCAACGTCTTTGCAGCTCAGGTTAAGTCCGGTTGAAAGCGCGCGTTCTAAGCACACGTGTCCGTGACCGTTTCTCCGGCTGCGGCGTCTTAAGGCATGAGAAGAGTTATGATGCCGCTTCGAATCAACTATTGCACGATGCCGCCGATGGTTACACTGGAGGGGAGATGGATGAAGCTATGGATGTGGACGGCTGGTTGCGGCGCTGGAAACAAGGCGATGAAGCCGCCGCGGAGGAACTCATCCGGCATCTCTTCCCGGTTATTTTCAGGATTGTCCGCACCCATCTTCCCCGCCGGGACGATGAGAAGGACCTGGTCCAGGAGATTTTGATGAAGACGTTTTCCAGGCTGCACCAGTACAAGGGCGACGCCCCGATCACCCATTGGGTCTCGCGTCTTGCCCTGACGACCTGCTTGGATCGGTTGCGCGCCCAGAAAATCCGTCCCGAGGTTCGCCGGACCGATTTGACGCCGGAAGAATCGGAGGTCTTTGACGCCGCCTGGATTACGGGCAGCGTGCCGGACGCGGGCGATGCGATCTCGGCGCGCGATCTGGTGGACAAAATACTTTCTTGCCTGTCCCCGGAGGATCGCAGCCTTATTCTCATGGTTGACTTGGAAGGCCGTTCGTTGCGGGAAATCTCCGATGCGACGGGTTGGAGCGTCTCAAAAATCAAGATGCGCCTGTTCCGCGTCCGCCCCCAGCTTCGTCAAATGATTCACAAACTCGAGGAGCGAAAATGAATATGAATTCCAGCGAAGATGGAAAATGGCAGAGCCTGCTTCTGCGCGGCGCCCCGACTTTTACGGGAAAAGTCGATCTCCCCTATGGCTTCATCACCGGGATGCTCGCCCGGTTGAGGGCGGAAAAGCAACAGCAGGAAGAAATCGAGCGGATCGGCTGGCGCGCGCTGCTCGCCTCCCTGGCCGCGCTGGCGGTCGCGGCGACCGTGACTCTGACCGTGAATTTCCGGGATCGGAGTGGGGATTTCGAGCCGGGAGTCAGAAGTCTCGTTCAGATGGAAAATATCCAGGTCTCGTGAGACAATCATGGCCATGCGTCCCACCCGAAAAATTATCGCCGACTTTATCGGAGTCTTTCTGATCGGGGCCCTGGCCGGCGGGCTTGCGACCTGGAGTTATACCGACACGCGGCTATCCACGTTCATGAGCAGGACGAACGATCCGGACAGCATGGCCGCACGCATCGATAAAAAGTACGCCGATGAGTATCACTTGACCCCTGACGAACAAAGCAGGATCGATCCCCTGACGAGGGAAATGACCCGGCGCCTCTACCAGTTTCGGCATCAATTTGGAGTGGATGTTATCGTCACGCTCGACGATTATCACCGAAAGATCGCGGCGCAGTTGAATCCCGAGCATCGCGCGGCGTACGAAAAGGCCATCGCCGAACACGAAAAAAAGCTAACCAGCGTGTTGCTTCCCGATCAAAGCTCGCCGACTCAGGAACCAAAGTAGTATAATGCGCCTCAGACCTGCCCTCTCAGCTCTAAAGATCACTTATGGCACAAAAAGCCTTTGAGCAAGAAACTCCCCGGCCCGCGCCGCTTGCGCCCCCTCCGAACGGCGCGCCGGCCGTTCCAAGGGCTCCTGCCGGGGGGCCGGTGAAGCGCCGCTCCGGCGCCGGGCTCTGGATCGTGCTGGGGATCATGCTCCTGGCTGCGATCTCCGCCGGCGTTTATTATTTTTATTTCCTGCCGAAAGCCCAGACGGCCAATGCCGCCGCAACGACCGGGGGGCACGGCCGCGGCGGAGCGAGCGACAAAATACGCGTTGTTCCCGCGACTGCCGCCAAGGGGGACATCCGCGTCTATCTGGTCGGACTCGGTTCGGTCACTCCGCTGAACACCGACACGATCCAAAGCCGCGTGAACGGACAGCTCATGAAGGTCCTCTTCACGGAGGGCCAGATGGTCAAGGCGGGCGATCTTCTGTTGCAGATCGACAGCCGGCCCTACGAGGCCCAGCTCGCGCAATACGCCGCGCAGAAGGAGCACGACCAGGCGCTGCTCGACAATGCGAACATCGATTTGCAGCGGTACGAAACCCTTTGGAAGCAGAATTCCATCCCCGAACAGACGCTGGCCACGCAGGTCTCGCTGGTGAAGCAGTACCAGGGCACGGTCGACAGCGACCAGGCCCTCATGGATGCGACCAAGCTCAACATCGCCTACTGCAACATCACCGCGCCGATCAGCGGCCGGGTGGGCTTGCGCCTGATCGATGTGGGAAATTACGTGCAATCGACGTCGAGCAGCGGCCTGCTCGTCATCACGCAAATCCAGCCCATCACGGTGATCTTCACCATTCCGGAAGACAGCGTTCCCGCCGTGCAGCCCAAGCTCGCGGCCGGCCAGAAATTGACCGTCGAAGCCTGGGACCGCGCGAACAAGAACAAACTCGCCACGGGCACGCTGCTGACCTTCGACAACCAGATCGACCCGGCCACGGGGACGCTCAAGTTGAAGGCCATCTTTCTGAACGAGGACAATGCGCTCTTCCCCAATCAATTCGTGAACACCCGTCTTTTGGTGGAGACAAAAAAGGATGTCGTCATCGTCCCCGTCGCGGCCATCCAGTATGGCACGCAGGGCACGTTCGTTTACGTCGTGGACGACAGCGATCCGAACGCCGCCACGGTGAGCATGAAAAACGTCGTCGTCGGCACCATCGACGGGGACAAGGCCGAAATTACCAGCGGCGTGGAGGCGGGGGATGTCGTGGTCATTGACGGCGTCGACAAACTCACGAACGGCGCCAAGGTCATCCTTCCCAAAGGCGACGACAACAAAAAACAAGCCGGCGCGACCGCCGCGGCCGCTCCCGCTCCCGGCAGCTAGCATCTTTCCGAAAAGGAATTCATGAGTCCTTCCCGGACGTTTATCCTGCGCCCCGTCGCGACCACCCTCGTGATGGCCGCGATTTTGCTGGCCGGATGGGTGGCCTACACGCAACTGCCGATCTCCGCTTTGCCGGAGGTCGATTACCCGACGATGCAGATCGTCACCTTTTATCCCGGCGCCAGCCCGGAGGTCATGGCCTCCTCCGTCACCGCGCCGCTGGAACGGCAGTTCGGCCAGGTGGCCGGCCTGCAACAAATGACCTCGACCAGTTCGGATGGCAGCTCGGTCATCACGCTGCAATTCAATCTAAGCCTCAATATCGACATCGCCGAGCAGGAGGTGCAGCAGGCCATCAACGCCGCGGGCACTTATCTGCCGGCCGATCTGCCGAACCCGCCGATCTACAGCAAGACCAATCCGGCCGACGCGCCCATCATCACGCTTGGCGCTGACCTCGGAGACCGTCCCGCTTTCCAAGATCGAGGATCTGGCCGACACGCGGCTGGCGCAAAAAATCTCCCAGCTTTCCGGCGTCGGGCTGGTGAGCATCGTCGGCGGTCAAAAGCCGGCGGTGCGGATCCAGGCCAACCCGACGGCCCTTTCCGCCTACGGCATCAACATGGAGGACCTCCGCACGGCGGTCACGGCGGCCAACGCCAACCAGGCCAAGGGCAGTTTCAACGGGCCGCTCCAGACTTACCAGATCGGGGCCAACGACCAGATTCTCACCAGCGCCGATTACGCCGGCATCGTCGTGGCCTACCGCAATAACGCGCCGGTCCGATTGTCCGACGTGGCTCACGTCATCGATGATACCGAGAATAACCGCCAAGCCGCCTGGATGAATGATATTCCGGCCATCATCGTCAACATCCAGCGACAGCCCGGCGCCAACATCATCTCCGTGGTGGACAGCATCAAAAAACTGCTGCCGAAATTGAGCCAGTCGCTGCCCTCCACGATCAAGCTGCAAATATTGACGGACCGCACCACGACCATCCGCGCTTCGGTCGCGGACGTGCAGTTCGAACTGATGCTGACCGTCGGCCTGGTCGTCGGGGTGATCTTCGTTTTCCTGCGCACCCTTTCCGCCACCTTCATCGCGGGCGTGGCCGTTCCGCTCTCACTCATCGGCACCTTCGCGGCGATGTACATGTTCGGCTTCAGCATCAACAACCTCACGCTCATGGCGCTCACCATCTCGACCGGCTTCGTGGTGGACGACGCCATCGTGATGATCGAGAACATCGTCCGCTACGTCGAGGAGGGGATGGCTCCGATGGAGGCGGCGTTGAAGGGGGCGGGCCAGATAGGGTTCACCATCGTCGCGCTGACGATCTCGCTCATCGCCGTGCTGATCCCGCTGCTTTTCATGGGCGATATCGTCGGGCGGCTCTTTCGCGAATTCGCGATCACGCTGAGCTTCACCATCCTGATCTCGGCGGTGGTGTCGCTGACGCTGACGCCCATGCTCGCGGCGCGGCTGTCTGCGCGAGCGCGAGAAGGCCCGCCATGGCCGGCTCTATCAGCTTTCCGAGAACATGTTCAACTCCGTCATCTCGTTTTACGGGGAAACGCTCAAAGTTGTCCTTCGCGTCCAGCCCCTGGTGCTGCTGATCGCGCTGGGCACGCTCGCGCTCACCTTCTACCTCTACATCGAAATCCCGAAGGGCCTCTTTCCGATCCAGGACACCGGGATCATCCAGGGCGTTTCCGAGGCCGACCAGGATATTTCCTTTCCGGCCATGTCGGAACGCCAGCAGGCCCTGGCCAAAATCATCCTCGAGGATCCCGCCGTCGAAAGCCTCTCTTCGTTCATCGGCGTGGATGGCACCAACACCACGCTCAACGCCGGGCGCATCCAGATCAACCTCAAACCCCTCGAAGCGCGCAAGGTCGGGGCGGCTGACGTCATGCAGCGCCTGCAACCGAAGCTCGCGGCCATCTCCGGCATCACGCTCTACATGCAGCCGGTGCAGGACCTCACGGTCGACGACAGGGTCAGCCGCACGCAGTATCAGTACACGCTCGAAGATCCCAATGTGGACGAACTCAACACCTGGGCGCCGCGGTTGCTGGCCAAACTCAAGACGCTGCCCCAGTTGAGCGATGTGGCCAGCGATCAGCAGAACTCGGGGTTGCGCGCCTCGCTGGTTTTGGATCGCGACACGGCTTCGCGCCTCGGCCTGACCACGGCGGCCATCGACAACACCCTCTACGATTCCTTCGGCCAGCGCCAGATCTCCACCATGTTCACCCAGGTCAACCAGTATCATGTGATTCTCGAAGTGGACCCGAAGTTCCAGCAAAATCCTTCCAATCTCAACGATGTCTACATCACGCCTTCCACCTCGGGCATCACGTCCGGCGCCGGCACGACATCGAGTGCGCCAGCCGCCACAACCGGCCCCGGTGCGGCGAGCACGACAACAAGCCCCCTTCCCGCCATGTCCAGTCCGGTGGCTGCGCCCTTAAGCGCGTTCACGCATTGGGGCGCGAAAGCCGGCCCCCTGACCATCACGCACCAGGGCCAGTTTCCCGTCATCACGCTTTCCTTCAACCTGGCGCCCGGCATGTCCATGAGCGATGCGGTGACCGCCATCGACCAGGCCAAAAAAGACCTCAACATGCCTCCCGGCATCGAGGCCGCCTACCAGGGCGCGACGCAGGCGTTCCAGGCTTCGCTGACCAGCGAGCCGCTCCTGATTCTGGCCGCGATGATCACGGTCTACATCATCCTCGGGGTGTTGTACGAGAGCTTCATTCATCCGATCACCATCCTTTCCACGCTTCCCTCGGCGGGCGTGGGCGCGCTGCTGGCGCTCATGTTGTTCCATAACGACCTGAACGTCATCGCGCTCATCGGCATCATCCTGCTGATCGGCATCGTGCAAAAAAACGCGATCATGATGGTCGACTTCGCCCTCGACGCGGAGCGCGAGCAGGGCCTGACGCCGCTCGACGCCATTTACCAGGCCTGCCTGCTTCGCTTTCGGCCCATCCTCATGACCACGCTGGCCGCGATGGTTCGGCGGCCTTCCCCTGGCCCTCGGCTCGGGCACCGGCTCGGAACTGCGCCGTCCGCTCGGCATCGCCATCGTCGGCGGCCTGATCGTGAGCCAACTGCTCACGCTCTATACGACGCCGGTGATTTATCTCGGCTTTGACCGCCTCGGAAAGTGGGTGTTTGGCGCGCCTCCCGCGCCGGCGCGCGGCGACGAAGAGAACCCGGAGCCGACGAGCGGCCCGGGCCTGGGGACGGAGGCCACATGAGGCCGTTATTTCGCGCAGCCCACACCGCATCGGCAAGGTCTTCCGGTTTCCCGCCAACCCCAACGGGGTTGGAATCATACAGCCCAGGGTTGGTGCAGCAGCGCCTACCCTGGGTAAATTCAGAAACGACCAACCCTGAAAGGGTTGAAGCGCATGAACGGTCGCCTTGGGGGACTTCATGAGCATCTCGGAACCGTTTATCCGCAGGCCCATCGCCACGACGCTGCTCACGCTTGCCATCGCGCTGTCGGGTTCTCTGGCGTTCTATTTTCTGCCCGTTTCTCCTCTTCCGCAGGTTGATTTCCCCACCATCTCGGTCAGCGCCGGCCTTCCCGGCGCCAGTCCGGACATCGTCGCCTCTTCGATGGCCACGCCGCTCGAGCGCCAGTTTGGCCGCATCGCCGGCGTCACGCAGATGACCTCGTCGAGCACGCTGGGTTCCACGAACGTCACGCTGCAATTCGATCTGAGCCGGAACATCGACGCGGCTGCGCGGGACGTGGAGGCCGCGATCAACGCTGCGCGCAGCAACCTGCCGGCCAACCTCCCCGGCAACCCCACCTACCGGAAGGTGAACCCGGCCGATTCGCCCATCATGATCCTCGCGCTGACCTCGGATATTTATCGCAAGGGCCAGATGTATGACGCGGCCTCCACCATTCTCGCGCAAAAGCTTTCCCAGGTCAGCGGCGTCGGGCAGGTGACCGTCGGCGGCAGTTCCCTTCCCGGCGTGCGCGTGGAGGTGAATCCGATGGCGCTCAACAAATACGGCATCGGCCTGGAAGAGGTGCGGACCGCCCTGGCCAATGCGAACTCGAACAAGCCCAAGGGCCATTTTGCCGATGCCGCGCGCACCTGGACCGTCGAAGACAACGATCAGCTTTTCAAGGCGGTCGATTACAGGCCCCTGATCATCGCCTATCGCAATTCCGCCCCGGTGCGCGTGGCCGACATCGCCGACGTGCGTGGACTCGGTCGAAGACATCCACACGGCGGGTTACGCGAACGGCAAGCCCTCCGTGCTGCTCATTGTCTTTCGTCAGCCGGGCGCCAACATCATCAACACGGTCGATCGCATTTACTCGCTTGTCCCGCAGTTGCAGAACTCGATTCCCCGGGCCATGAATCTCTCGGTCGTCATGGACCGGACGACGACCATCCGCGCCTCCATTCTCGACGTCGAGCGCACCCTGATGGTCGCGGTCGTCCTGGTCATCCTCGTGGTTTTCGTCTTTTTGCGCGAGGTCCGCACCATGTTGATTCCGGGGGTCGCTGTCCCCGTCTCGCTCATCGGCACCTTTGGCGTGATGTACTTGTTCGGCTACAGTCTGGATAATCTATCCCTCATGGCGTTGACCATCTCGACCGGGTTTGTGGTGGATGACGCGATTGTCGTGACGGAAAACATCACGCGCCATCTGGAAAAGGGCATGCCGCCGCTCGATGCCGCGTTGCTGGGATCGAAGGAGATCGGGTTCACCGTTCTCTCGATCAGCCTGTCGCTCATCGCCGTCTTCATTCCGATCCTGCTCATGGCGGGGATCGTCGGGCGGCTCTTTCGCGAATTCGCCGTCACCCTGGCCGTGGCCATCCTCGTGTCCATGGTGATTTCGCTGACCACCACTCCGATGATGTGCGCGATGCTTTTGAAGCCGGCGCGGGCCGGGCACGGGAGGCTTTACCGGTTTACGGAACACCTCTTCAACCAACTGCTGGGGGCCTACGAATACACCCTGACGAGAGTCTTGCGGCATCCGGCCCTCATGCTCATCGTCTTGTTTATCACCATCGGGCTCAACGTCTATTTGTTCATTCACGTTCCCAAGGGCTTCTTCCCGCAACAGGACACGGGGCGTATCATGGGATCGATCCAGGCGGACCAGGACACATCGTTTGACGCGATGAATCAGCGTCTCCAGCAGATGATCAAAATCGTGATGGCCGAGCCTGCCGTCAAAACCTTGGCCGGCTTTACCGGGGGCGGCGGCGGCATGAATACGGCCCGCCTGTTCATCACCCTGAAGCCGTTGGAGCAGAGAAAATCGGTCGACCTCGTCATGGCGGATCTGCGTCCAAAACTCGCCCGCATCCCCGGCGCGACGCTTTATCTCGCGCCGGCCCAGGACCTCAGCATCGGGGGGCGCCAAAGCCAGGCGCTCTACCAATACACCTTGCAAAGCGACAACCACAGCGATGTGGCGCAATGGGCTCCGAAGCTGATGAACGAGTTGAAGAAAATTCCCATTCTGGCCGACGTCAACAGCGACCAGCAGAACCTGGGCCTGCAATCGCAGTTGGAATATGACCGAGATACCGCCAGCCGCTTCGGCATCTCCGCCGCGCTCCTCGACAACACGCTCTACGACGCCTTCGGCCAGCGGCAGGTTTCCACCATGTACACGGCGCTCAACCAGTACCATGTGGTCATGGAAGCGGCCCCGGAATACGGGCTCAACCCGGAGGGGCTGCGCAATATTTACGTCACGTCGTCCGCCGGCCAGCAGGTGCCGCTCGGCGCCCTGGCCCATTACGCCTCGACCACTGCGCCCCTGGCGGTGAATCACCAGGGCCCGTTTTCCGCCGTCACGCTCTCGTTCAATCTCCAGCCCGGCGTGGCGCTGGGCGATGCCGTCAACGCCATCGACGCGGCGGAAAAGCAGATCCATTTTCCGGCAACGGTCCGCGGCAGCTTCCAGGGGACGGCGCAGGCCTACCAGTCTTCGCTGGCCAACGAGTCGGTCCTGATCGCGACGGCCCTTGCGGCCGTCTATATCGTCCTCGGGATTTTATATGAAAGCTACATCCACCCCATCACGATCATCTCCGCGCTGCCTCCGGCCGGGGTGGGCGCGGTGCTGGCGCTGATGGTGACCGGAACCGACCTGAGCCTGATCGCGGTGATCGGCGTCATTCTCCTCATCGGCATCGTCAAGAAGAACTCCATCATGATGGTCGATTTTGCGCTCGCCGCGGAGCGCGATGAAGGCAAGAATTCGCGGGACGCGATTTATGAGGCCTGCCAGTTGCGCTTCCGTCCCATTCTCATGACCACCATGGCCGCGATTCTCGGCGCCGTTCCACTGGCTTTCGATACAGGTACCGGGAGCGAGCTTCGCCGTCCGCTCGGCATCGCGATTATCGGCGGCCTGCTGGTCAGCCAGGTCCTGACGCTCTACACCACGCCGGTGATTTATCTATACATGGACCGCCTCGCGTTCCGGGCCAAGCGAGTCCCCGAGAAGGATGTGGCCGAAGAATTGCCCCTCGGCCAGGAAGCTTGAATATGAGAATGCCCCCTGCGCCAAAGCATCAAAATGCAGCCATCGCCGCGCCGGGATGCGCGCAATTCAACCCTTTCAGGGTTGTTCTTTGGACGAAGGGCACCCAGGGTAGGCGCTGGCGCGCCAACCCTGGGCTAAATGATTGCAACCCTTGCAGGGTTGCGCTGAAGCCGAAGTCCGACCGGCATCAATTGTCTTTCTGGTCTTTCCTCGGAGCCATCCTGAAGTCCGACCGGCATCAATTGTCTTTCTGGTCTTTCCTCGGAGCCATCCTGAAGGGATGGCCATCATACAGCCCAGGGTTGGCGCGCCAGCGCCTACCCTGGGTTGGCATTCCCCCGGCAACTACCCTGAAAGGGTTGAATCAATGGTCTCTGTCGCTTGCTTTGCCGCTCCTTTTCACCGCCTGCTCGGTCGGGCCGGATTACGTCATGCCCGCGGCGCCCGCTCCCGCCGCCAACTACAAGGAATCCGCCGATTGGAAACCGGCGCACCCCGGGGACAACATGATCCGGGGAAAATGGTGGGAGATTTACCACGACCCCCAACTCAACGCCCTGGAAGACCAGGTCAATATCTCGAATCAAAATGTGCTTCAGGCCGAGGCCCAGTTCCGCCAAGCCGCGGCGGCGGTGAAGGTGGCCCGTTCGGCTTTCTTCCCGACGGTCACGGCCAATCCGGCCTTCACGGAGTCGCAGGCGTCGCAGCACCTCACCAGCGGCGGTTCGAGCGGCGGAGGCGGCGCGTCCGGCGGTTCGGGCAGGAGCAATCAGCATGTCGGGGCGACAGTCGTGAGTCTCTACAACCTGCCCGCGGAAGCGACCTACATGGTTGATGTCTGGGGCAGCGTCCGCCGCAATGTCGAGGCCAATTCCGCGACGGCCCAGGCCTCCTTCGCCAACCTGGAAAACGCCCGTTTGTCATATCAGGCGACCCTGGCCCAAGACTACTTCAGCCTGCACGGCCTTGACGCCCAGCGGGAACTTTTGAAGGCCACGGTCGCCTCCTATGAGAAATATCTCGAGCTGACGACCAACCGCTACAACAGCGGCATCGCCTCGCAGGCCGACGTGGCCCAGGCCAAAACCCAGCTCGACACGACGAAAGCGCAGCTCATCGATGTGGGCGTCCAGCGCGCCGTTTATGAAGATGCCATCGCGACGCTGATCGGGAGGCCCGCCCCGGATTTCTCGCTCAAGAAAGTTTCCCTGACCGGGACGCCGCCCCGGATTCCGGTGGGGATGCCTTCGACCTTGCTGGAACGCCGGCCCGACATCGCGCAAGCCGAGCGGCAGGTCGCCTCGGCCAACGCCTCCATCGGAGTGGCGGTCGCGGCCTATTACCCCCAGCTCACCCTCAGCGCCTCGACGGGGCTCGAGGCGATCCAACTCTCGCAGTTGTTTTCCGGCCCCAGTTTTTTGTGGTCCGTGGGCCCGGCCATCGCGCAGACGATTTTCGACGCGGGCAAAATTCACGGCCAGGTCCAGGAAGCCCAGGCGAATTATGATGCGACCGTCGCCAATTACCGGCAGGTCGTGCTGACCGCCTTCCAGCAGGTGGAGGACGATCTATCCGGGCTGCGCATCCTGGAGGACGAAGCCGCCGCCGAGGACCAGGCCGTCGCGTCGGCCCAACAATCGCTCGACGTTTCCACGAACCAGTACAAAGCCGGCACGGTCGATTATCTGACCGTGATCACCGCCCAGACGACCGTGCTCAGCGATCAGATCGCCGCCGTGAATATCCGCACGCGGCGCATGACCACCAGCGTCCTGCTGATCGAGGCGCTGGGCGGCGGATGGGACGCTTCGAAGCTCGCCACGAAGGCCGGGGTCTCCGATGTCCCCGAGGCGGGAGCGCAAATCAGGAGGTAGTTTGGCGCCCTTAACGCCCGCTTGTTTCCTGACTCAGCGCGGTAGGGGCATTTTCATAAAGACAGACAAGTTTGTTCGGCCATCTCAGATGGTTTTGAATCCGGTCTTTGATTTCCTGCTCGAAGACATGGGACGAGATGAGGATGGTCGCATCGCGCGGATCAAACGTGCCGGGCTCCAGGATGGGAATGCCTTGGAGTGTTTTCCCCTGGTAAGCGGAATTGGAATCGAGGAACGCGACGAGGTTTGCTTTGGCCAGCGATGACGTCTTCAACAGGCGCAGCGTATGGGTGCCCGCGCCCCAGACGGCGAGGGGGACCCGGCTTTGGGCCAGATCGTCGATGACGCCGTGGAGGCGGGACTCAAGCGCGCGGGAAAGATCGATGTACTTCCGCACGCCCGGCTCTGTCTCGTTATCATAGGCCATGGACGCGGGTTCTCCGGTATGGGTGAAGAGGGCCGAAACCGCCGGCTCGACCGCCGTCGGCCCCAGAAAGCGTTTCACGCGGTTGGAAAAATTGCAGGCGAAACCGTGACGTCCGAGCAAATTGGCCAGCGATGTCGGCGAGAAAAAATTGACGTGTTCCATGCTGAAGAACTGGAAGGGAGCGCTGTGCCATTTAAAATAGGCGCTGGCGTCGGGGACTTCGAGATAGAGGCGGCCGCCGGGCTTGAGAAGCCGGGTCAACAAGGCAATGGAGGATTCCAAATCGCACAGGTGTTCGAAGACGCCGGTCAGCATCATCACATCGAAACGCTCCGTCACCTGGTCAAGCTGGTTGATCGTGACCGGGCGCACGTCGATGTCGTAAAGGCGGCGGGCGGCCGCGGCACAGGCGGGAGAAGGATCGAAGCCCATGAGGTTGCGATGGCCGCGACGCTTGAATTCCGCGAGAAGGCCGCCGGTGGCGCATCCGACATCGACGATGCTTTCGTGCGGTTGCACGTAGGGCGCGACGGAATCGGCCACCTGTTGAAAGCGACCGGTATCAACGGGGCTGATTTTCCCATCCGTATCGCCGTGGGCGTATTTTGACATTTCAGCATAGTAGAGATCGAAAGCCTCCTGCGCGGGGATTGCGTCCGCGAAGCATCCGCCGCAGGCCTTGCAAATCACCACATCGTAGCCGTCCATCAGGCTGCTCTCGGAAAAAGTGGCGAAGGTCTGATGGAAAAGCGCCTTCGATTCCCGGCCCAAACAGATCGGGCAGGGCCGTTGCGGATAAGGAGTTTCGGGTTCGGCGTGCATGGGAAAGGGAGGCCCAGGGCGTGGAATTTTAAGATGACCGTTCAATTCTCAGTGGAGACAAGCATATGGGCGTTGAACTCTTCGCGGCTGAGGAGCGGCGACATGTCCTCCATCGGATTGGAAGCGAAACCGCCGTTGGGTAGTTGTTTCGAGGTGACACGCGGCTGCGTGGCCTGGTCGGGAGAAATCATCACCTCGCAGATCGCGGGGTTTTCACCAGCCAGGAATGTCGCGACCCGTTCGCGGATCTGGGAATGATTTTCCAGGCGCGCATAGGCCAGGCCATATGTTTCCGAAATGTTTCGCAGGTTGGGGAGGGTCAGGCCGCTCCCCGGATCGCTCGCCACGTAGCGCCCTTGGAAATAGTTGCGCTGGCTCGCGCGGATGGAGCCGTAGCCGTTGTTGTTCAGGACGAATATTTTGACCGGAAGGTTGAGGCGGCGAAGCGTCTCGAGTTCCTGCACGTTCATGATGAAACCGCCGTCTCCGTCGACGGAGATGGTCTTCCTCCCGCCGCTGGCCAGACAGGCGCCGAGCGGGGCGGCGATCCCAAAGCCCATCGGGCCCAAGCCCTCGCTGTTAAGAATGCGCTGTCCGGCTTTGACTTTGAACGCCTGCATGGTGATTTCGCTGCATTGGCCGCTGCTGCCCGGCACGAGCAGATCGTCGCCCGTCATCAGTTCGCTGAGCACCTCGATGAAAACATAATTGTCCACGAAATCGGCGCGCCGCCAAAATTCGGGCAGGCAAAGCGGATAATGCAGGTGGCAGTCCCTCGACCGGGCCAGCCACGAGGACCATTCGGCCGGACGCTCGGGGCCAAGCCGGGCGGCGAATTCCCTGAGGAAAATCCCGGCATCGAATGGCGCGCGCAAATGAATCTTGGTCTGCATTTTGTCAATCTCGGCCGGGTCGATATCGACCATGATCCGGCGCGCGGCACGGGCGAAATTGGCATGGTTGTAAGCGGTTTGGCCGGCGTCGAGCCGTGCCCCGATGACGAGCAACAAGTCGGCGTTTTGTTGGGTGAAGTTTGCTCCGCGCTGTCCCGTGCCGCCCGGGCGGCCGCAATAGAGCGGATGATCTTCGGCCAAAAAGTCGATCGCCTTCCACGTTAACAGGACGGGGATTTGCAGGTGTTCAATCAGGGCATGGAAATCGTCCAGCGTCTTTGCAAGGCGCACGCCATTGCCAGCGAGGATCACAGGTCGTTGGGCGTGCCGGAGGAGTTCCAAAGCCGCTTCCACGGTCGATTCAACCCCGGCCGGATTCTGCTCGGCGGGAGCAAAACCGCCCAGTTCGCCGGGCTCGATTTGCGCCGCCTGCACGTCGAGGGGAATGTCGATCCAGACCGGCCCCGGGCGTCCCGTTCGCGCCTCCGAAACCGCCTTTTCCAGGTGAAAACGGATCGACTCCGGGTCGGTTACCGTCACGGCGTATTTGGTGATTGGCTCGGCCATCCGCACAATGTCGATTTCCTGAAAACCGATCTGCCGCACCCCGCGGTTGCCTTTGATATCGGCCCGTTTCACCTGGCCGCTGATAAAGAGGCACGGCGTTGAATCGAGCCAGGCCGCCGCCGCGCCTGTGAGCGCATTCGTGCCACCCGGACCGGTCGTGACCAGGGCAACGCCCAAGTTGTTGGTATATTGCCCGTAGGCATCCGCCGCGATGGCGCAAGCCTGCTCATGCAGGTTGCAGACATAGCTTATGCCGGGATGATTCCCGAAGGAATCGTTTAAATGCATGGCTCCGCCGCCTGGCAGCAAAAAGACGTGCTTGACGCCGAGTCGGGCGACAAAATCAGCAACGTAATCGGATAGCTTCAAGCGTGACGAGAATTAGCAGAGACCCGCGGCGTTCGCGAGTGAATTAAGCGCCTCCCTGTGTGTGCCCGCGGCCTTGTTCCAGGGTTGCGGGATGAGAATTGTTTTGAGGCCGAGCGCCGCGGCCTGCTCGATGTTGTAAGGATTATCATCAACAAAAATATCGCCTGCTGAAATCCACTTGAGCCAGTCCCCCTTCCCGGCATGGTAAACGGGCGCGGGGCAATCCGGGCGGGCGGACGGCACGAATCCGAAAGCCCGGATCCACAGCCCGAAGTGCTCGAAAAGCCACGCCGCCAGCGGCGGAACCGTCGCGAGAGGCCGCGCGGTCAGGGCGATGTGGGAGCAGCCGGCTCCATGCCGCTGAAACCAGGCTTGCAGATCGGGCGCGGGTCGCGCGATGCGTGCGTTTGGAGATAGACGGTAGTTGTCCAGCGACCGCAAGTAGGTGGATTCCTCCACTCCGAGAAGGCGATGCGGTGGATTTTGGGTCAGCCCAGCGTAATCAAGCCGGCATTCCGGATGGGAGGGGAGCCACTCCTGATAAAGCCAATCGTGAGTCAGCGCATTGAGGACGTCATCCACGTCCCAAACGATGGTCATTCCATCCAGTAGGTTAAAAGCGTCTTGCGATGCTCGTTGTGATTGATCGATTCGTCCGCATAGTAGGAGTCGTCTTTGTAATGAGTCGAGGAGATTTCCTCGAAGATGACGCCTGGTCCTGTGGCAAAGGAATGTTTGCATTCGCGCGGAACAAGAATCAGGTCGCCCGCCTTGTATTTTTGGTCCTTCCCGTCGATTGTCATCGTCATTTCGCCGTACTGGACGTGAAAGGTCTCTTCTTTGAGCTTGTGAAAGTGGGTCGGATGGCCCTGGCCCGGCAGCATGACGATGAGCTTCTTGCAGTATTCGCGGTTGACGATGTTGAGCAGGATGGCGCCAGTCTTGTGAAATTTTTCGATCCCGTAATGATGGGAAATCTCGAGGTCGACCTTTCCCGGCAGGGGCAGACGCGATTTTTTGATAAATTTTCGAACCTGTTGCACGATGTCGGATACCTTGTCCCGTATGTGCGTCCGCTCGATGTCCTCCGACATCACCGGGCTATTGGCCTCGATGTCGCTCCGGGCGGCAAAACGAGTGTACTTGGACATGTCGTTGGCGGTTAACTGGCCTTCCTTGCCCGGAATGGCATAAAAGACCTTCGAGGTGTCGATCTCCTCTCCCTTGGCGGCGCGCCGCTTCGCAAAAACGCCCCGGCGCAGGGCATGCAGTTCCTTGATCTCCGCTTCACCAAACGTGTGGCGGGAACCGGCCACGCCGCACATGGCCATGGCATCGACGGCGGAGAGAAGCCAGTTGCGGACTTGTCCAGGCGTCGCCGAGTAGGCGTTGAGTTTGATCGTTTCGGTCGGCACGCCGACATGTTTCTCAAAAATTTCCGCGCCAAGGCCGATGGCAATCTTGACCGAATCGACGTTATCAGGATTTTCATGCGTGGAATAACCCACCGCATGGGCCGGGTAGCGATTCTTGAGCAAGGCAATCTGGTTGAGTTGCAGTCGCTCCTTCGGCGTCGGGTACTCGGCAACGCAATGCATGATCGCCAGGGGCTTCTGCCGGTGCTCGAAGAAACTGACAACCTTGTCGATCTCCTCAACGGGCATCGCCGCGGTCGAAAAAATGACAGGCAGTTTGGACTGGGCGATCCGTTCCAGCAGGGGCCAGTCGGTCAGCGAGCAACTGGCAATTTTCAGGATGTCAAAGCCGTGACTCTCGATGCGGTCCACGGAAACTTCGTCGAACGGTGTGCAGACCGCTTTCATGCCCATGGCCGTGATCGCGTTTTTCAACTTTTTGAATTCCGCTTCCGTCAGGCGGGTCTCTTGGAAGCGTTTGACATATTTGACGTCCATGCGATCGCGGAAATCGGGATGAATAAACGTGTCGAGATCGCGATACTGCAATTTGATTCCAAAATGAAAATCAAAGCCCTTCACGGCTTCGGCCATTTCCTCCACGATGCGAATGCCGTGGTCGACGGATCCCATGTGGTTGTTGGCCATCTCCAGGACGAAGAGAGGCTTGCCGGCGTTGCCGAGGATCGAGGCAAAGGAAATTTTTGCGGCGGAGACGTCCATAATTCGTGGCAAGGTAAAAAACGTACAACCTTCCCCTATGAACGCAAGGGGGGAAATTAAAGTCCGTGTGACCGGTGGGATTTACGAGCTGAAGCACGGCTGTAAACGCCGCCTCAAGGCGGGGCCGCGGCGCCAACCGGTTACGCCCTCGCGCGCGCGGCTACGGTTACTTCTCCAACTCGGCGAATTGCTCTTGTTCGAGGGACTCGGTGAGGGTCTTGTCTTCGATGGGCCGAAACCGCTCGCTGTTGAACGAGCGCTCCTGATAGGGCGGAATCGATTGCGTCGGATTCACGATGCCCTGGAGAAGCAGCCCGACCTCGCCCCACTCGGCCTTCCGGTTTTGCGCGAGCATCACATCCCGGATCACGTAAATCGTGCCCTTGCTGATCCACTTGTCGTAGAGCTTCCGGATTTCCGGTTCCACCTTGTCATCCACGCAGATTACTTTTTGACCTTTGACCATAAGTGTATCCCGAAAACTAGCGCGGCTTGCGTCAAAAGACGAGTTCTCCCAAAGGGCCTTCTTCGCGCCAATTTTGAAGACAGATTCCGGGGAAGTAGAGTAGAGTCCCCGGCCCATCTCTTCCCATGCCGCTTCTGCAACTCCGCCAAATCACGCTTAAATACAGCTCCGCGCCGCTGCTCGACCGGATCGATTTTCAGGTCGATGCGGGCGAGCGCATCTGCCTGCTCGGGCGCAACGGCGCGGGCAAGACGAGCCTGATGCGGGTCATCACGGGCGAGGAGACGCCGAATGAAGGCGAACTTATCCTTCCGTCCGAGGCGGTCGTGACGCGCCTGATCCAGGAGATTCCGGACGACATCACCGGCAGCGTCATGGAGGTGCTGCATTCCGGCCTGCGCGCCGGCCGGCACGAGGAGCAGTGGCAGGCCGACGTGCGCCTGGAAGATCTCGCGGCCGAGATGCAACTGCCCGCCGATCGCGAATTTTCCGCGCTTTCGGGCGGGTTGAAGCGCCGCGTCCTTCTGGCCCGCGCGCTGGCCGGGCAGCCCGATATTCTGCTGCTCGATGAGCCGACCAATCATCTCGATCTCGATTCGATCCTGTGGCTGGAGCGCTTTTTGCTGGAGTCGAAGATGACGCTTTTCTTCGTCACGCATGACCGCGCCTTCCTGCGCAAACTCGCCACGCGCATCGTCGAACTCGACCGCGGCAAGTTGACGAGTTGGGCCTGCGATTACGACACCTATCTCGAACGCAAGGCGGCCAACCTCGAAGCGGAGGAGAAGCAGTGGGCCGCCTTCGACAAGAAACTCGCGCAGGAGGAAGCCTGGCTGCGCATGGGCGTCAAGGCGCGCCGGACGCGAAACGAAGGCCGCGTGCGCGCGCTGCAAAAGATGCGCGCCGAGCGGAGCGAACGCCGCCAGCGCGAAGGCACGGCCCGCATTGAAATCCAGGCCGGCGGCATGTCGGGCCAAAAGGTGATCGAGGCCAAGGAAATCAGCTTCGGCTACGGCGGCGCGCCGATCGTGCGCGACTTCACCACGACCGTCTGGCGCGGCGACAAAATCGGCATCATCGGGCCGAACGGCGGCGGCAAGACCACGCTGCTGAAATTGCTGCTGGGCCGGCTCGAACCGCAATCGGGCACGGTCAAGCTCGGCACGAACCTCCAGGTCGTCTATCTCGACCAGTTGCGCGGCCAGATCGACAATGCGAAGACAGTCGCGCAGAACGTCGCGGGCGACGCGGAGACCGTTACCTTCCAGGGCCGTCCGCGCCACATCCACAGCTATCTCCAGGATTTCCTTTTTCGCGCCGACCGCATCCGGATGCCCGCGAAAATGCTGTCGGGCGGCGAGCGCAATCGCCTGCTCCTCGCGCGGCTTTTCCTGCAACCGGCCAACGTGCTGGTGATGGACGAGCCGACCAACGATCTCGATGCCGAAACGCTCGAACTGCTCGAGGAATTGCTCCTGGAATATGCCGGCACGCTGCTGCTGGTTTCGCACGACCGCGCTTTTCTGGATAACGTGGTCACCAGCACGCTGGTCTTCGAAGGCGGCGGGCGCGTCACCGAATACACCGGCGGCTATGAGGACTGGATTCGGCAACGCCCGCCGATGCCGCCTTCGGTCGCGGTCCAACCCGAAGCAAAGCTTGCGGCAAAGCCTGCCGAAAAGCCCGCGGCCGAGGCCCGCCAGGAAAAAGGGCCGAAATTTCTCAAGCGCGAACAGCGGGAGTTGGAGGAGCTTCCCGCGCTGATCGAAAAGATGGAGGCCGAACTCAGCGCGCTGAACGCGAGGCTGTGGGACCCGGCGGTTTATCAAAAGCAACCGGAGAACGTCCCGCAACTCAAGACCGAGCTGGCGGTGCTGGAAGAGCGCATCAAGCATGCCTACACCCGCTGGGAACAACTCGAGGCCAAGCGAAAAGCCTGCGAAGAGGAGGGTCGGCCTCCGGCCTGACCTTGGAAAGTTCCCCCATTCCGAAGTCTTGGATGTTCTTTCGCGGTTAAACCGGCTTATGTTACCGCTCGATGAAAGGCATGATGCCGGCGATGGGCTGGGCGGCGGTGGGGCTCGCGCTGGTGGTGAGTTTCGGCATCGACTTCGCCAACACGGCGCAGGGCGGCGCGATCGATTTGCGCAACCGCATCACGGGCGCGCGGCTGCTGGAGCAAGGAATCGACGCCTATCATTACAAGTGGCACAAGGGCGAACCGGCGGAGTATTGCGATCCCTTTAATAATCCCAAGCTTAAGGTGAGCAGGACCACGGCGACGCCCGCGCTGTTGATGCTGCATCTGCCGCTGGCGGCGCTGCCTTACCGGCTGGCGCAATTGCTCTGGTTGCTCGCGCAATGGCTGTTGCTGCTGGGCACGGGCTGGCTTTGGCTGCGCGCGTGCGCGACATCCCCGGCGCGCTGGCTGACGGCGCTTTTCGTCGTGGGGTTCACCTACACGGCGGCGTGGCGGTTGCACGCGGAGCGCGGGCAGTCCTACGTGCTGCTGGCGTTTGTTTTCGCGTGCTGGCTGACGGCGACGCTCGATTCGAAGCGGGGCAACGGTTTTTGGGCGGGATTGATCGCGGGATTTCTGGTCGCGTTGCGCCCGCCGTTCGTGCTGCTCGGGCCGTTTCTGGCGCTGCACCGGCGCGGTCAACTGGCCGGAGCGGCGGCCGGGCTGCTGCTCGGGCTGGCGCTGCCGATGGTTTGGGAGGCCGGCTGCTGGCCCGGTTATTTCTCCGCGATGCAGACCAATTCGGAGCTGAACCGAACCCATTTTTATCCCCACTACGCCCAGGCCTATCCCCCTTTAATCGAGGGAGTGCCCACGGACATTCTCGCGCATTACGTGCCGATTCCGTTCGCGGAATTTTCGTTCCCGGCGTTATGGAACTGGCTGGGGCTGGCGCCGTTGCCCGACGAGGTCCTTCTCCTCGCCGCGGGCGCGCCTTTCGCGCTTTGGCTCTGGTTGTCGCGCGGGCATCCGGCGGAGCGCTTGCTGCCGGGGCTGGCGGCCTGTTTTTTCCTCGCCGATCTTTTCCTGCCGGCCTACCGCAACAGTTACAACGACGTGCTCATCCTCGACGTCGTTTTGCCGGGGGTGGTCACGGCGGGGAGATTTCCGTGGGCGGCGTGGCCCTGCGCGCTTGCCTTGCCGCTGGGCTGGGCGGTCTGCGCCTGCGAGCCGGAGCAGGTGTGGCTGATCAATCTGCCGTCGCTTTTCTTCACGCTGGGCGCGATTCTGTTTCTTTTTTTGCCTCAGCGTTTTCGTGGGTAGCCGTCGTCCTCCGGGCGACGGTTCAGAGGTAGCCGCCGCTGTCCCTAGCGGCGGTGCCTTTCTAACGCTCTCCTTCGATCTTCCGCCGCTAGGGACAGCGGCGGCTACCCAAGGACATCTGCCCGAAAGCATTCTTTTTTCGGAGAAGGAGAACTGATCCTCGACAAGCTCGGGATGACAGGCTTTTAAATGAGAGGTCATGTTGAATTATATCTGGCTCGGGCTGATCGGCCTGGCGGTGCTGATGGGCGGTTTCCGGGGCAACATCGGGGAGGTGGGCCAGGCCGGAATAGACCGGGCGATCTACGCGGTCTACCCCCTCGCGATCACCCTGCTCGCGGTGATGACGCTTTGGCTCGGCCTGATGCGCCTGGCCGAGAAGGCGGGGCTGGTCCACCGGCTGGGGCTGGCGCTGAAGCCGGTCATGGTCTGGCTTTTTCCGGAAGTGCCGCCGGATCACCCGGCCATGGGCGCGATCATCATGAACGTCGCGGCCAATATCCTCGGCCTGAACAACGCCGCGACGCCGCTCGGGTTGCGCGCAATGAACGAACTGGAAAAACTCAACAAGCGTCCCGGCGTTGCGACGAACGCGATGTGCATGCTGCTGGCGATCAACACCAGTTCCATCACCCTGATCCCTGTCACGGTGATCGCTTTGCTGACGGCGGCGCACAGCAAGGACCCGACGGTCATCATCGGCGCCTCGCTGGCCGCGACGGCGGTGGCGCACGCTTTTGCCATCGGGACCTGCAAGCTTCTCGAACGAAGCCCGTGGTATCGGCTCGCGCCGGTGGATCAGGCGGCGGGCAACGTTGCGCCATCGGAAAACCCCGCCGTCACGAACGAGGCGGCGGAGGGACAAAAAGTCGAGGAGCAAGCCGGGCTTGCCGATGTGTCGTTGCCGTGGGCGCCGGGTTCGAAATGGATTCTCGCGATGGTGGCCGGACTTTTTCTGGGGTTCCTTCTGGGCACGGCATTTCCGGAGATCGCAAGATTTCTGAGGCTGGAGTTCGATGCTCTTTTCCCCTTTTTCGCCAACCCGGAGGCGACGAGCCAAACGGTCGCGCCCGAAATTGCGTCGCGCTTTTTCCTGTGGCGGCTGGTCGATGCCCTCTCGCTCCTGGCCATCCCGTGGCTGATTCTCTTTTTCCCGCTCTATGCCGCGTTGCGCCGCATCCCGGTCTATGAGGAGTTCGTGGAGGGGGGCAAGGAGGGTTTCCAGGTTTTCCTTCGCATTCTGCCTTACGTCGTGGGAATGCTCGCCGCGGTCGGGATGTTCAGCGCGGCGGGCGGGATGGACCTCATCACCTGGATCTTGAGTCCCGTGACGAATCTGCTCCACTTCCCGCCGGAACTGGTGCCGCTCGCGGTGATCCGGCCTTTCAGCCCAGCGGCATCGCTTGGGCTGCTGGCGGATTTGATCAAGAACCACGGGCCCGACAGCCTGATCGCGCTGACGGCGGGCACGCTCTACGGCTGTTCGGAGACGACGTTCTATGTCATCGCGGTTTACTTTGGTTCGGTGGGCATCCGCAAGACGCGCCACGCCATTCCCGCCGGGCTGGTGGCGGATGTCGTCGGGCCGATTGCGTCGGTGATTATTTGCCGCGCGGTGTTCGGGTAGCCTATGGGGTAGGGACGCGAGTCCCTTCGCGTCCCAAAATTATGGGACGGCAAGGGACTGCCGTCCCTACCGTCAAATATCCAAATTGCGGACGTTGAGGGCGTTGTCCTCGATGTACTGGCGGCGCGGCTCGACTTCGTCGCCCATGAGGCGCGAGAACATTTCCTCGGCCTCGACGGCGTCGGCCACGTCGACCTTGAGCAGGCGGCGCTTGGCCGGGTCCATGGTGGTGATGAAAAGCTCCTTCGCGTCCATTTCACCCAAGCCCTTGAAGCGGGTGATCTGCACGCCGCGCTTGCCGACTTCCTTCACCGCCTCGAGGATTTCCGGGATGGAAAAGATGGGGCGCTTTTTCTGGTTGTCGCCCTCGCCTTCGAGCAATTCAAAGAGAGGCTTGTCGGCGGCGCGGTATTGGTCGATGGAAAGGCCCTTGCGTTCGAGCTTGTTGAGCAGTTCGGCCACGGCCTTGCTTTCGTGCAGCTCGACATGGATGCAGCGGCGGCGGTTGACCGTGCCGGCGGAAACGGCCTTGGCGGCGGGCTTCTCGGCGGTGACGCCATTGGCCTCGGCTTCCTCCACGGTCTCCTCGCCGAAAAGGCGCAAGTCCACATTCGCCTTGGCGAAGTCGTGGAGCTGATTGTCGGTATGGAAATAATGGACCGTTTCGAGGTTGCCTTCGCGCACCTTCACCAAATGGCGCGGCAGCTCATGCGTGCGATGATCGCGCACGGCCAGATACTCGGCGAAGTCGCCGCCATGCCGGGCGATGGCGCGGGTGAACTTGTCGAGGGATTCAAGCATGTCGAGGATTTCGACCAGCGAGCCGTCGGTGATGATCTTGTTGTCGGAAAGATTTTTGAGCTCGACGTCGTCGCTGCCGAATTTGATGAGCATCTTGTTGAGCTGCGTTTCGCCCTCGACGTATTCCTCGCGCTTCTTGCGCTTGATCTGGAAGAGCGGCGGCTGCGCGATGTAGACGAAGCCCTTCAAAATCAGCTCGGGCATCTGGCGGAAGAAGAAGGTCAGGAGCAGCGTGCGGATGTGGGAGCCGTCGACGTCCGCGTCCGTCATGATGATGATTTTGTGGTAGCGCAGCCGGTCGAGGTTGAACGCGCCGTCGCCGCCGTCGCCGATGCCGGTGCCGACCGCGATGATCAGGTTCCGGATTTCGGCGTTCTGGAGCACCTTGTCCAGGCGCGCCTTCTCGACGTTGAGAATCTTGCCCTTGATCGGAAGGATGGCCTGGTTGTGACGGTTGCGCCCCTGCTTGGCCGAGCCGCCGGCCGAGTCGCCCTCGACGATGAAGAGTTCGGAATCCTCGGGATTGCGGCTCGAACAATCGGCGAGCTTGCCGGGCAGGCCGCCGCCGGAAAGCGCGGTCTTGCGCACGGCTTCGCGGGCGCGGCGGGCCGCTTCGTTGGCGCGGGCGGCGTTGAGCGCCTTGTCGATGATCCGTTTGGCGATGCCCGGGTTGCCGTCGAAGAAGCTCATCAGGCTCTCGTAGGTCGCCGAGGAAACGATGCCCTCCACTTCGGGCGAGAGGAGCTTGACCTTGGTCTGGGACTCGAACTTCGGGTCGGGATGGAGCAGCGAAATGACGGCCACGAGGCCCTCGCGCACGTCGTCGCCCGAGAGCGCCGGGTCCTTCGGCTTGAAGAGATTGTTCGTCTTGCCGTACTGGTTGATCGCGCGCGTCAGCGCCGAGCGGAAGCCGGCGAGGTGCGTGCCGCCGTCGGGATTGGTGATGGTGTTGGTGAAGCAAAGAATCTGGTCGGCGATGGAGTCGTTGTATTGGAAAACGATGTCGATCTTGATCGGACGCGGCGTGTCGTTGACGATGACCGCCCCTTCCTTGACACGCGAGATGCGGACCGGCTTGGGATGCACCACCTGCTTGTTTTTGCCGAGTTGCTTGACGAATTCCTCGATGCCGTCCTTGTAGAAATAACGCTCCGGCTCGGCGTCCTCGGTGCGCTCGTCCGTGAGGACGATTTCGAGGCCGGGATTGAGGAACGCCAGCTCGCGCAGGCGGCCCACGATGAGTTCCTTCTTGAACTCGATCGTCTCCTGGAAAATTTCCGGGTCGGGCTTGAACGTGATGAGCGTGCCGGTCGATTTGCTCTTGCCGATAACGTCGAGTTTTTTGACGGTTTTGCCCCGCTCGAACTCCATGTGGTAGACCTTGCCGTCACGCGAGACCTCGACCTCGAACCACTCAGAGACCGCGTTGACGCACTTCGCGCCGACGCCGTGGGTGCCGCCGGAAAAGATGTAACCGCCCTGGCCGTATTTGCCGCCCGAGTGAAGCCGCGTCAGCACCATTTCCACCGCGGGCATGGTTTCGCCCTTGCCGGTGTCGACGGGGATGCCGCGGCCTTCGTCGCGGATGGAAATGGAGCCGTCGACGTGGACGGTGACTTCGATCTTTTTTCCATAACCGGCGAGATGTTCGTCGATGGAGTTGTCGAGCACCTCCGAGATGCAATGGTGCAGCGCCCGTTCGTCGGTGCCGCCGATGTACATGCCGGGCTTTTTGCGGACCGCTTCAAGCCCCTCCAACTTGCCTATTTTCGAGGCGTCGTAGACGCCTTCCCCGACGCTGGAATCAAAGTTGAGAATCTCGTCGCCGCCTTCGGAGGAGGCTGTTTTTTTCGGGTCTGCCATAAGCAAAAAATTCTACCCGAAAAGCCGCTTTTTTCACAACAAGTAATGCGGTTATTTTGGGGGAATTTTTTGACGGAATTAACGGAATTACGGAATTGTTGGAGGAACGAGATTTTTGAGATGAAAAATTACCCAGACCAAAGGCATGAGAGGAAAACCTTTCCCTGTTTAAATTCCGTAATTCCGTTAATTCCGTCAAAACTTCCGTCACCGCATCCGGTTCCAGGCGTCGGTGGCGTAGCGGTCGCGTTCGAGATTGGCGGCGCGGGCGGTCTCGGCGGCGGTGAGGTCGCCGGGGTTCATGGCGAGTTCCAGCGCGGCGGCGAAGACTGGCGCGAAAGCGCGGCGCAGGCCGGCGTTTCGCGCCGGGTCGGGCAGGAGGATGCTGCCCTGATGGAGCACGCCCTCGCGCGTGCGGCGCTGGGCGGCGCCGCTGAGTTTGCGCCCGGCGTCGACGATGTCGAAGCGGACCGGTTTCGCAAAGCAGGCATCCGATTCGACGGTCGGTGCGGCGGGCGTCATCTGGCTTTCGATTCCGCAGGCGGCCAGGGCGGCCTGAACGCCGCGATGGATATGGCGGTAGCTTTCCGGCGCGGAGAGTTCCATCCAGGGATGGGTGCGCGGCAGGACGATCGTGTAGGTGACGTCGCGGGCGTGGTCGACGAATCCGCCGCCGGTGTAGCGGCGGACGAAGAGGCGTTCTCCCGCGAGCGCGGCGGGCTGGAAATAGCCGAGGCTGACGGACGGGACGTTCCACTCGTAGACGCGCAGGACCGGTTCGCGCACCTCGCGCAGGAGCGCTTCGTCGATGGCCATGTTGCGGGCGGGGGAGGCCGGGCCGTGGATGAGAAGACGCCAGGGGGGCATGGGGGATAATGGGACTTATGGGACGGATGAGACAGATAGGACCGTCGCGCGGCGCGCGACGGCTACCTTCCCATTTGGTAATTCCGTAAATTCCGTTAATTCCGTAATTCCGTCAAAATTGCGAGCGCTACTTGAAAATGCCTTCGATCTTGTCCTTGGCCTTGTCGAGGATCGAATCGTTCTTCGGCGCGACCGGTTCGGCGCCGATGCGAACGAGGAAGGGAAGCGCGACTTTCCACGCTTCCTTGTCCTCGGTCGGGTTGTAGGTTCTGCTTCTGGGGTGGGACCAGCCGAAACCGGCGGCGATGAACCAGGCTTCGCAGTCGTTGCCGGCCTCTTTCATCCTCTGCTGGAAGGCGAGGACATCGCTGTGCGTGGCCACGGGATCGTTCTCGGGATAGACCGCGCAAAGCGGCGCGCCAAATTTTCCGATCACATGGTCGCGGGTCTCTATCGGGCCATAGAAGGTGATGGCGCCGTCGAGCGTCTTGTTTTCACGCGCGGCCTGAAAGACATAGGTCGCCCCGGTGCCCCAACCCATCGCCACGACATGATCGACGCGGAATTTCGGGCTTTCATGAAAGAAGCCGGATGCCGGCATTGACTGTCTTCATCACCGTCTCCGCGTTCAGGTTCGCGATTAAATTCGTCAGGTCGCCGGGGTCGGTCGTTTGTTTGCCGTTGTAAATATCGACGGCGGCGACGAGGTAGCCCAGGGCGGCGAGACGATCCGCCTCGGCCTTGGTGAAATCGTCCAAGCCGAAGGCGTCGGGGACCAGGACGATGGCGAGGCTGGGCGGCGTGGCCGGGACCGCCAGGTAAGCCAGGTCTTCCGCGCCGAAATCACTGAGGGTGATCATCCGGCTTGTCGGTTTGGCGCGGGGCGCGTTGGTTTCGCCCGGCGCGAGGCCGGGAAAAGCGACCATAAACGCCATGACGAACCAACCGAATTTTCGACAGGAAAACATGTAGCTAATGAAGGACATGATGGGAGAGCCAAAGAATTTAACAGGAAAACATGAAATCATGAAAACATGAAAACATGAAAAAATCAGGGGAGAGGCCCAAAAAAGCTTTTTCGAGTAAATCCCCGTGCCTCCCCTTCATGATTTCATGTTTTCCTGTTAAAAAATCCATTTATGGGAAGAGGCCGCGAATGGTCTTGCCGTTGACGACTTTTTGGATGCCGAGCGAGAGCGCCGCCGTCCGGTGGTCGATGTTGTGTTTGCGCGCTTCCTTGAGGACGGTGTCGAGCGTGTGCCCGAGGATGCGGTAGAGCTTGTCGAAGATTTCCGTTTCGGCCCAGAAGAAGCTTTGCAAATCCTGCACCCACTCGAAGTAGCTGACGATGACGCCGCCCGAGTTGCAGAGAATGTCGGGGATGACAAAAATCTCGGGCCGCTGGCGCAGGATCGCGTCGGCCTCCACGGTGGTCGGGCCGTTCGCGCCCTCGGCGAGGATGCGGCACTGGAGCCTGCCCGCGTTCTGCGCGGTGATCACGCGGTCCATCGCCGCCGGGATGAGGACTTCGCACGGCTGGACGAGCAGTTCCTCGTTGGAAATTTTGTCGCCGCCGGGGAAGTCCGGCGACGCTGCCGGTGCGCGCGACGTGGTCCTCGAGCGCCTGGAGATCGAGTCCCTTGGGGTTATAGACGCCGCCGCTGACGTCGCCGATGCCGACGATGCGCGCGCCGTACTTGGCCATGCCCGCCGCGGCGTAACTGCCGACGTTGCCGAAGCCCTGGACGATGACGCGGCTGTCCTCGGGCAGCTTGAGCATGTCGATGACGCGGTCGGCGAGGAAGGCCACGCCGCGTCCGGTCGCTTCCTTGCGCCCGAGCGAGCCGCCGATGCTGACGGGCTTGCCGGTGACGATGCTCGGGACGGCGTGGCCGATCTGGTGCGAGTAGGTGTCCATGATCCACGCCATGGTCTGCTCGTTGGTGCCCATGTCGGGCGCCATGACGTCGGTTTGCGGGCCGATGAAGGGGATCATTTCGCTGGTGTAGCGGCGGGTGATCCGTTCGAGTTCGCCGATGGAACATTTCTGCGGGTCGATCGCGACGCCGCCCTTGCGCGCCGCCGTAGGGGAGATCGGCCAGCGCGCATTTCCAGCTCATCCACATGGCGAGCGCGGCGACTTCGCCCAGGTCGACGTTGGGGTGATAGCGGAGTCCGCCCTTGGTCGGGCCGAGCGTGAGGTGGTGCTGGACGCGGTGGCCCTCGAAGACTTTCACCTCGCCCGAATCCATCCGCACCGGGACCGACACGGTGACGAGCCGCTTGGGGAGCTTGGTCCGCTCGCGCATCGTCTCCGGCATGTTCATGAAGTCGGCGACGGCGTCGAACTGGTCGCAGGCCATCTTGTAGACGGGGTTGGAGAGGAGGTGTTTCATGGGAGCCTGCTGAATTTTGACGGAATTAACGGAATAACCAAATTAACGGAATGTTAAGAATTAGGTTCTGTCATCCTGAGCTTGTCGAAGGATCAGTTCGGTCGTTGGACTCTTTATTCATCCACATTTTGTGAAATCACATCCTCATGCTTTGTCCCGTATTCCTTAGCTAACCGCAGAAAATTCCTAAGCAGGTCCTTGCCGTGGCGGGTGAGGATCGATTCGGGATGGAACTGGACGCCGTGGATCGGATAGTCGCGATGGCGCACGCCCATGATCTCGCCTTCCGCGGTGTGGGCGTTGACGACGAGCGCGTCGGGGACCGTGGGCGGGTCGATGATGAGCGAGTGGTAGCGCGTCGCCTCGAAGGGGCTGGGCAGGTTCGCGAAGACGCCGCTGCCGTCGTGGAGGATGGGCGAGGTTTTTCCATGCATGAGCCGGCCCGCGCGCACGACCGCCCCGCCGTAGACGTGGCCGATGCACTGGTGTCCCAGGCAGACGCCGAGGATGGGCAGGCGCGGGCCGATTTGCGCGATGACGTCGTTGGAGATGCCGGCTTCCTTCGGCGTGCAGGGGCCGGGCGAGATGACGACCGCCTCGGGCTTGAGCGCCTCGATTTCGGCGACGCTGATTTCGTCGTTGCGCTTGACGACCGGCTCCGCGCCCAACTCGCCGAAGTATTGGACGAGGTTGTAGGTGAACGAATCGTAGTTATCGATGATGAGGAGCATGGGAACTGAATTTAGACGGAATTAACGGAATGACGGAATTTTTGACAGGATTAACAAGATTAACATGATTTTTGAAAAAGGCATTCAAGGAGGAAATAACCGGAGATTCTGTCCTTTCATGTCCTTCATGTTTCTTCTTCTAAAATCAGCCTGCCTTCCAATCCTGTAAATCTTGTTAATCCTGTCAAAAATTCCCCTCTGAAATTCCGTAATTCCGTTAATTCCGTCAAAAATTCAGAACAGCTTCGCCATGGCGAGGGCCTTGAGGCCGGCCTTGGCCTTGTTGAGCGATTCCTCGTATTCGCCGAGCGGGGTCGAGTCGGCGACGAGCCCGCCGCCGGCCTGGAGGTAGGCTTTGCCGTCCTTGAGCAGCACGGTGCGGATGGCGATGCACGAATCGAGATTGCCGGAGAAGCCGAAGTAGCCGACCGCGCCGGCGTAGGTCCCGCGGCAAGTCGGCTCCATGTCGGCGATGATCTGCATCGCGCGGATTTTGGGCGAGCCGCTGACCGTCCCGGCGGGGAACGTGGCGCGCATGACGTCGTAGGCGGAGTGGCCCGGCGTGAGTTCGCCCTCGACGTTGGAGACGATGTGCATGACGTGCGAGTAGCGCTCGGTGATCATGAAATCGGTAAGACGCACGCTGTTGAACTTGCAGACGCGGCCCACGTCGTTTCGGGCGAGATCGACAAGCATGACGTGCTCGGCGCGCTCCTTCGGATCGGCGAGGAGTTCCGCCGTGAGGCGGTCGTCCTCCTCGGGCGTCTGGCCGCGCGGACGCGTCCCGGCGATGGGCCGGATTTGCACGCGGCCCTCCTCGCAGCGCACGTGGAGTTCCGGCGACGAGCCGACGAGCGCCATGCCGCCGAGCTTGAGGCAAAACATGTAGGGCGACGGGTTGATGAGCCGCAGCGCGCGGTAGAGATCGATGGCCGAGGCGTCGAAGGGGACCTCGAAGCGCTGCGACGGCACGACCTGGAAGATGTCCCCGGCGCGGATGTATTCCTGCATCGCCTCGGTCATTTTCACGTACTGGTCGCGGGTCATGTTGATGGCCGGCTCGAGCGGTTGGATGTCGCTGAATACGGGCAGCAGCCGGCCTGGCACGGCGCGCGCGAGGCGGGCTTCGAGTTCGTCGATCTTGGCGACGGCGTCGTCGTAGGCGCGGTCGGCGTGGGTAGGATCGGAGACATGCGCGTTGGCGACGATCTTGATTCGGCGTTCGAGGTGGTCGAAAATCAAGAGCGTGTCGGTGATGAAGAAATAGGCGTCGGGCACGCCGAGGTCGTCCTTTTTCGCGCGGGGCACCGTCGGTTCAAAGCCGGTCGCCGCCTCGAATCCAAGATAGCCGACCGCGCCGCCGTAGAAGAGCGGCAGGTCCCCGGTGGGCACCGGACGGTAACCGGCCATCAGGCGTTCGAGTTCGCGGAGAAGGTCCCCTTCCTCGAGGGTGTAGGCGCGCTGCTCGTCGCCCTCGCGCAGGGTGATGTTCTTTCCACGCGCCTGGAAGATCAGGTGAGGGCTGGCGCCGAGAAACGAGTAGCGCGCGAATTTGTTTCCCTTTTCCACCGATTCGAAGAGGAAGGAGTGGTCGCCCGTGTCGATTTTGTGGAAGGCGGAAACGGGCGTTTCCATGTCGGCGATGATCTCGCGGTAAACCGGGATCAGGTTGCCGCGATGAGCCAGTTCGCGGAAACTTTCGCGGGAGGGAAAAAGACGGGCGTGCATAAACGTAAGCGCAAGGAGAGAGGGGATAAAGCTACGCGCGGCTTCAGGACGGGACAATCAAAATGGCGGCTTGCCCAAACTCGATTTCTTTCCCATATAACCTTCGATAGCCGCGATGAGAGGCCCGATCTCCTTTTGCGTGACCTCCCAGACAATCTTAAAATCAATCGCTCCATAATCATGAGCGATGCGATTTCTCAATCCCCGGATTTGTTTGAAGGGAATCGACGGCAATGCCTTTTGGGTGGCTGGGCCCACACGGGACGCCGCTTCTCCGATGACGGAAAGACGCAAGGCCACCGCGTCGCGTTTTTCGTTGTGACGCCAGAATTCCTCGAAGCTGACTTTTCTAAGATAACTCCGGATCAGGCGGGCGGCCGCCAGCATATCGTGAAGATAAGCGTCGTCCGGATGTTTAGGCGCGGGCTTGGGCATGGTAGATGACGCGCGCGTCCGCGAGGATCGATTTTTGACGATAGGGATTGGACATGGCCTCCACGGATTCTCGCGTCAAGAGATGCACGGGAAACCCCAAAATTCCGCTCATCTCTTCTTCCATGCCAAAGAAACCGAGGCCGGGGTTGGCCTGGAATGTGGCGATGAGATCGACGTCGCTGCGCCGTCCGGCTTCTCCACGCGCGCTCGATCCAAAAACTTCCAATTGGGTAATGCCATGCCGCCGGCAATAGGGCGCGAGCTTCCTGCGAATTTCGTCAAGCGCGGGCGGTTTTCGATAACGACGCGGAGGCGGGGCTTCGCCGCCACGCACCGCTTTCCAGTACGCTACGGCCTTGGCGCGGTTGGCTCGCGTTTTACGAGCCGAACGGGCCTGTCCTCCTTTGCGGCTGAAAGTCCTCTGCAACATGTCGGAATGCTAACCGCTTGGCATTCGGTAGCCAAGTTTAATCTCCCGGAACGGCCTACAGCACCGTGCCTTCGGATGTCCCGAAACTGATGCGCAGGCCGGGAACGAGCGAGACGGAGCGGCCCGAGGGCACCTCGACCAGCGGAGCGCCCGAAGGCGGCGTCGTTTTCCACGCCTGGCCGGAGACATTTTTCAGGCCCCAGGCATCGGGACGCCTCGGGTGGGGCACCATTTCGGCCAGGATCTCGGAGTAGTCATTGCGCCGGTTCGCGTCGAGATGGTGGGGATAAAGCAGCGTGTCCTGGTTGAGCACGATGGAATGGCGGTCGAGGAGCAGGCGCATGGGCGGAATGGAAATGTCGTGACAGAACCAGCATTTCTGTTCCACGAGCGGCGCCGTTGAATCATCCTCGTCGGCCAGAAAATTTTCGGCGCCGCACTTGTGGCAGTAAAAAATCTGGTCGTACATGCGGGTGAAGACCGTGCGCCACTCGCTTTCCCGCACCCGGGCCCCGGGATCGCGCAGCCCTTCGGTGAAGGCGCGGGTGAAAATGTCGCGCACGTAGCCGGGGTACAAATTCCAGAAGAGCGTGGCGTTGTTGTGGATGCCGGCGACCGGACGGTTCGCGCCGTGCTTGGGATCGAAGATGAAGAGGGCGTCGGTCCCGTAGAGCTTTTTCATCGCGGGCAGATCGAGGCAGGTGATCTCCCTTTCCCGGCGGCCTTCGAGAGGATGGTGCAGCATGAACATGTAGAAAAGGATCACGGCGAGGGAATGGAGATCGCTGCCGATGGTGGGCCGTGCCTCTTCGCGGACAATCTCGGGCGCCATGAAACGGGGCGTTCCGGACACGCCGCCGATCCCCTCGCCATCCGCGGCCACGGCGTCGTTGTCGCAGAGGGAGATTTCGCCCGTGACGGGATCGAAGAAGATGGCGCCGAAGGAAATATCGCTGTAGCAAAAGCCCAGCGAATGAAGCCGCAGAAAGCTGTCCGCCAATTCGAGCGCCATCGTGGTCAGCGTCTTGAAAGTTGGATCGACCGCCCGGCTCATCAACTCCGCCAAGCCCCGGTAACGGGGTTCCCGCGGCGGCATGAGATACCCGAAGCTGGAAAGCCCCTGGCACAGGGCGATGTCGAGCGGCCAGAGGAAACGGTCGTTGGGCGGGCCTTTGTGGATGAGACGCTCGAGGGCCGCCCGCTGCTCGTCCGTGGCGCCATGGGGAAAGTACCATTTCAAGGCGCAGTCCCGTCCGTCGACCGACGCGTGGTAGACTTGTCCCCGGCAGCTGGAACCGAGCAGTTCCTTGATCTCGCAACGCAACGACGCGTTCTCCAGCCAAACGGTTTGTCCCGGACGAAAGGTGTTCATAAGAAAAAGGCGGTTCGCTCAACCTGACCGGGCCGACAAAGGGAGGGCGCCGGAGCGCGCCGCCAGCCCCACGGTAATATCATCCCCGCTGCCGTCACGCGAGGATTGACGCAGCCACTGCTCGAGGACTTCGCCGACAAAAGCGACCCCCTCCGAGCGCAGATAACCGAGGAAATCGGCGCCCACTTTGAAAAAGCCCTCGTCGTCGGCGAAGCAATTCGCGTAGCCGTCGGTGGAAAGCATGATCAGGGCCGGCGCCGGCCCCCGCATGGCATCCACGCGGGTTTGAAACTCGCGCGGCGCGTGGTGGGAGCAGAGCGACACGGTCTGGCTGGCCATGAATTCGTGCCGTCGCGGCAACGGCCGCGAGACGACGCCGTCCGCCCAAACGGTGAGGATGTCTCCATCGCCCAACTGGGAATAGAGGATGTAGCGCCGGGTGATCGCAACCGTGATCAGAGTCGCGCCGTAAGCCAGATAGGCGGTCACGGGCAGGTCCCCGCCCGGTTTGACCACGGGAGGCGGCTCCGGGAAGGCGGCGAAATCGAACGGGGTGAAGGGATGTGCGGCCAGGTCGGCCCGCACCGCGCTCTTCCAGGCCGCGATGAGGGCCTTCGGCCACCGGGTTTTCGCCTGGTTGCGCACCCGGCTCAGCGGGGCGTCCGGGCCGAGCCGCCGGGTGAAACGGCGAAGCTCGCGCACCGCGCACTCGGCCGCCATCGCCGAGCCGCGATCGCTGCGAAAGCTGCGGGCGCTGCCGTGGCCATCGGCGACGGCGAGAAGGAGGACGTCGTCGGCGCCGGAGGGATTTTTCAGCCGCACCGCATCCTGGTTTCCGAGGCCGCCCTGCTCGTGGGAAGCTCCCTGCACGCTGGCTCCCAGCGCCGTCCACCGCAACGACATCACCATACGCGGGCCTCGTCCGGTTCGGCGGCATCCGCGCCGGTCAAGAGGGGAAGGGAGGCCATCCAGCCCGCCGCCGCCGTCGCCGAGAACGGGTCGGGGATCGGGCCGGTCGGCGAGGAAACCGATTCGAGCACGGCGGTGGAGACCCAGCGAATCCGCTCCACCAAGGCATCCGGGTTGTTCGCGTGGAAAGGCCTCAGGGCGTCGTTTGCCATGAAGGCGCGGAACATTTCCTGCGCCTGGTTCGAGGCGGAATCTTCCCCGATGGCGACGGCAACGCGCAACGCCTGCCGGCCCCACGGCTTGGACAGGAGATGGTCGAGGCCGGCCTGAAAATCATCCGTCGGCAGGCCGTCGGTGACCAGCGCGAGCACGGGCGGCAAGGCGCGGTCGGTCATGAGCGGAGGCTGCAACGCATCGCCAACCATGGTGAGAGCCTCGCCCAGGGCGGTGGCGCCGCCGGCTTCAATGTCCTGCCAGCGAAACTCGGAAACCGGCGTCAGCTTTTCGCCCAACCACCGCGCGTCGTCGGCAAAACAAATCGCATTCACAAAAACCGCGGCGTGGGGGTTGTCCAGCGCGGTCGCCCGCATGTAGGGAATTGCTTCGCGGATCGCCCGGTTGAGCGCCTGGATCCTGCCCTCGACCCGCATCGAGCCGCTGGCGTCCGCCAGCCAGATGAAATGGAGGGGGCGCGACGCCACCCGCCCGCCGGGCCGGCGCGGCGCTGGATCGCTCGCGGCATGTTCACCTGGCGCAAAATCGAAGGTACTCACTGGGTCGCAAGCCTAACCGAATGACCGCCGCGCGTAAAGAGGGGCGGGAATAGGGGGGCGGACGGAATTGTTCTTACCCAGTGACCTTCCAAGGCGGCATCACACGTAGCTTTTGTAAACCGGCTCGTACATCTGGGCCTTGATGTGCTCCATAAGGTCCGCCGGGCGCGGTTCCTGGGCGAAGCCGCGCTTGTAGGCGACTTCCGCCGTGGCCTTGGCAATCGCGGCTGAGACCTGGCGAATCTTGGTGAGCGGCGGGTAAATCCTTCCCATCGCGAGATCCTCCTCACCGACTTCGCTGGCGAGAGTCCGCGCTGCGGCGAGAAACATCTCGTTGGTGACAAACTTGCTCCTGCTGGCCAGGACACCCAGTCCGACGCCGGGGAAGATATACGCGTTGTTGCCTTGTCCGGGAACAAAGGTCTTTCCCGCGAGGGTCACCGGCTGGAAGGGGCTGCCGCTGGCAAACACGGCGCGGCCATCGGTGAATCGGTAGGCTTCCTCCGCCGTGCATTCGGCCATGGAGGTCGGGTTGGAAAGAGCGAAGACGATGGGCCGTTCATTGATCTCGGCCGCTCGGCGCAAGATCGCTTCGCTAAAAGTGTTAGGCTGTCCGGAGACTCCAATGAGAGCCGTGGGCTTCAACTCATTGAGAATCTCGATGTTGTCCGTCATGGGCTTGTGATCGATGGCGTAGGGGAGCTTGTGCTCGGCCAAGTCCTTGCGGCTCTTGACCACGAGGCCCTTGGAATCGATGAACCAGCAACGGCTGTGCGCCTCGGCCTGGGTAAGCCCCTCCTCCATCATGGCGATCACCGTCAGGTCGGCGATGCCCGTTCCGGCCTCGCCCGCTCCGAAGAAGAGGAGCCGCTGGTCCTTGAGCGCTTTTTTGGTGATTCGCAAGGCTGAGAAGACGCCGCTGAAAGCGACGGACGCCGTTCCCTGGATATCGTCGTTAAACGTGCAAATGCGGTCCTGGTATTTTTTCAGCAGCCGGAAGGCGTTGTGGTTGGCAAAATCTTCAAACTGAACCAGGGCTTCGGGAAATACCTTCCCGACAGCGGTGATAAATTCCTCGACCAGGGCGTCGTAAGCCTCGCCCCGGACGCGGCGCTGCTTGAGACCGAAATAAAGGGGATCATTCAACAATTTTGCGTTTTCCGTTCCCACGTCAAGCGTCACCGGGAGGCAGCGCGTCGGATGAATTCCCGCGCAGGCGGTATAGAGTGAGAGTTTGCCCACCGGAATCCCCATGCCGCTGGCGGCGAGGTCTCCGAGGCCCAGAATGCGCTCGCCATCGGTCACGACGATCACGCTGATGTCTTTGTAGGGCCAATTGCCCAGAACCTCGGCCATCCGTCCGGCATCCTTGGCCGTAACAAAAAGACCGCGCGGGCGGCGGAAGATATTCCCATATTCCTGGCACGCCTTGCCCACCGTCGGTGTATAGATCAGCGGCATGATCTCATCGAGATGATCCAGGGCCAATTTGTAGAAAAGTGTTTCGTTGCGGTCCTGCAGGGAGATGAGAAAGATATATTTTTCCAAGGCGGAAGTCTTTTGCCTTAAGTTCCCCAACACGCGTTCCAGTTGAACTTCCTGAGTATTGACCAGCGGCGGGAGAAGTCCGCGAAGGCCGAGCGCGTCTCTTTCTTTCTCAGTGAAGGCTGTTCCCTTGTTGAGAATCGGGTCGTGAAGGAGTTCAATGCCAACGGGAAACTTTTTCGGGGATGTAGTCATATAGATAATGGGTTATGGGAGAAACCTTGGGCAAGCGGACGTCCCGCGTGCGGTTTCATTGGGGGTAAGCTATAATGGGTTGACCGCGGCATCTCATCGCCTATTGGCCAATACTTTGCCGATCTTGCGACTTTTGAGGCTTTGAGGAGGCATAGTGCCGCATTTCTTCAAATTCCTTTTCTCCAGCCGAAAGGGTTCCCCCAAGGTTTTTGCCAAGAAAGCGCAAGTATTGCGCAAGATCGGTGAAGATTGGCGCAGGCAAAGGAGTTAGCCTCCCTTTTGCAGCCCCCACACGGCTCGCAACCCAATGACCTCCTTGTCCTGTTAATTCACAAAGTCCACAACCCCCATCTCGAATTTACCTATGGCTACCCTGCGTCCTCCTACAATCGAAAATGCTTACGACATCCTGGGCCAAAGACGTCCCGTGCTCGACACCATGCTTGCGCCGAAGTCGGTCGCCCTCATCGGCGCCACCGAGGCGGTCGGAAGCGTGGGGCGGACCCTGATGGAAAACCTCAAGGATGAGGCGTTTCAGGGCACGGTTTATCCGGTGAATCCGAAGCGCCCGTCCATCCTGGAAGTGCCGGCCTACCCGAGCATCGGAAAGGTTCCGGGGCCGGTCGATCTCGCCGTTATTTGCACGCCCGCGAAAACGGTTCCGGGACTCATTACGGAGTGTATCGAGGCGGGCATCAAGGGAGCCATCATCATCTCGGCGGGGTTCAAGGAAATCGGCGAGGAAGGCGTGGAACTCGAGCGGCAAATTCTGGAGCGCGCCCGCCGGGCCAAAATGAGGATCATCGGGCCGAACTGCCTCGGCGCGATGATTCCCCGCGTCGGATTAAACGCGACCTTCGCCAAGCCGATGGCCCGCCCCGGCAGCGTCGGGTTCATCAGTCAGAGCGGAGCCCTGTGCGCCGCGGTGCTCGATTGGAGCATCAATCATGACGTCGGATTCAGCTCCTTCATCTCCATCGGCTCCATGCTCGACGTCGGTTGGGGCGATCTCATTCATTATTTGGGCGACGACCCGGAGACCCGAAGCATCGTCATCTACATGGAAACGATTGGCGACGCGCGGGCGTTTCTGTCCGCCGCCCGGGAGGTTTCCCTGACCAAACCGATCATCATTCTCAAAGTGGGGCGGACGGCCGCCGCCTCGAAAGCCGCCGCCTCGCACACCGGGTCGCTGACCGGGAGCGACGAAGTTCTCGACGCCGCCTTTCGCAGGGTCGGGGTCCTTCGCGTCAATGCCATCGCGGATCTCTTCAACATGGCGCAAGTCCTGGGCAAACAACCGCGCCCCAAAGGCCCGCGCCTGGCCATCGTCACCAATGCCGGAGGCCCCGCGGCGTTGTCCACCGACGCCTTGATCATCGAGGGCGGTGAGATCGCCCCCTTGTCCGGGGAGACGTTCAAAGCGCTCAATGACTTTTTGCCGCCCTTCTGGAGCCACAACAATCCGGTCGATGTTCTCGGCGATGCGGACGCCGTGCGTTATGCCAAGGCCGTGGAAATCGTCGCGAAGGACGAGGAAAACGACGGTGTCCTGGTCATTCTCACGCCCCAGGCGATGACGAAGTCGATCGAGACGGCGGAATTGTTGTCGACGCTTCCGATCTCGAAGGACAAACCCATCCTGACGAGTTGGATGGGAGGAGACCAGGTGAGTTCGGGAGCGGAGATCCTGAGGCGCAACGGGATTCCCTCCTATGGATATCCGGACACCGCCGCGCGCGCGTTCGCCTCGATGTGGCGTTACAGCCGCAACCTTCGTTCGCTCTACGAAACGCCCAGCCCGACGCTGGAATCCACCGGTTACCAAACCAATCGCGCTTATGTGGACGAGATCATCCACACGGCCAGTCATGAGGGTCGCACCATCCTGACCGAATACGAATCGAAGCACGTCCTGTCCGCCTATGGCATTCCGACCGTCCTCACCCAAATCGCCAAAACCGAAGACGAAGCGGTGGAGATTGCCGGACGAATCGAGGGCGCGGTCGTGCTCAAAATCTATTCCGAAACGATCACCCACAAGACGGACGTCGGCGGCGTGAAACTAAACCTGAAGGGGGCGGAAGCCGTGAGGCAGGCCTGGCGCGACATCGAAAAGGCGGTTTGCGAGAAACACAGCCGGGCGGATTTTCTGGGCGTCACCGTTCAGCGGATGGTCCAGATGGAAGGTTACGAACTGATCCTCGGCAGCAGCATCGACCCCCAATTCGGCCCCGTCCTGCTCTTCGGCATGGGGGGGCAGCTTGTCGAGGTCTTCAAGGACCGCGCGCTTGGCCTTCCGCCGCTCAATGCGACCCTCGCCCGCCGCATGATGGAGCAGACGAAAATCTATACGGCGCTGCACGGCGTCCGCGGGCGCAAACCGATCAACCTCGCCGCGCTCGAGGAATTGCTCGTGCGCTTCAGCTATCTCGTCGCTGAGCAAAGTTGGATCAAGGAAATCGACATCAACCCGCTTTTGGTCTCACCCGGCGACATGACCGCGCTTGATGCCCGCGTTGTGCTCCATGACCCCAAGACGCACGAGAGGGACCTGCCCAAACTTGCCATCCGTCCCTACCCCACCCGGTATGTCACGGACTGGAAATTGAAAGATGGCACACAGGTGAAAATCCGGCCCATACGGCCGGAGGATGAACCGCTGATGGTCGAGTTCCATCGGACCCTCTCGGAAACGACGGTCAACCAGCGGTACATGGGGATGTTGCAGTTGGAGGAGCGAATCGCCCATGAGAGGCTGACCCGCATCTGCTTTACGGACTACGATTGCGAAATCCCGCTGGTGGTCGATTACAAGCGCCCCGATGGATTTCACGAAATTCTTGGCGTGGGCCGCCTGAACAAAGTGCACGGCCTTGACGAAGCCATCTTTGCCATCCTGATCAGCGATCCGTGGCAGAACAAGGGGCTGGGCACGCAACTCCTGCAACTGCTCGTGAGACTGGGCCTGCAGGAAAAATTGAGCCGGATCACGGGACACATGCTCGCGGACAACGAGGGCATGAAGCGCATCTGTGAACGGGTTGGATTCAAAGTGAGCGCCGACAAGGCGCAGGGTGGATGGAAGGCGGAAATGGACCTATGAAAACTCAAGACTCGGACGTTGGGACGATGAAACAAAATTTCGCGGTCGGAGAAGCGCCTTTGACGGTCGCTCCCCCCGCCAACGGGGCCGCGGGAGAAACCTCAAAGAAGGCCCACTTCAAGACCTTCGACGCGAACGAGGCGGTCGGCCGCGTCGCCTACGCCCTGAGCGAAGTGATCGCCATCTATCCGATCACTCCTGCATCGCCGATGGGCGAATGGGCCGATGCCTGGGCCGCCGCGGGCAAGCGCAATCTCTGGAAAACCGTCCCTTCGGTCGTCGAAATGCAAAGCGAGGCCGGCGCGGCCGGCGTGATCCACGGCTCGCTGCAAACCGGCGCGCTGAGCACGACCTTCACGGCGTCGCAGGGCCTGTTGCTGATGATTCCCAACATGTACAAAATCGCGGGAGAGCTGACCCCCGTCGTCTTCCATGTCGCGGCGCGTTCGCTGGCCGCCCAGGGCCTTTCCATCTTCGGGGACCACAGCGACGTGATGGCCGCCCGCGCCACGGGTTGGGCGCTGCTTTGTTCAGCGTCTGTTCAGGAAGCCCAGGACTTGGCCGTCATCGCCCATGCGGCCACCCTGGAGGCCCATATTCCCTTCATGCACTTTTTCGACGGGTTCCGCACCTCGCATGAAGTCTCGAAAATCGAGATCGTTTCCGACGAGGTCATCCTCGCGATGGTCAATGAAGAGCGCGTGCTGGAACATCGCGGCCGTTCCCTGAGCCCGGACCGCCCCGTTTTGCGCGGCACGGCCCAAAACCCCGACGTCTACTTCCAGGCCCGCGAAACGGTCAACCCCTTCTACCTGGCCTGTCCCGGCCTTGTGCAAAAGGCGATGGATTATTTCGCGGCCCTCACCGGCCGGCAATACTTCCTGTATGAATATTATGGGGCGCCGGATGCCGATCGTGTCATCGTCCTGATGGGGTCGGGATGCGAAGCCGTCCACGAAACCGTTGATTGCCTCACCGCGAAGGGGGAAAAGGTGGGCGTCCTCAAAGTCCGCCTCTACCGGCCTTTCGACATCAGCCGGTTCGCGGCGGCGCTGCCCCCGACCGTGAAGTCGCTGGCGGTGCTCGACCGCACGAAAGAGCCCGGCGCGGGCGGCGAACCTCTCCAGCTCGATTGCGTTCACGCGCTTTACGAAGCGGGCCGTTCCGGCATCAAGGTCGTCGGCGGGCGTTACGGCTTGTCCTCCAAGGAATTTACCCCGGCGATGGTCAAGGCGGTTTTCGACAACCTCGCCCTGCCGGCGCCGAAAGACCACTTCACCATCGGCATTAACGACGATGTGACTCACGCCAGCCTCGAGTACGATCCCTCCTTTTCCACCGAACCGGACGAAGTCGTGCGCGCCATGTTTTACGGCCTGGGTTCCGACGGGACCGTCGGAGCCAACAAGGAATCGATCAAGATCATCGGCGAGAACACCGACAACTACGCCCAGGGTTACTTCGTCTACGATTCCAAGAAATCGGGTTCGATGACCATCTCCCACCTCCGTTTCGGCCCGCGCCCGATCCGCTCGACCTACCTCGTCACCAAGGCGAATTTTGTCGGCTGCCACATGCCGGGCTTCATCGAGCAGTACGACATGCTGCAGGATCTCGTCCCGGGCGGCGCCTTCCTGCTCAATACGCCGGTCAAACCCGACCAAATCTGTCCGACGCTGCCCGAGCCTTACCAGCGGCAGTTGATCGACAAGAAGATCAAATTCTACGTGATCGACGCCAACAAAGTGGCGCGTGAAAGCGGCATGGGCGGCCGCATCAACACGGTGATGCAGACCTGCTTCTTCGCCGTGTCCGGCGTGCTGCCCCGCGAAGAGGCCATTGCCGCGATCAAGGACTCGATTCGCAAGACCTACGGCAAAAAGGGCGAAGAGATCGTGCAGATGAACATCAATGCGGTCGATCAGACCCTGGCCAACCTGCACCAGGTCGAAGTTCCCAATCAGGTCACAAGCCGGGCGCCGTCCCTCCCGCCGGTCTCGCCGCTTGCCCCTGAATTCGTGCGCAACGTCCTGGGAAAAATGATCTCCGCCCGCGGCGATCAACTCCCCGTGAGCGCGCTTCCGGTGGACGGCACCTACCCGACGGGCACGACGCAATGGGAAAAGCGCAACCTTGCCACCGAAGTCCCCGTTTGGGATCCCGATGTCTGCATCCAATGCGGAAAGTGCGTCATGGTCTGCCCGCATGCGGTCATTCGCGGCAAGGCCTACGACCTCGAGACGATCAAATCCGCCCCGCCCGCCTTCAAGACCATTCACGCGCGGCTCCCCGAGTGGAAGGGGTTGAACTATACCCTTCAGGTCGCCGTCGAGGATTGCACGGGCTGCGCGGTGTGCGTCGATGTTTGCCCGGCCAAGAACAAATCCGAGGCGAAACTCAAGGCGATCAACATGCGTCCCATCGCGGACATCCGCGACCAGGAGCGCGCCAACTGGAATTTCTTCCTGTCAATTCCGGAGATGGACCGCCGCGTCGTGCCCCAGGGCAGCGTCCGCGGAATGCAGGTGAGCCAGCCCTTGTTCGAATTCTCGGGCGCCTGCGCCGGCTGCGGCGAGACGCCCTACGTCAAGCTGCTCACCCAGCTTTTCGGCGACAGGCTGATCATCGCCAATGCCACCGGCTGTTCCTCGATCTACGGCGGCAATCTTCCGACGACCCCTTACACGAAAAACGAAGAGGGACGCGGCCCCGCCTGGTCCAACTCGCTCTTTGAAGACAACGCCGAATTTGGATTGGGCTTTCGTGTTTCCATCGACAAGCAGCGCGAGTTCGCCCTGGAACTCGTCAAGGAAATGGCGGGCCAGGTCGGCGACACGCTCGCCGATCAAATCATTGCCGCATCCCAAAAGGACGAAGCCGACATCTACGACCAGAGGGCCCGTGTCATGGAACTCAAACACAAGCTCGAGGGCATCGGGGACACCCGCGCGCGCCGGCTTTTGGCTGTGGCCGACACGCTGGTCCGCAAGAGCGTCTGGATCCTCGGCGGCGACGGCTGGGGCTATGACATCGGCTTCGGCGGCCTGGATCACGTCCTTGCCAGCGGACGCAACGTCAAGGTGCTCCTCATGGACACCGAGGTCTACTCCAACACGGGCGGCCAGTGCTCCAAAGCGACCCCGCGCGGTGCGGTGGCGAAATACGCAAGCGCCGGCAAGCGGGCGCCCAAAAAGGACCTCGGCATGATCGCGATGGGCTACGGCACGATCTACGTCGCCTCGGTCGCGATGGGCGCGAAGGACGAGCACACCCTGAAAGCCTTTTTGGAAGCTGAAGCCTACGACGGCCCGGCCATCATCATCGCCTACAGCCATTGCATCGCCCACGGCATCAACATGACCAAAGGCATGCAAGACCAGAAAGCCGCCGTGCAATCCGGGCAATGGCTGCTGTACCGCTTCAACCCCGAAAAGATCGATGCGGGTGAAAATCCGCTCCAGCTCGATTCAGCGGCGCCCACGATTCGCGTGGCCGATTATTTCAAGATGGAAAATCGGTTTCGGATGCTCAGCCAGAGCGAGCCGGAGGAGGCCCCCGGAATTTTCGAGCAGGCGCAGGTGGACGCCGACAGACGGCGGAAACGTTACGAATACCTGGCCGAACGCAATCTCAACCTTGTACCCGGAGCCAAACCATGAACCTTTCCACCTCCTATCTTGGCCTTCAGCTCCGCACGCCGCTGGTCCCCTCGGCGTCGCCCTTGTCGGAAGACCTCGACAATATCAAACGCATGGAGGATGCCGGCGCGTCGGCCATCGTCTTCCACTCGCTTTTCGAGGAGCAGATCCGCGGCGAAGAGCTCGCCCTTCAGCATCACCTGAGCGAAGGCACCGAAAGCTTCGCCGAGGCGCTGACATACGTCCCGCAAGCCATCAATTTCAAAATCGGCCCGGAAGCCTATCTCAAGCAAATCTCGCGGGCCAAAGCCGCGGTCAAAATACCCATCATCGGCAGCCTCAACGGCTCCACGCTGGGAGGCTGGATCACCTACGCGCGCCAGATCGAGCAGGCGGGAGCCGATGCGCTTGAACTCAATATCTATAACATTCCCACCGATTTTGATCTCAATGGGGCCGAAATCGAACAGCAGCACGTTGATATCCTGCACGCGGTGAAACGGGAGGTGACCATTCCCGTGTCGGTGAAGCTCAGCCCGTTCTTCACGAACTTTGCCCGCGTCGCCAGGTGTCTCGATCAATCCGGCGCTTCGGGTTTGGTCCTCTTCAACCGGTTCTATCAGCCCGACGTCGATCTCGAAAATCTCGAAATCAGCCCCACCATCCTGCTGAGCACGCCGATGGACATGCGCCTGCCCATGCGTTGGATCGCCATTCTGGCTGGCCGGGTGCGCGCCAGTCTCGCCGCCACCAGGGGCATCCATCGGGCGACGGACGCGATCAAAATGCTCATGGTCGGCGCCGACGTCACCATGATCTGCTCCGTGCTCCTGCGGCGCGGCATCGATCACCTGCGCGTGATGGAGCGCGAAATGGGCGTCTGGATGGAAGAGCATGAATATGAATCGGTCAGCCAGCTCAAGGGGAGCCTGAGCCAAAAAAATTGCCCGGACCCCAGCGCCTACGAGCGCGCGCAATATATCCAGACCCTGGCCATCTCCTCGGACCGTTTTTCCCGCGGCCTTCCCCTCGAAAAGAAGGAGGCGGGAGCCGTGAAACATTCCCCCACCTTGTAGCCACGCTCGTGAGAGCGTGGCCTCTCATGGCAGCCGCGCTGTCCCCACGGGCGGAAGATCGAAGCGGAGCCTTAGGATGGCGCCTCGGCTACCGCCTCGAAGGCAGCCAGCCCATGGCGAGCAGGAACTTGAAGCTCAGATACATGACCACGGCGACGACGGTTCCCAGCAGAAAGCCCATCACGGCGAGGTCGTAAACCACGTTCGCCGTCCATTTGCTTGTATCGCCCGCGGACCAATCCTGGATGTAGAGGAGCAGCGGCCACGCGATCGCGCCGACGAGGGTGGTCGCGGCAAACAGATAGCCCAACGGCTTCCAACCCAGTTTTTCCTCGTAAAATTCCTGGTCCCGCTTCGAGAGTGCCATAGCCGGCAAGATTAGGAAATCCGCGTTGAAAGGACAACTCTCATTCCCGCCTCGACCCAAGGCGCGTATGCAGGTAAGCAAAGCGGGATTACTTTATGCCCGCCGCTGACACGACCACCAAAAACTCGTTCCTGAAAGGATGGTTCGTCCCGAACGACATCGACGGTTTCTTCGGACTTTTCGTCGACAACCTGTGCCAGCTCATCGTGGTCGTGGGACTCTGCCCGAAGCTGGCGGGACTGCCCGAATCGCTCGTCGTGGGGCGCATCCTTCCCGGCATCGCCGTCTCGCTCGTGGCGGGCAATCTCTTCTACGCGTGGCAGGCGCGCCGGCTCTCGCAACGGACGGGCCGGCCCGTCACCGCGCTCCCCTTCGGCGTGAACACCGTCAGCCTCTTCGCGTTCATCTTTCTCATCCTCGGGCCGGTCTATCGCGAGACGCACGACGCGGACCTGGCGTGGAAAGTCTCGCTGGTCGCGGGGTTTCTCGGCGGCGTGGTGGAAATCGCGACCTCTTTTTTCGGCGCCTGGGTCCGGCGCCACACCCCGCGCGCGGCGTTGCTGTCGGCGCTGGCGGGAGTGGGGATCACCTTCATCGCGATGGGCTTCATCTTCCAAATTTTCTCCTCGCCGCTCATCGCGCTCTTCCCCGCGCTGCTCGTGCTCATCGGTTACGCCGGACGGGTGCGCTGGCCGCTGGGCTTGCCGACCGGTTTCATCGCGGTGGTGGTGGGCACGCTGACAGCCTGGCTCTTGCGCGGCTGCCACATGTCGCCCATGCCGGTGTGGCCCGCGTCGCATCCCGCCTTTTATTTTCCCGTTCCGATTTTCGGCGAGCTTTTTTCGCTCCTGACAGACGCGCGGGTCTGGAAATACGCCGCCGTGTTCATTCCGATGGCCGTGCTGAACGTCATCGGATCGATGCAGAATCTCGAGAGCGCGGAAGCGGCGGGCGACAAATTCGACACCCGCTCCTCGCTGCTGGCCAACGGCATCAGCGCGGTGGTGGGCGTCTGTTTCGGCAACCCGTTCGCGCCGACGATCTACATCGGCCATCCGGGCTGGAAAGCGATGGGCGCGCGGGTCGGCTACTCGGTCATGAACGCGGTCGCGGTGACGCTGATTTGCCTGACCGGCGCGATGCCGTTTCTGCTCTGGTTCATGCCGCTGGAAGTGACGCTCGGCATCCTGCTCTGGATCGGCCTGATCATCACCGCGCAGGCGTTCCAGGAAGTGCCCAAGGCGCACGCGCCGGCGGTGGCCATCGGGTTCATTCCCTCGCTGGCGGCGTGGGGCGCTCTGCTGGTCCAGACCGCGCTCGAAAAGGCCGCGCCGGGCTATTCCCTCGAGCACGCGGCGGCGAATTTCAGCCCCGAGCTTTTCATCAACGGCATGCTGAGCCTCGCGCAGGGCTTCATCCTGATCTCGATTTTCTTCAGCGCGATCCTGGCGAAGGTGATCGACCGGCAGTGGCGCGCGGCGGCGGTCTGGTGCCTCATCGCGGCGGTCGCGTCCGCCTGCGGGATCATCCACGGATTTGTCTTCACCCCGGACGGCGGTTACGCCCCGGCTCTTTTCCGGTGGACCGGGTTTGGCGGGGCGACTCCGTCGGGACTTGATTTCGCAATGGCCTACGCGGTGGCCGCCCTGCTCTTGTTCTCGATGAACGTGTGGAAGCCGGCCGAGATCGAGCGATGAAAATCTAATTCCGATCCGCCGGGGCGGCGTTTGTCGCGGGCAACGGCGCGGGCGCATCCGGCGCGCTCAGTCCCGAGGGCGCGGGGCTTTTGGTCGACGCGTTTGCCGGGCGGTTCGTGCCGGCCGGATGATAGGAATCATCCAACGGGCTGCGGAACGGGTTGTTCGCCTTGGCGGGTTCGGGTGAAGCCGGCACGGCGGGCGTGGCGGGGGCATTGGCCTGCGCGTCCGGCGCGAGCTTGGTTTTTCCCAGCAAGTCCGTCAGGGTTGTCCGGGTTTTCGGGTTGAACCAAAGCGTGATCCGTCGCGCGATGCCGTCGCCGTCCTGGTAGAAATCGGGCCGGTAGAGGTAGATCTCCTCCGGTTTGGCGTCGGACGGCGGCGGGGTCCAGTAAGTGGGCAGGCTCATGGTAATCCAGTATTTGACTTGGCGCGCGTCGACCGTTGGATCGATCTCGGCGCCAAGGAGCGCGGGCGCGTTGGTGCCCGTCATTTTGGCCGCCGGGGAATTGGTGTCCGCCGGGCGGGGAGGGGGAGGCTGGGCCTCGGCCGCCAGTTCGTCGCGCAAGGTTTTCGGCGCGAGCATACCGCCGTCCTTGCAGAGAGTGGAAAAGTCGGCCGGATGCGGGCCGGGCCGGTCGATTTGGCGATAGGTCAGGTAGGTATGACGGCAATCGGTGGACTCCTCGAGCTGAATTCTGGCCACATCGGGCGGGGCGACGATTTCGGGCGTGATCGGATTGGCGAATTGAGCCCGCGTCACGAACGTCCACTCCTCCGTCTTGCTGTAACGGTCGATCGGCGCTTCCACAAAGCTGCCATCGTCGTCCACCTCGGCGCTGCGCCAGCCGATATAGCCCGACGTGGCGCGAATCTCGACAATCTCCGGCAGCCAATAAGGCCCCGGATACCAGGACCAGGCCTTATCCGCGCCGCGCTTCCAGTAGCCGTAGTGTTCCGTGGCCCAGCTATGAGGCAGACGGCCTTTCCAATACCAGCCATACTCGGTGTAAATCCACCGGCCATCGGTGCAGGGGGCCAGGTGATCGCGCGGCGTGAAGGCCCATTTTCCGCCGATCTTCGACCAGGCGCCGTAGGGATTGAGGAGTTGCAGGACCGTATCGAAATCGGTTTTGCCCCGGTCGGTGTAGGGGGAATCGGAATTTATTCCGCCCCGGGCGATCATTCCCAGGCCCAGCAGGGCGAGGCAAAAAAGGGCGGAGCGAAAGGCGCGGAATGGCATAAATGAAGCGAGGGGAGGGAAGGCGGACGATAGCCGAAAGGGCCGGAAAATAAAGCTCCCGCTGCCTTCCGGCAAGTTTTCGAGTTTTCGTCACGCGTTTGTAACAACGGCGCTTGGGGAATTTGACGGAATTACCAAATTTACGGAATTAACGGAATGAAGACAGGAGGAAACTCCGATTGGCATTTTAATCTCCCCGGGTAAATTCCCCGCCGCTTGCGGCGATATATCATAATCTGACATTTGTTCCCCAATACCCCGCTGCTTGCGGCGGGGTTCTTTATTTTCCTGTCCCAAAACCATACCCAAAAATTCCGTTAATTCCGTAAATTTGGTAATTCCGTTAAACCCGATAGATCCTCGCCAAACCCTGCTCGAAACTTTCGGGGACGTAGGCGAACGTCTCGGCGGCGGGGCGGGGATCGCCCACGTTGTCCTCCACCGCCATTTTGAGGATTTCGCTGCATTGCAGCCCGCGTGGCGCGAAGAGATTGAGAACCTCGCTGGCGAGGATGAGCGGCTCGCCGGGCACGCAGAAAAGGATGACCCGCCGCCACCGATAGGCCAAGAGGACGAGCGCCACCCAAAGGCCCGCGCCGAGCTCGGCCACGGCGAGGCTGAGCGTTTTTTCCAACAGGCCCGCAACGAGCACGAAGGGCAGGAGAATCGCCGCCAGCCAGAGCAGCGCGCGCAGAAGGAGCAGGAGAGGAATTTCCTCGTAGAGGCCCTTTTTGCCGAGGGCGGTGAGGATTTTAAAGGCCATTTCCAGCCAGGAAAAAGCGACCGGTCCGGCCAGGTCATAGGTCCGGCCGATGGCGGCCTCTTTCGCGGGGGCAAGGGCGAAGCAGCGGGCGACTTCGCGCACGTTGACCGGCTGGATGAGCGGCCCGCCGCCGTCGAGCAGGGGGAAGGAATAGAGCTGGATGAAATCGAGCGGCCAGGAGAGCGCGCGCCGCAGCAGGTTGAGCAGCCGGTCGCGCTCATCGTGGCCGTAGATGAGCGAGGGCCGGAAGATGGTCCAATCGAGCCCGCTCTGCCGGACGAGTTCCTCGGCCCGCCATTTGGTGAGATGGTAGCGCGATCTCGCGAAGGGGCGCGTTCCGAGGGCGCTCATCTGGACCCAGCGCGTCACGCCGGCCTGTTTCGCGGCGGCGAGAACGTTGCGGGTCGCCTCGATGTGGGCCTCTTCGTAGGTCGCCCGGGAGGTCTCGGCGATGATGCCGACGAGATGGATGACCGCCCGCACGCCCGTCATGGCGGCGGGAAGCGTGTCGGGCCGGAGGACGTCGCCGCAGACGAGTTCGACCCGTGGATGTCGGGCGAAGGAGTTTCCCCGTTCGGGGTGGCGCGCGAGGAGGCGCACCGTGTAGCCGAGGGCAAGAAGTTCCCCGACCACTTCCTGTCCCACAAATCCGGTGCCGCCTGTAACGAGAATCATGGGACTTATCTATCTGATGTGGGGAGCAAAGCGAATGTTTTGAACAACTTTTTTTCGAATAAGTTGCGTTTCCGTTGACGGAACAATGGCAATTGGTGCTAAATTGCCCTGATGGTGATTGGTTCTTTATTTTTTCGCCGACGGATCCAGGTTGCCTTCCTGACGGCGATGGCATTGACCCTTCCGATATCTCGCTCGGTTGCGGATGATCAGATCGTGAAAAAGGATGGCACCACCATTAACGGGCAGATCGTCAGTGTGTCCGGCGGCCAGGTCACGGTCGAAAGCCGCACGTCCAGCGGAGGCATCGCCAAGATTCCCTATTATATCTCGGACATCAAATCGGTCAGCATGGCGGTTCCCGCGGATGTGACCAAGGCCGAAGCCCAGGGTGTCGCGCCCGACGCCGCCATCGCCGCATTGGAACCGCAGATCAAGAAATTCGCCGGCCTGCCCGCCGAATGGGTCGTCGTGGGAATGGCGCTACTCGCGGAGGCTTACGCAAAAACGGGCCAGGCGGACAAGGCCCTCGCCACTTTTGATCAAATCAGTCAGTTATATCCCGGCAGCGCCTATGAAAACGTGGCCAAGGCGGGCAAGGCCGAGATGAATCTCAAGGCGGGCAAGATTGACGACGCGCTCGCCGCCGTGCAACCGATCGTCGATCAGGCCAATAAAGACATCGCGCCTTCGCCGTCGGATGGCGCGCTCTACGCCAATGCGTTCCTGGTTTATGGCCAGGTGTTGGAGGCGCAAAAGAAGCCCCAGCAGGCATTGGAAGCGTATCTGACCGTGAAAACGATGTTTTACCAAAATCCCGTTCGCGTGGAACAGGCCGATCAACTCGTCGCCAACCTGCGCGAACATAGTCCGGGACTTGGCGTCGAATAATTTTTTCCTTTAACCCCCAACCGCCTGGCCCCAAGATTCCTCACTTGATTATGTCCTCCATTCGATCCACTCCGATGAAAGCCGGTTCACTCGCCCTCGTGTTGCTGGCTGCATTTCTTCTCAATCCCCTGTCAGCCCAGAGCACGGCCACGCCCGCCGCAGCCGCGCCGCCCGCCGCAGGCGCGGATGCCGGCGCCCCCGCCGGGGCCGAGGGCGCTCCCGCCGCCGCGCCGCCCAAGGCGACCACCCTTGGGGAGATGCTTTACCAAGGCGGTTGGGTCATGTATATCCTCGCGGCCGCCTCGGTCTGCCTGGTCTGGTTCACGGCGGAGGGCTTCGTGATCCTGCGCGCGAACAAGCTGGCGCCTCCCGCCCTGATCGCCCGCATCCGGGAGGCATTCAAAGCCGGCAATTACCAGGAAGCCTGGAACATCTGCAAGGCCAACCGCTGCTTTCTGAGCAGCGTGCTCGGAAACGGTCTGGAAAGGATCGGGCGGAGCAAGGACGCGGTCGAGTTCATCGTGGAGGAGACGGCGTTGCGCGAAGCCAACGACTTGAAGACCAACACGACCTATCTTTCCGTCATCGGGGTCGTCTCTCCCATGATCGGGCTGACCGGCACGGTTTGGGGCATGATCGGCGCCTTCAAGGCTCTCGGCGACAACGGCATATCCAATCCCTCGCTGCTGGCGGGCAAAATCGGCGAGGTGCTTGTCGCCACCATGTCGGGGTTGGTCGTCGCGGTGCCCGCCTTTATTTTCTTCTATGTATTGCGCGCCCGAGCCCAGAGCGCGATTCTCCACGCCGAGTCCCAGGTTTACCGCCTGCTCGATGACATCCCCTACCAGCAGCTTGCCGGGGTGCGCATCGGCGAGAATTTTGGAACCGAGGCGTCGGCGAAGTCCCGCTCGATTGGCCCCAATGTTTCACAAAAGGTTTCCCGCAACGTCACCACCAATTGCCCGTCCTGCAACGCGCCGATAACCGTCGGCACCACGCCGTGTCCGAATTGCGGCACGGCCCTTGACTGGGGCACTTCCTAAGAGCTGCCGGTTCCGACTTAACCCGTTCCTCCGGCCATGGCTTCCCCCACCGTCAAACGTCAGCGCAAGCGCAAGCGCATCGATACGGATGGGGACCCGGAATTCCAGGTGGCGCCCATGGTCGACGTCCTGCTCGTGCTGATGTTGTTCTTCATGGCCATCACGTCGACCGAAGTGCTCAAGAAGGACAAGAACCTGCAACTGGCCGATGCCAAGAATGCCAAGCCGGCCGAAAAAGGGGGCCACAAGAACGAAATTGTCGTCAATGTCGATTGGGACGGCATCAACAGCGTGGCGCAGTTTTCGCTCGACGGCGTTCATTATCCCACGGCCGACTCCATGGAGGGCGCTCTGGCCTCGCTGTACCAGCAAAGTCCGGGCTCTCACGTCGTGATTCGCGCGGACAAGAATACCCAGTATAGCAACATCTCGGACTTGATGAACGCCTGCGGGAACGCGGGCATCAGTACGGTAACCTTTGCCGTCCTTATCGGCGGCACTAACAAGAATCCCCCCGCCGCCCCCGGCGGCACGGCTTCGAACTGAGGAACGATTATGGCAGGCGGCGTAGGCGATGGCGAATTTGGATTTCAGATCGCACCAATGCTGGACATTTTGTTCGTGCTCCTGCTCTTCTTCATGGTTTCGGCCGGAGCGCAAAAGCACGAGGCGTCCCTCACCACCCAATTGCCGGGCGGCAAGCCGGGCGGAGACGTGCCGGTGCAGGTGGGCATCGACGCCGATGGCCAGGTCAACGTTGCCGGCGCGCCGATCGATGCGCCCACCGACCCTGCTTTGCCGGGCCTGGAGAAGCGCCTTGAGGGAATCGTCAAGGCCAATGCCACGCAGCCAATCGTCGTCACCCCGGCGCGAAGCACGCGCCATCAAAGGGTGGTGGATGTGCTGAACGCCTGCGCCGCGGCCAATGTCAAAAACCTGGCCTTCGGCACACCGGCCGATTAGGAAAAGCATGGCCCAACTACCAAAGATCAAGGCCCAACAAAAGGAAAAACATTGGGCGGAAAAGCTTGCCCGCTCGCGCTATTTTTTTGGCGCGCTGTTGTTCCATTTGGTCCTCTTCCTCATGGTCGCCACGTGGGTCATTTTCCCGGCCGTCCATCCGCCCACGGAGGATTTCGTAAAAACCTACCTGCCGCCTGCGTCTCACCCGCCGCCGCCCCCGAGCCAGCCGGAGGCGGAGGTGCCCACCAAGACCGTCTCCACGCCGATGACGACGATTACTTCGCCGAGTCCGACGGTGACTTTCAGCGTTCCCATCCCGGATCTCACCCCGGCGACGACCCCGGTCGAAATGAATCAAAAAATGATGAAAAAAGTCGAAATCAAGACGAATACCCTTTCTCCAGACCGGCTTGGAAAAATCACGGAAACTCTGGCGAAATGGGGCCGGGATAGAAAAAGTGTTCTCGAATCCAACAGCGATCCCAGGAATATCACGGCCAAGTTCCCGGTTTACCTGGCCTCTTACGCCAATGGCGACTGGGGCTGTAACGTCGATATCGACAACAAAGACGGGAAAATCATTTCCGGCAGCCTCCCCAATCTCGTCGCCAAGATCAACGAGTGGAGCAAGGGCAATATCAAAGGCGAAGTGATTCCGACCCCCTTGAACATCGGCTCGCCCGAACTGATGGACAAAAGACCTCCCTTTGTTTTCTTCACCGGGCACAAAGACTTCGTGCTGACGGACCAGGAGATCCAGAACCTGCGGGATTACCTCCAGGTCGGAGGAGCGGTCTGGGGCGACAATGCCCTCGCCGGATGGGGATCCCGTTTCGACGTCGCCTTTCGCCGGGAAATGAAAAGAGTTGTCCCCGATTTGGACAAAAATTTCGAGCCGGTCGCCATGACCGACGATGTCTTCACCAAAAGCTGGTTCCAGATCACCAAAATTCCCGAGGGGATGAATTACTACGCCGAGCCCCTCGAGCATCTCGATATTGACGGCAAGCTTGCCATTTTTTACACGCCGAACGATTACAGCGACATGTTCACCATGCGGATCATGCCCGGCGACATGAAAGTCCATAACATGTTTCGCGACAAGGGATGGTCGAGCAACAAGCCCGGCTCCGCTCTTATTTCCTCGGGATTTTTCCTGAACAATAGCGGCCTTTTTACACGCAATTACGAGCTGCCAAGCTGCCTGGCCTGCGATAAACTGGGCATGAATGTCCTCGGCTACCTGCTCGTGCGTTTCGACAAGGACCTGCTCCTGTCGCCGTAGGGCCGGCCATGGGGTGGGACTCGATCGTCCCAATTATCCTTGTGTTCTCCGCGTACTTTTGCGGCTAACGAATCCGTTCACCTGATCTCATGACCGCACTCGAGGAAATCATCCGCGCCGAAATCCGCGCCGGGGGCCCGATGCGGTTCGACGGTTTCATGGAGATGGCCCTCTATCATCCCGGCGCCGGCTATTACGCGAAAACCGGCGGGCCGTCCCCCATCGGACGGAGCGGGGATTTTTTCACCAGCGTCAGCGTCGGTCCGCTCTTTGGACGCCTGCTCGCGCGGCAATTTTTCCAGATGTGGCGGCTGCTATCCCATCCGAATCCGTTCTGGATCATCGAACAGGGGGCGCATGACGGCCAGCTTGCCTGCGACATCCTCGAATGGTGCCGCGAGCAATCGTCCGAGTGGCCCGATTTTTTCGACGCGATCCGGTACGCCATCGTGCAGTCCTCCGGCGCCGCGAGCATTCGCCAACAATGCGCTCCCGAGCCGGGCCTCGTCTCCTACATGGCTTGGTTTGAAAACCTGGCCGAGCTCGCCGCGGAAAAACCGGCGGGCGTCTTTTTCTCCAACGAACTCGTCGATGCCTTTCCCGTCCGGGCCGTCACGCATCGCTCCGGCCAATGGCTCGAGCAGCACGTGGACATCGAAGGCGGCGCGCTGCGCTGGCTCAATCGGCCCGTCGAGGACGCGGAATTGAGGGCAGCCATCGCCGCGCTCCCGTTGCCGGACGTCGAGGGCTACACCACCGAGATCAATTTGCGCGCGCGCCGCTGGATCGGGGAGGTCGCACGGGCGCTCAACCGGGGCTATGCGCTGACCATCGACTACGGCTATCCGGCCTCGCTCTACTATGCGCCCTTTCGTTCCCACGGCACGCTTACGGCGTACGTAAAGCACCACAGCGTCGACGATGTTTTGGCCGAACCGGGCATGCGCGACATCACCGCGCACATCGATTTTACCGCGCTGGCCCAGGCCGGCGAGGAAGCGGGGCTGGTCCCTCTCGGCTTTCTCGATCAGCAGCGGTTCCTGATGGGCGTCGCGCATGACGAACTCAGCGGAGCGGGCGGTCCGTTGGTGAACATCCAGGAAAATCTCGGCGCGTGGAATACGCTGACCCATCCCGAACATCTGGGAGCGGATTTTTTCGCCCTGCTTCAAGCCAAGAACGCGCCGGCGAATCTGGACGGCCTGCGCTTTGCCCGGCCGGGAGGGCTGCTGTAGCGGCGGTCTATGACCGCCGGTCCTGCGGACGGCAGTTTTATCATATAGGCCCATAAGTCCTATCCGTCCCCTATGTCCTATTCCCCAATGAATCGCCTGGCCGTCACGCTCGTCGGAGGTTTTCTCGGCGCGGGCAAAACGTCGTTCCTGCATCACGTCATCAGCGAGCATCAAGGGGGACACCTTGCCGTGCTGGTGGAAAATCCGGGCGCACTCAATCTCGATGCCAGGGCGCTGCGCGGCCTTTGCGGCGCGATGCGGAGAATGAAGGACGCCGTGTTCGAGATTCCCGATGGCGAGGGAGCCGCGCAGGTTCAGGCCGTTGCCGCCTGCCTGCGCGATCTCGCCGACGCAGACCGATACGAGCGCGTGCTCATCGAACTCGCCGGAACCGCGAGTCCGGCGTGGCTCGCCGAGTATTTTCTGGCCGGCGGCCCACTCAATCCATGGGGCCATTTGGAGCAAATCATCTGCGTGGTCGATGCGCTCGATTATTTTCGCGGCGGAGCCGAATTCAGCAAAACATGGGGAAGCTTTCAGGACGAGCAGATCGCCGGCTCGACCTTGGTAATGCTGAACAAATGTGATTTACTCGAAGAGCACGAGCTTGCCGTGTGTTCGGCGAAGCTGCGTAAGGCGCATCCACTGGCACAAGTCGCCGAGACCGCCTACGGCGAGATTCCCGTGGAGATCTGGGCAAAACCGGCGGCACGGTCCGAACTGATCGCCGCGTTCGAGCGTCGCTCCAACCTGCCGCCGACCGAACTTCCTCCGCTCTCCAGCGCGCTTTATCGCGTGCACCGCCCGTTTCATCCGGGGCGTTTCTGGGATTGGTTCAACGCGGACCATCCCGGCCTGTTGCGCGTGAAGGGGCTTATTTGGCTGGCGACCCGCAATCTCCTCGTCGGCGGCGTGTCGCGCACGCGCTGGCAAAACACCTGCGGCCCGGCGGGCATCTGGTGGGCCGCCCTGCCGCGGGAAGAGTGGCCCGGGGAGCCGGATGCGCTGATGCGGATGCAGGAGACCTGGCGCGAACCCCACGGCGATCGCCGCCAGGAATTGATTCTCATCGGCGAGGCGGCGCCTCTTTCCACCGCGATGCGCCGCCAACTCGACGCCTGTCTCCTGACCGACGGGGAATACGCGCGGCCCCTCGAAGAGTGGGCGGCGCTTCCCGATCCTTTCCCGGCTTGGGACCTTGAGGATGGGTAGGCCGAAAAGGGCCCGGGATAACGCAACTCCAAGTCAAAAGCATCCTTACGGCAGCAGCCGCTGCACGATCTGGCTCAGCGTCTTGCCGTCGGCCTGCCCCGCCGCTTTGGCCTGCGCCGCCTTCATCACCGAGCCCATTTGCGCTTTGCTGGTGGCGCCGACTTCCGCGATGGCTTCCCGGACCAGCGTTTCCATCTTTTCCGGGGTCAGTTGCGCGGGCAGGAACGTTTTCAGGAAATCGAGTTCCGTCTTCTCTTTGTCGGCGAGATCGGTCCGGCCCGCCTGGGTAAAACTCGCGATGGAATCCTCGCGCTTCTTCACTTCCTTGCGCACCACGGCGAGCACTTCCAGGTCGCTCGGCACCGAATCGGCCCCGCCCTTTTCAATCGCGGCATATTTCACCGCGGACTTCAACATGCGCAGCACGGAAAGTTTTTCCGCGTCGCGCGCGATCATGGCGGCTTTCAGGTCGGCATCAATTTTGGCAACGAGACTCATAGGGCCACTAGAATACAACAGACTTCGATTATGGCCAGTGCATTACTGCCGTCCGGGGGAACTCGATGTGAAATAAATCGACTCCATGCGGCTTCGAGCTAAAGAAGAAGCTGGAGTATTTATGAAACGCGTCGCAGTCCTCACCTCGGGCGGTGATTCCCCCGGCATGAACCCGGCCATCCGGTCCATCACGCGGACCGGGCTCATCAAGGGGCTTGAAATCATCGGCATTCGCAACGGTTACCAGGGCCTCCTCGACGACGAGTTCATGGACCTCGATAATCACACCGTTTCGGGCCGCGTCCGCGATGCCGGCACTTTTCTCCAAACCAGCCGCTGTCCCGAGTTCGTCAAGGAAGAAGGGCAGCGCCGGGCGTTGGACATCCTGGCGGCCCACCGCATCGACGGCCTCATCGTCATCGGCGGCGACGGCTCGCTCAACGGCGCGCGCGCCCTGCACCGCTTGGGGGTGCGCGTCATCGGCCTGCCCGGCACGATCGACAACGATATTTACGGCACGGACATGGGCATCGGCGTCGACACCGCGCTCAACACCATCATCAGCCTCGTCGACATGATCCGGGCCACCGCCGCGTCGCACCGGCGGTGTTTCGTGGTCGAAGTGATGGGGCGCGGGAGCGGTTATCTCGCGCTCATGTCCACCATTTCCACCGGTTCCCAGGTCGCCGTCATTCCCGAGTTTCGTTTGAACATGGAAAGCGTCGTCACGGTGCTCGACAGTCGTTTCTCCTCCCATCACAACAACAGCGTCATCCTCGTGGCCGAAGGGGTGTGCCAGGGCGCCGACTTCATGCAGCGCCTGATCGCCACCGGCAAAGTCCGGCAGGAAGTCCGGCTGACCGTCCTCGGCCACATCCAGCGGGGCGGCACGCCCACCCATTACGACCGGCTCCTGGCCAGCCGCATGGGCGAAGTAGCCGTGCTTGCGCTCATCTCGGGCGAAAGCGGTTCCATGGTCTCGACTGTCAACGGCAAGATGCAGTTGCGCGACTTCGACGACATTCTGGCCCGCCGCAAGGCGCTGCCCGGCGACGCGATCCGGCTGGCGCGCAATATCGGCATTGAAATCGGCGACGTGGTTGAGCCGTAATATTTGGTAGGGACGGCAGTCTCCTGCCGTCCCATTTATATTGGGACGCGAGGGGACTCGGGTCCCTACCCAAGGCTGCCAAATTCGTCAAAGCATCTTTCTTGCAAGTTTTTCTGTTCATTTTTACGAAAGTAGGCTATAGAACCTCCATCACGATTCCCAAGGCCCCAAACAGAAAGCACATTATGAAACTGCTCCTTGCCGCCTGCTTCACCGGTTTTCTCCCCGCCTTGGCGCTTGCCCAAGCGTCAGCGTCGCCCGACGCGCCCGCCAAGGCCGCGCCCTTCCAGCCCCTCGTGGCGAAGGAGCACCAGGGTCTCGGACGCATCGGGGTGCGCCTGGCTTTCGACAAAGCCTCCGGTCTTCCCCGGATCGTCGCGCTGACCCGCGGCGGTCCCGCGGCGGATTTCGGCTTTCGCGCGGGCGATGTCATTATCCGGATCGACAAGAATTATACCACGACCCTGACCCAGGACGAAGTCAGCCTTGCGCTGCATGGGGAGCCGGGCACGGGCGTTGAGCTTACCATCATGCGCGACGACGATCCGCATTACATCATCCGCGCCGTCGAGCGCCGCATCCTTCGCGCCGATCAGGAAGATATCGCCCAGCCGCCGCGCAGCGAAGTGGGCGAAGCCACCGCGCCTTACTAAGGCGCTAGATCTGGGCAAAGGCTGGCGCGGGCTGCTCTTGGCCATAGGCAAGGATTGCATCCCGACCCGCTGACCTCGCCGCTTCGAATTCGAGAAGAGCGCTTTTGCGCGCGACGCCCCCGGCGTAACCCGTTAGGGCGCCGCTTTTGCCGACGACGCGATGGCAGGGAACGATCCAGCAGACGGGATTGCTCCCCGTCGCGCTTCCAACGGCGCGAGCGTCCCCGGGCGGGCGGCCGACCCGCCGCGCGAGTTCGCCGTAGGTGATCGTCTGGCCGAAAGGAATGGCGGCGATGGCGGTCCAGACGGACACATGAAACGCCGTTCCGCTCAAACCGAACGGGAGATCGAAGCGTTCCCGTTCGCCCGAGGCGTACTCTTCGAGTTGCCGCCGGGTTTGAATAAAAATATCCGCGTCTTCCCGCTCGATCCAATCCTGACCAACGCGGGGTGCCTGGTTCTGATCAGCGAAAGCGAGGCCGGTTAATTTGCCCTCGCGGCTGGTTAGCTGCAATTGTCCCAAGGGGCTGCCGAGATACGTGTAAGTGGTCATTGATCTCAACGCATTTGGTTAAGATGAGAAGATTACTTCAGGAAAAGTGACCGTGCAATGAGTTCCAAGAACTCGGAGCTTGTGGCGTTGCCGCGAAAACGTAATTTCATGGGATCATGGGCACCCGCATTCCATCGCCGTCGCGTCCCGCGGAATCCAAATCCGAGAGGCACGCCCCCACGGCGGGAGGTATCTTATATGGCGTCGGTTTTGTCGTCCTCTCCGCCCTGATCTTCACCCTTATTCCGCAAACGCGAACCACCGATTCCAACGCCCCGGCTGAAGCCGGCCAACCACTTATGCCCAACCTGCCGCTGACTTATCCGCCCACGCGCACCGCCGGCGCTTCCGACGTCCACTTCGGCGTCAAAGTGGAAGATCCCTATCGCTGGCTCGAAGACGGCAAGTCGCCCGAGGCGCAGGCGTGGCTCGCCGCCCAGAACAAGCTCGCGCGCGGTTACCTCGACGCTCTTCCCGGACGCGCCGCGCTAAAAAAGCGCTACACCCAACTCCTCCGCATCGACACGATCACCGCGCCGGGCCGCGCGGGCGACCGTTACTTCTACACGAAGCGGAAGGCGAGCGAGGAAAAGGCCGTCCTCTATTGGCGGTCGGCGGACGATCCCTTTTCCTCTTCGCACGAGCATGTCCTGATCGACCCCAACCAGTTCGTCGCGACGAACAACGCCTCGCTGGGCGCTGCGGCCCCGACGCTTGACGGAAGGCTGCTCGCCTACACCTTGAAGCCGAACAACGCCGACGAGGCGACCCTCTACGTGAAGGACGTCGAGAGCGGCAAAAACCTGCCCGGCGAGGTGATCGAGGGAGCAAAATACGCCGACCCGTCGTGGCTGCCGGATGGTTCCGGTTTCGTCTACACCTATCTGCCGCCGGCCGATCCCGCCCATCCCGAGGACCGGCCCGGCCTGGCCGTGGTCCGGTATCACCAATTGGGAACCGATCCGAAGCAGGACCCGGAGATTCACGCCAAGACGGGCGATGCGACCAAGTTCATCAGCGCCTACGTTTCGCGCGACGGGAAGTGGATCTTTTTCGTGCAGCAGAACGGCTGGGACAAGAATGATCTCTACTATCAGCCGTTGCAGGGCAGGCCGACCGCCGATTTGGCGGACACCTGGAAGCCGATTGTCGTGGGCGGGAATTTTCTCTACTCGCTCACCCCGTGGCAGGGGCAGGCCTACATCCTGACGAATGAGGAGGCGCAGCGTTATCGCCTCTTCAAGGTTGGCCTGGACGATCCGCGCCGCGCGAAATGGCGCGAGATCGTGCCCGAATCGCCCACCGCGGTGCTTCAGGGCGTTGCGGTCGTGGGCAATCATCTCGTACTGGATGAGCTGGAGAATGTCACGAGCCAGGTGGAGATTTGCGACCTGGAAGGCATGCCGATTCGCAAGCTCGACCTGCCGGGCCTCGGCACCGTGGACGAATTGGAAGGCGAGCCGGACCACGACGATCTCTTTTACGGCTTCGTCAATTTCACCGAACCGCCGAAAATCTTTCAAACGAGCGTCACCGATCCGGCGCGGCGGCTTTGGGCGAAAATAGAAGTTCCGGTCGATCCGTCGCCCTATGTGGTCGAGCAAAAATTCTTCGAGTCGAAGGACGGCGCCAGGGTCCCGATGTTCATCGTGCACCGCAAGGACATCGTGCTCGATCACGGCACGCCGTTCCTCCTCTACGGCTACGGCGGCTTCGGCGTGAGCGAGACGCCCTCGTTCTCCGGCGGCATTTATTGCTGGCTCGAAGCGGGCGGCGGTTTTGCCCTGGTCAACCTGCGCGGCGGGGGCGAATTCGGCGAGCAGTGGCACCAGGACGGGATGCTCCTCAAGAAGCAGAACGTTTTCGACGATTGCATCGCGGCGGCGGAGTATCTGGTCCGCGAGGGTTACACCAAGCCCGAACGGCTGGCGGTGCGGGGCGGTTCCAACGGCGGCTTGCTGGCGGGCGCGATGCTGACGCAGCGTCCCGATCTCTTTCGCGCCGTGGTGTGCGAGGCGCCGCTGCTCGACATGGTCCGCTATCCTCTTTTCGGCAGCGGAAAAACATGGGTCCCCGAATATGGCTCGCCCGACGATCCCCGCTCAGTTCAAGGCGCTCTACGCCTATTCGCCTTATCATCACGTCAAGGCCGGCACGCCTTATCCGTCCGTCCTTTTTTGCACACCGCAAAACGATGATCGGGTCGCTCCCGATGCATGCGTTCAAAATGACCGCCGCGCTGCAAGCCGCGACGGGCAGTCCCAACCCGATTTTGCTTCGACTGGAAACGCAGAGCGGTCACGGGGGCGGCGATCAGGTGAAGAAAACGATCGAATACGGCACCGATATTTGGGCCTTCCTCATTCATGAATTGAGCGCGCCGCCGTCTGGATGGCTTGAAAATCAAGATGTAAGTAATTGATGGAAAGGCCCTTAACTGATTTCTTTGACACGCGGCCCGTGGCTATTACAATGCTAGTCCGGAGACCCACGTCTCCCGGACTAAATTTAAATGGATCGAGGTGAATTACGTTGAGTGAAGTACGATTAAAAAAAGGCGAGTCCGTCGACAAGGCATTGCGACGTCTCAAGAAAAAACTGGATCGTGAAGGCACGCTGCGCGAAGCGCGCACCCGTCGCAATTACGAGAAGCCCAGCGAAAAGCGTCGCCGCAAGGCCAAAGAGCCCAAGTTGAATTATTGGGGCAGTTTTTCCCTCTGATTCTTAGTTGAGGATCAATATTTAAAATCCGGTTTGGATGAAAAGTCCAAACCGGATTTTTCTTTTTGCAGCCGCGCCAGCAAGCGCGCGCGGCACAGGTCGCCGCCGAGGGATATGTCCCAACAGCGGTGGCTGCAATTTAGTGGTGGGAATAAGGCCCGCCATGTCCGTAATAGCCGCCATGTCCGTAATAGCCGCCATGTCCGTAAGACCCGCCGCGGTAGTATCCGCCATGCCAGTAGCCATGGTACCAGGGATAATAGCCGGGCCCGTAATAGACCCCGACATAGCCGGGGTAGTACCCGACATATCCGGGATAGGGATAGTACCCGTACGGATAGCCGTAATAAGGGTAAGGCGCATAATAGCCCGGGCCGACCCCAATTCCAATCCCGACATGCACTCCGGCATTGGCTTGGCTGGAGAAGCCCAACGCTCCCAACAACGCGATGATTAGTAATATTCTTTTCATAAGTGCCTCACCACTTAAGACGTTCGTCCGCCGATTTCGGTTCAAGCTATTTTGCGGCTCGCGCGTTCCCGCCGACGGCGGTCAAGCCGCCACGCCCAGAGCCTCGCTTGACCGTCCTCCGCTCCTCTCCTATATCCATTAGGAGACGCATGACTATTTTCCGCACCGCCTTTGTTTTTGCATGGCTGGTGCTCTGCTCGCCGCTGCTCCATGCGGCGGGCGTCAAACTCGGGATCGATGTTCTGGAGGACCGGCAGTTCGCCGAGCTCAAGGGGATGCGCGTCGGCCTCATCACCAACGCCACCGGAATCGATTCCCACGGCACGAGCACGGTGGACATCCTGCGGCACGCGCCGGGCGTGCAACTGGTCGCGCTTTTCGGCCCGGAACATGGCGTCTACGGCGCGGATTGGGCCGGGCAATACGTCGAATCGAGCACCGACGACCACACCGGCCTGCCGGTCTATTCCCTTTACGGCCCGACGAGAAAGCCGACGCCGGAGATGCTCAAGGGCATCGACATTCTCGTCTACGATATCCAGGACATCGGCTGCCGCAGCTACACCTTCATCAGCACGCTGGGCCTCGCCATGGAGGCGGCCGGCGAGGCGGGCATCAAATTTTACGTTCTCGACCGGCCCAATCCGCTCAACGGCAACCGGGTCGAGGGCATGATGCTCGATCCGAAATTCCGCTCCTTCACCTCCCAGTGGAACATTCCCTACGTCTACGGCCTGACGCCCGGCGAATTGGCCTACATGATCAGGTCCACACCCGGTTGGATCAAGAAGGGACCGCCCGTCACCATCGTTCCCATGACCGGCTGGTACCGCTCCATGTACTGGGAGGACACCGGACTCATCTGGATTCCCACGTCGCCCCATATCCCCACGGCGGAAACGGCCCTCAACTACGTGGCCACGGGATTTCTCGGCGAGGCTGGCGGAATCAACCACGGCATCGGTTACACGCTGCCCTTCGCGGTGTTCGGGCATCCGAGCTTCGACTCCTTCGCGCTCGCCGATGAGTTCAACAAGATGCGGATTCCCGGCGTGTTCTTCGAGCCCGTCACCTTCAAGCCCTTCTACGGCGTGTTCAAGGACCAGATCATCAACGGCGCGCAGATCTATTACACGAACCGCGATCAGGTGAACCTTTGCGATCTTGCCGTGCGGATTCTTTATCGGATGTACCACTCGCCCGGCACGAAAATGTTCCGCGCCTCGGCCAATGGCGATTCAGGTCCGGACGCCTTCGATCACATCGCCGGCGGCGACGCACTGCGGATTGCGCTGAAAACCGGAAAGACCCCGGAGGAAATCATCACCTCCTGGCAACCCGGGCTGGCCGCCTTTCGGGAAGCGAGGCGGCCCTATCTGCTTTACGGCGAGCGGCCCAAGAGCGACACTGGCAATTAGCAAAAACTTAAAAAGCAGAACCTAATTTCCAAGTTTTACCAGATTACCAAATTCGGAATTCAAATTTAAGAAATCAACAATTTTCCCCGGGATTATCTTCCCGCCTCAAAACCCTCCTCCCTTTCCCATTTGGTAATTTGGCGAAATTTAGTAATTTGGTTATCTTCCCAGCCTTCTTTGTGTTCTCTGTGTCCTTTTGCGGCTAATTCATAATCCGAGCCTTCATCCACCGTGTTCCAAATCATCTTCAACGATCGCAGCACCGCCGAATTGGCCCATCTGCCCAAGATGCTCCAGTTGCAAATCCTCAGCGAATTCAATTTCCTGCCCGAGGACCTCGACAAGGCCGATCCTGAGAAATTCGGCAAGCTCCATCGCGAAAAGCGCAACCTGTATCGCTACCGCACCAAGGACTACCGGATTTATTTCGAGCGGATCGAGGCGGGCCTCCTCATCCATCGCGTTCTCCACAAGAACACGCTCAAGGATTTCCTCTTTCGCACCAAGCTCCCCATGGCCGAGGACGAGATTCTGCAAAAAGTGCCCGAGTTCTGGGAATTGATTGATGGGCGGAGGTAGGGGCCGCCTTCGGGCGACGGCCCCTTTTTGGTAGGGACGGCAGTCTCTGCCGTCCCATTTATTTTGGGACGCGAAGAGACTCGCGTCCCTACCCCCGGGCAGCTTGTCCTCCATCCGAATTCGCGCTAAAATGCGTTTGTTTTGAAACCCCTTTATTCCATTCTCAAATCACCTCGCTTATGGGGCCTGACCGGGACCGCGCTCGTCCTGTATTTCCTGGTCTTTGTGGTCTTCGGAAAACTCGATATGAGCTGGATCATGCCGTCAACCGACGAAATCGCCCGGACGATCATCTCCGTCTGGCCCCGGATGCCTTTCTTCGCGGTGCAAAAGGAATCGATCAACGGCGGCAAGGGGCAGATCATTTATTACACCGTGCCCACCCGGCAACTGACCCCGCAAGAACTCGCGCGGATGGGGGCGACCAACGGGGCGGCCCATCCCGCCGCGCCGAAGTGAATACTGCTTCATAAATAGTGTGCCTTAAGTCCCAGAGGGACGTCCGAGAGTAGCCCGGCGATAAATCGCCGGGCTACTTTCAGTGATTCCTGCGGAATCATTCCCAACTCCGCAGAATTAGCTCCCCGGCGCGATAAAATTCAGCGCATCGTCCCACCACGACAGCTCGGGCGCTCGGGGCCAGTCGTTGTGCCCGCGGCCGTGAAACTCGATCAACTTCTTCGGCCCGGGCAGATGCGCGTAAAGATTGAGGGTAAGCGGCGGCGGAATGACCTCGTCCTCATTGCTGCGGATCACGCAAATGGGGTGGCGGAAATGTTCCAGGTTCGAGATCGAGTCGTACTTGTCGGTCATCAGCAGCCGAACGGGCAGGTAGGGATAAAAGGCGAGGCCCACATTCGCGATGCTGTCCCATGGCGTGAGCAGCGCGAGGCCGCGGACGGGCAGCGTCGCATCCGCGCAAACCGCCCCGGCCACGCCCGAGCCGAGCGATTCGCCCCACACATAAACGGGACCGTACCCGGCCTGCTCCAGCGAGCGGATGAGAGCCCGGGCGTCGGGCACGATCTTCGCTTCGCTGGGACGGCCCGGCCTGCCTCCATAACCGGGGTATTCATAGAGAAAGACGCGGAATCCGCGCCGGTTGAAGGCATCCACATAGTCGATCCGGTCCAGGCACCACCCGCCGTTGCCGTGAAAGACCACGATCGTCCCGCGTGGCGCGGGCGCCGCGAAATCGGGCGGGACATAGCCTTGCGGCGCGGTGGCTCCCGGCGTCGTGTGCTCCCAGGGAACGAGGCCCGCGGCCTTGGCCTCGTGGATAGCCGCCTCGGTGGAGAGGGGGGTGGTCGAGCCGACATAAATCATTCCGGTTTGCATGGAGGAGAGATACACGCAAAGGGTGGCATACGCGATCACGGCGTAGATGACCAGCCGTTGGGCCAGCGCGAGGGGATGATGCCAGGGCCGTTTCGCGAACGAAGCGAGAGCGGGAGTCGGGCCGGCCATCCGCGAAACTAACGGGCGCGCGCGGAAAAGGCAATTGGCCTTGTAGCCGCGCCCATGAGGGCGTGGTCCACCGCCTCACGGCGGCGGCTACGAAATTTCCTCGTTCCCAAATTTCATTCACAGCCATCCCACAGAAAGTTTGGGAACGAGGGGACGCTCAGTGTTGCCACATCACTATGCTTTCTTACTTGCCGCCGCCGCCGCGCGACGCGAGAGTTTATGGGCCATGGACAATACCGGCCCGCAAGTTTTCACCGGCAACGCCAACCCCGCTCTCGCCAAGGAAATCGCCGATTACGTCGGCGTTGCGCTCGGGCAGGCTGCCGTCACCTCGTTTCCCAACGGCGAAACGTTTGTCAAAATCAACGAGAACGTCCGGGGCCGCGATATTTATATCGTCCAGCCCTCGGCCCCGCCGACCAATCAGAATCTGATGGAGTTGCTTATCATGATCGACGCGGCGCGCCGGGCCAGCGCGATGCGCATCACGGCCGTGATGCCCTTTTACGGCTACGCGCGCCAGGACCGCAAAGACCAGCCCCGCGTTCCGATCACGGCCAAGCTGGTCGCCAATCTTCTCGTGGCCAGCGGCGCGAACCGGATTCTTATGCATGGACCTCCACGCGCAGCAGATTCAGGGTTTTTTCGACATTCCGGTCGATCATCTCTACGCCGCCCCGGTTCTCTATCGTTATTTAGTCTCGCTCAAGCTCGATAATCTCGTGGTCGTCTCTCCCGATGTGGGCGGAATGAAACTGGCCTCGGCCTATTCGCAGCTTCTCCACACCGGCGCTGGCCATCGTCGCCAAACGCCGCACCAGCCCGACATCCGTCGAATCCCAATATCTGGTCGGCGACGTCGAGGGCAAGGACGTCCTCCTGGTCGATGACATGACCGAAACCGCCGGCACGCTTACCGCCGCGGCGAAGCTGGTCAAGGAACACGGCGCGCGTCCGCGTCCTGGCCGCCGTCTCGCATTGCCTCGCTGACCGACATCGCCGTCAAGCGGCTTCAGGAATCGGTCATCGATGAACTCGTCACGACGAACAGCACCATCGTCCGCCCCATCCCCGGCTTCAAACTGACGGTCCTGAGCGTGGCCGGCCTGCTGGGTGAGGCGATCAAGCGCATCAACGGCGGCGAGTCGGTCTCCTCGCTGTTTGAAATCAACGGGAAGGGCAACAAGGACCAACTCGGTTGATTCATTCCCGCGGATGGCCGCATGTCCCGAGGACGGCGGTATTTTTCCCGTGAAGATTTGCGACGTCACCCAGTTTTATTCGCCGGTGAGCGGCGGCGTGAAGCGCTACATCTCGGAAAAGCGGCTGCCACGTCGCCGGGCAGACGCGCGACGAGCATCACCTCATCATTCCCGGCAGCGACACCCGCTACGAGCGCGAGGGACGGCTTCACCTCCACACCATCCGCTCGCCGCGGCTCGATTTCTTTTCGCGCTATCCCTCCCGTTACCGGCTCATCCTGAACACGCGCCTCGTCCTCGACATGCTCGACGACATCCGCCCCGACATCATCGAGTCGGGCGATCCCTATCATCTCGCCTGGACGGCGCTGCGCGCGGGCGCGCAACTGCACGCGCCGGTCTTCGGGTTCTATCATTCCCACTTTCCGGAGGCCTATTTGCGCACGGCGGCGAAATACGGCGGCGCCTGGATCCGCGACGCCGTTCTCAATTACGCGGAGGATTATATCGTGAAGCTCTACAGCCTGTTCACCGCGACGCTGGTCCCCTCCGAGCATCTGCGCCAGATTCTCCACGGCTGGGGCGTGACGAACACGGTGACGCTCAATCTCGGCGTGGATACGAAGGCGTTTCGTCCCCTCCCGCGCGATGACGCCCTGCGCGGCGAGCTGGGACTGCCCCGCGACCGGAAGGTGCTGCTTTACGTGGGCCGCCTGTCGCCGGAAAAGAACATCGAGATGCTGCTGGCGGCCTTCGAGGCGCTTCATGCGCGGCATCCGAACGCCTACCATCTCGTCATTGTCGGAGACGGCCCGCTGCGCCGCGTCCTGCCCGCCACGCGCCAGCGCACGGGCGCGCTGACATGGCGTTCCTATATCCAGGACAACGCGAAGCTCGCCGACTATTATCACGCCGCCGATCTCTTCATCCATCCCGGCGTATGCGAAACCTTCGGCCTCGTCGTGCTCGAAGCGCAAGCCTGCGGGCTGCCCTGCGTCGGCGTTCGCGGCAGTTTCATGGACGCCAATATCATGGTCGGGATCGACCTCTGGGCCACGCGCAATGACCCGAACGACATCGCCGACGCCATCGAGCGCTACGAGCGGCAGGACCTCGCCGCGCTTGGCGCCGAGGCGTCCCGGCTCGTCCACGCCCGCTTTTCCTGGGACAAGGTTTTCACCCGCCAATGGGCGCTCTACACCCGCGCGCGGCTGCACGGCGCGGAGGCCCTCCACTCCATCGAGCCGCATCCGTTCCCGCCCGATTGGGTGAGGAGGTAGAGGAATCGGCTGGGCTAATCAGGCAAATGTTCGTATGGTTAAAAACATGAGTGGGGACGTTCGATGGAAGCAGCGTTTTCAAAATTTCGATCGCGCCTATAAGCTTCTCAGCGACGCATTGAAGCAGGGGCCGGGCGCGCTGAATGCGCTGGAAAAAGATGGCGTCCTTCGTCGCTTTAAATACTCCGTCGAGCTGGCTTGGAAAACACTAAAGGATCTTCTTGAGTACGGCGGTTTGAATATTTCGCCGGGAACTCCACATCAGGTAATTAAAGAGGCCTTTGCGGCGAAAATATTGTCGGATGGGCAAGTGTGGATCGATATGCTGAATCATGGCAAATTCTTGAGCCATTATTATGATGAGACTGTTCGTAAACAGACCATTGACGCGATCTCGGTCCGCTATCTTCCGGAGTTGGAAGGACTACATCGCTATCTAGAACGTTTTCAAAAATAGCGTAACCGCCATACTGCCTTTTGGCACGGAGGGCCAATGGAAATTAGCCGGTGGTGAAACCACCGGTAACGCGCAAGCAGAAACCGCCCTGGAAGGGCGGCACATCTTTGGGGGTGTGCGCTCCAGCGTCCCTTCAGGACGCATTTTCCTCCTGAATGAAACCGGTGGCTGTCGCCACCGGCTAATTAAAATAGTAAACCCCCGGCTCTGCCGGGGGACTCCCAAAGTTTGACAGCTCCGGGAGTCCCTTTGAATCTCGTGTGCGTGAACCGCTCAAAGTTCCACACAGGAGAAACAAAATGGCAGAAACCACAGACTCATTATCCCACACCCGGTGGGATTGCAAATATCATATCGTGTTCATCCCGAAGTGCCGCCGTGCGGTGCTCTATCGGGAGTTGAGGAAGTACTTGGGGGAGATGTTTAGAAATCTGGCCCAGCAGAAGGAATGCCGGATCGAGGAGGGGCATTTGCTGGGCGACCACGTTCACATGCTCATCTCGATCCCGCCGAAGTACGCGGTGGCGCAGGTGGTGGGCTTTATCAAGGGGAAGAGCGCCATCCACCTGGCCCGCAACTTTGGAGGGCGGCAGCGTAACTTCACGGGGTGCAACTTCTGGGCGAGGGGGTATTACGTCTCGACGGCGGGGCGTGATGAAGAAATCGTCCGGCGTTATATCCGGGAGCAGCAGGCCGAAGACAAACGGGTTGAACAACTCAAAATGTTCAACGAGTAACGAAGGCCGCCTTTAGGCGGCTCACAGCACAAAACAACCGCTTTGAGCGGTTCACAATCCCAAGCCTCCGGCTCTGCCGGAGGTCACTGACTTCCGTCGGCCCCTTGGGCCGGAAAAGCAGCCCGATCAAACTCTGAACTTGAGCCTGAGTAAAACGGCTGCGGCTTTCTTGAAAACGCCTTAGTTCTGCGAATTAGCGCGAACTACCTTGCCAATCATGGAACCAGACGAGACGTCGAAAATCTCACCGTCTTCGTGGGTGAGGACAATTCGCAAAGGTTTCACACCGTCTTTTTCAATAGAGTATTCATTATGGGCTTCGGCGACACTTAGGATGCACGAGTGCTCGCCCGCAAACTTATGCTCATACATTCTATCGGTGAGAGGATGATTCAAAAGTTCCACTTTCATGGGCAAAACCATGAAGACGCATTCGCCTTTGTACTGCCCTGCCAGGGAAATGTCCGAGTCGAAATGCGTCAGAACAAATCCAATATGTTCACCATCCATGTTTTGTATTGCCAATGCGTTGCTCATGTATGCCTTTATTTAACCCGCTCATTGTCAATCAGCCGTGTTTTGCCTATAAACACCGCGGCGCAGAGGCGATCGCCGGCGAGTTCGACGTAATCGAGTTTAAGCCCCGGTACTTTCCTCAACTGTTGCCCAAGCCAACCGGCGGGATTGATTTTCCTTTTCGCCGCCTGTTGGAGAAGCCGCGCAAACTCGACCGCGACGGCCCGCTCCTCCGGTGAGAGATAACGGTTGCGCGAACTGAGCGCCACGCCGTCGGGATCTCGGACGGTGGGAACGACAACCAGCTTCACCGGCACGTCCAGATCGCGCACCATCCGGCGAATCACGCCGGCCTGCTGCGCGTCCTTCTGGCCAAAGTACGCGCGCGTCGGACGCACCAGGTTGAAGAGCTTCAGCACCACCGTCGCCACGCCGCGAAAATGGCCGGGCCGCGCCGCGCCGTCCCTTCCCTGCGAACATTCCGTTTCTTCGACGCAAGTCGAGTGATCCGCCAGGTAAAGATTGTCCGGTGCGAAAACCAAATCGACGCCCTCCCGGCGGCACAGGGCCAAATCCTGCCTTCGCGGGCGAGGATAACGCGCCAGATCCTCCGTGGGCCCGAACTGGGTTGGATTCACGTAGATACTCACCACGACACGCCGGCATTCCCGGCGCGCGCGGCGGATCAGGGCCAGGTGCCCCTCGTGCAGCGCGCCCATCGTCGGCACCAGTCCCACAACCTCGCCCGAGCGCGCCCATGTTGCGCTTTGCCGCCGCATCGCCGCAATTGAAGCCGCCATCTTCATGGCGGAGTCTAGGGCGTCTCTTCAAAAGAGGACAAGGCCGCGTTGCGTTCCCGCGAACGGGGCCTGCGGACGGCGGTATTTTTCCCGGCGAAGATTGACTGCCCTCCGCACTGAATTTCAGTGACAAATCCGGTTCAGAGCTTATTCTTGGCCTCCCTGCACTCGTGGCGAAATGGCAGACGCGCACGCTTGAGGTGCGTGTGGGGTAACCCATGGGAGTTCGAGTCTCCCCGAGTGCACTTTTATTCCACGGAATGTTTCAGGCGCTTCCCGCCCATTAAGATGCCTTCTCTCAAGCCGCGGCCATCCCCTTGTTTTTTATGAAGTTGAATACGTGGTTGCTTGTCGTTGCGTTGGTTGGATTCGTGAGATTGCCATGCTGGGGCGATGCGCCCTTCAGCCTGGGCGATGTGCGGGAAATCGCCCACAAGCTGTCTCTGAGCCCCTATCAGGATACGGCTTCGCCAATCCCTCAAGAGATCGATAACCTGGACTACGACGCGATGCGGGACATCCGTTGGAAAGAGGAATTCACCCTCTGGAAAGACAAGAACCTGCCCTTTCAGGCAAAGTTCTCGCAGCGCAGCGGCTATATCCGCGATAGGATGACCCTCTTTACGATAAGCCCGGGGGGAGTGAAGCCGTTTCCCTACTCATCCAATTACTTCGACTTCGGCCGCACCAAGCTCAAGGAGCCCCTGCCGCCGGATGTCGGCTTCGGCGGTTTTCGCATCCACTACGCGATCAATAATCCCAATTACCTGGACGAGGTCATTGTCTTCACCGGAGCGAGCTACTTTCGTTCCCTGGCCAAGGGGCAAGGTTATGGGCTTTCCTGCCGGGGCTTGGCGGTCAACAGCGGCATCTATGGCCTGACGGAGGAGTTCCCGCGTTTCACCACCTTCTGGCTCGAACAGCCCAAGCCCCATGCCACCGGGTTTACGTTTTATGCGCTTCTCGACAGCCCGAGCGTCACGGGCGCCTATCGGTTCAAGCTGAGCCCTGGCGTCGAAACCCAAGCCGAGGTGACCGCCTCGCTCTATTTCCGCAAGCCCATCGAACACCTGGGCATCGCGCCCCTCACCAGCATGTTCTGGTTTGGCGAAAACACCTCCAACCACTTCGGCGATTTCCGGCCGGAAGTCCACGACTCCGACGGAGCCTTGATCGCCAACGGCGCAGGCGAGTGGCTGTGGCGACCGCTTGAAAATTACTCCGACATTCATTTCAACAGCTTTCAGGATGAGAATCCCAAGGGCTTCGGCCTGCTCCAACGCGACCGTAACTTTGACCATTATCAGGACCTCGAAGTTAATTACCAGCTCCGTCCCAGTTGCTGGGTGGAACCGGTCGGGGCCTGGGGCAAAGGCGCGGTGAATCTCGTGCAGCTCCCCATTCCGGATGAGACGATGGATAATATCGTTCTCTACTGGCAACCGGAAAAGGCTCCCGCGGCCGGGGACAAAATGGATGTCAGCTATCGCCTCCACTGGTTCATGGGCGACCCGGGATTGCCGCCGCTGGCCCGCGTTTCCGCCACCCGCGTCAATCACCCCACGCGGCTTTTTCCCAATCCCCGCATCATCCTCGATTTTATCGGACATGGAATCGAAGAGATAAAAGACCTCCCTCATGCCGAAGTTTCCGCCACCTCGGGCGTGCCGATCACGGACGTCCAGGTCATTCGAAATCCCTATGAGCATTCCTTGCGGGTCAGCTTTGTCATTCCCGACAAGGACAAAGTAACGGAACTGCGCTGCCAATTGCAGCGAGCCGACGGCACGCCGGTCAGCGAAGTGTGGACCTACACGTGGTACCCGTGAGGGAGGGAATAAGTTTTTTCCCAACGCTATTGGCGCCAATCGCCAGCCATCGGGCAGAGCATATTAATACCAATTCCAAATTGATTTTGGTCTAAACAATCGGTCATCCTGAGCTTGTCGAAGGATCAGTTCGGAGGGGTTTTACCGAGGCGGAACTGATCCCTCGACAAGCTCGGGATGACGGAAGGGTAAAGAATAAATTTTATTGAGAAATGGTATAAGATATTGTGCACGCTTCATCCTCGGGTGGCCCGGGCTATTTATTGCCCGGGTCGCCGAAGGCGACAGGAAGCGATTTGCCTCATCCGCACGGGGTAATCACAATGGATAAGACGAAGGGATTCGCTTCCTGCGCGCTACGCGCGCCCGGACAACACAGGCACGCCTGTCGTTGCCGGGCTACCCGACGCAATAGTATCATTAACGCTAAGAAGTGGTCTCAGGGCTGCGCGGCGCCGCTCGGCGCGGGCGGGGCCGCTAGTTGGGCAAAGCCCCAGTTGAACAGGATCTGGGCATCCGCCCACTTGTTGGGGCTGTCGAGAAGCGTCAGCAAAAGGGTACGGCCGTTTTGAGTGACGGCGCAGGCGTAGGTGTGGCGCGAGGCCTCGGTCCAGCCGGTCTTCGCGGGCCCCATCCCGGGATAGTAACCGAGCAGCCGGTTATGGTTGCGCAGCGTATGGAACCCGGATTGGGTCCTCATGGTATATTCCTTGGTGCTCATGATCCTGGCCAGTTCGGGATAGGCGATGACGCGCTGGAAAATCTTCATCATGTCGGCGCAACTTGTGTAGTGCGTGCCGGCCGGCGCGGGCAGGCCGTTGGGATTATTAAACCGGGTGTTGAAGAGGCCCATTGCCATCGCCCGTTCATTCATCATTCGCAGGAACGCTTCGTTGCTGCCCGCGACGGCGCGCCCCAAGGCGCGGGCCGCATCGTTGGCTGATTCAATAAGCAGGGCATGGAAAAGTGTGTCGACGGAAAGGGTCTCTCCGGGAACGACGGGGATATTGCTCGGCTCGGCCCGGTCGCTTTCCTGGATGGTCACGCTGCCGTTGAACCCCTTGAGTTTTTCATAGACGATGAGCGCCGTCATCAATTTGGTCGTGCTGGCCGGCAGGAGGCGCTCGTCGGGGCTGCGGGCATAGAGGATTTCGCCGGTCTGGCCGTCCACCAGCAGGGCCGCCCGGGACTTGATGGCATCGGGTGGGGTGAGCCGGGGACGGGGGCTGTAGTCCTTGAAATGAAATTGCGCCGAGACCGGTCCTGCCCAGCAAAACAGCCCCAGCCAGAGGGTCAGGAGGAGTAGCAGGGAGTGCGGCTTGGAATTAGGGGTTGGGCGCGGAGCGTGGGTGAGCATTTTTCGCTTGCGCCAGAGCGGCGTCTATCCGGTTGGCAAGATCGCCGTTGCGGGGGGCTTTTTCCAGGGCGCGAGTCCACGTGGCGATGGCTTCGCGCCGCAGGCCGAGTTTCAAGTACGCATCTCCAACATGTTGTAAAACCACAGGGTCATTGTTGGTCATAAAGGCGGCCCGTTGCAAGTACGGTAATGCATCTTTTGCCTGGCCCATCTGGAAATAGACCCAGCCCCACGTGTCGAGAATCGGGCCGTTATCGGGATCAAGCGCGGCGGCGCGGCGGCTCAACGCGAGGGCCTCGGGGAGATGATTGCCCGCATCGGCCCAGAAATAGGCCAGCTCATTCATCAATTCGGGATTGTCCGGGTATTTGCCCAGGCCTTCGCGCAGGACCGCTTCGAGCCGGCCTTTTTGCCCGGCCAGGTTGAGGGTCAGCGCGCTTTCGAGATAATAACCGGGATCGAGCACGCCAGCATCGGAGCCTGTGGCCAGGGCGCGGACTTGATCAAGGCAGGCCAGGGCGGCGTCGTAGTTCTTCTCGTAGCGGTGTTGGATCGCTTCGTAGTAACGGACCCGGGCCGACTGGGGGAAATGGGCCTGCGCGGCGGCGAGGGTCTGGGCGGCCTGCTTCACCTCGTTATGGCCGAGCTGGAAATAAGCGAGCTTCAGGTAGGCTTCCTGCGGGCAGGCCATCGCGTCGAAAACCTGTTGAAAGCATGCCTGGGCTTTTTCAGGGTGATGCGATTGCTCGTAAGCAATGCCCAGGTCGATCTCCAGGCCGGGATTTTGCGGAGAGCCGGCCAGGGCCTCCTCAAAAAGACGGGCCGCGTCCTCGTAGCGTTGGTTGTCGAGATAAAGATTTCCGAGTTTGTCGCGCAATCCGGGAAGGTCCGGATTCAGGGCCCAAGCCTTCTCGTAATCCTTGATCGCGGCGGCATTGTCGCCGAGATCGCACTCCAGGCCGGCGCAACGGATGGCAAGATCGACATTGGAAGGTTCCAGCCCGCCGGCTCGCCGGAGCGTTTTCAGGGCCTCGGTTTTGCGGCCCAGAACGCGGTAGGTGTCGGCCAGGAGCGCGAGCGTCTCGGAATCCGGCGGCGACTTGGCGGCGGCATGCTGAAGAATCGGCAGCCGCGTTTTAAGGATCACGTCGCTGGCGGGCGGGACCCTCTCGCCCTGGGCCACCTCGAGGTAGAGCCGCGCGAGATTGAGCCAGGCGGAGGCGGGCACGTTGGAGCCGCCGGCCTTCAGGATATCTTCGATATGAAGCACGCCGCCCGCCAAGTCGTCCTGTTCGCCCGCGATTTCCAGCAGCACCCGCATCGCCATGGATTGGCTCGAATCCCGGGTCAGGGCGTCCGTGCATAAACGCCGCGCCTCGTCGTTTTGCCCGCGCAGCCGTTGCGTGTAGCCAAGGGCGGCCTCGACGGGGATCGAATCGGGATGGGCGGCGGCGACAGCCTGGAGTTGGGCCAGGGCCTGATCGAACTGGCCGGTTTGGAGGAGAATGTTGGCCAGTTTGATCTGCGCGTCGGCAAAGGAGGGATCCAGGGCGACGATCTGGCGCAAGAGATCCAGGGCCTTCTGCTGATTGTCGGCGGGATCCTCGGGCAGGAGCATGGCCTCGGCATAGAGCGCATTGGCGCGGCTCCTGGCCTCGGCGGCCGGGCTGAGATCGCCGCTCATCAGCCGGTCCTGCGCGTCGGTGATGTGGGTGATCGGGATGGTGGCGGATGATGGCGGCAAGGCGGGGGCGATGATGGTATCCGCGCGAAGTGCCGACAGGAAGCAGACGCCTAGAGAGAATATGACCAGCGCCAGTCCGGCATCCAAAGATCGCTTCCTGTCGCCTGCGGCGACCCGGACAACAAAGTAGTCCGGGCCACCCCAAATGCGAGGATGCGTTCCACGGGTGGCCCAGGCTACTTGTTGCCCGGGTCGCCGCAGGCGACAGGAAGCGATCCCCCCCTGCCCAAGTGCACCCAAGGGAGCGCGGTCGAGGCGCGCCCCACGCAGGCGCGGCACCTCCGGCAAGTTATTCAGAGAGACTTCAGGCACGTCCCGAAGACTATAAATTCTACGCCTTGTAACGCAACCGCTTCTTGTGCCGATTCGCCTTCATGCGCTTACGGCGCTTATGTTTGGCGATCTTGGCTTTGCGGCGTTTTTTAATTGAACCCATAGAAAGTGGAGTCGGTCGTTTTAAAGGTGTTCCGCTTAATAGACAACCTTATTCAGCGGATATTCGATAATTCCTTCCGCGCCCAGTTCCTTCAACCGGGGGATCAGGTCCCGCACAACGGCCTCGTCGATGACGATTTCGACCGCGGTCCAGGCCGGGTCCGCCAGAGGAGAAATGGTCGGGTTGCGCAGCGCGGGCAGCGTGGCGGAAAGCTTTTCCAGGACGCTTTTGGGCACGTTCATTTTCAAGCCCACTTTTTCCCGCGCGTTCAAGGCCCCGATCAGGAGCAATTTGAGGTTTTCCAGCTTCTTGCGCTTGGCCGGGTCGGCATAAACCGTTTCGTTGACGATCAACTGGGGGTAGCTCTCGATGATGGTTTCGACGATGCGCAGCTTGTTGGCCCGAAGCGAGGAGCCGGTTTCGGTCAGGTCGACGATGGCATCGACGAGTTCGGGGACTTTGACTTCGGTCGCGCCCCAGGAAAACTCGATCTCGGCGGTGACGTTGTGTTCGGCCAGGTAACGCTTGGTCGTCTCGACCAGTTCGGTCGCGATGCGCTTGCCCTGCAAATCCCGCACGCTCCTGATCGGGGAATCTTCCGGCACGGCGATGACCCAGCGGGCCGGCAGGGCGGTGGCCTTGCTGTAGGCGAGGTCGCACATGACTTCGACCTTGTGGCCGCTTTCCTGGATCCAGTCCTTGCCGGTGATGCCGAAATCGAGGAAGCCCTGCGCCACGTACCGGCTCATTTCCTGCGGACGGACGAGGCGGGCGTCGAGGTCCGGATCGTTGATGTAGGGCTTGTAGCCGCGGCTGGAGGATTGCACCTTGAATCCCGCCCGGTCGAGCAGATCGATGGTCGATTGCTCCAGGCTGCCTTTGGGCAAACCGAAACGAAGGGGTGTTTTCAGCGACATGGGGAAGCCGGAGATTCTGTGCGATCCGCCCCGGATGTAAAGGCAATTGAAGGCTCAGTCTGTAGCGGCGGTCTAGGACCGCCGTCGATAGCCGCCCCGTTTTCTTTTCCCGTCGGCGGTCATAGACCGCCGCTACACAAAGGCACCGTCGCCCGGAGGTCAACGGCTACCCATGCCTACGTTCGCGCCGCCTGCCGGACATTTCTCTGCGCCACGTCCTGCAAGAGCTGCAACACTTGGGGATTGATCGGGCGGGGCAGGTCGAGTTCGCCATTGTCGATCTGCTCATCGATGATCGGCGCGTAAACAACGTAGCCGTCGATCAGGACCACGAGGATGCGGCCCTGGTTCTGCGCGGTGACCGCGTTCAGCGACACCTGCCCCTCGTGGTTAAACAGCAGATGGACGACGCCCGAGGCATCCTGCTGCGCGCCGACGAGCTCCTGTTCGGTGACTTCCGGCAGGGTGCGCACCTGAATCCTCTCGCCATTGGGCGGTATCGAGATGGTTGTGACTTCCAGGGCCGACTGGCCCGCCCCCGTCGTTTGGACATGAACGCGTAAAATGACCTTGGGGGGGGAATGACCGGCCCGCGCCGGCAGCAAGGTGAGAAGCAGAACTCCGATCACAAGACAAGTCCGGCGCATGGAGAGAGAATGGGCGCATCTTCCCGATAGGGCAAGGGCGGGGTTTCGATCACGCTACGCTCGCGGCTGCCTTCACCCGCTCCGCGTCGCCATTTGACACGCGGAGGACTCGCGGTATTTTCAATCGTTACAAGCCTATAAGCCGCCGCACGCCATCATCAACCCTCGCGAACTTCGCTTTTCGCGGCGCACCCACCCATGAATAACTCCACCATCGACCTGAACCATCGTCAATTCACCTCGCCCGGCCAGGGCTACTGGTCCGAAGCCACGCCGGAACAATGGAACGACTGGCAATGGCAGATGCGCCACAGCGTCAAGTCGCTCGGCCAGCTCACGGGAAAGATCGAGCTTACCGGCGAAGAACACGCCGGGGTGCTGCTGGCCAACACCAAGCTGGCCATGGGCATCACGCCCTACTTCTTCAACCTGATCGACCCGTTCGATCCCGAGTGCCCGATCCGCCGCCAGGTCATCCCGCGCATCGAGGAGATGACCTACGAACCGTCCGACATGGCCGATCCGTGCGGCGAAGACCACGACATGCCCGTGCCCGGCCTCGTGCATCGCTATCCCGACCGCGTCCTTTTTCTCGTCACCGACCGCTGCGCTTCCTATTGCCGCTACTGCACGCGCAGCCGCGTCGTCAGCGGTGTGGGCGAACAGGAACTCGAACTCGATTTCGACCGCGCCATCGACTACCTGCAAAAGCACACCGAAGTCCGCGACGTGCTTTTGTCCGGCGGCGACGCGCTCCTCCTTTCCGATGGCCGGCTCAAGAATCTGCTGGGCCGGTTGCGCGCCATTGAGCATATCGAATTTCTCCGCATCGGCAGCCGCGTGCCGATCTTCCTGCCGCAGCGGATCACGCCGGAACTGTGCGCGATGCTCAGGGAATTCCACCCGCTCTGGATGAGCGTCCACGTCAATCATCCGAAGGAACTGACCACGGAGGTGCGCGACGCGCTGGGACGCCTCGCCGACGCGGGCATTCCGCTCGGCAACCAGTCCGTGCTCCTGCGCGGCGTGAACGACGATGCCGACGTGATGAAGGTGCTCGTGCAAAAGCTCCTGCGCGCCCGCGTGCGGCCTTATTACCTCTACCAGTGCGACCTGATCCAAGGCTCCTCGCATTTACGGACGCCGGTGAGCAAGGGCCTCGAAATCATCGAGAACCTGCGCGGCCACACCAGCGGCTACGCCATCCCGCAATATGTCATCGACGGCCCCGGCGGCGGCGGCAAAATTCCGATCAATCCCAACTACGTCGTGGCGCGGACGCCCGACAGCATCGTGCTGCGCAACTACAAGGGCGACATCTACGAGTATCCCGAAGTCGCCCCGGCGGACCAGACAACGCCGGAGCCGACGCCCATCTACCGGCACCTCGAATTCCTCGACCCCATCGAGGAGCGCGAGGAAATCACCAGCCGCTCCTGGCGCGCCGGGCGGAGGGATTGATTCGGGGGTCGTGCCTTTGTCATATTATTGGGAATAGAAACACCATCCACCAAGAAAAGGAACCATGAGCAAACCTACGAAACCCATAACCAAAAAGAAAAGCCGTATCTCGCCGAACATTGTCTGGTTTGAAATTCCGGCGGACAAACCCGAACGCGCAAAGACGTTTTACGGCAAGTTGTTCGGCTGGAAAATCAAGAAGTTTCCCGGCATGACGGATTACTGGCACATCGATACGGGGGGCAAGGACGACGCGCCCGATGGCGGGATCATGTCGCGCAAGCACCCGGATCAGCCCATCACCAATTACATCCATGTGGAATCGGTGAGCAAATTCATGGCGAAGGTCGAAAAACTCGGCGGCAAAGTCTGCATGCCGAAGACCGCGGTGCCTCAAATGGGCTACTTCGCCGTTTGTCAGGATACGGAGGAGAACACGTTCGCGATCTGGGAAATGGACAAAAACGCAAAATAGCCGTCCCGAAGACGCTCCCTCATTCGTCGTATCCTTTAACGAAGGGGAAAAACAGGCGCGCGGACGGTTCGGGCCGGGCAGGTGTTTATACCTGCGACGAACCGCCGCCAGGGACAGCGACGGCTGCCACGGATCGCTTGCCTTTGGGCGTCAGGGAAGCTTACTGTTGGATAGTCCTCTATGAAGCGCAAATTCTCTCCGGTTTTTCTGGCCCTGATTTTGGTTCTGGGCTGCGTCACGTTCCGGCTGCTCAGCAGCAAGTTCCCGGAAATCATCCCGAACATCTCGCCCCTGATGGCGATTGCCTACGTGGGCGCGATGTATCTCCCGCGCCGGTGGGGCTGGCTTGTCGGGCCTGCGACGCTGGTCATCACCGACCTGGCCTTTCTTCGGGTTAATTATCTCACCGACGGCTCCGGCTCGATGTTTTCGTGGATGACGGTGCTTTCCATGGGCATCTACGCCGCGGCGGGCGGCCTCGGCATCTGGATTGCCCAACGCAAATCGCTCACCCGGATCATCAGCGGCAGTGTCGCGTGCTCGCTGGTGTTCTATGTCGCGGGGAACACCTTTTCCTGGTGGCACGACATCGTCGTGAAAATGACGCCGGGCTATCCCGCCACGCTGGCGGGCTGGTGGCAGGCGAACACCGTCGGGCTTCCCGGCTACACGCCGGCGTGGCTTTTCCTGCGCAACGGCATCGCGGGTGATCTTTTCTTTGCATTCCTTCTTTTGCTCGTGCTGGATCGCGGCCTGCTTTTTGGCCGGGGCCGCGCCAAAACCGCGCCACGCATGGCCTAAGTGTGGTAGGTTAATCCCAGTTCATGCAGCCTCTGGCCCTATCCACTAGCTGGAATTCTTACCGGCACCAGGATGGTTACGCGATGCTCAAGGAAATCCGGCAGCTCGGATTTCCCGTGGTCGAATTGGGCCACGCGATCCGGTTTTCCCTCTGGCCGGGCATTCTCCAAGCGTGGGAAGAGGACATCATCCGGATCCAGACGCTTCACAATTTCTGCCCGGTGCCGACGAGCGTCTTCCAGCCCAATCCGAACTGCTACGAATTTTCCGATGCGCGGTCCTCCATGCGCGCCGCCGCGATCAAGGCCAGCGGGGAAACCATCCGCCATGCGGCCAAACTCGGCGCGCGCGCCGTCATCTTCCACCTGGGAAGCGCCGGTCCGGACGGCGTCACCGACAAGCTCGAACGCCTTTACCTCAAGGGCGGTTTCCTGACCCGCCGCTATGCGGGCATCAAGGTCCGGGCCGTGCGGAAGCGCCAGGAGAATTTCACGCGGCTCTGGCCGCGGATCAAAGCCTGCCTGGACCCGCTCGTCGCGCTGGCGGGAGAACTCAATATCCGGCTTGGCTTCGAAACCCGGCAGGAATTCGAGGAGTTCCCCCACGAGGAGGAATTTCCGCACGTCCTGGCAGCCTTTCCCCCCGAAGTGGTCGGTTACTGGCACGATTTCGGCCATGCCCAATCCAAGGAATTCCTGGGCTGGCACGATCACGCCGAGACCCTGAGGCTGCGCGCGCCGCGCCTGTTCGGCGCCCACATTCAAGATTGCCGCCGTCCGCAGGAAGACCACCTTCCGCTCGGTCACGGCGAGATTGCGTTTAGCTCGCTCTTGCCCCTGATGCCGGAAAACGCTATCGGTGTTCTTGAACTCGCGCCCGGCACGCCGGAGGAGCAGGTCATCGCCAGCCGCCATTTATGGAATTCCTACGCCGCCGCCTCGGGCTGATTTTGCAGACGCTGGTCTCGGCGCTGGTCATCGCCTGGCTGATGCAAATCGTCGACTGGCGGCTGGTTTGGTCCCATGTCCGCACCATGGATGCCGGCTGGATCGTGACGGCGCTTGCCTGCTTCGCCCCCGTCCTGCTCATCGTTTCCTGGCGCTGGCGCATGTTGCTCGGCGTTCACGGCGTCCATCTCAGCTTTTGGCGCATCTTCGAACTCACCATGATCGGACAGTTTTTCAGCGCCGTGGGCGTCGGCACCACCGGCGGGGATGTCATCAAGATTTTTTACGCCGCCCGCGCGGTTCCGCAGCGGCGCGCCGCCGTGGCCTTCACCATCATCGTCGACCGGGTCATCGGCCTGGTCGCCCTCCTCATCTTCGGCGTGCTCCTTTCCATCCCCAATCTCAAGCTGCTCCTGTCCCATCACGACACCCGGGTCGCCACGGCCACCTTTTATCTATTCGCGCTGGGCGGGGTCGGGGCCTCTTTGCTGGCCTGCGTCGGCCCCTTCGCGCTGAAAAGCCAGACGCTCCGCTCCCTGATCAAAAGGCTGCCCCTGATCCATCGCGGCGCCTCCCTCTTCATGGCCTACGAACATACCGCCCGGGCGTTCGGCACCAATTTGGTTGCACTGGCCGGCTCCCTGCCTTCGCACGTCTGCAGCACCCTCATGGGCTATTGCGTGCTCCGCGCCATGCACCTCCGGCCCGAGCCGGATTTTCTCACGTCCTGTTCCATCATCGCCATGGTCAACATGCTCATCGCCCTTCCGGTCAGCGTCGCCGGCCTCGGCGTGCGCGAGAGCCTTTACATCATGTTTTTCTCGCTTCTCGGCATCGACAAGGACCACGCCTTCGCGTTCTCGATCACCTGTTTTGCCCTGAATCTTTTCTGGAGCCTGGCGGGCGGCCCGTTCTACTTCCTCTACCGGCATGAGACGCATACGCCCGCGCCCGACGTGACCGAAGTCGAACCGATTTTTTCCGACAAATGAACGCGCGGGCATGCGACATTGTCGCCCGGCTCCAGCGGGCCGGACACACCGCCTATCTCGCGGGAGGCTGCGTGCGCGATCATCTGCTCGGCATCGAGGCGAAGGACCACGACGTCGCCACCAGCGCCCGGCCCGATGAGGTGCAGCGGCTTTTCCCGCGCGTCACCGACCTCACCGGCAAGTCCTTCGGCGTCGTGCGCGTCCTGGTGGGAGAGGAATCCTACGAGGTCGCGACCTTTCGCCAGGACGGGCCGTACCGTAACGGACGGCGCCCGGAATCGGTCCGCTTCGCCACCGCGGAGGAGGACGCGCAGCGGCGCGACTTCACCATCAACGGACTCTTCTTCGATCCGGTCGCGGACCGGCTGATCGATTACGTGGGAGGCGGGGCCGATCTCCGCGCCGGGATCGTTCGCGCCATCGGCAACCCGGCGGACCGTTTCGCGGAGGACCATCTGCGCCTGCTTCGCGCCGTTCGTTTCGCCGCCCGGCTCATGTTCCAGATCGAACCGAAAACATGGGAGGCGATGCGCGCGGAAGCCGCCACGATCCGCACGGTCAGCGCCGAACGCGTCCGCGACGAGTTGAACAAAATCTTCACCGCGTCGAAACCCGAGATCGGCCTCGACCTGCTCGACCAAAGCGGCCTGCTTCGCGAGGTCCTGCCCGACATCGCCGCCCTGCACGGCGTCGAGCAGCCGCCCCAATTTCACCCCGAAGGCGATGTCTACTCGCATGTCCGGCTCATGCTCTCGAAGATCGAACAGCCGAACCTCGAACTGGCCCTCGGCGTCCTTTTCCATGATGTCGGCAAAAAGCCGATGGCCAGGGTGGATGAAAACGGACGCATCCGCTTCAACGAGCACGAAAGCGTGGGCGCCAACATGGCCGAACAAATCATGACCGCGCTGCGCTACGACAACAAAACCATCCACATCGTGCGCGAACTGGTCCAGCACCACATGCAGTTCAAGGACGTGCCGCACATGCGGCCCAGCACGCTCAAGCGCATGATGGCGCGCCCGACCTTTCCGCTCGAACTCGAATTGCACCGCATCGACTGCGCCAGTTCCCACGGCGACCTGAAACATTACGAATTCCTGAAAAAGCTGCTCGAAACCATGAGCGCCGAGGAGATCGACCCGCCCAGGCTTATCACCGGGGACGACCTGCTCGCCATGGGCCTGCCGCCGGGCAAAGCGGTCGGCAGGATTCTCGACGCGGTGCGCGTGGCCCAGCTCGAAGGGACCGTCCAGACCCGCGCCGGGGCCGTTGAGCTGGCCCGCAAATTGGAGGGTCAGCCTCCGGCCTGACCCACTTCAGGCAACCGCCGCACGCAGGGCGGAGGCCTGCAAGTAATAGTAGCGTGCGCATAAAACGGGTGGCCCGGCAACGACAGGTGTGCCTGTGTTGTCCGGGTGGCCGCAGGCCACAGGAGGTCGTCCGTTAATTTGCACATTCCCCGGCAACCTCCTGTGCGCTCGCGATGCCGCGCTCGCGCACCCGGACAACAAATAGCCCGGGCCACCCGAAAATCGGAGTGCACGATATTTTAATATGCTCTAACCCGGATATTTCACGCCCGGTTTTAAAAGCATCGGCGTCTGGCTCTATAATTGCTTCCGGTTGAGTTGCTTAAAACCAAACTCAGCAGCAAAAAGGAGGCCAGACGCCGATGACAGATTGTACGCAGGAGTTGTTCCACTTGCCCAGCATTGATCGCCGCAAAATCGAGGCGAATTTCACCGGGGGCGATGTCAGCAGCGATGGGGGTATTTTCCTGCTGCGGCAAGCCGACCGCCGCCTGGGTCTCACCGCCGCGCTGGACCGGGTGCTGCCCGATCCGCGCAACCCGCATTTCATTGTGCACCGGCAGGTCAATCTCTTGCGCCAGCGCATCTTTGGCTTGGCTCTCGGTCACGAAGATCTTAACGACCACGCCACGCTGCGGCGCGATCTGGCCTGGCAAACGGCGCTGGGGCGCGACGAGGAACTGGCGTCGAGTCCCACGCTGTGCCGTTTGGAAAACCGGGTCAACCGCCAGGCGGCCTTCGCCTTTCACCGGGTGTTGGTCGAGCAGTTCATCGCGTCGTTTCACGCGACGCCCACCGAGTTGATCCTGGACTTCGACGCGACCGACGACCGGGTGCACGGCAAGCAGGAGGGCCGCGCCTTTCATGGTTACTACGGCGACTGGTGCTTCCTGCCGCTCTACGTATTTTGCGGCGAGCAATTACTGGTGAGTTATCTGCGCCCGAGCAACATCGACGCGGCCCAACACAGTTGGGCGATTTTAGCCTTGCTGGTCAAAAAGCTGCGCCAGGCGTGGCCCGAAGTGAAGATCATCTTTCGCGGCGACTCGGGTTTTTGCCGCTGGAAAATGCTGCGCTGGTGCGAAAGAAACAACGTGGGCTACCTTGTCGGACTTGCCCAGAACGCGCGGCTGCGGGCGATGCTCGCGCCGCAAATGGCGCAGGCCGAGGCCGAGCATGAGCGCACGAAGGAAAAAGTCCGGCTCTTCAGCAACCTGGAGTACGCAGCAGAGACATGGGATGTCCCCCGCCGGGTCCTCGCCAAGGCCGAGCACACCGAGCAGGGAAGCAACCCGCGCTTCGTCGTCACCAACCTCGAAGGCGGCGCGCAGGCTCTCTACGACGAGGTCTACTGCGCGCGCGGCGAAATGGAAAACCGGATCAAGGAACAGCAGCTTGGTCTCTTTGCCGACCGGACCAGTTGCCACGACTGGTGGGCCAACCAGTTTCGCTTGCTGCTCTCCTCGTGCGCCTATGTTTTGCTCGAAGCCATCCGCCGGCTCGGCTTGGCCGGCACCGAACTGGCGCGGGCGCAGGTGCAAACCATCCGGCTCAAGCTCCTTAAAATCGGCACGGTGATCCTGCGCAACACCCGGCGCATCCGCCTGCTCTTTTCGAGCGCCTATCCGCATCAAGACCTCTTTCGCCACGCCTGCCAACGCTTGAGCAGCGCGTAGATCACGACGAGTGCTGTCCCCGGCACGCTAAAAAAACAACGGGGGTTGGGGGGAGTGTCGCCACAGCCGGCGCGACGGGCCGAAAACGCCGCCGACAAGGCCGGGCCGGGCAAAAAAATCAAAAAATGCCGCGCCGACCCGCGCCCATAAAAAAGCGTGAAATATCCGGGCTAAAGATTCTCCAGCTTGTACTGCACCGGCACGTCCACGGCCCGCCCCGCATAGGCCGGACTGTGCCAATGCGCGCGGATAAACGAACGCGTCGCGGCGTCCAGAAGCGGCACGCCGCTCGATCTCGCCACCTCGGCGTCCGCGACGTCGCCTTTGAGGTCGAACTGCACGCTCATGAGCACCGTCCCCGTCTGCCCGCGATCCTGCGCCTCGGCCGGGTAGGGCGGGTGCGGCAGGACATTGGGGCCGGGCGCGTAACTCGATGCGGACGCCGCGGCCGCGGGTTTGGAAAGGCTGCTCTTTGCCATCGCGGCAGCCGCGGGCGAAACCGCCGGATGGATCGCCGCTCGAATTTTGGCCGGCGCCGGCGGCCGGGCCTGCATCGGCTTGGCGGGTTGAGCGGCCAAAACGGGCACGCCCAGCTCGGGTGACTGCCGTTCGGCTTCGGGCGCGGCGCGTGGTGGTGGTGGTGAGATAGCGGTCGGCGCGGGTTGGATCGCTTCGGAAATAGCGCCCGCCGCGGGCGGGCTCACCGCAGGCGAAGGCGAAGGCGGAGGCGGAGGCGGAACGATGACCATGGTTTCCAGCGAGACCGCCGGGGCGCCGGGGGCGGATCCGCTCCTGACCGGCGGAAGATGCGGCCGATACATGAGGCTCAGCCCGACCAGAGAACCGAGCAGCAGGCCGTGAAAAACGCATGACGCGAGGAAAGCGCGCAGGCCGCGACCGTGGCTTCCATCCATGTGCGGCTTGTGCATGAGATCGATCCGGCGCATGGCTCGTCTCCTCATAGCATAATCCGCGATGAAACCACGATCTCCTGCTAATCGAGAAATTCTTTTCGAAATAATCGCTCGACACGCATCACGTACGTTATGAAGACGCAATCCTCTTCGTGGCGATAGAAAATTCGACATGGATTGACAATAAGTTGACGATAAACGGATTTCGGCAACTCAGGAACCCGAGATCCCGAGGCCGGAAAACGTCCCAATTGCCCGACCGAAGAAAAAATGCGCTTAACGAGGCGTTGAGCCGCTTCTGGTTTGTCGAGTGCGATGTAGTCGGCGATGGCATCAAGCTCAGCCAAGGCAGGCTTAGTCCATACTATTTGAGCCATCGCTTCATCTGTTTCCTGGCCTGTTCATGCGAAAGCACGCGACCGTCGCGAATCGCCGCTTCGCCGCGGGCAATGCCCTCCAAGATCACAATCCTGGAATGCAATTCCTCATAGCTTTGGATGTCCACGAGATAAGCCGCGGGCAATCCGTGCTGCGTAATAAGCACGGGTTTCCGTTTTCGCCGAACTTGGTCAATAATCTTTGTTGCCTTGCGCTTAAGAGTGGTGACAAGCTCCGTGGCGGCCATGTAGTGATACTAAAGTATTACTTTATCGGGCGCAACGGAATTCGGCAACCAGGATAAATCACCCCCGAAACCCCTGCGCGATGGGGATGCGGCGCCCCATGCCGAACGCGCGCGCGGAAACCTTCAGCCCCGGCGCGGCCTGGCGGCGCTTGTATTCGCTGAACACGATTTTGTTGAGCACGTCGCGCACGGTTTCAAGCGGAATGTCCTGGTTGACGAGCATCTTCGGGTCGGCGTCGTCGACGACGTAGTGGTGCAGGATGCGGTCGAGCAGGTCGTAAGGCGGCAGGCTGTCCTGGTCGGTCTGGTTCGGACGCAACTCGGCGCTCGGCGGCTTCTCGATGGTGTTCCACGGAATGATCTCGTCGTCGCGATTGATCCAGCGGGCCAGCGCGTAAATCTCCGTTTTCAGGACGTCGGCGATCACCGCCAGCGCGCCGCACATGTCGCCGTAGAGCGTGCAGTAGCCGACGGCCAGTTCCGACTTGTTGCCCGTGGTGAGCACGAGCGGCCCGAATTTATTCGAGAGCGCCATGAGGAGCAGTCCGCGCAGCCGCGACTGGATGTTTTCCTCGGTGGCGTCCGGCGTGCGGCCCTCGAACACGCCAGCCAAAGTTTTTTCAACTTCCTCCACCGGTTCGGCGATGGGCAGCACGTCGTACCGGATGCCGAGCTTTCGCGCCAGTTGCTCCGCGTCGCTCAGGCTGCCTTCGCTCGAATAGCGGGACGGCAGCGACACGCCCCAGACCCTGTCCGGGCCCAGCGCCTCGGCGGCGATCACGGCCACGAGCGCCGAGTCGATGCCGCCGGACAATCCGAGCACGACGGACTTGAAGCCGCACTTGCCCACGTAGTCCCGCACGCCGAGCACGAGCGCGCGGAAGAGCTGCTCTTCCTGGTTCGCGGGTAAAGTCAGGGTCAAGCCGGAGGTTGACCCTCCAACATCAACGACGAGCACCTCCTCGGCGAAGCTCGCGCCGAGCGCCAGCACGTGGCCTTGCGCGTCGAGCGCCACGCTGTGGCCGTCGAAAATCAATTCGTCGTTCGCGCCGACCATGTTGACCTGAACCAGCGGCACGCGTTCGTCCCGCGCGACGCGTTGCAGCATGGCGAGCCGGGTCGCCTCCTTGCCGCGCTGCCAGGGCGAGGCGGAAATATTCACGATCAACCCGGCGCCCGCGTCGATTAGTTCGCGGATCGGATCGCGCCGGTAGCGGCGCTCGGGCCAGAAATCGGCGTCGTTCCAGATGTCCTCGCAAATGGTCACGGCGATTTTTTGTCCGCAAAGTTCCAGCGGCGCGACTTGTTCCGCCGGCTCGAAATAGCGGTCTTCGTCGAAGACGTCGTAGGTTGGCAGCAGCGACTTCATGACGCGATGGATGATCTCCCCGTTCTGGATGATGGCGGCGGCGTTGCGCAGGGGGCGTCCGGGCCGCGCGGGGTTGCGGTCCACGTAGCCGGTGATGAGCGGGACGGCGCCGACGGCAGCGGCCAGCGCGTCGAGGCACTCGAGGCCGCGCTGGATGAAGTCGTCGCGCAGGAGGAGGTCGCGGGGAGGGTAGCCGCAGAGGAAAAGCTCGGGGGCGAGGACGAGTTCCGCGCCCTTGTCCACGGTCTCGCGATAGGCCGCCTCGAGGCGCGCGCGATTTTTGTCGAACGCGCCGATGGTGGCGTTAAGCTGGAGGAGGCCGATGCGCATGGGATAAAGTTAAAAGCTACTCCGGAGTGAGCAAAAGGCTTAGGTTTAGTGAAACGGGGGAAATTGACATTTGACAACGAATCGGCTGTCGGACATATTCTCATTGGAGATTCGGCCCAGGGGCTGGCAACTTCGGTTGACGGCCTTGAAAGCTTTATCTCCTTTTTTTTGTTCAAATACGGGCGGTATAAAGGTCAGGTACATAGACGATGCCGAAAGTTTGGAATACATTTCCGTCGCGGTAACCCTCTCCTCGGAATTGTAAGTTGCCGATTAGTCCCGCAAATTCCACCTCAATCTCAGGGCGGGTTGGAGCATTCATCCCATACTGCGGCAGGCGAAAGCCCCAGTTAAGCGCGTAAATCACCACGTCAGCCACCTGTACGGGATAAGCCATATCCGACGCCACGAAGAATGGCGACGGGACAATCCGCGTGCTGCGGTAACGCCCCGTGACTGTTTCTTGGAAATAACGTTCCAACATCCGAACAAACCGACAATCCCGCATCTTCTCCGTTTCGTCCAGAACCAATAAGCCCGTTTCGTTTGCTCCTTCCAGCATGTAGAAATATCGCTCAAGCATGAAAACAATATCCTTGCGCAACAGGTCCGGTTCCCGGTCGCCAGGCGGTTGTGGTAATTGCTTGGGAATCGCAGCCGCAATGATTCGCGCCTCATGCGAGGCGAGAAGATCGCAAATGCCGCGCGCCATCAGCAGGCAAGCCTGCCCGTAAGCCGTGAATTCATCGCGTATCGGACGCTGTTGATTGAGGCCCTTGTTCAGGAAGCTGAGGCAATGCCTTCGCCGAAAGGCGTCTTCCATCAGCCCTGCTTGTGCCGCCCATTTAAACCGGTCTTTGTCGAGTAAATGGCTGCCTTTGATTTCTTTTTGAAACCGGGTTAGTCGATCGCCAAAACTTGCCTGCTCCAGCGTCATGAGCGCTTGTACGAATGGCCACAATTTCCTCGCGGGCAGTGCTACTCCACCATGCACCTCATAGGGCATATGGCGATGGTCGTGTCCGCTTTCGTCGAGGCAGAGGAGTAAGCTCATTAAATCGTTTTTGCCCGAGTAACTTGAGATGCGAACATGCCGCAAGATTACAGGTGCTTCCTGATCGCCGCGTAAACAGTCGCGAGGTCGTTCGGATGCACGCGCGTTTCGGCGGTGGTCGTCATGAAATTGGCGTCGCCCCGCCAGCGCGGCACGAGATGGATGTGGAGATGCTGGTCGATGCCCGCCCCGGCCGCCGCGCCGAGGTTGATGCCCACGTTGAATCCCTGCGGCTGGAAAGCCGCCGTCACGGCCGCCTTCATTCGCTTGAGCATGGTCATCAGTTCGAGCAATTCGTCGTCGCCCAGGTCCTCGAGGTCTCCGGTCTCGCGATAGGGGATGAGCATAAGGTGCGCGGTATTGTAAGGATAGATGTTGAGGATGGCGAAGCAGCTCTTGCCCCGCGCCAGGACGTAGTGCGCCTCGTCGTCGGAACCCTGGGCGATCCGGGCGAAGATATTGCCCTCATTTTTTTGGTTGTCTTTCACGTAAAGATTGCGCCACGGCGCCCAGAGATGTTCCATAGTGGGTTCCTCAAGTAAGTAATCGCATGACCGCCGCAGCAAGCAACACCAAAGCAGTCCCGATCCATTTTCTTTGCGGTTCCGACGAGGATGCCGTCAAGAAAGCCGCGGCCGATCTCGCCCGGAAACTGGCTCCGGCGGACGCGATGAATTTCGAGACCATCGATGGCCGCGCCAATACGGCGGACGAAGCCGTTGAGTCGATCAAGAAAGTGCGCGAGGCGATCCTCACTCTCCCGTTTTTCGGCGGGGGCAAGCTCGTCTGGTGGAAGGCGGTCAATTTTTTTGACGAGACGGGCGTGGGCCGCCACGCGTCGGTGAAGGAAGCCCTCGAATCGCTCCAGCCCGATCTGGCGCGGGTCGACGGCACGTCGGTGACGCTCCTCATCAGCGCGCTCGGCATCCACAAGGGGCGCTCGTTCAGCAAGGCGCTGCTCAAGCTCGCGCAGGCCAAATATTTCGACCTGCCCGATATGCGGCAATACCTCCGAGGACGAAGTCATTTTCCAGATTGAAGGCCGCATGAAAGCCGCCGGCATCCGGCCCGGGCCGGGCGCGGCGGAACGCTTTTTTCAGGCCACGGGAATCGACACCGCCGCCTGGTCGCAGGAGCTGGAAAAGCTCGCCTGCTTTGCCGGGCAGGGGAGCGCGGAACTCACGCGCGAGGATGTCAACCGGGTCATCAGCGGCAGCCGCGAGGTGCTGATTTGGGATTTCTGCCATGCCGTCCTGAGCGGAGAAGCCAAGCCGGCTCTCGCGCGGCTATCCGCCCTGTTGGCGCAGGATGAAAAGGAAGTGGGCATCCTGATTCTGCTGGCGGGGCAGGTCCGCCTGGCGGCGCTGGCGGCGGTTTTGCGCGAGAACAAAATGTTGCGGCTCAACCGGGGCTCATTCACTTCGGCGGAAGTCTCCCCCGAGGGCGAGGCGTACCTGCCGCGAAAGAAAAGCGGCGAGCCGATCAGCACCTATTCGCTCGGACAGGCGGCCCAGCGCAGCCAGCATCGCCCGGCGCGGTTTTGGTTTCAGGCGCTGGCGCTGATTTACCAGGCGCAAAAGGAAATGCTGACGGGTGAAAGCGACAAGCGGCGCGCCTTGGAATTGGTCGTTTTGGAGATTGTCGCAGGGTAATGTCGAAGATAAGCTCTGACGAATGCATCGATAAGATTGCACATAATCTGCGTAAAATGTTTGACCTTCGACGGTGATTGAAACTACATACAAGCATGTCATTTCACGTAACGGCACTTAGGCGGAGTTATCTCGTTGTTTTTCTCCTTGGTTTGATCGCCTCGCCACCGGTCTTTGGGCAGGCCAAGAATTCGCCCATTGCGTTTGTGAATCAAGAGGCGATCAAGACGACGTTTGTCGCCGCGCCGTATATGGCGTCACCTGATTCCGCCACGTCGCCGCCGACCGAACCCCAGAAATGGCTTAAAGTGGAATTTCATTACGGCACAACGCCGGCCTTGAAGACAAAATTTCTGGACACCGTCGAGTTCAAAGTGTGGATCGAAGGCCTCGATATGCTCGCGACAAACGCGCAGGGAGGCAAAGGCGTCGGCGTGGCCCTCACAGGGTCGGTCAACTACGTCAACATTCCCGCGGGCAAGGATCTTTACGGGGTCTTTTACGTCCATCCCTCGACCCTCGCACGCTATAGCAGCGACCGCGGCTACGAGGATTTCGAGCGCAAATTTGATGTTCACATCGAGGCCTACGCTGGCGGCGCCATGATGGATGAGATTAATAAGAACAAGGAGCAGGATCCGCTCAAATGGTTTCAACCGCTGACAGCCATTCCCAACCTTGTTTACCGGCAGGACCAAACCCCTTTTCTGTTGACCGACTCGGACCGATACCCGGCGATCAAGCTGCAGCCGGCGCCCGCGGCCCAATAGTTTGGATTGCACAAGAACCCCCCAATCTCATTTCTTAAATTTGGAAAGCTTCCCCCATGGCTGCCGCCAATAAAGTCATCACGGTCGATCTTGGCACCAGCACGCTCAAGTTCGCCGAGTTTGCAATCGGCCGCAACGGGGCGCTGACCCTGCTGCACTTCGGGGTCGAGGAGTTGGGGCTTGATCCCAACAAGGAGGAGGAGCGCGCGAAGTTCGTCACCCCCACGCTGGCCAAGCTCTTCAAGAAATATCGCATCAAGGAACGCGAGGCCTACCTTTCCATCTCGGGCCAAAGCGTGTTCATGCGCTTCGTCAAACTGCCTCCCGTCGATCCCGGGCAAGTCGAGCAGGTGGTCAAGTTCGAGGCGCAGCAAAACGTGCCCTTCCCGATCGACGAAGTGACGTGGGACTACCAGATGATGCCCACGCGCACCTCGGGAAATGAAGCGGAGGCGGTCATCGTCGCCATCAAGAAAGAGGTGATCGAGGCCGAGATCGAAGCCGTGGAGCGGGCCGGGGTCAAGATCAAGCAGGTCGACGTCGCCCCCTTCGCGCTGCTCAACGCGTTTCGCTACAGCGAGCCCCAAACCGACGATTGCGTCCTGATCATCGACATGGGCGCGCGGTCGACCAATCTTGTCTTCGTCGAAAAGAACAGCTTCTGGATTCGCAGCGTCCCCATCGCCGGAAATCAAATCTCCCAAAGCATCTGCAATGAAATGCAGGAGCCCTTCACGGCGTCGGAGACGTTGAAAAAGGGCAAGGGCTTCGTTTCCCTCGGCGGGGTTTACGCCGACCCGGATGATGCCGATGCGGCCCGCATCTCCAAGCTCATCCGCTCGACGATGACCCGGCTTCACGTCGATATCAACCGCTCGATCGCCTACTATCGCACGACGCTCAACGGCGCCTCTCCCAAGCGTGTCTTCCTCACCGGCGGCAGCTCCCAACTGCCCTATCTCGATCTCTTCATAGCCGACAAGCTCGGCCTGCCCATCGCCTACTTCAATCCCATGCGCAATGTGAACCTGGGCGCCTCGGTCAACACGACGGAGCTTCAGCAAAACAATTGTTACACGGGGGAGGTGGTCGGCCTCGCCCTGCGCGCGACGGGAAGCTGCCCGGCCGAGGTCACCCTTGACGCCCCGAGCCTCGCCGCCCTGGCCGATAAACGGCGCAAGCAGCCCTACTACTTCGGCGCGCTCGCCGCCTGGATGCTGCTCCTTGTTTGCCTCGGGCTCTCCTACTACCAGCAAATGGCCGTTGCGCAAGCCATGGCAAAAACCCTGCGCGATGCAACCAAGAATCTCCAGCCCCTGGCTCCCAGGATCGGGGCCTTGAACAAAGAACAGGCCGCGATCGAGCAAACGCTCCGCTCCGTCGTGGAATTGGGCGCGCAGCGCGACGCCTGGGCCCAGATTCTCGCCGCCCTGAATGAAAAAATTCCCGAGGGTGTGTGGATCACGGAACTCACCCCCGCCTCCAATCCTCCCGCGGCGGGCACCGGCCCTTCCCCCCGCGGCGGCACGGGAGGCGATGCGTCGGCCGGCGAGATCGATGCGCTGGTCATCAGCGGCCTCTATCATGCCAACGCGAAAACCGAGATGGTCGATCCCGCCCGGTTGCGCGAGTTTGTCAATGCGCTGGCCGAGCAGCCCTATTTCGATATAGATAAGAACAACATCACCGCGACGCTGATTTCCTTCACCACGGCGGAGACCGACCCGAATACCTTAGCCCAGAAATTCTCGATGCGCCTCAAGCTCAAGACGCCGATCCAGCTTAAACCCGGAACGGGCAAGCCATGAAGAAGCTGCACATTTCCCGGTTTGACCTCGGCTTCATCATCGCATTTGCCGTCGTGACGCTTCTGTTCGGCGGCGCGTGGTGGTACCTGTCGAGCTGCCTCCAGGCCGCGCAGGACGATGACGCGAAGGCCAAAGCCGATTTTGACAAATACTCGACCAAGTACGACATCGTCGTGAGCCCTGCCAATGGAAAGAGGCTGCAGGCCAATATCGACCTCCTCAAGGCGCAACTCGACCCCCTCATCCACTCCAAACTTCTGCCGAAGGAAAACACACTCCGCTCCCTCGGCAAGGAGGACCCCGTGGCCTGGAAGCACGATCTGGACGACGAGGTCAAGCGCCTGAGCACCGCGGCCAAAGTCCACGGCGTGGCCCTTCCGGACAATTTTTATTTTGGCTTCTCCCGGTATCTCAGCCAAAGCCCCAATGACGAACAGACGGCCGTCTTGCGCAAGCAGCTCGTCGGGGTCGAACAACTCGCGACCATCCTGATCAACGCGCCGGTCAAAGACATTCAGGACATCCGCCGCACCTACGAGGAGGATCCCCACACCGGTGGCGGCAATACGTCCGGCTCGACGCCGGGGACGGGTCCATTGGGCGGATATGCGATCACCGCCCCCGGGAACGCCTACACCGCGTATCCGTTTGAAGTCGACTTTGAAGCGACCACCGAAAATTTGCGCCCCATCATCGATAATCTCATTCAATCCCCCTACCTTTTTATCGTTCGCACCCTCTCGATTCAAAGTGACCACCCCAGCTCGCCCCTGAAAACCGATCTCGACACCCTTGCCGGACCGCCGGCCGCAACCCCCTCCGTCGTCGACACCTCTCCGGGCGAGGTTGCCTCGAGCGCCCCCGCCAAAGGTCCGCAATATCTCTTCGGCAACTCGTTACTCAAGATCAAGGCCCGGATCGACATGATCGAGTGGAAGGCCGCGGTTTCCGACGCGCCTCCACCCGGCGTTAAATGATGAACAGATCGCCCGAACCCATCATCCTGGCTATCGCCCTTCTCCTGCTTGCGCTGGGTTCGGCGACGCTGGCCTATCTGTATCCCCCGGTGGCGCAGATCACCGGCGTGACGACTCTGGAACCAAAAGGGCGCTCGGCCCTTCCGATTAAAACCGAGGAGATCCAGTCGAGCCTCGCCCTCTGGGGCGCGCCTGTCTTGTGGCAGGAGCCGGCCAACCATCACCGGCTACTCCACTCCGACGAGTATCTTTTTTATCCCTCCGCCTATCCGAACGGCGACTATATCAAGAAAAATGATGCCAACACCCGCTCACCGAGCGGTGTGCCGCTTTGGTGGTATCGGAAATACGGGCTCGACTTCACCGACCCGAAGATCGACCGCGAAGATCCCACTGGCGATGGATTTTCCAACATCGTCAAGTTCCGGAACGACCCGGTGGGCGTGCGGCGCAAGGCGGCCGACCTCGACGGCTCCCAATCGTGCAACCCGCTCGACGCCCAGAGCCACCCCAGCTACCTCGCCCGCCTCCGCTTGCAGAAATACGAGTCGCGCTCCTTCCACATTCAGTTTAAAGGCTACCAGCAGCTTAACGGCATCTACGTCTTCCAACTCCATCTCAGCGACGTTGAAAGCAATAAGCAACCGCCGATGAAAAGGACCGGGGACCAGCTTGGTTTCGAAGGTTATATCGTCGGTCCGTTCCATCTGATTTTCAAAGACGAGGTGGATCCCGCCACCAAGGCCGTCGTCAACAAAGACGAATCGACCCTGGAACTTGACAAGCCGGAGATTGGCTTAAAGCTCATCGTGCCGTTTCGAACGGAAATCGATTCACCTGAGTCAATGGCCAATTTTGTGATGCTCATGCCGACCGAAGTCGACAAGATCATCAAAGTATCGCGGGGCAAGATGCTTAAGGTTCCTTATCTGCCCGACGAATCCTTTCTTGTTCTCGACGCCAACGAAAACGGCGCAACCATTCGCGATTTAAAAAACAAGCAGGATTATTCCATTCCCAAGTTGGATCCCGCCGAATGGGACGAAGTTCCCCTTCCAGCTTCGGCCAGTTCACCCAAATCGCCCTAACTCGCTTTCGGTACTTGACTCTTAATCCGTTTTTACATAAAAACCTTTAACTCGGAGGCCTCTCGAATGAAATCCAACCAAGCATGTTTTCTGCTAGCCGCCTCCCTTTTGCCATTGTCTCCACTCTGGCTTCGTGCCGCGGAGGGCGCCGCAACTCCCGACCAGCCCGCCTCGGCCGCTCAAGCCGCCCGCGCGGAGTCGGCTGATCGCCAGAAGCTCATCATCAGCGGGAATCAGGCCATCTCCGACGGCCAGCGCCTGCTCGGCAGCGGCAACTATGACGAAGCGGCCAAGCGCTTTCAATTTGCCCTCGACTCCTTAACGCCCGGAGGCGTTTCCGCCACTTCCTATAACCGCGCCGAAGCCGGCATGGCGGCCGCCAAGGCGGGCCAGGCGCAGGAGGCCGCCAAAGACAACAAGTTCAAACAGGCCGCCGACCTGCTTCAGCAAGCCGTCATGCTTCAGCCCAATAATCCCGTCTATCCGGCGGACATAGCTCAATTGAAGAAGCAGCAACTCGCTTACGAGGAACAGATGCGCGACCCCGAAGGCACCGTCAATAACCCGGCCGTGACGGACGAGTTTAAGAGCCGCGTCGCCGAGGTGCAGAAACTCCTCTTTCAGGGAGACGCTTATTTCAGGACCGGCCAATTCGACAAATCCGAGGAGACCTATTCCAAAATCCTTCTGCTCGATCCCTATAACAAAGCGGCCCGCGATAAGATGTCTCATATCGAGCGCTACAAGGAACGCGCGGCCGGAGTTCGCCATGAACAATACGAGCAGGCGGCCATGGAAAAAATCGACCATGAATGGTCCGAGTCCATTTCGCCCGACATCGTCTCGGGGCCTGCCGCGACAAAGGCCGCCGTGGTTTCTTCGAACCGCGTCAACATCACCCGCAAGCTCCAGTCGATTATTATCGATAAAGTCAACTTTGAAAAATTGGACATCGCCGAAGTCATCCAATTCCTCCAACAAAAAAGCAAGGAACTCGATCCGGACCACCAGGGCATTAACTTTGTCCTGCGCCTGAGCTCGGATACGCCGATCCCCGCGGACGCCACCGCCGCCCCCGGCGGCGCGCCCGCGCCAGCCGGAGCAACGCCCCCAGCCGCCGGCGCGACACCCGCTGACAATACGGGCGCCGCCGCGCCCCATCCCATTCATCGCGAAGTCAGCATCACTCTTTCCGACGTCCCCCTCTCGGAGATTCTTGGCTACATCATCCAGCAGACAAATCTCCAGTATACAGTCGAGGATTACGCCGTCTACTTGCGCCCCTCCATCGATGAAGGGGAAACCCTTGCGGTGCGCACCTTCCCGGTTCCGCCCAATTTCTTTTCAGAGAGCACCCTCCACGTCACGGCGCCGGCGGCGGCTGAAAACGCGGGCCCGACGGTGGAAAGCATCAGCGTGGACGCGCAGAAGTCGCTGTCCGACCAGGGCATCCGCTTCCCTCCCAACGCCTCGGCCATATTCCTGCCCGGCTCCGGCAAGCTCGTGGTGCGCGACACCCCGGAGCAATTGGATCTGATCCAGAATAAGATCGATCGAGCCAGCAAGGAAACTCCCCAAGTCCAAATCGAAGCGAAGATCGCCGAATTTAACCAGGACGCCATCAAGGGCCTCTCCTTTAACTATATCGTCGGCCAACACCTTAACGCATCCCCCACCGGCAGCCCCGTGGGAGCCGTCACAGCTTTGCGCACGTCCAATTACATAGGCGCGGGCACTGGGGGGCTGGCGCCCAATAGCATCGACAGCTTGATTCAAGCAAATTCCGGCTCAGGCTCGTTTTATCCCCTTCAGGGAGCGAACGGTCCAACGATTGCCCCGAACACACCCAACGAGCTGGTCATTGGCGCCATCATCGACGGCAAAGGCTTCCAGATTGTCATGGACGCAATCAACAACCTGAAGGGAGTCTCGGTTCTTGCCGCCCCGAGCGTGACAACCCAGAATCACACGAAAGCCAGCATCGATATTGTCCGCGAGTTTCCCTACCCCACGAGTTTTGAAAAGCCCAAGCTAAGCAATAATTCGAATCTGGTCTATCCCACGGGCCTCAGCATATTAGGCATCCCAACATTTGTCGGCCCCCTGTCTTTGGCCATCCCGCCCACGCCGCGCGAATTTTACAGCCAGGACGTGGGCGTCAGCCTTGAAGTAACGCCGACGATCTATTTTCCGGATCAACGCATCGATCTTGATATAAGCAAAGCCCAGGTGCTGGACTTTGACGGCTTTATCAATTACGGAGTTCCCATCCGGGCGCGCCTTTCGGAGGATTCGCCCCCCCCGGCTAACGAGGGGGTAGTCCTCACCGACGGCATCATCAATCAACCCGTCTTCAACCTCCGATCCATCGTGACCAGTCTCCAGGTCCTGGATGGCCAGACCGCTGTACTGGGCGGCCTGATGCGTGAAGACACCCAGGAAATCAACGACAAGGTCCCCGTCCTCGGAGACATCCCGGTCTTGGGACGAATGTTCCAGAGCAAGCTCAGCGAGCGCACAAAAAAGGAACTCTTGATCTTTATTACGGCGCGACTGATCCGGTCCAATGGCAAACTCCAATACGTCAAGACGCTCAACGCCGAACCGGAGGAGGAAGCGTTGCCTGAACCTGAACAACAAATCGGTCCCGGTGTAAACTTGCCGCCGCTGCCCGAGGGAACCCCGAATTCATGACCAACGTCATTGCCACAGCTTGGATGCAGCCCATGAAACCCATCTCCTTTTGCATCGCCCTCCTCCTGATCGCAACCCAGGCGAGGCTCTCCGCTCAGGAAACGGCGGCGGCGGGACAGGCGGCGCCCCCGAGCCCCGTGCCCACCAATCAACCTTCCGGCCTGCTCACCCCTCCCTCCGACAATCCTCCGGCCGCGGCCTCAACAAACGCGCCCTCCTCCACGGCTCCAGCCCCGCAAGCCGCGCCCCCCTCCGCGGCTCCAGCCCCGGAAGCCGCGCCCCCCTCCGCGGCTCCAGCCCCGGAAGCCGCGCCCCCCTCCGCCGCAACGCCCGCCACGAACCCGGCGAGCCAGAGCGCTCCGGCTTCAAAAACGCAGCCGCCGGCGCCGACAAAAATGACTCCGCGCGAGCTTGCGCGGATTCAGCAACAGGAAATCATCCGCCGTCAGGAGATTATTTTCCAGGCCAACGAGTCCCTGAAAGCCGCCCGAAAAGCGGAACTCGCCGCCAACTACCCGGAGTCGCGGAAAGACTATCTCTTCTCCGCGGAAGCCTTCGGCTCCATCTCCCGGTCGACCGCCTCCTACGCCTCCGCCGCGGAAGGCCTGACCCGCGTCGATTTTCAACTCTATGATGACGCTCTTAAAATCGGCGACACCGGGCGCGGCAAGCGACTCATGGACGAGGTTGTCAAATACAATCCCAATAACAAGCTTGCCAACGAAAGACTGGCCCTGATCAACCACGCGATCGCCAATCCCAACGACACCACGCAGCTCGGCAATCCCGCCATCACCCCCGGATTTGTGAAAAGAGTCAACGAGGTGCAGCAGCTCTTCGCCGAGGCGGAGCAGTTTCGCCGCACCGGCCAATGGGATGAGGCCGATGCGCGGCTCAAGCGCATTCTGGGCATCGACCCCTACAACATTGCGGCCGCGAAACAGCTCGAACGCATCGATGCGGAAAAACTCCAATATGATGAGCGGGCCCGTCTGGAAATGCGCGATGAACGGCTGCGTCAGGTCGAAGAGAAATGGTACGAGCCGATCAATAACAAGGAAACCACGGCATCCGCCCAGGAAGGCCAGCCAAGCATCGTCCGAGACACCAACTTTGGCCTCGAGGAGAAACTCAAGGGCGTCTTTTTATCACTCGACTTTAACAATGCCACGATCGAGGAAGCGACCAACTTCCTGAGCATCGAAAGCAAGCGCCTTGATCCCGACCATAAAGGGGTCTATTTCGTCATCCAACCCGAGGCTTCGTCAACGGCAAAATCTGTTTCACTCACCTTGAACAATGTCCCCCTGGGTGAAGCGCTCCGCTATGTCTGCCAGTTGGCGAAGGTCAAATACAAGGTGCAGGAGTTCGCGATCTCCATTGTTCCCTTCAATCAAAGCACGGAGGATCTCATCAGCCGCACCTTCATCGTTCAGCCTGATTTTGTCGAGCCGCCCGCTGCGACGGGCGTGATCGAAAGCGCGTCGAACGCCCTTCTCGGCACCCGCCCCGTCGCCCCCGCTCCCGGCGCCGGCCCCGTCCCGGGTGGAGAAGCGGGCGCCGGCGACGTCGTGAAGGCGGCTTTGATTGCCAAAGGGGTAAAATTTCCTCCCGGCGCCACTGCCGTTTATGCGGCCCCTCAGCTCACCGTGGTCGATACCGCGGACCAGATGGAATTGCTTGAAGAACTGGTGAACGCCGGCCAAGCGCCTACTCTTATGGTGCGTGTCGCGACCAAGTTTGTCGAAGTCAACCAAAACGATCTCAACGATTTCACGGTCAACTCCGCATTTAACTTCTTCAATCCGGTTACCGAATTGCCGAGCGCGCTTGTTCCAGGACAGGGCCTATTAAAGGGTTCCTCCTTTAATACAGCCCTGCCCGGAGCGGGTGGTATTGCGGCGGACAGCGTTGCTGCGTTGATTAGTCCGCAGCCATCCAATTCCAACGCCTTCTATTTCCGCGGCATGCTTACCGGGTACCAATATAACCTGGTTATCACCTCTTTGTCCCAGAAGAAGAGTTTCGACAATCTCTCGGAACCCGCCGTCTTGACCAAGAGCGGGGTGAAAGCCGTTCTCGAATCCGTGCGCATCTTCCCCTATCCCTACACGTTTGATCCCCCCTCGCTGGTGACTCAAACCAATAACGCTGGCAATGGCAATGGCAATGGCGGCCTCGCCAACGGCAACCCCCCGACGGTCATCGCAACCACTCCCACCGACTTTAAGCGCAAGCCTATCGGGGTCCACTTGGTTGTTCAGCCCCAGGTGACAACGACGGATAATAAAACCGTCGACCTTCAGCTCATTCTTGAGGTGACTGACTTCGAGGGCTTCATCAATTACGGCAGCCCGATCTTTGTCGCCAACCCGGACGGCACGTCGTCCCTCTTGTCCAATAATACGATCAATCAACCCGTTTTCAACACCCGGAGAATCGATAATGCGAGAGTGCTTGTCCGCGACGGATCCACCGTGGTCCTGGGCGGGTTGATCCGGGATGACGTGCAAAGCGTCAATGACAAGGTGCCCATTCTTGGAGACCTGCCCCTCATTGGACGCCTCTTCCAATCCAAGGCGATAGAGACTACCAAGCGCAATCTCATTGTCTTCGTCACGGCCAACATTTATCGCAATGATGGCGAACTGCTCAATCCGCCGGAAGTAACCAACGCCGCCGACATCCTGACCGGTCGCGCCGGGTTTGCGCCGGTCGCCACTCCGTAACCCGGCGGCTACCGTTGGGCCGGTTTGCCCTGGATGACGCCGCCCAGGTCCTTGTTGATTTTCTCCTGGTTCTGCGAAATGTCCGTGATGGTGCTCAGGCTGTCCATCAGGCGGTTCATCACCTCCGCCTTCTTTTCGACATCGCTGACAATCTTGATCGTGTGATGCTCGCTGGCGCCGACGCCCGGCCCGGTGACATCGTTGGCGTCTTCGGCCTCCATCCAATATTCCAGGGTGGTTTCTTCCGCCACGGGGGGGGCCATGGCGGCCACGTCCCATTCATAACGATTCTTCATGTTCCGGGGATGGCCCTGGCCCAGGTCCATCTCGATCCTTTTCGGTTCCGGCGGCGCGGCGGTGGCATCGGCCGCGGCGTTCGGCGCCAGCATGACGCGGTAGCACAGGGCGGCCTTCGCCAGCCCGTAATCGTCGCTCGCGACAAAGGCGATGGTCGGCTTGGCCTTGAGCGTATAGAGCTCCTGCAGCCGTTGCGGGTAGGTCAGCTCGATGACGGGCGGATGGTCGGGGATGAGATCGATGCGGTATTGCGTTTCGTCTCCCGAGGTGATGCCGGCCAGGTTGGTAAGCTGGATGGAAAAGCCGGTCAGCCCGGAAGCGGGGATGTCGATCTCGCCGGCCAGCTCGTTGCCGTCCGGTCCGCCGATGGCCAGGGGAAGCGTTTTGTCCGGCCCGGCCAGTTTGAGCGAAGCCTTCACGATTTTGCTGTTGGCCATCGCGTGAATTTTGAGCCGGCTTCCCGCCAGCAGCGCCAGGTTTCCCACGCTGCGTTTGACACTGCCCAGTCCGGTATAGGCCGGATAAATCTGCTCGCAGTCAATCGACTTCACGTTGGGCCGCGGCGCCGTTTTCACCCGGAAGGTGTCGCTCGTTCCGTCGTTGAGCCGGATGGTGTAGCTTAACGACTGCTCGACGCGGTCGATCTTGAGACTGAAACGGTCGGGCCGGTCCCGCTCGGCATCGAGGGTGATCTCCCGGATACGTCCGGAATTGTCCACCAGCGTCACCCGGCCATGCGAGGGAATGATCCCGCGCGCCTCGGCCTCGATCAACACGCTGTCGCCCGACGGGATGATTTTGTTTCCGCTCAGGCAGATGACCTCGGTCTTGCGCGGAACCTTCGCGGGCAGGAGAAAGGCGCGTTCGAGCAGAACGATCGAGCCGGGCGCGGTCGCCATCAGCAGCGCAAGCCCGAGCGCCGTCGCCGCCAGGGCCGCCCCGGCGCGGCGTTTCAGGCGGCGGGTGGGGACTATCTCGCCAAAATCCAAGTCGGCCGTCATCGACTCGGTCTCCTGTTGCACGGCGCGGATCAGCTCCGGGGAATCGGCCGTGAAACGGTCCTCCGCCAACTGGACCGAGGCGATCATCCGCCCGCGAAGCGAGGGCCACTTCTTTTCCACCATCAGCGCGCACGCATCCGGCTTCGGCGGCTGCCGGACCAGGGGAAGAACCCGCCTGCGGACAAAGAAAACGAGCACCCCGATGTCCGCCGCCAAAATCACCGCGCGCGCCGGGAAGTTCAAATTCACCAGCCAATCGAGAAACATTTGCAGGGTCAGCGCCATCACGGCCGCGGAGACAACCCGCGCGAGCTGCTCGCCCCCGTTCACGAGCCGGTATTTCGCGCCCAGGGCCGCGAGCTTGCGCGCCAGTCCCGCCGGAACGGGGTTGCGGCTCGGGATCAACTCGGGCGCGTAGCGGCGCACCGTGATCGGATGTGGAGGCGCGCCTTTCGGGGCCTTCCTTTTTTTCGGAATGAGATCGAGGACGGACATGGATCGAAGCTGCCTCAGCCTACTCGCAGCAGTAAAAAGGGGGCATCTTTTTCCCGCTTACTTCAACCGCCATTTCTTGCGCAGAATCCATTCCGTCGTGGCGACGAGGACCATCAAGGCATAGTAGAGGGGAGAAAAGACCAGTTCAACCTCCTCGGGCGAGGGGACCTTGACCGTGCCGCCGCCGAGGCCGCTCGGTACTTTGTCCGCGCTCGATGCCGGCGCTTCCGCGGGCCGGGGCGCTTCCGCGGGCTCCAGCATTTTGTACAAATCCTCCTCGCGGTAGAAGGCGCCTCCGCTGGTCTCGGCCATCTTTTGCAGCAACGCCACGTTCAGGGCGATATCGCCGAATTCGAGCCGCGGCTCCGTCACGCGAAAGTCGAGCGCCGAGGAGGGATCGCTCTCGATGGAGAAGGTGTAGACGCCGGGGGTGGTCGCAACGATCTTGCCTTCGTAATAGCCCGGCTTGCCGGGGTTGGCTTGCAGCGTGACCTCCTTCCTGAGATCGTCCGCCGCCGCCGAGCCGGGTTGCTCCGGGTTAATCGTCACCGTGCCCTTGACCACGGGATCGATGACGGGCTGGAATCCGCTGCGGTAAAGCCGGCCGGAAATGGTCACCCGCTCGCCGCTGACATAGTCCTTTCGCTCGGTTGTGAGCTGGGTCAGGCGGGAGGAGCCAAGCAGCCGCGGCAGGCCGAATCGCAGGAGGACTTGTCCCCAGAAACGGGTGTAATACTTCTCCCCGATGTTGCGCCGCCAGCGCCAGGTTTCGTCCGTCCCGACGAATAAAGTCTGGCCCGTGCCGTAGTTTTGCAGCGCCAGCACCGGCATGGGTCCGGCCCGGGTCGCCTTTTCGGGCGACGGGTCGTCGAGCAGAACTTCCGCCGCGGGCTTGGCCCTGGTGACGCGCGCGTCCCAATAGATGCCGGGGAGATTTTTCCAGATGGCCAGGCTCTCCTCCTCCTTGTCCGCCAGCCGCAGCGTGGGGGAATTCCGGCCCGCGGGGGCCAGGTCGAGAGCGATCTGCCGGATGGAGGCCGCGCCCGCGATCGACGTCTGGCCTTCGAATTCAACCGGGAAAAGGCTTTCGAGCGGCGTGCGGCGGTACGAGTCGGGCATGAAATTTTTCCCGGCCAGGAAAACGAGTCCGCCCCCGAAGGTGGAAACCAGATCGCTGATGCTTTGCATTTGCTCGTCGTTGAGCAGGCGCGAATCGACGTCGCCGATGACGATGACATCATACTTCATCCAGTCGTCCCTGCCGGCGGGAAGCTCGGCCAGGTAGGGTGATTTTTCTTCCTTGCTGAGTTCCGGATCGCCTTCGGCGAGATAAAATTTCGGTTCGATACGCCGGTCGCGAACCAGCATCGCCTGCAGGTAGCGGAATTCCCAGCGGGGTTTCTGCTCGATGTAAAGGAGCTGGATTTTTCCGTCGATGACCCGCACGCGCCGCGACGCCTTGTTGTTGTCCTTCACGGCCTCGTCCGGCAGCGGATCGATGGAAGCCTCCAGCTCGAACTCGCCCTTTTGGGTCGGAAGGAATTTCATCGGGATGATTTGCTCGCCGTCCCCCCCGAACGTGATGTCTTTCGCGGCCATCACTTCGTCGCCGAGTTTGAGCACGAGCTTGGCCTCGCGTCCCTTCATCGCCAGCGAGCGGACCGTGACCGACGCCTGGGCTTCCTCCCGGGCGAAGAGCACCTCGGGCGCAAGCGCCTGCGAAACGATGATGTCATGCGGCGAAGAGATGCCGACGCCGTAAATGTAGAGGGGGACTTTGTCCTGCTGGGCCAGGGCCGCCGCATCGACGGGCTGGCTCCCGTAATTGTTGCCCCCGTCGGTGATGAGCAGGATTCCCGCCAGGGGCTGTCCCCGTTTGAGATCGAGCAGGCCGCGCACGGCGTCCCCGATGGCGGTGTAGGGCTTGTCGAAGGTGATCGTGTCGAGGAAGGAAGCGCCTTTCGCGCCCGCGTTCGCGGCTTGCGGGGACCCCGATGCTTCGCCGGTGGAAACGGCCTGGAGGGTTTGCCCAAACGTGTAGGGAACGAGATCGTAGGTTTGGCCGAGCCTGGCGAGAAGTTGCAGCCGGTCATTGGTCAGCATCGACTTGAGCACATCCGACCGTGACATTTGGCTGAAGCCGGAGGTATCGCCCGGAAGGCCCTGGGTCAGGCCCGCTTTCGGGTCGAGCAGGCCCCGGGCGATGGCCGCCCGTTTGAGGTCGGCCAGGTCCTGGCGCAGGTCCTTGATCCGCATGCTGGCGCTCGAATCGATGAGCAGCAGGAGCGATTGCCGGACCGTCCCTTCCACCGTGAGCAGCAGCACCGGCTTCATCAACATGAGCAAAATCATGACCAGCAGAAGCGAGCGCAAAAAGGCGAGCGCCGATTTTTGCGCCGGCGACAACCGCGGCGTGGTGCGGAGATAGACCCCGACGCTCGCCCCGACGATGACCAGCGCGATCAGAAGGGCCGTGCCGGGATCGAGCCCGTGAAAAGTGATGGAAATATCGGACATCCGCACCGAATCGGAGACCGGTATCCCGAATAATTTGAGCATCTCTTTCATTGGCTACTTGGATTGGGTGAAAACCTGGGCGAGGAACGTTTCCAAGGTCGCGACGACCAGCGCCGCGATCAGCAGCGGCAGCCAGAGTTCCCTGCCGATCCGGGCGCTGGTGAGCTTGGGCGTCAGGGAGACATCCGGACTCCACTTGATGACGTCCGCCACTTCGCCGAGCGATCTCAATTGTTCGGCGGACAATGGAGTCAGGTTGGATTCGTTGGGGTCAGACTGGGCCGCGAAATAAAGGACCGTGGCCGGATCGGTGGCGATGGAAACGCGGTAGGCCCCGGCCTCGTCGGTGTCGCCAAACTGTGCCACGGGCAGGCCGTTGACCAGCGTGACCTGACCCACAACGCGGGCGGGTTCGCTCTGTCCCGGCGCGCTGACGCTCACGTCCCTGCCGGGCAGGTCATTGCTCACAACGTAGGAAAATTTTTGCCCGACCCGGATGTTCAGCCCCTCGTCCTGACGCTCGACCAGCGAGCCGAGCACGCGTTGCATCAGCGGAACAAAAGCCGGGCGCACGGGCAGGTCGTTCCAGGCGGTGGTGGCCGAGCTGGCGAACAAAATGACCCGGCCCGATCCCCATGTGTGCTCCACCGCGGCCGGATCGCCCCCTTGCGCGAAAGAAACGACGACGCGCGGCTGGCCTCCGGGCGGATTGGGCTCGCCCTGGGCCGGCGCTTTCCAGGGCATCGGCGTGAGCGGGTAGTAGGCATAAAAATGGGCCGTCGCCAGGGTTCCCACGGCGGCATCGTTCCAGAGCGTCGTGATGGGATGGTCGTAATCCTTCGTTTGCAGGGTGAAGAACTTGTCGTGATGGTTCGGGTCGGCGTCTCCCTTGTACGGGCCGAGCCGGGCCGGCAGAAAGCCGTCGCGGCCCAGTTCCTGATTGTAAAAATCGACGTTGCAGCCGGGCCCGGCAAATAAAACCAGGCCCCCGCCCTTGCCGGCGTAGTTGATCAGCCCGGGCACTTCGGACGGTTCGACCTGGTCGACCCCGAGAAAGAAGACCGCGTCGTAATCTTCCAGCGAGGCCAAGCCGAGTTTCGAGGCGCTCACCGTCGTTGTTTTGATATAGTACTGCCCGACGTCGGCGGGCGCGATCGGCACGAGGGCGTTGCGCACGAAGAAGTCGTCGGCCTGGGAGGCCGTCGCGGCGGCGGTTCCCTGGACGAGCAGGACTTTCACCTCGCGGATGGCGCGCACCGCCAGCGTGCGCTGGTCGTCGGCGGGCAGGCGGTCGTGGGGAATTTGGGCCGTGATGGTGTGATAGCCTTCGGTGCGGAGTTTCGCGAAAAGCGCCACGCCGCGGGACGTTCCCGGCGGGATTCTGTCGATGATCGTTTCGTCCACGGCGGGTTGATCGTCCACCAGCAAACGGACTCGCACGTCGCGCGCCTCGGTCCCGCTGCCGTTGAGCACCTCGACGCCGCAACGCAGCGGCTGGTCGATGGGCGTGAGCCCGCTTTCGAGGCGCAATCCCGTGACGGCCAGATTGCTTTCGGCCTCGTCCCCCACCAGCACGACATGCACGGTGATCTGCTTGCGGAGGCCTGCCAGTTGATTTTCCAGTTGGTCGAGAGCGGGCCAGCCGTTGGCCTGGCCGTCGGTGATCAGGTAAATTTCCTTCGATTCGCCGCTCTCGATCTTTTGCAGGGTGCTCACCGCCAGTTGCAGGGCGTTGGATAAATCGGTCGCCCGGTCGGTTAATTTCGCCTGCCGGATCCTTTCGCGCAGGAGATTGAAATCGTAAGTGGGCTGGGCGATCACCGGGCGCACGTTGTCCGCCGCGAAGAAAAGGGCGCAGGACGAGCCGGACGGAAACGCCGCCAGGATCTGCCCGGCGGCCGCTTGCGCCCGTTGCAGGCTGGTCTGGATTCCGTTGGTCAGCCCCATGCTGTAGGAATCGTCGATGATGATCACGGCGGCGGTCTGACGGGAGACGGATGTCGTCGCGCCGGGATGCCAGGTCGGCCGCGAGAGCGCCAGGATGAGCAGCGCCACGAGCAGGCACCGCAGCAGCAGAAGCAGGATGTCCTCCAGGAGAAGGCGCCGCCGGTTCTTTTCGACGCTCTCCCGCAAAAAGCGCATCGCCGCCCACGCGACCTCCCTGACCTGGATCTGGTTGAGCAGATGGATGACGATGGGAATGGCCACGGCGGCCAGACCAAAAAGAGCGCCTGCGTTGAGAAACGTCATGTCCGTTCGCGGCTACCGTGCCGCCACCTTGTGCCGGAAGGCGAGGTAACCGCCGAGCATTTCCCCGAGGGGAAGGCCGGTGTTGGCGAGGACGTAATGGCAGCCGCTGCGATCGCAGATGCCCCGCACCCGCAGGCGAAAGGCGTTCATGGCTTCGAGGTAGCTTTTGCGGATGGCGGCGGGGGTGGTTTTGATTCGGAACGTTTCCTCCAGGCCGACAAATTCGACGATTCCCTCGAATGGAAAGTCGAGTTCGTAGGGGTCCATCACGTGGAAGACCACGACCTCGCTGCCGCCGAAACGAATCTGCCGGACGCCCTCTTCGAAGGCCTCCTCGTCGTCGAAGAGATCGCTGATGACCACGACAATGCCGCGCGCCTTGGTCATGCGGGCGATGTCGCCGAGAGCAAAACGGAGCCGCGTTTGCCGGCTGGCCTGGAAGGCGGCGAGCCGGGCCATGATCGGATGGATTTTTGCGAGGTTGTCGGTGCGCGTCACGGTCTCGCGCATTTCCGTGTCGAAAACGTGCAGGGCGACGGCGTCCCGCTGGAGCAGGATCAGGTAGGCGAGGCTTGCGGCCAGCACCTTGGCGTAGTGGAGCTTGGTGATCTTCCCCGAGCCATAGTTCATCGATTCGCTGCCGTCGACGAGAAGTTGCGCCACGAAATTGGTGTCCTGCTCGTATTGCTTGATGTAGTAGCGGTCGGTGCGCCCGAGCACCTTCCAATCGAGGTGGCGAATATCATCGCCGGGGGTGTAGGGCCGGTGCTGGGCGAACTCAATGGCGAAGCCGCGGAACGGCGACCGGTGCTCGCCGACGCGATAGCCCTCGACGACCGTCCGCGCCAGGATGCCAAGGGATTCGCCCCGCGCGATGGCATCGGCGTCGAGCAGGTCGCGATAAGATGAAGCTGGCTCCATGAAGGGAAGGGGTGTCCTAGGGCCCGTTAACACTAATGTCGGATGTCGACGGCAACCCCAACGGGGTTGCAATCACTCAGCCCAGGGTTAACGCGGCAGCGCCTACCCTGGGTAGGTTGAGAAACGTACAACCCTGAAAGGGTTGAAGCCGTCTTAACGGTGGTGGACTGATTCAACCCTTTCAGGGTTGGTCCTCTTTGCCGTTCACCCAGGGTAGGCGCGTGGGACGTTGTCCCCCGCGCCAACCCTGGGCTGAGTGACGGCCATCCTTTCAGGATGGCTTTTCCGCGTGCGAGCGATCTGTCCATAAAATAGTGTTAACATGCTCTAGCCCAGCGGTTCGGTTTGCGGGATTTCCTCCAGAATTTTCCGCACCACGTCATCCGGGGTGATCCCCTCGCTCTGCGCGGTGAAGTTGATCGCGATGCGATGCCGCATGATCGACAGGGCCACCGCCGCCACGTTTTCGCAACCGACATAAGCCTGCCCCTGGATCAACGCGTGCGCCTTGGCGGCCATGATCAGGCCCAGGCTGGCGCGCGGACCGGCGCCGAAACGGAGCCACTTGTCGCAAAAATCAAAAGCCTGCGGGGTCTTGGGCCGCGAGGAACGGACGATCAGCTCGGCGTAGCGATAGACGTGGTCGGGCACGGGAATCGCCTTCACCGTTTGCTGAATGAAGATCACGTCCACCGCCGTGAGCACGGGCTGCGGGAGTTCCCCGGCCATGCCCGTCCCCATCTTCATGATCAACAGCTCCTCCTCCTCGGAAGGATAATCGACCTTGATGAAGAACATGAACCGGTCGAGCTGCGCCTCGGGCAGCGGATAGGTCCCCTCCTGTTCCAGCGGATTCTGCGTGGCGAGCACGAAGAACGGCGTCGGCAGGTCGCGCGTGGCGCCGCCCACCGTCACCCGCCGCTCCTGCATCGCCTCGAGCATCGCGGCCTGGGTCTTGGGCGGCGTGCGGTTGATTTCGTCCGCCAGCACGATATTGGCGAATAGCGGACCGGGAAGGAACTTGAACTGCTTCTCGCCCGAGACGGGGTCCTGGTAGATGACATCGGTGCCGGTGATGTCGCTGGGCATCAAATCGGGGGTGAACTGGATGCGGCGAAAGGACATGTGGAGGGTCTGCGCCAGCGTCGAAACCAGGAGGGTTTTGGCCAGGCCGGGCACTCCGACGAGAAGCGCGTGGTTCCGGGTGAAGATGGCGATGAGGATTTCCTGAATGACCTCGTTCTGGCCGACGACGACCTTGGAAAGTTCATATTGAATGCGGGCATACGAAGCCTTGCAAAACTCAACGGCCGCGGTGTCGCCTGTCGCCATGGAATTTCCCCGGGTCGCGGCCGGTTCTTCCCGAATCGGTTCGATGGTGTCGGAAAGGATCATATGTCTGCGGAAAGATTTCGCGGCTCCGTATCTTGCGCCGATGCGGCCTGAAGGAAGTCTGCGCCAAGGGGTTGAAAATTACCAGCCGGGAAGGTCTTGCCTCGGGACTTCCCAAAAATCGCCTTTGCCGCGGCCTATGACTGTGGGAAAATGCGTGATGGCCAATCGCGTTCTTCTCTCCGTGATTTCGGCGGGTGCGCTCATCCTCGCGCTGTTCCCCCTCCGCGCCGAGCCGGCGGACGACGAAAAAAAGGCGCTGAAAACGGCCGAGCAATCGTTCAAGGACGGCGCGTTCGATCTTTGCAACAACCGGGTCGCCGCGCTGCTGAAAAAATATCCGAAGACCGAGCTTGCCGCCGAGGCGGAACTGCTCCAGGCCCGCGCGCTTTATCAACTGGGCCGCGGCGACGCCGCCCTGGCCGCGCTCAATCTTTCCCCCGACCAGGTTCCGGAGAACCTGCGCGCCGACACGCTTTTCTGGCAGGCCGAGTCGCTGCTTGATCTTGGCAAATGGCCCGAGGCCGAGCAAAAATATCGCGCCCTTCTCGCGTTAAAAGACACCGCCGACCGCATGGACGCGGCCAACCTCGGCCTGGCCTGGGCGCTTTTCAAACAAGGCAGGGAAGCCGATGCCCTGCCCCTGATCCAGGCGCTGATCAAAGACAAGGGGGGCACTCCGGCGGGCCTGCGGGCGCAACTGCTCCTGGCAAAAGTCGAGCTGGTCAAAAAACAATTCAAAGAGGCCATCGCCGGACTCGAGGCCCTTCTCGCCGCGCAACCCGAAAAGGGCCTCGCGTTCGAGACCGATTACTGGCTCGGGGAAACCTACGCCGCCAATGGCCAGCCCGACCAGGCGGCGGCGGCCTATCAAAGAATCACCGGCGATCCGCTGGCTTTCCCGAAACCGCTCGTCGCCCGGGCCTGGCTCGGGTTGGGACGCGCCCAGCGCGCGCTCGGCCAGAATGACCAGGCGATGCTGGCCTACGAACAGACTTACAAGCTGACCGAGAATGAATCCGCCCGGATGGACGCCTTCCACTCCTACCTCGAATGCGCGCGCGCCGGCGGGCAATTGCCCGAGGCGGTCGCCAAGCTCCAGGAATTCGCCAAGGCCTCCGACCCCTCCGCGCCCGCCGCGCTTTTCGCCATCGGCTCCGTCCTGGCCGAGGACCGCGAGGACGACAAAGCCATCGGCATTTTGGAATCGCTCCTGGTCGCTTACGGCGCGAGCCAGTGGGTCCCCGCCGCCAACGACCAGCTCGGCCAACTCTACGCCCGCACCGGCAAGCCCAACCAGGCGATCAAGGCGCTGCAAAGCTGCATCGGCACGAGCGCCGATCCCGAACTCGTACGCGCGGCCCGGTTCCAACTCGGCTATGTCCTGCTCAAACAAACCAAGGATTACGCCGGGGCCGCGGCCCAGTTCGCGCAGGTTTCCGACGGCGTCGATCCCACGGCCGAAAATGCCTCTTATAATTTTCTCCTGGCCGAGGCGCACCTGGGCAAGAGCGACGTCTTCACGAAGGCCGAAGCCGATTTTGACAAGCGCTTCCCGAAAAGCTCCTTCCTCAAAGCCATCGCCCTCGCCGAAGGCCAGCTCCTGGCTGGCGCGGGCAAGACCGACGACGCCAAGGCGGTTTACCAAAAGGCCATCGCCACGCCGGGCGCGGGGCCCGACCAGAAAGCGCTGCTTCAAGCCCTGTCCGATCTCCAATACCAAACCAACGACCTCGAAGGGACGCTGGCCACCTGCAAGATGATCGTCAGCCAGTTCCCCGCCGACGCCCTGGCCGCTGCGCAGCGCGGCGTCCTCGTTTCCTACGAACTGAAAAAGCTCAACGAGGACCAGGTCGAGCAGGCCCTCGTCCAGCTTGCGCAGAAATACAAAAACGTCCCCGGCGCGCCCGAGGCCTATTTCCGGCTCGGCGAGTTTTATTTCTATCGCCAGGACTATGTTCGCGCGCAGGACGCCTTCCAGCAACTGACCGACAACTACCCGAACAGCGACTATGCCAACAACGCCTACTTTTTCGCCGGACGCGCCGCCTTCGCCCACCAGGATTACGCCGCCGCGCGCACCCTGCTCGAAAAAGTCCCGGACAGTTCCCCCCTCAAGCCCGATGCGCGCCTCTGGGAAGGCCGCGTCTGCCAGCAGCAGGGGAATTTCGACCAGGCGAGCACCCATTACGACGCCGTCCTCGCGACGGAAAAAACCGGCTCCCGTTTCGTCGAAGCGAGCCTGCTCAAGGGCCAGTGCCTCTTTGAGCTCGGAGCGAACGACCCGGCCAACTACAACCTCGCGCTGGCGGCCTTCGATCAAATCCTCAAGAGCAAGGAAGGGACCATCGCCGATCGCAACGAAGCGGCGGTGCGTAAAGCGAAATGCCTGGAAAAACTGGGCCGCACCGACGAGGCCATGGCGCTTTATCTTGACGTCCTCTACGGGCGCGTGGCCGGGGACGACGCCGGCTCCCCCGCCCCACCCGAGTTTTCCTGGCAGATCAAGGCCGGCTGGGAAGCCGGGCGCATCCGCGAAGCCCGGAAGGATTGGCGCGGGGCCATCGAGATTTATCGGCGGCTCGAACAAATCGGCGGCGCCCACGCGCAGGACTTCCACGACCTCATCAACAAGCTCCGCCGCGACAATTATATCTACGAATAGCCGGCAGCCGTCGCACACGCAGCGGTGCCTTCCTCGGGTGGCCCGGACTACTTGCTTGTCCGGGCGCGCGCAGCGCGCAGGAAGCGAACCTTGGTAGCCGTCGCACGTGCAGCGGTGCCTCTCTCGGGTGGCCCGGCTACGACAGGCGAGCCTGCGTTGTCCGGGCGCGCGCAGCGCGCAGGAAGCGATTCTTGGTAGCCGCCGCACGCGCAGTGGTAGCCGTCGCACACCGTGCGACGGTGCCTCCATTCCCCAACCCCAACGGGGTTGAAATCATACAGCCCAGGGTTGGCGCAGGGGACTCGTCCCCTCGCGCCTACCCTGGGTAAATCCCGAAGCGATCAACCCTGAAAGGGTTGAAGCAAATTTATCCCACACGCTCGGCGACCCTGCTTCAACCCTTAGGGGAGAAAAAGGGGACTGGCACGGACTGACCTAAGTTCATTCGACGCTGCCGAGGCCTGGGGTGGGGAGAAAAAGGGGAAAAAGGGGACTGGCACGGACTGACCCCGTTGCGAAAGGTGCTGGGCTGTGAATGGAATGACCTGCTTTCAGGGCTGTAATCGCTTCGTCACGGTCCAGGCGGGGTGTGAACTTGGCAGGGGATAACGGAACTCCGTAAAGTTTTGTTGCTTTTGCGAGCATGGATGCGAAGCTTTGCTCGTAAGCCAAAGGGCTAATACCCCGACTCGAATTGTCACCGTATGGTGAGTATGAGAAAAAGAGTGAGAAAAAGGGAGAGTGAGAAAAAGGGGACTGGCACGGACTGACCCCGTTGCGAAGCGGTCGTGAAAAAGTCTTACTCGTGGAAAGGATGATGTCAATTTCTCCTCTAAATCCCCTCGGTGGGCAATATCGCCTAAAAAAATAGGCTGCGGAGGCTTTTTAAGCAAAGCCGAGGGAGGCGCCGCCGCTGGACGGGACACGTCCCCTCGCGCGGCTACCACGGATCGCTTCCTGTCGCCTTTGGCGACCCGGACAACACACGCACGCGTGGCGTATCCGGGCCACCCGAGGAAGGCACCGCCGCTGGGCGGGACACGTCCCCTCGCGCGGCTACCACTGCGCATGCTACGGTCATAGACCGCCGCTACATGAATGGCTTGGACGCGCGGGGCGGCGCGGGGTAGTTTTGCCTCATGTCCGTGACGCGGGGAACATTTCTGAAGGCGCTGGGAAAGTCGCTCCCCGGCATGGTGCTCGGCGGCGGCGCGGCCACGGCGGCGCGGACGTTTCTGGGCAAAATGGCCGCGGCTTCCGGCACGACCGATTTTCCCGCCCCCGCCGCCGCCGCGAGCGAGGACATCTCGAAGGGCGCGGAGATCGAGTTCATCACGAGCGGGCCGGCCGACGGCAACCGGATCGCGTTGACGTTCGACGACGGCCCCACGCCGGGCGTGACCGATCTCATTCTCGACGAGCTCGATCGGCGCAAGCTCCGCGCGACCTTCTTCATGATCGGCAAGCGCATCATCGCCGCGCCCGATGTTGCCCGGCGCGTGCTGGCCGAGGGGCACGAGGCCGGCAACCATACGTTCACGCATGCGAAGCTGACCACGCTGGCGGATTCCCAGGCCGACGCGGAAATCCAAAAAACGCAGGACATCATGGCGGAGGTTTTGAATTATCGCGCCGCGTGGTTTCGTCCGCCCTATGGCGCTCTTCGCCAGGACCAGGCCGGACTGCTGGCGAGGAGAGGCCTGGGCATTGTGCTCTGGAGTGTCGACTCGGAGGATTGGTCGCAACCGGGCGAGGCCAAAATAGTCGAAACGACCCTCTCGGAGACGCGGCCCGGTTCGATCATCCTCTGCCACGACCTGCACCGGCAGACGGCCGATGGCGTGGGCCCGATGTTGGACGGCTTGCTGGAACGGGGCTTCGCGTTCGCGACCCTTTCCGCGCTTCTCAGACAGCCAAGTTGAGAGACCCTCATACGCGCTGACTTCTTTACGCCGCCGAGATGGGAATCATTCCTCCGGGACTTCAATTCATCATCCCATTCAAGTTGGCGCTTATGCGTGAGGTCTCCGAAATCACGCCGCCCAGGGGATGAGGGCCGGCAGGCGGGTCGGCGCGACGCGGGGCGCGGGAAAGGCGTAGTGGCGCAGAATGACCGAGAAGTGGATCTTGGGCTTGGCGCAGGGCGCGGCTGGAGTCCCGCCTTCGTACGGAAAGGGAAAGTGGTAAAAGACACGGACCGAATAAATCCCCGGCGGAACGACCAGGACGTGGGGCCGGGAGTTTTTCGGCAGGCGTTCCTCGCGGAGCACGGCATGGGTGCGGTGATGGGCGCAATCAAAGAGCCGGTCGTGGCTGGTGAAGCATAGCCGTCCGTTGGTACGGACCCATCCCGAGGCGGTCGTGAGGCAGTCGGAAGGGGCGACGTGGTCCGCGGTGCGGTCGTCCTGCGTCAGCACGAAGCGGACGTTGAGCGTCCGGCCCGGCGCGCCCCAGGCGACGGCGGTAAGGGCCTTCATCTGGCCATAGAGATGCGCCATCATGTCGAGGTGATCGACGTCCTTGGCGACAAAGGAGGGATACGACTCCACGTCAACCAGGGCCAGATATTCGTGGCCCGAATGGGCCAATACCACTCCTTCGCCCATCCGCAGCGCATGGGTGGAATAGAACCGCACACTTTACAATAATCCAAGGCGGGGCGTTCGACAACGGGGCGCCCTGCTTTTTTATATTGGCGCAACGCAATGATTCAGAGCAAGTTCTCTCATGATCCCCGACCACAATTTCGATTGCGTCGTGCTCGGCTCGGGCATCGCCGGGCTGACTTTCGCGCTCAACGTGGCCGAGAAAGGCCCCGTCGCGGTGATCACGAAGAAGAACCGGGCGGAGTCGAACACGAATTACGCGCAGGGCGGCATCGCGTGCGTGACCTCGACCGAAGACACGTTTGATCTGCACGTGCGCGACACGCTCGAGGCGGGCGCGGGACTGTGTCGCGAGGACGTGGTGCGCGGGATCGTCGAGGAGGGCCCCGCGCGGATCCGGGAGTTGATAGAACTCGGCATGTCCTTTACCGAGCGCGGGAACGGCGTCGTGCGCGAACTCGATCTCGGCAAGGAGGGCGGCCACTCGAAGCGCCGCATCCTTCACGCCAAGGACATCACCGGGCGCGAAATCGAGAGCGCGCTGCTCACGGCGCTGGCGCTGCACCCCAACGTGGAGATGTTTGAAAATCACGCCGCGATCGACCTGATCACGCGGCGCAAGCTCGGCTTCTGCACGGACAATCGCTGCGTGGGCGTTTATGTGCTCGATAACGCGAGCGGCCGCGTGGAGACGGTCTCCGCGCCGCATGTGCTCCTCGCCACCGGCGGCTGCGGCAAGGTCTATCTTTACACCACGAACCCCGACATCGCCACCGGCGACGGCGTGGCGATGGCCTACCGCGCGGGCGTGCCGGTCGCCAACATGGAGTTCATCCAGTTTCACCCGACCTGCCTGTTTCATCCCAAGGCGAAGTCGTTCCTGATCAGCGAGGCGGTGCGCGGCGAGGGCGGCGTCCTGCGCAACGGCGCGGGCCACGCGTTTATGGACGGCGTGCACCCGCTCAAATCGCTCGCCCCGCGGGACATCGTCGCGCGGGCCATCGACGCGGAAATCAAAAAAACCGGCGCGGAATGCGTCTACCTCGACATCACGCACAAAAGCCGCGAGTTCCTGCAAAATCGCTTCCCGGCCATTTACGCGAAGTGCCTGGAATTCGGCATCGACATGGCCGTCGAGCCAATTCCGGTCGTGCCCGGCGCGCATTACCAGTGCGGCGGCGTGGTGACGACGCCCGAGGGCCGCACCGAACTGCCGGGGCTTTGGGCGGTGGGCGAAGTCGGCTGCACGGGCCTCCACGGTGCGAACCGCCTGGCGAGCAATTCGCTGCTCGAGGCGCTGGTCGTTGCGCATCGCGCGGCGGAAGCGGTGAAGCGGGAAAAGATGCCGGCCCCGCGGAAGGGCATCCCGCCTTGGGAAAGCGGTTCCGCGCAGGACCCCGACGAACTGGTGGTGATCTATCACAACTGGCGTGAAATCCGGCAATTGATGTGGGATTACGTCGGGATCGTCCGCACGACCAAGCGGCTGCGGCGCGCGGCGAGCCGCCTGCACAGCCTGAGCGAGGAAGTGCGGGACTATTACTGGAATTACAACATGAGCTGCGACCTGGTCGAGTTGCGCAACCTCGTGCTCGTGGCGTCGCTCATCGTCGACAGCGCGCTGAGCCGGCACGAGAGCCGCGGCCTCCATTTCACGCGCGATTATCCGGAGCCGGACACGATTTCGCCCCCGACGGATACGGTGCTGAGGCCGGGATAATTAATGTAGCGGCGCTCTATGACCGTCGCCGATTTCTCCTCGTTCCCAAACTCTATTTGGGAACGCAATTGTCTGCGCAATTCCATTGCTTCCGAAGGCTGTTGCCTACGTCATGGCACCGCGTCATGATGTTCGCCATGCGAATTAGTGTCGCATCTTCCCAAGGAGCAAATCGAGGCCATGGACAGATATGCCAAGGCAAAGGGCATTTCGCGGGCCGCCTTGGTGCGCGAAGCCATGGCGACTTATCTTCCAGCCAAGAAGAAAAAGGGATCGTTCAGGGACCACCCTTCTTTCGGCAGTTGGAAACCACCGAAGGGTTTCGATTCCGTTGAGTACGTCCGAAAGCTTCGCGCGGAATGGGATCATCGCGGGTGAAGGCCCTCTTATAACAATCCGTCATCCTTGTCGAAGGATCAGCCGCCAGAAAATATAGCGTAAACAACCGGAAGCTGATCCCTCGACAAGCTCGGGATGACGGAGGGTTTACACCAACCCCTCGATGCGCAGGCAGGCGTATTCGACCGCGAGATGGGAGTCGCAATTTTGCGCGAGACCCGCCTGGAGTTCCTCCAGCGCCTTGACCGCAACGAGACGCTCCTTTTCCGACGTCCCCGCGACCGCCTCGGAGCGCCGCCAGGTCCAGCGTTGCAATTGCGCGATCGATTCCTGGCGGCCGAGCTGGAATTCAGCCTCGACCAGCGCCTTGGCGACGTCCTCTTCCACCTCGTCGGAACTGTCCTTGAGATGCGCCTCCGCCGCCTCGCGGATGCCGGCCCAATGTTCGTGCAGCACCTGGGCGCGGGCGTAGGCGCGCAGGGCCGGGTTGGGCCGGTGCGCGTACCAGGCGCGAATCCATTCGGGTTCATGCACCGCGCCCGCGTCGATGTCCTCGAAGCCGAGATCGAGCCGCAGGCAGCGCGAGATGATCGTCGGCAAAAGCATCGCGGGCCGGCCCGAGGTGAGGAGGATGAGCGTGTGGGCGGGCGGTTCCTCGAGCGTCTTGAGGAATGCGTTGGCCGCGCTCGCGCCGCCGAGGCACATGCGCTCGGCGTCGAAAATGACGGCCACTTTGAGCGGCGCCATGAAGGGGCGCAGGTAGAGTTCGCGTTCGAGTTCGCGGACTTGCTCGACGGTGATGTGGCGCGACTTCGATTCGGGCCGGACGGAATGGAAATCGGGATGTTCCCGCGGCGAGGCGTCGAGGACCTGTCCCGCCAGGCCGAGCGCGAGATTTCCGAGCGACTCGGACCGGTCGCCCGTGAGCAGATAGGAGTGGCCCATGCGCCCCCGCTCGATGCTGGCGGCAAAACGCTGGCGAAGTTCTTCAGAGCGGAAAGGCATGGGGTTCAACTTAGCGGCGGTCATGGATGGATGCCAGCCCGCCGTCTCCTTTCTTAAATTTGCATCTCTCCTGTTTTCCGCGATAATTCGCGAACTTGACCGCCGTCCGCATTTACCGCCGTTCGCAGGACCCTCCGCTCATGCCCCCTGATTCACCCGCACCCACTCCGCTCGCGGCGATCCCCGGCATCGGTCCGCAGCGCGCCGAGTTGCTGGCCAGGCTGGGCCTGCTCACGCATGACGACCTCCTTCATTTCGTGCCGCGCCGCTACGAGGACCGCCGGCATCTCAAACCGATCAGCGCGGCGCAGGAGGGCCAGGCCATCACGGTGCGGGGAAAGATTCACCACCTGAAAGCGGTGCACTGGGGTTCGCTGCGGCTGGAAATCACCGTCGCGCCGCAGACGCTGGAGAACCGCGACGACATCCTGATCGCGCGCTGGTACGGGTTTCGCCCGTTCGGCATCAAGGAAGGCTGCGACGTTTTTCTTTTCGGACGGATGGACCGGGACAAAAAAGGCCGATGGGTGATGAATAATCCCGATTACGAGATCGCGCACGACGATGCCGAAGTCGTACATCCACATCGACCGCATCGCGCCGATTTACCCTCTTACCGAAGGCCTGACGCAGCGCGTCCTGCGGCGGATCATGTTTGAGGCGACGCAGAAAACCGCCTTCAGCGCGCCCGAATTTTATCCCGCGCCCGCGCAAATGATGCCGCGCCAGGAGGCGTTTCGCGTGATCCATTTTCCCGAGTCGTTTCCCGCCGAGGAGCGGGCGCGGCAGCGGCTCGCCTATGACGAGTTTTTCGTCCTGCAATGCGTCGTCGCTTTACGAAGATTGTTTCGTGTGACGACGCACCGCCGGCGCTCGACCCGGAGCGGCGATTCCGGTGTGCTCAGCGCCCGCTGGCTGGCCTCGCTTCCGCACACGCTCACCAACGCCCAGCAGCGCGTCATGCGCGAAATCGACGCCGATCTCAGCCACGGTCCGCCGATGAACCGGCTGCTCCAGGGCGATGTCGGGGCGGGGAAGACGTTCGTGGCGGTCTACGCGATGTTGCGCGCGGTCGAGGCGGGCGAGCAGGCGGCGCTGATGGCCCCGACGCAAATCCTGGCCGAGCAGCACGCGCTGAATCTCCGCCGCTGGCTCGAACCGCTCGGCATCCGCGTCGAACTTTTCACCGGCAACACGAAGGGCAAAAAGGCCGACCGGTTGCAGGGAGGGGAACTCGATTTGTTCAATTCCAAGCCCGCAATAAAATCAGCGGGTTCCGTCGTCGTCGGCACGCACGCGTTGCTTTACGACCGCTACGCCGCCGACAAGCTGGGACTCATCGTGATCGACGAGCAGCACAAATTCGGCGTCCTGCAACGGCTCGCTCTGAGCCGCAAGGGCCAGAATCCCGACATCCTCGTGATGACCGCCACGCCGATTCCGCGCACGCTGGGCATGACCGTCTACGGCGATCTCGACGTTTCCCTTCTCGACGAATTGCCGCCGGGCCGGCAGCCGATCGTGACCAAATGCCGGTCGGTGAAGGAGCTCGATAAATTCTGGGCGTTTCTTCTCAAGCAAATCGGCGAGGGGAGGCAGGCCTACGTCATCTACCCACTCGTCGAGGAGTCGGAGAAAGTCGACGCGAAATCGGTGAAGGCCGAGTTCGAGCGGCTGAAGGGGGTTTTGCCTCGGGCGAAGCTCGGGCTGCTGCACGGCCAGCTCGACGCGGCTGAAAAAGAGCGGGTGATGACGGCCTTTCGCGCGGGAGAAATCGAGGTGCTCGTTTCCACTTCCGTGATCGAGGTCGGCGTCGATGTGCCGAACGCGACGGTGATGCTCATCGAGAACGCGGAGCGGTTCGGCCTCGCGCAATTGCACCAGTTGCGCGGACGCATCGGGCGGGGGGAGCATCCCTCCTATTGCGTGCTGGCCGGCGAGCCGAAAAGCCTGGAAAGCTGGCGGCGGCTGCGGATCATGGAGGAAACCACGGACGGCTTTCGCATCGCCGAGGAGGATTTCAAGATTCGGGGGCCGGGCAATATTTTCGGCACCGAGCAAAGCGGTCTGCCGCCGCTACGCTTCGCCAGCCTGGAAACGGATTACGAGTTGCTCGTGCTCGCGCGAACCCATGCGGGGCGCTTGATCCAGGAGGACCCCACGCTTGCCGCGTGGCCGGGTCTGCGGGAGAAGATGCAGGCGGGCGGAGTCGCCGCCGTTTCGCTGGTGACGGTGAGTTAAAGGGCAACCGCCGATGAAGGGACACCGACAGGCGAGCCTGCCCGGTCGTCCGCGGACGCGCAGGAGCGCGTCCCTCCAATCACGTCACATGCGCGGCGAACCATGCGGCGCCCTGGAGCGCGGTCTTGCCGTTGAGGATGACATAGACCGGCATGGATTGGAGAATGGGATCAATCATCTCAACTTAGCTGACCTGATTTGAGTTGTTTTCAATGTCCGCGAATCAGTTATAAACGCCCCTGAATGACGATTGGAGGACCTTCTCGCCTGATCTTTTGCCGAATATTCTCATGACGTATGCTCATTTTATCCGTAAGATCAGCCTTGGAAAGTGGATCGGATGCAAGAGGGAATCCTTTACTCTGAAGGGCGGCAATCAACAGAGTTGCTTAGCGTGTTATGCGTTTGTTATAAGGTAGTTATGGATTATATCTTGTGGCTGTCTGGTGTTATTATATGCACCGGGGCCAGGGCTTTCCCCTTCCCAAGGATGTCAGGCTGGAATTGGAAATGCACAATAAAACGTAAAAATATGCGAAAAGGCTTGCATTTGAACAGCTCTAAACTATAAATCTATTTTTAATGCACTCTGAGATTTCAGAACCTTATTCTTCCGGTGAGAAGGGAACGCCGCCAATTACCAATGAGCAGGTAGAGGTGGGGTGCTCCCTTGATTATGCCCTGATCGAGCCCGTCCAATGCCAATGCTCGGTGGCCCTGAAAAATCGGTTTAAGGATTATTTTTACGATCGTCCGTCACGGTTAATCGCCGTTCCAGGGCCGCATCAACAGCTCCTCCTCTTGAAGGAGCATAACCCCTATGTGGGCCGGCTCCTTCAACGGTTGAATTCCAACCCCATCAATACGTTAAACCTCAATGAATGGCTTAGCGATCCCTCCGGGCGGCTGGCTCAATTGATCCAGACCGTGAACTGCTCCTATAAGAATTCCCGCGCGTTCATGTCCTTTCCCCAGGCGCTCTGGAAATCCGGCCTGGTTCCGGGGCCGGGACCGATCCGTCAATCGGATAATGATGAGAAGCGGACGGTGGTTCTCATCGCGGGCGCGGGTTTCGTGGAGGTTTGGCGTTACGACACCTGGTCGAATAGCCTCTTCACGGAATTGCTGCCCCGGTTCTGGCAGGAACTCTTGACCTCGGAAGAATAGGTGCGCCATTCCCAAGTTGGGAATGTGCGGCGGCAAAAAATGTGCCGTCCGCGGATGGCCGCTCTCCGCAGGACCTACTTCCGCTCTTTATGCACCGTGCGGCGGCGCAGGGCGGGATTGTACTTGAGCCGTTCGATGCGCTCCTGCTGCAGCTTCTTGTTCTTCGTGGTGAAATAACGGGAAGCGGCTTTGCCTTCCTTGGCGGCCTCGGTGCATTCCAAAATAACTTGTTCGCGCATGGGATTAAAAGGGGTGAGTGGAGTTGGAAAGCCTACCGGGCGCGCAAGACGGGTCAAGCCTCATCTTTGGGTCAGCCGGCAATCGCTGCGCCCACGCTTGGAGAAGCGGAATAGGCCGGCGAGGACTCTTCCTTAAGTCGCAATCGGCCCTGGTCCCGCGCGCTATGCCAGAAGCGGAGGATTTCGACCCAGTTTTGATCGGAATGAACCTCGTAAAAAATGAGATAGCTTTGATATGAGATTTTTCTGACATTGCGACGCTCGGGCAATTCAAAATTTCGTTCTGGAAAGGTTTTCAGAGAGTAGGCTTGCTTTGCCAACTCATGACAAAAAGTGGTCGCGGCATCGCGATCATTCTTGGCGATATAATTCCAAATGGCGGTCAAGTCTCGCCGGGCCTTTGGAGTCAGGGTGACTTTGTATTCCACGTGGCGATTTCCTTGAGGACATCTTCAATGGGGATTGTGCCTTCTTCGCGTGCCGATCTCGGCCTTCGTCGATGGCGGCAAGCATTTCCGGTGTTGCTTCGAATTCCTCTTGATGCAATCCGTCGAGTTCGCGCCGGACCATCTCCTGTTCTTCGGGAGAAAGCTCGTGAATTTTCTGGATGAGTTCGGCGAGGCTCACGGAAGTACGTTAGTCGGCTGGGCCGCTTTTTTCAAGGACACTGAATCGTTGAAACCAAACTTGGGGCGGATGAGTAGGCTGGAGAAGGCTCTTCCTTCAAACGAAGCCGGCCTTGGTCCCGCGCGCTGTGCCAGAAGCGGAGGATTTCGACGGTCTGGTTTTCTTCATCGATTTTGTAAAAGATGAGGTAGGCTTCATAGGCAACCTTCCTGATGTTCGGACGTTTGACAAAGCTGCCGTGCCGAAGGGGAAAGCTTTTCAAGGACTCGGCCACGAGGAAAAGTTCATCGCAAAATGCAGTGGCGTTCGAGGCATTGTCCCGCGCGATGTACCGCCAGATACTTTTGATGTCGCGCTTTGCTTGGGAGGCTATTTTGAATCTAAAGTCCACGTGCGCATTTCTTTTCGTAACTCTTCGAGAGTTATGGTGGGTTCCTCGCGGAGAGAACGAAGGCCTTCGTCAATCGCGGCTAGCATCTCGGGCGTTTCCTCGAAGTCCTCGCGAAAGAGGTCGAGTTTCTCCTGGATGATCTTCAGTTCGTCAGGCGAAAGGTTGTCCATCTCCGCAAGGATTTCGTCTACGCTCATGCGAGAAACCTAGGCGAAGCAGCGGCTCGATTCAAGTCAAGCCTTCGCTGGAACCGCGCCGGGAGAAGAGGAATAGATCGCTAATGGCTCTTCCTTCAAACGCAACCGGCCCTGATCCCGCGCGCTGTGCCAGAAGCGGAGGATTTGCACCTCCCGATTCGGCGGATCGACATCGTAAAAATAATGTAAGGCTTGCAAACGAGGGTGCGTGCTTGCTTGGAATTAGTGCGATTTCCTCTATGTGGAAAAGAATCGAGGGATTCCGCCGCGGTTAGCAATTTGTCGCAAAACTTTTTTGCGGCTTCGGGATTATCCTTTGAAATATACTTTTCAATATTTTTTAAATCCCTCTGTGCCAGCGGGGATAGTATTACGCGGTAACTCACAAGCCCATATCTTTTCTGACCTGTTCGATGGGAATTCCTCCCTCCTCGCGCAACGAGCGACGCCCCTCCTCAATTGCTTCGAGCATTTCAGGAGTGATTTCGATGTTTTCGTGAAGCAACTCAATTTTTCCCTGAATAACCTTCAGTTCATCCGGGGAGAGATGGTCGAGTTCTTCGAGGATTTCGTTCACGCTCATGGGAGAAGCCTACGCGAATCAACAACGGGATTCAAGTTGCCGCGGTTACTGGTTTAAGCCTTCCCCACAAACTCCGCGATCCGTTCGGCGGCGATCTGCAACTGGTCCATCCCCGTGGCGTAGCTGCATCGGACGTAGCCCTCGCCGCTCGGCCCGAAAGCGGTGCCGGGCACGACGGCGACCTGTTGCTCCTTGAGCAGGCCGAAGGCGAAGTCGTGGGACGACTTGCCCGTCGTCTTGATGCTCGGGAAAAGATAGAACGCGCCGCGCGGCTCGAAGCAGGGCAGGCCCATTTTGCGAAAGGCGTGGACGAGGAAGTTGCGGCGCAGGCGGTACTGCTCGCGCATGTCGAGCATGTCGGCGCGGCCATGGCGCAACGCTTCCAGCGCCGCCTCCTGGCTGACGATGGGCGCGCAGAGAATGCCGTATTGGTGGATGCGCATCATGGCGTCGATGAGCGGCGCGGGCGCGCAGGCGTAGCCGACCCGAAAGCCGGTCATGGCGAAAGCCTTCGAGAAGCCGTGGAGAAAAATCGTCCGCTCGCGCATTTCCGGCAGCGACGCGATGGAGGCGTGCGCCTCGGCGTAGGAAAGCTCCGAGTAAATCTCGTCGGTGATGACGAGCAGGTTGTGCTCGCGGCAAATCGCGGCGATCTCCTCCAACTCGGCGGCGGTCAGTACCGCGCCGGTCGGGTTGGTGGGAAAATTCAGGAGCAGCACCTTCGATTTGGGCGTGATCGCGGCCCGGAGCGCGGCGGGGCGCAGCTTGAATTCGTCCTCCTCGCGCGTGGCGACGGCCACCGCATGTCCATGCGCGAGCGCGATGCTCGGGCTGTAGGAGACATAGCACGGCTCGTGATAAAGCACCTCGTCGCCCGGATTGAGCACCGCGCGCAGGGCAAGGTCGAGCGCCTCGGAAACGCCTACCGTGACGAGCACTTCGGTCGCCGGGTCGTACGCGAGATGGTAGCCGCTGGAGACATATTCCGCGATGGCTTCGCGCAGGCGCAGCAGGCCGAGATTCGAGGTGTAGCCGGTTTTGCCCCGCTCGAGCGCGTAGATCGCCGCCTCGCGGATGTGCCAGGGCGTGACGAAATCGGGTTCACCGATGCCGAGCGAGATGACGCCTTGCATGGATTGGACGATCTCGAAGAAATCGCGGATGCCGGAACGCGGAATGCCGCGCACGTGGTCGGCGATGAAGCCGGGCGACGATTGAACGGAGGAGAGGGGAAGGTGCATGGGGCGCAAGGGAAAAGGGTAAAGGGTAAAAGGTAAAGGGAGAAGGCAGGGGAGTGGATTTTCTTTCGCAGTCCTTTTTCCTTTTACCCTTCCTCCTTTTTACTTTCTTACGGGCTGACCTTGAGGCGTTCTTCGTTCACGACGGCTTCGCGCAGAACGCCCTGGATCTTGTAGGTCTTGAGATTGAAATGGGTCGCGGTCGAGAGGACGCCGGGCAGGGTCGAGAGCTTCTCGGAAACGAAGCCGGCGACTTCCTGGAGCGTGTTGCCCTCGATGAAGACGAGCAGGTCGAAGCCGCCGCTCATGAGGAAGCAGGAGTGGACTTCGCGATACTGCGCGATGCGATGCGCGATGCGGTCGAAGCCGCCCTCGCGCTCGGGCGTAATGCGGACCTCGATCACCGCCTTGACGTGGGTGCGCTTGGCGCGCTCGTCATCGACGATGGCCTTGTAGGCGAGGATGACGCGGTCGTGCTCAAGCTGCTTGATGCGCTTCTTGATTTCGGCGGGCGTGGTGTCCAACTGGGCGGCCAGCGTCTCGTGCGTGGCGAGGGCGTTTTCCTCCAGCAGGCGTAAGAGTCGGTCCATCCGCGGAGCCTAGGGGTTTCCGTCAGGAATGTCGAGATGGGGGCTATCTCGCCACGCATCGTTCCGCATAACTGATGCGAAAAAAATAAGCGAATCAGGCGAATCAGGCGTATGGGATTCGCTTACAGGTTCACGAAGAGAGTTCATGCGGAGCCGTTGAAAATCGAGGTGAAGTTGACTGTTCATGCCGCCATCATCGCATGAAAAGGCGGGAGGGTGGTAGCGCTGCATCTCCTAAATGGCCTCGGTGGCTTAAAATCTTTTGGCCTCGACAAGCTCAGCCGTAACGGTGCAGTTGGCGAGAGCGTTTTCCTCCAGAAGACGTAAAAGCGGGTCCATCCGCGGAGACTAGGGCTTTCCGCGCGGAATGTCGAGATGGGGAGAGCTTCCTCTTTAAGCATCCGTCATCCTTGTCGAAGGATCAGTTCCGCCTCGGTAAAAGCAAAAGGCAACCGAACTGATCCTTCGACAAGCTCAGGATGACGGGACCCGAAACAGAATTTACGGCACCAGAAAAATCGTGAGTTTTTTGGGCCCGTGCGCGCCGAGGACGAGGATGCGCTCGATGTCGCCGGTGCGGCTCGGGCCGGTGATGAAGGAGAGGAAGCTGGGCCAGTTCGGCGCGTAAAGTTTGCGGACCAACTGAAGCGCGGATGCGAGATCGGGGACGACCTGCCCGCGCCGCGCGATGACGACATGATGCGGCGGGAGCACGGATAGCGCGCGTCCCCCGGCGCTCGGGTTGGTGACGAGGACGCTGCCGGTTTGCGCGACGAGGGCGTCGCAGCCGGTGATGGCGGCATCGCATTTTTCGAGATCGGCGGCGGCGTAACCGGAATCGGTCAGCAGGCAGGGCAACGGCAGTTTTTCCGCGAGGCCCTGGGCCACGGGATGACGATGTGAGGCGACGCGTTTCCAGTTGTTTTCGCCGGCAAGCGCGGCGAGTTGCCGGGCGGCTTCGTCGGCGGAGGCGACCGGGCGGAAATCGGCTTTCAGCGCCGCGGCGTTTTGCGCAAAGAGGGCGATTTGCTCTTCGAGGCTCGCGCCGACCGCGGGGAGCCACGCGCGGAAAGTGTCGGAAGTGGGAAGCGGGGCGTCGACGCCATGATCCTCCGCCGCGCCAAGGTGCGGGTGGCCGGCATGACGATGCGGCGCGGGCTGGCGCAGCGCATCGCGGATGCGGGCGAAGACGGCTTCGCGCTGATCAGGAAACGCCATGGCTCGCCTCCGTGCTGGATTTTTTCTTGCGCCAGTAATCTGCAAAACTTTCGCGGGCGGGCGCGGGAAAGTCTCTCGTCCGGGTCCAGTTCTGGAGCGGATCGAGCGGCGTGCCGTTGACGAATTTGTGGAGCGGGAAAAAGATCGCGCCAAGTTTTCCCGCGATCCGGTACAACGCCGGTCGGCGCATCAAAAAGACAAAGCCCGCATAAAGCATTTTTTCCCACCAGAGCGGTTTTTCGCGCGCGGCGTTGCGGCGGTTCTGAAGCAGATGATGATGAAGGTCGATGCCGACGGGGCACGTCTCGGTGCACGCGCCGCAAAGCGATGAGGCCGAGGAAAGATGCTTCCAGTTTTGCAGGTCGCGCAGGTGGGGCGTGATGACCGAGCCGATCGGGCCCTGGTAGGTCGTGCCGTAGGAATGGCCGCCGATGTTTTTGAAGATGGGGCAGACGTTGAGGCACGCGCCGCAGCGGATGCAGTGGAGGGCATCGCGCTGCTCGGCGTCGGCGAGCAACTCGGTGCGGCGGTTGTCGAGCAGGACGACGTGGAATTGCTCCGGGCCGTCGCTTTCGCCGGGCTGGCGCGGCCCGCCGTAGAGTGTGTTGTAACAGGTGAGCGCCTGCCCGGTGCCCATCGTGGCGAGCATGGGCAGAAACAGCGCCAGGTCTTCGAGGCGGGGCAGGACTTTTTCGATGCCGAAAAGCGCGACGTGGATTTTGGGCAGCGCCGTGGTCAGGCGCGCGTTGCCCTCGTTTTCGGTGATGGAAATCATGCCCGTCTCGGCGATGGCGAAGTTGGCGCCGCTGATGCCCATGTCGGCCTCGATATATTTTTGGCGCATGACGCGGCGGGCAATCATGGTCAGCGCTTCGGGATCGTCGGTCGGCTCGGAGCCGAGTTCCTTCTGGAAGAGAGCGCTGATTTGCCCGCGCGTGAGGTGCATCGCGGGAAAGACAAAATGGTAGGGCGGTTCGCGGCGCAACTGCACGATGTACTCGCCGAGGTCCGACTCGAAAACCGAATGGCCGTCCTTTTCGAGGGCGTCGTTGAGGTGGATTTCCTCGGTGGTCATGCTCTTCGATTTGATGATCGAGCGGACGCCGTTTTCCCTCGCGACCCGGAGGATGTAGTCGCGCGCCTGCCCGGCGTCGGCGGCGACAAAGACGCGCGTGCCGCGGGCCTCGAGCTTCGCGATGAATTCCCGGAGGTAGATGTCGAGATGATTGACCGCCTCCCACTTGATTTCGGAAGCGGCCTGGCGCGCTTCGCTCCAGTCTTGGAACTTTCGCCGGGTCGTGTCGCGCGTCACTTCGTACCCGCCGAGGGCGCGCCGGATGAAGGCGCGCAAGGTGAAGTCCGCCGTGACGCTTGCCGCCGCGCTTTTGAAATCCTGGACGATGGTGGTCATCTTCTAGGTCACGTTTGCGCGAGAATTTCCGCCAGGTGCAGGCAGCGGGTGGTCTTGCCCTGGCGCCGGAGCATCCCCCCGATTTGCATGAGGCAGCTCGAGTCGTTCGAGACGACGGCGTCGGCGCCGGTTTCGAGCAGCGAGGCGCATTTGACTTCGCCCATTGCGCTGGAAATGGCCGGGAACTTGACCGCGAACGCGCCGCCGAATCCGCAGCAGGTCTTGGCTTCCTTCATCTCGACCAGCGTGAGTCCTTTGACGTGCTTGAGCAGTTCGCGCGGCTGGCTTTCGATGCCGAGTTCGCGCAGGCCGTGGCAGCCGTCGTGAAACGTCACCGTGCCGTCGAAGCGCGCGCCGACGTCGCGCGCGCCGAGCTTGCTGACGAGGAAATCGGAGAACTCGTAGATTTTCGGGGCGAGCTTGAGCGCATCGAAATGGCGCGTCGTGTCCTTGAAAAGTTCGGGATAAAAAACCTTCATCATCGCGCCGCACGAGCCGGACGCGCTGACGATCACCTCGCTGTCGGCGAAGACATCGAGCGAATGTTCGGCGACAGCGCGGGCCTCGTCCCAGTAACCCGAATTGAAGGCGGGCTGGCCGCAGCAGGTCTGGCCCTCGGGATAATCGACGTCGCAGCCGAGCCGCTCGAGCACTTTGACGATGCTCACCCCGACGTGGGGATAGATCTGGTCGATGAAGCAGGGGATGAAGAGGGAGACTTTCATCAAGAAATTTCAGACGGGATTAACAAGATTAACAGGATTGGAAGGCATGCGGAGTTTTAGACAGGAGGAACATGAAGGACATGAGTTTCTCTGCGTTCTTTCGCGGCTAGGGCGTGTTAACATTAATGTCGGTTGTCGGCGGCCAACCCTGGGCTGAGTGACGGCCACCTTTCAGAGACCTCTGCAAAAGACCGATTAAAAGCGGGATTATAGTCCCGGAGGGACATTTGAAAGTAGCCCGGCGATTTATCGCCGGGTAATCCCCAAAGGGGATTTGCCCGTCCCAGCGGGACGGATGAAACTCCTCCGTGCATGGACAATCAAGCGTCCCTCCGGGACGCTCCCTTGCTCGCCGACACACCCGGCGATAAATCGCCGGGCTACTATCGGTCATTCCTGCGGAATGGCGGAATTCTTGAAAAGAGACTTTCGCGGAGATCTCTTTCAGGATGGCTTTTCCGAGTACGGGCGATCTGTCCATAAAATAGTGTTAACTGGCCCTAGCCGGTACCGCTTATGATCAGAGCCGTTGGAATTTGTGAAAGCGGGTTTCGTCCGGAAAGCCGGGGCCCGGAAGGAAGGTTTGGGTGGGAAAGGAATCCTCGACGATGCGGCGCAAATGGGTCGGCGATTCGAGATGGCCCAGGGCAAGCGCCTGAATGAGAATATTGCCGATGGCCGTGGCCTCGACCGGTCCGGTGATGACCGTCAACCCGGTGGCATCGGCCGCGAGCTGGTTGAGCAGATGGCTCCGGCTGCCGCCGCCGACGATGTGAAGTCTTTCGAATTTGCGGCCGGCCAAGCTTTCCAGTTGGCGCAAGGTCTGCGCGTAAGTCAGCGCCAGGCTTTCGAGGATCGTGCGGACGAATTGCCCCGGCGTCGCGGGCGTCGGCTGGGCGGTCTCCCGGCAAAACGCGGTGATCTTGTCCGGCATGTCGCCGGGCGACAGAAAGCGGGCGTCCCCGAGCGAGATGTGCGCGTCGGCCGGGCCGTTTTCCACCCCCAGCCGCGTCAGTTCCTCGTAGGTGAAGGATTGCCCTGCGGCTTCCCACGCGCGGCGGCATTCCTGCAAGACCCACAGCCCGGCGATGTTTTTGAGAAAGCGGATCGTGCCGCCCAAACCGACTTCGTTGGTGAAGCCGGCCTCGCGCGCGGCGTCCGTGACAATGGGCGCGGCAAGTTCCGCGCCGAGCAGCGACCAGGTGCCCGAACTGAGATAGGCCCAACTGCCCTCCCGGCCCGGAATGCCGCCCTGGGCCGGGACCGCCGCGACCGCCGCTCCGGTATCGTGCGAGCAGGTGGCGATCACCCGCGCCCGCGCCAGCGATGGATGGTTTTTGAGCGGGCCGGCGACGGGGCCGAGCACCGTGCCGCTGGGGACGATCCTCGGGAAGAGCGATTTTTTCAGCCCGAGCGCCGAGATCAACTTGTCCGACCAGGCGCGGGTCTTCGGATTGTAAAGCTGCGTGGTGCTGGCCAGCGACTGCTCGGCCGCCTCGATGCCGCAAAGCCGCGCGTTGAAATAATCGGCGATGTTGAGAAAATGATCGGCGCCGGAAAGAACGGCGGGGTCCTCGTGCTGCTGCGCCTCGATGTGGTACAGCGTGTTGATGGTCATGAACTGAATGCCGGTCTCCTGGTAAATTTCGGCGAACGGCAATTTCCGGAACAGGCGGGCGGGGCTCTCATGGGTGCGGCTGTCGCGATAACAGTATGGCTGCCCCAGCGCCTGCCCGCTCGCATCGAGCAAAACGTAATCGACGCCCCACGAATCGGCGCTGATCCCCGCAATCGGCGCGTTGCGCGCGGCGGCTTTTTCCAGGCCCGCGAAGATCTCTTTTTCCAGATGGGCGAGATCCCAATGCAAATGGCCGTTGACCGTCAGCGCGCCATTCGGGAAACGATGGACCTCGTCGAGGGACACGCGGCCATCCTCGAGCGTGCCGAGCATCACGCGCCCGCTTTCCGCGCCCAGATCAACCGCGAGGTAATAGGTCGCACTCATGATTTTGGTGGAAACATTTTTCTTAGTATATGAGTGAAGTCAATCATATAAGTTTCAGCCCGCGAACGGGGCGGTTTGTCATTTGCGAAGGGCCAGTACCGTCGCTTCATACCGTTTCACGGTGTCCATCCAGTCGAAGCCGCCGGGAACATCCTGGCGGCGGCAAAATTCATTCCAGACCTCGCCGAAAGGAAGGCACTTGGCCTCCTCGATCAGGGCGAGACGGCTGGCAAGATCGCCCTCGGCCTCGAATTGGAGCAGGCGGTCGAGGGGTTCGAGCAGCGCCAGGAGAAGCGCCTTTTGCGCGGCCCTCGCGCCGATGACCCAGGCGGCGATGCGGTTGATGCTCGCGTCGAAATAGTCCAAGCCGATGCGGACCCGGTCGAGGTACGAACCGCGCACGACGGCCTCCATCAGCGCGCGCGTGGGATCATCGAGAATGACCACGTGATCGCTGTCCCAGCGCACGCCGCGGCTGACGTGCAGCAAAATTTCCGGCACGAATAGGAGGAGCGAGGAGATTTTGTCCGCGATGCTTTCGGTGGGATGAAAATGGCCGGCGTCGAGGCAATAGACCTTCTGGTTTTTCGCGGCGTACCCGAGATAAAATTCATGCGACCCGACGACATACGATTCCGAGCCGATGCCGAAAAGCTTGGATTCGACCGCGTCGAGGTGGAACCGGGGATCGAGCTGTTCCCTGAACACGGCGTCGAGCGAGGCTTGCAGCCGCTCGCGGGGACCCTTGCGGTCAATGGGGATTTCCTTGGAGCCATCGGGAATCCAGACGTTCGTCACCGTGATCGAGCCGAATTGGCGTCCCATCTCCGCGCCGATTTTCCGGCAGGCGATGCCGTGTTCGATCCAGAAGGCGCGGACGGCGGGATCGGGATGGGACAGGGTCCAGCCGTCGTTGGCGAGCGGATGCGAGAAAAAGGTCGGGTTGAAATCGATCCCCAGGACATGTTCCCTGCCCCAGTCGATCCAGCTCTGAAAATGCGCGGCGGTCAGCGCGTTGCGCTCCACTTTTTTGCCGCCAAGATCGGCGTAGCAGGCGTGCAGGTTCAGGCGGTGCTTTCCGGGAAGGAGCGAAAACGCCATATCGAGGTCCTGGCGCAGTTCTTCGAGCGTGCGCGCTTTGCCCGGATAATTCCCCGTGGCCTGAATCCCGCCGCCGCTGAGTTCGGCCCCGGCGGTTTCAAAGCCGCCGACGTCATCGCCCTGCCAGCAATGGAGCGAAAGGGGCGTGCCGGCCAGTTTTTGCAACGCGGCTTCCGTGTCGACGCCCTGATCGTCGTAGGCCTCTTGAGCGAGGGAATAGGATGACGGGTTCATAAGGATCAATGGGCCGGGGCCGCCACCGAGGCCATGTAGTTGCCGTAACCGATGATGACCGTGGAGCCGACGAGCACGAGCAGGCTGAGGACGAGGAACGTCATCGCCTTCCTGCCGGCGCCTTTCCATTCGTTAAGCGCGATGCCCCAGAGCGAACTGAAGATGATGATGCTGGACATGTGGAGGGTCCAACTGGAGAACGGATACTTGACCATCTGGCTTTCGCCCATGGTGTAAAAGAAGAACTGGAAGTACCACAAGGTGCCGGCCAGCGCGCAAAAAAGATAGTTCATGGCCAGCGGCGCCCGGGCCGGTTCCGATGCGCTTAACGGCGCCTGGCGCGCCATCTCTTCTCCCGGAGCTTCGATCGCCGTTTCGAGAACAGGCCCCGAGCCGCCGCACCCGCCTTCGGCGCCGAAATACTGGCCGCCGGTTCGATTGCGAAAATTCAGATAGGCGCACCAGATGAAATTGGTGGTGAAACCGCCGAGCAGCACGACGACCAGGACGGGCAGCCCCTGCCAAAGCTGGGCGGTGCCGTGCTGGAGCGTGAGCGCCTTGATCGGCTTGCCCGCGTCCAGTCCATACGAGAAACTGGCGCTCATGATGCCGGAAAACGTCGCGACAAGAATGCCCTTCTTGAAATTGAATTCCTTGATGACGGCGCGCTTTTGTTCCTCCGACATTTCCTGTTCCTTGGTCATGCCCGCCATGCCCGAGACGCCGATGCCCGCGAGACAGACGCCCACCCCGAGCAGGATCACCAGGCCGGAATTGGTTCCCAAGACCTTCGTGACGAATTCTCCATGAAAAATCGGCGGTATCAGCGTGCCGAACGCGGCGCAAAAACCGAGCGCGACCGCCATGCCGAGGGAGATGCCGAGATAGCGCATGGTCAGGCCGAAGGTGAGCCCGCCCATCCCCCAGAGAACGCCGAAGAAATAAGTCCAGAAAAGCGTCGAGGCCGTCGCCTCGCTCAAGACGGCCGGCAGATCGCGCGTCATGAACAAAGCCAAAATCCACGGCGCAATGATCCAACTGAAGCACCCACCCACCAGCCAGTAGGTCTCCCAGGCCCATTTTTTGACTCCGCGGTACGGGATGTAGAAACTGGCGGAGGCCAGTCCGCCGATCCAGTGGAAGATGAGGCCGAGAAAGGGATTGCCTGTCATGATCGGGCCAGCGTAGTCGGCATTTTCAGGGTTGCAAAGCTGGCAAATGGATCTTTTTAGAAACTCCTTCCGACAGGCGGCGCGGGCAGCACCCGCTCCAGGAGCTTCGCGCTGCTCAGGACGCCGGGCACGCCGGCGCCGGGATGGGTGCCCGCGCCGACGAGGAAAAAGTTCTTCACGTCTTCGCTCACGTTGTGGGGCCGGAACCAGGCGCTCTGGGTCAGGATCGGCTCGAACTGAAAGGCGGACCCGAGATGCGCGTCGAGTTGCGTTTCGAAATCGAGCGGTGTCCAAATCAGCTTGCTGACGATGTGCTTTCGCAAGTCGGGGCAGAGCTTCTCCAGCGAGGCGAGGATCGCGTCGGCGTAGCGTTCCTTCACCGCGTTCCAATCGACCTTGCCGCCGAGATTCGGCACCGGGGAGAGCACATAAAAGCATTCGCAGCCGGGCGGCGCGAGCGACGGATCGGTCCGCGTCGGCGCGTGGAGATAGAGCGAGAAATCGTCGGCGAGAATCTTTTTGCGGAAGATGTCCTCCAGCAATTCCCTGTAGCGTTCCGTGAGGACAATGGTGTGATGGGCCAGATCGGGGTAGGTGCGGTCCGTTCCGAAATAAATGAGAAAGAGGCCCATCGAATAACGCATCCGGTCGAGCCGCCGGTCGGTCCATTTCTTCCGCACCGCTGCGGGGACAGCCTTCTTGTAAAAATTGGCGACGTCGGCGTTGGAGACGATCACCTCGGCGGGGAGTTCCTCGCCCGAGTCGAGCCGGACGCCGCGCGCCGTGCCGTCTTCGACCAGCAACCGCTCGACGCGCGCATGGAGGCGAAGCTTTCCGCCCATTTCGGCGAAGAGGCGCAGCAGGCCCTGCACGAGCGCGCCGGTGCCGCCCATGGCGAAGTGGACGCCCCATCGTTGTTCGAGGTAATGGATCATCGCGTAGATCGAGGAGGAGTGGAACGGGTTGCCGCCGACGAAGAGCGGATGAAAGCTGAAGACCTGCCGCAGGAACGGATCCTTCACGTGGCGCGAGACGAGTTGGTAAACCGATTCCTGCGCGCGGAGCCGGATCAGGTCGGGCGCGACCCGGAGCATGTCGGCGAAGGAGGAAAAGGGCTGGTCGGCGAGGTCGACGAAGGCGCGTTCGAAAATGGCGCGCGACTTCCCGACGAACTGCAAATAGCCGGCGACGTCGCCGGGATTGAATTTCTTGATTTGCGCGATGATCCCGGCTTCGTCGCCGGTGTAGTCGAACTCGCGTCCGTCGGGAAAAACAATGCGGTAGAAGGGCGTGATCGGGACGATCCTGACGTAATCTTCCGTGCGCCTGCCCGCCAGGGCGAAAAGTTCGTCGATCAAAAACGGCGCGGTGATGATGGTCGGGCCGGCGTCGTAGATGAAGCCCTTGTCCTCGAAGACATAGGCGCGGCCGCCGGGCTTGCCGCGCATTTCGAGGATGGTGGTGTCGTAGCCTCGCGCCTGGAGGCGAATGGCCGCGGCCAGCCCGCCGAATCCCGACCCGATGACGAGGGCGGGCGGGGAAGGGCGCGCGGAGGGGGTGGTCATGGGCGGCTCTTATTTAGCCGCGACGGAACGCAAAGGAACACAAAGAAATGGAAAGGGCGCGGTTTGCCGCCGCGGCTGGGAAGGCTTGCTCAGGGTGGCGGCCCGCCATTCAAAGAGGAGGCTTGTCCTTGATCTCGGGCGCGGGTGCGGGCAGGGCCTTGAGTTCGATCTGCTCGATTTTGCGGTTGAGCATCGAGATTTTTCCGTGCGGCACGGTGACGGTGCCGAGGGTCGCGCTGCGGATGACCGTAAAGCTGTCGGTTTCGGCAAGCACTTCGCCGAGGATTCGGTCGCCGTCCTTGAGGATCGCCTCGACCACGCGCGTGCTGCGTTGCGCGCGCGGGACGGTCAGCATGCCGAGGCTGGCGTGGCGCACGTAGAGCGTGTCGGCGGTTTCGGCCATGATGTCGCCCACGATGCGGTCGCCGTTGACGAGGATGATTTCCACGAGCCGCCGGGCAATTTGCGCGCGCGGGATGGTCAGGACGCCGAGGGCGCCGTGGTCGATGTAAACGGCCTCGGGCGTTTCGGACAGGACGGTTCCGGCCACGCGCTCGCCGTTGGCCAGGTGAAACTCGCGCTTCTCCGGCATCGCGGATGGAGCGCCCAGTTCCACCGGCGGAGTCGGAGCGGCGGGCTTTGGCGCCGGTTTATGCGCTTCGGGATCGACCCTGGGCAGGGGCGTGGCGGAAGGCTCCGGCTTGTGGGCCTCGGGATCGACTTTTGGTGCGTCGGGCAAATCAGGCAGGGGCGTGACCGGCTTTGTCTCGGCAACGGGAGTTGGCGCTGACGCGGGGGCCGTCTCGGGGCTGGCCGGTTTCTTCGCTTCGGGGGCGGCTTCTGGCGCGTTGTCCGGCGGCGAAACGTCCGTATTGCCGCCGTGCGCGGCGCCTTTCGCCGTTTCCTGTACTTGTGCCGGGGCTTGGCTCGCGCGCGAAGTCATGGCCGCGACGGGGAACGCGGGAGGCACGACGGCGGGGGACGATTCGGAAGGAGCGGGCGGCGGCTCCGGCTCTTCCCGTTTGGGCGGCAGGACGATCCGGGCCACCTCGGTCATCTTCGCTTTGCGGCGGAAGATGGAACCAAAGGCACTCAGAGGCGGGGAGGCCGGGGGGACGGGGCCGGGAGCGGCCTTTTTTGCTTCGAGGGGAGGGGAAGCCGCCGCGGGGTGGAAGGGCGGCGGGGTTGATGGTGAAGCCGCGGCGACGGGCTTGGAAGGCGGCGGAGGCTCGCTTGACGGGCTGGATTCCGGTTTCATCGGCAAGGCGGACGTCACGAGCCGGGCCGGAGGGCGCAGGACGACTCCATGCATCGCGGGTAAAGTGGACGTTGCCGCTTTCTCAGTCTCGGTTCCAAGCGGCGCGGTCGCGACGGAAGCCGTCTTGACCTCGGCCGGTTGCGGCGAGGCGGAAGGCTTGAGGCTCTCGGGCACGGGTTGCAAGCGGTGAGATAGCTCGGAGTCCGGGCGGGGCTTTCTGGCCTTGAAGAAAATGTCAGGCCAGTGCATGGGATCGTGCGCGCAAATTCAAGGGATTTGGATCAGTTTGGTCAAGATGCGCGGTTTTCCCGTGCGCCATGCCATTGTGACACGTGATCTTAATGAGAATGCCATCTGAAAACAAGACAGGGCTTTTCTCCTCGAAAGGGGGCGGCGACTGGAAGAATAGGACATAGGGGACAAATAGGACTGATGGGACTGATGGGACTGATGGGACTGTTGGCCCCAGGGACTCGTGCCTCGGCGACAGACGCCCATCCATGCGAAATGCCGCGCCGCCGCCAGGATTTCAGCCGTGGCATATAACGTGCTTAAGCGTTCCTAACCACGGTTATTTTGCCTTTTGAACTATCACTTGTATTTATGTCTCTGTTATCGGGAACTTTCGCGGCATCGAATTTAACGGAGGTTTTGCGGATCATCGTAAATGCGAAGCAGACCGGGTATTTGAAAATGAAGGAGGGCGGGCGGGAAGGGTCCCTGGCGGTCGAAAACGGGATCATTCTTCAGGCCCGCGCCGGCGCCGACACGGGGCTGCCTGCGCTCTTTCAGTTTGTCGGCTGGCGAGAGGCCCGGTTTGAGTTTCACGAGCGGCCCATGCCGGCGGATCTTTCGCGCGAGCTCGCGGTCTACGACCCTCAGGTGCTCATCACCGGGGTGGCCTTCAAGGTGGATGAACTGACCCTGATTCAAGCCGGGGTCCTCTAATCGAAGTCGGCCTATTATTGAACAAAGGCGGTGGAGACGCTGCCAGAGTGGAACATTATATTAAGCCGTATCCACTGGGAGGAAAAATATTGCATTGGTGACGCGCCCCGTTGAAACTTTGGCTCTGGCGCATCCATGAAATCCTCCGATCCCCACAAACCGTCGCATGAGGAAGCCGCGAGGCATGTCGAATATGTCATCGACCTGGCCAAAAAGCTGGCCGATGGAAGGAGGCCCGGCGTGTTGGCGACCGTCGATGACAAGGGGATGCCCCACGTGCGCTGGATGGCGACGCTTTCCCTGCGCGATTGGCCCCTGCTTTACACCATCACTTCGCCTGCCAGCCGGAAGGTCCAGCACATCAAGCGCCACCCGAGCGTCAGTTGGATGTTTTCCAACGAAGAACTCAACATCATCATCAATATTCGCGGGAAGGCCCGGATCGTGACCGACCCTGGGAAGATGCAGCAGGTTTGGAAGCTGCTCGAGGACAAGTCGAAAGCTTATTTTTTGAGCATCGCCACCGATGGCGCCGGCTTTGCCGTGATCGAAACCGAAATCGAAGACATCGATTGCATCCTCCCGAAATACGACATCAAGTTTCGGGCCCATGGCGCGGACCTTGGCTCGTCTTCGAGAGGGTGAGTCGGAGCATGCGCGTCTTGAGTTCGCGCGGCGCTTTTATGCCAATTCCAAATTGATTTTAGCCTATACAATCCGTCATCCTTGCCGAAGGATCGGGATGACGGAACGCTAAAGACTCAATTTGATAGAGAATGGTATTATACCAATTCCAAATTGATTTTGGTCTAAACAATCGGTCATCCTGAGCTTGTCGAAGGATCAGTTCGGAGGGGTTTTACCGAGGCGGAACTGATCCCTCGACAAGCTCGGGATGACGGAAGGGTAAAGAATAAATTTTATTGAGAAATGGTATTACAGATCGAGAGAGACCCGGACCAAGCCATCCTCAAGAAGGGTGTGCGCGGAGAAACCCGCCGCGCGGCACACGTCCAAGGCATCATGATCCGCAACGAGGAGTTCGCCGGTTAGCCCCTGAAAACCAAAGGCGTGCGCGATTTTGATCAACCGGGCCAGGAGCACTTTGGCCAGCTTGGTCACCTGCGCTTCGTCCGTGAGCAACGTGTCGAAGGTGGCCACGTAAGGCTGGGAGGTCTTGGTGAGACGGCCCACCGCCAAAATCGCCGCCGGCCGGTGCACGGAAGCAGGGCGCTCGACGACGATGGCATAAGACTCCGGCGTGTTCGTGCAAATCCCAACCAGGCGCTCATGGGCGGTTCGCCGGTCGAGCCCAAGATACTCAAAATAGCGCATGTAAATGCTCTCATCCGAAATGCGTCGATGAAAGTCCACCATCTCCTGCTCATCATCGAGGCGAATCGGGCGGAGAATGAGTTTGCCGAGCCCCTTCACGGCGACCATTTGATCAAGGTTGATCCGTCTGGGCCGCCCGCAAAAATCGGGGAGAGGGGCTGTTGAGGGAGTGGGGGCAGCGGCATCGGAGGTTTTCATAACGGGATAATTAATACTACACGTTAAAGACAAGTGCCATCCCCGGCTACGCATTGCTTGGTGAATGGTAGGCTGATATTGGCTCTCGGGGGCGTCATGGGGCCCCGATTTGGATTGACCCAAGCAGGGGAGATCATATCCTTTAATTTTGCGATGCAAAAAGAGGCAGAAATCGTCCAACAACTCTCGAAATCGCAAATTTTCCGGGATTACGAGGCTGCCTTCAACGAGGCGACCCGTCTGCCGCTGGCGCTTCGGCCCCATGAGGTGTGGCATCACGCCCTTCAGGGCAAGAAGCATGAGAATCCCTTTTGCGCCCTTATGTCCAAATCGAACCGGAGTTGCGCCTCCTGCCTCCAGGTCCAGCAGGAGACCGTCGATAGCGAGTCAACCGAGTCCCACACCGTAACCTGCTTCGCCGGTCTTTGCGATACGGCCATACCTGTCCACGTGGGAAATAAAGTGATCGGATTTCTTCAAACCGGCCAGGTGGCCTTGCGCAAGCCGACCGGCGCCGGTTTTACGAAGGTGGCGCACCAACTGATAGCTTGGGGCGTGAAGGTGGACTTGAAAAAACTCGAGGACGCCTATTTTCACAGCCGGGTGCTTTCCCGCGAGCAATACGAGGCGATGGTGCGCCTGCTCGAAATCTTCGCCGGGCACTTGTCCGTCGTGGCGAACCAGATCCTGGTTCAGCAGGAGAATGAGGAGCCTCCCCTCATTTCCCGCGCCAAGAGCTACATCGCCGAACACCAGGCCGATTCGATTTCCCTGGATCAAATCGCGAAGACCCTCAACGTCAGCACCTTTTATTTCTGCAAGTTGTTTAAGAAGGCCACGGGTCTCACCTTCACCGATTACTTTGCCCGCACCCGCATCGAAAGGGCCAAGAATTTGCTTCTCAACCCCAACGTGCGCATCAGCGAGGTTGCCTATGACTGCGGCTTTCTCTCGCTCACCCACTTCAACCGCATCTTCAAGCGGGTGGTCGGCAAATCACCGACGCAATACCGGCAAAGCCTGCCGCGATAGTGTGCGGCGGTTACGGCTAAGCCGAAGGTCAACGATTTGCGACAAGGTAAATAGAGACAGCCCTACAGCCTGGAGATGAGGAGTTCGCGCTGGAAGATCAGTTCCTTGGGCAGATCGGACTCCAGCTTCGCGAACAGTTCGTCTTGCAGCAAAACTTCCGCTTTCCATTCTTCGATATCGACTGAAAGCACCTCGGCCAGGTCGGTGGGATTAAATCCGGCCAGCTCTTTTGTATCGATGTCCTGGGGTTCCGGCATCCAGCCCAGCGGTGTTTCGTTGGCCGGCACCCGGCCCCGGCAGCGGTCCACGATCCATTTCAGGACGCGCATGTTCTCGCCGTAACCGGGCCAGAGAAACTTGCCCTCCTTGTTTTTGCGAAACCAGTTCACATGGAAAATCTTGGGCGGCCTCTTGAGCAGCTTGCGCATCCTCAGCCAATGGCGGAAATAGTCGCCCATGTTGTATCCGCAAAACGGCAGCATCGCCATCGGGTCGCGCCGGACCTGGCCCATGCCCCCGGCGGCGGCGGCGGTCATTTCCGAACCCATGGTTGCGCCGACATAGACGCCGTGGATCCAGTTGAACGCCTGGAACACAAGCGGCATGGTGGTGGCGCGGCGTCCGCCAAAAATCAACGCGCTGATGGGCACGCCTTCGGGGCTGTTCGCTTCGGGGGCCAGGGCCGGATTATTGGCCATCGGCGCGGCGAAGCGGCTGTTGGGGTGCGCGGCTTTTTCCTTTGAAGCGGGCGTCCACGGATTGCCCTTCCAATCGAGGCATTCCTTGGGCGGTTCGCCGTCCTTGCCCTCCCACCAGACATCGCCGTCCGGAGTCAGCGCGACGTTGGTGTAGATGGTGTCTTTCGAGATCGTGATCATCGCGTTGGGGTTCGATCTTATAGTTCGTGCCGGGGACGACGCCGAAATAACCGGCTTCCGGATTGATGGCGTAGAGCCGGCCATCGGGGCCCGGTTTCATCCAGGCGATGTCGTCGCCGATGGTCGTGATTTTCCACCCCTTGAAGTGCATCGGGCGGGATCATCATGGCGAAGTTGGTTTTTCCGCAGGCGCTCGGAAATGCCGCGGCCACGTAGGTCTTCTCCCCTTGCGGCGATTCGACGCCGAGGATCAGCATGTGCTCGGCCATCCAGCCTTCGTCCCGGCCCAGGTAGGAGCCGAGGCGCAGAGCGAGGCACTTTTTCCCCAGCAGCACGTTGCCGCCGTAGTTCGAGCCGACGGAGATGATCGTGTTGTCCTGCGGGAAATGGGCGATGAAACGGCGCTCGGGATTGACGTCGAGCATGCTGTGCAGGCCCTTGGTAAAAGCACCGCTGTTCACCCAATTGGTCCCAGGCCACTTTGCCCATCCGGGTCATGATCCGCATGCTCAGGACCACGTAGATTGAATCGGTGATTTCAACGCCGACCTTGGTGAGCGGAGATCCCGGCGGCCCCATCAGATACGGCACCACATACATCGTGCGGCCTTTCATCGCGCCCGCGACACATGGCGTAGAGTTTTTCATACATCGGCCTCGGGCGCCCTCCAATTATTGGTCGGGCCGGCCTCGTCCTTCGTGCGCGTGCAGATGAAGGTGCATTCCTCCACGCGCGCCACATCGTTGGGATTGGAGCGGTGGTAATAGCAGCCGGGAAGCTTCTTCTGGTCGAGCTTGATGAGAATTCCCTTTTCAAGGGCTTGCCGGGTGAGTTGCTCCTTTTCCTCTTCGCCGCCATCGCACCAGTGGATTTGATCGGGCTGGCAAAGTTTCGCCATTTCGGCCACCCAGTCGCGGACGCCTTGATGGTTGGTCGGAATAACTTGAGCGCTTGTTGCGGAGTCGGACGTGGGATGGAGGAGCATAAAGGTGGGGTTTATTTTGAGTGAATGTAGCCCGTTTAGGAAACCAGGCTGCACATGGGTTGGCGGAGGCTTAGCCGATCTTGGCCGATTCGCTTGGCGATGGCCAACCGATTTAGAGTTCGGACCTCCGACAGGCCCTGGCAAAATCAGCGAGCTTTTGGGCAAGTATGGCCTAACAGATTTAGTCGCCGTTCTTAGTCCGGATGGTAAATTAAAGGATGGCGCGGAACCAGGGCGCTAGGGCGGTCGCCCGAGGCTGCCGTACGAAAGTATCGCGATTCGTATGAACATTCTCCTCGTTTATCCACAAATTCCCGAGACGTTCTGGAGTTTCAAGCACGCCTTGAAATTTATCGGGAAGAGTGCGGCCTTTCCGCCCTTGGGCCTGCTGACCGTTGCCGCCCTGCTTCCGGAGGCCTGGTCCAAGCGCCTGGTTGACATGAACATTCAGGCCTTGACCGACGCCGACCTGAAGTGGGCCGATTATGTCTTCCTCAGCGGGATGACCGTGCAGCGGGAATCGGCCGGGGAGGTGATCGCGCGTTGCAACCGGGCCGGGGCGCCGGTCGTCGCCGGGGGGCCTCTTTTTACCACCGAGCACGAAAACTTTACCGGGGTGGCGCATTTCGTTCTCAACGAAGCCGAAATCACGCTGCCGCCTTTCCTGGCCGATCTTGAGCGGAACTGCCCCCAGCCCGTTTATCGGTCGAGCGAATTCGCGGACATTCGCACGACGCCGGCGCCCCTTTGGCGCCTGGCGAACATGAAGAAATACGCGACGATGAGCCTGCAATATTCGCGGGGCTGCCCTTTCCAGTGCGAGTTTTGCAACGTCACCGCGCTCTTTGGCCATCGCGCCCGCACCAAAACGGCGGACCAGGTCCTGGCCGAATTGAACTCTCTGAGCGGCCTGGGCTGGAAGGGAAAGGTTTTCTTCGTTGACGATAATCTCATCGGGAACAAAAGCCGGCTGGTCAAGGAACTCCTCCCCCCGCTCATCCATTGGCAAAAGTGGGTGGGGCGAATGCCGTTTTTCACGCAGGCCTCGATCAATCTTTCCGACAGCCCCGACCTGATGGAGATGATGCGCGAGGCCGGCTTCGACTCGGTGTTTATCGGAATCGAGACGCCGAGCGAAGCGTCGCTCGCGGAATGCCACAAGAAACAAAATACCCACCGGGACTTGATCGCCGACATCAAGCGCATCCAGCGGGCCGGCCTGGAGGTCCAGGCGGGATTCATCGTGGGCTTTGACAGCGACACCCCGGCCATTTTCCAACGACAGATCGATTTCATTCAAAAAAGCGGCATCGTCGTGGCCATGGTGGGCCTGTTGCAGGCGATCCAGGGAACGGAACTCTACGAACGATTGAAGAACGCGGGCCGCCTGCGCGGCGACACCTCCGGCGACAACGTGGACGGCACGACCAACATCGTCTCCCTGATGGACGAGAAGCTGCTTCTGGCCGGCTATCAAAAAATCCTGGCGTCGATTTACTCCCCCAAGAACTACTATGCCCGGCTGAAGACCTTCCTGCGCGAATACCGCTGCCCCAAGGTGCAGGAAGGATTTAGCATGCGGCGACTGGGCGCTTTTGTCCGTTCCATGCTTTCCATTGGCATCCTCGGGAAAGAGCGAATCTATTATTGGAGGCTCCTGGCGTGGACCTTTTTCGTGCGCCCGACACTCCTGCCTCACGCCGTCAGCCTGGCGATTTTCGGGGTGCATTTCCGGATGGTCTGCCATTCGCAGCATCGGGCGTAGGACGCTTGCGGAGAAAAAACAAAATATATGACAATTTGTCCCCACTGTAAGAAGCCGGTGACTCTGCGTGACAAGTCGCCAAGCTCATCAGATGCATTAACGGTGCGCAAAGAGGTGCTTGGATTTCTCAAAAAGGAAGTGATGTATTCCTGCCCCCATTGTGATTGCGTCCTGGGCTTCGGCTTCTACTTTGGCGGCTTTCTAACAGGCCGGCCGAAATAGATCGGTCGAGCAAACCGCTGTTGCGCCGGGCCGTCAGCCTGGCGATTTTCGGGGTGCATTTCCGGATGGTCTGCCATTCGCAGCATCGGGTTTATGGCATTTTAACTTATTTTGCACATGCCAATTGGGAGTTTTTCGGGTCATCCTGAAAGGATGGCAATCACTCAGCCCAGGGTTGGCGTAGCAACGCCTACCCTGGGTGGACGACAACCTGAACCCACCCTGAAAGGGTTGAGAAAGTTAGTTGTCCCCTCTCTGATTCAACCCCTACAGGGTTGATCTCATCCGCAGTGTACCCAGGGTAGGCCCTGGCGGGCCAACCCTGGGCTGAGTGATTGCAACCCTTACAGGGTTGCTGAAACCGAATCGCCTTGTCTGTGCACAGTATTTTGATTTGCCCTAGTCCAGAAATGAAGCCGTCGAGCACGGCTACCTCGGTTCTCTAATTCCCGTATTTCCGCAGATTGCGCGGGACCCACCACGTCATGAGGTCGAAGCAGGGACGCGGCGCGAACATCTTCACGTTCTCGAAGCGGTCGGAGACGAGCAGAATGATGTGCGGATTGAAGAGGAAGCAGACCGGGTAGTCGTCGTGGATGATCTGGTGGAGCTGGCGATAAAGGGCGGCCCGCTTTTCATCGTCGTATTCGAGTTTGCCGGCGGCGATGAGTTTGTCGGCCTCGGGATTCTTATAGCCGATGAAGTTGGAGCTTTTCTTGAGGTCGGCCTCGGAGCCGGCCCAGAGCTGGGCGGGGTCCCCGTTGATGTCGAGCGACCAGCCGCCCATCGTCGCGTCGAATTTCCAATCGTCCACGCGCTCGATCCACTGGGCGAATTCGAGCCGCGAAAGCTTCACGTCGATGCCCGCCCGGCGCAGCGATTCCTGGATCAGCTCCACGAGTTTTTGCTCATTGGGATTGCCCGCGCGATAGAGAAGCGTGAAGCCGAGGAGCGCGCCGTTCTTGTAAAGGAAGCCGTCCCCATGGTCGTTTTTCCAGCCCGCTTCGGTGAGGAGTTGGAGCGCGGCTGTCGGATCGTTGGGAGTCGCCGGGACGGCGGGGTTGTAGTTTCGGGACGAAGGGCGGATCGAAGCCCGAGGTCTTATTGGCGTACTGGTTGAGAAAAATCTGGGCCAGGATTTCGTCGCGCGGAATCAGGAGGTCGATGGCGTGGCGGACGCGGATGTCCGAAAAGAGCGGCAGGCGGAGATTGAAGCCGAGGTAGGAGTAGGCCGGGAACGGGTAGACGATCTGGCGGTTCTGGTTCAGGGACGGACTGTGCTCGAGATCGTATTTCCAGATGATGGGCGAGACGGCATCGAAGACGTCGATTTCGCCTTTCTTGAGCAGTTGCGCCGCGATGTAGGCTTCCTGGATCACCTCGAAGACGAGCCGTTTCGGATAACGGGGATGGGCGGCGTCCCAATAATCGTCGTTGCGCTCGAGGGCGATTTGAGCGCCGGTGTCCCAGCGGACGAACTTATACGGTCCCGTGCCGATGGGATGGCGGCCAAAGGGGTGCTTGTTGAAATCGGGGTCGCCCTTTTCGAAGATGTGTTTCGGGACCACGACAAGGAAAGTTCCGAGGACTTCCAGCGTCTTGAAGTAGCGCTCGGTCGCGACAAAACGGACTGTGTAGGGATCAAGCACTTCGCACGATTTGATGTTCGTGAAGTAAGTGCGCAACTGGGCCGCATCGACCTTGGGGTCCATCACCTTGTCATAAGTATATTTAACGTCGGCGGCGGTGAAGGGCTCGCCGTCATGCCACTTCACGCCGTGGCGGAGATGGAAGGTGTAGGTGAGTTGGTCTGGCGAAATTTCCCAGGATTCGGCCAGGCATGGCTCCAATTTGAGCGTGAAGTGATCCATCTGGAGCATGCCCTCGCTTATCAGGGAGCTGATAACCTGGCCATCGGTCGACTCGAGGGTTAACGGATTGAGCGAGTCGATGTCACTGCCGATCCGTTGCACGACCCAATCGCCTTGGGCCGGATGGAGATCGCTGACGAGGGGACGGCCCGGGGCGGCGGGCGCGGACGCCTCATTTTGACGCGAGCACCCGCCCAGAAGAAAGGCCATCAGGACAGCCCCTCCTAAAAAACGAATGCGAACCGGGAAAGACATCGGAACCCGAAAATGAGCGAAAAGACCGCATAAGTCCACACCGCATTGCGAGAAAGAGAAATTAAGTCCAAGAAATATGAACAGCTCTGCTCTTTTTCGGAGTCAAGCAGCTTTTAAACCAAACTGACGCACAGATATAATGATGGATTTTTGGTGAAAAACAGCACATCACGCTTATAAAGAACAACTAACGTATTAAAAATACTCGTCATTACTACATCTGGCCCCGATTAAATATATATCATGCAACGCGGGTTTGACACTCCCGCCGCCTGAACCGAAACTGAGGCATGATTTTCACTCAGGAACGACTCGATCAGGGAGCGCAGCTCGCCGTGGCGCACATGCCTCATGTCGAGAGCGTCTCCGTCGGCTTCTGGCTTGGCGTCGGCGGGCGGCAGGAATCGAAGCGCCAGAACGGCATCTTCCATTTCCTCGAACACATGCTCTTCAAGGGAACGACCAAGCGGACGGCCCGCGAGATTTCCGAAGCCGTTGAAGGCGTGGGCGGTTATCTCAACGCCTTCACGGCGGAGGAGATGACGTGTTACTACGCGCGGGCCAGCGCCGCGCACCTGCCCGCCGTGGTCGACGTGCTGACCGACATGCTCCTGCGCGCGACGTTTCCCGCCGCCGAGATCGAGCGCGAGCGCGGCGTCATCCAGGAGGAAATCCGGATGTACGAGGACCAGCCGTCGCAACTGGCGCAGGACATGGCCAGCTCGCTCCTCTGGCCGAATCATCCGCTCGGGCGGCCGCTGCTCGGGACGAGCGAAATCATCCAGCGCATGAAACGGCGCGACCTGCTCAACTATCGGCGCAAGTTCTATCATTCGGGCAATCTCTGCATCACGGCGGCGGGCAAGACCGACCTGGCCGAAGTGAAGGAGCTGCTCGCGGCCCCTGCTGCGGCAATTCCCGACCGGACCGCGCGCGATGTTCAGGCCCGTGTCGCGCCGGCAGACCGCGCCCCGGTTCGAGGTCGTCCGCAAGGCGATCGAGCAGACCCAATTCGTAGTCGGGTTGCGCGGGGTGTCGCGGCACGATCCGCGCCGGTCGGCCTTCCGGCTGATGAGCGTGATGCTGGGCGAGAACATGAGTTCGCGCCTTTTCCAGAACGTGCGCGAGAAGCACGGCCTGGCCTATTCGATCAGCACCGGCGCGAATTATTACCAGGAGACGGGCAGCTTCTACATCAACGCGGGCGTGGAAAACTCGAAGACGGCGCAGGCGATCAGGCTCACCCTGCAAACGGTGCGGCAGCTCGCCCGGCGCGCGCCGAGCGCGAGGGAATTGCGGCGGGCGAAGGAATATACGTACGGGCAGATGCACCTGAATCTCGAAAGCACCGACAACCAGATGATGTGGCTCGGCGAGGGGCTGCTCGGCCACAACCGCGTGATCAATCCCGACAAGCTGATCCGGCAAATCGAGGCGGTGACGCCCGAGGAAGTGCGGGCCGCGGCGGCGCTGCTCGTGCATGACGAGCGGCTCAACGTCGCGGTGGTCAGCCCGACGGCGGAACTGGCGGAGATCGAGGCCGCGGCGAGGTTTTAAGGAAAGGCTCTCTTGTCCGAGAGCTTTGTCACATTACACGACCTGTCCATCGTACATGTTCGAAGCCATCCTGTAATACCATTTCTCAATAAAATTTATTCTTTACCCTTCCGTCATCCCGAGCTTGTCGAGGGATCAGTTCCGCCTCGGTAAAACCCCTCCGAACTGATCCTTCGACAAGCTCAGGATGACCGATTGTTTAGACCAAAATCAATTTGGAATTGGTATAAGAGATCTCTGCAAAACTCGTTCTCTAAACGATCCGTCATCCCGAGCTTGTCGAGGGATCAGCTCCCATGAGAGTTGCGATCATCTTCCGGAGGCTGATCCTTCGACAAGGATGACAGAATTCTTAAAGTGAGACTTTTGCAGAGGTCTCTGTAAGGATGGCAATCATACAGCCCAGGGTTGGCGCGTAAGCGCCTACCCTGGGTCAAAAGCAAAACGGATCAACCCTGTAAGGGTTGAATCATTTGGCTTTAGGTCGGCTGGCTTCAACCCTTTCAGGGTAGTACTGCTCCCGCAATTTTCCCAGGGTAGGCGTTGCTACGCCAACCCTGGGCTATATGATAGCAACCCCGTTGGGGTTGCGAGAGATCACCGACATGAGCATTCACGCGCTTTAAGCAATCTTCGCGAGCAGATACGCGGGCAAATCGGCAATCGCGATCCGCTCCTGCTTCATGCTGTCGCGATGGCGCAGCGTCACGGTCTCTTTCTGTCCGGCGATAATGGGCGTGCCGACGGCGGACGTGGAGGCCTCCTTCACGCCTTCGAGCGTCTCGAAATCGATGGTGATGCCGAACGGCGTGCCTTCTTCGTCGATGCGGCGATAACGCTTGCCGATGGAACCGGCTTCGTCGTAGGCGACCTTCATCAGCGGCTGCAGCGTCCTTTGCACCTCGCGCGCCTTCGCCACCAACTCGGGCTTGTTCTTGAGCAGCGGGAAAACGCCCGCCTTGACCGGCGCCATGCGCGGCGCGAACCGCAGCACCACGCGCGTCTCCTCCTTGCCGCTCTCCTCGTCCTTCACCGTCTCCTCGGCATAGGCTTCGCAGAGCACGGCCAGCACGGTGCGGTCGACGCCCGCGCTCGGCTCGACCACGTGCGGGATGTATTTCGTCTTGGTTTCCTCGTCGAAATATTCGAGCGGCTTGCCGCTGGCCTTTTGGTGCTGGCTCAAGATCGTAGTCGGTGCGGTAGGCGATGCCCTCGAGTTCCTGCACGCCGAACGGAAATTCGTATTCGAGGTCGTAGGTGCCCTTCGAGTAAAACGCGCGGTCCGCGTCGGGCACGGTGAGGACGTGGATTTTCGCGCGAGGAATGCCGATGGCCTCGTACCAGGCGAGGCGCTCCTCGAGCCACTTGTCGAGCCACTCGAGGCCGGCTGCCGGGCTTGACGAAAAACTCGACTTCCATCTGCTCGAACTCGCGCGAGCGGAAAGTGAAGTTGCGCGGGTTGATCTCGTTGCGGAACGCCTTGCCGATTTGGGCGATGCCGAACGGCAATTTCTTGCGCGAAACTTCCAGCACATTCTTGAACTGGACGAACATCGCCTGCGCCGTCTCGGGCCGCAGATAGGTGATCGCCGACTCGTCCTGCACCGGCCCGACGTAGGTCTTGAACATCAGATTGAAGGTGCGGGGTTCGGTGAGCGGGGCACCATTTTCCGGGTTGTATCCGATTGTGTCTTGTTCAGGTCGCTTTGAACAACAGATCAATTGTCTAATCTCGGCTTGAGTATCGGTTTTACGAAAATATTCCCCTGCTCTCTTTTTTGCTTTCGATTCTTCATTTTGATCTCCTGGCATGAAAACCGAGCAGCTAATTGCCTTTGTGCCGTCATCTCTTAGTCCAACAATATTGTAAACGAATCCCGATTGGCGGGGAATTTGGTCTGCTCTAAATCTCTTATTCGTCCACGTGCATTCCACCATCGGATCGGAAAACGTATCGACGTGGCCGCTCGCTTTCCACACGGCGGCGTTCATCAGGATCGAGCCGTCGAAGCCGACGATGTCGTCGCGCAACTGCGTCATGCATTTCCACCAATAGTCCTTCAGGTTGCGCTTCAACTCGACGCCGAGCGGGCCGTAATCCCACGCGCCGTTGAGGCCGCCGTAGATTTCCGACGACTGAAAAATGAAGCCGCGCCGTTTGCACAGGGCGACGATCTTCTCCATCTTTGCGACTGCGGTGACATCTGCCATAAGGGCGGAAATCATCCCGGCAAAGGCCGCGCGGGCGCAAGGGAAATATGATGAATGGGACATATTGGACTTATGGGACACATGCGACCGAGGCCCCATCGGTCGCATCAGTCCCCTATGTCCCATTGATTCGACAAGTCCGCGGCGTCCGGTAAAGTGACTTCATGGCTGAATCCGTCCGCACCAATGTCCTGGGAGGCAAATTGCTTCCCTGCTGCTTTTCACCGATGACCGGTTTTTATCGCGACGGCTATTGCCGCACGGGTCCCGGCGACTACGGTCTCCACACGGTTTGCATCGAGGTCACCGCCGAGTTCCTCGCCTTCAGCCGGAGCGATGGGCAACGACTTGAGCACGCCGATTCCGCAGTATCAATTTTCCGGCCTCGAACCGGGCGACCGCTGGTGCCTTTGCGTGACGCGGTGGAAAGAGGCGCTTGATGCCGGCATGGCCCCGGCCGTGGTGCTTTCGGGGACCCACATCTCGGCGCTCGAATTCGTTTCGTTGGAAGACTTGCAGCGCCACGCGGTGAAGGAAGAGGCCGGGGGCTGACCGTAGCCGCGCTCGTGAGAGCGCGGGCGGTCCACCGCCTCACGGCGGCGGCTACGGCGGCTGCCCTTGCAACTTTTGCGTGACGGGCCGCTTTGACGATTGATCTTCGGGCCGTCATCCCTCATATCCTATTCGCCCATGAAAAAGCTTCCTTATCCGCTCCTCGCGTTTCTTTTTGCGCTGACCCTGACCGTCCAGGCCAGGGACACGGCAACGACCGTCCCCTATTTCGACCCGGCGACGGTCGATGTGAAGGCCCTGCTGCACGATCCTCCGGCCGACGGCTCTCCCACCACCCTGAAGGAAATCGATCTCATCCTCGAAAAGCAGAAGGCCCGCACGCCGGAGGAAGTGGCCCGGATCAAGGAAGAGGCGCAGCATCTAAACGTCTGGCTCTTCCGGAACGTGCTCGGGCCCTGGTTCACGGAGAAAAACCTCCCTGTCACCTCCGCGCTGCTCAAGCGCGTCGACGACACGGAATATCCGGTGATCGTATCGGCCAAGAAATATTGGAACCGCCCGCGTCCCTACCTTCAGGACAAACGCATTCACCCGCCGATCGACCTGCCGAAAAACGCCTCCTATCCCAGCGGCCACTCGACCTTCGGGGACCTCAACGCGCTGGTCCTGGCCGAGCTTGCCCCGGACCTCAAGGACGCGATCCTGGCGCGCGGCCTCCAGATCGGCGACGACCGCGTCATCGGCGGCGTCCATTTCCCCAGCGATGTCAACGCGGGCCACACGCTCGCCCGCGATTTATTCACCAAGCTCATGGCCAGCCCGGAGTTTCAGGCAGACCTCGCCAAGGCGAAAGTGGAAGTTGCCGCCGCGCGCGGTACGGCGGCGGGCGGTAAAACTTGATCGGTCCTGTGGCGGGGCGCCACGCTCTCATGAGCGCGGATGCGTCTTTGACCGATTAATGAGCTTACAAGTCGGGGGCGTGTGGGATAAGTTGCCGGTTGATGCCCCCCAATCTCCATCACAAGCCGGCCATTCTTGCCATCCTGGTTCTGACCTACGCGGCGATCGCGCTCGGGCATGTTCCAGGGTTGAAACTCAACCGCCCGGGGATCGCCTTGCTCGGCGCCATCGGCATGATGATTTTTGGCGGGGTGTCGACCGCCGAGGTCGTTTCGTACGTCAACTGGTCCACCATTTTTTTGCTGTTCGGTTTCTTCGTCATTTCGGCGCAACTGCGCCTCTCGGGATTTTATGATTTGGTGGCCGGCGGCATTTCGGCCCGGCTCGGCCATCCCGCCCAATTTTTGTTCATCCTCATGATCGTGACCGCGGGCCTCTCCGCTTTCCTCAATCACGACATTGTCTGCTTCGTTTTCACGCCGATCGTCGGCGCGGCCCTTCTTCGCGAGCGGCTCAACCCCGTTCCTTTTTTGGTCGCCCTCGCCATCGCCAGCAACGTCGGCGCGGCGGCCACGCTCGTCGGAAATCCCCAGGACATGATGATCGGACAGGTCGCCCATCTCAATTTCGGCGGCTACATGGTTTGGAGCATCGCGCCCGTCCTTTTCGCCCTGGGCTGTTCCTACGGAATCATCTGGATGATTTCGCGTAAAAACATCCAAATCCGATCCGCCGCGCCTGCCCCGAAAACTTCGCATGATAAGGTTCAGCCGTTGAACCGGGCGCATACGATCAAGGGGCTGGTCCTCCTCGCGGCGGTGATCGGCCTGTTTTTCTCGCCCCTGCCCAAGGAGGTGGTCGCCCTCGCCGCCGCCGCCATTCACCTGGCCAGCCCGAAGTTTCCCACGGACGACCTGTTGGGCCTGGTCGAGTGGCAGGTCCTCATTCTTTTCATGGCGCTTTTCGTCGTCACCGGGTCATTTCAATCGACCGGGTATGGAGACCATGCCGTCCAATGGCTCGCGCACGGGGGAATTGATCTCAACGCCCCGCACACGTTGATCCTGGCCACGACCATCCTGGCCAATCTCATCAATAATTCGGCCGCGGTGATGCTCCTGCTCAAAGTCATCGACCTGTCTCATCCCGTCACGGCCTATCTCCTGGCCTTGGCCAATAGCTTTGGCGGAAGTTTGATCGTGATCGGAAGCGTCTCGAACATCATCGTGGTCCAACAGGCCCAGCAATTGGGCGTCAACATCGGCTTCCGGGATTTTGCCCGGCTGAGCATTCCGGTCACCCTGGCGGCTCTCGGCGGCCTCCTGGCGTGGGTCCTTTGCTGATGCGCCGGATCAAGCGTGCGATCTTTCGAAGTGTGGAATCATAATCCATAGCCACATGGGGGAATTAGTGGTAGAAGGCAGGTGTGGGCAGCCCAACACTTGCCTGCCGCAAGGACTGGAATAATACCATTTCTCAATAAAATTTATTCTTTACCCTTCCGTCATCCCGAGCTTGTCGAGGGATCAGTTCCGCCTCGGTAAAACCCCTCCGAACTGATCCTTCGACAAGCTCAGGATGACCGATTGTTTAGACCAAAATCAATTTGGAATTGGTATAAACCTATATTTATAATCGCATGCCCGGCGCGCAAGCTCGACCCAAGGCAAGGCATGGAAACGGCACCGCGTGAAAAAAAAACATGAATCGACCCCTTCCAACCACCCCTTCCTTCGAGAATGCTTCCATCATCATTGCCGCCATGAATGAAACGGTGTCTCTGCGTAAAACCGTCCAGATCCTTTACGAAACCTGCAAGCTTTCCGACCTCAAGGAAATCATCCTGGTCGTTTCCCCGAAATCAACCCCGGACTGCCTCAAGGTTGGAGAGGATCTCCGGCGGGAGGCGAAAGTCCCTTTTCTCGTGCTGGTTCAGACCAGGCCGTTTGCCGGAGGCGCCTATCAGGATGCCTTTGACCATGCCCAGGGGAGCCACGTCATCATGATGGCCAGCGACCTGGAAACCAATCCCAACGATGTTCAGAAACTCATTGCCGAGGCCAAACGATATCCCGACGCCGTCATTTGCACGTCGCGTTGGTGCAGCGGGGCGGTCTTTGGCAAGGGCTATTCGCGCGCCAAATATCTGGCCAATTATATTTTCCAGCAGATCATGAAAGTTGTGTATGGCGCAGGATTAACCGATTGGACTTTCGGCTTTCGCCTGTTTCCCCGCTCGGTCGTCACCTCGATACGGTGGGAAGAAATGCGGCATCCCTTTTTCCTCGAAACGGTGTTAAAGCCGCTTTCTCTTGGATTTCAGACGCGGGAAATTGCAACCTCATGGTCGCCGCGCCAGGAAGGCGTGTCTCAAAATCCGTTTTGGCGCAACTTTCTTTATTTTAAAACCGTCGTCAAAGTTCGCTTGGCTCCTAAGGAAACTTTGTGGCGCGAGGAAATCAAGCATCCGGAAACAACCTGATCCCACCCCATGCCCCCCATCGATAAACTTAAAGGCGCCATCATCGTCACGACGATCAACGGCGGACAGTTTTTACAGGAATATTTCGACAACCTGGAACGGTTCGGTCATCTCGATCAGTGCCATTTTTACGTCATCGCGGACCGGAAAACCCCGGCCGAACTTTTTGATCGCGCCAAGTCGCTTGTGAAAAAGGGGCTTCGCATCACCCTTCCACCCCTGGCCGAACAGGATGCCATTCTTACGAAATTTGGTTTTGACCCGTCTCTTGTTCTTTGGAACAGCGATCACCGCCGTAATATCGGCTACCTCATGGCCCTCGATGCGCATCCCGATGTTGCCATCTCGATCGACGATGACAACTATCCCATCGCCGATGTTGATTTCTTTGGCGAGCACGCGAAGAGCCTGGCCCAAAGCCACTCCGGTGACATCGTCGGCAGTTCCACGGGTTTCTACAATATCTGCGGCCTCCTGGAATTCGACATCCAGGCGCCTCCTCCTTACCCGCGGGGCTACCCGTACTTTGCCCGGCACCAGGCCGATAAAATTGAATTGAAATCGGGAACCCCCCAAGTCCATCTCAATGCCGGCCTCTGGCTGCGCGATCCCGATGTTGATGCGATTTCGTGGCTTGTCCTGCCGCGTCGCGGGCGGTCGATGAAGGGCGGCAGCCTCGTCCTGGACCGCGCCACATGGACGCCCATCAACAGCCAAAATACCGCCATGCGGCGCGAAGCGCTTGCCGCCTACTATTTTATTCGCATGCGCTATCCCTTGGGCGGACTCGATATCGACCGTTACGGCGACATCTTCCAGGGCTATTTCGTCCAGGCCTGCGCCAAGCATCTCGGCGGCCTTGTCCGCGTCGGGACCCCGCTGGCCGAGCACCGCCGAAACAGCCACAATTACATGCACGACGCCTGGGGCGAGTGGGCTTGCATCCAGGCTCTCGACGATCTCCTCCCCTGGCTGACGACCGAGGCGCGCCTCTCCGGGAGCAGCTACCCGGAAACCTTCCTCAGCCTGAGCCATGCCTTGGAGGACAAAGCCGAGGCCATGACCGGCAAGTTTTGGACTGACGCAGTGAAAGCCTATTTCCATCAGATGGCCTATCACATGAGAAAATGGGCCGGCGTCTGCGCCCGCATCGACGCCTGAACAGCGGCCTCCGCGATTCTTTCAGCGCGACCCGCGCGGATTTCCCGGATAGCCTCCGGGGTCATGGACATCGTCGAGGCAACGCGCCGGTTTGAGGCGTGGCTGGGGCGCGGCATCACGGTCGTCGCGCGCGACCTCGCCTACAAGCACGAGCAGATGCGCGCCGCCCCGTTCCCCTTTTTTCGAGCCACGTTTTATCGCTGGGCGCAGCTTTGGACGGAGCACTGTCCGAAGCTTGCCCGCGCTGCGGAAGTTCTCGCGGTCGGCGATCTCCACATCGAGAATTTCGGCACCTGGCGCGATGAGGAAGGGCGGCTCGTCTGGGGCGTGAATGATTTCGACGAGGCCCACCCGATGGCCTTTCCCAACGACCTCGCGCGCCTCGCGGTCAGCGCCCTGCTCGCGGCCGAATCGTCGCCCGGTTTCAAGCTCAAGCCCGGCGAGGTCTGCGCCCGGATCGCCGACGGTTACCGCGCCGGGATCGAGCGGGGAGGGGAGCCGTTTGTTTTGATGGAGTCCCATCCCGAGTTGCGCAGGATGGCGCTCCAGGATTTGCGGCAGCCCGCGCCATTCTGGCAGCGCCTCGATGCGAAGTCCGTCCCGCTGAAGGGCGATCCTCCCGACTCCGTCCGCAAGGCGTTCGCGAAAATACTTCCCGAGGGGGCCGGGCCGGAATGCCGCGTGTTTAGAATTCCGAAAGGCCTGGGCAGCCTCGGCCACCGGCGCTACCTGGCGCTGGTCGAGTGGCAGGGCGGCAGGATGGCGAGAGAGGCCAAATCAGTGGCGCCTTCGGCGTGCCTATGGGCGAAGGGCAAAGGGCAGCGCGCCGGGGAAGGCAATCCCTGGCTGGAGAGAACCGTCCGGTCCGCCGTGCGCTGCGCCGATCCCTACTACGAGGTGCGGCGGGGCTGGCTGGTGAGGAGGCTCGGGCCCGATTGCAGCCGGATCGAGATGGAGGAACTCATCCACCACGAGGATCTGGCGTCGCTTCTCGATTGCATGGGGCGGGAGACCGCCAACATCCATCTCGGCACGCCCAAAGGCCGCAAGCGGATTCGCGAGTCGTGGAATCATCTGCCGCCGGACTGGCTTGAAACCGCCGCGCAGCTGATGCTCAAACTCACCCTGCAAGACTGGAATCGGTTTAGAAGCCATCGAATTACTAAGCGAGCGCGTCCCCGGAAAAGCTCTTAGGGTGAGCTCTCACTCACGACGGCTGACCATCGTGGCCGTGGTCGGAAAACCTATTGTAGTTAAGTGTATTGCCTGTGTCGGAATTTGAACAGGGACACTAATGAAATACAAATTTGAGAAGCTAATGAGAGGAAAATGGCCTTTAAAGCTGGTTTTGAAGATTACAATTATGTAATGTGCGCGAAGTCCGTACAGAATATGCATGGTCATTCTTGTTGCAAGAATCGGGCAAAAAAGCTCATTTGCGGTCATCGGAAAGGGCAATTTTTGCCTTAATGCGACGATTACGGCTGAGATATGAGGTTAAGAACAATGCTTCATGGCTTTCAATCCGTAACGCGGCTAACATAATTTTGTGGCTTTGGGGCACGATTTACTGTAAAAGAATACGACAAGGCACTTTTGTCCTTCCTCGCATTCAAGCAGAATAAGAAGCTCGTCGAGGTAGGCACGATCGATGCGCTAGGTCAGCGAAGTTCAACCAGAAAAACTATGATCAGCCAACGCACATCAGGTTTGTACCACCTTGTCGTACTCGTACAATGCCTGCTCATCAGCATTCTTTACTGGTCGCTGGTTACGACATTTTACCTTTATCACACGACGTTTAGCTTGGAAGGCTATCGCGCGTACGCGATTCCCTACGCTTTTTCGCTCATTGGCCTGCTGGCGGCCGCGGCTTTAAGAACAGACGCCCTGGCCAGCCTCCTGCGGAAGGACATCTCGGCCATTCACCGCGAATCGTTCCGCCAGATCAGGTATGTGATGGCGTTTCTCTTCGTCTATTTTCTTACGGCCAATCCGCCGCAGTTGGGAGCGAGGTTCGTCGTGGGCTTCTTCGCCCTGGGTTATCTCGTCCTGCTGCTGACCCACTGGCGGCTGCCTGGGGTCATCACCAAATATGCCTTTAGCGGATCGCGGGTCGAGCGGACGCTGATCGTGGGGTCGCCCGAGAAAGTTTCGGAACTGGGCCTTTACCTCGCGCACAAGGAGGATATCGGGATCAAGACGATCGGGATCGTGTGCGACGACATCCCCCGCGGCACGTATGGCAAATATCGCGCGCTGGGTGAATTGGTGGATTTGAAGCCGCTGTTGAAAATGCACAACATCACCCAGGTGATCGTGGCGGAATTTCCCCTCTTCAAAAACCAGCTCCAATACATCACCGACATTTGCCAGGGGCAGGGGGTGCGGCTGCTCGTGGTCAACACGCTGCCCTCGATGTTCATCCACAAGGTCTCGATGTTCGCGGACGACGGCTTGAATTTCATCGGTCTGCGCGAAGAGCCGATGGAGAATCCGTATCATCGCCTGCTCAAGAGGACCCTGGATCTGGCCGTGGCCATTCCGGTGGTATTCCTGGTCCTGCCCATCATCTCGCTCATCGTGGCCATTCTGCAGGCGATCCAGGCGCCCGGGCCGCTATTTTATATCCAAACCCGCGCGGGTTTGCAGAACCGGACGTTCCGCTGCCTCAAGTACCGGACGATGTACGCGTCAAATCATGACCCCAGCGTCCAAGCCAAGGTGAACGACGCCCGGATCTATCCGGCCGCCCGCTGGCTGCGCAAATTCAGCATCGATGAGCTTCCTCAATTTATCAATGTCCTCTTCAACGACATGAGCGTCGTGGGACCGCGCCCGCATTTGGTCGAGCACAATGATAAATTCGCCAACATCACCAACAATTATCATATCCGCGCCTTTATCAAGCCGGGGATCACCGGCATGGCCCAGATACGGGGCTATCGGGGTGAAATCAGCTGCGAGAGCGATCTGGAGAATCGGATCAGGTCCGACCTCTACTATATTGAAAAATGGAGCTTCAATCTTGATCTCCTCATCATTCTTCGGACCTTCATGACCGTGATGATGCCTCCCGCGACCGCCCGGTGACATCCGAAGGCGGCCCTCGCGGCGGCGCGCGACGGTTCTTACTGCCGTGCGCAGCACCGCCGCTTCTTCCTCTTCGCCCGCGGCGGCTGCCGCGCCTGTTTTTGACTCGCAAACACGCATGACCCGGGTACCCTCGACCCTCGATGCCCGCCCCTCCTCCACGCGTCAACATCCTTGGCGTCGGCGTGCATGCCCTCAACCTTCCCTTGGCCGTCGCCGTCCTCCAAAGCGCGATCGAGACCAGAACCAAGGGCTACGTCTGCGTCACCGGCGTCCATGGCGTCAGCGAGGCGCAGTCGGACCCGTCCTTTCGCGCCATCCTCAACCATGCCCTGCTCAACACACCGGATGGAATGCCCATGGTCTGGGTCGGGAGATGGTCCGGATTTCAAGAGATGGAGCGTGTCTATGGGCCGGACCTTCTCCTCGAGGTCTGCAAGGCCTCCCAATCCGCGGGGTGGAGGCATTTTTTCTACGGCGGCGGGCCCGGCACGGCGGACGCCTTGGCCGCTGTTCTTCAATCGAAGTTCCCCCGGCTGCAAATCGTCGGCGTCCACACGCCGCCCTTCCGCCCTTTGACGCCGTCGGAACTCAAGGAATTGCAGGCCCGGGTGGCGGCCGCGCGCCCCGACATCTTCTGGGTCGGCCTCAGCACGCCCAAACAGGAACTCTTCATGGCGTCGACCCTTTCCTGCCTCGACGTCCCCGTCATGATCGGAATCGGGGCCGCTTTCGATTTGATCAGCGGCAAAGTCCGCCAGTCCCCGCGCTGGATTCAACGCTGCGGATTCGAGTGGCTCTATCGCCTGATCCAGGAACCGCGCCGACTGTGGAAACGCTATCTCAAGAATAATCCTCTTTTCGTCTGGCGCCTGTTTCTTCAGCTTTCCGGATTGCGGCGCTATTCCCTGGACATGGCTGGGCCTTCCCAATAGAAAACCGCCCAGGGCCTGTTCACACTATGATGGCGGGATGGCGCGAGGAGGCGCTCGGGGGTGGGTCAGGTCGCGAGCGAGGTTTTATCTTGCCTTTGCAACAGCCCCCGGTTAGCTGACAAAAGTGAGTAAATCCGCGGTCGTCTTCATTCATCAGTTGACCAACTGGTTTTTGCCATACTCTCTTCGGCAGGCGCTCCATTTCGAAGACAAGCTGCCCGTCATTTTAATAGGTGACCGCAGGCCCCTTGCCCCCGTTCGATTTCAAGCCTTCAGTGAAATCGAGATCGACGGACGGGCGCGGGAATTTGAGCGGAGCTATGAACACATGTCGACCAACTCGCCCTGGTTCGAGCTTGCCTGTTGGATGCGCTGGTTCCGTCTTCTTGCCTATATGCGGCGGGAAAAACTCGATTCAGTCTTCCATTACGATTCGGACGTCCTCATCCAAACATCCTCCAGCCGCATCCGCGAGATTTACGGCGCCGATCTGGGCTACGCGGCGCTTGCCATCACGGAACATGCCGAGCCGTCATCCGGCCATTCGAGCTACTGGACGCTTGAGGCGCTCGACGATTTTTGCTCGTTCGTGCTTCGAAGCTTCAAGGATCCCGCCTATCTCCGCCGCTACCGGGATCATTTCGCGAAGCGCCAATCCCAAGGTTTGGATGGCGGAGTCTGTGATATGACCTCCCTGGGCTACTTCTGGGAAGAAAACGGGCGACGCATCGTCAATTTCGCCGAGGTGCGCCAGGGTTGTGCTTTCGATGCCAACATCAACCGGAGCGCCAACGCTGTCGAGGACGAATACGTAACGCGCGACGGGAGGAAAGAAATCATCGCGGATAGCCTCGGACAGCCGTTCCTTAAGAGGCGTGCGGACGGCAGCCTCGTTCGCGCTTTGGCCCTCCACTTCCAAGGCGGAGCCAAGGTGTTCATGGCAGGCGCTTATCGAGGCCCTTTCTTCGTGACGAAACCGATCCATGATTTAAGAACGTGGAAACGGCTCCGACATCGCAAGCGGGAGGAAAAGCTCGCGGCTGGAACTCGCTGAAAAAAAAGACCCTGTTGCTCAAACTCAGGACGCTAGGATTTCTTCTTGGAAAACGCGGCGTCAAACGCTGCGGCGTTGGGGGCGAAGTCGAGCCTGCGGACGAACGCGGCGGCCTCCGTGGCTCCGTGGACCCGGTCCATGCGGCCATCCTCCCATTCGACCGAAAGCGGGCCGCGATAACCGGCTTCGTTCAACGCCACGATGATGTCTTCAAAACGAATGTCGCCGCGGCCCAAAGAACGGAAATCCCAGTAGCGGCGGTGATCGGTGAAATCGGCATGGCCGCCGAAAACCCCGATGGCGCCGTCGCCATGACCCCACCAGACGTCCTTCATATGGACGTGGTAGATCCGGTCGGAAAACTCGCGGATGAAGCGGACATAATCGACGCTTTGGTAGCCCAGATGCGAGGGATCGTAATTGAAGCCGAAGCGGGGATGATGATGGACTGCGGCCAGGGCCCGCTGGGCCGTGGCGATATCGAAGGCGATTTCGGTCGGGTGCACTTCGAGGGCGAAGTTCACCTTTTCGGATTCGAAGACGTCGAGGATCGGCTTCCAGCGCCGGGCAAAATCGTCAAAGCCCTTTTGCAGATAGGCCTGGCTGGTGGGCGGAAAGGCATAGACGGCATGCCAGATCGACGACCCGGTAAAGCCGTTGACCACGGCGGGAAAATCGTCCGCGCTTTTATTGCCGGGCCGGGCGTTGAAGAAGAGGCGGGCGGCCCTGGCGGTGGCTTTCATCTTTTCGGCGGCCCGCTCGCGCACCCATTCCGGTTCGCCGTCGCCCCACACATCGGGCGGTAAAATGGCCTGATGCCGTTCGTCGATCGGGTCGCACACCGCCTGGCCCACGAGGTGGCTGGATAGGGCCTGGCAGGAGAGGCCGTGCTGGCGCAGAAGCTCCCATTTTTTCGCCGCGTAATCTTTTTCCGAGAGGGCGCGGTCGACTTCGAAATGATCGCCCCAACAGGCGAGTTCCAGCCCGTCGTAGCCCATTTTTTTGGCGAGCGGGGCGAGTTCATGCAGGGGCAGATCAGCCCACTGTCCGGTGAAGAGGGTGACGGTACGAGGCATAAGTGAATCCTTTCTTAAAGCAAAACCAGCCGCATAAGCGATTAAAATTAATTTATTGTAAGGGCAACTTTTTATGGGAGCCTCGGTCTAACCCCTATCCATGATGGTACCTCAGCGATTATACCGGGCCTTGTTTTTAAGCTTGGCGATCACCAGCCAACCCGCGATTGCCGCCGCTCCGTCCATTCCCGGACAGCAACTGCCCAACTCCTGCCCCGACATTTCCTACACGGCGGATGGCAAATGGAAGGTCAACGACAATGCCCGGCCGAAGCCGACGAAAGTGACGCCCAAAAGCGAGGCCGAACTCGCCGCTTCGGCCAAGGCGCCCGCGGGGGCCGTGATCCTTTTTGACGGCAAGGACCTTTCCGCGTGGCGTCCTTCGAAGTGGACGGTGGAGAATGGCTATATGGAAGTCATCCCGAAGACCGGATATCTGACTTCCCTCCAGTCGTTCGGTTCCTGCCACTTGCATGTCGAGTGGTGGACGCAGGATCCGCCGGTCGGCAACCTGCAAATGAGAGGAAACAGCGGCGTTTTTTTGATGTCGCACTATGAGGTCCAGGTGCTGGACACGTACGACAATCCGACTTACGCCGACGGCATCGCCGGGGCCGTCTACGGGCAGACGCCGCCCTCCGTCAACCCGATCCGCCCGCCCGGCCAGTGGCAATATTACGATATTGTTTTCCACCGCCCGATTTTTGACGCCGAGGGAAAGCTGGTCAAACCGGCCACCATGACCGTCGATTTCAACGGCATCCGCGTGCAGGACAATACGGTGGTGGAGGGCAGCACCGGGCCGGGCAAAAGGCACGGGTACACGACCCACCCCGACGCCCAGCCGCTCCAACTCCAGGAGCATGGATGCACCGTGCGCTTTCGGAACATCTGGCTGGTTCCCATCAACGATTAACCGGAGCTTATTCATGCAAAGACGATCCTTCCTAAAATTGCTGGCCGCTTCGTCGGCCGCGGTGGCTTTTCCCTCCATTGTGCGCGCGGAGACGCTGGGCCTGAATGGAAAAACGGCCCCGAGCAACCGGCTGACGCTTGGCTTCATCGGCGTGGGAAGCCAGGGCGGCGGCCATTTCGGCGGCGAGTTGGGGGACAAGCTGGTCCAAGTGAATGGCATCTGCGATGTCGACGCCTCGCGGGTGCAAAAGGCCAAACAAAAACTCGAGGCCGTCTATGGCGCCCAAATCGCCTCGGGCGCCTACAAGGGCTGCTTTTGCACGGGTGATTTCCGCGAGCTGATCGCCCGGCCTGACATCGATGCGGTCTGGATTTCCGTCCCGGACCACTGGCACGCCCTGCCGGTGATCCACGCGGCGCAGGCGGGAAAGGACATCTATGCGGAGAAGCCGCTCTCGCTGACGATCTCCGAGGGGCAGGCGATGGTCCGCGCGGTGCAGCAATCCGGGGTCGTTTGCCAGATCGGCAGCCAGCAGCGTTCCGGCGGCGAGTTTCAGCGCGCCGTGCAGCTCACGCGCAACGGGCTGCTGGGAAAAATCACCCGGGTGCAGGTCGGCCTGCCGGGCGGGGCGGGAGCGAACCTCAAGGCCCCCATGCTCCCGCAACAAGTGCCGGAGGGCTTCGACTACGACATGTGGCTGGGGCCGGCTCCCTTGGCTCCGTATTACAAGGAACGCTGCCACTACGAGTTCCGCTGGAGCCTGGATTACTCGGGAGGCCAGTTGACCGACTGGATCGGCCATCATTTCGACATCGCCTCGTGGGCGCTTGACCTCACCCATACCGGTCCGGTGGCGATCAAGAACGCGACGGCCAAATTCGCAACCGGCCCGCTCTATAACACGGCTTCCGACTATTCCTTTGAAGCCCACTACGCCAATGGCACGGTGATTGACGTTTCCTCCAAGAATCGCAACGGGCTGAGAATCGAAGGCGCCGACGGCTGGGTCTATGTGAATCGGGGCGTGAGTGAATTCAGTTCACCGGAACTGGCCAAGGCATCGTTCCCGTCGAACGGTTTTCGTCTGGCGGCGACCAACCACACGAAGAATTTCTTCGACTGCGTGCAGAGCCGTCAAACCCCGATCTGCCCGATTGATGAAGCGCTGCGCACGGTTTCCGTCGCCCACCTGGCCAATGCGGCCTTTCGCACGGGCCGATCCGAATTGCAGTGGGACCCCGACAAGCAGGAGGTCATCGATGCGCCCGACGCCGCGGGGCTTCTCAAACGCGCTTATCGCTCTCCCTGGGCGCTGCCGGCCTGACCATTAATTTTTATGAAAAGACTATTCCTTTTTCTTTCCATGTTTTGTCTCTTTCCCTTCTTTTCGCAGGCCGAGCCGGGCCACAAATTTCCGCCGATCAAGCCGGAGGAACTGGCCAACATCCAGGCCGCTTTGCCGAAGGCCAGGGTCCAACCCGCCAAGCCGCGCAAGCTGCTGGTCTTCTACCTCACGGAAGGCTTCGTCCACGGCTCGATCCCCTACGCCAACGAGGCGCTCAAGGAAATCGGCGAGAAAACCGGCGCCTACTCGGCTGACTTCCGCGAGGACATGGCCGTGTTCACGCCGGAGGGCCTCAAGCCCTACGACGCGGTGCTTTTCAACAACACCACGCAGCTCAAATTCACCGATCCGGCCAACCGGCAGGCCCTGCTTGATTTCGTCAAGTCAGGCAAGGGCGTCATCGGCATTCACGCCGCCACGGACAACTTCCCGACGTGGCCCGAAGGCCAGCAATTGATGGGCGGAAAATTCAACAGCCATCCCTGGGTCGCCCACGATGTCGAGGCGGTCAAGGTGGACGATCCCGGCCATCCGCTGAGCGCGGCATTCGGAGGCGTCGGCTTTTGGATCAACGACGAAATTTACCAGATCATGGGACCCTACGACCGCGCCCAGGTCCGGGTCCTGTTGAGCCTCGACATGTCCAAGCCGCAAAACCAGCGCGACCCGAAAAAAATTGTCCGCCCGGACAATGATTTTCCGATCAGTTGGATCAAGACCATGGAAGGGGGCGGGCGCGTGTTCTACTGCTCCCTGGGCCATAATCCGAGCGTCTACTGGACTCCCCAAGTGCTCCAGCATTATTTGGACGGGATTCAATTCGCCCTCGGGGATTTGCAGGCCGACGCGTTGCCCTCCGCGCGTGAAAATCCGATACCGGCGGCGGCGCTCGCTCCGGCCACCCCCGCTCCGCTGAATCCACCCGCGCCCGCTCCCGCCAAACCTTCCGCTCCGCCGCCGACGCCTGCCCCGCCGGCTCCGCCCAAAACGACGGAGATGCCGAAGGGGTTCACGGGTTTCGCCGGCCTTGCGCTGAAAGTTCAGGCTCTCTCGGTTCTGGGAGCCACGACGACGCCCCCGCCGCCCGCCAGCGCCGATCCGCTGGCCGACGGCGTGAAAGCAATATCAACCTACGACTTCGGCTCGGACCGCACGGCGCTCGCGGCGTTCATGGACTACGTCCGCGCGCAGGGCGCTGCGGGTCATGCGAAGATCGAGGCCGCCGTGCTTCCCCTGCTGGCCAGCACCGATGTGCCGCCCGGCGGCAAGGATTACGCCTGCCGGTTGCTGGCTCTGGCCGGCTCTGACGCGAGCGTGCCCGCTCTGGCCCGCCTGATCAATGATCCCGCGTTGAGCCAGCTGGCCGTCAACGCGCTCTTTGAAATCTCGACGCCCGCCGCCAAGTCGGCCCTCGGCGATAGTCTCGACAAGGTGAGCGCGAAACTGAGGCCCGCCGTCATCGGCGCGGTGGGGCGCGCCCGGGTTGCGGAGGCGGTTCCCGCTCTCGCCAAAATCGCCATGGGGGACGATCAAGCCGACTCTTTGGCAGCGATAAATGCGCTGGCATCCATCGGAACAGCCGACGCCTTACGCAGCTTGATGAAGTTAAAAGCGCCCCCCGGGCAAGAAAACGCCCTCGACTGGGCCTTGATTCGCGCCGCGCACCGCGCCATGGAGACATCGCCGCCCGACGCGGACGATGCCAAATCGGTCTTCTCTTCGCTGATCAAATCGGGCCCGGTTAATTCGGTGCGGGTGGCCTCGGCCGCGGGTTGCATCCAGGTTGATCCTTCCGGGGCGTGGGTCGCCATCTCGGGCCTGCTGACCGATGCCGACCCTCACACGCGGCTGGACGCGGCCCGACTCACGGCCCAACTCGCGCCGGATGGCGTCGCCTCTTTGCTCACGGCCTTTCCTTCGCTTGATCCCGCCGTGCAGGTCGTGATCGTGAATAGCTTCGCCCAAAAGCGCACCCCGGATGCCGAACCCATTTTGAAGCTGGCTCTTGTGAGCAGCGACCCGAATGTTCATCTGGCGGCCCTTCGCGGCTACGGCACGGCAAACCTGGCCAGTTCCACCGCCGCCTTGCTTCCTTTCCTCGACAAATCGAAGGCCGAGGCGGACGCGGCGACGACCAGCCTGGGGGAACTCACCGACCCCGGCTTCTCGCAGGTTTTGGCGACGCAGCTTGCCCAGGCCAAAGGTCCCGTCAAAGCCGACCTGCTCGATCTCGTGAGCGAGCGTCAGGATTATGATCTCAAGGACCAGGCTTACGCCGCGGCCGGCGATCCCGACGCCGCTGTCGCGCAAGCTGCTTTTGACGCGGTCGAAGCCCTGGTCAAAGGCGACGACCTGCCCCGCGTTTTGGAGCTTATTCCCCAGGCGAAAACAGGCGCGGAGCACAAAAGCCTGAACGCGGCGCTGGCCCGTTCGGCCCTTCTCTATTCCGACAAGGACAAAGCGGCCGACCTGATCACCGCCGCGCTGACGGGCGCGCCGCCTGACAATCGCGAGGCCTTGATCGCCGCGCTGGCCTCCATTGGCTCGGAGAAGGCCGCCGCCGCTTTGGAGAATTTGTTGCAGGCTCCGTCGGTTGATGACCGGAAGGAAGTCATCCGCGCCCTTTCGCTGGTTCGCAATGGCACCAGCGATGAGCTTCTTTTCCAGTCGGCGTCCCACGGCAAGGAGGACTCGGAGAAAATCCTCGCGTTGCGTGGCTACCTCGACAGCATTCAGGCGCAACAACTCGCCAAAGACACGCTGCTCGAGGATTATAAAAAGGCGTGGCCGCTTGCCTCGCGCCAGGAGGAAAAAGACGCCATTCTTGCCGCCGTCAAGAACATGCGCGGCGCCGCCGCGAAGAAATTATCCGACGAGCTGAGCGCCTCCCAGACGCCGATCTCAACCTCCGTCCCAACCCCCGCCAACAAATCCAATTGATGAACTCCTTGAAATCAGACTCACTTGCCCTCACATACGCGTTCTGGGTCCTGCGCCTCTGGCTCGGCCTGAGGGCGTTGCTCTCCGGCCTGGAGAAATTTTCCGCGAAGATCACCGTGCAGCAGCCCCTGCTCGATTCCAAGGGCGTGCCGGATCCGAGCGGGGCCGTCGTGGAAGTGGACCAGAAAGTTTACGGCTTTTCTCACTACCAGGGGATTTCGGAGAGCTTGCAGGATAAATTCGCGCACGAGCCGCTGCTGCCGGGGTTCCTGACGACGCCGTTTTATCTTGTTTTGGGCTACGTCCTCATCGCTCTCGGCGTGGCGCTGTTGCTGGGCATCCGCACACGCGAAACCCTGCTCGGGATGGGGGTCCTCTACGGCGTGCTGACGGTCGGTTTGATTTTGATCGGCCAGGAGCAAGGCGTCGCGTGGCTCGGCGTCCACGTGCTCCTGGTCGTGGCCGCGCTGGTTCTCGCGCCCTTCAATCGCTGGAGCATCACCCGCACATGAGCCCTCCTCCACCCCAAGCTTATAATTGGATGAGCGGTTCCGGGCTGAATCGCAGGAATTTTTTGCAAGGGGCCGCTGCCGCGGGCGCCGGCCTGATTCTGATCCGCCCCGGGGAACTCCTGGCCCAGGCAACGCCGGGTCCCGCCGCCAAGCCGGGCAGCGACGAACTTCGCCTGGCTCTCATCGGCGTTGGCGCGCAGGGCCGCGTTCTGATGGACGACGTGTTGAAAATTCCCAATGTCCGCTTCGTTGCCGTGTGCGACATCTGGGATTACAACCTGACCTACGGAGAGCGTTACCTCAAAAAAAGCGGCTTCGAGGTCAATGCGTACCACGACTTCGAGGACATGCTCTCGAAGGAAAAGAGCCTCGATGCCGTCATCGTGGCCACTCCCGATTTCTGGCACGCGCCCATCACCAACACCTGTCTCAAGGCCGGGCTGAATGTCTATTGCGAGAAGATGATGTCCAACACCATCGAGGGCGCGCGCTCCATGGTCCAGACCATGCGTGACACCGGCAAGCTGCTCCAGATCGGCCACCAGCGCCGGAGCAACCCGCGTTATCTTGTGGCGCTCCATCGCCTGATCCAGGAGGCGAACATTCCCGGACGCATCACCGCCGTCAACGGACAGTGGAACCGCGCCGTCAGCGAAGATCTTGGCTGGCCGCAGCGCTATGCGATGAGCCCGGACGTGCTCAAGCAGTACGGCTTTGACGACATGCACATGTTCCGCAACTGGCGCTGGTACAAGAAGTGCGGCGGCGGGCCGCTCTCCGACTTGGGCGCGCACCAGATCGACATCTTCAATTGGTTCCTCGGCGGGCCGCCCGCCACGGTGCTCGCGGGCGGCGGCAACGATTATTATCCCAATCACGAATGGTTCGACAACGCCATGGTGATTTACGAATACGACCGGCCCGAGGGCGTCACGCGCGCCTTTTACCAGGTGCAGACCACGACCAGCGCGGGCGGCGGCTACTTCGAGCAATTCATGGGCATCAACGGCACGATCAAAATGTCGGAAGATCCCAAGTACACCGCGATTTATCGCGAGGCCAGCGCACCCGACTGGGAGAAATGGATCAATCTCCACTACCTCGCCGCCGGCAAGGCGGATACCGGCGGCAGCGACGACAACGCCGCGACAACGGTCGATGCGCGGGAAACGGCGGCGCTGGCCGCCTACAACCTGCCCGTGGTCTTGAACAAGCCGCCGCATCAGCCTCACCTGGAAAATTTCTTCGCGGCCATCCGCGGCAAGGCCACGTTGAATTGTCCGGCCGACGAGGCTTTCAAAAGCGAGATCGCGATCTTCAAAGCCAGCGAGGCGGTCTTGGCCAAAACGATGATTTTCCTCAAGCCGGAAGATTCGATAGCCTGATTTGATTTATGAAAAAGTCCATCGCCCTCATCGTCCCCGCACTATTGTTGAGCCTCCTGTCTTCGCCGGCGGATGACACCAAGCTCGTGCCGCTAAAAACCGATCTGCCCAAGCCGCTGTTTGTCGGCACGCCGGTGCCGGTTAAAGTGCCGAACCTGGAACCTCCCCGGCAGGGCAGGCGCCCCGACTTCATGATTCCCGAGGGCTGCACGAACCTGGCCAGGGGCAAGACCGTGACGAGCAGCGACAGCCAGCCCACGACGGGCGATCTCAGCCAGATCACCGATGGGATCAAGGATGGCGACGAAGGAAATTATGTCGAACTCGACAAGGGCAAGCAATGGGTGCAGATCAACCTCGGCAAATCGGCCGGCATCTATGCCATTCTCGTCTGGCATTATCACTCGCAGGCGCGCGTTTATAAAGACGTGGTGGTGCAGGTCTCGGACGATCCTGATTTCATCGACAAGGTGCAGACCGTTTACAACAACGATTCAACCAACGCCATTGGACTCGGCGCGGGGAAAGACCCGGCCTATGTAGAAACTTCCGAGGGACGCCTGATCGATGCCAAGGGAGTCAAGGGACGCTACGTGCGGCTCTACAGCGACGGCAACACCACCAACGACAACAATCATTACATTGAAGTGGAAGTTTGGGGAAAATAGTCAGGGCATAATAAAATATCGTGCCCGGATTATTCCCGGGTGGTCCGGGCTACTTGTTGCCCGGATCGCCGAAGGCGACAGGAAGCGATTTGACTCATCCGCATGCGATAATCTCAAGGGGAACGAAGATGGGGTTCGCTTCCTGCGCGCTACGCGCGCCCGGACAACAAGTAGTCCGGGCCACCCAAGAGTTAGTTCCGCAGTATGTTAAAATGCCATAGAACGTGGATGCGGCTCGCCGCGATTGCAGGCGCCGCGCTGGCTTTGCGCTGCACGCATCTCGAAGACCGGCCCATGCACACGGATGAAGCGGTGCATGCGGTCGTCCTTGGCGAGATGCTCCAGACCGGCGCTTATCATTACAACCCGCACGATTCGCACGGCCCCGCTCTTTATTATCTGAGCTGGCCCGTATTGCGCGGCCTCGGGCTGCACGACCTGGCAGAAATGGAGGCGTGGCATCCGCGGCTGATTTCCGCGCTCGTGGGCGCCGCGACCATTCTCCTTCTCGCATTTTGGGTCGGGGACTTGAGCGCAACGGCCATGCTGATCTCCGGTGTTCTTTTGGCCCTCGCCGCGCCGTTCGTCTATTACCAACGCTACTTCATCCACGAAGGCCTGTTTGTGTTGCTGAGCTTGGCATTGCTGCGCTGCCTTTGGTCCCTGGTCGCGAGCCGGTGCTCGACCGGCGCGGCGTTGGGCTCGGGCGTCGTGACCGCGCTTCTCTTCGCCACCAAGGAAACAGCTCCGCTCGTGCTGCTGGCGGCTGGTTTGGCCGCCATCGGCGCGTGGTTCACCCGGATTCCCCGTTCCAAAGTTGCGCTTGGGAACGAAGGTTACGCCAAGGCGCTGCTTCTTGCGGCCCTCGCTTTCCTGGCCGTCTTCGCGCTTTTGTTCAGTTCGTTCGGCACGAATCCCCACGGGTTGGCGGACGCCCTGGCGGGCCAATTGCGCTTCGTTCATCGGGCCGGCGGCGAAGGCCATGAAAAGCCGTGGTGGACCTATTTCTCCTGGCTTCTTGCGCCTCATTTTTACGCGGTGCCATGGAGCGGTTGGATCGTCTTCGGTCTTGCCATAGCGGGAACGATTCTGCGCTGGAACCTGACGCTGGTCCGGCTGCTCTTTTTTTTCACCGTGGCGCTTGGGATTATTTATTCCGTCATTCCCTATAAAACTCCGTGGCTCGAGATCAACATCCTCGCGCCCGCCATTTTGCTGGCCGGCGTCGGCGCGGCATCCTGGTGGCAAGCGGCCGGAAAGTTCCGTCCGGGACTCCTTTTACTCGCGGCCCTGGCGTTGCTGGGGCTGAGCCGCGAGACTCTTGCGACCTGCTTTGCGCATCCCGCCGACGCGCGCAATCCCCTCGCTTACTCGCCGACCGTGGAGGATGTCGACCGACTCGTCGCGACCGTGGCGCGGCTCAAATCGGCTTGCCCCGACGACCCGGCGAATATCATCGAAGTCATCAGCACCGATTACTGGCCGCTGCCCTGGTACCTGCGACGCCTCCAGCCCGTGGGCTATTGGAATGAAATTCCATCGGAAATCACGGGCGATATCGTGATCACCTCGCCCGACCTCCTTCCCGCGTTGCAGGCGAAAGTTGGTCCCGGCTGGAAAACGGAATACTTTGGTTTGCGTTCGGACGTCCTTGCTGTCGTTCTCTCCAAACCCGCGCCTCATGAATAATCCGGCCTCGACCATTCATCGGCATCGGCAGGAGCACATGGCGACCTTCTTCGAGGTGCGTCTCGCGCACGAAAACGCCGCGTACGCCCGGCAGGCCGCGCAGGCCGCGTTTCAAATCACCGCCCGCCTGGAAAAATTGCTCAACCGGTATCGGCAGGACAGCGAGATCACGCACATACGCTGCCTGTCGCCGGACGAACCGTTGCGTCTCAGCACCGATACATTTCAATGCCTCGAACTCGCGGCGCGTATGCAGCAAATCACCGGCGGCGCTTTCGATCCGGGCCTGGGCGTCGAGATGGAAGCCCGGCGCGCTGAACGGCAGGAGCCTCCGCGCCACGAGCGCGGCCGCCTGCTCATGGACCCGGAAAATTTCACCGTCCGCCCAACCGGCGGACCCGTGGCGCTGGACTTGGGCGCGATCGGCAAAGGCTTTGCCCTCGACCGCATGGCCGAGGAGTTGCAGGCCTGGGACATCACCCGCGCGCTGCTCGTGGCGGGGGAAAGCAGCATCCTGGCCCTGGACGCGCCCGATCCCGGCTCCGCCGGTTGGGAAGTTTCGCTCGCGGCGACCAGGAAGGTATTGCTCCGCCAAGGCGCCATTGGCGCGTCGGGCACTTCGGTCAAAGGCGCGCATATTCTGGATCCGCGGACGGGCCGGCCCTCGCCGGGACCTTATCGCGCATGGGCCTTGCATTCCTCCGCCGCGATAGCGGATGCCCTTTCCACCGCCTGGATGTTGCTCGAGCCGGACGAAATCGAGGAGGTCTGCCGCAAGCTGCCCGGCTCGCAGGCGTTCCTGCAACGGAGCGAAACAGAAGCGCGGGAACTCCTCAGCTTCGGTCCTTATGCCGAGACCCCGCCGCCGGTCCAGCCGCAATCATAACATGGACGCAACCTGTGATTTTTTGCTCGTCATCCCGGCCTATGAAGAGCACCGGCGGTTGCCGCCGTTTCTTCGCGACTTGGTCCGGCAGTTGGGAGACGCCACTTATACGACCAAAATTCAGATTGTGGACGACGGTTCATCCGCGGCATCGCTGCGTGAGCTGACGCAAGCCCTGGACAAAATAAGAAATTCGACGTCTGTCCAGATCCTGCCACTGCTCAGCCTGAATGCCCGGCGCGGGAAAGGCTGCGCGATCCGAACGGGCTGGAACAGCGGGGTGAAAGCCACGCGGCTCGCCTTTGTCGATGCGGATGGAGCCATTCCCGCCCGCGAGGTGGGCCGTGTCTTTGGCATCGTAAGCCGTGACTCGGCCCCAGCCGAGACCGGAGTCTGCGTAGCCGTGCGCCAGGGCCGGCGGGCGCATCGAACCTGGCTTAGAAAACTGGCCGGACGAATGTTTGCCCGGGCCGTCAACCTGGCCTTCCGGTGCTCCTTTCAGGATCCGCAGTGCGGATTCAAAATCATGTCCTCATTTCCATGGGAAAACGTGCGCGGCCGCAGCCATGAAAACGGCTTCTGTTTTGATCTCGAATTGCTGCTGCTGCTCAAACGCAATAAGAGTCCCATCGAGGAGATGCCCGTCGAATGGGCGGAAAAAAGCGGCGGCCATTTTCTCCTCATCCCGGATGGAATTATGACCCTACTCTCCGCAACTTGTCTTTGGCTAAGGGTTAATATCCATGGCCTGTAACCCACCCGCTACCAGGAATAATATATGATCAAATTCAAGCTCCTTATGGTCCTGGCGGCCTCGTTCTTGATCCCACACCTCGCGGCCTCGGCCGCGACGATCAGTTCCGCCTCTGGAAATTCGAGCGTGGCTGTCGATGCGAACGGGAGCTACCAGGTTTCAGCCAAGGAACCCGGCTGGCGATTCATGGGCAGTCTGCCCAGCCCGGCACAAAATATTGTTTCCGGGAAGGACAAAGATGCCGTGGGAGATTACCAGCAGCTTTCCTTTGCCTTTACGGATGCGGAGCGGCCCATGACCGGCATGATCCGGCTCTATGACGGCAACAATCTCGTTTTATTTTCCCAGACTTCCCCGCAAGCGAGTGACACCGCGCCTTCGCCGTTCCCGAATTTCACGACACTACCTCAAGGCCTTTTTTCGTTCAGCTACCAAAACAAGGTGTTTTCTCCTCCGAGTTTCAGCCTCGAAAAAGCCTCCACGCCGTGGCTCCTGTTCGATCGGCAGGACCATGCGCTGGTCATGTCGCCCGCCTCGCATTTCATTTGCGCCAGCATGGTGGGCGACGGCAAAGCTCAACTGGCCGGCGGCTTTAACGGCAGCTTGAGGAACGTTCCGGCCGGGTTCACGCAGCAAACCCTCATGGCGCTGGGCCAGGGGATCAATCACACGTGGGACAGTTGGGGCCACGCGATGACCGATTTGCAGGGCAAGAAACGTCCCGCCAACGACGTGGATGTATTTTTAAAATATTACGGCTACTGGACCGATGCTGGCGCGGCCTATTGGTACAATTACGACCTGCAAAAAGGCTATCAGGCGACCCTGCAAACCCTGGTCGATTCGTATCGCGCGGAGCAGATTCCCATCCGCTACCTGCAACTCGATAGCTGGTGGTATCACAAGACCCTGACAGCTCCCAACGGGAAGCATGAGGCCCCCAAAAACTCCAAATTGCCGGAGGGAGACTGGAACCGCTATGGCGGCACGATCGAATACAAGGCGCATCCGTTTATTTTTCCCGACGGCATGGAAGCCTTTCATGAGAAAGTCAGGCTTCCCTTCATGACGCACAATCGCTGGATCGATCCGACGAGCCCTTATCACGAGCGCTACAAAATTTCGGGAATCGCGGCGGTCGATCCGGGCTTTTGGGATGAAATCACCACTTATCTGAAAGCGAACGGCGTCCTGGCCTATGAGCAGGACTGGCTGAGTGAAATAATGAAGAATTCTCCCGAATTGTCCTCCACCGTCGGCCTGGGCGACGCGTTTTTCGACGGCATGGCCAACGCCAGCAAGGCGCACGGACTCTCCATGCAATACTGCATGGCGACGCCCCGCTGTTTCCTGGAAGGCGGCAAATACGATAACCTCACCTCGATCCGTGTCAGCGGTGACCGCTTTGAGCCCCGCAAGTATCGCGAATTTCTCTATACGTCCCGGCTGGCATATTCCCTCGGGATCTGGCCCTGGACGGATGTCTATAAGAGCACTGAAATCTATAATATCCTTCTCGGCACTTTGTCAGCCGGGCCCGTCGGCACCGGCGATGCCATCGGCATGGAGAACAAGGCCAATATTCTGAAGGCCGTGCGAGCCGATGGTGTGATCGTCAAGCCCGATGCGCCTTTGCTGCCAATCGACGGCGCCTATCTTGCCGAGGCCCAAAAACAGGATGTTCCCCTGGTGGCCGCGACGTATACCGATCACGACGGTCTCAAGACCATCTACGCGGTGGCCGTCAAACATTCCAAAGCGGGAACCGACGCGCTTTCGCTCAAACCCGAGGACCTGGGGTGCTCGGGGCCGGTTTATTTTTATGATTACTTCGCCGGAACCGGTGAAAAACTGGACAAGGGAGCGACTCTCTCCATTGGTTTGAAAGGCCAGGATTGCGCCTACTTCATCGCGGCGCCGCTTGGCTCGAGCGGGATCGCTTTCCTTGGCGATCCGGACAAATTCGTCGGCACGGGCAAGAAGCGTATTTCCTCTCTGCAAGACGCCGGCGGCAAGCTGACCGTGGAGGTTGTTCTGGCCGCGAGTGAACCGGAGGTGAAATTGCAGGGCTATGCTCCCGGGGCGCCTGAAGTTTCCGTTCAAGCGGGACAGGCTGAGCCGACCCAATACGATGCGTCGACGGGACTTTTCACCGTGTGTGTAAGACCAGACCTCAACGCGGCGCCCGAGACGATGGACGGCGATTCCATTCGCAAAATAACGGCAACCTTGCAATTGGGAAAGCCGGCTTCTCCTCCATGAACCCGTTCACTCTTTTTTTCGTGAATATAACCGGATTAAGCCCAAGATAGGTCAGACATGCCGCGCCGTTCTTACAAAGATATGGGCGTGACCCGCGTCACGATCGATGACATCGCCCATAAGCTGGGCATGTCGAAATCGACGATTTCCCGGGCGCTCCGCAATGTCCGCGGCACCAAATCGGGAACGCGCAAACGGGTCCTGGATACGGCGGCCGAGATGGGCTATGTCGTGAGTGAACGCGGCGAGGATGTAAGCAGCGAGGCGAGCGTTTTAACGCTTTCTTTAAGCTATGGTGGAACGGCGGACCAGGGTTACCTCACCGGCATCAGCGAAGCGGCCGTTGCGCATAATGTCGCCGTTATGTCCCATCATTATCGCCCGCAGGATTGCAAAGGGGTCCTCTATCCGGATTCCCAGCCGCGAGCCTTGAGAACCGGCCATGTCAAAGGGATTATTCTTCTCCACCGCTGGCCGGAAGATGTGGTGCGCGAATTGAGGCGTCGCTGTCTGATCTGTTCCGTTGTTCACACCTACGCCGGGTTGAAAGTCGACGTGGTGGGAGTTGAGGAGCGGGGAGGAATGGAAGAGTTGATCCGTCATCTGGTTTTTTCCGGGAAGACAAAGATAGGCTTTTTCGGATACTGCACCGCCATGAGCTGGTCCAGGTCCCGGCATGCGGCTTATGTGGAAATGCTTGGATTGATGGATATGCCCTATAACCCGAAGCACGTTATCCCAGTCAGCCTCCCGCAAGCGTCCGCCGAGGAAGTCTTCGCTTTTCCCACCGGAGAAATCGAGAACTTGATTTCCGAAGGCGTCACCGCCTGGGTTTGCGCCAGCGAAATCCTGGGTTATTCCCTTACCCGGTCTTTGCTTGAAAGGGGATATAAAATCCCGGAACACATCTCCGTTACCGGCTTTCACGCCAGGCCAAGCTCGCCTTACGGACTGCCGAGATTGACCTCGACTCAACTGCCCGCGGAAGAACTTGGCCGGGCCGCCCTGCGGCGCATCCTCACTCAAATAGCCAACCCCAACGAATTGCATCGAACCATCTTATTGCCCTGCCATATGGTTGTTGGAGCCACCACGTCGATCTCCACGCCTCCTGTGATCAACTCATAATCATGCCAACTTCGACACGGGCCTTTTTAGTGAAGGACTTTATCTTCCGCGGTTTTGTCGGCGCATGGATCGCGGCTTCCTCCTTGGTTTATTGCCAAGGCGCAACTCCGCCGCTGCAGGCCTTTCCCACGATCAAGGCCGATGCCACGGGGAGCAAGCTCCAGCAAAGCATGATCTGGATGTCAGGGCCCGCTCCGGGAAACACCTATTTTGTCGCCTTCCGAAAGGATTTTGACCTCAGCGGCAAGCCGGCCTCCGCCCTGCTCAACCTTTTCGCCGACGCCCGATACCTGCTCTGGGTCAATGGCAACTACGTCGAGCGCGGCCCGGCTCGCTTTCAACCCAACGGTCCCGAATATGACGCCATCGATTTATCGAGCGAACTGCAATCGGGCCGCAATTCACTCGTGGTGCTGGTCATGGCCAACGCCAGCGGTGGGAAAATGATGCGTCATGCGCCCGGCCTGACGGCGCTTCTGGAAATCAAGAGCGGCGGCGGCGATCTCAGCATCGGCACGGATGAGACCTGGAAGTGGAGCGACAAGACCCGTTATCGCTCCGCCTCCGTTTCCTGGCCGGGCGTCATCGACCAAATCGACGCGCGGGTGGAGGACGGCGATTGGACGCAGCCGGGTTACGATGACGGCAAATGGAGTCCGGCGGCGAAGGTCGACGGCGGCGCCTGGGGCGCGTTGACGGCCCGGCGGATTCCAAGGCTGCGCGAAACATCCATCGAAGTGACCTACGATCGGGGCGTCACCTTTCCGCTGACCATGAAAGCCGGCGAAAAGGTAAGCTTCTCGTGCCCGCATCTGGTCCAGGGCTATACGAAGATCGAACTGGAAGCGTCCGATGGCGCGGAAATCGATCTGGATCATGCCAACGTGAAGTACATCGCCAGGGCCGGGGTGCAGACTTATATGACCTCGGATACGACGGGCTTTTTGAAGGGATCGCTTACCCTCAAGAGCGGTCAGGCGACTATCCGCAAAATCGAGGTCGTCGAGCGGCTCTACCCGTTCGACCTGGCGGGCAGCTTTCACTGCAACGACGAATTCTTAAACAAGCTCTGGACGATGTGCGCCCGGTCCGGGCAGGTCTTGAGCGAAGACTCCTTTGTCGATTGCGCGGACCGCGAACGGGTCGAGTGGATGGACGACGATCCCCCCGGTTTCGACATCGTCCGCACGGAATTGGCCGGGCCCGGCCCGGACGGCAAGCCCTGGTACGCCGATCCGCGCATCGAGCATGAAATCATCCGCCGCACCGCGCTCACGCTGCAGCCGGAAGGCTGGGTCAAGGCGCATACCTGCTCGGATCGCTACGATATTCACGCCAAGATGGAAGACCGCTCGTGCGGCTGGGTCGAAGGCATCCGCCGCTATTATGAAGCCACGCACGACACCGATGCCGTGCGGGAAATCTGGCCCGCCGTCGTCGCGCAGATGAACTATTTTCTGGAGCGCCGCACCTCGCGCGGACTGGTGCTGGCCCGCGAATGGGTGGTGTGGGGAAATCCCATGGGCTACATCATGCTCGAGGGCGCGGGCATCAACGCGTTTGTTTACAAGGCGCTCGTCGATGCTTCCTATCTTGCTCATGAAATCGGAGAACAGGACGATGCGACAAAATTCGACGCCGCCTCGAAGGATCTGGCCAAGGCCTACAACCAGGTGCTTTGGGATGAAAAGGACGGCTCTTATTATTCCGGCTATTTTGACCAGGCCGAGTCGAACGCCGCCGCCGCCAAGGACGCCCCGGGATCGGTGAACAAAGCGCCGGGCCAACCCATCACCGACAACCTGGTCGCGCCCACGGCCTATCCCGCCATCTTCGCCTTGGACCAGGGCATCGTCCCGGCCGGCCGCGGGGACCGCGTGAAGCAATATCTCCTGGCCAATCGCCATATGAATGGACGGATCATGATCTATTACTACCTGGACAAATTGCTTTATGCGGCCGATACGCCCGATTTGGACAAGGAGGTGCTCGATTCTTTCCGAAAGGGTTGGCAAGGCATGGCGGTCGCCCCCTACGTCTGCTCGTGGGAAGAATTCGGCGGCGGTTCCCACGCCCATATTTATGGCATGTACCCCGGTTATTTTCTCAACGCCTATGTGCTCGGGGTCCGCCGCGATGAACCGGTCTGGAACAAAACCCTGTTGATCGAACCCCACCTGGGCGATCTGACCTCGGCGGAGGGCAAAGTCGTGACCGAGTACGGACTCGTTTCCGTTTCCTGGAAGACATCGGCGGAGGGCCTCGACTTTTCCCTCGATGTGCCTGCGGGCGCAACGACCACGCTCGCGCTTCCGGATGACGGGCGGCACCGCCATTTGACCCTGAACGGCGCGCCGGTCGAGACCGCGACACGGGGTCATCGCCTGACGACCACGCTTCAACCCGGGCACAACGAAGGTTCTCTCAGGCCCTAGTAATGCGCCAGAGTCTCCTCTTCCTCCCAAGCATCGGCCAGGTCGAGTTCCTCGCGCGCGGGGCGGGACTTGTCTTCCTCGGGGGCGAGGATGTCATAGAGACACGGCACCACGACCAGCGATACGAGGGTCGAGACCAGCACGCCGCCGATGATGACCACCGCCATGGAGACTCGCACCTCCGCGCCGGGGCCGATGCCGAGCGCCGGCACGAACGAGGCCGCCATCTGTCGCCGTCGAGGTCATCACAATCGGGCGCAGCCGGATCGGTCCGCCTTCGAGGATCGCATCGCGCAGCGACCGGCCGTGCTCGCGCCGCTGCTTGTTGAAAAATTCGACCAGGAGAATCGAGTTTTTCAGGGTGATCCCCATCAACACCATGATCCCGATGAGGCTATAGAGATTGAGCGAATGGTGCGTGACCACCAGCGAGAGCAGCGCGCCGGTGAGTGAAAACGGAATCGCGATCATGACCGGGACCGGGTGGATGAAGCTGTTGAATTGCACCGCCAGCACCATGTACGAAATCACCAGCGCCAGCGCCAGGGTGAACGCGAAACTCCATGCCGCCTCGATCACGTCCTTGGACGCCCCCACCTCCGTCATCGTGTAGCCGGAAGGCAGGACGGCCGCCGCCGTGGTTCGAGCGAAGGCCATCACCTGGTCGAGCGATTTTCCCGTGGCTGTGTTGGCGTAAATGTTGATCGCCCGCTGCCGCATTTCGCGCGTGATGGTCAGCAGCATCTTCTCCTCCGTCACTTTTGTCACCGACGAGAGCGGAATCAGCTCTCCGTAATCGGTCCAAATGAAAAGCCGGTCGATGTCCGCGGGCGTCCGCCACTGCTCCGGCCGCAGCCGCAGCCGCACATCGTAGCGCCGGATGCCGCTGGTGAATTTTCCCTGCCTCACGCCGCCGATGGCCGTGTTGATCGTGTCGGCGATGTTCTGCACGCTCACGCCGCTGGCCGCCGCCTTGTCGCGGTCCGGTTCGACATGGACTTCCGTCACGCCGTCGCGGAAGTCGGTGTCGATGTCCGTCATCAGGCCGCTGGCCGCGAACCGTCTCGTTATCTCCGCCACCTTCTCCTTGAGCACGCCGTAATCGCTGCCGCGCACGCTCAGCTCCAGGTTCGTTCCGCGCTTGGCCCCGCCCAAATTGCCCGACGGATTGATGAGGAAGGCCGTGAAATCGCGCGGAATCTTCCGCGTAATCTCGTCGCGCACGAAATCCATCGCCTGCTGCTGGCTCTCGTTGCGCTCGGACCGGTTCTTGAGCGACACGAACGCAAGGCCCTTGTTCGTCTCTCCGCCCTGGAAGCCGCCAATGTTCACGAAATAATGGAGGACCGACGGCTCCGCCTTCAGGATTTTTTCCATTTCCGCCGCCTTTGCGCTCGTGAACGCCAGCGACGATCCCACCGGCGTCTGGTACTGGATGATGAATGTTGCGATGTCCTGATCGGGCAGGAATTCCTTGTTGATGATCAGCAAGGAAGTGAGCGACCCCGCGAACAGCGCCAGCGCCAGCCCCACCACCTTCCACCGGTGCCGCAGCGCCAGCGCCAGCAGGTTCCGATAGGCCCTCGCGACCGCCGCGTAAGTCCGGTCGGCGAAATTCGCGAAACGCGACTCGTCCTTCCTCGCGGTCATGAACTGCGAGCAGCGCATCGGCGTCAGCGTGATCGCCTCCAGCAGCGACAGCCCCACCGCGGTTGAAATCGTCACCCCGAATTGAAACAGGAACACCCCCACCATCCCCCGCACCAGCACCACCGGGACGAACACCGCCATGACCGACACCGTGGCCGCCGTCGCGGCGAAAGTGATCTCCCGCGCCCCGTCGAGCGCCGCCTGCCGCGCCGTCTTGCCCATGTGGAAATGGCGCACGATGTTCTCCAGCACCATGATCGCGTCGTCCACCACGATTCCGATGGCCAGCGAAATGCCCAGCAGCGTGAAAAAGTTGATGGTGAAGCCGAGCAGCTCCATCACGATGAATGTTCCGAGAACCGAGGTCGGGATCGAGAGCAGGACGTTGAAGGTTGAACTCCACGAACCGAGAAACGCCCAGCAGACCAGGCTCGGTCACCAGCACCGAGAGCATCACGGTCAACTCCGTTTCGCTGATTGCCCGCGAGGTGAACCGTGTTCCGTCGAAATTGACCGTCATGCTCAGGTCGGGCGCCCTCGTCTTGAACTCCCGGTTGATCTGATCCACGAAGGTCCGCACGTGCTGCCCGACGACCACGTCGTTCTCGCCATGCTGCTTTTGGATGCCCACGCCCAGCGTCACCAGGCCGTCGCTTCGCGCCATGCTGCGCTTGTCCGACAGCCCGTCCTCGACCGCGGCCACGTCGCGGATGTGGATGTTCGAGTCATAAATCCGTCGTTTGCCCCGCTGGGTGATGAGGAGATCGCCCACTTGTTGCGGTGAAATCGCCTCGCCCATCGTGCGCACGTTCATCTGTTCCTGGCCGTTTTCCAGGTAGCCCGAGGCGGTCTCGTTGTTTTCAACCCTCAGCGTGTCGCGCACGTCGAGAATCGACAGTTGGAGCGCATTCAACTGGTTGTTGTCGACCCACACGCGCAGGTTCCGGTCCGACCACCCGCCGAGGATCAGGTTTCCGATGCCCGGAATCACGCGGAACCGGTCGCGCAGGTTGAGATCGAAGTAGGTCAGGATGTCCTTGAACGGACGCTTCGTCGAGGTGATGGCCAGCCACATGATCGGATGGTCGTCCGTGTTGATTTTCAGGATGGTCGGCGGCTGCACGTCACCCGGCAGCTTCACCGACCGCAGCTTCGCATTCGTCTCCTGCAGCGCGGCATCGATGTTCTTCGTGGTGTAGAAAGACAGCTTGATCGTCGCGGCGCCCTGCCGCATGTTCGCCTCGATGTCCTGGAGGCCCTGCACGGAAATCACCGCCTGCTCGATCGGGTTCACCACCTGTGTCTCCATGACTTCGGGCGAGGCGCTGGTCCAGAAGGCCTCGATTGTCAGCACCGGCTGAGTCGCCTCGGGAAGCTGGCTCACGCCCAGGCGCATGAAGCAGAGCGCGCCGAAGAACATCAGCCCCCCCATCATCATCCAGGCAAACACTGGACGCCGGATCGACAAGTCGGAAAGGGTCATCATGCGCTACCTTGGGTCGGGGGACCCGGTGGTGGCCGCCGCCGGTTGAGGGGCCTCGATTGTCGCGTGCCCCGGCCTCATCACCGGCTTCACCGGCTCGGTGTAGAGCTCCCGTTCCGGATGCGTCCGGCTTTCGAGCCGCACCAGCAGGATGTAGGCGCACGGGACGACCAGCAGCGTGAAAAAGGTCGACACCAACACGCCGCCGATCACCGTAATCGCCATCGGGATGCGGCTCTCCGCCCCCGGACCCAGCGCGAGCGCCGGCGGAACCGCCGCAGCCAGCGTGGCCAGGGAAGTCATGAGGATGGGACGCAGCCGCACCGGCCCGGCGTATAAAATCGCCTCCCGGGGCGACAGGCCCTCCAGGAACCGTTTCTGGTTCGCGAACTCGACCAACAGGATCGAATTTTTCTTCACGATTCCCATCAACAGCACCAGCCCGATCAGGCTGTAGAGGTTGAGCGACTGCCCGGTCAGCCACAGGCCAAAGAAGGCCCCGCTGAGGCTGAACGGGAGCGATAGCAGCACCGCGAACGGATGGACAAAGCTGTTGAATTGCGACGCGAGCACCATGTAGGAGACGATGATCCCGAGCCAAAGTGCGAAGAAGAGGCTGGAAAACGTCTCGCGGAACATCTGCGCTCCGCCGCTTAGAAAAACGCGGTACCCGGCGGGCAGCGATTGTTGGGCGATGGACTCCGCCCGGTTCAGCGCCGCCGACTGCGACACGCCCGGCGCGATGTTCGCGTAAATCGAGATCGACCGCTCGCGCAGCGTCCGCGCGATGGTCTGGTAAGTGTTGACCGTTTCGGTCGTGATCACGCTCGAGATCGGGATCATCTCATTGTAGTCGGTGCGCACGTCGAGCTTCAGAATGTCGTCCGGGCTCAGCCGCTGGGCGCCTTCCAGCCGCATGCGCACGTCATAGCGCCGGTCCTTGTTCGTGAACTTGCTCTGAGCGACACCGCCGATGGCCGCCTCGACCGTGGCCGCGATGGTGTTGACCGTCACGCCGGACTCAGTGGCCCGCCCGCGGTCCGGGATAGATCCGCACCTCGGGCATCCCGGCGCGGAAATCGGTGTCGATGTCGCGGAACTCGCCCGTCTTGTTCATGGAATCGATGATGTCCCGCGATTTTTTTTCCAGCACGGCGTAGTCGGGGCCGCGCAGGTTGAGCTCCACCGGAAATCCGCGGCCCGCGATGAAATCGTGCGAGGCCAGGTCCTGCGGGACCGCTTTCATGCCGGGAATGTTTCCGAGTTTCGCGCGCAGATCGTCCATCAGCGCGAATTGCCCCGTCTCACGCCTGGACTTCGGCAGCAGGGTGACGTAAATCAGGGCGCTGTTGACCTGCCCGTCGGTCACCGGGCCGTCCGCGGCCCCGGTGTCGCTGGTGAACCCGCCGATGGCCGAGAAGAAATGGTCGATTTCGGGGCGCGTCCGCAAAATCTTCTCCGCCTCGGCCAGTTTGCTCCCGCGTAAACGCCAGGGACGAATGGACCGGTGTTTGCACCCGGATCAGGAACGCGTCCTGGTCCTGGCGCGGCAAAAATTCCTTTGGCAGCAGCCACGCCAGCGCCAGGGAGAGCAGAAACAGCGCCGTCGCCGCCGCCAGCACCAGTCCGCGCCAGTCGAGGCAAAAGGCCAGCACCGCCCGGTACGCCTGTCCAATTTTGTCGAACTCGCTCGTCCGCCCAGCGCGAGTAGCCGCCGCGCGTGCCGCCCATGAACTGCGAGCAGCGCATCGGCGTGACCGTGATGGCCTCGATCAGCGACAGCAGCACCGCCGCCGAGATCGTGATGCCGAACTGGAAGAAAAACCGCCCGATGATCCCGCTCATGAACGCCACCGGGCAGGAAGATCGCCACCACGGCGATCGTCGCCGCCAGCGCCGCGAAGGTGATTTCCCGCGCCCCGTCCCGCGACGCCAGCACCCGGCTTTTGCCCATCTCGTGGTGGCGCACGATGTTTTCCAGCACCATGATCGCGTCGTCCACCACGATGCCGATGGCCAGCGACAGCCCCAGCAGCGTGAAGAAATTGAGCGTGAAGCCCATGAAGTAGAGCACCGCGAATGTTCCCATCACCGAGGTTGGAATCGAGAGCAGCACGTTGAAGGTCGAGCTCCACGAGCCGAGGAACAGGAAGCAGACCAGGCTGGTGATCAGGATCGACAGGACCAGCGTGAACTCGGTTTCGTGGATCGCGTCCTGGATGAACACGCTGCTGTCGAAATTCACCTCGATGGTAATATCGGGCGGCAGGGTCTTTTGGATCCCGGCCAGCCGCGCCTTCACCGCCTTCGCCACCGCCACCGAATTGGTCCCGTGCTGCTTTTTGATGCCGATGCCGATGCCGGGCGTGCCGTTCACCATGCGCCATGTGCCGGATGTCGTCGAGCCCGTCCTCCACCCGCGCCACGTCGTGGATGCGGATATTCGAATTGTAAATGTCTTCGCCGCCCCGTTTCTTGATCTGGATATTGCCCACCTCCTCGGGCGTGACGCCTTCGCCCATGGTCCGCACGTTGAATTCGTTGCTGGAGTTCTCGAGGTAGCCGGCGGCTTCCTCGACTTGTTCGTTCAGCAGGGCGGTCTTCACGTCCAGGATGGTCAGTTGCAGCGGCTTGAGCTTGTTGATTGTCGACCCAGACGCGCAGGTTGCGCGGTTCGTATCCGGCCAGCGTCACCTCGCCGACGCCGGGCAGAATCTTGAGCTGGTCGATCACGTTGAGTTCGAGGTACTCGGTCAGGGCGTGGATGTCCCGCGACTTGGACGACGCGCTTAGCAGCAGGATCGGCTGGTCTTCCGGGTTGCTTTTGAGGATCGTCGGCTGGTCCGCGCCGAGGGGCAGCACCACCGAGCTGAGCTTGGATTGCACCTCGGTGAGCGCCGCGTCGATGTTGCGCTCGATCTCGAACTCGAGCGTGATCGAGGCCTGTCCCTGCTGGATTTGGGAGGTGACGTTGCGGATGCCCTGCGTCGAAATCACCTGCTCCTCGATCTTGTCGACGATCTCAGTCTCCATCACCTCCGGCGCGGCTCCGCTCCATGTCGCGTTGATCGTGAGCACGGGGAAATCGACGTCGGGCTGTTCGCTCACGCCCAGCCGCGAAAGGCCGATGGCGCCGAAGATGATCATCGCCGCCATGAGCATCCAGGCGAACACCGGCCGGCGGATTGAAAGATCAGCCAGCGACGAGATCGCAGGGCTCCGCCGCCGGGTCACGACCGGTTTTCCGGTAAGTGGCGTATCATTCATTCCCAATGGGTCACTTTGCCGTTCCCGTTGTTGTTACCGTTCCCTTCGTTGCCGGCAGCGCCTGGCTGCCGGCTCCCGGTCCCGTCGCCGCTGTTCCCGCCGCCACGTGCAGGCTGATCAGGTTCAGCCGCGCCTGCATGTTGGAGTCATGCAGTTGCTCCCGCGCCGTCTGGTAATCTTTCAGGGCCGTCAGGACATCGAGATTGCTTACGACCCCACGCAGGTAATCGTCCACTTGCGCCTTAAGATTTTTCGCCGCCAGGACCGCCACCTCGCGCAGCACCACCACCTGGGCCGCGCTCGAGTTGAAATTCGCATAAGCCGTCCGCGTGTTCTGGTCCGCCGTGCGCTTGAGTTGCTCAAGGTCGAGCGCGCTTTGGCGCACGAAAGCCTTGTTCTGGTTGACTTTGCCCGAGGATAAGGCCGCCGTCGAAAATCGGCATGGAGATCTCCAACGTCATCGTTGCGTCGGTCGTTTCTACGTCCGGATCCTGCGAGGCGAGGAAATCGCCATTGGCCGTTATTGTCGGCAAGAATGCGCCCTTGGCGGCGGAGAGTTGCCGCTCGGCCTGCCGCAGGGTCTCCACTTGCGCGAGCACATCGGGCCGCGCCACGCTGTGCCCGAGGTACCATTCCAGACGGGCCACGCTCGGGAACGACTGTGTTTCCTTCAGCTCAAACTGGCTGGAGGGAATCCCGATGTAAAAGGCCAGCGTTTCCTTGGCCGCGTTAAGCGAGCCTTTTTGCGCTTCGGCCGTCACTTTCGCATTGGCGAGGTCGGTTTGGGACTGGAGCAACTCCGACGGCCGGGACCGCCCCAGGGATACGCGGCCTTCAGGTCGTCCACGCGCGCCTGCAGCGCGCCGATGAGGTCCTGCTGGATCGCCAGGTCTCCCTGGTATTGCAGCACCTGGTAAAACGCCTGCGCGACGTCCTGGTAGATCGTCTGGTAATCGCGCGCCAGCGTCTGCCTTTTCGCCGCGATGGCCGCGTCGCCCGCCCCAACGGCGTTCCAATTCTGGCCGCCGTTGAAGATCGTAAACGACATGTCGACGTGCGACTGGGAAGTATAGTTGCGCTCTGGTTTGGGGGCTCCCTGGTCATAGTGGACGAATTCCTGCTGGTTCGATACGGTGAACACAGGCCAGAGCGCCGCGATCGCCTGGCTCATTTGCGCCTTCGCCACGTTGATGTCCTGCATGCTGATCTTGAGCGAGTCGTCCCGGACCGCCGTCAGCTTAAAACAAGTTTCGAGATCGAGCGCGCGCGGGTTGCGCGAGTTCGTTGCGATGGGCGACACCGTCGCCAGCTCCGGGTGGCTTGCTTTCACCGCGTCCGGCAGCGGCCTGAAATCGGCCGGGGGCGGCATCGGCGCCGTCGGGGGTGGTGTCGGCTCTGCCGGGGGCGGGGCGGCGTTTGTCTCTGGCGCGGGGGAATTTGTCGCGCCGGGCGTGACGGCGGCCGGTGGCGCGTTTGTCGTTGGCGGATCGGCGGGGGCCGAGGCTGCGTTTGTTGCCGGCGTTGAATTCGTCGCCTGGCCGCTTGCGCTGAATAAGGACAGCCCCAGAAGGACCGCCATCGTGGCGACCACTCTGGTCACCTTCGCTTCTACTGTGATTTCCAGCACCGCCGTTCCCACGCAATCCTGGTTGGCAAAAAGGTCCAAGCCGATGCCGAGCGGACGGCGACATGGGCGGGAAGGCGTGATTTTGCCCATGGCCCATACACGGTGCCAGAGGGTGTGGGCGGGTCAACTTCAAAGTTGCCTGCCCGTCTGCGGACTCAGTAGCTCGATAGTTTATCGTTCCCAAATTGGAAAAAAAGGGCGCAGCGGGGGCCGGTTAAACGTCTTTAACGACCGGCGATAGTGCGTGGTCTAAAATGATCTATCAGCAGGTTTTGTTTCAGGTGGATGGAAAATAAGGGTGCACTGCCTTGAGAAAACCCTCACCGCACAGAAACGAGTTATCACATCCGAGCGTCCCGACCTCGCCATTCTCATCGACAACGAAGGCTATTTCAACGAGCGCCTGGCCCACTACCTTAGCCGTAACGATGCAGTTGAGGGGTAAAAGCGCGAGGATTTTTCATGCGGCTCTCGGTTGTTGTCCAACTGCATCGCAGTTGGGGAAATCGGCGAGGATTTTCTCCCAAACGGCTCGCCACCACGGTCGATGCGCGGCGGGTATGGCGAGTCTGATGGTGGCCGTGCCCTGGGCGTGACTCAGGATGCCCGCCGCGTTGAAAAGCCGGTAGCGCAGGGTGGTGACACTGTTGCGTTCCAGCCAGCCGAGGTGGCGCAGGAACAGGACGGTGAGGTTGTAAGTCATGACGGCAAGACTCAGCGCCGCCTCGGTCGCCCAAAACTTCTGGCAGCAGAGTTTCGGCAGGGCAAACCCGTAATCGAGTTCCTTGATGACGCCTTCCATCCCCGCCCGCGCGTTGTAATCGCGCCAAACCTCCAACGGCGGGACGCTTTCGGGCAGGCTGGTAACCAGGGCCTGGAACATGTAGCCGGGGCACTCGATGAGCAGCTTGCCGCCCGCGCGTCGTCCTTCGGTTTTCTGATGGCGCAACAGGACGATGCGCCGCGCCCGGCTCCACGACGGACTCTCGTGCACCACCTCGGCCACCTCCGTGCCTTCGAGTCCGCTCGCTTGCCAGACTGTGTCGCGCGTGATCAGGCGCTGGACTTTGACGTTGAGTTTGGCCACCACGATGTAGGGCAGGCGGCGCGCTTCCAAAAGGCTCAGCCAGTCGTCCTGGCAAAAACCGCTGTCGGCCCGCACCAGGCGCACCCGCAGATGCGACGGCAAAAGCGAGAGCGTCTCCAGCGTGAAGGCGATGATGTTATTGGCGCTCGACGCGTTGCCCGCTCGCAGCCAGAACCCGGCCACCAGCTTCGCCTCCTCCAGCACGGCCAAAAGCGGATGCAGACACGGCTTGAGTCCACTGCGGGTGTAGCCGACTTTTACTCCTTCTTGCCGTCCGTCCTCATGGAGCAACTCGGTCGAATCGAAATCCAGGCTGTAGCCCTTTGCGCGGCTGGGCAACTGTTCCATCGCCCAGCGCCAGAGGGGACGAAAGGCTTCCAGATTTTTCGCCTGACCGTCAAACCCGGCTAAAAACCGCGACAGGGTCGACTGGCTCGGTAGCCGTTTCACGTCCAGGATTTCAGGCAAAACCGGATCGTTGCGCAGGTGGGCGATGCGGGTCAGCTTGTCGGCCCCGGCCAAAATCCCGGCCAGAAAGCTCAGCGCGATCTCCACCGGAGCCAGCGCATTCGGGCTGGTCGGGCGATGCGGCAACACCCCGGCGATCAAGGGCCGAAAGTTGACCCGGTGCAGAAAAGCCCAGAACGTCGCTTGGCCCGCGTGAGCGCTGAGCTTCGCGTCGGTGGTGGTGATTTTGATCGTCTTGCCGCCCGTTTTGAGCCTAATTTCCTCCGTCACCGTCTGGTGAGTCGAAGCCTTGTGGTTTTCATGTTGGAAGTGATACATCTCCAACAACTCCCAGACGGTGATTCACTTTTCAACTGCATCGTTACGGCTAAGCTCAGCCTTTGCGTGTTTAATTGCGCCCAAGAGGTGGAGGCGTTGCACGGCGCCGGCATCCAGGGTTTGGTTGTAAATTCGAAGATCCGCGAACTGCCCGCTAAACACCCCGCCGAAATACTCGCCACCGAGCGAGAACTCCTTGGGAGTGGGAAACTCATTCGGCTTGGGCAACGAGAGGATTGCGCAACCGTCCCGGTATATGATGAGTTGGTCTTTACTGGACGTGATGACCACGTGCGACCATCCGGACAACGGCTGATTACCGGCGTTTGCGACGAACCATTTGCCCACTCCGTTGAGGTTGAGCCGGCCCTGCAAGAAGTTCAAACTTGCGCCCCACAAACTGTTCAGGTCGATCATCGTGCCCGCGTTGGCGTCCGCCTTAACCCAGACCGCCAGGGTGAAGATGCCTTTTGAGGTTGCTTGTGAAAGGTCAAACGGCACCTTTAGGCTCCTCGGCGGGACGCGCATCGCCTTCCCGCAAAATCCTGGCTCAACGGTTGCTTCCTGGGCAGGAATTGCAGCCACACCCGGTTGCTTGGCGGGGAAGGCGCCATTCTCGATTCGATCCAGAGGCCACGAGGCGACAAGACTCGGATCGGCGTCCGGATCGGTGTTCTTCAGGGAGGGTATCTGATTCAGGTCGGCCCGCAATTGCTTGTCCAGCTCATCCGTGTCGGCGTCTTGCATCGGCGCAATCGGGTCCGTCACCGCCACGATCGGCGCACCGTCGCGGCTGATCTGGACGTTCGTTTTACCGGAGTCTGCAGGCGAAAACTGGAGTTGATCGTGTTGATCCGGAAAATCGATGGTCAGCCCGGAATGGCTCGCGTCCCACTTCGTTGTTGGGAGAGGTTCTCCGGTGCGGAAGGGGTAGAGCAGCACTTTATAGGCGGGCTGGACAGCCCATGTAGAGATCGTCAGGATTTGCATCTTGGAGCGGATGCCCAGCGTCGTCGCGGGGCGCCCCTGTGCGTCCAGGACGCGCAATAACAGCGACGGCTCGCCTGGGGCAAGCGTGCCGTCTTTGGCCACGGAGTTCTTGCCCACAAAAATCATGTCGCCGGGTTGAGCGGTGGTTGGGAGCGAGGGCGCCTGCACCAAGTCATCCATGAGCGTGAGATTCCAATCATACTGGCTGCGCAGCCCGTTGCGTTGGATGTCATCGACAACCAGCACGTAGGGGTGGGGACCACGGACCAAGCCAGCGGTGCGAAAGGCCTTCATCACCGGGAGATAAACAGCCCGGGCAACGGGCTGGAGTTCACCATCCGCCAAGTTCCACCCTCCGAGATATTTCAATGGATCAGAGAACTCCACTGCGGGCACTTTCGTGTAGGCAAAATCGTTAAACGAATGCTCGACCAGCTTTCCTGTCCAGTCGCCCGGAAGATCGTAGTCGTGGCGATCCACGGCATCCCGGGTGAGCGGCGATTTCCCGTCCTTGGTTTTCTCAATGTTGAAGTGCTGCCAATCCCACGCATATTTTGCATCGCCAACGGCAAACGAAGCCTGCGGGGTATCGACGAAATCCACCACCCGGCCTGGAGTCGAATTTGTTGTGTCGAACCCTTCGAACTGGACCGTGTTGCAAGCCCATCCAGCACCCTGTCCTCCATCGTAAGGAACGGTGATCCAGGGACGGCCTTTACCGGAGAGCATGATGCCATTGCGGTCGCAGTAAGGATGTCCCCCGCTGGCTCCGCGGACATGGAAGGTTAAAAACGTGCCGTCCTTATCCCAGGATGAGCGGGTTAACATCACGGCTCGTTGGCCGCAGAAAAAGGTGTTGGGAATGTGGAGCGACTCAAAGGTGTTGTTCGGATCGTTGTCAGTCGCGAAGAGCGCGCAAACCACCGGCTTGTTCACCAGCCAAAAATCGGTCGGAAGACCGAGGTAATCATCGCCGAACATGGTGCGATAGAGCAGATCGATCCTCTTGTCTTTCGGGTAAAGGTAGTGGGCAACAATGACGTCGCTGGGCGTGGTGAGCCCGCTTTTGATTCCGCCGCACATGTCGAAGTCGACAAACCCATCGCGGGTGGGTAGCAAGGAGGCCATGACCGCATTGTCATAAAAGCGGCGCGGTGCGGGATGGGTGGACAGCAGCGGACAGTTGTACTTGGGGATCACGCGGTCAAACGCCACCACGGCGTCCAGCCCCAGCAGTTGTTTGCCTTCTCCTTCAAATACGGCGCCGCTGTCAAAGATGGAATAGGTGTAGAAATTCCGATAGCCCCGGTACATTCCGCGGAACCGGAGATCGTTAAAGCCCGGCTCGCCCTCCAGTGCCATCACGGGAAAGGCGTCGTAGGAAAAGGTGGTCCAGTTGCTCCGGGAGACTTCCGCGTTATTGAACGTACCGTAGCTGCTCCCGTAGGCGTAGGCGTTCACCAGTTCGTCATGCACCACCTGCCGCTGCTCCGGGGTCATCCAGTTGTAGATGAAATCGTACACCATGCCCCAGCTCGATTCCTGTAGCGGCCCGTACGCACCCCGGTGTTCACCAGGCTTGGCAGGAGGTAAAGTGGCCTGTTTCAGGTGGATGGCGGTCACGCTCGCCTTGGCCAGGGTCTGGGCTCCATCGGCGTCGTTCTCTACCAGACAACGCAGGGCTTCGATGGCGAAAAGCTCGGGAACCGGCCATTCATCCTTGGAGGGCTTTTGCCCAGCCGCCAGCTCGTGGTAAAAATCCTCGTGTTTGTCCCTCAGGTTGCATGACCACAACGGAATGCGGCCGTGAGTATTGTACGCGCCGCCCATGAGATCCGGTTTTGTATACTCGGCATTGGAGTCGTAATCGTATCGCAAGGCATGGGAGAACGATAACACGTTCTTCCACGCTTCCTGGCCGGAACGCGTCTCCAGGAGGCGCTTTCGAAGCGCAGGCACATCCTCTGGGGAAAAGAACATGCGCGGGTGCACTCCCGGAGGTGGCACAGTGCCGACAGGTCGCACATCCGTGGGGTCAAACGTGACCGGCGTGTGCCCGAAATCCAATGGATGGAAGTTGGCCCAGTTTTGATCATAAAACGGCGAGGCCGTCACACTGGGATCTGTTTGGACCGGAGTCTGTCCTTGGACCACTGACAATCCTAAAACACACATCAGACAGTCCATCAAAACTTTTCTTTTCATAGGCAATCCACTCCCTTTAAAGAACTTTGAACACATAGGCTTTCTGATTCAAGATAACGATTGAATGGGATCAGGTTGGATGAGGGAAGCGAATTTGCTCAGATGGCCTGAAAGAACTGCGGATCATTCGCTTTGACCCATGCTAGCAGCGTAAACTCTCTGATCTGGCTGATCTTGGCCGCTCGCAAGCGGGTAGACGTGGCCGCTCATTTTATTCCACGTCATCCTGCGCGATCCTGAGAGGAGAATCGGAATAGTGCTCATTATCTTGGGTAATCCCGAATAGGCCCATTTAGACCCTCTCGGGTTGCAAAAAATTAGACATAACAAACTCTAACAACCTGATCGGAGATCGAATTTATTTGTCGCGCCCACCCGCCGCAGCCACCTCTATCTCCGCAACGAACCCCGATTTTTTCGAGCAGGAAATGGCCAAGTAGTCTTCCGCCCGCGTGAGGGCGATATAAATAAGACGGCGTTCCTCCGCCTCGTCCGTGTCGGGGAACTGGGCCGGACAATCATCGGCAAAAAGCAGAATGACAGCTTTGAACTGGAAGCCCTTGGACCCGTGCATCGTCAGGATTTTTACCCCCGGCTCCGCGATTCGATGGCGTGCGTCATGGTCCTTCTCCTTGAGCCAGACCACCGGACAGTCGCGCCTTTCTTCCAGCTTCTCTCGAAGAGTGTGGACGGACCGGATTTAATTCGCCAGCGAGATGCAATATGCGAACACTTTGGCAGCGGTAACAAAATAAACGGTTTGTCCGTCCTGTTGGAATTTCACCTGCCCCCCGGTGTTTCCATCCGAATCCACTGCGGTGATCGCCTTTATTTTTTGTCCACCGGCGTTCAATTGATCTAAACGCAGTTCCACCTTGAAAGGGGGTGAATCGGGCAAAGGAGTCAATTGCCAATTGGTTCCAGCGAAGACGAGACGAAATGCGCCATTAGTGGCCACGGGGCCAAAATTGACCACCTTGCCGTTCAGGTTCAGACGTTCAAATCGGGCCTCCACGTTAGGATCGGGAGGTTCGGGTTGCCAGGAAATGGCGGAATTCTCCACATGAAGATGTCCCCCACGAGCACGGTCACCAGGGTCCATCGCAACCAGCATGGGCAGACGCTTTCCATCCGGACCAGCATGATAGAGACCGAAGCGAATCGCGAGGTCCGCAGGTGCAGGAAGCCTGGAGGGCACGGTCGCTTCGCTTGTGCTCGAATAAGTTCCCACTTCACCCAACTTGGCCGGGTCAAGATTCAAGCCGCCCTGAAACAGAATGCCTTCGCCTTGGTCGCTTTTTTCATCCACAAAATGAAGGAACGGTTTGAAGCCGGGAGGCGCGGGTTGCAGCACCTGCCAGTCGATCCTGAGACGGAAGCGGCGGTTGCCGAGGTCCTCCAAGCCGGTCACATGGGCGAGCACCTGTCCCTCGCTGGAGGAGACATTCGGTCTTGCATCGACAAATAACAGGCCGGGACTTTTCGCGTAGGCGGAAATAATCCCCTCGCGTCTCGTGATGCCCGCTTCACTTCCGGCGGTGTTGGCGATAAAGCCAAATGACGGCAACACCTCCCCGTCCGTCGTCCAATCACTTTTGCCGCGATTGACCTGCACCACGCCGCCATTGGAGAAACGGACGATCTGCCGATGGATGTCGTCGCCCGCGAATTCATCCGAGAGCATTTCACCATGAGCCAGAGGATTGCAAACATCGTGCAATAACCAGTAGGTCATCACAGCGCGGCGCGAGAAGGGGCCGTCGCACATTGGGTTGCGTCCGCCAAGCACCGTGAGGCTCAGGTAATCGTCGCTGCCGTAACCATGCAGGGTTTCGTCCTGGCCACCCGCGTAACGCGGACCGAGGCCGCCCGCCAGCAGCACAAAGCTGCCGTGCGACGCCATGTCGTGCCATGGGATGCGCTCGGCATCGCCGGCCTTCATGCTCCAGCGAAACGCTTTCGGATCCTTGCTGTCCGGCAGCCAGGCGCTGTGATCCGCCTCACCGGCATCGAGGTGACCGATCAATCCGTCTTGACCGGCCTCGCTGATGGTGGGTGCGTTATTGCCGAGGATTTCGCGAATGCGGTCAAACGCCGCGCCCCAGCGTTCCGCCGTGACGGTCTTGGGGTGGAAACGTCCCTGGCGATCATAAAAATCCATCGGCGCTATCGCGCTGAACACATCGACGAAATACGCGGTGGGAGCGAAGCCGGCTTTGACTTGTTGCAAATTCGCTTCAAGCCACGGGCCAAAAGCGTTGGGCGACCAGCGATAGGATTGCGCGTCGCGCCCTTTGTTGAACCACGCCTTTTGCGGTGTGCCATCGGCATTGAACAAGATGTCGTCGTAGGAATAGCCGGTCGCATCAGGATAAAAATCGATGTAGTTATCGTGAGGACAAAAGAGAATCCCATTGCGTTTGCACGTCTCAACCATGGCACGAAAATCATCTCTATTGCCGTGCGGCGGGTAAATGTCGGGCAAGCGATAATCATAACCCCAGCGTTGCCAGACGTGCTTCACGAAGACCGCGTCGGCGACCCCGTAACGCGCGGCCATCTCCACGTCCTGCGCGGCCTCGCGGTAATCACCTTCCCATTGATCGAGACACATGCGTCCGAGCAAATTCGCGACGCCGGCGGCGGGTTTGAAGTTGGCGAGATCGTGATAAACACGCGCGGCGGCGAACGCTTGGTGTGTGGAGGGCACGAAGGAAAATGTCGCATCGTGGTGCGCGACCAGTGAATAGGCATGCTGCTCCGGATCGACGTGAAAGCGGTCAGGGAAAATATCGCTCGCCTGTACCAAGGAGAGGCCGTTTGTGAAATCCATGCCGGCGTGACGGGTGGAAAGCATGAAACCGCCTGCCTGCAAATCGAAGCGCGAGGGGTCTTGAATCACGTTGCCGAAACCGGCGTAAACCCGATGCGCCAACTCCGAAGCGGGTCCGATGGCCAGAGCCGTAAAGCGCGGTTCGCCACGCAAATCGCGCTGCGCTCCCGGCATCGCAAAGGCGATGCGCAAGGCGCCCTTCTCGGCCCACACGCCGGATTGCACGGCGAGCAACCCATCGCCCCGCGCCACGTAAGCGGTGATCGTGCCCCGCCCGGCATCGAAATGATTTTCGACGTGGTCGCACGGCAAATCCGTTGTCTTTACGCCGATGGCCTGGCCATCCACCTCAATCGTAAAGCCATCGAAAACGAGTTCGCGTTGGTCATCCACGAAGGCGATGAAAGCATCCGCGAGGCCGGAGGGACCGGGCACAATCGCCGCACTCGTGGTACCCGCTTCACTCTCCAGTTTCCAACTCCACGCGGAGGATTTGCCATGCAATGCGCCTTTGGCCTGGTCCAATGCTTTTTGACGACGCGCGAGACGCTCGGCTTCGGGCTCGGGTTTTGGCGGCAGGCCGCCGGAGAGCATCGGCTCGGCCCAATACGATTGGTCGCACGTGGTGTTGTGCGCAGGGCCGGGGTCAGTCACGAGGCGCAAGGTAACTTTACGCCCCGCATATGACGAGAGATCGACGTGGGCGGGCTCCCAGTGCTTCGCGGCGGAGAAACGCGTGAAGGGCGTCTTGAACGCGAAGCCGTCGCCTACGAGCACACGATATTCGGCTCCGTCGCTGGGCGGTTCCGCAACGGTATTATCACGGATTGCGGTCGCGAAATCGAGGGCGATGGGCGTCTGATCCGCCAGCGCGACGTGGTAATCGACAAACACATCGCCCCATCCTTTGCGCCACGCCGGGTGCACGGCGAGGGTATGGCGCTGGTCTCCGCGATCCATGTCCTGCAACTGCACCAATGCGCCGGTGGTTTCATCGCAGCCCTGCCAGCCAATCGGCTTCGCGGCTGGATTCACGCCCTGCAAGGCGATCAAGGGTTGAAATATTCCGGGCGCATCAAGCCGCAGCCGGCCGTTCTTCAAAAGCTTCAATGCCGGGAGTTGCCTGGGCGGAGGATTGGCGGCGGCGACGGCGGAAGACGATACAGAAGCGATCAAGATTGCATGCGCAGTCATATTGGCAGAGCCTTGACAAAACTCCGCCCAGGCATGGACCGGATACAACGCGGCGTAACTGCCCTTGCCCGGAATGACGTTGAAGGAGAGCGACCTCGCGGCATTCGCCTCGACCGAAAACGGTTGGGAGTAACCATTTTCGATGCGCCAGTCATCGATGACGGCCAAGCGCACGGAACCATCGAGCTTGGTTGAACCGGAATTTTTCACCGTGACGTTGAGGCGTAACGGTTGACCAAGCATCTCCACTTCGCCAGGATCGGCAATCGACAAAGTCAACGGGCCAGCGGTGTCTTCGGGCGGCAAAAAAGCGTACGCATAGAAAGCGCCCGTGAACGTGGCCAGCAAAACACTGCGGAACGGGAGGGTCTTTCGATAGCGCATGGACTTCCAAAAGCGATATGCCTCCGTCGGGGGACGAATGGCAAGGAATTTGATTTACTCTACTCTACTGTACCGAAGGGCTTCTCGTGCATGCCGGCGAGGAATTACACCTTGTAACATAAGTCCATATGGCAAGACACCATTGTCGATGAGCAGATCATCTTTCTTCCCCACCCAATCAATCGGCTTCGTGATCGGGACCGCCCGACGGGCCGCGCCGGGCGAACATGAAATCGCCCGCGTTGGATGGATTGGCTTTGGCGCGTTCGCGTGCCCTATTGAGGATGATGGCAACTTCCGGGTCGCTCAACCAGACCCTGGCGCGGGAAGGATACCTGCCCGCACCTTATGGAGCTTCTCAACCAATTCCTGCAACGTGAGACGCTCCACCCCCGCATCGACCTTCCCCAGATTCGCCAACCAATCCTTCAGTCGCCGTTCCGCCAGCTTGCGATCCGTGGTGCGGAGGGAATGTTCTTTCCTCTTGCCGCCCAGCTTCTTGATCCCGTAATATCCGAAGTTCAGCGAATGACGGTAGAGGCCGGGAACCTGCGGCACCTTCACCAGTTGTTGCCTTGTGCTTTTGGATGGACTCATTTGGACTCTTCAAAAAGACTACGGGGTGACGAGCGGGGGTGACGAGGGTTTTCCGACTTATAAAACTCAATCGCTAAGTATTTGTCCGCAAAGACCTCGGGGAATTAGCTCAGTTGGTAGAGCGTCTCGTTCGCAATGAGAAGGTCAGGGGTTCGAATCCCCTATTCTCCACTTCCTTTTGTCTTTCCACGATTTCGGAACAAGAGGACGCCGTGGCGCGGTTCATCCTCGATCGTCCGGTCGAGCCGAAAGTGGCGCTCTTCCAGGAAGCGCACCACCTCGTCGCGCGTCGTGGCCCAGATATGCCATTCCAGAAGGATGCTATCGACGCGGGCCAGGAAGCCGCTTTCCTGGCGGAGAAAATTCATCTCGCTGCCTTCGATATCGACTTTGAGGCACCCGCAACGGAGGTCCGCGCCGAAGAGTCGCGTCCAGGTCGATTCGACCCGCAGGGTGGGCACGACGATGCGTTTCCAGTCGAGGGGATGTCCGCTCTCCGTTTCCCGGTAAGCGAACTGGGACGAGCCGAGGCTGGTCGGCGCCAGAAAGAATTCCGTCTCGTTCTTTTCCGGCTCTTTTCCCCCAACGAGCCCGCAGAGAACGTGAACGTCGGGCCAGCCGTTGAGCGCCACGTTTTTTCGCGCCAGTTCGACTTGGGCGGCATTGGCGTCCACACAAATACCGCGCGGGGCGCGACCGTGCGCGGCATGGGCCAGCAGGCACGGAAAAAGGCCAGAGTTGCAGCCGAGATCGATAAATGTCGCGGGCGGATCGGCGGCAAAAATCTCGACGAAAAGGGGATTGCCAAAATAAGACCGTTCGACGGCCAGCGTTTCAAATGTCTCGACCGAATAGACGACTCCGGAACCCGGCAACGCGCGCCGAAGGGGGCGTCGGGCCAGCGCGGCGTTCATCCATTCCCGCACGCGGAGGCGGCGGGCCAGCGCATGCACCCAGGCCATGCCTTCGAGCCGGCGCGAAAGCCCCTCGTTGCCGAAGACGAGACGGGCCAGGACGCGGGCGAGTTTCGTCACGGATGCGTCATCTCTTCGGGCCGCACCGTCGCGTCGAATTCCTCACCGGTCAGATGCCCGAGCTTGATCGCCGTGGCGCGCAACGTCGCGTGTTCCTTGTGCGCGGTCTTCGCGATCTCGGCCGCCTTGTCGTAGCCGATCTTCTGGTTGAGCGCGGTCACCAGCATGAGCGAATCGTTGAGGAAATGGGCGATGCGCTCGCGGTTCGGCTCGATGCCGACGACGCAGTGATCGACCATCGAGCGGCACGAATCGGCCAGCAGCCGCACCGAGTGGAGGTAGTTGAAAATCATCACCGGCTTGTAGACGTTCAGCTCGAAGTTGCCCTGCGATCCCGCGAAGCCGATGGCCGCGTCGTTGCCCATCACCTGCACCGCGACCATGGTCATCGCCTCGCACTGGGTCGGGTTCACCTTGCCCGGCATGATCGAGGAACCCGGCTCGTTTTCGGGCAGCGAAATTTCGCCGATGCCGCAGCGCGGGCCGCTCGCGAGCCAGCGCAGGTCGTTGGCGATCTTCATCAGCGAAACGGCCAGGGTCTTCAGCGCGCCGCTGGCCATGACGACCGCGTCGTGCGCGGAGAGCGCGGCGAATTTGTTCGGCGCGGTGACGAAGGGATAGCCCGTCAGCTCGGCGATCTTCTTGCGCCACGCGCGCGGCGAATTCAGGGTGCGTGTTGAGTCCCGTGCCGACCGCGCTGCCGCCGAGGGCGAGTTCCGCCAGATCGGGCAGGACCATATCGAGGCGCTTGATGTCGGCGTCGAGCAGCGCGACGTAGCCGGAAAATTCCTGGCCGAGGGTGAGGGGCGTCGCGTCCATCAGATGGGTGCGGCCGATCTTCACGATGGGCGCGAACTCGTTCGCCTTCGCGTCGAGCGCATCGCGCAATTTCACCACGGCGGGGAGCAGCGTGCGCGCGGTTTCCAGCGCGGCGGCAATCGACATCGCGCCGGGGAAGGTGTCGTTGGAGGACTGCGACATGTTCACGTGATCGTTCGGGTGGACCGGCTTCTTCGAGCCGAGGACGCCGCCCGCTATTTCGATGGCGCGATTGGAGATCACCTCGTTCACGTTCATGTTGCTCTGCGTGCCGCTGCCGGTCTGCCAGACGCGCAACGGGAAGTGGTCGTCGAGCTTCCCTGCGGCGACTTCATCCGCGGCGCGCACGACGAGTTCGGCGAGCTCGGGCTTGAGCTTGCCGAGGTCCTGGTTCACCAGCGCGCAGGCTTTTTTCAGCACGCCGAAAGCGTGGACCACCTCGCGCGGCATCCGGTCGTCGCCGATGTCGAAGTGGATCAGCGAGCGCGCCGTCTGCGCGCCGTAGTAGCGGTCGTTTGGCACGGGAATTTTCCCCATGCTGTCGGATTCGAGGCGGGAGTTCGCGGGGGGAATGTTCGTTTGGTCGAGGGCTTGGCTCATGGAATAGCGATCATGCTCGGAGATTGCTTGAGGTTCAAGTCTCCCGCTTTCTGGTGGGAAAAAAATAAGCGAATCAGCCGAATCAGCCGAATCAGGCGAATGGAGCGGCGCGAAATGGCTTCCCATGAGGATCGGGAAGAAAACCGAGATCGCATTACGTGTCATGCCGGCAGTATCGCACGGAATAGCCCGAAGGCGGTAGCGCTACATCGCCTAGATGGCTACGATAGCCTAAAATTATCGGAATTGGAGGAAAAAGCAGTGGACTGGCACGCGGCGACCTTGAATTTAGCCCATGAACTGCCATCCTTGGCTCCGTGCCCGTCCCCTTTTTCGCACCCCCCCTTTTTCGCACCCCTTTTTCGCACACCCTAATTCTGCCGGGCCCCTTTTTCACACTTAATCCTTCGACAAACTAACCGAAATCATATGAATTACCCCGCGCATGCATGTCATCCTGTTATGCTCAAAAATATTTGTCACACTCTCGGCCTTTCATCCTGGGTTCCTTATACTAGGCCGTCTACCTGGACATTCCCGATGAGGTTAACCCGTCGTGTTGCTTTGGTCTTGGTTGTCACGAGCATGGCGGGTTTCACGACTCGGAGCCTTGCCGCGGAGCCGTCACCCAGCTCCGATCTTCGAGACGGTTTTGAAAATCCGCCCTCCACGGCTCGACCGCAAACCTGGTGGCACTGGGTCAGCGGGAATGTCTCGCGGGAAGGCATCACGGCCGATCTCGAGGCGATGAAGGACATTGGTTTGGGCGGTTTTCAGAATTTTACAGTTGATCAAAGTCAGGTCCATGGGCCGATACGGTTCATGAGCCCCGAATGGCAGGACCTCGTTAAATTCTCCATCGCCGAAGCCAGCCGCTGCCACTTGGAGATGTCGATGGAGGGCTGCGATGGCTGGAGCGAGAGCGGCGGCCCCTGGGTGCAGCCGTCGGAGTCGATGCAAAAGGTGGTATGGACCGTCACCTTGGTTCAAGGCGGTACAAAGGTCGATCTAACGCACTTGGCCCAGCCGGAGCAGCGCAATGGTTTTTATCAGGATATCGCCGTCTACGCGCTTCCTGTCTCGGATGCCGGATCCAATTTAAAAGACTTGACGCTGACCACCAGCGATCCAGCCGCGAAACTCGATCCCGTGACGCTGGACAGTGGTTCGGCGATGGACTCGATGAGCCTTGCGCCAGGGCAACCGGCATGGATTCAGGCTAATTTTTCCGGTCCGGTGAAGGTTGGCTCGGTTCGACTCGGCATGGATATTCGAGGCACGGGCAGGCTGCGCTGGGACATTCTGGGAGGAACCGACGCGGATCATCTTGAAAAAATCCGCGACATTGGTTGCACCGATACGGCAGCATTCGCCCCACCGCCGGGAGCGCGTTGCTTTCGCATTTCCCTGGCGAAGGTTCCCGATGGCCTGACGACGCTCAAGGCGAGGTTGCTGTCTTTCGGACCCCGGGTTATCGATCAACTGGCTGCCCGAATCGGAATAGCGGTGGATCAAAAGGTGAAGAACTTTCAGGATGCGGGCGACCTCGATTCCCAGAAAATCGACCCGTCGCAGGTCGTGAATCTCACGGGACAGGAGACTTGGACGGCTCCGCCCGGTGTCTGGCATATCCTGCGCCTTGGCCATACCTCGACGGGTATGTCCACCCATCCCTCCACCATGGCAGGGCTTGAGTGCAATAAATTAAGCGCGGTGGCCGTCAGCCACCATATAGAAAATATGTTTGGTCCTATCATCCAAGGTTCACCGGACAAAATAGGTCATAGCTTCAACTACATTCTCCTCGATAGTTGGGAGGCGGGTTGTGAGAACTGGACCGATGATCTGCCGAAGGAATTCCAGCAGCGGCGCGGCTACGACCTCACCCGGTGGTTGCCAGCTTTAACGGGAGAAATCATCGGATCGGCCGAGCAAACCCAACGCTTCCTCTGGGATTATCGCCGCACGCTGGCCGATCTCCTGGCCGAGAAGCATTACGGCACAATTCAAGACTGGGCCCATCAACACCACATGAACCTCACGGCGGAAGCCACCGGCATCGGGATGCCCACCGTGGCCGATCAGCTGCTTTGCAAAAAATTTACTGACATACCCATGGGCGAGTTTTGGGTGGGACAGGGTCGGGAAGGGGTGGTGAACGATCCGAAGGAAGCGGCCAGCGCGGCACACATCTATGGCAAACCCTTGGCGGCGACTGAATCCTTCACAGCATCAACAAAAGTTGCAGCATGGACGAATGATCCCGCAGGGTTGAAGGCCCTCGGTGACGAGGAATATTGTTTGGGTATCAATCGATTCGTTTTTCATCGCTATGCCCACCAGCCCTGGCTGGATCGCGTTCCCGGCATGAGCATGGGGCCCTGGGGGATCAATTTCGAACGTACCAACACTTGGTGGAAACCCGGCGCGGCTTGGATTAAATATCTCACCCGGTGTCAATACCTCCTTCAACAGGGTCAATTTCAAGCCGACTTGCTTTACTTCTACGGTGAAGGCGTCCCGGTTTGCGTCAACCATGGCGCGCTGACGCCTCCACCCCCCCCAGGCTACGACTACGATGTCTGTAATGCGGATATTCTCCTCCACCATGCCCATGTGGAGCAGGGTGCGGTTGTGCTGGATAGTGGCATGACCTATCGCGCGCTAGTACTGCCTCCGGAAGATCGGATGACCTTGCCGGTGCTGAAAAAATTGTCCGAGTTGGTTAAGGCCGGAGCTACGGTGTACGGCCCCAAGCCGCTCCACTCGCCCAGCTTGTCGGGATACCCGGCCGCGGAAGATGAGCTGCATCAGTTGGCCGAATCGGTCTGGGGGGATTGTGACGGCGCCCATGTGAAGGAACACCGATATGGTGAAGGGAAAATTACTCTGGGCGCCTCTTTGGATAAAGTACTCGCCGTCCCCTCCGACTTTGCTCACGACGCGGGCGATTTGCTCTACATTCACCGACGGGTCGGGACTAGCGAAATCTACTTTGTCTCGAATCAAGAAGCGAAGGACGTCACGCCTACCTGCACCTTTCGTGTGCAGGGAAAGCTTCCTGAGCTGTGGCGCCCCGACACGGGAGCCATCGAAACCCTGGCTTGCTATACCTCCGCAGACGGTCAGACCGCCGTCCCCATCCATTTTGACCCGACCGGCTCGGTGTTCGTAGTTTTCCGCCAAGCCTCTTCGACTTTCAAGCCGGTTAAGACTTTGACTCGGGATGGCCTGCCGGTCTGGCCGCCGAAGGACGGCCCGCCGCAGATCTCGACACCGGTGCGGGATGGAGATCTTCTCTCTTTTGTTGCCATGGCCGGAGGGAGCTATGTCGCGGATGGCCCGGACTCGCACATCACGGTCAAGGTCGCGACTCCGCCTGCGCCGCTAACCCTGGACGGCCCTTGGGCCATTACGTTCCCCCCCAAGCTGGGCGCGCCTGACTCAGCCACGTTCGATCACCTCATGTCTTGGACGGAGTCAACCACGGATGGAATCAAATACTTTTCGGGTACGGCAGCTTACCAAAAGCATTTCCATATCGAATCCGACGTGATGGGAAAAGACCTTCGGATTTACCTCGACCTCGGCGCGGTGAAAAATCTCGCAACAGTGACCCTTAACGGCCAATCCTTTGGCGTTTTGTGGAAACCGCCGTTCCAAATCGACGTCACCCCGGCGGTGCGGACAGGGGATAATCTGTTGAATATCGAAGTCACCAACTTGTGGCCTAACCGCCTGATTGGCGATTCCAAGCTGCCCGAAAACCAGCGCATCACCTGGGCCAGTGTCGATCTCTACAAGCCGGATTCCCCCTTGCTGCCTTCCGGGTTACTCGGTCCTGTGAAGCTCACATTCGGAAAGAGCATGACGGTGGGCGTCAGCCAAGCCCGGTAAGCGAGCAAAAGACATGATTCCGAGTTCGGAAAAATGGAGGAAAATGGGACAGGGGAAAAATGCAGGGGAAAAATGGGACAGGCAAGTTTAGGTCCGCTGCGGAGGCGAAGACCAGCGCGAAATGGATAGCGAACTTGACCGCTGCCCATGGAATGGAATCAACCGTCCGGCCTCACTTGGAACCGTTGACTCTGCGAGCCGCCTCCGCCCGCGCGGTTGCCAGGTTCCTTTGGGCATTTGCATCGTCGGGAGTCACGCTCACGATCTCCTCGAACTCCGAGATCGCCTCGTCGAAGCGCCCGCGCTGAAACAGCGCGATGCCGAGGTTCGTGCGAACTGGAATGGAATGGGGATCGATTTGGAGGGCTTTTTGGTACTGGTCGATAGCCTCATCGAGGCGCCCGTTTTGGAAAAATAGAATACCGAGGTTGGCGAGGGCCAGGCTAAAGTTGGGGTTGATTTCGATGGCCTTTTGGTACTGGAAAATCGCTTCGTCCACCCGGCCGGTTCGAGAATACGCGACACCGAGGTCATAGTGAACTTCCGCATCGCGGGGATCGATTTCGAGGGCCATTCGGAATTGTGCTATTGCGTCGTCCAGCCGCCCCATTTGGGCCAGCGCCGATCCAAGGTTGGCATGGGCCGCGGCAAAATTGGGGTCGATTTCCTGCGCTTTCCAATAGTGGGCCATGCCTTCGGCCCACCGGCCGTTTTGAAACAAGTAGACACCGAGGTTGAAATTCGCATCAACGAGGTTGGGATTGATTTCCAAGGCTTCCTCGTATTGAAGCATGGCGTCGGGGACTCTCCCGAGCTTCAAATAATAATCCCCCAGAGTGCAGCGGGTGATATAGTTTTGTGGGTTAAGCTTGAGGTTGTACAAGGAGGCTGTTTCTTCATTGATAAAAACCTTCGCGTAGTCATGGCTTTCCCATGCCAGCAGGGCCAGCGTGACCGCGAAGACCCCGCGGCCGCAAAGGCGTGCCGGCGGGGGCAGTAACTCGTCCAATCGGCCAAGTCCCGCGATAACCAAACCGATCAATCCAATGATGGGGAGATAAAGGAAGTGATCATATACCCACGAGCTCACCATATAACTAATGCTTATGAAGCCGATAAAGGGCGCCAGATTAATGAGAAAAAAGCCCAATCCGAGCAGGGCGGCGCGTCCCCAGCGATGGCGCTGAGTCCAAAGCCAATAGATCACGCCGAGCAAAACGGGCCAGGGTAAGAATTGCCACAGTCGGCGGGGGTCTACGGTCCACTCGTAATAGGCGGATGATGGCCAGATTGGAATCAGGCTCTTGGTAAAATAAAAGGAGATAATCTGTCCCGCCAAGGCGAGTCGCCAGAAAAAACCTCCCAAATGGGGCATCAGGACTTGAGCCGTATCCACTCCCGTGGTTCCAGGGCCGGACAGAAACGAGGTTAGAGTCAGCACGAGCGAAATGAGAAAAAAAGGCGCGCTGACCTTGAGGTCACTCCAAGTGATCCTGTCCCGTTTCCACCAGGCATAGAGAAGGATCACCAGCGGGAACAACGCCAGCGTGATCTTGCAGAGCATGGCGGCCAGGAAAAAGCCGAGAGCGAGCCCGTAATCACGGCGTCTCTTATGCTCTTCGTAATCGATCCAGGCGCACATCGCCAGAAGCGCGGGTGGAAGGGACAGGGTGTTTTTGAGTTCCGCGATCCAGGCCACTGATTCGACCATAACCGGATGGATGACAAAGATAAGCCCGCCCAGCCATGCCAGCCGCAGGCCGAATTTAAGCAAAAGCCGCCACAGCAGCAGGGCGCTCAGCAAATGGAGCACAACGTTAGTGACATGATAGCCCAACGTGTCCTTGCCCCAGAGTTTCCATTGCACCCACTGGACCGTTTCATGAAGCGGATAATACTCGATGAAACTACCGGGTTGGAACCAGGCCTTCCATACACGGGCCGGATCATTGAGCAGCGGGTTCTCGGTTACGTAGAGGCGATCATCTGAAAGCCAGTCGCCGTGCAGCGCCGGCCAATAGATCCACCATCCCGCCCCGATTATCAAGGCCGCCTGAAGCAGCAATGCGGTCCGACGGCCAAAGAAGGAGAAAGCCGTTGCGCCGTTCTCCGAGGTGGCGTCCAATTCCACATCGCCGCACCTAGTTGTTTCTTGAGGGTGAGGTTCTTCCACCACCCCATCCTACTAATCACAATTGACGCTTAAAACGAGCTAATTGCGAAGTTGCCGCCTGAGGCACAAGGCCAATAAAACGAGAAAAGGGAGAAAAAGGGAAAGAGGAAAAGGGAATGGCAATTTAGCCCCATGGCAGGGCTGCTTCCCGGTGAATCGTATTCCCAGAGTATTGCCCTTGGCTTGGGTTGGGTCGTCCCGTTGGAAATCTCTGCGAAAGTCCTTTTTCCTTCGGGCAAGCCAGAGGCTTGCGACAATCCTAGCCGGTGGTTGATCTCGCAGCGGGCGACACCACCGGAAAGAAACCTCGAAGAACAGCACCCCGGCAAGGGGCGCCACCTCGGTGCGACCCCTGCCGGGGTCGGACGCAGAGAAAATCGACTACCGGTGGTATCACGCCACGCGAGCGTGTCGCTCAACCACCGGCTAGGGTTGTGAAATCCCTTCGGGATTACCGAAACGACATTGATCGAGTTTCGCAGAGATCTCCGTTGAGGCTGCGGAGGGGGGAGGGGATGGGGGAAGTCGGCGCGAAATGGAATTTCGCGGAGAGCAGGGGGCGTTCCCAAATGGAGTTTGAGAACGAGGGAAACTGCACCGCCGCTTGGGACAGCGGCGGCGTCGCTTCCTGCGCGCAGCGCGCGCCCGCACAACGCACGCGCGCGTGACGTATCCGGGCCACCCGAACTGCATCGCTACAGATTCCACGGCTTGAAAAGACGAGACTTTTTGCGGACGGGAGTGTTCACTTGGCTATGACCATTTCCCGATTCGTTTCTTGTCGCCGGCTCTTGGGGGGCCTGCTTTTGCTTTCGGCCGGCTTCCCGGTCATTGCCCAGATTGCGCCCCCGGCTGCTCCCGCTCAAACGACGACACCCGCGGTCGTCCCGACCGATCCCTCGGACCCCTTCGCCCCGTCGATGCAGTCGTTCAGCACGTACCAATGCCCGGAGTGGTTCCGGGACGCCAAGTTCGGCATCTGGTCGCATTGGGGGCCGGACTCGATTCCGGGAATTTGCAACAACTACGCCAACGAGATGTACACCCAGGGAGGCTCCTCCTACAAATGGCACCTGGAACACTACGGCCACCCCTCGAAGGTGGGCTACAAGGACGTGATCGAATCCTGGAAGGCGGAGAAGTTGGATCCGGATGCGCTTGGTGGCTGAATACAAGGCGGCCGGGGCCAAGTACATCGTCGCGCTGGCGACGCATCACGATAACGTCGACTGCTTCGATTCCACTTACCACGAATGGAATTCCGTGAAGCATGGCCCGCACAAGGACATCGTCGGCCTGTGGCGCGAAGCCGCCCTGAAGGCGGGTCTTCGCTTCGGCGTGTCCTCCCATGCGGATGAACGGGGCTGGAACTATATGTACGCCGCGCGGCTCTCGGACACGACCGGTCCGCTGGCCGGCGTGCCGTACGACGGCGCGAACCCGGCCTACGAGGCTCTTTATAACACGCCGACGAGCGCCAAGGACAAGCCGCCGGAGGCGTGGAAACAGATGTGGCTGAAGCGTCACATCGAGCTCGTCGATAAATACCACCCCGACCTGCTCTACTTCGATGGCGGCATCCCCCATGGCCAGTACGGCATGGAACTGATCGCGCATTACCTCAACGAAAACGCCAGGGAACACAACGGGAAGGAAGAGGCCGTGGTCAATGTCAAGGCGGGTTCGTTTGTGCAGCGATTACGAGCGGGGCGTTTCCGCGACGCTTCAGGACAAGCCGTGGCAGGACGACACCTCGTTGTCGGGCTGGTTCTACATGAGCCACAACCCCCACAACGACGGCGCATTCGCTCGTGAAGGACGCCCCCACGGTCATTGACACCCTGATCGATGTCGTCAGCAAGAACGGAAACCTTCTCATGAACTTTCCGCAGCGGGGCGACGGCAGCCTTTACCCCAGTGTGAAGCCGTGCTGGCCGAGCTGACCAAATGGATGCCCATCAACGGCGAGGGCATCTTCGATACGCGCCCCTGGACCACCTTCGGGGAAGGGCCAAACATGATTCCCGCCAAGTACATGAACGAACTCCATCAGCCGATGACGTGGCAGGACATTCGGTACACGACCAAGGGGAAAGTCATCTATGCGTTTTGCCTGGGTATTCCCCAGGGTGAGGTGAAGATGACCGCGCTGGCCCCGATTGGTGATAAAATCGCCGGCGTCGAGCTTCTCGGCAGCAGCGAGAAAATCAAGTGGAAGGCCGGCCCGGATGGCTTGGTGATCCAGCCAAGCGCCAAGTGGCCCTGCGGCCACGCGGTCTGCTACAAGATCACTCAGAGCTGACAGGGGGACGGCCGCCGCCTTACGGCGACGGATGCGAAAGACAGCGAAGGCTGACACGCTCGTCCGCTGGGCTATTGTCTCGACTCGCCATGCGGCCTTGCGCTATTATGAAGACGCATCCGAGCAGGCAATTGCTGCCGCCGCACCGGAAACGGCGCGGGGTTTTCATTAAGGGCCTGTTAACACAAATGTCGGTTGTCGGCGGCAACCCCAACGGGGTTGCAATCATTCAGCCCAGGGTTGGCGCAGGGGACTCGTCCCCTCGCGCCTACCCTGGGGAGGTTGAGAAACGTACAATTCTGAAAGGGTTGAAGCCGTCTCAACGGTGGTGGACTGATTCAACCCTTTCAGGGTTGGTCCCCTTTGCCGTTGACCCAGGGTAGGCGCGTAGGACGTTGTCCCCCGCGCCAACCCTGGGCTGAGTGACGGCCATCCTTTCAGGATGGCTTTTCCGAGTACGAGCGATCTGTCTATAAAATAGTGTTAATACGAATGGCACTAAGTTAAGCGCTTTGATCTACAAATCAACGGGTTCCAACAACTACTCCAAAAGCACGCTTTTCAGAGTCAGAAAGTGCCAAGTTGCGCTTACTGGCTGAAAAGTCCAAATTTATCCTAAAATGCCCTTATCTTAGTGCCATTCGTGTTAATACCATTTCTCAATAAAATTTATTCTTTACCCTTCCGTCATCCCGAGCTTGTCGAGGGATCAGTTCCGCCTCGGTAAAACCCCTCCGAACTGATCCTTCGACAAGCTCAGGATGACCGATTGTTTAGACCAAAATCAATTTGGAATTGGTATAACAGGCCCTGGAAGCGGGCTGCTGATAAGAACTTGGATTTTTACGGTTTTTCGTTAATAATTTGAATGGCGGAAGGGACACGTGTGTCTAACGACCGGCGGGGTTGGCACCCAGCTTCTTCATGATTCCAATCAGAACTACGCGGGAAAAATACAGTAGCAATGACTCCCCATAAGTGCCTGTATCTCATCGCAGGGGTTCTCGTTGTCATTGGGTGGGGAACCTCAATCCAAGCGGCGAACGACGTCACTGTCGTTTCCCCGCCCGCGGCGGCGACCTCGGCGTCGCAGAAGGGCGTTGCGCCCGACGGCACGCCTGTGGTCCATATCCACAAGAAAAAGCATCCCGAGTCCGCGACGGCTTCGGGACCTGGCGGTCCGGCGTCACCCGTTGGGAGCGCTTCTCTGGCGACGGCGCGCGCGCAGTCCCCCTCCGCGACCGCAACGGGCCAGGCGCCCGCGGCTCGCGCGCCCGTGGTTGCCTCCGCTTCCTGGGCGCCGACGGTTGAGACCGGTCCGCCGGTGGCTCGTTATCCGGGGATGGGCGGCCCGATCACGGGTGTTTCCACCTACGTTCCGACAACCGTGACGCTGCCGCAGGCGAAGTCCGTTACGGGGACGACCACGCGCCAATCCTACTTTGCCAGCACGCTGCCATCGTCGGCTGTCCCGCTGGCCACCTCGGCGGCGGGAAGTTATTCGTCCCTGAGCCGGACGACGAGTCCGCCCTCCGATTTTGTCTTCGCCAATTTCACTAAAAAAGCGAAGCATACCTATCCTTGGAGGACCAACATCGTCACGACGATGTTTTGGATCGGGGAGGGGGCCACGCCCATCAGTTCAACCACGAACGAGGCCAGCGCGTGGGACCTCGACTGGCGTTCGAGCAACAGCGGTTCCGATTCGCCGAAAGACCGAAACGGCTATGCCTCGGCGCGTCACGCCGCGACGGTGAATCCATTCTATGTGGCGCTGCCGTTCAACGATCTTGCTTTTCCCGACAAGGCGCGCGACTGGCTGCCGCGTGGATGGTATCGGCGGCCGAGGGACGGGAAGCAGGTTTCCGCCTGCAAGGACCGCTGGGTGGAGATCAAGAACGCGCAGGGCGATGTCTGCTATGCCCAGTGGGAGGACGTCGGGCCCCTGCGCTATGATCAGGCGGGATATGTTTTCGGCAATGAGCGGCCCGTGGGCTTGGGCGACAACCATGCGGGGCTGGATGTGTCGCCGGCCGTGGCCGATTATCTGAACATCAACGATCGGAATCGCCTGACCTCCTGGCGCTTTGTGGATGATGAGGATGTGAGGCCCGGCGCCTGGCTGAAACTGGACGAGCAGGCGGTCATCTATACCGCGCTGCACCAGCTGAAAACCTTCCGTTCCTCGCCCGATCTTCCCATTCAGAGAGAATCCGAGCCGATTGACGACCGGCCCTCCCGTTCGGAGAGAATACGAGCTGATTGACGAGGCGTCGGACACCGATTCGGGCAAGGAAAGAGTGGACCGGATGAGGGTTAGACCCTTCTCCAACGCAATAGTATCATTAACGCCAAGAAGTGGTCTTATACCATTTCTCAATGGAATTTGGTCTTTAGCTTTCGGTCATCCCGAGCTTGTCGAGGGATCAGTTCCGCCTCGGTAAAACCCCTCCGAACTGATCCTTCGACAAGCTCAGGATGACGGATTGTTTAGACTAAATTCAATTTAGAATTGGTGTTAGGCTTTTCGCAGCGGCAACGCAAGCCCTACCGGTCGATGTCGGTCCGCTTCTCTCCGTTGAGGGCGCTGAGAAAGCGGGTGGTCTGGCGTCTTAAACCCTGGAAAAGCAGATTCTTGGTTCGGGCGTAGCCGTAACGGTCTTCCAGAAGCCGGCAGCGTTGGTCCGCCGAGAGGATGATCATCTTAAGCTGCAACTCGAGCTTGAGGTGTTTGCGCGTTTGGGCCGAGCGGAGGCAGGCGTTGAGTTGATCGCTGAAGAGGTCCTCCGTATGGAAGGCTTTTCTCATAATCTCGAAGACCGATTGCTTCATGTCGGTCGGCTCGACATCAGGAATGAGAAGGAGGTGATGGGGGCTTTCCGCAGTGCCGGCATGGACTAAGGCGGCCCGCACATCCCCGGCATGATGAGGGTCGTCCTCCGCGGTGGCGCGGGACAGGCTCAGGAGCATTTCGAGTTGTTTGTCTAAAAGGGAGATATCCTGGTGCAGTTGTTCCCGACAGGCTGTAAAGAGTTCGACTGACTTGGAAGAACCGATTACACGAGGATGACGCTCCAGGGTGGCATAGGTCTGGTATAGCTCCATGGTGCTGAGCAGCAAGTCGTTAAGCTCGGTCAGCTCTTGCTGAGTCGGGAGGAGGGGCAGGGCTGAGGAGTCAAACTTCATTGAGCGTCTTAACTATTTATCGCATGATTCTTGCATGATGCGTGCCAGAACTGCAACTATTGAAACCAACCCAACTTTATACGACCTCTTGTGGTTTAAGCTTAGGACGGATATAATCCGGGTCAAGACTTACTCATGCGCGGGGGCTATTATTCTGGCATGGCGGCGACCCGGCCTCTTCTCTTCCTGATGCTGTCCATGCTGTCCGGGTTTCGGATGTGGGGGGCTGATCCGACAAACTCGGCGACACTGGGCGCCATGACACCGGAGCAGGCGAATGCGGTCGCCATCGTCCAGGCCCGGCAGCGCGCGCTCGATGCTGAAAAAAAGGGGGATGTGCCGGCCCAGGTCCAGGCGTTGAACGACGAGGCCGACGCGCGCCTGCGGGCGCATGAATTCGATGCCGGCGAAAAGCTGCGTTTGCAGGTTCTTCATTTGCAGGAGGCGCGCGCGGGCAGGAACTCGCTGGCGGTGTCGGATGCGCTGCTCAATCTGGGCTGGTTTTACGGCAACATGGCCCGTTACGAAGACGCGCAGGAGGCGCTCGACCGGTGCCAGGAGATCCGGCAGCGATTGCTCGGCCCCGACGCGGCGCCGGTGGCGGAAGTGTTGAACGCGCTCGGGGCGCTCGAGGAGAACCGGAGCAACCTGACGCTGGCGGAGGCGTTTTACCAGCAGGCCATCGCGATCCAGGAGAGGGCGCTCGGGACGCGGAGCGCGGTCACGGCGAATACCTGGAACAATCTGGCGACGCTCTACTGGATCATGGGCGATTATGCCCCGGCGCAAAAGCTCTTCACCCAGGCGCTGGCGGTGCGGGAAAGGACGCTCGGTCCGAACAGCGCCGTGGTGGCCAAGACGCTCAACAACCTCGCGCTGCTCGACATCAGCCTGGGCGATTACGAGGGGGCCGGGGATTACTTTCAACGGGCGCTGCGCATCCGCACGGCCCGGTTCGGCCCGGACCATCCCTCGACCCTCACGACGCTGAGCCAGCTCGGGCTGCTCTACGTGCGCGAGGGCGACGATGTCCGCGCGGAGCCGCTCCTGGTGCGGGCCGTGGAGATGCAGGAGAAAATCTCGCGGGCCGGCGATCCCGACGTGGCGCGAAGTTTGGCGCAGCTGGCGATGCTCTACGACCGCCGAAAGCTCTACGACAAGGCGGAGCCGCTTCATCTGCGGGCGCTGGAAATTCGCCGCGGGATTCTCGGGGATGAGCATCCCGAAGTTGCCGCCAGCCTGGCCGCGCTCGCCCGGCACGATCACGCGCAGGGAAAGCTGGCGGAGGCGCTGCCGCTCTACGAACAGGCGCTCAAGATCGACGGCGAGGCCCTCGGGGAAAATCATCCCGACACGCTGGCCATTGCCGGCGACCTGGCTTGCCTCGACATCGAATCGAGGCGGCCGGATGACGCGGCGCGGCTGGCCCGGGACGTCGCCGGCGCGCAGGAGAACATGCTCAACGGCGTCTTCGCCTTCGCCCCGGAACACCAGCGCATGGACTTCGAGCGGACCCTGTCGACCTGGGACCTTCCGGCGGCCCTGGCCGATGCCGATTTGCTGGCCGAGACGGTCCTGCGGACGAAGGGCGTGGTGCTCGATTCGCTGCTCGAGGACGAAGCCGTCACGCGGGCCGGGCGCGATCCCGGCTGTGCGCGAGATGATGGAAAAGCGGCGGCTGCTTTTGGCGCGGTTGGGGCGGAAAGAGGAGGATGCTTCGGGCGCCGATTTTTCGGCCGCCCCGACGGCCCTCGCCGACCGGCGCAAGCTCGAAGAGGAGGAGCGGGAACTCGAAGCGGGCCTCGCCGGCAAGGGCGTCGGCGGCGGCAGGACGCGCCGCGCTCTCGCCACCGACGTGTCGGACGTCCGGGACGCGTTGCCGGGTGGCGCGGCGCTGGTGGAATATGCCGCCTACAACCGCTACACCGGGCGTCTCGGCTCCGAGCCGGCTTACGGCGCGGTGGTGCTGACCCGCGACGCGCCCTGCCGGTGGGTGCCGCTCGGCTCCGCGGCGGAGATCGACGCCCGGGTGCGCCTGGATCAAAAATATATGCGGAAACGGGTGCGCGATGCCGCCCTGGCGGAGGTGCTGCGCGGGCTTTGCCAGTCGCTCTGTGAGCCGGTCCTGGCGGCGCTGCCCAAGGGGATTCACCGGCTCATCATCAGCCCGGACGGCGGCCTGGATTTTGTTTCGTTCGCGACCCTGCTCGACGCGGAAGGCCATTTCCTGGCGGACGATTTCGAGATCAATTATGTGTCCAGCGGACGGGACCTTTTGCGGAAGCCCGGGTTGACGCCCAAGACCAAACGGCTCGTCGTTTTCGCAAACCCCGATTACAACCATGCGACGTCGGCGGCGCTCGCGCGGGCGAAGGCCGCGTCCACGGATGACGGCTTGCTGCCGCCCCTGCCGGGCACGGAGCGGGAAGCGGCTTTATTGCAGCAGGAGGCGAAGCGCGACGGACTCGATGCGCGGATTTACCGGGGCGCGGACGCCTCCAAGGCAAATTTGGCCCGGCAAGATGCGCCTTTTGTCCTGCATCTCGCCACGCACGGACTTTATCTTTCCCGCGATGACGCGCCGAACGTTCCGGCCGGCCCGGGCGAGGGAGGGCGAACCCTCGCCGCGCAGCCGATGACGCGGAGCCTGCTCGCGCTGGCGGGCGCCAACGTGACGTTGCGCGATTGGAAGAAGGGGATTTTTCCGCCGCCGGAAAATGACGGGCTGCTTACGGCGCAGGATGTGGCCGGCTTGAATCTGGACGGCACCTGGCTCGTGGCGCTTTCGGCCTGCGACACGGGCGGCGGTGAGGCGCGCGCGGGCGAGGGCGTGCTCGGCCTGCGGAGGGGCTTCGCCGAGGCGGGCGCGCGGAATTTGCTGATGACGCTCTGGGCGGCGGACGATGCGGAGACGGCCGGGCTGATGGAGGCGTTTTACCGTGAGGCGCTGCCTGGCGGCGACGCGCCGGGCGCGCTGGCCCGCGTCCAACGCGCGCGGCTGGACGAGCTGCGGCGAAAATCGGGCTTGGCCGAGGCCGTCCGCAAGGCCGGGCCGTTTATTTTGAGTTATTGAGGCGGCCGCGCGTGGCTCCGCGACGGACCGCCGCCTGCACTTTTTGGGTGGCCCGGACTACTTCGTTGTCCGGGCGCGCGAGAAGACATTTCGAGCGCGCAGGAGGTGAACCGGAGCGCTGAGGCGACCTCCTGTGGCCTTCGGCCACCCGGACAACGAGTTGTCCGGGCCATCCTGATGCGTCTATTTAAATGGAAAAGGCTCTAGAGCAAATCAAAATACTGTGCATAGACAAGGCGATTCGGTTTCAGCAACCCTGCTAAGGGTTGCAATCACTCAGCCCAGGGTTGGCCCGCCAGGGCCTACCCTGGGTATACCGCAGATGAGATCAACCCTGTAGGGGTTGAATCAGAGAGGGGACAAATAACTTTCTCAACCCTTTCAGGGTAGGTTCAGGTTGTCGTCCACCCAGGGTAGGCGTTGCTACGCCAACCCTGGGCTGAGTGATTGCCATCCTTTCAGGATGCCCCGAAACACTCCCAATTGGCATGTGCAATATAAGTCAAAATGCTCTACCTCAGGGGATTGAACCAGCGTACCCGCGGGAAACGGGCGTAATCGGAGTCAACCTGTAGGGGTTGAATCAGAGAGGGGACAAATAACTTTCTCAACCCTTTCAGGGTAGGTTCAGGTTGTCGTCCACCCAGGGTAGGCGTTGCTACGCCAACCCTGGGCTGAGTGATTGCCATCCTTTCAGGATGCCCCGAAACACTCCCAATTGGCATGTGCAAAATAAGTCAAAATGCTCTACCTCAGGGGATTGAACCAGCGTACCCGCGGGAAACGGGCGTAATCGGAGTCAACCGTATGGACCATGGCCCCGAGCCTGAGGGAAATGGCGGCGATTTGCGCGTCGGTGGTCAGGTTTCCTCCGGTTCCGGCATCGAGCAATAACGCCAAGGCCTGCCGGATATCCTGAAGCCCGGTTTCGACCAGTTGCACGACGGGCTGTTCGAGCCAGTCCCGGACATGCGTTGACGCCTCTTGAATGGTGAGCGGGCGCGCGAAGGCCCGGGCGCTGGTTCCGATTCGGATGAAGGCGAAGAGGACGCACGGGCAAAGCCCCACGGGTTCCGAACCGGACAGGCACTTGGACCACCACGCGGCGCTCCTGGCATGGAAGGGGCCGGCCGCATCATAGGCGTAGAGCAGGAGGTTGGCGTCGGGCAGGATCACCGTCTTTTCCCCCGCAACCGTTTTGCCGTGGCGAGGAAGGCGTCGGTCTCCATCTCGTCGGCCAGTTCGCCCAGGCGCGCGGGATCGATGCCGGGACGAAGGCCCATGGGACGGGCCTTGACGACGAAGGGCTTGCGCTTATGAGGGGGGTCGAGCTTTCCGCGGAAGGCCTGGCGCACGGCCTCGTTGAGGGCGATTTTAAAGCTTTGGCCGCGCGCGTGGGCCTCGTTTTTCAGCAAACGCTCCACATCGGGGTCGAGGGTCACGGTGGTGCGCATGATGCTATCATGACAGCATTTGATGTGCTGTCAAGATGCTATCGTCGCGGCCGCTCGCAGCCACGCTTCTGAGAGCGCGGGCAGCCGGCCACCGCCTTACGGCGGCTGCAAGTCAGCGCGAAATGGAATTTCGCGAGGAACAGGGGGCGCGAGGGAGGAAGTGCAACTCGGGGAACGAGGGAAAAAGGCAGGCCGAACTGATCCTTCGACAAGCCCTTTGACTTCGTCTAAGGTCAGGAAATGCGGCGCGGCCCTTCCTCTTTAGCGCCGGTTCACAAGACGCACGAAATCCCGGATCCCTAAATGAACACGATTTTGCTCGTCGATGACGATCAGCAGGTGCGCTCGATGTTCGGCATGGCCCTGCGCAAAAACGGTTATAACGTCATCGAGGCCGATTCCGGCGTGTCGGGTCTCGCCATGGCCCGGCAGCATCTCCCCGACCTGATCCTGAGCGACATCCACATGCCGGGGGGAGACGGCTCAAACCTCCTGCGCGACATCCGGCGCGATCCGGAACTGAAGTCGCGGCAGGTCGTGCTGATGACGGGAAGGCCCGACTTGGCGACGCCCCGCAAAGGCATGGAGGAGGGGGCCGACGACTTTCTGGTGAAGCCGGTCAGCATGGAAGCGTTGCTGAGCTGCATGAAAGCGCGGTTCAGCCGCGCCTCCGTTAACTGGCGCGTGGAGGACCAGATGCTGGCCCAGCTTCGCTCCACGGTGCCGCCAAACCTGCCCCACGAATGTTTCACCCCGCTGGCCGGGATCATCGGCCTGATGGAAATCCTGCGGTCCGACTTTTCGTCGCTCACGCCGGAAGAAGTCAAAGACATCCACAATGATGTCTACCAATCCGCGCTCCGGCTCAATCGCACGCTGCGGAACTACCTCCTGATTCTCGATCTCCAGGCCGCTTCCGCCGAACCCGCGCCGCCGCCGCCGCCCCTTTCGCCCGGGGAAGCGGAGGAAAGCATCCAGGCCGGCGTCGACGAGGCTCTGCGGCAGAACGAACGCCGGGAGGACGTGACCGTCGGGGTGAAGGCCTGTTCGATTTCAGTGAAGCCCGGAGACCTCGCCCGGATGGTGGAGGAATTGGTCGATAACGCCTGCAAATTTTCGCGTCAGGGAACTCCGGTGGCGGTGGAACTGGGCGCCGACGGCCGGTTGACCATTACGGACCAAGGGCGGGGACTGACGGCCCAGGAAATCAGCCGCATCGGGGCCTTCCAGCAGTTCGACCGCAAAAAGCATGAACAGCAGGGCCTCGGGCTTGGCTTGGTTCTGGCGCAAAAACTGGCGGCCCAGTGCAAGGCGGAATTTTCCTTGGAGAGCCAGCCGGGCAAGGGGACCCAGGCGCGGATCGCATTCGCGTTGGGGAGTGCGGCTTGAGCGCGAAGCGGTGAGATTGAGTCATTCTTGAAATAGATATTCCGGTGAGCCTCCCAGCTTGCTTATGCCACTGCTCGAGGTTTTTCATTGCCACCTCTTCAGCGGCGCCCGTACGATCATCCACCTCCATGAAAACCTTTCTCACCCTCGCTCTCGTATTCACCTCGATTGTCTTTGCCCATGCCGGCTGGACGACCGATTACAAAGCGGCCCTGGTTCAAGCCAAGGCCCAGAACAAATTGGTGCTGCTTGATTTCACCGGCTCGGACTGGTGCGGCTTCTGCAAGCGGCTCGATTCGGAAGTGTTCACCCAACAGTCCTTCAAGGATTTCGCGGACAAGAACTATATTCTGGTCACGGTCGATTTTCCGCGCCAGACCACATTGCCGGACGATTTAAAACAACAAAATAACGGCTTAAAAAATCAGTTCAACGTCCACGGTTATCCGACATTGATCGTGCTGGATGCCGGCGGGAAGGAACTTGGCCGGCAAGCCGGTTATAAACCCGGCAGCGGCACCGATGCCGTCATCGCCAAACTGACAAGTTTCAACAAGAATTGAGGTTTCATCTTTTCGGTCCCGGCGGAGATTCTTCAGAAGGGCGCACTCAGTGTAATCGCGCAGTCGGCGTGAGCCGGGAGCGTAACCGGGATCGTCTTCCCGTTGAGGCTTAATTGCAGCGTGTCCACCACATCCGTCTGGTTTTGGGCCAGGATGAGGTAGGAACCGTCCGGTTTTAGAAACGCCATGTTATCGTGCAAGCGGGCATGGGCGTTCTTGTAGTTGGAATCAATCCGAATATCGCCAGGCCGAAGATATTCGCTGACAAGATACATGGGCTGGTAATCGGCGTTGTAGCGCACGGTGTGGGCGGTGCGGTCAATCGTGACAAGGGAGTTCTGGGACCAGCCCCAGCCGCTCTTCTGTTTTTCGTCCAGGATCATGTTCCAGTAGGCGTATGAGTCGCAGCCGAAACTGAACGCGCCGATCATGTTGCTGAGGCGATTGCGTGCTTCCGGTACAGTGTTTTTGCCGCCGTTGCAGGGGGCTTCCGTGTACATAAACTTCAGGTTGGGATAAGTCTTGCCGAGCGCGGCAATGGACTTTCCGTTACAATACTGCACACCCAAGCCCACCGCGGCGGCGCGGAAGGCCTCATCCTTCAGGCAGGTCTCGGCCCAGGGCAGTTCAGGTTTTTCCCGAAAGGTGCCAGGCCAGATTTCCGTCTTGATTCCAGCCGCTTTGAACCCCGGAGCCAAATACTGCCCCACCAGCCTGGTCATTTGCTCGGGCGGCATGACGCAGCCGGGATAGCCCGGGTTGCAGTCCATTTCGTTCTGCGGGCAGAGCCGATTGATCATGATGCCGCGGGCCAGGTAGCCTTGCAGGTATTTTTGGAAGTAGAGGGCATAGGCTTTGTAGATTTTGTCATCCTCGATAAGCTTGCTGTCCTTGCCGCCCTTATCCATGGTGCCGGAACCCTTCATCCAACCCGGGGGACTCCATGGAGAAGCGAACAAATTGAGGGAGGGATTCGCCTTCACGGCCATTTGTACCACCGGGATGATCGATTTCTCATCCCGCTCCAACGAAAAGGCGTCCATATTGTAGTCGTTGGGCTTTTCGTCGTAGCTGTAGGCGCTGGCGGCGAAATCACTGGAGCCGACCGGCAGGCGGCACATCTGGAACCCGGCTCCGGCCTTCACATCGAAGAGGTGCCTGATCACGCCGGCCTGCTGATCCGCCGGGAGGGAGAGGAGCGCCAGCGTCCCGATTTCACTGAAGGCCGCGCCCACCCCGGCCATGGTTTGGAACTTGGCCGACGGGTCCAGCGCAATGGTTCCGGCATCGTCGGAGCCGGCCGGGACGCTGGTTGGTTGCGGGAACTCGATCACCGGATCCGCCGGGATGGAACCTGTTTCCAAGGCGTTGTTCGTGTAGTAAACGTGAATCGTTTGTGCGTGAGCAGCGGTGAGGACCGTCGCAGACATCAACATCGCGAAAGCGCAGCGCAGAATGGGTGAAACAGGCGGATTGTAGATGATTGGATTTTTGATGAACATGGAGGTATGAAGGGCGTTTTTCAAATGGTGCGGAGGAGCTTATTCAGAATGCTCGCGATAAATCCATTCCAAAAGCCCGCTCAATGTTATCCATCAGCGTCCAGAGAAAATAACCCCTGATGGGACCGCCTTCCCGGGCCATGTCTTTCAGGGCAATCCGACGCATAAATTCAAAACAATGTCAGTGTTAACGTTGAAAACAGATTGCGAAAATCAGATTGTTTTACAAGGATGGTCTTCGCCATTTTTTCGATCTTCGCCTCGCTTTTTTCCATGCCTATGAAAACACTCCAACTTGGCCTTGCTTGCTTCATCGCCGTTAGCCTGCCGCTTTCGACTTCCTTTGCGCAAAATGTCGAGAGCCTGCCGAACGGTGTGCGGTTGACGCTAACCAGCGGAGAGACGGTGCGGGTTCAGGTTTGCGCGGATCGCGTCGTGCATGTGACCGCCCAGCCGAAGGGCGCGGCGGTCATTCCCGCCAGTTACGTGATTAACCATGTGTGGGATCAAGCCAAGTTTGTCGTGAAAAATGATGATCCCGCCGTGGTGATTGTGAGCACCGATCAACTTTCGATTCGCATCGACAAGGCGACGGGAGCCGTCTCGTTTCAAGATGCGCGGGGCATTCCGATTCTGAGTGAGAAAGACCGTTCGTTTACTCCGGTGACGGTCAACAAGGAGAGCACCTGCCAAGTGCGGCAAAGTTTTCATTCTCCGGACGATGAGAGCCTTTATGGCTTGGGGCAATATCAGGATGGTCATTGGAACTGGAAGGGCATTCCCTTGGAATTCCGTCAGGTCAATACCCAGATCGCCGTGCCCATGCTTCTTTCCAACAAAGGCTACGGCTTGCTTTGGGACAATGCGTCCATGACCGAGTTCAATCCGGTGGACACGGAAATTCCGCTGACATCGGCCAATCCCGTCAACGATGATCTTAACGCTCCGAAAGCCACGGAAGATCTCGGCAAGACCCCCGCCAAGATCAAGGAAGACACCCATGCCCCGCGGAGCGGCACGTTCATGACGGACGCCGAGGGCGATTACGTTTTTTTAGCCAGCGACGGAAACCGCAAAGATGAACTCTCCATTCTGGTCAACGGCGAAGCCATTATGGAAATTCATAATAGGTGGGTGCCTTATAGCACCTCGGCGGTAAAACATCTGCCAGCGAAGACGACCGTCAAGGTAGCGCTTCGGGGCGGCGGGGATCATGCCCGGCTTTGGGCGCGTCCCTTGCAACCCGAGGTCACGACCTTTCGCTCACCAGTGGGAAATGGAACCGACTATTACTTTTTTTACGGGCCCAGTTTGGAAGACGTGATTGCGCAGTATCGTCAGGCCACCGGCCCGGCGCCGCTCTTCCCGGAGTGGGCCTATGGCTTCTGGCAATGCCGGGAGCATTACGCCAGCTCGGATGAATTGGTTGCCGCGGCCACGGAATATCGCAAGCGGAAAGTCCCGGTCGATCTCATTGTTCAAGACTGGCAGTACTGGGGGCGCTACGGCTGGGGGGCATATCAATGGGATGAAACCAGATACCCTGATCCGGCCAAGTTGCTCAAAGATCTTCACGACCTCCACGTGCGCTTCATGATCTCGGTTTGGCCAAACCCGAGCGGCCCTGTTCACGACGCCTTAAAGGCCATCTCGCATGGTCTTTTAGAGGGCAGTCTTTATGACCCAACGAATCCAGAAGCCCGGAAAATCCGCTGGAGCTTCCTGCAAAAGGCCTTTTTTGACCTCGGCACGGATTCGTGGTGGCAGGATGCCGCCGAGCCGATGGACCCAGGGAATGATATGGCGGGTAAGGATACTTTTTTAGGCTCGGGAGACTTTTACCGCGATTCCTACCCGCTCTTCCACAGCGAATGTATTTATGAGGGTCAGCGTGCGGCCAATCCCGAGAAACGCGTGGTCAATCTGACCCGCTCGGGGTATCTCGGCCAGCAACGTTACAGCACATGCTCGTGGTCTGGGGACGTTGCGGGCGACTGGGCGACCTTCCGCCGCCAAATCCCCGCCGGACTGAATTTTTGCATGACCGGCCTTCCGTACTGGACTACCGACACGGCGGGCTTTTTCCATCCCGGCGGACAATATACATCCGCGGACTACAATGATCTCCTGGTGCGCTGGTTCCAGTTCAGCACCTTTTGCCCGGTCCTGCGGGTGCACGGGTATGGAACGCACACCGAGTTCTGGAATTACCTGCCGGAGACACAAACCCAACTGACCGCCTATGATGGATTCCGGCATCGCCTTTTGCCCTATACCTACTCCATGGCATGGCAGGTGACGAGTGCGGGATCGACCCTGATGCGGGCGTTGCCCTTCGACTTCAGGACCGATGCCAAAGCCTGTTCCATCTCAGACGAATACATGTTCGGCTCGGCCTTTCTCGTTAGTCCTGTTACGGAGCCGAAGGCAACCTCGAGGACGGTCTATTTGCCAAAGGGAACGAGTTGGTATGATTTTTGGACCGGCGCGAAAAGCGAGGGAGGCCAGGAAGTCCAAGCCCCGACGCCCCTGGCGCAAATCCCGCTCAATGTCCCGGCTGGTTCTCTTTTACCACTGGGGCCGCTGGTCCAATACGCGGGCGAAAAACCGGCTGATCCGATTGAGTTGCGGGTTTATCCCGGCAAGGACGGTCATCTTGATCTCTACGAGGATGAGGGCGACAGCTACCGCTACGAGCAAGGCGCGCGCGCGATCATTCCGCTAACGTGGGATGAAAAAAATCAAACGCTTACTTTCGGAGATCGCCAGGGGACCTTCCCCGGCATTCTCAAGGAACGGACTTTCCGCGTCGTTCGGGTCAAAGCCGGCCATGGGGTCGGGATGGGTGAGACGGAAAAGGCGGATGTCACCGTTCACTATGACGGGGCCAGGCAAACGGCGCCTTTGAATTAGGGCCTGTTAACACTATTTTATGAACAGATCGCTTGTACTCGGAAAAGCCATCCTGAAAGGATGGCCGTCACTCAGCCCAGGGTTGGCGCAGGGGACAACGTCTCACGTGCCTACCCTGGGTCAACGGCAAAGAGGACCAACCCTGAAAGGGTTGAATCAGTCCACCACCGTTGAGGCTTCAACCCTTTCAGGGTTGTCGTTTCCCAACCTACCCAGGGTAGGCGCGAGGGGACGAGTCCCCTGCGCCAACCCTGGGCTGAGTGATTGCAACCCCGTTGGGGTTGCCGCCGATAACCGACATTAGTGTTAACAGGCCCTAGTCGAGAATCCCTTGTTTCCAGAAATCATCATCATTAATCGCCATGCATCGCATCATCATTTTGTTCGCTTGGGTCACGCTCCTGTTCACGGCAACCATCCTTTCGGGATCGGCCCAAAATACGGCGCAACCTCTTTGGCGAAATCCCGACAAACCGATTGATGAACGGGTCCACGACCTTGTGGGGCGGTTGACCCAGAAGGAGAAGATTTCACTTATTTACTGGCTCGCGCCCGCCATCGATCGACTGGGAATTGAGGAGTATCATTTGGGGGATGAATGCCTGCACGGTTTGGTGCGGCCCGATAAAAATACGGTGTTTCCCGAGGCGATAGGTTTGGGCGCCACCTTTGATCCCGACGCAATTCACGAGATGACGGCCGCTATTTCGGATGAGGCCCGCGCGCGCTGGAACCAGGGGCATCACTTTGGAAATTTTAATTATCCACTGGTCCTTTGGTCGCCGGTGATCAACATGGCGCGCGATCCGCGCTGGGGACGAAACCAGGAAACCTATGGAGAGGATCCCTGGCTTGCCAGTCGTCTCGGAGTCGCCTTTGTCAAAGGTTTGCAAGGGGATGATCCGCATTACATCAAGGTCATTTCCACGCCCAAGCATTTTGCGGGAAACAACGAGGAGAGTGGGCGCATGGGCAAGAACATCGTTTGCGACGAACGTTACCTGCGGGAATTTGAGCTTTTCCCGTTTGCCGCCGCCATTCAAGAAGGCAACGCGCAATCCACCATGGCCGCTTACACCGCCATTAACGGGGTTCCGTGCTCAGCCAATAAGTGGCTTTTAACGGATGTTCTCCGCAAGGAATGGGGCTTCAAGGGATTTGTCGTCAGCGATTGTGGCGCGGTTTCTCACGTCGTGGACGCCCATAGATATACCGCCACGCCCGAGGAAGCGATCGCCGCCTGTTTGAACGCCGGCTTGGATGACGAAGGGGGTTATTTCGCCAAATATCCAGATGTGGTGGATAACTTTTTACCTCTTGCCCTGCAAAAAGGGTTGGTCACATCCGAAGTCCTCGATCAAGCGGTGTCGCGGGTCCTGACGGCGCGTTTTAGACTTGGCATGTATGATCCGGCGGACCGCGTGCCCTATTCCAAGATTCCCATGTCGGTCATTGACTGCCCGGAGCATATCGCCCTGGCCCGCAAACTGGGCGACGAAAGCCTGGTGCTCCTGAAAAATTCTCCCGTTCAAGACGAGCCGCTTCTTCCTATCGATCCTGCCAAGTCGGGCAGGATTGTTGTCGTCGGCCCCAATGCGAATGTGATGCAGTATGGCGACTACAGCGGCAGCGCGGCCGAATCGGTCACTCCTTTCGATGGCATCAAAGCGCGGGCGGAAAAGGCCGGTTTGCAGGCGACGCTGATCCCGTGGACGCAAGCCAGCATGGCGGTGGTTCCGTCGAGTTCTCTCAAGCCGGCAGGCACGGACAACTCGATAGGGCTTAGCGGCGAGTACTTCAGCTCGCCTGATCTTTCCGGCGCCCCAGCGGGCACTCGGGTTGATGCCAAAATAAATTTCGATTGGGCCCACATTGAGCCAGACCCCCTGGCTTCCGCGGCCAAGTTCAGCGTGCGCTGGACGGGCAAATTAATGACGGATACGGCCGGAGCGTACACCTTCTCGATCACCGCCGACGGAGGTTTTCGGCTCTTCCTGGATGAAAAGAAAATCATTGATAATTGGAGTCATACGGATGCCAAGCGCGTTACGGCCAAAGGGGAGCTGCACTCGCTGGAGCCAGGCGGGCATACGATAAAAATCGAGTACCATCACGATGGTGGTGAAACGGGCTTCGTCTGGTCATGGAGCCCACCGGCTAAACAAGAGGATGTTGCTCCTAGATTAAAGAATGCAGGCCTGGTGATTGCGGTCATGGGCATCAGTACGGAATATGAGATCGAGGGCAAGGATCGAAACACTCTTTCCTTGCCGCCGGAACAAGAAGAATTTTTGCATCAAGTTCAGGCCGCCAATCCCCGCACAGTGGTCGTTTTCGAAAGTGGCAGCCCTCTGGCTGTGCCGTGGGAGGCCGAAAATATTCCTGCTCTCGTGCAGGCTTGGTATCCGGGAGAGCAAGGTGGAAATGTCATCGCGGACATCCTTTTCGGAGACTACAACCCTTCCGGACGGTTGCCGCTGACGTTCTACGCTGATGACAGCCAACTGCGACCGATGAATGAGTATGACATCACCAAGGGGCGCACTTACATGTATTTTACTGATAAACCAGCATATGCCTTCGGACATGGCTTGAGCTACACCACCTTCAAGTACGACCAACTCCAACTCTCCACGACCAGCCTCAAGGTTGGTGATCCCATCACGGTGCACCTCAATGTTACAAATGACGGCAAGGTGGACGGCGAAGAAGTGGTCCAGGTTTATGTGCACGCCCAACAATCCACCGTTGCAATGCCCATCCGGCAACTCTGGGCGTTTCAGCGGGTCCACATGGTCAAAGGCGAAACGAAGTCCGTGGCCCTGACTTTGGATGCGTCCCGGTTTGGGCACTGGGACAAAGATCGACAGAAATTCGTTGTAGAGCCTGGAGCTTACGACGTTCAAGTGGGCGCGGCGTCGGATGATATTCGCCTAAGACAGACAGTGCGGATTAACCCCTGAGCAAGCTGTTACAGACTTGAAAATTGTTTGAAAAGCCCCACCGAAACAATTGGGGTGCGCGTTCCCTTGTGAAGGCCAAGCTAGTTTTTTCTCGCGGCATCCAGCTCGATTTCAAAAAGGAGATTATCGCGGCAGATGTCGCACTGGGTGAGTATAACCGGAAGCGGCGGCAGTCGCCGGGTGCGGCAGTATTGCTCCCAGAGAGGGATGTGTTCTTGATGGCGGAAGTAGGCAATGGCGCGGGTGCTATCGGAAAAACCCATTCCGCTTTGCGCGAGTATCGCCCCGACCACTTCCATGGTTTTTTCAATCTGCCCGGCGGCGTTTCCCGTATGGGTTGTTTCCCCGTTGGGAAGGATGCTGGCGGTTCCTGATATGTAAAGAACGCGTCCCGCCCGGTCAGCAACTTCCATCGCCCGACTGAAGGCGCTTCCGTAGGCGGAAGGTTCGCGCTGCAAGGGAGAATCGACGCGGTGGACGGTTACGGCGCCGGTTTTGGGCTGGACGGCGATGGCTCTGGCCACGAGCGCGGCGCCGCTGGCGTTTGAAACGCCAATGCCTGTGCTGGCGGGCATCCGGGTGATTCCATGCCGTTGAAAGAACGCGGTGCGCGCCTGGTTGAATTCGGCGTACCAATCCAATATGTCATGGTTGTAAAACCAGGTGCGAACCACATGGCGGAAATGCATGCCCGCATCCGTCAGGGCGCGCTGGATGGCATCGAGCACATCCGTGGTTTGCGCGCCTCGCGGGGCCTGAGGATTGGTGGGGCGAACGTCGCCCAGCACGCAGTATTTCGCATCGGAGTCTTCAAAGAACCTTCCAATGATCCGGCCGTTTTCCCCGAAAAAAGGGGTGGAGTCTATTCCCGAAATCGTGGCGACCTGAATTCCGCCGGGGACGCCCGGTTTTTGGAGCAGGGCCGTTTCCGAAGCTTGGATGTTGCTGACTTGCAATTGGTTGCGCAGGCGTTCGAGATGCTCATGATCGCCGAAAGCATGGATGTTTAAAAATGCGGCGGGGTCATCACCCAACAACGGACAGAGTTTGAGGCTGCAAGCCTGTGCTGCCGCCGAAGCGGGACATGTCGCCTGGCATTCCGTCCAAGCGGGATGTTCGATTCTCCGGAGAATGGCAGGAGAAACGGCAGGGCATTTAAGCAGAGGCGCTACGGGTTGGGTTTGGATCAACATGGTCAATGGTATTAACCGCGCTTATTTGAAAAAGTTGTAATAAAGGCCGTTTTCGGAAACTTTTTCTTATAATTGGGGTTATTCCCATATCCGGTGCTGTCGATGGAATGCATCGGTTTGTGAACCCGCCAATGAAGACAATCGGGCTTTTCCTCTTTTTTTTCGGTACGGTCGTTCCCCTGGCCGCGGCCAAGGAGCCGATGCCGCCTTTTGAGCGTCAACCGGCCACCGAACCTGCCTCCGGACGGATTGATGCTCTTGTCTTTGGCAAATTGAAGCAATTGGGAATTCAGTCGGCGAACCCCTGTTCTGATGCGGTTTTTGTGCGGCGGGTGTATTTGGACGTTATTGGCACGCTGCCCACGGCGGATGAAACGGTTAAATTCCTGGAGGATACTGCTCCGAACAAACGAGCGGCCTTGATTGACCAACTGCTCGAGCGTGATGAATTCGCGGATTACTGGGGGATGAAATGGTGTGATTTGCTCCGGGTGAAAGCCGAGTTTCCCGTGAATCTCTGGCCCAAGGCGGCAATGGCCTACGACCGGTGGATCCGGGACAGCCTCCGCAAAAACATGCCCTATTCGCAGTTCGCGCGAGAAATCCTGACCGCCAGCGGCAGCAATTTTCGGGATCCGGAAGTGAATTTCTACCGGTCCGCGGGAAGCCGGGATCCGAAAGCTATTGCGAAGGCGGTGGCGCAGGCATTCATGGGTGAACGAACGGGAAATTGGCCCCCGGAAAAGATAAACGACATGGCGGCGTTCTTTTCAAGAATCGCCTTCAAATCAACCGGCGAGTGGAAGGAAGAGATCGTTTTATTCAACGGATTTGATCAGTCCAAACCGGCCGCCACAACGGCAAAGCTGCCGGATGGCGCCACGGTCGAGCTTGCGGCGGACAAAGACCCGCGCGTGGTGTTCGCCAACTGGCTTGTGTCGTCGCCGAATTCGCCCTTCGCAGCCAACGCCGTCAACCGCGTTTGGTACTGGCTGATGGGCAGGGGAATCATTCAGGAGCCCGATGACAGCCGTCCGGATAATCCGCCCAGCAATCCGGAGTTGCTGACCTGGCTGGCACGGGAGTTGACCTCCTCAAATTACGACATGAAGCACATTTACCGGCTGATTCTGAATTCGGACGCCTACCAGCTCTCCTCTATTCCAGGCACGAATGACCCGCGGGGCGAGTCGAATCTCGCGTTTCATCCGCTGCGCCGAATGGAAGCGGAAGTGTTGATTGACGCCATCGACCAGATCACCGGAGGGAAGGAGGAATATTCCAGCACCATTCCGGAGCCCTACACTTTCGTGCCGGACAATACGCGGGCGATTGACCTGCCGGATGGCAGCATCACCAGTTCGTTTCTTCAACTCTTCGGGCGTCCTCCGCGCGACACGGGCCTTCTTTCGGAGCGCAACGACCGTCCGTCGTCGTCCCAGCGCTTGCAACTGCTCAACTCGGCCGTCATCCAGGCCAAGATCATGAAGAGTGAAAAAATACGGTCCGTGTTCGCCAGCCATCCGCCCCCCCTGGAAACGGCCACTCAACTCTATCTCACGGTCCTTTCCCGCTATCCCACAAGGGAAGAATTGGAAGCGCTGCGCGCCTATTCCCTGACAAGCGAGGCCAAGGGGTGGCAGGTCTGGTACGACTTGGTGTGGGCAATGATGAACAGCAGCGAGTTTCTTTACCGCCATTGAACGGAGGATGATATGAGCAGAAATTCCAATTATTTCTCAAACCAGTCTGGAAGACCGTTGACCCGGCGAAGCGTATTAAGCGGAGCGCTCGCCACGGCCGCGGTTCTTTTCGCGAAACGAATGGGCTTTGCCTCCCCGAATACTCCGGCGGCTCCGCCCCAGGCAAAAGCCAAGGCGGTGATCCAAATCTGGCTGGCCGGCGGCCCGCCCCACCTCGACACCTTCGATCCCAAGCCGGAGGCCGGGTATGACTACTGCGGGCCGTTCAACAAGCCGATCCAGACCAATGTGAACGGCATTATGATCAGCGAACTGCTGCCGGAATTGGCCAAACAGGCGGACAAATATTCCATCATCCGCGGCATGACCCATGGAAACAACAGCCATGAGACGGCGGCCTACATGGTCCAGACCGGTCATGATTCAAGCGACCGGCTGGTCTATCCTTCCATTGGCGCGGTCGACTCCCTGTTCAAGGGCTATGATGCCGGGTATCGCGGGCTTGTTCCGCCTTACATCGTTCTTACGGAACCGCTGGGCCGCTTTTCCGAGGACGGTTTTCTCGGGCCGCGCTACAAGGCTTTTGCAACGGGGGGCAATCCGGCACGGCAGCCTTTCGCGGTCCAGGGAATTGTGGCGGAAGGGATTTCCCCCCGCCACCAAGGGGAACGGCGCGACTTGATGCACAATCTCGACCTGCTCGGGAATGCGATGAAAGATGATGCGGCGGTCGCGGAGTTCAAGAAGTGCGAGGCGGATGCCTACGACATGATCCTCGGCGAGGGCGCGAAAATTTTCGATCTCTCGCAGGAAGGCAACGGAGAGCGGGAATGGTACGGTCTCAACACATTCGGCCAGTCGTGCCTGGCTGCGCGCCGACTCATCGAACGCGGCGTCCGTTTTGTCACGATCAACTACGGGGGATGGGACACCCATAAACAGAACTTTCAGACCATGCGCCAGAAACTGCCGGAGTTGGACAAGGGCATGGCGGCGCTGCTTCAAGACCTGGCGTCGCGCGGCCTGCTCGACAGCACCATTGTTTGGTGCGGTGGAGAATTCGGACGCACACCCAAAGTCCAGTGGGAGGAGCCTTGGAACGGCGGACGCGGCCATTGGGGCAAGGCTTTTTCGCACGTTGTGGCCGGAGGTGGTTTTCGCGGCGGGCAGATCGTCGGGACAACGGATGCGAAAGGCGAGGAAGTGACCGAGCGTCCCGTTTACCCCTGGGACTTGATTGGGAGCATGTACGAACTGCTCGGCATCGACCCGGACGGAACGTTCCCGCGTTTTCGCGACGGAACCGTGCGGATAACACAGGCTGCCACCGCCGACATCAAATCGGGAGGCCGCCTGAAAGAAATCATGTGAAAGGAATCATGCTTCCATCCCGTTCAACGCGCGCGTTTCTACTTGTGCTGGCAGCATTCGCCATGGGCGCGCAGGGGCTCCTTGCGCAGCAGTCAAACGATCCTCACATCGGTTATGTCTTTCCCGCCGGCGGACAGCGCGGCACGGCTTTTGAAGTCGTCGTTGGCGGTCAGTTCCTGGGGGGGACGACAGATGCGCTGATTTCCGGAGCCGGCGGCGTGAGCGCAGTGGTGACCAAGGTCAAAAAGCCGCTGCCAGGCAAGCGTCTCAATGAACTGCGCGATTATATTGAGCAGGCGCGCAAAAAGATGCTTGAAGCCACCATGCCGCCGAACACGCAACCAACTTTGCAACCCAATACGCAACCGAACGCACAACCGACTCCGCAGCCGAATACGCAGCCTCTCCCGCTGGCGAGTGCGCCGCCGACTCCGAAGCCCAAAACGCAACCGGTCCCGCAGCCGAACCCGGCAAGACCCATTTTCTTCGGTCCTGAAAAAGTGGCGTCGATTCTCAAGGAGGCGGGGGCGACAGACGAAGAAATCAAAGCTTTTCTTGAGATACGCAAGCAGCGCAACGATCCCAAGCGCCAGCCGAATCAGCAGATCAGTGACACCGTGATTTTGCAGATTCAGATTGCCGCGGATGCGCCGAAGGGATCCTGCGAGATACGACTTTCAAAACCGGGCAGGGTGTCGAACCCGCTTTCTTTCTGTGTCGGGGATCTGCCGGAACAGGTGGTCGACAATACCCGGGACAAAACGCCGGGACCGATGACTCCGGCGCCGATGATGCCGGGGGCGGTGACGCCCGCACCGGGGACGCCGACACCCATCACATTGCCCGTTGTGGTGAATGGCCAGATTTTGCCGGGCGCGGTGGACCATTACTTGTTCCATGCGGCCCGCGGCATGCATCTTGTCATCTCCGCGCAGGGCCGCGACTTGGTTCCGTATCTTGCCGACGCCGTGCCGGGGTGGTTTCAGCCCGCGCTGGCACTTTATGATGAGAAAGGGAAGGAAGTGGCCTTCGCGGATCATTTCTATTTCAACACCGATCCTGTGATTTATTACGATGTGCCGGAGGATGGGACCTGCCGGCTTGAGGTCAGGGACCTGCTGTTTCGCGGACGCGAGGATTTTGTTTACCGGATCACGATTGGCGAAGTCCGTTTTGTGAGTGATATTTTCCCGCTGGGCGGACAGTCGGGCGCCAGCGCCGCCGTGACCGTTTCGGGATGGAATCTCCCAAGCACAAAAATCACGTTCACGCCCCCGCTCACTGAAGGCGTTTATCCCATCGCGGAACTGAGCAATGGATTTGTGACCCGAAGCGTGTTGTTTGCCTGCGATGCCTTGCCCGAATGCATGGCGGCGGAGGCGAATAACACACCGAAACAGGCGCAACGCGTGAGCCTGCCCATGGTCATCAACGGTAGGATTGATTCTCCCGGCAAGGTGGACGTCTTTGCCTTTTCGTGCCGTGCCGGGCAACAGGTTGTGGCCGAAGTTTACGCGCGCCGCCTGAATTCACCGTTGGATTCCTGGCTGAGGGTTGCGGATGCGACCGGCCGGCAGCTTGCTTTCAACGACGATCACGAAGACAAGGGATCGGGCCTCTTGACACAAGGCGCGGATTCATACCTGACCATCACCGCGCCGTCCGACGGGCTTTATTATGTTCACTTGGGCGATGCGCTGGGGAAGGGCGGCCCTGAGTATGCCTATCGCCTGCGGATCAGCGCGCCCATGCCGGACTTTGCGCTGTTCCTAACCCCCTCCGCCATCAATGGCAAGGCGGGCGCCAGGGTGCCGGTGACTATCCAGGCCGTGCGCAAAGACGGCTTTTCAGGCGATATTTTTCTGGCCTTCAAGGATGCGCCCGCGGGTTTTGTCCTGGATGGCGGAAAAATACCGGCGGGTCAGGACAAGGTGCGCGCGACCGTTACTTTCCCGCATACCACGGACGGAAAACCCATGTTCCTGGCCTTGGAAGGACGTGCGGCCATCGAGGGACGCGATGTTATCCACCCGGTCAAACCGGCCGATGACATGATCCAGGCGTTTATGTATCATCATATCGTGCCAGCGAATGAACTGATCGCGGTGGCCCCCACCTCTGGATCCGGCAGTGCGCCAATAAAAGTTGTTAACCCGAGTCCGATGAAATTGAGGCCCGGCGGATCGGCCCAGGCCGTGCTGTCGCTGAACGGGCGCGCTCCGTTCGTCATCGCCGATACCCGGCTCCAGTTAAGCGACCCGCCGGACGGCATAAGCGTCGGGGATATTTCTCCAACCGCCGACGGCGCGGCAATCTCCTTCACGGCGGACGCGGCGAAAGCCAAACCCGGGTTGAAGGGAAACCTTATTATTGAAGCTTTCAATGAAAGACAACCACCTCCGGTCGACGGCAAGACACCCGCAAAAAGCCGCTACTCGATTGGCTTTCTGCCCGCGATTCCATTTGAGGTCGTTGAGTTGAAATAATATCTGAAAGCAATTGCCGAACAGGTCCACAGCCTGCGGCATAGTTTCAATTCGGCTATAGCCAACGCCGGAGTCTCCCTGGAAAACCGCCCCCACCTATCGATGCGATAAACGGTGCGACCTGCGAACGGGATTGCCCGCTTTGATGCTCCGTAGTCTTCTCTTCTCAGGTCTCATACCAATTCTAAATTGAATTTAGTCTAAACAATCCGTCATCCTGAGCTTGTCGAAGGATCAGTTCGGAGGGGTTTTACCGAGGCGGAACTGATCCCTCGACAAGCTCGGGATGACCGAAAGCTAAAGACCAAATTCCATTGAGAAATGGTCTCACACGGGCGCCTGGGTGCGATTAAGAGCAGCGCACGATACGTTTTGAAAACCTTTCATGACGCAGGAAAAAGCCTCGCTGTTCTCACCTCGTGGATTTTGAGCGTGACGGAACCTTGCGTGACAAATTGGGTATTTTGCGCCTGGCTGCGTCCCATTGCATCATGTTGTGCGCAAGCAAGCCAAATCAGAATTTTAAGAGGTGGAGGCGGCGGGGGTCGAAGCCACGCTAAGTCGCTCTACATTAGGCGCTTACATGCGATAACTTGCTATGATTTGCGAACTTACTTCGAACCCGCTCGAACCCACCATTTCGCAAATTATCGCAGGTTATTGAGGCATCGTTGTCGTACGCTGTCGTACAGGAGGACTCGATTAGCAAAAAGATCCTGCAGCGCAAAGGCAATTAGAAGGTTGCCGTGCTGTACATGCAAATGAGGAGCCTGTACCTTCACAAGGTGCGAGTCAAGTTTCTGGCGTGATTCAATCGCTTCAGCAAATCGGCAATGCGGCCAGAGTGGTCGTGTTGGTTGCTAAAAGAGCGGCGAGGGTAACTGAGAGGTAACGCACCAGTTCGCGGGGCCATGTTCAAGATATCGTCGCGGCAGGGCTGGTTGTCGATGTATCTGTTTCTTCCGCGCGTTACCAGCAGCTTGATGTCATCGGCTGCGGCTGTCGACACGAGCATCACTTGCGTCCCGCGCTTCGATGAAAAGCCTTGCATCCACGGCGTCGAACCGACTTGGGGCTGGTTGAAAATGCCCGACGGGTTTTACCCACGAGCATACACGCTGCGGCGCGAGCCCTACTTCCCGCCGCTCTCAATGCGGTCACCGTCAGGGTGGCGTTTCCATAGGAAACTGGGTAGACTGTACTTTCGACGCGGCCAGCGGGCTCAAGGCTCCTTCTGATAGACATGCACAAATTCAACCACCATTCGCTGGGGAAAAATGGAATCGTCGATTTTCCCTCCCCCCGACCCGCCCAAAGCGAGGTTCAGGATCAAATAATGTGGCTTTCGGTAGGGGTTTTCTCCCGCGGCAGTGGCCTTTTCCACCGGTAACTCCGCATATTTCACACCATCTACGGAGAGCTGAATCCGGTCCTTGTCCCAATCGATCGTATAGAGGTGAAAATTTGTGTTCGCGTCGGGAACTACCCGCGATCCACCGTTCGAAGCGACATGCTTACCATCGAGGGCATAGTGAAAATTGCCACGGATCCGATTCGAATTCCCAAACATTTCGACGAGATCGATCTCTCCACATCGGGGCCACTTTTCGGTCCTGATATTCGTGCCCAAGGTCCACAACGCGGGCCAAACCCCTTGCCCGGCGGGCATTTTGGCCCGGATATCGATTCGGCCATATTGCCAATCGGCGTGGCCCTCCGTGGTGATGGAACCGGAGGTGTAGTGCGCCAATCGGGGATGCTTCGTATCGGTCGGGTCCGGGTTGGGAAATTCTTCTTTACGGGCTTCAATGATCAATTGCCCATGCTCGACTCGAATATTTTCCAGGCGCTTTTCCGTGTAATATTGGGCTTCGTGATTGCGGACGAAGCCTTTTTCGTAGCCCCATTTCGTCGGGTCCGGCAGGCCGTCGGGATCGTGTTGGAAATCATCGGCCCAGACGAGTTTGTAGCCGGCGGGAGGCGCCGCGTCCTGAGCTTGAGCAACAAGGGAACCAAACGCCAAGAGAGCGAAGGCGGTAGGGAGAATCGGTTTCATTTCCTTATTAAACCGGAAGATAGGCTTTAGTTGTGGAAAAATTTTGGTGCTTCGCCACGCCCTCGAACCCACGGGTAAATCGGCTGATTCACCAATGCTCGGATCTACCTCGGATGTTCTGAACCAGCCAATTATAACGCCACACGAAGGAGCGGAGCGAAGATCACTTAAGCTTTTCGCGGCGCAAATCACAAAAGAAGATGGTCGAGGTGTCATTCGCTGAGTTTGCGAAGGTGGTGGCAGAAAGCGTGATCGCTTCAAATCGCCCACCCGTTGACCACGATGATTTCATGTATTGCCGACCGGACGAAGATGGAATTTGGCGCGACCCAGATGGTGACCCGATCTAAAACTTATCGCCTAGAAGCTAAAAAAGAAGGCCGCAAGCGCCTTCTTTGTTCCGTCACCGGCGTCGTAGTTTCCCACGCGCCAGTTGACGACTTTCCCGGCTGTCGTTGACCAAGTTGCTGCCTGTAGCCAAGCCGTTAATCAAAACGAGCAGGCCCAGCGACGGCAAACCAATCAACAAATCCGGCACGAAGGTCATGGCTCCTTCCAACAAGATCACAAAACCCAACGCTTTCAACGGATGATGAAAAGCGATCTTCGCCCATGAAAAGACGGTCATGGCACTGAAAGTTAGTCCGGCTCCTACAAGGAGCCAAAGCTCAGGTTGCTTTTGCACATGAGCGTGTAATAAACAACGACGTAAACCGAACCACGAGACGGCTTCTCGATCCTGTAAATCTTCACTGAGATACCGTGCTTCTTGATCTCGTGAGGGTAGGAAATCTCCGCGCTTGCCTTACGTGAGGATCGGGTCGCCATGCCGTAGCTTGTCGTACCACTGTCGTACGGACAAGCATTTTTATGTAAGTCGTTGACTATCAGGTGGAGGCGGCGGGGGTCGAACCCGCGTCCTAGAACAAAGCCTTGACCGCTTCTACAAGTTTGTCCGAACCGTTATTGTCGGGAAATTGGTTGCGGCCCGGCTCGCCCAATTTCCGTAGTCACCACGTTGATTCGCCGCGGAGGGTCGGTCACTCACCAACCGCGTCGCCCCACTAATGTCGTTGCCGTCCCCCAGTGGAGGTCAGGGCGGCAACGTCGCGCCTTTAATTAGGCGGCGAGAGCCAACGTATTGTTGTTCTTTATTTTTGGGCTGGCTTTTTTACGAGGAAGACCTACCCCATCCTCGACTTGCGGCGGGCACCGCCATGCTCCAGTCGAAGCCAATGCGCCCCCGTAGAACCGCTAACATACGCCTCCCGTTGCCGGACGCAAAGGCTTTCTTGTCATCCCTCGCTTCCAAGTTTGGAACGAGAGATTGATAATCCCAAGCGCATCGGCTAGAATCATTTAATGAGCTACTTGGATCGCATCACGTTTGATCTCGAACAATGCAGCGGTCGCCCGTGCATACGCGGGATGCGTATTCGCGTCAAAGACGTGCTCGACATGCTCGCCGGCGGGGCCAGTGAGACGCAAATCCTGGAAGACTTCCCCGATCTGGAGGCGGCCGACATCCGGGCCTGCCTGCAATACGCTGCCGCCCAGGTTAACCATGCGGTTTTGCAAGCCGTGTGAAATTTATCGTCGACGCCCAGCTTCCGCCCTCGCTGGCGGCGGCCCTGCGACAGGCCGGATGCGATGCCGTGGCCGTGCGTGAAATCGGATTACGCGAGGCCAAGGACGCCGCCATTTGGAACTATGCCCTGCAAAACAACGGAGTCATCCTGACCAAGGATGAGGACTTTGCCGAAGGGTGCATGGCCGACAACCAGGCCCCGGCGGTCATTTGGCTGCGCATCGGCAATGCCACCAACCCAGAGTTGTTAGGTTGGTTTATGCCGCGATGGCCCTCCATGCTGGCCCGTCTCAAGGCTGGCGACTGGTTCATCGAAGTTCGCTAGCGCTCATTTTGCTGGGATGACAAGCGGCTTGCGATAAAGTACCCGGATGACGGATCGCCCCGCGCCCCGCAAATTCGGTTTCGAGACCCGGATGGTCCACGCCGGCCACATCCCCGACGCCGAGACCGGCGCGCGCGCGGTGCCCATTTATCAAACGACCTCCTATGTCTTCGACAACGCCGATCAGGCCGCGCAGCTTTTCGAGCTGAAGCAATACGGCAACATCTATACGCGCATCAGCAATCCCACGACCGCCGTGTTCGAGGAGCGGATGGCGTCTCTCGAAGGGGCCACCGGCGCGCTCGCCGTCGCCAGCGGCATGGCGGCGCAATTCGTCGCGTTCATGACGCTGCTTGCGCCCGGCGACGAAGTGGTCGCGTCGTCGCATCTCTACGGCGGCACCGTCACGCAGCTCAAGCAGACTTTCCTCAAGCTTTCGATCAAGGTCACGCTGGTCGATCCGCACGACGACGCGGCGTGGGATCGGGCGATCACGAAAAAGACCCGCGCGCTTTACGGCGAGACAATCGGCAATCCGCGCGGCTCGATCCTCGACCAGGAAAAACTCGCCGCCCTGGCCAACGCGCACGGGATCCCTCTCATCATCGACAACACCTTCGCCACGCCGTACCTGTGCCGTCCCATGGAGCACGGCGCGACGCTCGTCCTCTATTCGGCGACCAAATTCATCGGCGGCCACGGCAACGCCATCGCCGGCGTCATCCTCGATTCGGGCAACTTTGATTTCAGCCGCTTCCCGACCATCGCGGCGCCCTCGCCAGCGTACCACAACCTCCGCTTTTTCGACACGTTCGGCCATTACGGCTTTCTGATGAAGGCGCGCGCGGAGACCGTCCGCGATGTCGGCGCGTGCGTCTCGCCGATGAATTCCTTCCTGCTCATCCAGGGCCTGGAAACGCTTTCGCTGCGGATGGACCGGCATGTTTCCAACGCGCAACAGATCGCGCGTTACCTCGAACAACACGAGCAGGTCGCCTGGGTCGCCTATGCCGGCCTGCCGAGCCATCCCGATCACGCGCTGGCCCAAAAATACCTGCCGAATGGGCCCGGCGCGGTTTTCTCTTTCGGCTTGAAGGGCGAAGGCGCGCAGGTCCGCGAGGACGGCAAACGGTTCATCGAGTCGCTCGATCTTTTCTCGCACCTGGCCAACGTGGGCGATGTGCGCAGCCTGGTCATCCACCCGGCTTCGACCACTCACCAGCAGTTGACGGAAGAGGAGCTGATCGCCTGCGGGGTCGCGCCGGAAATGATCCGGCTTTCCGTCGGGCTCGAAAACGTGGAGGATTTGATATGGGACTTGGACCAGGCATTTCATGCGCTGTCACGCTCAACACGAGTTTGACGTCCGAACAGCGCGCCCGTTTTCAAGACGTGGCGCAAATCAACCGGCTGCTCGACGCGTCGAAGACGATTGCCCTCGTCGGCCTTTCCAGCGACCGGCAAAAGGCGAGCTACTTCGTGGCCGGTTACCTCAAGGACGAAGGCTACCGCATCGTGCCGGTGAATCCGAAGGCCGAGACGATCCTCGGCGAAAAGGTCTATCCCGATGTCGCGAGCATCCCTTTCCCGGTCGACATCATCGATATTTTCCGGCCGCCGCAGGACGTGGATGAAATCGTCAGCCAGGCCATCGCGCGCAAGGAGAAGGGCATCGATTCGCCCGCGATTTGGATGCAGTTGCGCATCATCAATCTTCCCGCCGCCGAGCGCGCCCTGGCGGCGGGCCTGACCGTCATCGTCGACAAGTGCGTGAAGATGGAGCATGGCCGCTACCGGGGCGGACTCCACTTCGCCGGGATGAACACGGAAATCATCTCCGCCAGGAAACGGGCCTTGCGGTAGCCGCCGCGCGCTGGGCGGCGGTGCAGTCTGATACCATTTCCCAACGCAATAGTATCATTAACGCTAAGGAGTGGTCTGAGAGGGAGCCGACCGCCGCCCAGCGTGCGGCGGCTACCCCTGAGTCACGTTTTTCAACCGCGTTTTATATCTTGCGAATGCCGCCCTTCGGCGCGCCACCCGCTGCCGGGTTTCCTCCAGGTTGGCCCGGGCCTCTCCGACTCCCGCAACCAGGGCGGCGAGCGACCGAATCGTTGGATGGCGAAAGAGATCGGCCAGGTCCACCCGCAGGTCAAGTTCCCGCCGCAGGTCGTTTTGAAATTGAATCGCCAGGAGGGAATCCCCGCCGGTTTCAAAAAAATTCTCATCCAAGCCAGCCTCGGAGCGCTGTAAAATCCGTGTCCACACCCGGTGGATGCGCTCTTCCATCCCGCTCTTGGGAGCGAGGGTGTTCGACTGGCGCTCCCGACCCGCGAGAACCTCCGGCTTGGACAGGGCATTTCGATCAACCTTGCCATTGGGATTCAGGGGCAATTTGTCCAGCACGACGATCCGGGACGGGATCATGTGTGTCGGCAGCAGCTCCGTCAGGTGCGCCCGGAGTTCGTTTTCGTCCGGAGCCGGCTGCGACTCGGGCGGCGGCGCGGTCTTGTCGAGGACCACGCAGCCGACCAATACCCCGGGCGACTGATCTTGCGAAGTGCCCGGCACGACCAAGGCCGCTGCCTCGCGAACCCGGTGGTGGCGCAGAAGAGATGCTTCTATTTCACCTATCTCAACCCGATGGCCCCGGATCTTGATCTGGGTGTCCCTTCGCCCCAGAAACTCGATGTAACCTTCGGGTCGAAAGCGGCCATAATCCCCGGTGCGATAGAGCAATTCGCCCGTCAGGGGCGACCGGACGAACCGCTCCGCCGTTTTCGCCTCGTCGGCCCAGTAGCCAAGGGCCAAGCCATCGCCGCCGATGTAAAGCTCCCCCGCCGTCCACTCGGGACAGGGCTCGAAGCTGTCGTCGAGCACGTGGATGCGTTGGTTCGCGAGGGGCATGCCGTAGGGGATGCTGGTCCAGGCCGGATCGACGCGCCCGATCGGGTAGGCGATTGACCAGATCGAGGCCTCGGTCGCGCCGCCCAGGCCCAGCAGCCGGCAATTCGGGGCGAACTGCCGGATGCGGTCCGGCAATTCGACAGGAATCCAGTCGCCGCTAAGCAGGGCCCATCGCAGGCTCGCCGGCGGATGTTCAAGCGGGGCGTCGAGGAGGGTGACGAGCATCTGCATCAGCGCCGGGGCGGAGTTCCAGATCGTCACGCCGGCTTCGTTCATTCGGTCGATCCAGTGCGTGGGATCCCGGGAACGTTCGGGCGCGGGAAGCACCACAGCACCGCCGCGCTCCAGGATGCCAAAAATGTCGTAGACGGACAGATCGAAGGTCAGCGAGCTGACCGCCAGGACCCGGTCGGCGGCGGAAATCTCCAGCCTGCGATTGATGTCGGCGATGGTGTTGAGCGCGGCCCGATGCGAGATCATCACTCCTTTGGGCGCCCCCGACGAACCGGACGTATAGATCACATACGCGAGCGAATCCGGGCCGGGCTCGGGCCCGTCGTAAGGGCCGGGCGCGCCGTCTTCCTCCTCCAGGGTCCACACCTTGATCGCGGAGGGCCACGCGAGCGCCTCGCGCAGACGCGGCTGCGTCCATGCGATCGATACGCGGCCGTTGGACAGCAGGTATTCAAGCCGGGCCCTCGGGATTTTGGGATCGATGGGCAGGTAGGCCGCGCCCGCGCGCAGGATGCCGAGCACGCTCGCGATCTGTTCCCAACCCTTCTCCATCACCACGGCCACGAGGTCTCCCTCCCCAATGCCCGCTTCCCGCAGCCGTCGGGCCGCCGAACAGGCGCGGCCCGCCAATTCGCCGTAGCTGACCCGGCGCCGCGGATCGTCGACGGCGATTTGCGACGGTTGCTTTTCGCTCATGGCAAAGAACCCGGCATGAAGCAGGCCGGGGGCGCGGGGCGCGTCCGTGGCGTTGTAGAGGTCCCGGCGTTCGCGCTGGACGGCGGACAACGCCAGCCGGGAAATGGCCGGGCCGGGCACGGCGCCCGACGCAAGGAGATCGAGATACTCCGTGTAGGCCGGGAACATGTCTTCGATCAGACCCGGAGGAAAGAGCCCCTCGATCGCGTCCCAATGAAAAATCAACGAACCCTCCTGCTCGGCGGCCTGGTGGTCGAGCCAGACTTGCGGCGTCTGGCTGATTTCATAAACGCAGTCGCCCAGCCACCCTGTGGACAAGGCCCTTTGCCCCGCCCCGGCCCGAGGGGCAAGGAGACTGGTGAAGACCACCGGCATGCCATAATCGTCCGGCATCAATTGACGTTGGCGCATGGCCCGGAGGACCCGGATTCCGCTGTAAAGGCCGTGGCGCGCGTCGCGCCTCAACCTCGCCATCAAATCCCGGGCCCGGCTGGGAAAATCGGGTCCGTCAAGATTGATGGCGAGCAGCGTCGTCGTGGTGAAATTTCCCGCCGGCGATTCGATTCGGGGATGCGCGTGGAGGCGCTCAAGGCGGGCCACGTTCAGGGTGAAGCGGCGCTGGTTGCACCATCTCCCCAAGACCTCGCCAAACGCCGCGGCCAGGAGGGCGGCCGGCGTCAGGCCGAGTTTGCCGGCGCTTTGCCGGAGCCGCCCCCATTGCGGCGCGGCCAGCGCGCCGGAACGCCTCGTGAATCGCGGGGATTCAATGCCGTTGGGGTCCGTCGCGACGGGCAACGCCGGGCGCACGGCCAATTCGGGCAATCGCTCTTTCCAATAGGCGCGGGCCTGCGCGAACCGCCGGCCTTCCCGCAAGGATTGCCGCGCGATCGCATACTCGCGGAAGCCCGGCTGCGTGGGAATTCCCGCCCGCTCCGGATCTTCGTAAAGCTCCCGCAACCCGGCCAGCAGCCGCCGGATGCTCGCCGCGTCGAGCATCAGCAGGTCGAAGCTGAAATGGAGCCGGAACCGGTTTGCCGGCAATCGCGAGACGCGCAGGTCGAACAGCGGCCATCGATGGGGGTCGTACAATCGATGCGACATCTTCCCGCGAATCGCCGCCAGTTCATTCTCGCGTCCGGCGGCATCGGCCGACGCCAGGTCCGCGACGGCGATATCGAAGGGCGGGACCTCGGGCAAGACCAGGCCCTCGCCGTCTTCAGTCACCCGGGCCCGCAGCATGTCGTGCCGATCGATCAGCCGCCGCCAGGCGGCCTGCAACCTGGGCACGTCGAGATCGGAGCGTTCGAACTCGGAGTAGAAATGACTGCCGGCTCCCCTCGGGCGCCGCCATGCGCGGCCGACCAGATAGGCCTGCTGAAGATCGCTGAGCGGGAACCGCAACCCTGCGTCCCCGCTCGAAACTTCCGGCTCTTTGGGAAAACTCATCGGTCAATGATATCCTCTTGCCAGGAGCTTATGTAAGTCGTTTATTAAAAATGGTCGGACCGGCGGGATTTGAACCCGCGACCTCTTCCACCCCAAGGAAGCGCCCTACCAAGCTGAGCTACGGCCCGTTTACCTCTGAAAAATGACCTCAAATCGGTAGGCCAAAAATAACGTCTTGCTACTGTTTCTTGCTACACCATGCTTTCCGTGTGGCAACGAACCTTTGGACACGGGCAGGTGAGGGGATGAGACGCAGCAAGACATCGGGAACGATATTCGCAAACTTCCGTTTTAAGGGGAAGCTCTTTCGGCATTCCCTGGAAACGACAGACAAGACCATCGCCCGTAACAAACTCGCTGAACTACGGCGCAAGCTCGAAACAGGGACGGTGCGGGATGAGGAGAATGCCACGGTCTCGGAATTATTCCCCAAGTTCCTGCAATCGCTGGCGAAAAAATCGGATTCGGTCCAAATCCGCTCGCGTGGGCACATGAAGCACTTTTGCAAATGCTTTGGCGACCTGAACCCGCGAGACATCAAGCCGATGGAAATTCAGGAATGGTTGCAGGAATTGCGCGGAGATAGGGGGTTTGCTCCGCGATCAGTACTTGGAGGGTTGCCAGCCGTTAATCACACATATACGCGTGAAAGCTGATTCAATATCTTGAGCGTCTTGCCCACTAACGCAATGAAACTTCCGCCTCTCCATTTGTCCCAATCGGTCTGAATAGTTATCCGTCGAATGTTTCCAAACAAAGTCGTCAGCTTTTACATCTCTAACATTTACAGTCCAATCGCAACCACAAGCACTGTGAACGTAACGAATATTGATATCTCCGGTATCCTCATCAAATGAAAAATCAATCTGCGGGCAGTTTACTTTGTTCAGTTTTTCCTGAATAAACGCAATCAATTCATCGACGGTCACTTCTGGCGTTTGAAAATCCTTAAAAGTAAAGGGTGCGGGACGATAGAAAGCGGGGTCAGCTGTAGCTGCGCCTACGTCTGTCGATCCATGTGACGGCGGATAATCCTTGAAGCGCATGTAGGAGGGATCCGTAGCGACGCTGGTCTCGCATTTATCGATCCTAAAATCACATTTTTTCGTCCTGACCTCAGTTTTGGCAGGTTGCTGATGAATTATTATAGTCTCCCCAGCAAAAAGACAGGCTGGATTAATCGCGACGATTACAACCATCAGTACGAAGCATGCTTTGTTCATAAACTTTTCCCGAAAATAAGTTATTAAGTCATCACATGCTAACTATTCCATCAAAAGCAACCTAGTCAAGCTATTGTCGGAAGAAAAGAGTCTCTGCTTCTGGCTGACCTGCTCCCAGAAAACTAGGTCGGGGGAGAGTTGGGAATCGGCTGGGGAGGATTGGGTCCATAGAAAGGACCCAATCCATGAACAGCAAGGGCAAAAGATAGCTGCGAGAAGAGACGGCGGCATCGACGAGACCACCTTCGTTGACTTCAGCCTCTTTGCGGGTCGCCGTGGTGAAATGGGCTTCCGCCAGATCGGCTATTGTCTTTCGAGCGATCTGTTCGGGTGAGAGAATCTCCACCGACTTTTCCTGCGGACTTTCGATCATGAGTAATGTTTACAGCACGTGTGGAAATGTTTGAGATTGATCTGTCTTTGTTTGGCGTGTGTCACGATCTTCACGGTTATCGCGGGATTGAGAAAAAGTGTTAACACGCTTTTGAGGCTTTGGAGAGGGAGTCGCCTCCTTGGCCTTACGCTCCTTCTCATGGAGTGCTTTTTGTGAGATAGTAGGTTTGTTCATAATGGATCAAGTTATAGATTTCTTGCCTGCGGAGCCATGCTTGCTTCAGGTGGTCTTGCGAGCTTTCGTGAGTGAGCCGCGCATGTAGCCCTGCAGGCCTTCTCCAATCAAAATCTCGTTATTGTGCTCATCCTCAGGCTCAATCTTTCGGACACGGTGATCTGAAGCCTGAACTTCTTTCACACCTTTTGCGGAACCGTTGACTTCGTCGAGAGGCTCATCCGAACCAAGCCGGTCGTCGGGGTGAATAATTGGATTCACGAGTCGATGAGTTGACTCGCTCTTTCCAGAATCTTCCAAAGTCAGGTTCTTGGCTTTGATCCGAGGGGAAGATTTCTTTTCCTTAGGTAGTGTTTTCATAAAGGATTGAAGGGTGAAATTAAGTCATGCGATGGGGTCTTACTCGACCAATCGACGAGTTCCACGGAGCGCCTCCAGCAGAAGCAACGGGACATGTCGCACCATTTGAACCGCACGGAATCTAGAAAGGGGATGAGAGACTGGATTATCAAAAAGGACGCGCTTGGGCGGATTTGAATTTGGTGGGAGGAAGTCAATTATCTGAGGCATAAAGTGAGAATAAGTCTGAAAAATGCTCGCGGCTATGGGGTGTTCACCCCATGGGTTGATTCAGGCTGGCCGGTTATGGGGTGTTCACCCCATAGACACTTCCATTATTCGCGCTTATTTTGAGCTTATGACCAATAATGTCACAAAACTCCTAACAAAAGGAATCAAATGAAAATGTATTTATGTCTGGCTTTGTCTTTATTTATTGCTGGCTGCGGAGCCTTTGCCTCGATGTCTCTTACGCAAGCTAATCTCGACAAAATTCATAACGACATGTCTCCGGCGGAGGTTAAAGCCATTCTGGGTGACCCTGCCGACTCCAAAACCGAACCCATACCAATCGTTGGAGGCACGCAAACGACTTATATTTACCACAGCGGCTCTTCTGACGTAACGATCATTTTTAAGAATGATTTGATGAAGGAAAAAAAAGGAACATTCGGGCAATAAACTCAAATTAAAAGGAACCTTATGATCAAGATGGCAGGTATTATTTTAGTTGTTTTGGGCATTCTGGCGATCGTCTACCAATACGGTGGATTCACCTATACGGAAACGAAGAAAGACGCCCAGATCGGACCACTGGTAATTCAACACGATGAGACGAAAACGGTTCCATTTGCTCCCATCGTCGGAGGGGTGTTTATCGCCGCAGGCGTCGCTGCTCTATTTATGGGAGATCGTCGTAACCCGTAATTATGCGAATTTGGAAACCGGAACAGAACTATGACAACCATCATCGAAAAGGATTCACCCCTCGTCCCCCTTCTCGTATTAGCTGTCGTGTTTTTAATTCTCCTTGGAGGCGGCATCGGGCTAGCCTATTTGGGTGGAGTCTTTACCGGTAAAAACGAAGTGGTCAAGAACGACAAGAGGATCGAGAGCTTAGCTCTTCTAAAATCCGCCCCCGCTACTACTCCCGACCTTGCGAAGCCCTGAGTGGATTCGTACTTAACCCCTCGGTAGCCGGTCACGGTGGCGCGGTTCAGCGGATTACGCGGGTTGATAAGGGGCCTTGCTCAACGCGTCTTCTTCCGTGCATGGTCAGAGCCTGGTGTCCGTCCTCCATCCGGCACCATTTCCGCGCGCCCTTGAAGGAAGGGGGTTTTACCGGGACGCGTGCGTGCCGTCAATGGTCTATTGTCAATGGGTTCCTCCTCGGAACCGTTACAGTCCTCATGGAGTAAAACCATCACGGGAAAGCCAAAGACTTATTTTTGCCTGGGCGTGACGATCCCCACCGGAATCTCAACCTGACAACTCGGAAAGTTTGGCTGCCATCTCTTTGATAGGCAGACAGTAATCCACCGCATTTGCTTCCAGGACCGCGAGGGGCATCTCCGGATTTTGTGCCTCATCAGGTTCCTGAGCGATGGTTGTTCCGCCTGCATTCCGGATTGCGAGAAGACCAGCCACCCCATCATGCATGGTGCCACTCAAAATGACGCCGATTGACTGAGCCCCCTGGGATTTTGCGGTGCTTTCAAACAACTCATCAATGGACGGAATCCAGTGTTCCCGCTTTGGGGCATTTAGTTCAGACACGCCTATTGTCCTCTCGTTCACAACGAGATGCCGCCGTGGACGGGAGACATAGATGCCTTTTTCGATGCGTTCCCAGTCTTCGACAAACCGAACGCTGTGGCTATCACACGCGGTAAGGATCTCATCGAGCAGGCTGTCAGGGCCAGTGTGTAGAACGATATACATGGGTACGGGTGATGGTGCCGGCAGAGCTTTAACGAGCGCGCATAATGCCTTCACTCCTCCTGCGGAAGCGCCCACTACGATTACACGCCGCGTCGGTCTCATTGGTATATTGGGTGCACGGTCATTCTGCCCGGTTTCGCTATTGGTCGACCGTGCGCTCGCCGGTGAAGAATTCCTGGAGGTCGCCGCCTATACCGAGGAAGGTGTTTTTCACATCATTGGCGGCGCGGTGCACATCGCCTGTGACTGCGCCCGTGCCCGTTCCGCCTTTGACCGGAACCGATCCGGGAGGCGCATAGGTCGCAAACGTGCCATCGGAGGCGTTGACGAAGACAAAGCCCTTGCTCGCCGATCCATTAAGCAACTGCACCCGCCAACGGAAGGCCTGGTTCTTCGTCGTGATGCGCAGCAGGGCGCGGACATTGTCGTAGGCCAGGGCATGCCGTGCGGCGTAGTTCTGCGCTGCCGCCAGGGCTGGGCCCTCGCCGGTCAACTGCGAGCGCGGGAAAGTGAGGTAATCGGGATAGACCACGCCGCCTTTCGCCTCGTATGTGCGGCTAATTTGGCCGTTATCCACTTTGACCGCGCGTCCGTGGGACGGTACGGAGGGATCGTAGAAAATGACCCACCACGTCTGGATCGCGGCTGGGGTGCCCACGCCATAAACGGAAACGACGCGGTCGCGAAGACTGGCATCGACCCCGTCCTTGGCGATATTGACGGCGGCGCTCGCGGAGCTAACCACCGTTGTCGTTGTGGTGACGGTCTGAGCCTGACCCGGTATAAAAGTGAGCGCGACAAGGCAGAAGAATATCAAATTTTTCATGATGTAGCTTTTGTTAAAGTTGGCGCCGCTGACGCGCACCATTCAAGAATGCGCACCAGTTGAGCGCCGGGAAAGTTATTTCCTGCTTAGGCCGCCGGTAAAAAACAGAACCAGCAAGATAAGCAAGATGAGTCCAAACCCACCTCCGCCTACCATGGGGCCGCCCAGGTAAAACCCGCCACCGCCGAACAAGAGCATCAACACAATTAAAACAACGAGTAGATTCATAATCATTACTGTAGTCCTCGTGGGCACGAACGCCAATAGGGTGAACACCCCATAGGAGTTTTTTGAGAATGCAGCTACTTTGAGGTTATGGCGCTGAAGCTGCAGTGATATTGAAGCGCCAAGTAAACCAACCTAACCGAAAAAACAATCATGAAACTATCATTCACTACTCATGCTGAAAATCGCAAATGCCTTTCTGGCGGGGTCTCCTTGCCGCTCCTCTGGCTCATCGGAGTTCCCGTTCCCATTCTCGTTATTATCTTTCTTTTCCGAGGCTGCTCCGGATAACCGACAGAGCCAGCACGAGAGCAGCGAGAACACTTTTGCCGTCACGTTGGCGGCGAATCAAAACAAAGAACAAAGCACTATGAACAAACTCGAAATCAAAGGCGACTGGAACATCACCAAGGGCAAGCTGAAACAAAAATGGGCCAAGCTCACGGATGACGACCTCCAATACGTCGAAGGCAAGCATGAGGAATTGTTCGGTCGGATTCAGAAGCGAACTGGCGAAACCCGTGAAGCGGTCGAAAAGGCCATGAAAGAATTTTTCGCAGCCAGTCGCTGAGGACAACCATGCCCCAAGGCGATAAATCCAGTTACACTCACAAACAAAAGCGTCAGGCGGCCCACATCGAAGAAGGCTACGAGAAGAAGGGGGTCAGCCCGAAAACCGCCGAGGCACGGGCTTGGGCCAACGTCAACAAGCTCACAAGCGGTGGCAAAAAGAGCGGGTTCGGCCGGACAAAAACTAACTAAATTCCAATCCAAAACTATGAAATCCTATCCAATCGTCATCTTGGGCGGGGGCGTGGTTGGATGAGACCGATTCAGTCGCACTTGCGAGCAGGCATTAGCAAAATGCCTTCGCTTATAAATTCGTATTTGGAATTCGTTTTGAAAGATCTCAAACACTCTTATATTGCCTAGCCATGTTGCGCTGCTGGAACGGAAAAAAACGATGGATAAGTGGTGGGGTTTTCCTGACAATAGCTCTGACCTGCGTGCTTTTAGTTTTGAACGAAAAAGTTACGGCTTGGATCGGTAGCGGCGACTTCCGCGAAATGTTAAATCGGGAGACATCGAAAGGACTTAAGCTCCGAGGGCAATATTCGTCGTTCTTTCGTGTCGGTTTGTTTGGCATGCATGCCGATTCGTTTGACGGAGCAAATGGGTGCAAAACCATTGTTTCCCTTCATGCCAACAATATATCCGGGACATTCAATCCGCTGGGCATCGCGCTTAGGCGGTGGGAAGTGGACGACCTTCACATCAAGTCAGGTTCCGTGATGTTGCAAAAGACCGAAGCGACGCCCGAAGCGAATAAAGGACGTTCACCGATACCCTGGTGGGCTCTGTTTTGGCCCTATCGCGTCCATCTTGCCGATGTGAAGGTCGATGACGCCAATATACTCTGGAAATTGCGGGGCAAGGAATCGGGGATTTATGATACCTTTGTCGAAATCACGCCCAATGGACGGGATTTCGAATACGATGCCCAAGGTGGAGCATTCAAGACCCCAATCACGCCGCATCTTGAAGTACGTCATGCGCATGTGTTGATTCGCAAGCCGAGACTCTATTGCTCGGAATTCCTTCTGGGCGATGATGCCGCTCATCCAGAACAGCAGGTGCGGATTGATGGCGATGCGGGTTTGCAGGAGGATCGCTCGATCAAGCTCAAAATCGATTTTGCCTCGCTGAATGTCTCGCCTTGGATGCCTGAAAAGTTACGCCTTCATGTTATTGGACACGCCAGCGGACATTTCGACTATGCGAGTTCTGGTACGGGTCTGGAAACAGCCGTAGGTCACGGAAATATCACGATTGCAAATGGCATCCTGCGCGGGCTTGCACCCGTACGTCAGTATATCACGATAACCGGTAGTCCTGATCCAGGAGACTTGGCGCTCAAGGTTTGCCAGGCGGACGTGCGCTGGAAGGAAAGCGCGATGACGGCGGAAAACATGAATGTGGAATGCGAGGGTGTGTTTCGTCTTAAGGGGGCCATAACCATTGCCAAGGACCAAACTCTAAGCGGGAATATCGAACTGGGCTTGACTGATGAATATCTGCATTGGCTTCCAACCGCCAGGCAGACGATCTTCACGCGTGAGGAAGGTCTCTATCACTTCACAACGATCCATCTTTCCGGGACGGCTCAAAAGCCGGAGCAGGATCTTTCAGGGCGTATTGCCAAGGAAGTGGAAAAATCGCCGCTAATCGCATTAAAACTCTTTTTCAACCAAGCGGGCGAGTGGTTTGACTTGGAGTAAACCCCATCTTATAATCTTGCCCGATAGCTTGGAAATTTTTGTGCCCACGGTTAAGTCTTGGCGCGTATTTTCAAAATCAGTCGGCAGTGGCATCTGTCCGGGCGCAGTGCGCATCATAATCATCGCCAAACTGCGTGCGCAGCAGCCTTTCTTGATACTGAGCAGCCAAAAAACTAACCTTGTAATATTTCCATTACATGGAAGAATTACAGGGTTGTGATCCCAAGATTCTTTCAGTTTCAGTTGACCAACCTGCTCGCCCGCTTCCCTGCCGTTGCCCTGCTGGGGCCGCGTCAAGTTGGAAAAACCACACTGGCGCTTCAACTCATCGAGAAGAAGCCCAAGGCCATTTATCTCGATTTGGAGTTGCCCTCCGATCTGGCCAGGTTGAGCGATCCGGAAGACTACTTCTCCCGGCACCGGGGCCATTTGCTCGTTTTGGACGAAATCCAAAGAAAACCCGGCCTGTTTCCAATCCTGCGGAGCGTCATCGATGCACAAAAAAGGAAGGGCCGTCTCACGGGACAATTTCTCCTGTTGGGATCAGCCTCGCTTGATTTGCTCAAACAATCATCCGAGAGCCTGGCTGGACGGTTGGCTTCGCTGGAATTGACTCCGTTTCTAGCCGAAGAGGTGCAAGCCGCTGGCCGCAGGGTGGACCCGCTTTGGATTCGTGGGGGATTCCCCGATAGTTTTCTGGCCCCCAGTGAAGATGCCAGCTTTCAGTGGAGGCTATCCTTCATCAGGACGTATCTGGAGGGGGACATTCCCGCCTTGGGGCCGCGCATGCCTGCCGAAACCTTGCGCCGGTTTTGGACGATGCTCAGCCACGCGCAGGGAACCTTGTTGAACCATTCCGTTTTGGCAAATTCGCTCGGCATCAGCGGCCAGACGATAACGCGCTATTTGGACCTTCTGGTCGATCTTCTCCTGGTGCGTCGCCTGCAACCGTGGAGCGGCAATACCCTGAAACGGCAAATTCGCAGCCCCAAGGTCTATGTCCGTGATTCAGGCCTCGTCCATGCCCTCCTGGGATTGCGTTCGGCGGACGATGTCCTGGGCCACCCGGTGGCGGGGGGCAGTTGGGAGGGATTTGCCATTGAAAATCTTATCGCCGCCGCACCCATGGGAACCCAATCCTGCTTTTATCGCACCTCGGCTGGCGCTGAAATTGATTTGGTGTTGGAGATGGGCAGAAAGGAACGTTGGGCGGTCGAAGTCAAACGATGCTCCACGCCGAGCATTTCCAGAGGGTTCCATACGGGTTGCGCCGATCTCAGGGCGACCCGCCGAATCGTCGTTTATCCAGGTGAGGACAGATTTAGTCTTGGCCAAGACATCGAAGCCATGGGGATTCTTCGTGCGGTCTCCGAATTGCACAAGCTCAAAGGATGAATAAGAGGTGGGAGTAACATCGAATGTAGCAAGAAAGTGTAGAGGTAAATCTATCTTTGTGTGGCAAGAGAATCTTGTAAGCGGAGAATATGCTCAATTTTCTTCCCTAGTGGAAGTGCTCTATCCCTATTATCACCAACTTGCGTTCTAAAATTCTTGCTGCATTTCTGGCTACAGAGACGTGTTTTTCGGTGTTTTTCAGCGTTGATCGCTGACAATGAATCCTTGCAATTTACCTCTCAAAAGTGGCTCCCGGCCATTCGCTGTAAATCAGCGTTAAACCATTCAAACTCCACCCCCAAAGGAAGCGCCCTGCCAAGCTGAGCTACGGCCCGTGTCGCATCGGACAGGAGCGGGTAGGTTGCCATATCCACCGGAAGCGGCAAGCCTGAAAGCGAAAGCGTGGCCGTGGAAAGCCCTTTAATAAAAACGGCGGTCATTCTCAGCGGAGCGTTTCCCGTCCGCGGCTGCAACCCGCGTCCTGAGCGAAGTCGAATGGGGAAGTGGAAGAATTCTCGAAGGCTATCTGATGCAACTAGGTTTCTTAAGTGAGCGCCGGATCAGATGGCAGATCCGCACATGCTCCCGCGCGGAGTACGTCGTCGGAGAGTTCCTGATTGACCCCTCGCTTGACAAGCTCTCCATAAAGCCTTGCTTCAAATGGGTGAAAGCCTCCCAGGTACGAGGCTTCTCCCAGCAACGGCACTTTCTCCAGTGCTTCTTTCACTCGCGAGACAAGTCTGTCCCATTCCTCTTGGGTGTAAAAGCAATCGATGCTTATCAGATAATCCCTTGTTCCTTCCATCAAAGATAGCATGGTGAAAGTCAAGGCCCTTATATCAAGCGCGTTCAAGCCGTCGGCGCGCATATAAAACCCGGTATCGGCATTCCCATTGGCAATACAGGCGCATCTGTTCCACAAGGGCGTTGTTTCTTGATGGTATTTCCATTTGCTGGGGTGATTCATGACGAGCATGGCCTTTTGCTCGTCGGATTTCACTCTGCGGTCCGAGCGCGGGATGCGCAGCATTTCGAGTTCCTCCTGCGCATATTTGGGAACCTTGCTGCCTGCAATGGCATTGGAAACAGACTCCATCAGGATTCTTATCTGGAGAAAAGTGCCTGTTGTTACTTGTTCGCTTTCGCTTTCAAGAGCAGTTGCTATGCGGCATATGATATCCAGCTGGCTGGCCAGGTACACCACCTGGGCATCCCATTTGGAAAGTATTAGCATTTTCTTTGCTATAACGTTCGGTATCTCCCGGGACACCTTCCATAAAAGCAGTTGTGGATTATTGATCAGCCTGCCGGTCGTGTTTATCTTGCTCTGGTTCATGGCGCGAGTTTGAATCGACTAAGGATCAACCCCCAAAAGCCTATGAAGCTTGATCGTTTTTGCAAGCTTTAGTCCGGCGGGGCCGGCTCCCTCCAGGCAGCCCTGCGCTGAGTGCTTGCAAACTCCGCCTCAAGCCAAAAAATCTTTCGGCGTGACCCACGCCTCTTTTTCGGACAGCCTCTGGCGCAATGTTTGACTTTCTTTTATGAGCGCAACTGTCCTGATTGTCCAACCCGATGTCGCGCTGGGGGAGCTTTCCGGCCAGTTGGTCCTCGCCGGAAAACTGGACGCCTCGGTGGGTTTGGTCACGAGTCCGCGGGAGGGCATCGCGGCGCTGGACAATTGCAGCGATCTCGATCTCTGCATCTGCGAACTTTACTTCGAGGGTGGGGACGGACTGGCATTTTTGTCGGCGGTCCGTTCGCGGTTTCGCCGCGCGCGCGTGATTATTGTCTCGAAATATAATCTCCAGAACTTTGCGGATTACATCCAGGGCCTGTCGGTCTTTCGCACCCCGCTGGATGAGTCCCTTTTTGCTTCCACATGCCGGGACGCCCTCGCCACGCTGGAAGGTCATGAGTTCCCCCCTTCCGGCTGGGCAAGAAGCAGCCGCCGGATCGATGGGGGGATTGCTACGCGGCCTACGACACCGGGGTGAAGCGTGATATTTTCATCACGATTTGCCACTCCTGGGCGTCCCCCGACGAAGCCGCCCTGTTTCGCAGTTCCGCGGCGATGATGGCGCGGGCCGCGCATCCGAACGTGCAGGCCGTTTATCAGGCCGGCGCCTACCAGGGCCGGGATTTCTTTTGCCGCGAGAAATGGGACATGCCGAACCTCTCGGAAATGGCCACGGCGGGAAAGATCATCGATCCGCGCCAGGCCGCGCAGATCATCCACATTGTCGGGTCGGTGGTGATTTTTTGGGACGCGAACAATTACCCGCACACCACGGTCGGGGCGACCGACGTGACGATTTCGCCGCAAGGCGTGATCAAGGTGGCGAATTGCGTGGACCTCACCCAGCCGTTGACGCCGCCCGGCATGTCGGACCTCTCCGCGCTTGCCCACGCGGTGGAGGCCCTGCTGCCTCCGCCCGAGGAAGTTCCCGAGAGCGTGCGCAACCTGCTCGGCCAGCTTCGCGGCGGCCCTGTTCCCCTGGCCCGGGTGGTGAGCGAAGCCCAGACCATCGACAACAATCTCGCTCCGGAGCGCGCCATCGCCGTCACGCAGGAGCATCAGATCGCGCGGCAGGCCATCCAGGTCGAGCGCCGCAAACAAAAGCGCGCTCAATACGTGATGTTGGCGGTGTTCGGCTTGATCGTGCTTGCGGTTGGCGGCGTTCTTTACTCGAGGCTCGATCCGCCGTCCCGCGAGTTCAATGAAATGGTCCTGATTCCGGCCGGCCCCTATGTCTATCAGGCCGGGCCCGCCGCGCTCGATTACCCTTTTTATATCGACAAGTACGAGGTGACCTTTGGTCAGTATCTCAAATTCCTTCGCGCGGTCGACAAGGCGGGCACCGATGCCGCGTGGCGCAACGAGGCGCAAAAAGGAGAGAGGGACCATCAGCCCAAGGATTGGGCCGACCATACTGACAACGGCGAGCACATCGCGGGCATTTTCCACTGCATCAAATATCACCAGGCCTATAACAAGGTTTATCTCACCCTGGACGACCCGGTCTTCAACGTCGACTGGTACGACGCGGAGGCTTATGCCAAGTGGGCCGGCAAGCGGCTGCCCAACGAACACGAGTGGGAGAAAGCCGCGCGCGGACCGGACGGGTTCCTCTATCCCTGGGGAAACACGTTCGCGTTCAAGGCCAATACCTCGGTGGCGCCTCCCGGAGCGGACCGGTCGAAGTTGCCGACGCACGTTTACGAGACGGTGGACGCGATGTCCGGGGACAAAAGCCCCTTCGGCGTCTGTGGCATGGGGGGCAACGTCAGCGAATGGACCGACGATATTGTCCCGAGCAGCCGGCTCCAATCGGTGAAGGTCGCGGTGATTCGCGGCGCGAATTTCAAAACCAACTCCGAGGCGCACGCGGTGCTTACCTATCGCGACACCCTTTATCCGCCGGAAACGCGGGACTTCTGGATCGGCTTTCGTTGCGCCGCCAATAACCCGCCCGCGGCGAAGTAGGGGGAAGGGGACTCATGCGTCCTATGTGACTTATAGGTCCCATAGGCTTCAAGGGAACTCCAGCCCGCGATGGCGCTACTTGGCATTCGGTGGAGAACCCGTTAGAGTCCAACTTCCCCGCCATGCCCGATACATCTCCAGAATCCGAACCTTCCGCCACGCCGCCCAAGGTAAAAGTCACCCGCGAAACGCTCGCGCAGATGTTCAGCCTCTACGCCTACCTGCGGCCTCATCGCGGGAGGCTTGCGGTGGGCGTGTTCATGCTCATCGGTTCCAGCGTCCTGGGGCTCTTTTTCCCCCTCCTGGCCAAGTTTCTCATCAACAGCAAGACCCACGAGGAAGCGTTTCGCACGGCCTGCCTGATGACCTCCCTTCTCCTGGTCCAGGCGACGATGTCCTATTTCCAGTCGTTCCTCTTTAGCACCGTCGGCGAATTCGGCCTGTCCGATCTCCGCAAGGCGCTGTTCGGCCATTTGATCGAAATGCCGATGACCTTTTTCAGCCAGCAACAGGTGGGTGAGCTGACCAGCCGCATGTTCGCCGACCTGACGCAATTGCAGGACGCCTTCATCATGGCCATCCCGCAATTTCTCCGGCAAAGCATCATCCTGCTCGGCAGCATGGTCCTGATGGTTTGCATCTCGCCGCGCCTGACCGGCGTGATGGTGTTGTGCTTTCCGCCGACGATCATCGGGGCCATCGTGATCGGCCGCCTGGTCGGCAAGCGTTCGCGCGCCACGCAGGACGACCTGGCCCAGTCGGCCAACGTCGTCGCGGAGGCGTTCCAGGGCATCGCCAACGTCAAGGCCTTCTGCAACGAACTCTTCGAGCGGAAACGCTACGAGGCTCGCATCACCCGCTTTTTGAAATCAGTCCGCCGCGGCGCGAAGGCCCGGGCCGCTTTGGTTGCCTTCATCATATTCGCGATCTTCACCGCCATCACCATCGTTCTTTGGTATGGCACGACTCTTCTGCTCGATGGCTCGCTCAAGCCCGGCGATCTTTTCGGGGTCACCTTCTACACCATCTTCATCGGCGGATCGATCGGCAGCTTCGCCGACCTCTACGGCAATCTTCAGCGCTCCATCGGCGCGACGCACCGCGTGCGCGAACTCCTCGGCGAACCGGCCGAGCCGCTCGATGTCGTCACCCGCGTCGCGCGCTTCCGCGGCGATGTCCGCTTCGACCGCGTCATCTTCGCCTATCCCTCCCGGCCCGAAACCGAGGTGCTCAAGCACCTGAGCTTCTCCGCGCAGGCGGGCAAAGTCGTCGCCCTGGTCGGACCGAGCGGCGCGGGCAAGTCCACCATCGCGGCGCTCCTGCTCCGTTTCTACGACCCGCAGCAGGGCCGGATTGTGTTCGACGGACGCGCCGCCACCGATTACGGCCTCCACGAATTGCGCAGCCAGATGGCGCTTGTGCCGCAGGAAGTGCTCCTCTTCGGCGGCACGATCGCGGAAAATATCGCCTATGGAAAGCCGGGCGCCGCCCAGTCCGAAATCGAAGCCGCCGCGCGCCGCGCCAACGCCCACGACTTCATCGCCGAGTTCCCCGAAGGCTACGCGACCCTCGTCGGCGAGCGGGGCGTCAAGGTCTCCGGCGGCCAGCGCCAGCGCATCGCCATCGCCCGCGCCCTGCTCAAGGACCCGTCCATCCTCATCCTCGACGAGGCGACCAGCGCGCTCGACGCGGAAAGCGAACGGCTCGTGCAGCAGGCGCTCGAGGAATTGATGAAGGGCCGCACCTGCTTTGTCATCGCGCACCGGCTCTCCACCATCCGCAACGCCGACGTCATCGTCATGCTTGGCGGCGGCGCCGTCCGCGAAACCGGCTCTCACGACGAACTCATGGCCGTCCCCGACGGCGCCTACCGCCGCATGGTCGAACTCCAGCACGGCGCGAATGTCCTCACCGAAGAGGCCGAAGTCGCCGCGGTGAAATAAATGAAATTTCTGCCCCTTATCGGCAAGCGACTGAAGGACGACGATATGATCGAACTTCTTGAAGATTTCGACGCGGTCGTAATATACGATTTTGACCGTTTGCACGAAAACATGCCCGATGTTTACTGGGCGGCTTGTAAGAGGCAGGGCATTCAATTTAGATTTGACGCTAATCAGATGCTCGACACGATCTTCGTTTACTTGGAAAACAGAGAAGAATTTAACCCGATCGAGCCTGCGGACATAGAAGATGTTGAGCGTTTTGCCAGTGTTGCGGACGTTGAAGCACACTGTGCGGCTACTGGAACTGAGTGCAGGAAAGGTGTTCGGTCAGATGGAACGAAGTCGTGGGCTCGAATCGACAGTCCTGAAACGTCAATTCATTACGAGTTCATTAATGAGCGTCTTCCAATGATCACCGTATTTGCTCGAAAAGTATAGGTGCAAGGTTTTCTCTATCGGTGCCTCATGCAACCCTGCAAGGGTTGCAATCACTCAGCCCAGGGTTGGCGTAGCAACGCCTACCCTGGGTATCTCACCCGAATGATCCCAACCCTGTAAGGGTTGAAGTCAGCTAACCTGTCGAAGTAGGCTTGAACCATAGCAGGGTTCAGGTCTCTTGCTGTTGACCTAGGGTAGGCCTAGCGGCCAACCCTAGGCTGAATGCTCACAACCCCGTTGGGGTTGCTGAGGTCTCCGTAAGGGTCGAATCAAATCCCTGACGCGTTCATGCTCAGGCCATGTCGCAGTCCCTCGCGAAAATCCTGGTGCACACGGTTTTCTCCACCAAAGACCGTGCGCCCTTTCTGCGCGACCGCGAGTTGCGCGAGCAATTGCATCGCTATCTCGGCGGTATTCTCGGCAAACTGGACTGCCAGCCGATCATCGTCGGCGGGATTGAGGACCATGTTCATTTTCTTTGCAGCCTCTCGCGCACCCGCGAGGCGTCGGGGATGGTCAAGGAAGTCAAGCGAGGCTCGTCCCTCTGGCTGAAAGGCAAGATCCCCGAATTGCGCGACTTCGCGTGGCAGAGCGGTTACGGGATTTTCTCCATCGGTGTTTCACAAATTGAATCGGTGCGCAGGTACATCGCGGGACAAGAGGAACATCATAAGACGGTTTCACTTCAGGATGAGTTCCGCCTGTTTTTGCGGAAGTACGAGATTCCTTTCGATGAGCGCCATTTGTGGGATTGATCCAACCCTTACAGGGTTGGGATCGACCGGCGGGCACCCAGGGTAGGCCCTGGCGGGCCAACCCTGGGCTGAGTGCTTGCAACCCTTGCAGGGTTGCCGGGGGTAGCGGAACAACGAGGAAAAAATAGGTTTTCTCCCGGGGAAGATCGGTTCTAAACTTCACTCTCCGGCCACGCCATGAAGCTCTCGCTTGTTCATTTTTTTATTTTGTACGTGACGGTTTGTCTTGCCGTGCAGCTTATAGCGTGGTTGCTTTTTCTACGGACTCGCCGCCGTTCGGAATTGGACGCGTCGGCGAATTTTCATTTGTGGGTCTTGTCAGAACGCCTTCGCCGAGCGCGTGCCGTATCAACGGCCGCGCTGTCCGAGGTGCGGGGCGCTCTACGAAGACAAGGCCATGAAGGAGGCTAACTGATATGGGAATGTGGATCGGACGCAATCGCAAGGCCCGGGTGACCTACGGTTTCGATGAAATTGCCCTGGTGCCCGGCGAGGTCACCATCAACCCGAACGAAGTCGACACCTCGTTCGAAATCCCGCGCCCCGGCGGACGGGAACCGCTCAAGCTCAAGATCCCGATCATCGCCAGCGCGATGGACGGCGTCACCAACGTCCGTTTCTGCATCGAGATGGCGAAGCTGGGCGGACTCGGCGTCGTCAATCTCGAAGGCGTCCAGACGCGCTACGACGACCCCGAGGAGGCGCTCGCGCAGATCGTCAAGGCCGACAAGGACACCGTCACCGAGCAAATCCAGAAGCTCTACACCCAGCCGATCAAGGAGGAACTCATCGCCAAACGCGTGCAGGAATTGCGCAAGGGCGGCGGCATCGTCGCGGTCTCGTCCATTCCGCAAAAGGCGGAGCGGTACGCCGCCATCGCGCAGGAAGCGGGCGCCGACATCTTCGTGGTGCAATCGACCGTCTCCACCGTCCGGCACATCTCCACCGAGTACAAGTCGCTCGACCTCGCCGCGTTCACCAAGGCGAGCAAAATCCCGATCATCATCGGCAACGCGGTCACCTACAACGTCGTGCTCGAACTGATGGAGAACGGCGTTTCCGGCGTGCTCATCGGCGTCGGCCCCGGCGCGGCCTGCACCTCGCGCGGCGTGCTCGGACTTGGCGTGCCGCAGGTCACGGCCACGGTCGATTGCGCGGCGGCCCGCGACGCTTACTTCAAGAAGACCGGGCGCTACGTGCCGATCATCACCGACGGCGGCATGTCCAAGGGCGGCGACGTCTGCAAGGCGCTGGCCTGCGGCTCCGATGCCGTCATGGTCGGCTCCGCGTTCGCCCGCGCCGAGGAAGCGCCGGGCCGGGGCAATCACTGGGGCATGGCCACGCCGCACGCGAATCTCCCGCGCGGCACGCGCGATTCATGTCGGCGTCACCGGCTCGCTCAAGCAGATTCTCTTCGGCCCGGCCACGGTGGATGACGGCTCGCAAAACCTCGTCGGCGCGATCATGACCTGCATGGGCAACGTCGGCGCGATCGACGATCAGGGAATTCCAGGAGACCGAGATCATCATCGCGCCCTCGATCAAGTCGGAAGGCAAGCTCTTCCAGACCGTGCAGGGCGTCGGCATGGGGACGAGGTAGTCGTAGCCGCGCTCGTGAGAGCGTGGCCTCATTTGTAACGGCGCTCGCTGGATTTTGACGGAATTACGGAATTAACGGAATTTTTGACAGGATTTACAAGATTAACAGGATCGGGAGACAGGGGTTCCGTCATCCTGAGCTTGTCGAAGGATCAGTTCCGCCTCGGTAAAAGTAAAAGGCAACCGAACTGATCCTTCGACAAGGATGACGGAGGGTTTTAAACCGAGGGCGGCTTCCTGTGCGCTCGCGATGCCGCGCTCGCGCACCCGGACAACAAGTAGTCCGGGCCACCCGATCAGCGACGGTCATAGACCGTAGCAGAAACGTTCAAATTGTAACCACTTAGGTGAGTGGTTGGCGACTGCATAACGGATACATAGCAAACTGAGTTTAGTTGACAGCCCGCCATACGGTATATGGCGACACTATTCACAAACGGAACAGAGACAATCAAACTTTACGAGTCGATCAATCGCGGTAAGCCGCTTTATCAACTCGCTTACTATGCGGGAGGAAGGCGCGTTCAACGCAACTTTTCGGACAAGGCGAAGGCAAAGCGGACGGCCAAACGGGTTCTTGGCACATTGGCCGAGGATTCGGAGGCAGTTGACAATCTGAACACGCCGGAACTCGAAACCCTTGTGGCCGCAAAGAAGGTGCTGGCCTCGGGATATGCTTTGCATGTGGCGGTGGAGGAGCACGCTCAGGCACTCACCCGGCTCGGCAAAGTAACTCTGCGCGAAGCGGTGGATTTCTTCCTGAGCCATCATCGGGCCGATGTGCCCCGGTTGATGCTGGACGAAACTGCCACGCAGTTTGCCGCCTCACGGCAGCAATCGGGACTTTCGGCCCATTACGTCAGCCAGTGCCGCAAAGTCATCACGGACCTTGCCAAGGCGTTTCCCGGCAAGGCCCTGACCGACCTACGGACAAGCGACCTCGATGCGTGGTTAGGCGGGCTTCCGTTGGGAGCCAAGACCAAGAACGGAATGCGGACGATGTTGGTCGCGTGCGGCAATTGGGCCGAAACCCCTCGACCAAAACAACCTCATCGGAAGATCGCATTTTCAACCTAATGGACAGAACTGGCGACTGCCTTATCAAGTATCTCGAGTATCAGGTCAAACGCGACACCTGTCTCTTCCTCGCGGAGAGGACTAAAATTGCGGTGCTCGTAAGCATCATGCTGAGTTCCTGGCTCAGCGTCGGAATTTTGCTCGGCATCGCCTTCACTCCCTATTTGGGATCACTCCTGTTTGCGCCTCACCCCAAACCCGAGGTGCGACAGGTCGAACCCACACCCGCCGAGCGTCCCTATGAAACCCATCGGGCACCCGAAGTAAGGACCGTAACATGAGTATCAGCGATCTCGTCCCCAACCTTCAACCAATGGTTGAAGACTTGAGCGTTCAGCTCCGTTTCATCTGCTTTTTCGTTCTCACGGCGGCGATCGTCGTGCGGACGGGCCGGGGCAGCATGAGCATCGGGCAGTTGGTCCGTCCCATCGTCACCAACATCATCCTTTGCGGGATCATCGCGACATTACCGATGTGGTTCAACCTGATCCGCGACGAGTTCTGGAATATCGCCGTGGCCGTCCGCAAGGAATTCACCGGCAGTGTCGATGGCACGGGCGCGGCGCTGATGCAATTGATCCAGCCGCCCGACAACGGAATCGATTGGCTCGATGTCGGCAACTCGTTGATGAAGGCCGTTCAGTACGCCCTCGGCTGGCTCATAGTCTGGATCGGTGGCCTGATCCAGTTGCCCATGATGATCGTGCAGTTTGTCATGGAATGCCTCTGTTACCTTTTCCTGCCCATTGCGATTTCGCTCTTCGCCTTTGACAGCACGAAGGGATTGGCGATCCGCTACGTTCAGCAAACCCTCGCGATCCTCGCATGGCCCATCGGCTTCGCCGTCGTCGATCTTGTCGGCTATTCGCTTTTGACCAGTGGGACTTCCGTGGTCAGTGCCGGAGCGTTGGCGGCAGGACTTGTGACGGGATTTACGCCCGCCAAACTTGTCATCGGCGGCATCGTCGCCGTTTGGCTGATTTTGGGAAGTCTGGTGACGCCCATCGTCATGCAGATGTTGTTCTGCTCAGGGACACCGATGTCATCGGCAGTTGGCCAGGCCATTCAAATGGGTATCGGCTTTGCTGGTGCGAGCCGTTTCCTTAAGGCCGGTGGAGGCGGAGAGGGCGCACCCGCGCCGACTCCACCCGCAGCCTCTTCCGGTTCCAGTCCTTCGACTTCCTCCAGTCCTCCTCCGAGTTCTCCGTCGAGTCCGGCGTTGCCGTATTCGCCTACGGGTCCAATCGCTCCGTCGTCGATGGCTCCTTTGGCGCCTTTGCCAAGTGGTTCCAATGGTCTGATTCAAAGTCCGCGCGGTTCGTTGGCGGTGGGTCGAGTCGCCGACGGGATTTCTCCGCAGCAGGCTCAATCTCTTGCGAACCAAAGTGGCACGCCTTTTACCCAGGCGTTTTCTAATGGCTCGGTTGTTACCCATCAGCCAGCAGTTTCCCGTGTCCCCGCTGCAACTCCTTTTATCGCTCCCTTAACTCCTAACCCTCTACCTGCATGACAACTTTAAACGAAACTCCTGTCCCTTTTTCTTCGGATATAAAACGACCCCAGGCTGCTCCTACGGTGCTCCGTCTGTTCGCCGATCACGGTTGGGCTGCCCGCGTGTGGTTCCTCATCGCGGCACTGGCCGTGGCTGCCGCCTTCCTTCAGCCCTTTTTCATCATCAATGCTTACCGCACTCAGGAACGTGTGGTCATCCTCGATGAAACGGGCTCCTACCACATTTCGCCACTCCTCAATTTCGAGGACGCGACGAAATTGCACACGTCCCAAACCCTCCTTGCTTGCCTCGCGCTTCTGGAAAAGAACCCCAACGGGTTCGATTACCCCGACTTGCTGGAAAAGATGTATCTACCCGCCGCCCTTAATCAGGCTAAGGCGATGCAAAGCCAGCAGGCCGACGAGCTGAAGGCCAAACAGATTCACCAGAAGGTGGAGGTCTTCCGGCTCGATGTCCTGAAAACCCGCAACGACCAGGTCTTGGTCGAAGCGACCGGGCAATTGATCCGCGTCGGCCTGTTTAACGGCCAGCCGTTCACCGAAGCCCAAAAGTTTCAGGCCCAGTTCACCCTCCTTCGTAACCCCAACCTGACCGTCAACGGACGGTTTCCCCTCGCTGTCTGGAAATTCCAAATCCAGTAGGACCCACCCTTAACCCAATATTTTTATGAATCTCAAATCACATCTCGGAACCGCCTTGGTTCTCGCCCTCGGTGCGATAGCCGCGAATGCGACGCCGATACCTCACTCTAAAGACTCCTATACGGGCCGATACGAAACAATAAGCGCAGTCGCCGATTCCAAGTGCTCTTTGACTACGGTCAGGAAACTATTACTTTGGCGCGGGGGATGAGCCAGCCCACGGCTGAGTTGGTGGCGCAAAGAATCGTCGCCTGAAGGTGCATAACAGCCCCTCTCAAAGCATAGCAATCTTTGCCGAAACGTGCAGAAACTTACCATTTGGCTATTGCCGGACATGTCCTAAGATGCTATTTTATAGCATCTTAGGAAAGGAGATGGCGGGCTGGCAACTATCATAGACCGCCGCTACATCGGAGGAATCCGCCTTCAATTGCTTCAGCCTTAACTGCCCGCAAGCCGCGTCGATGTCGTGGCCCTTTTCGCGGCGGACGGTGGCGCTGATTTTGGCGGCATGAAGAATTGCGGCGAAGCGGTCGATCACGGCATCCGTCGGGCGGCGCCAATCGAGTCCCTCCACGGTGTTGTAGGGAATCAGGTTGACCTTGGCGTGAAGCCGCCGCGCGTGTTTGGCCAGCAGCGCGGCCTGCTCGGTCGAGTCGTTCACGCCTTCGATGAGGATATATTCGAGCGTCATCATCTTCCGCTTTTTCGCCTGGTAATCGGCGCAGGCGTCGAGCAGTTCGGCCAGCGGATATTTCTTGTTCACCGGCATGATCCGCTGGCGCACCTCGTCGGTCGCGCCGTGCAGCGAAAGCGCCAGCCGGATTTGCAGCGGCTGACCGGCCAGCTCGCGGATTTGCGGGGCGAGTCCGCTGGTGGAGACCGTGATGTGCCGCGCGCCGATGCCGACGCCCCACGGCGCGTTGATGATGTTCAGCGCCTGCATCAGGTTTTTGTAATTGGCCAGCGGCTCGCCCATGCCCATGAAGACGAGATTGTTGATGCGCGTTTTCGTGGCCCGTTCCGTTTCCAAAATCTGCGCGACGATTTCCCCGGCGGTGAGGTTCCGCTTGAAGCCCTCGAGCCCGCTCGCGCAAAATTTGCAGCCGTAGGCGCAGCCGACCTGGGTCGAGACGCAGAGCGTGAACCGGTCGGAGCGCTCGCCGAAAAGATCGGGCGAAGCGGGTATCAGCACGCTTTCGATATAGTCGCCGGAACGCAATTCCCAGAGGAGCTTCCTGGTCGTGTCGTGCGAGCCCTGGAGCTTGGCCAGCTTCAGCGCGGTGAAGTCGTAGGCCGCCTCGATCTGCCGCCGCAGCGACGCGGGAAGGTTGGTCATCTCGGCGATGGAGTTGGCGCGCTTCTCGTAAATCCATTCGGCGATTTGCTTGCGGCGGTAATTGGGCTGTAGGACGAGACCCCATTCCTCGGGCGGCTGATCGAGCAGGAGCGGGCGCAGGGATTTCACGGCTGAAATAATGTAGCGGCGCCTCCTTGGAGGGACAACCTCCGGCTTGTCCCTGATCGGTCAGAATGAAGTCAGGGTCAGGACGGAGTCTGACCCTCCATGATCAGAGCTAAATCCCAGCGCGAGAGCGATTTAGTTGCGATTTAGATTGATTGTGCGAAAATTGCCGCTAACTTGTCATCAGAAAGGAACATGTTGTGAAGTCTTTTGTGGTCGGGGCGGCTGGCGCCTTTGTTCTCATCAAAATGGAGTTGAGAGCAAGGTCACACGCAACCTCTAGCCCGGCGCATTGACGCTCGGGTCTTCTTAGCCTGCTCTTCCCGGCAACCACAGGACTCCTCACCAGCTTCAACACTTTCCCATGGAATTGCCGTTTTCAGCTTTGGCCCGGCAAGGGTCCGGACGCGATGGCAATGGCGGCGCGATTACGTTGGACCGGCAAGCGGTCCGTTCGCGGGGCGGGAACGCATCTTTCGTCGAAGGGCATCCGGGCGGATTATTCGCCTTTGGAAATGCCGGCACGTCAGCAGCAGACAAAGTGGAGCCAGCGGGTAGAGCCTGAAAAAGAGCGCGGGTATGATTTCAAGACCGCGCGATTCACGGCATGTCGGTAACATCACATGAGTTCAGATTATCGCCCACGAGGCGCAGGCGGAAGCAGTGGCGGCGGACGCCGCAAACGCGGAGGACGGGGACGCAGCAGTCACGGCGGTTCATACAGCAGCGAAAACCGGATGCACGGCAACGGCGTTCCCGGCGCCGCACCGAAGAAAAAGAGAGCGCGCTTTCCAAGCTATTCGGATGGATCACCGGCAAGAAAGCCAAGCCCGAGACGAAGCAGCCGTTTCGCCCCGGCGCGGGCGCGCCTCGTCCCGACTTCAAGGAGCGCGAACCCCGCGCGGCCCGGCCCGAACGCCCCCGGCGTGAAGACCGCCCCCCGAAGGCCGATCCGACCCCGCAAGAGATCGTTTCCCCCAAGCTCTATGTGGGCAATCTCGCCTACGAGGCCGCCGAAAGCGACCTGTTCGATCTCTTCTCCAAGGTCGGCGCGGTGAAGAATGTGGAGGTCGCGATGGACCGCCACGCCAATAGGTCGAAGGGCTTCGGCTTTGTGGAAATGGAAACACTGGAAACCGCGAAGGAAGCCGCCGCCAAGCTGAACCGGACCGATTTCATGGGACGGCAGATCGTGGTCAGCGGCGCGAAGGTGGACAAGCGTCCCACTCAAAGCCTCCGCGAGACCGATCCGACTTCGAACGAAGCGGAGGCGACTTCGCACGAGCAGGAGCACGAGGCGGGCGGAAGCCCCGACGCCACGGCGTAAGGCAAGGCTCTTCCAGGAAACCGGCGTCGCCGGTCCTGCGGACGGCAGTAATGGGCGGCCTGCGATGTGGGCCGCTCTTTTTTGTCCCCATGTAGCGGCGGTCGGAGCCGGTGCTGATCGAAGCCGAAGGCACCGTCGCTGATTGGGTGGCCCGGCAACGCCACGCGTGCGTGCGTTGTCCGGGCGCACGCGGGAGGCCACCGTTGATCCTGGCTTATCCTGAATTTTGGTCGTGTGAATCCTCTGGCTGCCTCCTGTGGCCTTCGGCCACCCGGACAATGAGTTGTCCGGGCCACCAACGGAGGTCATCCCCGCGGTTGCGCGAAGGGCCAGGGTTCAGGCGGGAGTTTCGATTGGCCGGGGAGCTTTTTTAATTTATTGATCCAGCGTTCAACGCGGAATTGCGCGTTGTCGTGAATCGTCTGATCGAGTTCGAAATTGTCTTCGAAGGGAGGAAAGAAAGCGTCGCCGGCCACGGTGCGCTTGACACGGGTGAGATAGAGCACCGAGCAAGACGGCAGGATTTGCTGATAGATCTCCGCGCCTCCACAGATCCAAACAAGAGACGAAGTTGCTTCGCTTGCGCGAAAAACTTCAACATCGTCGTAGGATTTCGTGCCGGGGAAAGCGCGTGGAGTTCGCGAGAGGATGACGGTCTTTCTCCCCGGCAGCGGTTCGCCCATGGACTCGAAGGTCTTGCGGCCCATAACGAGCGTGCCGCCCATGGTCTTGTGCTTGAACCAGCGAAAATCCTCGGGAAGATGCCACGGGATTTTGCCCTGGTCGCCGATGACGCGGTTCTCCGACATGGCGGCGATGGCGTTGAAGATGGGCATGGATGAATGCGACGGTCATAGACCGCCGCTACATTGGATCAGACCGCGATGGGCGCTTTGATGAGCGGATACGGATTGTAATCGTGCAGGGCGATGTCCTCGTAGGTGAAATCCTTCATCTCGCGAATGTTGGGATTGAGCGTGAGCCGGGGCATGGGGCGCGGAACGCGGCTGAGCTGTTCGCGCGCCTGATCGACGTGGTTGTCGTAGAGGTGGAGATCGCCGAAGGTGTGGACGAATTCGCCGGGCTTGAGGTCGCAGACCTGCGCCACCATGCAGGTCAGAAGCGCGTAGGAGGCGATGTTGAACGGGACGCCGAGGAAGAGGTCGGCGCTGCGCTGGTAAAGCTGGCAGCTGAGTTCGCCGTCGAGGACGAAGAATTGGAAGAGCGCATGGCAGGGCGGCAGCGCCATGGCTTCGATTTCGCCCGGATTCCACGCGGTGACGATGTGGCGGCGGCTGTCGGGCTTGGCGCGAATCTGCTCGATGACGCGTGCGATCTGGTCGACGGAGCCGCCATTGGGCGCGCGCCAGTCGCGCCATTGCGCGCCGTAGATGCGTCCGAGATTGCCTTCCGCATCGGCCCATTCGTCCCAGATGGAGACGCCGTGTTCCTGGAGCCAGCGGACGTTGGTGTCGCCGCGCAGGAACCAGAGGAGTTCGTAAGCGATTGATTTGAAATGGATTTTCTTGGTGGTGAGCAGCGGGAAGCTGTCCCGCAGCGGAAACCGGGCCTGCGCGCCGAAGATGGAGCGCGTGCCGGTGCCGGTGCGGTCGGATTTTGGACGACCCTGCTCAAGGACGAGGCGCAGGAGGTCGTGGTAGAGGTGCATGAGCCAATTTGGTAGGGACGCGAGTCCCTTCGCGTCCCTGAAATTCGCGTCCCTGAAATAATGGGACGGCAAGGGACTGCCATCCCTACCCGATCAGGTCTGGGGAACGATGAAAATCTTGTTGGTGTAGGGGCAGCGGACGGCGGTGCCGGGGGGATAGCCGCGGACATCGACCGGTTCGGCATACTCGGCGTAGGGGCTCTTCACGAAGCCCTTCTTGCCGGGGATGACGATGCCCATCGGGTAATTGGTGGAAGGCTTGGGCGGCGGCGGGGTCTGGACGGTCGTTTCAGGCGCGGGAGCCGGAGAAGTCGTTTCCGTCGTGGTCGTGGTTGTTGAGGTCGTGGCGGGTTGCTCCGGCGGGGCCGGAGTCATGGTGGTGTTGGGTTGTGGCAACGGAGCGGGCGTTCCATTGTCGTCCGTGCCGGCGTTATGTCCACAACCGGTTGCCAGGATGCTGCCGGTCAAAGCTACGACTCCCAAAAGTTTCTTCATATGACTCCTTTCATCTCACAAAATCCATGGCTCAGCAACCGCTATTTTGTGGGAAATTTTTGACGGAATTAACGGAATTACGGAATTAGCGAAAATCCAAATTCTTGCCTCGGCGAATTTCGCGGTTTTTTCCCAAAACCCCTTTTCGCGTTCTTCCTCTTCAATTCCGTAATTCCGTCAAAATTCAGCCTCAGACATACCAGTGCTCCGATTCAAAATCCTTGCCCGGTGCGCTCAGTTCGATGGCGCCGCGCTCGGGATAGCGTTCGCGCTGGAGGCCGCCCTCGAGGAGCTGGACGAAAAAGGCGAATTCATGGCCCGGCTCGATGCGAAGGAGCTGGCAGGGTATGGCGACGACGAGGGAACGTCCCCACTGGGCGCGCAGGTTGGTCGCCGGGGCGGGGGTGAAGAGAACGCCGTCTCCGCTGGTTTCAAAAAGCGTCTCGATTTTGCCGGGGTGGGTCTGGCGCAGGGTCGACGCGCGCCGGGTGCGGAAGCAGGAAGCGAATGGTGATGGCTTCCGGCTGCCGGCTCAGGTCGAGGCGGAGAAAGAACTCGCTCGAGCCAAAGCCGAAGAAGAGCTTTTGCCCGATGCGGTCCCCCTGGAACATGGCGGTTTGCTGCCGGGTGAGGTCAAGCTGGCCCGCGCCGAGCCAGTTGAAGTAGCGTTCGGTCTCGCCGGAAATATCGGGCGAGAGAAGGCGCAGCGGCTGCGTATAGCCGAGATCGGCGCTGGGCAGGCAGATGGGGACGTCGAGGTGGGCCGGCGGCTCGATGTCGAGGATGCGGTAAACGTTCTGGAGATGGAGCCGGAAGAGTTCGTCGAAAAGAAAGTCGGTATCGATGGTGAAATCGGGGCCGTACCACCAGAACCAGTCGCTGCCTTCGGCGGCGTAGATTTCCCACCAGGCCTCGCCGGCGCGTTCGGGCGGGATGTTGCCCTGGGTGAGGCGTTCGACGAGAAAGTGGCGTGTTTCCTTCAGCCATTCCCAGGCCTTGTTTTCTTCCGGGTCGCCGATCCAGATGTCGAAATCGCTCCGGATCCAGGAGCCGGAATGAAGGTAGCAGGTTTCGACCCGGGCGGGGTGCGCGTCGAAGTAATCGCCGAGGCGGCAGGGTTTCAACTCGGGCGTTTCCGTCAGGGCGCGGTAAAAGGCGGTGAGGAAGGCTTCGCCGCTGTCGGGGAAGGCTTCCCAGGCGTTTTCGCCGTCGAGAATCAGCGGGGTGACGCCGCGATCGGCCGGGGCGACTCTTGGCGATGTTCTTGAGGTTGTCGATGAGGTGGGCGACAGCCTTGGGCGTTTCATTGCGCGCGGCGTCGAAGCCGATGAAGTCGGAGAGAGGGCGGTCGCGGAAGAGCGCCTGGATGGACTTTTCGTAGGCATGGATGCGCCAGCCCTGGAAAAGCTCGGTGTGATCGACGTTGCGGCTGTTCCACGCGGGATCGTTCTTGAGGCTCTTGAAGAGGTTTCCCTCGTCGGAGCAGAAGTAGTCAAAGCCCGCCTCGACCATGAGCGGGACGATTTCCGGGGCGATGGAGCCCTCCGAGGGCCAGAGGCCGCGGGCGCGGTGGCCGAAGACCTGCTCGTGGAGTTCCTGCGCCAGGCGGAGTTGGGCGCGGACGTCTTCCGGCGCGGAGAAGGGGGAGGGCAGGGGAGACTGCGGCTGGCAGCGCCGCGCGATGTTGGTGTCGTAAACCAGCGGCATGATGGGGTGAAAATAGGGCGTGGTCGTCAGCTCGATCTGGCCCCGCTCGGCCGCGGCGCGGTATTCGCGGAAGCACCAGGCCGAGGATTTCCCGGTGGATGTCGAGGACCGTGTTTTTTTCCTCCTCGGTGAAGTCGCGGCCCTTGGCCTTGAGTCTCTCGCAGGATGGGATAAGCGGCGCATGGCGGAGAAGCCGCACCACTGGAGATTGTAGAGAGTCTGGAGATCGCGGAAATCGGCGTCGCTAAAAGTGCGGACGATGGAATCGAGTTTGCCGAGGGTGTAATGGAGGCCGCGCTTGGCGAGCAGTTCGGCGTAACGGGGAACCGGGCGCACGAGCGTGTCCCAGTTGATCTTGAAAAAATTCTCGAGCAGATGGCGGCGGTCGTTGTTGTCGAGATCGGCGGCCGGTTTGCGGCTGAGGCTTTCCCATTCGTCCTCCACCTCGTGGTTGACGAGTTCGAGAATCTGGCGGACCAGGACGGGCGTGAAGTTGAAATTGACCCGCAACTCCGGCTGAGCGGTGACGAGGTCGATCATGTCGAGATAGCCCTTGGCGGCATGGAGCCGCACCCAGGGCATCATGGCCTTTTTCGTCAGCGGATTGACGTAATAGGGCTGGTGCATGTGCCAGAGGATGACGACATTCATGCGCGTTCCTCCCCGCGCAGGAACCGCGCGGCTTCCTCGGGATAAACCGTGTTGATGTAGGCGCCCAGGCCGATTTCAAATCCGGCGAGCGCGTTGAAGCGGGGTACGATTTCCACGTGCCAGCAGTAATCGTAACGCGTGCTGCCGAAACGCTCGGTGTTCGGGCGGTGCAGCGGCGCCATGTGCAGCAGGAGGTTGTAGCCCGGTTTTTCCAGGACCGCATTGAGGCGCTGCAAGGCGAAACGGAGGACTTCGGCCAGGTCCTGCAGCTCGTTGGTGGTGCACGAAATGTATTCCGGATGATGGCGCTTGGGGAAGATGGCCAGTTCAAACGGAAAGCGGCTGGCGAAGGGGCAGAAGAGGACGTAGCCGTCGTTTTCCGCGACCAGCCGCGAGCCGTCGGCGCGTTCGGTGTGGAGGATGTCGCTGAAGAGGCTGCGCTGCTTGAGAAGGAAATGGTCGCGCGCGCGGATGAGCTTGCCCTCGACAAACGGAGGCACGAGCGGAAGCGCGACGAGTTGCGAGTGGGCATGGATGAGGGACGCTCCCGCGCTCGGCCCGACATTCTTGAAGACGTAGATGTGCTGGAAGCGGTGGTCCTTATCGAGGTCGATGATCCGTTCGCGGTAGCTGGCGAAAATTTCGGCGATGGCGGGGACGGCCAGATCTTCCATCGCGACGTTGCCTGCGGGCGTTTCGATGATGACTTCGTGCGCGCCGATGCCGGTGAGGCGGTCGTAGAGTCCGTCCGGGGCGGCTTCGAGCCGGCCCTCGACCCGCATGGCGGGATAACGATTCGGCACGACGCGGACGCGCCAGCCGGGTTCGTTGGGCTTCGTTTTTTCCTTCCGGACGGCGTAAACCTCGGGAGGCGTCAGCCGTTCGTTGCCCTCGGCAAAGGGATCGAGTTCCCCGCCTTGCAGGATGGGCGGCCGGTAGTCCTGCGGGCGGCGTTGTCGTTCCGGGGCGAAGACAACCCAGGTATTGTGGAGGGGGTCGCGGCGGAATTCAGGCGTCATGCTTCAGGCAGTAAATCAGGAAGATCAATTTATGCAACTCCGAGCAGCTGACGTGCCGCCGCCGCGCTGGGAAAGCGCTGGCCGGGTTCACGCCCGCGCTTGATGATCCTGCAAAAACCACCTAAGCTATGAATATGAAATTTACCGCCACCCTTGAGCGGGACGAGGACGGCATTTGGATCGCCGAATGTCCTTCGATCCCCGGTTGTGTCAGTCAGGGGCAAACCCGCGACGAGGCGCTGGCCAACGTCAAGGAAGCCATCGCGTTGTGCCTGGAAGTGCGGGCCGAACACGGAATGCCCCTCACGGTCGAGACCCGGCAGGTTGAGGTCACGGTCTAAATGGCTTCGCCAACCGCAGCGACCACGCCTATACTGAAAGCATGAGCTACCTGGATCGAATCACGTTCAACCCGAAGCAATGCGGCGGCCGTCCCTGCATCCGGGGAATGCGCATCCGCGTGGTGGATGTGCTCGACCTGCTGGGCGCCGGTGTTTCTGAAAAGGAAATCCTGGAAGACTATCCCGACCTGGAGGCCGAGGACATTCGAGCCTGCCTTCAATACGCATCGGCCCAGGCCAACCACGCCATCTTGCAGCCCGCGTGAAGTTCTTGGTTGATGCACAATTGCCCCCGGCCTTGGCTCGATCATTGCGCCAGGCGGGGTATGAGGTGCAGGCCGTCCGGGAACTTGGACTGCGTGAAGCCGAAGATTACGCCATCTGGGATTACGCGCTGGCTAATCAAGCCGTCATCGTCACCAAGGATCAGGACTTCGCCGATCGGTTGCTCTCCGGCGGAACCGCTCCGATCATCGTTTGGCTGCGCATCGGCAACACGTCCAATCGGGCCTTGCTCACTTGGTTATTACCGCTTTGGCCGGACATCCTCAGCCGCATCCAATCGGGTGACAAGCTCATCGAAGTGCGGGAAAAACCATAGTTTGTCCTGCGAGCCGGGGCGGAGCTAAATACACCATCCCGCCGTGAATGCGGACCGGAACTTTTGGATGCCGCTCTTTGATAGCTTGAGGTTGCCTGCCATCCTTGGCTCCGTGCCCGCCCCCGTTTCTCCTGCAGGCGTCATGCTTCAGGCAGTAAATCAGGAAGATCAATTTATGCAACTCCGAGCAGCTGACGTGCCGCCGCCGCGCTGGGAAAGCGCTGGCCGGGTTCACGCGCCAGGAGGGTCATCACCCAGTCGCTCCACGGTGCGGGCAGGCCGGGCGCTTTCTCGCCAAGCGGATCGGGCTCAAAGCGAAGGCAGTGGATGGCGACTTCCTGGCTGTTCGCGCCGGGATGCGGGTATGCGCCCGAGGCGGCGTAATAATAAAGACAGCCGAGGGCGTACAAGTCCGACAGGACATTGGCCCGCGCGCCGTCGATCTGTTCGGGCGCCAGCGTGTGGATGCTGCCGAAAAGCGCCGAGCGGCTCTCGGGCGGATCGAAGCGCAGGAAGGGAAGCTCGAGCAATTTCCAGCCGGAAACGGCCTGGAAAAAATTACCGGCGTTGAGATCGCCATGCGTCCAACCGGCGGCGTGGAGCGCTTCCACCGCGTCGAGCGATTGGCCGGCGAAAGAGCGCCACTCCTCGGGACCGAGCGGACCGGATCGGACCAGCTCGGCGAGCGTCCGGCCCTCGAGCAGTTCAAAAACCTGATAGGCGCCGTAGTGCGGATCGGACCCCGCTGCGAGGAGCTGGACCCAGCCGTCGTGGAAGGAAACGAGGGAATCGCCCGGCGTGTGGGTGGCGGGTTTTAGCGCCAGACGCACCGCGACCTCATTACCCGTGGATGTATCGCGTGCGCGAAAGACGCGGGCTTCGCCTCCGGAACCAAGGGCGGCGAGCAGCAGGTAGCGTTCGTCGATGAGCGTGTTTTCCATGGAGAGAATTTTTTGACGGAATTAACGGAATTTACAAAATTAACGACTGAAGAAGGCAAAGGCAATTTTGACAGGATTAACAAAATTAACAGGATTTGGAAGACCAGCTGAGTTTTAGACGGGAGAGACATGAATCACATGAGCTGAAAACCTCGCTCTTTGTGAGTCTATTTTTCATGTCCTTCATGTTCCTCCTGTCAAAATCCTTTCCCCATAATCCCGTTAATCTTGTTAATCCTGTCTAATAACAATTCCAAATTGATTTTGGTCTAAACAATCGGTCATCCTGAGCTCGTCGAAGGATCAGTTCGGAGGGGTTTTACCGAGGCGGAACTGATCCTTCGACGAGCTCAGGATGACGGAAGGGTAAAGAATACATGTTATTGAGAAATGGTATAATCCCTCCCCAAAAAAATTCCGTAATTCCGTTAATTTCGTCAAAAATTCCCCGCCTTCCCTCACAACTCCGACTCGATCTGGAGAAGATTGGCGCGGATCGGATTCGGGTGCGCCGGATCGGCCTGGATGCGTTCCATTTCCTTGGCGGTGATGAAATAGGCGCCGAAGCGGGACGTATTGCCGCCGTAGTCCTTGGTGACTTCAAACCAGTTCATGTAATCGAGCAGTTTTTGGTGATAAGCAATCTCGGCGAGGCGTCGCTGACGGGCTTCATCGAGGATGGATTTCGCGTCGACTTTGTCGGGATCGTTCATCACCGCATTGAGGCCATATCGGTAAAGTTCCACAATGGGACGCCAGTTCGGGTGCGCCCGAAGTTCCAGCTTGGTCAAAAGGACTATCCTTTCCTGCAAGGCTTCGCGCACGGTGGGGCTCATGGGAAGCCTGGAGGCGTCGTCGAGCGTGCAGTTTTGAATTTTTGCATCCTTCGATGGGGCGAAGGTGATGGTTTCGGCGGCCGCCAATTCGGACGACGTTTCCGACCAGGTGTAAACAATGTCGCGGCTGCGTCCGGTGGCATCGGCGAGTTCGCGCTGCCAGTCGGTTTCCGTCGGAAAATGGAATTGGGCCGGGGAGGGATTGGGCCCGGAGAAGCCGGCGAGCCATTGCTGAAAGTCATCGCGCCGGGAACCTTCCCGGGTGAGGCTGTCGACCAGGTAATAGCAGAAGGCGCGCTGCCAGAGTCCCTCCAGGCGGTCATTGCTCAATTCGTGCCAGCCGGTGACCTCGGCCAGCGTCGGGGCGGCCTGGTTCTGGACGGTCCGCCTCACGATGCTTTCGCGGTTGTGCCCGGGATCCTCGTTCACCCATTCGCGCAACCCCTCGATCAGCCAGACGGGGACCACGTCGAGATGCGTATGCTTGTCGAAGGCGGCCGTGTTCGCGAAAAATTTTTCCCAAAGCAGGGCGGTGACAAATTGCCGCTGGATAAATTCCCGCGCGTCCGGATCGGCGGAGGGCAGCACCGCCTCGATTTTCATGGTGTCGCCCTGCGAAAAGACCGCGGCGGCCTCGCGATTGATCTTGGCGGTGAGAGGATCGTCTGGTGTCAGGACATGGATATGCACCGGAAAGCGCCAGGCCGGCCCGAGCTTGAGCAGGGACGCAAGCTGGTCGCGCGTGTCGGCGGCCAGTTGAAGGGTGTCGGGGCGGGCCAGGGCGTCGGCGGTGGTGAAGGTGACCTGCGGATAGGCGGGGCAGGCCGACGTCGAAATCACAGGGGCTTCGGCCGCCCGGCCGGCACCCGGCGTCTCCTGGGCGAAAACGGGCGCGACTGCGGGAAAGAAGCCTGCGAACGTCAGCGCGGCGAAGGGGAGGATTCGCCGGTTCATTCTACGCATCCTTTTTGGCCGCGGGCTTGGCCGCCGGTTTGGGCGGCTCCGGTTTATGCGACTCGGTCTTGGCGGCGTCGGACTTCGTGGAAGTCCCGGCCGCGGTTTCGCTGGCCTTGGCGGAATCGCTTTTGGATTTCTTATAGCCCTCGCTGCGATAGTCGGTGATGTAAAAACCGGAGCCTTTGAAAATCAAGCCGGCCCCCGCGCCAATCTTGCGCTTGACCGGGCCCTTGCCCCAGGTTTTTTGCCGGCACAGATTTTTAGGACAGATTTTCAGCGGCGGCATCCTTCATCGATTGGACAAGTTCAAAGGTCTTCTTGCACTTGGCGCATTCGTATTCGTAGGTGGGCATTGGCGGGAGATTACCAAAAGTTGCTCTTCTATCCAGCAGCGACTTTGACGCTGGAGGGACGACGCGCTCCCGCGCGTCCGTGGACGACCGGGCAGTCTCGCCTGTCGGGGTCCCTCCAAAACCCCCAAGCTTGCCTCAAGGTGGTTAGCTGATACGCTGGTCCGGATATCAATGAAGGGCGGTCACTATATTCTGATGGGCGTGCCCGGCATCGCGCTGGATGCGAAAACGGCGGCGATCATCCGCGAAGTCCAACCGGCGGGCTTCATTCTTTTCGGGCGCAACATCAAGGCCCCCGCGCAACTGCGCAAGCTCATCGACGATCTGCGCGGCGAGGTGAGGCACGTGCCGGTGGTGACGATCGACCAGGAGGGCGGGCGCGTTTCGCGGCTGAAGGAATGCGGCGCGGAACCTCCCGGCGCGAAGCAGCTTCGCGACAAGGGCGATCTTCGCCTGATCGAGCGGCACGGCGCGCTGACCGGCGAGATTCTGCTCCTTTTCGGCTTCAACCTGAACCTGGCTCCCGTGGTGGACGTTTCCTTTGACGGGGACGTCGATAACTCGCTGAAAAACCGGACCTGGGGTCTCGACGCGGAAACCGTCACGCGAAACGCCGGGGCCTTCAACCGCACCATGCGCGAGCAGGGTGTGCTGAGCTGCGGCAAACATTTCCCGGGCTATTCCCGCGCCGCCGTCGACCCGCATCACGAGCTGCCCGTCGTGGCCCGCAGCCGCAAGGAATTGGAGGAGGTCGAGTGGAAACCGTTTCGGGCGCTTGCGCCGGAACTCGATTCCCTGATGGTCGGCCACGCCAATTATCCCGCGCTCGACGACAGCGGTTTTCCCTCCTCGCTTTCGCGCAAGATCATCCACGGCATTCTGCGCGAGGAGTGGGGTTACCAGGGCGTGGTCATCAGCGACGATCTCGACATGGGCGCGATTGCCGGTCATTACGGGCTGGGGGAATCGGTGACGCGCGCGGTCGAGGCGGGCAACGACCTGGTGCTGCTCTGCCATCGTCCTGAACTCGTTCCCGAAGCCGCGAAGGCCCTCGAATCGATCTCACCGGCGCGCGCGGCGGAAGCCGAACGGCGGATTGCGCAACTGCGGGAGAGGCTCGATCCGCCGCTTCCCTTTTCAGTCGAAGCGCACGCGTTGATCGACCGGAAAATTTATCAATTGCGGGTCGATACGCTCGGCGCCGCCGCGGCGGCGGCGCGCTCGCCGGATGACGGCAAGCGGTCGCCCGTCGAAATGTTTTAAACGGGAAATTGGATGGAATACGATATTTATTCAGTCCTCGAGTTGTGCGGAATCTGCGGCGGGACTTTCTGGTTCGTCGGTTCGTGCATGCTGCTGGTGGCGGCCCGAAAAGCCCGCCGTGAATTCAGGGGAAAAGGCTATCTGAGGCCGCCGTCGGGAAGGGGCTGGCTCCCTTTTCTGCTATGGAGGCAATATGAAGCGTTTGAGAATCCCGGCACACGATTCTTTTTCGGGATCACCCACTTTTGCCTGATGGGTATGCTCATCGTCTTGGGGGCCGTCGTGATCTTGCTCGGTTGCGAACTGCTCTTCGAATACCTGCCCGGAGCGTCTTGATCCGGGAGGATCAGCCTGACCAATCTGCCAGTCTCAGATTTCATTTGGGAAAGGCCTGCTTCGCGCGAAATCTTCTTTATCATGAGAAAGTTTGAAGGTTTCGGCAAAGCAGGATAGGTTCTACGGCGTCATGGAAAACGTCGTCACTAAGACCCTTCCAGCCAGTCCCGCCGGGACCGCCGAGGCCGGCGAGCCGCTTCCCCTCAACGCGCGCAAGCCGGCGTGGCTCCGCGCGAAAATTCCGGGCGGCGCGATCCATCAGGAAACGACCGCGATCGTTCACGAGCACAAGCTCCACACCGTGTGCGAGAGCGCGCAGTGCCCCAATCTCGGCGAATGCTGGTCGCGCAAGACGGCCACGATCATGATCCTCGGCAACATCTGCACGCGAAGCTGCGGCTTTTGCGCGGTGCAGACCGGACGCCCGACCGAGCTGGACCGCGACGAGCCGCGCCGGGTGGCCGAGGCGATCCGGCTCATGGGCCTCAAGCACGCGGTGATCACCTCCGTGGCGCGCGACGAACTGCTCGACGGCGGCGCGGCCATCTGGGCCGAGACGATCCGGGCTGTGCGCGCGGAAAATCCGCACACCGCGATTGAAGTGCTCATCCCCGATTTCAAGGGCCGGTGGCAGGATCTCGAAACCGTCCTCGATGCGAAGCCCGACATCCTCAACCACAATGTCGAGACCGTTGCCCGCCTGCAAAAAAAGATTCGCCCGCAGGCGAAGTACGAGCGGTCGCTCGAAATGTTGCGACGGGCCAAGGCCGCGGGCTTTGTCACGAAATCGGGGCTCATGCTCGGCATCGGCGAGGAGGACGGCGAGATCGCCGCCACGTTGCGCGACATGGCCGCGGAGAAAATCGACATCCTCACCCTCGGCCAATACCTGCGCCCCTCCGCGCTGCATCTGCCCCTTGATCGCTGGGTGACGCCGGGGGAATTCGCCCGGTGGAAACAGTTCGGCCTCGGCCTCGGTTTCCGCGTGGTCGAATCGGGGCCGCTTGTGCGCAGTTCCTATCACGCCGACGAGCAGTCCGACGCGTTGTGTAGTCCTTCTTAAATAACGATACAAGATGACGATGCTATTTTTGGCTCAGGCAAGGCGCGAGGGAGGAGCATCCCCCCTGCGGGCTGTAACGACCGAGCAACGCCGCCTGAGCCAAAAAGAGCGAGTCAGATTGTGTTGCTATTTAAGAAGTACTACACCGGTGCCGGAACATGGGGGCTGCCGCTGATGTTAGTTCCTCGTTCCCAAGTTGCACTTGGGAACGTTTCGTGTTCCCGCAAAATTCCATTTCACGCTGACCTTCGCCGATGGATAACTCAGGGATCGGCAACGAAGTTGCCTCAGCAAGCGCGTTCCCAAGTGAAACTTGGGAACGAGGGAATCCGTGTTGTTAAAGGTTGCATGGAACTAGGCCTGCTGGTCCTGATGTTTTTATTTTCCTTTTCCCCGACTCTCCGCGCCGACACCCCGCTCCATGCCCAGGTGTTGGTGTTCCTGCCCGCTTACGAGGGGTCGAAGCTTTACGATCCCGATCTGGCGGAAAAAGGGGACGATCCTCGCTGCGTCTGGGGCAGCATCGATGCGATCCGCAGCGCCAAGCTCTATCTCGCCCTGCGCATGCCCAATCCGCTCGAAGCCCGGCCGATGGTCTCCGCCGGGCCAATTGAAGTCTACGGCAAGTTCCTTTCGGGCATGACCGAGGAGCAGGACGCGCCCGGCTTCCAGCCCTACACGGAGGGCGCCGACTTTTTCACCTTCGCCTACGATTGGCGGCAGGAAATCGCCACGGTCACGGCGCCGCTGCTGGGGCGGGCGCTGGAGAGCTACGCGCGCATTCACGAGGAGAAGACCGGCATTCCCGCGCCGGAGACCAAATTCATCCTGGTGGGCCATAGCATGGGCGGCCTCGTCGCGCGGACTTTCCTCAGCGAGAACCCGCAGTGGGCGGGCCGCATCGCGGCGATGGTACCTGGTGGGCGCGCCGAATCTCGGTTCGGTCAAGGCGATCAAGACGCTCGTCGTCGGCCCGGGCGGGTTGAAGGAAAACGCGACCAGTTTTCCCGCGTCCCTTCTCAATCTGCTGCCCAGCAACGTCGACGCCAACCTCACCAAGCTCGTCGCCATCACCCGCCCGAGCCTCTACGAATTGCTCCCCTTTGTCGATCCCCGCTGGGAATGCGTGGCCGCCGACGGCAGCCGCGCGCGGATCGGCGCGCAGGACATGCTCCGGGTCGGACCCTGGCAGCCTTACTGGCCGAGTCCGGAATTGGAGCGCCGCGTTTTCCTGGACGACTGGCTGAAAAAGCGCGAGGCCGAGGGCCGCAAGAAGATCGACCTGCCCGACTGGGAATTTTGCCAGGACCCCGATTTGCAGCCGCTGCAAAAAATCCTCGCTCAAGTCCGGGACTGGCGTCTGCGCATGGGCAGCCTTGCTTACACCAACACCCTGCTCACCCGTCCCGGCGAGCCGTCGCGGCTCAAGGTGGTCGTGGGAACCGGAATCAAGACGCCCACGGGCATCATCACGGAGGGCGCGCATGATTCCTCCCTCGCCCGCTATACCTACGAACCCGATAACGACGGCGACGAAAGCGTCACCGCCGCAAGCGCTCTCGACGATCTCCGTCCGGCGCCCGGCCAAGTCAAATTGCTTATCGGAGTCCCCCACGGAAAGCTCATGACGGACCGCCGCTTTCTCGATTATCTATACGGCGAACTTTCCCGCGAACCCATGGCCGCGCCGGACACGAGAAGCGCCGCCGGGCAGACGCTTTAGGTAGCCGTCGACCTCCGGGCGACGGCGCAAGCCAGGAGAAGCGATGCCCCATTTTACTTGATTGCATCCCAAAAAGATGCGATCATAATCAATTAAGTTTAAGGAGCAGATTCATGGCTCAAGGCATCATCAAATGGTTCGATAACAAAAAGGGCTTTGGCTTCATTGCCCAAGATGAAGGCGGCCAGGACGTTTTCGTTCACTTTTCCGTCATTGGCGGCGAAGGCTTCAAGACCCTCGAGGAGGGCGACCGCGTGGAATTCGAGGTCACCCAGTCCGACAAGGGACTCAAAGCGCTGAACGTGGTGAAGCTGTAGCCCTGGCGTAGGGACGGCAGTCCCCTGCCGTCCGACTATTATGGGACGCGAAGGGACTCGCGTCCCTACCCTTTAATACCGATAATTATCGGCCTTGTAAGGACCCTCCACCGGGACGCCAAGGTATTCGGCCTGCTTCGGGGTCAGCTTGGTCAGCTTCACGCCGAGCTTGTCGAGGTGCAGCCGCGCCACGCGCTCGTCGAGCGCCTTGGGAAGCACGTAAACGTCATTCTTGTACTTGTTCTTCCCGCGCGATTCCCACAGCTCGATCTGCGCAATCGTCTGGTTGGTGAACGAGGCCGACATGACGAAGCTCGGGTGGCCCGTCGCGCAGCCGAGATTCACCAGCCGCCCTTCGGCCAGCACGGTGATGACTTTGCCGTTCGGCCAGGTGAACTGGTCGACCTGCGGCTTGATCTCGATTTTGCGTAAGCGTCTTGTCGTTGTAGAGCGAGCCGACCTGCACTTCGGAATCGAAGTGGCCGATGTTGCACACGATGGCCTGGTGCTTCATCCGGTTCATGTGCTCGCGCGTGATGACGTCGATGTTGCCGGTCGTGGTGACGAAGATGTCGCCGAACGCGCATGCCTCATCCATCGTCGTGACCTGGTAGCCTTCCATCGCGGCTTGCAGCGCGTTGATCGGGTCGATTTCGGTGACGATGATGCGCGCGCCGAGGCCCTTCGCGGCCTGCACGCAGCCCTTGCCCACGTCGCCGTAGCCCGCGACCACGACGACCTTGCCCGCGACCATCACGTCGGTCGCGCGCTTGACCGCGTCGATGAACGATTCGCGGCAGCCGTAGAGATTGTCGAACTTGCTCTTGGTGCACGAGTCGTTGACGTTGAACGCGGGCATCTTGAGCGTGCCCTTTTTGACGCGCTCGTAGAGGCGGTGCACGCCGGTCGTCGTTTCCTCGGAGAGGCCGTGGATGCCGGCGATCAGCTCGGGATATTTGTCGTGGACCATGTTGGTCAGGTCGCCGCCGTCATCGAGGATCATGTTGAGCTGCGAGCCGTCCGGCCACTTCAGCGTCTGCTCGATGCACCAGTCGAATTCCTCGGCGTTCATGCCCTTCCAGGCGAACACCGCGATGCCGCGCGCCGCGATGGCCGCCGCCGCGTGGTCCTGCGTCGAGAAAATGTTGCACGAGCTCCAGCGCACTTCCGCGCCGAGATCGACCAGCGTTTCGATGAGGACCGCCGTCTGGATGGTCATGTGGAGGCAGCCGGCGATCTTCGCGCCTTTGAGCGGGGCCTTGCCCTTGTACTCGGCGCGCAACGCCATAAGGCCGGGCATCTCGTGCTCGGCGATGGTGATTTCCTTGCGGCCGAATTCGGCCTGTGAGATGTCTTTGACTTTGTAATCGGTGCTCATGATATTATTTCTTCTGATTTTTTGACGGAATTAACGGAATTTTTTTGGGAAGGTTTTTGGACAGGATTAACAAGATTAACAGGATTATTTTCTATAAGGATTCAGTTGGGTTGGTAGCCCGGACAACTCGTTGTCCGGGCGCGCGAGGGACTTGTCCCGCGCGCGCAAGAAGCCACCGGAAGCTTTGAGATTAATTTGAAGTCTTATAAAGTGAAATTGTGTGGGGTGCTGGGCTGCTTCTTGTGGCCTGCGGCCACCCGGACAACGAGTTGTCCGGGCTACCCGATTGTTATTTGTGAATTTAGAGGTCTTTCAAAATCTCCTGGCGTTTGGCGGCGTATTCTTCCGGCGTGACCATGTCGCGGCGCTTCAGCCGTTCGAGTTCGTCGAGGCGATCTTCCGGACTTTGCGGATTGTCTGGAATGGACGTCTCCGCTTCAACCACATGACCAAACTTAACGGTGCCCTTGAATTGAAGAAGTCCCGCCACGATTGAGCCAATTCCGATGCCCGTTGGCACCAGGAGAAAAAGATACGCGAATCCGGAGTTGAAATTCGAAACCACAAAAAACGAAAACGGCAGCACAATGACCAGAATGAAAACCCCGAGAATGGCCATGGCCACACCGGCGCTTCGTGTCGGTTGAATCGTGGCGACCGTTTTCATCATAACCCCGCCGCCTTCTTCAGATCAGCGGCCTTGTCGGTCTTTTCCCACGTCAGCGCATCGAGATCGTCGGTGCGGCCGAAGTGGCCGTAGTTGGTGGTCTTGCTGTAGATCGGGCGGAGCAGGTTGAGCTGCTTGATGATGTTCGCCGGCTTGAAGCTGAAAACCTTTTTCACCGCGTCGGCGATCTTGTCGTCGTCGACCTTGCCGGTGCCGAACGTGTCGATGTGGACCGAGACCGGCTCGGGATGCCCGATGGCGTAGGCGAACTGGATTTCCACGCGGTCCGCCAGGCCCGCCGCGACGATGTTCTTCGCCACGTACCGGCCCATGTAGGCCGCGCTGCGGTCGACCTTGCTCGGGTCCTTGCCCGAAAACGCGCCGCCGCCGTGACGGCCCATGCCGCCGTAGGTATCGACGATGATCTTGCGGCCCGTGAGGCCCGAATCGCCTTCCGGCCCGCCAATGACAAACCGGCCCGTCGGATTGACGAGATAGCGCGTCTTCGCGTCGAGCAGTTCCTTCGGCAGCACGTCCTTGATCACGTTCTCGACGATGAAATCGTGAATCTCCTTGTGCTTGACCGTGTCGCGGTGCTGGGTCGAGACGACGACCGCGTCGATGCGCTCGATCTTCGTGCCGTTGTACTGGAGCGAGACCTGCGTTTTGCAATCGGGCCGCAGCCAGGAAACCTTTTTGGCCTTGCGCAGCTTGGTCAGCCGCTCGCCCAGCGCGTGCGCGTAATAAATCGGGGCGGGCATCAGGTGATCCGTCTCGGTGCAGGCAAAACCGAACATGAGGCCCTGGTCGCCCGCGCCCTGCTCGGCGGTCGCCTTGCCTTCGGCGGCTTTTTCATCCACGCCCTGCGCGATGTCGGGGCTTTGCGCGGTGAGCGCGTTGAGGATATGCACGCCCTTGGCGTTGAACAATTCGCCCGGCTCGGTGTAGCCGATTTCCTCGATGGCGTTGCGGACGACCTTGTTGTAGTCGAAGTCGGCCTTGGTGGTGATCTCGCCCGCGACGACGACGAGGTTCGATTTCACCAGCGTTTCGCACGCGACGCGGCTGTGCTTGTCCTGGGCCAGACAGGCGTCCAGCACCGCATCGGAAATGGTGTCGGCGACTTTGTCGGGATGACCCTCGGTCACCGACTCGGAGGAAAAAATGTAGGATTTGGACATGGGACGTAAAGTACCGATTTAATCGGTGTTAACGCAAGAAAAATATGAACATATCTGGATGCGTGGATATTTAGATCGGTCGACTCAAAGCGCTTCATTGACTTCGGGCCCCGAATGTGTAACATGTGACACAATGAAGACGATCTCCCTGCGTGAGTTGCATAACAATACCGGAAAGTGGATCCGTCGTGTGGGTGAAGAAGAGGAAATCCTCGTGACCGATCGGGGAGTAGCCGTCGCGACGGTGAAGCCGATCAAAAAGGCGAGCGGCAGAAAATATACTTGGGCCACCCGACCGCTTTTGCCGGGCTATGCTGCTGCAATGAAAGCTGGCAAACTTAAAACCGGCGGCGATTCGTCCGTCTATATTTCGGAAGATCGCACCTCGCGGGATAACAGCGTGGCCGGCATTGAGTCGTGATTTACTTCGACGCGACCTTCCTGGCTCGTCTCTATGTGGAAGACGACGGATTTCAGGAGGTAAGGAGTGTCGCGAAGAACACGGTGATTCGGAGCTCGATCTTGGGGAAGATGGAGACCGAGGCGGCCTTCCACCGCAAATATCGCGAGGGGCATTTGGACAAACAGCTCCATGCGAACGTACATAATCAGCTTTTGTCGGACCTTGGATGGGGACTGATCGTTTTTCTGCCGCTAACTCCAGCCGTGGTGAACCGTGTAAGTCAGGCCTTTCTCCAACTGCCGCCCGGCATTTTCCTCCGCACCGGGGACGCCATCCATCTGGCCACGGCATCGGAAGCCGGCTTCAAGGAAATTTATTCCAACGATAAACATTTGCTGGCTGCCGCCACGCTTTTCAAACTCAAAGGCGTTAACCTGCTCGCCAGGAAGCCCTAAAACGTCCCCTTGACCGAAACCGAGACGCGCTGCTCCTGGCCGAAGCTGCCGGGAGCCGGATTCTTGTCCCAGCGATTGGTGTATTCGACGCTGGCCGAAATATCCTTCTCCAGCTTGAAAGAGGGTCCGGTGGAAAACGTCAGGGTCTGGTCATCGATGGAAATGGGCAGCGAACTGGTCAGGCCGGCGTTGCTGCCCGGCGTGGTCGCCTGGGCGGTGCCGTTGGCGCCGGAAGCGATGGGTGCGGCGGGCGCCTGGTCGAGCAGGCCGCGCGAGTTGAGGACCTCCGCGTAGCTGTGCCAGGTGACGTCATCCACGACTTTTTGGGACCAATCGGCGAAGAGCGCCTCGTTGAGTTGATGGTCGACGCCGGGATATTCCTGATATTGCTGCTGGCGCAGGCCGGCCTGGAGGGTGGTGTCCTGCATGGGCTTCCAGACGAGCGATTGTTCCAGCGAGGGCAGGCTCGTCGCGGGCGCGCCGCCGGTGGATGTCCCCTCGTAATGGCCCTTGAGAATGGCCGAGAGCGGCAGTTGGCCGACAGGCTGCTTGATTTGCGCATCATAGGCGTTGGTTTGGGCGCCGAGGCCTGACGGCGCGTCGGGGCTCGTGCAATCCGAATGGAAGCCGAGGGTCAGCACCGCGTTGGCCGGCAGATGGCTCTCCGCGGAGAATCCGGCGCCGGTCGTGGTCGTCGATTCGCAGGGCAGCGGCGCGTCGCTCATCGAGTCGTGGAGATCGCCGCGCAAGGTCAATTGCTCGACGGGTTGAAACTGAAAGCCGACTTTTTGAACGCTGGAAAGGTCCTCCGAATCATCGGTCATCATCACCGAGCTGTTCTCGCAGAAAAGCGAGAGCGTGTCGGCAAGCCGCCGGGTATAAACCGCGTGATATTTCTCCTGCCACAGGGAACCGGCGGACAATACAGTGGAGGGATCCTTCAAATCCTGGCCCGCCATGGCCTGGAACGTTTCGCCCGAAGCGGCCTGGCGCTGCTGGTTCTCGGCGGGTTTCAGCCAGTCATAGGCTTGCCAGGCGTTATTGGGGCTGCTTCCGGTCTGGACTGCGTCCTGAGCCCGCGCCCACCCCGTCAAGAGGACGGCAAGGCCGACGAGGGAGGCTCCTCTCGTCACCGAGTTGATGGAAAAGTTGTTGCGCATGTCGGTAGATCGTCTTGAACGGCGGGAATCTTACGCCCCTTGCCTGATTTTGTTTTCCTCCCTTCCAGCAAGCAGCATAGCCCACCTTACGATAAAAGACGCCACCTGCACCCGAAAAGTTCAAAGAAACTCCGTGCCTAACCGGTTGGATGACGTCATCGTGAAGCTCAAACAGGACAAATAAACCATGAAACACTACAAAGCACACTGGGGAACGTGCCTGATTGTCATATCATTGCTGGCCACGGTTTCATGCCTGGGCATTGCGTTGGTTGTGCTCAAGAACGGTGGCACGTCATACCTGACAGCATTGCTGCTTTTGGCAATTGTCATTGGCTCCGCTCTCTTCAGTATTCGCGGTTACACTGTGACACCTGATGCTATTCTGGTTCATAGGTTATTTTGGGTAACGCGGTTGCCCCGCACAGGGCTTCAGTCCGCTGTGTTTGAACCGGATGCCATGCGTGGGAGCATTCGCACCTTTGGCAATGGCGGCTTTTTCTCATTCTCAGGATTCTACCGAAATAAGACGTTGGGCGCCTATCGTGCATTTGTGACAGACCCGCATCAGACCGTGGTTTTGCGATACAGCGGGCGCACGGTGGTCGTATCACCTTCCACTCCAGAGGAATTTGCGCAGGCCCTTGGCTCGAAGCAGGCTGCAATATTGCCAAATCGGTGAGCAGCCGCGGTATTAATGCGTGAAACGCTGTTCCTCGGCATCAAAGACGTCGAAGAAATAACGGATATGGTGGATGACCGCTCCCGGCACGTTCTTGGGAATATAATCCTCCATGAATTCCTGGATCCCGTCGGGCGCTTCGCTCAGCCGCTTGTAACGCCATTCGTTGTTCCATTTGATGATACGGAGGCGGGGGCGCTTGATCGCATGTGTCTCGATCCACTTGGCCACCGCTTCGTCATCCGCGCCCGTGGCGGCGAATTTGCGGAAGTCGGCGCCTTTCAGTCCGGTGAAGCCAAAGAAGATATTGTCGAGGGGACAATCGAAATGATACTCGCCCAAGGTCCCGGCCAGATCGGCCCGGCATTTGTCCAGCGCGCGCCTGGCCAGGATATAACCGGCCAGCATCGCGTGGGGGCTGTGGGGAAAACCCTTGGTGAGATCCGGCGCCAGCTTCTTCACGGTTTCATTGAGAGTGCTCATGGGTTCAATCTAGACCCAACTCAAAATAAGCCAAGGGCACGCGAAAGAATTTTTGCTCCGCCGCTTGCAGCGTGCAGCGGCGGCTGCCTAAATTACCAATCCCGCGCCAGTTCCTTGAGCGCGTTTTCCGCTCTTTCGCGCGAGTGCCTCGCCGCGTCCTCGCCGAGGTTCATGCTGTCCGCCGCGACGAACTGAAGATCGGTCAGGCCGATGAAGCCGAAGATCACGCGCAGATACGGCTCCTGAAAATTATAGGACGCCATCGGCGTGCCCGACGCGTAGGCGCCGCCGCTGCTGGTGATGAAAAGCGCCTTTTTATCCTTAACGAGCCCCTCGTAACCATTCGGGCCGACCGCGAAGGTCCTCCCGGCGCGCACGATTTGATCGATGTAGGCCTTGAACGTGGAGGGAATGTTGAAGTTGTGCATCGGCGTGCCGAACACGTAGCGGTCCGCGGCGAGGAATTCGTCGACCAACTGGTCCGAAACCGCGATGGCGGCCTTCGATTCGGCATTTTGCGCCTCGGCCGGTGCGAAGGCGCCGACCACCCAGGGTTCCGTCACATGCGGCACGGGATGATGGCCGACGTCGCGCAGAAGAATGGTATCCCCCGGGTGATGCCGCGCCCAGAGATCGGCGAAACCGGTGGTGAGCGCGCGGGAGGTGGAACGTTCGCCGCGCGGACTGGCGGTGATGACGAGAATGGTGGACATAAGGTCGTTTCTGGTTTGAATTAAGGAAAAGCGAGTGCTCCCAAGTTGTCGCGCGGCTATCGTTTGGTCAAAAGAAGAATGAAGTGTCATCGTAAGGGTACTTTCTGTCATGGACTCGCCCCGCTATACCGTCATCATACCGATGTCCCGCTTCCAAGCCGACGAGCCGGTGCTTGTGAGTTTGCGCGAAACAGCTCCCCCGGCCGGCGGGATGCAGATTCTCGTGGCCGTGGGACGACATCCCTCCCGTCAACGCAACGTCGCGGAGGGTCTCGCGCGGGGGGGCATCCTCGTTTTTCTGGACAACGATTGTTCAATCAGTTCCGGCTATTGGAACGAACTGGAGGCGGCGCTGGCCCGGCCCGAGGTGGAAATCGTGGGCGGCCCGGCCCTGTTGCGCCCGCAAGCCGCCGCGTGGGAGGAGATTTTTCAAGCCTTGCTGACCCACACGCTGATCGTCGGGACGGTTTCCGCGCGTTATTCGCCCCGCGGCGAGTTTCGCAAGGCGGCCCAGAGCAACCTCATCCTCTGCAATCTCGCCGTGCGACGCCACATCTTCGAGAAAATTGGCCCGCTTTCAAACGATCTTTATCCCAGTGAGGAAAATGAATGGCTCGACCGCGCCCACACGGCGGGAGTGGGCGCCTACTACGATCCAAACCTCCAGGTCTTTCGTCCGCAACGGGCCACGCCGGGACAAATGGGCCGCATGCTTCTGCGCTACGGCATGGGACGGACCCGGCAGTTTTGGGTCAGCGGCTGGCATCCCACGTTCCATCAATTCCTGCCCGTCCTGCTCGTCGCGACACTCGCGGCCCTGATCCACTGGCGCCTTGAAGCGGAATTGGCCGTCCTTTGGCTCGCCGCCGCCGCCGTCGTCGCTTTCACATGCAATTCCCTCCTGCGCGTCTGGCAGCGGATCGTGGCCGGTCTGATCGCGCCGCTCATTCCCCTGACCTTCGTCGTCGGCCAATTGCTCGGCTGGATCGCCATTTTATTCCCCACGCCCGCCGCGTCATCCGAGATCGTGGTCTTTAACGAGCGCGGGACGCCGCCTTCGTAGCCGTGCTCGTGAGAGCACGGAGAAATAAAACAGCGCTCCGCCTTAACCCTCCGCCGTCTCACGACGGCGGCTACGATCTTGCAGCCCGCGATCTCCGAGCGCGGGTCTTTCTGCACCGTCGCGCGGCGCACGACGGCTACCTTCTGAACTGATTCTGCCACACGAGCGTGTAATACAAATTCCAAATTGATTTTGGTCTAAACAATCGGTCATCCTGAGCTTGTCGAAGGATCAGTTCGGAGGGGTTTTACCGAGGCGGAACTGATCCCTCGACAAGCTCGGGATGACGGAAGGGTAAAGAATAAATTTTATTGAGAAATGGTATAACAAGCTCGGGAAGACGGAGAGGCAAAAGGAACGACGCAAGAAATGTATTGCGTTTGTATTCCAAATGAAACACATTGTGTTCATGTCTTCTCTAGTTCTCTTCAAAGGTGTGTTCCCTGACCCTGTCCTTGCCCCCGGCGCGACGCCCGGCCTCGATCCGTTTTACGACGTCCCCGGCCAAGGCCAGTATCCGGTTTCCGTCCCCTTCCCCCAGCTTGTCGGCTGGTATTGGCGCGTCCGTTTTTGGTCGGTGGCGTGGAGCGTTTCTTTTTCGCCGCCCCCAGGCGCGTCCGGCCCTCACACGGTGAGCGCGGCCCATTCGTTCGTGGCATCCGCCAGTTGCGCAAGCGCGGCGCTCCAGGAGGATGTTGTCGCGGCCCGGCGTGTGGTTTCCCTGCCCACGGGTTTTCTCGATGTTGGCGGCTCTCTGCCCGACCGGTTGTCGTTTACGTTCAGCCTGTTCCTTGGCCCGAATGTGTTGCTTGGCACGGACGGCCTCTATTATCCGCACCTTGGCCTTGACGTGGTTTTTGACGGTGATGCCGTGTTGGTTCCATACGATTTTGAAGGGTTTTCGCCTTCCGGTTTTTCGGCTTCGGTCGATGGGATCGCGGTCCCGCTTTTTTCACAGTTTTCCCCCGGCGCGGTCTCTTCCTTTTCCGCCGTGTGCACGCCCACCTATTGGTGATTGCCTGTCGAAAGAACTCGATTTATACCGCTGGCGGCAATTGCCTGGTAAAAAGCCCGGTCGTCCCGATCCTTCGGCGCGCTTAGGACTAAAGGCAAGTCGAGGGATCGGCTTCCATGAGAGTTGCGATCATCTTCCGGCGGCTGATCCCTCGACAAGCTCGGGATGACAGATCATAATTGGAAAAATGAGCGCCTCGACTTCAACCTGGGAGGCGCGCAAAACCGAGTTGGAACTCCCCGAGGAAATCGACCTCCAGGTCGAGCTCGCCAATGTCGGCAGCCGGACCCTCGCGATTCTGGTCGATCTCGCCCTGGGCGGACTTGTCCTCTTTATCGTCTATTCCCTCACCCTGCTGCTGGTCAGCGATGTCGTGGACGACTGGCTCACCCGGCTCAGCTCCAATGCCCTGAAGACGCTGCTGATTTTGCTGATCTTCGGGTTTCAATGGGGCTACTTCAACTTGTTCGAGTGGATTTGGAACGGGCAAACGCCCGGCAAGCGCCTGCTGCATCTTCGCGTCATCAAGGCGGATGGCTCGCCGGTCAGCGGCATCGACGTTCTCTTGAGGAACCTTTCCCGGCCCATCGACACGTTCGGGCCGATGGGGCTGATCGGCCTTCTCATGATTTTCATCAGCCGCAAAGCGCAGCGATTGGGCGACCTGATGGCGCGCACGCTCGTCATCCACGAGACCCCAATCGACTGGTCGATCTTCGATCAGATCGAGGTCCCGGCCACGGCTTCTCCCGGCCCGGCCACGGTCGCGGCGCCCGCCATCCGCCTGACCCCGGCGCAGTGGGAGCTGCTGCACCGTTATCTCAATCGCCGCTCCCAGTTCGAAGCCGAAGCGCGCGCGCGTCTGGCCCTTCTCCTGTATGAAACCCTCAAGCCGGCCGTCCAGGGCACGGACCTTGCCCTCTCGCCGCTCGCGGCCGAGGATTGGCTGGTGGAACTCGCCCGGCGCACATGATTTTTTTTTGCCACATCGAGCTTGTTGGGGGAGCGCCTCAGTCTGCAGCGGCGGTCGGAGCCTGTCCTTCAGTAGCCGCGGCAGCAAGCCGCGCCCTGAGCGGAGTCGAAGGGGGAAGCCGAAGGAACCATCGCACTTGTTCGCCAACCCCAACGGGGTTGGAATCATACAGCCCAGGGTTGGCGCGAAGCGCCTACCCTGGGTTTTCCCCGGATGGAACCAACCCTGAAAGGCACTACTGTCCGGTTAAGATGGGGTTTTTGAGAGGTAAAAGGGGTGTGCGCGATTTCAATTTTAAAAAGCGAAAAGCCCGCGAATTTTTCAGCATCTCTCCTCTGAAGCCTTCGCGAATTTTTGTGCGAGAAATGCTCAACCGGACAGTAGTGCCTGAAAGGGTTGAAGCAAATTTATCCCGCTCGCCCGGCAACTCCACTTCAACCCCTACAGGGTTGTGCCGCTCTTTGCGTTTACCCAGGGTTGCGGCGGGGGACGTGTCCCCGCCGCAACCCTGGGCTATATGCTTGCAACCCTTTCAGGGTTGCGATTCCTCCCTTGTTTCGACCTATGACCGCCGCCGGATGAACGAAACGTGTTGCCAAGGCGTCGGCGGTCATAGACCGCCGCTACAGGAGGCGGCATGACCCTCGGCGCTTTTGTCCGCAAAAACCGGCCCCGCTGGCAGCGGTTGGAAACAATGCTCGGCTTCATCGAAACGCGCGGGCCGCGCCGGACGGACCGCCCTTTCCTGCGGGAGCTATCCTCGCTCTATCGCGCGACCACGGGCGATCTCGCCTTCGCCCAAACCCATTACCGCGGCACGAGTCTGCTCCTCTTCCTGCACCAGTTGATCGCGCGCGCGCATAACCAGATTTATCGCCCGCACCGCTTCTCGGCCCGCATGGCGGCCCGCTTTTTCTTCAACGAAATTCCGCGCTCGGTCCGGGACCATCTCTCCGCCGTGGCCTGGTCGGCGATCATTTTCCTGCTGGGAATCGCCCTCGGGCTTTCGGCGGTCCAATTCGACGAGCGCGCCGCGTCGATCATCCTGCCCAGCGGCATGCTCAATTCGATTTATTCGGGCCGGATGTGGACGGGCGGCATTTTCAGCGTGATGCCCGCGCCGGTGGCTTCGACGTTTCTCTTCACGAGCAACATCTCCGTGGCGCTGCTCGCCTTCGCGGGCGGCCTTTCCTTCGGCCTCATCACGGCCTGGATACTCTTCCAAAACGGCTTCATGCTCGGCGTCGTTTTCAAGCTGTGCGCCGATTACGGCCTGCTCGGCGCGCTGCTGGAATTCATCGCGGGCCACGGCGTGCTTGAGATCAGCTCGATCATCCTCGCGGGCGGCGCCGGGTTTGTCGTGGCGAACGCGCTCCTCAATCCCGGCTCCTATTCCCGCGGCGACGCGCTGGCGCAACAAGGCCGCTCGGCGGTGCGCATGGCCGTGGCCTGCGTCCCCGCGCTGGTGACCGCCGGCTGCATCGAGGCGTTCATCTCACCCTCGCACTTTCCGGTCTGGTTCAAAATCGCGCTCGGCCTGACGCTGGGCATTTCTTTCTGGCTCTACCTGCTGTTGACGGGAAAGGCGCCGCAGAAGTAGCCTCCCCCGGCAGCTTCCATGCACGAGTACCTGCAAATCCTGGGCGGTGTCATTCCGCTGTTCTTGATCATGGCCGTGGGCGCGGCGGTGCGGAAATGGGGCGTGCTCAACGAGCAGGCCGACCGGACGCTGCTCGATCTCAGCGTTAATCTTCTTTTGCCGTGCCTGATTTTGGATCACGTCACGGCCAGCGAGGCCCTCCGGCTGCCGGGCAATTTGCTGTGGAGCCCCCTGCTCGGTTTTGTTTGCACGGCGGGCTGCATCGGCGTCGCGGCGCTGGCGGCCCGCTTGTGGCGGTTTGATCGGGAGGCCCAGGCCCGGACATTCGCGTTTGTCGCGGGCATTTACAATTACGGCTATATTCCGGTCCCGCTGATCGCCACGCTTTACGGCGCAAACGCGCTCGGCGTTCTCTTCCTGTTCAATCTCGGCACCGAGACGGCGTTTTGGACGGTGGGGTTCGCGTCGTTCATGGGGCACTCGCTCCTGCGCGATTGGCGGCGGGCCTTGACGACGCCGGTGCGGGCCATCCTGCTGGGCGTCTCGATCAACCTCATCACGGCGAAGTTCGGCCTGCGGCTCGACGACGCCACGCTCGACGCGGTCGCCTGGGGCTGGCCGGTGAAGGTCGTCCTCTCCACGATTCACTTCATCGGCCTTTGCGCCATCCCGCTGGCGCTGCTGATCATCGGGGCGACGATGGACGATTTCTGGGGCGAGTTCCGCAAGACGAGCGGCGGCGGCGTGATGGCCCTCGCGGTGGTGGTGCGCAACCTGATCTGCCCGATCGGCTTTGTGCTGGCCGCGTGGGCGCTGCCCGTCTCGCCCGAACTCAAGGAGACCCTGGTGGTGCAGGCCGCCATGCCCGCCGGAGTTTTCACGCTGCTGCTGGCGCGGCATCACGACGGCGATGTGCCGGTCGCGTTGCAGGTCATTTTTTCCACCTCCGCCGCGGCGATTATCACCCTGCCGCTCTGGATTCACTTTGGGATGCGGGTGGTGGGGGTGAGGTGAAAAATTTAACGGAAGTCATCAACATCGAGACCGCTGCCGTCAATGATGCTTTTTAAAGCATTTTCGATTTAGACCACTTCTTAGCGTTAATGATACTATTGCGTCGGGTAGCCCGGACAACTTGTTGTCCGGGTGCGCGTAGCGCACAAGAAGCAGCCAACCGCGTCTGCACGTAAGCTTAACTCTATCATCTTGGGTGGCTTCTTGTGGCCTTCGGCCACCCGGACAACAAGTTGTCCGGGCCACCAATTCGAGACAAGGACCGAAACAATCACCGCGCAAACCAGAGTTCGAGGGCCTCGCGGGCATTGGCGATGGCTTCGGCTTCGGTATCGCCCGCCGACGTGCATCCGGGCAATTCGGGAAACACAGCAGACCAGCGTCCGGTTGTTTTGTCGTGCTCGACGAGCAAGCGCAATTTCAGATTCAGCTTCACAGGTCAACTATAAGGCATCCTGACATTGGCAGCGACGGAAAAACATCGAGCAGCCAGCATAAAAGATGCAAAAATGCGACGGTCATGGACCGCCGCTGCAAAACCCTTTGTCCAGCGCCAGGGCGGTCAGTATGAGCGGCAGATAAATGATCGACACCAGGAACAGCGCGCGGGCGCGGGGAAGATCGGGCTGGCGCGCAAAACCAATCGCCGCCGCGATAAACGCCAGCGAGAGAAAGCCGGCGGCCATGGCATAGAAGAGGCCCGAATGGCCGATCCACGCGGGCAGGAGGCTGACCGGCAGCAGGACCAGCGCGGAGACGACGGCGTGCATTCCCGTGCGCGCGCCGCCGGGATCGCGGGTGGATACCATGCGCAATCCGGCGTCCCGGAAATCGTCCCTATACATCCACGCGATGGCGTAGAAATGAGGCAGTTGCCACAACGCGACAATCGCGAAGAGCGTCCAGCCCTCGACGCTGAACTGGCCGCGCGCGGCGGTGGCGCCGATGAGCGGAGGCAGCGCGCCGGGGATCGCGCCGACGAGCGTGTTGATTTCGGAGACCCGCTTGAGCGGCGTGTAGACGAACACGTAAATGACCAAAGTCGCCGCGCAGAGGAGCGCGGTCAGGCCGTCGACGAACCATGCCAGTTCCGCCAGCCCGAGCGCGCCAAGCACGAGGCCGGCGAAGATCGTTTCCGCAAGCGGCAGGCGGCGCGTGACGAAGGGCCGCGACTGGGTCCGGCGCATCCGGGCGTCGGTGTCCCGCTCGAGGGCCTGGTTGAGAATCGAGGAGCAAATGGCGGCGAGCGCGGTGCCGAGCAGCGTGTGGCCGAGCCGGGCCCAATCGAAAACGCCGCGGCTGGCCAGGCAGAAACCGGCCAGCGTGGTGAGCAGCACCATCACGGTCAGGCGCGCCTTGGTCAATTCCGAGAGATCGGAGGCGAGCGAATGCTTTTGCGCGACGGAGAGCGATGGGCCGCCGACGGACGGAATGGGGGCGCAGGCAGGATTCACGCGGCGTCTCTTTTCGCAAGTTCCGCCCGCGATTGCAAACGCCAACTCATCGCGGTGAGCAGCGCGCCCAGGACGAGGATGAGGGCGCCCGCGGCCACATGCGTGGTCGCGACGTCGGCGGCCTTGTTGGTCCAGATGGTAAACGCGCCAAGGGCGAATTGGAGCAAAACAAGGAAGACCCAAACGGCGCTCCAGCGGCGCAGGATGGGCGCGGCGCCGGGCGTGAGCCACATCGCGGCCGCGACGGCGAGAATGGCGGCCGTAACGAAAACCGCGCCGATCCGATGGGCCATCTGCATGTTGATGTAGAGGGCGCTGGTCGGCGGCTCGTTATGGGCGGCGCGTTCAAGATTGAGTTGCGCGACCGAGGCCGGATCGGTGTCCGGCCAGACCCGGCCGTAGGCGAGGGGAAAATCGTGGATGGCAAGTCCGGCATGTTCATGGCGCATGACCGCGCCGACCAGAAGCTGACAAAAAATCAGCCCGCAGACGGCCATCGTCCGCCCGGTCCATTGGCGCGGCGTCACTCCGGGCTGAGGTGAGGGCGAATCCGCCCCGATCCACCAGCGCGAGGTGAACAGCGCGATGAGCGAAACGGCGACGAAAAGAAGCTGGGCCAGGCAGCCGTGCAGGATTCCAAGCTGGTCCTCGTTGAGAACGACGCGCAAGCCGCCGATGGCCGCTTCCAAAGCGATGAAGACGGGCACCACGGCGCCCATCCAGCGCAGCCAGATTCGTTCCTGAAAGCAAAGCCCCACCGCCAACAGGATCATCAGGACGCCGACACCGGATGCGACGAGCCGGTGCGAATGTTCCCAGAAAATGCCGCCCACCCAACTGTGCCACGGATAGAGGAACATGTTCTGATGGTAGGTAGTCGGCCAGTCGGGAACGGACATGCCCGCCTCGTGGCTGGTCACCAGTCCGCCGAGGCAGATCAAAAAGAGGATCGATCCGGCGCAAAAGCACGCGAAGCGATGCAGCGCCCCGTGATAACGGGGGCGTGAAGTTTCAGAGGGATATAAAGGACCGGAGGAAGGAGCGTGCATGGGATGAACGTTGGATGCCAATATCGGAACCTTGCGCGAGCGTGTCAAATTTATAGTCCGGGCGCGGAAGCGGGAGGCTTGACGAAAGACCGGAATGGTTGATGCTTGGAAGCAAGACCATGACGCTTCAGCAAGTCAAAAAGACCTTTCTGGCGCTTCCTCTTCCTTCCCGTGTGAAGCTGATGACGGCGCTGGCCAAGAGCCTCGAGGTGGAGACGCTGCACACCTGCCCGCCGGGCGTCCTTTCAGACGCCGACCCCAATTTCATGGAGATACTTCAATCCCGACTCGACGCCTTCGAGCGGGGTGAAACCAAGGCCATCCCTTGGGAAGTTGTTCGCAAGCGGCTTGCCAAAAAATATGAGACTCATGTTCCTGCCCGAAGCCGAACTCGAGCTCGATAAGGCGACCGCCGAGTACGCCGGCCTCGGCGCTTCTCCAAACCGATTCTCAGAGGAGGGTGATCGGGTTCTGGCGCAAATTTCCCGCTTTCCATTCAGCGGCCCGGAGTTCGGCAACATCCGGCGGTGTTTTTTTCATGGCTGGAGCATATTAAAATATCATGCACACAACGATCGGGTAGCCCCGACAACTTGTTGTCGGGGTGCCTCGACCGAAACTTCGGTCGAGGCACAAGAAGCAGCCTCTGACTTGCGCACCTTGTCGGCTGCTTCTTGTCGCCTTCGGCGACCCGGACAACAAGTTGTCCGGGCCACCTACTCCGGGCCGCGTGACAAAAAAGTGACCCGGGCCGGAATCCTTTTGCATCGCGGCGCGGCTGAATTAAGCTCGGCGGCATGAGCTCCCCCGTCCGCGATTTCATCACGCACCACTACCGTCATTTCAACTCGGCCGCGCTGGTCGATGCCGCGAAGGCCTACGAGGCGCATCTGGCCAAGGGCGGCAAGATGTTCGTGACGCTGGCCGGCGCGATGAGCACGGCGGAACTGGGCCTTTCGCTCGCCGAGATGATCCGCCAGGACAAGGTGCACGCGATCTGCTGCACCGGCGCGAACCTCGAGGAGGACGTCTTCAATCTCGTCGCGCACGATTACTACGAGCGCGTGCCGCATTACCGCGACCTGACGCCCGCCGACGAAGCAGGCGCTGCTGGACCGCCACATGAACCGCGTGACCGACACCTGCATCCCCGAAATGGAGGCGATGCGCCGGATCGAGAGCGCGGTGCTCGAGGAATGGGTCGCGCGCCGACCAGGCCGGCGAGCGCTTTTTCCCGCACCAGTTCATGTACAAGATTTTGTCCTCCGGCGTGCTGAAAAAGGAGTACCAGATCGATCCGAAGAACTCGTGGCTGCTCGCCGCGATGGAGAAGAACCTGCCGATGTTCGTGCCGGGCTGGGAGGACGCGACGCTGGGCAACATGTACGCCGGGCACTGCATCTCGGGCGACGTGAAGAAGGTCCACACCGTGCGCACGGGCATCGAGTACATGATCGAACTGGCCGAGTGGTACACGACGACGAGCGCGGAAAGCTCCATCGGTTTTTTCCAGATCGGCGGCGGCATCGCGGGCGATTTCCCGATCTGCGTCGTGCCGATGCTCCACCAGGATTTGCGGCGCGACCACGTGCCGCTCTGGGGTTACTTCTGCCAGATCAGCGACTCGACCACGAGCTACGGCTCCTACTCGGGCGCGGTGCCGAACGAAAAGATCACGTGGGGCAAGCTCGGCGTCGACACGCCGAAATACATCATCGAGTCGGACGCCTCCATCGTCGCGCCGCTGATCTTTGCTTATTTGCTGAAGTGGTAGAGTCGGGGATTGTCTCGACCCGCCGCTCTGCTAGCCTTTGATTATGAGTCCGGGAACATCGAGCCTCGCGAATTGGACGCCTGAGCAGATTGCCAACGGCAAACGCTGGGTGCAGGCGTGGCGCGAAGCCGGCCCCATCCTGGAGCAGTTGCGCCGGGACGAATTGCGCCGGCTCGATGGCCGGCGAGCCATCGCTTTGCTGTGCGGTCCGGCGGATTACCGGGTTGCGCCTCGCGCGCCGAAGCCCACCTCCGGCCTTGTCGAGCAGCAACGCTGGTTCATGAAAGCCGCGCGCCGTGACTGAAGTCATCCGGGCCGCCGCCGAACTCCAGGCTCTCTGCGAGAGGCAGGGGTGGCATTATTGCTTTATTGGCGGCCTGGCCTTGCAACGCTGGGGCGAACCGCGCGAAACCGTCGACGTCGATCTCACGTTGCTTACGGGATTCGGCGATGAAGAACGCTTCGTCGAAATTCTCCTGGCTAGTTTCGAGGCCCGGATCGAGAACGCCGCGGAGTTCGCCCTGACCCGGCGCGTCCTTTTGCTGCGCGCGCCGTCCGGGGTGGGACTCGACATCGCGCTGGGCGGCCTGCCCTTCGAGGAATCGGCCGTCGCTCGTTCCAGCGAGTTTGCCTTTCCGGGCGGGGCGATGGTCCGCACCTGTTCCGCCGAGGATCTCATCGTCATGAAGGCGTTCGCCGCGCGCGCCAAGGACTGGATCGATGTCGAAGGCATCATTGCCCGGCAGACCGGCAAGCTCGACTGGAATTACGTTCGCAGCCAGCTTGCGCCGTTGGTCGAAATCAAAGGCGCGCCCGAGATTTTGGATGAGTTGGAGAAACGGCGCATCGAATGGGAACGCTGATCCTTGCCAGTTTGCTGAAGTCGCGTCAGGCTTTCTAAATCACGTCTGCCGCGCAAATCTAAAGAACTCTCTCGCCGTTTCGGTGGTGCGCGCGGCGATCTCTTCCAGCGACACGCCGCGCAACCGCGCGATCTGCTCGGCGACGCGCCGCGTGTGGGCCGGTTCGCAACGCTTCCCGCGATCGGGCGCCGGCGCGAGATAGGGGCAGTCGGTCTCGACCATGAACTGATCAAAAGCGACGTCCCGCGCCGTGGCCTGCGCCTGCCGCGCGTTCTTGAACGTGACGATGCCCGTGAACGAAACGAGATGCCCGAGCGCGATGACTTCCCGCGCCTGTTCGAGCGTGCCGCCGAAGCAATGAAAGACGCCGCGCACGCGCCCGGTGAATTCGCCCAGAATTTTCAGCGTGTCGTCCCACGAATCGCGCTGATGGATGACCGCGTTGAGGCCAAGTTCGGCGGTCAGTTCGAGCTGCCGCCGGAAAAGCTCCGCCTGCCGCCGCTTGTTCGCCTCCGCCTCGGCGGGACTCTCCGGCAGGTGATGATAATCGAGGCCGATCTCGCCGACCGCGACCACGCGCGAACTGCTTTTTGCCAGCGCGCGAAGCCGCTCCACCGCGTCGTCCGGAGCCGCGTCCGCTTCGCAGGGATGAATGCCGACCGTGGCCCAGATGTTCGGGAAATTCTCGGCCAGTTCCACCGCGCGCGCGCTTGAATCGATCCGCGTCCCGATGGAAATGATTTCGGTCACGCCCGCCGCCGCCGCCCGCGCGATCACCTCCGTGCGGTCCGGATCGTAATCGGTGTAATCGAGATGGGCGTGGGTGTCGATGAGCATGAGATAAATCTACGTAAAAGAACTCCGTCATCCCGAGCTTGTCGAGGGATCAGCGTCCAGAAAATGTGGCGTAAGCCAACGGAGGCTGATCCTTCGACAAGCTCAGGATGACAGCGTTTTTAAAGAGAGCTATTTCTTAAACGTCACCAGGCTATGCCCGGTCATTTCTTCGGGCTTCGGAATGCCAAGCAGGTAAAGCAAGGTCGGCGCGACGTCGGCCAGGATGCCATCTTCCAGCACGGCCTTGTCGGCGTTCGGCCCGGCATAGATGAATTGGACCAGGTTCGTCGTGTGAGCCGTGTTCGGCGTGCCGTCGTCGTTGATTTCCCGCTCGCAATTCCCGTGATCGGCGGTGATGAGGCACCCGCCGCCCATGGCGAGGATTTTTTCCACCACGCGCTTGAGGCACGCGTCGATCGTCTCCACCGCCTTGATCGCGGCCTGGCAGCGACGCCGGTATGGCCGACCATGTCGGGGTTCGCGTAATTCAGAATCAGCAGGTCGTAGGTCCCGGTGTCGAGGCGCTTGATCACCTCATCCGTCAGCGGAACCGCGCTCATTTCCGGCTGCAAATCGTAGGTCGCCACCTTAGGCGAGGGGACCATCTCGCGGTCCTCGCCCGGATTGGGCGTCTCGACGCCGCCGTTGAAAAAGTAAGTCACGTGCGGATATTTCTCCGTCTCCGCCATGCGCAACTGATGCATGCCCGCCGCCGCGACGACCTGGCCGAGAAGATGGTTCATCGACTGCGGCGGAAACATCGCCGGGGCGTTGAAGGTCGCGTCGTATTGGGTCATCATGAGGTAGCTGACCTTCGGATAATAGGTGCGGTTGAATCCCTTGAAGTCACCGTGCAGCACCACCTGGCTCAACTGCCGCGCGCGGTCGCCGCGGAAGTTGAAGAAAAGAATCCCGTCGCCCTCGGCGATCAGCGGACGCGGCTCCTTCACGCAGACGAACGCGGGCATGAACTCGTCCGTTTTCTTCGGCGGCGTACTCGGCCTTCACGGCGGCCACGATGTCGTCCGTGTACGTCCCTTCGCCGAGGAAAATCAGCTTCCAGGCGCGCTCGACGCGCTCCCAGCGGTTGTCGCGGTCCATCGCGTAGTAACGCCCGATAACCGTCGCGATTTTCCCCGCGCCGATTTCCTTCAGCTTGGCCTGAAGCTCGGCCAGGTAACCCGCGCCGCCCGTCGGCGAGGTGTCGCGGCCGTCGAGAAACGCGTGAATGATAAATCTTGTAAGGGGAAATGCCCGCGTCCTTCGCGACCCGGACCAGCGCGTAGAGATGCTCGATGTGCGAATGGACGCCGCCATCGGAGAGCAGGCCCCAGAGATGCAACGCGCCGTTGCGCGCTTTCAGCTCGGCGAGAAATGTCGTCAGCGCCGGATTCGCCGCCAGCGTCCCGTCGGCGATCGCCTTGTTGATCCGCGTCAGTTCCTGGTAAACGATCCGGCCCGCGCCGAGGTTCAGGTGGCCGACCTCGCTGTTGCCCATTTGACCGGCGGGCAGGCCGACGTCCTCGCCCGAGGCGCTGAGGCGGCTTTGGGGAAACGTTTTATACAGGTATTCGTGAAAAGGAAGTTTCGCGAGCAGCGGCGCATTGCCTTCCTGCCTGGCGGCCGCCGCGCCTTTGGGGCTGATGCCCCAACCGTCCCGGATAATAAGAGCTACAGGTTTCATCGTTTCCAAGGATTAGCCCCGACGCGCGCCTTCGGCAAGCGCCGCGCCGGATAATAGCCGCCGCACGCTGGGCGGCGGTGCGGTTCGGGTGGCCCGGACAACAAGTTGTCCCGGGCCACCAAGAGTTATGTGCACAATACTTTGATTTGCTCTAATAATCCCCCGGCAGCGTCCAACCCGTCCCCATGGCGCCTATCCCATACCAGGCCGTCGGCTGAAACGACGTGTTGAGTTGCAGCGCGCCGATCATTGTCCCGTCCTGAAAGATGAGTTCGGACTGGCCGTTGCCAGTCACATCGACGGCATAGGAAAGCGTCCATCCGACGTTCATGGCCCCAATCCCCGTCCAGGCCGTTGGCGCGCCGCTGGTATTCACTTGCAGCGCCCCGATCAACGTGCCGTTTTGAAAGATGAGGTTGGGACGCCCATTGCCGGTGAGGTCGGCCACCGCGCGCAGTTGCCAGCCTGAGCCCATCGCTCCGATGCCCGCCCAGGACACGGGCGCGCCCGAACTGTTCACTTCGAGAAAACCGATGAGCGTGCCATTTTGGAAAATGAGATCGAGGTTTCCATCGTTCGTGATCTTGGCCGAGCCGCACAGTTGCCACCCGGCATTCATCTCGCCAATCCCGACCCAGGAAACGGGAGCGCCCGACGAATTCAGGATCAAAGCCCCGATAAGAGTTCCATTTTGGAAGATGATGTCGGGAGTGCCGTCACCGTTGATGTCCCCGACGGCCCGTTCCTGCCAGCCGCTGTTCATGGCCCCGACTCCCTGCCAGGCGGTGGGAAGAAAATTCGTATTTAAGGTCAATATCCCCAGCGACGTGCCGTTTTGGAAATATAAGGAAGGTGTCGGAGTGGGCGTTGGTGCGTTTCCCGTTACGATGGTAAAACCCACGTTGGGCTGCCAATCCTTTCCATCCAGTCCCCTATTGCCATAGTAGTCGGTTGTGCTGTAGGACCAAGTGGATGCTTGCGAATCGACGACCCGGTAGTTACCCGGACCAAGAGTGACATTGGGGTAGGCAAGCCATGAGGTGTTTGCATTAATGGAAACAGTGGGCCACGCCCCAATCAAGGCGTTCGTATCGTTGTCATAAATTGAGATCGTCCCTCCGGTCGGATCACTGCCTCCACCCCAGTTCCAGTGATAATCCTGAACCTGAGTAATCTCCTGCGCGCTGGTAAGTTTGAAAACGGGCAAAATCGGGGGATTGTTTGAAACAACGTCGAGGTTCCAGCTATCATAGATCACGTTAGTTTGCGTCGGTGTTGGAGTGGGCGTCGGTGTCGGTGTAGGCGTGGATGTGGGAGTCGGTGTGGGCGTCGGCGTAGCTGTCGGTGTCGGCGTGGGTGTGGGCGTCGGTGGGAGCGTCGGCGTAGCTGTCGGTGTCGGCGTGGGTGTGGGAGTCGGCGTGGGCGTCGGCGTAGCTGTCGGTGTTGGCGTGGGTGTGGGAGTCGGTGTGGGCGTCGGCGTATCTGTCGGTGTCGGCGTGGGTGTGGGAGTCGGTGTGGGCGTCGGCGTATCTGTCGGTGTCGGCGTGGGTGTGGGAGTCGGTGGGAGCGTCGGCGTAGCTGTCGGTGTTGGCGTGGGTGTGGGCGTCGGCGTATCTGTCGGTGTCGGCGTGGGTGTAGGCGTCGGCGTGACTGTCGGTGTTGGCGTCGGTGTTGGAGTGGGCGTTGGTGCGTTTCCCGTTACGATGGTAAAACCCACGTTGGGCTGCCAATCCTGTCCATCCTTTCCCCAACTGCCATAGAAGTCGGTTGTGCTGTAGGACCAAGTGGATGCTTGCGAATCGACGACCCGGTAGTTACCCGGACCAAGAGTGACATTGGGATAGGCAAGCCATGAGGTGTTTGCATTAGCGGAAACAGTGGGCCACGCCCCAATCAAGGCGTTCGTATCGTTGTCATAAATTGAGATCGTCCCTCCGGTCGGATCACTGCCTCCTCCCGAGTTCCAGTGATAATCCTCAATCTGAGTAATCTCCTGCGCGCTGGTAAGTTTGAAAACGGGCAAAATCGGGGGATTGTTTGAAACAACGTCGAGGTTCCAGCTATCATAGATCACGTCGGCATGAGCGGGTTCCAGTGCCAGCCACCCGCATACAACGGTGGAAACTATTGTAAAAATAACGGATGTACTTTTCATAGTATTAATTCCAGTGTTGATTATTGTCGCATAATGCGCGATCACATCATTAAATATCGGACATGAATGCAATTAGACGTATCGTTTCTCAAGGATTGGTATTAACTCATGGGAACACCACCTATACTTCACTAAATTAGGTTCTTCTCGATTCAACTGGAATTTACGAGGCCGACGAAGCTGCGTACACGCACAACTGGATCCTTCGCAGTCCTCCAGAGTGAAAAATTCTTAGTTAGAAATGTAATAAACGCGAGTTCGGCCTTGAAACAAATGAAATCCCATGCATGGAGGCAAGTATAAGTATTCCGGCTTATAAAAAATCGGAGCTTATAACAGTTGCCGCTGGCAAGCGGCGTCTCAGACCACTTCTTAGCGTTAATGATACTATTGCGTCGGGTAGCCCGGCAACGACAGGCGTGCCTGTGTTGTCCGGGTGCGCGTAGCGCACAAGAAGCGATCCCCGGCAGCCGCCGCACGCTGGACGGCGGTGCGGTTCGGGTGGCCCGGACAACAAGTTGTCCCGGGCCACCAAGAGTTATGTGCACAATACTTTGATTTGCTCTAATAATCCCCCGGCAGCGTCCAACCCGTCCCCATGGCGCCTATCCCATACCAGGCCGTCGGCTGAAACGACGTGTTGAGTTGCAGCGCGCCGATCATTGTCCCGTCCTGAAAGATGAGTTCGGACTGGCCGTTGCCAGTCACATCGACGGCATAGGAAAGCGTCCATCCGACGTTCATGGCCCCAATCCCCGTCCAGGCCGTTGGCGCGCCGCTGGTATTCACCTGGAGCGCGCCGATCTGTGTCCCGTATTGAAAAATGAGGGCGGGATGGCCGGTGCCGTCGAGGCTGGCCACCGCGCGCAGTTGCCAGCCTGACCCCATCTGACCGATGCCCGTCCAGGACACGGGCTGGCCCGAACTGTTCACTTCGAGATAACCGATGAGCGTGCCATTTTGGAAAATGAGATCGAGGTTTCCGTCGCCCGTGATATTGGCCACGCCGCGCAGTTGCCACCCGGCATTCATCGCGCCAATGCCCACCCAGGCGGTGGGAGCACCCGACGCATTCAGGATCAAGGCCCCGATCTGGGTTCCATTTTGGAAGATGATGTCGGGAGTGCCGTCACCGTTGATGTCCCCGACGGCCCGTTCCTGCCAGCCGCTATTCATTGCCCCGACTCCCTGCCATGCGCTGGGAAGAAAATTCGTATTTAAGGTCAATATCCCCAGCGTGGCGCCGTTTTGGAAATATAAGGAAGGTGTCGGAGTTCCGACCGCCGGATTGTATAATTCGGCGATGGTAACGCATGAATCGCTCCCCGCCACCAGCACCTGGCCGTTGGTCAAGAGCGTGGCGGTGTGGCCGGTTCGCGCGTAGATCATACTGCCCGTCGCCGTCCAAGTCCCGTTGGCCGGATTGTATAATTCGGCGCTGGTCAAATCATTACCTGAATTGTCACTGCCCCCCGCCACCAGCACCTGGCCGTTGGTCAAGAGTGAGACGGTGTGGCCGGATCGCGCGTTGATCATACTGCCCGTCGCCGTCCAGGTACCGGAGGCCGGATTGTATAATTCGGAGCTGGTGCTGGTAGCTTCCCCCCCCGCCACCAGCACCTGGCCGTTGGGCAAGAGCGTCGCCTTGTTGCCCCCTATCGCGGGGTTGGGACTGCCTGTGGCCGTCCAGGTCCCGGTGGCCGGATTGTATAATTCGGCGCTGGTCAATGTAACTCCATTTCCGCCGCCCCCCGCCACCAGCACCTGGCCGTTGGGCAAGAATATTGCGGTGTGATAGGCTCGGGCGGCGTTCAGACTGCCCGTCGTCGTCCAGGTCCCGGTGGCCGGATTGTATAATTCGCAAGTTGCGAGGGCATGAATACCATTAGAATAATAATCGCCCCCCGCCACCAGCACCTGGCCGTTGGTCAAGAGCGTGGCGGTGTGATAGTAGCGCCGGGCGTTCAGACTGCCCGTCGCCGTCCAGGTCCCGGTGGCCGGATTGTATAATTCAGCGCTGGTGATCGAATTATTTGAATTTCCCCATCCCCCCGCCACGAGCACCAGGCCGTTGGTCAAGAGCGTGGCGGTGTGACCTTGGAGTCGCTGTGTGTTCATACTGCCTGTCGCCGTCCAGATCCCGGTGGCCGGATTGTATAATTCCGCGCTGTTAAAGGAATTGGGCGAATTTCCGAAGCCCCCCGCCACCAGTACCTGGCCGTTGGGCAAGAGCGTGGCAGTGTGCTCTGCTCGCGCGGTGTTCAGACTGCCCGTCGCCGTCCAGGTTCCGGGGGCCGGATTGTCGTTGGTCACGACCCACGTCGGATCGATCACCACGGGATAGCGCAGCTTCCCTGCATTATTGACCACCAGCGCGAGTCGAGGCTGAGAGGGGCCGTTGGGGTAGCTGAGTTGCCATTGCACCGCGTCGGCCACTTTCCGCCCGCCATTTTCGATCAGGTAAGGCGCTTCGATCTGCAACTGTTGGCCCTGCGCGTTGGTGAAGTGAACCGAGTTGTCCTGCAGGCTGATCTCCTTCACGCCGGTGACGGCGGACAGGTCGTACTCGAACTTTTGCGGGGCTTGCGCGTCATGCAGCAAGAGAAATTCCTCGCTCTTGCCGTTACTCGCCACGTTCAAGCTGTCGGTCGAGGCGTAGGCATTGTGATAAACAAGCTTGCCGTTCTCGATCTGCGCCGAAGCCGCGTTGCTCCCCAGCGGTTTAAGTGAAACGCTCATGCCCTGGCTGCGCACTTCGGTTCCGGTGGAATAATGTTCGGGGAACGTCGGGACGAGCGCGGGTTCACCTGACTGACGCCGGGCAAATGCCGTCCATGCCTGCAATTCTTGCGGCTTAAGTCCCGCCGGGGCCTGGGGCGGTTCGGGCTTGGGCTGGTAGCCATTGGCGGTCCGGTTACACGTACTGTTTGCCGCCAAAGCAGGTGTCAGTTGCGGTCCAAAGCCGTGAATCGATTTCTCCACCACACCGGGAACGTAAGAGACGGGCCGGGTGAAATGCCATGCGGCCAAAATGGCAACAGCGAGAACGAAAAAAAGCGCAAGCGTGGAAACAGCCAGCTTGCACAAAGTAAGCGTGTTGGATGTTTTCATTTTCTTCCCTGGGAGCTTGAGGTTCCGATGTTTGGCAGGATTTTTTTGGAGTAATTTCCGGTCATTTTCGACTCCTCTTCAGCCGGCTCGGTACGAATGCAGAACTTTATCCAAAACTATGAGGTCAAAAAAGCTGCGCAAACGCGCAACTGGATCCTTCGCAGTTCTCCAGAGTGAAAAATTCTTAGTTAAGAATGTAGTAATACCAATTCCAAATTGATTTTGGTCTAAACAATCGGTCATCCTGAGCTTGTCGAAGGATCAGTTCGGAGGGGTTTTACCGAGGCGGAACTGATCCCTCGACAAGCTCGGGATGACGGAAGGGTAAAGAATAAATTTTATTGAGAAATGGTATAAACGCGAGTTCGGGCCTGCGGCGAGCAAAATGCCACCCTCGGAGACAAGTAGAAGTATTCCAGCTTCAGAATAAAAACGGCTTATGATAGCGGCCTCTTGATCGAAGGGAAAAGGGGACTGGCGCAGCCTAATCGCGATGCGAAGCGGTCATGAAAGGAGCAATGCCCGTCGGCGGGAGGAGGTCAATATCGCCCTTAAATCCCCTCGGTGGGCAATATGGCCTAAAAATATAGGCTGCGGAGGCTTTTTAAGCCAAGCCGCGAATCCGGCCCGGCGGCGGTCGGCGGCCCTCCACGATCTGTTGCCTCCCGCTACCTGAGGACAGGCTCGGCATAATAGGTGAACCCGGTCGATTCGGTCAGGCGGACGGGCAGCAGTTCGCCGCGCCAGCGCTCGTTGGCCTCGATGAGGACGAGGCGGTTGGTGCGCGTGCGGCCCTGGAACCGCGCGGGATTGGTCCGGCTCTCTCCCTCGACCAGGATTTCGTCCTCGCGCCCGAGCAGCCCCTTCACGCGACGGTCCGCGATTTCGTCGAGGATGTGGAGGAGGACCTGGTTGCGCTCCATCTTGACCACGTCGGGCAACTGACCCTCCATCGCCGCGGCGGGCGTGTCGCGGCGGGGCGAGTAGCGGAAGATGAAGGCGTTGTCGAAGGCGACTTCCTGGACCAGCTCGCAGGTCTGCCGGAAATCGTCCTCGGTCTCGCCGGGAAAGCCGACGATGACATCCGTGGTGAAGGCGATGCGCGGTTGCGCGGCGCGGAGCTTCCCGATCAGCCGCAAGTAACCGGCGCGGGTGTAGGCGCGATGCATGGCCTTGAGGATGCGGTCGCTGCCCGATTGCACCGGCAGGTGGACATGTTCGCAAAGCTGGGGAAGCTCCCGGAAGCAGGCGACGAGGTCGTCCTTGAAGCCGATGGGATGGGGCGAGGTGAAGCGGACCCGTTCCAGACCCGGCACGGCGCAGACGGCGCGCAGGAGTTGCGCGAAGGGCGAGCGGCCTTCCACGGCGGGGAATTCATGGCGTCCGTAGAGGTTGACGATCTGTCCGAGCAGCGTGACTTCCTTCACGCCCTGGCCGACGAGCGATTCGACTTCCGCGACGATTTCGCCCATGGGCCGGGAACGCTCCGCCCCGCGCGTGCTTGGCACGATGCAGAAGGTGCAATGCATGTTGCAGCCCTGCATGATCGAGACAAAAGCGGCGACCTGGTTCGGCGCCAGCACATGATCGCGTATGGTGTTTTGCGAGCCGGACTCCTCGGCGACATCCACGATGCGCGCGGGCACGGCGACCGGACTTTCCCGCCGCTGGCGGAACAGGTCGTCCACGTAGCGGCCCGTTTCGTGAAATTTTTGGGTGCCGATGACAAGATCGACTCCGGGCAGTTCGTCGAGGATCGATGCGCCCCGGCTTTGGGCCATGCAGCCGAGAAAGCCGATCACCTGGTGTTGGCGCTTGTTCTTGCGTCCCTCCAGCGTCTGCATCTTGCCGATGGCCTTTTGCTCGGCCATGTCGCGCACAGAGCAGGTGTTGAGCAGGACGACATCCGCGCGGTCTTCGCTCCCCACCAGGTCGTATCCCCGGCTAGCCAGGTCCCGCGCGACCTGTTCGGAGTCGCGGACATTCATCTGGCAGCCATAGGTTTTGATGAAGACGGAGGGCATGAGGGGAGCGAGTCTATCTGACGGAGGTGGAGATTTCGAGCGAAGAACGCGTTGGCGGGCAGGTTTAGTGAGTGCTAGTATCGCTGGAGCAGTTGCAGCATCCGGCGATCAAGCTTGTGGCCTTCATAATCTTCATAGGTCGCGCCGGGACGGTCGCTGTCGAGAATCCCAAAGGACCCGGTAAAGTTCCAAAGCGCCCAGCCCCAGCCGGCCTGCTTGAAATTCGCGAGGTTGTCTTCCATCCACCTCAAGGTCACATCGTAGGGTGTCTTTTGAAAGCAGCCCCATTCCCCGACCATCACGCCGCTTCCCTGGGCCTCAAGGGCCTTCCATGGCGCGATCTGGTTATGCCAAAGCCACGTTTTGTCGATGGCGTCGGGGCTATTCCAAGGCTGTTCCGGATGGCTGGGGTCAAAGGTTATCGTGGTCTGCGTTTTTCCCCAATCCGAAACCAGGCCCAGATGATAAGAGGGTCCTGCCGGAGCGGGCTGGAGGGTCACGGAACCCAAAGTCATCCAGTCGCCATCCTCATCGCTGATGGTGATTCGCGATGCGGGTTCGGCAAGGTGAATCCTTTCCGATTGGCCGAACACGTTCTGGTAAATTTTGTATTGGGGCATGTAGACCACCTTTTCGCCCTCCTTCGCATCGGGTCCGGAAACAAACGCCTTATCAAAAACCACCTTCTCATCGGCGCGAACGACCAATCGGCCCCGAACTGAAACCGTTTCCACGACAAGATCGACCCCGGTGCCCGCCGGAAAAGTCCCGACGAGAGTCATCGGCGTGTGCAACTCGTGCTTCTCCGGCCCGTAGAGATAGGACGAGGCGCCCACCAGCGGCCAGGTCGGGACGGGCCAGTTGTTCGATCCGCCGATCCAGGAAGCCTGATAGTGAGTGAGCTGCATGGGAGCGTAACCCCGGGTGGCCTGGGCAACATGGAGAGGAATCAAATCCGGGCAGGGAACATTGCCCCAAGAGAGTCCATCGGCGATGATGAGACGATCCGGGTCTTCCTGCCGGATGGCCGCCACCATCCGGGCGACGACCTTGGCGTAAACCTTCGGGTCGATCTTCGCAGGCTCGTTGAACAGGTCGAAGCTCAATCGTTCGCCGGGAATTCCCTTGTAACGCCGGGCAAAGCCCCCCCAGTGCATCGCACAAACGCGTTGCGCCTCCTCATCCGTCCACAGGGATCGGGCTTCCGGCGGTTGGGCCACGGTGTAACCGGGCGCGCGGTGAAAGTTCAGGCAGACGTGGATGTGATACTTTTCTCCCCACGCCACGGCCTGATCAATGTCCTGCAACGCCTTTTCGTTGATCCGGGTCCAGTCCCCGTTGACGATCCAAATCCGGTAATCCATTGGCAGGCGGACAAAATTAAAGCCGAAGTCATGAATCATCCGAAAATCGGCTTCGCTAAATGGCCGGTGATTGGCAACCTGAAAATAATTTAGCAGATTAAAGCCGCGCCAACGGGGAAGCTTTTCCGGGGATGCTGCCGGCCATGCTTCGTCACCCGCCTGTCCCCGCATCGGCAGGAGAATCAAAACCAAAGCCAGTCCGCGGATCAAACGCCAAAGACAATGAAAGAGCATTTGACCAGATCAAACCATCCTCCCGGCACGAAGTTGTGTCGTCTAGGAAGATTGGGCGTGAACCGGCGCGTCGTCGCGCGAGGCGGGGACATCGATCTGCGAGTAGCCCTGAAGGGCCTTCCGGTATTCTTCCCGTTCGACCTCCTGGGGGTCGTCCACCACCCGATGGCTGAGGGTGCCGCGGGCCTCCTTGAGTGAATGAACGTTGGTGATGCTCATCCATTGACGCAGGTCTTGCTCGATGACCCGAAGCCAGGGGATGCCTCGTTGAAGGAGGATGGAACAGACTTGGGTCGCACTTGCGCCGCAGAGGACCATCTTCAGCACGTCGGGCCCCGTGCGAATGCCCGTGCTCGCGGCCAGGCTCAGATAGGCTTGCCGATAGAGGAGTGATATCCAGCGCAGCGGCAGCCGGTTTTCCGCCCCGCTGCTCAAACGCAGGGAATAGCCCGGCCCCATCGAAAGGAGATCGATGTCCGGCTGATAGAACCGGTTGAAAAGAACGAGACCGTCGGCCCCCGCTTCTTCAAGGGCCTTGGCCATGTAAGCGAGGTTGGTGAAGAAAGGGGGAAGTTTGACGGCGACGGGAATTTTGACGACGGTCGTGACCGCCTTGACCACATCGACATAGCAGGCTTCGACCCGGGCCGAAGGCACATCGGGCGAAAGGCTCAGATGGTAGATGTTCAACTCGAGAGCATCGGCGCCGGCTTGCGCCATGGACGCCGCGAGGTTGACCCAGCCGTCAAGTGTGGTGGCGCCCAGGCTGGCGATGACCGGGATTTTGACTCGCGCCTTGGCCCGGGCAATTTCCTCGCAGTAGGCCTCCGGATCGTGCCTGCCGTGTTCATGGAGGTTTTCAAAAAAAGAATGGAGGACAACCGCACCGGCTCCGCAGCTTTCCATGTCCGCGATGGCGTCGGTATGCTCGGACAGCGGCGAGGCGGAGGGAACCAAGGGCGAGCGAAGCTCCAAGCCAAGGTAGCTTGTCGAGATGTCCAAGGCGGGCGTTTTCATAGCTGTAAAAGCCGTATCCTCAATACCCTAAGCGTAGAGCCCGACTCCAAAGCTTCTACTCTCGGCTTGGCGAAGGCTTCACCTATCTTGGCCATTGAAAAATCCGCCGGATTCGGATGGGCGTACAAAGAATTCGTGTCAAATTTTTCGATACGAGACGATGATCTGGCCGAAGCGGACGCTTAGGAGGCATGGCTACTTTTGATAAGAGTTCTAAGCAATAACAGATCAATGGTGGACAACAAATGTGTAGTCGCGTCTGTGGGTTGACCCTATACGGGAAAGGTGCAAGGAACACTTTGGGCTACGATTGGAATTTTGAGTGACAACTTCGGCACTTTCGAATTTATTGTCATCGGTGTCTTCGTCTTCAGTTGGATCGCCTCGCACATTATCTGCCGATTGAATCGGTGGGATGAAATTGAAATGAACGCTTAAGTTAACTTCTACCATGCAAATCTTTGTCGCCCAGGAAGCCAGCCCTCAGGAAACGCGAGTCGCCATTGTGCCCGCGGCCGTCGCTAAATTGATAAAACTAGGCGCCCAGGTCGCGATCGAAAAAGGGCTGGGCCGGTCGATTCACTTTTCCGACGACGACTACGTCGCCGCGGGAGCCACCCTCGAGGCCGATCGCAAAAAGGGCCTGTCGGCGGCGGACGTGGTGTTGCGGCTGGGCAAGCCGCCGTCCGACGAGATTGACTGTTTAAAATCAGGCGCCATCCACATCAGCTATCTCGATCCCTTCAACCAGCCGGACTTGCTTCAAAAGCTCGCGAAAGCCGGTGTGAGCGCCATTTGCATGGAGATGATCCCCCGCTCCACCATCTGCCAGAAGATGGATGCGCTGTCATCGCAGGCAAACCTTGGCGGCTACGAAGCCGTCATCCTCGCCGCGGGTTATTCCAACAAAATTTTCCCCATGATGACCACGCCGGCGGGAACGATCCTGCCGTCAAAAGTATTCATCATCGGCGTCGGCGTCGCCGGTTTGCAGGCGATCGCCACCGCGAAACGGCTCGGCGCGAAAGTCATCGCCTATGACACGCGGCCCGTCGTCGAAGAACAGGTGAAATCGCTCAGCGCGCAATTTCTCAAGATAGATATCGGGGAAACCGGCCAGACGAAAGAGGGCTACGCGAAGCCGTTGACCGAGGAACAAATCCAAAAGCAGCGCGACGCGATGAAAAAAACCTGCGGCGAGTCCGATGTGGTCATCTCCGCCGCGCAGGTATTCGGACGCAAAGCGCCGATTCTTGTGACCGCTGAAATGCTCGACGCCATGAAGCCCGGCAGCGTGGTCGTCGACCTCGCCGTTGAAACCGGCGGCAACGTCGAAGGCGTCGCCTACGACAAGGTCATCGACCGCAAAGGCGTGAAAATCGTCGGTATCGCGAACCTGCCCGGACGCGTGCCGCTGCACGCCAGCCAGGTTTACGCGGCAAACCTCGTCGCGCTCGTCGAGGAATTTTGGGACAAGAAGGAAAAAACCTTCGTCTTCACGCCCGACAACGAAATCATGAAGGGCTGCCTCGTCACGCATGGCGGGAAAATCGTGAACGAAAAACTCACCGCCAAACCCAGCTAAAATTCTATGGATTCCAACCTCATATTCATCTTCGTCCTCGCCATTTTTGTCGGCTTTGAGGTCATCTCCAAGGTGCCTTCGATGCTGCACACGCCGCTGATGTCCGGCACAAACGCCATTCACGGCATCATTTTGTTCGGCGGCATCCTGGTGCTGGCGGATGCCGCCACGCCAACGGGGTATGCGCTCGGATTTATCGCGGTGATTTTAGGTTCCGCCAACGTCTTCGGCGGCTTCATGGTCACCGACCGGATGCTGGAAATGTTTAAGAAAAAGAAAAAGTGAACTCAATCAACGACTACCTCATCATTGGAATTTCGGTTTTATTCATCGTCGGCATCAAGCTGCTGTCGTCGCCGAAAACGGCGCGCACCGGCAACCTGGTCGCCGCCGCCGGCATGCTGATCGCGTTGATCACATTGCATAAGCCGACGGGCGAGTATGTCTGGTCGCAGGGCTGGAGCTTTAATTTCACGCTCATCGCCATCGGCACGATCATCGGCCTGGTCATCGGCGCGGTCGGCGCGTATTCCGTGAAGATGACCTCGATGCCGCAGATGGTCGCTCTCTTCAACGGCGCGGGCGGCGGCGCGGCGGCGCTGGTCGCGAGCCTGGAATTCACCAAGCCGGACCGCGGCATCACGACGTTCCTCGCGATCTCGATGCTTTTCGCGACGCTCATCGGCTCGCTTTCCTTTTCCGGCAGCATCATCGCGTTCCTGAAACTCGAGGGGAAATTTGAAAAGCCGTACACGTTCCCCGGCCAGAACATTCTCAACGGCCTCATCCTGCTCGTCATTCTCGGCCTGTGCGGCTGGCTGACGGTCAACGCGTCCGGCGGCGACACCGCCACGGCGTTCCTCGTCCTGTTCGCGCTGGCGCTGGTGTTCGGCGTGGCGATGGTCATGCCCATCGGCGGCGCGGACATGCCGGTCGTCATCTCACTGCTGAATTCCTTCACCGGCCTCGCGGTCGCGGCGGACGGATTTGCGATTAACAATCTGGCGATGGTCGTCGCGGGCACGCTCGTCGGTTCCTCCGGCACGCTGCTCACGCTGCTCATGTGCCAGGCCATGAACCGTCCGGTCACGAATGTTCTCTTCGGCGCGTTTGGTTCCGCCGGCGGCGCGGGCGCGTCCGGCGCGGGCGATCTCGCGGGCAAAACTGTCAAACCCATTCAAGCCGACGAGGTGGCGCTGCTGCTGGCCTACGCCCAGCAAGTCGTCATCGTGCCCGGTTACGGCATGGCTGTGGCGCAGGCGCAACATCAAGTGGCCGAACTGGCCGAGGAACTCGGCAAACGCGGCGTGGAAGTGCGCTTCGCGATCCATCCCGTCGCGGGCCGCATGCCCGGCCACATGAACGTTTTGCTCGCCGAAGCCAATGTTCCCTACGAGCAGCTTTGCGAAATGGAAGCCATCAACCCCACCATGGAGCGCGTCGACGTCTGCCTCGTCATCGGCGCCAACGACGTGGTGAACCCCGCCGCGCGCGAGGACAAAAGCAGCCCGATTTACGGCATGCCCATCATCGACGCCGACCACGCCAAGACCGTCATCGTGATGAAACGCTCGATGGCCGCCGGTTTCGCCGGCATCGAAAACCTTCTCTTCTACAGGGACAACACGCGGATGCTCTTCGGCGATGCGAAAGCCTCGCTGAACGCCCTCGTCGCGCAGGTCAAGGCGAGTTAGCGCATCTGGAGGGACGCGACAGGCGAGCCTGCCCGCGCGTCCGCGGACGACCGGGAGGTCGTCCCTCAGGAAAAACATCTAAGCATTTTCGATTTGGATAGACGCACGCTTTGGGCCGAGCGCCTTCTGAATATTCCGATGCAAGGGTACCCTTCTGTGACAACCCCAACGGGGTAGTGATCATTCAGCCCAGGGTTGGCGCGGGGGACAACGTCCCACGCGCCTACCCTGGGTCAACGGCAAAGAGGACCAACCCTGAAAGGGTTGAATCAACGCTTGGAGAGCAACTTGCTTCAACCCCTTCAGGGTTGATCGCTTTCACAACGCTGACCCAGGGTAGCTCCTTCGGAGCAACCCTGGGCTGAATGCTTGCCATCCTTTCAGGATGGCTCTGCATGACTTCCTCCATGCGTCTATTTAAATGGAAACGACGCTAACGCCGGCCCCCTCCCTGAAGGCCGTGCATGACTTCGAAAATGCCCGCCAGCATCGACCAGGCGATGAGCAGGACCATGAGGCCCAATGCCGCAATGATGATCAGCGGCACGATCGACATGATCCGGTCGATTCGCATCTGGATGAGTTTTTCATAGCGCTCCCCCACTTTTTCCATGGTTGATCCGAGTTCGCCAGTCTGCTCCCCGACCTTCACGAGGTCCCGTAAATTGGCGGGGAAATGGCCGACCGCCTTCATCGCCCGGGTCAGCGAGGCGCCCTCGCCCACCAGGTCGGTGACGCGCAGCAGGAGCGCGCGGTAAAAAACGTTCCCGGTCGCCCGGCTCATCAGCTTGAGGGCGGTCAGCAGCGGCAATCCATTTTGCAGCAGGTTGGCCATCGTCTGGCAAAATTGCGCGTAGAACGAGGCGCTCAGGAGCGAGCCGAGCAGCGGAATCCTCAGCTTGGTTTCGTCCCACCAGCGGCGTCCGTCCGGCTGGCGGATGGCGGCCAGAAAACTCGCGACGAGGATCCCGATGACCGCGCCCGCGAACAGGCCGTAGCGATGCGTGGCGGAGCTGAGCTGGACCAGGATGTAGGTGGGCAACGGCATCGCGCCGCCGGTCTTGGCGAACAGCTTCGTCATTTGCGGGACCAGCACGGTCATGAAAACAGCCATCGCCCCCGTGCCGGCCACGACGAGCGCGGCGGGATAGATCAGCGCGAGCTTCACGCGGCCGCGCAAGTCCTGCATCGCGACCAGATGCTTCGCCTGCCGCCGGAGCAGGGGGGCCAGCGCGCCGCTCACCTCGCCCGCCGCGACCAGGTTGCAATACAGCTCGTCGAAATTCGGCGAGGCGACTTTGAGCGCCTCGGAAAAGCTCGTGCCGTCGCGCACTTTTTCCCGCAGAAAGGCCGCCACGTCCTTGACCGGCGAACGCTCGTCGCGGTTTTCCATCAACTGCAACGCCGGCTCGAGTTGCAGCCCGGAATGGAGAAAATCGGCCAGTTCGTCGGTGAAGAGAATCACCTGCGCGTTGGACAGGCGTATGCCGCCCGCCGCATGATTGGCCTCGCGGCGGGTTTTGCCGGCCGCGGCGGTTTGACTTCTCGCCGGTTTCGGCGCGAGCGCCGCGGCATCCGCTTTGGCCACCAGTGTCAGCGGCTGGATGCGATCCATGGCCAGACGGCGCAGGGCTTCGGAGCGGCTGGGCGCGTCCACCTCCCCGGCGCGACGCTCGCCGCAGTCTCCTGTTCCCTGGTAAACGAAGACGGCCATGACGCCAAGGGTAGCGGCGGTCCGCGGACGATGCCAAGCGTGGAGCTTGCGGCTATTTGGCTTAGGTGGCCTATATTTTTAGCCCATCTTGCCGATAAAGGCCATCCAAGGCCAACCGCGCGCGCGGAGCTTGCTGAAAAAAAGCTTGCCCCTAAACTTATCTGTCCCCTTATTCCTAAACAACCTTTTGCCCAGCGACATGCTCGTGCTATAAACAGGCCGACAATGAAGAAGAAAGCTGGTATTATCTCTCACAATGTCCATCGGCCACAGAGGAACAGCCTACTCGCGAGAAAGCCTAGATTGCTCGATTTATTCTGCTGTGCTGGTGGTGCTGGCGTGGGATATGCCAAGGCGGGCTTTGAGGTTGTCGGCGTGGACATCAAGCCCCAACCAAATTACCCCTTCCCGTTCATTCAAGGAGACGCCCTTAAACTTGATCCAAAGTTCATCGACTCTTTTGACGCGATCCACGCATCGCCGCCATGCCAGTCATATTCTGACCTAGCCAAGAGGAACGGCAACGGGCACATGTGGCCCCGGCTGATTGAGCCTGTCCGCGAAATGCTGATTGCCTCGGGCCTTCCTTACGTTATCGAGAATGTGGATGGAGCGCCGCTTCTTAATCCTGTTGTTCTTTGCGGAACGATGTTTCCAGGACTGCGAGTGATTCGTCATCGGCTCTTCGAGGCGAATTTCATGATAATGACACCTCCGCACAGCAAGCATCCGAAGGTTCATACTTTCGACAAGCGCAAGTCCCACTATGGAAAGACAAACGATATGCTCGATTTTGTCCAAGTGACCGGTGGGGGCAACTGCACGATAGCCGCCGCTCGCGATGCGATGGGCATTGGTTGGATGACGAAGAACGAGCTAAACGAGGCCATTCCCCCGGCATACGCGGAGTTTATCGGCAAGCAACTGATGGCCCATGTGCTTACCAAGATGAGCGCCCATGCGTAAGCCCGGCTCTAAAGAACGCATTCGGCGGTTTCTGCTTGCGCACATTGGCGAGGTGGTAACGTCAATACAGATTCGAGATGCCATAGGTAAGAGCGTTAGCGAGTGGGCCAGGCGCGTTCGGGAATTGCGCGAGGATGAAAAATGGCCGATCCTCACGCACAACGACAGGGCGGATTTGAAGCCGGGGCAATACATCCTTACGGGCGAGCCGCCCCAAAAGGAAGGTGTCTTATTTTCTCGTCCAATTTCGGCAAAGCTTCGCGCAGAAGTTCTCGACCGCAATGGGTTCACCTGCCAAATGTGCGGCCTTACTCCCGGCGACATTGACCCGGCAACAGGCCGGAAGGTTCGCCTTCATATTGGCCACATTAAAGACAAGAGCCTCGGGGGGAAGGACGAGCTTAGCAACCTTCGCGCTCTCTGTTCAACCTGCAACCAAGGAGCAAAGAACATCACAAGCGAAAAGCCAACCTGGATTTGGTTGTTGGCCCAGATTAGACGAGCGGGGCAGGATGACCAGCGGGCCGCATTCGATTGGCTCCGCAAGAAATTTGGCACGGACGGTCAAAGTGGACAATCTCAATAAGCGAACGCGTTCCAAGGCCATGGCAAAAGTTCGTGCTCGCGGAAACGCTAGCACGGAGATTAAAGCCTTAAAACTTTTACGGCAAAATCGAATTACTGGCTGGCGACGGCACTTTCCTATTTTTGGACTGCCTGACTTTGCGCTCCCGAAAGCCCGCGTCGCGCTGTTTATTGACGGCTGTTTTTGGCATGGGTGCCCCCGTTGCTACAGCGCCCCTCAATCATCAAAAGCCTTCTGGAAAGCGAAGCTAGCCAGAAACAAAGACCGCGATCTCGTCGTGAACCGCCAACTTCGAGCGGACGGATGGAAAGTACTTCGGATTTGGGAATGCCAACTGAAAAGTCCAACCTCTTTCCTAAGACGCATAGCGAAATTAGTCGAATAATATAGTAGGCATTTACTTGCGTTTTGGTTTGCCGCGAAGAAATTTAGCATATTCGGCAGCAAGAGAAGAAATTCTGCCTCTACCCACAAGCTTTCTGTGATTACTAACAATATCGCGAGTTAAGTCCGTTACCCACTTTTCGTCGCGCAATTTTCCTCTATAATCAAAATCTTCACCGAGAGAATCTATCTCTGCATTTAAATCTACCACAACATCGTCTAAAACTCGCTTGATAGCCTGCAAAAGGGCCTTTCGGCTCTTTTTGTGGACGACATAATTATCAGGATCAGCAGTGACTTTCTTTCCAAGATCGTCCTCATCCATAATTAACCGGATAATATAAAGAATCAGATATTTTGTTAATGTATACTTAGCGAAGAGAGAATTGTTTAGTTTCGGAATTGCATTTTCGGCTAGGCCACATAACAAGTGGCAAAGCACGATTCTTTTTGCTGTAACAGCCGGACGACCGAAAAGTTCGCGGTAGTCATCCTCAAAGATTTGATATTTTCGATGCGTTGCCCATGGCCTCTTGAGATCAAAGGCCATTAGATATAAACCCGCCTGCTCATTTGTAATAGTTGCAAGACCATGGTTATTTTCCCCTCGCTTAATTTCATAAAAGAATTCCTTTTTGAATTCCTTTTTGAGCTCCGTTTGAAGTCGTATTTGTATTGGATGATTAGATTTGAAATCCCTCGGCTTAACGCCATTCTGGTTGTTCGAATAATTTGTAACAATATCTGAAAGAGGGGAAGAGGCCTCCATCTGGATGAGTTTAACCAAAACTCTCAAATCGTCGGTTAAATAGGCCGAGTTGTTATACAGCTCGCTGAGACTCTGACACCCATTCACTACATAGTAGTTTTCAACAGAGATTTTATCCTTTGTGGTTTTTAGATTTTTTGCAATGATAGTTATTCCGTTATGAAATAATGGAAATGTTTTATGCTTTGATTTATCCCTAATGCTTTCCGCTATATCTCGGTTTACCTGAGTTCTACCAAGAGGCCCTCGAACATTATACGCGTAAAGAGTCTGGTTAGTAATACCATCGAGACCAATTAATTCAGTGGCCCTCAGTGGAGCAATTACTGCCGAGTGTTTTGCGTCAACCACATAGGTGGCAAAATCGAAGCCGCTAACATCGAACTCGGCTGGGTTCGCGACGCGAGCCGTCGGCGAAGATGAAATGAAAGTCGAAACGAGATTGCTTCTGCCAATGAACTTAATTGAAGAATGCTTAAGGTACGCCTCTCCGTTTGCATCCAGGTCCAGATTTGAAACAAAATATCCTCTTACCTCAAATTGACCGATCCTCTTGGCTATGTCCAATCGCGTAAGCAGTTTGGCTACATCCGCCGTCCCCGCCGACGCTATTAATTTCTTGACCGAAGCTTCGCTCGCTAACTGTTTGAGAGTCCCCTCAAACTGTTTTAGCGCTGTATCACCAATAGAGATGTTCTGGCTTTGGGAAATTTTGCTCTGATAGACTTCGATAATGTTAGCATCTTCATTCAGATAGATGCCGTCGATACCTTTGTCCCCTTTTTGATCGCAAACCGCATCGATTGCATCTACCGTATCAAGTCGTAGATAGTTTTCTAGGTACCAAATCAAAAACGAGGCGCTTTCGGTTCGTTTTGGATCGATATGTTGCGGGAACAGGTTAAGAAGCTTCGGATATGAAAGATCGGGAACCATAGGATTTTAAACGAGGATGACGGAGGGGAATTACTCAGCGGAGACGTCGAGGTCGGCGGCGGTGACGCGCATGACTTCCTCGACGGTGGTGATGCCGGCGATGACGCGGTTCCAGCCGTCCTGCCGCAGCGGAATCATGCCTTCCTGCAGGGCCTTGACGCGCAGGACCTCGCCCGATCTGCCCTGCGAAATGAGCTCCTGCATGGCGGGCGAGACCAGGCAAATCTCGAAGAGCGCGGCCCGTCCCTGATAGCCGGTCTGGCGGCACTGCTCGCAGCCGGCGGCCTGCATGACGCGGCCCGCCTGGGCCATGGGGAACCCGGCCTGTTCGAGGAACACCCTGGAGTGCTGCGCGGGCCGCTTGCAATTGGGGCAGAGCACGCGCACGAGCCGCTGGGCCAGGAAGGCGCGCACCGAGGAGGCGATGAGGAAGGGCTGCACGCCCATGTCGACGAGGCGGGTGATGCCGCCGATGGCGTCGTTGGTGTGGAGGGTGCTGAAGACGAGGTGGCCGGTGAGGGCCGCGCGGATGGCGATTTCGGAGGTCTCGAAGTCGCGCATTTCGCCGATCATGATGACGTTGGGATCGCCGCGCAGAATGCTGCGCAGCGCCGTCGCGAAGGTGAGGTTGATCTCGGGTTTGACGGCGATTTGCATGACGCCGGAGAGCTTGTGCTCGACGGGGTCCTCGACCGTGACGATGCGCCGCTCCATCGTGTTGAGCATGGAAAGAAAGGTGTAAAGCGACGTGCTCTTCCCGCAGCCGGTCGGGCCGGTGAGCAGGATGATGCCGTTGGGCTGGGAGATGAGGTCGCGGATTTTCCGTTCGGCCGCGTCGGTGAGGCCGAGCAGCGAAAAGTCGAACCGGTTGCGCGCGAGGAGCCGCAGGCTGATGCTTTCGCCGCTGACGGTGGGGATCGTCGCGACGCGGACGTCGATCGGCTGGCCTTCCATTTCCAGGTTGATGCGGCCGTCCTGCGGCATCCGGCGCTCGGCGATGTCGAGGTTGGCCATGATTTTGATGCGCGAGATCACGCTGGCTTGGAGCATCTTGATCTTCGACGGGACGGGGACTTCGTGGAGGACGCCGTCGATGCGGTAACGGATGCGCAGGTCGTCGTCGAGCGGCTCGACGTGGATGTCGGTCGCGCGTTCATCGAGGGCGGCGCGCATGATCTGGTTGACGAAACTGACCACGGTCGCTTCCGGGTCTTCCTCGTCGAGGACGTTGACCTCCTGCTTGAGGTCGAACGTTGCGTCGTCGACGTCGCGCCCTTCGAGGATCGCGTCGAAGGTTTCGGCGCCGACGCCGTAGCCGGCGCGCAACGCGGCGAGAATGGCCCGGCGCGTGGCGACGCACCAGGTGACCGGCTCCTTGATTTCGTGGGCGATCACCTGCCGGGCGGTGAGGTTGAAGGGATCGTAGGTCGCCAAATAAAGGTCGTGGTCGTTGAGGCGCACGGGATAGAGATGATAACGGAGCGCCAGGCGCGCGGGGAATTGCTGACGCAATTTTTCATCCATCGCGGGCAGGGCGGCCTCCCACCACGGCAGGCTGAATTCAGCGCAGACTTCGCGCAAAAATTCATGCTCGCCGACCAGTTGCTTTTCCAGCAGCGAGCCGATGGTGGAGGTCTGCTGGGCGAGGCTGTCGTCAACGGTTTCCGCGATCGTCGTCTCGTCGCCGAGGCGCGATTCCAAGGCCAGGATTTTGAGCGCGTCGCCGGGCATGATGTAATTCTACCGGGACAATGGTTTTCTTGACAGCCCTTTCGCCGCCGAAAAACCGGCAAAAATCGGATTCACGTGCAAAAACTTCGCGCGCACTTTTTTGGGCTTCATCCGTCTGATCTAAAGAGGGGTGACGGATGGAAGGCGATTCAATACGACAAAAAGCAGGCGGCTTTCCGGAGCGGGAGGCCCTCACCTGTGAACAGGCCCTAAAGTTCAATCACTTCGCCCAGTGCGGGAAGGAGGGGTTTTAACCCGTGGCGTTCGGTGATGAGTTTGGCCAGGGCCGCGCGCGGACCGTTTTCACCGTGAGTCAGGATCACGCGCGGCTTCACCGGCGCGATCGCCTCGAACCATTTCAAGAGGTCGGTCTGGCCCGCGTGGGCGCTGAAACCGCCGAGCGTGTGGATGTTGGCCTTGACGGCAATCGGTTCGCCGAAGATGGTCACTTTTTTCGCGCCATTGACCAGCATGCGTCCCAGGGACCCTTGGGCCTGGTAACCCACGATAATCACATGGGTCTGCGGACTCCACAGGTTGTGGCGGAGATGATGCAGGATGCGACCGCCGGTGCACATGCCCGCGCCCGCCATCACCAGGCAGGGGCCGGGACAGTTGTTGATCGCCTTGGAGTCATCGGCTGTCGCAGACAGCGTCAGGGTGGCGAGATCGCCCGCGAGCGATCCCTCTTTGAGAAAGGCAACCATTTCATCGTCGTAGAGTTCGGTGTGGCGGGCGTAGATTCGCGACGCTTCGATGGCCATCGGGCTGTCGAGGAAAAGCGGAAATGGAGCAATGATTTTCCGCCGGAAGATCGAGGCCAGCAACAAGCTCAACAACTGGGCGCGGCCCACCGCAAAGGTGGGCACCAAAATCTTTCCCTTTTGCGCCACCGACTGTTTCACGATTTCGACGAACTGCGCGACGGTGTCGGCAAAAGGCTGGTGATCGCGGTCGCCGTAGGTCGTCTCCAGGAAAACGACGTCTGCCTGGGAAAACGTTTCGTAGTCGCGCAGGATGGGAGCGCCTTTCGGGCCGAGATCGCCCGAGAACACGACCTTGCGCTGGGTCCCCGCTTCATCGATGAACAACTTGATGCTGGTCGAGCCGAGCATGTGTCCGGCTTCGGCGAAACAAGCTTGGATGCCGGGCGCCACGGGAACCGGTTCGTCATAAGGCACGGGCTTGAGCTGTCGAAGAATCGTCTCGGTTTCCGCCTGGGTGTAGAGGGGTTCGACTGGCTTTTCGTCCGCGCGCTGATGCCGCCGGTTTTCGCGTTCGGCGTCCTGGGACTGGATTTTCGCGGCATCGCGCAGGATCAGGCCTGTCATTTCAATCGTCGCCGGGGTGGCGAAAATCGGGCCGGTGAAGCCCGTTTGCGCCAGGAAGGGCAAGCGGCCCACATGATCGAGATGGGCGTGGGTCAGGACGACGGCGTCGAGCTGGGCCGATGAAGCCCCCAAGGGCGGGCAATTAAGACCTCCGGCATCCTCGGCGCCTTGAAACAGGCCGCAATCGACCAGCATTTTGGCCTGCCGGGTTTCCACGAAATAACATGAGCCGGTTACTTCCCCGCCAGCCGCGCCAAGGACCGTGATTTTCATGGAGTGAGATCAAGCTTCGGCCAATTTCCCCATATTACAACGGCCAAATGAGGGCAAACAATCCTCGAACGAGGCCTTGCAAGTGAAACCCGAGCCGCTTCCAATGGCCCAATTTCACATGGCAGGCAAAACATTGCAGGTGAAAACGAATCTGTGCGGACGCATTCATAGATCTCCATTTGTTTGATTCAGAGACTGGGAATATGACATCGTTGAAAGCGTTCGTGGCGCCTTACCAGTCGTTAGCCTCGATTTCATAAGAGCACCCGAGGGTGAATCCCGCGAAAAATGTATGCTATGAGTTTTAGGGCTTATTTACTTCGCGCAATTACATATCAAAAAAGGAATCGTCGTGATTATTTCCGTTGTGGCCGTTGCCATTGGGGATTGCTGAGGAAACGGGATAATGTTTGCGGTGATTCAGATCCATGGGTTTGACCGGGGGTGGATCTGATTTTTTGAGAGGTTCGCTCGTCTTGGAAGAGCCTTTCCGTTGTGTTTCGGCAAAGGATTGGCCCTTCACCAGCTTGACCAGGACATCAACCCCGGCGCGCAGTTCGACCGATTGGGCCGTCAATTCTTCCGAGGCGCTGGCGGTCTGCTCGGAACCGGCCGCATTGGCCTGGGTGACCTGATTCATGAGGTTGATGGCGCGATTGATCTGTTCCAGGCCCGAGTTCTGTTCCCTGGACGCCTCCGTGATCTGTCCCACGACGGAATCGACCTCGCGCGCCTTGGCGACGATGTGAGCGAGGCTGTCGCGGACGCCGTTTGCCTTCTGCACGATTTCGGCGATGCGCGCCGTCACCTTGCTGTTGACTTCAACGCCGAGCTGGCTCTGGTTGACGGCGCCCTCAATCATGGCGGCTGTTTCCTTGGCGGCATCGGCGCTGCGCTTGGCCAGACTGCGCACCTCCTCGGCCACCACGGCAAAGCCCATGCCGGCTTCTCCGGCGCGGGCGGCTTCGACGGCGGCATTGAGGGCCAGGATATTTGTCTGGAAGGCAATGTCGTCAATGGTGGAGATGATTTTGGAGATGCTGTGGCTGGAGTTCGTGATGCCGTGGATGGCGACGGCCATTTCCGTGCTGGCCTGCAGGATCGCTTTCATGGCGGCCTGCATTTCCTCGGTGCGCTGGGCGCCGGTTTCGGCGGCGACGCGGGTATCGTTCGAGAGAGCCTGGGCGGCCTGGGCGCTTTCGCTGTTGCGCTTGGTCATGCTGCCGATTTGCTCGAGGGCGGCGCTGGTTTCCTCAAGGGATGCGGCCTGCTCGTGGGCGCCATGGGCCAGGGATTGGCTGGCGGAGGCCAATTGGCCGGAGGCGGCGACGATCTGGCTGGCGCCATCACCGAGGGTATCCGCCACGCCGGTCAACACCCGGTTGAGGCTGCGAACGATCACATAGGCAATGGCGAGGCAGGTGGCAAGCATCACGATGATCGACAGATTAACGACGGTCGTTGTATTGTTTGTCAGCTTGATGCTTTCCTGCGCGGTGAAGTCGGCGATTTCCTTTTGGGAGTCAATTTCTTCCTGCAAGGCCGTTTTTAACTTTTGAAATGCGGGTTCAGTCTGTTTCTGGAACGAGGCAAAAGCTTCCTTGTTTTTCAGATCGAGACTTAATTTCCGGACCGGATCCCAGGCCGTTTGGAAGGCGTTGCGATCGGAGAGCACTTTTTCGAATATTGCCTTCTCCCTGTCTTCGAGAGAGGAGGTTTGCTCGTAAGCGACGATCAGTTTGTCGGTCTTATTGTCGGATTCCGCCAAACGGGCGCTATAGGCAGCGGCCTCCTCCGTCGTTTCCGACAGGATATGGTGAAGCATGAGATCATAGGCCTCGTTTTCACTCGATTGAATCTGCCCCATCACGTAGACGCCGCGCAGCTGGCTGGCGGAGATGTTTTCCACGAAGGACTTCAACCTGGATATCCCCATCGAGGTGAATATCTCCACGGCGATATTGATCGCGATAAGGATGGATAAGCCAAAAATGATCTGCTTTTTGATAGTCCAGTATTGCATGATGCTCCTCCTGTTTATCGGCTCGCCGGGCCAAATCTTAACCCGGGCCGGGAGAATAGATCGCGGGTTCCTTTTTCATGCGCCTCAAATCGCGAGTTTTAATTCGTTCGCGGCAGGTTCCAGATGCACGAGCGCGGCCGCGTCGAGAATGAGGCCGACGCATCCATCCCCCAGGATGGCGCCCCCGGATACCATGGGGTCGGTTCTGAATACTTCCCCAAGATTTTTGATGACGACCTCCTGTTTGCCGATGAGTTCGTCCGCGAGCAGGCAGCGCTTTTTCCCGTCCGACTCGATCACGACCATGATGCCGTCGCCCGCATCATCGGGAATCTCCTTTAATTGAAAATGCCCGCGCAATCTCAGCAGGGGAATGAGTTCCTTGCGCATCTCCACGATCTCCACTCCCCCAGGCAGCGAGGTGACCGCGCATGATCTCGGGTGAAAGGACTCCCGCACGGAGATCGTGGGCAGAATGTAGCGTTGCCCGCCGACCCGGATGATCAGGCCGTCGATAATGGCCAGGGTGAGCGGCAGCCGGATGGTGAAGGTTGTTCCCTGACCCGGAAGGGATTTGATGTCGATCTTGCCCCGAAGCTTGCCGATGTTTTTTTGCGCCACATCCATGCCGACGCCGCGTCCGGAAGTGGCCGTGACGACTTCCGCCGTCGAGAAGCCGGGTCGAAGAATCAGGCTCAAGAGTTCCTTGTCGTCTGGAATCGCGCCGGGCTTCAACAGCCCGCTTTTGATCGCTTTCGCGAGAATGCGTTCACGGTTGAGACCGATGCCGTCATCCTCGACTTCGACGATGACGTTTCCGCTCTTGTGATAGGCCCGGAGAAAAATCGTTCCCGTTGAGGGTTTGCCCACCGTGGCGCGCCTGTCCGGCAACTCGATGGCATGGTCCACCGCGTTGCGGACCATATGCATCAGGGGATCGCCGAGTTTTTCCACAATCGTGCGGTCAACTTCCGTTTCCTCCCCCTCCAAAACCAGGCGGACTTTCTTTTTTTGTTTCGCGGCGATATCGCGGGCCAGGCGCTGCATTTTCTGGAACGTCGCCCGAATCGGCACCATGCGCATCGACATGGCGGTTCGCTGCAATTCCTTGCTGATCCGGTTAAGCTGGTCCAGGTTGCGCGTCAAGGCGTGATGGCTGACGCTGGCCGAGGAGATGTTTTGGACGATGAGGGACTGAGCGATCACCAGCTCGCCCGCCAGGTCGACGAGGCCGTCAAGCTTGGACGTGGCGACCTTCACCGCATGAAGGGCGGTTCCGCTCACGTATGCCGAACCTGCCGTTATCGCCTGATCATGGCTCAGGGCGGCCGGCCGCGCTTCTTTCGCGTCCGCCTGTGCCGGCTCCGCCGTGCCCGATGCGGAGGACCTGCCTGAAATGGCGATAGTGCCGCTCAGGATGAATCTCATGGACGCTTTTAGCGCCGCGGTGGGGATGTGGACGATTTGACGCGGCTTTTTTCCGGTGATCTGGGCCTCGATCTCATCGACAAACTCTTGGAGCGTGTCCCGGCTCTTGAGGATAATTTCGATGATCACCGAGTTGATCCGCAACCGGTTTTCCCTCGCTCCGTCGAGCAGGGATTCCAACATGTGGGCCAATTGACTGACGGCCGTCAAATCCAAAAAGCCGGCGTTTCCCTTAAAGGTGTGGAAAGCCCGGAAGAGGGTGTGGATGACCTCCTGGTCCAGGGCGTTCTTCTCCAGGGCGAGCGTCCCCTGCTCGATATTCTCCAGTTGCTCGCGCGCATCGCTGATGAATTCCTCCACCAACTCCGCATCCAGATCGCTCTTGAGTTCCAGAGGAATCTCCCCGATCTGCTCCTCGGATTCCTTGCTCATGAGCGATTACCCTTTGGCGGGGGCCGTCTCCGTGGGGAAGGCGTGCAACGGCAGGATGGCGTGATCGTCCCGAACGAGCTGATCGATATTCAATAGCGCTTTCACCTGTCCCTTGGTCTTGGCCATGTTTTTGATGTAACCGGTCGGGGCGCCCTTCCCGAAATCGGGGGCCGGTTCGATATCTTCGGCGCCGATCTGATAAACTTCCTCCAGCGCGTCCACGATCATCCCCATGAGTTTCGTCGAGGAGTCCATCACGACGTAGGCGACGATGATGCAGGTGCGGTTGGTCGTGGCCGTATTCGGGAGGCCGAGCTTCATGCGCAGATCGATCACGGGCACGATTTTGCCGCGGAGGTTGATGACGCCGCGCACATAATCTGGCATGCGGGGAATGGGGGTGATTTCGATAAGACGGATAATTTCCCGCACCTTGAGGATGGGAATTCCGTAAGCGCCGCGTCCCAGGATGAACGTCAGGTATTTTCCGGCTGCCTTGCCGCAAGCGGGTGTTTCCAGGAATAGAGCGGACATGGAGGGATTAGACGGCGACGAGAGGTTGCAGATGGAGAATCGGGCCCGCCAGGGCCAAAAGCTGTTCCGCCTTGAAAGGTTTGGCAACATAGCCGGCGACGTTCAATTGGTCGGCGCGTTCAATGGAATTATTTCCCGATTCCGCGGTCAGCATGATGACGGGCGTGGCCTGGAGCGATTCGACTTGTCTCAACTTCTCGAGGGCGGCCAGGCCGTTCATATCGGCCATGGTGATATCGAGAAAAATAAGGTCGGGCAGAACTGCCGCCGCCGTCGCCAGAGCGTCCGCGCCGTTGCAGGCCTCGAAAATCTCGCACCCATAAGGCAGAAACGTCTTGGTGACGATCATTCGCACCATCCTGCTGTCATCGACGGTCAGAATCTTATTGCTCATCGGAGGAAGGGGTATTTGCCTTCTTAGGTCTTCGGTATGGGCCGTAATTTCTTTAGCGGGAAGTAAACAGAACCCTTCATTCTCAAGGACTTGGAGATGCAGTCCGCTTCCGCGAGATTTCAGGGCAGTCTTCTTTTTCGCGCTTCGACAAGCCTTAAGCTCGATTCGCCCGATACTCCGTTCCTCGTGTGGCAGGAGCCCTCTGCGGGCTCGGATCGATGCTCAGATTGACCGCCAGGGTGTACATGCCTTGGCGGAAGTAGAATTGCTCGGTGCTGCCCCCGGCGACCGTATCCTTTGGCAAGGTCGGCTGGAACTTGACTTCCGGGAGCCCTACTTCAGAGGGAAGTCCGGCATCGCACAAGCGCGACTGCAAATTGCCCGTTACGATATTCACGAGCTCCCCGATGGCATCATTGATGACTTCCGGAGTGTACTCGTCATCGAGGGTGCCCCCCAGCAGCCGGGCGCTGATCAGCAGGCTTAGATGGGGCGATAACGCCAGGGTGACATAGCCGTTGGTCTGCCCCGTAAATTTCACCGTGCCGGTTAGGTATCCATGTTCCGCCATGGACATCGCGGAGGGGTCATCCGTCTCCAGCGTCATCGCAACCATCGTCTCGAATGTTTCGATCACGGCTTGGGTAAGCAGGTCCCCGACGAGAACCACAATGACGCGGTTGACGCCCAATCGGGAAGTCGCCATTTGCACCGTGGCCCCCTCTCGGGCTGCGGCCCGTGGAAAGGCCATGGTAATGAGCCGTTTGGTAACGCTATGGTCTTTGTCGATGATCTCGACGATTTCGTCCATCGAAGAGGTTTCCTTTCCTTTTACCAGGCCGGCGATCCTCTGAACACCGGGGGGCTGGGGCGGGAGTTGGAATCTGGCGCGCAAATCGGGCGGCGCGTTCATGGGCGAAGTCTGCTGTTGAGACAGAGCCATCCGACCCTTCATTTTGGGATTGGTATCATGCATACGACGTAAGCGGAGTCCGGACGTTGTGAGTTTCCAAGGCTTTCATAATTTCGCCCGCGATGTTTTCGAGCGGGACGATCGAATCGACCGCATGGAGCTCCACGGCCTTGCGGGCCATGCCATAGACCACGCTGCTGCCGGCATCCTGCGCAAGGGTGTAGGCTTGGAGATCGTGAAGCCGTTTCATGCCGGCGGCGCCGTCCCTTCCCATGCCGGTGAGAAGCGCCGCAACGGTATGACGCCCGGCACAACCGGCCAGGGACTCGAATAACACGTCCACCGAAGGGCGCTGATGTTCCACCAGGGGGCCATCGTGGAGCCGCACCCGGTAATGGTCCCGCACCCAATGAACTTCCATGTGCCGGTCTCCCGGGGCAATCAGGGCCAGGCCCGGATGGACAACGTCCCCGTCTTTCGCCTCCCGCACTTCCATGGCGCAAGCCTGGTTAAGCCTTTCCGCGAAACTGGCGGAAAAACCCGCGGGTATGTGTTCCACCACGACGATGCCGGGCAGATTGGCGGGGAGCATCGCAAGGACTTCCTCCAATGCCTGCGTGCCTCCGGTTGATGCGCCCAGGGCAATGATTTGCCGGGGATTAAAAGTGGAAACGGGAGGTTTGCGCATTCGGAGGATACCGGTCAATTGGGTCGGGCGGCGACGCCTCAGCGGTGCGGCCGAGGCTATCTTGATGCCTTTGATCAGCTCCTCGCCGAAACTCTGTTTATCGGAAAGGCTGCCGGGTTTTTCGATCACGGCGAACGCTCCCGCGATGAGCGCCTCGACGGCTTTTTGCGATCCCGTCGGCGTCAGGGAACTCAGGACGATGACGGGCATGGGCTTGCGCTCCATGATCAATTTCAGGAACGTTAGGCCGGCCATGCGCGGCAATTCGAGGTCGAGCGTCAACACATCCACCGGGCAGGAAACAAGCCGGTCCCTGGCGTCGTAAGCATCGGTTGCGCAACCGACCAAATCAATGTCCCCATCGCATCCCAGGATATCGGCCAGAACTTTGCGAAAAAAGGCCGAATCGTCGACAGACAAAACGCGGATGGGTTTCTTTATGATCATAAGATTAAGGTTTGCCGATGCCATCTTGCTTTTGCGTGAGGTCGTTCATGGCATCCTTAGCGGGAAGATTTCCGGAAAATACTGGACTTGATTTGTTGCAGCCCGCGTGGTTTCCGGCCCAAACTTTCCGCGTGTCCGATGATCAGATAGCCGCCATCGAGGAGCTTTTGACAGAGTTTCTCCGCGAGCAGCTGCGCGGTTGAGTGATCGAAGTAAATCATGACATTGCGGCAAAAAATAACGTGATAACGCTCTCCCCTGTGCGGGCAGGGGGCCAGGAGATTCATGTGCTGAAAATCGATCTGCTCGCGCAACCGTTGCTTGACCCGGTAATAACCGCTCCAATCGCCTTCACCCTTTTGAAAATAACGGGGCAGCCATCCCGGATTCGGCAATTTGACCCGGCGGGCTTCATAAATACCCCGGCTCGCCGTTTCCAGAACCCGGGTCGAAATATCCGAGGCAAAAATCCGCCATAAATCCTGATCCATCGCCTGGAAGCAGGCGGCCATGACAATGGCCATCGAATAGGGCTCCTCTCCCGTGGAACAAGCCGCGCTCCAGGCGCGGAAAGGCCCCTTGTGACTTCGGACGCCTGACGCCAGACAGTCGGGAATGATTTTCTCCTTGAGAAATTTGAAATGCTCTATTTCGCGGAAAAAAGTCGTGAAATTGGTTGATAACGCATCGATCAAATGGGTGATCTCTCCCGGTTCCCGGTTGGATTTCAGCAGCACGCAATATTCCGCAACATTGGACAGCCCAAGCCGCGTGAGCCGGTTGTTGAGCCGCGTGCACACCATCTCCTTTTTTTCTTCCCCCAGATGGATGCTGCTCTGGTCGTAAACCAACTGGCGGATGAACTGAAAATCAGGGTCTCTAATGTGCACAAGGGTTGGAAGTGGGCTAACACCTCTATCGGTGTTTTGTTCGGAAACCTTAGATTCACACTCTGAGAATTGGCTCATCGCGTGACCCCAGGCGCGCGCGCCCGATGGTGCTTACGCCAGCGCCTTGCGTGATGCTTTATAGCAATGACACAACGATACTTTGTCGCATGGACAAAACTTGCTTCGTCCAGCTTACAGGAAATCATTAAGTTTAAAATTATAACATATTTATTATAAATATGTTACGCGACTTTTTAAGATATTACTTGAACAACTTGTCCGTTTCCTATAAATACCATTTGCTGACGCTAGCGGTGGTTAAGGTCATTTTTAATTCATCTCATGAAGAACCAAGCTGATACTTTATTAAATCCACCGCACTTTCTTCGGAAAAGCAGCGATCTTCCGGAAATGAAAGATTTCCCTTCAAGAAACCGAAAAAAAAACCGTGTGGTCCCGCACGACAATGAAGCGCTTTTGGCTGGGCACGCCGATGAGGTTGTCAGGCAATCGGCGCCCCTTTGCGATTTCCTCCATGATGCGATCATCGCCAAGACCGTGGATGGAACGATCACCCTCTGGAATCCCGCGGCCGAACGAATGTTCGGTTACTCAGCCGCGGAAATCGTGGGGCGTTCCACGAAGGTCTTGCTTCCGTCCGACCGCATCGAGGAAGCGGAGAATATCCTGGCCCGCACCAACCGGGGCGAAAGCGTCCACTCTTTCGAGACTGTTCGTGTTCACAAGGATGGCCGCCCCCTGGATGTCCTGGTGACGGTTTTTCCGCTCAAGGACGAGACGGGAAAAATTATCGGGTGCTCCAAAATCCTGCGGGATCTCACGGAATTCAACCGCGTCAAACGCCAGATCGAGGAGCAGAGCGCTCTCTTGGATAAAACGCAGGACGCCATCCTCGTTTTCGACCCGGAAGGCCGGATCTTATTTTGGAACAAAGGAGCGGAGCGCCTCTATGGGTGGGCCCGCCAGGAGGCCGCCGGCCGCTTTATCGGCGAGTTTCTCCACGCCGACACCCGAAAATTCAAGGAAGTCAACACCCTCACGCTGGAGAACGGCGAATGGTCGGGTGAACTCAACCACCTCTCGAAGGACCGTCAGGAATTAATCATCGAGTCCCGCTGGTCGCTGTTGCGGGACGGGGCGGGCCGTCCCAAATCAGTCCTCGCGATCAACACCGATGTCACGGAAAAGAGAAAAATAGAAATTCAATACATGAGAGCGCAACGGATGGAGAGCCTCGGCATTCTGTCCGGGGGCATCGCGCACGATCTCAACAACATCCTCACCCCCATCATGCTCTCCATCGACATTTTGAAGAGCACGGCGGTGGATCCCCATACCAAGTCCATCATCGAAACCATTGAGATGAGCGCCCGGCGGGGCTCCGACATCGTGCAACAGGTCCTCTCCTTTGCGCGCGGCATGGAAGGCCAGCGAATTGTCATTCAACCCAAGTACCTGCTCAAGGATATCGAGCACATCATCACCGATACCTTCCCCAAGGACATTCGCCTGCAACTTGCCATTCCTCACGATACCTGGACGATTCTGGGCGATCCCACGCAGATCCAGCAGATCCTCCTGAATCTTTGCGTGAATGCCCGGGACGCGATGCCCAATGGCGGCACCCTCTCCATCAGCGCGGAAAACTGCCTCGCCGATGAACAATACGTCGCGATGAACACACAGGCCAAGCCGGGCTTGTACGTCGCCATTTCCGTCACCGATGTGGGCGTCGGCATTCCGCAGGACATCATCGGCAAAATCTTTGAGCCTTTCTTCACCACCAAAGAGGTGGGCAAAGGCACCGGCCTTGGTCTTTCGTCGGTCAAGGCGATTGTCAAAAACCATGACGGGTTTATCAATGTTTACAGCGAACCCGGAAGAGGAACGACCTTCAAGGTTTACCTGCCGGCGCAAGGGGCGGCGTGCGAAGTTCCCCAACAGGGAACGCAAGAAGTCAGCCTGCCCAGGGGGGCCGGCGAAACGGTCCTCGTGGTCGATGACGAGATTTCCATTCTTTCGATTACCAGCGAGACGCTTCAGACGTTCGGTTACCAGGTTATGACCGCATGCAACGGGGCGGAGGCCGTGGCCATTTACGCCCAGCAAAAGAAAAAAATTGCCATCATATTAACCGACCTCTCGATGCCGGTCATGGACGGCCGGGCGACAATTTACGCCCTGTTGAAAATTAATCCGAAGGCGAAAATCATCGCGATGAGCGGCATGGATGAGGCCGAAAGCGTGGCCAAGGCGTCCACCGCCGGAATTAAACATTTCATCTCGAAACCCTACACGGCCGGGACCTTGCTCAAAACATTGCGGGCCATCCGGGAAGGTTAGGGGCTGTTCCCACTAGAGCGTTTTAACATTTTGCGCGCACCACATTTGGGTGGCCCGGACTACTTGTTGTCCGGGCGCGCGTAGCGCGCAGGAAGCGAAACCCATTGTCATTTCCATTGCGATTACCCCATGCGGATGAGGCAGATCGCTTCCTGTCGCCTTCGGCGACCCGGGCAACAAGTAGCCCGGGCTACCCGAGGCTGAACCGTGCACGATATTTTAATATGCCTTATACCATTTCTCAATGGAATTTGGTCTTTAGCTTTCGGTCATCCCGAGCTTGTCGAGGGATCAGTTCCGCCTCGGTAAAACCCCTCCGAACTGATCCTTCGACAAGCTCAGGATGACGGATTGTTTAGACTAAATTCAATTTAGAATTGGTATTAGAAGGGTGGCGGCGCAGACTGGAATTTGGCTCTCCGGCTTCGATGCGTTCATCTCTCGCGATGACGAAAAAATGCGCTGAATCCGCCGCGCCTCAGGCGTGCTTGTTTTTTGCCGAAGCCGCCTTGCTAAGAATGCTTTTGTTTTTCATGGGATTGGGATGGAGAGCCGCCTGGCGGTTGGCTTCAACCACGTTAATCTCGGGAGTACTGCGCCGAACATCGATGTGGCGCGGCGCTCGAATGCCCAGCCGAACGCGCTGATTGTCCACGGCAAGAACGGTGATTTCTATATCATCGGCAAGCTTGATCGACTCCCCGATCTTCCGACTTAGGACGAGCATGGGTCTTCGATAGCAGATTCAAAGCGCCAGGCAAAGGGCTTCCGCGTTTTCGAGCGAGGAATTGGTCGAGACAATGACTTGCCGGGCCTGACGATTGTGAATGTTGACGAGCACCGGGGCGTTCGGTTTTGCCTGCAACGTGGTGCGGCTGTCCTTTTTCTCGATGCGGAGAATGAAATAGACCGCGTAATCGAGCGGATTTAACGACCCCATTTCTCGAAGTTCGGAATCGTCAACCTCCAGTGTGAAATCCTTGACCCAGGCATAGGCGTCCACCACGGCGAACACGAGCTTGGGATCGGAAACCGACTGCATCCAGGCGAACGGCTTCTCTTCCGGCTGCTGGGCCATCAGAAATTCCCGGCTCGCGGGAAATCCGGGCAAGCCATCGGGAAATCGAATGACTTTATTGCGAAGCGTTTCAACCATGAGGTTCTCGTAGGTGGAGCTCTTCATAGGGAGGTTGTTTCGATCATGCGGGTGGGCGAATCAGGCTGTTGGAACAGAATTCATATAGTTAAGGATGGAAAGACCCATGATGCGGGTGCCGGCTTGCAGGGAAGCTTGATACTGCATCTGGATTTGCTGCAATTGGACTGTCGCGTCTGGAAGATTGGTCTGGGTCAGGCTGTTCAACTGATTGTTCTGCGAGGTGATCTGCTGCTGGAGAGCCTGGCTGGCGGTTTGGACGGCGGACATGCTCGCGGCGGTGCTTCCCACATAGAGGGAGACATGGTCAAGGGCCTTGTTGAGCGACGGCAAATCAGTTGTTTGAAGGGCGGAGACATTGCCGGAATTCAAATCATTGCGTGCCTGGATGATGGCCCCGAGCACGTCCACTCCCGAGGAGGAATCATAGAGAAATCCATCCACCGGAGGCGATCCGGACCGGCCCGCCACGATCCCGACCTGAACGGCGTTACCCTGCTGCACATCGATCGTCGCCCCCTGGCCGTTAGTCGACGAATTGTAGGTCTGGGTCGTCGAATTGATCGGCGGCTGATTGCTCGTGCCGCCGAAGAGGTAGGTTCCATTCGGCGCTCTTTGGTTCACAATGCTGGTAAGCTGGGTCAGCAGCGCGTCCATCTGCGTGCCGATATTCCGCAGATCGGAGGTCGACTCGTTGCTGGTCACACTGGTGGCCAATTCGCCCGCCTGGGCCACGATCTGATGGAGGCTGGTCATGGCCTGGTTGTTTTGCGCTGTCATGGTGGTTGCCTGCGCCGCCGCCGCACTATAGGCATTCAACTGCCCGAGGGAGGTCTGGGTCTGCGACGCCTGTTCATAGGCGAGCGGGTTGTCCGAGGCGAACTGGACGCTGTCTCCGGTGGAGATTTGCTGCTGTAATGTCGCCAACTGCTGCTGTGCGCTCTGCGAGCTGTTAATGACCAGATTGGTGTAGGTATTGGAGGTTACGCGCATGAGGGGCCTTAGGTCGTTTTATTAACGAGCGTGTCATACAAGTTGGAAATGGTGGTGATAAAGCGCGCCGAAGCGTCGTACGCCTGCTGGAAGTTGATCAAATTGGTCATCTCCTCGTCAATCGAGACGCCCGAGACCGAATCTCTCTGTTTCTGCAACTGCTGGGTGATCTGATTCTGCGTTGTCTGGTTGGTTTGGGCGGTGCTGACGATCTGGCCCAGGTTGGCCACCATCGTCCGGAAGGCCGGGACGATGGCGGACTGATTCTGGATCTGGGCCATCGCAAGCGCATTGCTGCCATCGAGAGGTCCGCTGCCGTTACCCGCCGCGATCAGCGAGGGATTATTGACCACGGTGGAACTTACCGCGAGGTCCAGCGCGCCTGTGCCGGTAAAAAACGCGCCGCCTGGATTTCCGTTCGCGTCGTAACCCGCCGCGTTTTGAGCGTTCACCTGGGTGCGCAGTTGGTTGGCAACGCCATCCAACGCTCCAAGAATTCCGGTGTTGCCGCTGGCCGCGGGGGAACCGATCACATTGTTTGCCACGTCGAGATCCGCGCCAAGAGATCCAGAGGAGGGGACCCCGGTTCCGAGCACGCCCGTCGTGCTGCCGGAGACGGTCAGGGGGACACTGGCGTTCGCATTATAGGAAACGCTTAGACTCTGGGTCGTGCCGGCGCCATTGCTGTCACCATTGTTGACCAGCACGACCGAGGGGTTGTCGGCGAGGGCCACGGTGACCGAGCCGTCACTTTGCGTCGTCGCCGTGACATTGACCATTCCGGAAAGTTGTTCGACGTCGGCCGTCCGGGTGTTGCGCAGATCGTTGGCTGTCGTGCCAGACGCCGCCTCGACCTGCGTGATCTGCTGATTGAGGGAGGCGATGCTCTGGGAGAGTTGATTAATCTGCGCGGTGATCGAGCCGGCGTCGGTGGCGATCTGGCTCTGCGTCTGCTGCACCCTCTGATAGGCGCCGTTGATGGCGGTGGCCAGGGTTTGTCCATCCTGCACCACGACCTGCCGGGCCGTCGCGTCCGACGGCGTGCCGGCCAAACTCTGCAGGGCTGTGAAGAAAGTCGACATCGCGTCCTGGACAGCGCCGCTGCCGCTTGTCACCGTGCTGGAGGAACTGGAACTTGAGGCCGAAGTGAATTGCTGGCCGAGGGAATCCTGGACGGTAGCGGTGAGACTTGCCTGATTATCCGCATACCCTTGGTTACCCAGGGATTGCTGGACTAGGCTGTCGAGCAACGGGCTGCGGAGGTTCTCGATGTTCGCGACGGATGCGCCCATGCCTTGTTCACCGCCCTGGCCGGTCGTGACATCGCTGACGAGGTTGACCCGCTGCCGGGCGTAACCGGGCGTGTTAACATTGGAAATGTTGTTGCCGATCGTCTCGATGGCGATCCGCTGGGTATTGAGCGACTGACTTCCCAGCAGCAAACTTCCGTTGAGTCCGATTCCGTTCATGATGAAATTTTGTTGAAGTTCCTAAATGCGTGTTTCCAAAAGACCTCCGCCCAGATCGCTCTGGAAAGCATGGCCATTGAGGTTATAGAGATGCAGGGGCGTATCCCTCTCCAGAACTTGCTGAAAGAGTTGTTGCAAGAAAAAGAGAGAATGCTCCAGCAGGGTGTGATTTTGTTGGGCGAGGCGTTTGATCTGGGCCAATTTTTCCTGCAGGCGATTCTGCGGATATTCCTGGGCATGACGCGCGTCTTGCAGTTCGCGGCGCACGTCCATTTCCATGCTCTGCATGCGAACGCCCATCCATTCGATGGACTGCGTGGTGGCCGCCAGGTCATCCGTGCGCCGGGCGAGGATGAACGCCTGTTCCTTTTTTTGGAGGCCGATCATCTCTTCGAGGAGACGGTCGAATTCCTTGAGGATGGGGCTGGTGATTTTATTCGACGCGGTTGACATGGTAAGATGTATTTTTGACTTGCAGGCATGGGTGGCCCGTCGTGGTCTGGTTGCGGTGAGTAAGATAATTCTCGATGACCTTGGCGAGGCCGAAACCGCCGCCCTGAGTTACTCCCTGAGTCATCGCCTGCTGGATAAAGTCCTGATAAGCACCGTTCTCGTTGTCATCGGCGCCATCGATGCCCTTGCCCATTTCCGCCATGAGCTGGCTGGTAAAAACGCTCTCCATGGCCTTGGAGACCTGTTTGATGCGCGTTTCCTCCGAGGCGCCCGCGACGCCCGCTGATAGATCGAGCGGGGGAAGGGGACTGAGTGACGAGAGTGAGAAATCGAGGCTCATTCCAGGACAAGCTCCGCGTTGAGGGCCCCGGCATCCTTGATGGATTGAAGAATGGACATCAATTCGCGGGGCGTCGCACCCATCGAATTGAGGGCGAAGGCGACATCCTCCACCGTGGGCATGTCGTTCAACACGATCATGCTCCGTTTTTCCTCCTGCACATTCGTCGTCGTGCGATTCACCACTTCGGTATGGACGCCGCTGTTGTCGCCGTTGCGGCCGCCCCGGCCATCCCTGCCGCCCCTGCCGCCCTTGCCGCCGTTGCCGGCATAGGAGTCATCGGCGAATGAATTGCCGGTAAAGGAATTGGGTTGGGAAACCTCGGGAGCGCTGGAAACGGCGACGGTCAGATTGCCATAGGCCACGGCCACTTTGGAAATCTGGATATTGGCGTTGGCCACCACCGTGCCGGTGCGTTCGTTGATGACGATACGGGCGCTCACATCCGGCACGAAGGAAGCATTTTCAATCCGCGCCACGAACTCCATCTGCCGCTCGGGGCTTTGCATTTCCTTCGGCACAAAGACCTCGACGGTCGTGGGGCTGACGGCCTGGGCGATCTTCGCGACCTGCTCGTTGATGGCGTTGGCCATGCGCACCGCGGAAGTGAAATCCCCCTGGCGAAGCACGATTTCCAAAACGCCTTTGGAAAAAACCGTCGTTGGGATTTCGTTTTCCACGAGCGCCCCGTCGGTGACCACGCCCGAGGTGGTGTGATTTTTTTGCACCGAGGAACCTCCCGCGCCGCCGGTCCCGGCATCGAATCCTCCGAGGAAAACGCTGCCTTGGGCCACGGCGTAGACCTGCCCGTCCCCGGCCACGAGAGGGGTCTGCAACAGGACGCCTCCTTGCAGCGATTTGGCATCCGCCAGCGAGGCCACGGTGGCATTGAGCTTCGTCCCCTGCCGCGTAAAGGGAGGTATGTTGACCGTGACCATCACCACGGCCACGTTTTTGTTGGTGATGTCCGTGGGTTGAATTTGGATGCCGAAGCGGCGGGCGATATTGGACATCGTCTGCTGGGTGAACAACTTGTCGGAATCTCCCTGGCCGTCCAAGCCGGCCACGATTCCGTAGCCGATCAATTGATTGTCGCGGGCGCCCTCGACCGTGGCCACGTCCTTGATGCGTGTCTGGGCTCCGGCCGGCATCGACAACGCTATCAGGCAGAGAACGGCGAGCAGGAACGATTCGGCCAGGCGGTGGCGCAAATGGGTCGAATTAAAACGGCTCGATAAATTCATAGAATTTGGTCAGCCAGCCTTTGCGTTGGTTGGCGGTGATGGTTCCCTTGCCCTTTTGAATGATTTGCAGATCGGCCACGTTGCTGGAACTGATCGTGTTCCTCGTGCTGAGATCCTCCGGACGGACCAGCCCGGTGAGGATCATGCTGGTGTCCTCGTCGCCCGCTTTGGAGAGACGTGTGGCCTCGATCCGCAGAACGCCGTTGGGGCCGACACCGATGACGCGCGCCTGGATGGTGGTCGAGGCCGTTTCATTGTTGGCGACGGCGCCTCCGCCATTGAAGGACTGCGTGCTGTTCCACGCCGTTGTGGGGGGCTGGCCGTGGTAGGCGTAGAAATTCCAACCGTGATTGGTGCCGTCATTGGGATAGACAAGCGAGTTGATGGTCGCAGCCACGGCGGTGGTCTTGGCGGTCGTGGTGTTTTGGTTCGTGGTGATCTGGTTTTGCAGGTCGACCACGATGGTCAGAAGGTCGCCCACCGAATGGGCCAGCGGATCGCTACAGATGGAACTCGGCCCCGCCGTCGAAACAGTGGAAGCTCCCGACGCGTGCCCCCAGACCGACCCCACTGCCGGCGGATCGGCGCGAAGGGCCTGAGCCGATACGAATGTGAGAACTGCTGTCAAAATGAATTTATTCATCATAAACCAAGCTCCTTTCATCCACGACTCGGGCATTAAAAATTTTGTGAGACGTGAGATTTTGCACGGCGATGACCTGGTTGCGCACCCCGTTGGCCATCGCTTTGGCCTGAACGGTGATGGAGATGCCGTGATGGTCGTAAAGGATCGTGACCAGGTCGTTGCGGGCCACAAGCACCGGCTCGACCCAATCATTTTCCATCAGGATTTTTCCCTGGGGGAGGGGATGCGCGGCCACTTTGCCCTCCGGAAAATCAATGGCCGGCTGCAGGAGGCCGGGAAGCTTGAGAATGTTGACCTCGACCTGCTGGAAGGCGGACGAGGCGAGCGGATTCCCGCCGGCGATGCGGTCGGCGGCCTGCCAAACCAAACGGGTGTAGGCCCAGTGGAAGCGCACGCTTTTTGTCACCGCCAGTTGTCCCTGGGAACTGAAGTTCAGCGTGGCCTCTCCCCACTCATTGCGGAGTGCGCCGGAAGCGAGTTCCACCCGGGCATTCAATTCCCCATCCGGGATGAGAAAGGGATCGACTCCCGGCAATTCGAGTATGGCAAAATCACTGTCCGCGGGAAGGTGCCGCGCCAGTTCCGCGGTGATGAGTTGTTTGACCTCTTGCCGGCTATAGTCGACGGCGGGACGCTTGACCACGCAAGCCGCCGCCCCCGCCCATTCCAGCGGCTGCTGCTTGATCGAGGAGGGCAACACCGTTTCGATCCGTTCGCGCGTCCAAGTTTCTGATTTTCCGAGCGAAGGGGCCTCCGCAATCACGGCCGTGAGGTCATCCGAGGTCAAGCCCTGCGATGATTGGAGCAGATCATTGAGAGTTAAATTTGCCCCGGCCATGGTTTGCTGGTCTCTCAATTCCATGACCACGCCATGGACCTGCAGGGGCAGGAGACATCCGCCCGCGGCGGCAAGAAGGAGGATAAAAGATTTCATCGGTGAGTCCTATCCCTGGCGGAGGTTGTTGGCCATGCCCATCATTTGGTCGGCCGTTTGAATTGCCTTCGAGTTGATTTCATAGGCGCGCTGGGCCTGAATCATATTGACCATTTCCTCGACCACCTGGACGTTGGAGGTCTCGACGTAGCCTTGAGCCAGCGTGCCCATCCCGTTTTGTCCGGGCGTCTGGCCATCCACGGCGTTTCCCGAAGCGGCTGTTTCCTGGTAAAGGTTGCTTCCAAGGCTGTTGAGGCCTTCCGGGTTGGGGAAATTGGAAATCGTGATCGGACTGATCTTCACCGCTGCATTGTTCACGGTGGCGGAAATGGTTCCGTCCGATCCGATGGTGATATTGGTGGCTTTCGGGTCGATCTGACCGACTCCGGCGACGAGGTAACCCTGATTGGTCACGAGCTGGCCGTCGGCGTTGACAAGAAAGGAACCGTCCCGCGTATAGGCGCTGGTGCCGTCGGGAAGCGTGAGTTTATAGAACCCGTGGCCCTGGATCGCCACGTCGAACGTGTTGCCGGTTTGCTGCAGATTGCCCTGCGTAAAGTTTCGCTCGGTCGCGACCGGTTTTGATCCGTAACCGACCTGGACACCCGTGGGGGTGGTGCTTGACTGGGTCGAGCTGGCTCCCGGGGCTTCGTTCGTGTCATACATCATTTCCGAGAACTGGATGCTCGATTTCTTGAAGCCGGAGGTGTTGACGTTGGCTAGATTGTTGGCGATCACGTCCAGGTTCATTTGCTGGGCCTCCATGCCGCTGGCGGATGTCCAAAGTGCGCGAATCATGAGATGTTTCCTCGTTTTTTTCCATCGGAAGGAAGCCTTACCCTTGCGGATGGGCTCCCAGATTGGTGATCAGTTGGTTTTGTGTGTCATCAACAGCCTTCATCGATTTCGAGTTGGCTTCGTAAAGTCGCACGGCCTGGATCATGTCGGCCATTTGCAGCACCGGGTTGCCGTTGCTTTGTTCCAGGCTGCCCTGAATCACATGATCGCTCGCGGCGAGGCCGGCCTTGGCGTCGCCCGGATTTTTTGAAACAAAGCGGCCATAAGCTCCCGGCTGGAGCGAAGCCGAGGGGTTGTCGAAATGGGCAAAACCCAAACCCGACTTCTGGACGCCGTCGATGGAGATCGTGCCGTCGGAGCCGATCGCGACTTTGCCCGCCTTGCTCGTATCGACGGTGATCGTCGATCCGCTTTTGCCCAACACCGCCGATCCGTCCGACGTGAGCAATTGCCCCCGTGGCGAAAGGGTGAACGCCCCGTTGCGGGTGTAGCTCGTCGAGCCGTCGGCTTCGCGCACCTCGAAAAAGCCCTGCCCCTGGATGGCCGCATGGTACGGATTACCCGAGGGTTGCACCGGTCCCTGGGAAAAATCGATGACCCGCGTCATCGTGATCGCCGCCGGATTGCCCGCTGCGCTTGTCTGCGTTTTGCCCGTCGCGGCTTGGGGATCGGTGGAGAAAACGGGAAGCGTCTGCTTGTAGCCGGGGACCGATTGGAGGGAGAGATTTTCCGAGATGAGCTGTTGATAATCTTCGCCCACCCGCATCCCCGCCGCGCCACTATATAAGCCAACGTTCATAGGTTCATATGGTCATCGCATGTGTCATGCCCGGCGGATCCGTCGACCGCTTTTTTCGTTCTTCCCTCTGATAGGGAAGGCCGCTTCGCCGGCCATCGGAAGCAACGGCGGAATAAAAGTCCCTTGCGATGGAATTTTCTTCACTTAAACAGCTCCTTTTTCTTCCGCCGGAGGCGTATTCCAACAGCGAACCTGGGTGCTCTCGCCACAGCCGCAGACGACCTCGATGTCGCAGTAATCGGCGCCGGATTGGATCATGCGAATCTCCGGCTTTTTGTGAAAGTCCGCGGCCCCGTGGACCGCGCCGTTGCCATTGGCGGAGGCATGTAGGAGCTGGCCGGCCTGGGCCGCCTTGATCAGGCGCACCGGTTGCTCTCCGATGTCGTGCTTGAAAACAGATTCTTGTCTTTTGGATGGATGGGGTGATTTCATGGGAGTGTGTCCTGGGTCAGGTTCTGGGCCGTATCGGATTTGAGGCGGGCCACGATGGTAATGCGCCGGTTTTCCTCCGCCTCGGGTTTGGCGCCTTCGAGGGGAATGCGGTCGGAATAGCCGATCACGCGCCAAAAGCGGTCCGGTTCCAGTCCCGAACTCTGCAACAACTGCCGCGCCGCGACGGCCCGGTTGGTGGAAAGGTCCCAGCCCTCGCTTTTCGCCGTCGAGGCGAGCTCGGCTCCTTTTTGCGTATGACCCTCAACTTCCAGCATGAAGGGGAACCGGTCCAGGTACCAGGCGGTGGTTTTCAAGACCCATTCGCCATAATAAGTCAGGCGGGCCGTGCCGGGATCGAAGAAGGGCTTCGAAGAACTGTCGATGACCGTGATGCGCACGCCGTCGGCGAGGAATTCGTAGCGGATGAGGTCGTTGCCGTCCTGGCTGCTGTTGTTGAGCTGCTCGCGGAGTTTCTCCAACTCCCGTTTCATCGTTTCCTGATCGACCAGGTTCTTGCTGACCTTGTCGCGCATTTCGTTTTGGAAGGGCTCCTGTTTGGCATACTCCTGTGTCCCGTTCTTGCCCTGCTGGGTGATTTCACCCCGAAAGTAACGTTGCACCGCCAGCTTGGTCTCCGTATCGGAACCGACCAGCCAGAGGACGAGAAAGAGCGCCATCATCGAGGTGACAAAGTCGGCATAGGCGACTTTCCAGCCGCCGCCGGAATGCGCCGCTCCTCCCCGGGCATGGCGTCCTCTCGGGCTCATGGCTGGGCCGTCGTATTCTTCAACAGGGTTTCCATGTCGTCGCAACTCGGTTGATGGTGGATGGGTATGGTCAGCCGTCCCGCTTCCGCCGCCGTCAGGGGGGGGGCGCCCAGGGCATAGCTGATGACCATGCGGCCAATCACCGCCAGATAGCTGATCTCCTCCTCGTGAATGGTCTCGATGCGATTGATGAGAGGCTGGGCAAAACCGTAACTCAGCAACAGGCCGAGAAAAGTTCCCACCAGGGCGTGGGCGACTTTTTGGCCAATCTCGGCTTTGTCACCGGCGATGCTGGCCATGGTTAAGACGATGCCCAGTACGGCGGCGACGATCCCGATGGCGGGGAGCGCGTCGGAGGCCCTGGTCAAGACGGCCGTGGGTTGCGAGTGCATGGAAAAGAAATTGTCGAGCTGCGCCTCCACCGAGCGGGAGAGTTCCTCGGGTTTTACCTTGCCGTCGAGCAGCGGCCGGAAGGTGTCCTGCAAAAAATGAACGGCATGATGGTCGTTCAAGAAGCTCGGATACCTGGCGAATATCGCGCTGGTCTGAGGTTGAAGGATGTGTTCTTCCATTCCGATGACTCCTTTTTCCCGCGCGAGAACCAAGATCTGATAGAGGGCCTGGACCAATTCGATATAGCGCTTTTGGGTATAGGGTGATCCCTTGAGGGCGGTCATGATCGATTTCCCCATCATCTTCAGCACCGCCCCGCTGGACGAGGCGACGATGTAACCGAGAAATATTCCGATGATGATGATGTATTCCCCGGTCACGAATAGAGTGGCCGGGTTGCCGCCGGAAAACATGAATCCGCCGAGCAACGCGACGGAAACGATGAGCCAGCCTACAAAAAGCAACATGGCAACGGCTCCTTAAACATCATGAGCTTTGCGCATGGCCGCGGTCAACCGCCGCAGGGCTTCCGTATGAATTTGTGAAACGCGCGATTCCGAGACTTCCAGAATCTGGGCGATTTCCTTGAGGCGAAGATCTTCCATATAGTAGAGACACAGCACCAATTTCTCGTTGCGCGGAAGGCGGTTGAGTTCTTCATGCAGCAAGGCCCGGTCCTCCTCGCGCAGGATGGCCTCGAAGGCCGTGGGGGTGGCGAGATTCGGCATGATCTCTCCGCGATCCACCGAGTTGCCGTCTTCGTCCGACCAGGATTCATTAAGAGAAAAGGAGGCGATGCTCTGGGTCCGTTCCGAAAACTGTTCAAACGCCTGGGGCGTCATGCCCAATTCCTTGCGAATTTCTTCCGGGCACGCTTCGCGGCCCAATTTTTGGCTCAGCTTCTCCGCCGCCTGCTCGTAAATCTTCTCGTCGCGATGCACCGTCCGGGGCACCCAATCCTGGCTGCGCAATTCATCGACCATCGCCCCGCGTATGCGCAGGCTGCTGTAGGTTTTCAGACTGCAGCCCTTGGAGGAATCGTAGCGGTCCACCGCGTCGATCAACCCCACCACGCCCGCGCTGATGAGATCCTCCTTCGCCACATGCGACGGGAGTCGGGCCACGAGCCGGCCCGCGATATGTTGAACAAGGTAGAGAAGGCTTCGGATGGTTTCCTCGCGGTCTGCGGGCGCATCGAGCGCCGGTTCCGTCAGCCATTCCTGCTGCAATTCCTGTGTCTGTGTTGCGATCATCATTGCCTCTTCTCGTTAATTCATAGTCCAACCCGTACGGGAGGACGGTTTTCCGCGGTTTTGCTTTTCGCTTGAAGCGACTCCAGGCGGCTCTCCAGCCACGCCTTCGCCATGCTTCCCAACCACCAACGGGCCACAACCCCGAAGGCCAGAAACAAAAGCGCCCCTCTCAAAAGCGACCACCCCAATTCATCGCCGTTGTTCCAGCCGATCATCACTCCGATGAAACCACCGGTCAACGCCAGCAGAAACGACACTCGCAGGATGAAGGGAGGGACCTTGGTTCTCATGGCATCATCCTTTAAGCAGAGGTGGTACCAGAGGAAGATGTCAAAACATTGCGCGCGCGGATGACTCAGCGAATCAGCCACTTGCAAAAGGCGATTCCAGCTTGGGGTTTTCTTGGAGTATAAAAAAAAGAATTTTTTTCCCCTTTCGGAAATCAGCCCTGGAAAATAACTCCATTGGCAACCCAAGAGATGACATAGGACTTATAGGTCCTATGGGACGTATAAGTCCCATTAGTCCCATAGGTCCCATGCAGTCGACAACTTCCAGATAAGTCGCGGCGCCCCAGCCGCCGCGCAAGCAACCTTGACCTGGTTTGAAAGCAGGCCCTAAATTCATCGCGATGTCCGAACGTCTTTTCATGGCGCGATTGTTTCTGGTGGGTGGCGGCCTGCTGGCCGTCATCAGCCTGATTCTTTGGGCCGCCCTGCCCATCCCCTCGATGTTCCCACCCTACCTGGCCACTGCTTTGCTCGCGCTTGGGTGCGGCGGGGTCTGTCAGTGGCGGGGCCGTTTTCCCGGCGCCGGAAAATCATGACCGCGCCGGACAAAAAGACCGCGCTGCTAACGACCAGTCTGCGGCTGCTTTGCACCGACTTCGACGGCACGATCGCCGAGCGGGATTGCGTGCCGATCTCGCCCGTTTTTTTCGAGCGGCTGGCGGCCTGGCGCAAACGCGGCCCCCTTTATTGGGTCATCAACACGGGCCGCACCTTCGAGAGCCTGCGGGACGAGTTGGTGCGGCGCAATGCGCCGATCTGGCCCGATTGGGTCGTGGCCGTGGAACGGGAAATCTGGCTCGTGCGCGGCCGGCGCGGGGTCGGCTGGCTTGAATGGAACCGCAAATGCGAACTGCTGCACACCCAGCTTTTCGAGTCGGTGCGGCCGTTGTGGAAGCTGGTGGAAGATTACGTCTCGCACCACACCAAAGCCCAGTTGGTGGAAGACGCCGGTTCGCCGCTCGGCATCATCGCGAGTTGCGAGGAGGAGGCCGATGAGATTTCCGCCTACATCACGCCCCTGCTGATAAACTGGCCCCTGCTGGTCGCCGTGCGCAACTCGATCTACTTCCGGTTCAGCCACAAGTTCTATCACAAGGGCGCGTGTCTCGATGCGATTTCCAGCGGCATCGGCGTTTTGCCGTTGCAAATCATGGCGGTGGGAGATCATCTCAACGATTTGCCGATGCTGGAGCGGCGTTATGCGCATCACCTGGCCTGCCCGTCGAACGCGGTATTCGAAGTGAAGGAAAAAGTTCGCGCGCAGGGCGGCCATGTCGCGTCGGCGGACGTGGCGGAAGGGACGGTCGAGGCCTGGGACCGTTTTTTCCCCGATAAAAGGGCAGGGGAATTTTGACGTGACTCCTGCTCCGGGCGGCGGCCCAAGGCTGCTTTTGGGATGGCTTTCAGGAGCTTAAATATCCTGCGCCACGGCCTGCCGGAATCCCGGGAAGAATGGATTGCTCGTCTTCTCTTGAATCACCGTTGTCAGCGGACCGTGCCCCGGCGCGATCACCGTTCCGTCCTGACCGGAAAGAATATTGTCGCGAATCCGTTTCAGCGCCGCGCGGTAATCGGCCTTGATTCCGCCCACCGACCCGGCGAAGAGCGCGTCGCCCACGATGGCCAGCGGCCGGTCGAGTCCATGGATCAGATAGCTCGTTCCCCCAACGGAATGGCCCGAGGTGTCGCGCGTCTCGACGTGCAGCCGCCCCAGCGAAAACGTGACGCCCGGCTGAAACGGGGCCGCGTTGTCCAGCGGCTCCGCCTCGTTGACGTGAATGCCGACGGAACCGCCCGCCTTCTCGACCAGGCGGTCCAACTCCATCACATGGTCCACATGCGTATGGGTCAGGTAAACATCCTGAAGCGTAAGCTGGCGCTTCTTGAGTTCCTCCACGAGCGGCGCGCAATCGGCGCCGGTATCGAACGCGGCGGCCAGGCCCGTCTCGGTGTCCCAGACCAGGTAGGCATTGACCCTGATCTCGCCGCCGTAAGGAGTGTTCGCCTGAAAAAAACCGGTCTTGGGCGGCGTGGCTGCCGGGTCGTATTTCCCCTCGGCGATGGCGACGAGCGACCTCGGCCCGAGTTCGAGCGCCTTCGCCAATCGGTCCACCTCCGCGAAAGCCACGCCGCGCACCTGCTTGACCGCTTCCAGCTCGCTGATCTCGATCCCGATCCGGTCCGCCAAGTCGATATCACTCAAGCCCAGGCCGCGTTGCGCCTTTCCGATAATATCCGTTACCGTGTCTTCGAGGGGAATGTTCATGGGGGAAAGGTAAAGGGTAAAGGGAAGAAGGTAAAGGGACGGAATGCAATTCTTCCTTTTTCCTTTTACCCTTTTCCCTTTACCCTGCCCCCATGATCTACGCCGCCATCACCGCCGCGCAAGCCGCCGGCGAACGACTCCGCCACGCTTTCGGCTCGAACCTCCACGTCAACGAAGCCTCGGCCCACGACATCAAACTCGCCGCCGACGTGGAGTGCCAGGACCTGATCTACAAGATCCTTCTCGATCACTTTCCCAAGACCCGCTGCATCGGCGAGGAAGGCGATTCCAACAACCCCGGCGATCCCAGAGCCGAAATCGAGTGGATCGTCGATCCCATCGACGGCACGATGAACCTCGCGCACGGCATCCCCCACTTCTGCGTCTCCATCGCCGCGCGGGAAGCCGCCACGCAAAAGATTCTTTTCGGCGTCATCTACGATCCCATGCGCCACGAACTCTTCACCGCCCGGCGCGGCGGCGGCACGTATCTCAACGGCATCCGCCAGCAAGTCAGCACGCGGGCCAGGCTTTCCGAGGCCGTGCTCGCCGTCGGCTTCGCCAAAAGCCAGGACTCGATCGACCACTGCCTCAAGCTCTACCAGGTCTACGGCAACGCCGCTCGCAAGCTCCGCGCCATGGGCTCCGCCGCGCTCGACCTCGCCTACGTCGCCACCGGACGCCTCGACGCCTACATCGAGCAGGGCGTCAACCTGTGGGACATCGCCGCGGGCATCGTCCTGGTCGAGGAAGCCGGCGGCGTGGTGGAATTGGAGGAAAAAGCAAAGGGCAAGTATCGCGTCTGCGCCCACAGCGGCCGGATCGAGTATCCGATGAAATAAAAGCCTTAAGCTCCAACGGGGGCGGACTGATCGCAGCCATTCCGTAGGAATGACCGAGAGTAGCCCGGCGATTTATCACCGGGTCTATGGCCGGAAAGGATGGCGTCCCGTAGGGACGCTTGATCCGTTCCCAAAATCAGTCCCAGAGATATTTCTCGTCATAATCAATTTGGTGTTTTTTCAGGAACGCGAGATATTCTTCCTGAAAACTTTTGATTCGATGGTGTTCTTCCTGGTTCTCGACATAGGCAATCGTGTCGGCAACGTGTGATGCGCTGACGTTGAAAGCGCCATACCCCTCCTGCCATGCGAAAGGTCGGGTCTCGGGGAATGTCTCGTGAACCCATGCCGATGACCCACCCTTGATCAATTGAATACCCTTGGCGATGGAGAGTGTTGCCGGCATTGAGACAAGGAGATGAACATGATCGGCAACCCCGCCGATGCAGCGGGCCTTCATTCGGTTCTCACGCGCGATACCGCCCATGAATGCCCAGAGCCGCTCTCTCAAGTTCCCGACCAGGATAGGAGCGCGATTCTTGGTGCTGAAAACGTAATGGATGTTTAACGAGGTGTACGTATTTGCCATGGTCAGACAAGTCTCATCCGTCCCTACGGGACGGGCAATCCCATTTCTGGGCAACCCGGCGATGAATCGCCGGGCTACTCTCGATCATTCCTCCGGAATGACGGAATTCTTAAAAGGAGACTTTCGCGGAGGTCTCTTACCGGATGGCCCGAAATCCATCTGCCGCAAGCTACACGAGGAAGGCTTACGAGATAGCCCCTCGTTCATCGCCTCCGGCCATTGGGCGCATGCTCATGCGTGCCCTCACGCGAAAAGAAACCCGCTCCCTGCGATCACCGAACCCGTTTCGGAACCAATGTCGCCAAGTTGAGAGTCAAGTGCGGTTTTACCCAGGAGCAGTTGGCTGAAAAAATCGACTTGTCCCTGCGCTACACCCAGGCCATCGAAGCGGGAGAGTCCTGGCCAAAATTGCCTACCCTCTCGCTTCTGCGAAAAACGCTGAAATGTTCCTGGGACGAACTCCTGGCCGGAACTTGAGAACCTTCCCATCCAAAAATTTTCCCATGCCGGACAAAAAACCATCGCCGCGCCGGCCCATTCTCACCCGCAAAGAGCAGACGCTCCTCGCCTTTATTCTTGCGCTTCTTGTCGTCGGTGGCATCGTGCGTAAGTTAAGAATGGATTGGCGCGCGACCAGCCCCGCGCCGGTGCATAAATCCTGATTTGAAACATGGCCAAAATTAATTTTGCGGAAGTGGTGGAACAGATTTGCGAGAACGACCTGCGCTTTTCGTCTGACGCGTACTACTTCGTTCAGGAGGGCCTCAACCACACTCTCAAGTCGCTCAAGCGCGGCGGCCAGCACGCCCACCGGCACGTCTCGGGCCAGGAACTTTTGCACGGCCTGCGCGAATTCGCCCTCAGGGAATACGGCCCGATGAGCAAGGCCGTTCTCAACGAATGGGGCATCAAGACGACCGACGACATCGGCCAGATCGTCTTCAACCTCGTCAATGCCAGCGTGCTCGGCAAGAACGACACCGACTCGCCCAGCGACTTCAAGAACGTCTTCACCTTTGACGACGCCTTCGTCAAACCGTTCGTCCCCCGCAACGTCGCCCCACCCGTGCGCAAGACCTCCAGCACCAAGACCAAGCAGCGCACCTCCGCCGGCCCCAAGAAGAAAAAAGCCGGTTCTTTGTAGAACCTGGCTTAGAGTTATAGCGTCATGCCGTCCGATTCACACGCAGGCCTTCAAGAGAAGGCGCAGAGTGCCCCTCCATTGATCCCGGCGCCGACGGTCGCGATTCGCGAGCTTTCCAACGGCCTCAGCGTCCTCGTCCAGCCCGACTTCACCGCGCCGGTCGTCTCGATCCAGTTCTGGTGCGCCTCCGGCAGCATCCACGAAACGCCGTGGCTTGGCGCCGGCCTCTCCCACCTCCTCGAACACCTTATGTTCAAGGGCACGCCGACCCGCGGCAACAGCCAGATGGCGCAGCAAATCCAGGACCTCGGCGGCCACCTCAACGCCTACACCTCCTTCGACCGCACCGTCTATCACGTCGATCTTCCGTCGGACCACGCGCTGTCGGCGCTGGAGATCCTGGGCGACGCCGTATTCAACTCGACCATCCCCGCCGAGGAATTCGCGAAGGAGATGGAAGTCATCCGCCGCGAGTTCGCCATGGGCCGCGACAACCCCGACTCCGAACTCGGCAAGCTCATCTTCCAGACCGCCTTTATCCGGCATCCCTACCGCCATCCCGTCATCGGCTACCTCGATCTCTTCAACCAACTCACGCGCGACGACGTGCTGGCCTACTACCACGAGCGTTACGCTCCGCAAAATCTCAGCCTGATCGTCTGCGGCGCCGTCGCGCCGGAAACCATCTTCGCCCGCGCGGCGGAGCTTCTCGAAAAAGTTCCGCGCCGCAAAATGGCCGACCTCTATCTCCCGCACGAACCCCGCCAGCACCAGCGCCGGGCGCTTCGCCGCGAATTTCCCACCCAGCTCAGCCGGGTCGCCCTCTGCTGGCCCATGGGCGGATTCGATCACGCCGACACGCCCGCGCTTGATCTCCTGGCCATGCTGGCCGGCGGCGGGCGCAGCTCGCGCCTCCACCAAAGCTGCGTCGAAAAACTCGCCCTGGCCGAGCAACTCGACGCCTTCGCCTACGCCCCGGCCGATCACGGCCTCTGGGGCATCGAAGTCCGCTGCGCGCCGGACAAGGAGGAGGCCCTCGTCGCCGAAATCGGCCATCAGATTCTCCTGTTTCAGGAGGAAGCGCCGGAGCTCCGCGAACTCGACCGCGCCAAACGCCAGAGCCTTCTCCACCAGGTCCACAGCCAGAAAACCATGTCCGGCAAGGCCGCCTCCCTCGGACGCGGCTGGCTCTATCAGCGCGATCCCCATTTGAGCGCCCGCTACCACGAACACATCCAGGCCGTGACCCCGGAGGAAATCCTGACCGTGGCGCGCCGCTACTTTCACACCGAGCGCGAAAATCTCGTCTCGCTCGTTCCCCAGAGCGAAAAGCAGGCCGCCGCCGCTCTTACCCGCGAAGCCCCTCTCTCGTCCCGTGCCGCAACTCATTTCCCTCGGCGACACGCGCGGCCTTTACATGGCGCAGCACACGCTGCCGCTGCTTTCCCTCCGCGCCACCCTCCCGGGCGGCCTGCTGACCGAGCCCGAAGGCAAGGCCGGCCTCGGACGCCTCGCCGCCAATCTTCTCGTCAAGGGGACCCGCCGCCGCAACGCCGAACAACTCGCCAACGAGGTCGAGCAACTCGGCGGCTCGCTCCATTCCGACGCCGGCAACAACAGCGCCACGCTCTCCCTCGAACTCCTCAGCCCCGACTGGAAGCCGGGCCTCGACCTCTTCCTCGAAATGCTGACCGAAACGGCCCCGACCGAAGCCGAATTGCAGATCGAAAAGCGCAAGCAGCTTTCCCTCCTCCAGGCCGAAAACGACTATCCCATGGCCGCCGCGCGCGACCTCGTCCGCGCCGCGCTCTATCCCGGCCACCCCTACGGAGGCAAGAATTTCGGCACGGTCGAGAGCATCGAATCGATCACCCTCAAGGACATCGCCGGTTATCAGGCCTCGCGCCTCCTGACCCAGGACCTCATCTTCACCGTCACCGGCCCGACGCCTCCCGGGGACTGGCGCGATCCCGCCTCGGCAGCCATCGCCTCGCTGGCCCCGCGCGACGCAAGCCCCCGGCGGCAAATCCCCATCCCCGTGCTCGGGGAAATCATCCGCGTGGAGAAAATCGTGCCCAAGGAACAGGCCGTCCTGCACCTCGCCTTCCCCACCGTCGCGGTCACTCACCCCGACCAGATCGCGCTCTCGATCTTGGACGAGGCGCTCTCCGACCTCGGCTCGCGCCTCTTCATCCGCGTCCGCGAGGAACTCGGCCTCGCCTATTTTGTCGGCACGTCCCAATTCCTCGGCCTCGAAGCGGGCCACTTCTTCTTCTATCTCGGCACCGACCCGGCCAGGCGCCGCGAAGTCGAGGCCGAGCTGTTGCAGGAAGTCGCCAACCTCGCCCGGCAGGGCATCACCGCCGGGGAATTCGCCCGCGCCCGCGCCAAAATGCAGAGCCAGGACAAGCTCGACCAGCAGAACCCCTCGCAGATCGCCTATGCCGCTTCCCTCGACGAGCTATTCGGCCTCGGCTACGGCTACGGCCAGACCCGCCGCGACCGCATCGCCTCGATCACCCTTGATGAAGTGAACGCTGTCGCCGCGACCTATTTCTCCCCGCCCCGCTACGTCCTCGCCACCGTCTCGCCGCAGTAGGTTGATTGGCGGCCCGGACTACTTGTTGTCCGGGCGCGCGTAGCGCGCAGGAAGCGATCCGTGGTAGCCGCGCGAGGGGACGTGTCCCGCCCAGCGGCGGCGCCTTCCTCGGTTTTGCTTAAAAAGCTTCCGTAGCCTATTTTTTTAGGCGATATTGCCCACCGAGGGGATTTAGGGGCGAAATTGACAGCCTCCCGCCGACGGGCAAAGCTTCTTCCAAGATTGCTTCGCATCGCGATAAGGCCATGCCAGTCTTTTTTGCGCCTGAAAACCCATTTTTAGTGAATGAAAAGTTGCCTGTCCCCATTTCTCTCCATTTCTTTTTATGTGCTGCGAACCTGATTCTAAATCGTCTGATTGTTGTGATTCGTCGCAAAATGCCTCGGATTGTTGCCAGCTGCGGTCTATGGACTCAACTTGCAGCGGGACATTCGAGCCATCCTCGGAAATAAATAGACGCGCTTTTCTACGGGCCATGGGTTTCGGCTCGGTGGCGCTGATGGTTGCCAACCTGCCTGGTTGGGCGGAAGGCGAGCCTCTACCAGTCTTCAATGACATGGTACCGGCTGACAAGAAGCTCGATCCCGACTGGATCAAGGCGCTTTTTGAGCGGCGAGATCCCTCTGTTTATCGCGGCAAAGATCTTAAGTATATTGGAATGCCTATCGGTGGAATTTGTAGCGGCTCGCTTTACCTCGGAGGCGACGGGCGGTTATGGAACTGGGATATTTTCAATCGCCTTCACGGCACTGGTTCGGGCGGCTACCTCAAGCCGTCCGATCCTGAAAAATCACCATCGGTACAGCAAAGTTTTGCTTTGCAGATCAAGTCAGAATCAGGCGAACAGGTTGTCCCACTGGACATGAAAGGATTCCCCGACCTTTCCTTCCAGGGATCTTATCCCATCGCCACCATCGAATATAAAAATCCTTCGATACCGCTTGAAGTTGTCCTCGAGGCGTTTTCACCGTTCATTCCGCTGAACACGGATGACTCCAGCATCCCGGCGACTATTTTTCACTTCAAGGTCAAAAATGTATCTGACAAGCCTTTGTCGGCGGTCCTGGCAGGAACTTTGCAAAACGCTGTCGGGTTAGAAACCATGACTGGCGCGATGCGGACAAATCAGATAGTGGATGCGAAGGGCTTCAGCCTGCTCGATTGCACGGTTGATCCCAAGACAGCTACTCCAGCCGTGCCACCTCCTGCCGCAGTTGCCGCCCCCGGTGGAAATCCCCAACCGGGTTCTGAGTTGGAGCTCGATCCTGCCCAAAGGTCGGATTATGGAACGATGAGCCTGGCTTTGCTGGGTTCTCCGGCTGAAAGCCGTATCGCTTCGATTACGGAAAATGCATTTACCGGGCCGCCTGCCGACAGCGCGTCCGGCACAAACCCGGTCTTGGTTGGCTCAATGGGGCGCAAGCTTCAGATCGAACCCGGACAATCCATAGCGGTGACCTTTGTTCTGAGCTGGCATTTTCCGAACCTAGTTCTCGACCGTAAATTCAATTTGGTCGGACGCTATTATGGAAAGAAATTTTCCAAGTCGCGCGATGTCGCCCAATACGTGGTCGATAACTTTGATCGCCTCTCCTCGGAAACCCTTCTTTGGCGCGACACCTGGTATGACTCAACCCTTCCCTATTGGTTTCTTGATCGCACCTTCGCCAACACCTCGATTCTCAGCACCTCTACTCCCTATCGATTGACTGACGGCCGCTTTTACAGCTGGGAGGGTGTCGGTTGCTGCAAAGGCACCTGCACCCATGTCTGGCATTATGCCCAAGCTGTGGCGCGTCTTTTTCCTGATCTGGAACGCGATACCCGCGAGCGCGTCGATCTGGGTCTCGGGTTTAATGCCAAATCCGGCGTGATCGGCTTTCGTGCCGAGTATGGTCAAGTACTCGCTGTTGATGGCCAGGCCGGCACAATACTGCGTTTTTACCGGGAACATCAGATGTCGGTCGATGACGATTTCCTCCAGAGGAACTGGCCAAGGATCAAGCAATCCTTTGACCCGCTCTTTCAACTCGATTCCAACGAAGACGGAATTCTCGAAGGAGGCCAGATGAACACTCTCGATACGCCTTGGTATGGAAAGATCGCCTGGCTGAGCGGCCTGTATGTCGCGGCGCTTCGTGCCGGGGAGCAAATGGCCCTTGAGGTTGGCGACAACTCTTTTTCCTCGCGTTGCGCCAGGATTGCCGAGGCGGGGACGAAAAATATCACGGCGCAACTTTTCAACGGCGAATACTTTGCCAATATCCTTGATCCGTCCCAGCCCAATCACGTGAATTCAGGGACGGGCTGCGAAATTGACCAGGTGCTGGGTCAAAGCTGGGCCTTTCAGGTGGGGCTGCCTCGGATCCTTCCAGAAAAAGAAACACGCAGTGCCTTGCAATCGCTCTGGCGTTACAATTTTTCTCCCGAAATAGGAGTCTGGCGCAAATTCAACAAGCCGGGGCGTTGGTACGCGGCCGACAGCGAGATGGGATTGATAATGTGCACTTTCCCAAAACCTGATTGGGATTTCCAGAAAGCCAGCGGCAATAACCCAAAGAGCTATGCTTATTACTTTGATGAATGCATGACTGGCTTCGAGTACCAGGTCGCCAGCCACATGATCAACGAGGGCTTGATACAGGAGGGACTTGCCGTTACCCGCGCTATTCATGATCGGTATCATCCTTCCAAGCGCAATCCGTATAACGAGATTGAATGCGGTGATCACTATTCCCGCGCCATGGCCAGTTACGGTGTTTATCTGGCGGCGTGCGGTTTTGAATATCACGGGCCGAAGGGCCATCTGGGTTTCGCCCCGAAGCTGACTCCGGAAGATTTCCGCGCTACTTTCACCACGGCGGAAGGATGGGGAACGTTCTCGCAACAGCTTACTGGCACACGGAAGAAGGCCGAGATCGATCTTAAATGGGGGCGACTGAAGTTAAACTCGCTTGCTCTCACGCTCGCTTCGGGCGGGACGGCTACGGCGGTGCAGGCGACTCTTGATGGTAAGGTTGCTCCCTCCACCTTTCAGACGTCGGAAGGGCGATTGACCATCGCCTTCACCAACGGCATAATCCTCAATAAAGAGCAGAAGTTGGTCTTGCTCATCTCCTAGCATGAACCTAAGTCACCTGCTTGCTGGTCTTGCCGCCTTCGCGGGAATGGGACTCTCTCCCGTTCTTGCTGATGAGACATGGCGGGCCAAGCTTGAGCAAGAACTGCCCCTGCTGGGCCATAGGAACTGGATCGTCGTGGTTGACTCGGCTTATCCTTGGCAAATCTCACCGGGAGTCGAAACGATCGAGACAAACGAGGGACAGGCAGAATTACCGATTCAAAATGAGGGGGAAAAAGGCGGAATTTAGGCCGCCCTTTCAGGGCTGTCTCGCGGTGGGTCGTATTCCCAGGGCGTTGCCCTGGGCTGGGGTTGGGTCGCCCCGTTGGGGCTGGGGAAGGGAGGCACCGTCGCCCGGCGTGCGGCGGCTATCACGGATCGCTTCCTGCGCGCTGCGCGCGCCCGGACAACGCAGGCACGCCTGTCGTTGCCGGGCCACCAGAAAAGGCACCGCCGCTGGGACAGCGGCGGCTACCACTGCGCGTGCGGCGGCTACCACGGATCGCTTCCTGCGCGCTGTGCGCGCCCGGACAACGCAGGCACGCCTGTCGTTGCCGGGCCACCAGAAAAGGCACCGCCGCTGGGACAGCGGCGGCTACCACTGCGCGTGCGGCGGCTACCTGCTTCACTCTAATGCGCGGCATGGGGGGCCAGCCCCAGGGATCGTAATCGAGCCGCGAAACCAGATTGCCCGAGGAATCCGTCATTTCCCGCACCGAGCCGAGATGATCGCGGGTGTGGTAATCTGCCGATCCGATGCCGTTTCGCAGCTGTACTGCACCGAATCCGTTGCGTTTTCCGCGCTTAAATCGGGCTCGACATCGGGGCGGCCAAGTGGGCTGCGCGAAAAATTCCAGCCGCGGTTTTTTGGGGTGGAGGCCGCCGTTTTCAACGCGACATGCCGATGCTTTTTTTTAGCGGCTAAGGAAGGTGCGTCGTGCTCGGCCAGCAGGATCACGAACCCAAAAGTTACACGTTGGCGGGCGGCTCACCAGCGCAAAAGCTGCAAGCCGGCGACCTGGCTAAAGTGAGCATCGCGGGTGGCCAGCGGCATAGCGCATTCCAGGGCCGTCGCCGCGATCCACACGTCATTTTCCGGGATGGGCGTTCCCTTCATTTCCAGATCGGCGCTGATTTGGGCGTAGTGCACCGCCGTGGCCGTGTCGGGATGCAACACCGCCACCGTCCGCAAAAAGGTTTCGAGCAGGAGCCGGTTTTTCTGCGGCTGGCTCGACTTGAACACGCCCTTGTAAAGTTCGCCCAGCGCCGTCAACGGGAGGAACAACGGTTCATTGGGCACAACCTGGGCCGCGAGATCGAGTTGGCCGCGCAAGTGGGGGATGACGACGCTGCTGTCGAGCAGGATGCCCTGGGCCATTACGATTCCATGCGGCGCGCGCCGGTCAGCGCCAGTGCAAAAGCCTGTCCGTCTTCCTCGCTCAACGCGCCGTGGGTCTGGTGCAGCAGGGAGAGCCGTTCCTTTTGGGCCGCTTCGCTCAGGCCGTGGACGTAGCGGGCCACGTCCACCAGTTTGGGAGTGGGCAGGCTTTGCAGGTCTTTGAGGATGGATTCGATCACGCTCATTGCGCTTCAACCTAGCTTTCCTGGGGACTGGAAGCAAGCTGTCCCGATGGGTGACAACGAGAAAAAGATGAACAGCGGCTACCACGGATCGCTTCCTGTCGCCTGCGGCGACCCGGACAACGCAGGCACGCCTGTCGTTGCCGGGCCACCGGAGGAAGGCACCGCCGCCCGGAGGTCGAAGGCTACCAATCATTCGACAAGCGCCCTGAGCATGTTACTTTATCGGCTAGAAAGAACTCCCCATGGCTGAACTTGAAAAACAAAAATCCGCGATCGGCAACGCCGAACTGGCCCAGCGCTTCGTCCAGTTCGTGATGATGCAGGCCCAAAATATTTTTTACGTGCTCGGACGCATTCCCTCGCCGGATGGACGGCCCATCCCGCCCAACCTCGAGGCGGCCAAGCTCCTCATCGACCAGCTCGAGATGATCCAGGAAAAAACGCGCAACAATCTCTCCGCGCAGGAATCGTCCATCCTGGACGACGCGCTCAAGAACGTGCGGCTCGCCTTTGTCGAGGTGAGCGGCGGCACGCCGGCCAGCATGATGCCGAAACCAAATGTGCCCGACTTTCCACTCGATGAGGAAGAAGGCGGCCTGGGCGAACCGCCCCCGCTGCCCGCGGAAAAGCCGAAGGCCGGGACGCCGCCCGCCTCCGCCCAGCCCGCCGAGGAGCACGAAAACAAAAAGAAGTTCAGCAAGACCTACGGTTAGGCCATTTTCGGAAATACTGTAGCCGTTGCTGGGTCTTTGAGGTCCGGAGGACCGTAGGAAATTAGCCGGTGGCGTAAGCCACCGGTTGTTTGGCCAAGATCATCCGCCCCGGACGGGGCGGCGGACGAGTTTACCTCCCGGATTTCCACCGCCCCGCCGGGGCGGCTTGGTTTGTTACACCAATTCCAAATTGATTTTGGTCTAAACAATCGGTCATCCTGAGCTTGTCGAAGGATCAGTTCGGAGGGGTTTTACCGAGGCGGAACTGATCCCTCGACAAGCTCGGGATGACGGAAGGGTAAAGAATAAATTTTATTGAGAAATGGTATTACACGATACCGGTGGTTGCCACCACCGGCTAATCTCCGTTGGCCCTCCGGGCCAAACGACGGGAAAATTGCGGCAACGTTATTTTTGAAACCGCTCTAGGCGCTAACCGACGGAGCGTTCCGGCGGGCAAGCCCCCGGTTCCTCACTTCGGCACATTTCGCATCGCGAGAATTTTCTCGGTGTACTTGGCCAGGAGATCGAACTCGAGGTTGAGGAGATCGCCCGCCGCGCGCTCGCGCAGCGCGGTAATCGAGCGCGTGTGGGGGATGATCCAGACTGAAAATTCATCCCGCCCAACGTCGGCGACGGTCAGGCTGATGCCGTCCACCGCGATGCAACCCTTGGGCACGAGATAGGTCCCGTGGGCCGGCTCGATGCCGATGCGCAATTCGTAATCCCGCCCCGTCCGCTCCCAGCGGCGGATCACCCCGGTGGCATCGATATGGCCGGTCACGAAATGGCCGCCGTAACGCCCGTGCGCGGGCAGGGCCCGTTCCAGATTGACCACACCGCCCGGCTTCGCGTCGCGCAGATTGGTCCGCGCCTGCGTCTCCTCCAGCAGATCGAAGCCAAGGCGCGGGCCTTCGATGGCGGTCACGGTCAGGCAGCAGCCGTTGAGGGCCACGCTATCCCCGATTCGAACGCCTTCGGCAAGAGGCCCCGCATCAATCATCAACCGCGTAACACCTTCCGGCGCCAGGAGCGCCGCCACCCGGCCTGTGCCCTCGACGAGTCCTGTGAACATGGCATCAAACAAACTTCAGCCAAAATGGTTTGTCGAGTTTTTTACTGTGTTACACGCGGGTTCTGGCGACAAATCGGCACACATGATTACAAATTAACTTATAAAGTTAACAGCATTAGGCTCCAATCGTTGACTAATATCCCTAATCTTATGCACACATGATCCGAATAATAACTACAAGCTCGATAAAATACCTATAAACTCAACTCTATGATTACAAATAGTACCACGCTTAAAAATGATGTTCCGCCCCTTGTCAAAGTCCGCGATGTCGCCGCCCTTCTCTCCATCTCCCGAGGCACCGTCCACAATCTGATCCACAGCGGCGACTTGATGGCCTCGGGGATTAATTCGTCCAAGAAAGAGCGCCGCCATCTGCGAATCACGCGGAAAAGCCTGCTCAGCTTTTACCAGAAACGCTTTGGCCATTCCCTCACCCGCGCGCTCGCCAATCCCTTCGAGCCGTGACTCGGCCTTCGCCCGCCATGACGCTTCTTTCTCAACCCTCCCCAGCCGCCGCTCCGGCCATTGAGACCCGCCAGCATCTCGACGCGGTATTGGAAAACATCGCGCGCCTGCAATGCGAGCGGGACGAACTTTACCATGCCCAGGAAAAGGAAATCGCCGCCGTCCGGCAACGGTACCGCGCCCCTCTCGCCGAGATGGAACACTATCTCGTTGTGGAAACGGGCTGGGCCGAATCCTGGGCGCGCGCGCATCCCGGCGCGTTCGCAGCGGACCGCACGCTCGCCTGCGCCCACGCGACGATCGGGTTCCGCGCGACGCCGCCCCGGATCGAACGGGCCAGCCGGCGGTGGACCTGGTCGCGGATCGCGCTGACGCTGGCCGGGCTCGCCTGGGGCGGGCGTTACCTGCGCGTCCCCCCGCCCGAGGTGGACAAGGAGGCGCTGCTCGCGGACCTCGCCGATTTGTCCCCCCTCGAACTACGCAACGCCGGCATCAAAGTCGTGCAGGGCGAACGCTTTTTTATCACGCCTCACTCCAACGCCGAAACGGCTTCCGCCCCGGCTCCCGAACGCGTCTGGCGGGAAGCCGCGTGACGCTTTCAAATCGCTTACTTCTCGTCGAAACCTCCAACCCTCCTTCCATGAACTACGCTTTACCCACGAAATTTGCCCTCGAATCCCTCCGTCTCGAAGCCGTCACCGCCTGCGTCGGCTTTGACGACCTGCTCGACCTCACGCTGCCGCTCAACCATCCGCACCTCGACACCATGATCGTGGTGACGAGCCACGACGACCGCGCCACCCAGCAGGTCGCGAAAAAGCACGGCGCCATTTGCGTGCAAACCGATCTCTTCACGAAGAACGAACGCCGCTTCAACAAAGGCGCGGCCATCAACGCCGGGCTGGGCCGTTTCCAATACCACGGCTGGCGGCTGCACCTCGACTCGGACATCATCCTGCCGGACAACTTTCGCCGCGTGCTCTTCAATCACACGCATCTCGACACGCAGTCGATCTACGGCGCGGACCGGATCGACGTGGTCGGCCTGGAGCAGCTCCGGCAGTTGCGCGACGCGTGGCGGAAGTCCCCGCAGGCGGCGTGGAGTTTCCTGCTCAGCCCCGTGCATCAGCATCCCATCGGCGCGCGCTACGTGGACACCCTGCGGGGCTATGTGCCCATCGGCTTTTTCCAGCTCTGGCACGCCGGCGCGCAGAAGGATTATCCCTGGTCGCTCGGCACGGCCCAGCACGACGACATTCTCTTCGCCGAGCAATGGCCGCGCGGCAATCGCGTCCACCTGCCCACCGTCATCACCTACCATCTTTGCGCGCAGCCGCCTGTGCTTGGCGAGAATTGGGACGGCCACCGCCACCAGCCGAGGTTGGGATGATTTTTTTTAGATGTAGCGGCGGATCTATGACCGTCGCACTTCTTCTCCAACCCCGACGGGGTTGGAATCATACAGCCCAGGGTTGGCGCGAAGCGCCTACCCTGGGTAAATCCCGATGCGATCAACCCTGAAAGGGTTGAAGCAAATTTATCCCACACGCTCGGCGACCTTGAGAATTGGGACGGGCACCGAAGCCAGCCGAGGATGGGATGAGCACCTTCCTGTCCTTCGACTTTGCTTGAAAAGCGGTAAAATGTCATCACGCTCCCACGATGGATTTCGAAGTAGTCGGACAGATTGTCAAGATTGAGGCCATCGCCGTAGGTCACGGTATTCGAGAACTGCAAAATCTTAAGCGCTTGTTTGGCGACGCCCATTGGAGAAAACTCAAGGGTGAAGCCAGGATCAAACTTCCCAGTGGTCATGTCCGTTTGGCTGAGATACATTGGTATGAAGCCCATGGGATAGGGCGTAGGAAAGTGAAAATTAAACGATTTTTAGATTGAGTCATGAAATCACATTTTCTTTTGTGCATTGATGATGGCGGTCTTCCCGAATCTCTTGAAAAGAGAAAGTTTTACGAGGTTTTGGATGATTCGGATGCTGTTTCGGAGGGGATGGTTCGAGTGATCGACGAGAGCGGGGAAGATTATTTATATCCCCGCGCCTGCTTTGCAGACGTTGCTCTTCCACAGCAAGTCGAACGCGCGCTGGAAGCGGCTTAGTTGAGCGCCCGGACAACACACGTACGCGTGGCGTTGCGGGCCTCCCGAAAAGTGCGACGGTCATAGACCGCCGCTGCATCATGAAAGCTAAGCCTCGGGAGCTACAGGCGCGGGCGCATGGCCGGCCAGCGTCTCGCCCACCTGGAAGCGGGTGAAGCGGCGGATGACGATGTTCTCGCCCAGCTCGGCGATCTTGCGCGTTGAGCAGGTCGCTGATCGTCTTGGTGTTGTCCTTCACGAACGTCTGTTCGAGCAGGCAAACCGTGCTGTAATACTTGTCGAGCTTGCCCGCGAGGATTTTTTCGACCACGGCGGCGGGCTTGCCCTTGACCGAGGCGCCGGCCACGTCGCGTTCGACGGCGAGGAGGCTTTCCGGCACCTCGTCGCGCTTGACGAAGAGCGGGGTCGCGGCCGCGACTTGCAGCGTCACGTCCTTGACGAAGGCGCGGAAGCTTTCGTTGCGGGCGACGAAATCGGTCTCGCAATTGATTTCGACAAGGACGCCGACCTTGTCGCCGATGTGGATGTAGGAGCCGATCACGCCTTCCTTGGCTTCGCGGCCGGCCTTCTTCGAGGCTGAGGCCGCGCCCTTTTTGCGCAGGATGGTTTCCGCCGCGGCGAGATCGCCCTTGGCTTCGACGAGGGCCTTCTTGCAGTCCATCATGCCCGCGCTGGTTTTGTCGCGGAGCTGTTTGACGAGTTCGGGGGAGATTTCTGCTGCGGGTGTGGCGGGAGCGGGGGTAGTCATGGGGGTAGGAGTGGTGGACATAAGCTTTGATTGTGAAGACAGCGACGGTCATAGACCGCCGCTACAACTGAGGGGGTTAAGCCGAAACGCCGGTGAGCGATTCTTCCTCGACCGGCTTGACCGAGTCCTTGCCGAGGGTGCCGCCCTTCATGGCGCCTTCGATCACGGCGTCGTTGAGCGCTTCGAGGATGATGCTGATCGAGCGAATCGCGTCGTCGTTTCCGGCAATGGGGTAATCGACCAGGTCCGGGTTGGCGTTGGTATCGGTGATGGCGACGATGGGGATGTTCAAGCGGCGCGCTTCGGCGACGGCGATTTCCTCGCGCGGCACGTCGACGATGACGATCGCGCCGGGATATTTGTCCATGTCCTTGATGCCGTCGAGATTGCGGTGCAGCTTCGCGTTTTCGCGGCGCATCACGGAAACTTCCTGCTTCGGCATCTTGGCGGTCGTGCCGTTGGCTTCCATCGCATCGATCGACTTCATGCGCGCGACGCTCTTGCGGATCGTCGTCAGGTTGGTCATCGTGCCGCCGAGCCAGCGCTCGGTGACGTAAAAGGAATTGCTGCGCTGGGCCAGGTCCTTGATGGTCTCCTGGGCCTGCTTTTTGCAGCCGACGAAAAGCACTTTCTTGCCGCTGGCGGCGATTTCGCGCAGGAAATCCTGGGCCGCTTCGAGCTGCTTGACGGTGTGTTCGAGGTCAATGACGTAGATGCCGTTGCGCGCCTCGAAAATATAGGGCTTCATCTTGGGGTTCCAACGCTGGGTGCGGTGTCCGAAATGGACGCCGGCGTCCAGCAGTTCCTTGATATCGACTCGATGCATCATGATGGGTGCTTTTCTCTGGTTTATGACTCCGGCGGCGCTCGTGAAGAGCCGTCGCAGCTTCCGTTTCTACGGAATGGGTTTTCGTTGGTGTGCCGGCCAAGCCGGCGTTAATTTTCGGTCCCGCCAATCGGGCGGGCCGAGCGACGGGAGGTATTACTATGGAGATTCGCCCGCCAAAGGCAAGCGAAAGTGGGGGCTATTTCTTGGGCAGGACCTTGGGAAAGCCGGGGTGATTGATCAAACGCCACTTGGAAAACTCTTCGGCGATTTCATTCACTTCCTCCAACCAAATGAGGTTCTCGCGAAAGGAGCAGGCTGCGTCTCGGCGAAGCTGCATGAGTTCCGCAGCTTCCCATCCGAATTCCCAAGCCTCTGACGGTTCCATAGTTCTCATGCGACGTCATATATTGCGATCAAAGCCAAGCCTTGGCAAGCATCCGACACGCCCCTTCCCTCGTTCCCAAGTTTCACTTGGGAACGACGGACGAACCGAATCAATCAGGGTCAGGAGGGAGTCTGACCCTCCATGAATGGGCGGCGCGCGTCTTGCCTATCCCGGCGAGGTCTGACACATTCCCTCCATGCCGCAAAATCGCCCGCCGGATGACGATGACGTCCGCGCGGGGCTGGAAACCAAACCGTTTCTCGCTCATCTGGAGGACCTCCGCTGGACGATCATCCGCTGCGTCGCCGCGCTGGCGGTGGGCGTGTGCGTCTGCGCCTTTACGGCCAAGTACATCCTCGACGCACTCTATGTTCCTTATCGCGCGGCGGGCCGCGATCCCAAGGACCTCTTCAACTTCGGCGTGGTCGATCCCTTTTCCATTCACATGGAGATCAGCCTCTTTGGCGGAGTGATTCTCTCGCTGCCGGTGCTCCTCTACTTCATCGGCCAGTTTCTTCTCCCGGCGCTCACGCCGCGCGAAAAGCGCTTCATTGCCCCGATCTTCGCGGCGGGCACGGTGCTCTTTATTGTCGGCGTCACTTTCTGTTACGCCTTCGTGCTCCGGGCGACGCTCGTGTTTTTTTTCGCCTACAGCGACTACCTCGGGTTTAGCGCGACATGGACGGCAAAAGCGCTCATCGATTTCGAGGTGCAAATGCTGCTGGGCTTCGGCATCGCGTTTGAACTGCCGCTCGTCATCCTCGTCCTGAATCTCCTCGGCATCGTCTCCGCCGAGCAACTGGCCGCCAAGCGCCGCCATGCCGCTTTCGCGATCTTCATCGCGGCGTGCTGCATTATCCCCTCGACCGACCTCTTCTCGCTCTCGGTTCTCTCGGTGCCGATGTATCTCCTTTACGAATCCTGCATCTGGATCGCGCGCATCGTCGAGAAGCGCAAGGCGGCGGCTTAACTTGCGCGGCATCTCCTCGGGTGGCCCGGGCTACTTGTTGCCCGGGTCGCCGCAGGCGACAGGAAGCGATCTCATCCGCCTGGGATAAGCTAAACGGGAAAAGATACTCGGATTCGCTTCCTGCGCGCTTCGCGCGCCCGGACAACGAGTTGTCCGGGCCACCCGAGGAAGGCACCCGATTTTACGTCCCGCTTGTCTGCGCCTGCGGCAGAAGTTCCGAGTCGCGCGGTTGGCTGAAATACTCGGGGCTGATCATGAGGGAGGCTGGAGGATCGGGGTCCTTGTAATCGGTCGGATGCACCGCATTGCGGCCAAAAGTATCGTCCTCGGGAAGGCTCCGGGCAATCGTGACCGGCGTGCCGATGTCCACCAGCTTAAAGAATTTGACCGAGGCGTTTTTATGGATGCGCAGGCAGCCGTGAGACCGGGGAATGGGCCAGACATAGCCTTCGTGAAAACCGAAACCGGGGGCGAACTCGACCCAGTAAGCCATCGGGTAACCCACATACGAATAGCCAGATCCCGGGGAGGCTCCCGCGCTGCCCGCGCGCACGTCGTTGCCATTGGCCCAGAAGCCATATTCACCCGAACGCTTGGTCCGATCCTTCGAAGTGACCGTGAAGTGGCCGGTGGGGGTGGGGTGATCCGGCGTGCCGATGCTGGTCGGCGTGACCAAAAGCGGTCGGTCCCCTTCCATCACATAGACCATTTTCGCGTTCAGCGAAACGAGGACCCGGACGTTGCCGTGCGAAGTCGGCGCGTAGGCGTCCACATGATAAGTTCCGCCGCTGAAGTTGGAGGTCGCGCATCCGCCGAGGAAGCAAGCGGTCAACACTAACAACGCGAGGAACAGGGACGATGGCCGGGACGTGTGACGCTCCGGCTGGGAAGAATTGGCAATCATGCGCCGGACAATACCACAATCTGTGCCCTACGCGGCAAGTTTTTTGGGATTTCGACCCCATGCGACAGAACACGGCTTATGCCAGCAAGACGAGAACTCGTCCCGTGCTTACTTCCAGAGCAAGGCCGCGGCCAGCGCTTTTGAAGCGGTGACCGACTCATCTTGAATCGGGTCGTTGGACTCCTGGGTCGAGAACTGCGGTAACTGAACCAGAAAGTGGGTTCCTTTTTCGGAGGTTTCCAACTTGATTTTCCCGTGGTGGGCCGTCACCACGTTATTGACGATTGCCATCCCCAAACCGATGCCGCTCTTTTTTCCATGGGTGACAAAAGGCTGAAAAACCCGGTCCCGGATCGCCTCCGGAATTCCCGGCCCGTTATCGGAGATCGATAAATTGAAGAGAGCGCTCTCGACCCAGCCGCGAATCTGAATCCGACCGTTGGCGTTTCCGATGAGGGCCTCCACCGCGTTGGTCACCAGATTTTGCAGCAGGCGCAGGCATCGCAGCTCGTCGATTCCAATCTCCGCAGGTTCCGCCGTAATTTCCATGGAAAGCCCCGTTTCGCGGAGATAATCTTCGTTCAGGGATTGGAAGCGTTCCAGAAACGCCGTCGTGGTGGTACGCTCGATATGAAGGCCCGGGTCTCCCTTCGAAAATTGGAGCAGATCGCGCGTCATCGCCGTCACCCGGTCACATTGGAAACGGATCCCTTCGCAACAGCGGATCGTCTCGGGGTGCTTGGGATTCTTTAACGACATAAAATCGGCCGAAAGCCGGATGCCGGTCAGCGGATTGCGCAGATCGTGCATCAGCGAACTCGCCATCTCGCCGACCACCGCCAGCTTTTCCTTGTAAAGCATCTTGCCGACAAAAAGAGTATTCGTGTGCCGGAGATAGGCCAGCATCTGTTGAAACAAGTGCAAGCTTACCGAAGCCGGCTCCTCCAACAGCACTTCGATCATAATATCCTTGGGGATTTTACCCACGGTCACCGGCCCATGAGCCCGCGCGCTCGTGCTCCGACCGCCGCCATCGAGCACCGACACTTCACCCAGGAATTCGCCTTCCATAAAGCATCCCAGAATTTGCTCATGGTTCCCAACCCGTATGAGGATTTCCACATCGCCACTGAGCAGCAGGAAGATTCCATCTCCCGGGTCGCCTTCCTCAAAAAGAACTTCGCGGTCAAGATAACTCTCCAACACCATCCTGGCCAGGAGGCGTTCCTTGCCATCGGGAGAAAAGCCCTCCCAGAATTTATTGTCGCGAGCATCCATGTTGGCGTTCTCGGTCGTCAGCCCCAAAGTAAATCTGACATTTCATTATGAGGCTGTTTCTCAGCTTAACAAGTCAAGAACCGAAATCTCTGAATAAATCCCTCCCGGCGCGAGCCATGTCTGCTTTTGCAGTGAGTTCTAGGGCCGGCCATAAACCTGGCCGCTCTCCGCGATGGCCCGCGCAAGCGCGGGATCGTTGAATTTTGCCGCGAAGGCGGTTGCGGCCTCCATCAGAGCGACGTCGTCGGGATAATAAAAGACGGCCTTTTCCCAGGCAACGCGGGCCGCCTCGACGTTTCCCGCCCGCTCCTCGGCCTGCGCGAGATATTGCCAGTGACGCCCGTTGCGCAGATCGAAGCAATCGGTGCGCCGCGCCAGCGCCAGGGCTTCGGGCCGCTGTTGGCCGAGATCAATTTTGAGCAGAAGCGCCGCCGAGGCGTTGCTCAGTTGACCGGGCGGGATTTTTTCCAGCAGGTGCCGCGCGCCGTCGGCGTCACCCGCGGCATCGTCGCAATAGGCGCGAAATTCCGCGGTCCGCGCGGCATCATGCAGCGACTCCGCCTCGCGAAAGAGGGCGTCGCGATGAGCGGGAGAAAAAACCGGTTCCTCAAAGCAAAGAATGCGCGCGGCTTCCCAGTACCAGGGCGCGTGGTGGAGTTCCTTCGGCAAGCCGGTCAGCTTGGCGAACGCGAAGTCCTCCAGCCCGAGCGAATTCAAGGCGATGAGGTTCCGCCCGAAAAGGCGGACGTCGGCGGGCATGCCGTAGGCGGCGAGGTCGTGGTCGAAACAGGCCATGACGTCTTCCTCGCGGACGGTCGGCAGATCGGGCCTCAGCTCCGGCCGTGTCCAAACGGAACTGTTCGGCGAGTAGAAGATCAGCCTCCAGCCGTTGCGCTTCAGATAATAAGGCCAATGATAACATAAGGTGCCGCAGAGGACGAAGCCGGGTTGGCAGGCGGCAAGAAAAGAAGGCAGCAGGGCCGGGCGGTCGTTGATCAGGCCGATTTCGTGAATAAACGCCTCGTCGTATTTGCCGAAGCCGGTGTCGGAAAACGTTTCCCCATGGTCGTAACCATTCATTTGCAGCAAGCCGCCATCTTCGCAGCGATGGAAAAGGCGGCCCTCGACGCCATGCGCCTTCATCCAGGCCGGCGCCTCGAGGGAGAGCTCGCTGTGGCCGCGGTCGGACTCCCGCCATTGCCGGCGGAGGCTTGAATCGAGTTGGCCATCGAGCCGGCCGACCACGGCCATGGCCGCGAGGACGGTCGCCACGAAGATCGCGAGAACGCCCGGCCACGATCCCGGTTTCCGCGGGGTGGAAGCAAAGGCCCCGCCGCTCAGGACCAGCAGCGGCACGAACGAGCCGACTACCGGCCACGCCTTGTTGACCGATTGCGCCTGCGCGTAGAGCAGCACCGCGAAGAGGAGAAAGCTGTAGGAAATCGCCCCTCCGCGGCGGATCATCCCCAGCGCGACGACGCCCGCCGCCGCCAGGGTCAGATAGCCGAAAATCGCGGCCAAGCCTCCGGTGAGCGGCTGCATTTCGCTGACATAGGCGCGGATCGATTCCAAACGTTCCTGGAAAAAGGGCGGGTAAAATCGTTCCCAGCCATAGGGATTGACGAGGCAGGCCAGCAGGATCAGCAGGAACGCGCCGAGCCAGGTCCGGGCCGTCGTCCACGGAACCGATTTGTCCCGCAGCCAGCGGCGCGCGGTGATTTCCGCTCCGAAAAGGGCGACCATCGCCGGTCCAAAAACAAAGGCGCTGTGGCAATTGACCCACGCGATTTGCAGCAGCGCCATCGGCCAGAAGCGGGTCCAATTCTCCGCGTCGCGATGGCGCAGGAGAAAGACGCCCAACACGGCCAGGGCGAGATACGTGACCAGGTGCGGGCGCAACGGGAACGCAGCCTGGAAGAACAGCAGCATCAAGCCGATGGCGATGGCGGCCAGGGTCGAGTCCTGAAGTTGGAGGCATCGCGCGCCGCGGAGCAAAACCCCCACGAGCGCCGCGTAGGCCAGCGCGGTGAGCAGGCACGGCCCCCACCAGCCGAGGCTCCACGCCAGGTCGAGCACAAGCTCGAAGAGCGGATATTCGTTGATGTCGGGATGGCCAAGATTGGGATAATTGAAGGCGTCGTGGCTGTAGGGCGCGGCGTGCCGGAACATCCACCGTCCCTGGGCGACCTGCCAGCCGAGATCGACCTGGTTCATCATCGGCGCGAAGCTGCTCAGCACCACATAGGCGATGATCAGCACGACGAAGAGCCGGTGCAGCTTCCCGTTCAGGCGTTCGGCAAGGCTTTCATTCGGCACCGCGATATGAAACCACTCCGGCGGAAGGCAGTAAAGCTTCGCCGGAAGCCTGCCGATTTTCTCTCTGAGGGAAAAGTGGGTCGTATTCTGTCATGCGCTTGATAGAGTCATTCTTATGGCGCGACCAATCATTTATCTCGATACTTCTGTTATTGGCGGATACTTCGATCCCCAGTTCGTTCGCTACACCCGCGAATTTTGGAGCCAGATCCGTAAGGGACTGATCCGGCCCGTGACCTCCATCCTGGTTGAGGAAGAAATTGCTGGAGCTCCGCCAAACGTAAGAGACCTGTTTACTCGAACATTTACCGATCCTGAGGTTGTTTTTGATTTTACCGTCGAAATGGAAAATTTGGCGGAGCTTTATCTTAAGCACAAAATTGTTAGCCGCCAATATTCACAGGATGCCGGACATGTAGCTGTTTGCAGCGTGGAGCGGATCGAATATCTGGCCAGTTGGAACTACAAGCACCTGGCCAACGCCTATCGTAACAAGGCCTTCAATGGAGTGAACCTCTTGCATGGATATCCGGAAGTGACTATTCTAAATCCATCCGAGTTACTGCAGCCATGAAAACCGAGCCGCTTTCCATCGACGCATTGGCGATGTCCCGGCGTCTTCGCATTCATACCGGCGCCAAGCTCCGTGCTATGAGCCGGGAAGAACGGCTTGTCTATCTTCACCGCAGATTGAAGCTGTTTAGAAGCCGTTTGCGGCGGCAGCAGGCCCCAACTCCAGCCCTCTCCCACCGCTAGTCAGCCTGCTCGAAAATCACCCCAGCGCCGGCCCCGACGCGGACGATTGCCGCCGCAGGGCCACGATGACTTTTTGCAACCGCTGGCGCAGATTGAGAGTCTCGAGAATGTCCTGCTTGCGCGTCACGTCATCGATGAAGCTGTAGGTCACGATGTCGGCGAGGGCGTCGTAATCGGTGATTTCGTTGAGAAACTTCAGGATGCCCTCGGCCTGGATGTCGCCCGCGTCGTGCATGACGCCGATCATCTCGAGCACTTTGACCGAGAGCGCCTCGACCTCCAGCGCGTTTGATTCCTCGGTGCTGAGAATTTCGATCTTTCCCACGTAAAAGGGTTTTTCCTGAACGAAATCGGTGAAGCGCACCCGGCTGACCCCTTGCAGGATCAGGTTCGACGTTCCGTCCGGTTTATCGACACACGCGCGGATCAGCCCGACACCCGCGATCCGGTGCGGCACCAGCGTCGGGCTCGACGAGGTATGCGGCAGCGCCACGGCAAACATGCGCTGGCTCTCCAACGATTGCTTGAGCATGGCCCGGTAGCGCGGCTCGAAAATATAGAGGGGAAGCAGCGCCTGCGGAAACAGGATCGCGTTGGGAAGGGTCATGATCCCCACTTCGTCGGGAAGGTCCATGCCTTAAACATAGCATGGGTCATGCCGATTGCATTGGACAGAACAGCCGGGGAACGGGTTACATTTTTGACATGCGGTTGCGCGGACGAATTCTGCCCCGGGTCCTTTGCACGTTTGTCCTTGCATCGGCGCTCCTGCGGGCCGACCCGGGCGACGTGGAAAGCTCCCGCGATTATGCCGGGTTTCCGCGCCCGCCGGGATTCGTCATTACCGGCTATGACGAGGACAATCCCGCCGAGTTCGATTTTCCCGCGGCCCGGCCATTGCCCATCGACGCCAATCACGTCGAGACGGTCCACGTCAAAGGCCACCGCTATGTGATCCGGTACGAGATCGGCCCCGGCAATCAAGCCCCCGGCTTGTTTCAAACGCAGCGGTACTACGAAAAGCTCGCCGCCGATGGAGGCTTCACGGTTGAAAAGAGCGGAGCGGTCGGAGACGTGACCGAAACCTTCCACCGAACCACCGCTTCGCACGAGACCTGGGTTTATCTCGAGCCGGCGATAAAGGTCAACGTCCTCACCATCGTGGAATCGGCTTTACCGCCGCCGCCCCGCCTTGCGGTGACGGCAACCGCCCCCACGGTGCCGCTGCCAGCCGCTCCTGTTCCCACCCCTGCGCCCACCCCTAAGCCGGTTCCTGCGCCGGCACCTGAGCCCACTCCACGCGTCAATCCGGATGATGATTCGCTTTACAGTGACTTGAGCCAGAATGGGCGTGTGGTGTTTCCGTTTGTTTTTCGACCGGGCAGGGAGGACCTCGATGCCTCGTCGCAGCCGTTGATCGACAGCGTCGTCGCGATGATGAAGCGTCATCCCGACCTTGTCCTGCGCATCGAGGGCCACACCGACAACACCGGGGACCCGGATGCCAACCTGCGCCTCTCCGCCCAGCGCGCCCTCGCGGTGGAAGCGAGGCTCATCGCGGCGCACATCGACAAGAAGCGGCTCGATGCCGTGGGCGTCGGCGGTTTGCAGCCGCTGGCCGACAACAACACGACGGAGGGCCGGGAAAAAAACCGCCGGATCGAGTTGGTCCTGTGGGAAAAAAATCCCGCATTCCATGCGCCCGCGCCCAACGGAAAGAATTATTATCCGAACCAAGGGCCGTCATCGGCTGCCGGGAGAGGCGGGCTTTAGGGTTTGCTGTCCGACATGCCAGTGGTGATGCTGTCCATCGGCATAAAGATCGCGATGACTGTGATTCCGGTCTGCAAAAAGGTCCAAACGATACCAATATTGATCCAGAGAATTGCATAGGATTTTTGCAGTCTGACAAGGATCGCACATAATATCGGCCAGCCCAAGGTACTGATCGCAAGTGCCATTCTAGAGCCAATCAAAATACTATGCACAGACAAGGCGATTCGGTTTCAGCAACCCTGTAAGGGTTGCAATCACTCAGCCCAGGGTTGGCCCGCCAGGGCCTACCCTGGGTACACCGCGGATGAGATCAACCCTGTAGGGGTTGAATCAGAGAGGGGACAAATAACTTTCTCAACCCTTTCAGGGTAGGTTCAGGTTGTCGTCCCCCCAGGGTAGGCGTTGCTACGCCAACCCTGGGCTGAGTGATTGTCATCCTTTCAGGGTGACCTGAAACACTCCCATTGGTGTGTGCAAAATAAGTTAAAATGCTATAGCCGAGATGATAAATTGCGTCGCTGCTGGCAGATGCATGCCCGGCAGAGCATCCTTATAGATCTGCTCGAACTTGGGCGCCACGAAGAGCAAAAACAAGATATTTCCCGCGGCACCAAAAAAACAGGGTAGCCAGGCCGACCCTGTTCCTAAATCGGTTTTTCTCAGTCGAGACTGACCCTTTCCCTTGTTCCTGCTCAGGATCGCCCATGTCGTCAGCGTGACGCGCCGACGCCCCATGGACAAGAGGCTTTCCCGCCATTCCCAAGCTGTCTTATTCCCCGATGATTTTCACCAGGACGCGCTTGCGGCGCAGGCCGTCGAATTCGCCGTAAAAGATTTGTTCCCACGGACCGAAGTCGAGTTTGCCTTCGCTGATGGCGACGACGACCTCGCGGCCCATGATGGTGCGCTTGAGATGCGCGTCGGCGTTGTCCTCGCCGGTGTCGTTGTGGCGGTACTGGCTGTGCGGTTTTTCCGGCGCAAGCTTTTCGAGCCACCGTTCCCAGTCCTCGAGCAGGCCGCTTTCATGATCATTTATGAAAACCGAGGAGCTGATATGCATGGCATTTACCAAACAAAGGCCTTCCTGGACGCGGCTCTCTTTGACGCAGTCCTGGACTTTGGACGTGATGTTCACAAAACCACGACGGGCCGGAAGATTGAAGATGAGTTCGTTGCGATACGTTTGCACGAGCGGTTAATTACCTCTCTTTTTTGGGTTAGGAAAGCTCGACTGCAAAGAACCTAATCCGGGATTCCACGTAAACAGGAAGGTTTCCACAAAAGCTTATTCTCACGGCGCGAGGTAAACATCGCTGCCCTTGTCCGCGAACTCTTGCGATTTCTCGGCCATTCCCTGCGCGAGCGCGTCCTGCTCGGCGACGCCCTTTTCGGCGGCGTATTTGCGGACGTCCTCGGTAATTTTCATCGAGCAGAAATGAGGGCCGCACATGGAGCAGAAGTGGGCCGACTTCGCGCCTTCCTGCGGCAGCGTTTCGTCATGGAAGGAGCGCGCCTTTTCGGGGTCGAGGCCGAGGTTGAACTGGTCTTCCCAGCGGAACTCGAAGCGGGCCTTGCTCAGCGCGTTGTCGCGTTCGGACGCGCCTGGAAAGCCCTTGGCCAGATCGGCGGCGTGGGCGGCGATCTTGTAGGCGATCACGCCCTCGCGCACGTCGTCCTTGTTCGGCAGGCCGAGATGTTCCTTGGGCGTGACGTAGCAGAGCATCGCGCAGCCGAACCAGCCGATCATCGCCGCGCCGATCGCGCTGGTGATGTGGTCGTAGCCCGGCGCGATGTCGGTGGTGAGCGGCCCGAGCGTGTAGAACGGCGCTTCGGCGCACTGCTTCAATTCCAGCTCCATGTTTTCCCGGATGAGCTGCATCGGCACGTGGCCGGGGCCTTCGATCATGACCTGGCAATCGTGCTTCCACGCGATGTGCGTCAACTCGCCGAGCGTGGCCAGTTCGGCCAGTTGCGCCTCGTCGTTGGCGTCCGCGCCCGCGCCGGGACGGAGGCCGTCGCCGAGCGAGAAGGAGACGTCGTAGGCGCGCATGATTTCGCAAATCTCATCGAAGTTCGTGTAGAGAAAATTTTCCCGGTGATGCGCGAGGCACCACTTGGCGAGGATGGAGCCGCCGCGGCTGACGATGCCGCAGGCGCGGCGCGCGGTCATCGGCACGTAGCGCAGCAACACGCCGGCGTGGATGGTGAAGTAATCGACGCCCTGCTCGGCCTGCTCGATGAGCGTGTCGCGATAGAGTTCCCAAGTCAGCTCCTCGGCGCGGCCGCCGACCTTTTCCAGCGCCTGGTAAATCGGTACGGTGCCGATTGGCACGGGCGAGTTGCGGATGATCCATTCGCGCGTCTCGTGGATGTTCTTGCCGGTCGAGAGGTCCATCACCGTGTCGGCGCCCCAGCGGATCGCCCAGGTCATCTTTTCGACTTCCTCCTCGATGGAGGAGGCGACGGCGGAGTTGCCGATGTTGGCGTTGATCTTCACCCGGAAATTGCGCCCGATGATCATCGGCTCGATTTCGGGATGGTTCACGTTGGCGGGGATGATCGCGCGGCCGGCGGCAACTTCCTCGCGGACGAACTCGGGCGTGATGACGGTGCGGTTATTGAGCCGCGCGGCGAAGGACTGGCCGGGATGCTGGTGGCGCAAATCGGTCTGAGGAAAATTGCCGGAACACAATTGGCGTCCCAACGTCTCGCGCACGGCGATATATTCCATCTCGGGCGTGATGATGCCTTGGCGGGCGTAGTGCATCTGCGTGACATTTCCGCCTGAAACCGACCGGCGAGGCGCGCGCTTGAGGCCGGGAAAGGGCTGAAGCCGGCCCTTGGTCTCGCGCTGGCTGGCGAACTCGGCGTGACCGGCTGTCAGGTAGCCGTTGTCGCGCGGCTGGACTTCGCGGCCTGGGTAAGTCTCGGTGTCGCCGCGCGCTTCGATCCATTCGGCGCGGATCGGTTTGAGGCCCTCGCGGATGTCGATCTTCACGGCGGGATCGGTGTAGGGGCCGGAGGTGTCGTAGACGCGCAGGGGCGGATTTTGGGTGAGCCGGCCCTCGAAATCGCGGGTCGGCGCCTGGGTGATTTCGCGCATGGCGACGCGCACGCCGGGGTTGGGCGTTTCGACGTGGACCTTGCGCGAATTGGGGAACGGCTTGGTGACGTCGCGGAGGACTTTTGATTTCGCGGGTCTGCCGGCTTTCCTTTTTGCGGCGGGTTTCTTCGCGGGGGCGGCGGTCGGGTCCAAGGGCTGAATCATAGGTCATCTCCAGTTCACCGGATCGTAACAGAGGAGGGATTCACGCACTGCACGGCAGCACGACAACTCCCTCCGCCGGCATGATCCGGATCAGGTTCATCGGGTCGTTTGCAAGCGCGCGGCCAAAGCAAACCTCTCAGCCCGTTCGGGCTCCCCGTTGTTGGGATCAAGATACATCCAACTTTTTTACAGACAAGGGGTTTTCTGGCGCGTTCTCGACAGATTGATGATACACTAAGCATCAACACCCCTGCGGAGGTAATCACCTATGAAGATTGAAGAATACGACTGCATGAAGATCAAGCGAGACGCCCAGGAGCGCATTTATGCGGAGACTAAGGATATGACGCCGGAACAATTGGCGGCTTACTATAACCAGATTGGTGAGACGACGCGAAAGCGTCAGGCTGAGTTGCGCGCCAAGGGAAAAATCACAGCGTCTTAGTCAGGTGGTTTGAGTACGGCAAACCTCTCAGCCCGTTCGGGCTCCCCGTTGTTGGCATTACCATAAACGTACTGTGCGCAGGCGCAAGGTCGTTTTGTGATTTCTAGATTCGGTAATCGATTAAAAGCAATCCGCAATGGAATTGCGCAGACAAGCGCGTTCCCAAGTGCAACTTGGGAACGAGGATGCATAATAGTTGGAGATCCTGCGACAGGCTCTGGATGACAAGTTAAAAAATTCCGTTTATTGCACCCGCATTTGCAGGGCAACGGCTTTTCCGGTAGGCTTTTGCCGATATGGACCACCCGATGAAGAGCCTTGTGGAGCAGTTGCTGGAATCCTACGCGCATTGCGGCGGCATCAAGCACCTCGACGGCGCGACGCTCCCCTCGAAAATGGCGGTGGCCGCGCTCACGCAGGACTTGCTCCACATCATTTTTCCCGGCTTCATCGCCGAGCATCAGGTTTCGATGCACGACCTGCCCCACGAAACGGCGCTTCAACTCAGCAGCCTTCAAAAGCGGCTCAAGCGCGAGATCGCCAAGAGCCTCGAAATGCATCCCGTCGCGGAGCGGAGCGCCGAGAGCGTCACGCTCGATTTTCTGCGCCGGTTGCCCGACGTGCGCCGCCTGATCCAGACCGATGTCGAGGCCGCCTTCCAAGGCGATCCCGCCGCGGCCAACCGGGAGGAAGTCGTCCTCGCCTATCCGGGCGTCGAAGCGGTGGCGGTCTTTCGCATGGCCCATGTGCTTTATGAATTCGACGTCGCTTTTCTCCCCCGCATGATGACCGAGTGGGCGCACAGCCGCACCGGCATCGATTTGCATCCCGGCGCGGAGATCGGCTCCCATTTCTTCATCGATCACGGCACCGGCGTGGTGATCGGCGGCACAGCCAAAATCGGCGACCGGGTGCGTCTCTACCAAGGCGTCGGACTGGTCGCGCGCAGCCTGGCCAAGCACGTCGAGCGGGACGCGCAAGGCCACGCGCTCGGCGGCAAGCGCCATCCCACCGTGGGCGACGACGTGACCATCTACGCCAACTCGACCATCGTCGGCGGCGACACGGTGATCGGAGACCGCTCCATCGTCGGCGGCAACGTGTGGCTGACCCGTTCCATCCCGCCCGATTCGGTCGCGCTTTTCGAGGCCCAGCAACTCAGCATCCATCCCAAGGAGCGGCTGGCGGGGGATTGGGTGATTTAAGGTGAGCGAGGCGTGCCGAATTTTGACGGAATTAACGGAATTACGGAATTAACGGAATTTTTTTTGGAGGGGAAGGCGGGGAAATTTTGACATGAGGAACATGAAGTACATGAAAAACGGAGCAGTGAAAGGACAGGATTTCCCCTTCATGTGCCTCATGTACCTCCTGTCTAAAATTCAAAAATGAGGAGTTCAACAGAACAAGATGGGACCTAACGTCATGCGGCGCTTTTACCTGGATGACAACGCCACGACGAACCTCGATCCGCGGGTCCGCGCCGTCATGGAGCCGCTGCTCGCCGCGCCCCTGGGCAATCCCTCGAGCCTCCATGCCGAGGGCCGGCGCGCCCGCGGCGAGATCGATGCCGCCCGCGATTCCATCGCCGCCTGGCTGAAGGGGAAGCCTTCGGAAATCATTTTCACCGGCGGCGGCACGGAAAGCTGCAACCTCGCCGTGCAGGGTCTCGCCTGCGCGCATCAAGCGAATGGCAGGCACTTAATCACCGCGAAGACGGAACATCACGCGGTGCTTCGCGCTTTCCAGGCGTTGGAACGATGGAAGGGTTTCGAGGTCGCTTACCTCGACGTGAACGCCGGCGGGCTGATCGACCCGGACGACCTCGCGCGCGCGATCCGGCCCGACACGATCCTGGTCTCGATCATGAGCGCCAACAACGAGACCGGCGTCCGCCAGCCGATGCGGGAGCTCGGCGAAATCTGCGCGAAGCGCGGCGTCCTATTCCACACCGATGCGATCCAAAGCGCCGGCAAGGAAGCGATCGATCTGGCCGCGTGGCAGGTTTCCTCGCTGAGCCTGGCCGCGCACAAGTTCCACGGTCCGCTCGGCGCGGGACTGGTCTGGCTCAGGAGCGGCGTGCCCATCGCGCGCTTGATGGAGGGCGGTTCGCACGAGAACGAGCGCCGTCCCGGCACGGAGAACGCGCCGGCCATCGCCGGTTTCGCGGAGGCGGCGCGGCTTTACGGAAAGGCCGATCCGGTCGAGGCGGAACGCCAGTTCCTCTGGACCGAGCGGTTCTGGGACGAGCTGAGTTCGCTCGGCGGCGTGCGGCGCAACGGCGATCCGGATATGCGCCTGCCCAACACGCTCAATGTCAGTTTTCTGGGTTTGCAGGGCGAGGACCTGCTCATCGGCCTCGATCTCGCGGGCCTCGCGGTGTCGAGCGGATCGGCCTGCCTGGTCGGCTCCGTCCAGCCGTCGCATGTCCTCGCCGCGATGGGCGTTTCGGCGGAGTGGGCGTCGGCGACCGTGCGCTTTTCCATCGGGCCGCACATTCGCGACGAGGACGCCGGGGAAATCGCGGGCCGCGTCCGGCAGGTGGTGAATCATCAACGCGGCTGGACGCCGGATCAAACTTGCGACAAACTCGTGCCACTGGAGACGCCGGTATGAATAGGAATAAGAAATGGCGGATAGGCATCGTCGGCGCGGGAGGCATCGTGCGGCAACGGCATTTGCCCGGTCTGCTCGCCTTGCCCAACGTGCAGGTCGTCGCGGTTTGCAACGCGCGGCTCGAAACAGCCCACCGGGTCGCGAAGGACTTTCACATTCCCGAAGTCATGGACGACTGGGCCGAGATGCTCGACCGGTCCGACCTCGACATCATCTGGATCGGCACGCCGCCCGTCCTTCACGCGCCCATCACGATTTCGGCGCTCGAGGCCGGGAAGCACGTTTTCTGTCAGGCGCGTATGGCGATGAATCTGCGCGAAGGCCGCGAGATGCTGGCCGCCGCCCAGGCGCGCCCGCAACAGGTGACGATGCTCTGCCCGCCTCCGCATGGCATGAAGGGCGGAAAAGTTTTTCCAGAAGCTGCTCCACGACGGCTACGCGGGTGAGCTCTGGCATTTCCGCCTGATGGCTGACCGCGATACCTACTCCGATCCGCTGGCTCCGGCCCATTGGCGCCAGCGCACGGAGCTGAACGGGATCAACGCCCTGACGGTCGGCATTTACGCGGAGGTGCTGGAACGCTGGATCGGGGTGCCGCGGCGGATTCACGCGCAGATGAAAGTCTCCGTTCCGAAGCGCGAGGGCTATGTCGTCCACGTCCCCGATGTGATCCAGGTTTTTGGCCAGTGGCCGAACGGGCTCGCCGGCAGCCTCGAGTGGAGCGGCGTGGCGCAGTTCCCTCCCGATGAAACGCTGGCCATTTATGGACGCGACGGCACGCTGGTCTACAACTTCACCCGGGACGAGATTCTCGGCGCCCGCCGGGGTGAAAAGGAATTGCGACCGCTGGCGATTCCCCCGGAGCTCGAAACCACCTGGACGGTGGAAAAGGATTTCATCGACGCGGTGGCGCAGGGCGGACATCCCGAGCCGAGTTTTGAAACCGGCGTCCAATACCTCGAATTCACCGAGGCCGTGAACCTCAGCGCCCGCGGCGGCCATGCGGTCGAGCTGCCGTTGCCCTGATTCATGCAGCGGCGGTCGGAGCCTGTCCTGAGCGAAGCCGAAGGAACCGCCGCGCTTTTTCTCCAACCCCAACGGGGTTGGAATCATGCAGCCCAGGGTTGGCGCAGCAGCGCCTACCCTGGGCTAGAGCATATTAAAATATCATGCGCACAACGATCGGGTAGCCCCGACAACTTGTTGTCGGGGTGCCTCGACCGAAACCTCGGTCGAGGCACAAGAAGCAGCCTCTGACTTGCGCACCTTGTCGGCTGCTTCTTGTCGCCTTCGGCGACCCGGACAACGAGTTGTCCGGGCTACCTTATGCTGTGCAAAATAATTTAAAATGCCCTATATGCTTGCAACCCTTTCAGGGTTGCGAGGCATCCCTTGCCGCGGCCTATGACCGCCGCATTCTTCACGCCTTCCATCCGTAGGTGCGGTAATCAAACGCGACCGCCCCGTCCGCGCCGAGATCGACCACGCCAAAACCTTCCGGACAACCGGCCCTCGGCCCGTGCCAATAATTGCCGCAGACGGCGCCGCTGTTGATCAGGCGCACGCCATTGCGATCGAGTGTTTCGTAGAAGTGGAGATGTCCGGAAAGGACCGCCCGGATGTTGTGGCCGGGAGCGTCTTGAATGAGCGCGTCGCCGTTCGTGCAGACGAGATTTCTCGGGACGGGCTTGTGAGGGTCGGTCACGCCATGGGCAAGCAAAAGCTCAAAGGGCAAATTCGATGCGATCGGAATATGGCTGCACACGATCGTCGGTGTGGACCGGTGGGCGTCGAGATCGGCCTTGAGAAAGGCGAGTTCATCATCAAACAATTCGCCAAAGTAGCCGTGGCCGGGCACCGGGGCGATGTCATCGAGCACGATGAAGCGCCAGCCCTTGCAGTCAAAGCCGTAAAAAAGGCGCGGCAACTGGAGGCGATTTTTGAACAGCCCCTTGCCGTAGTCCGGATCGCCGGGTGAAGCAAACGGATTGTAGGTTCCGGCGAGGTCGTGATTGCCAAAGGTCCAATGGGTGGGAAGGTCCGTGTGGTCTTTCCAGAGTTGAAGAAAGAAATCGAGGGCGGTTTCCGCGCCGGGAATGGTGAGATCGCAGGTGCTATGCACGAGATCGCCTCCGACCAGGATGAATTCGGGCCGGGGATCGAGTTTTTCAACCGCCGCGAGGCAGGCGACGATTCCCTCGACGGAGCGCAGGGCGCCGCCCTGGAGGAGGTGCAGGTCGGTCAGGAAGGCGAAGCGAAACGATGCGGCCCCGGAGGCGGAGGGCGCGTCATTCCGCGCGAAGAGCGGGTCGAGACCGGCGACCGTCAGGGCGCTCGCGCCGAGAATTTGGCGGAGAAAACGGCGGCGCGAATAACGCGGATGGCCTTCAGGCCCTGGTGGCAAAGCGGAGCAGGGAGACATCGTCGTCCATTATGCGCCGGCCGCGAGCGCGGTCGAGCCAGGAAAGGATGGCGTTCCAGGCCGGCTCGCCCCCGCGGACCTGCTTTTCGAGGTAAGCGAGAAATTCGTCGTAGGAACCCCGCCCGCCCTGGGGATCCGGCAGTTCGTAAAGGCCGTCGGTGAACAGGTAGAGTTCCGACGTGGGGGGAAATGCGAGGGTCGTTTCCGGGGCGTGAATCCCGGGCTGGATGCCGAGGACCGACGTCCCCGGCGCGGTTTGGCTCAATTCGAGCGCGCCATTCCGCCGGGTAAGCAGGAGCGCCGGCGGATGCCCCGCGTTGGCATAGGTGATGGTGCGCGCCGAACGGGAATAGACGCCGTACCAGGCGGAAAAGAATTTGCCGCCGTGGTCTTTCATCTGAAAGGTGCGGTTGAGCCGGTCGATCACCTCCGACGGACGGGATAGATCAATTTGCGCGGCAGGGTTGCGAAGCAGCTCCAGCGCGGTGACGGCCAGCAAAGCGGAACCGAGGCCGTGGCCGGTGACATCCAGCACGTAGAAGGCGAGTTGATCGTCGTTGATGCGGCGATAGCCCAGGCCGTCGCCGCCCAGGTGGGTCGAGGGATGGAATTGCCAGTCGATGATTTCCTCGCCGTCGAGGGGAGGGGGAAGCATCAGGCGAACATACTTGGCGGCGTCGGAAAGCTCGCGGTCGAGTTTTTGCTGCGTTTCGACGAGTCGCTGGCGCGTGTCGAGAAGCTCATTTTGGGTTTCGATGATCTCGCTCAGATTGATTTCGCGTTCGACCAGCGCGCCGAATGCGGCCAGGGACGCGACGGCCTCATCGCCGAATTCCCGCGGCTCGAGATCGAGCAGGCAAAACGTCCCGATCTTGTGGCCGCGCGGCCCGGTGAGGGGCACGCCCGCGTAAAATCTCAAGTAAGGCTCGCCCACCACATAGGGATGGTTTTGCCCGATGGGGTGAACACGGGCGTCGGGGATAATCAGGGGCTCGTTGCGGTCCATGGTGTATTGACAGAACGAGATGTTGCGGGCCGTTTCCGTCGGGCAGAGGCCGATGCGGGACTTGAACCACTGGCGATCGCTGTCAATAAAGGCGATGTAGGCGGTGGGTATCTGAAAAAATGAGGCGGCCAGGCGGGTGATCCGGTCAAACCGATCCTCCGGCTCGGTATCGAGGAGGTTTAGCGAGCGCAGGGCATCCAGCCGCTCCGCTTCTCGCACCGGATCCAGGGTCAAAGGCGGCGCGTCGGGCCACGCGGGGGATTCCAGGAGTGCGCTCATGGTTTCTTCAGCTTAGCGCATGGCGCGGGCGCGACAAGGACGCCAGACCGTTTTCCTATACCATCCCCAGCTTCTGCTTGCCTTCCTGGGAGATGCGCTCGGCGCTCCACGGCGGGTCCCAGACGACATCGACCTGGGCGTCGGTTACGCCGGGGATGGAAAGAATCTTGCGCTGGGCGTCCGAGGCGATGGAGGGCCCCATGCCGCAGCCGGGCGCGGTCAGGGTCATTTTGACTTGGACCAAGTTGCCGCCGCCTTCCTGCGGTTTGATTTCCATGCTGTAGATTAGCCCCAGGTCGACGATATTTACCGGAATTTCGGGGTCGTAACAGGTCTTGAGCTGGGCCCAGACGTCGTCCTCGTTGAGGGGACCCTCGTGCTTGGCGAGGGCGCCGTTGTTGCCGGCGGGCGGGTGCGGCGCCTTGTTGAGGGCGTCGGCGTCCGAGGCGAGGACGCGGAAGAGGCCGGCGGAGTGCTCGACGACGACGGTATACGTGCCGCCGAGGGCCTGGGTGATGATCACCGGGGTGCCTTTGTGGAGCTTTTTGGTCAGGCCGCTCGGAATTTGAATGGCTTCGATGTCGCGCGTCAGGATGGTAACCGGGGAATCCGTGCTCATGGTGGGAAAGTCCGACGTTCCGCCTGCTTTGTCAACCTGTCTCTAAACATTGGCACGAACCTCGCTTCTTACATTGCCCGCCCTCGGAAGATGGTATTAACTCTCCCCTTAAGCCGAAAGATGATGCATTAGTTCCTGATCCAGCCGTTTACCTTCATGGCCCTGCTTGATAAATACAAACCCGGCGATTTTTTTGACGAAATGTTTTCCGCCGAAGGCTTGGTGCGCCCTCATTACGCGGCGCTCTACGAACGGTTTCAAAGTCTCGACCAGGAGGAATTCGACCAGCGCCGCATGGCCGTCGACGCCGCGTTTCTGCGCCAGGGAATCACCTTCACGGTCTACAGCGACGAGCAGGGAACCGAGCGTATTTTCCCGTTCGACCTCGTTCCGCGCATCATTCCCAATTCGGAATGGAGCAAGATCGAGACGGGCCTCATCCAGCGCATGAGGGCGCTGAATCTCTTCCTCAAGGACCTCTATTCCGACCAGCGCATCCTCAAGGAAAAAGTCATCCCCGCCGAAGACGTGCTGTCGGCCAAGCATTACCGGCCCGAGATGGCCGGCGTGCGCGTGCCCAAGGACATCTACATCCATATTTGCGGCAGCGACATGGTGCGCGATCGCGAGGGCACCTACTTCGTGCTCGAAGACAACGGCCGCTGCCCCTCGGGCGTTTCCTACCTGCTCGAAAACCGCGTGGCGATGAAGCGCGCCTTCCCGAATCTCTTCAGCAGCGTCGGCGTCCGGCCCGTCGATCACTACACGCAGGACCTGCTCACCATCTTGCAGTACATCGCGCCGCCCGGCGACAAAGCCCCGGTCGTCGTGCTCCTGACGCCCGGCATTTACAACAGCGCCTACTTCGAGCATTCCTTCCTCGCCCGGCAGATGGGCATCCAGATCGTCGAGGGGCAGGACCTCGTCGTGCAGGACAAGACGGTTTACATGCGCACGACCAAGGGCCTCCAGAAAGTCGATACGATCTACCGCCGCGTCGACGACGACTTCCTCGACCCGAAGGTCTTCCGCAAAGACTCCATCCTCGGCGTGCCCGGACTGGTCGAGGCCTACCGCGCCGGCAACGTCAGCCTCGCCAACGCCATCGGCACCGGCGTGGCCGACGACAAGGTCGTCTACAAGTACGTGCCCGACATGATCCGGTTCTATCTCTCCGAGGAGCCGGTCCTCGCCAACGTCCCCACGTACCTCGCCTCGAACCCGAAGGAATGCGAATACATCGTGAAGAACCTCGAAAAGCTCGTCGTGAAATCGGCCAACGAATCGGGCGGCTACGGGATGCTCGTCGGCCCCGCCTCGACGGCGGCCCAGCGCGCCGAATTCAAGGAGCTGATTCTGGCCAATCCCCGCAACTTCATCGCCCAGCCGACGCTCAACCTCTCGCGCCATCCCAGCTACATCGACGGCCATTTCGAGGGACGCCACATCGACCTGCGCCCTTATATTCTCTATGGCGAGAAAATCAGCATTGTTCCTGGCGGCCTCACACGCGTGGCGCTGCGCAAAGGCTCGCTCGTCGTCAACTCCTCCCAGGGCGGCGGCAGCAAAGACACCTGGGTGCTTTATGGAGACAGTTGAACACGTCCTCCTCCAATCCTGTTAATCTTGTTAATCCCGCCCAAAAAAACTTCCCCTGAAAAAATTCCGTTAATTCCGTAATTCCGTCAAAATCTTCCGTCAAAACCATGCTCTCACGCGTCGCCGATTCCCTCTACTGGATGAGCCGCTATGCCGAGCGGGCCGAAAACATCGCCCGCATCCTCGACGTCAATCTCCAGCTCATGCTCGATTTGCCCAAGCTCGGACCCGAGGGCCAAAAGACGCTTTGGGAACCCGTGCTGCGCAGCACTGGCGACCACGAGGATTTCTACGAGCACTACAAGGCCACCAGCAGCGAGAACGTCATCGACTTCCTCACCCTCCATCCCAAGAATTCGAACTCGATCGTCAACTGCATCACCACCGCGCGCGAAAACGCCCGGCACGTGCGCGAGCAAATCTCGCTCGAAATGTGGGAGGAGATCAACCGCACCTACCTCTGGATAAAAAGCCAGACCCTGAAAAAGATCCAGCGCCAGGGCCCCTACGAATTTTTCAGCGCGGTCAAAAACGCCTCGCATCTTTTCCAGGGCATCACCGACGGCACCATGACCCACGGCGAGGACTGGGACTTCATCCAGGTCGGCAAATACCTTGAACGGGCCGACATGACCACGCGCATCCTCGACGCCAACGACGAAATCTTCATCAGCCAGAAACCGACCGCCGCGCAAACCGGCGGCACGCTGCAATGGAGCGCCATCCTCCGCTCGTGCAGCTCCCACGACGCCTACCGCAAGTTTTACGTCGCGCAGGTCGAGCCGGACAAGGTCGTCGAATTCCTCATCCTCAACGAATTTTTCCCGCGCTCGATCCGCTTTTGCGCGCAGGCCCTCAACGACGCGCTGCGCCGCATTTCCGGCTGCAAGGAGGAACACTTCACCAACCAGGCCGAAAAACTCACCGGGCGGCTTGTCGCCGAGCTCAATTACAGTGCGCTCGAGGACATCAAGACCGTCGGCATGCACCAGTACATGGACGAATTGCAGATCAAGCTCAACACCATCGGCGAGGCCATCTTCAAGACCTACCTCTTCTCGCCCCCGCGCAAGGAACCCGAACCGGAGCCCGAAGCGAAGCCGGAACCGCCTCCCGAAAAGACCAGGACCCAGAGCCAGAAGCAGGGCAAGACGCCCGCCGTCGCCTAGGGCCTGTTAACACTATTTTATGGACAGATCGCTCGTACTCGGAAAAGCCATCCTGAAAGGATGGCCGTCACTCAGCCCAGGGTTGGCGCGGGGGACAACGTCCCACGCGCCTACCCTGGGTCAACGGCAACGAGGACCAACCCTGAAAGGGTTGAATCAGTCCACCACCGTTGGAACGGCTTCAACCCTTTCAGGGTTGTACGTTTCTCAACCTACCCAGGGTAGGCGCTGCTGCGCCAACCCTGGGCTGAGTGATTGCAACCCCGTTGGGGTTGCCGCCGACAACCGACATTAGTGTTAACAGGCCCTAGTGTAGTGTCTGTTAAACAAATGGTGTTATTGGTCGGGTACTTGTTTTAGAAAACGCTCTGCCACGCCATTCTGTTCACTCTGAGCCAGCATTGTCAGAGCGAATATGATGATTGAAAAATAACACCAGTCGATTGCGAGACACTACACTAGCCCGGATATTTCACGCTTTTTTATGGGCGCGGGTCGGCGCGGCATTTTTTGATTTTTTTGCCCGGCCCGGCCTTGTCGGCGGCGTTTTCGGCCCGTCGCGCCGGCTGTGGCGACACTCCCCCCAACCCCCGTTGTTTTTTTAGCGTGCCGGGGACAGCACTCGTCGTGATCTACGCGCTGCTCAAGCGTTGGCAGGCGTGGCGAAAGAGGTCTTGATGCGGATAGGCGCTCGAAAAGAGCAGGCGGATGCGCCGGGTGTTGCGCAGGATCACCGTGCCGATTTTAAGGAGCTTGAGCCGGATGGTTTGCACCTGCGCCCGCGCCAGTTCGGTGCCGGCCAAGCCGAGCCGGCGGATGGCTTCGAGCAAAACATAGGCGCACGAGGAGAGCAGCAAGCGAAACTGGTTGGCCCACCAGTCGTGGCAACTGGTCCGGTCGGCAAAGAGACCAAGCTGCTGTTCCTTGATCCGGTTTTCCATTTCGCCGCGCGCGCAGTAGACCTCGTCGTAGAGAGCCTGCGCGCCGCCTTCGAGGTTGGTGACGACGAAGCGCGGGTTGCTTCCCTGCTCGGTGTGCTCGGCCTTGGCGAGGACCCGGCGGGGGACATCCCATGTCTCTGCTGCGTACTCCAGGTTGCTGAAGAGCCGGACTTTTTCCTTCGTGCGCTCATGCTCGGCCTCGGCCTGCGCCATTTGCGGCGCGAGCATCGCCCGCAGCCGCGCGTTCTGGGCAAGTCCGACAAGGTAGCCCACGTTGTTTCTTTCGCACCAGCGCAGCATTTTCCAGCGGCAAAAACCCGAGTCGCCGCGAAAGATGATCTTCACTTCGGGCCACGCCTGGCGCAGCTTTTTGACCAGCAAGGCTAAAATCGCCCAACTGTGTTGGGCCGCGTCGATGTTGCTCGGGCGCAGATAACTCACCAGTAATTGCTCGCCGCAAAATACGTAGAGCGGCAGGAAGCACCAGTCGCCGTAGTAACCATGAAAGGCGCGGCCCTCCTGCTTGCCGTGCACCCGGTCGTCGGTCGCGTCGAAGTCCAGGATCAACTCGGTGGGCGTCGCGTGAAACGACGCGATGAACTGCTCGACCAACACCCGGTGAAAGGCGAAGGCCGCCTGGCGGTTGACCCGGTTTTCCAAACGGCACAGCGTGGGACTCGACGCCAGTTCCTCGTCGCGCCCCAGCGCCGTTTGCCAGGCCAGATCGCGCCGCAGCGTGGCGTGGTCGTTAAGATCTTCGTGACCGAGAGCCAAGCCAAAGATGCGCTGGCGCAAGAGATTGACCTGCCGGTGCACAATGAAATGCGGGTTGCGCGGATCGGGCAGCACCCGGTCCAGCGCGGCGGTGAGACCCAGGCGGCGGTCGGCTTGCCGCAGCAGGAAAATACCCCCATCGCTGCTGACATCGCCCCCGGTGAAATTCGCCTCGATTTTGCGGCGATCAATGCTGGGCAAGTGGAACAACTCCTGCGTACAATCTGTCATCGGCGTCTGGCCTCCTTTTTGCTGCTGAGTTTGGTTTTAAGCAACTCAACCGGAAGCAATTATAGAGCCAGGCGCCGATGCTTTTAAAACCGGGCGTGAAATATCCGGGCTAGGGCCATGCCCCGCGGGCTCGCCTGTCGGCGACCCTCCACAATTCTGATTCCCATTGCGCTGCAACCTGCTAATTCGTCACGATGAATTTTCTTCAGATCCTGATTCTCGGGCTGGTCCAGGGCGCGGCGGAACTGCTCCCCGTTTCCAGTTCGGCGCATGTCATCGTGGCCGAGAAGCTGATGGGCCTCGATCCCTCCAGCCCGGAGATGACTTTTCTGCTCGTGATGCTCCATACCGGGACGATGTTCGCCGTCATCGTCTATTTCTGGAACTCGTGGCTGGCCCACTATTTCAGCGACGCCACACGGCTCGCAAACGCGGCGAAGAATATCGCGGCGGCGACGGTCATCACGGTCATCATCGGGCTCGCCCTGCAATGGATCATCGAGAAGGTTTTCCTGCGCGGCCAGGCCAAGGCGGAGGTCGAGGTGCTTTTCGCGCAGCTTCCGCTCATGGGCGGCGCGCTGCTGGCGGCGGGCCTGCTGATTCTCTACTCGGGATCGAGCGAGGAGAAGCGGCCCGGCTCCGGGGGCATCGACGTGATCGGGGCTTTCGTGATCGGCGCGGTGCAGGGCCTCTGCCTGCCGTTCCGCGGCTTTTCCCGCTCGGGAGGAACGATCTCGACCGGGCTGCTGCTGGGCATCGAGAGGCGGCAAATCGAGGAATTCAGCTTCGCGCTGGCCGTGGTGCTGACGCCCCTTGTGGTGGGCAAGGAATTGTGGCGTCTGATCAAGGCGCATCCGGAAATGGCGCACGGCCCGTCGCTGGCGAAGCTTTTGACGCCGGGGCTGCTCGGCATGGTTTGCAGTTTCGCGGCGGGCTATCTGGCGTTGAAGCTTTTGTCGCGGCTGCTCGAAACGGGCCGCTGGAAATATTTCGGCTATTACTGCGTCGCGGCGGCGGCGGTGGTTTTTGGGCTTGCCTATGCGGGGTTTTAGGGGATGGGACGTATGGGACAAATGGGACTTATACGGCCTATATGTCCCATAAGTCTTATCAGTCCTATTCATCATGTTCCAACTTCTCAAAACTGATCCGGGCGGCCGGGCGCGGCGCGGACGCCTGACGACAAGCCACGGCGCGATCGAGACGCCCCAATACATGCCGGTCGGAACGCAGGCCTCGGTCAAGGCCGTCGCGCCGCGCGATCTCGACGCGATGGGCACGGAGATCATCCTCGCCAACACGTATCATCTTTTTCTCCGGCCCGGCCTGGAGGTCTTCCGGGAATTCGGCGGGCTGCACCAGTTCATGAACTGGCACAAGCCGATCCTGACCGACAGCGGCGGGTTCCAGGTCTTCAGCCTGGCGAAGCTGCGGCGGATCACCGACGAGGGGGTCGAGTTCCGTTCGCACCTCGACGGCAGCAAGTTTTTTCTCGGGCCGAAGGAATCGATCGCGATCCAGCACGCGCTCGGCGCGGACATCATCATGGCCTTCGACGAGTGTCCCGCCCTGGCCGTGCGAGGAGGCGACCGTCGCCGCGGCCGTGAAACGGACGATCACCTGGGCCCGTTCTTCGCTCGACCATCACCGGCATCTGATCGCGACGCACGAGCAGCGCCCCACGCCGGAGCAGGCGCTTTTCGGGATTGTGCAGGGGAGCGGCCTATCCGCATCTGCGCGAGGAATGCGCCCGCGCGCTCGTGGCGATGGATTTCGACGGCTACGCCATCGGCGGCGTGAGCGTGGGCGAACCGGAGGAGGAGATGTACAAGGCGGTCGATGCCACCGTGCCGCACCTGCCGCACGGCAAGGTCCGGTACGCCATGGGCCTCGGCCAGCCGCACCAGATCGTGGAGCTGGTCGCGCGGGGCGTCGACATCTTCGATTGCGTGCTGCCGACCCGCGTCGCGCGCCACGCGACGGTCTACACGCGCGGCGGCACGCTGAACCTGCGCGGGGCGCAGTACCGGCTCGACGGCGCGCCCCTGGAACCGGGCTGCGGCTGTTATGCTTGTCAAAACTTTACGCGCGCCTATATTCGGCATCTATTCAAAGCGGGTGAAATCCTCGCACTGGTTCTGGTCAGCCTGCATAATCTGCATTTTTACCTCGAACTGATGCGCGACATCCGGGACGCGCTCGACTGCGATTCGTTCGGCACGTTTCGCGAGAATTTCCTCCGCACTTATAAAAACATCAAGGAAATCGTTTAATGTCTTCACTCGCCCTCTTTTTCGCCCAGGCCACCAATGCCGCTGCCAGTGCCGCGGGCGTCGCCGCCGGTTCAACGCCGGACACCACGGCGCCCCCGCCCACGCCGCCCTGGTGGACGAATCTCTTCTTTCCCGCGCTGATCATGGCGATGGTTTATTTCGCTCTGCTTCGCCCGCAGATGCAGGCCAAGAAGCAGCAGGAGGAAAAGATCAAAAGCGCCAAGACCGGCGACAAGATCGTGACGTCGAGCGGCATTCACGGCGTCATCACCAACGTGAAGGATTCGACCGTCATCGTGAGGGTGGCCGACAACGTGAAGCTCGAAATCGAGAAGAGCCACATCGAAAGAATCACGCGGTCCGACACCGATTCGGAAAAGGCCGTCACCGCCAAAGTCTCCTGAAGTTCAAAGCCAAGCACACCCCCATCGTCTCATGTACATCCCCATTTTTATCGCCTCGCTCAGCTTTCTCGGATTTTTCATCTGGTATCTCGCGGCCGAAAACGCCGCCACCCGCCGCGCCGCCGGCGTAGGCGCAATCGTGGCAAGTTTGCTCACCTGCGGTCTGGCGCTCTACCCGATCAACAAGACCATCCGGCTTGGGCTCGATCTCCAGGGAGGCACCGAATTTTTGCTGCAAGTGCAGGGCGACCCGACTCCGCAGGCGCTCGATGAGGCCGTTTCGGTCATCCGCAAGCGTCTCGACACGCTGGGCACGCGCGAAATCAGCATCCAGCCCGAGGGCAAAGACCGGCTGAAGATCCAGATTCCGGGACTGCAGGGGGCCGAGGTCGGCCAGACGGAAAAAGTCTTGTCCCAGGTCGCGAAGCTCGAGTTCAACCTCGTGCCGGCCAACGAGCGGGAAATTCTCGCGGCGGCCATGGCGAACGGCGGCAAGCTCCCTTATCAATACGCGCTGGACTACGAGATTTTGCCCGAGCTTCAGAAGGACCCGCAGGACAAGGACGTTCTCGGCCAGATCGTCGTCGAGCGCAAAGTGCAGATGTCGGGCAAGCACGTGACCCATGCCTTCCGCAGCATCGAGCAGAGCGGGCAATCGATCGTCAATCTGGAGTTCGACACCGAGGGCAAGCAGCAGTTCGGGGCGGTCACGAGCGCCAATGTCGGGCGCCAATTGGCCATCGTCCTCGACCACGTGGTCCGCAGCGCGCCGACGCTGGATGAGCCGATCATGGATGGCCGCGCGCGGATTTCCGGCGGCAGCATGTCCGCCGCGGAATGCGAGGAACTGGCCAGCGTGCTGCAGAATCCGCTGGAGAATCCGATCAAGATGCTGAGCACGAATTCGGTCGACGCCTCGCTCGGGGCCGACTCGATCAGGAGCGGGCTGCAAGCCGGGGTGATCGCGCTGCTGCTGGTGGTTTCGTTCATGGTCATCTATTACCGCGTCTCGGGCATGATCGCCGTGCTCGCGCTGAGCGTGAATCTCGTCCTGCTTTTCGGCCTGCTCGCGCAATTTCACTTCACGCTGACGCTGCCCGGCATCGCGGGCATCGTGCTGACCATCGGCATGGCGGTCGACGCCAACGTGCTCATCTACGAGCGCATTCGCGACGAACTCGCGCTCGGCAAACCGGCGCGCTCGGCCATCGACATCGGTTTCGAGAAGGCCTTCAGCGCGATTTTCGACTCGAACGTGACCACGCTGATTCCGGCCATCGTCCTGGCTTATTTCGGCACGGGCCCCCTGCGCGGCTTCGCGGTCACGCTCGTTCTCGGCATTGTGGCCAATCTTTTCGCCGCGCTGGTTGTCACCCGCAACACGTTCGACTGGATTTTGACCGGGACGGACAAGCCGAACCTCTGGATGATGCAGTTCATCAAGTCGCCGCGTTTCGACTTCCTCAAGTACCGCGGGCTCGGGCTGATCTTGTCGCTGGCCCTGCTCGTCGTCGGCGCGATCGCGGTCGACCTGATGGGCGAGAAGCTGCTCGGGGTCGATTTCAAGGGCGGCGACGCCGTCACGATGACTTACGCGGAGCCCGTGGACATCGGCCAGGTGCGCGCGGCGCTGATCAAAGGCGGCCTGAAGGAACCCATGGTCCAGGCCGTCTCCGGTTCAAGGGCGCTCCTCATCCAGACCGAGGAACAGCAGGGAGATCGCGCCGCGCAGGTTCTCAAGGATGCGTTTCCGCAGGCCGGTTTTGTGGCGGGCGCGGTCGACAAGATCGGCGCGCAGGTCGGCGGCGAAATGAAGGGGCGGGCGGTCACGGCCCTGCTGCTGGGGCTCTTCGGCATCCTCGTCTACGCGGCGGTCCGCTTCGAGTGGTCCTACGCCATCGCGGCGGCGGTCGGCCAGTTGCACGACGTGCTCATCGCGCTGAGCATCATGGCGCTGCTCGGCCGCGAGCTGACGCTGCCGCTGGTCGGCGCGCTGCTCACCATCGCCGGTTATTCGATCAATGACAAAATCGTGGTGTTCGACCGCATCCGCGAGGGCGCGAGCCTGCGCGAAAAAGGGAGCTTCTACGAGGTGATCAACCGCAGCTTGAACCTCACGCTGGCGCGAACGATTTTGACCGGCAGCACCTGTCTGCTCGCGACCGGCGCGCTCATTGTGTTCGGCGGCCCGGTCATCCACGACTTCGCCCTCGCCATGTTCATCGGCATCATGTCGGGCATCTACTCGTCCCACTTCATCTCGCCCGGCCTGGCCTGGTGGTTGGGCCGGTTTGGGCATGGCGGCGCCACGCCCGCGTCAACCGCGATCCCCAAGGTCTCGGGCAAAAAAGCCGCCGTTGGAGTCTGATTTCGGGTGGCCCGGCAACGACAGGTGTGCCTGTGTTGTCCGAGTCGCCGCAGGCGACAGGAAGCTGTTTCCTCGTTTTTCCTCGTTCCCAAGTTGCACTTCCCCCTCGTTCCGTTGCACCTCGCGAAATTCCATTTCGCGCCAATTGCTTTCCCCGCGGATCGGCAGTACAACTGCCTCAACAAGCGCGTTCCCAAGCGCAACTTGGGAACGAGGGAAAATCGGCCTCGCCATCAACCTCGAAGCCACCACGGACGAGCTAAGCTCGACGATCCATGCGCATCCGACCCTCGCCGAGATGGTCCACGAAGCCGCCCTCGCCGGCGAAGGCAAACCGATTCATATCTAAGGTAGCCGCCGCATCGGGACGTGTCCCTCCCTAACGGCGGCGCCTTGACTTGGAAGCTCGCCTCCATCTGCATCGCCCCAATCTGAATGAAATGTAATTGGTCGCCGAATCGACGGTGATCTATGCTCGCTCTTGGATTTCGCCGGAACAAAACTGATCCGCGCATTCCGACACCCAATTATGCACAATGCGATCAAAGACGGCCTGAGCAAAGTACCCGAGGTGACCCTCGGTTTCTGGATCATCAAGATCGCCGCGACCACCTTGGGAGAGACCGGCGGTGACGCCTTGTCGATGACGATGAATTTCGGCTACGCTCTTTCCAGCATTATTTTCATCGCGATATTTCTCGTCGCCATCCTGATCCAGATCAAGGCCAAGGCGTTTCATCCGCTTCTTTACTGGCCCGTGGTCGTCGCAACCACCACCACAGGCACCACCATGGCCGATTTCGCCGACCGCTCGCTCGGCATTGGTTATCCAGGCGGAGCCTCGATCCTGTTTATCCTGTTGATGATTTCCCTCGGCGTTTGGCGCTGGGCTGAAGGCACCATTTCAGTCGAATCCGTTAAAACACCCCGCGTGGAAATATTTTACTGGACGGCGATCATGTTCTCGCAAACCCTGGGCACCGCCCTCGGCGATTGGATGGCCGACACGAACGGACTCGGCTACGAACGCGGCGCGCTCGTCTTCACCCTCGGCCTGGCCTTGATCGCCTTCGCCTACTACTTCACAAAAATCTCGCACACCCTTCTCTTCTGGAGCGCCTTCATTCTCACCCGTCCGCTCGGCGCAACCCTGGGTGATCTCCTCGACAAACCGATCACTCACGGCGGCTACAACATCAGCCGCATAACCGCCTCGCTCATCCTCGCCGGCCTCATGGTCGCTTGCATTTTCCTGTTTCCACAAAGGCCAGTTCGCCAGGTTGCAGCCGAGAGCAACGACTAGAAAATCCCGCCGCCCGGCGTGCGGCGGCTACCTACTCTACCACCTCGACCGGGCACTTGGGCAGGACGGCCAGGAACGCCTTGCCGTAGGACTTGGTCAGGACGCGGTTGTCGAGGATCACGACGATGCCCTTGTCCTGCTGCGTGCGGATGAGCCGCCCCACGCCCTGCCGGAATTTCAGGATCGCCTCGGGCAGCGAGAATTGCCGGAACGCGTCGCCGCCCTCCGCGATGATCCGCTCGCACTTGGCCTGCGTCAGCGGATGGTCCGGCACGGCGAAGGGCAGCCGCGTGAGGATGACGTTGCTCAGCGCCTCGCCCGGCACATCGACGCCCTGCCAGAACGAATCGGTGCCGAAGAGGACCGAGTCGCGGTCGTCCTTGAATTTCTGGAGCAGCCGATGCCGGGGCAGCGAGCCGCCCTGGACGAGGCACGTGATTTTCTCGCTGCGAAAAAAGGAGGCCAGCGACTCGGCCAGCTTTTGCATCGTCTGGTAGCTCGTGAATAGCACGAACGCCTTGCCCTGGGTCATCGAGACGAAGTGTTTGATCCAATGCGCCAGCGCGCCCTCGTAAGCGTCGCGCGCCGCCGGCTCGGGCATTTTCCTCGGGATGAAGACGCGCATCTGCCGCGCGTAATCGAAGGGCGAATCGACCTGCAGCGCGGTCGCGTCCTCGCCCCCGACGCGGTTCACGAAATAGCGGAGCCCGTCGCCCACCGCGAGCGTCGCGCTGGTCATGATCGCCGTGTTGTCGGGGCGGAAGATCAGCTTGCGCAGTTGCGGGGCCACGTCGATCGGCGCGGCGGTGAGCGTGAGGTGCGTGTCGCGCTTCTCGTACCGCTCGATCCAGTAGACGTGGTCGGCGACGCGTCTGGCCGAGGAATTCGCCCACGCCCACGCGCAGGCCTTCGACCCGTCGCGCCGCCTCCTGCACCTCGGCCTTGAAGATCTCGTCCTCGATGTCACGCGCCGCGTCGGCCAGGTTGCGGTAAAGCCGGGCCAGGGGCAGGTCGAGCGAGTTCTCCGCGATGCCCGGCTCGCGCAGGCGCAGTTCCTTGCCGCGCTTGAAATCGAGCGAGCGTTCCAGCTTGTCGAAGAACATATCGGCCTCGTCCTCCGCTTCGAGCACCAGCTTCATCGCGTCGCCGCTGCGCAGGGCCGCGACGATTCCCTTCTGCGTGCGCGGATGAAAAAGCCGGTGGAGCAGGTAGCGCAGGCTGCCGTGGGAAATCTCCAGGCCGAGATGCCGCGCCGCCACGCTTTCGAGCGTGTGCGCCTCGTCGAAGATGACGAAGTCGTTGTGAAAAAGATAGCCGCGCTCGGCCAGTTCGCCCTCCGCTCCGGCGAGAAAATTGAAGAAGAGCGAGTGATTGAGCACGAGCACCTTCGCCGTGTCGGCCTCCTTGCGCGCGCGCTGGTAAAAGCATTCGGAGCCCATGCCGCAGGTGCGCTGCGTGCAGACGTGGGGCTCGCTGCAAACCTGGAGCCAGACCGCCGGGTCGGGCGCCGGGTCGAGATCGGAGAGCGTGCCGTCGCGCGTGCGGTGGCTCCATTCCCAGATGCGCTTCATCTCGTCCTGCTCGCGCGAGGCGAAGAGTTCGCCGCCGTGGCTCATGGCGCGTTGCAGCCGCAGCGGGCAGAGATAATTCTGGCGGCCCTTCAGCAGCACCGCCTTGAATTGCTCTGGCAGCAGATTTTGCACGAGCGGGATGTCCTTGTAGAAAAGCTGCTCCTGCAAGTTGATCGTATGGGTCGAGACGAGCGCCTTGCGGTTCTCCGCCAGCGCGTGAAAAATCGACGGCACGAGGTAGGCGAGACTCTTGCCCACGCCGGTGCCCGCCTCGACGATGAGATGCGTCCGGTCCCGGCAGGCCTTGGCCACGGCGGAGGCCATCGTCTGCTGCTGGGGGCGGTACTCGAACTGGCTCGACTTGGACAGCAGGCCGCCGGGGCCGAAAGCGAGGGTCACCTGCCGCTCGAACTCGGAGGGAAAATCATCGCGCGGCGCAATCATGAATCGGTGTCCTTCAAGTTGGTCAGCTTAAGGCGTCTTTTCCCAGAGAACAAGGGGCCAGAGAGGTAGGGACGCGAGTCCCTTCGCGTCCCCAAATAAATGGGAGGGCAAGAGACTGCCGTCCCTGCCAAATGGATCCCGCGCCCGGAGATCGCGGGCTGCCTCGGCGGCTTACACAACTTTAAGACAACGCCTTCTTTACAACCAGCCCGAGTGGGAGTTTTCTTTAAGCTCACATGTTGTCTCTACGTTGCGTTTGCATTTGCCTGATCGGCCTTGCGGTTGCCTCGTTGCCGTTGCCGCTCGGGGCGGCCGCGACGCCTGTCGTCAACCCGCCCGCCGGCGCGGGAAACGCTGGCGGAACAGCGGCGCCCACCCCTGTGGCGCCCGGCCCGGCGGTCCCCGGTGCTCCGCCGCCGCCCGCCGGCGCGCTCCCCGCCGTGATCGCCCCGGCCCAACCTCCCGCGCCGCAGCCGGTCACCTCCGCGCCGCCTCCGCAAGGCACGCCTCTGCCGGAAGGCTCCGAACCGGAAAAATCAGTCGTCCAAATCTTCACGTCGTATCAGCAGCCGAACTGGTCGGCGCCGTGGATATTTGACCTTCCCCGCCGCGCGTCCGGCACCGGCTTTCTCATCGACGGCAACCGCATCATGACCAACGCTCATGTCGTCGCGTGGACCACGCAGCTCATCGTCCGGCGCTACCACGATCCGAAGCCCTATTTCGCCAAGGTGGAATTCGTCGCGCACGACATCGACCTCGCCGTGCTAAAAGTCGAGGATCCCGATTTCTACCAGGGCATGAAACCGCTCGATTTCGGGCCGTTGCCCAAGGTGCGGTCTCAAGTGGTAACCTACGGCTTTCCCGCCGGCGGCCAGCAGATTTCCTATACGCGCGGCGTGGTTTCGCGCATCGAGGTGCAGGGCTATGTGCACATCGGCAACCGCGCTTTCCTCGCCGTGCAGACCGACGCCGCGATCAATCCCGGCAACAGCGGCGGCCCCGTCATCCAGGACGACAAGGTGGTCGGCGTGGCTTTCGAGGGAATCTCGGGACTTCAAAGCACGGGCTACTTCATTCCCACCCTCATCATTCATCATTTTCTCGACGACATCAAAGACGGCGTCTACGACGGCGTGCCGGAAGCGGGCCTCGAATTGTCGGCCCTCCAGAATCCGGCCTTTCGCCGCATGTTGAAACTTCCGGAAGACAGCAAGCGAGGCGTGCGGGTCGACCAGATTTTGGACATCCCGACGACGCAGGAAATGATCAAGCCCGACGACGCCATCATGCAGGTGGGGGATTACCCGGTGGACGACGACGGCACGATCACTTATGACGGCAACACCGTGGGGGCTTCCGTCGCGGTCGACCTCGCCCAGAACGGCGACACGATCCCCCTGAAAATCTGGCGCGACGGGCGCATGATTGACGTGAAGCTGCCGGTCAAGGTCTACAGGGACGACGCGGCCAGGGGCAACCAGTACGATGTGCTGCCCCACTACTACATCTACGGCGGGCTGGTCTTCACGCCTCTCTGCCTCGATTATTTGAAAACGTTCGGTCAGAACTGGACCGATTCGGCCGGACGCGAATTGATCTACGAACTGGTCTACCGCCATCTCGAGGACCCGAAACACTGGCGTCCGGAGCCGGTCGTGCTCGCCTCCATCCTCGACCACTCGGTCAACGCCAACTTCACGACCCGCGGACAGGCCATGGTCGATAAAATCAACGGCATGCGCATCGAGCGGCTGAGCGATGTGCCCAAGGCTTTCGCCGCCGCCAACGGCCCCGACGCCATCATCGAATTTCTCCCCGATCACCACTTCGAAGTCATCCGCAAGGACGATGCGGAAAAGGCCAATCCGGATATTTTGAGCACCTACAGCGTGCCCGCGCAGAGCCGCTTATGAACCGATTTTTTTCAATCTCATGTCCTATGTTGGCAGCTCGCGCACTCCGTGCGCGGGAAGGCGCCGTTGCACGGAGTGCGACGGCTGCCCAAATACCCGCGCTCATCCTGGCGCTATTGCTCCTCGCGCCCTGCCAGAGTCTCCCAGCCGTTAGCACCGTCGAAAAGAAGCCTGTCGCGCACCAGCGGGCTTCCGGCGCGTTCGCCTGGGAAAACGCCATCATCCACATCGAAGTCACCAGCAAGGCCTACAATTACATCCAGCCCTGGGAACGAAGCGAGCGCAAGGTTTACAAGAGCGGCGTGGTTGTCGGGGGCCGGCAAATCATCACCACGGCGGATGGCCTGGCCGACCAGACGCTCATCCGCCTGAAGAAACAGGGCGACGGCCTTTTCAGCCTGGGCCGCGTGGCCTGGATCGATTTCCAGGCCAACCTCGCCGCGGTCACCACCGACGAAAAGGATTTCTGGACGGGACTGCGGCCGGCCCAACTGGCCGAGCCCGTGCCGATCACCGGCCAGGTGCGCATTTTGCGCTGGCGCGACGACCAGCTCGAAAACCGCCAGGGCGAGATCGAACGGCTGACCGTGGAGAATTCCATGTTGAGCTTCGTCTCCGTGCCCGCGCTGAAAGTCGATTCCACCATCCCCGGCGCGGGCTATGGCGAAGCGGTCACCGTTGGCGACAAGTTGATCGGCCTGGCCTGCGCGCAGGGAGGCGACGCCGTCACAGCCATACCCTCCTCGTTCATCGCGCCCATTCTCGATGCGCAACAGGCCAAGACCTACACAGGCCTGGGCTATTTCGATTTCACGTGGGACGCGGCGGAAAATCCGCTCAACCTCGATTACCTGAAACTTCCCGGTCCCGCCCGCGGCGTCATCGTCAAGGAAACCGGCCTCAAGCCGGGAATCGTCTCGCTGGTTCACCCGCGCGATGTGATTCTGAGCATCGACGGGTTTGACATCGACGCCGAGGGAAATTATCGCGATCCCGAATACAAAAAGCTTTGCCTCGAAAATCTTTCCTCGCGCGGCAAATGGGCGGGCATGAATTGCAAACTGAAGATCTGGCGCGACGGCAGGGAACAGGACATCGTCTACAAACTCCCCAAGGCTGAATATACCGACGAGCTCGTCCCCGAACAATTGTTCGATCAGGACCCCGAATACGTGCTGGCGGGAGGCTTCGTTTTCGTGCCGTTGAGCGAACCCTACCTGCGCAGTTGGGGGGCGAATTGGCGGCAAGTCTCCCCCTTCCGCCTTTTCTATTACAACATGGGCAAGGTGACCCCGGAGCGGCCTCAGCGGGTCGTGCTTTCCCAGGTCCTGCCCTACCCGGCCAATATCGGTTACGAGGGCCTGCGCAACACCGTCGTTGATGAAATCAACGGCATGAAGATCAGGCGAATCTCCGACATCATCACCGCGCTCAAATCGCCGGTCGGCGGCTTCGATGTTTTCAAATTTGAACCGGGCGAATCCGTCCGGGAGGCGGTCCTCGACGCCTCGGAAATGGATCAGGCGAACCGGGAAATCATGGCCCACTACCACATCCCCGCCGACCATGTCCTCAACGCCGCAAGAGCGCCGGTGGTGCGGAAGTAAGAGCGCTTTGGGTTAGGCTTCTTCCAGAGCCTTTAAGAATTCAGCGGCGGTTGCTACGGCTGGCCGAAACGTCCCACACGAAGTCCGGCATGGGACAAATCCTCATCGAGATTGGGCCAGGAAAGTCCAAAATGACCAATCTCGATATGATTTAATTTCTCCTCGGGCTGGTCGCGCAGCCGACGGTTGACCGAAATCGGAAAGCGGACTTCATTTCCATCGGCATACGAGACATAAATATGCCCCTGCCGATAAGCGGCTCGAACACAGGCCGGAAGATCAACAACCGCACTCATCATTACACTCTAAAATAGCGATTCCATAAGTCGAGGATTTCCTGACGATGCTCCACGATGATTTCCTGGGCGCGGGTCAATTCGGAGACTTTCATGCTCCATGATTCTGCCAGGATGACGTTTGGGGTGACCCAAAATTTGGCTTCACCCTCTCCCTTTTTAATCTCTCCGGGTAAATTCCCCGCCGCTTGCGGCGATATATCATAATCTGACATTTGTTCCCCAATACCCCGCTGCTTGCGGCGGGGTTCTTTATTATGGATGTGAACCGGCTCCTGCGGGGTTCCCTCATTGGAGAAAAAGAAGCCGCGATAACCTTCTATTTCAAATACCCTGGGCATGGCGGTCTTTCTTCATTACGGATGAAAGATCGTCCCGACGGCCTCGCCCTCGCCAATCGAGACGAGCACGTTTTTTTGCCGGCCATTGGCGATTTGCATCGGGATGCCCGCCGCGTTGACCAGGCGGGCCGCCTTGAATTTGGAGATCATGCCGCCGACGGAGGTCTTGCTTTGCGTGCCGCCGGCCAGCTTTTGAATCCGGGCGGTGATGCCGCGAACGTCCCGGATCAGGCGCCCCGTGCCATCGGGATGGGTGGCCAGGCCTCGGATGTTCGAGAGGATGATGAGCCGCTCCGCGCGGGCCAGGATGGAGACGTGGGCGGAGAGCTGGTCGTTGTCGCCGAAGCGCGCGCCGACGAGCTCGTCATAGGCGACGACGTCGTTTTCATTGAAGATGGGGACGACGCCCTTGTGCGCCAGCAGGCGCTCGACGCTGCGCTGGATGTTGCCGTAGAGCGACCGGCTGTCCAAATCGAGATAGGTGAGCAGGACCTGCGCGACGTGAACCCCGGCGCGCCCGAAAGCCTCGCCGTAGAGCCGCATCAGCCGGGGCTGGCCCAGCGCGGCGCAGGCCTGAAGTTCGGCCATTTCGGCGGGGCGTTCGGTCAGGCCAAGCAGCGACATGCCGCAACCAACCGCGCCGGAACTGACGACGAGCATCTCGTGGCCGCGCCGGCGCAACTCCGCGACCTGCGCCGCCAGTTGCTCGATCTGGGCCAGGTCAATCCGGCCTTGGGAGTCGCTGAGAATGCCGGTGCCGAGCTTGACCACCCAGCGTTTCGGCACGGATCGAAGTTTCGATTGGCTCACAGAAAGTGGGGCCGCAGGCGACGATAAAGTTTATAGAGCCGCCAGCCGTGTCCGCCCCACGTCACGACATGTTTTTTCCAGCCCCTGGGCCGGTTCCCGGCGCTCTGCGGCTCGACGGGCTCGGGCTTGGAGGATTTCTTTTTCCGCAGGCCGAAAAAAGTGGACGCCATGCTGAAGACGGCGGGGACGGCGACGAGAACCCATGGGTTTTTGCGGAGAAATCCGAAGCCGCGCAATCCATATTCGGCGTAGTGGATCGGCTTTTCGAGGTTGCGATAGGCTTCGGCCAGTTCACCTCGCTGACGGGCGATTTGCGCGGCCAGAAGCCCGCGGCGTTCGGCGAAGTTTTCCCCAGGCACGCTCATGGCTTCGCCTCATCTTTCTTCGCGGCCAAGGCGTGGCGGAGCCCCTCCGCATCGCGCCGCAATTCGGCGAGCGTTTGCGAAAGAAACCGGGGCCGGTTCAGAACCATGTTGCGCGCAACGAGGAGCAGGCCGATGCCCGCGACAAAATAAATTCCAAAGATAATTCCCAGGACAAGAAGGCGGTATTCCGTATTCCAAAAAAGCGCGAGCAGGAAGAACATCGCGAAAAAGAAGGCCGTGAGCAGGCACAGCAAACTGACCAAGCCGGCCGCGATGAGCTTGATCGCCCGGATCGCCTCATCCTCCAACTCGGCGGTGGCCAAATCGAGCCGGGTGTAGAGGATGGCGATCAGCACGCCCCAGAATGAGCGCAAGGACGAGAACAGGCCCGGGCTTGCGCCCGAGCCGGTGCCTTCAGGGGCTGGCATGAAGTGATTTCCCGCGAGGATTAATCGTCACCGCGGCGCAGAAAGGCCCCAGCCGAGAAGCCAATGCCGAGGAGAAAACCGATCCCGGCGGCGATGCCGACGGCATTCCATGGATTATCGCGGACATACCCATCGGTTGCCGAGAAAGCTTCCTGGCCTTTGGCTTTCATACTTGCCTGCACGACGTTCAGTTTGTCCTGGGCCACTTTCAGGCTTTCCTCGACTTTGACGCGGGCTTCGGACGCCTTCTCGCCGACCACGGAGGCGGTTGCCTTGAGGAGGTCCTGCACATCCTTCGTTAGCACTTTGACATCTTCGACGAATTTTTCGCGGGCGACCGACGCATTTTGATTGGAATTGTTAGACATAAATTTTCTTCCTTTGAAACCACTTAAGCTCAGGGAGGGCCGAAAGCAAGTATTGATTAATCCCTTGGGCTGAATTCCCCGAAGCTCGTTTCAGCTTGTCTCTTTCCAACCACCGGAACTGCACCGTCGCCCGGAGGCTGGCGGCTGCCTTAAGAAGAGGTCACGCTCTCACGAGCGTGGCTGCGTGGTGCGACGGCTACCCTTAATACCCCGGAGCTTGCTCCGAGGTTCTTTACTGGCTCACGCTGGAAGGACCGGCTGCCGGTGCCGAACCGGTTTCCGGTGCCGGAGCGGCGTCGGGCTTGGCCTCCGGAATGTCTGCCTGCTTGGGGCCGAGCACGATGAAAAGTTCGTCGAGTTGGTTCAGGTCCGCGGTCGGTTCGATGACGGCCTCGCGATAAAGACCAAACGTGGGATATTCGTTCTTCACGGGAGGGGCCTCGACGACCGTGCCCAGGCGCAGCCCGGCGGGGAAATAGGGGCCGAGGCCGCTGGTGACGATAAACACGCCCGGCGCGACCTGCGAATCCTTCGGCAGGTAGTCCGCCATGACGCGCGGTTTGCCCTCTTCGAAATTACCCTGGCCCTTGACGATGCCCTGGTCGTGCGTTCCCTCGACCGTGGCGGAGATGCTGCAATTCTGGTTCACCATGAGAATCACATCGGTCACGTAGCGGGAGACGACGCCGGTTTTGCCGACCACGCCCCGCGGAGAGACGACCGGTTGGTCCGAGGTGAGGGAATATTTCCCGTGGAATTTTTTGTCCAGTTCCTTGTTGGTCTCCCAGCCGACGTTGATCTGGACCGAGTCCCACCAACTGGAGGGATTGCGGCTGACCACGCGGCAGGGCAGCAACTCATATTTCGATGCGGCCTGAAAGCCGAGCATTTCGCGCAGGCGTTTGTTTTCGGTCTCCTTGTCGGAGAGCAACTGGTTGCGCAACTCGAGTTCCGCGACCCGCTGCCGCAGCTTCGTGACTTCCGCCAGCGCTTCATCCAGCGTCGTGAGCTTGCTGTCCATCCGGCTGAAGAAGGTGACCGGTTTGTCAGCCGTGCGCAGGATCGGGCCGAGCGCCTCCATGGTTTCCTTGCGCAGGGTTTGGGTGACCTGTTCGGGCAGGAGAATGCAAACCAGGATGAAGGCCGACCCGATGCCGAGGACCAAGAGAAAATAGGCGCTTTTATTCACCAGTTAAAATCCAGGGCCGCTGGAAAGAGTTCTGGAACTCATTTCAAAAGTAGACATCGGCCGCGCCGGGAGGGATTTTGCCTTGCGACAAGGAGTCGAGTGAGGAGCATAGCCATAGCTACGTGACGAGCGAGCGACGAAGCCGCAAGGCAAAAGAACCCCGGCCCTTCGGGTTGCTTTTTTAGAGGCGTCTGGCGGCGTTGCTCCTTCGGTCGAGATGCGCTGGGGCATCACTCCCTCTGTCGCGCCTTGCCAGACGCCTCTAAAACATGCAACGCGACCCATGGCTACTTTTGAAATGAGTTCTAGCTCCGGCGCTCGGATTCGGCAGCCCGCTTCATGTACTCGAATTCCTGAAGCACCTTGCCGGTGCCTTCCGCCACGGCGCTGAGGGGATCTTCGGCGACATGGACGGGCAGACCGGTTTCCTCGGCCAGCATTTTATCCAGGCCGCGGAGCAGCGCGCCGCCGCCGGCCAGGACAATGCCGCGCTCGACCAAGTCGGCGGATAGCTCGGGCGGGCAGCGCTCGAGCGTGATGCGGATCGATTCCACGATGACCTGCACCGGCTCGGCCATGGCTTCGCGGACTTCCTGCGAGGTGATTGTCAGGGTCTTGGGCAAACCGGCGACGAGGTCGCGGCCCTTGACTTCCATCGTCGTTTCCTTCTCGACCGCGTAGGCCGAGCCGATCTTGATCTTGATGTCCTCGGCGGTGCGCTCGCCGATCATGAGATTGTAGGCGCGGCGCATGTAATTGATGATGCTCTCGTCGAGCTCATCGCCCGCGACGCGCACGCTGCGGCAGAAGACGATGCCGCCGAGCGAGATGATGGCCACCTCGGTTGTGCCGCCGCCGATGTCGACGATCATGTTGCCGGCCGCTTCCTGCACCGGCAGGCCGACGCCGATCGCCGCCGCCATCGGTTCCTCCATGAGATAAACGTCGCGCGCGCCGGCGTTGATGGCCGAGTCTTTCACGGCCCGTTTTTCCACCTCGGTGATGCCGGTCGGCACGGCGATGACGATGCGTGGACGCCGCTGCCAGCCGCGCTTGTTGCTGACCTTGTGGATGAAGGCCTTGAGCATCGCCTCGGTGATTTCAAAATCGGCGATCACGCCGTCCTTCATCGGGCGCACCGCGATGATGTCGCCCGGCGTGCGCCCGAGCATCCGCTTGGCTTCGTCGCCCACGGCGAGGACCCGCTTGGATCCCGCCTTGATGGCGACAACGGAGGGTTCGCGCAGCACAATGCCGCGGTCGCGAACGTAAACGAGGGTGTTGGCGGTGCCGAGATCAATGCCGATATCGTTGGAAAAAAGACCTGAGAAAATGTTCATCGTAAATAGCTTGGAGGAAAAGGGGTTGTGAAGTTGTGGGAGAGATCGAAATGGGCTGGGGGCATCTTACAGAAATGTCGCGTCGGCGACCCTCTGGCAATTAAAGCGCGCAGCCGCACCTCTTGTCTTAGGGGGAGCCGCGATGAGCGTCAAGGGCGGAAGGAGGCGGCAGGCCATCGCAGCCTGTAGATTGAGCGCGACGGCTTGGCTGAAATCCTCACCGGCCCCATCGAAACCGCGCTTGGAAACAGCCGCCACATCGTTAGTGGAGGCGTGAACAAAACACTTTTAAAACGACGACAACCGCCGCGCAATGAGAGTAGCGGTAGATCAAAGAATTGGCTTACAATGCCCCGAATGATGAAATTCCCGGAAGATTGGGCGTCAATCGGGGCGATGTTGGAATGCAATGCGGCGCGATATGGATCGCGCCCGGCCATTCTCGCTGAAGATGGGGCGCATCTGTCACATCGGGAACTACAGGCCCGGGTGGCGGCGACCGTGCAGTCCCTCAATCATCTGGGTATCGGGCGAGGAGATCGCGTCGCCATTGTCTTGCCGCAGGGGCCCGATCTGGCCGTGGCTTTTCTCGCAATCGCGGCAGGGGCCGCTTCAGCTCCGCTAAACCCCGCTTATTTTGAAAGGGAGTTCGAGTTTCACCTGCGGGATTTACCGGCGGGAGCGCTGGTTGTGCCGCGGGGCAGCGACTCTCCCGCGCGCGCGGCGGCGGCGGCGTTGGGCATTCCGGTCGTGGAACTCAACCCGTTGGAAGAAGGCGGGGGCATTCTTGGTTTGTCCGGCGCGACTTCGCCCGCGGAAACCGCTTTGGATTTCGCGGGACCGGAAGACGTGGCTCTCGTGCTTCACACCTCGGGCACCACGTCTCGTCCGAAAAGGGTGCCTCTGACTCATGCGAACCTGTGCGCTTCGGCCCGGAATATCGCGGCGACGCTGCAACTGCGGCCCGATGACATCAGTCTCTCGGCAATGCCGCTCTTTCACATCCATGGTCTCGCGTGCCTGCTGGCGGCGCTCGGTGCGGGCGGCAGCTGCGTTTGTGTTCGTGCGTTCCACGCCGATCGGTTTCCCGGCTGGATCGAGACGAGGAAGCCGACATGGTTTTCGGCCGTGCCCACGGTGCTCCAGGCGCTGCTGGATTTTGCGCGGGACAATTCCTTTCCCGCAAGCTCGCTGCGATTCATCCGCTCGTCTTCCGCGCCGTTGCCGCCGCCGGTGATGGCGGGGCTTGAAAAAGTCTTCGGCGTGCCAGTGATCGAATCCTACGGAATGACCGAGGCCGCGCATCAAATGGCCAGCAATCCGCTGCCGCCCCGCGTCCGGAAGGCCGGCTCCGTGGGGTTGCCCGCCGGACCGCAAGTGGCGATCCTGGACGAAGCGGGCGCGCGGCTCGAAAGCGGCGCCATCGGCGAAGTGGCCATCCGGGGCCCCAATGTGACGCCGGGGTACGAAAACAATCCCGACGCCAATGCGAGCGCCTGGCGCGCCGGGTGGTTTCGCACGGGGGATCAAGGCTGCTTCGACGAGGAAGGCTACCTTTTCATCACGGGCCGGCTGAAGGAACTGATCAATCGTGGAGGCGAGAAGATAGCCCCGCGCGAGATCGACGAGGCGTTGCTTGCCCATCCGGCGGTTCGGCAGACGGTGGCCTTTGCGGTGCCGCATCCGTCGCTCGGGGAAGACATCGCCTCGGCAGTCGTCCTGCGGGCCGGGGTGTCTTGCAATGAAGCGGAGTTGCGCGCGTTCCTGTTCGATCGGCTCCCTGCTTTCAAGGTGCCAAGCCGGATCGTTCTGGTGGATGACGTCCCAAAAGGGCCGACCGGCAAGATTCAGCGCATCGGCATGGCCAGCCGCCTGGCGCAATCCCTCAGCCCCGCCTACGAACCCCCGGTGTCGGACATGGAAAAGCGTGTGGCTGAAACGATCGGCGAGGTCCTCGGCTTGGAGCGTGTCGGCCGGGAGGATAACTTTTTTGCGTTGGGTGGCGACTCCCTGCGCGCGACGCGGGTGATCGTCCGCCTCAACCAAGCCCTGGCGCTTGAACTGCCGGCGCCGTTGCTCTTCCGACTGCCCACGCCGGCGCTGCTCGGGGCGCGGCTGGACGAACTCGTCGCCGCCCGCGAAATTGATCTGCTCGCGGCCGCGCTCGCCGCGCTTCCCGTCGAGGAACAGGCCAGGCTCCTGGATGAAGCGCGACAGCCGGCGAGGTGACCGTCAGCTTGAGACGACTGAAGATTCTTGATACAAAGACCACCCCATGCCGCCCATTGTGCCACCCGACCCGAAGGAGGAAAGCTTGCGCCAGCGCCTCCGGGGTGAAAGAAATCCTGCCGGTGATCGAGAAACGGGCCCGGTGAGCGAGGGGCGCGAGGTTATCAAGCAGCGCCTGTCATCCTTGACCCCAGCCCAGCGCGCGCTGCTGGCCCGCCGGTTCAATGGGGAAAGAACCCATGCGGAAACCACCGGCGGGGCCCATGTCTCAATGCCCAAGGAACCGCCCCTGCGGGTGGACGTGGACGGGGATGGCTCGCAGGTGGCCGTCCATCCCGCATCCAATGGCCAGCAGCGGATCTGGTTCATGCACCACTTCATGCGGGATTGCCCGGCATATTGCACCCCGATGGCTTATCATCTGCGCGGTTCCGTGCCGGTCTTAAGGCTCGAGGAGGCGTTCCATCAGGTGATTCAACGCCACGAAAGTTTTCGGACGACCTTTGCCATGGAGAAGCGCGGGCTGGTCCAGCGCATCGCTTCTTCCAGCACATTTCGGATTGAACACGCGCCGGTTTTGCGAGCGCCGGCGGAGGACCGGATGTCGGCGGCCAAACATTGCATCGAGAAAGCGGCTTGTCTTCCGTTTGACCTTGCGGCCGCGCCGCCGTTTCGTGTGGTGCTTGCCTCGATCCGGCACGACGAGCACCTGCTCCTTGTCGTCATGCACCATATCATCACGGACGGCTGGTCGTTCTCGAATCTATGCCGCGAGCTTTCGACGATCTACGCGGCGCTCACCGCGGGTGTCCCAGTCACTCTGCCGGAACTGCCCGTGCAATTCGCGGGTTATTCTGCATGGCAGCGGCGTCGGCTTGAAAGCGGCGCTTTCGAGGAGCAGGCAGCCTATTGGAAGCGCAAGCTGAGCGGCGATCCTGAGCCGCTGAATATTCCGGCCGACCGGCTTCGACCCGCCACGGAGTCGTTTCGCGGGGGCGATTGTTCGCTGGAGATCGACCGCGAACTCGTCACCGCTCTCAAAGCGCGGGCGCAGGAACGGAATGCCACTCTTTTCATGGTCCTACTGGCCGCCTTCAAAGTCCTCCTTCATCGCTACACCTGCCAGACGGATGTGCTCGTCGGCGTGCCGATCGCCAACCGGCAGCGCCCCGAAGCGGAAGGGCTGATCGGCCTCTTCGCCAATACGCTTGTCATGCGCACCGAGGTTTCCGGCGATGCGGCCTTTGAGGAAATACTGGACCGCGTGAGGCAGACCGCGCTGGAGGCATACGAGCATCAGGACATGCCTTTCGAGGTGCTGGTCCGTCTTTTGCAGGTGCGCCGAGATGCGGGCATGACCCCGTTGTTCCAAGCCACCTTTGCCCTGCAAGATTTCCCGGAGGCTGATCTTCAACTGGCCGGCCTCGAAGTAGCCCCGTTTCCGGTGAGCACGCAAACGTCGAAATTCGACCTGAGCCTGGCGGTAAGGCCGACGTCCCGGGGTTTAAGGGCGGCGATGGAATTCAGTTTGGATCTTTTCGAGCCCGAACGCGCGCGACAAATGCTCGATCATTGGCGCGCGGTGCTGCTCGACGTCGCGGCCAATCCTGCCCGGCGAGTGTCGGAGATTTCGCTGCTGTCTCCAGCCGAAAAGCATCGCCTGCTCGTGGAATGGAACGACACGGCGCGGGACTATCCGCGGGACAAGTGCGTTCACGAGGTGTTCGAGGAGCAGGTGGAGCGCGCGCCCGACGCCGCGGCGGTTGTGTTCGAAGGGCAATCCCTGAGCTACCGGGAACTGAACAGCCGGGCCAACCGGCTGGCGCATCACTTGCGCGCGCTTGGGGTGGGACCCGGTGTCCTGGTGGGACTCTGTGTCGAGCGCTCGTTTGAGATGATCGCCGGCCTGCTCGGCATTCTCAAGGCTGGCGGAGCTTACGTGCCGCTCGATCCGGCAAACCCTCCGGAACGCCTGGCCCTTATCCTTGAAGATGCGCATCCGCCGGTGCTGCTCACCCAACGAAAGCTTGCCGCCCGATTGCCCGATCTTAAGTCGAAAATAATTTATCTTGATGATTCGCAACCGGCTGAATGGGACTGTCAGCCCGCGACAAATCCCGGAAACCAGGCCTCGCCCGAAGATTTGGCATACGTCATTTTCACGTCCGGTTCAACCGGCCAGCCCAAGGGTGTGCTTATCACCCATCACAACGTCGTGCGCCTCATGCAGGCCACCGCCGACTGGTTTCAATTCGATGAGCGGGACGTCTGGACAATGTTCCACTCCTACGCGTTCGACGTTTCGGTTTGGGAAATCTGGGGAGCCTTGTTTTACGGCGGAAGACTTGTTATCGTCCCGTATTCCGTCAGCCGGTCGCCGAGTGCGTTTTACGAATTGCTCCTCGCGCAGAAAGTGACCGTGCTGAGCCAGACACCGAGCGCATTTCTTCCGTTTATTCAGGCCGAAGCCAGCGCCGGGGTTCCCGGTGAACTCGCTTTGCGCTACGTCATCTTCGGAGGCGAGGCTCTGTCCATGCAAAGCCTCGAACCATGGTTCGAGCGTCACGGCGACGCACGCCCTCAACTCGTGAACATGTATGGCATCACGGAAACGACCGTGCACGTCACCTACCGGCCATTGACCAAGAATGACGTGAAGGGCCCAAGCCTGATTGGCAGGCCAATTCCCGATTTGCAGATTTACATTCTTGATTCGCTCCGCCAACCCGTGCCTATCGGCATCACGGGCGAACTCTTTATCGGCGGCGCGGGTCTGGCGCGGGGCTACCTCAACCGCCCCGATCTGACGAAGGAGCGTTTCATTCCCAATCCTTTTTCATCCGACCCGGATGCGCGACTCTACCGGACGGGCGATCTTGCCCGCTGGCGACCCGATGGTGACATTGAATATCTGGGGCGCGCCGACCGTCAGATCAAGATTCGGGGACATCGCATCGAGGCGGGAGAAATCGAGGCCGTGCTTAACGGTCATCCCGAAGTGGCCTCATGCGCGGTGCTGGCCCAGGATGTTGGCGGCGAGGACAAATCGCTGGCGGCTTTTGTGGTTGGACGGGAAAAAGCGGAGCCATCGATCCGATCTCTGCGGCAATGGCTGGCGCAGAAGCTGCCGGATTACATGATTCCCTCGCGATTTATGGCTGTCCCTGCCATGCCTTTGAACATCAATGGCAAAGTGGACCAGAAGGCGCTTTTGAAGTTGGACGGAGTTGAACTTGTTTCCGGTGCGGATTACGTGGCGCCGCGCGATCAACGGGAGCGTGAACTCGTGGAGATTTGGCAGACTGTGCTGCGCCGGGAACGGGTGGGCGTCCGGGATAATTTCTTTGATTTGGGAGGCCATTCCCTGCTGGCCGTCTCGATGTGCTTGCGGATAACGAGTCTCTTGCGCGTGGAGGTCCCCCTGCGCTGGTTGTTTGAATACCCCACGATCGAAGGCTTGGCGAAGAAATTGAAGTCTTCTGCGGGGGAATTGCAAACCGCCAAAGCCCTTGAAAAGACGGATCGGAAAAAGCCGATGCCGATGTCATTTGCCCAGCAACAGATGTGGCTGGTGCAGCAGACGTTGCCAGACCAGGCCACCTACAACCAGGCGGTCGGCTGGCACTTCTCCGGCCGGGTGGACCGGGAAAAGGTCCGCCGATCCCTGCAGGCGATTCTGGAGCGCCACGAGGTTTTGCGGACGGCGCTGGTGCAAAATGGGGAAGATCTGTTGCAGCAGATCGTCCCCGCGAAAGACGTTGCATTGCCTTGGAAGGAAATCGACCTGCGGGCTGTCCCGCCAGGCCAAAGGAAGGCCGCGTTGGAAGGCCTGATGCTGGAAGAGGCACGCCTGACGTTTGATCTGGACCAAGCCCCCGTGTGGCGGGCCATCTGGGTCGAACTCGATGAAGACGAACACGCGCTGGCGGTCACCTTCCACCATAGCATCGTGGACGAATGGTCCTTGCGGCTTTTCTTCCAGGAACTGGAAGCCATTTATAACAGCGACGGGCAGGTCAAATCCGCCAACCTGCCGGAATTGCCCATACAATACACGGACTACTCCGCCTGGCAGAGGCGACAGTTAACCGGGCCGCTGCGGGAGCAGTTGCTTGATTATTGGAAGAAGCAGCTTTGGGATCTGCCGCCGGCCTTGGAATTGCCTGCCGATCTGACGAGACCGCCCCAACCCAGCGGTCGGGGCGCGTTCCATGATTTCCAGCTCACCGACACGGTGGCGGGCGGCTTTCGCGCACTGGCAAGCCGCGAACGGACGACTTTGTTCACGGTGATGCTGGCTGCGTTCCAAGTCTGGCTTCATCGCTGCACAGGTCAGAATGACCTGATCGTCTGCACCCCGATGGCCAACCGGGAAAGACCGGAAGTGAAGGCTTTGCTCGGTTATTTTCTCAACCCCCTGGCAATTCGGGTGCGGCTGGATGGAAGCCGCAGCTTCACGGAAGCGGTACGACAGGTTCGTGAGACCGCCTTGGAGGCTTTCGGCCATGCCAAGCTGCCCTTCGAGCAGATCGTGGAAATGACGATCAAGGATCGCCCCGCGGCGCAACATGCCTTGTATCAAGTGATGTTCGTCTTATTGGAAGAGGGGATCGCTCCCCTGCGCCTGGATCAAGCCCGGAGCCGGCTCCTGCCGGTGGAAACCATGACGAGCAAGAACGACCTGTTCTTGAGCGTTCAGGCCCTGGATCAGTCGTTGGCCTGCCGGCTTCATTATGCCACCGATCTATTCTCCGCGGACCGCGCCGGGAGCATGGCCCGGCACTTGACGGAGCTGTTTCGATCCATCGCGGAAAATCCCCAAAAACCAATCGGCCAGTTGAACCTCCTGCCCGAGGCGGAACGCCGTCAAATCCTGGTGGAATGGAACGACACGGCGCGGGACTATCCGCGGGACAAGTGCGTTCACGAGGTGTTCGAGGAGCAGGCGGAGCGCGCGCCCGGCGCAGTGGCGGTGGTGTTCGAAGGGCAATCCCTGAGCTACGGGGAACTCAACAGCCGGGCCAACCGGCTGGCGCATCACTTGCGCGCGCTTGGCGTGGGACCCGATGTCCTGGTGGGACTCTGTGTCGAGCGCTCGTTCGAGATGATCATCGGCCTGCTCGGCATTCTCAAGGCAGGCGGTGCCTATTGGGCTTTGGAGGAAAACCTGCCGCAGGAACGATTGCGGGTGATCCTCGCCGATGCGCGGCCCAAGGTCCTCCTCTTCCGAAGGCAGTCGGGCAAGCCTCCGCCTGATCTGCCGGGTGATTCGGCGGCCGACCGGCCCGCGCTCGTCTCGATCGAGGAATTGTTGGAGTCGTCTCCGGTGGAAACAGCCGCCGCCACGCCTCCCAACCAAGCCGGCGCCCCAGCCTACGTGAGCTACACTTCGGGGTCGACCGGCCAGCCCAAAGGCGTCGTGGTGCCGCATCGCGGCGTGGTGCGGCTGGTGAAGGGGGCTGACTATGTGTCGCTCAACCCGGAAGAGACGTTGTTGCATCTCTCTCCGCTGTCTTTCGATGCCTCCACGTTTGAGCTGTGGGGCGCGCTGCTCAACGGCGGGCGGGTGGTGGTGATGCCGCCGGGGCCGTTCACGCTTGGGGAAATTGGCGAGGCCATTCGTTTGCACGGGGTCACGACCGCATGGCTCACGGCAGGTCTGTTCCATCTCATGGTGGATGAGTGCCTGGATGATCTCAAGCCCCTGCGGCAGTTGCTGGCGGGCGGCGACGTGCTTTCGCCCGAGCATGTCCGCAAAGCCCGTCGCTCGCTTCCCGGCTGCCGGATTATCAACGGCTACGGACCGACGGAGAACACGACCTTCACCTGCTGCCATGCGGTTGAGGACGAACGGGACCTGGCGCCCGGCGTCCCGATAGGCCGTCCCATTTCGAACACTCAAGTATACATTCTGGATGAAGCACGCCAACCCGTGCCTGTGGGCGTGGCGGGTGAGTTATATGCAGGCGGGGACGGGGTCGCGTGCGGCTACCTCCACCAGCCGGAATTGACCGCTGAAAGATTCGTCCCGGACCCGTTCAGCCCCCGCGCGGGAGCCAGACTTTACCGAACCGGGGACCGCGCCCGCTGGCGGAGCGACGGCAACATCGAGTTCCTGGGACGCCTCGATTCCCAGGCGAAAATCCGCGGCTTCCGAGTCGAATTGGGAGAAATCGAGGCCGCGTTGCGCGCCCAACCCGAAGTCCGCGACGCAATCGCCATCGTTCGTGCGTCTGCCCCGGGGGACCAACGCTTGGTCGCATTCCTTGTGGCTAAAGCCGGGAAAAAGCCCGACGCCGCGATCCTGCGCGCGCGCCTGGCGAAAAAATTGCCGCAATACATGCTGCCAAACTCATTTGTCTGGCTTGAGCAACTCCCCATGACACCAAGCGGGAAAGTGGACCGGAAAGCTCTGCCCGCGCCGGAAACGTGCGGCTGGGGCGCTCCCGGAGAAAACGACCGGCCCATCGATCTCCTGGAGCTCGAGTTGACCCGCATCTGGCAGAGGCTCTTTCAACGGGATGACATTGGGCGGCAGGACAATTTTTTTGCCCTGGGGGGCCACTCTCTCCTCGCAACGCGGCTGGCGGCGGAGATCGACAAGCTCCTGGGTTGCAAGCTCCCCATCGCGGCCTTGTTCCAATCGCCCACGATGGAGTCGCTGGCCCGCCGGTTGCATGACGAGGATTGGGCGCCGCCCTGGAGTTCGCTGGTGCCGCTGCAGCCGCGGGGTTCCAGGCCGCCCTTATTCTTTGTTCACGGATCTGCCGGGGACGTTTATGGCGTTCTGGATCTGGCCGGGCGGATCGGCCCGGATCAACCCTCGTACGGCATCCAGGCCGTCGGATTGGATGGCAGGTCGCCCCGGCATGTCACGGTCGAAGAAATGGCCGCCCATTACGTCAGGGAAATCGTCTCTTTTCAGAAGGAGGGGCCGTACTATCTCGCGGGGTATTCGCTCGGCGGTGTGTTTGCTTTTGAAGTCGCCCAACAGCTTCATCGCCTTGGACGGCGGGTCGCGCTGCTTGCGCTCATGGATAGCGGGCCGATCCAGGCGGTTCCGTGGTTTTTCCATGGACTGGCAATGGCCACATATCTTCCCGTTCGCTGCCTGGTTCATTTGCGGCAGTGGTGGAAATTGCCGTTGCGCGAGCAACTCGATTACGTCCGGGGGCGCTGGGCTGCGCTTCGGTATTGGATGCTTGAAAAGAACCGCTCCAAACCAACTCTCGTCACCGCTCCGCCCCCTCCTGGCGCCGAACTTCCTGAGTTTCCCGGTTCCATTGATTACTATCATGCAGTGGCGTTTCCCTACCATCTCCGCTCTTACCCCGGCTCGGTGGATGTTTTTGTCAGTGACGAGGCCAGCTTATGGTTGCGGTGGCATTGGAAATATCTGGCTCGCGGCGGGGCCGCCTTCCACCGGGTTCCGGGCGGACATCTCGAGATTCTTTCCGGGGACAACCTTCCTGTCCTGGCAAGGTCGTTGACGGCTGTGCTCCAGCGCAAACAAGCGAATGAACGCGCGGCCTTGTCCCCCGGCGGGCCAGTTCAGGATCGGTGAGTTCAATGTCCCGGCGCAGGTCCTGCAATTTCCGGCGGGCGAGGGGAAGGTCTCCGGTGTCGAGGCTGCGGCGGATTTGCTTGCCGCCCGACGGGATCAGCCCATAGTGGGCGGCAGAGGGTGCATACCGATGCAAACGGTGCCTGGAGCAAACCGGGCTGGTTTTTGCAAGCGTAAGTGATTCATCAACGGAGTGTAGCTTAGCTTGGTAGAGCGCCTGGTTTGGGACCAGGAGGTCGCAGGTTCAAATCCTGTCACTCCGATGCTCGGTGGAACTCTTTCGCCACTTTGATCGGGCTTGACGGCTAGTGCGGAGAATCGACAATGGCCGCCCACCCTTTTTTTGTCGTCCAAGCGGCGGACGCCGCGTTGTTCCCTGTGAATTCCGCCGGTTTCCGGCACTGATCTCATTTAACCTGACGAGTACGAACACAACCCCCGCCAACCATCATCCCATGAGAAGCCTTCGATATTGCAATCACCGAACGATCATCGCAAAGCCCGTGAGTTTCGCCCCGAGGATCGTCGTCGTGGGGCTTGCCGGCCTGGTTCTGGCCGGACCCGTTTTCGGCCCGGCGTTGCGCGCCGCAAATTCCGAGGGTGGAGATCAGGCCGTGCAGTCCGGGGAGGTTGATGCGCAGGGTGTCAGAAAGTTCAGCGAGGTGCCTCCGATTGGCGTGCATCCGCGGGTGCTGCTCAGCCCGCGGGACATCCCCTCCTGGCGCGAGCGCGTCATCAGCACGCACAAGGGCATGGCATTTTTCTCCAAGCCGTATCAGTCGAAGGTCATCGACACGCTCGCCGCCATTAATCCTGGCGCGACGGATGAGGAACTCCTGACAGCCTTCCCCAATCCCGGGCCGGTGCATGATCTGCTGCTCGCGACCATGGAGGCCATCTACCATCAGGACGGGCGGCAAAAAGCGAAGGTGGCGAAGGCCGTGACCAATTTCGCCCGGGTGGTGCTGGCGCGCAGCAGGGTGAATCCTCCCGACCCAAGGTGGGGAACGGTTAAGGATGACGTCAATGGCCTAAAGGGTGTGAGGGGCATCTCGACCGGCCTGGGTCAGCTTTGGTACCGCGGCGGGGAGAGCTTCGCCTTGTCCTATGATTTTCTCTACAACGACATGAGTCCCGAGCAGCAAGAGACCTGCCGCCTGGCCCTGGCAACGGCGACGAAGGATTTGATGAGCTGGGGCATGGGCTATCCGAAGGGACGCGCCGTCACCAACTGGTACGGCTACCACGGCGAGTTTGCCATCATGATGCTGGCCATCGAAGGCGAAGAGGGCTTTGACCAGGCTCATTACGATCTGTTTCCGCAGTTGCTCCACAACTGGTTTGATTCGTCTCTCTATCCCGACGGCGGCGGAAATGAGGACGGATACATGGGCAATACTTCCATGCGCGAGGGAACCTTTGCGATGATCGCGATGGCCCGGCGCGGGGACGATCTGTTCCATCACCCGAACTACCTGCCGTACTGGACATGGGCGGTGCAGTCGCTGATTCCCGGCGAGCATGGCGGCGAAACAGTCAGCTATGCCTGCAATGCGTTGAATCCGTATGAGAGCTTTCCAACGCTCTCCCGCTGGGCGATGCCGGGCAATCCGCTCGTGAATTACTACTTCCGCCAATACAAGGGCGGGGACTACTCGCTCCATAATCAGTGGCAGTACGCGGACATGAGCACGCTCCTGGCCATGGATTGGGAGGACACGGACAAGTTGCCGACGGACCCGGCGAAGCTGAATCTGCCGCTGACGGCCGAGTTTGCCCGGCTTGGGCTGATGATCACCCGCAGCGACTGGACGCCCGATTGCCTTTATCTGAATTTCTACTGCCGGCAGGACGCATGGATGAATCGGCACGAGAACATCGATCGTGGCCGTTTCATCGTCTGCGCGGATGGACGCGAGTGGATTGGCAATGAGTGGCAAAAAGCCCCGTCGCCCGACAACCAGACGATCATCCATATCGACGGCAAGAGCCAGGACGTGAAGGTGCCCAACGGCAACATGGCGGCGCGGTTCGACAGCCCCGCCTTCACCGCCGGGTGCATGGACCTGAAGCGCTCGTATGACTGGCAGTGGACTGATTCCTTCAAGACCCCGGGCGATGGCTGGGAGCCCGAGACCTCGACCTTGGAGGAGCTGGGCTGGCCCTGGAAAAGTCCCGCCGTGCCCCCGGCTCTTCACGGCGCGGATGACCCCAATAATCCCCAGTACGGCTTTTCGGGCACCAATTTCTGGCGCAAGCCCTACAATCCGGTGCGGTTTGCCTTCCGGACCTGCGCCCTGGCGCGCGGCGCGCATCCCTATGTGATCGTGATTGATGACATTCAGAAGGACGACCAGAAGCACCAGTATGACTCCTATCTCCAGGTGCTCAGCGATGTGGTTCTCAACAAACAGGCGGATGGCAGCTACGTCTTGAGCGAGACGTCGGGGCCGCGGAAAATGCTGCTTCGGCTTTTGGGCAATAACGAGGCCACGGTCATTCAGGAAAAGGGCCGTGTGGAGATCCAGTCCAATTCGGTCTCGCCGGACTTCAAGGTTCTGCTCTATCCGTTCAAGGAGGGCCAGACGCTTCCGGCGATCAGCACCGATCCGGCCAAGGGAACGGCGATGTTGAAATGGGCGGACCAGCAGGATGACCTGAGCTTCGCGAGGGAGAAGAACGGCTTGACCCGCTTGACGATCAAGCGCGGCGGCGAGCAGCTATTCGGCGGGTTCACCGACCTGAAGATTCATCCCTCGGCCCCGATCGGCAAAACAAATTAGACCGCTTCTTAGCGTTAATGATACTATTGCGTCGGGTAGCCCGGACAACTTGTTGTCCGGGTGGCCGAAGGCCCCAAGAAGCCACCCAAGAATGATGAAGTTAAGGTTACGTGCAGACGCGAGTGGCTGCTTCTTGTGCGCTACGCGCACCCGGACAACAAGTTGTCCGGGCTACCCGATGGCTGGCGATTGGCACCAATAGCATTGGAAAAAGGTATTAAACCGGTTTCCATTTCAATTGACGCATCCGAGGTGAAATCCCAGAGGGTTTAAGCCGTCCTTCACAGGGCTTTGAAAATCATCGTGACCACCGCGCCGAGATCGTCGAGGTTGCGGATGGCGATGCGGCCGCCATGCAAGTCGATGAATTTTTTTGCGACCGTAAGCCCCAGGCCCATGCCCTTGCCGGTTGGCTTGGTGCTGAAAAACGGCTCGAAGACCTTCGTCAGGTTTTCGGGGGCGATGCCGGGGCCGGTGTCGCGCACTTCGACGATCACCGCTCTCTCCCCCTCGCGGAGGCGGCTGCCGGATTTGTCGCCCGCGTCGAAGCTTGCGTCCGCCGGGCCGAGCGTCCTCGAGTAAGTCCGCAAGGTAAGCGTGCCGCCGCTCGGCATGGCCTGGACCGCATTGGTGAGCACGTTGCGAAACGCCTGCTCGATCTTCGCGGTGTCGACGCGGCACTCGGCCTTGTCCGCGGCGTAATCGGTGATCACCTCGATGCCCGAGACGGCGACTTCCGCATGGAGATCGTACAATGCCCGGTCGAGCAGGACATCCATCGAAACCGCGCGCATGCCCATCTCGTCGGGCGCGGTGAGTTCCATGAGGCTGGAGATCACGTCGTTGGCCCGCTTCACCGCCAGCTTGAGGTCGCCCAGCATGGCTGCGCTTTCCTCGGAATTCTTCTGGCAGGCGAGAAACTCGAGGCCCATTTCCATGATCGCGAGCGGGTTTTTCACCTCGTGCGCCACGCCCGCGGCGAGCCGTCCGACGGATTGCAGCTTCTCCGCTTCGATGAGTTGCGCCTGGGCCGCCCTCAAGTCCTCATGCGCCTTGATCAGTGCCCGGTTCGTCTTCACGGCCGTCTCGTAGGTCGTCAGCAGCAAGGTCAAAATCTGCCGCCGGTCCGCGCTGATGACATAGCGCTGTCCAGCGAAAGAGACCGCGATCCCGCCGCTTTCCCGCCCGGTGTCGCCGATCTCCCGGTTGTCCAGAATGGCATGCACGCGCGAGAGGAGAAACTCCTCTTCATCCGGCTTCACGATGAAGTTGTCCGCCCCGCACTCGAGGCCGTGGATGATGTCCTCGGGGGCGGAGAGCGAAGTGCGCAGGATGACGGGGATGTCCTTGAGGGCGGCGTCCGCCTTGATTCTGCGGCAAAGCTCGTACCCGTCCATCTCCGGCATTTGGATGTCGGTGATGACCAGGATCGGCTTGCGGGATGCCAGCGCTTCGAGTGCCGTGCGTCCGTTGTCGGCGGCGCTCACGCGGAAGCCGTGCTTTTCCAGCATGTTTTGCAGCATCATCGCCTGTGTCGCGCTGTCCTCGACAATCAAAATTTCGTCCGCCCGGTTCGTCCTTTGTGATTCGGTGTTCATGGCTGGATCTCCGTTCCGTTTCGCGGAGCGCCAACGAGCTCCGAAAGCATTTTCACGATCTGCTCGGGCGAAAGCACATGCGTGGCGGCTCCGATCTTCACGGCTTCCCCCGGCATGCCAAACACGACCGAGCTTTCCTGGTCCTGCGCGATGGTGACCGAGCCCTGGCCGCGCATGAGCTTCAACTCCTCGGCCCCATCCCTGCCCATGCCGGTGAGCAAAACGCCGACCGCGCGTTCCCTGAACACTTCGGCGACCGAGCGAAAAAGATAGGAAACCGCCGGACGCACGCCGTTTTCGGCTTCGCTGGCGTTGAGGATGATCCGGCCGGGAGGATCGACGCCCATGTGATGGTCGTCCCGTGCGATATAGGCATGCCCTGGCAGCAGCTTTTCGCCATGCGCGGCAAGATGCACGGGAAATCCCGTGGTCTGCGCCAGCCAGTCGACGAGGCCGGGGACAAAGCCCTCGCTGATGTGCTGGACGATCAGGATGGGAGCCGGGAAGGTTTTCGGCAAAGCCGCCAGGATCTTTTGGAGAACGGGCGGCCCGCCGGTCGACACGCCGATGGCCACGATGGCGGCGGCTTTGTCCGCTGGTGGGAGCGCCGGGGGAAATTTGAGGCCGTTTCTCCCGCGCTCCTCGATCGACGCGTGCCGCTCGCGCGTCCATCGCCGCAAGACGCGCACTTCCGCCATCGTCTTCACGATTTGAATCAGCCTGCGGCTGTCGATGGAAAAATCGGGGTCTTTTAATCCCTTGGGCTTGTTGACGACTCCGACCGCACCCGCTTCCATGGCGCGAAAGCTTGTGGCGACATCCAAAGGGTTGCCGTTGGCGGTGACAATCACGATCGGCACCGGCCGCGTTTCCATGATGCGGCGGGTCGCCTGGAATCCGTCCATCCCCGGCATATGAATGTCCATCGTGATGACATCCGGTTTTTTTGCGCCCAACAACGCCAGCGCTTCCGCCCCGTCGCGCGCCATGCCGATGACCTCGATCCCGGGGTCGGAATTGAGGATGCGCAGGAGCAATTCCCGGGCGACAACCGAATCTTCGACGACCAGAACCTGGATTTTTCGGGATCTCATGTTTTCACAAACCGGTGGATGACATCGAGCAGATCGCTCTGATCGAAGCTGCTTTTCACAATATACGCGTTCGCGCCCGCTTCGATGCCCCGCTCGCGATGCTCCCGCGCCTCGAGTGCGGTGACAAGCACGACGGGCAGTTCGGAGAGTTCCTTGTCGGCGCGAATTTTTGAGGTGAGGTCGAAGCCGTTCATTCTCGGCATTTCGATGTCGGTTACGACAAGATCGAATTCCTGCGTTTTCAGCGCCGTCCAGGCGTCGGAGCCGTCGATGGCCGTTTTGACCTTGCAGCCCGCCGATTCCAGGATGTTTTTCAACAGCATTCGCGACGTCACCGAATCATCGACGACGAGGAGCATGGGGGGGCGGGTTTCGGGTCTTGCCCCGGGGCCGTCCGCTTCCGAAGTCGCGCCGCCGGCCCGGGCAGCGGACTTGAGCAGATCGGCGGCGTTGAGGATCGGCACCACTTTGCCCGAGCCGAACACCGTCGCGGCGGCCACGTTGCGGACGCGCGCGAGGAGTTTGCCGAGATTTTTCACGAGCACTTCCTGCTCGTTGAGCACGGCATCCACGGAGAAGGCGACGCGATCTTCCCCGGCGCCGAGCACGACGACCAGCACGTACGGATCGTCCGCGCCGCTTTTTCGCTGACGCAACTCCAGCGCGTCGTCCAGCCTGACAAGGGACAGGACGCGGCCATCGAGCACGATCACCTCCCGGTTCTCGACCGAGCGGATTTCGGAGCGTTTCAAGCGCACGACCCGTTCCACGTTGGCGCTCGAAATCACGAAGACCTGGTCCGATGTTTCGACGACCACGCCCTTGAAAGTGGTGAGGGTGACCGGCAGCAAAATCCTGAATGTCGTGCCCAGGCGCGGCTTGGTTTCGATCGCAATCCGGCCGCCGAGTTTTTCGACTTTTTCGCGCACGATCGCCATGCCGAGGCCGCGTCCGGAGATGTCCGTGACAATCGGGCTGGTTGAAACGCCCGATAGAAAAATGAGCGCCAGCGCCTCCTGTTCGCCGCAGCGTTCCGCCTCCTCCTCCGATAGCAGGCCGTTCTTCACCGCGGACGCCTTCACTTTCCCGATGTCGATCCCGCCGCCGTCGTCGGCGACGACGATCTCCACCTTGTTGCCCTCCTGTTGCGACACGGCGATCGTCAGCGCGCCGCATCGCGGCTTTGGCGTCCGGGCATCCGGCTTCTCGATGCCGTGATCGATCACGTTGCGGACGAGATGAATGAGGGGGTCCTTCATCTCCTCGAGGATGCGTTTGTCGATTTCGATCTCGCTGCCCCGGATGCTCAACTCGACTTCCTTGCCCTGGGTCCGCGAGAGATCGCGCACGATCTTGGGAAAAATTTCCAGCAGCGTTCCGAAGGGCAGCATCACGAGCCTCTTGGCGGCGTCGAGCAAATTATCCACCATCAATCCGACGCCGTGGCGCTCGGTCTCGGCGGTCTTCGCGAGCGCGGCCACCTTCGCGTCGAGCGCGCGCATGTAGGCGTGGTTCCATTCGAGAAACTGCTCGGCGAGCGGACCTCCCGTCTGTTCGTGTTCTGCGGGGAGCGGGCCGTCTTCGCCCAAAACCTTGGCCAGGTCTTTTTGCCAGGCCCCCATCGAGCGCCTGAGCTCCTGCAGATCGGCGACATGCTGATTGGCCGCGAGTTTTACCGCGAGAATCTCCTCGGCCTGCAACAGCAGCGAATCCATTTTCGCCATCGGGATGCGGACGGTCTCGGCGACGGTCAATCGTTCCGCTTCGTGCGGAGGCGCCGGCATCATTTCCGGCTCGGCCGGCGGTGCGGCCGCGGCGGGCTGCGGTTTGACCCGGGGGGCGGGGCGGGAGGCGTCCCAGGGGAAACGAGGGGAGGGCGGCCCTGTTGCGCCGGGGCGGGCAATTGGCCGAGCTGACGGATCGTTTCGACGATTTCGCGCCGTTCCGTGTTGGATTGGGCCGCGTCGGACAATCCGAGCAGCCGGAACAGCAGGTCGATGGCGCGATTCAAGACGTCGAATGTTGCCGGGGAAAAACTCGCCGCCTGCTTTTTCCATGCGGAGAAAACGCTCTCGATCGGCTGGCAGACGGATTCGATGTCGGAGCGGTTGACCGCGCGGGCGGCGCCCTTGAGGCTGTGGGCTTCGCGGAAAACCGTCTCGATGATGCGCGCCTGCCGGTCCTCGGGCGGCTTGGCTTCAAGCTCGAGGAAGCCCTGGGACATCGCCTGGATGTGCTCCCGGGCCTCGATGACAAAGGCCTCGCCGAGTCTTTTTTGGAACTCTTGATCCTCCATCGGAGCGACGCTTTCTAAAACTTGACGCGTTCGACCAGTTCCTTGAGTTTTTGCCCGAGCTGATGCAGGTTTTTCGCGGCGGCGTCGGCCTGCTTGGTGCTTGCGACGGTTTGCTGGCTGGCGAGCTTGATGCTTTCCATCGCTCCGACGACCTGTTCCATTCCCACGAACTGTTGCTGGCTGGTCGCGGCGATCTGGGTCGCGGACTGGGCCGCCTCGGCGATGTTGTCGGCGAGCTGGCAGATGGATTCCACGGCGAGCGCCGACTGGATGGAGCCGGCTTCGACGACTTTGGTTCCCTGCTCGGTGGCCATCACGGCGGCGCCGGTGGCTTTTTGAATGTCGCTTAAAATGATTCGCACCTGGGCGGTCGCCTGTTTGGATTGGCTCGCGAGGTTCTTGATCGCCTCCGCCACGACGGCAAAGCCCCTGCCGTGTTCGCCCGCCTTGGCGGCTTCGATGGCCGCGTTCACCGCCAGAAGGTTGGACTGTTGGGATATGTCGTCGACGCTTGTGATGATCTCCCCGATGGCGTGGCTTTGCTCGCTCAATCGCACCATGCTTTTGGCGATCGACTCCATCTGCGCGCGGATTCGCTTCATTCCCTCGACGGCATCCTCGGCCGATTTTCTGCCGCTCTGCGATATCTGCTCGACTTTTTGCGAGCTATCCGCGACGTGCCTGGCCTTGTCGCTTGATATCCTCGCGGTTTGCTTGACCTCCTCGACCGTGGTGGTGGTTTCACTGACCGCGACGGCTGTTTCGCTGGCGGTGGATGCGAGTTGGGAGGTTGCCGTCAGGATTTCGCTGGTGGAGGAGGCGAGCACGCTGGTGCCCTCGACGATTTGGGCGGTTTGGGCCTGCAGCGAGTCCTTGGCTTTTTGGAGCGATGCGTTGGCTTTTTGCAGCGCCTGAGTCCGCTGCTCGATATCGGTGAGCATTTCATTGAACGAGTCGGTGAGCAGGCCCAATTCGTCCCGGCTCTGCTTTTTGGCCCGCACGGAATAATCCTTTCGTTCGGAAACCTGCTTCGCGGTTTCCGCGAGGCTCAATATGGGAGTGGAAATCAGGCTTTGGAGCCAGGTCGAAAAGGGGATCGCCAGCACGAGCGAGCCGATAAGGACGAGCGCGGAGATCCCGACGTACGACCTGACACGGTCATGCATCCCTTGCAGGCTGGCCTCGAAATAAATGGTGCCGATGGGATTGCCATTGAGCACAACGGGACGGAACAGATGGAACCGGTCGTTTTCGAACCGTCCCCCGACTTGCCCGGCTTGCGGAGGGAAGTTTGGGGCCGTCCCCACGCGGGCGTACGTGGCGAATAATTTTCCATCCCCCGCATATAGGCAGGCAGTGATGACGTCCGGCTTGGCCTTGAGCGCGGCCAGGATTTCCTCGGCGTCGCTTTTGTTCTGGAATTGCAAAGTGGCGGTGCTGGTGATGGCCAGGACATCCGCGAGGGTCGTCATCCTTTCCTCCAGCAACTGGCGAAAGGTGATCTGGTCGTACACGGTGAACGCCGCGCAAGCCGCCAGCAATGCCGCGCTGGTCGTCCCGAGAATGGCCGCGGACAACTTTCGCTTGATGGGTAAATCTTGAAAAAAATGCATGATTTTGTGCGCTAGGGACCCACGAGCCTGGCCAGCTTCAAGAGCTTGGAGCTGATCTCAAGCTGGGCGCGCTGCGCCGCCGAGGGGTTGATTTCAAACCTCACCTGGTCTCCCTGCCTCGTAAAATTAATGACGCCGCCATTCTGGGCAAACTGTTCGGTTTCGCCGACGGTGAGGACGCTGGTTCCCTGGAGGCTTGCGAGGATCCCGCCGAGACGCGCGTCCTCCGACTTGCTGACAAAGACAATCTGGCAGCCTTTGAGGTCTTCAATCCGGCGCGAGCGCCTGACGATGAGTTTCCGTCCGCCGATGCTTGTGCTCTTGACCGCCTCGTCCAACACGCCGTCGAACGGATCGTCCCCCAAGACGCCCATCACGAGCGGTTCGCCGTCGTTCGGAAGCGCCGCCGGGGGCCATTTGACGAACTGGACGAAGTTGACGAGGAACGCCGCTTTGACCGCGTATTCCGAAAACTGGGCGCGGGCCTGCGTTTGCACGCTCACGAACAGGACCGCGACCGCGAACAGCGTAAGGGCGGCGCGAGCGCCATGCCTGCCCCCGACACGATGCACTGCGGGAGAGTTGATGGAGTTGCCTCTAAGTCCCATTGAAGTTTCCCATTGATTTATAAGAGAAGGCGGTGCAAATAGCCCGCATATTTTTTCGTGTCCAAGACGCCCTCTACGCCTCCACCTGTTCGTTGACGACGATGCTCCGGTCGGAAAGGATTTTTCCGGCGTCGAGAATGACAACGCCCTCTTGGGTGACGCCTTTGAGATATTCCGCCCGAATGCCTGTGAATGTCGGCGGTGTTGGCTGGAGCCGGCTCAGCAAGACGGTTCTCACTCCCAGGATAACATCCGCCAGCAAGCCAAAATCCATGGTTTCGTTTTTCACAATGATGACGGTGTGCACGTCCGCGATGCCCCTGGCGGGCAGGTCGAAAAACCTCTTGATGTCGATCACGGCGAGAATCTGCCCGCGCACATTGATGATGCCGGCGATGTACCGGGGGGTGCACGGCACGGGGGTGATGTCCTTCAGGTTCAGCGCTTCGCGGACAAACCGGATTTCCAGGGCGTAGGTCTCATGGGCCGCCGAGAACTCCACGATGTCCATGGACTGTTCGGCCGGCTGCTCCCGCGCCGGAGCCCGGGCCAGTTCCTGGGCGCGGGCTTTCAGGATGGCTATTTGTTCTTCCATGGCAGGGGTGAACCCTTTCCCGATCTCGGCGTTGGCGGCCTCGATGCGCTCGCATGTTTCACCGCTTCGCCGGGGTGAGTTGTTGTTCATGGAGTTCCTCTTTCATGGATTCGATGATGGCCGAGAGGCGTCCCGCCGTGATGCCGTCCGATTCGGGCAGGATTTCCCCGGGGCGATAGCGGCGCAGAAGCTGAAGGGCGTTTTCAAAGCACCGGCCGGCTTCGCGATGGTTGGTTTGCTGGAGCAACAGGTTTCCAAGGACGAAATGCGCGATGACAAACTGATGATCCAGGAACAGGGCGCGTTTCAAGGCGGCGATGGCCTCCCGCGGCGCTTCCTGTTCCTGTAAAATGAGCCCGAGAAGGTAATGGGTGGCCGGGTTTAACTTATTGGCGGAAATGGATTTTTGGCACCACATGAGCGCTTCGGCAAGCCGTCCCTCGTTGGCGCAGACGCGGGCCCGAAAGGAGAGCGCCTGCGCATCCCCGCCGGGGGCCGCCGGGCCGGGGGAGGCCGGCCGTGGCGCGCCGCCTTCGGGCGGCGCGGCGGCAGGCACGGCGTTCGCAGCGGTGGTGAAAGGTCCAGGCCGCGACGGCGGCGCGGCGCGTTTTGCTTTTCTATACAGAACGGCGCCGGGAAAACCGACCGGGGTCAATTCAGGGCACAGCAGTTCCGAGGTTTCGCCGGGGCCGGTGACAAGCCATCCTTCATCGACAAGCGAGCGGTAAAGGTTCGATCCCGCCTTTTTTGCCCGATCGGGCGAAAAATACATCAGCACGTTGCGGCAGAAGATGACGTCCATCGCGTTGGTGTTGTTGGTGAGGGTCGGGTAGACGTCCTCCACGAGGTTGAGATAGGAAAAGCTCACCAACCGCCGGATGTGAGGCGCGATTTGAAAGCGGCCTTTCTGAATCTGTTCAAAGTAGGTTTCCTTCAGATGCTCGGGAAGACCGCGAAACGACCAGTTGCTGAAAACGCCGTCGGCCGCCTTTTTCAAGAAATGCGGATTGATGTCGCTGGCCAGAATGGTGATCCGCCAGTCCGGGAGGTCGGGAAGGAGCCGGTGAAGCAGGATGGCGATCGAGTAAGGCTCCTCGCCGGTGCAGCAGCCGGCGCTCCAAATTCTGAGCAGCTGCTCGTTGCCGCGACGGGACTCGATGAGCGGCGGGAGGATTTCCGTTTCGAGGATATCGAAGGCCCGGGGGTCGCGGAAGAAGTAGGTTTCCCCCACGGTGAGATGGCTGGCCAGAATCTCGATTTGGGAGCGGACCAACGGCGCGGACATCAGCCACTCCACGCATGCCGGAATGTCCTTGAAGCCAAACTCCTCCGCCGCGCCGAGGATTCCCTTGTGCAGATCCATCAGGCGGCTGTCGGGAAAGTGGAGTCCAAGATGCGTTTCCACAAACTGGCTGAACTTTTCCAGCAGACTCTCCGGAATGTCAGCGGACATGGGTCAGGTTTTCAGTGCCGATTGAAGCAGGTTCTCTTCGTCGATGGAGAGGAATTTGTCGAGGTTATGGATCAGGATGAGGCCGTCGCCCGCCTTGACGACGCCTTCGATGGAAGGCAGGTGGGGCAGGATGTTGTCCGCGTCCACGGTCGTATCGGGGGTTTCCTCGACGAGTCCGGCGACCGTATCCACGACAAGCGCCACCTTTCTTTTCGCCGTATGTGCGATGACGAGGTGGTCGTTTAGCGACGGGACGCGGGGAGGCAGGTGAAACCGCAATCGGGGATCGAACACCGGGACGAGGTCCCCCTGAACATTCACCACGCCCAGGACGTCCGGAGGCGCATCCGGCAGCGGAGTGATCTCCACGAGGCGCACCACCCGTTCGACTGCGGAGAGATGCAGGCCGAATTCCAGATCGTCGAGCTTAAAGACGACAAGCGCCGTCTCTTTCGATTTTGAGCCGGCATCGGGAGTCGCGGTCATGGGGTCCTGTTTCTGGCTGATGGATTCTCAACTTTCGAAGCGGTTTTGTAAAATCTTTCCACTGGAGGGCCGCTTCTTTCCGCGGTTGCCGGAGGCCCGCTCAAAAGCGCAAAACCAAAGTCCCCACCACGTCGATCCCCCTGGGCCGATAGGTGTCGCCGTTTTGCGGGGAGGCGACTTGCTCCCGGTTGTTGAGAAGATTGTCGCCGGAAAAGCGCACATCCATATCCTTGCCGAAAATGTGGTCCCACGTCAGCCCGGCGTTGAAATAACACCGGTTGTAAAGGGTGTGGTCGCCCGGTTGCGGGTTGAATTCCGCGGCGGCCTGGTCGGTAAAATAATTGAACGCGGGCGAAAATGTGAGGTGGTCGATAATTTTCCAGTCGATCCCCAAATTGGCCGTGTAGGCGGCTGAGCCGATGAGGCGGCCTTGGGGGTCGACATACGCGTGAAACCCATTATTTGTGGGGGTGGGGGGGCCGAACGCGCTGGGATTGAAGAGATCGAGTTTGGTGTCGTTCCACGCCCCGTTGGCCCAAAGCGTCAACTGGGAAGTAAGCGGTGCCTGGAGGCTGAGTTCCACCCCGTTGCCGCGGAAGTTTCCGCCGTTGGAGTGGGGCGCAAACCATTCGATGAAGTCTTCGAGTTCCTCGTGATAGAAGGTCGCTCCGAGCCGCACGTGTCCCATGTAAAAAATGTTCTGGAATTCGTAGGTCGAGAGAATCTCCGGCTCGTTAACCACCGGAGACGTTTGCGCCCAGGCCGGGTTATTCGGATTGCCCGTGTCGCCGGATCCCCAGACCTGGTTCAGCGACTCAGAAGCGTCCGGCATGCGCACCGCGCGGTTGTAGATCAGCTTCGAAACCCAAAACGAAGTGGGATTGAGAATAATCGCCGAGCGCGCCCCCGGATACCAACGGTCGCCGTGGAGGACGCTGTTCTCGTCGATGCGCACCCCGTCGACCAGCTTCAACCATTTCGTCACTTCAATCGTATCATCGAGATAGAAGCCAAACGCCGCCGTGTCCGCATTGGTCAGGGTCGTCAGCGGAATATTCGCGGGCGGGGGGGCGGTGACGGGCGGGCTGTTATAAGTGAACCAGGTGTCGTAGTTATGGCTATACGAGGTTTGGATTCCCCCCTGAATGACCTGGTCCTGGAAACCGGTGTAGCGAAGACCAAGCTCCCCACTGTAGTCCAACTGATGGAGGACATTTTGGTTGGCGTACCCCATCGGCGTGCCGTCCTGGTTGATGCGGGTTTGCGCCTTATATTCCACCTCCGCCCGGGCAATGGAGGTCAGCGTGCCGGTCCAGGGATGTTCGTTTTTCACCATGAAAGAAAAGTATCTCTCCTCCATTTCGGCGTGGTTGAGCGCGCTGGCGCTATCAAGGTTTAACTCCGGAAAGGAGGTTTGGTAGGCGATAGCCTGCGCGGTCCATTCTTCAAACTGCCCGTTTAAAACACCGAAGTAATTTGGCCAGTCGAGTTGATCCGTCGCGTTTTTTCCCGCCAGACCGGGCCGAAAGTCGGGATTCCATGCGTTGAAGCCGCTCATGGCCTCCGAGGTGAACGAGAAACTCACAAACTTGTCCGGAGCCCAGTGATGGCCGGTCATCAATGTCTCGGAGTAGTTGAGATAGTTTCCGTAGGAACTCGTTACTTCGACGTCGTCCACGGCCTTGGTGATCACATTGATCGTTGCCGTCAGGGTGTTCGCCGGCTCGAACAAAGAAGAAGGCCCGACGACGACTTCCACCCGCTCGACATTGTCCAGATTGATCGGGCCGTTGAGAAAATCCTGCTCGTGGAGCCCCAGGATTCGCTGCCCGTTCACCATCAGGCTGACTTTGTCGTTGTCATTGGTGCTCAAGCCCCGGACGCCCATCACTTCATCGAGATCCCGGTGAAAAACCGTGAATCCCGGAACGGTCTTGAGCAGATCCGCGATATTGTGATAACCGCGATCGTGAATGTCCGTGTCTGTATAGACATAGACACTGCCGGGCGCTTCGTCGATCTTCTCGTCCACCCGTGACACGGTGGATTCCGTCGTCACCCTCACGTTCATTAATTCCTCCAGGCTCAGGTTCTTCAAGGAAGCGCTGCTCGCTCCGGAAGGCGCCGGTGGAGTTGCCGTGGATGCGGCAGAGGAAGATGCCGCGGGCGCCGGCTGTGGAGCGGGGACGGGCGCCGCGCCGACGGCAGTCGCGCAGGCCAGGGAACAGGCAAGCGCGGCGATGGAGAAATGCGGCACGCGCGCGGACCGATGCTCACGGCCGCAACAGCGCGGATTTTTGCAGGGGGGAAGGTTCATAGGGGTGGCGCTTGCTCACGAATGGGCGTGTTCCTCGATGACGTCGATCAGTCCGTCGGCGCTCACGGGTTTGGCGACGTAGAACGATCCTCCAATCATCCCGCGGTGCTCGTCAACTTCCTTCTGCCGCACGATGGCCGTCAGAAAGACGATCGGGATGCGGTTTAAGAGCGGGTCCGCCATGAATTGAGCAAGGACTTCGCCACCGTCGAGTTCCGGCATGATCACATCGAGAAGGACGATGTCGGGCCGGAACTTTCGCGCCGCGGCGATGGCCTTGCGCGGATCATTCTCGACGCGAACCTCGTAGCCATTTTTCATTTCCAAAGTCAGCTTGAGGGCATTTGTAAAAGCCGCTTCATCGTCGACAATCAAGACTTTCTTCTCCTTCATCGCGATCCTGTTTTTAAAAAGTTGCTCGTGCGCCCGGCTTTCCACAAGGTCATTCATTCCTTCCAGGCCGTAAACATCAGCCGGCAATGCGCGCCGCCCTCCGGACGATTGCGAATCTCGATGCTCGCGCCGTGAAGATCGAGGATTCGTTTCACGATGACCAGGCCCAACCCCGTTCCCTTGCCTGTGGGTTTGGTGGTGAAAAAGGGATCAAAGATTTTGCGGAGCGCCTCGGGCGGGATGCCGCTGCCGGTGTCCTCCACGTCGACTGTGACCACCGTGTCGCCGGCGCGGAAAGGGCCCGCCTCGCGCGCGCCGGGGTCGCGCTGGGTTTGCGTCAGCTTTTGCATGGAAGTCCTCACCGTCAAGGCGCCGTCTCTCGGCATGGCGTCGATGGCATTGGTGAAGAGGTTGATGAAGACCTGCTCGATTTTCACGCCGTCGAGCGGCAGCGGCGGAAGCCCGGGCGCCAGGTCCGTCTGCAGCTTGATGTGCTTGGAGACAAGATTGTGCCGGACGAGCAACAGCGCCTTTTCAATGAGCGCGTTGAGGTCCTGCGGTTTCAACTCCAGGGCGTTGGAATGGGAAAAATCGAGCAGTCCCCGGATGATCGCGTCGGCGCGTTTGGCGGCCAGGCGCATGTCGCCGATCACCCCGTCGAGCACCGGGTCATGGGCGTCCGCCAAGCGCTGCGAGAGGTAATCGAGGCTTATCAGGAGGATTTGGAGCGGATTCTGCACCTCGTGCGCCACGCCGGCGGTCATGCGTCCGACGGTCTCCATTTTTTCCGCCTGGATGAGTTGCAAGTGGGCCGACTTGATCTCGTCCTCCGCCCGCTTGCGCTCGGTGATGTCGGAAATCAGCCCGTCGTAACCGATCAGCCGCCCCTGCTCATCCCTTCGCAGAACGGGGGTGTGCCTCACCCAGCGAACGGAGCCATCCTTATGAATGATGCGATGTTCCAGCGGGCGGGGGGATCCGGCGAGGACTTGCGCGGCCTGGTCACGGACCATGCTTCGGTCCTCAGGGTGCACCATTCGATACCAGAGATACGAATCCCGATCGAAGTCCTGCGACGTATAGCCGGTGACCCTGACGCACGCGGGGCCGTGCGTCGTGGAGACGACCCGGCCATCCACGACGTTCGCGGTGAAGATGTAATCCGTCACCGACTCCAAAAGCCGTTTGTAGCGTTGCTCGCTCTCGATGAGGGACCGACGCAGGGATTGGCGCTCGATCGCATCGGAAATCACCCGCCAGAGCGCCTTCTCGTTCAACGTGCCCTTCACGATATACTCCTGGGCTCCAGCCCGAACGGCCTCCAAGCCAAGCGACTCGTCTTCCAAGCCGGTCAGGAGGATGATCGGGGTCTCCGGAGTACGGGCATAGAGCCGGGTAAAGGTCTCCAACCCGCGGCTGTCGGGAAGGGAGAGATCCGAGAGGACAACATCAAATTTGCTTTCGTTGAGAAGCCGCATGGCCTCGGCAAGTGTTTCGGCCGGCGCCAAGTCAGCTTGATTGGAATCCGTTGCTTCTTTCAGAGTCTCCTGCACGAGGTACGCGTCGCCGGGGTTGTCCTCGATATGGAGTATCTTGATCGGATTGCGTCCCTTGCTGAAACGCTCCTGTGCGGCGTTGTCCTTTCGCGCGTCTGAAAGATCGGTTGCCATCACTCAGTCCCCTTTGACAGCTTGAGGCGCGAACTTCCCGGGGTCAAGCTCCGCCATGTTCGCCGGAGGCGAAAGGCTGCATTCCCAGGCCCGCGCGACTCGCACGACGCGAATCCGGGGGTGTTTCGTCGCTGGATGGGGAGTGCGTTGCTCATTCCGGATGCCTGTTGGATATCTAAGGAACACCGCCTCGCTTCGCCTAGTCCCCCAAATAGGGGGCACGAAATGCAGGGTCGCATCGAGCAGGCCTTAAAACCAAATCTGGCATTGGTCCGGGAAGGTTGAACCGGAAACGAATTGCGTCCGGCGGTCACGGCGCATTGCGCAACCGCGCCTGCTGCCACAGATACCACGGTGTCGAGGCGAGGCCGCCCCAGCTATCCGGTTTGAGGCCTTCTTCGAATTTTTGCTGAAGGGTGTCGTCGTAGGGGGCCAGCGCGGCCCAGTACCGCTTCTCAAGCGGGGCCGTCGCGATCAGACGGTCGATGTCGTCCTTATCGAAGACCAAGCCGTGTTTGTAAGCCTCGACGATGCCTTCGAGATCGATGGAGTAGTAGCCGCCATTGGGATGAACGCCAACCCAGTGCTTGGGGGAGCCGTCGGGCTTGTAATCCCACGCACCCGCCGGTTGCCAGTAGTTCCAGATGGCGCAGGCGCCGTTGCCGTTGGGCTTCATCCGTGATTTCATCAGCGTGAACCACTTTTCCGCCCTGTCCCGGTAGACAGGCTTTTGCGTCGCGTCGAACATGGCCAGGAGCCAGCACGCGGTGAGGTTGGCCTTGTTGTCCGGGTGGGAAAAGCCGTGGCCGGGATCGTTTCTCGTCTCATAACCTTCGGTCCACTTCCCGGTCTTCGGGTCGATTCCGAAGGGGAGCACGACGGAAATCGTTCCGCCGCCCTCGGTGTCGCGCCACGCGCCGCGCTTGTCCCATTTTTCGTAGATCAATTCCGAGAGCTTGAGATACTCCCCGGCTTTCGCGCCATATTTTTCCCTGAGCGCGGGGGTCTTGAGGATTTCGTTGGACGCCAGCACGGCGGGACGCAGGACCATGGCCTCGCCGAGCAGGCTGTCGGCGTCGTAACCGTTGAGTTTGTCGACCTCGGTTCCCGCCGCTCCGAATTTGGGCCAGCCTGGATAACCGTCAGGCTCGATCACCTCGCGCCTGATCCACGAGTCGAGCCAGTCCACCTCCCGGTCCAGCCACCTGGTATCGCCGGTGGCGATGTATCCGTAATAAAAACCCTGGAGAAAAGGAGCCATCAGCCAGCCGATCTCCTCGCCCATTTCCTTGTCGCAATAGCGGTTTCGGGCGTCGTCAACGATGTGCTTTTCCCAAATCGATTCGAGGTCCTTGAGTTTGGCGTCATCGGCCCGCGTCATCCGGTGATCCGGTTTTTGCGCCAGGGACGGAGCGCTTGCGGCCAGGCAAAGAAGACCCGCGATGAGGAACCGGAGGAATTTCATTGGCGATTTGAGGGCGGAGGGATTGTCCTAAGCTGGAGGAATCAATTTGACGCGGCCGGGGGAAGGTTGAAGAGGTTTTCCCGGCGAATCGTGACCAGAATCCATATCAGGATGGGCACGGAAAAACTGGCCCCCATCTGCGTGATGAGGGCGTACTCCAACTCGTCCATGATCCTTTTCGAGAAAGGAGACAAGTCGATGAGGGACAGAGCCGGAGATTCGTCCCAAATCCAGACCTGCAACGAAAAGAGGATGAAGGCGTGGATTAAGAGCAACCCCCCGGCCAGCGCCCAGGCTCGCTGCCGCCACGGCACGGGCGTGGCCAGAATCAACGCCATCGTCAGGGCGGTCGGCATCCAGCCGATCGATCTGGTGTCCAAATCGATCCTTTGGGCCTGTCCCTTGCCGCTGTTGTCGGTCAGGGCGCGATTGCCCAGCGTCATCTGCGAGTCGAGGGTCGAAAAGCCGTGATGCAACTCGTGAGGCTGGAACAGGACGATTCTCTGGGCATCCTGGCGGCTGAAGGCGGCTTGTCCGAGCGCCCGAAAATAGCCGCCGTAAATCCCGTTCCATCCCGGCCAGGGCAAAATAAGCAGGCCGAAGATGATGGCAAACCGCGCCACGGCGCCGATGACGCGCCCAGAACTCTTATCAAAAGCAGCCATGGGTCGCGTTGCCTTCATTTTTTGGCCTCTGACAAGGCGCGAGGAAGGAGAATACCCTCCGCGGTCTTTGACTGACGAGCAACAAAGTCAGAGGCCAAAAAATAGCCAACCCTTCGGGCCGGGGTTCTTTGGCCTTGCGGCTTTGTCGTTCACTCGTCACGTAGCTTCGGTTATGCTCCTCGTTCACTCCGCGCCGGAAGGCCAAAAATACTGCCGTCCGCAGGACCCCGGCGCGGCCCGTGTCTGCTTTTGATAAGAGTTCTAGACATGGGACTCGAGCCGGCGGGAACTCTGCTTCCAGCCGACGAACAGGACAATGGCGACAACGATGAAAGCGGTCGGCCACAGTTCCATGTGGGCCGAGTTGAAAAAGCCGGGAAGATGGATGCCGATCCAGTAGAGCGTGACGATTCGGACGAGATTCAAGGCCTGCAAAAGAACGACCGCGGCGAGCATTCCCATTAATTTGTGAAGCCAGGGCGCCGGAAAGGAAATCATCGCCGCGCAAAGAAGCCATGTCGGTTCCACCGCATCGCAGCCCCGGCGAATCGCCATCACGAACTGGGGCGACTGGATCGTGACTTCGGAGACGTGCGTGGGCTGGCCAAGTCCGCGCAGGATCGCATTGGCGAGCCACGCATTGGCCTCCAGATAGGCATAAAGGGCGCGGTCAAAAAACGGCATCGCGAGAAGAGCGTACAACAAGGCGAGCCATGCGCCGAATTGAAGGCCAAAGCGAATCGCCGGCCACTGGGCCGGGCACCACGCAAGCCACCGCGCGTTCAGCGAAAGCCCGGGTTTCCTGGAACGGTTTTTCCTGCGACGGCCCACAGGCTAGCTTACCGATTTATCCCGGCGGGTAGCCACGAAAAAATCTCCCCTCTCCCCTCATCGGCTTTTTTAATCTCTTGGGTTGAATTCCCCGCCGCTTGCGGCGGCTTGTCTTTCTCGGGTGGCCCGGGCTACTTGTTGCCCGGGTTCGCGTGGAGACATTCCAGGCGAACAGGAGGTCGCCGGGTGATGCGCAAATTCTCGGTGACCTCCTGTGCGCTCGCGATGCTGCGCTCACGCACCCGGACAACGAGTTGTCCGGGCCACCCAAGATGCCCCGGAGCTTGCTCCGGGGTTCTTTACTGAGGCTGGGTTTGCCAAGCCTTCTTTTCATCCGTCGCCGATTAAGGCAGGGTCCAACCGGAACCCATGGCTCCGATCCCATTCCAGGCAGTCGGTTGGAACGAGGTGTTGAGAGTCAGCGCGCCCAGCAGCGTCCCGTTCTGAAAGATGAGGTTGGGCTGGCCGGATCCCGTCACATCGACCGCATAGGAAAGGGTCCATCCGGTGCCCATGACCCCAATTCCGTTCCAAGCCGTTGGCAGGCCGCTGGTATTAACCTGGAGGGCGCCGAGCACCGTGCCGTTTTGAAAGATGAGGTCGGGACGGCCGTTGCCGGTGAGGTTGGCCACCGCGCGGAGCTGCCAGCCTGAGCCCATCTGCCCGATGCCATTCCATGACACGGGTTGGCCCGAACTGTTCACTTCGAGAAAACCGATAAGCGTGCCGTTTTGGAAAATGAGATCCAGGTTTCCATCGCCGGTAATATAGCCCGCGCCGCAGAGTTGCCACCCGGCATTCATCGCGCCGATGCCCACCCAGGAAACGGGAGCGCCCGACGAATTCAGGATCAAGGCCCCGATAAGGGTTCCATTTTGGAAGATGATATCGGGAATGCCGTTACCGGTGATGCTTCCGATGGCTCCCTGCTGCCAGCCGCTGTTCATGGCTCCGACGCCTTGCCAGGCGCTGGGAAGAAAGGTCGGATTCAAGGTCAGGATCCCCAGCGTGGTGCCGTTCTGGAAGAACAAGGAAGGGGTAAAGCCTCCGCTGTAGCTCGACGGCTGCGCCAGAACGGAAAAATAAGTTTCCGTGGTGTCACCGGCGGCATGGACGGTTCCGTTCGAGAAGTTGGAGTCGCTCGAAGCGAGAAGATAGTTAAGGTTGCCCGTATAGGTCGAGCCCGTCGTCATGGTGTTCGCGGGGATGGTCAATGTGGTGAAGGGCGTCTGAGAACTCTCACTCACCCCGGCCTTTAGATGGATGTCGACGATGCCGCCATTGTCGGATTGAAATTGGGCATCTTCGTGCCAGTTGGGATTGCTTTGCGTATTAAAGGCCGTAAAGGTGAGAGTGTTGCTTATCGTCGGATCGAGCACCAACCGCCCCTGCGCATCCCAGATCGGCGTCCCGCCGTTGACCAGGGTCACCTGCGGGGTATTGGGGAAGGTATCCACCGAGGGGAGAGTCACCACCTGGCTGTCGGGGAACGTATAAGCTCCGTTCAAGTAAGTGCCGTCGAGGGTGGACTGGGAGGAAACCGCGCCGCTGGAATAATCGTAGCCGCCGCCGTTGCCGCTATTATTGCTGGCCGTGTAAACAAGGGGATAACTCCTGGCGCTCGGCCCGGAAACCGTCCCAGCCGCGGGGCATTGGATGCTGAAGTCATAGGGCGCCGCGTCCTGATAGTTAAAAGTCCCAGGTATGCCCGTCGGCGAGCCATTGGAGGTTTGCGTCAAAACTTGTCTTTTTTCCACCATATAATAGTTCTTGGAAGATGTCGGACTCCCCGCCTGAATGATGAATGAGAGTTGGTTCTGGTATTGCGAGCCCCCATTCGCGTTGGGGATGGGGTTCGGGTTCGAGCCATTGGCAAAGTTGGAAAATTGCAACTGGCCCTGATAGTATTGGCCCGACGTGAACGTGTTGGCCGCAATGGTGTAGCTGCTGGAGGGGCTATTAATCTGCGTGCTGATGCTTGTATTGTTGATATTGATATAAGTGTTGCCGCTGAAACTTGCCCAGTTCAAGGTCACGGGCTGAGTAAGATCCGTGATCACCATGTGGCCTCCACTCCAGGTCGCATTCGTCACGCTGGTGATCTGGGGAATCGGGGGGTAATTATCGGAACCAAGCACGAGCTGCGTGGTGTACTGATTGGGCGTCGTGGTCAAGACGCTGAGATTGTAGGTGCCGATGGCAAAGGCGGTGTCCAAAGCGTTCTTGGAGGTGAATTGCTCCTGAAAGCTCAACCCGCTCCCGTTGCCGTTCGTCGTATTCGACGTAAAGTCTTCGAGGGTGGTGCTTGACGGCGTTGTCAGCGTGCTGTTGGTGAGAATCAACCCCGTCGAGCCCGAACTGACATAGCAGGAAAATTGGTAAGGCTGGTCGGGATCGAGAAACGGCGTTGCCGCGCTGGTTTGATTGTAAGTGGCCTGCTTTTGGATGGAATAGCCACCCACGTCATTTCCCTGGGCCATGGTCCCGAAGGTCAAAGCGGTGACGGTGAGGGAAGCGAGAAGCGCGATTTTGGGTGCGATGGTCATATTTTAGGTCCTGTAGGTTAGAAGACGAGAAGCTAGAGGCCCTTGTATAATTAGCAAGCCTTATTGCGTTTTACCTGCGCAAGAGGGAGCCGCGACAGGCGAGCCTGCTCGGTAAGCGATTCAAGTTTAGGTGCTTGCGCCCAATCCTGGGCCGGCGCGCCGGTTAGTAATCGCCGGGCAGGGTCCAACCGGAACCCATGGCTCCGATCCCATGCCAGGCCACCGGTTGGAACGAGGTGTTGAGAGTCAGCGCGCCCAGCAGTGTCCCGTTCTGAAAGATGAGGTCGGGTTGGCCGGAGCCCGTCACATCCAGCGTGGCGGATAGAGTCCATCCGGCGTTCATGGCCCCAATTCCATGCCAGGACGTCGGCAAGCCGCTGGTATTAACTTCGAGGGCGCCGAGCAAGGTGCCGTTTTGAAAGAGAAGGTCGGGCTGGCCGTCGCCGGAGAGATAAGTCACCGCGTGGAGCTGCCACCCCGCACCCATCGCTCCGATGCCATTCCAGGACACGGGTTGGCCCGAACTGTTCACTTCGAGAAAACCGAGGAGCGTGCCGTTTTGGAAAATGAGATCCAGATTTCCGTCGCCCGTGATAGAGCCTGCGCCGTCGAGCTCCCACCCGGCGTTCATCTCGCCAATGCCCACCCAGGCGGTGGGAGCACCCGACGCATTCATGATCAATGCCCCGAGCAGGGTTCCATTTTGGAAGATGATGTCGGGGATGCCATCCCCGTTGATGTCCGCGACGGCGCGCTCCTGCCAGCCGCTGTTCATGGCGCCGACTCCCTGCCAGGCGCTGGGAAGATAGCTCGAATTCAAGGATAAGATCCCAAGCAAGGCGCCGTTTTGGAAATTTAAGGAAGGGGGGGAGGCAAAAATGTTCTGGACCGGACCGTATTCGACCGGATAGGCGTTAAATAGCATGGCGCGGACGACCAGCACGTTCACCGATGGCGTCGTTGCCGCAGGCGCGACAAACGGAGCCCGGGTGGTGTTAACATTGGTATGCAGGACGGATGCTGCTTGGGAGATATTCGTCGGGGCGATGTTGTCGAGCAGCCAGCCGTAGTAAAATCCCGGGTTCGGACCCGACGCCGGATTTGACTGGGTGTAAGCGGAGCCGCTCGTGTAATCCAAAAGAAACCGAATGCGAATGAGGCGATTGGCATAGGCCGAGAGGCTGATCGATACTGGCGTAAAGGAGGTTGCGCCGCTGTTGGTTCCGGCCTGCGAGAAGACGGTATTCCAGGTTTGTCCATCGTCGGTTGACACTTGCACTTCAGCGAATTGGGTCGGGGTCATATACCCGATCAGGGAATCAAACGAGATGGAACTGTTGGCCGAGACGATGAACTGCGAGTTGAGCAGCAAATCCTGATTGTTGAAGCCGTCCTGGCAAAGCTGGAAGCAGTTGGAGCCGCTCGCCGAGGTGATGGAGGTGATGGAAGAGTAGGTTCCCGTGGTCTGCGGGGTCAACTCCAGCGTCTGCGACTCCGCTCCTTCCACCCAGTTGACATTTTGTTTGGCCGCACTCAGGACATCATAATTCGAAGCCTCCGGCAGCGAGGTGAAGGGATAATCTGTCGTCGATCCCGGCGCGACCGTGCCCGGCCCTGAAAGCGTGGGAAGGATGTCGTCCGGGCCGAGTACGGCCGGATCGAAAACGGTAACGGGATAAGTGTAATTATGGGCGACGCCACTCACCATGACTTTCGAGACGGTCACCGTATAAGACTGGTCGCTGGCGGGTTCGGGATAAGGCGCGCTGCCATCCGGCGTGGAGGCAAGATGCCAGACAAGGGTATTATCGCCGTAGCCAGTGGCATTGGTGGAGTCGATTACGGTCGCGACGCTGGCGCCGTTGAGCGTGACCGCGACCGTGGCGGAGGAAAAATCGGCGTTTTGGAGCGAGAAAGACCAGCGTGGAAACACGAACTGGTAGGGAATGTAACCCTCGAACGGCCAGCCGACAAATCCATCCCGAACGGCGGGGTCCTGCTGCTCCGGAGTGACGACCCACAGGGAATTGGCTGAATTATAAACTCCGGTGGGGTCGGTGGGAATGTCCCCCGTGCCCATTTGCAGAGTTGGCGGATAGAGCAGCCATCGCCGATGGCCCATCTCGGCATTGCTCGATCCCGGATCTTGGATATAACCGGTCATGGCGTCCGGACCGAATTCACCGAGATACAGGTTCGAATTAGCCGCCGCGAGCGCGCCTGCCGCCGTGTAATCAATCCATGTGCTTGGAGGGGTGTGACTAAGCGTGTTATTGGCGCTCGTCATCAGCGCGTCGAGTTGATCGTCGGCGGAGTAAGTCGAGTTGAACGTGATCGCGGCCGGCACGCCTGCATAAGCGCGAAGAAAGTTCACGCGAAGATTAACCGCTTGCTGAAAGTTTTGCGAAGTAGTCCCCGCCACGCCTGTGGCCACGTCTCCCGTCCAGTCCGGAGAGACGCCCTCGGAAGGAGGATAGATGGCGATGTAAAAATTACGCGAGGCTCGCCGGATGTAGGTGTTGACACTGAGCGATGGCAACGCCAACTGCGGCAACATCTGCGGTGGAAGTGCCGCGGTGAGGGCTCCGCGGTGCGGCGGACGGCCAAGGTCAACGGTCCTCGGTTGGGCCGGGCTTGGCGTGGGAGTCGTCTGGGCCGAACCCCCAAAAGGCAAAAACAAGAGCATTCCAACCGCGACGACAGGGATCAATGGTTTCATAAGCAAGCGCGCGTGGGTTCGTCTGGAAACTAATCCCAAATTAGCACAACAGTGGCATGGGTGAAAGTCATGGTGCGAGCATTTTGAAGACCGCCGGCAAATTCATGGTTTGCCGCGCACCCGATTAGAAATCGTCGGGCAAGGTCCATCCGGATCCCATGGCGCCAATGCCATGCCAGGTCGTCGGTTGGAACGAGGTGTTGAGAGTCAGCGCGCCCAGCAGCGTCCCGTTCTGAAAGATGAAGTCGGGTTGGCCGGAGTTGGTCACGTCGACGGCATAGGAAAGGGTCCAACCGGCGTTCATGGCGCCAATTCCGTTCCAAGCTGTTGGCAGGCCGCTGGTATTCACTTGCAGAGCCCCGAGCAACGTGCCGTTTTGAAAGATGAGGTCGGGATGGCCGGTGCCGTCAATGCTTGCTGCCCCACGGAGCTGCCAGCCTGAGCCCATCTGCCCGATTCCATTCCAGGACACGGGCTGGCCTGAAGTGTTCACTTCGAGATAACCGATGAGCGTGCCGTTTTGGAAAATGAGATCGAGGTTTCCATCATTCGTGATCTTGGCCGCGCCGCAGAGTTGCCACCCGGCATTCATCTCGCCAATGCCCACCCAGGCGGTGGGAGCGCCCGACGAATTCAGGATCAAGGCCCCGAGGAGGGTTCCATTTTGGAAGATGATATCGGGAACGCCGTCACCGTTGATGTCGGCGACGGCGCGCTCCTGCCAGCCGGTGTTCATGGCGCCGACCCCCTGCCAGGCGGTGGGAAGATAGCTCGAATTCAAGGATAAGATCCCAAGCAAGGTGCCGTTTTGGAAATATAAGGAAGGCGTCGGAGGGGTCGGAGGGGTCACAACCAGGGTCATCGCCGAACTCGCGGGGCTGTTGGCGGTGATCCAGAGGCGATGGTTCGCGGTGTCGAGGGTCGCGAAGTAATTCGTGCCCGCCGTCGATTGTCCATTGATGGAGATCGAGTTGGGCAACTGGCTTGAGGTATAATTGTCGATAAGAAAGACAGGATTGACCAACGCCTTACCCGTTGTTGGAGTGAGAGTGGCATTGACCGCATTTCCAGCGGCGGTGATTTCCCAGGTTGAATAGATCGGGTTGTAGCCTGGCGGGTTGTATGTGACGGTGAGGTTCTGGTTCCCGGCCGTGACGGGACCGGACGTGGGGATGCCGGCGGGGCCGCTTGTCACCTTGGCACCGGTTGTCACGTTAAGGGTGGCCTGCGTGATATTCTGCATCTGAGTCACGACACCGGCCACCGTGCCGGCACTATGGAGACCCAGGACAACAAAAGTGGAATACGACATCACCTCGCCGCTGGCGCGTGCTCCTGCTCCTTGCCCTGAATAGGATTGCAGCACCGGGGCCGGGCTGCCGGTGGAATTGATGTCGGATGAATGGGTGCTGTAGTTAAAAGCCGAGTCGGAATAGGAGCCGTAAACATCCCAACCACCCAGGCGTCCAAAGTTGGTTTGCCACGCCACTTTTTTGTTTGTGGTCGGCTGGGGATTTGCAGGTGGGTTGGGAGCGGCGTCATTAGACTCATAAAGTGATGCAAAGTTGGCGGGATTGGTGATCAGGCCCACGTCCGAACTGCTGTCACCGGAAGCATTGATGATTTGGAAGGCCATCGTGTTCCAAGGAGGCAGATAGCCGCCGGTGGAGCCGTTTTGGAAATTGGGCTGGCCGTTGTTGGTGGAAGACTGGTTGCGGGGGTCGAAATAGAGAGTCTCATTAAGCGAGTAATTATTGGGGTTTTGAATGGTGGGGTCCGGGTAATAAGGACTGGTCTGGGAATCGCTCCCGGCATCGCTGACCGAGAGGGGAACGGTGGCCACGTGCCCGAGTTCCGCGTCCGCGACGGACGTTTGGGTCCACTGCATCGCATACGGGATGGTATTGGTCGTGGTCGCATTCCAGGGTGAAACCGGGGTCACCCGTTCAGGATTCGCGGCCGTCGTGGTGAACTTATACTGGTCACCGTAGCTAAATCCACCGACGTCATTGCCGGTAATGGTGGCGCCGGGCGAAGCCGGGGTGACGCCATCGTATTCGATCTCACCATAGGGGGAACGGGAGTCGAGACCCAGGGCTCCCGGCGTGCCGGAGGCATCCTGGGTAAGGGCAAAAATCGGGTCATTGCGCCCATCGGCGAAGAACCATTGCACCGTCGTCGGCACGGTTTGATTGGTGCCGTTGATGTCTTGGACGGTGTAGCCCGGTATGGAATAGGTGATGATCAAATGGCTGAAGGTGCCCGTGGGCATGGGCGAGGTGCTTCCAGGGAAGCCGACGCCATTGCCGGTCGAGTCGTCGGCCCCGCCGTTGTTAACCGCGGCGCCATGGTTTTGGACGAAACCATCGCCGGAAAATTCCAAGTTGCCGCCGGTAGAGTAGCTGTATTGTCCCGTGCAGACCCGGGGTACTCCGCTCACCAGGTAGGTGTACCGGCGCATATAGCCGGTGTAAGGTCCCGAAGACACGCTATTCTGATCCACCATCGTGGCCGAGCGCGGGTTGCCCGAAGCGTCCGTCCACGTGACGAGATGGGCCGGATAACCATCGTCCGAGGTCGTCGCGGTCACGGTGAGCGCGGGGGACCGGCCCTGGCAGGAAATCAAAATCAAGGCCATCAGCGCCGCGAGTCTGATTTTTAGGAAAGCAAGAGAGAGGTTGGAGTTCGTTTTCATGGAATTTTTAATGCGATGCGGATTGGTGAGGCGCGTCAAAGAGAAACCGGCTCGATTGGCGCGTCGTTTCCGACCACCACCAGCTTGGGATGATAGATTTTTTATAAGCGCCTGGTTCAGCACGATCCCAGACCTAATACTGTCCCGATAAACTGATCCTTCACTTGGATGGTAACCTGTCTTGGAATTTTGTAAAATTTAAATGCGGCCTTTGTCCAACTTTTGAACCGCTTTGGATATAAAGTCGCGCGTCTGTATCTATAGAAGCGCCTGCCCATCAGCGGAATGGATTTCGCGGTCGGGAGCGGCGCGAATTCGTTGATTTGGAGCGGGACGGTCGGGAGCCGGCCGAGTCATTTCCCCAGCAACCGCTGCAGAGCCGTCTCCGGCGTCGTCATGCACCGCATAGTTTGCATCCGCTGCCGCAAGCCCGCGTATTCCGCGGGACGGTCGATCCATTGCTCAACGATCTGGCGGACTTGGGCCGCGCGGAACGCCGCGAATCCGATGTCGTGTTTGCGAAAGTAGCGCCAGGTGGGCATTTCCTGGGGCATCATGAGGCCGATGGCATTGAAAATCACCGGGCAATTGCAAAGCAGCGCTTCGCCCGCCGTGGTTGCCCCGGCCCGTGCCACGACAGCCGAGCTGACGTGCAGCAGCTTCGGCATTTCATCGGTAAAGGGAAGCGTTCTCACCGGGAAGGGCATTTCGCGTTTGGCCCAAAGATCGAGTTCGGCGCGCGCCTTCGCATCGCGTCCGCAGAGGGCGATCACCTGAATCCGGTTTCCAAGCGCGATGAGGGTTCGCAGGATCGCGGCATGATTTTGCGCGGCGTTCCCGCCCGTGGAGAGCAGGAGGGTAAACCGGTCCGGTTCCAGTTGCAGGGCTTCCCTCAGATAGGAAGCCATTTCTTCGGCGGTCGGCGATGGAACGTAGAAGGGCGGCGGCGCCCAGTGTCCCACGACCATGGCGCGTTCCGGGGGCACGCCACGGCGTCGGGCGTCGCGGGCGATCTCTTCCGTCCGGCCGAAGAAATAGTCGCCGCGCCGGTTGACCCAGTTGCGGCTGTGGCCGTAACCGTCCGAAAATTCCGTGCAATAGGTGGCGCACTTGACGTCAGGCCCGAGGACCTCTTTGGCCAGTTCGAAATAACCGCGATTGAGGCAATCCATGACACTCAGGATCGCGTCCGGGCGGACCCTTTCGAGGAGCCGAATGTAGTAGTCGCGTCCGAGGCTGACCGTGCCGGGGTTGAGGATTTCAAGCAACTCGATCACATTGAAATAGACATGGTGAAACCACGGCATGCGTCGCTGAATGAAATTATAAAAATCGACGGCCTTGCGATAAATCGGATGGGAGTCCTCCAGCGTGTGATCAACGATCACTTCCACGCCGGGACCATGCAACCGGGCGCACCAGGCGGCGGTGGCGTAGGCATGGCAGTCGTGTCCCGCGCCGGTGGCCGAGGTCAAAACCAGCAGGCGTTTACTTGCGCGCGCGTTCCCGTTCATCGACGTCGTGCAATCCGTAATAAGTTCGGATGGAATCAAGCAGCCATCGATGGGGCAGGAGGCGCACTCCCACGGCGCCCATCGTCGCCTGAAAAAAGGTCCCGCGCCGGGAGATCGTGGGCGGAATTTTGGACTGAATGATCTCCCCGATGGAACGCGCGATCAACCCCGGCGACGGCGCTTCCGCCATCAAGGCCGCGCATGTTTGCCACGTTTGCCGCGCCCAGGGAAGATAGGCCGAACCGTCCGGCATCGTTTTTGGAAGATCGTCGTTGAACGCGGTGCGGATGTCGCCGGGACGCAAGTCGACCACGCGGACGCCAAACGGCTTCAACTCCATCGACAGCCCGGCCAGCAACGCGCTGAAGGCGGCCTTGCCCGCGCTGTAATGGGCCAGGAACGGCATTGGCAATTCGGCGGCGAGGGAACTCACGCCGATAATCAGCCCTTCGCGGCGGGGGCGGAAATGCTCCGCGGCGAGTTGCAGCAGGCGCAACGGGCCCTCGACGAGGACCTGCCATTGCCACCGGGCATCGGCGGGCGAAACCTCTTCAACGGCGCCGAAAATTCCCGCCCCTGCATTCTGGATGACGATATCGATTTGGCCCGCCTGCGCGAGGGCCTCGGTCCATGCGGCCTCGATCGACGCGGCATCTTCCAGACGCATTTCGAGAACATGAAAGTGCGCCTGGTTGGCGGCGCGTTGCCGGGAACGGGTCGTGCCCCAGACGACGCAACCCCTCTGGGCAAGCAGCGCGGCCGTCGCCAGCCCGATGCCGGACGTCGCTCCTGTCAGGAAAACTGTTCTTTGCCTTTCCGCCGCCATGGCAGGAGCATTGCGGTTCCTGGGTTTTTGACAAGAGGAGACCGCATCTCATTTCCCGATGACCTGAAGCACGCCCCCGAGTTCCCTCCCCAGGTAGCGCGAGGCGACAAGTCTTGGAGGGCCGCCGACCGCCGCCGGGGGCGGATTCGCGGCTTGGCTTAAAAAGCCTCCGCAGCCTATATTTTTAGGCCATATTGCCCACCGAGGGGATTTAGACCGCTAATTCTGCCTGGCATCTTTTTTCTATACCGGAGAAAATAACCAAATGAAAAAGGAACTCTTCCACGAACTTCAACAAAGCATGGAACAAGCGCTGGCCCATGCTCAGGGCAAGATCACTCTGCGGACGAAGCAGGCGCCCGTTCCTCGCAAGGTATCCGCCCTTCCTCCCGGGGAAATCCGCAAACTTAGGCAGCGCCTGGGTACCAGCCAGGCTGTCTTTGCGCGGCTCTTGAACGTCTCCACTACCACGGAAATCAAGTGGGAAACCGGACGGCGCAAACCTTCCGGCGCCGCGCTTCGCCTCCTGGACATTGCCAGCAGGAGGCCGGAGATTCTTTACGCTGCTTAGAGCTTATCCGTAAATAAGGCATACTCGGCATTAGGTAAAAACTGACGGGCCAATGATACCCTTTTCACAACGCTATTGGTACTAATCGCCAGCCATCGGGTAGCCCGGACAACTTGTTGTCCGGGTGGCCGAAGGCCACAAGAAGCCACCAACAATTCGCGATAAAAAATTCCTCGATCGAGAATATCCCGGCGGCTTCTTGCGCGCGTGGGACGAGTCCCTCGCGCGCCCGGACAAACACACGCACGCGTGGCGTTGCCGGGCCACCCGAACCGCACCGCCGCTGGGGACAGCGGCGGCTACCACGGAGGCGGCGGCTACCGGGGATCGCTTCCTGTCGCCTTCGGCGACCCGGACAACACAGGCACGCCTGTCGTTGCCGGGCCACCCGAACCGCACCGCCGTCCAGCGTGCGACGGCTACCACGGAGCTAGGCAAATGCCAGGCGGCCGAGGGGCTGTGGAACGGTCCAGCCGGCTTCCTGGGCGGTGGCGAGGTAGGAGGAAATCATCTCTTCGGCGTTGGCCAACGCTTCGCCCCGGGTGCTGCCATCGGTGATGAGTTTGGGAATTTCCGGCACTTCGGCCAAAAAGCAGCCGTCCTCCTGGCTCCAGTAGATCACAATTTCGTAGCGGTCGTTCATAGCACTCCCAAGGATTGCAGCACATTCCGAACCTGCCGGACTTGATAGCCCTTGGCCTTGGAACCGGCTGGCTGGAGATTAATAATATCACGAACCCCCGTTTTGCGAAAGAAATGATGGCTTCCCCGCACCCGCATCTCCCAACCCAGACGCTGCAGGAGCCCGGTCATGTCGTGAAAATTCCAATTTGCGTCTTGGGAGTGGTTGGCCAACTGATCCAACAACTTTTCTTGCTTTCCCATGGCCTGAGCTAGCAGGGACCATCGGGATACGTCAATGACGAGCGGAATAAGAATATGAATCAGCGCGAAATGGAATTTCGCGGGGAACAGGTCCTGCGGACGGCAGTAACGTTCCGCAACTTGGGAACGAGGCGGAAGGGAAAGAAGGCACCGCCGCTGGGGACAGCGGCGGCTACCACGGAGGCGGCTACCGGGGATCGCTTCCTGTCACCCAAGAGTTATGCGCTCAATATCCAGCCTGCCGTAAACCCAAGATTAACCCTATCTCGGAAGCTGAAGCACGCCCCCGAGTTCGCTCCCGTAATCATCCCAGGTGCGGAATTTGCGCCGGTGAATTTCCGCGCGGAGATCGTGGTAGCGCCGCTCGCTGGTCAGAAGCAGGCGCAGGCCGCCCGCCAGGCTGGCCTCGTTTGTGGGATCGACGATTTCACAGCCTCCGCCCGCAGCGACTTCGCCCAAGGCTCCGTTGTTTCCGCAGACGACGGGGCGTCCCAGCCAGAGGCTTTCGATGATGGGCAGGCCAAATCCCTCGAGCAGGGAGGGGAACACGGTGAAGGAACATTGCGCGTAGGCGGCGAGAAGTTCGGCCTCGCCGACATGCGCCTGCCACTCGACGGCGCGGCCCGCCTTTTGCAGCGAGCGCACCCGCCGCCAGATGCGCCAGGCCGTGTCGGGGTAGGCCATGCACCCGATCAGGCGCAGCTCGAAGGAGAGTCCCTCCCGCCAGAGCTGCTCGCACGCGTCGAGCAGGAGCAGATGATTTTTGTGGGACTCCAATCTCGCGACGTACAAAAGGCGTTTCGCGGAAAAGTTGGGGCCGCTTTCCGGTCGGGAATAGGCAAAAGGAACCGGCCAAGGCAGAACATGCGTCGGCGCGGGTTTAAGCCCGAACTGATTCCAATAAAAATGGAGATCGCTTTCGGCTTCGCGCGAAATGCAGACCACGGCATCGAAGCCCGCCAAGGCCCGGACTCCCCGCGCGCAGTAGTGGCGATCCACCCGGGATTGCCGGGGCCGGCGCAAGGCGATGGCGTCATGAAAAATCCCCACGCGCCGGGCCGCGGTGGCGCGCAGGCCGGCCAGGAAAGGGCCGCGGTTGTCCCAGAGCAAATCAGGCGCGAGGATGACGTCGCCGCCCCGCAGGCCGGCGGGCCAGGGGAGAATGTGACCGGCGTCGCCGGCAAAATGAAGCCAGTCGGAAACCAGTCCGGGCGCAAAACTATCGAACAAGCCGGCTCCTCCCACGGATGGGCGGCCGTTCCCGAGGAGATATTCCCAGTCGCGCTTGCGGAGGGTGCGATAGCCGCGCCGGGCCGATTGCCAGCAGACCGGCCGGCAGTTGTCGGCGTGCGCCAGGTGCGCGTGCAATCCGCGCTGCATGCGTTTGACCCCGGTGTTGAGGCTCGATTGGCACGCGCTGGTGACGTCGAGATAAATCATCGGTTCTCCAGGACGGGTTTCAATTCCTCCCAATAATCGGACCAGGTCCGCGGGGGCCGGTGGAAAGCCGCAAGGGAAAGATCGAGAAAGCGCTCGCGATGGATAATCAAGTCCCGCATCGCGGCCGCCATGGCCGATGCATCTTCCACATCAACGTGCACCGTGCCGGCACCGGCGGAAACTTCGCCCATTGCGCCGGTTGCGCTGCAGATGACGGGGCGGCCATGCCACAAACTTTCGACGATGGGAGATCCGAAACCCTCGTGCCGGGAGGCGAACGCGGTGAAGCTGCTGGCCTGGTAAGCGGCATGAAGATCATCCTCGGAAACCTGCGCCCGCCACGTCAGGGGACGGCCTTCTTTTTGGAGCCGTTTGATCTCGGAGATAATCCGGGCGGATTCTTTCGCCTCATCTTCGCAGCCGATCAGGGTGAGTGAGAAGGGCACCTTTTCGATCCACAATTTTTCACACGCAGCCAGCAGGGTTGCATGGTTCTTGACGTGCTTGAGTCGTCCCACGTAGAGGACATTCGCTTGTTCCGGGGGCGGTTTGTAAGCGTGACGGGAACGATCGAAATGGGGCGGCACGGGAAGCACTTCAATCGGCGCGGGGTTGATTCCGTTTTTCTCCCAGAGCTCCTGCAGCACCCCGCGCGACACGCGGGAGACGGAGAGATTCACGTTCATCGCCGCATGCACCCTCAGGAGCTTAAGGTGCCGCTTTTTTTCCCAAGCGGGCACGTTGGGATCGGCCAGCGGAATCGCATCGTGAAAGAGCGCGATGCGGCGTCCCGGTTGCCGGCACAATTTCAGGAGGTACTCCAGGCGGTTGTCGGGAAAGAGAGACGTGAGCAAGAGCGTGTCGTCGCTTTGCATCGTGCGTCGCAGGGGCACGCGGGCGGGCCAGGGCGGACGGAGCTCGCGCAGGCAGGCGGCGAGAAACGGCAGGGTGGAATCGCGGGGGGCGCGTGCTCCGGGAGGCGGGGTGAAGCGGTTTTCGAGGATGGCGATCGCGCGGGAGCTCAGCCGCGTGTAGCCCAGGCGAAAGGGCTGCCAGGCCACGGGCACGCAGCCGGGAAGATGCTCCGCCAGCAATCGATATATATTACGGGTCGTGCGGGGAATGCCGCTTTGGAGCGGGAGCAGGCATCCTCCGGTGACGTCGATGGAGATCATCCCGCCGGCGCCGGTTCGATTTTCAGGACAGAATCCATATCGCGGCCATAATCGTCCCAGGTGCGGAACGCGCGATAGGACGCTTCCTCGGAAAGTCGTTCATAAAGCGCGCGATCATTCAGCAGCAGATGAATCGCGCCGGCCAATTCGTCCGCGTTGTTCTGGTCGATCTGGTGGCAGCCGCCACCCAGGGCGACCTCGCCAATGGCGCCGTTGCGTCCACAAATGACCGGGCGGCCATGCCAGAGGCTTTCGATGATCGGCAGGCCGAAACCCTCGAGCTTTGAGGGGAAAACGGTAAAAGCGCAATCGCGGTAGGCGTCCGCGAGTTCCGCCTCGCTGATGTGCTTTCGCCAGCGCACGGGCCGCCCCAGTTTGGCGAGCCGGTTCATCTCGCGCAGGATGGTTCTCGTGTCGGTGAAAGCGTCTTCAATGCCGATCAGGTCGAGGGAAAAGACTTCGCCGCGGCCCCAAAGTTTTTCGCAGGCAGCGAGGAGGACGAGATGATTCTTCCGCAGCTTGAGGCGTGCGACGTAGATGATCTTTTTGGTTTCCGGCTTGGGCGGACAGATTGGCCGGGCGGTTTCGAAAGGCACGGGCCAGGGCAGGACGCGAACAGGTTTGGTCTCCACATCATGCTTTTTCCAGAAGTCCAGGAGGTCTTCCTTGACCTCTTGGGAGATGCAAATCACCAGGTCGAAATGGATGAGTTCGCGCAGGTAAATGTTGAAGAGCTTGTCGTTGCTGTCGGCCTGGCCCGGAAGGCGCATCGGCATGGCGTCGTGGAGGAGGGCGATCTTGCGGCCCGGATATTTCACCATGTTCTTCCAGGAATGGATGCGCTCGTCCCAGCATAAATCGGGAACGAAGAGCGTGTTGCCTTTACCCAGGACAGTCTCCATCGGCAGCCCGCGTTCGCCGCGGCTAAAATAATCCTTCCACGAATCGACCCAGAATTTGGGGTCCCACCGGCCGGGGGTGCCGACGGATTTTTCGTACGAGGCAAAGGGCGATTCGAGATAGCCGAGCTCGCGGGGCGAAAGCGTGGCGTAGCGCTTCTTCCCAAAATCCCAGCAAAGGGGCGTCACGGCGGTTCGCTGCTTCAGGTGCGAGTAAATCCCCCGCACCGTTCGGTGCACCCCCATGTTCACCGGGGAGGAGGCCGCGCTGGTGACATCGAGGTAGATCATACGCCCAGAATATGGTGGGTGCCTGCCGCAACGGACGCTTCGTATTGCGCCGCGACGTCCGACGCCTCGCCTTGGGCGATGCCGATGCCGTTTTCAATCCAGACCGCGCGATTGCACAGGTCCATAATGGTGCGGGTGTCGTGCGAAACGATCACGGCCGTTCTGCCCGCGCGCAATCGGTCCTTGAGCGCGGAGGACGACTTGAGTTGAAAGCTGGCATCGCCCACGGAGAGCATTTCATCGATGAGCATGACGTCGGGGTTGACTTCGAGCGCGGTGGCGAAACCAAGCCTCGCCGCCATGCCGCTTGAGTAGGTGTAGATCGGTTCGTCGAAGAATTCACCGAGTTCCGAAAATTCCTTGATCCGCTCCAGCCTCTTCATCATGTGCTGCTTGGTCGCGCCGAGCATCATGCCGTTGAGGATGGCATTTTCGCGGCCCGAGAGGGTCGCGTGGGAGCCTACGCCGATGGAGAGGAGGGTGGACTTCAGGCCGGGGCGCATGTCCATCCGGCCCCGGTCCGGCTCGATGATGGTCGAGAGGACGCGCAGGAGCGTGCTCTTTCCGGCGCCGTTGCGGCCCAGCACGCCGATCGTCTCTCCCTCGTGAATGTCAAACGAGACCGACTGAAGGGCCCAGAAATCGGAGCGCGCGCCTTTAAAAAAGCCGTGCTGCCGGCGGTAACAAACCCCGACGTCCCGAAGCGATATGAACGGATGAGTCATTTTGATAAGAGTTCTAACGGTGAATGGCCTTTACGATGGAGCGGTCCACCCGGGCGTAAAGCCAGGCCGTGAACGCCAGGCCGCCGAGGGACAGGAGCGAGACATAGCCCATCAGGCGCCAACTCGGCCAGCCTCCATCGAGAAGCACCGTCCGAAAAGCCTCGATCAAATCGGCCATCGGATTGAGATGGAAATAAACGCGGTACTGCGGAGGCAATTGAGACACCGGAAAAAAAACGCCGGAGATCAGCAGCCCCGAACGCAGGATGGCGTCGACCGTGACGCGCGCATCGGGGAAGAACGGCATGATGGCGGCGAGAGGAAGGGAGAAGGCCACGATCACGGCGAATTCCAACAGCAAAAGCAGGGGCAGACAGGCATAGGCCGCCGTCGGGGGATGGCCCGTGGCCCAGACGGAAACCAGGAGCAACAGGAAAATGAACAGGAATTTCCAGGTGCTCGAAAAGATGGAGATCAGGGGCAGCACGGCCTTGGGCAGGTAGATTTGTTTCAACATGCCTCCCGCATCGACAATCGAATTGGACGCGATCAACATGCTGGCGTTCAACCATTGCCAGATAATCGAGCCCACCAGGAGGAACGAAAAGATGCCCTTGCTCGATTGGTCCATAATGGCCGCCAGGATCACGAAAAAGAGAAAGGTGTTCAGCAGCGGTTCCAGTATCCACCAGACGTAGCCCATGTAACTGAGCTGCGCCTCCGACTTTAATTCGGCATAGGTGCGGTAGACGATGATATTCCAGTTGCGACGCCAGTCCATCGAATGAGAATAGAGGCGGATTCGTCAAATAGGCGAGACCCGCGTGCCACAATTTTGGGCATGGGTGAGGCTTAGCCGTCTCAATGCAGTTGGATACGCTCCGTGAGCTTTGTTTGCTGCCGGGGCATACGTTTTGGCCTAATGACTTGAGCCTCCTTCAGGCAGGGGTGTGGACAGGCGCGGAACTAGTCAATCCGGCTCATATAACCGATTTATACCTCCTCGCCCTCGCCGTAAAGCATGGCGGCAAGCTCGCCTCATTTGATCGCCGCATTCCCGCCCACCGCATTCGCGGAGGCAAAGAAGCTCTGCATGTGCATTCCGCGTAGGCGTATTGAATTCAGTACCTCAGCACCCTCCGCAGAAACCCCTTCGTCACGTCCGACTCGGGCGCGCCGAAGATCTGCCCGGGCGGGCCGAACTCCTCGATGCGTCCGTCCGACAAAAGCGCGACGCGGTCGGCGAGCCGGCGCGCGAAGCCCATCTCGTGCGTGACCAAAAGCAGATCGCGCCCCTCCTGCTTGAGTTCCTCGATCAGCTCGAGCACCTCGGCGGTCATTTCGGGATCGAGAGCGGAGGTCGGCTCGTCCAGCAGCACAACCTGCGGCTTGATCGCGATGGCCCGCGCGATGGCCACCCGCTGCCGCTGCCCGCCGGAAAGCTCCGCCGGACGCTTGTGCGCATGGTCGAGCAACTGGAAACGGCGCAGCGTCCCCTCGGCTAGGTCGCGCGCTTCGTCCGGGGTGCGCCCGTGCACTTTTTCGAGCGGCAGCGTGATGTTTTTGAGCGCCGTCATGTGCGGGAAAAGATTGAAGGCCTGGAACACCGTGCCGATCGAGCGGCGATGACGCAGCAGCGCCTCATCATGATACTCAATCGCCTTGTCGTTGAGGACGACGCCGCCGCTGGTCGGATATTCGAGCCCCGCCACGATGCGCAGCAGGGTCGATTTGCCGCCGCCCGACGGCCCGATCAGCGCGAGGCAATGGACGCCGTCGAGTTCGAGGCTCACCCGGTCGATCACGGTGTGCGCGCCGAACCGCTTCACCACTTCCCGGAGGCTAAGTTTCATACTTGAAGCGTTGCTCGAGCCAGCGCGACCAGAGCGAGATCGGGATGGTGAGGACGAGGTAGCCCACGGCCAGCGCGAGGTAGGTTTCGAGGTTGTCGTAGTTGATGCTGCTCGCCTGCTGCGCGCTTTCGGTGAACTCGGTGATGGCGATGACCGACAGCAGCGACGAATCCTTGATCAGTGAAACGAGTTGCCCGACCAGCGGCGGCAGGACCTGGCGGAAAGCCTGCGGGATGATGACGTACCGGTAGGTCTGCGCGCGGGTGAACCCGATGGCGCGGGCCGATTCGATCTGCGTCTTGCCGACGCTCTCGATGCCGGCGCGCATGATCTCGCTGATGTAGGCGCTCTCGAAAAGCGTGAGGATGAGAACGCCCGCGATGAACCGGTACTCGTTGCCGATCTGGAAGACGCCGCCGAATCCGTACCAGAGGAGAAGGATCAGCACGAGGAGCGGCGTGCAGCGGACGATCTCGACGAGGACTTTCGCGAAATAGCGCAGCGGTAGCACGAACGACCGCTGACACAGCGCGAGGAGAAATCCGCCCAGCGTGCTCAGCACCAGCGCCGCGCCAGTGACGCCGAGGGTCATCAGCCAGCCCTTGAAAAGCATCTCCCGGTAGTTCCAGACCCCTGCCCAATCCAGGTGCAGGCTGATCAGGCAAAGCCAGACGATGCCGATGAGCACGAGCAGCGCGAAGAGCGTGTTGAGCACCCGGGCCGCCCTCGGCGGCGACGCCTCGCCCCTCGCGCCGCCCGGAGCCAGGATCAGGTCGCGCCATGTTTCCATCACGCCCTGAAAGCTAGAGGCACGACACTAAGCTGAGCAATCTTAGAGTATGACGCGCGCGATCACGGCGACGCGACGGCATGCAACAAAACGACTCCGTGCGGCGGCACTGGCGAAGAAAAACTGTCGCTAAAAGCCCCCAGATCGTGGTGTTGCCAAACGTCGCGCAAAGCTTGTTTTCCAGCCAAGCCCGCGTCGGCCCAACCCAAGTTGACCGTCGCCTGCGCATCGCCGCGGTTGAAGAGACCGACGGCTTTGGAACCATCTTTCAAATCCTTGATCCAGACTTCCAGGCCATCTTTTTGCGAGACGCGTTTCGCCCCGAGGCCAAGAGCGTCCTGATCAATGGCCAGCACCTCGTCATTAGTTAGCAGCGAGAGCGTCCAATCGTCCAAATCGGGCAGATTACAACCCAGTATGAGTGGAGACGAGGCCAGCGGCCAAAGCGACATCAGCGTTCGTTGTTCATCATGCGTGAAGCGCGTTTGGCGGTCTTTCCCGGCGATCGTGCATTTGATGCCGATATGACCAAAAGGAATCATGTCGGCATCGGGAAAGTGCCCCGGCCCGCCCACTCCCTCCCATTGCGCCAAGAGGTCGAACTGATGATTCAAATCGCGCCAGCGATCCCAGAAATCGCCTGAGATGCGCCATTGATTGGCATGGTCTTTAATGTGGCCGGCTTTTTTTACATCGGTCGGGCCAGCCGAAGTGCTAAAGACAATGGGACGCCCGCATTTGTCGATGGCTTTACGAATCATTTCAATCTCCTCGGTATGGTAGGGAGACGAAAGGTCATCGACTTTCACGAAATCGAGCCCCCAGGAGGCATAGAGACGGTACATGGAGTCGTACCAAGCCTGGCCCGCCGCATTCGCGCGGACGCCGAACATGTCGGGACACCAGCCGCATTTATTCGTGGGGTCGCCCGCGTCGGCTGCGGTGAAAGAACTGCCTTCGATCGGCGTTTTGGCATCGACCGCCTGGCGCGGAATGCCGCGCATCATGTGGAAACCAAATTTAAGTCCCATGGCGTGGAGTTTGTCCGCCAGCGGTTTGAAGCCCTGTCCATTCGCCGCCGAAGGAAAGCGGTTCAGCGCCGGAACCATTCTTCCAAATTCATCCGCGGCCAACTTGGCGCCGGCACGTTCTTTATTGAAGTCGCGGTCATCATAGGAGGAAACCGTGTCGTACCAGCGGGCATCGATAACGACATAGTGCCAGCCATGGGAAAGAAGATGATCCTTCATGTACTGTGCATTGGCCAGCGTCTCGTCTTCCGTGATGCTGGTGCCCCAGGCATCGTAGCTGTTCCAGCCCATCGGCGGCGTCGGCGCAAACGACCAAAAGGGCGGCGGCGATGCTGGAACGGCATCCGCCGTTGGCTGCCCCATCACCCAACAGGAAGCCGCGCTGAACCAGCAGAGAGTCAAGATCGAGCCGAGAAGTCGCGACGTCATGTTTTACCGTATAACAGCATTGGTCCAGTCAGTCACTCTCGACAACGCGGCTTGTCTGCGACAAGTTAGGGTGTGATTTCGATACAAGACATCGCCAACCGCGAACTGCTCGACCTGGTGCCCTACGAGCCGGGCAAGCCGGTCGATGACGTCGCGCGCGAACTCGGCCTCGACCCCGCCTCGATCATCAAGCTCGCCTCGAACGAAAACCCGCTCGGCCCCTCGCCGCTGGCCATGGCCGCGATGCACAAGGCCATCGAGACCGCCCACTTTTACCCCGACGGCGGCGGCTTCCACCTGCGCAACGCAATCGCGGAGAAATTCGGCCTGACCAGGGAAAACGTCGTCCTCGGCAACGGCTCGAACGAGATCATCGAACTGCTCTTCCACGCCTTCACCCGGCCCGGCATCCACGAGATCGTCACGGCCCGCCACGCCTTCGCCGTCTACACGCTCATGGCCCAGCTTTTCGGCGTGCGGGCCATCGTGGTGGACGACGCCGATTTCACGCCCGACCTGCCCGCGATGCTCCGCGCCGTCACGCCGCAAACGCGCCTGATTTTCCTCGCCTCGCCGAACAACCCGACCGGCACGCGGGTCACTAACGAGGCGCTCGACGCCTTCCTGCGCGGCCTGCCGCCGCACGTCATCGCCGTCCTCGACGAGGCCTACTACGAGTTTCTCGACAACCCGCCCGACACCGTCGCCCAAGTGCGGCAAGGCGCGCGCGTCGTGCTCATGCGGACCTTCTCGAAAATCCAGGGCCTCGCCGGGGTGCGCATCGGCTACGGGCTGGCCCCGGCGGAAATCGCCAACCTGCTCCAGCGCGCGCGGCAACCGTTCAACGCCAACGCCATCGCCCAGGCCGGCGCGATCGCGGGGCTGGCCGATGTCGAGCACCAGCAAAAAACCAAGGCGATCACCGACGAGGGCCGGCACGTGATCGAGGAGGCCTTCGCGCGGATGGGCCTGAAATATGTCCCCTCGTCGGCGAATTTCGTGCTCGTGCGCGTCGGCGACGGCGGCGAGGTCTTCCAGCGCCTGATGAAAAAGGGGATCATCGTCCGCTCGATGGTGAGTTATCACCTGCCGGAATACATCCGGATCAGCATCGGCACGCCGGAGCAGAACGCGCGTTTCCTCGCGGAACTGCCCGCCGCGCTGGAGGGGCTTATATCTTTCACACCGCTAACCGGTGGCCCGGACAACTCGTTGTCCGGGTGGCCGAAGGCCGCAGGAGGTCACCCGGAGGCCCCGCCTTCTGACATCCGGTCGGCGGAATCCATCCCTATCGCAGCGGACGACCAAGAGGTCGTCCCTCCAGGAAATCTGTTATGAACTTCGGCACCGTCGCCATCCTTGGCCCCGGCCTGATCGGGGGATCGCTTGCCCTCGCGCTGGCCGAACGCGGCCTCGCCAAGCGGCTGATGATCTACGCCCGCTCGCCGCACGCCCTCGGCGAGATCCGCACCGCCGGGGTCGACGCCGAACTCACCGGCAACCCGAGCGAGGCGGTGAGCGAGGCCGACGTGGTCATCCTGTGCGTGCCCATCGAAGCCATGGCCGGGCTCGTGCATGAATTTCGCGATGCGCTCAAGCCGGCCGCGCTTGTCACCGATGTCGGCAGCGTCAAGGGCAGCGTCGTGCGCGACATCGAGCCGCTCCTGGAAAATCGCGCGCTTTGGATCGGCAGCCATCCGATGGCCGGAAGCGAACGAGCCGGGTTCGCCGCGGCACGGGCCGATTTGTTCGAGGGCGCCACCGTGATTCTCACCCCGACCAAACAGACCTCCCGCGACGCGCAACGCCGCGCCGAAAAATTCTGGAAGGCGCTCGGTTCCAACCTCGCCGTCCTTTCACCCGAAAAGCACGACCAAACGGTCGCGGCCATCAGCCACATTCCCCATCTTGTCGCCGCGGCCCTGGTCAATCATGCCGTGATCTTCGGCGATCTCGACCTCGCCGCGGGCGGCTTTCGCGACACCACCCGCGTCGCCTCGGGTTCGCCGGAACTTTGGGCGGAAATCTTCCTGGCCAACAGCGAGGCGACCAGCTTTCAGGTGAACCGGCTCATCGCCCAGTTGATGGCGCTGGAAACCGTCCTCAAAAATCCGGACAAGGCCGCCGCGAAATCGTTGTTGTTCGCGACGCTGAAAGCCGCCCACGATGCGCGCTCGCTTGTATCCGCCAAAGGTCCCAAACGCAAATGAGCCGCGACCCCGCCCCGACCCTCACCATCCGCCCGGCCCGCGATCTCGGCGGCGAAATCAGCGTGCCGGGCGACAAAAGCCTTTCCCATCGCGCCGTGCTTTTCTCCGCGCTGGCCGACGGCACGACCGTGATCACCGGCTTCCTGCCGGGCGAGGATTGCGTCTGCACGATGCGCGCGCTTCAGGCGATGGGCTGCGCGATTGAAACGGACTCGAAAACGCGCCTGATCGTTCATGGCGTCGGCGGCAAACTTCGCCCCCCGCTGGAACCGCTCGATTGCGGCAACTCCGGCACCGCCATGCGCCTCCTGGCCGGCGTCCTGGCCGGACAACCCTTCTCCAGCCGACTGATCGGCGACCCCTCGCTGTCGGGCCGGCCCATGAAACGCATCGTCGATCCCCTGCGCCTGATGGGGGCCAAAATCGAGGGCCAGGGCGAAAAACAGACCGCGCCGCTGGACATCCAGGGCGGCCCGCTGACCGGCATCGAGTACACGCTGCCCGTGGCCAGCGCGCAGTTGAAGTCGTGCCTGTTGCTGGCCGGGCTGTTCGCCAACGGCACCACCAGCGTCACCGAGAGGACGACCACGCGCGACCATACCGAGCGCTTGCTGGCCCATTTCCACGCGCCGCCCGTCATCGACCTCAAGCCCGAGGGCAAAACGATTCGTGTGCGCGGAGGCACGCAACTGCACGGGCGGGATTTCAACGTGCCGGGCGACTTCTCCTCCGCCGCCTTCTGGATCGCCGCCGCCGCCGCCATGCCCGGAGCGGACCTGACGGTGACCAACCTCGGTCTCAACGGCACGCGCACCGGACTGCTCAGCGTGCTGCTGCGGATGGGCGCCCACATCAACGAAGTCATCGCCGATTCCTCCTGCGAGCCGTCCGGCACCGTGCGCGTCTACGGACGCAAACTGCGCGGCACGAAGATCGATGGCGCGGAAATCGCCAACGTCATCGATGAATTGCCCGTCATCGCCGCGATCGGCGCCGTCGCCGAGGGCGACACCGAAATCCGCGACGCCCGCGAATTGCGCGTGAAGGAAACCGACCGCATCGCCGCCATGGCCGCCAACCTGCGGGCGTTCGGCGCCCCGGTGACCGAACACGACGACGGCATGACCATCCACGGCGGCCACCCTCTTACGGGCGCGAAAGTCGGCAGCTTCGGCGACCACCGCATCGCCATGGCCTGCGCCGTCCTCGGCCTTTTTGCCAAGGGCGAAACGACCATCTCCGAAACCGCCTGCATCGCCACCTCCTACCCGACTTTCCAGGAAGACCTCAACAAGATCGCCACGTTTCAGGAAGGCGGCCTGGCCTCGTTTCTCTCCGGCGGCCGGTGATTTTCGCCGCTGCATGGGGATCTCTTCCCGTCGCCTTCGGCGGCCCGGCCAACACACGCACGCATGGCGTCGCCGGGCCACGCGAGAAAAGACGCCGCCGCACCGGGGACACGCCCCTCGCGCGACGGATCGCGGTCACGACCGATCGGAATGCTGCGGCAATCACCGCGAGTCGCTCATTCGGCGGCCGTCGACGCCCGCCACGTAAAGCTTGCGGCACACGGACAGGCCGTCGGCCATGGGGATCAGGACGGACTGGACCCGGTTGTCCGCGGCAAGCTTGCGGTTGAGTTGATCGATGGCGCGGTTCGTCGGCGTGTTTTTTTGGACGGGGTCAACGACTTCTCCGCCTCTCAGCATGTTATCGAAAAGGATGAGCCCGCCCGTTCGCACGAAGGGAATCAGGGTTTCGAAGTAGAAGTCGTAGGCCTCCTTGTCGGCGTCGATGAACACGAAATCGAGCAGATTCTGCGGTTTGAAATGCGGAAGCAGGCGGCGCGCGTCGCCCAGTCGCAGATCGATCTTGTCCTGCACCCCGGCCCGTATCCAGTAGCGGCGGGCGATGCTGGTAAATTTGAAGTCCTGGTCGAAACAAAACAGCTTGCCGCCGGGGGCCAGATAGCGCGCGATGCAGAGGGAACTCAGCCCGGTGAAGGTGCCCACCTCCACGGCCCATTTCGCGCCGATGAGGGCCACGAGCAGGCTGATCAGGGTCGCCTGGTCGGGGCTGATCGCCATCCGGCTGATCTCGCCAAGATTTTCGGTTTCCGCCTGCAGCCCGGCCAGCAGGGGATCGTTCGCGTTCGATCTCTGCGCGATGACGTAATCGTACAGGGCGTCCGTCAGGGGAACGTATTTGGCGGGCATAAAAGTCAGGGAGCGGGGATAGGCCGGTTGGACGCGGCTGCCTGGGGGAATGGATGCTGCCGCAGGTGGGCCGCGAGTTCGGCAAAACGGCGGAAGGCGCGCTCGCTCAAATGATGCTCGAGGCCTTCGATGTCGGAAAGATGATCGCGGTGATTGAGGCCCATCAATTGAAACAAATCGGCCAGCATCGCATGACGCTTGCGGATTTTTTCCGCCACACGGCTGCCCTCCCGGGTCAGGGCAAACCCGCGATAAGGCTCGTAGCGGAGAAATCCCAGCTTGCCGAGCCGCTTGACCATGATGGACGTGCTGGCCCGGTTCAGGCGCAGGGCCTCGGCGACGTCGGACACGCAGGCGTAGCCCTTGGTGCTTTCGAGCGCGAAAATGCATTCGAGGTAATCCTCCATGCTTTCGGTCACTCCCGCGCGGTCATGGGCGCTGCGTTTGCGGGGAGCGGCCTGGCTCCCTGGGCTGGAGCGGGCGGGCGTTTTGGAGATCGACCTGACCATGGGGGCAAGTTATGGGACTCGTGAACAAGTGTAAAGCGGATAACGGTTGTTTGTTATGACTATACTATTTTAGAACAAGTTTATCCGCAAGAGAACACCGAGATCGCAAAAAAAGACCTAAGCCGTAACGATGCAGTTGAGGGGTAAAAGCGCGAGGATTTTTCATGCGGCTCTCGGTTGTTGTCCAACTGCATCGCAGTTGGGGAAATCGGCGAGGATTTTCTCCCAAACGGCTCGCCACCACGGTCGATGCGCGGCGGGTATGGCGAGTCTGATGGTGGCCGTGCCCTGGGCGTGACTCAGGATGCCCGCCGCGTTGAAAAGCCGGTAGCGCAGGGTGGTGACACTGTTGCGTTCCAGCCAGCCGAGGTGGCGCAGGAACAGGACGGTGAGGTTGTAAGTCATGACGGCAAGACTCAGCGCCGCCTCGGTCGCCCAAAACTTCTGGCAGCAGAGTTTCGGCAGGGCAAACCCGTAATCGAGTTCCTTGATGACGCCTTCCATCCCCGCCCGCGCGTTGTAATCGCGCCAAACCTCCAACGGCGGGACGCTTTCGGGCAGGCTGGTAACCAGGGCCTGGAACATGTAGCCGGGGCACTCGATGAGCAGCTTGCCGCCCGCGCGTCGTCCTTCGGTTTTCTGATGGCGCAACAGGACGATGCGCCGCGCCCGGCTCCACGACGGACTCTCGTGCACCACCTCGGCCACCTCCGTGCCTTCGAGTCCGCTCGCTTGCCAGACTGTGTCGCGCGTGATCAGGCGCTGGACTTTGACGTTGAGTTTGGCCACCACGATGTAGGGCAGGCGGCGCGCTTCCAAAAGGCTCAGCCAGTCGTCCTGGCAAAAACCGCTGTCGGCCCGCACCAGGCGCACCCGCAGATGCGACGGCAAAAGCGAGAGCGTCTCCAGCGTGAAGGCGATGATGTTATTGGCGCTCGACGCGTTGCCCGCTCGCAGCCAGAACCCGGCCACCAGCTTCGCCTCCTCCAGCACGGCCAAAAGCGGATGCAGACACGGCTTGAGTCCACTGCGGGTGTAGCCGACTTTTACTCCTTCTTGCCGTCCGTCCTCATGGAGCAACTCGGTCGAATCGAAATCCAGGCTGTAGCCCTTTGCGCGGCTGGGCAACTGTTCCATCGCCCAGCGCCAGAGGGGACGAAAGGCTTCCAGATTTTTCGCCTGACCGTCAAACCCGGCTAAAAACCGCGACAGGGTCGACTGGCTCGGTAGCCGTTTCACGTCCAGGATTTCAGGCAAAACCGGATCGTTGCGCAGGTGGGCGATGCGGGTCAGCTTGTCGGCCCCGGCCAAAATCCCGGCCAGAAAGCTCAGCGCGATCTCCACCGGAGCCAGCGCATTCGGGCTGGTCGGGCGATGCGGCAACACCCCGGCGATCAAGGGCCGAAAGTTGACCCGGTGCAGAAAAGCCCAGAACGTCGCTTGGCCCGCGTGAGCGCTGAGCTTCGCGTCGGTGGTGGTGATTTTGATCGTCTTGCCGCCCGTTTTGAGCCTAATTTCCTCCGTCACCGTCTGGTGAGTCGAAGCCTTGTGGTTTTCATGTTGGAAGTGATACATCTCCAACAACTCCCAGACGGTGATTCACTTTTCAACTGCATCGTTACGGCTTAGAGCTTATCCGTAAATAAGGCATGGCCGCACCGGGAGGGCCTTGGCGTGGTGGCGCGGAGTCGAGGTCCTGCGGACGGCAGTCGCCTAGCCGTAGCTACGTGACGAGCGAGCGACAAAGCCACCACCCCAAGGAACCCCGGCCGAAGAGGAAAAAGGGTTGCGTCCATTTTGGCCTCCGGCTTCGTTGCTCGTCGGTCACAGACCTTCGGGTATGCTCCCTCCTCACGCCTCGCCAGAGGCCAAAATGAACAGCAATGCGACTCATGTCTTATTTACGGATAAGCTCTTTGAAGATTATTTCGCGCGACCCTGTTGATGATGCAAGGATTTCTAACCCAGGAGCCTGCCGTCCTCCATCGAAAAAACCTCATCGGAGGCGCGTGCTATCTGGGAATTATGAGTCACGATCAACAAGGCCAGCTGCGCCTCGCGGGCGATGTGTTGAAGGACGTCGAATACCCGGTTTGAATTCGATGTGTCCAGATTGCCCGTGGGCTCGTCGGCCAAAAGCAATCGGGGATCGTTGGCCAGCGCCCGCGCGATCGCCACGCGTTGCTGTTCTCCGCCGGATAAATGAAGGGCGTTTCGGTGCAATTTGTCCCCCAACCCGACCTGTTCCAAGAGATGAGCTGCCCGGTCATCCATTTCCGCCCGGGTTAAAATCCCCGCCCGCAGCATCGGAAGCTGCACGTTCTCCAGGGCGGAGAATTCCTTGAAGAGAAAATGGAATTGAAAAACAAAGCCGATCTCCTGATTGCGAAAAAGGGAAAGCTCGCTGTCATCGAATCCGGCGACGTCCCGCCCGGAAATCCGGATCGTGCCGCTGTCGGGCCGGTCGAGAAGGCCCAGCAGATAGAGCAGCGTGCTTTTGCCGCAGCCGGAAGGTCCGGTGATCGAATAGACGCGTTGCGCATGGAGTTGCAACGAGACGTCCTTGAGCACATGGACGCTGTATTCCTCTTCCCCCAGAAAGCGATGAAGGCCTTCGCAACTGACCACGATATCCGAATCCAAGGGCATTCTCGTCACCAAGCTTTCGCAAGCCCGGCGGTTTGTCGGAGGGCAAAAAGGATTTTCATCATTCCAGGCATGACTGGGAAACTCAAGGCCGCAACCAGGGCGGGCGAAGCCCGGTGAGGTTCTATATTTCTATTCCCTTATCGTCAAGGGCGCTTTGCGCTACCATGCCGTTTGTCATGAACAGGCTCGCGTCGTTGGGGTTTTTCCTTCTGGGCGGTCCTTGCTCCTTCATCACCCACGCGGCGCCCGCGCCCCCGCCGGCGACAACCCCGGCCCTGCAAAAGATCATCGACGACACCCTCGCGCACGACGACGCCCAACAACAGGCTCTTCAATCCATGCAGTACGACCAGACCGCCGTCGTCGATCGGCTCGATGGCGGCGGCAGGGTGACTCATCACGAGGTTCTGCAAATGATTATCAGACCGGGAGCGAATCCCGCCATGCAATTAGTCTCCGTCACAAACGACGACATCTCTTCCAAGCCCGACCAGGCCGAGGCGCAGGCCGACGGCCGCGACGTGGAAGACAACAAACAGACGTTTACACTTCGCGCGCTGGTGAATCGTTTTACCCTTGCCCTGGCGGGCGAGGAACAGATTGCCGGTCAGCCGGCCTATGTGCTCGCGTTCACTCCCAAGCCGAATCAGCCCTATCACGACGACACCGAGAAAGCCGTCAACCAGCTCCAGGGCCATATCTGGATCAGCGCCCGGACCCACAAGGTGTTGCGGACGCAAGCCCGCCTGTCCCACCCGGTCTCCGTCGCCTGGTTTCTGGCCAGGATACCGACGCTTGATTTTTATTACAGCACGCCGGATACCGATGCCGGCTTCGCCCCCTCCCAAGTCCGGATCACCCTGGAAGTCGACGCCCTTTTTGTCGGCTTTCATGAACGCCAAACCATCGACATGACGAATTTCCGCCCGCGGGCCCCCGCCGGAGTTATCTCCGAATAAGCCCCCGGCGCGGTGGTTGTGTCGAGGGGGCCTGGAAGCAGAAAAGATTTAGGTTCGAACTCGGTCAACGACCCGCTACACCAGTTGAAACCCCTTGCTCTTAATATGCAAAAATCTCCCTGTCTTCTCCCCGCCTTGATTCTCGCAACTCTTGTCGGCGCCCTTGGCCAGGATGTCGAGCCCGTCGCCTCCGCCGAGCGCGGCCCGGCCTTGGCCGGCCAGGTCGTCCACTCCATCGATAAACCCGCCCAACTCGTCACCGGCAACGGCGATATTTCCCTCATGTGGGACGGGCCATCCGGCGATTTCCACCTCGCTTATGGAAAGTCCGATTTCTGGGGCGTTGTCCGCGGCAATATCGCCACTGCCGGCCAGCTTCACCTCAGTTGTAAAGAAATTCGGGGAGCTTCCTGCGACGTCCGGCAAAATATCGGCCCCGCGACTATCACGGGAAAATTCGCCGCCAAGGACGGCTCGGAACTTACCTCAACCGCGTGGATCGCCTACCCGCAAAACCTTGTCGTAACGGAACTCAAAAACACCGGCAATGCCGCGCTCCACTTTACCTCGGGACTCGTTAACGGTCTCGGTACCCCCAGCCTGCCCGTGGCTTGCGGCTCGACAACGGACTCGACTTGGCTCCAAGTCACCCCTGATCTGGTCGACTTCCAGGTGGGCAGCCGTTTGGTTCAAATAGAAGGGAAGGGGGCGAAGCAATACGCAGGTTTTGTTGGAAACATTGCCGGAATCCAAATCACCTCGCCGGAATACACGGAACCCTTTTTAGCCTGGCATCCCGCCGACCCTGCGGTTCGAAACATCGGCGGCCTGCAAATAACTCCGAACGATCTCCACGGCGATTCCGTCCAATCCACCGGCGTGGCCGATCACCGCCTTATTCTGCCCGGGGGTTGCATCCCCCAAACCGCGTTCACTTTCACCGGCTGGATCAACCCCTCGCAGCTCACCCCGGAAGCCACCGTTTTCTCCGCGATCGCCCGCGAATCCGCTGACAAGTACCCCTACTTTCGAGGCTTCCTGCTCCACCTCGTCGATGGCAAACCCGAGGCGCGCCTGAATTACTACACCGCCACGGCCGCGGCGCCCGTCGCGCTCAATCAATGGACGGAAATCAAAGCCGTTTACGAAAACCAGTTCCTCACCCTTTACGTGAACGGACAGAAAGCCGCCCAAGCCGACAACCCGCCCGCCTCCGCGCAGATGGGCTGGGACAAATGCGTCCTCCGCACGGGCGATCCCGCCCTCCCTTTCAAGGGCTGCGCCCCGCAGGCCATTTTTCGCCAGCGGGTTGTGGGCGCCACACCCACCGTCGCGGGGCAGGTCCTCTCCTTCACCGTCGATCCGGGAAAAACCGCCCGCCTTCTTGTTTCTCTGGTCAGTGATCGCAACACCCCCGATTACAAAAAGGCCGCACAAGACCTGGCGGACTCAAACGAACCCGATATTCAAAAACTCAAGGATGCCCACGACAAATGGTGGCACGACTTCTGGGGCAAGTCCTTCGTCGAAATCCCGGACAAACGCGTCATGGGAAACTGGTATGGCTCGCTTTATGTCCTGGCCTGTTGCAGCCGCGCCGATTGTCCGCCTCCCGGCCTCTGGCATAACTTCATCAACAACATGGACCCCGGCTGGGACGGCGACTACACATTGGACTACAATTACCAGGCCCCCTTCTGGGCCGCGTATGCCACCAACCATTTTGAACTCGCGGACAATTACGAACCGCTTCTTCTCGACCACATCAGCCGGGGCGAATCCATCGCCCAAAACGCCTGGCGCATGCCCTCCTCGGGCCAGCCCAATTCCCTGGAAAAGTATATCGCCCAGCGCACCGCCACCCCGCCCAACCCCAATCCGAACGTCTATCACGGCATCTATCTCTACACCCACCTCATCCCGCTCCCCGGTTGGAGCAATGACTACGGCACTTTTTGGAATCAGAAAAGCAACGCCCTCTTCTGCGCCGTCAACATGGTCCAGCGCTGGCGCCTGACCCGTGATGACGCCTACGCCAAAAAGGTTTACCCCTTCCTCAAAGGAACCGCCGATTTCTGGGACGACTATCTCGTCCTCCAGGACGGCCGCTACGTTGCCCTTAAAGACGCCCTGTGCGAAAACAGCGGCGATAACACCAACCCGGCCACGACGCTCAGTTTCATTCGCCTTCTCTACCCGAGCCTCATTGAAATCAGCGAGCGGCTCAACGTCGATGCGGACCACCGCGCCAAGTGGCACGATGTTCTCGATAAACTCAGCCCGTTCACCTACATCGACGCCTCATCGGTCGGCGGCCTCAAAAACCTCGGCCCGGATCTCCTGAAAGACAAAAAGGTCATCCGGGACTGCGAAGCAAACGGCCCCGACTTCCCCCGCTCCGCCTACAACGATTATCACGACCACAAAGAGCGCGGCTCCAGCGCCGGCATGAGTTGTGTCCAGGCCATCTATCCGGGCTGGTCCTTCGGCCTTGAAAGCCCCGCCCCGGAACGCGACGCCGCGCTGAACACCGTCACCTTCGCCGCCCAGTGGTTCGACTCCAACAACGACTGCAACTTCTACGCCGATGCCGCCGCCATCGGGTACGACCCGAAAGAAATTCTGGCCAACCTCGATACGCTGTTGGAAAACTACGAGCAGCCCAACTTCACCATTAAAACGTTCGGCGGCGGAACGGAAGACGACGCCATCGTCCCGGCCGCCATTGCCAATATGTTTCTGCAAAGCTACCAGGCCAACCTGCATGTCTTCCCCAATTGGCCCAAGGACCAGGACGCCACGTTCGGCGGCCTGCCCGCCTGTGGTGGATTCCTGATCAGCGGCCAGCAAAAACAAGGCCGGATTACCTACGTCCAGGTCACCAGCCAAGTCGGCGAAACCTGCCATCTCGTCAATCCCTGGCCGAACGCGCAGGTCAAAATCAGCAGCTCGACCACGACTACCGCCTCCGGTTCCGTCCTCACCCTCGCGACCAAACCCGGCGACACGCTCGTTCTTACGCCAGTCCCCTAAAATTTAGATAAGCGCCCGCTGACAAAATGAATAATAGGAAGACATAACCGGAAATGGCGGTCCCAGATTTCATTTTGAAGCGGACGCCGTGGCAATCAACTTCTTGACCTTGGCAATATTGTCGTCCGTGGCAGGGAGAAGTTTGAGCGCGGTGAACGGATTGTCCGATCCTGAATAGTTCCTATTAACGAAAAAGATATAGGAGTTTCCATATTTGGGCGGCATTTCCTGAGTGCTTGGGCTCTTTAGAATATTTAGGGTAATCTTAATTTGTTGATCAACTGAACCCCGAAGAATCTCTAAAACTTTTACCTCAATCCCTGAATAAACAGCAAAGCCGTTTGTCGATGCATTGGTGGGAAGCCCCATATCTCCTATCTCTCCGACGCAAACAGCATCGCAATTCAAGACGATGCTTTCTGCTTTTACACAGCTGCCGCTAAGCTTTATCGACTCGATTTGACCCGTCGCCGGGGAATTTTGAGCGTTCAATATCTGGATGCCGGAAGCAAGGCCCATCAACAACGCCCCTAATATCGACAGTCGAAGGCCGCGGGTTTGCTTCATAAGCTCCTCTTTACCAGATGGTCAAAGCGGCGCAAGCTGAATGCAGCCGGGGGTCGCCGTGGACAAACAACCGCGCGGAGGACATTCTGTGCGTAGGATTTAGAGTCGAATGGCGGTTCCGATCCCGATCACCTGAATAGAGAAGTTGCATTCGCTCGGCTCGGGTAGGTCACTTTCCCCTATCCGTCTGGCGTAGATCTCGCCAACCGGCACGATGCTGGAGGTTCCAGCCGACCAGGGCTTTTTCAAAGCCTATGTCATGTCCTGCCTTCTCGCTTTCAATCCATTTATGGCGAAGAACTTCCGCCCGCTCGGCCAAAAATTCCTGATACAAAGCGGATTTCTGAAAAACCCCATCGTGTTTCTGTGGGGCCAAATCGGATTTGTACGCATTTAGCACTTCCATCTTCTACAATAAGCCACAAAACCGGAACCTGCCAGTTTTCTCTTGGCCAAAAAGCGTCCGATTTTGGCTATGGCATTTTAAATTATTTTGCGCATGCCAATGGGAGTGTTTCGGGTCATCCTGAAAGGATGGCAATCACTCAGCCCAGGGTTGGCGTAGCAACGCCTACCCTGGGGGGACGACAACCTGAACCTACCCTGAAAGGGTTGAAAAAGTTAGTTGTCCCATCTCTGATTCAACCCCTACAGGGTTGATCTCATCTGTGGTGTACCCAGGGTAGGCCCTCGCGGGCCAACCCTGGGCTGAGTGATTGCAACCCTTAGCAGGGTTGCTGAAACCGAATCGCCTTGTCTGTTCACAGTATTTTGATTTGCCCTGGGCTGAGTGATACCAATTCTAAATTGAATTTAGTCTAAACAATCCGTCATCCTGAGCTTGTCGAAGGATCAGTTCGGAGGGGTTTTACCGAGGCGGAACTGATCCCTCGACAAGCTCGGGATGACCGAAAGCTAAAGACCAAATTCCATTGAGAAATGGTATGATTGCAACCCTTACAGGGTTGCTGAAACCGAATCGCCTTGTCTGTTCACAGTATTTTGATTTGCCCTGGGCTGAGTGATACCAATTCTAAATTGAATTTAGTCTAAACAATCCGTCATCCTGAGTTTGTCGAAGGATCAGTTCGGAGGGGTTTTACCGAGGCGGAACTGATCCCTCGACAAGCTCGGGATGACCGAAAGCTAAAGACCAAATTCCATTGAGAAATGGTATGATTGCAACCCTTACAGGGTTGCTGAAACCGAATCGCTTTGTCTGTTCACAGTATTTTGATTTGCCCTGGGCTGAGTGATTGCAACCCTTACAGGGTTGCTGAAACCGAATCGCCTTGTCTGTTCACAGTATTTTGATTTGCCCTAAACCATCGCCGTAAGGGCCTAGAGGCTGTCCGAAAAGTCGGCATGGGTCACGTGACGAGTCGAATTTGGGCCGAATCGAGGCGCGAACGACGAGCATAGCTTAAGCTACGTGAGGAGTGAGCAACGAAGAGTTCGGCCCAAATTCGCCGTAACCCTCCGGGCCGAAGTCCTTATTCCCTGAGGCTGTGTCGCTCGCCCGTCACGTAGCCACAGCTATGCTTCTAGCTCGGTTCCTTGCCTCAGGGAGAAAAAACTTTCGGCGTGACCCGCGCCGACTTTTCGGACAGCCTCTATGCATTATTCTTAGAATCAAGGTGGATTCTTGCCTCAACGCCCCAGGAATGGTCAGCCGCTTTGAAGGCAATCATGGGGAGATAAGTTCTTCTCGTTCTGACGCAGGAATACTTCTACTTTCATCCATCGCCGGCATTTTCATTTGTGCAAGCTCGAATTGCCCTTAGAGTATTTTAACCTGATGCGGAAGGGGGCAAAATCATGAGCATTGAACTCTTGATTCAAAAAACTGACCCTATTACAAGCACTTCTCACATTGTTGTTCGTAGCACGGAGGAATATCGTAGGAATTTAAAGGCCGCCGCAGGCATGTACCTCTATGAGCTGCGCGAAGAGCTTACGTACTGTGAGGGGCATCAATTCACAAGTCAGATTCCAGAGTCAATTCTTAATAAGATCGACGAATTGATCAAGGCCATCGACGATTACCGGAAAAACTCGTGATAGCTCAGAGGGCAAAGTCATGAAGCGTGACACCTTTGTTGCCGGCTGTCAAAGAAGCTACTTGCGGGCGAAGTGCCTTATCTTATCCGAGGCCTGTCCTCTGGACCAAGGCAGTCCGTCCACATGCCCCTTTCACGAGGTCAGAAAGAGAAGTCTGAATGAAAGAATGGTGTGGTTTGAGGAGTTGAGCCAACAAAAGCAGGGGCGCTGGCCGCATCGGGATTGACAACGGCCTGGGTGGAAACCTTTCGTCCCGAGATCGCCTGAGGATCAACAGCCACGGCACGACGGGTAACTTCAAGCTTTTTCTGCCGCCTTCAGCGTCATGCGAATCTGCGGCAACCCAACCATAACGGCTCACGAGGGGATTTGTGCCGTTCGCGCGGCGAAAAACCGGTTCGGAAAGTAATTGAAGACGCCATGTCGAGCACGGCAGTATTCCAGAAATAGGGTATTCTTTGGGAAAGAGCATGAATCTCGCTTTTCGCATTCATCAGGACGACAATGTCGCCACTTTGCTGCAAGATGCGGAGGCGGGGCCGATCTCCATCACCGGTGAAGGGCCATGCGAAATTGTCATGAAAGAGTCGATCTCAGGCGCGCACAAAGTCGCGGTCGTTCCCATACCGTCGGGCGGCACGGTGATCAAATACGGCTGGCCGATTGGCCATGCGACCCGCGCTATCGCGCCGGGGGAATGGGTTCACCTTCACAACATGGCGAGCAATTACGACGAACGGTCCTCCACGCTGGATCCGCACACCGGATCGCCCACCGACACGGTCAACGCCTATGTCTGAAGATCCGTCATGGCGGGGGTGGTTGCGGCAGGATGGACGCAAGGGTGTTCGCAATCTCGTGCTCGTGATCTACACGGTCGAGTGCGCGCAATTCGTGGCGCATGCCATCGCCCAGGGCGAGGAGGACGTGCATGTCATCGGTTTTTCGGGTTGCTACGACAACGCCTATGCCATCCGTTTGATGCTGGCGCTGGCGCGTCATCCGAATGTCGGGGCGGTGCTGGCCGTCGGCCTGGGTTGCGAATATACGCAGGGTTCGCGCATTGCCGAAAGCGTGCGGGCGACGGGCCGGCCAGGCGACAATTTCCTGATTCAGGATGTCGGCGGGACCAGCAGCGGCATCGAGAAGGGCAAAGGCCTCGTGCGCGCGATGCGCGAACGCATCCGCCTGGACGCGCCGCGTGTTTCCATGAGCCTGGCCGATTTGACCGTGGGCTGCGAATGCGGCGGCTCCGACGGCACGTCCGGCCTGGCGGGAAATCCCGTGGTGGGCCGTTTTTTCGACCGCCTGGCCGATGCGGGGGGAACCGCCATCTTCGAGGAGATCGTGGAGCAAATCGGCCTCAGGGAAATTCTTCTGGAACGCGCCTTCGACGACCAGGCGCGCGCGCAACTGGAGAAGGCCTACGACAAAGCCGAGGCCTATTGCAAGAGCGTGCGCCAATGGTCGGCCTCTCCCGGTAACTTTGCCGGGGGCCTGACCACGATTGAAGAGAAGAGCCTCGGAGCTTTCGCCAAGAGCGGAAGCCGCCCCATCCAGGGCGTCATTCGCGTCTCGGAACGACCGCCGCGCCCCGGTCTCTGGCTGATGGATTCGGTGCCGGATGAGCATTACATGCAATTTGGTTACACCAACCCGAACGACTCCGAAGGGATCATGGACCTCATCTCGGGCGGGGCGCAGATCGTTCTTTTCGTGACGGGTCGCGGCAGCGTGATCGGCAGTCCCGTTTCGCCCCTGATCAAAATCACCGGCAACCAGGCCACGTACCAACGGATGATCGAGGACATGGACTTCAACGCCGGCCCGGTTCTCACCCGCGGGCAGACCCTGGATGAAGCGGCCGCGTCGCTGCTTGATTTGGTTGTGCGCACGGCCAAAGGCGAGGCGACCAAGCCCGAGAAACTCGGCCATCGCGAATACTTTCTGATGTACAAACACCAGGATACCCGGAGTCTATCCGCGGGCTGCCACGCCTGATTTATCTTATGAACTCATCATCCTCGTCTCTTGAAAAAACATTCTCGCTCCAGGGCGAACACGCCTTGATCACCGGCGGAGGCACCGGCCTGGGCCTGGGGATCGCGAAGTGCTTCGTGTCGGCCGGAGCGCGTGTCACCCTGGTTGGCCGCCGGCCCGAGCCGTTGCGGGCCGCGACCGCGCAGCTCGGCAAAAGCGCGGCTTACATCGCGGCGGATATCACGGACGCCGGGCAAATCCCGAACATTATTTCCGAAGCCGGACAGCAACAGGGAGACATCACGATTCTGGTGAACAATGCCGGCATCCACCTGAAAAAGTTCGCGAGCGAAACCTCGGATGCCGAATTCCAGAGCGTTATTCAGACGCACGTTTTCGCCGCCTTCTCGCTGAGCCGTGATGTCGCCAGGGGCATGTTGGAGCGCGGACACGGCAGCATTCTTTTCACCGCATCGATGACCTCCTTCATCGGCATGACCCAGGTTGTCGCCTATTCGGCCGCGAAATCGGCTTATCTCGGCATGGTCCGCGCGCTTGCCGCCGAATGGTCGGGCAAGGGCGTGAGGGTCAACGCCATTGCTCCCGGCTGGATTCAGTCCGACATGGTGGACAAGGCGCTGGCCGGCGACCCGGTCCGCCGCCAAAAGATTATCGGCCGCACTCCGATGGGAAAGATGGGCGATCCCGATGACATCGGCTGGGCCGCCGTTTATCTTTCCTCACCCGCCGCGAAATTCGTGACCGGCGTCATTCTGCCGATTGACGGAGGCGCGCACACGGGATTCTAAGGTGCATGGCTTCCACCCGTGGAACCAAGTGCGCCTTAAGGCCTGTTAACACTCCTGTCGGTTGTCGGCGGCAACCCCAACGGGGTTGTGATCATTCAGCCCAGGGTTGGCGTCGCAACGCCTACCCTGGGTAGGTTGAGAAACGTACAACCCTGAAAGGGTTGAAGCCGCCTCAACGGTGGTGGACTGATTCAACCCTTTCAGGGTTGATCCACTTTGCCGTCGACCCAGGGTAGGCGCGTGGGACGTTGTCCCCCGCGCCAACCCTGGGCTGAGTGACAGCCATCCTTTCAGGATGGCTTTTCCGAGTGCGAGCGATCTGTCCATAAAATGGTGTTTATACCATTTCTAATTAGCTTTTATCCTGGCTCAAGAGGCAAATTTTTCGTGGAGAGTACAAAACCAACTTAGAAATGGTATTATACCAATTCCAAATTGATTTTGGTCTAAACAATCGGTCATCCTGAGCTTGTCGAAGGATCAGTTCGGAGGGGTTTTACCGAGGCGGAACTGATCCCTCGACAAGCTCGGGATGACGGAAGGGTAAAGAATAAATTTTATTGAGAAATGGTATTACAGGCCCTAAGGCGAATTACCTGTCCAAGCCCGCTCCTTGAAAAAGGTTGGCGTCACTTGGCCAAACATCCACACTGATTCAATGATTATTCCTCGATTGTTGGCAGCCGCACTTATTGCCTCGGTTATTTGCTCGGCGGGGGCACTTTCGGACGATCTGTATCCTGGTTTGGTCAGGAACGGTCAGGTTATTCCTGGCGCAAAAGATTCGATTGGACAGGATCTCAAGACGTGGGACCTCCCGGTCGACGTCGAGTTGATCAAGAAAAGGAACAACTTTGGCTATACGGATGACGAAATTAAAAAGTACTTCTCCGCGTCCATTCAGATTACTCTCGACGAAACCGGCCTTGATCGGCGCCTGATCAAGCCCGCTCCGCCGACGGGCGTTCATCCGCGCGTCTTTTTTAATCCGGAGGACCTCCCCGCCATTCGCGAGCGTCTGAAAACCGCGTCCGGTAAAGCCGTGATGGACGGCATTCGGAATCACATCCAGGACATGCTCACGGGGCCATCCGCCAAGTATGCGGCTGATTATGACAAACTCGCCAAGGGTGATCCATCGGTCGACATCTACAAGAACGTCGATCTTCCCTACACCCTGATGTATGAGGCGTTCCGCTGCCTGGTGGATGACGACAAAGTCGGCGGGGCCAAGGTTGCCGCCGCGTTAGCGGCCATGGCTCCGGTCATCAGTAAAAATATCGACGACGAGATTGCCAAGGCGAAGGACAAATACGCCAAGGACATGGAGAAATACAACCAGACCCACACGGGGCCGGCGCCGATTGATCTATCGAACGATTTCAATGCGGTGGCGATCACGGCGACGTTTCAGGGGACGTTCGGGCTCGACTACGACTTCGCCTACAATTGGATGACCGATGATCAGCGCAACTTGATCAGGAGCACCCTCTCCAAGGCGACCACGGGCATGACCAATATCGGGTGCGAAACGCTGCGCGCCTTCAACGCCTGCGTCAGCAACCACATTCCCTGGGAGAACCGCCTCATCTACGACTGCGCGGCCATTGAAGGAGAGCCTGGATACGATGCCGGCGCCTACAAACGATGCGAGGATGCCCAGACGGATTATATCAACGCGATCTTTCCGACCGGCGAGGCTTTTGAAGGCTGGGGCAAGAACTTCCTGTGCATGGAGCACATGATCATCATGGCCAAGCGCGGGAAGAACCTGCTCGCATGCACCAAGATCCGCGCCAACTTCAACAACTACTACGTCGCGTCGCTCAATCCCTGGGGCAATGCCTTCACCTTCTGCGATTCGTTGGGCGGGACCGGCATCAAGATCGCCCGCAATGCGGATGTGGTCATGTATCACGCCTTGTTTCCGCAGGACCTTGCCGGCGACTTTATCTACCGCAGCCAGATCGACGGAGATTACTCCAAAATCCTCGGCGGGCCGGTCAACACGCATCATTACTTCGCCGTGATGGATGCGCTCTGTTGCGCGCTTTATGCCACAGACCTGATGCCAGCGATGTTGGACGCCCGGATGGTGGGCCAGAAACGTGTGCTCGATGCCGCGAACATGATGCCAACCGATTTCGACAAGGAATTGGCGCAAATCAGCGAGGGACGTCCGCTCACTTATTTCAGCGAGGACACCTGCAACATGATCACCCGTTCAGCTTGGAGCAGGGACGCCCTCTACTTGAATTACTTGACTCGCGCCGTGCCCGGCGGTCACGTCTATTGCGACCGGTCTCATTTCAGTCTTTACGGGTTGGGTCGTTACTGGGGCATCTACCATTTTGGACGCCAGATACACGAGCAGTACGGCCCCGCCATGCGCTCCGTGCTGATGGTGGACGATGAAGGGCCCTCCATCATGGAGGGTAAATGCGTTAACTTCACGGACCAACCCTTGGCCTCCTTCACGGCCACCGATATTTCTGCCGCATGGAACTACAACAACGGGTATCTGATCCGGGCGCCGGCTGGCGTGCCCAGCATGCAAAATCCCTACTCGTACAATGATTTTCGTCTTCACCCCTCGTCTATTCCGTGGATGAGCATGCCGATTGGCATCCTGCCGGAATGGGAAACATCGGTAAAACCGGATCCGACGTTCAAAGCGGATTGGTGGAAACGCCCGGTGCAGGTGGTCAAAGCCTTCCGCACGGCGGGACTCATACGCGGGCCACACCCCTACTGCCTGATCGTGGATGACCTGCAAAAAGACAACCAGCCGCACCTCTACGATTGGGGCATGGTTTTGAACGATGATCTCACCCTGGGTTCGGCCAAGTTGACCGGAAACGCTGCCTCACCACAAGCGGATATCATTCTGGATGAGAACCCGAATGCGCCTGGCAAACAAGGCGGGGACGGTAAAAAGGATCGTCACCTTTTAGTTCGGGTCCTGTCAGCCGCGGCGTTGAATGCAGCCAAGGTGGCTTGCGTTGACGTGATGCAGATGCCGAATCCGCCGCAAAAAAACATGCAGATCAACAAGCTCCACATTACCAGCCAGACGGTGAGTCCCGATTTCAAGATTCTCCTTTTCCCCTTCCGGGAAGGCCAGTCGCTGCCCGCCACCACGTGGAGTACGGATCATACAACCGCGACCGTTTCTTGGCCCGATCAAACCGACAAGTTAACTTTCACTCCGGGGCACGACGGACGCACCCGGATCAAGATTGTCCGCGAGGGCAACGAATTAATCCAGGTGGATTGATTGCCAGCATCTTTTCCAGGGTCGCCTTTCGCTTTGTGTTGGGTGATTCCATCCGGGTTGCGAGGTGGCCCACGCCCCAGTGCCTCCTCGCGCCATCCCGCCATTTTATACCATTTCTCAATAAAATTTATTCTTTACCCTTCCGTCATCCCGAGCTTGTCGAGGGATCAGTTCCGCCTCGGTAAAACCCCTCCGAACTGATCCTTCGACAAGCTCAGGATGACCGATTGTTTAGACCAAAATCAATTTGGAATTGGTATTAGTGTGAACTGGCCCCCGCCGCCCAAATGGGTTCAGGGTTGTTTTCCGTCCGTGTCTCACCCTAGGCTCATCCGTGACCGAGAACCCTTCTCCAGTATGTTTATGACCATGGACAGGAGGTATGCCAACCGAATCCAGGCTGTGCGTTTGGGACTATTTTGGGCGGGTATGTTTTGCGGGAAGTGTAACGTTTCCGTAACGAAAACCCAATTTTGAGTCGGGAAGAGGCGGTTTTACCTCTGAAATAAGAGAGCGGAGCCAACGGGGCCAATTTCGTTACCTCCGAGAGTGAAGATTCTTTAGAAAAAATGCCAGCCTGAAGCCAACCCAAGGCTGTTTATCCCTCATAATTGAGGCGATGGCAACTCAGGCGGCAACAACGGCACGGCGAGCTCCTCGGACGAGGCGGCAGTTTCGTTGTCTTGATCTGCCGAAAGTTTACTCCTCGTACAAAATCACCAAGGATGGACAGAAAAAAACCATCTGGATAGTCGATGGTCGCGAACATGATGGGAGCCGATATCGCCTCACCCGTCATTCCGAGGCGGAGGCTTGGGCCTTGGCCCGTGAACAACAAGCCCTGAATCAGCAAGAATTTCGTCTGGGTACGACCTTACCCATGCATGTCTTGGTGGAAGCCGCCGAAACCCATCGCAAGGGCATTTGTATCCAGGAAGCAGTTGCGTTTTTTGAAAAAAACCGCCCGAAGACCGAACAAGTTCTGGTGAAGGTTGCCACGGAGGCCTACGTCTACGACCGGGAGAAAATCCAGAAGTGCGGGGCCGGGGTGGCCCAGATGAAGAACATGTTCAAGCGGTTCAATGCCGGGTTTGGCAACCGGTTCCTGCACGAGTTGAGCACCAAAGAAATTGAGCAATGGCTTTTGGCTCAACAGCGCCCAGACGGCTGGAAGGAATTCGGCCCCATCGGCGACGAGCGACGGAACACCATTCTCAAGTTGATCCGGGCGCTATTCACCTTCGCCTCCGGTAAAGCCAGAGGCTGGCTCCCTTCCGATCACAACCCGGCCAAGGATATTTCCCTCATCAAAATTGTTCGCCTGGAACCGTGTACCATGTCCGCGGATGAGACGGCGCAGTTCTTGAAATTTGTGCCGAGTTTTCCAAAGGATGTTCAGGCCTACGCAATCCTCCGAATCTTCGCGCCGGTGCGCCGGTGTGAATTCGTGGGACTGGATTGGTCCAAACTGGTGTCCCAAAACCTGCGCGTCTTGGGCAAAGGAAAGCGCCGGCGCACAATCCCGCTGGAAGAAGTTTGCATGTCATGGCTGCGGTCCTTGATTAAAAAATCAGGCCCAATTCTTGAACGCAGTCTTCCCAAGGCCGACGATTATCTCCGCGACGCGTTCGTCAAGATTGGTCTACGTCCGGAATCCGCCGACGATACGGATGATTTCAACCCAACGAAGAACATTCTGAGGCACTCCGCCTGCACCTACCTGAATCTCATTCACGGTGCCGCAACAGCGGCTCGTTGGGCCGGCCACGCGGAAAAAATCCAGCAAGAGCATTACATTGGCTTGCGGGATGAGGACGAAGCTAATCACTGGATAAAATTGACGCCTGACGCGGTTCATCGGATCCAAGGCCTACGAATCGAGTTTGATAATGCTCGCGAAACCTTTGAAACCTCGCACGAAGGCATGAGGCAGGATTGGCCCGGCACTTTGATTCAATTCACCGATTTCCTGGCGGAAAAATAGACACACACCAACAAGAGGAGAAACCAGATGAAAAGAATAACCCCATTCCTGTGGTTTGATGGCAAAGCCGGAGAGGCAATGAAGTTTTACATGTCGATTTTCAAGGATTCGAAAATCGTGGAGGTAATGCGGAAGGATAAATAGCTCGGGGCGACGATCTGCTGCATTCATACCCTGCGGTCTTGCAGCAGGGTTTTTGATTGGAAAATCATTTATGATTTCCCTGGATTGACCCCCGTTACAATGGATTGCCACCAACCGTAGTCTGGATGTTTGGGGCCGGGATAATAATTCGCCCAACGCTGAATGAGAAGAAGGATTCCTTTCATTTTACCACGCGGAATCTGCGAATTGTTTTTCCACTGCTGCAAAAGGGCAGGAGTTGTTAACGCGACGATCTTGGGAAATCGACGTTTGGCCCGTTTTACGGCGCGCTCATCGTCTATGGCGACAGGCAAGGAACGACTTTCGGAAAGAGCGAAGCACATCGCTTCGCCTTCCCCGCCCTTCCCCATCAGGGCTGAATAGTCGGTTAGTAATTCGTATTCCTCGTCGGTCTCCAACTCCACGACCTGCAAAAGTTTCTTGGTGAGAAGCTCCGACAGATCAACCGAAACGACCTCCTGCGTCTCGCGGTCGCGAAGGATCAGGGCTTCCTCAAGAACGCTTTTACAAACGAGGAACTGCCACTCGCTGCCCAGTAAAATCTCTTCAACACATTGGGTGGCCAGGAGGTTGAGCAGGACAGACGTATCGGTTAGCAGCAAGCTTTTCATTGAATCCCTGCATTTCTTAGGCAGGGGTTAAAATTTCATTGGGATCGGTCCGCACAGGTTCGTAACCATCATCACCATGACGATCCGCCCAACCGCGCAGATGATCCAGTTCCAGGCGAGCTCCGACCCGATCCGTACGTAACAAATAGGCAAGTTGAGCCTCCGTGAGTTCTTCACGGTGGTCGTAAGCCATCAAGGCGAGAATTCTGTAGCGGAAGGGAAGCACCGGTTCTTTGCTTTTTTCCGGAACCAACCCGAGTGCTTGGCGCGCCTGCTCTGGTTGGAATCCGCGCTCCTGGAGTCGATCCCAGGTTCCAGAAGGCAGACGTTTGAGTTCTTCCAGTCTCCGGAATATCGCTTCGGCAGAAACCCGGTAGTGGTGGGATAGCGTCATCACGTTGGCTACCGTCACACCCTTGCCGTGAACGCGCACTTCGTCCGTCAACAGGCGGTTCACTCCAGTGCGCGGCATCAAAAAATTCTTAGCGAATGAATCAGCGAAGCGTTCGGCCGCCAGCTTGCCCCAAGGCTCTTCGTCCCAGAGACTAACGTCGGCCATAAAGCGCGTGGTGAGAAAATGGCCGTATTCATGAGCCAGTGACCAGAGCGCACGAGGAGCCGGATGTTTGCGGTTGATGGCAATGCAGGCGCCGAGTTCCTCGTTAAAGGCATAAAGTCCCCCTACGGTAGAGGGTAAATCGATATAAAAAATACGAATGCCTACCGCCTCTTCCAAGAGTGCGCGCAAGTTGGCAATCGGGCCATCACCCAATCCAAGGCGAATACGCTCTTCCGCCGCAACTTCCTCCCCCCTTAACTCCACATTTACGCCGGGAATCTCGTGGGCATAAATTTGAGGATAACGCCGTGGGAGCTGTGTTTCGTTCATTTTTTCGAGAGAAACGTAATCCTGAGCGAGGGAATCAAGCTGCTCGACGCTGGCTTGTACTTCCTGTTCGGAAAGCCGCTTGAGATGGGGCGGGAGGCGAAACTGGGGCACCAGTGGCAAAGAGGGTGGCGTTTCCTCGCCAACCCACTCACCGAGCGAGCGACCATAGAGTTTGGCAAGCTCGACAAGTTCACGAGCGGTCACTCTGCGCGTCCCCTGCTCAACCGCGACGAGAGTGGTGCGGACCATACCGAGTTTTTCTGCGACTTCCTCCTGCTTGAGCCCTCGGGCCATTCGTGCCTGTTTGAGTTTAGCTCCCAGTATCTTGGGGTCGATTTCTTTAAGAACGTGTTGCATCGGCAGAGTTGGTTAATGGGACAGAACGAGATTACTTTTGTGAAATCGAGGAATTCTTTGGACGAAATGTTTCCACTCCATCACAAAGCGGGTGTGGACTTCGATGAACTTCTTTCGAAACGCATTCGGAGAGAGACCTAAGACTTTCGCCAAATTGTCTTCCCACAAGGCATAGTCGGGATTTTCAATGATGAAGGCATTCCAGGGTTCGGGTGCTTGCAACCATTTTTCCACTCGCGCAACAAACTGCTCAAGTTTGACCAGTCCGGTGCTCAGTTTGAGATCTGAAGGGAATCCGCGACTGAGAACATTCCACGTATAGCCCCGGTTGTCGTTAAATGCTGGAAGACAGGAGAGAGCCGCCTTACGCACGAGGCACGAGGGGCAAACGCCACATTGATCTTCGCTCGAATGACGGTTGGGAAAATTTTCGCAAGAAAAGGTCTCGGCCAAGATGGGAGAAAGTGACTGAACGGCGCACTTGGAAACCATTTCTCCCTTGGTGGCGAAAAGACAGGGATTTTTTATGTCAAGCTTATGGCCGAGTAGTTCGGAAGCGACCGCGCCAATTTGGTGAAGAAAGAGCGGGTGCATAGCCCGGCTACCTTGGCTTCCGAATTGAGAGCTATCGCAGGGCAAATTGAACGCACCAATGCCGTTTTCAAAAACATAGAGGCGATCCAAACCGACAAGGTGAGTGGCGAGCAACCCCATCGCCACGTGAATCCAAGCACGGCAGCGCTGGCTCGACTCCATGCCCTCTTCGTCCAATTTGATCGGCAATCCGTAATACGCGGCTAGCCAGTCAAAGCGCTGGGGGAAACGAGTTCTAAGCGTATTGATAAAATGTTCCTGACCGACTTTGAGGCGGTTGTGGGTATTGCCAGAAACTAACAGCCCTCGCGTCTCCGTTTGAGAAAGGTGATGGATCGCGCCCGCCGCCGAGTCGAGCCCGCCGCTGAAGAGGGAAACCCAACCGACGGGATTACGAGGGATGGGTTCCATTTTTTGCTCTTCATCCTCCAGCCGATACGAACGTGGGACAAAATCGATGTCCCAAGTATCTTCGGTCAAAAAATTCAGCGCGGCCAGCATCTCAGGCAAGGCCTTACGCCAATGCGCAACATCCACAACGGGGAGGATGACATGGATCGAACGACGCCAAAAAGTCGGTCCTTGATCGCCGGTTGGACGACGCAGGGAAAAACGATCTGCCATATAGAGCGCCAAAGCCACACGCAACCAGTCGGCCTCCATGGGCGAAAGCGGTCGGGCCGCCAACGTAGCAAAATCCGAAGCCTTAATCACAAGTGCCTGCCCCTGAAACGGGCGAATGTTGGGCCAAGATGCAATGTCTCGCCTAGAAAAGCTCGTGCCCATGCTAAAATCAAACGAGTAGCGGGGGCGCCGCTCATTTATTTCGACACCGAAGAAGGAAGCTCTGCGGGGGCGCTTCGGAAACAGAATCTTTTGCTGATACGCCATAATCACTCCACGGAAGAAAGGATCTCGTTGTGCAACGCCTCATGGGTGTGTTCAACCATCGGCAGGGGCTTTTTCCAGTTAGAATTGGGAACTCCCTTAGGGCTTTCATAAACGGATTGCATGATGGCCCGTCCCTGGGCACGCGTCCGTTCAAGAACCCTTTGCTCCAAACGAGCCACCTCGTTGCCGTCTAACCCGTGATGTTTCATCGTCGGACCGCGAGCCAGATCCAATAGGTCTGCTTGAACAAAAGCTTCAAAAAAACTTTCCAATACGGTTGCGTGGCATTGATCCGGGCTCTGGATAGCGCCTTCTGCGCATAACTGGACGCCAACTCGCTCAAGAATTCCGCTGACCTCTCTCGTCATACTAAGCTCCGAATATTGCCCCTCTAGGGCAGCAAGGTCAGATTTAAGAGCTCGGACAAAAGCATTAGGGCTGCGGGAAAGCAAAGGACGCTTCGTGAGATAGTCGATGACGAGGGCTGCCATCGGACGAAACATGGGCATCTTCTCTTGGCGGATCCTGGCGGCCGTCGACTCCAGCGCGAGTCTGGCCAATTCCACTGAATTGGCCTTGTTCTTAATCGCGACGAAGTACCGTCCCTGAGTGGGGCGCCGCTTCTGGAAATCTGCTCCGTCGGTGGGCATGGAAGCAATCTGACATACATCTGATATTATGCAATATAAATATGACAATGTCAGGTTTGATGGCGTACAGGGGGACATGCAGTTGAGGTTGGAGCATAGTCCAGTTTTTTTTAAAAAATTTCCCGTACTTACTCCGTAGACGCGGCAAAACTGCGCCAGTTCTAACCTGGCAGAATGTGCTCTTACGAGGCACGCGAGTTTATGAGTATTTTTTTTCTAACCGGGATACTTTTCCATAGTTTGAGCATCTTAAGTGAATGCTCCCTCTGCTGAGAGTAGCCGAGATGGGGGGATCCCCCCCGCCCGAACCGATTCTTGTGCTTTCGCTCCGCTCGCATCACCATCTTGCCGGTGCAGCCGAAGCGAAAACCTGAATCGTTGGATGACCTGCTGGCCAATGCCGAGCATTACGCGGAGTTTTGTATGCGCAACAGCGGGAAAATGTCTCCCACTCTTTTCCTGATTGGTGCCGATGGACCACTCATGTTCGTCCCGGCTTCTTTGGCGGATGATAATGAGAAAGACGATTTCGCCACCACCGCCCGGCTCCTATGCATCGCCCACGCTGCCACCGTTGTTGTCATGGCTCTTGAAGCCTGGGCCAAATTTGCCAAGCCCGATGAAAAACTCGATCCGACCGAGCAACCGTCCGAGGCTTTTGACCGTCAGGAAGTCATCGTCCTCATGGGCGAAGCCCGTAACGCGCAGAAACAAAAGTTCTTGCCCATCATCCGTAGCGGCAACGGAAAGTTCTTCGGCTTTGGCGAGTCCGACGTGCCAGGTGTGGACGAGATGAAAGGCCGCTTTGCTCAAATTCTTCCGCCGAAAGTCCCTGACGACCAGATGCGGCTGCTCGTGAAAACCATGTTGGAAGTCAAAGGCGTCGTGCCCACCAAGCCCGGTGCAACTCCGCGCCTGCCACATTTTTGCCGTTGAATTCATCTTTACTGCTTGCTCATCTTGAATTTGTCCGTGCAGTTTTGGGGTAATCTCATCAACATGCTCGAATCGCAGATGACCCGAAGGAACATGTTCAATGAAAACCGAAGACTTGAAGCCGGACAAAATTCTGCGCGGGCCGATTTTTCCAGAACCGGTTCAAATCATCGTCTGCATCCCGATGGGCGACGCCGTGAAGCTTATCGCCAAGGGCCTCAACACATCGCGCGTTTACGAACCGATTCTCACGCCAGATCAACTCGCCGCGCTTGAAACCACGCCTGACACCGAGCCGTTCGACGGTGATTCTCTGCGATTTCGCCTTGCCGTGGAGGCCATGCGCCTTGCATTGGCGTTTGAATACGACCCCTACTTTTCGCTTTCAATAGCGCGCGTTGACCCGCTGCCACATCAACTTGAAGCGGTCTATCAATATTTCATGGCGCTGCCGCGCATCCGTTTCCTCCTCGCGGACGACCCCGGCGCTGGCAAAACCATCATGGCTGGCTTGCTCCTCAAGGAATTGAAAATTCGCGGTCTGGTAAAACGCACGCTTATCATCACGCCGGCCAATCTCTCATTTCAGTGGCAGCGCGAAATGAAGGACAAATTTCGCGAGAATTTCGAGATCATCCGCAGTGACGTGTTGCGGGCAAACTATGGCTCAAACCCTTGGCAGGATAAAAATCAAGTCATCACGTCCGTCTCGTGGGTTTCGCGCATTGAAGACGCCAAGGAAAGCCTGCTCCGCAGTCATTGGGACTTAATCATTGTGGACGAGGCTCACAAAATGAGCGCGGCCAGCCGTGATAAAACAACGCTCGCTTATGACTTGGGGGCAGAGCTCTCCAAGATGACCGACCATTATCTGCTGATGACCGCGACGCCCCATAAGGGCGACCCGGACAATTTCTGCCTGTTCCTCGAATTGCTCGACCGCGACGTTTACGGCGACGTAAAAAGTCTGGAGGAAGCGATGCGAAAACAGGAGGCGCCATTTTACCTTCGGCGCGTGAAGGAGGCACTCGTTTCTTTCCCCGATCCAGAAACCGGCAAGGTGAAAGCACTGTTTACCAAGCGGATCGTCCGCACGACCGAGTTTCAAATCACCCTGGACGAACTTGATTTCTATGATGCCCTGACTCGATTCGTAGAAGACCAGTCCATCAAAGCCGCGTCCGAGGATTCCGCACGCGGCCGCGCGCTCGGGTTCACGATGGCGATGCTCCAGCGCCGCTTCGCTTCAAGTATCTACGCCGTGCGTCGCAGCCTTCAGCGCATGAAAGAAAAGCGCGAACACATTCTTGCTGACCCCGAAGGATTTCGTCAGTCGCAAATTAATAAACGTCTGCCTGACGATTACGAAGACCTGCCTGAAGAAGAGCAACAGGAAATCGTTGCCGAGCTGGAAGACTTGGTGGCGTCCTACGACCCGGCGACATTGCGCGAAGAAATCATTGATCTCGGCAAGCTCATCCAGCTCGCACAGACCCTTGAACAGCGCGAAGTCGAATCGAAGCTGGTCCGACTTCGGGAACTCATCCAGCAGCACGGTATCTTTTCTGACCCAAAAATGAAGCTGCTCATCTTCACCGAACACAAGGACACGCTTGACTTCCTCTGTGGCGATGGCAAAGACGGACGACCCCTCGGTAAACTGCGCGAATGGGGGCTCTCCGTGACGCAGATTCACGGGGGCATGAAAATTGGCGACCGTGACACGCCCGGCTCGCGCATTTTTGCCGAACGCGAATTTCGTGAGTCCGCGCAAGTGCTCGTTGCCACCGAAGCCGCTGGTGAGGGTATCAATCTGCAATTCTGCTGGTTGATGATTAACTACGACATTCCTTGGAATCCGGTGCGATTGGAGCAGCGCATGGGTCGCATCCACCGTTACGGTCAGGAAAAAGACTGCCTCATTTTTAATTTTGTTTCGACGAACACACGCGAAGGCCGTGTGCTTCACAAGTTGTTTGAGCGCATCCAGGCCATCGAGGACGACCTCGACCCCAAGCGCACTGGCAAAGTGTTTAATGTCCTGGGCGACGTTTTCCCCGCGAATCAGTTGGAGAAAATGATTCGCGACATGTATGCGCACAACCAGATGGACGAGGAGCTTATCAAGCAGCGCATTGTCGAGCAGGTGGACACAAAGCGGTTGGAGAGCATCACCAATTCAACCTTGGAAGGTCTTGCCAAACGCGAACTGAATCTTTCCGCCATCATCGGCAAATCAGCCGAGGCTAAGGAACGCCGCCTCGTGCCCGAGGTCATCGAAGACTTCTTTACCCAGGCCGCGCCCATTGTCGGCGTTCATCCCAATGAAATCCGCGAAGGCGGTCACGTGTACAAGCTCGGCAAAGTGCCGCGCACACTCTGGCCTGTCGGGGAGCGCCTTGAACCTCGCTTTGGCAAGTTGGGCCACGAATATCGAAACATCGTCTTTGACAAGGAATACTTGAAACGCGACCCGACCTTGGAATGGGTCACGCCGGGACATCCGCTTTTTGAAGCCGTGCGCGAAGACGTGACCGAGCATGTTCGCGAAGACTTGCTGCGCGGCGCGGTCTTTTACGACCTCCACCAGGCATACCCCTACCGGCTCGACGTGTTTGGGGCGTCAATCAAGGACGGACGAAACAACCAGCTTCACCGCCGTCTCTTTGTTGTGCAGGCCGACCAGAGCGGCATGATGACCATTCGCCAACCGACCATCTTCCTCGATCTGGCGCTCGCGCCAAAGGACACGAACGTTCCCGACGGCGACGGATTACCGGCGTGTCGACGGAATTCAAGGGAGGAGGCGCCAGCGTCATGTCTTCGGCGACGGTGAGGACGCGGTTGATATTGTCCGTTTCTTCGATCTGGATTTTCCAATACTCCTCGATGATCTTGAGTTCGGGGGTGGTCCGCAAGGCACGGCTGTCGGGCAGATACGGGCCCAACGCCACAGGGTGGCTTTTGACCGGCCTGGGTCCCCATTGTCGGGAGAAGAAGTCAAAGGTCGGCCACCAGGCTTTCAGGCGATCAACGGAAGCCCGATGAATAAAGTCGCTCAGCTTGGGCCGGCCGATGGCCATCAAGGCCACGTCGAACGAGGGTCGCGGGCGAAATTTCGATGGAGAAACTTCACAGCAGGTCTTCTTTTCCGGAACAGGAGCCTGAGGTTTGACCTCGGGCGCGGCCAGGCCCCGGATGCGGTATCGGGCAGCGTCAGCGGACATGACGGATTGGTTTTGGCTCTTCGATGGACTTTCGTCTTGGAGCGATGGCATCGGCCAGATGGAGAGCAACGGCCTGCTCCGCAGTAAAGAGACGAGGCGAGCCGGCGGCTTCCCGAACGAGCCGGGCAAGGATGGGAGAGCTTAACCGATCGACCTGCGCCTCCAGATGAGTCCTCAACGTTTCCCGCGGATGAGAACCGAGAGAACCAAAGCCGGAAGGCGGGGCCAATTCCAGGCCGGGCATCGTCCAGAGACCGGTGGTGGCCAGCAACGCATTGGGCAGGATGAGCCGCTCGGCAGCGGTGGCGAAGATGAGAACGCCCGCGCCCTGAACCAATCCCATGGCGATGGCCGTGACGTGAGACTGAAGCGTGCTCATCACGTCGACGATTTTGAGGGCGTCGATCAGGTTGCCGCCGGTAGATGATATATAGAGAGTGATCGGTTCATCGCTTTCTGTTTCCAGACGAAGAAGCTGGTCGGCAAGAACATCGATATGGGACGAATCATTCCGTCCCAAAAGCGAAACTACTCTCCCCTCGTAATCGAAGAAGGGAGAGATCATGGGCTGTTACGCGCCTCCGGCTTTCGCTGCCCGGAAATTCGGCGGTGGTTCCATTTCTGAAAGGCTTGTTTGCGGGATTCGGGCTTGTTCTTGAATTTAGACGGAAGGAAAAATTCAAAGGTCGGTTCGCATAACTTGATCGCTTCGAGCAGAGCCCGGATTTCATCATGGGTGAACATGATCGTGACTCCTCCCCATTGGTGCCGGCAACGGGTGTTTGCTGTGGGTTTCATTTTGATGACTACCATGGGCGCGCCATGGCGCGGGTAACGGTCGTCGTCGGTGGTCACGAGAACTTCAACGATCTTGTCGACGGATTGGAAGTGGATGGTGGTCATGGTATTTTGGTTTGCCGCGTATGAACGGGAAATTACGCAGCTTGGATTTTCTCGATCACCACGCGGTCGACGGTCGTTTCGCAAAGGGTGAAGTGACCGCAGCGGGCTTTGATTTCCGGCGGCAAGTGCCGCAAGGGATACGGCAACTTGACGGTGAGGTTATGGGTATTTGTCATGTCTTCTTTTGGTTTTTCTGCATCTCATCTGAAATGCATTTCTATTTTTCCCCTGGGGCCAACGCGGGCGAACGAGCCGGAGGCTCTCGCGGTGGAGGGGGAAAACAGTCCGGTCATCGACCGGTCGGCACCCCGGTTAACCCCACCCGGCAACATCCGTTTTGGGTAGCAAATAAGATGGTGGAGAGATGACTACCCGATCAGGAACCCATCTTTTTAGATTTCCTGGTGGGCTGGGTTAGGTCGCGCTTTGCTCGCCGAATGAGCCGGGTGACAAGCGCGCCAATAGCGGTAGCAGCCTGGTCAACCGACTCTGCAAGATCTCGATCTGCTCCGCGCTTGGCAAACTCGCGAACTGATTTACTTGGCTTTTGAGAGCTTGAAGGCTGTTTTCCAAGTCCTGGTGGCGTTTGTTCATCTCGTTCAGTCGGATCTCGATCTTCCCAATTCTTGCCTCCAGGATGGCTTGCTGACGCAGCAACATTTGATTCTCCAGCTTTATTTCTTGAAGGGACTGATCGATGTGGAAGTCCAGTTCGTCTTTTTCGGTTTTCATAGTCGGTTGTTGGAAACAGCTGTTGGAGGGTGATGGGTTCAAATCCAAATCCGTTTTTTTCTGCTTCAGCAAGGCTCATCGTCTCGACTTTTGACTGATACCGATGCCAGTTTCGCCTTGCGCGTCTCAAGCAAAGGCCATTCAATTCTTCGAGCATTGATTCGAGTCGTTGCAGAATATCGGCGTCGGAACTGGCGACGATCCGCGCGTTCACGGGCATTAATGGGTCGCCTACGAGCTTTGTCTCTGTGCCATCGGGCAGGGTAACCGTAAACGATTTACGTCCCCTTGGCTCGCCGCTCCGCCTCCTCTTGACCTTGTATCCCCGTCGATCCAACTCGTCGGCGATCTGATCGCGGGTGGTGATCGTGCATTCGTCGAAGATTTGGCGAACCACCGCTTCCAACTCATGAGCCTTGGTTCCCTTCGCGGTGGCCCCAAAGACGCGGCTGTGTTCGGCTGCGGCCGGTTCCTCATAACCGCGCGCCAGATTGACAATTTGTTTGAATAGATCGAAACGGTGGAGATCGCTTCGCTCGTAATAAGGGTTGTGGGCCAGCCCCGTGCCCAGGTGTTTCCGGAGCCAAACTCCGTGCACATCCCAGCGGATGCGCTTAGAGAATTGTTGTTCTTGGCCATGAAGCACGAAGACTTCCTCGTGGTCCTCGTCTCTGAATCCCGGGAAGGCCACGCGATTGAGCAGATCAACGTCCAGCAAAACTTCTGGTAATGTTGGTTGATCATCGACGTGATAGGAGAGCACTGGGCGCGTATCTTTTTGGCTGAACGGGATCAAACGATGCAGATCACGAAAGCGAGAGATATTGCCGCGAATGACTACCGGAGGCTTCGAACGCACTTTTCCCGCTGACGTTTTGAGTCGCATTAAGTAGACAAACGGGTCAGCGTCACCCTTGGGATTCATTTTCAGAAGCATAAGAAGCCAGTTGTCGGTTAATCCGTTTGAGCTGAATTAGAACGCCCGTGAGATTGATGAACTCTCCCCCGCGCGCGCATCTGTTACACGCCCTGGCGATCTGATTTAGGTTATTGCCAATCAGAGCAATGTGACGAATCAGTGCGGGATCACTCCGTCGTGTCGCGGAGGGACGACCATGGATCGTTGAGATGATGATGAATTGGCTGATCTTCATTCCGGCCATTTGGGCCAATTCCCGGATGCGGCGATTCTCTTCCGGAGTCGCGCGAAATCGCAGAACTTGGGTCTTCTTGCGAGACGGGTGAGGCTTTTCGCCTGAGATTGGAGCACTCATCACGGGATTATCCTGGGGGTGGTGCGCTTGGGGATGGGTTCGAAGGGAAACCCCACGGGTTTTCCTCGCCAGCCGCACCGTGGGTACTTGTACCCACGGTGCGTATGCTGGCAAAGGGGCTCCTATGAGGAGCCCAGCCCCTTCGGGGCAGGTGTGTTGACCTGGTCTACACGCCCACGACCTATGGTCGGACTGGGCGAGCCTTGCTCGCCAGTCAACATGGGGTCTAATGAAGACCCGGTTGCGGCATTGCCGCCCTTCAGGCTGCTCTGGCTCGTTGCACGTTTGGCGGCCAGCTTTAACTCATGGCGGTTACGCTTGAGTTCCTGAAGCCTTTCCGCGAGAGAATCTTCATAGATTCGGAGCAAGGCTTCCGGGCTCACCGCCTCGTCGATGGCGGCTTTAATGCGGGCCTCAATGATCGCCTTTTCTTTCGAGGTCATTGGGCCGTTAAGCTTGGCTTCTTCCCGACGTGCGGTTAAATCCAACCGCCCGTGTTTCACTTCCGCGGGAAGTGAGATTTCATTTATTTTTGCTTTCATGCATTATCGTTGGCAGCCGGTTTTTTCCTGGCGTAATTGCTGGGAATAAGACTGCCACTTGCCCCATTTTAGCAACTGCTGGCGATGTCCCGACGCAAAGTGCTGTTTTTTTTGAATTTTTTTTAAGCACTCAAGACAGTCGATCCACCCTCAATCTTTGGCTTTCTCCTTTGAGGCAGATCGGTCAATCATTAGGCCGAGATAATTTATGCTCTCGGAAGCGGACACATGCAGGCAATACGTGGCGCCGAAGCTCTACGCGCCAGGCTGGACTGACGACCAGAAGCGCGAGGCAAAACTCCAACCCGTGGTCTGGCTGCGGTTGGACGCTGAGACGCGGAAATTTTGGGAAGCTGAGGAGCTTGTCAGTGAGGGTACATTTAAACCGTTTCCAAGGCCGCCACAGCTTCAAACTCGGAAAAAATGTCAGAATGCTTGGACGTGAGAAATCGAACCACTTTGACGTTCAACAGCAATTTCTTCACGTAGGCTTTGGCCAGGGTCAGGTTGAACATGTTTTTGCCATAAGATTGCTCGACCGCTTTGAAGTTAGGTTCGACCGCCTTCATTTCCTGTTCCAAGCGGGCGAGGTCCTCGGCGGACAGTCCCTTAACTTGTTTGGGCTTATCCGGGTCGGTGAGTTGATCCTTGGAAGTGCCCATCACGAGAGCCTCGGCATAAGCATGGGTAAAATTATTGGCTGAGACCATTATCTCCGCTATTTCAATTTGTCGCAACGAGGTAACTTTTCTGAAAAGGCGGATGGCCGATCGGGTAATCTGTTTATCCTTCATGATTTCGACCGCCTCGGGATGAACGCCGTTCAAAAGGTTCATCGTCTCGCGGACTCGATCTACTTTGAGCTTGAGGGTGGCGGCGATCCGTTCGGGGGAAACTCCACTTTTGATCGCTTTCATAATCATGGCGTGTTCCTGAATCGGGGAAACACGGTTAATCTTGTTGTTGTAAGTAAAACTTTCGTCGTCGTGAGAAACGATGCAATCGGCCTCAGTCATGCCGAGTTCCCTCAAAGCATGATAACGCAAATGGCCGTCCGTGATCAGGTAGTGTCCCGGTTGCTTTTTATGGGGAAAGACCATCAGCGGCTCCACAAGCCCTATCTCCTTGATGGAAGCCAAAATGGTCTGGTAACGTCGGATCGTTTTGTCTGGATTTTTTATGTTCCGGACCGGCAGGATCACATCGAGTGAAAGCGAGATTTTTTTCAGATCAAAACTGATTTTAGGCGTGTTCATGATTCGGCAGTTTGTAGAGCGGTCTGTTCATCAAGATATTTAGGCATGGTCAGCAGTCCTTCCGCTTTCAGCAGGTTGATAAAATTTTCGTCTTCAGTGAGCTTTCGCAGGGCTGACACAATGAAAGTCAGCGTGGTCTCGCAGTGCCGTGCCTTGCGAATGAAAACGTTTTGTCGCTCCATTTCCCGGCGATAGGCGTTGACCATCCCATCGGCGGAGGGGCGAGGTTCCCTGCTCCCCCTTCGCGAGCGTCTTTTCCCCAGAAGTCGGCGCTGCTCCATCAGCCGCCTTACGGTGCGAATGGAAACCTGGTTAAGCTGACCCGACTCATAGGCTTTGAGTAATTCCCGTTGGGCCTCCGGGCTGTCGGCTTTGGCAATATCTATCGCCGCCCCCACCGGGATTTTATTTTGCAGGGTGGCTTCCAGTAATCGCATCTCGCCGTTTTTCATCAACGTCAGAAATCCCCCAACAAGGGTGTGAGCGATGTCGAGTTTTTCCCCAATAACCGTATTGGAATAACCCTCGGCCTTGAGTCGCTGGATTTCAGCGATCAGATCCATGGAAGAGGGAAAGCGTCGCGCCAGATTTTCCACCAGACTCATCAAAAGCCGCTCTTCCTTGGAAATGGCGACCACAATGGCGGGAATCTCCTTGAATCCGAGAACCAGGCACGCTTCGATCCGGCCTTGGCCGGCCACCAAGTCGTATCCCGGCTCATCGCCTTCCGCAGCGGTGCGCAGGCTGACTTTAATCGGTTTTTTCAACCCCAGATTCTTGATGCTCTGGACAAGAGACTGAAACTTTTTCTGGTCCCGGTCTCTTGGATTGAGAACACGGATGCTCTCAATCGGGACGAGTTTAATTTCCTCTTTCATTTCCTCTTTCATGCCGCATCCTCCAAGCAACAGCGTTCCGCCATCCCGTAAAAATAATCGAGCGCTTCAAACTGATACGCATCGAGATAAATTCCATTCTCTTCGGCTATGCGCAATTTGCCCCAGGTCATGTCGAGGGCTGGCAAGAGATAGTAATCCCGGATGCCCGTATTGGTTTCATCCATACGCACCGCGATGGTGATGTCGGGCTTGAGACCTTCGTCCAGGCGGATCACCCATCGGGCGGTTCCGGCTTCGCTTTGCTGGTAACGGCACAAAACAATCGACACTGTCCACTCTTCGTTAACCAGGATTAGATCGGTTTTCTCGTCGATGCTGACGCTGGATCCCATTTGGCGAAGTTTTTCCAGGACCTCTGCCACAATTTCGGGATGCCTTTTGCGGATTTGCCGGTTGATTTCGATGAAACTGTAGTCGATCTCCGGGTCGTAACCGATGAGACGATATGCCGAGACCAGGCTGCCGAACCGGTTGCGGAAGGCTGAACTTGAAGGCAAATCTTCCGCTTCATCGATCAGGATGCCAGAAATGCGGCCATGCTGGGTCAAGACGCCGCGAAGCTTTGCGAGCATTTCTTCGTTGGACAATTTATGACTGCGCGTCAGGATAATGCCCTCCGCGGCAAGAAAAAGAGTGGAGTCGATGATGCCGACAAAGGCATTGTCCGCCCGAATCCATTTTTCAGGAGGATTTTCGACATGCTTCTGCTTCAGCTTGCACGAGGTGCGGTGATAAACATTGTGCCCAAGGTATTTCTCGTTGGTCAGAACCTCGTGCACCGTGCCGCGCGTCCAGGAGCGCTGAAAATCGGTCAGAATTCCCCGCTCGTTTAAGAGGTTGGCAATCTCCCATTCGCTTTTCTTTTCCTTAACAAAGGCATCGTACATCCAGCGCACGATTTCGACTTCTTCGTCCGGCCCCGGCACCAGAATGACGCGATCCGTTTGGATGCTCTTGTGCTCGCCCATCTTCAACATGCCCTTTTGCTGGCCGGTGTGATCGACCAGCATCCGGCGCAAGCCGAAGCCGGCGGTGCCGCCCTGCTTGAAACCGAGCTGGATCAACCGGCACGCCCCTCGAAAAACTTTGGCGGAAAGCTCCCGGCTGTATTCACCGGCCATGCCTCTTTTGACGCTTTTGAAGATGGAACTGATGTTGCTGCCATCGTTCTCGAACTGTTCAGCGCAATAATGAACTGCAATCCCTGCGCGCTTACAGAGGTATTCGTAGTATGCGCTCTCGTCAGCATCCTGGAAGCGCCCCCAACGACTGACGTCATAAACCAGGATACAACTGAAATTGGTCCGCTTGTTTTCGACATCCGCGATCATACCAGCCAACGAGGCACGGCCTTGGATGCTGAGTCCGCTTTTGCCTTCGTCGCTGTAGACCATCACGATTTCCATGTTTCGCCGGGCGGCATACTCCCGGATGACATCCATCTGATTGCTCGTGGAGTATTGCTGGTGTTCCGTGGACATGCGGACATACGCCGCCGCGGGAATGACCGGCGCTGGCCCTACGGGTTGAGATGCGGCAGGTGTCTTCATGGTTATTGGCAAAATCCGCTTTTACGCTTGTCTGGATGAATCATGACGAATTTCAGACCACTTCGGACGGCAAATTCACGGATCAGGTCTATTTGAGCGTCGAGGGAATATTGTTGATCCCTTCTGGACATGCGGACGTAAACCGCCGTCCGAGGGGTGGCCGGTTGATCCGTATCTTGTCGTGAGTCAGGTGTATTCATGGTCGTTGGTAAAATTGGAAGCGCGTCACCTCCGCAGCAGGTTTGGAGCATTGAGGAAGATAAAACCCTGCTACGGAGGCTAGGCCGCTCATCGGGTGTGCCGTTGCGGCCGCACCCGGAAAAAGAACAGTATCCGTTGCCATGCTCCGGGACGGGTGGCGATCCTTCCCTGAAGCATCGCACCCGCAGGTTTCACGGCGGATGTTTCGGTGTTTCGGGCACACCTCCCTGAAAGCCCTCTTTGCTCCAAAATTTATCGGTAGAAAAAATCAGATTTTTGAAGGCCCTCCTCAATCACAACCCATTCAAGGGTTGGTTTTGCTTTCTCGTGTTGATCCATAATTCGTGTGCAAACCTTTTCATGCCTCTCGCCTCAAAGAAATAAGGAAGTTGTGTGGGGTTGAACCATCATCCTTTCCCAACTTTTTTCTCTTCCGACCTGTTGGGGCGATGACAGCGATAGCGGCCAAAGAGGGTGATCTGGAACGAGGAGACCAGATGCTGCGTTGTCGAGGCCACATCACCGTGGCTCGCGAGCAGGAATGCCCACGCCTCATGGGGTTCCTGGGGCGGCGCTCGTTCCAAAGCGTGGCCGAGGGTGCGCTCAAGCTCAGGAAGCCAAAGGCAAAATCGTCTCCAGTATTGTGAAAGCAGGTCTAAATGCCGAATGACCTCATCAGCGAGGAGTTTTCCATGAGCATAATTTTCAATCGCGCGATTTCGGACGAAGCGATAAGGCTGGGCGAAAGAGGGAAGAAAGCTGACGGTTTTACGGCAGTATCGGCAGAGGAAGCGCCGAACAAAAAAGCACAACACTCCGGCACCGATGAGACTTAGATTACGGCTGTAGTAGCCCCATGCCCAGAGAGTATTGGCGCGAAGGCAGTGTGGACATTTTGTTGGCGGGCGAATTCGTTTTTGAAAATTCTCGGCGACATATTGCTCCGGGCTCATGTCGACGACATGAATGAGCTGCATCTTTCTTTCTAGCAAAGGCCGACAGGCATGAACACGGTCTATGGCAAGCTTTCTTCCACCACCGCGTCAAAGCCGGGCCTCCGACCCAATCTCGGATTAAATGGTCATGACCTCCTCGTATCCAGAAGACTACCAAAGCCGACGGGTTCTGCTCGAAGGTCCTGCGAGCTACGCTGGCGGTATCCACTCGCCTTCATCTTTGGCTTTTTTCCATTGGAGCCAATTTTCAACCGCGCGAACGCGATAGTAGCGGCGGTGTCCGACGAGCCGAGATGGGCAACCATCACTAAGCCATCGATAAAGTTCTCGGCGTGATATGGGGAATACTTGGCGGAGGCCTTTCTCATTAACTAAAGGTTCAATTTCTTTCATGCCCTCTATTTTCGCAGAAGCAATCCCCATGCTTTCTAATGCAGGAGCTTTTTTTTTCGGAAAAACCTCGCCTAGAGGGGGAGAAAAATGCCATCCTGGTGCCAAGAAACGGGCTAAACTGCTACGTGGTGGCACAGGCTGGCGCAAACAGGATCGTTCATTTCGAGGTACTTACGATTTCCGCTCGAAGAGAGCGGAGCCAACGGGGCTCGAACCCGCAACCTCCTCCGTGACAGGGAGGCGCTCTAACCAATTGAGCTATGGCTCCATTTATAACCAACTCATGAAAAGTCACTTCCAAGACCACAATTGACGGCGACGATCGCTTCCAAAGGGAGGCCGAAAGTACCGGTTCACGTTCTTGAAGTCAAAAACAAAAGCGGGACACCGGCGTCATTCCGCCAGCAACTCTTCCAGATCGTCGCCGGTGAGCTTCTCCACAAACGCCTCGTCCCCGCCCACGCTCGCCTGGAAAAGTTCCCGCTTGCGCGCCTGCAACGCCTGGATTTTTTCCTCCACCGTCCCCGCCGCGATGAGCTTGTAGGCCTGCACGCTCCGCGCCTGCCCCATGCGATGCGCGCGCGACGTCGCCTGCTCCTCCACCGCCGGATTCCACCACGGATCGAAATGGATCACCGTGTCCGCGCCGGTCAGATTCAGCCCCGTCCCTCCCGCCTTCAGGCTGATGAAAAAGAGCGGAATCTCCTCGTCCTGCTGAAAGCGGTCCACCTCGGCCTGCCGTTCCACCGTCTGGCCGTCGAGGTAACAAAAGGGAAGTTCGCGCCGCCGTGCCTCATCCCGCAACAGATGCAGCACCCGCACGAACTGGCTGAACACCAGCACGCGATGCCCTCCGTCGATCGCCTCGTCGATCAACTCGAACGTCCGGTCCATCTTCGCCGACGGTTCCTTCCAGCGGGATATTTGGGTGGCCCGGACAACTTGTTGTCCGGGTTCGCGCGGAGCCATTCCGCGCGAACGGGAGGTCGCCGGTAAGGCGGCCTCCGCGTCCCCAAGTTGCACTTGGGAACGTCCTTGATCCCCGCGAAGCTCCGCTTCGCGCTGATCCGCCGAAGGCAGCAAATCCAGATGACAACAAACCTGCCGCAGCCGCAGCAGCGTCGTCAGCACCGCGATCCGGTCGCGGCCTTGACCGCGCCCCGCCTTGCCCGAATGCTCGAACACCTCGCGGCGGCCCTGCGCCAGAACGGCCCGGTAAACCTCGCGCTGCTCGTCCGTCAATTCGCACAGCGTCGGAAATTCCAGTTTCGGCGGAAGCTCGGTGAGCACCTCCTCCTTCGTCCGGCGCAGGAAAAAAGGCCGCACGCGATGGCGCAACCGCTCCATTAATTTGGGCTGGGCGGCGGCCGCTCCCGCCTTCGTCAGCGGCGTCTCGTAGCGCTCGCGGAAATCGGCCGCCGTGCCGAGGTAACCGGGCAGAAGAAAATCGTAAAGCGACCAGAGGTCGAGCACCGAATTTTCCAGCGGCGTTCCCGTGAGAATCAGCCGGCGCCGCGCGCGGAGCGCCTTCGCGCTTTGGGCATTCTGGCTGCCGCGATTCTTGATGTGCTGCGCCTCGTCCAAAATCACCAGCGAAAATTCGTCCGCGCGATACTGCTCCACGTCGCGGCGCAGAATCGCGTAGGACGTGACCAGCAAATCGTACTCCTTTCTTCTCGCGAATTTTTCCGCCCGGTCCGGCCCGGTCAAATCGAGCGTCCGCAACTCGGGCGTAAACCGCGCCGCCTCGCGCAGCCAGTTCGTCACCAGGCTCGTCGGGCAGACGACAAGGGCCATGGGACTTATACGACTTATAGGTCGCAGAGGTTCCGTACGTCCCATAGGTCGTATAGGTCCCATAGGTCCTATGAAGTCGCCAGATACCTTCACCCACGCGCAAAACGCCAGCGCCTGCAGCGTCTTTCCCAAGCCCATGTCATCGGCCAGCAGACCGTGGAAATTCCGTTGCGCGAGACCGGCCAGCCACTCGACGCCATGCGCCTGGTAGGGACGAAGCTGCGCCCACAATTTCGCGTCGAGCGCCTCCTTCACGTCGGGCGGGGGAACATCCGCCGCGACATTCTCTCCCGTGCGAAAACCCTGCGCGGTCAGCGCGCCCGCGAGGTAGGGCGCGAACGTCCGCGCGACGCGAATTTTCCCCGGCTCCTGATCCACGTCGCAATCCGCCAGCACTTCCGTCATCTCGCTCCACGCCTCGGTCGGCACGAGCAGCACACGCTTGCCGGCCGTGCGCGCATGACTCTGGCCCGTCTGGAGCCAGCGCTGGATTTCGGCGGGATCGAGCGGGACCGGTTCGCCTCGCACGGAAAGTTTCAGGTCGAGACTCAGCCAGTCTTCGCCCATGCCTGAGCGCATCGAAAATTCGGGCTGCGCCACGTCGATTTCCGCCATGGTCGCTTCGAGCCGAGGACCGAAGCTGACCGTCCACGCCCGGCGCCAGCGCGGCAGCGTGTTGGCCAGAAAACGCGCGACTTGGTTTTCCGAAATGAGGCTGAAGGTTGCCGCCCCGACGCGGACGAGACTGAACCCCGCGGCCTCGACCCGGGCCAGCGCCTCTCTTTCGGCCAGGATGTTGCGCCGCCAAAAACGGTTCGGCTCCCGCGCGTAGGGGGCGTAACGCTGGTACGCGCTCGATTCCGTTTTTCCGTTTTTTCCTGTTAACGAAAATTCCTTGCCGTCATAACGCGCGACCAATTCCAGCGTCAGGCCCGACAACGCGCCATCCAGCCGCGCATCGAAGGTCGGCCGGCCGATTTCGAGGCGGAATTCCTCGAAGCCCGGCGCGAAGACCAGTTCGCAGCTTCGTTCCAATGCGGGAAATTCGCGCGTGAGAAATTCGGGGATTTGCGCCTGGGGAATGACCCGCGAGCCGGAGGAAAATCCGGCGGGCAGGGGAGGTGTCTCGACGATTTGCGCGCCGTCGAAATGCCAGCCCGCCGTCTCGGTCCCTGCCGTCCGCAGGACCGGCGTTTCCGTTGGTAGCCGTCGACCTCCGGGCGACGGTCCCATCAGTCCCATTTGTCCCATATGTCCTATTCCCCCACCATCGCGCGGCGCGCGACGGCTGCCTTCTGAAGCCAACTCCAGCGCGCCGTCGGGATGGGTGCTGAAAACAATCCGGGGCCGTTCCGTCTCCGCGCGCACCTCGACGCGCTGCTTCTTGCCGAGCCAGACGCGCGGATGATCGCCCACGGCGCGGAGAAAAGCGCCCATCTTGCCGCGAGGGACCGCGTTGATTCCGCTCGCGGTTCCGGTGATCTGTTCCAGCGCCGCAAGCACACGGTCATCTTCTTCCCGCACGGCAAAGCCCGCGCTCAGTCCGCGCATCGCCGTGTCGAACGGCTGCGTTTGGGCTTCATCGTCGCGCCGCGCTTCGAGGATGATCCGCACGGGATCTTTCGCGAGGGCCTCCTTCAATTGGAGAGGCAACAGGACCGTGACTTCAACCTGTGCTGTTCCCGCGGGGGCTTCTTCAATCAGGCAGCGTTTGGGTAGCCGCTGAATGGTAGCCGCCGCGTGGGACGTGTCCCTCCCTGGCGGCGGCGCCTTCCCTTCGGGTGGCCCGGACAACTTGTTGTCCGGGTTCGCGCAGCGAACAGGAAGCGATCTGCCAGCACCGCCGAGAGGGCCCGCGGCGGCTGCCACGGAAGGTCGCAGCACGGCCAGCCCCGCCGCCAGCGCATGGGCGCAAACGCGTCCGCTGCGGCGCGACTCCGCGCAGGTGCATCTCACCTCAATGTTGGCCACACGGTCCGCCAGCGTGATCTGCGCGGCGTAGACTTTCTCCGCGCCCTGGACGCGCGCGCGGATGACGTCGCCCTCGCGGCGGGCTTCAGTTACCCGGCCCCGTTCGACCAGCCCGCGCGCTTCCTTCAGCGCGGGCCAGCCGCCGATCTCGGCGAGGAGGTTGGTCGTAAGTTCGAGCATGACAACAAAGCTTGGATCAACTGGGTGCCTTAAAATTATAGGCAATGCAGGCCAAATAAGCCGGAACCGATCAAACCTCGGCCACATGCAGCGCCACGATGCCGAGGCTCAGGTTCGTCCAGCGCGACGAGGAAAATCCGGCCTGGAGCATCATCGCGGCCAGCTCGGGTTGGCGGGGAAAGGCGCGGATCGAATCGCCGAGGTATTCGTACGCGCCGCGCTCGGGCGTGATGAACTGTGCGTACTTCGGCATCACGTCGCGCATGTACCAAAAGTAGAGGGGCGAGAGCCACGCCGCGGGGTGTGAGAATTCGAGCACGTAGGCCCGGCCGCCCGGCCGCAGGACGCGGCGCATTTCCCGCAGACCCGCCAGCCGGTCGGCGAAATTGCGCAGGCCCCAGGCGATGGTGACCGCGTCGAAGGAGACCGCGCGGAAAGGAAGGTGGAGGCCGTCGCCGACGAGGAGGTTCCGGGCCTTTTTCGCGCGCGCCCGCCGCAACATGGGCAGGCAGAAATCGGCGCCGACCGCGCTTTCGGTATAGGCCCGATGCCGTTGCAAAGCCAGGAGCACGTCGCCGCTGCCGGTGGCGAGATCGAGCACCCGCGCGGGGCGTTGCGCGGCCACGGCCCGGACGAGCCGCCGACGCCAGTAGAGATCGAGGCCGCCGCCCATGACGTGATTCATGAGGTCGTAGCGGGCCGCGACCCGGCCGAACATGGCCGAGATGGCCTCGGGCGACTGATGCGCCAGGTCGTCTCTTACGGCGGAATAGTCGGTAATGGGAAGCAAGGGCATGGGACTTTACCTTCGCGCAGGACGGGAATAATCGCCAGCGTGAAAGTGTCTTGCGGATCGGACGGGAGGATTTGAGGGAAATGGAATTTCGAGAGGAGCCAGAGGCGTTCCCAAGTGCAACATGGCATCGAGGGGAAGTTGCACCCTCTGGCTTGGTGAACGTTGTCCTTTTCTTGCGCTTAGTTCCTCAGCATTTCAAGTATGAGAAAGACAGGCACGCGGATCGTCGCTTCCTGCGCGCGGAGCGCGCCCGGACAACAAGTAGTCCGGGCCACCCAAAAAGTATTACTTGAGGAGCTTGATGCCGCCGATGACGGGCAACGGCACGCATTTGCCCGAGGCGGCGTTGATGATGCCGAGGATCATCAGAACCAGCGGCACCAAGTGAAGCAGACCCAGGAAAAAATTAATAAAGCCCAGACTTATCATGCTGAAAACGATGGAAAGGACGCTGATGCTAATCCACAACACGATTTCCAGGAGGAACAAAACCAATCCCTGGTTGGCGTGGTACTTGGCGAAGGGAGAATCCTTGGCCGCGAGAATGGGCACGAGGCAGAGAATGCCGAGATAGGCCAGGATACCCATGACCTTGTTCTTGTCCGCGTCCTCAGCGGTGACTTCGAGGGACTCGGGGGTTCCCACGAGGCTCGCCATATCGACGGGCGTGGTTGAAGCGGGGTTGCTTGCGGTCGATCTGGCGGCGGTCGGGCTGGGGCTGGTGATGCCGACTTTGGTCGTGACCGTGCTTCCACTGGACGTCTGAACCGCAGCCGGGGCGGGGGCCGGGCGGAAGGTAAACGCGGAGACCTGGTTGGCGGGAGTCCAGTTGTCCATGCCGTCTTTCCAGACGAGGGTGTCGGTGGGCAGCTTATTCGCGGCGAAATTCGCCTTCAGCTCGGATTCATTGATCGGACCCTTTTGCTCGTTGTTCGCCGCGTAGTACCAGTCGCTCATGGCTTAGGAGATAGAGGAGTTTGGATTATTTGCAAGCGCGATTTCGATTAGAATAATTCCGGTAAGGGGTTGATGAGCTTATTATAAGATTTTCGGATGTAACTCGGCGCATGGATATTGCCGCTGGAAGCAGACCCAAACAGAACCGTCGCGCGGAGTGGGACGGCGGCCATGCAAGTGCGGCGGCTACCTTGATGCGAGAAGATCCGGGGCCATATCGAGGTTGGCGTGGACGGTCTGCACGTCGTCATGATCGTCGAGCGCTTCCAGCAAGGTCAGGACTTGTTCCGCCACGTGCGGGTCGGTCACGGGAGCCAGGTTGCCCGGGATGTAACTGAGCTTCGCGCCGGCGAGGGGTATTTTGGCGTGTTCCAGCGCCTTCGCGACCGCGTCGAGTTTGTTGTCCGGCGGAGTGACGACTTCGATCACCTCTTCGTGCGAGCGGACATCCTCGGCCCCGGCATCGAGGGCGGCGAGGATGACATCGTCTTCGGAAACGCCCGGCGCGCTGATGGTGATGAGGCCCTTGCGGTGGAACATCCACGCGACGCTGCCGGAGCCGGCGAGGTGCCCGTGATGCTTGGCGAAGAGGGCGCGGATTTCCGCGGCGCTGCGGTTCTTGTTGTCGGTGGCCGCTTCGAGCAGGATGGCGACGCCGCCGGGGCCGTAGCCCTCATAGGTCATTTCCTCGTAGGCCGCGCCCTCGAGTTCGCCCGTGCCCTTTTTGACGGCGCGTTCGATATTATCGACGGGCATGCTTTCGCCGCGGGCGGTCGCGATGGCTTGGCGCAGGCGCGGATTGAAATTGGGATCGCCTCCGCCCAGCTTGGCCGCGACGGTGATTTCCTTGGAGAGCTTGCTGAAGATTTTGCCCCGTTTCGCGTCGATGGCGCCCTTGTAGTTTTTAACTTTTGACCAGCGTGAATGGCCTGACATAAGGCCCTTAACATGCGTCGGGTCGCGGTCAAACGCAAGCGGATGGTGAGGTGTCGTGGAGAGACGACCTCCCGGTCGTCTGCGGACACGCGGGAGCGCGTCCTTCCAGAAGAAGCGTCGCGATCGCCTGGCGGCGATTCCATCTTGACCGTTCCCAATGGTCAAGATTGTGCCGGTGGGGAAGTCCCGTTAGCATATTTTCGGGAACAATGAAGGACCGGTTTCGAGATGATGATGATGATGCGCGCGCTCTGGCGGGTGACTCGGATGCGCATGACAAGGCTCTCATGGTTCGGATCGCCGAGGGCGACGAAGAGGCGTTGCGCGACCTGATCGAGAAGCATCAGAGCGCGGTTTACGGGACGATCGCGAAGATGCTGGGCGATCCGATCGAGGCGCAGGATTTGGCGCAGCAGGTCTTCGTCCGCGTCTACCGGGCGGCCGGCTCCTACCGGGCCACGGCGCAGTTCAAGACGTGGATATTCACGATTGTGCGCAACTTGGTCTTCAATGAACACCGCCGCCGCTCGCGGGCCACGCTCATCCCGCTTCATCCACCCGAGAACGAGCAGGGCCAATTCGGGAGATCGTCCGGCGTGGACCTGCCAGATCGGGCGAACAAGACGCCCGGCGAGAACATGTTGCAGCGGGAGATGTTGCGCAAAATCGACGAGGCGATTCTGGCGCTGCCGGAGCAGCAACGCATGGCCATCGTCCTTCGCCGCTATGACGAATTTTCCTATGAACAAATCGCCGAGATCCTTAGAACCAGCGTGCCGGCGACCAAATCCCTGCTGTTTCGGGCACGGGAAACGCTACGCGTGGCCTTGCGGGATTATCTTGAAACGGAGAACGGACGGGGTCCCCATAAAAAATAATGCGCAACTCAACCTTGCCTCTAGTGTTTGATTTAACATGAAAGCAGGCCCTCCCAACGATCCCTCGCGGGACATGCAGCTGGATGAGAACGATCCGGTGTGGCGTTTGCTTGCCCGCGCGCCCCGGCCGGAACCCGACGGGTGGTTTGCCGCGCGCACGCTGGCCCGCTGCCGATACGAGGGTTCACGCATGGAATCGGGCGTGGGTTCGTTTGCCCGGATGTGGCGCTGGGCGCTCGGCGGAGGATTGGCCCTCTCCATGGCGTTGGCGCTCGTGGCAACCCAGGTCCATTCCGAAAAGACCGAGAAGCAAAAAAATGTGCAGGAAGCTTTTGAGATCATGGCCTCCATCGACACCGATTCGGAATCCTCCTCTTCTTCTTCTTCTTCGTCATGGCAAGATTCGACTCTATAAAGTTCAGCGCCGGTTGCGCCTGCCTGGCCGTCGGAGGGTTGGCCATGATGGCTTGCTTCTCCGCGTCGTTGCAAGCGCAGACGCCGCCCGCGCCGGCCAAAGCGTCGGCAACCAACGCGGCGCCGGTCGTTACCCCTCCTCCGGATACCCTGGGCCGCTACGGCAAGATTTTGGTGCCCAGCACCGAGCTGTCGCATCCGCTCAAGCTGAAGATGCCATTTCCTGATGTCGGCGAGGTCAAGATTCCCGCCCAGGACGATTTGAACATGCGCGAGAAGCTGGAACAATTGGCGAAGCTCTCCGATGCGGAGATTCGCGTTCAGCTCCAGCAATGGCCGGCCTACGGCAAGATGAATCTTCGGGACGAAGGCACGATGTTGCAGCGCATTCAGGATTTCCGCGATTATCGCTCCAGGGTCGCGGCGCAAAAGGCCCACGACATGGGGCTTCTTACTTTAACGCCGGACCAGAAAGTCCGTTTTGAGAAAGACTATTGGGACGAACGGCTGCGGATGGATCGCGATCTGGCCAAACAATTCGAGCCGGTCCTCAGGGCGCGGGAACAAAAATTGCAGGATGACCTTTTCCGTGAATTTTCCTCGGCCAGCCCGGGGCCCGTCGCGCAGGATCCCAAGCCGTCGGCTCCGGTTCCACCGCCGACGAACAAACCGCCGCAGGCTCCCGCGCCTGTCACTCAAACGAAAGCCGCGCCTTCCTCTCCGGCGACAAACGTGGTCCAGCCCATGGATCCCGTGGCCCAGGCACCGGCACCGCGCTGAGGCAGACGTCGCGCACCGCGCGACGACCCTTATTTGGTAAGGACGGCAGTCCCTGCCGTCCCAGTTATTTTGGGACGCTACCTGCTGGATCTACGGCGCGATGATCGTGTTATCCGCGATGACGCTTGGCGCTTTGGTCGGGTGGACCGGACTCGATCCGTAGAGGAGGTAGGGCTGTCTTTCCTGGGCCCAGCGGGCGATTCCGGAATCCCAGGAGTGAACGATGTCCATGACAGGGCGTCCCGCGGCAAGCTGGCGGCGGATTCTGGTGGTGCCGGACACTTTGTCGAACATGTCGCGCTGGTCGGCGATGGTATGGCCAAAGATCGAAAAGTTGTCGATCTCCTTTTTCAAAATTTCGATGGCCTGAAAGTTGATGGCCGTGAGATTGCCGGAGTTGCGCGGATCGATCTGGAGGAAGACGCCATCGTAATCGCTGCCCGCATTGTAGTGGCAGGGGCTGGCATGCACTCCCGGAATCTGGAGCGCGTTTAATTGCCGGGCCAGGTCGCTGTCGGGCCAACCCCTGCCCGCGATGGCTTGAAAAGGCGCCGGGCCGCCGATGCCGCTTTCGATGCCGATCTCGCCCAGAAGACCGGTGGCCGTGTAACCGCGCGCGGCCCCGATGGTGGGGATGTTCGGCGAGGTCGCAACCCAGCGCAGGCCGGTGTCTTCCCAGACCATGGGCCGGGCCCAGCCTCTCATCGCGATAACGGTGAGCCGGCAGGGCCTGGCCAAATACCTGGCGTTGATCCAGAGGGCCAGCTCTCCGGGCGTGAGACCGTAGACCAGGGGAATATCGTAGAGGCCGACGAAGGACGGCTTGAACGACGGGTCGAGCCGCGGGCCTTCGATGCGGACGCCGCCGAGCGGGTCGGGCCGGTCCAATACGATCACCTCGATGTTATCCTTCGCCGCCTGGTCCATGACGTAGCCGAGCGTGCTGATGAACGTGTAGGAACGGTTGCCGATATCCTGCACGTCGTAAACCACCGCATCGAGCCCGGAGAACATTTGGTGGGTGGGATGCCGGAATTCTCCCTGAGGCGTATTATAGAGCGCATAGACCGGCAGGCCCGTAAGCGCGTCGCGGCTGTTGCTGACCTGCCTGCCGGCTTTCGTTTGGCCGTCGATGCCGTGCTCGGGGCCAAAGAGTTTCACCAGCTTGAATCCCGCGTTCTGGCCGTGGTAGAGGACGCTGATGGCGGAGCGGCCCATCGAATCGGCGCCGGAGGGATTGGTGACAAGCCCGACCCGCTTGCCCTGAAGCAGGGCGAAGTTCGACTTTTCGAGTTGATCGATGCCGAGCGAGACGGCGCCCCGCGCGGTCCAGGTGAAAACCAGGAACAGGCCGGCCGCCAGCGCCGCGGATTGAAATAAAGATCGCAAATTCATAGACAGTTCAGCCGAAGCCCTCGCCGCGGCGGGACCATCTCAAGCAGGAGCCTTAAACGTGCCAGCCGTGCTGCTCTAATGTGGCACAGGATACGCAAATTCCAAGGGGCTGTCACGCCTCGATCTCCAATTCACGGATTATTTTTGCGGGAGGCTCTCCCCTTCGTTTTCGGACAGCTTCTAAGAGACCTCTGTGAAAGTGATTGGGACAGGGAATCGAAGTCCCGGAGGGACATTTGAAAGTAGCCCGGCGATTCATCGCCGGGAGGTCGCCAAAGGGTTTGCCCGTCCCGGCGGGACGGATGAAACCCGTTCGTCAGAGGCCAATCAAGCGTCCCGACGGGACGCTTTGCTTTTCGCCGCCAAACCCGGCGATGAATCGCCGGGCTACTCTCGGTCATTCCTCCGGAATGACGGAATTCTAAAACGAGGCTTTTGCAGAGGTCTCTCTAAGGCTCTCCGCTTCTCGCGTCCCTCGCCAAGCCGCGCATCGTCAGGTAGTATGCCGACATGACGTTGCGTCAGCGAATCCGTTTCTACCAGCAACTTGCCGTGCTGGTCCGCGCGGGCGTGCCCATCCGCGCCAGCCTGGCGCGTTTGAACGAACGCCTCGCGGGGAACGAAGTGACGGTCCTTTCGGAAAAAGTGAACGCGGGGGAGGGGATCGGCGAGGCCTTCGCCGCCGCGGGCTTTTCTCCTTTCGAGTGTCATCTCGTCGCCGCGGGCGGGCGGAGCGCCCAGCTCGACACGGTTTTCCAGCATCTCTCCGAGTTTTGGTCTCGGGAGTTGGCGATGCGCCAGGCGCTCCCCCGCCCCCTCTATTATCCGCTGATTGTGATTCACCTGGTCGTCTTGATGATGGCGCTGATTGAACTGGCGGACACTCCATGGCCGGTGGTTCTCGTCCATTTCCTGACATGGATCGCGTTGCTTTACGTTATCGGATTCATCGTCTACTGCGTCGTCCGCGCCTCGTGGTCGAGCCCGCTCATGCGGGGTTTCTGGCTCCGTGTGCCTTTCATAGGCAAAGCCCTGACCACGACTTACGCCTATCGATGGGTCCTTGTTTTAAAACTCGAATTCACCGCTGGAGTCTCGCTTTCTCGCGCCGTCGGTGACGCCTGGCGGGCTTCCGGTTACGTGGGATGCGACCGGCTCGCCGAGGAAGGCGAGCAGGCCATGCGGGAGCGGGTCGACCTCTCGACGCTGGTTCGGCGCTGGAAACAATTACCCCGCGATTGGAGCGACTTCATCGAGACCGCCGAAATCTCCGGCGCGTTCGAGGAGGCTTTCAAGCAATTGGAAGAGGAAGCGGCCGGGGCCTGGTCGCTCGCCCAGAAGCGCATGGCCGAGTGGCTGCCGAAGATCGCCTATTTTGTCGTTTTGCTTGTTGCGGCGGTGCTGGTCGGGAAGCTCATGTACAAGACCGAGGTCGCTCCCTTGGTCGAGGCGGAAAAGCAGATCGATAATGCGGTCAACGGCCAATAACCACCATGACGACCGGCTTCTACGAATCGGATGCGGCCGTGGAGCAGTACCTCCTGTTCCATTACGGCACGCCCGAACAGATTTCCCCGCTTCTGCCCGAGGCGCGGACCGCCTGCGGATTTCCCGCGCGCTGCGTGAGTGAATCCCTGCGGCACATCGTCCCGCGAAAACGAACGCGCGCGCTTGATCTCGGTTGCGCTGTGGGGCGGAGCAGCTTCGAGTTAGGCCGCCATTTTGAGGCTGTCGCGGGCATCGATTTCTCCGGGCGCTTCATCGCCGCCGCGCAACGGATGCGCGCTGAACGCGCCGTGACCGTGCTCGTCCCTGGGGAAAGTGCGGCGACCGAGGAGCTGCGGCTCGCATTACCCGGGGATGTGAGGACGGAGCATGTCCGTTTTGAGCAGGGAGATGCCTGCGCCTTGCGCGCCGATCTCGGAACGTTCGATCTGGTGCTCATGGCCAATCTGATCGACCGGCTGGCCGATCCCGGCAAGTGCCTCGCGCGACTGCCCGGCCTGATTTCTCCCGGCGGGTGGCTCGTGATCACCTCGCCCTACACCTGGCTGGAGGAATACACGCCGCGCGGAAAGTGGCTCGATGGAGGCGGGCGCGGCGCTTTGAGCGCGCTAAAGGAACGGCTTGCCCCGGCCTTCTCTTTTCGCGAGGCCTTTGATCTCCCATTTCTCATTCGCGAGCACCGGCGCAAGTATCAGTGGAGCGTGGCTGAAGCGAGCGTGTGGCAAAGAAACTTGTAGCCGCCGCCGTCAGGCGGCGGACCACGCCTTTACGGGCGCGGCTGCGAGATAGGCAATGGAATTGCCTCGGCAAGTGCGTTCCCAAGTGCAACTTGGGAACGAGGGAAAGGGCCGGCGGGAAAAGGTGGCAGGCGTAATTAACGATTCGCCAATTCCCGTTGGCTCGCCCTTGCAGGGCTTTATCCGGGGGATGATGTTCCCAGGGCGTTGCCTTGGGCTGGGATTGGGTCGCCCCGTTGGGGCTGGAAAGAAATGCGACAGTCATAGGCCGCCGCTACATTAAGACTGTCCGGCAAGCCGCTCGATTTCGATGCCGACGAGGCAGACGTCGTCCCGGAAATCGACCTGCCCGGAGAACCGCCGGGCCTCGGCCAGCAGGGCGTCGAGAAAGGCCTCGCCGCGCTGGCGGGCGCAATTTTGGATGAGCCCGTGAAACCGGGGGTCGTCCGGCGTCAGGTCCTTGCCTTCGCCGAGATCGCAGAGGCCGTCGGTGTAGAGCAGGATAAAATCGCCGGCGTTGACCGCGTCCTGCTCCGTCGGATAAACCGAATCCTCCGCTACGCCCAGGGCGAACGGATGGCGCGGCGAGAGGTCGCCCAGGGTCCGCACGGTGTGTTGGGCCCGGCGGATGTGCAGCGGCTGGGGATGGCTGGCGTTGGCGAAGCGCACCACGCCGGTCGCGGTGTCGATGACGAGGTAAAGGGCCGTGACGAACATGGAAGTCGCCAGCGGTTCGAAGAAGTGATGGAGCCGCCGGTTGAGTTCGCCGAGAAACGCGCCCGGATCGCCCGCGACGCCGTGGATTTCCTCGACCAGGACCCGCTCGACCGCGGTGACCAGCGCGGCATGGACGCCGTGGCCCATGACGTCGCAAATGAGAACGCCGGCCTGCGTGTCGGAGATTTGGTTGATGGTGAAAAAGTCGCCCCCGACGCGGCCTTCCGGCAGATAGCGGTGGGAGAAATGGAGCGCGCTGCCCGCCCCCGTCGCGCTGCGCGGGAAGGACGGGTAAGCCTGGGGCAGCAGCGCCAGCTGCACTTCCCGCGCCAGTGCTAGCTCCTGGTCCATCTGTGCCTGCTGGTCGGCCAGCGCCTCGGTATATTCCTTGAGTTTCTCCGATTGACGATGTTCTTCGGTGACGTCGCGCGAGATGCCGCAGGTGCCGATGATTTCCCCCGATTCATCCCGCATCGGCACTTTGGTCGTGGAGACCCAGGCGACGCGGCCATCGGGCAGGTCCTCCCGCTCCAGTTTGCCGACGATCGGCGCGCCGGTCCTCAAGACTTGCTGCTCATCGGCAAAGGCCTCTTTCGCGTGCTCGGGTAAAAAAAAATCGAAATCGGTCCGGCCCTTGAAACCTTCCTCACTGGAGACATGGAGATAATCCCGCATGGCCTGATTGACGGATAAGAAATGGCCCTCGCGATCCTTGAAGTAGATGCGGTCGGGAATGGTGTCCATCAGGGCCATGAGCAGATGATGGTCGATTTGGGCCATGGACGACGCGGGGTTTGAATTCGGAGGCAACCAGCAGTGTTAACGCGGGGCGGTACGCATGAATGACATCCAGCCGTAATAGTAGCCTCTTCGCGACTTTGGCGATGAAAATATTTCGGATAACAACTCGCGATCAACTATAAAAACAAAACCAAGCCGGGCGAACGCGTTCAATCCCGTCCGTTGGAAGGCGAAGCAGGGGGGGAGTGGTGAGCATCAAGGGGAGTGCCAACGGCGCTCTTTTCCAACGGCTGGGGCTCGGCCGCCTCAGGCGCGTTGGTCGTTGTCGAGGCCATCGTCGTGGAAGGGCGGGCAGGGGTTTTTGTCGAAGCGGAAGGGGGATTAGCCGCCGGGGCGATGGGTGGATGAGTGCCGGCGGCAGCCGCGCCGGACGGTTCATAATTGAAATGCCAGTTGGCGACCATGACTTGTTTGGTCGCGGCGTCTTCGACCCGGATATTGACCAGGACCACCGGCTGGATCAGGTCGCGCGGCAGATAGAGCCGGACCGTGTTGGTCTGGGGGTCGAAATCGTGTTTGACGACGCCGAAATCGCGCACCGAGGTTTCAATCGAAGCGGGGTCGATCTTGCCCGCGCCCATGGGCGCGAGCACGGCGGTGATGACGGGGCGGGGATTGCTGACGGTGGCTCCAGGCTCGGGATCGGCTTGGGTCAGGCTCAAGGCGCTCTGGCGCAGATAGGCGGGGAAATTCTTCTCAACCGGCCGGGTGATCGTATAGCGCCCGATGCTGTGCAGGTTCGTTGTCGAGTGGACGGGATTATCGGCCACAGTTAAAATCGCCTCGTATCCGGCGGCGATGGCTGCCGCTTCGACCTGTTTGTTATACGCGCCAAAAGGATAGGCGAAGCAGGTGATCGGTTTGCCCATCTTTTTTTCGAGGAGCGCCTTGGCCCCGGCGGTTTCGTTGGTCAGCCACGCGTCGTATTGTTCCGGCGTCTTGTTGCCCCTCTTGGTGAGGTCCGGATGGGTCATGGAATGAGACTCGATGTCGACGCCCTCCGCCTGAAGAGCGAGGAGGTCCTTCCAACTGGCGGCCCCGGGGCCTTCGCCTTCCGTGATGAAAGCCGGATAAATGAAGAAGGTCCAAGGATAGCCATATTTTTTCAAGATGGGCTCGGCATAGTCGATGGCGCTTTTGTAGCCGTCGTCGATGGTGATGCAGACGGAACCGGGCGGGAGGGTGATCTCGTGCTTGATGAAGCGAAGCACATCGGAAAGCGGCACGACATGATAGCCGTTGTCGTGGATGTATTTCATCTCGGATTCGAAAACATCCTGGTGCATGGTCCACTGGAACTTCGGCGGGATGGGGACGCCAGCCGGCCTGAATTGATGGTAGAGCAGGACGATGACGCTCGATTCTCCGGCGGCGGGTTGCGTGACGCCGGATTCAGCGGCGGAGGGCGCGGCCGGGGCGGCGTTGGTGGCCGGGGCGGCGTTGGTATCGGCTGTGGAGGTGTTTGTCGCAGGGATGGCGGCGGGCGGCGCCGAGGGAGATTCCATCGCTGCCGTGAGCGGGTTGGCCGTTTGAATCTCGATGCCGTCAAAGGGACGGTACGACGCCAGGACCAGGAATGGCGAACGACTCTCCCGTCGATAGTTCATGGTCGAGGGAGCGGGCATCGCCGGCGCGGAATTCGTGTTGGGGGTGGCCGGAGCCGCGTTGGTGTCTGGTATTGCTGGAGAAGCTGGAGCCGCCGTGCCGTCGGGCGTGGAGGAACTCGGCGGTGGCGTCGGGGCGATGGGGAGGTTCGTATCGGGTACGGCGCCGGGGGAAGGGGCGGGCGGGGCGGCCGCGGAAGGCGAGGCTGGGGCCTCCGCCGTGGCTGCCGGTCCCGATGCCGTCAGGGTGACGCCCTCGACATGGAACTTCTCCCGTTCCGCACGGAACCGGTCTTCCATTTGCGCATGGGTGACGTCGAAATAAATAATAAAGCCGAAGATGAAGAACAAAACACCCGCCGCCAGGACAATGGAACGCTTGATGAGCATAAAGGGTAAAGGTTGTCCGAAAAGTCGGCGCGGGTCACGCCGAAAGAATTTTTGGCTTCGGGTACCTGTTGCCTCAAAAGTTTTGACACCCGGGGAATAGGTCAAGGGTTGGGGAAAAAGGGACGTTGACTCAAAAAGGATGACACCGACAACCGAAAGGATGTCGATGAGTCAAAAGATACGGGAAGAGATGTTGCCGCGCTTGCGGCAGAGGTATGCGAGCCGAGGGGTGGAAGGCCGCAGCCGGATGATCACGGAACTCTGCGAGCAGTTTGGCTACAGCCGAAAGCACGCGATTAAATTGCTGGGAGCCAAAGTTGGCTGGGGAGGCGATCCGTTGGTGCGCAAAGGGCGTCCAGCGCTCTACGGCCCGCAGGTTGCGGACGTGTTGCTGCGTATCTGGAAGGCATCGGAGCAACCGTGCGGCAAGCGTCTGGTGGAGATGCTGGCGCTCTGGTTGCCTTATGATGAGACCGAGCACGGCAAGCTGGCTCCCGCGGTGCGCAAAAAAGTGCTCTCCATCAGCCCGGCCCAGGCGGATCGGTTATTAGCCCCACACAAGGCCGGCACGCGGCGCGGGCGTTGCGGCACCAAACCGGGAGGCTTGCTTAAGCACCAGATCCCGATCCGCACGGACAACTGGGACGTGACCGTGCCGGGTTATCTGGAGGCCGACACGGTGGCCCACTGCGGCGAGTCGCTGGAGGGAGAGTTCATCTGGAGCGTGACCTTCACCGATATTTATAGCGGCTGGACGGCCAACCGCGCGGTTTGGAACAAAGGGGCCGCCGGGGTGGTGGAGGCCACCCGCAACGTGGAGGCGGCGCTGCCCTTCGCCGTGCTTGGCTTTGACTGCGACAACGGCAGCGAGTTCCTCAACTGGCACTTGGTAAGTTACTTTGCCCAGAGGGAAAACAAGGTCGGCTTCACCCGATCACGGCCTTACCACAAAAACGACAACGGCCACGTTGAACAGAAGAACTGGACGCACGTGCGGCAGTTGCTCGGCTATGACCGGCTCGAAGACCCCGCGTTGCGCGAAGACATCAATGCCCTCTACCGGGATATCTGGGAGCCGTTCCACAACTATTTTTGTCCCTCAGCCAAACTCCTGAGCAAGGACCGTCATGGAGCCAAAATCAAACGCCGCCACGACCGCCCCATGACGCCCTGCGACCGGCTCCTGGCCAGTCCAGATGTGAGTGCCGCCAGCAAGAAAAAGCTGCGCCAAACCCGCGCCGCCCTCAACCCCTTCGACCTGCAAAGACGACTCAACGTCGCCCTGCGTCCGATCCTGCAACGGGCGCTGCGTTCCAGTCGCCCTACGGGCTCCTTGCACTGCGCGCCCGTTGCAGCTACACCCCAATTGAAACTATAACCACGGTGTCATGACTTATGAGTCAACGACTCCCGTCCCTCAGCACCCCTCGGGTGTCATTTACTTTTGAGGCAACAAGGGTATGCTCGCGGCGGCGCGGTGCGATCTTGCCCTATTTGACCATAAGCCCTAGGAATAATGGATGGCGCTGTCATGAAGATTTACTTTCGATACCTCTTCGTCCGGTTGTTCATGCCGTTCGCCGTCTGTCTCTGTGCATGCGCGCTGATCTGGATCATGGCCGATCTCTACGGCAACATTGACGAATTCCTCGGGCACAAGATCAACCCTCTCGTGATCCTGCGCTTTTACAGCCTGCAGATCCCCAACATGCTGGTGCAAGTGCTTCCCGCCGCGCTGCTTTTTTCCACGCTCTGGACTTTGCTCAGCCTGAACCGGCGTTGCGAGCTGGTGGCTTTTCAATCCGGCGGCCTGGCCCCCATCCGGCTCTTCTCGCCCTTCTTCGTGTTTGCCCTCATCTGGATGGTCATCCTGGCGTTTGATCTCAACTGGCCGGCCGCCAAGGCGGAGGTGACGCGCGAGCGGTTGCTCGAGCAGGTGAAGGGGCAAAACGCCAAGAGCAATGTTTTCGTGAATCTTCCCTATGTCGACAGCATCAACCGCCGCATCTGGTTTTTCCAGAGCCTCGATCTCAACCAGCGCAAGGCCAGGGGCGTGGAGATTCTTCAGCGGAATGCGCAGGGGGATGACGTCGTGAAATACTTCGCCGAGAAGGCCGAATGGAACGGCGAATTCTGGAGGCTGTCCGGCGTGCTTAAAATTGTCTTCGGGGTCACCGGCGCCGTGCAGGACCAGAAGACATACGAAGAGCTTGATCTGCCCGACATCACCACGCCGCCCAGCCAGCTCTCGCTCATCATATCGCAGCCGGACCAATTGACCGTTTCCGAGCTTTCCCGGTATATCGCCACCAGCACGGCCACTCCGGAACATCTGGCCGGCTATCGCACGGAATGGTGGTACCGGGTGCTCTATCCCTTCAGCCTGATTGTCCTGATGTTCTTCGCGCTTCTTCAGGGGACGCGCGCCGACCGGCGCAACGCCATGGCGGGCGTGTTCGGGATCATCCTGGTCTTGCTGGCTTATGTCATGGTGATGAATATCTTCATGGCCGCTGGGCGCTTCAACCGCCTGCCCCCCTTCATCGCCGTGATCGCCAGCGAGGTGATTTTCGGCGCGATCGGCCTGCATCTGCTGGCGCTCAGCAATGGCTGGTGGTGGCAGTTGTTGGAAGCGGCAAAGCGCTGGCAGGCGCAAGGGGCCGAGGGGAAAGCGAGGACGGAATAGGACGAAATGGGACAAATGGGACAAATGGGACAAATGGGACTTATAAGTCCCATGAGTCCCATCACACACTCGCGCCGCTCCATTTGAGCTTCTGGCGCAGCACGCGATAGAAGTCGGAATGAGGCAGATAGGCGAGCTGCACCTTGGCCGCGGCCGGCTTGATCTCCAGCCACTCGTGGGGCCGAAGCTGGCCGCCGGGCCGCCCGTCGAATTGCACGCCGGGGGCGGGGACGCCCGCCTGCCGGACGACGCGGACGCGGATGACCTGGTCCGAGCCGACGACCAGCGCGCGGTTGGTGAGCGTGTGCGGGCAGATCGGCGTCAGGACGATCGAGTCGGCGTCGGGACTGAGGATCGGGCCGCCCGCCGCGAGCGAGTAGGCCGTGGACCCCGTCGGCGTCGAGACGATCAGCCCGTCGCAGACGTATTCGGTGACGAGGTAATCGCCGATCTCGACGCGGATGCGCGCCAAGTGCGAGCCGGTGGTGCGCGCGACCACGATGTCGTTGAGCGCGCAGGGGATGACATGGCATTTGCCGTTGGCGCGGTGGAAATGGGTTTCCAGGACGAGGCGCGGACTCAGGCGCAAGTCGCCGGCGGCGATGTAGGGCAGGATTTTTTCCACTTCCGTTTCGGCCACGGCGGTCAGAAAGCCGAGGCTTCCGATGTTCACGCCGAGGATCGGCACCTGCGCGGGGAAGACCGAAGCGGCGACATCGATGAGGGAGCCGTCGCCGCCCGCGACCAGGAGGAGGTCCGACTTTTTCGCCAGTTCGGCGGCGGAGAGGCCGGGGCGGCGGATCAACGCGCCGGTCCGTTTCTCGAAGAGGAGCCGGAGGTTGGGGTGTCCCTGCGGTGAACTCGATGAGTTGAGTCAAGACTTCCTTCGCGCCCGGCTTCGAGCCGTTCACGATCACGCCGACCGTCACCGTTTTTGCAGCAGCCATAAAAATTCCTCGTTTCCGTCCCGGCCGGGCAGCGGCGAGGGGATCGTTCCCACCGTCGTCACCGGATAATTTTCCCCTTTCGCCCATTGGCACAGGTCTCGCACCACGCGCGTTCTCACCTGCGCGTCGCGGACAATCCCGCCCTTGCCGACCTCGGCGCGCCCGGCTTCGAACTGCGGCTTGATGAGCGCGCAGACCCGTCCGCCGGAGCTAAGCAGATCGAAGGCGGGAGGCAAGACCCTCCTTAACGAAATGAACGAGACGTCGGCCACGATCAGATCGAACGGGCCGGACAAGCGGCCCTCCTTTGCGAATTCGGCCAGATCGCGCGCGTTGACGCCCTCATGGACGATCACGCGCGGGTCCTGCCGCAGCCGCCAGTGGAGCTGGCCGTGGCCGACATCGAGCGCGACGACTTCGCGCGCGCCGTGCTGGAGCAGGCAGTCGGTGAAGCCGCCGGTGGAGGCGCCGAGGTCGAGGCAGCGCCAGCCGGTGACGTCGAGATGAAAACCCGTCAGCGCGCCTTCCAGCTTGTGTCCGCCCCGGCTCACGTAGCGGTCGCCTCCGCGCACTTCAATTGCCGCGGTCGCGGCACAAAGTTTGCTCGCTTTATCCCACCGTTGACCTTCCACCCAGACCTCTCCAGCCAAAATCAGCCGTTGGGCCTGTTCGCGCGATTCCGCGAGGCCGCGTCCGACCAGTTCGACATCGAGGCGGCGGGGTTTCATGGGGTGCAAGATTACGCTTTTATGAATGGGACGGATAGGACGAATGGGATAGATGAGACTTTGTGCGCACCGGAAAAAACGGGGTATATTTAAAATTGTCACTTGTGACTTTGAATCTTCGCTCTAAACTTTTAACCCAATGCCGCTTAATCAAGCCATCCTCGACCGCACGGAATCCTTCGACGGACTCTACGATCCGGCATTTGAACACGACGCCTGCGGGGTGGGCATGGTCGCCAGCATCAAGGGGGTCCGTTCCAATGCGATCCTGCGCAAGGCGCTGACCTGCGTCTGCTCGCTGATTCATCGCGGCGCAATGGACGCCGACGCGAAGACCGGCGACGGCGCGGGCGTGCTGACCCAGATTCCGTACAAGCTTTTCCGGCCCGAGGTCGAGAAGATGGGCTACAAGCTTTTCCAGGATTCCGACCTCGGCGTGGGGATGATGTTCCTGCCGAACGACCCCTACACGCAGGCGCGCTGCCGGCACATCACGGAGGTCGTGCTGGGCGAGCACAAGCTTTTCATTTTCGGCTGGCGCGCGGTGCCGGTGAACCGGGCGGTGCTCGGGGAGAAGGCGCTGCGCACCTGTCCCGACATCGAGCAGATCCTGGTCGGGCGGCCCGACCCCTCGGTGATGAGCGACGACGAGTTCGAGCGCAAATTGTTCCTCTGCCGCAACCAGATCGAGGACCAGGCCGAGAGCCAGGGCATCAAGGATTTCTACATCCCGAGCTTTTCGAGCCGCACCATCGTTTACAAGGGGCTGCTCGCCGCGCCGACGCTCGAGCGGTTTTATCTCGACCTGCGCGATCCCAATTACTCTACGGCGCTGGCCGTCTTCCATCAGCGCTACAGCACGAACACCTTTCCCACCTGGCCGCTGTCGCAGCCGTGCCGGATGCTCAGCCACAACGGCGAGATCAACACGATCGCGGGCAACCGGCTCTGGACGAAGGCGCGCGAGCCGGAGTTGAAAAGCCCGTTCTTCGGCGACGCGGTCACGCAAGCTGCGCCCCATCATCCAGCCGGGCGGCAGCGATTCGGCCAGCCTCGACAACGCGCTCGAGCTCGTCGTCATGGGCGGGCGCGACATCCTCCATTCCATGCTGATGCTCGTGCCGGCGGCGTGGCAGGGCGACGCTTCCGTCCCGGCGGAGGTGAAGGATTTTTACGAATACCACCAGACGCTCAACGAGCCGTGGGACGGCCCGGCGGCGCTCGTCTTCAGCGATGGCCGCACGATCGGCGCGTGCCTCGACCGCAACGGCCTGCGGCCCGCCCGCTACAAGATCACCGACGACGGTCTTTTCACCCTCGGTTCCGAGGTCGGCCTGCTCACCATCGACGACGCCAAGGTGGTCGAAAAGGGGCGGCTGGGGCCGGGCGAAATGATCGCCATCGACACGGTCAAGGGAGTGCTGCTCCGGAACGACGAGATCAAGGCCCGCTATGCCAAAAAGCAGCCCTACGGCGCGTGGCTGCGCGAGAACCTCCGGGACATCGACAGCAAGCCCTCGCTGGATGCCCTGCCGTCGCCCGGCGCCACCCTTTTGCAGCAGCAGCTCGCCGCCGGCTACAGCGAGGAGGAACTCGGCACGAGTCCCTCCATTCTCGAGACCATGGCCGCGACGGGCGAGGAGGCGATCGGGTCCATGGGCGACGACACTCCGCTGGCGGTGCTCTCGAAAAAGCCGCGGCTTCTCTACACCTATTTCAAGCAGCTTTTCGCGCAGGTGACCAACCCGCCCATCGATCCGATCCGCGAAAAGCTCGTCATGTCGGTCGAGGTGCTGGCCGGCGCGCATCGCAACTGGCTCGCGGAAACGCCCGAACATGCGCGGCTGCTTCGGCTCCAGTCCCCGATTCTCACCAATCCCGAGATCCAGCAGATTCTCGCCTTGAAGGAGGGCCCTTTCCATTCGAGCACCATCACGTGCCGGTTCCCGGTCACCGAAGGGCCGGACGGCATGAAGAAGCATCTCGACCGCATTTGCGCGGAAGCGGAAAAGGCCGTCGACGAAGGCGCTGCGATCATCATCCTGAGCGATTGGGACATCGATGCCGGCCACGCGCCGATCCCGATGCTCCTGGCCACGGGCGCGGTCCACCATCATCTGGTGCGCGCCGACAAGCGCTCCAAGGCGAGCCTCATCTGCGAGACCGCCGAGTGCCGCGACGTGCACCAGGTCGCCTGCCTGCTCGGCTACGGCGCGTCGGCGGTCAATCCCTACACGGCCTTCGCCACGCTCAACGACCTCGTTTCCCGCCAGGAATTGAAGGCCGGCGAAAAGATCATCGACCCCGCCGCCGCGGCCAAGAATTATCGCTCGGCGCTCGAAAAGGGCCTGCTCAAAATCATGTCGAAGATGGGCATCTCGACGCTGGCCAGTTACAGCGGCGCGCAGACGTTCCAGGCCATCGGCCTTCATCCCGACGTCATTTCCTTTGCCTTCACCGGCACGCCTTCCCAGGTCAAAGGCGTCAATTTCCGCGAGATCGCCGAGGAAACGCTCGCGCGTCACATGCGCGCCTTCGCCCCGGACGCCAAGCTGACCGACGAAGGCGTCTACCGTTACCGCCGCGACGGCGAACTCCACGCCTGGACCCCGCCCGTCCTGCAAAGCTTCCACACCTACGTCGGCATCAAGGGCGCGGACAAAGCGGGCAAGTGGGAGGATTACGAGAAATATGTCGCGGCGGTGGAGGAAGCCGCGCCGGTCGCGCTGCGCCAATGCCTCGCGCTCAAGAAGGGCACGCCGATCCCGATCGAGGAAGTCGAGCCGATCGAGGACATCCGCCGCCGCTTCACCACGGCCGGCATGTCGCTCGGCGCACTCTCGCCCGAGGCCCACGAAACGCTGGCCATCGCCATGAACCGCATCGGCGGCAAATCGAATTCCGGCGAGGGCGGCGAGGACCGGGTCCGCTTCACGCCGATGGAAAACGGCGACTCGAAGAACAGCCGCATCAAGCAGGTCGCCTCGGGCCGGTTCGGCGTCACGGCGGAATACCTCGCCAGCGCGACCGAAATCGAAATCAAGATGGCGCAGGGTTCCAAGCCGGGCGAAGGCGGGCAGATTCCCGGCCACAAAGTGAGCGCGATGATCGCGAAACTGCGCCGCAGCACGCCGGGCGTGACCCTGATTTCACCACCGCCGCACCACGACATTTACAGCATCGAGGACCTGGCACAGCTCATTTACGACCTCAAGCAGGTCAACCCCCGCGCGAAGGTCTGCGTGAAGCTCGTCGCCGAGGCGGGCGTCGGCACGATCGCGGCGGGCGTGGCGAAGGCTTACGCCGACATCGTCCTGATCTCGGGCCACGACGGCGGCACGGGCGCGTCGCCGCTTTCGTCGGTCAAGAACGCGGGCGGCCCGTGGGAACTCGGCCTGTCCGAGGCGCACCAGGTGCTCCTGCTCAACGGCCTGCGCAACCGCGTGACGCTGCGCACCGACGGCGGCATGAAGACCGGGCTCGATATTCTCATCGCGGCGATGCTCGGCGCGGAGGAATTCAACTTCGGCACGGCGGCGCTGATCGCGACGGGCTGCGTTTACGTGCGCAAATGCCATCTCAACACCTGCCCGGTCGGCGTCACCACGCAGGACGAAAAATTCCGCGCCAAATTCAAGGGCACGCCCGACAACGTGGTCCTTTTCTTCAACGCCGTGGCCGAGGAGGTGCGGCGCTATCTCGCCGGCATCGGGGCGCGGAGCCTCAACGATGTCATCGGACGCACCGATTACCTCGAACAGCGCGAAGTGCCGAATCATCCCAAAGCCAACCTGCTCGATCTTTCCCGCCTGCTCGCCATGCCGAAAATCGACGACGGGACGCCGCGGTTCCACACTTGGGAGCGCAACGACAAGCATGAGGACCGCACCCTGGACGACGTCATCCTCCAGGACGCCAAGAGCACGCTCCAGACCAAGCACAAGCTGAGCCTGAAATACAAGGTGAAGAATACGTTCCGCAGCATCGGCGCGCAGCTCTCCGGCGAGATCGCCTATCGCTTCGGCGACGAGGGCCTGCCCGATGGCACGCTCAACCTGACGCTCTCCGGCAGCGCGGGGCAGAGCCTCGGGGCGTTCCTCGTCAAGGGCGTGCGCATCACGCTGGTGGGTGAAAGCAACGACTACGTCGGCAAAGGCATGAGCGGCGGCGAGATCATCCTGGTCCCTTCGCCCTCGGCGAAATTCGACCCGGCGAAAAATTCGATTTGCGGAAACACCGTTCTCTACGGGGCCACGGGCGGCGCTCTCTACATCCGGGGCAAGGCGGGGGAACGGTTCGCGGTGCGCAACAGCGGCGCGACGGCCGTGGTGGAAGGCATCGGCGACCACGGCTGCGAGTACATGACCAATGGCCGGGTGATCGTGCTGGGTCTCACCGGCAAGAATTTCGCGGCGGGGATGTCGGGCGGTCTCGCCTACGTTCTCGACCGGGAAGGCTCGTTCGAGCAGCGGTGCAACCGCGCGATGGTGACGTTGCAGCGCCTCTCCGATCCGGAGGAAGTGAAGGTTCTCAAGGGCTTCATTTATAAGCACCTCGAGTTGACCGAAAGCGGCCGGGCCAAGGAAATCCTCGGCGATTGGGCGAAATTCGAGCCGCTCTTCTGGAAAGTCGCGCCGCTGCCGCCGGCCAATCTCGCGCCGGCCGCTCCGGCCGCGGCGAATGCGAACGGCGCTCTAACGCCCGCGCCATCGGCTTCCGGAGAACCGGCGAAGGCGTGACGTTTGGGGCTTTTGGGACCTATGGGACAAATGCGACTTATGGGACTTAGAGCATATTAAGATATTGTGCACGCTTCATCCTCGGGTGGCCCGGGCTATTTATTGCCCGGGTCGCCGAAGGCGACAGGAAGCGATTTGCCTCATCCGCACGGGGTAATCACAATGGATAAGACGAAGGGATTCGCTTCCTGCGCGCTACGCGCGCCCGGACAACAAGTAGTCCGGGCCACCCAAAAGTGATGTGCGCAAAATGTTAAAATGCTATAGGTTGGCCGACCGAGTCTTATATGTCCCATCGGTTTCATAAGTCCTATCGCTACCTCCGCCGCAATTGCTTGATGATCGCGGCGACGGGGAATATCCAGTGGAACTCGTCGCGGCGATATTCCGTGGGGGGATAAGCCGGGTTGTAGCTGGAGAGCTTGACCAGGTTTTTGTCGAGCTGGACGTGCATGATCTTGCAGAGCACGCCTTGGTTCCTGAGATTGGCCACGACGATTTCGCCGTTGGTCGGGGCGCTGCCGGGCAGCAGAATGGCGATGTCGCCGTCGGAAAATTTGGGCTCCATCGAATCGCCGCGCAAACGCACGCCGAACGCGCTCTCATCGGAAACATCGCTCGGCACGACTTCATCCCATTCGCGCGGGATTTCGCCGGGTTCGACGGCTTGGCCGGCCTGCGTCCAGGAGAGGACCGGCAAATTCCGCAGGCCGTAAGCGGCGGCGACATTGCCGTTGACTTTGATCGAGGACGATTTCTCGATCAGGAAAAAGCGGGTGCGCAGGGCATTGCCCGGCGACCGGCCCCGCTCGACCTGGGAGAGGTAGCTGCGGTCGATGTCCAATTGCCGGGCCGCCTCCGCCTGGGTAAAATTCTGGCTGACGCGCCAGAACCGGAGTCGTTCGGCAAAACTTTCGTTGAGATGGGGAGAGAGGTGATTCATCGTGCCCGGGGTTGTCATAAAGCGCACAAAACTACACGAAGAAAGTCAATAAGTTGTAAAAAGTCAACTAAATAGCAGATGTTTGAGACATTTTAGATTTCAAAACGGGGCAAAAATCAGCAATCTTCCCATCCCCCACGATTGAACCGCAAGTTGATTGAAAGCCATGCCGATTGGCGGCGTCTTATGGATCATGAAGAATACATTATTGGCCCTTCTGGCTGTTTCGGCTCTGCTCGGCGTATCCTCCACCGTCTCCCAAGCCGATCCGCCTCCTGTCTTCCATCTCACGACCGTGAGCTGGGTCATCGCCACCCGCAACAACATGGATAAGGATGATCGGTACGTCACGCTGATCGGACACGTCACCGGCCGGGATGGAGACGACTACCTTTTCACCGATGGCACCGGCACGGTGAGGCTGGATGCAGGAGATTTTGAACTCCCCATCGGCCCGAGGATTGTCATCGGAGGCCGCATCGATCAAGCCTATCTGGGCATTGGCCACTTGGAAGTCGACGTCCGCCGCTGGCATTTGGCCAGGAGACAGTAGACGGAGGTAACGCCATAACGCGAAAATACCGGAAAAAAATAGACTAAATGTGCCCATCCACTTTTACTCAAGGGGATGCGACTACTCTCTTGTACCCTTCTTCTCTCGCTAGCCATGACGATATTCGCCTGGGCACGCCTTGGTGAAACACCCGAACAGTTGGAGGCACGGCTTGGTCCGGCGGCGCAAATCAAACGGGTCGATCAAGTTTACGCGAATGGACGCACCTACCCTGTCGGTCAGATTTGGAATTTTGGCAAAGACGGTTGGTCAGTTGAGTGCGTTTTCGTCAATGGAAAATGTGCTAAAATTACTTACGTCAAGCCCTCGTCACCCCTTACGGATGAAGACATCAACACCATTCTCAATAACGAAGCTCAAGGCTCTAAATGGGCAGAATCGGTTTCCACCACTACTGTGATAGACAGCATATTTGCTCCAATGGCTAAAGTCAGAGAGTGGAAACGCGCGGACGGTGCGGACGCTCGAATAATATATAACAGCTTCACGCTGACAGCCCCTGAATACCAACGGGCTGTGGACGCTGCTAATCAGCAGGCTAAAGCTGAGGCTGCGAAGAAGATGCCTAACCTGTAAGATGATTTATTAAATCCGCCGCTCGGACCGGGTCGAACGCAGGTGGATGGTCTTTCGCTCGAGGTGATGGTGCGCTTCGATGAAACGAACGGTCCCGCTCTTGGCCCGCATCAAAACGGAATGGGTCGTGGCAACCGTCCCCTCGACTTCGACTCCCTTGAGCAGCGGGCTATGGCTAATACCGGTCGCGGCGAAGACGATATTATCCCCGCGAGCCAGGTCCCTCGACATGTATTGATGATTGAGGAGGCCGCCCCAGCCTTGCGCAATGAGCGACTTCCGCTCCTCCTCATCGCGCGGCCAGATGCGCGCGCGCATCCCTCCGCCCAGGCAGCGCAGGCCCGCGGCGGAGAGGATGCATTCCGGCGCGCCCCCGATTCCCGCATAGAGATTGATATTGGAGGTCTTCATCGCCGGGGCCAGGGCTGCGGCGATATCGCCGTCCACGACCATGCGCAGCGCCGCCCCCTTGCGGCGAACGGCCTCGACAAGATCCTGGTTGCGGGGGCGGTCCAGCACGCAGACGACGACGTCGCGCACCTCCTTGCCGAGAATTTTGGCGGTGATGTCAATCACCTCCTCGATCGGCGCGTCGATATCGATCGGGAGGCTCGGGTCCTTCATCCACGCGCGGCGGACCAGGAGCGGATAGGCCAGCTTCTTCATGTAGAAAGCGGGAATGTCCTGCAAACAGGGGCGTCCATCCTCGGAGGGAGCGGACGCCGCGATACAACTGATCGAGTTGGGCATCCCCTTGCTGACGTTGGTCGTGCCGTCGATCGGATCGAGTGCGACCTCAAAACGAGGCGAGCCTTCCCTCCACATGCCGACTTTCTCGCCTTTGAACAACCCCGGCGCTTCATCCTTGATCCCTTCCCCGATGACCACTTCGCCCCGGATATCCATCAGGTCGAACATGCCGCGGATCGCGTCGCACGCGGCCTCGTCGGCCTTTTCTTTCTGGCCCTTGCCCAGCCATTGGAGCGTGTTGAGCGCGGCAAGCTCGGTCGCGCGGAGAAAATCCATCTCGACCTGCCGTTCAATGTCCAGCGATATGACGTCTGAATGATTCATCGTCTCCAAGGTCATTAGACCATTCTCGGGCCTTTCACAATAACAACCCAACCCTTCGCTCAATTATTCAATTTTCTAATAGGTCCTGATGCCGCCAACCAGCCCTTCGGCCCTCGGCGAAGAACAAATCGTTTTGAAATCGAAGCCTGATACGCTACCCTAAAGTCATTCGAGCAGATGAACTACCAGGACATCATCACCATCGAGCCGGGCAAACGTGGCGGAAGGCCCTGCATCCGGCGGATGCGAATTACCGTGGCCGACGTTCTCGGCTGGCTGGCTTCCGGCATGACCCACGAACAAATCCGGGATGATTACCCTGAATTGACCGAAGACGACATCCGCGCCTGCCTCGCCTACGCCGCCGACCGTGAACGCCGCTTATTGACCGCCACGGCATGAAGCTGCTGTTCGACCAGAACCTCAGCTTCAAGCTCTGTTCGCTCCTGGCGGACTTGTTCTCTGGATCGAGCCAGGCACGACTGCTCGGCTTGTCGGAAGCTGATGACCGCGTCATCTGGCAACATGCGAAAGCCAACGGCTTCACGTTGGTCACGCAGGATTCCGATTTCGCCGAAATGGCCGTGCTCTATGGGCCACCGCCCAAAGTGATTTGGCTTCGCCGCGGCAACCAGTCCACCGCTGTCGTTGAGAAATTATTGCGCGACCGCGCCGAGGCAATCATCTTCTTCGAGCAGGACGGCACGGCGGCCTGCTGGGAAATTTACTGACATGGAACGTATCAGATTCCGCCTGACACAAGCCCAGGTCAAAACTAAGCGATGCGAAAAGATGCCTGTCACGAATGGCACTAAGATAAGGGCATTTTAGGATAAATTTGGACTTTTCAGCCAGTAAGCGCAACTTGGCACTTTCTGACTCTGAAAAGCGTGCTTTTGGAGTAGTTGTTGGAACCCGTTGATTTGTAGATCAAAGCGCTTATCTTAGTGCCATTCATGCCTGTCACCTTTTTCACTCATGCGCTTGCGGAAGCTTTCTTCGGTTTATCTTGGTAGCCGTCGCACTCCGTGCGACGGTGCTTTATTTGGTAGGGACGGCAGTCTCTGCCGTCCCATTTATTTTGGGACGCGAAGGGATTGGCCTCCCGGCCTTTTCCAGTCAGTGGCCCTGAAAATCTTTTGCGCTGTCGCGCAGGAATTCGCGGCCCTACCCGTGGGCCCGTCGCACGGAGTGCGACGGCTACCTTCAACGCCACGACTGGCTCAGGTGATTATTATTCGCATCCAAAAACTTTGGTAGTGTCCTAATTTGAATTTAATCGGATGAGTTGGCCGTCACCCAACAAACCAAAGCAAGAAAGACAAAAACGATGGCCAAGGCTATTCGGCTCCGCGTCGGATCAATCTTCAGGAATGCGAAAGCCCATGCCAAAAGTCCAAATTCCGAAAGCACTCCGGTGTTAAATAAGAGTGATGTTAACCAATATCGAGGATATTGGGGATGGACGAATTGCACGATAATCAGGCAAGACGCTCCCACGATGAACGTGTAAAAGGCAACGTGGCGAAAGGCAGTCATTTTGCTGGGGCCGCGATAGCGATCTTAACGGCAGTTTCCGCTGAATCCACGGGAGGAATCTCCAGCACCGTGACGTATTGCGGCTCGCCCTTGTCCAAGTACGACCAGGCGTAGCAGCGTTTCGCGTGAGGATGCCCTGTAAGCTCGAAAGCCTCGACAACTCCATCCCACGCCACCTTGCCCCTGAAAAGCTCAATGACGGGCTTAGACTCAGCGTGCCGGGCCGTGCATTTGTGCATCGTCTCGACTGCCTGCCTAAGCTGTTCGATCCGCTCGCTCATCCCTCGATCATCTCAACAAGATTGCCAACAGTCCAAGGGGAATTTGTGACGCCAGCTTCCATCGCCGGAGTGCAACGGATGGAGGTATGGGTCTTCACGAAGTTGTAATAGCCGTAGTGGAGCGCGACCGCAGCTTTGAAGTTTTCGAGCTTCTTGCTGAAAGCATTCGTCAAACGGCTCAGGCGGCGGCAATGCATCCGCAACGTGTGATTTTGTTTCTCAACGTGACTCGTGGAGATCAGATCAACGATAGGGCTTCCTGTAACGGGCGTGCGCTTCACGTGCATTACATCGGGAGGGGAATACCTACGCTGCTCCGCGAGTTCGGAGTGGCTAAAGGTCTTGAAAATTGAGCCGTAGTCCACATTCGCGCCGAAGGCACGTTCAACCGCGCCCTCATAAGCGCGGAGGGCATCGCTGGAAAGCTGGACGCGATTGGAGAGGCGGGAAGCAAGGTCTTCGATAAAGTTGTTCGCCATGTACTGAGAGCGATCCCCTACAGCGAACGTCGGCACGAGCTTTGTTTCGGAATCCAAAGCGATCCACGTCCAAACGTCCCCGGCCACTTTCCCATCGACGTTAACCTTCTTTTCATTCGCGTTCTTCTGCTTCATTCCAATGAAGCCCCAGACCTCATCGACTTGAATTAGCTTACTGGAAAGGTTCCGCAGTTTTTCGTCCATGATACGCTGGCACCCCTCGCCCATGCGGACGCCTAAGCGCATGATGGTATCTCGGTGAACTCCGGTTATGCGTTCGATGCTTCGGATGCTGCTGCCCTCGCAGAGCATGGAAACCGCCGTTGTCTTTTTTTCATTGCTAAGTTGATTTGCCATATTTTTCCTTGCTTCTTGAATAAAGTAGTATTAAATTCAAGATATGTCAAAGGAAAAAACAAACAAAAATTGGGGCGGGGCACGAAAAAACGCCGGACGGCCAGAGGGTACGACCAAGGCCAAGATTTGTGTTTCCGTCAACCAAAGTAACTGGAATACTGCCGTCAAGCGTTGGAGCAAAAAACCATCATGGCTGGTTGACTCACTGGTTTTGAGCTACCTTAATGCTGGACCCGCAGTCCTAGAAATGGGTGCTGCAAAATGAACGACCAAATCGAAATAAAAATTGAGGCGACAGAGCTTACGCCTGAAAAGTTTATGGAGGCCGTTCAGTCCTTTTTTGCACTCGTGCAGGGCGTGGCGAGAAATGTCACAAATACGCCCGTTCATTGGAAAGTAGAAGTAGACCATGGGAGCGCCGTAGTGCGGGCGATGGTCGTAAACAGAACGCTTGATTCAGAACGGTGCATCGACACAATTCATCTTGGCGTGCGATCTTTACGCTCTGGTGTTAAAACGATCCCTCGCGGATTCACAAAGAAAGAACTTCTGGCCGCTAAGATTCTGGCTGGGTTGAGCGATGGAAGTAAAATTCAATCGGTTGCTATTAAAAATGGCAGTACGCCCGAAGACTTTTCCAAGGAGATTATTCCGACAACCGAGGCCATACTTTCCGGAGAAAAAGACAATGCTTTTGGCTCTATCGAGGGGAAGATAGATTCTCTCTCTGATCGCCACACCTTTAGTTGCAGTATTTTCGAGCCCTTGTTGCAACGTGAAATTACCTGCTATTTTCAAAAAGAAGAGGTTCGAGAGGAGGCGATTAAGGGGTTTAGAAAAAGGGTTCTAGCTGGCGGCTTAATTCGTTACGCAAAGGAAGGCTATCCCACCAGTATAGTCGTCGATACCATCAGAATTTTCCCCGACGAATCCGAATTGCCGAGCATTGAAGACATCCAAGCTTTATTTAGATAATTTGCCATGCAGACCGTTTATTGGGATGCGAATATTTTCCACGCCTTGTTTGGAAAAGAACCTGGCCGTGTGGAAAAATGCCTGCCCATAGAAAAAGCGGCGCAGGAAGGGCACGTTTTGATCTACACCTCGGCTGTCACGTTTGTGGAATGCGTTTGGGTTAAGGGACAGCCGGATAAGCTTTCAAAGGAGCATGAATTGATCCTTCAGAGATATTTCATGCATAAGTACATCAGAGTAATCAACTGCGATAGGCAGATTGCGGAGGCTGCGCGTCTCTTGGTATGGCAATTTCCCCATCTCAAACCAAGGGACGCTATCCATGTGGCTAGTGCTGTTTCAGTGGGGGTGGACGTGATGCACTCTTACGATAACGACGATCTTGTGAAGCTTTCGGAAAAGATCGGGACTCCTCCTCTAAAGATCGGACATCCGGGTAACGAGAACGATATTTCTCTTACGAGCAAGTAACCAATTTCAAATTAGGACACTACCAAAACTTTTCACCTCTTGCCTTTTGGCGCGGTTTTCCAAAAGATGATGGGATGGACATGCCCCGCATCGTCGAATCGTTGCTCTTTGCGACGGATCGGCCCCTGACTCCCAAAGCCATCGCCCATGCCCTGCATCAGGCGGCGAAGTTTTCCCCCTCGCCCGAAACGGCCGCCTGCGAAAAGACCTCTGTCGCCGAGGTCGAGGCCGCCATTGGCCAGTTGAACGAACGGCTGGCCGCCGACGGATCGAGCCTGATGACGCAGGCCATCGCGGGCGGCTACCTGCTCAAGACCCGGCCCGAGTTCGCGGTCTGGACCAACAAGCTTTTCGATCAGCCCCGGGCGCCGCGGCTCAGCCAGCCCGCGCTGGAAACGCTCGCCGTCATCGCGTACCGTCAGCCCATCGGGCGCGCGGAGATCGAATCGGTTCGCGGCGTGGCCGTGGACGGCGTGCTTGCCACGCTGCTGGAACGCAAAGTGATCCGCGTGGCGGGCCGCTCCGAGCAACCCGGTCGTCCGCTCCTTTATGAAACCACCCCGCTGTTCCTGGAGCTTTTCGGGTTGAGAAATCTCGACGAGCTACCCAATGCCGATGAACTGCGCCGGTTGCAGCCTCCCGAAATCCCTCATGCCCCCGAACAACAGCAACTTGACGTCGGCCTTGTCCCGGCAGATGCGGCGCCTGCGGCTGCAGGTGGACCGGATCGACCTCAAGATGCTCCAACTTCTCCAGCAACGGACTAAGCTTTCCGGCCAGATCGGCAAGATGAAACGCCGCCACGGGGCGGTCATTTACGTTCCCGAACGGGAGCGTGAACTTGTCGCGCGCCTCACCCGCCTGAGCAAGGGGCAGCCGCCGGCCCGGGCGGTCGCCGCGCTTTATCGCGAAATATTGTCCAGCTCGCGCGCCGCGCAGGGGCAGGCGCCCATCGGCCTGTTGCGGGCGAGCGTGCCCGTCGTGCTTCCGGCAAGCCGCGCGTGCTTTGGCGCCTGCGATCAATTCGCACCCAAAAAAACGTGGGCGGAATTGCTCAAGGGCCTCGACACGGGCGCGCTCTCGCTGGCTTTGCTGACCGGGGACGAGTTGCTAAGCGCGCTTCGGACGCATCGGCTGCGGAGCGAGTTCTTCAGTCGCCTGACGGTGGCGGGCGATTTTGCCCCGGGTTACGATTCGAAGGCGCCGCCGGGCCGAAGAATTTTCATTGTTACGCCACGCGGGACTGGGGCTGCCCTGGCCGCCAATCGACTTCTCATTTTAATCGAGTGCAAATCCACGGTAAATGCGATAAAAAGTCTGCTTCACTCCATGGCCGACTTCTCCATCCAAGCCGAACAGTTGTCCCGCCGCGCCGCGCCGGCCGGGCGAGGGACTGCCCGGCGGGGGCTCGTTTTGGCGCTGGCCCGTTTGACCCTGGCCCGGCCCGTTGACGGCATCCGCGCGACGAGCCGCCTGCTGGCGGCGTGCAAGTCGGCCTGCATCCCCGTCTCGATTCTCGGGATCTACCCAGGCACTGAGGACTATAATGGCGGATAAGGATAATCCCCCCCCCGCACCGATGGGCGGCCCGATGCCTCGCTTGCCTTCCAGCGGCACGACGGGACGCCTCCCGTCCACGACGACCCATTTGCCGGTCAGTAAACGCGGGGCGGGGAAGATCGTGGTCATGCTTTCGTCGGTGGCGAAGCCGCCGCCCGCGGGCACCCAGGCGCTTTCACCGGCTGCTCCTCTTTCGGATTCATCTTCGAACCTCACACCGGCGGATTCTTCCCAAGCCGTGAGCCGTCCTCCGCCTCTGCCGCCGAAGCAGGTCTCGCCGGTCAACAGCCCGCGGTCCCAGCCGCGATTGAGCACGACGACCCACGTCAAGTTGCCGCCGAAAACGAGCGTGCCCCGTTGGAGTTCGCTCTCCGGCACGCCCATCGCCGCGCCCCGCGGGAAGGAATCCCCGGAGAGCACCCCCCCGCCGCCGCCCGTGCCCGCCAAGGAGCCGGAGCCGATCCGAAGCGAGCCGAAAAAATCGGGACCTCATCTTATTCCGCCGATCAAGTTGAACGAGCTTTCGTCCCAGGACGTTGGTTCCGGCAAGTCGATTTTTTTCAAAGCCGATCAGCCCATACCCGCGCCGAAGCCGGAAGTCTGGAAAAATCTCGAACCGGGAGAAGCAAATCCGCCCGCGGAAGGTTTGCAAAGCCTGGAAGTTTTTTCGCGCTCCCATCTTTTGGGCAATCCAACACCGGAGATTCCAGGACCGGAAGCGAAAGACGAAGCCGCCCCCCTGGTGGCGCCGCCGTTGCGCCCGCCTTCTCGGGTCGAGCGGCCGGTATTGCCGGGTGAAGCCATACGGACGGTTCGCCCTGCTTCATTGCCGCCGCCCCCGATCAAGGTCGCTCCGCCGATGCTGGAAAAAGGGGCCGAGCCGTCTCCACTCGAAAAGTTGCCGCCGCGATTGCCGCCGCCTCTTGCCAAGCCTGCGGAGAGTATCGCCACGCCGCCGCACCCGATCCAAGTTGCCCCGCCGATGCTGGAAAAAGCGGCCGAGACGGCTCCACTGGAAAAGTTGCCGCCGCCATTGCCGCCGCCTCTTGCCAAGTCTGCGGAGAGTATCGCCACGCCGCCGCACCCGATCCAAGTTGCCCCGCCGATGCTGGAAAAAGCGGCCGAGCCGTTTCCACTGGAAAAGTTGCCGCCGCCATTGCCGCCGCCTCTTGCCAAGTCTGCGGAGAGTATCGCCACGCCGCCGCCCCCGATCCAAGTTGCCCCGCCGATGCTGGAAAAAGCGGCCGAGCCGTTTCCACTGGAAAAGTTGCCGCCGCCGAATCTTCCGGCGGAAGCCCGCAAAGGCGAAACATCACTCGATTTATCCGAATCGCCGGTCGTCCAGAAAGTTCCCGCGATGATCCAGCCCGAGGCGCCATCGGCCGGTCAACCGCCGGAGTTGCCGCCCAAGCCTTTATCGCCTCCGACGCCGCTCGTTGCCAAGGAGGCCGGAAACTGGTTGAAGAAGACGGTTTCCATCGTTCTTTCTCCCTCCCCGCCCAAGGTCGAATTGCCCCCGGTTGTCGAAGCCAAACCGGCGTTGAAGCCCGCGGTTCTTCCCAAGAGATCGCTCCTCATTCCCATGCAGGCCGAGGCGGCGGAGTCTGCGGAAAAATCAGACGCAGCGGTTCCAACCGCGGCTCAAACCGCTCCGGCCGTTTTATCCGCATCAGCGGCTCAGCCGCCCGAGGCAACCCCTGCCGCCCGGCCAGCTGAGATGGAAACGCCTTCCGCCGGGGAGAAGGAAAAACCGGCGGCGAAAGTCTTGCCGGCCCAGTCACCCTCGGACGTTCCGGTTTTCCCGAAGGCGAAGAGATCCATGCCGCAGACGCGCGCCGCCCGCGCCCAGAAAAGGCGTGTTTGGGAAGTGGTCGTTTTCTATTTTCTTTTTGCTGTCACGGTGCTTGTCCTGTTTTTCGGCAGTCTCTATTTCTGCCGGGACACGCGGGTGGAGGGCCAGGCCATTCCCCCCGCGGGAATGACTCTCAACAACGAGGTCTGGATCGTCAGCGATTTCTGGGAACTGGCCACCGGCGTTGCGGAGGACTTGGCGGCGGAACGCACGCCGCTCATGCAGGAAATTCACGAACGACAGGACCACGTCCAGCGCACCCAGGCGGACGTGGCTTCGCGAGAGGAACGCATCCGTCTGGTCCAGGAAGAAATCCAGGCGTCCAAGGATGAGATCGCCTCCCTGGTCAAACAATCCCGCGATGCGACGCAGCAGATCTGGGACGGGGAGGGATCCCGGATCGATGAAGAATATGCGTCACGTCTCAACCAATTGCAGAAGGCGATCTCGGACCGGTCCAAATCGCTCAACCTGAAATACCAGCCGGATAACATCTACCAATCGCCTGAAGTTTGGGCCAATGCCTACCGCCTTGCGCTTTATGATGTTCCCGCCGGTGTGGACAGCGTCAAGGAACACCAGTGGCTCGGGGCCGAGATGAAGCAATGGCGGGACTTTTTGAAAACGCTCGATGATCGCAAGGAACAACTGCGCGACAAAGCCGCCCAACTCAAACTCGCCCCGGCGCCGCGAATAGCCGATCTCAACACGAAGCTCGACGAGTTGCAGCATCGCATCGAAAGCACGGAGGCGCAAGAGGTGCCGCTGAAAGCGGAACTCCAGCAGGCCCAGGCCGACCTGGCGGCGGCCCAGGCCGAGGACGCGGTTCTCGACGACAAATACTACAAGCAGCTTGATTCCCTGCCCGCGGAGGCCATCACCAAGCATATCCCTCTGACCACAAATGGCCGCTTCACCTGGGTGGATGACGATGTCTTTGCCGAAGGCGAGAAGGAGCGCCACTATTGGATTTTTGCCCGCGCCACCCGGGCCGACGGACGCCAGTACTGGGCGCTCCATCACCTCAGCATCGGCAAGAATGAAACGGTCGAACTCATCATCGAGCCGACTGGTTTCATTTCGACGAAAGCCATCCTGCGACCGAATTTGTCGCCGGAAGAACAAGAGCAGTAAGCCGGTGGCCCGCAAAGCTGCAAACGTCATCGGTAAGAATGCCTCGGTCCGCGAGGCCGGGACCTGGGCCTGGCGCCGGTGGTTTGTCTCCGGCCGGGAGGAGGCGTGGATCACGCGCCTCCAGGCGGCGGGTTGCGTGTCATGGGCGTTCACGCAGCGGCCTCCGCGCGCGCGTGTGTTGCTCGAAGTTTACGTTCCCTCGCGCGCCGCAGCCGTTGGGCTCGCCCGGCGGTGGGCCGGCCGCATTCGCGCCGTGGATGCCCGCGAATGGATCAATACTCCCCCGGCGACTCCCACCCGAATCGGGCGCAGGCTTGAAATTGTCCATGAAGAGGCGCATTGCCGGAAGAAGGCGGCGTTGCCGCGTCTCCACATCCCGCACGGCGTTGCTTTCGGCAGCGGCGAACACGCCACGACCCACATGCTGCTGCGGGCTTTGGCCCGTCATGACAATTGGATCAAAACCGCCGCGCGCGGAACAACCGTTCTTGATCTCGGAACGGGCAGCGGCGTGCTCGCCCTGACCGCGCGGCTGTTCGGCGCGCGGAGGATCGTGGCGGCCGACTTAGATCCCGACGCGGTGAGGACGGCGCGGCAAAATGAGGCGCTTAATTTCTCCACGCCGCTGATTCGCTGGCGGCGCGCCGATGTGCGGAAGCTCCGCGCCACGGCCCGGTACGATCTCGTGCTGGCCAATCTGTTCAGCGGAATTTTAGGAGAGGCCGCGCCGCGAATCGCGGGTTGCGTGGCGACGGGCGGGCAGCTTTGGCTCAGCGGCATCCTCGATTCGCAGCAGCGGGAGGTTCTCGCCGCTTATCGCCGGGAGGGGCTGCAACTGATACGGGTGGTCCGGCGCGGCAAATGGATCCTGCTGCTCCTGCGCAGGAACGCGGGAGCGTCAGGAAGGAAGGTCAGGAGGTGAAAAGAACGCCACCCACACAAAGTAACTCACGCCGGCCACGGCCAGAATCACGAGGACGGTCAGGACCAGTTGCCACGTTTTGTCCAGCGCGCCCCGGACTCTTTTAGCCAGGGGCGAAGCATTGACGAAATCGGCCGGGCGCCCGCGCGAGGCGCACTCCGCCAGGTTGACGCGCGCGGAAGGACTCGGCATCGGCTGTCCGGGCGGCGCGTGTTCGGAATCATAGAGCAATTCGATGTTGCCCAATCGAAGGATGTCATTACGGCGGAGCTTTTGTTCCGTGATCCGCTCCCCGTTGATCCGGGTGCCGTTCGTGGAATCGAGGTCCTTGATGACATAATCCATGCCGTCGAGTTTGAGCATCGCGTGATGGCCCGAGACGCTGGGGTGCTCGACTTGGATCTTGTTATCCGCAACCCGCCCCATCGTGATTTCAGCGCCCGAAAGAGTGAAAGACTTCCCGGCAAATTCCGGTGACTGTGCGACGAGACGGGGCATGGCTGAAAACGCTACGAGCTTTTGGAGTCCTTTTCAATCATTTTACCAAATTCGCGGAAAAAGTAGTTCGCGTCGTGCGGGCCGGGAGAGGCCTCGGGATGGTACTGAACGGAGAAAACCGGCTCCGTCCGGTGGCGGAGTCCTTCGCTGGTCTGGTCGTTGAGATTGATCTGGGTGGTTTCGGCTTCAGCTGCGGGCAGGGATTTGGGATCGACCGCGAAGCCATGGTTTTGCGAGGTGATGTTGATCCGGCCCGTGGTCAGGTCTTTGACCGGTTGATTGGCGCCGCGATGCCCGAACTTGAGCTTGAAGGTCTTTCCCCCCATCGCATAGCCGAGGATTTGGTGTCCCAGACAAATTCCGAAGATCGGCCTTTTGCCGATGAGCGACCGCACTGTCTTGTGGGCATAGTTGAGCACCGAAGGATCGCCCGGGCCGTTGGAGAGAAAAATGCCGTCCGGATCGGAGGAGAGCGCTTCCTCCGCCGTGGCCATGGCGGGCAGGACGCGCACCTGGAAACCGGCCTGGCGCAGGCGGCGCAGGATGTTGGTTTTGAGCCCGTAATCAAACGCGACGATCCGGTATTTCACGGGCGGGAGCCGTTCGAGGTAATCCTCGCCGGTGAGGGGCGGCGCGCCGGGCGGACGCTTGCCCTGAATCAGCGTCCACTTGCGGCTGAGCTTGCTTTTGGGGTCCCAATCGTAGGCCTTGGCGCAGGTGACTTCCCGGACGAAATCGCGCTCGAGGTAGGACCACTTTTTGGCGAGATCGACCGCCGCCGCGTCTGATATTTTTTCGGAGGTCAGCACGCCGCGCAGGGAGCCCTGGGTGCGCAGGCGGAGCGTCAGCGAGCGCGTGTCGATGCCGGTGATGCCGGGAATGTTGTTGCGCTCAAGATAGGAGGCGAGCGTCTCCTCGCTGCGCCAACTGCTCACGACGGGGGAAAGCTCGCGGACGACGAGGCCCGAGACGTGGGGCCGGTCCGACTCGACATCAAGCGCGTTGACGCCGGTGTTGCCGATGAGCGGATAGGTCATCGCGACGATCTGGCCGCGATACGACGGGTCGGTCAGGATTTCCTGGTAACCAGTCATCGACGTGTTGAAGCAAACTTCGCCGTTCGCGGTCAGGGGCGCGCCGAACGCCTGGCCGCGCCAGATGCTGCCGTCTTCCAGGGCGAGAAGCGCGGAACTCATGGTGGATCAATATCGCGGGTTAAGCGGGAAGCTCAAGAAATTGTGGGAGAATTTTTGACGGAATTACGAAATTAACGGAATTGACGGAATCCCCTCGTTCCCAAGTTGTACTTGGGAACGTTCTTTGTCCGCGCAGCTTCGCTGCTCGGTATGCCTGCCTGTTCATCCTGCAGGTTTCTGCAATGCGGAGGAAGCACAGCTTCCCCGACAAGGGCGTTCCCCAGTGCAACTTGGGAACGAGGGAAAAAAGATGCTTTTGGAAAACGCGCTTGTGCGGCATATTCTAGTCATGGGTTTGGCTCCCGCAAAAATCTTCCTCGATAATCCTCGATTGCCATCGTTGCGACCGATCGAGGTAGAAGCCCTCGCCGATAGCGGGGCGATGTTTTTGTGTATTCCCGAACACGTTGCAAATCAACTCCAACTTCAAGAAAGCTCGAAGAAGGAAGTGACCGTCGCTGATGGCCGGAGACAATTCTGCCCTTATGTGGGGCCCATTCACATTCAATTTGAAAACCGGGAATGCTACGTCGGTGCGGTTGTGCTCGGCGATCAAGTGCTGCTCGGTGCGGTGCCTATGGAAGATATGGACTTGGTTGTCATTCCGTCGGAAAGGCGAATCGCGGTCAATCCGCTGAACCCGAATTTTGCCGCAGGTATTGTGAAATAATTCCGTCATCCCTGCTTGTCGAAGGATCAGTTCCCCTCGTTCCCAAGTTGCACTTGGGAACGTTCTTTGTCCGCGCAGCTTCGCTGCTCGGTATGCCTGCCTGTTCATCCTGCAGGTTTCTCCAATGCGGAGGAAGCACAGCTTCCCCGACAAGGGCGTTCCCAAGAGCAACTTGGGAACGAGGGAAAATGACCACGCTGCCGCGCGACTCCAGAAGCTCGTCGCGATGATCAGGAAGGGCGCCAGATTCGCGATCTGAGGCGAAAAAATAAGCGAATCAGGCGAATCAGGCGTATCGGATACGCTTAGAGGGTGGTTCATGGTGGTTGAGGGGGAACCGGTGAAAAATCGAGATGAAGTTGACTGTCATGGCGCCATCCTACCATGAGTTTGGCCCGGGCGTTAGCCTTGCAAATGCTGCGTGGCTTAAAAACCTTAAAATCTTTTCTCCCTCGTTCCCAAGTTGCAACTTGGGAACGTTCCTTGTTCCCCGCGAAATTTCATTTCGCGCTAATTAGTCTTTATCCTCACGTAGGATCGGCAGTGAAACTGCCTCAGCAAATGCGTTCCCAAGTACAACTTGGGAACGAGGGGAAGTGTTGCTTGCGTCATGGAACCTATGACGGTTCCGTGCGCGACCACTACTTTTAGAGAGTAGTCGCCGGCTACTATTGGCGGGCGGGAATAATCTCTTGATTTCCCGTCCGCTTCAAGCCGCTCTTCAAGAAAGCAAATCGCCCTCAATCACCTCGCGATAGGTCTTGAAATGGAATTTGCAGATCGATTTCAGGGCGTCCGCGCCTGACTTCTTCACGATCTCTTTGGCGGCGGCTTTGACTTGCGCCGAAGCGCCTTTGGGCAGCGGCACGCCGACGCGTTCGCCGAGGAATTTCAGGCGGGTCAGAAAGCCGGCGCGGGCGAGAATCGATGCGGCGGCGACGGCGATGTCGCTTTCCGCCTTGGTGCGCTGTTGCAGGACGATTTGCTTGCCGCGTTCCTTCAGCGCGCGCTGAATGAGCGTCTCGTGCGCGAATTTGTCCGAGAGCGCCCTCGGGCATTTGGGCCAGCGCATGAGCAGGTTCTCGATGACGGTAGCGTGGCCCCACGCAAGGAGGCGGTTGAGGTTCTTGAATTTCACGTAGAGATCGTTGTATTTCTCGGGCGAGATGACGACGACGTTGCAGCGGTCGAGCGTGACCATGTCCTTGATGGCGTCGGCGAGATCGAGCGCTTTCTGGTCGCTGGTGATTTGTTTGCTGTCCTTCACGCCCAGGTCGAGCAGCCTGCGCGGAAAGTCGCCGTCGACGAAGACGCCCGCGATGACCAGCGGGCCGAAGAAGTCGCCCTTGCCGCTTTCGTCGATGCCGAGATGCGGCTGGAACATCTCGGGATTGTGCACCTCGTCGTAGCCGAGCTTCGCCTCGCCGATGATCTCCGGTTCGATGGTGAACTCGACGAATTCCTTCGCGCCCCGGCCCTGCACGAGGAGCTTGCCCGAGGCGTAGGCGTTGACCGTGAGTTTTTGTTTCTGCGCGCCGTAGAGCGTGTAGGGTACCTCGCGAAACGTGAAGCCCTTTTCTTCGAGAATGGCGCGGAGCTTCCCCGCTTGCGCGGAGTCGATTTTGAAAGTGAAGCTGGAGGGGTCTGACATATTAATGTAGCGGCGGTCGGAGCCTGTCCTGAGCGAAGCCGAAGGAACCGTCGCCGAATTTTGACGGAATTGACGGAATTACGGAATTCACCAAATTAACGGAATTTTTTAACAGGAAAACATGAAAGCAGGAAAATCGCTTCGTCCCATGTGTCCCATCCTGTCCTTTTGGTCCCATCCTTCGCTCTCATGAAGCCGCCGCCAACTGAAAAGTTCTGGCGAGTCCTGCGCGGAAAACTCGCCAAATGGTACGGCTCCGCGAAGCGCGATCTTCCCTGGCGGCGCATGACCGATCCCTACGCCATCACGGTCTCCGAGGTCATGCTTCAGCAGACGCAGGTCGTCACGGTCATTCCCTATTACGAACGCTGGCTCAAGCTGTTTCCAACGTGGCAGGCGCTGGCTTGCGCAAAGGAACACGACGTGATCAAGGCGTGGGAAGGGCTGGGCTATTACCGCCGCGCGCGCAACTTACAGGCGCTGGCGAAGGCCGTCGCGCGGGCAGGGGGCGACATGCCCCGCTCGGAGGAAGGGCTGCGCGCGTTGCCAGGGATCGGTCCCTATACCGCCGCCGCCGTGGGGAGCATCGCCTTCGGGCTTCCGCTGGCGGTGCTCGATGGAAATGTGATGCGCGTCCTGACGCGCGTACTGGTTCTGCGGGACGATATTTCACGTCCGCAAACGCGCGCGAAATTGCAGGAGATCGCGAACGGCTTTTTGGATAAGCGCGATCCTTCGGCGCACAACCAGGCGCTGATGGAATTGGGCGCGACGGTCTGCGTGCCGCGCAAGCCGCTGTGCCCGATTTGTCCTTTGCGGGATGACTGCCGGGGCCGCGGCCGCGCGGAGGAATTTCCGGTGAAATCGCGTGTGGCCCAGGTGAAACGCTCGGAAATCGTGGCGATCCTCAAAAAGGAAAAAAGCTTCTATTGCGAGCAGTCGCCCGAGGGGAAACCGTGGCACGGCCTCTGGCGCTTTCCCGATTTCGATCCGGCGCGAATGGAGCGCGGCGGGGTGATCGTGCGGATCAAGTATGGCATCACTAAATATTCGGTGACGATGGATGCCGTTTCCGCGAAGTGGAAGGTAGCCGTCGCGCGCCGCGCGACGGACGGACGACGCATAGGTCGCTATCTCACGCCCGATGAGATGCAGTCGCTCGCCTTCGCCGCGCCGCATCGGAAGCTGGCCCAATTAATGTAGCGGCGGTCTATGACCGTCGCCATTTTCTGGAGGGTCAGACTCCGTCCTGACCCATTTTATTTCTCTATCGCTTCCTGTGCGCTCGCGATGCCGCGCTCGCGCACCCGGACAACAAGTTGTCCGGGCCACCCGCTACAACTGAACTGATCCTCGACAAGCACCGGATGACAACTATACCCCTCGTTCCCAAGTTGCATTTGGGAACGTGCTTGCTGAGGCAATTTCATTGCCGATCTTGATGCGATAACGCCAGCTTGAGTTAGCGCGAAATGGAATTTCGCGAGGAACAGGTGGCGTTCCCAAATGGAATTTGGGAACGAGGACAATCTAAAGAAATTCCGTTAATTTGGTAAATTCCGTAATTCCGTCAGAAACTCAGCAGCTACGATAAGAGCTAATTTTTCTCCGCGCGGCGGCGCTTGTTTTCGTCGAGGATCTTTTTGCGGAGGCGCAGCGCGGTCGGCGTGGCTTCGACGAATTCGTCCGGGCCGATGTATTCGAGGGCGCGTTCGAGGCTCATCTTGATCGGCGTGTCGAGCTGGATGCCCTTGCCGTCGCCCTGCGAGCGCATGTTCGTGAGCGCTTTCGCCTTGCACGGATTGACGGCCATGTCGTCGGGACGCGAGTTCTCGCCGACGACCATGCCGGCGTAAATCGCGTCGCCGGGGCTGATGAAGAGGCGGCCGCGTTCCTGGATATTATTGATCGCGAAGCCGGTGGCGTCGCCCGTTTCCATCGAGACCAGCACGCCGTTCTGGCGCGTGGTGATTTCGCCCCGCTTCGGGCCGTATTCCTTGAAGAGATGGCTCATGATGCCTTCGCCGCGAGTCAGGTTGACGAGGTCGGTCTCGAACCCGATCAGGCCGCGCGTCGGGATGACCGCTTCCACCGACACCGAGTTGGCGTGGTGGTTCATGTGGGTGATTTCGCCCTTGCGGTTGGCGAGGTTCTGCAAAATATCGCCGAGCTTGTCGGCGGGCGTTTCGACGTAGAGCGTCTCGATCGGCTCGAGCACGTTGCCCTTGTCGTCCTTTTTGAAAATGACTTCGGGGCGCGAGACCATGACCTCGAAGCCTTCGCGGCGCATTTGCTCGACGAGAATGGCGATCTGCATTTCGCCGCGCGCGCTGACGTCGAACACTCCGGCGCTGTCGGTGTCGGCGAGCTGGATGCTGACGTTGGTGCGGGTCTCGCGCACGAGGCGGTCGCTTGATGTGGCGCGCGGTGAGGAACTTGCCTTCGCGTCCGGCGAGCGGCGAATCGTTGACCACGAACTGCATCTTGATCGTGGGCGGATCGATGTCGACGAAGGGCACCGCCTCGCGGTCCTCCGAGTCGGCGAGGGTTTCGCCGATGAAGATGTCCTCGAATCCGGCGAGGCCGACGATGCTGCCCGCGCTGGCCGCGTCGATTTCGATCTTGGCCAGGCCCGCGTGTGAAAGGAGCTTGGTGACCGTCCCCTTTTCCTTGGCGCCGTCCTTGTGGATGCAGACGATCTTGTCGCCCACGGCGACCTTGCCGCCGGTGATTTTGCCATAGGCGATTCGCCCGAGATAATCGCTGTAGTCGAGATTGGAGACGAGCATCTCGAAATGCTTGTCGAGATTGGCCGTCGGCGGCGGAATCTTTTCGAGAATCGCCTCGTAGAGGGCGGTCATGCCGGCGGCGCGGGTTTCGTCGTCGAGATGGCCCTTCCATTCCTTCACCGCGAAGCCGAGCTTGGCCGAGGCGTAGATGGCGGTGAAATCGAGCTGCTCGTCGGTGGCGTGAAGTTCGAGGAAAAGCTCGAAGACCATGTCGAGCACCTTGTGCGGCCGGGCGTTCTCGCGGTCGATCTTGTTGATGACGACGATGGGCTTGGCGCCGACTTCGAGCGCCTTGCGCAGCACGAATTTCGTCTGGGCCTGCGGGCCGTCGAAGGCGTCGACGACGAGCAGCACGCCGTCGATCATCTTGAGGATGCGCTCGACTTCGCCGCCGAAATCGGCGTGGCCGGGCGTGTCGACGATGTTGATGTGATAATCCTTGTATTGGAACGCGGCGTTCTTGGCCTTGATCGTGATGCCTTTTTCGCGTTCGAGGTCCATCGAATCCATGACGCGCTCGACGACGGCTTGGTTCGAGCGGAACGTGCCCGATTGACGCAGGAGCTGATCCACGAGCGTGGTTTTGCCGTGGTCAACGTGGGCGATAATGGCGATGTTGCGAATCTTCTCGATGATTTCCATAAAATGAGGGGGAACAAAAAAGCTAGCGGCTGAGTCGATCAGGCACAAGGGCTTTCTTGGGACGGCTTGCTTCGACTTCTGTTGGCAGCCCGCGATCTCCGAGCGCGGGTCTTTGCGCGCCGTCGCCCGGAGGTCGACGGCTACCCTACGGCGACAAATAGGGCTCGTCGGGTTCTTTGGCCGGTTTGATGCTCTCGACATCGATCCGGGGCACGACATGGCCGAGCGTGGAGGGGAACCGTGCGGCGCCGACGACCTCGATCCATTGTGAATCCTTCCAGTTGCCGGAAATAGCGCCGCCAAGTTCCACCGAGGCCGGCTGGGCGTCCGCCGCGCAGCACCACATGATCCAGCGGACCAGTTTCGGCGCATCTCCCGGCTGAGGGGTGAAAAGGCCGACCGTGCGGACTTTGCGGCCCTCGAAGGCCTTCATCTGCTCGGGCGATTGGCTCAGCGTGATCAGGTCGGTCACTTCGACAGGCACGGGCGCGTTCGGATCGGCGGCAAGGGCTTCTTGAGCGCTTTTCTGGCTGGCCGCATTCCATGACGGCATGGGAAAGACTCCGGCGGTGGGATTGATCCCCCCGCGCACAGCCGCGGTCGTACTGGAGAGCGCCGACGGAGAAAGGACCGACGCGGCCAGGACGGGCAGGAGCAACACCAGCCAGCGGCCGAATTGACGGAGTCGTCCCGTGGGGGCTGGCGCGGCTTCGGACTCCGGCTGGTAAAGCAGCACGTAGAGCGCGCTCAGGGCAAAGAGCAGCAGGGCCGCCGTCAGCACGTAGTTGCGGAACATCGGGCTGAGCACCCGGTTGATGTGGCCGGTGGCGATGGTGTGGAGCATGACCGTCCCCCACGCGCTCATCACGGCGGCGGGAGCGAAGAAGGAAATCTGGCGGGCGATGCGGTCGATCATGGTTTTAGGCGTCCCTCTGCCGGTAGCCCCGACAACTGGTTGTCGGGGTGCGCGCAGCGCACAAGAAGCCGCCGGCAATTTGTGGCATGCAACGATGCGTGGGTTGTTGGGCTGCTTCTTGTCGCCTTCGGCGACCCGGACAACAAGTTGTCCGGGCTACCCGGGCTTTGCACGGAGTTCGTGGTCGTCTTCGATTCAGGGATCATGGCTTCAACGAATAGAGCAGCGTAAGAAGAAAGGTGGCAGCAAGCGCCCGCAACCACAAGGCGTGGACAAACCGCGCCCGGAACGCGCTGCGGTAAAGCCAGTAGAGCTTGAGGTCGATCAGCGGCCCGGCCACGAGAAAGGCGATTTTCGCCGGAATCGAGAAGGGAGCAAACGCGGCGATGATGAAAGCGTCCGTGGTGCTGCAAAGGCAGAGCAGTTGCGCGAGAAGAATGCCGGCCAGCGGGCCGAGGATGAGACTCTGCCCGACGGGCGCGAGGAGGCCGCGGTTGAAGCCGGTGGAGAAGAGCGCGGCGGCCGCGGCGCCGATGACGAGAAAAAGCAGGACGCCGGTGAAATCGCGGATGACCGACCCGGTGAATTGTTGCAGGCCGCCGAGCGACTGGCCGGGGCGCGGCGTGAGGACCAGGCCGGGATTGGGCGTCATTTCGGGCCTGGCGCGCGCCGGACCCATGACGGTTTCCGGACGGAGCATGTAATCGGGCCGCAGCCGGACGAGCCAGAAGCCGAGGAAAAGCAGGACGAGAAAGCTCAAGCCGAAGCGGAGCACGACCATCAGCCACGGGTCCTGGTTGCGGAAGGCGAGGAAGGTGCTGAACATGGCCAGCGGATTGAGCCCGGGCGCGGCCAGCATGTAGGTCGTGGCGACGGCGGGCGGCACGCCCTTGCGGATGAGCCGTTGCACGATGGGCATGGCGCCGCATTCGCAGAGCGGAAAAATCAGGCCCGCGCCGATGGCCGCGAAGACGCCCTGCGTTTTGGAGCGGGGCAGCCAGTCCTTGATCAGGCCCGCGGGCAGAAAGACATCCACCAGGCCGGAAACGATCGCGCCGAGCAGGAGGAAGGGCGCGCCTTCCAGGACGATGGCGAAAAAGGAGAGGGCGACATCGGGCCACGAGATGCCCGCGCCGGCGGGCGCGCTGGGAAGATCGAAGCCGGCAAAAAACACAGCCTTGAGTGCTTAGCGCAACTTGGCCGCGACCGGCGCCTGGTCCGCATCAAGGAGGGGAACCGGCGGAACGTAGGAACCGGGGTTATGAGTCCAATCGAAAGCCTTTTTCTTCCAGGCATAGAGAAAGCCGATGAAGAGAATGCCGATAAAGGTGAACATCGAATAGAAGATGGCCATGCCGTCATGGAGCATTTCCCGGTAGACGACGGCCCACGTGTACATGAAAACGACTTCGATATCGAACAGGATGAAGAGCATGGCCACGAGGTAAAACTTGATCGAAAAGCGGGAGTGGATCGGGCCGATCGGGTCCTTGCCGCATTCGTAAGGCTGGTCCTTGGCCGCGGTCCGGCGGCCCCGCTTGCCGATGACGACCGAGGCGCCGAGCGTTAACACGGCGAAGCCGATTCCGATGACGATTTGCAGAAAGACCGGGACGTAATCCTGAGGCACCTGGGGCATGACGCAAAGTGTACCGGCCTTTGCGGCGAGCGCAAGCTCCCGCAGCTTCTTCGGATGGCGGTTCGCGGCCAGGATTGGCGCACAACCCGCCTACTTGATGCTCGAGTAATTCTTGTCGTCGAACTTGACGAAGTAGGCGTCCGCCGCGTCGTCGAGCATCTCGGCGGTGACGGTCGGCTCGATCTGCCGGTAGCGGCAGACATCCAGGATATTGTCGATGATGTCCCGGGGCTGGCAGCCCCGCAGCGGACGGCCATAAGTGCGCATGTGTTTTTCCACGAAGTAATCGACGATCTCGTCCGCGTAGGGGACGCTCCGGTATTCGCTCACAATGCGCCAGATGGCCCGGTAATTCTCGTGGGTCGGATCGTTGATTGGAATCTTGTAGCGAATGCGGCGCAGGAACGCGTCGTCCACCAGGTCGCGCGGATTGAGGTTGGTCGAAAAGACGATCAACTGATCGAAGGGAATCTCGATTTTCGTTCCCGTGTGGAGGGTCAAAAAGTCGATCTGCTTTTCCAGCGGGACGATCCACCGGTTCAGGAGCGTCTTGGGATCGATCCGCTGGCGGCCAAAGTCATCGATCATCAGCGCGCCGCCGTTGGCCTTCATCTGAATGGGCGCCTCGTAAAAGCGGGATTCCTCATTCCAGATCAGGTCGAGCGAATCCATGTTCAGCTCGCCGCCGACGATGATGACGGGCCGCTCGATCAGCCGGAAGCGCCGGTCGTACTTGCCCTGAAGCCGCATATCGGAGCCGGGTGATATCTGCTTGTGATTATACTCGTCGAAGACCCGGATGATCGAGCCTTTGACCTCGACCGCGTACGGAATGAAGATCGAGCCGCCGAATGACTTCACGATGCGCTCGCAGATGGAAGTCTTGCCGTTTCCCGGCGGGCCGTAGAGAAAGATCGACCGTCCCGAGTTCACCGCCGGGCCCACCTGGTCGAGAATTTTATCATCGAAGACCAGGCCGCGAAAGGCCTCGTGCAGCCGGTCGGCGTGGACCGTGATCTGCCTCAGGCTTTGCTCGCCGATGATCTGGGTATAGGAGTCCACCGCAATGGGCGCCGGCCCCACATAAGTGGTCTGCTCGAAATATTGCACCGCGCGCGTGCGGCCCGCATCGGTGATGGAATAGACGTACGAGGCCGACGCCATCTCCCCGCGGGTGATCTCGATCAGCCGGCCCTCCTTCAATTCGTTGAGGACCGGTTCCACGATATTGTAGAACGGCAGGCAGACTTCGGCCGCGATCTCATGCGCCACCATCCGGGTGTTCATGTACATCATCCGCATGATCAGGCTCGCAATGATCGTGTCGCTGATGTCGAGCTTGGCCCGCGACTCGGGTTCGGGCGGGGTGAACAGCGACGCGTTGGCGAAAAGGTCCGATGCCATGGCCCCTATGTTTGCTAGGGCGGGGCCGATTGCCAAGGGATTTTTAAGGCCCGGTAATCTTGACCCTGCTCCCCAGGCTTGTGCCCGGCTCGACAAATGCCATTTTAACACCGGTGAGCTACCTGAAGGACCTCGACTACTCCGTGATGCAGCAATGCATCCACTGCGGCATGTGCCTGCCCACCTGCCCGACCTACATGGAGACCAAAATCGAACGCAACAGCCCGCGCGGACGCATCGCCTTGATGCGGGCCATTGCCGACGGCCGGCTCGAAGCCCAAAAGGCCTTCGCCGACGAGATGTATTTCTGCCTCGGCTGCCTGGCCTGCGAGACGGCGTGTCCCGCCGGAGTCGATTACGCCGAGCTTTTCGAGATGGCCCGCGCCGAGGCCGAGCGGAGTCCCGCGCTGCAATCGCCGCCCCGCAAATTCCTGCGCCGGCTGCTCCTCGACTTCCTTTTCCGCCGGCAATCGCGACTCCGTCTGGCCGGGCGGCTGCTCTGGTTTTACCAGGCCGTGGGCTTGCAAACCCTGGTGCGACGTTCCGGCGTGCTGCGGCTCTTTCCGGAATCCTGGCGCGCGCTCGAAGCGAAAACGCCCGTCATCAAGCGCCGCTTCTCGCCCGGCCTCATCGCGCCGGAAGAGGTAGCCGCCGGTGTCCCTAGCGGCGGTGCAGTCGGTAGCCGTCGCACGCCGGGCGGCGGTCCGTCGCGAGGGCCCGCGGCGGCTACCACAAAATCGGCTGCCTACCGCGTCGGTCTGCTCACCGGCTGCGTGCAGGACTTGATCTACAGCGACGTCAACCGCGACACCGCCGACGTGCTCCTCGCCAATGGCTGCACGGTGGTCACGCCACCGGCCCAGGGCTGCTGCGGGTCGCTCCACGCCCACAACGGCGAATATGAAATGGCGAAGGACTACGCGAGGAACCTCCTCGACCATTTTGATTTGGACCGTCTCGACGCCATCATCACCAACGCCGCCGGCTGCGGATCGCACCTCAAGCATTATGACCGCCTCCTGCGCGACGATCCGCGCTATGCTGCCAGGGCTGCTCAATGGTCGGGAAAAGTGAAGGACATCAGCGAATGGCTCGTCGAGACCGGCTTTCGTGCGCCGGAAAAATCCGTGGTAGCCGCCGCTGTCCCTAGCGGAGGCGCCTTTTCTCAAACGCGCGTCACCTATCATGATGCCTGCCATCTTTGCCACGGACAGAAAATCACCGCCCAGCCGCGCGAACTGCTCGCGAAAATTCCGGGCCTGCGAATCGTGCCGCTGCCCGAATCGATGTGGTGCTGCGGCAGCGCGGGAATTTACAATCTCATCCAGCCCGAAATGGCCGGCAAACTTTTGCGGCGAAAGCTCGATCATATCGCATCCACCGGCGCGACGGTCGTGGCCGCGGGCAATCCGGGGTGCCTGCTCCAGATCCAAAACGGACTCGCCGCGAGCGGCGCTAAAATCGAGGTCGTGCATCCGGTCACGCTCCTGGCGCGGGCCTATCGATGCAGCGGCGGCCTATGACCGTCGCTGGATGATCGTCTCTGAATTGCGAATTTGCAGTTGCACTTTCCCCGCGCATCTTCACCTTAATTGCAACCACCAAACCAGGAGTTTATTATGGGCAAAGGCAACAACAGTCAGAAAAAAGAAGTCAAAAAGCCAAAGAAGGAAAAACCGAAAGTCCTGGCCACCCGCAAGAGTACCTGAGTCGGATCAGCGCTTCTTAGCCTCGTTCCCAAGTTGCACTTGGGAACGAGGCGGAAGGGAAAAAAGGCGCCGCCGCTTTTTCCTTTCAAAGAAAAAGGTGACAGGCGCGCGGCAGCCTTGAATTCTGCCTTTGGTCTGCCATCTTTAGCTCCGCCCATTTCCCCTTTTTCTCTTCCAGCCTTTCCAACCGTTCACTATGTCACAACCCGTTGAAGTAATCCCTGATGTCGTCGGGATCATCCGCACGATACGCAAGCACCGCGTCATTCTCGATTCCGACCTGGCCAAGCTCTACGGCGTTCCCACCTTCCGCTTCAACGAGGCGGTCAAACGCAACCGCCAGCGGTTCCCGGATGATTTTCTCTTACAACTCACCAAAGAGGAGGCCGCAGTTTTGACATCGCAAATTGCGATGTCAAAAACTGGAAGCGGCGGACGCCGCGCCCTGCCTTGGGGTTTTCACCGAACACGGAGCACTCCAAGCCTCCAATATGCTCAATAGCCCCAGGGCGCTGGCGATGAGTGTTTACATCATCCGGGCTTTCATCCGGCTGCGGGAGGAACTGGCGGCCAACTCCACCTTGGAAAAACGCCTGGCCATCATCGACAAGACTCTTCTCACGCACGACACCGCCCTGCGCGATATTTACCAGAGGATCAAGCCGCTCCTGCTTCCGCCGCCAGACCCGCCACGTAAGAAGATCGGGTTTTAAACTCTCCATCAGGCGAAATAGCGCTCGGCGCGGCGGATGATTTCGGGATAGTTCGTGTTGAAGTGGCAGCCGTCGCGCAGGGCGGCGAGGTCCACCTTCGACGCGTCGCGGGCTTCCGCCGGCAACGCGTGGTAATAGTCGCGCGCCTCGACGTTGCCGTCCTGTTCGTAGTAGGTGACGAACCGGGCGATGTCGTGGAAGGCGAAATCGGTCTGCTTCGCGAACGCCTCGCAGGACGGGCAGCCGGTGCACATCGTGCGGCGTCCGGCGAGGAGGGTTTCCCGGAGCTCTTCCATGTGCGTGAAGCTCAGCGGCGCCTTGTAGCTTCGCGCGGCGGCGGTGCTGGAGGTCATCTGGTCCACGTTGTCGATCATGTTGCAGACCACGGAAATGCGCGGGTCGCTCCAGACGGAGTGGAGCACGGCCTGGGGCACGGTGAGACCGATCTTGTCGAAATTCGGCAGGCGCATAGGGACGTCCCTGGTGTTGCGCATGGTCTTCATCGCGACGAGGCCGATGCCCGCTTTGTACGCGGCGTCGAGGGCCTGGTCGAACGGCCCGCCCTTGGGATAAAAGGGGTTGAACGCGAGCATGATGATGTCCAGGAACCCGCCATCCGCCGCCGCGTTCAAGTAATCCGGCAGGCGCCCGTCGTGGCAGGAGAAACCGACCATCTTCACTTTGCCGGAGCTTTTCAATTGCTCGGCGGTTTTTTTAAAGGCGTCGCTTTTCGGCCAGTTCAGGGAATCGTCGCTGTATTCGCGCGGGCCGATGCCGTGGATGTAAAAGGCGTCGAGGTAGGTCGTGCCGATGGCGGCGAGCCGGCGGTCGATCATTTCGAGCATTTGCTCGGGGCCTTTGTGCGGATGGTCCTTGGAAACGAGGAAAATTTCCTTTCTGCGCTCGGGGTACTTGGCCAGCCACTGCCCGACGATTTTTTCCGACTGGCCCTTGAGATAGCAATCGGCCGTGTCGAAATAGCGGATGCCCATGGACCACGCGATGTCGAGGTAATCCGGGCTCAAGGCCGACATCATGCCTCCCATGGACAGCATCGTGACCATCGGACCGTTCTTGCCAAGCTGGCGTCGCGGCAGCGCGTCGGTGGACGCGGCAGCACCGGCGGCAGCGGGCGCGTCGGCGGCGAAGGCGGTTTGCGCCAGCAGCGACGGCGCGACGGCGTACGCGACCGGCAGGGCCATGGTGGACTTGAGAAAAGCGCGGCGCGAAGTGGGGAGTTGGTTTTCTTTCATAAGAGGGGAAGGGTGGGGGGTTATGGAAACGCTTGCCTGGGCTTTAAGTGTAACCCCCACTCGTGCCGACTTCAAGGGATTTGAAACTTGGTGGGACCATTCTCCAAGGCGTAATGTGAAAGTTTTTGACGCAACGACGGAATGAACGGAATGTCTACAATACGAGTATGACCTCCCAGGAACTCAGCCCCGCCGAACAGCGCGTTCGCGAGCTTTGCATGGAAGCCCGCGCCGCGGCCCGCGTCCTCGCCACGCTGCCCACCGCGCGGCTCGACGGGATGCTTGACGAAATTGCCGGGCAGCTTGAAAGGGAAGCTCCCGCGATTTTCGCCGCCAACGCGAAGGACATTGCCGTGGCTGAAGAAAACGGACTTAGCAAGGCGATGATCGACCGCCTGCGCATCACCGAGAAATCGCTCGCCGGGATGGTCGCCGGCGTGCGCCAGGTGCGCGCGCTGCCCCAGCCGCTCGGGCAAAAGATCGCCGGATGGACCCGGCCCAACGGGCTGGAAATTTCCAAGATCCGCGTGCCCATCGGCGTCATCGCCATCATTTTTGAATCGCGCCCGAACGTCACCATCGACGCCGCCGTGCTCTGTCTCAAGACGGGCAACGCCACCGTCCTGCGCGGCGGGAAGGAGGCGATCCACTCGAATCGCGCGCTTGTCGCGGCGCTGCAAAAATGCGCCTCGCTGCCGGGGGGCGCGGTGCGGTTGATCGGCGACACCGACCGCGCGCTCGTGCCGTTCCTCTGCCGCCAGAGCGACCTCATCGACCTGATCATTCCGCGCGGCGGCAAGAGTTTGATCGAGACGGTGGTGGCCGAGGCGCGCATTCCGGTAATCAAGCACGCGGACGGCGTCTGCTCGGTTTTCGTCCACGCCGGGGCCGATTTCGACATGGCGGAAAAAATCATCCTCAACGCGAAGGTGCAGCGTCCCGGCGTCTGCAACGCGATGGAGACGCTGCTCATCGACCGCGCCGTCGCCGGCAAGTTCGTGCCGCGAATCGCCGCCGCGCTCGCCAGGGCCGGAGTGGAAATTCGCGGGGACGAGACCGTGCGGAAGTTCGCTTCGGGCGAAAGAATCGTTGCCGCGACCGAGGCGGACTGGAGGACGGAATATCTCGACCTGATCCTCGCCGCGCGCGTGGTCGACGGTCTCGACGGCGCGCTGGAACATCTGGCGGCCCACAGTTCGCATCATTCCGACTCGATCGTCACCGGGGACGCGGCCGTTGCGGAGCGCTATCTTAACGAAGTCGATTCGGCCACCGTTTACTGGAACGCCTCGACGCGCTTCACCGACGGCGGGGAATTCGGATTCGGCGCGGAAATCGGCATCAGCACGGACAAGCTCCACGCGCGCGGCCCGATGGGCCTCGACGAATTGACATCCTATAAATATGTCATTCGCGGCACAGGGCAGATCAGAACGTAGCCACGCTCGTGAGAGCGCGGGCAACGGGCCGCCACCTCACGGCGACGGCTGCGCGAACGCTACATCTTATGCGCAAAGAGGATGATGAGAACCAGCGGGACGAACAAGCCCAAGGCCAGGCTGGCCAGAGCCAGGGTGCCGCGTCCGAATTTGAAAGCCATGACGACCCCGAGGAGAATGCTTGCCACAAGGCTCCCCGCCATCAGCGCGACAAAAAACTCGAGGTAGGGCGAGGTAAAGGTGAATGCGTTCGGGTCTTTGGCGCGCAAATTGTGCCCCATGTGAATGGTGGAGAGCAAACGCAGGAGTTTGTTGGGCTCCTCCCATTGGATGCCATAAACCTGCCAGATGCCGGAGATGGAAAAGAAGAGCAGCATGGGCGCGAAGAAACAGCCCAGGTAGAGATGAACGCGCCGCAGGAAATTCATTCCGGGGCGGGCCTTATTGTGAACTATCGGTCATGGTAACGCCGAGGATGACGATGGTTCCCGTGCCGGGAGGGAAGGCCAGGGTGATCGTTTTCTCCTCCAGAGGGGTAAGGCCCTTGACCCTGGCTTGAAACGTTTGCGGGTTGCTCGAACCAAGCTTGGGCTTAATCTCGTAATAGGTGCCGTGAGCACTGCCGAAATCGGAGATGAAGACGATCCATTGTCCGGGCGGCGTGTTGAACGCGGCCCAGGCGTCATAGCCTATGTGGTCCGGCATGTTCTGATAGTCCTGAGCCTTGTCCGAGAAGGCGAGATCGGGCGACACCATGTACGTGATGGTCATCACCCCGCTGGCGATTTTGCCTTTGAAGTCCTGGGCGACTTTGGTCCACGACATATGCTTGAGCGGGATGATCAGGCCCTTGCTGGTGAAGGGATCGGGAGTTGCCATGGCGTTTCCCGAGGCTAAATCGGCCGGGGACCGGCCATCGCCGTGCCAGTGGGTGATGCCATCGGTAAAGTCTCCATTCACGATCCAATTGTCGGCCTGGAGGGGGAGGGTGCACGCAAGAACCAGCATGGCGAAGAGGAGGGTTTTCATGTCAAAGCATGGCTACCAGACCGCAGGCGTTTGCCAAGGATTTTTGCGGGTGGTGCGTCATTCCTCGTGCCCAAACTCCATTTGGGAACGCAATTGTCCGCGCAATTCTATTGCTAGGCTTGTGTGACCCGACGCTGATTGACGGAAAATCGGCAATGGAGTTGCCACAGCAAGCGCGTTCCCAAATAGAGTTTGGGCACGAGGTTCCTTGCGTTCCTTTGCGGCTAAATTTCACCCCGCAATTTTCCCGCTTGCTCTTTTTACACTTTTAGCGTTAATTTGTTCCCATGAAACGAATTCTCGCTCTGGCAGTCCTCTTGGTTGCGCCCCAGATCATGGCTCATGCGGACATTTCCATGCCCGTGCGGGATTCCTTCTACGACAAGCTCGGCCGTGGCATTGCGGACGTCGTTTGCTCTCCCGCCGAATTGCTCGACTCCCAATACGGCATGATCGAGACGGAAGGCAACACGACCGCCTTCTGCAAAGGTTTCCTCGTTCAGGGCACCTCTCGCATGGTCATGGATATCGGCCATGGCATGTTTGAAATCGTCAGCTCTCCCTTCCCGACCCAGAATTTCCATTCGTACCGCAGCCAAAAAATGCCGCCCTACGATTCGATGGTGGTCAATGCCTATCCTCCGTCCGATTTGAAGAACTGGTACTAGGGTTTGTTGTAGCCGCCGCATTTCGAGGCTGCGTTTATTAACTCCCCCGCGGATTCCATCCCCGTGCCGTGGCGCGGAGATATGATCGAGGTCACGATCGAGAAGGTGATTTTTGGCGGAGACGGCCTCGCGCGCATTCAGCAGGGGTTCATTGTCTTCGCGCCCTTCGCGGCCGAGGGCGACCGGGTGCGGCTGCGAATCACGCAAAGGAAACCCCATCACGCCCGCGCCGAAATCGTGGAAATTCTTCAGCCCGGCCCGGCCCGCGAAAATCCGCCGTGTCCCTATTACGCCAAATGCGGCGGCTGCCAGTACCAGCACCTCGCCTACGCGGAGGAATGCCGTCTCAAGGAAAACCAGGTGAGGGAGGCGTTCGCGCGCGTGGGCAAACTGCCCGACGCCCCGATCCTGCCCATCATCGCGGGGGCGAATCCCTACGGGTATCGCAACCGGGTCACGGTGCACGCCGAGTCGGGACGGATCGGTTTTCGCGGGGTGAACGGACGCGACCTGATCGACATCAGGGAATGCCTTTTGGCGCGGCCGGAGGTGAATGCGCAACTGGCCCGCCTGCGCGGAACAGGAAAACGTCCGGCCGACGGCCATTATTCGCTGCGCGACGCCACAGTGCCGCCGAGCGGTTTCTTCCAGGCCAATCACGAACTGCGTGAAACGCTGCGCGGCCTGATCGCCCGGGCGCTTCCCGAGCGCGGCGCGACGTTGCTCGAGGGTTACTGCGGCGGCGGATTCTTCACCGAAATCGTGGCCGGACGCTTCGATCGCGTGCTGGCCGTCGACAACGATCCGCGCACCCTGCTCGACGCGCGCCGGCTCGGCCTGGCCAACGTCGAATGGCGCGACGCCGACGTGGCGTTTGTTTTGCCGGAGGAACTGCGCGCGCTCGCCGCTGCGGCGGGAAAAGAGACAAGCGTGCAAAGGGAAACGAGCGTGCTCGTCGATCCGCCGCGCGAAGGCCTGCCGGTGCGGCTGGCGGAAGCGCTCTGCCTCGATCCCGTCGCGCATCTCGCCTACGTCTCGTGCGATCCCGCCACGCTGGCCCGCGATGCCCGGATGCTTTCGAAGACATACAGGCTCGTTTCGGTGCAGCCGATCGATCTCTTCCCGCGCACCGCGCAGATCGAGTGCGTGAGTGTTTGGCGAAAGTAGCCCGCGATCTCCGAGCGCGGGGGCAATAGGACTGATGAGACTGATGGGTCCTATAGGACCTATAGCCCTACACCTTCGCCGGAGCTATGGTATAAACCGGATCGAGCTTGAGTTGAGGCGAGATTTCGTTGTAGGCGAATATCTTCAACAAGCGGAAACTGTCCTCGAAGAATTTCTTCAGGCCCATCCGAATGGCTGGCGCGCAGAGCAGGGTGGGCGGACGACCCGAACCGGCCATCGACTGAATGCCCTTTTTGAGTTCCGCGTGGATATGGCCGGCCAGGGCGGGATCAAGCACGAGCACCACCTCCTGCGGCATCTGGCGGACGCTCTCAATCACGCGCTGTTCCACCTCCGGATGCAGCGTGATCACCTTGAGTTTTCCATCGTCGGAGTCGAGCTGGCGCGCGATTTCCAGGTGGAGCGCGCGCCGGCAGGCCTCGCTTAATTCATCGATATTCTTGGTGTAGGGATACTGGTCGCACAGCCGTTCCAGAATCACCGAGAGTTCCCGCACGGAGACCCCTTCGCGCAGCAGGTTTTGCAGGATGCGCTGCACCAGGCCCACGCTGATCTGGAGCTGGCCCAGTTCCTGGACGACGGCCGCGTTGGTCTCCTTGAGGCGGTTGAGCAATTCCTGCACGTCCTGGCGCGAAATCATTTCCGAGAGGTTGCGTTTGAGAATTTCACTCAGGTGGGTGACCATGACGGTCAGCGGATCGATCACGACATAGCCGGCGCGCTCCGCTTCCTTGCGTTCCGTTTCCGGAATCCATATCGCGGGCATGCCGAAAGCCGGCTCAACCGTCTCCCGCCCGCGCAGCGCGCGCTGGCCCTTGCCGAGTCCCATCGCCATCAATTGATTGCAAAACACCTCGCCCTGGGCGAGGGGATGGCCGCGCAGCAGCAGTTGATATTTGTGCGTGCCGAGCGAACTTTGGTCCCGGATGGTGATGGGAGGCACCATCGCGCCCATCTCCTGGGAAAGCGTGCGCCGCAAGGCGAGCACCCGATCGAGAAGATTCTGCATATTGCCCTGCACCAGCGGCAGCAAGCCCAGCCCGATCTCGAGCGTCAGCACTTCGCCCGGCTTCGGAACGAACGTCGCGGGCTCGGACGATTTGCCTCCCGCGCCCTTGGGGGAAGCCGACGTTTTGCCTCCTCCGGCCCCGGCCAATCCTCCCTGCGCTTCCTGCCCCGGTGGCGGCAACAGGCGGGCCAGCCCGATGAAAACGCCTCCCATGACGAGCAAAATAAGTTTCGGAAAGCCCGGCACGAGCACCATCGCGCAAAGCATCACGCCGGTCATCATCACCGTGCGTGAATTGCTCAAAAGCTGGCGCATGAAATCCTCGCCGAGGCCCGCCTCGGAACCCGAACGCGTCACCAGGATGCCCGCCGCCGCGGAAATCAAAAGCGCCGGAATTTGGGACACCAAACCGTCGCCGACGCTCAAGAGCGAAAACCGCTGCACGGAGTCCTCCGGCGACAATCCCATCTGGAGGATGCCGATGATGAATCCGCCGATGAGATTGATTCCGGTGATTAGCACGCAGGCCATGGCATCGCCGCGGACAAACTTGCTGGCGCCATCCATGGCCCCGTAAAAATCGGCTTCCTTCTCGATGAACTTCCGGCGGTCCCGCGCATCGCGCTCGGAGATGATTCCGGCGTTGAGGTCCGCGTCGATGCTCATCTGTTTGCCGGGCATGGCATCGAGGGTGAAGCGGGCCGAGACTTCCGCCACGCGGCCCGCGCCCTTGGTGATGACGATGAAATTAATGATGGTCAGGATGATGAAAATGACCAGGCCGATCACGACGTTGCCCTGAACGACAAATTGCCCGAAGGCGGTGATGAGATTGCCCGCGTCGCCCTGGGTGAGGATGGCGCGGGTCGTGGCGATGTTCAGCCCGAGGCGAAAAAGCGTGACGAAGAGAAGCAGGGTCGGAAAGACGCTGAAATCAGTGGGCTGTTTGATATTGGAGATCAGCATGATGATCAGCACCGAAATCGCGATGCTCAGGCTGAGCAGCACGTCGATCATCCAGGTCGGCAGCGGCAGGACCAGGATGAAAACAATCCCGATCATTCCGAGGCTAAAGAGCAGATTGCCCCGGCGGATGAGCTGCTCCCAACTAAATCCCTTGTTCATCAGTCATTCTCCCCGTTGAAAAGATCGTCGTGCTCCGCGTCGATGTCGTCCGTCTTCGGCGGCCGCGAGCAAGCATCCGAAGGGTGGAAGCCCTGGCGATAAAGCGAGGCCAGAATGACGGCGACGCCCTGGTAAAAAATCGCGGGAATCGGCTGGTCGACCCTCCCATGCTTGTAGAGGCCTCGCGCCAGGGGCTTGTCTTCCCGCACCGCGATGCGCAGGTCATAGGCGCGCTCCTTGATCCGCAGGGCGCCGAGGCGCATTCCCTTGGCGACGACAATGGGGACCTCCGTTTCGCCCCGGCGATACTTGAGGGCCACGGCATAATGGGTCGGGTTCGTTACGACAATCGTGGCGTCTTTCATGTTTTCCAGCATCCGGCGCATCGAAGTTTTCCTCGCCATCAGGCGGCGTTTCTTGATGATTTCCGGGGAAGCTTCCATCGAGCGCCGCTCCTCCTTCACTTCAGCCAGCGTCATGCGGTTGTCGCGATTAAACTTCCAGCGTTGCCAGAGATAATCGGCCGCCGCCATCACCCCGAGAACCAGGACGATGCGCCATCCCAGCGACCAGGCGACGTCCGTATAGACTTTGCCCAATTCATCAAGACTGACCGGTCGCGCGAAAACAACGCTGCCTTGAATATCGTTGAGGGCCATGTACGCGAACCCCGTCACCACGCCGAGCTTGAGCAGGCTTTGCCCCGTCTGGGTCAGGCGGTTGAGGGAGAAAATGTTTTTGAATCCCGTCAGCGGATTGAGCTTCTCGAATTTGGGGCCGAAGGCGTCATCGGCAATATTGATCCCCACCTGCACAAACTGGGTGATCAGGACCGCAATGGCGATCACGGCCAAGAAAAGCGCGACCCACAACCATAATGCGCTCGAAAAAACAGAACCCACGGTTTGCGGCGTCATTGATTCGCTCGAGCGGCCGATTTGCAGGAACGAGGTCGTCATGATTTCCCGCAAATAGTGGATCAACAATCCGCCGCCCCATATCAACATGAGCAACCCCGTCGCGAGGATGGTCGTCGTGGAGACGTCGTGGCTGCGGGGGATGTTTCCCTCCTGCCGGAGCTGTTCCCGGCGCCGGTCGGTAAGATCGAACTTTTTCTCGCCTGCGTCGGAATTCATGACGCCGCCTGAAAGTAGTCGGCCGCCGCCGGCAGCATTCGTTCCAGCCCGTAGCGCGAAAGCTCCAGCAACAGCGGCAGGAACAGGACGACCCCGGAGCCGCCCACGACGACCCGCAGGGTGAAGCTTTCATTGAAAACGTTGAGCTGCTGCACCGAGCGGGAAAGAAACCCGAGCGCCATCGTCACGATGAAAGTCAGAATGGCGATGGGCGCCGCGATGATCAGGCCGGCCGCGAATAATTCACCGCCCAGACGCACCATCAGTTCGAGCGATGCGTGGGTCACCCCCACGCTGCCCAGGGGAAGGACCCGGAACGATTGCTGAATTCCCGCGAGCAGGGCCGAAAGGTAATCGGACATCCAGAAATAGGCCAGGCCCACCAGCATGAGAATCCGGCTCATGACACCTCCGGAAATGCCCGCCTGCGGGCTGAGTTGCTGCGCCGCGGAAAGGGCCAGCTCGTTGTCCATCAGCGAGCCTCCCACCTGCACGGCGGACAAAACCAGCCGCGTCACCAGGCCAAGTCCCAGCCCGAAAAGAAATTCCATGCCCAGGGCTCCGAGCAGGCTTGCCCAGTCTAAATTGATCGCCGGCGGCGCGGGAACGAGCGGCGTCATGAAGCAGGAAAGCCACACGATGACCGACACGCGCACCAGCTTCGGAACCTGCATGTCCTGAATGCCCGGCGCCAGGAGAATAAAGCCGGTCAGGCGCGTCGCCAGCAGCCAGAACACCACGATATTGACAAATGGGATCATGGCGAAAACGTCCCCGCTTTCATCAACATCATCTCGAAGAGAGCGCCGAGCTGTTGGAGCATCCAGGGCGCCATGAGCCAGAGGCAAAATCCGCATCCCAGCAGCTTCGGCACGAACGACAAGGTCTGCTCCTGGATGGAGGTCACGGTTTGCAGGAGGCTCACCACCGTCCCAATCACCAGGGCGGTCAGGACAATCGGCGCCGCCACCATCAGTCCCGTGGTCAGGCAGAGTTTGATTATCTCATGAATCGAATCCATAACGTTTTTCGTTCAATGAAAACTTTGGACGATCGAGTGCACAACCAGCGTCCAGCCGTCGACCAGCACAAAAACCATGACCTTGAGCGGAAGTGAAACGATCGGCGGCGGCAGCATCATCATGCCCATCGACATGAGAATCGAAGCCACGACCATGTCGATGACGAGAAAAGGGAGCAGCACGAACATGCCCATCTGAAAGCCGGTCTTGAGTTCGGACAACATGTAGGCCGGGATGACGATGGCGGCGGAAAGTGCTTGGGGCGATTCCGCCTTGACCGGCGGCGACGACATCGACATGAACAGAGCCAGGTCCTTCTGCCGGGTGTAGCGCAGCATGAAGGTCTTCATCTCGTCGAGGGAACGGTCCAGCGCGACCTGCGTGGTGATTTGCCCCGCCTGCATGGGGTCGAGCGCGTCCCTTTTGATATTCTCGAAGGTGGGCGCCATGATGAAAAAGGTGATGAAAAGCGCCAGGGAAAGCATGACCTGGTTGGAAGGTTGCTGGAGGGAAAGGCCGGTTCGCAAAAACGAAAGCACGATGATGATCCGCACAAACGAAGTCATCATGATCAGGAGCGAAGGCGCCACGCTGAGGATGGTGAAAAGAATTAAAAGCTGAAGATTGATGCTGAGATTGCCGTTTCCGCCGGGGCCGTTCTGGATCGAGATTTGCACCTGGGGATTGACCGGCACGATCTGGGCCTGCGCGAGTTGAGGCAGAACCAGCAAGCCCGCGAACACGACGGGAGCGATGACTTTCCGGAAGCTCATCGGCGTGCCGCCTCGGGGAGGATGCTCGAGGCGCCGAGCCGGCTCGATATTTTCCCGGAATCGGGGGCCGTTGTTTCCAGCGCCTGCCAGCTGACGCCGCCGCCCACGGTGTAAGCCAGCAAAAAGGTTTTCTCTTCCGCTTCGACGAGGCAAATGCCCGTGCGCTGGTCCACCCAACGCTTCTGCAACACCTTGAAGGAAGTTCCGATGCCGCGGCCGAGCAGCCCCTGGCGCGAGGCCTGACGCCGGGACCAGAGCCACAACCCGAAGAGTCCAGCGAAGACCAGTCCCAGGAGTATCCAACGAATGGTATCGTACATGGCGGGATCCGGTTAGCCGTTGATGAGTTCGGAGATTTTCACCGCCATGTTATTCTTCACCAAAACGATTTCACCACGGGCGATGAGGCGTCCGTTGATGCGCACATCGACCGGCTCCTCCTGAAGTTTATTAAGCTCGATCACCGATCCCGCGCCGAGGTTGAGGACGTCGCGGACCTCGAGTTGGGTCTGTCCCAGCTCGACGCTGAGCGATACGGGGATGTCCATGACCAGGTTCCTTGACGATGTTTGAAGCGCTTCCTGTTGCATAATTTTATTCCAAATGACCGGTTATTGTTACTGTCGTTCTTTGGGGTTCATGCACCAGGCGGCCCGAAAATTTCGCGCGATCGCCGAGCCAGACCGCCGCGTTTTCGCATTTCCTGTTGTCGAGAACCAGGACGTCTCCCGGAGCCATCGCCTCCACTTCCCGGAGGGACATCTGGAAGCCCTGCCACCGGATGGACACCGGCACCGGCACCGAACTCACCGGCGATTTCTTGTCCTTTGCCACGGCAGGCTCCGCCTCCTGCTTCCCGCGCTCGGCCGAAGCGAGGGAACGCAGAAGCAAATCCTCCACGGAAACGATGGGCACGACCATCCACATGACGGTTTTGCTTCCCTTGAAAGCGACCTGGATTCCCACCCGCAGGATCAACTCATCGGGTTGGTGGATAAGCTGGTAATTGAGATTTCGCACCTGCCGGAGAACCTCGGCGCGCAGTTCGGCATGGGGACGCCAGTTCCGGGCATAATCGGCGAGCAGAGTCTCCGCGAATTGCTGGAAAATGGTCTGATCGATCTCCGTCAGCTCGCGCGCCTTTCCGGTCGGAAGGACTCCGGGGCCGCCCATCATCCGGTCCACCAGCAGGAGGGATAGGGACACGGGCAAATCGAGCAGCCAGATGCCGGGCTGGGGATGCATGCGAAAAAGGATGCATTGATTTTCCTCGCCGCGTTCCTTCACCATTTCCCCATACGTCTGGATCTGGATCGAGGCCAGTTCCAAATCCAAATCCAGGCGCAATAAATCGCCGAGGCTTCCCGAGGCCATTTTCAAAAAATTCCGGTGCCAGGATTCCAGGCTCTCCTGCCGGGCCGAGGTCAGGGACGATGCGGCGGAAAATTGGAAAGGGCGCGCCGGCGCGGGAACTTCCCCCTGCTCGGCGAACGGTCCGGTGTTTTCGATCTCGGGCTCGGCAACATCCGGGGTGTTCATGGTCGGGGTTCCTACTGCACGAGCAGATCGGTAAAGTAGATGTTGTCGATGCGCCCCTGCTTGAGCGTGGGATTGATGATGCCCAGCATTTCCTGCCGCAGGTTGCCCCGGATGCTGGGAGAGGTCAGTTCATCGAGCGTCTTGGCCGAAAGAACCTGGCCGAGCGTGTCGACCATGCGAGCCCGGTTCGCCTCCAACTCCTCCAGGACGGGCGGCGCGGCCTCGAAATAGACTCCGGCCCGGACAAAGCGATTGCCTCGTGTATCCGCGATGTTGACCGTCAGTTCCTCGATGGTGAATTTGGTGACTTCCCTGTTCCCCGTGGCCGCCACATCCGCGGAGCTGCGTTCGGTGTGTTCCTTCACGATGGGCGCCGAAGGATCGGGGGCAGCGGCGGCGGAAGTTTGCTGCAACCGGGCCGGCAGGACAAAATAGGCCATGGTGAAGCCGATCCCACCGAGAACGACGGCCATGATGAGCGACGAGATCAAGAGCGGTTTGAGACTCGGGGGCCGGGGCGCCGGGGGACTTTGCTCCTCGGCGTCCGGTGATGGTTTATCGTCTGCTGGAATTTTATCAGCCATGGCCGTGTCTCCCCGTGGACGCTTACTGCGTCTTCAACTGAGTCACCGTCAGCAGCATGTTGTCGCTGACGGAAATGACCCGCGCGGCGGCCTCGAAACCGCGTTGCGCGATGATCATATTGCTGAATTCCGTCGAGAGATCGACGTTGGAAGCTTCCAGCACGCCTGTATGGATCGTGCCCACGCCGGAACTTGCCCCTTGATAATAATGATTGGCCCCGGCCGCGGCCTGGTAGCTGTACAACCCGCCGCCTGTGTTGGTCAGGCCATTGTTATTGTCATAGTGTTGAAGAGTGATGTAACCCGCGACTTGCGTACTGCCGTCCTGTCCCGTCACCGTGACGGCGCCTGTCGAGCCGACCGAATAGCTCACTACCGGCGAACCGCTGGCGACTGTCGTTGGAATCTGTATCTTATCGGGCGGAAAACCGGTGCTGGGACTCGTCGGCGGTGTTGAGCCGGAAACACCCATCAGGTAATCGCCGTCCGGGGTTCTCAAGTACCCGCCGCTGTCCTCCACGAAATTACCGTTGCGCGTCACATAGTTGTCTCCGTTGACCGATTGGACCGCGAACCAGCCGTCCCCGTTGATCGCCATGTCGCTGGGCACATTGGTCGTCTGAAAGACTCCCTGGTTAAAATTGGTGGTCGTGCTGTCGACCTGCGTGCCGCCGCCGACCCCAAGTCCGACGGGCTGATTGGCCGTCGCGGCGCGGCTGGCATTCACAAAGGACTCCGTGAAGTTCGCGGTGCCGGCCTTGAAGGCCGTGGTATTGGCATTGGCGATGTTATTGCCGATGACATCCATTTCGCTCTGGTCGGCAAGCATGCCGCTCACCCCTGAATACAAAGATTGGATCATTGTGGTATCTCCTGATTAGACCGGCTGCTCTTGTAAGGAAGAACCGGACGGTTGGTTTGAGTTGTTCAACATGCTTTTCCCCGCATTAAGGTGTTGTCGTGGTCGGCGCCTTGGTGGTCCCCGCCGCCGCCACTGTCTGGGAGGCCGTCTGGTCGATGGAGATCAGGCTTGAGATCGAGTACTCCGTGCCGTTGACCGTCAGGTACACATTGTCGTTCGTTGAGTCGATGCGCGCTTTTTGCACGACACCTGTGGCTACGCCGCCATTGCCGGCAACCTCCACCGTGGAGCCGGGAAGAGACTGCGCCAATTGCATCGCCTGTTGACCAGCCGATGCCGTCATTTGCGACGACATCGTCTGCATCGTTGTGAGATTTGTCATGCTCATGAGCTGATTGACATAATCACTCGTGCCGCTGCCGCTGCTGCTCCCGTTCCCGCTGCTCAATGGATCCTGCTGGGTGAACTGCGCCACCATGATCTTCAGAAAATCCTGCTGCGTTAGAGTCTGGCTCGGGTTGCTGGAAGTCGTGGTCGTGGCGGTTGAAGGCGTTGCCGCGTTAATGGCGCTGATGGTGCTCATAAATTTTCCGGGTTAGACTGTCGATGGAGACCAGGTGATTTGTTTGAGTTGTGAAAGAGAAACGAGATGGCCGCCGATATTAAGCGCCGGCATTCCGCCCAGCAGTTGCATGCCGCCGACCAGTCCCGAGATCGTCCGGCCTGTTTCATCCGTTGCGTCCACATGCCGCCCCGCCAGGCTCTTCATCCAGGACTGCAAATCCGATTTCCCCATCTGGTTCCACTGATCGGCGCGCATCGTCCCGATGGGAGATGTCGCCGGGGAGGGTTGGGGCGCCGCAATCGTGGCGGCACGATTGAGGTAAGGGCTGAAAGAAGGGGCGGGGGCGCCGGGAGCCGATGGCGCAAGACAGTTCATCACTTGTCCAACCGCGCCGCCCACGACACCCTCCACGATGGGGGCGGCAAGAAGAGCGGCGATCACGCGGCCCTCCCGAGCGCGTGGATTGTATCCGTAAATTGATTCGACAGGATCGACCCGAGGCCCGGCAAAACGCCGGCCCTTTTTCGCCGTTCAGATTGCGTGCGGTCGTCCGGTTGCTGGTAGTTGGATTGTCCCTGTCCACCGCGATCCCAGGAGAGGTTCGCATCGTGTCCGGAACCGCTTTCCATCTGGGGAGGCAGCCAGCGTACTTCCACGCCGAAATCGCCGGCTTGGCGAAGCGAACTCATTTTGTCTTGGACCCAGCTCAAAGCCTGCGGGTCGTTGGTGCTCAACTGCGCCCGCCACTGGTCATTTTGGCGGGAAACGTAGACATTCACGATGGCGCCGGGCGGCGTTTGAATCTCCATCTCGACACGCATGGGTGCGCGGGACTCGTTCGTCTGGGTCAATTGGGCCACGTGCATGACCTGCTTGAGGGCGTCCTCAAAGTCTTGATTCGAACTGAGCAGGATCTGGACGTTGGGGGCGCTTTGCTGTGAAGACGTATTGGTTCCGTAGCCGGCGAGAACTTCAAGTTCAGGAAAATTCAGGTCTGTATTCATCGCTTTTTCCTTTTCAACATTTGCCGTGCCAGCGAGAAACAAAGCGCTTCCGAAAAGGTCATTGGCCGATGATTGGCTCAACCCATTTATCAGCGTAACTTGCTGTCCTCCAGATGGTTCGCTTGTGAGCAGGAGGGGCGATCCCAACACGCCAAGCGAACTTGAGCCAGTGTCGGACGAAGAGGCGCTTGACTGAAGAAAACTCCCTTCTGTGCTCGCGGACGCGGATTTTTTTTCCTTTGCCAGACTCCCTGTTTCTCCCTTGATCGAGCCTAAAAACGGTAATGCTTTCCCCAACACAACGGCGGCACTCGCGCCGGGATCAGAAGATGTCATTGAAACCGAAGACTGTCGGGCGCTCGAGGCCAGCACTGCGGCCTGGACAATCATCGCCGACAGATCAGACCCGGCGAAGGGCGCGGTGGGCCTGCTTTTTGCCGATGTGTCCGCGGGCGCAATCGGTTCTTCGGAGACATTCGCAACGGCACTGGAAGGCGGAGGGGGATCGTTGGCCAACAATGCAACTGAAGGTGAGATCGAGGGATCGGACGCCTTGTTCGCGCCGAAGGGCGCCTTCCCTTTCAACTCCGGCGCGGTGGAAGAGACGCCTCCCTGCCGTTGCAAAACAACCTCGAAGGTCGTGGGTGTTCCGGGCTTGGCGGAAGCATCCGCCGCGGCGATATTTGCCCGAACCATGATCAGTGGAAGGGAACCTTCGGAAGATGCGCCGGAGGAGGCCCTCATATCAGTTGGCGGCTGCCGTTGAGACGGGGGCTTGGTTGGAATCAGGCGGCGGCGTCAAAGCCGGAGCCGGTGTCGAAACGGCGGGAGATGGCGAAGCGGGGGTCGTCGCGGAAGAGGAGTCGGGCGCGGCGGTGGGGGATGGCGTCGCGGCCGTCGCGTTCTCGTCCGCTGGCGGCGTGGCCGTGGAATTAGGCGCGGAAGCCTCCGGCGCCTGGTTGGCAGACGGGGCGAGGGAGCCGGGCGAACCCGAATCGGGGGCCGCCGTGGAATCGGAAAGCGCGATTTTTTCCTTCGGCATAACCTGCGCCATGCCATCGAGCGCCCGAAGCAGGCGCGGAGTATCATCGGGATATTTTGTCTTCCATTCCGCCACCAATTTCGCCAGCGGTTTGACGTCCATGACTGAAAAGAGACGGGTCATCGACGAATCATCCATGCCCCGGATCAACTCGATGGATTGAGTGGTGCCCATCGCGCCGTAGAGGACCGCCTGCTTCTGCAACTGGTCCAGTTGGCTCGCCTCCACCAATTGCAGGCGCTGCTGAAACTCGCCGAACAAGAGCTTGAATTTCTCGTGGGAACGATCGAGCGCTTCCCGTTCCGCATCGAGTTCTTCTTCCCGTGCCTTTGCTTTCTGTTCGCGCGCGGCGACCCTCTGTTCCCGGAGTTGCAGGGCCTGATTCAGGGCCATCATCGATTCCGAAGTCTTTTTCAAAGCCTCCATGCTGATCGGAGCGGGAGTCGAAGCCGCGGCGCTTTGGGCATGGACGGGCGCTTCCTTGGCGCGCGGGGGCGGAAGAGGCGCCAGCCGCAGGCCAAACCAAAACCCGCCGGACATGAAGGCCAGGCCGATGACACCGGCAATCACCAGATTTTTCATGCGCCCCTCAAAGCCATCGCGTATCGCGACGTGACCAGTTCATCCAGATGGCGTCTCTCCGACTCATCCAGATGATGAAGCTGCTCGCGACGCCCTTTTTCCAGCAGGAGCCCGATCTGGTCTCGGGCCTGTTTGGTCTTGAGCGTTCTTTCCAAAGCTTCCTCCCGTGCATGTCCGCTAAGGCTGAGCGCTCGCCGGGCCAGGGTCATTCGCCCATGCAAATAAGCCGCCGCTTCATCCAAAGCGCGCAGTTCTTCCACGCAGGCCGCCTGTAATTTGGCTTCATGCGTCGCCTGGACGCGGGCCTGGAGTTGCAGAAGCCGGGCCTTCTGCTGGTTCTCTTCGGCGATCTTGTCCTGAAGAACGATTTGCTCCTTCTCCAATAGATGCTTCCGGTAGCGATAGAGAATTTCGAGGGATTGTTGTTTCATGCGTGTCCCTTTTTGGGTTGAGGTTGAGTGAGAATCGAATGGAGGGTCTCGAACGTCCTGGCCAGCGGACTTTTTTCCGCGATCGGCTGCCTAAGGAATTCCCTCAGCTTCGGATAGATCTCCAGGGCTCTGTCGAGTTGCGGATTGGTTCCGGTCTTGTAGGCGCCAATATCGAGCAATTCGCGGTATTGCCGCTGGATGGCCAGCACATGACGCGCCGCGGCCACGGTCTGCAGGCGCTCCGGCGAGACCAGGTCGGTTTGCAGGCGGCTGAGACTTTGCAGCACCTCGACCGCCGGATACTGGTTTTCCGAGGCCAGATCGCGACTCAGCAAAATGTGCCCGTCAAGAATGGAGCGCACGCAATCGCTCACCGGATCGTTCCAGTCATCGCCCTCCGTCAGCACCGTGTAAAAGCCGGTGATGGCCCCATGCTCGTTGCATCCCGCCTGCTCCAGCACCACCGGCAGGAGCCCAAAGACCGAAGGCGGATAACCGCGGGTGGCCGGGGGTTCTCCCACCGCGAGGCCCACTTCCCGCTGGGCCATGGCCAAACGGGTCAACGAATCCATCAGCAAGAGCACATGCTTGCCCTGGTCCCGAAAATAAGCGGCGATGGTGTTGGCCGTGAACGCGGCCTTGATGCGCACCAGCGCCGGCTGGTCCGATGTCGCCACGATGATCACGCTTCGCTTGAGCGCCTCGGGGCCCAGGTCCTTCTCGACAAACTCGAGCACTTCGCGCCCCCGTTCGCCGATCAGCGCGATGACGTTGATGCCGGCCGAGCTGTGGCGGCTGATCATGCCGAGCAGGCTGCTCTTGCCCACGCCGCTGCCCGCGAAAATGCCGAGGCGCTGACCGCGTCCGCAGGTCGCAAAGGCGTCGATCACGCGAACGCCCGTGGACAGCGTTTCGCGGATGCGCCCGCGACGGGAAGGATTCGGCACCTCGCGCACGATATTCTTTTTCCCGTGCCGGGGCGGCAGCGGGCCGAGATCATCCAGCGGGCGTCCGAGGGGATCGAGGATCCGGCCCAGGACCTCGTTGCCCACCGGCACCTGCAGGGGGCGGCCCGTCGAGCGCACCCAGGCGCCGGCGGAAATTCCCTCGAGTTGCTCCCACGGCATCAGCAGAACGCGTCCGTCCCGAAAGCCGACGACTTCGGCGAGCGTTTCCCGGCCGCCGCGAGTCGTAATCGCGCAAGCTTCTCCCAGGGCGGCCGGAGGCCCCTGCGACTCCACCGTCAGGCCGACAACCTTGGCGACGCGGCCCACCGGTCCGGCTCCATGCAACCGTTGCAGGCGTTCCTGGTAACGATGAAATAATTGACTCGTCATGAGGACGCCTCCAGCGCGAGATGGATTTGCCGAATGCGCGACGAGTGCCGGCCATCGACATCACCGAGATCGCTCTTCAAAAGAAATTCCCCCGGATTGAGGCCCGGATTCGCCTGCAGCGTCCATTTGGAACTATTGGGAACCGTCTCGCATTCCTCCAGCCTTCGGCGGAGGTCATCGGCTTGCGCCGGCGCGCACTCGAGGGCGATCCGCCCGGCCTGCTCCATGTCGCGCAAAAGAGCGATCACTTCGGCGCTGATCTCCTCGGTCGTGAAGGGGTGTTTCCGGAAAACGCGGTTGAGCGCCCCCTGGATCAAATCGGGCAGATGCTCCGCCAGCAGGCCTTCAAATTCGTGATGGAGATTTTCCAGCGTCCGCATCAGGCTTTGCGCGCGCTCGTTCACTTTTTGGCGGCGGCGTCCGGCTTCCCATTCGGCGCGGAGGCGGCCTTCTTCGATAGCCGGCGGCGAAACCCGCGGCGTGCGAGGTTTCATTTCCGGAATCCTCGGCGGCCACGGCGGATTTCTCAATCCGCTTCACCCGGATCGGCAGGACGATATCAAGCGACACTGGATTCCTCCTGGCTCAAGCTGATTTCGCCCCTGCGCTCCAAATCGAAGACCTGCTCCATGACTTTGCTCCTGGCCTCGTCGACTTCCTTGCGGCGCACGTTGTTCAACAGCTTCAAATTTTCCTGGAGAGAATCGGCGGCGCGTTTGGTGATGTTCTTTAGGATCGTCTCGCGCAACTTGGCAGGGCAGTCCTTCATTGCAACGGCCAGCGTGTTGAAGTCGACCTCCCGCAGGATGATCGCCATGGTGGCTGCGTCGAGCTGCACCAGATCCTCGAAGGTGAACATCATTTTTCGGATCGAGGCGGAAAGCTCGGGATCATCTTGCGCGAGGGCTTCCAGGGCGTCGCTGGCCACCTGGCGGTCAAAGCGCTTCATGATCTGCGTCAAAAAGTGCGTGCCGTTTGCCCCGATATGGTCGCGGCAACCCGTCTCGGAGCGGCGGCCCAGCAGGCTCTTGATCAGCCGTTCCAGCACCTCGGGCGAAACCGGCTCCATCCGGGCCATTCGTAACATGACGTCCGCGCGGAAAACCGGTTCCATCGTCCGGAACACCTCCGCCGAATTTTCGGCTTCGAGTTGGGCCAGGACGAGCGCCCAGGTCTGGCTTTGTTCCCCGCGCAACATCTGCGCGATGGCCGTGGGCGACAAATTTCGCAACTCCTCCCTCATCGGTGACGTGGCTGCTTCGGGCGCCACCCGGCCGAGGACCTCGCGGGCCTTCGCCTGGCCGAGGGATTTTTCCAGAACGTGCTGCGCTTTCTCCACTCCACCCAGGGCCGAGGTAACCGCTTCCAGGGTGATCGAGGAAAACTCTTCGAGCAGGCCATGCTGCACATCGGCGGAAAGAAATTCGATCTTGGCCATTTCCCCCATGATTTGCTCCATCTGGCGCTGGCTGAAGGCCGAGAGAATGACCGAGGCTTCCTCGGGTCCAAGCACGACCAGGAGGGCGGCCAGTTTCTGCACTTTGTTGAGTCCTGCGATCGGATTCGATTTTGGGGTGGTCAGGGTTGCGCTCATGATCGGTGTCTTTCTTTGGGGGGTGTGGGGCAAAACGGTTAGTTGCGTCTCAGCCACTGCTTGAGGGCCTGGGAGGCATTGTCGGGGTTTTCACGGATCAACCGGGAAAGTTCCGCGGGGGTCAGCACGCTCGGTGTTTGATGGTTCGCGCCCGGTCGCGCGGGCGCATGGCCGTTGCCATTCCCGTTGCCATTGGCGTGGCTCTGATAGTTGGTCAGGAGAGCTTCGAAGCTATCGGGCTCATCCGCGGCTTTGCCGGCGGGCGAAAGGAAAATGCTGCGAAAATAGAGTAGAATGCCGATGGCCAGAAGGATCAGGCATCCCTGCGTCACGTAGGGCATGTAGTTGTTGATCTCCTGCGTCACGGTCTTTTTAGGAGGAGCGGCGGTCTCATCGAAGAGATCGGCAAAGGGGACCTCCTGGCTCTGGATCAGATCCGACCGGGTGTCGTTTTTCGTGAAGCCCACCGCCGCCTTGACGATGTTCTCCAGCGACTGGATTTCCTGCGGGGTGCGCGGAATGGCTTTGCCTCCCGCCGCGGGTTTCCTCTCATTAAGCATCAGCGCCACGGTCAATCGTTTGATCGATCCCGCCCCGATGACGCGGCTTTCGGTGACCTTGCCCACTTGATATTGGTTGGAGGTTTCCTCCTTTTTTTCGTCGTTCGTTTTTCCGGTTGCATCCGGGCCTGCCGCTGCGTTCGCCGATGCCCCCGCCGCGCCCGAATTGTCCTGCGTATGGGTCGAGGTGGTTTCCGTGGTGGTTGTTTCGGTCGTGATCGCGGAGTTTTTCGGATCGTACTTTTCCGAGGTTGTCTGAACCTGGCTGTAGTCGATTTCCGAGGCGACGCGGACCACGGCCTGGCCGGGCCCGAGCACCTGGTCGAGCATGCTCTGCGCTTTTTCCTGCAAATAGTTTTCCAGGTCGGCGCGAGCCTGGCGTTGCTTGTCGTTCATCGGACCATCTCCGCCCGATGAGCTGTCCGATTCCGCCATGGCCCGGCCTGAACTGTCCACAACCGCCACGCGTTCCGGTTGGAGTCCCTCCACCCCGTTGGCGACGAGGAAACGGATCGCCCGCACCTGGCTGTCATTGAGCGAGCGTCCCGGCTGGAGCTGGATAAAAACGGATGCCTTCGCCTCCTGATGGTCTTGTCCGAAAAGTTTGTCTTCCGGAACGACGATCAGGACGCGGGCGTTGCTGACCTCGTCGAGCTGCCGGATCGTCCGGGCCAGTTCGCCCTGGAGCGCCCGGTAATAATTGGCCCGCTGCATGAAATCGGACATGCCGAACGTCGGCTTGTCGAACAACTCGAAGCCGACTCCGCCGTCCGACATCGTCGGAATCCCCTGCGAAGCCAGTCCCAATCTCACCGTATAGACCTGCTGCGCGGGCACCATGACGGCCCGGCCGCCATCGCTGACATCGTAGGTGATCTTTTTCGATTCGAGATACTCGACGACCTTGGCCGCCTCGGCCGGCGCCATTCCGCCGTAAAGCAACGTCAGCCGGGGCTTGCTGGCCAGATAGACGACTCCGCCGAGCACGGCCAGGGAAAGGAGGAAGCTGGCGATGAGGGAGACCTTGCGCTGGGCCGAAAGCCCCTTCCATAAAGCGGCCAAATTCTTCTTAATCTCTTCCATAATAATATCCGGGCGTATCGGCACTCAGGCCTAGACCTGCATCTGCATGATGGTTTGGTACGACTCGACGACCTTGTTGCGCATCTCCGCGAGAAATTCAAAGGAGAGGCTCGCCTCTTCGGTCGCAACCATCGCTTCATGGACGGGAGTCGGTCCGCCCTGAAGAACATCGCTGACTTTTTGGGCCGCGGTCTGCTGCTTGGAATTCACATCGAGAACCATTTGCTGAACCATGTGCCCCCACGTGCCCGGTCCCCCGGCCGAGCCCAGGGAGGAGATCGGCGCGGCTTCCGGCATGGCTTGCGCGGGCTGGAGCAATTGTTGAAAGCCCTCACTGATGGGATGAGTTGTGCTGGCGGGCAAAGCTCCGACGCCCGCCGTTCCCGTCGTCGGGATTTGGAGCTGGGTCAGCGCGGAAAGGGCATTGAGAGGATTCATCACCAGGGGTTCTTCTTATTGGGCGATTTTTAACGATTGCTCGAACATGCTTCGCCCGGTCTGGATGACCTGGAGGTTCGCCTGGTAGGAACGGCTCGCCGTCATCATATCGACCATTTCGTCGAGCGGATTGACGTTGGGCATCTCGACCATGCCTTGGGCGTCGGCCTTGGGGTTGCCCGGCATATAGATTTTCGGCAGGGGACTCGGATCGTCGATGATGTGCGCGATTTGAACCTGAGACCCGGCGTTCGCGCCCGCGCCCATCGCGTCGTTGAGCTTGCTTTCAAACACCACCAGTTTGCGGCGGTAGACGTGCCCGGAGGAGTCGCTGGTATTCTGGGCGTTGGCGAGGTTTCCCGCGATCACATCGAGCCGGGTCCGCTCGGCATCCAGCGCGCTGCTGCTCGCGTCAATTCCTGGTATCATTCCCATGTTCTTTTCTCCTTAAACGATCAGGGTCAGACTTGGCCGGTAATGGCGGTTTTGATCCCGTGGTAATTGGCGGCCAGCATTTGACCGGCAAACTCATAGCGGGCGCTGTTCTGGGCCATCCCAACCATTTCCTGCTCGATTTGAACGGTATTGCCATCCGGACGGGCGGGTCCCTGAACCGCCGCCGTCTCGATCGATTGCTCCGGCATGGCATCGACATCGACCGATTCACCATGGCTCAAACGGGAGAGCGCATCGGAGTAGGCGTTCTGAAAGGTCGCGCTGACATCCATCCGCCGGTATCCCGGGGTATTGACGTTCGCGATATTGGAAGAAATCGCCTGCTGTCGTAGCGCCGCATCGTCCATCGTCAGGCGGAGGCTTTGCAATGTTGGGCTGATGAAGAGACCTTCTGATGCCATGCCCTTGCTGAGGCACGCGGTGTGCCACTGGGTATTTTAATCCGTAACTAGCCTGCCTTCAAAGAGATGCTCTTTTTAATTCGCGCCTCATCCCGGAAATTTTATCCCCCGCGCCCCAATCTCACGGAAAAATAATCCGCTTGAAGCCGCGCGGAACTTTAAATGCAAAACAGGGAACTCAGAAAGGAGTATCCGGCCAAGTGGATCGCGACATCCGTGATGGAAACTAGGGACACCCCTTATTTACCGCCCCAAGGCAGTCGACCCTTGTTATGAGGACGAAACCGACTTGGCTTGCCGGACGATGCCTCCCCCGATGAGGTCGGTCAGCCCGGCGATGACATCCTGCGAGGGATAATTCCCGGCCTGAATACGGGTCTTGAAGGCGTCCACCACTTCGCTTCGCACCTCGGGCATTTGGCCGGCTTCCTTGACCAGGCTGGAGAACGAATCCGCCGAAAAATTAATCACGGCTTGATCAACAGCCGGTTTACTCACTTGAGATGAGTTAGTCTTTTCCACGGGAATGGAGGGTGAAGCTGAAATGCCGCTGATTTGCATAATTCTTACTCCTGTTATCGGCTTTCCGTTTCTCTTTATTAGCGAGATTTGGGAAGGAGGGTTGAGTTTGTTACGTTTCATCTGAGTGGGAGGCAGGGAATTTTTTTAAGGCGTGGGAGTCATCGGGGCGTTTGGCGTAAACTTTTCTTGTTCAATCAAATGGTTCCTTATTGATCGACCAGATGGTTGAAAAACTGAGTGCTTTTCATGGAGTTTTCGCATCCACTATTATTCGCGGACTGGGAGGGGAATTTTTTTACCTTTCCCCTCATTTTTTTGGCGAACCACCCGATAACGTGAAAAAGTATTTTGAAGCAACGGGAAAATAATTCTCCAACCAGGACATGTTCTCCCGTTTGAAGAAAGGATGAGAATTTATGCTCAGTGTTAAGCACGCAACCCTCCACAACGCCTCACACAATGCCCCTTGGCGCAGCATCACCGCATCGTTCCTGACCCTGCTCTCTCTTCTTCTCATGCTCCCGCCCACTCCCTTGCGCGGAGATGATCTGACCGGGCTGCCGCAAGACGATCCGAAAGATTTACTCACCTTTTCGGCAGCCCGGCCCCAAGCATCTGGCGTGACATCATTTCTAGCCATGCCGAGTTGGTCCCGCGTCGTCACCATGTCCCCGTTGCCCGACCAACTCAAACCGCTGGGGAAAAAAATCACCGTCGCCGCCTCTCCCGCGCCTGCCCCGCCAGCTCTACCGAAAGAAGCGCCTCCCGCTGCTCCGGCGCCGACGGCGACAGCCTCCAAGGAAAAAACTTCCCCGGCTCCCGCCGAAACCAGTCCGACCCTCATCGCCGTGTCACCCTTCCTGGAGTGGATCAAGGCCAATCCCCAGGCGGCGGCAGCCGAAGCGCGCCAACAGGCCAATAGCTACCATGCCCCCTCCACGTCCGCCCCCGGTTCGTCCAGCGGTACTGCAAGTACCGGCGGCGCCGGCAGCGCGGGTAGTGGACCGTCTGGCAACATGGAAGATCCTTACTGGCTCCCACCCCTGCTCGATTCCGCCGACAGCGATCCCCGATCCGTGGCGGGATCGGCGGCCATTTACCAAACGCCTCAGCGTTAAAACCATGCGCCGCTGGTTGATCCTGATGGCTTGCGGTCTTGCGAACATCCCTTCGGCGTCCGCAACTCAGGAGCCGGGCATCGGGGCGGCATCTTCCACCGTCCAAGCGCCTGGCGTCATCCTTGATGACGGCAGCATCCGCGATACCCTTGATCCTGTCTCCGTTCGGCCCGAGCCTCTCGTGTCGGAAAAATTGCCTCCTTATATCCAGCAAATCGATTATTTGCGCAAACGCAACGATAACGTCATGGCCATCGCCTATCTCCGGCAAGTGCTGGCGAATGTCGATATGCTTCCGCGATACCGCGCCCGGGCCATCCTTGAACTGGCCGATTGCCTCGATTCCCAGCATCAGGAAGCTGAATCGTTGTGCTGGCTCAAAATCTGGACCGAGCTCTATCCCGCGCGGCCGGAACTCGGAGCGGTCGCCTACCGGATCGGCACGCATTACATGCAAATGGGACTGCCCGACATGGCTCGCGACGCCTTTTACATTGCGCTGGCCCATACGGTCAACCAGGGGCAGGTGCAAAACGCCGAGGACCTGAAACAATACACCCGGTTGACGGTGGGCACTCTGTGGGCCCTGGCCGCCAACGAATACCAAAGCGGTCAATGGGCCCGCGCGGCGGAGCTTTTTGCCCGTTACCGCCGGGAAGCCCCATCGGCCAGCGCCATCTCACTGGAAAAGGCGGCCTTTCTTCAAGCCGATTGCTATTACCAACTCAGGCAGATCGATAACGCCACGAGTCTGTATGAGGAGACTCTTCAGCAGCACCCGTTCAACCCGCTGGCTTCCGAAGCCCGGTTGCGTCTCTACCATCTCTACGTTCTCAAGGACGCCCCCGAACAAGCCCGGCAGGAACTTCAATCCCTGGCCTGGACCGTTCGCACCGTGTGGCCGCGGGACGAAACACATTGGCAAAAACGGACCGCCGAATTTCTCCTGGCCCTCAACCAAAAGAACGGCTCCATCCTGCCCCCGCTTCTCCGGCAATCCTCCCGGTTGCCACCGGAAGGTAAGACTTGGCAGGAAATGCTGAATCATTATGATGCGCTGGTCAGGTGTCAGGCGGCAACGACGCGCGCGAATATGGACAGCCCCGTTAATTCATCCTCGAAAGCCGATGTCCGGCACGGTTTCGTCGAGGAAGACGACCTGTTCGAGCTAAGCCGTTACCTGAACCGATTGCTGCCGGCGCCTCGGACAGCCTCAACCCAATAGCCACCTCCTTATCTTCTATTGAACTCGTCACGGTTTGAAAAAATCATGGTTGTGGAGGACGATCCCGTCGTCCGGCGGGCCCTTGTGATCTCCCTGCAAAAAATGGAAATTCCCGTGCTGGCCGTGAGCAGCTGCCGCCAGGCCAGCGAAGAGCAGCAAAAGGAGCCGGCCGATTTGATCATATCCGACCTGCAACTCCCCGACGGCAACGGGATGGAATTGCTCAAGCAATTCAAAAAAATGAACAGTGCGGTCGAGGTCATCATCATCACCGGATTCGGCACCATCGAGTCGGCGGTGGAAGCGATGAAAATGGGCGCCTCCAACTACCTGCTCAAGCCCTTCACGGCCAGCCAGCTCGAACTGGCCATCGCGCAGATCGCCCAGCAGAGGGAATTGCGCAAGCAAAATACCAACCTCAAAAATCAGCTCGCGGAAGAATCCGAATTTTCGTCCCTGTTGTTCATCAGCCCCGAGATGAACCAGGTGCAGAAACTCATCAAGCAGGTGGCCCCGACCGACGCCACGGTCCTGATCGAGGGGGAAAGCGGCACGGGCAAGGAAGTCATCGCCCGCGCGCTCCACGAAACGAGCCTGCGCCGGGACAAACCCTACATCAAAGTCAACTGCGCGGCGGTGCCCGAGAATCTCCTCGAAAGCGAATTCTTTGGCCATGAAAAGGGCGCCTTCACGGGTGCGACCTTGAAGCGCGAGGGAAGGTTCGAACTGGCCAACGGAGGCACCCTCCTGCTTGATGAAATAACCGAAATATCCCTGGCGCTCCAGGCCAAGCTGCTGCGCGTTCTTCAGGAACATGAATTCGAACGGGTCGGGGGCACCCGCACGATCAAGGTCGATGTGCGCATCATCGCCACCACCAACCGCGATCTGAACCAGGCGGTGGCCACGGGAAAATTCCGGGAGGACCTCTATTACCGGCTTCATGTCGTGCCCATCAAGGTCCCGCGGCTGGCCGAGCGCAAAGGCGAAGTCGAGTTTCTTCTGGGAAAATTCCTCGACCAATTCGCGCGGAAACATAACAAGCCGGTCCCTCAAATCAGCCCCATCGCCCTCGACCATCTCTGCCGCTATTCCTGGCCCGGCAACGTCCGCGAGTTGCGCAACTACGCGGAACGGGCCGTCATTCTCTCGACCGATGAGGGCGAATTGAATTACTCGGATATCATCCCCTCCCAAGCCGTGAGTTCGGGAGATTCCGTTTTCGGCGACGGGCAGGATTTCCCCACTCTGGGCGACGTCGAGAAGCGGTTGATCTTCCTCGCGCTCAAGAAAACCTCCGGCAACCGCAACGAGGCCGCCAGCCTGATCGGCATCAACGTCCGGACCCTTCGCAACAAGTTGAAGGAATATCAAGCCCCTGCTCAAGCCGGCGACGAATCGGAACTCGACGAGCCATCGCGGGAAATCGTCGGGAAATAGGTCTTGCGGACGGCAGGCGCCGCGAATGGCAACCGCGTCGCGCGGCCGCGCTCGTGAGAGCATGGCTGGCGGCTTCATCTGGAGGGCCAACCACCCGGTCATCCGCCGACGCGCCGGAGCGCGTCCTTCCAGGAAAACCTCCGCTTTTTGATCCAGGTTTTCCCTCAAGGAGAGCGCCTTCATACCGATAGAGTGGGTATCTACGGTTTATGAGTGTTACCATCGGAGGCACCTTCAGCGGTTTGAACGTTTCGTCGATTATCCAATCGATCATCGCGGCTGACAGCATTCCCATGACCAACCTCCAGGCCGAGGACACGACGCTGACCAACAAGAACTCCACCCTGAGCGCCCTCGGGACGAGCCTGGGGACCCTCAGCACCCAGTTGCAAACTCTGACTCCCAGTCTCTTGAGTTCCCAGGTCGCAACCGTTTCCAACACCAGCGTCGGCAGCGCCGCGGTCGACAGCACGAACCCGGCCACGCCGGGCACCATCAGCCTGGACGTCACCCAAGTGGCCACCCCAACCGTTCTGACTGGAGGTTCTTCCAGCGGTGCATTTGCCGATGCCAAATTGACCGCGCCGCCGGCGGGCGGCACGCCCATCGGGACGGTTCTCGGTGAAAGCTCCGTTAGCGGAGAATTCTTCACCATCAACGGCAAGCAAATCACGCTGTCCAGCAGCGACGTCCTCGATGACGGCAACCCCAACTCCACCACATCGGTCATCGGCTTGATCAACAACTCCCGCGCCGGGGTCACCGCCTCCTATGACAGCACAACCGGGGTCGTCTCTTTGTCATCCTCCTCGCCCATCCTCCTCGGGTCGTCCGCCGACACCAGCGACTTCCTTCAGCAAGCCCGGCTTTTTAACAACGGCGCCGATACGGTTTCCTCCACCACCGGCCTCGGGCGCATCGACCCCACCGCCGACCTGGCCACGGCGGGGCTGCGCACTCCGCTTACCGCCGGCACCTTTACCATCAACGGTGTCTCGATCACCTATAATAGCGGCGACTCCCTCAATACGCTCATCAGTAACATCAACTCAAGTGGCGCTGGTGTTACCGCGGTTTATGACACCTATGAAGACCAAATGGTCTTGAGCTCCAAGCAGTCGGGACCGCAGAACATCACCGTCGCCGATGGCACGGGCAATATCGCCACCGCCCTGCGCCTCACTTCCAGCGACAGCCAGTTGCAGGTCGGCAAGCCAACCCTCTTCACCGTGGGCAACAGCAACACCGTCCGCCAGAGCAACAGCAACGTGATCAGCGGCAGTGCGCTAAACGCACCCGGGGTTACCTTTACCGCGACGGGCGCCGGCGCCACGCAGATCACCGTGGCCCCGGATGTCACCACCATCGCCAACGCGCTCAACGCGTTTGTTTCCCAATATAATTCCACGCAAAGCCTCATCAATACCGACACCCAGAAGAGTGCGTCGGGCACGTCGGGCACAACACAGAGCGGCCCCCTTGCGACTGACATGAACTTTACTTTTTTGGCGCCGCAGCTTCGTGAGGTCACCTCCGGCGAAGTCAGCAGCACGGCCACGATTCGCATGTTGAGCGATCTCGGAATCGTTACCAATGCCAACGATAACACACTGACCAATGTCGACACGACGAAGCTTCAAAACGCGCTGACGAACAATCCCAGCCAGGTTGTCGCGCTGTTTAATGACCCCAAGGCCGGTCTCACCAACACGGTCCAAAACGTCATCGCCTCCTATAATGATTCCCTCAACGGAGTCATCGTTAGCGAGCAAAACGCGAACACACAACAGATCAGTTTCAACACCAGCCAGATCACCCGCATGCAGGAGCAAATCGCGGCGGAACAGACCAATCTGGAAAAAGAATTTGCCGCGCTCGATTCCATCGAGGGCGCTAATCAGGGTTTGTCGGGCATCCTCAACGGCCAATCGAGTTCCAGCTCCGGGTCGAGCTCGGGCAGCAGTAGCAGCAGCAGTTCCCCGAGCAGCTTTGGCAGCGTCGGCAGCAGCTCTTAATCTTACACCAAACTATGAAAATATTGATTGATAACAATCCGCTGGAACAAAAACTCCCGGTTCCCCAGAGCTTCCCTGAATTCTGCCAGCAAATCATGGAGATTCTCCTGGCCCGCAATCTCTCCATTGGCAGTTGCGAATTCGATGGAACGGTGGTGAGCAGTCTGGAGGAGGCCCATGATCTCTTCTCACGTTGTGAAATCTGCAAAATCGCCTCGATCCCGCTGGCCGTCGCACTGGAAGGCGCGCTCACCCACAAGTGCCGGGACACCCGCCGGCTGGAAGCTGATTGCGAAGAATTGGTCACACAGGTTCTCCTCGGCGATCCCGCTGAAATCGTGATCCGCTGGCAGTCGATTTGCGAGGAAATCAAATCCCAAGTCGGATTTCTGCCGCGTCTCTCCGGGTTGTTGACCGAGGCGCAAGTCAATCACCTCGTCGACCGCCAGCTTAAGGATCTCGGCAGGGTCATGCACACGCTCCACGCCGCCTTTAACAAAGGCGACACCATGGAGATTTCCGATTCGATCGAACTCCGGCTCCTGCCCTGGCTCCGGCAACTGCGGGCTTTTATGGAAAACTGCCTGCAGCTGGTAAAAAACCTTCATCGCTAGGATAACACATATGGATCAACGCCTTCGCAATTTTTATCTGGAAGCGCAGATCAACAACGCCTCTCCCGGACAATTGTTGATCATGCTCTACGACCGCCTGATTCAACATGCCGAACGCGCCGACACGGAGATCGCCTCGCTGGAAAATCCGAACAACCTGGCACAGGCCTCTCAGTCCGTCTCGCGCTGCATCGACATCATGACGGAACTCAACCGTTCCCTTAAACACGGCGTGGATCCTTTGCTGTGCGGGACGCTGAGCGCGCTCTATCTTTTCTTCACCAGGGAATTTTCGGAAGCCTTTGATAAACGCGAGCCGGAAAGAATCCGGGCCATCCTGCCTTTGATTCGTGAGCTGAGAAACGCCTGGTTCGCGGCGGACCAGCGGGCCAGCCGGTTTCAAGTCATGGCCGCCTGAGCGATCACCTCAAGGCACAACCCCACCCACCGCCAACCCCACCCCGTGAAAATGTCTCCGCGGGTCATCTTTCTTGAAAGCCGGCAGGGGCTTGAGTCTCTCTTCACCCGGGGCCTGCGCTCCGGCGCCATGGCAGCGGGTTGGCAAGCCGAAGTCATTTTTCTGGCCGATGCCGCCGGCCGTCCCAGGACGGAAAAGGAGGTGCGCATCGACTTGCTGGAAAAACAGCCCGACACGGTCTGTTTTCTCATGGATGCCCCGCTTAACCTCAAATATCTTTGGGACGCCCCATCCCTGGCGGGGGTCGAAAAAATTTCGCTTTGGTTCGATGACTATTACCGTTCGCCCAAAACGCTATCCCTTCCTGAAGTCTGGACCGACTGGCAGAAAAATCACGGTGTGCGCGTGGGAATCTGGGACGGATACTGGCGCTGCCAATGGAAGATGCTAACCGGAGCCGAAGCTTTCCCCATCCACCTGGCCGCCGATCCCCTTCTCCTCCGCCCAAACGCGGAACCTTGGAATCGGACATGGGGCGATCGCGCCGCTTTCATCGGGACAGTACCCTCGCTCAAATCGCTCGACACCTTTGCCGAGGCTTTCCCCGCCCACTTGAGGCGTTTCCTCGAGGAAGTTTGCGCGGCGATGCGCGAAGCGCCATGGCCAATGAGACCCTACGAGTTGTCCCAAAAATGCCGGTCTTTCATCGGGATCAAATATGCAAGGGCCATCGATGCCGTGCTCAAGGATCCTGTCACCTTCGCGCTCTGGAATCATTTGCTTTGGCGCTGGGGCAAACGCATCGCCCGCCTGCGGGGACTCTCCGCCGTGGCCAAGGCCGGCCCCTTGGCCATTTTAAGCGGACATGGAACGGAATCCTACGCCGGTGAAGAAGAGCTTCGCGCCGCTTTGCCCGAGGGTGCCGATCTTGTCTACGCCGATACCCGCGTCATCGCCGCTTCCTCCTGGAAAGGCCTGTTCCGCACCGGAAAATGGCAGTTGCAGATCACCGATCCCCAGTCCATCGAAGGAGGCCTGCCTTTCCGCGTCTTTGAATGCGGAGCCTGCGGCGTCCCTCTCCTGAGCGATTACCGGCCGGAGTTGGCGGCGCTCTTTCCTCCCGAGTCCGGCCTGGTCACCGCGTCGGATGAATCCTCCCTGCAAGAAAACGCCGCCCGGCTTTTCCAAACCCCGGGACGCGATCTCCAAAATCTGGGCCAGCTTTTCCATCACCATTTTCTTAACGAGCACACATGGGAAATCCGCTGGCGCCAGCTCACCCATGGACGTGAACCCCGAAGCCAGACCGCACCCTTCCCATCGTTTCCACACCGGCCGGCTCCAGTTGTGGAAGCACCCGTGCCGCTGCCCGCTTGACCGCATCCGGACGGAGGCTCATAACCATCCGCCTGTCACGGATTCGCTGTCCCTCAACCGTCTCAGCCTGACCTAAACCCCCGATCTGGCGAGGTTCCACAAGGCTTATCTTGTGCTGCTGGAACCGGAGCTTTTTGCGGGGAGATGCGAACCGAATTTATACCGAAGAAAGGTCAGGAATTTATCGTTCGACTCCGGAACCGCGGTGGTGGATTTTTCGGCTCGATCAATGAGAAAACCAAATCGCTCAAAAGCGATATTATTAAGATTGTTGATCCAGAGAAAGCGGCGCGCCTGCGCGAACCAATCGCACTTAAGATAGCAGCGGAGGACAATCGAGATCGATTCATTATCGAGATTCTCGCCCGATTCCACCGAGAGAGGGAGCAGCTTTTCAAGAAGCCGCGGGCGGTTTAAAAAGGATAAAAAGAAAAAGCAAAGCCGCAGTTCCTTGGGATCCATTTTACCCCTTAGGGCGTGGCTTTCTATCGCCTTTTCCCACGTGGCAATCGACCAGTCTTTGGGCAATTCCATGGGGTATTCGAGTTTTTTGTCCCGGAACAAGAGCAGCGCGGAAACACAGTCCTTTGATTTGGCGGGCTCGAATCGCTCGCTGATGCGACCGAATTGTTCATATTGATTTCTGGATATATAGAGGTAAAAAAGAATATTGGATGCAATGGCATGGAATTTATCCGGGATAGGCCCGATATTTTCCAAATCATGAATGGCCTTGGCCCATTCTTCGCGTTCCATGGCGCCCATGATCTCAGCCAGTTTGGATGGAAATTCGGTTTCTGTGTTCATGGATTAACGCTGAAAAAGTTCCTGCACGCTTCGGACGATCTCTTGTGTATCCAGGGAATCGGTGCAAGGGGGAATATCATCCAGCAGGGGGCATTGGCGCAAATAGCTTTCCGTGGACCACCAGCAGCCTCCGCAGAAGCGGGGTTCGATGTTGATGTTGGCCTTAAACCGGAAAAATTCGACCGGGGTGGAACCAAAAAAGACGACGGAAGGAATGTCGACGGCTTTGGCCATATTGACCAATCCCCCTTCCGGTCCAAGAAAAAGGCGGGCGTTTTTGATAATTTCCGCGGCTTCCAAAAGATTGGTTTTACCGCGTAAATCAAAGTCCACGGGATAATCTCCGGGATCGTTCGTTGTACCCATCATCACGGTCGGTATGGAGCTTTTTTTGAGCTCAACGAGGACCTCTCTCATTCTGGCGTGAGGCAGGCTCTTGGTCCAGAGGGAGCTTTGCAGGGAAAGCCATTCGGCGGAATTGCTGACGACGATGTATCGAGGCGGAAAGGAAAACTTTGTGCTCGGCTGCCTGTTCTTGGGCAAATGGATGCGCAAGGCCTCGAAGTCCTCTCCGCAAAAGCCCGAAGTGCAGGCCATCAAGTCGTACATCGACCATCCCTTGGTTTTAGCTTGCCGCCAAAGAAGATCGTTATCGAAAGGGAAATTCTGAACGAGACCAAGCCAGGGTTTCTGGAAATCCTGCGCGTCCTGGATGAATTGCATTTCCTCTTGGCTAAAGCGCGGGTTGGTCGAGAGCGTGTATTTGATCACGTAACGGCATTCCACCATCAGATCATACGCTTGGTCCTCTAACCGGCTTCGGAGCAAGTAATGAAGGCTGGAGCGCAGGTGAATGGATTTGGTCAGATACGGAGCCGATTCAAGCAACCTTAAGCCTGATAAATCGTGATGGACCAAAAGAAGGCCGGCTTCCGGAAATTTCTTCTTCAGGGCCTGAAGAAGAGGGGTGATTTGAATGACATCGCCGTAGCTTCCGAGGCCAAAGACCAGGATGACGGGACGTTGCCGGGCCTCGTTTTCGATAGTGGCAGCGGCCTCCGCTACCTGTTTCTTGAGAGCCTCACTCAACAACATAAAGGTGGCAAAAGGATTTTATTCCTGATCGTCTTGAACGCTCATATCAAGGTATTCTGAGAATGGCTTTGCGAACGCTAAATAAAAAGCAAAAGTTAACCTTCATATATTCCCTTGATATTGGCTTCCGCATGGTTGCTTTTTCACAATTTCGGCATCCGGGCGAAAAACCTTAATCTTTAAATGAAAAACGGGCTCCCGAGAGGGAGCCCGTTCAAGCCAGGTTGCCGGTCACCGCTTATTTGAGGAGGTTCAAGAGCGAATTCTGAGAAGCATTCGCCTGCGCAAGCATCGAGGCGCTCGCCTGCTGAAGAATGTTGTCCTTCGCCAGTTGAGTGCTCTCCGTCGCCACATCGACATCGGAGATCGAGGAATTTGCGGCCTGCAAGTTCGTCGTTTCCGTTGCGATGTTCTGAGCGTAGAAGTTGAACTTCGAAACGCTCGCGTTTACCGAGGCCCGCTGTCCCGTCACCGTGGCGATCGCCGCGTTCACCGCCGTGAGGGCCGTGCCCGCGCCTGCCGTTGTGCCGATGTTCAGGCTGCTGATTCCAAGGCTCGATGTGCTGAGGGCTTGCTGCGTGAACGAGTCGGTTGTCCCGCTGGAGTCGATGGCCACGCTGATCGTTCCACCGCCGGAGGGGAACAAGCTGGTGCCGTTGAACTGCGCGGAGCTTGCAATGGTGCTGATCTGCCCGACGAGCGAGGAGAATTCAGTTTGATAATTCGCAAGATCGGCCGACCCGAAAGAGCCATTGGTGGCTTCCTGGGCAAGCTCGCTCATGCGAGTCAACTGCTGCTGAATCGTGCTCAAGAAACCGTCAGTGGTTTGAGCAAGCGAGACAACGTCCTTCACTCCCTGGGTGGCCGCACCCAACTCCCCGATAGTCGCCGACAATTGGCCGCTGACCGCCACGCCTGCCGCGTCCGTCGCCGGATTGGCCAGACGACTTCCGGAAGCAAGTTCCTGAATCGCTGAATTTAGTGCCATCGAATTCTGATTCAAGTAATACGCCGCATTTACCGCCGCACTGTTGTATCCTATAACTGCCATAATGGATTTCCTTTCCTTTTAATAAGCCGCATCATGCGACTTTCCGGGGTTGCCGGACATCGGGTTTTTATGCAGGACTCCGACCGTCCTGGGACCGGTTTCATGCCGATCTACACGGTACATCGGCCCGACCTAGAAAAACCTGAGCAAAAATCTTAGCGAATACGTTGCCGCTCATTTCTCCTCTTGTCGGCAGGCGCGCTTATAATATGAAGGCCGGAGTTCCCGACAACCCGCAACGAGTCTGGAACTCTTATCAAAAGCAGGCATGGGCCGCGCCGGAAGGCCAAGGAACCCCGGCCCGGAGGTTTGCCTATTTTTTGGCCTCTGACTTCGTTGCTCGTCAGTCAAAGACCGCGGAGGGTATTCTCCTTCCTCGCGCCTCGTCAGAGGCCAAAAAGTAAAGGCAACGCGACCCATGGCTGCGTTTGATAAGAGTTCTAACGCGCCGTGAACGCGGATTGTTCGCGCCAACCCTAATATTCTTCGGCATGGTTCCGATAACGTAGGCAGAATGCGTTCCGTTCGGTCACAAGATGAATTGAGCAAAAAAACTCTTCTTCTGCGCGAAGTCGTCGAGCTGCTCATGTGGGAGCTTTCCGCCATTTCCAATCGCAGATGGGAGGATCTTCCCGAGTTAAAAAAGAAAAAGGGGGTCCTGGCCGGACTCCTCCGGCAGTATGACTGGACGCCCGCCCCAGAAGACCAGGAGCCGCTCGATTTAGTCATGCTCAGGTCGCAAATCTCGGATTTGGAATACCAATCCAGGCAAAAAATCCAGATCCAGCTTCAGATGATCAAGACCCAGATCAATTGCCTTCAAGGCCAAAAGCAATACTGGATGGAGTGCCTCAACCTCTATTTCCGACAGTACTCCGAACCGGCACAAGCCTTATGAATTCGCACAAGATGACATCGACCAACTGGGCTTTGTTCCTGATCGCCGTTGCCCTCATCGGAGCGGGAGACTCCTACTACTTCACGCTGGAGTCGCGATTCGCCTCGATCGAACAAAGGCTTGATCAGAATTCGACGGCCCTTCAACAGTACCAGATCGCCCAGGATACCATTTTTTCCTCGAAAACAGAGACCCTCAACAATCTCAATAGAGAAGTCGATGCGCTGCAATCGTCCTTGGAGCCTCTTGGCAAGGCCACTCGCGAACAAACCGAATCCCTTTCGGAAATTCGCAAGCAGATCGCTGCTTTGCAACAATCTCAACAGGCGCAACAAGATGCGCAAAAAAAACTGTCCGATTATGCCAATCAGCTTGAGAAAATTCGGCACGACATCCAAGTTCAATCGGCACAAACTCCGCCTTCGTCGGTTCACGTTTCCAGTCCCGCCGCGCCATCAACTCCCCTCGTACCGCATGCTTCCTCGGCCAGTGTTCCTCTTCCCCTTCCGCCCCGTGCCGACAGCGCCGTCGAGTTAAGGCCTGCACAGACCACCATGGCAGCCGACGCCCCGATTCGCGTTCTGCCTGTCGCCCTGCCGGTGGCCCTCTCCGCTTCGGACATCCGATAGCTCTCCCGCGGAGGAGAATGAAGCTTCGCCGGAAAATACCGCCATGTGCAGCACCGCGAGCTTGCTCGGTATCAGCGGGGGAAAGCGGAGTTTCATTCCACAAAAAAGGATTTAATTTCCGCTGTGCTGGATTCAGTTGAGGTCATGGACCTTGAAAATGGGCTTAAAACAGGCTTCTTAAGGCTGATTTTACACATAAACAGGTGTTTTCTCGGAAATTGGCGCCAAAAAAGGCGGTCTTGGCGGCATTGGCATGACCGCTGCCATTAAATGCCATCGATGAAGACGTTTTACCTTATCAAGTCCTTCTTGCCATTCATTTTCCTGCCGATTGCCCCCGGGGTGATCCAACTTGAACTTGAGCGGCACGGATTGCTGACTTATGGGAGCTGCGCCTTTTTCACTGTCATCATGCAAATTGCTTTTACTCTTGGCATAATTGTTTGGCTCGTTCGGGCGATTAATCGAAAGAATGAAACGAAAGCGTTCCTGAAGATGTCCTGCATTTCAAAAAAAGTCTTTCATCAGGGGCAGTGGATTTCGGTCGAACAATACCTCGCCGATCATCATAATATCGTGGTATCGCATGGCATAACTCCGGAGGAGGCCAAAGCCTGGGTGTCTCAATCCCAAGAATGGCTGCATGGGGGAAAGGAAGTGGAAATGTTCGATGAAATGGGGGCCTCCTCCGCCCAGGACGACGGCAGGGTTAACCACAGTGAGGCCCTTGTTTAGGAGGCAGGCCGGCGATGATCGGCGAGGGTCCCACCGCAAGTTGGGCTTGAAAAGTGAGTCTGATGTTGCAACAATTTTAACATGGCTCCGCGCTTTAAGATTTTCGTGCAAGTCATGATGCTTTTCCTGGCACTCGACCTATCCAGTCCGGAGGCCATCTGCTCCAGCTCTCTTCCGCAGGTATCGAAGTCGGGATGCTGCTGTTGCGGCATGGTCTGCAAGTGCCATCACGACCAAGTCGGCAGCCATTCGTGCGGCGTTGCCCGTACCCCGTTAAGCGATAGAAGCCTTCCTGCCAAGACGACATCCGCACCATCGCTCCGAATCGGAGTTCCTCTTTTCACCGTCCTCCCGATACGCCCAATCGGTTTAGTTTCGCTGCCAGCGTTTCATCGCTGCGAACCGAATGTCTCTCCGCCGTTTTGTGGACATTCGCCCCAGGCCGTTCTGCGCGTCTGGCTCATTTAACTCCCTCCTCCAATCAAGGTCGTTCCCGTGCCTGAAGGCTGCGGGACAGTTGTGTTCAAATCGATTTTGGAGGTCGGATTATGTCTTTCATTCAGCAAATTCAAAACATTACAGGAAATACCCCGGTAAATCGCCGCCGGGCTCTTCTCGGAATTTCACTTCTCGCTCTGTCGGCCTGTTCGCGGCCGGCGCGGGGAACCAAGACCACGGACAGTAACATCGCGTACTGGACCTGCCCGATGCACACCTTCGTGCGTTCGCGGGACCCCAAGGGAAAATGCCCGATCTGCGGCATGGACTTGGTGCCGGTCATGAAGTCCGCGGCAACGGACAATGCAATTCCGGCGGCGGCGGCAATGGCATCGGAGTCGGTCGATGCCTCCACGGGCATTGTCAATATCGCGCCCGAACGCTTGCAGGAAATCGGTGTAAAGACCGAGGTTGTTGCCAGGCGGAATTTAACCCGAATGCTGAGAGCCCCGGCTCGGGCTGAAATCGACGAGTCAGCCCTGCGCGACATCAACGTCAAGGCCGGGGCCGGTTATATCGAAAAGCTCCACGCCAACTATGAAGGCATGACCGTGCGCAAGGGCGAACCCCTGATGCGGGTCTTGTGCGGAGGCTGGCTGCAAACACAGATCGATTACATCAAATCGTATCGCGCCTGGAAACGGACGCCCCTGATGTCCCAGAACAACAGCATCGCGCTCGACAACCAATTGGGGCTGATGCGGGCGCGCATCCGGGTTTGGGATTTGTCCGAGGATCAGATTCATGACCTGGAAAAATTCGCCCTAAGCACGGATGAGATCGATCTCCGAACCGGCCATGGTCTTTCCGGCAGCTTCGACGTCCTGGCTCCATTCGACGGGTATGTGAGGACAAAAAAGGCGATTGAGGGGATGCGCTTTGAAGCCGGGCAATCTCTCCTGGAACTGGCCGACCACAGCCACGTCTGGATCGTGGCCGAATTCCCCGAGGACCAAGCCCCATACATCAATGTGGACCAGAAAATGACTGTCACATTTCCCTCCATGCCAGGCGAGAAGATAAAAGGCGAAATAAGTTTTCTTGATCCACATGTGGACGAAGGCCGGCGCCGCATCCTCGCCCGGATTGTCATCGCCGATCCCGCTCACAAATTCCATCCCGGACTCTTCGCCGAGGTTTCCGGCGAGACGCCCCTGGGCCCAAGGCTCAGCATTTCCACCGGTGCGGTGGTTCCAACGGGAGACAAGTACATTGTCTTCATCGACCACGGAGGAGGAAAACTCGAGCCCCGTGAAATCGCGATTGGCGCGCATTCCGGCGATTATGACGAAGTGATCTCGGGACTGAATGAAGGTGATCGGGTCATCGCCAGCGCCAACTTCCTTATTGACGCCGAGAGCCGGATTCAGGGTGTGCTGAAGACATGGGGGACACATCCGTGAACAGCCGGCCTCCATCCGAATTCTCCACGGGGCTGATTGAAAAGATCACCGACTGGAGTGGACGCAATCCATTCCTGATCGGGCTGCTCGTCCTGACCGCGGTTTGCGCCGGGATTTATGCCATCTTTCATGTGGCCCTTGATGCTGTGCCCGACCTTTCCGACGCACAGGTGATCGTCTACACGACATGGGAGGGGCGCAGTCCAGCCCTGGTCGAGGACCAGATTACTTATCCAATCACGAGTCGCTTTCTCGGCGCGCCGAAAGTAAAGGCGGTGCGGGGTCTTTCCATGATGGGGAGATCATTCGTCTATGTGATTTTCGAAGATGGCACCGACATCTACTGGGCTCGTTCCCGCGTGCTGGAATATCTAAACGCCGCCCGAAACGCCCTGCCACCCGATGTCTCTCCAACCCTTGGCCCGGATGCGACGGGCGTCGGATGGGTCTATCAGTACGCACTGGTCGATTCGACGGGACATCAAAATCTCGCCCAGTTGCGCACGCTCCAGGACTGGACGTTGAAATACGCCCTGGGATCGGTCAAAGGCGTGGCCGAGGTGGCGAGCATTGGCGGTTTTGTGAAGGAGTACCAGGTCAACGTTGATCCGAACAAGTTGATCAGTTATGGCATCGGCATTGGCGAGGTGGTCGATGCGGTGCGCAAGAGCAACATGGAGGTGGGCGGCAAATCGTTCGAGGTGTCCACCGCGGAATATTATATTCGCGGCGAGGGTTACATTAAATCGCTGGACGACATTCGTCATATTGTCCTGAAGGCTTCGGCCAACGGCACGCCGATCACCGTCGATCAGGTTGGAACGGTGGAACTGGGGCCAGACCTTCGGGAAGGCATCGCGGAGTTCAACGGCGAGGGCGAAACCGTTGGCGGCATCGTCGTCATGCGCTTTGGTGAAAACGCACTCTCCGTCATTGAGAGGGTGAAGCAGAAGATCGCCCAGATCGAACCCGCCCTGCCACCCGGCATGAAGATTGTGCCTGTCTACGACCGATCCAAGCTGATCCATCGCTCCATCGACACACTCCGCTCCAAGCTGATTGAGGAAAGCATCATCGTCAGTTTCGTTTGCGCGGTTTTTCTCTGGCATTTCCGCAGCGCGTTGGTGGCGATCATCATGCTGCCCACGGCGATTTTGCTCTCCTTCATTCCCTTCGTCGCGATGCACCTCACCGCGAACATCATGTCGCTGGGAGGAATCGCGATTGCCATCGGAGCCATGGTCGATGCCGCGATCATCATGATCGAAAACGCCCACAAGGAACTGGAACGAAACCATTCGAAGCTTGGCCGGGAACTGACGAATCGCGAGCGCATCGATGCGATCCTTCGCGCCGCGCAAAAGATGGGACGCCCTCTTTTCTTTTCACTGCTGGTCATCACCGTTTCGTTTATTCCAGTTTTCACCCTGGAGGGGCAAGCCGGTCGTCTTTTCCAACCCCTGGCCTTTACCAAAACTTTTTCGATGTTTTTCGCGGCATTGCTTTCCGTGACGCTCGTCCCCGTCTTGATGGTTGCCCTGATCCGGGGAAAAATCACGCCCGAGGCGCGCAACCCGATCAACGGGATTCTGATTGCGCTTTACCGGCCCGTGGTCGATTGGGTTTTACGCGCCCGATGGCTTGTGGCCGGCATCTCGCTCGCACTGCTGGCGCTTACCATCATCCCCGTCGTTAATCTGGGCAGCGAGTTCATGCCGCCGCTCAACGAAGGCGATTTTCTCTTCATGCCAACCGCTCCGGACGGCATGGCGATCCAGGAAGCCTCCCGCGTCCTGCACGATCAAGATGCCCGTCTGCGCGAGATTCCGGAATTTCTCACTATCTTTGGCAAAGCCGGACAGGCTGAGACCGCGACCGATCCGGGGCCTCTTTCCATGTTTGAAACCACGATCCAAGTGAAGCCGCCGGACGAATGGCGGCCCGGCATGACGTGGGAAAAGCTCCAACAAGAAATCCTCAACCATGTACGGACACCCGGTATGGCCGACGTGATATGGATGCCCATTCAGACCCGCACCGAAATGCTCACGACGGGCTTTCGCTCCAATCTGGGCTTGCGCGTTTACGGCCCCAGCATCCATGACATCGCCGTGGCAGGACAACAGATCGAGCAGGCCCTGAAGGATTTTCCAGACACCCGGAGCGTCTTTGCCGAACGTTCCGAGGGAGGCCGATACCTCGACATCACACCCGACCGGGAAGTCATCACACGTTACGGTCTCAGCGTCGATGACATCAACCAGGTGGTTGAGACCGCCATCGGAGGCAATACCATCGGTTACACGGTCGAGGGCCGCGAACGTTACCCCATCAGCGTGCGCCTCGCCCGCGACTTTCGTGATAATCTGCAAGCCATTCGGCAGATTCCAGTTGCCATTTCTGGTGGCGCACAAGTGCCTCTTTCTGAACTTGCGTCGGTTCGATTTTCCAGTGGACCGCCGGAAGTCCGCAGCGAAAACGGTCAATTGGTGTCCTATGTCTCGATTGATACCACGGCCGGCGACTTCGGCGGTTACGTGAAGCGAGCGGGTGACCGTTTGCGCCTGATGGTTCATCCGCCCCAGGGCGTCTATTGGGAATGGGCCGGGTCGTTCGAGCAATTACAGCTGGTCGAACAGCGGCTGCTGCTCATCATTCCCTTCACGCTCCTGATCATCGTCCTTCTACTTTATGTGAATACGCGCTCGTTTGTTCGAACAGCAATTGTTCTTCTCGCCGTGCCATTTTCCCTGATAGGCGCGTTCTGGCTGCTCTATTTGTGCGGATACCAATTCAGCGTGGCGGTGGCCGTGGGCCTGATCGCGTTGGCAGGCATCGATGCCGAGACCGGGGTGGTCATGCTCATTTACCTCGATCAAGCTTACGACGACCATGTGGCGCGAGGCGCCATGAATAAATTCGACGACCTCATCGCCGCCGTGAAGGAAGGCGCGGTGCAGCGCATTCGTCCCAAGATGATGACCATGGCCGCCATTCTCTTCGGGCTATTGCCGATCATGTGGAGTACAGGGTCTGGTTCCGAAATCATGAAGCGCATCGCGGCCCCGATGATCGGTGGCGTTGTGACATCGGCCATCCTGGGCCTGCTCCTTTATCCCGTCCTCTACGTTCTTTGGCGCAGTCGTCATCTTCCGCATCGGTGAAACTAGCCTTTGAGAAATTCGGAGGGTAGACAGATGTAAGCTCCACGCCATTTCATGCCCAAAACGGCATTAGATACGGTCAAATTCGCCCCTCGTTTTTAGCAGTTCTTTTAGCAGTTGAGGGGTGTTTGCCCCCTAAGTTGTTGATAAACAAAGGGGGAGCGGGTGACGAGACTCGAACTCGCGATTCTAAACGCCAGAGGGAGAGCAGCTTATGTCGTTGTCATTCCAACACCGTGAAACGCAGTCAACACGATAAACACCATGGAAGTGTTGGGACTTTTGTTGGGACATCTTCATGGATTTACTAGGACTCGAACCTTGGAGCCTTCAGAGGTAAAAGCCATTTTTAAAAAAATAGGGGGTGAAAAAGGGGGTAGTTTTCTGTTTTACGACTTGGAGCGGCAAACGAGGCTGGCTCCCGGGGTTAGGATGCGGATCCTTTCCCTTTCTTTTTGACTGGCTTGCTTAAAATTTCGTCCGCTTTCTCATAGCCTTGCCGCCCTTGCTTGAGCATCTTCAGAAACTTGGCAACCTCGAGTTCGTTGTCTGGTACCGACCACTTCCTCAGTAGGACCTGTGCCATGGCATGCTCTTTGCCCTGCACGAAAATCTTGCCATAATTCGCGACGAATCTCGTGGTATAGTTCATAACTGTCTCTTGGATTAATTTCTCCATCGCGGCCGCACTGCGAGTCTTTGTAGTGCGGCGCGAGTCGACAGTTATTGCGCAGTGCAGCGCTCTACCTGCCGTCATGGAGGGGTACTGGGCTATAATTCTCCGCATCGCAGAATCCACGGCATCGAATGCGTGCCGAATCCTTGAGTTTTTTATGGGTTGCTGATTTTTGGGTTTTGTTTTCATTGGTTTCTTTATTTGGACTTTCTAATTACCATCTCGTACGTCGAGGAGAGTCTTTCTCCCGCCGGAAAATTGATTAATTAAGGCTTTGGGAAATCATCAAAGGTCCTTCCGGACAAAATGCGACCGGCTGCCTTTTTATTGACCCCACCCCACTGCTTGAAAAAGAAAGGAACTCCGGTCGAATTGCACTGGGCCTGAATATCCAATACCCAGCTTGGTTCCATGGGCCGGGGGGTGGGCCCACTTTCGCCACCGACGATGATCCATTCGATTTCGGCCAGATTCTTGAAGGTAATCGGAGCAAGGAGCGGTTCAACCGAAAGGAAATGAACCACAGCCGGGACAGCGACGAGATGGGGGATCCTCTGGTCAGCCCGGAGTTGATTTTCAACGCTCGTGCCTAGCCAAACGTTGGGCCATCCCGAGCCCCAATCGCTCGGGAGATATGACGCGATTAGCTGGGGACGTTTGGTTAGAATCTGCCAATCAAGGTGGGGACATTGGCGGATCAGCTCCCACAAATCCGTGCGCCAGGCCGGATCCACTTCCCGGTCGAAGACATCAGCCAGCGACGCGCAGAAAACTCGGGCGCGTATTCCGCTAACCGCCGCCGCGCGATTCCACTTCAAGGGCTCCTTCCAATTCTCAACCGATGTGCGATGCCGGGGCTTGCCGGGACCCCACCCCTGAGGCGTCCAATGCCAGCGTTGGTCGCCAGCATCGGCATAACAGTCGTCGCATGCTTCGCTTACTTTGGTGCAACCGATCCACGGGTTAAATGTGTGGTCGGTCCATTCGATTTTTGAGAATTTAGCCATGTAATTTTGTTTTATTTGAACTCAATTACAACCTGCGTTCGGTGGAGACTGTCTCAATTCGATTTGTACAGAAATTGGAAGGCCACAAAATTTGACCTTGTCCTCTCGCTTGGTTGCGATCAACTCCGCAAAAAAGCCCGGGCTAACGGTTTCGATGCCCTCCCAGTCGATCAAAACGCACGTCCCCTTTCTGACAGCCCCCCGTACCTTGCGCGCGATGCGCTGAGCAATTTTCAGATTTATTGCACGGCTACCGCTATGATGAAAAACAGTGATGCGAAGCATAAACGAGATCACACAAGATCCAGCGTGGTCGAAAGGCTTGGTGGTTGTACGGGTTGGACGAGATGGCGTGCCTTGTGGGATGGCAGCGGGAATTTAGCAGGAAAATAGTGGCAAATTGACAAAGCGCTTATAGTCCCAACCGGATAACTCGTGCCCCACCACAAGCGCTCTTCCGAAAAAGCCCTGAGCAAACGGGCCTTGATCGCTTCGGCCGCATTTTGACTATCGATATCAAAGTCCACTCCAGGTGGCCCCGGCCAAAGATAGGCGATGGTTCGCACGCCGGGGCTGGGTTCAAAGGTCAATACAATTAGGTCGAAGAGATAATCGATGCGGATCGTCAGCTCGTTCAACTGTTTCAATGGGGCCAGGATCATGGGTTGTGGGTCTCGAGGGAACGTCAAAGGGTTCAAGTGAGGCTCCGCGAGACAATGGTAAACGACACTGTCGGGCCATTGTTCGATTCCGTGGCTTTCGTGAAGCCAGCGATGCCATTCTTTCAAGGCTTTACCGGTAGCTCGCCGCATCATCACAAAGTTTCCTCGGTTATGTTGGCGATCACTTCGCGAATCACTGCGGTTGTAGCTTCAAGGGATTGACGCAACAGCACGATTTTGATGGATCTGATTCCTTTGATGGCTTCGAGGAGATCCATGGCATCCGTCAGGCTCAGCGGATAAGCCTTCAGCGCCAGACTGGCTTCAGCCTCAATTGCTCGATAGTGACGAACGATGACCGGAAGTTTCTGCACTTTGGCATCGAGCTCCTCAAATGGCAAAAGATAGGCGACGCGCAGGTTCACGACTGAGCAATCGGAAAAAATCATGACACTCTCGCGCAACATCGACTTGAGGCGCGGCGTCAAAACGGCAGAGCATGAGGAAAGGTAAGCGCAAACTAATAGCGCATAGTAAGCCTCCCAATGGGTGATCGTGACTGGTGAGGAGCCATGATCTCCGACTCTATTCATCACGCGAATACCGTGCTTGAGATCCTTCAAGGTTACGGACCCGGTACCAAGCCAGGTCTTAAGCAGCCGGCCCTTGATAACGCCCTGCATAACACTCGCCAAACCTCTGATGGTAAGCCGGTACGTCATGCCGAGTTGAAGAACTGATTTTGAATCGGCCTCGCGATGGACGATATAATTCATACGCCCTCCTTGAGCCCGGTTTGATAGGCTTCAAAGAAAGAGCGATAGGGCGCAATTGTCGTTACCGGGGCTGACGGCAAAAGCCACTCATGGACGCAGTGATAGGCCAAGTCCCGGAACCGCGACGGATTTTGTCGCAGGGACTGTAACCCCCAAAAAACTCCGTAGATTCCCTCAGCCCGGTGGGTCTTTCGCGCTGGGCTTTGGTCGGTGATCCACCAGCGCGATCCGGGATCGAGGATTTGATCCATCAAGTGAATCTGGGCCCGCGCGACTTCGCGCAACAGCGAGCACCACCCGAGCAGAACAATGGCATCGTTGGTCAGGTCTTCCGCCGATTGACCCGTGTATTTTTTATTCAGCAGGGCGCGAAATCCGGGCACGAGGCTCTTACGGAACCCGTGCTGGACAAGTGCCGCTGCGAGGTAGAGGCCACTAGGGCTGACCTCATAACTCAAGAAATCCAGAAGCGGCGAAGGTGGTGCCGGTGGAGGCAAGTATTCGATTTCCACGCCAGATAGGTAGAAACCCAAAACCGACGCATACTTCAGGGCAAAATCTCGTGCCCACATCACCTTGTACGATTCGTGGGTTACCCTGTACGCAATCTCGAAGCGATAACCAGTGCTCTCAATTTTCAGCAATTGGGCCAAATAACGCCGGGCCTTTCGATGATTTTGGAGCGCGCAATGAATCTGGCGCACAACAACCTCTTTATCGGCATCGGGATCACTGGGCAGGTCAGTTCCCAGCTTTTCCGTCTGGGCATACTCTTTGTAGCGGTCGTCCTGGAGGACGAGCCGCTTTTCATCGGTGCTGTAGGGCTGGAGGCACTTGTCATTGTGATACTCTGAAACCTCCTTGAGGGCCTCGATTAAAAAAGCCACCAGCGGTTCACCGGTGAGGCCCGGCGGTATCCGCACGACGGGAACCAACGCGACCTGGTCCTCCAAGGGAGGAAAGGTCCCGTCCGTAAACACCTTCGCCAGTTCGCCAACAAAAATGGCGTGGGGCTGATGCCTGGCGATATCGCCCAGCAATCGTCGAGGGTGATTTGATTCCGCGACCGTGATGTGGTCAAGGTCGTCGAGTACTTGTCTGAGGTGATTCCGAGTGTTTTCATCGGCGTGAATAAGTATGATCTTCATACTTTTTTTGTTTTACGCTTGAGAACTGCGCAAACTGATCTCTCGCGTTGATGATATCGCGATAAATGGAGCTCACCGGCATTAGCCGGAGTCGTGTGACGAAAATACGAACGCGGCGGCGAGTGCCGCCGTAATAAAGCGGCCACGGATTAAAAAAAATCTTTGTGGAATTGAGACTGCCGCGTTAGCGGCATAAAATCTTTGTGGATCAAGGTTGCAGCGTAGCTGCCTGCAACGCATTCGGAATCCAATGATCGGAACTACTCGCCCGGCCACTGCTTAAACGATTGGGGCACAAACCGTGGGCAGCAACGCGTCGGAGCACATGGAGGCGTAGGCACATCTGATACAAAGCTCCGGGTGTGGCTTGGCCGGATAGCGAACTCTGGGCGAGGCACTTCTGGGGATGGTCAAACCTCGTGGATGAGCCGGACCCACAATGTGCCTGTACGGGTCGAAGTTTACCTCTTCCGGTTTCCCTCTGGTCAGGGGGACTGCAAAGCCATGCAGCTTCCAGGCGGGTACTACTTCAAGTGCTGGGGGCACGGTACCAGCGACACTAAAAAAGCGCTTTCACGGCTCCGCTGCGCTTGATCCAGCTCGTGCGGGGAGAGACGCGAGCCGGATTGCAGACGAGGTTATCGCACACCTTGTCTCGCTCGTGGGTTCTGAAGTGACCGTGACTCTTGAAATCGAGGCTAAAGTTATGACGGGAATACCAGAGAACGTAGTGCGAACTGTCACGGAGAACTGCCGCACTCTGCGGTTCGATACTCAAGGCTTTGAAAGGGAGTAAGGTACTCCGATAGGTGCGGTTCATTGCTGAGACGGAATCGAATCCCTCACTGCGCCCGGGGGTATACCGTATGCGTCTGACGGGCCACGTCTAGTTTTCGGTTCTGGATTTTGAGATCATGGGGCGTGAACTCTTCAAAAATCCACTCAGGTCGTCGTCGCTGGACTTCCAGGATTCATTTGATCCCCTTGGTATTGAGAGGAGATTTTATCCCATATTTCCCAGATAAAGTTGGATGTAGAGAAAAGAATATATATAATAGAAACCGTGATTTTCAGAGGAGAATATAGCCAAGGGAATATCAAAAAATGATGGCAAAATCAGCGAAAGTAACGGGTGAAAGCAAAAAACAGGGTCTTGGGGTCGAATTTGACTGGCGGTTAAAGCTGGAATTTCACGGATCGAAGGTGACATCCGACGCGGGTTTGCTCGCTTACCGAGAACTCGACGAAGCGTTGAATCTGACCACGATGGCACGCGATAACTTCACCGATCAACGCACCGGCAAGAACACCCAGCACTCGATGGTGGCCCTTTTGAGGCAATCGGTTTTCAGCCGTCTGGCGGGTTACGAGGACACCAATGACGCCGAGCGTCTCTCGGTCGATCCCGCCATGCGTTATGTGGTGGGAGGAAGAGCTTGCGAACATCAGGCAGCTTCGACCAGCCAGATGAGTCGATTCGAGACCGAGGTGCTGACCCAAGCTGAAAATCTCCTTGCCTTGAAAAAGATGCCGGGCATGTGGAATGAACGGCTGCATCAACCAAGACCGATGGAGGAGCTGGTTCTGGACATGGACAGTTCGGTGAGTGAAACCTACGGAGATCAAGAGGGCAGCGCCTACAACGGGCATTTTGCCTGCACCTGCTATCATCCTTTATTCTGCTTCAACCAGTTTGGCGATGTGGAAGGCACGCTGCTGCGCGAAGGCAACGTGCATAGCGCCAAGGACTGGCAGGCCGTACTCGAACCGATTGTCGCCCGTTATCGCGGCCAACAGATCGACTGCTACTTTCGGGGCGATGCCGCCTTTGCCAATCCAGACATCTATGAATATCTGGAAGAGGAAGGCTTTTTGTATGCCATCCGGCTTCCAGCCAATGACACCTTGAACAAAATGATTGAACCCCTTACGGTTCGTCCGGTGGGAAGACCCCCTGAAAAACCTCAGGTGCGGTATAGGGACTTTGAGTATCAGGCCAAGAGTTGGAACTGTCCCCGCCGGGTGATTGCCAAAGTGGAATGGCACCGGGGGGAATTGTTCCCTCGCATCGGATTCATCGTCACTAATTTGAGCCGGTCGGCAAAGCGGGTGGTGCGTTTTTACAATCAGCGAGGGACGGCGGAGCAGTGGATCAAGGAGGGGAAGAATGCCATCAGGTGGACGCGGCTTTCCTGCCATGACTTCGTTGCTAACGAGGTAAGATTATTGCTGTTTGTTTTGGCCTACAATCTGGGGAACTATCTTCGGCAGGCAGTGCTGCCACGCTCGGTGAGTCACTGGTCTTTGACGACGTTGCGGGAGAAACTGATCAAGATCGGTGCCAAGGTGGTGACTCATGCCCGCAGGGTCATCTTCCAGATGGCAGAGGTGGCGGTTCCACGGGAGTTGTTCCAATCCATCCTCAAAGCCATTGACCGATTGCGATTGCCCCTGTCGGCCAGTGGATGAATGGAAAACCCATGAAGAAATCACCAAACACGGATGAAGTGTCTCTGCGTTCGGCAAGGAGTCAGCTCGGGGAGCGAAAATCGTCCAATCCTAGGGCAAATAACACCAAATTGTTACCTTTTGGGAGGTGGAAATGACTTGCCAACGGCCAGCCTTGGCAAGAGCATTGCAAAAACGCTGGGAATACCGACTCCAGACCGTGAACAACGAGTCAAATGGGAAATCCCGGCTAAGACTGAAAATCGTCCGACATCGAGCCAATTTCATTGAATGTTACCTCATGGGACTTGGAAGAGGCTTGCCAACGGTCAACGGTGGCAACAGAATTTCCAAAACGCTGGGGAAACCCACTTGGAGACCGTGAACGACGAGTCAAATGGGAAATCCCGGTTTAACGCACCTGCTCCCTACAAGCCACACCCCATGTCCACCATCCTCCTGCGCGATGTCGGTTGAGTGTGCTCCTTATGAAACATATCGTTCTCATTCTTGCTCTTCTTAGTCTTCCAAGGCTTCTCGGTGCTACGACGCTTACCACCATATCGTTTACTAACCCTAATACCCAAGGTGACGGGCCACAAGGAGGAGTAGTGCAAGGAAGCGATGGTAATTTCTATGGCACTACGGAAGGAGGTGGTAGCCACGGCTCAGGTAATGTTTTCAAAATGACGAGTGGGGGCGTTCTCACCAGTCTGTTCAGCTTTACTGGGGGTGGGGCGAATAGTTCTTCACCCAGAGCCTCTTTAATTCAGGGTAATGATGGCAATCTTTATGGCACAACTTATGAAAATAGCACTGTATTTGAAATAAATAGCAGCGGCACACTTACCACACTTGCGAGTCTCAAGAATATGAATGCTTCTGATTCCTTATCCTCGCTAATCGAGGACAATCAAGGCAACTTTTACGGTACAACATATAACGGCGGCTCGACCAGTAATTATGGTACCGTCTTTGAATTATCTAGTAGTGGAACATTATCAATCCTTGCTTCATTCACGGGGACTAATGGCGAATATTCTTACGCAGGCTTAACTCTAGGAAACGATGGTAACTACTACGGCACTACGGCTAACGGCGGTGGTTCTGGCAATGTAGGAACCGTTTTCAAAATAACTCCTGCTGGTAATTTAACTACTGTGGTCAGCTTTCCGGGCACTGGCGGCTATTATCCAGAAGCCGGAGTGATCCAAGGTACCGATACTAATTTTTATGGAACTACTTTTTTTGGCGGTACTTCAGGTTATGGCACGGTCTTTAAATTAACTCAAAGCCGGGCATTAACTACATTAGTCAATTTTAATGGTGCCAACGGGCAATATCCATCTGGTCAGCTAGTTGAAGGTAATGATGGTAACTTCTATGGGACTACGCAAAATGGTGGTACGACTTTCTCAGGTGGCACTTACTCGGGTTACGGCACGGTTTTTGAAGTAACTGCAAGCGGTACTCTCACCACGCTAGTTTCATTTACGAAAACCAATGGACAACAACCCTTTGCCGGTCTGATTCAAGGTAGTGACGGCAATTTGTACGGCACGACTATAGCTGGTGGCTCCAACAATTTGGGCACTGTTTTTCAACTCAATACTACTACGTCCGACAATGTTTCTTTTAGTTCCTCCACTACCATTCCAATTACCACATCGGATTATGCTATAAATGGTTCAGCTCTTAATCTGAACCTAGTTTACGCACCTGTTGCTGGTACAGTCCTCACCGTGATCCATAATACAGGCACTACTCCTATCAATGGAACATTCACCAATCTTCCTAACGGAGGAACGATCACTGCTACCTACAACGGCATAGCGTATGCTTTTACTGCCAATTATTCCGGCGGAGCTGGATATGATCTTACGCTAACCCTGACTTCTACCGGCTCGGATACGCCAACAATGCCTTGGTGGGGATTGACAATGCTTGGAATGTTGTTGATGGGAGTGGCAATAAGAATGCTACCACGAAGCTCACAGTCCATTTAGCCGACAACTCGTCGTAGCCAAAACCCAAGGCATCCGTCAGACGAAACCTTTCACCGAAGGCTGAGGTCGAGTTCAGTTCCTTAAAGCGGCGTCGGTCAGAGCTTTCTTCACCATACGGGCGAATCCCGATATAATAGAAACCGTGATTTTCAGAGGAGAATATAGCCAAGGGAATATCAAAAAATGATGTAAGCGTCCCACGTAGCACCTTTTGACACCCGGTTTCTGTTCGCCTGACGGGAGTCATAAGTGTCGTAGTTTTTGATTGCTACGACACTTACGATGGTGAGTCGTAGTTCTACGCCGCTTGGGCCAGTGGTAGCGACGGAACGGATCGTTCCCAGGCTTCGGGTGTGAGGTCTTTGATTTGCCAGTTAGTGGCCTGAGGCAACCGGGTCAGGACGTGGCGCAAATAGCAATAGGGATCAAGTCCGCGACGGCGGCAGGATTCAACGATGGTGTAAAGGATGGCGCTGCGTTGCCCGGCTTTGGCTTCGCCGATGAACAACCAGTTTTTCTTGCCGAGAGCGGTGGGTCGGATGGCATTTTCGACGAGGTTCTGGTCGATCTCGATGCGTCCATCATCAAGGTAAACGCCGAGCAGCGGCCACAGGTTAAGTGTGTACTCGATGGCCAGCCCCATCCGGCTGCGGGGCAGGTAACGCCTCTTCATTTTCAGGCGGGTCAAAAAACGATGGAGCCGTTGGTAAACGGGCCGTGACTGATGAGCGCGGACGGCAGCCCGTAGTCGAGTACCACTTCGACTCCGGCGTAATTTTCTTTCGATGCGGTAGAGGTGTCCGATCTGGCGCAACAACCAATAGGCGATACGAGGGTCTTGTTCCCGCGCTTCGTAAAACTTCCGGCGAGCGTGCGCCCAGCAAGCCGCGAGTTGGATGTGCTCCTTGCGCCGGGCGAAGCTGGGGTACGCCGTGTAACCATCACATTGCACCGTGCCCTTAAAATCAACCGGCAACACCTGGTCCAAACAGACTGCCGCACGGCTGGTCTCCCACTGATAGACGGCATCTCCACCGGGACGTGAGGTCGTCCAAAAGTAGCCGGTCTTGGTTTGGCCATGCCCTGGCGCGAGATAGCGTACCGGCGTTTCATCGACTTGGACGTAACCACCGGCCATGACCCCGGTCCGAATGCACTGGTAGATTGGTTTCAACCAATCGGCCACCATTCCCATCCAGCGGGCCAGGTTTTGTCTCGGCAACCAAACGCCGTGGCGCGTCCAATAAATCTGCTCCTGCCGGTAAAGCGGAAGATGGTCCACATACTTGCTCACGATCACCTGCGCCAGTAATCCCGGTGCGACCGTGCAGCGTTCCTGCAACATCGGTGGCAACTCGGCCATGACCGGGGCATTCTCTGGATTTTGACGCGAGACATACTTGCGCCGCACCAGTCTGCGCCGAAGGAACCGGGCCGGTTCATAATCAAGTTGTTCGCTCACTTCCGAGCCGATGCACCGCCACTGCTCAGGGGCGTCCTTCACCTCCTCGGGATCGATCACCTCTTCAATGACGGGCAGATTGTCCGGCAGCGGCTTATCTTTCGGCGAGGGACGATGACGGGAGCGTGGAGGGTCGGCCTCCTCCAGCGCGGAGGAGGCTTCCGGTTTTCCCGGCACGTTCTCCGTCTGAAGTAAAAACAGGTCGAGCTGCGAGGGATCGAGTTTTTCGCTGCTCGCCCCAAAGACTTTGCGGATCAATAAATCGACCTTCTGACGCAGCAGCGTGTTTTCATTTTGCAATTCCTCAATCCGCTCATCGCGCTGACGGAGCATCTCCCAAAGTTGCTTTTTGCTCACGTCTTTCACTGCTTTTTAGATAAGCAGGATGCAGGCCTAAACCAGTACTTTTTCAGAGGTATTTTCTCTTTCTCCACGATCATACCATGGACGCATTTTCGCTCCCCGCAAATCAACCCCGTCGGTCAACATCGAGAACGCCTCTGGTCTCAGCGCCAGGACTTTTTCCCCGCCCTGCGGCCACGAAAACGTTCCCTCCTCCAGCCGCTTGGTCATCAGCCAGAGTCCGGTCCCGTCAAAATACAAAACCTTGAGCCGGGTCCGCCGACGGTTGCTAAAAGCAAACAGCGCCCCGCCCCGCAGGTCCTGATGCAGCGCCGTGGTCACCAGGGCCGCCAACCCCTCGTAGCCTTTGCGCATGTCGCACGGCTCGACCGCCACGTAAATCTTGAGGCTGCCCGTAAAACTCAGCATCGGCACTTTCCGTCCAACCCCCGCAGGAGTTGCACCGCCAGGCTTACTTGCCTCAACTCGGTGATTTCGATCCGTATCCCGCCCGGTCCATGCACCATCAGGCCACCGGTTTTCGCTTTTGCCACCACCTTGTCCGGCGAAGGGCTGACCACCGCTTCCAGCCAGCGCACGGTGTTTTGCCCCTTCGCCCTGGCCTTCGTGGCCGGAGCTTTACCCGAGGCACGGCGACGCTTTTGCACCCAACTCGCCCACGTCTGATACTTGATGCCTGCCCAGGCCGCAAACTTTTGCCCGCTCATCCCGCTCTGGTCGAATTCCGTCAACAACGCCTCCCGACGTTCCCGGGGCGTTCTCACCCGTCCAAGCACGTCCTTCTTTAATATCCCGTCCTGCAGCCCCGTCGTAGATGTCATAGTTTTACTATGCTACGACACTTATGATCCACTCAACCAGTGGTGCTACGCGGGACGCTTACAAAATGATGGCAAAATCAGCGAAAGTAACGGGTGAAAGCAAAAAACAGGGTCTTGGGGTCGAATTTGACTGGCGGTTAAAGCTGGAATTTCACGGATCGAAGGTGACATCCGACGCGGGTTTGCTCGCTTACCGAGAACTCGACGAAGCGTTGAATCTGACCACGATGGCACGCGATAACTTCACCGATCAACGCACCGGCAAGAATACCCAGCACTCGATGGTGGCCCTTTTGCGGCAATCGGTTTTCAGCCGTCTGGCGGGTTATGAGGACACCAATGACGCCGAGCGTCTCTCGGTCGATCCCGCCATGCGTTATGTGGTGGGAGGAAGAGCTTGCGAACATCAGGCAGCTTCGACCAGCCAGATGAGTCGATTCGAGACCGAGGTGCTGACCCAAACTGAAAATCTCCTTGCCTTGAAAAAGATGCCGGGCATGTGGAATGAACGGCTGCATCAACAAAGACCGATGGAGGAGTTGGTTCTGGACATGGACAGCTCGGTGAGCGAAACCTACGGGCAACAGGAAGGCAGCGCCTACAACGGACATTTTGCCTGCACCTGTTATCATCCTTTATTCTGCTTCAACCAGTTTGGCGACGTGGAAGGCACGCTGCTGCGCGAAGGCAATGTGCATAGCGCCAAGGACTGGCAGGCCGTACTCGAACCGATTGTCGCCCGTTATCGCGGCCAAGAGATCGACTGCTACTTTCGGGGCGATGCCGCCTTTGCCAATCCAGACATCTATGAGTATCTGGAAGGGGAAGGCTTTTTGTATGCCATCCGACTTCCAGCCAATGACACCTTGAACAAAATGATTGAACCGCTTACGGTTCGTCCGGTGGGAAGACCCCCTGAAAAACCTCAGGTGCGGTATAGGGACTTTGCCTATCAGGCCAAGAGTTGGAACTGTCCCCGCCGGGTGATTGCCAAAGTGGAATGGCACCGGGCAGAATTGTTTCCCCGCATCGGATTCATCGTCACCAATCTGAGCCGGTCGGCAAAACGAGTGGTGCGTTTTTACAATCAGCGGGGGACGGCTGAACAGTGGATCAAGGAAGGCAAGAATGCCATAAGGTGGACGCGGCTTTCCTGCCATGACTTCGTGGATAACGAGGTAAGATTATTGCTGTTCGTTCTGGCCTACAATTTGGGGAACTATCTTCGGCAGGCTGTGTTGCCCCGTTCAGTGAGTCACTGGACGTTGACGACTTTGCGGGAGAAACTGATCAAGATCGGTGCAAAGGTTGTGACTCATGCCCGAAGGGTCATCTTCCAGATGGCAGAGGTAGCGGTTCCACGGGAGTTATTCCGAGCTATTTTGGAAGCCATCGTCCGTTTGCGCGTGCCCGTCTCGTCCAGTGGATGAATGAAAATCACATGAAAACATCAGTTACCACGGGAGAGGTGTCTCTGCGCTGGGCCAAGAAGGCCGACCAGCGAGCAAAATCGTCGGAAAACGGGCCAATATCACCAAATTGCTACCTCTTGGGACTTAGGAGAAGGCTTGACTACGGCCCGCGTCGGCAGAAATATCATGAAAACGCCGGAAACAACCATTTGAAAACCGTGAACATCAGGTCAAATGGGAAATCCCGGCTAAGTTATGAACATCACGATTGACCGCAACGGAAAGAAATTTGGACCGTACACTTTGGAGGAAATCAAGGAGCATCTTGCGAACGGTACGTTTAATGAAAGTGACTGGGCTTGGCATGAAGGCTGTACGGACTGGATACCACTCAAGAACATTATCACTCCATTACCTCCCTCTCCAGAGCGATCAAAGGTTGCGCCACTTTCACCGCTTCCTAACCTTGATAAACCTACGCCAGAAAGTTCCACATTTGTACTAACGCCTTCAATGGTATCTACTGCTGGAAGGCGGTATTACGCCGCCTATATTATTGCAAGAACTATAATATTTGTAGGCCAACTTGTTCAGGTTCTCGGAGTGATTCTAGGGATTGCAGTCATGATTGGAGGGATTCTAGAAGTAAATTACGCTGTGGAACAAGGGATAATTCCAAAAGGTAATGAATGGCTAGGCTATTCTGGTATGGTGGTTTGGTGCCTTCTCGCGATCGCAATCGACTACATTTTGGGCCTTATAATACAAGCTTTAGGACAAATTCTAATGGCCCAACTTGATATTGCCGTGCATACCTCCCCTTTTCTTAGCAACGAAAAGAAGGCATCCGTAATGAGGATCAAGTAAAAATACAGTTATGAATTTAAGCATCGGTCGGAATGGATCAGAGATAGGGGAATGGTCAGAGGACGATGTTCGTGCCCTTTACGCACAGGGGCAACTGTTGCCCACGGATTACTACTGGATAGAGGGAATGGCAGAATGGAAGGAGCTTGGAACTTTTATAAAGCCTCCTCCACCTTCAGATGCGGTTCCGTTAGAAACTGATCCGTCTGAATCAGCCATGACAAACGACAACGCGGAAAAATCGTGCTACTACTGCAACGCGCCAATACCACCCCAAGCATTACTCTGCCCAGGTTGTGGTAAAGAGCGGAAGGAACTGCATGAGTTGAGAATGGGATGGAAGAGATGGCTATTCTCGGGCATCCTTTTTCTTAGCGTAGCGGTGTGCATCCTAGTGTGTAACTCTGTCGAGGCGATCCACGCAGAAGGAACTTCGCCAGATAGGTATGGCCCCTCACCTGACCCTCAACCGAGATGGTCTGTGGTGGTTGGACGAGATGCAACTGGATCTGAGATGGCTGATGCGTTTTTTAAAACGACCGTCGGCCCCGGAGGAGTTGTAAGTTCAAATATTTCCAAACTTTCTTGGGCCCAATACAGGTTTTCTCTAGCAAAGATGTTAAGTGATTGGCTCTTTTGGTTCGCCCTCGGGCTTGGCGTTCCAGCCACGATTTGTTGCCTACGTGCCGATAGCTACTCTACCCGTTATTTCTCTGCCAGCGGTAAGAAGATTGCAGATCTTGTAAGTAGTGGGCACTTTACCCGGTAAGCACCCAAATCGAACTAAAATCTGTTAAAATCCCTTTTTCTTATTATTATGAATATAAGCATCAGTCGTGATGGAGTGGAGATAGGGGAATGGACAGAGGAGGATGTTCGCGCCCTTTACGCACAGGGCCAACTTTTGGCCACTGATTTCTATTGGAAAGAGGGCATGGCTGAATGGAAGGAGCTTGGAACCTTAATGAAGCCGCCTCCACCACCGGGCGTTACGCCTCGACCACAGGTCGCTGCGCCTTTGCAAAAACACGCTGATGTGACGAGAAATCCAGGACAAGCGATACCTCAGCCGATCATTCATATTGAAACAAAACAAGGGGCTGTTATTGGAGGATGGATATGTTTTTGCATCGGTATTTTGCTCATGTTCTTGTCAGTATGGTCTTTTGTAATATACGCACCATTGTTTTTGGTGGCGTTCATTCTGAGTATTGTTGCGATGGCTCAAAAGCGGATTGTTGGGGGGTTATTGCTCCTTTTCTGCTGTCTCATTGTAGCACCTGGACTTTTTTTTTATTTATCAATGACGCGAACTACGAAAACATTGCAACATTATGACGAGCAGTTAAGGCGCCAAAACAACTCTCTATTCGCACCCCAAACATTGGCAGAAAACAATGCTCCTACTCCAATGCCGCAGCCAATAACTGTTAATACAAATTTATGGCAGCATCCATCAGAAAAGGTCAATCCACCTGTGGCACCAGAGATGCCTTTGGTTTCCCAAGGTAAAGATGCAACAAACCGTGACACAAACGAGGAAGGCGCGCACTTAGCTGCCTCTTTGAAAAACGGCGTTCTGATCGACAACGATCTGAGTGTTGCGGTCGTCAAATGTGAACCACACCTTGTTGACAGATCAGCCAAGCAGGGCACCTTCACGACCGACGTTGACGGCGCAGAAATGACTTTGGCGTTTCGTCGCGTGAGCACTCAATGGTATAAAACACCAAGTGGTGGTGTGTCGGGGCGCGAGTTTCAAGTAATAGTAATCGACGACCGTGGAAACGAATACCCGGCACTGCACCGTTATGCTCGCTCCCAAGTGCTATACAATAGTTCTTTCAGTTTGGATGACGGGATGTACGGCACGCCATCAAAAGTTGGAGAGATGCCAGTGGGGTTCACCTGGACAGGCAAGGTAAAGGTGCAAATGCCGCCGGGTGCGCCAATTTCAAAGGTTGAATTGGAACGCAAGCGTTATGGGCGCTTGTTGGAACAACCAGTTACGCAGCGATTTCCGATGGGCATCGCCGATGCAACAGCCCCCGATTTTGAATTTGACATCCCTTCGCAACTATCGCTTTCGGAAGGATCAAGCATCGAAGAGGATCGCGATGTAAGCGTCAAGATTGGTCATCTCACGGTTTTAAACACCTATACGACAAGAGAGTATGGATGGTACGGGCCGGAAAAAACAATGAAAGGGCTTTCGTTGTTGCTGCCAATAGAGGCAACAAACGTGGACTACAACCCCCACAAAGCCACAGTGCCGCAGCTAAGTGTTCAGTTCGAGGACGGCGAGGTAATCCGAAAAAGTGACGATAGAGTGATGCAGAGTGCGCAGTTGCCAGGTAACCCTAATATGCCGCGCATAAGTATTCAGCTTGAGGACGGCAAGTTAATCCGAAAAAGTGAAGTTAGCCCTATTTTCTTGAGCGACTCAGAGGACTTTGAGGTTCCAGGAAAGTCCGTCCGCATACTTACTCTTCGGGTTGACGTCGCGGAGAGCATGAACGCTGAAGTTGGCTTCAACGTGCGAAGAATCTTGCTATACGGAAAAGGCGGGTTTCGAGGCTTTGTACGTATCCCAGACGACGCGCGCCAACGCATTGCCGAAATTGCTGGCAAAGGCTCAGCAAGGGGGATTGGCGAGGAGAGTGGGCAAGTTATTGCGCCGACGATGTCACCAAGCGTGTCTTTGTCCGGAACCGGTGGGTCGCCACTTTCTACTAACAACATACCCGGAGCGCCAGGTCTTCAGGTGCCAGCGCCAGTCGCCCCGTCTCCTTCTCCCGTTCTAAGCGACCATGATTATCATGGGACCACAGAAACTAACTTTGCGAAAAATTGGGTCGTAGTAGATGGCGTAAAGCTCGACAGCATTATATCAGTGATCCCCGCAACTGGCGCTCAAGTGGCGATACTTTATTCGGGCGGCGGGAAAGATGTTTCCGCGAATAAGCTGCCTCAAGGATTTCTCGATGTTTGGAAAATTACGCCTCAGGCGCTGCAAGCAGCGGATAGCCAATCTACCACACTCCGTTAACCGAGGCTCTTTAGCATGAGCTTAACCGCCAATGATGTCGAACAGAAGCCGCCAACACCACGCCGCCCCTTGCGCGCTTGCAATCGCACCCCGCCCGCCTTATCATCGCCGCATCAGAGCCGAATATGGATAATAAGGGTTTATATGCACAACTCCGGAAAGACTTTTCTTTCCAGACTTTGCGGTAGTATATTTAAATCCGTCTGCATATGGATCAATGGCTTGTATTTCCGAAAAGATTGTACGGATTGAATTAAAAGAGTCCTTGGCTTTCTCCGGGCAGATACGTACAAAAATTGGTTCAACGATGCACCATAGTCTAACTAAATCGTGTGTTTCGAGGGCTCTATTCGGGACAGCTTTAATTTTTCTCAATTTCTTTGCTAACACTTTCAACCGCAGCTCCAACTCGTGCCTAAGCATATAAGCAAGCGGATAAATTAAAGTATCCTGCTCACTGGTAGCTGGAATCTGCTTAGCGAGTAATTCGGATGCCCGTCTATAGCCTTCCGTATAGCCATATTGCATGTCGAACGAAGGCTCGTCCTCGTCGGAAAAGTCCACTTTTGCGTTCATGTGGTACGGTTCAACTTGGCCAACAAGTTTAAAGTCTGATGGAGGAGGTTTAAATTCAAGCATTTATTAGATAAGGTTGTTCGGTTGCCTCGTTCATAATGCTGTGAAACCGATGGGTGTCTTTTAGTTTTGCATACTAAACGCGACCCTATTATTTATCAAAGGCAAATCCACATGATGCTGCTACATCTTGTAAATTTTTAAACCCATATTTCCCAGATAGTGATTGATGTAGAGAATGAAATCTATATACTAGAAAACGTGATTCTCAGAGGAGAATATAGTAAATAGAAGGTCATGAAATGATTGCAAAACTAGCGAAATCAACGGGTGAAAGCAAAAAACAAGGTCTTGGAGTCGAATTTGACGGTCGGTTAAAGCTGGAATTTCATGGATCGAAGGTAACATCCGACGCGGGTTTACTCGCTTACCGAGAACTCGACGAGGCGTTGAATCTGACCACGATGGCACGCGATAGCTTCACCGACCAACGCACAGGCAAGAACACCCAGCACTCGATGGTAGCACTTTTGAGGCAATCGGTTTTCAGTCGTCTGGCGGGTTATGAGGACACCAATGACGCCGACCGCCTTTCGGTCGATCCCGCCATGCGCTTTGTGGTGGGCGGCAGGGCCTGTGAACATCAAGCGGCTTCAACGAGCCAGATGAGTCGATTTGAGACCGAGGTGTTGACACAAACAGAAAATCTCATTGCCTTGAAGAAGATGCCGGGAATGTGGAATGAGCAGCTTCATCAACAAAGACCGATGAAGGAGCTGGTTCTGGATATGGACAGCTCGGTGAGCGAAACCTACGGGGAACAGGAGGGCAGCGCCTACAACGGACATTTTGCCTGCACCTGTTATCATCCTTTATTCTGCTTCAACCAGTTTGGCGACGTGGAAGGCACGCTGCTGCGCGAAGGCAACGTGCATAGCGCCAAGGACTGGCAGGTCGTACTCGAACCGATTGTCGCCCGTTATCGCGGCCAACAGATCGACTGCTACTTTCGGGGCGATGCCGCCTTTGCCAATCCAGACATCTATGAGTATCTGGAAGGGGAAGGCTTTTTGTATGCCATCCGGCTTCCAGCCAATGACACCTTGAACAAAATGATTGAACCGCTTACGGTTCGTCCGGTGGGAAGACCCCCTGAAAAACCTCAGGTGCGGTATAGGGACTTTGCCTATCAGGCCAAGAGTTGGAACTGTCCCCGCCGGGTGATTGCCAAAGTGGAATGGCACCGGGCAGAATTGTTTCCCCGCATCGGATTCATCGTCACCAATCTGAGCCGGTCGGCAAAACGAGTGGTGCGTTTTTACAATCAGCGGGGGACGGCTGAACAGTGGATCAAGGAGGGGAAGAATGCCATAAGGTGGACACGGCTTTCCTGTCATGACTTCGTCGATAACGAGGTCAGATTATTGCTGTTCGTTCTGGCCTACAATTTGGGGAACTATCTGCGGCAGGCTGTGTTGCCCCGTTGCGTGAGTCATTGGACGCTGACAACTTTGAGGGAAAAGCTCATCAAGATCGGTGCAAAGGTTGTGACTCATGCCCGAAGGGTCATCTTCCAGATGGCAGAGGTAGCGGTTCCACGGGAGTTATTCCGAGCTATTTTGGAAGCCATCGACCGCTTGCGCGTGCCCGTCTCGTCCAGTGGATGAATGAAAATCACATGAAAACATCAGTTACCACGGGAGAGGTGTCTCTGCGCTGGGCCAAGAAGGCCGACCAGCGAGAAAAATCGTCGGGAAACGGGCCAATATCACCAATTGCTACCTCTTGGGACTTAGGAGAAGGCTTGACTACGGTCCGCGTCAGCAGAAATATCATGAAAACGTCGGAAACAACCACTTGAAAACCTTGAACATCAGGTCAAATGGGAAATCCCGGTTTAACTCGGTGGTCGCGCTGAATGCACTTGCGGCATGGGCGAGATCATACTAACTCTTGTTTATGCGACGGCTCATGCTTCTTGTGGTTCTCGTCGCGTTTACATTTTCCTGCGGTGGTCAGTGGGCCATCCTGCAGACGCTGGCGTGGGCCAACATGATCCGGGAATATTCCGAGGTCGTTCCCGTGACCGAGGCGATACAGATGACGTTCAGCGGGAAGTACCCCTGCTCGATGTGCAAAGCCATCGCCGAAAAGAACCAGTCGGAGAACACCAAAATGGCGACGATCTTCCAGCCGGAGAAGAAAATCGTCACCTCGGGCTTGTCCGTGGCGGCCCGCGCCGTGATTATTTCCTCGCAGACGTTTTTTAGCCGGGATTCCTTTTTTCAGACCCGGTCGGAAGCACCTCCAACGCCCCCACCTCGTTTCGCTTAAGTCCATTCTGACTTAGCGCGTCCGCCTTGCGCGGACTTCATTCATCAGTTGCGGAGACATGCCGGAATCACCGGCCATGGATTCGCGTCAACACACACGAGGATTATTTATGACTTATTTTCAGTTTCGCACGATGGCGATTGCGGCGCTTGTGGCTGCCGTCGCACTTAACCCCTACACCACAAAACTCCACGCCCACGGCCTTGAGGGAGACCGATTCTTCCCGCCGACGCCTCTAACCGACGACCCGTTTGCCGTCGATGAGCTGTCGCTGCCCCTGGTTCAATACGACCCATCCCCAGGCAGCAAGGAACTTGACGTCAGCGGAAGTTTTACCAAGGAGATCTTTCCGAAGTTTGCGTTGACGATCGGTAACACCTACACCCACCAGAATCCGGCGGGTGGGCCGTTGGAGAGCGGATTCAGCAATCTGAGTTTCAACGCCAAATATCAGCTTTGGGAAGTCCCCGAGCATGAGTTCATCCTTTCAGTCGGTGCGGATATGACGTTGGGAGGGACGGGAGACAAGTACCTCAGCTCATACCAGTCTTATACGACCTACACTCCGAATCTTTATTTTGGGAAAGGGTTCAATGAATTTCCGGACAGCCTGAAATATCTCCGGCCATTCGCTCTTACCGGTGTCGTGGGGTATGACTTGTACAAAGGTGCGCCCGCGCCCAATGCATTGGAATGGAGCGGCTCCCTTCAGTACAGCCTTCCTTATCTGGAGGAACATGTGGAAGACGTGGGTATTCCCCGGCCCTTCCGCGACATGATTCCCTTGGTGGAATTTCAAATGACCAGCCCCACCAATCGGGGTGGCGGAGTCACGACAGGCACCATCGATCCCGGCGTGCTTTGGGAAGGCAAATATTGCCAGGTGAGCGCGGAGGCTTCCTTCCCCATCAATGGCCAAACGGGCCCCGGAGTGGGAGCTCTCTTCCAGGTGCAAATCTTCATCGACGACATCTTCCCGAAGGTCTTCGGTCATCCCGTCTTCTTCAACAACGATAACGACAACTCCAAATGAACATCATTCGATCTATTCTTATTCTGACCTTCACACTGGCCTCGATTTCACTGGCCCAGGCCCATGCCTTCCTTGATCACGCCGATCCCAAGGTGGGCAGTACCGGCCCCGCGCCGACCCAGGTAAAAGTGTGGATGACGGAAGACCTGGAGGGCGCTTTCAGCAAAATCCGCGTCTTCGACTCCAAGGGGTCCGAAATCGACAAAAAGGATGTGGCGGTGAGCGGGGCGACGATGACGGTCTCGCTGCCCAAATTATCGCCGGGCACTTACAAGGTGGCGTGGAGCGCCGTCTCGGTGGACACGCATCATACGACGGGCACCTTCACCTTTACCGTTCAGTAGCCGCATGCCGGGCCGGTAAGAGAAATTCACATGACAACGGAAGTTCTCGTTCTGGCCCGCACGCTTCACATCGGAAGCGCGATGTTGCTCGTCGCGTTTCCGTATTTTCGACTGTTTATCTGGGGCCCGGTTGTTGCCGGTGCCGTCGATGAAAGTGATGCCGTATTTTGTCGGAAAATAATCAGATCGATGGCATACGCCCTGGCCTTGGAAGCTGTCTCGGGATTGGTCTGGTTTTGGTTTGTTGCGGCGCAAATGAATGATGAATCACCCTGGAGCTGGATGGCCCCGGCTGATTTGCAAACGGTCCTGGAACAGACTCAATTTGGGCAGCTCTGGATGTGGCGCGCAGGGTTGGGACTTGCCCTCGGCGTGATACTCTATTTTTGGAGCCGAGGAGAAGCCCTTCCGCGAGCCAGGCCATCAGTTCAGGACGGGATCGTTCTGGCTCTGAGTGGCGGCCTACTGGTCTCCGTTGCCTGGGCGGGACATGCGGCCGCGGGTATCCAGCATCACGTCCTGCATCTCTTCGCCGATGTGCTTCATCTGCTCATCGGAGCCATCTGGCCCATGGGCTTGATTCCGCTAACCTGCTGGCTTCGGTACAACGAGAAACGGCATCTAGGTCGGGCTGCGGATCTGGAGATCAAAGCCGTACAAAGGTTTTCCCAAATCAGCCTGGGGGCAGTTCTTCTGCTGGTAATGACCGGCTTTATCAACGGCTGGCTGATGATCGGCTCCTGGGATGCCCTTTTTACTTCCGTTTACGGAAGGCTTCTCCTCGCCAAAGTGGTGGTGATCGGAATCATGATCGGTCTGGGAGCGATCAATCGTTTCTATCTGCTGCCGCGAATGGAACCGGAATCCGCCTCTTTTCAGACCATTGGGAAAACAATCATGGTGGAGTCTTTCCTAATCCTGGTCGTCCTACTAATCGTCGGAATGATGGGGATGACCTCGCCGCCCTCATGATGTCTTGGTGGCGCGCGGTGTTGTCGTATACATCCCGGTCAGGCGGGAAATCAGGAATAAATTGTAAGCAATAACTTCCCCCTTTAGCCCTCTTTTTTGAGCCGCCACCAAGGCACTGGCGATTGGAACGCTTGTGAAGGAATACGCCTGGATCAAAATCTCACGTTTGGCTTCATTGATCTCCTTTACAACGGCGGCTGTTGCGCCGCCGTCCGGTGAAAAATAAACAGCCACATCCGCAGCGTTCGCCAAGGCGGAAGTGGCTACAAAAACCACAACCGTCGTCCACATCTTACCGTATCTCGAGCTGGCACGATGGCCTTCGGTGGTGATCACCGTAACAGGGGGCATACTAGGCCATACGAACGGCACAGCTTTTCGTCAACCGGCAGCATCCTGGGTTGCAAAGACCATTAGCGTCCAAGAGCCAGCCGCTGAGCAAGAAAACGAGGCAAGCCCGCTCGGATGATCTTGTTCTGCGTCTTTTTGAAGGCGTAAGGGACAAACCGATACTCGATTGTTTTGGCGTGAACGTCGTAAATGACGTAGCAGGCATCCGAATTTAGGGTTCGTGATTGCCCCACAGACCCTACGTTGATGAGGTATTGGGCGCTAAAATCGATAGTGAATGGAGGCGAGACGGGCAATCCCTCCACTTTGCTACCAATCCTCCGCCAAACAGCAGGCTTGTGTGTATGCCCGCAAAAGCAGAGAGGCATTTTTTGAGATTCAAAATGATGAGCTGCATCATGGGCATCGAGGATGTAAGTCCATGGCTCCCCGTCTCCTAGCGAAGCATGGACGAGCGTGAAGCCATCCCCCTCGATCTTCATAGGTAAAGTCTTCAGAAAGTCCTTCTGTTCGTCGGATAGCTGCTTTCGGGCATGATCAAGGCCTGCACGTGCGTATGTGTTAAAGGAACTGTCCGGCTCCAGGACAAAACACCCTTCGTCGTGATTACCCATCAAGGTGGGGCAACCAAGATCGCGAACCACTTCGAGGCATTTGGCTGGATCAGGTCCGTACCCGACGATGTCACCGAGACAGAATTTGTCCTGAACGCCCAGCTCGTTCATGTCAGCCACCACCGCTTTCAAGGCCTCCAGATTCCCGTGGACATCAGAAAAGATGGCAATGCGAGCTGAGTCCATTATTCAGAATTACGCTTTAGGCAGAATACCGTCAACTAAAGTGGAGGCTCTTGTGATTCTGCGAACCATCCGATACCGTCATTTTGTCATGGAGCAGGACATCGAACCCCATCTGCCTTTGGCCCGTCGTTTAGCCCGAGAATTTTCCAATATACCAGGCCTTACCCTAGCTGAGATTGAAATAACGGCTCAAGAGGCACTCGCAAGGGCCTTTCGCCAGCATGATGCATTCAAAGGCGAGTTTCCACCCTATGCGGCACAAGCTATTCGTAACGCACTCAAGAGCCTATACGACCAGCAGGTACGCCATCACCGTCACCATAAGTACGTACTGGACGAAGTAATTCCCTCCGACGGTAATTCTACCCAGGCAGCACGCATCCAAAATGTGGAAGATGTGGGATTACCTTCTGTTCCCAAGCAGGCACGTTTCAACGAATCCAAAGCGTTGTTGGACAAACTTCTTGGTGAATTGACGCCTCGCCATCGAACTGTACTTGAGGGCATAAGAGATGGTCGAAGCTACAGCGAAATTGGAGCCGCCATGGGCATTTCCAAGCAAGCAGTTCAGAAGATAGTCCATTCCGCTTTAGAGGCCCTGCGACAGAAGTTGGATGACTGCGGCTTTCGCGGCATCGATTCCCAGGGATATTTGGAGTCTTTTCGCGCCAGTAATCCCGACAGGGGACGATAAACCAACACACGGTTGACGATTTTCAGGCTAACTCGTAATCCAATCATATGAACGGCAAAGTCACTCTCACTGTAACCAAAGGTCCGAACAAGGGGGCGGTCTTTGATTTTACGGAACACGACACGTTTATTTTCGGTCGTCTGGAGGACTGTCACGCTCGCATTCCGGATGACAATGAGGTCTCCCGCCACCACTTCATTCTAGAAGTTAGCCCGCCCCACGCATCACTTCGCGATCTCGGCAGCTTGAATGGAACTCATGTTAATGGGAAAAAATGCGGAGGGAGGCAAGCTGGGGAGAGTCCCGAAGAAGGAGCGAAGCGCCAATACCCAATCATCGAGATCCGAGACGGAAATACAATCGACGTGGGGAAGTCCAGCATCGCTGTAAAGATTCTCCAGCCCAAACAAAAAGCCGATATCGCGGCTGGTTTTGAAGTTGGAGACCTTTCAAAGCTATCTCCTGATCAGTTATTTCAATTGGTATTTGGTCAGGCAGGACAAGCGCAGAAACCTCTCCTGGAGCTTCCCGCCTACACGGTGGATGCAGAGTTAGGGCGTGGTGGTTTCGGAGCCGTTTACAAGGCTCGAAGAAAGAAGGATGGTGCGCCTGTTGCAATCAAGGTAATGCTTTCTCGGATCCAGGCCACGGCAGAGGCTGTACTCCAGTTTAAACGAGAAATGGCGGTCGTGGAGAAACTGGACCATGTAAACATCGTCCGCTTTTTGGAAAGCGGATCCCACCAGGGCGCATTTTATTTTGTCATGGCACTCTGCGACGGGGGATCAGTAGCAGACGCTGCCACAAAGAACGGTGGAAAGCTTTCAATCGCCCAACTCAAACCTTGGATTCTGCAGGCGCTAACAGGATTGGCGTTCGCCCATTCCAAGGGCTTTGTTCATCGCGACATTAAGCCGGCGAATATTTTGATTCACCGTAACAGCGCCCTCATTTCCGACTTTGGAATGTCTAAGAATTTCCAGAAAGCCGGACTCAGTGGCATGAGCATGACCGGACACTTCGCCGGGACGCCCCTCTTCATGCCTCCTGAACAGATCACGAACTTCAAATACGTGAAGCCTGTTAGTGATGTCTGGAGCATGGGGGCAACCATTTACAATGTTCTCACTGGTCAATTTCCCTATTCCTTCGACAAAAAGCGCGACCCAATCGATATCATTTTGAACGAAGATGTGGTCCCGATCCGCACTAGGGACGTCAGCATTCCCAAAGCCCTAGCGAATGTGATCGATAAGTCAGTTGCAAAGCGCGCCAAACAACGATTCGGAGATGCAACGGAGTTTGTTGAAGCAATACGCAAAGTATTTTGAGAAATCGTGGATTAACCCGAAAATGACACCCGCTCCTTTATCGCCCAGTCATGCAGTGTCGCAAAGGACCTACGATGTTCTTCAAAGCATCCGTTCCTTTCCGGAGACGCTCGATTTTGATCAATTGGCTGAGGACATAATCCGTCTTTTTTGGGAGCTATACGCAGATCGAGCGGATAGCAGTGAGCTTTGTGATTGGGTTATGGGTCATGAAAAGGCCATTTTGGAATTTGGACGAAATTTGGATCTTTTGGGAATCACGCACGAACTTGTCTCGTTCCTGCGGTTGGTAGCGCGAGCAAACAATTGTTCGTCGCTACTCTTCAATAAGATAAATGAGCTTGAAGAAAGTTTTAAAAAGAACGCAATTCAACTGGATTTTGATTCCTACGCCAGGTGCATTGACGATTTTGTATATTTTTTCTTTGAATGTGCAAAATCAGGCAACTTACTTCCCGTTAATATCGACAATGATGCCGTAAGGATTGGACGGCATTGTCAAATTTCGTTTAATAGGACATTGAGAATTCCAGAGGACGGTAAGGATTATCCGCTCCCAGCCGGCTTTGGTCGATTGCCCATTTGTCGTGTGGAAGATTACGCGGATAAAGTCCCAGAAAAATGGCTCCAAGAAGGAGGTTTTTTCATCCCGCTATATCAAAAGGAAGCGCTCTATCTGGAATTTGCAGGTGTGAAATGGCGTCCGTGCGCCGTCAAGGTTGCGGTTGGTGGAGTCAATGCCGTTACAGGAGATGAATACGACGAAAAAATAAGAAAGCACAAGCAAGATTACCTAGTTGTTCCGGATCAAAAATGGCTTGACGGGATTAACTCGGGGGAAGGGCGCGTTGGACAGTTTGTGGCGATGCCGCTTGGAAAGGGCCTCACTGTAGAAGCACAGATCACAGACGAAGAAATCCACGGAGGCTTTCAGATAGTTGTCTTTGATCCCCGAGAGCAACGGTTTCCGGACCAAGACCCTGACGAAGTCGCGAGAAGGGAGCGCAGGATGGAAAACCGGAAGAAGCCCCTTGCTGCCGGTTCATCCGTGATTCATGCAGCAGCAGTAGCGCCTCGTGACGGGGCTCTGTATTCACCAAAACATCCCGGCATGGATGGCGACAAGGGTATAACACTCTCGGCAGGTGCAGGAGGACTGACGACCAACGCAGCTGATTTTGAGGAAGTAGAAATGGGGATCGGAAAGGGCGGAAATATCAAACAGGATCTCGCCGAAGACACTTATGGAGCCGAATCATGGGACGAAAGCACCCGTGGAGCTATCGTTATCCATATCGTCAACAGCCTGGTCTACCAGGAAATCACCGGCAATCAGCCTCCCTCAACCCCCATTACTCCGGAAGCTTACGCTAAATACAAAATTCCTTGGTTCGATGCCTACACTGAAGCCGCAGTGGGCCTGAACCCTGGCAAGCCGTTTCAGCACTTGAAATCTATTGGCTCGCTTGAAAAAGCAAAAGGTATCGCCTCGGAAAGCGAGCACAAGTCCATCGCGATCAGCCCGGAACGGCTCCAAAAAATCAAAACTCCCAGCAAAAAAGAACGAGTCTGCGCATTGCTTGACCGCGCCAAAAACAGCTCCCGATTGGGCCTTCACGCCATCGCCTTGAGGGAGTCAAGTTGTGCTCTCGATCTTCTCAATGGATTAGATGCCAATCAGGAGCGTTCGCCTTCTCTAACCCTAGCCCTGCAGCTTCGAGGAGAAGCCAACCTCGCGCTCGGGCGGTATCTCGACGCTGAAGGGGATGCTTCAGACTGCCTCAATCAGGATTACGGCAACCGATCAGCCCTGTTAACCCGGGCCCAAGCGCTGCTCAAGATGGGGGAACATCGACTAGCCATCGACGATGCAAAACGATTTTTACGATCTGAGCCGGAACATCTCACGGGACGTACAATCTTGGTCGATAGCATCCTGTTGGAGAATTTGACCCAGCTAGCTAAAAATGCACTCGAGGCCGAGCAGGCGTTGCTTCCCAGTGCGCCGTCATTGGAGATGCTTACCACGTCAGGCAAGAATGGTTTCATTAAGGCTTTGGAAGACAGTACCCCTCAACAAGACGAAAGCTTAACCAGTATCGCACGCACTTTTCGCGAAATATTGGTAGCACGTCGTGATGAAATCCGAAAAACGCTGCCTATCGTTTTCCAAATCTTCGTTCTGAATTATTTTCCTCACATTTGGGCCAAGGAAGATCAGGAACTAGCGGCGGGATTCTACAAGCGTCAGCTCGAAAGTTCTCGGGCTCGCCTCAAGCACAGGAGCATTCCGAGTATTGAGGAAGGACTTCAAGCGGGATTGCATCTTGTCTCCGATAATCCAGCACTTTTGTTTTTACTACGATGGTGGGAAATGGATAAATTTTCAACTGCACAAAAAATAATTGGCGAACTCAAAAGTTCTGGGCTTGCGATTCATATTGAACGCAACATTGCACCCCCCAACAATTGGCAAGAGATTGATCGTCGCATAACTTATTTTGATTATGGCAATTCCGCTGGCCAACTTAATTTACTTGGTAATTCGTCCCCCCACCCCGGCAGGCTGAATCTTTTTGACACACTAACTCCCGAGCAACGTGAGATTGTTAAAGGTAAGGATGTTGGGTTGGTAAAGGGTACAGATAAGGAAGCTGAACTTGAAAGCGCAACTCTTTGGGCACCCGCTAGCGCGGCCAGGGCTATCAATAAACACCTTGTCCCTGGTCAGCAAAATTACGGCCTATTAAAGCTTGTTTCTAACAGTGTTGAATTGCCTCAAGAGGAATCCACCCGAAATTCTCTAGCGTCAAATCAAAGTCCAGACTCTCAACCCTATGCCATTGCAGAGTATAAAATCGCTGTCATGTATCTTCAGGGTCAAGGCGTGCAGCAAGATTACGTTTTGGCTTCAAATTGGTTCCAGAAGGCTGCAGATCGAGGCCATTCTGATGCACAAATCAATCTCGGGATTTTATATGAGAACGGCCGGGGCGTTACCAGGAATTACAGCAAAGCCATTGCCATGTATGAAAAGGCCGCTGAGCAGGGTGACGCGGATGGTTATAATGGGCTCGCCTGGGTTTTAGCGACGTGCCCACTGGCTGCTTTCCGAGATGGAAGAAGGGCAGTGGAAGCTGCGACAAGAGCCTGTGAACTCACCGAGTGGAAGATTCCCAATAATTTGGATACTCTCGCCGCAGCGTTTGCCGAATCCGGCGATTTTGAGACTGCCATTAAATGGCAAACTAAACAGCTTGAATCGCCGGATCTGACACCTAGCCAGATCGCGGACGCTAAAGCGCATCTCGCCCTCTTCAAACTCCAGAAGCCTTTCCGCACTGAGCAGGTGGGTTCCAGGAGCGAAGCTTAAAACATGAACTGGCAGGTCGGAGAAATTATTGAGGGCCTCTATATCGTCAACGACAGGTTCACTGGCGGCGGCATGGGGATGGTGTACCGGGTTCACCATAAGGGGTGGGATATCGATCTCGCGCTCAAACACCCTCGCCAGGAATTTCTCCAGGAAGCTGGGGCTATCAGGCTTTTTGAACGTGAATGTGAAACGTGGGTTAATATCGGGCTGCATCCTCATGTGGCCACATGCCATTATGTCCGGCAAGTGGCAGGCTTGCCCTGCGTCATCGCGGAGTTCGTCGAGGGCGGAAGTCTTCGGGACTGGATTACCTCAAAACGACTGTATCGAGGCGAAGAATCTGCTGTCGTTGCTCGAATCATCGGTGTTGCCATCCAATTTGCCTGGGGCTTGGACTGGGCGCACAAACACAACCTGATCCATCAAGATGTTAAGCCCGCCAATGTCTTGATGACGCCAGACGGAATAGTCAAAGTCACGGATTTTGGCTTGGCCAAAGCGATGCCTTTCGCAACCAAGGGAGCACATTCTCCGATGGTGAGCGTGGGCGGAATGACTCCTGCATATTGCTCGCCCGAGCAGGCGGCTCGAACCCCACTCTCGAACGCAACTGACGTTTGGAGTTGGGCTGCATCAGTTTTTGAAATGTTTACAGGAGGTCTTTCCTGGCAATCAGGGCCGGCAGTAGGCGCGGCGCTCGTCGCCTACAAGGATCAGGGACGGCGGGCACGCGGCATGCCGGAAATGCCCGTTGTCGTTTTTGAACTGCTCACCAAATGCCTACAACGTGATCCCGCGCGCCGTCTATCCAATTTCAAAACGGTCGCTGATCGACTTAGCGGGATTTACCGAGATCTATTTGGAGAAGATTATGAGTTGGAAGAGCCCGACATCGATTTGATTATTCCCGATGCACTCAATAATCGGGCAGTTTCCTTGCTGGATTTAGGTCGAGTACCCGAGGCACTCGCGTTGTTTCAGAAGACCTTGAATGTTGCTCAAGGTCATGCGCAGGCAAGGCACAATTACGATCTTCTGAAATCGAACTCCAGACAGAGAGTGGGATTCCGACTTTCCGTGCCCAGGAGCGGGGCGGAGTATAGCCACAACGCCCGGCGCTTTAAGCGTCTAATCGAAAAAGCAAAGGCAGCGGCTCAGGCAGGGCGTCAGGCCGATCTACAGCGATACATTCAGACCGCTCGCGAATTGCCTGGTTTCGAGCAGCATCCAGCCCTGATTAGATTTACGCCCAAGATGATTTAATCCTATGCCCTTCGCCATTTCCGCTGGATATTGCACCGCCCTCGAACCTTTGGGAGGTGCAGATGAATTATCCTGAACCCAATGAAGTCCCGGCTATTTGGGAAGTCGGGGACTTGATTCTTGACCTGTATGACGTCAACGAAATTTTCGACGGTGGTGGCATGGGCTTGGTGTATCGGGTCCACCACAGGGATTGGCACGAGGATCTTGCCGTTAAGAGTCCCCGCCCCGAGTTTTTCTCCAACCCCAGTCACCAGGAAAATTTTGTTAGGGAATGCGTCTCCTGGATTGGCTTGGGCCTGCATCCGCACATCGTAGCCTGTTACTACGTCCGGTTGCTCGGTGGGATCCCCCGGGTATTTGCCGAATACATAGCGGGAGGCACGCTCAAGGAACTGATTGAAACCCGCAGGCTCTACGAAGGTGGAACGGAGATGGTGCTGAAGCGAATATTGGACATAGCGATCCAAACGGCGTGGGGATTGCACTACGCCCACGAAAAAGGCTTGGTTCATCAAGACGTCAAACCCGCTAACGTCATGCTCACGCCCGAGGGCGTGGTGAAGTTAACGGATTTTGGGCTGGCCAAAGCACGGGCGATCTTTGGGGCAACTTCTGTGACCGATGGCCAGCAAAGCATTTTGGTCTCTTCGGGCGGCATGACGCCGGCATTTTGTTCTCTGGAGCAGGTAAACAAACAATCGCTAACACGTAAAACGGATATTTGGAGTTGGGGGCTGTCGGTGCTGGAGATGTTCGCGGGCGAAGTGTTCTGGCATTCGGGCGCGGCAGCAGCAGGGGCGTTGGATTTTCACTTAGAGAATGGCACTGACGATGAGGCTATTCCAAAGATGCCTGAGGCAATGGCCGACCTGTTGCGGGAGTGTTTTCAACCATTGCCAGAACAGAGGCCCGGCAACCTGAACTCAATCGTGGAGCGACTGAAGGCAATCCACATATCGGCGTTGGGGCAGAACTACGGACGGGAGGAAGGCCGTGCAACTGAGGCCACCGCCGACGTGCTGAACAACGAGGGTATCAGTTACCATGACTTAGACATGGCGACCGAGGCCGAACAATGCTTTAAGCGGGCTTTGGTTGCAGACCCGCATCATCTGGAAGCGACGTATAACCAAGGCTTGGTGTTGTGGCGCTCGGCGAGAACCACGGATGACAAGGTGATCCAACAATTGAAAGAAGCGGGTAAATCCCATCCGCACGATACAAAGGTGAACTATCTGATTGGGCTGATCCACCTGGAGCGAAGTGATGCTGAATCTGCCGTTCGATTACTCATGGCGGCTGGCGCGGAAGGGGCACAATCGTCTGAAATTCGGCGTGCGCTAGTTACAGCTAAAACGGAATTGGGAAAGTGTGGTGAGAGTGTTCGCACTTTCGCCGGGCACTCAATCGATGTGTGTTCTGTTGCCATCAGTCCGGATGGGCACTGGGGAATGTCGGGGGGCGGGTCCGAGGCAGCGAGAAAGGGAGTCTATGACCACTCACTTCGGTTGTGGGACTTAGCGAAGGGCCTGTGCCTGGACACGTTTGCGGGGCACTCAAGCAGTGTATGGTCGGTCGCGATTAGCCCGGATGGGTGTTGGGGGCTGTCAGGAGGCGGAGGCCTTTCGGCGAGTGACGATAAGACACTTCGACTGTGGGATCTGGCCAGCGGCAAATGCCTTCGCACGTTCGAGGGGCATTCAGAGTCGGTACACTCTGTCGCGATCAGTCCAGATGGGTGTTGGGGGCTGTCGGGAGGCGGGGGACTAGGTCGTGATAATACTCTTCGGCTATGGGATTTGGCCAGCGGCCAGTGCCTGCGCACGTTCGAGGGGCATTCACAAGACGTGGCGTCTGTCGCGATCAGTCCAGATGGGCGCTGGGGCCTTTCAGGGAGTTACGACAAGACACTTCGGCTATGGGATTTGGTCAACGGCCAGTGCCTGCGAACCTTTGAGGGGCACATAAGCAATGTTTACTCGGTAGCCATCAGCCCAGATGGGCGCTGGGGCCTTTCAGGGAGCGCTGACAAGACGCTTCGGTTGTGGGATTTGGTTAGCGGGCAGTGCCTGCGTACGTTCACGGGGCACTCCGACGGTGTCACATCAGATGCGACCGGCCCGGGTGGGAGCGCCAAACCTTTACCAAACATACAAGGGCCTTTTGCGTTCGTGTACTCGGTAGCCATCAGCCCGGATGGGCGATCGGGGCTTTCAGGGAGTGCCGACAAGACACTTCGGTTGTGGGACTTGGTCAGCGGCCAGTGCCTGCGCACGTTCGAGGGGCATTCCGAGTCGGTGCACTCAGTAGCGATCAGCCCGGATGGGCGCTGGGGCCTGTCGGGAAGCTGGGACGAGACACTTCGGCTGTGGGATTTGGCCAGCGGCGAGTGTCTGCGCACGTTCGAGGGACACTCAGAGGGGGTGAATTCGGTCGCGATCAGTCCGGATGGGAGCTGGGGACTGTCGGGAAGCGGGGACAAGACACTTGGACTGTGGGATTTGGACAGCGGCAAGTGCCTGCGTAACTTCGAGAGGCACTCAGGTATTGTATATTCGATAGCGATCAGCCCGGACGGGCGCTGGGGCCTGTCGGGAGAAGGGGACATGACACTTCGGCTGTGGGATTTGGCTAGCGGCCAATGCTTGCGCGCCTTCGAGGGGCACCCGGAGCTGTTGCACTCAGTAGCCATCAGCTTGGATGGCCGCTGGGGGCTCTCGGGAGGCACCGAAAAGACACCCCGGCTGTGGGATTTGACTAGCGGCCAGTGCCTGCGCTCGTTCGAGGGGCATTCAGAGTCGGTTTACTCAGTCGCGATCAGTCCGGATGGATGTTGGGGACTCTCGGGGAGTTATGACAATACGCTTCGGTTGTGGGACTTAGGCACCGGCGAGTGCTTGCGCACTTTCGCCGGGCACTCAGGCAATGTTCATTCAATAGCGATCAGCCCGGATGGGCGCTGGGGGCTGTCGGGAAGCTGGGATGCGACACTTCGACTTTGGGATTTGACCAGCGGCCAGTGCCTGCGCACTTTCGAGGGACATCCAGAGAGGGTGTTCTCAGTCGCGATCAGCCCAGATGGGCGCTGGGGGCTGTCGGGAAGTGAGGACAAGACACTACGGCTGTGGAATTTGGTCAGCGGCCAATGCCTGCGCACTTTTGCGGGGCACTCAGAGGTTGTGAATTCGGTAGCGATCAGCGCAAATGGGCGCTGGGGCCTGTCGGGGAGTAATGACAAGACACTACGACTGTGGAATTTGGCCTTGTTGGGTATACAAGGCAACATGGTAGCCGTAAAACCACAACGGTCGCTTGAGTTGTTGAAGCAACAAAATAAGTTCCTGAGATCGTTTGAAGAGGCTGAAGCTCACCTCGGGCAGGGAGAAGTGGGCACGGCGATCCAACACCTGTCAGAGGCTCGTAAAATCCCTGGCTATGAGCGAGACAGGAAAGCTATGTCTCTCTTGGGACTTGTGGCTTCCCGTTGCAGAAGGAGTGCATTTCTTGGAGGTTGGCATCTACGCACTCTCGAAGGACACTCCGGTGGAATTTCCTCGGTGGCGATAGCTCCAGATGGGTGCCGGGGCCTTTCGGGAGGTGATGACAGGACACTTCGGTTGTGGGACTTGACCAGCGGTGAATGCCTACGCACGTTCGAGGGGCACTCAGCTCCAGTGTCATCTGTCGCGATCAGTCCGGATGGGCGGTGGGGCCTATCTGGAAGTGGGGACAAAACACTCCGAATGTGGGATTTGTCGAGTGGTCAGTGCCTGCGTAAATTTGAGGATGTCTCAGATAGAGTGACTTCGGTCTCAATAAGCCCTGACGGGCGCTGGGCGTTGTCGGGTAGTGGTACGAACACAATGCGGGGACGGGATTTTACACTTCGGTTATGGGATTTAGACAGCGGACGGTGTCTACGCGCTTTCGCCGATGGGGCTTATCGAGTAAACTCCGTTGCATTTAGCCCGGACGGACTCTGGGGAATTACAGGAGACGAATATGAAGCATCAAGGGGAGGATTTTTAGGCGAGTCGCTTCGGTCGTGGAATCTAGCCCGTGGCCAGTGGGAGCACTCATTTAAGGGACATTTAAATGGCGTGAATTCCGTAGCAATCTGCCTAGACGGTCGCTGGGCGCTCTCGGGAAGCGGGGATACATCGGAGGAAGTTGAGTCTCATTTGAAGGATTTGTCGTACCGTCTCGATGCGGAGGAAGGACTTCCTGCCGTTGAATTCGACTATTCCCTGGGATTGTGGGATTTGAGTAATGGCAAGCGCCTACGCACGCTCGAGGGGCATTCAGATTTAGTGACCTCGGTAGTGCTCAGTCCGGACGGGCGCTGGGGGCTATCGGGAAGCTGGGACAATACATGTCGGCTGTGGGATTTAGTCACCGGCAATTGTTTGCGCACGTTTGAGGGCCACACAAGTTTTGTGACCTCGATAGCGATGAGTCCAAATGGGCGGTGGTGTTTATCCGGGAGCGAGGACAAGACGCTTCGCCTGTGGGAACTGGATTGGGAATACGAGTTTCCCGGTGTTGCAGATTGGGATGAGGGCGCACGGCTTATGCTGGTGAATTTCCTGACCCTCCACACACCATACGTCGCCGAACTACCCACGGGTCGGCCACCAACAGACGATGAGGTTACCCGTGCGCTTACCCGGAGCGGTACGCCATGCTGGAACGAGAGTGATTTTAAGCAACTGCTGCATTCTCTCGGCTGTGCGGGCTACGGATGGCTAAATCCAGACGGCGTGCGGAGAGAGCTGATTTCAATGGAAAAGGCATGGCCGTCCGATAAGCCGGAACAATTTGGAGAGGCCAGATGAACTACCCTGACTCCGATACAGTCCCGGCAATTTGGGAAGTTGGTGATGTGATTCTTGACCTTTACGAGGTCAAACAAGTTTTCACTGGCGGAGGAATGGGCTTGGTCTATCGCGTTCACCATCGCGGCTGGAACATGGATCTTGCGGTGAAATCACCACGGCCTGAATTTTTTCAGACCCAGACGCAGATTGAGAATTTCGAGCGCGAAGCGGAGACCTGGGTGAACCTCGGGCTTCATCCATGCACCGTGAGCTGCTACTACGTCCGGCGGTTAGGCGGCATCCCGCGTCTCTTTGCTGAGTTTATCGACCAGGGTAGCTTGGCAGATTTGATTCGATCCCGTGCCCTGTACGAAGGTGGGCCGGAGAAGGCACTGGCGCGGATTTTGGACATCGCTATTCAAAGCGCATGGGGACTCCATTATGCGCATGAGAAGGGTTTGATTCATCAGGATGTCAAACCCGCCAACATTCTCCTGTCCTCCAATGGTGCGGCTAGGGTCACCGACTTCGGCCTGGCCAAAGCACAAGCTGTCGCTGGTGAAGGCACATATCCCTCTTTGGGGCAGATTATCATCGGTACCTATCGCGGAATGACTCCGGGCTATTGTTCGCCCGAGCAGGCTGAGATAGCCGCCCAGCGCCGAAGTGGTGTGGCGCAAACTGAGTTGTCGCGATTGACTCAGCGCACCGATATCTGGAGTTGGGCGATCACCGTTTTTGAGATGTTTACAAGCGAACCGCCTTGCCCGATGGGTGGTCAAGCAGCAGCGCAGGTCTTTGAGGAATATTTGGTCGATGAAAAGAGTGATTCAGCCTTACCACCGATGCCCGGGGGCGTGGTTGAGTTGCTGCGGAACTGTTTTCAGCGCAATCCGGATGACAGACCTCACGAGCCAGCTCACGCTGCTGCGTCGCTTAAAGAGATTTATCAAGCCGTCATTGGCAGGGAATATCCACGCCGGGTACCGAAAGCAATAGATGCGGCGGCGGATGAATTGAACAACCGTGCGCTTTCGCTATTGGATTTAGGTAACCGGAAGAAGGCGAAAAGTCTGTTTGACGAGGCAATACGACGGCATCCGGAGCATCTGGAGGCAACTTACAATCGTGGGGTTATGTTGTGGCGCTCTAGTAGCGATACGGACGCCAAACTTGTCGCCGAGTTAGAAGTTATACGAGCGGCTAAGCCTAATGATTGGAGAGTGGCTTATCTGCTGGGGCTTGTATACTTGGAATTGACGGACAAAGAGTGCGCCGTGCAAATGCTCGAAGAGGCCGTGAGGTTGGGAGGAACCAGCGAAGTCGCGACCGCACTGGAAACAACACGATCTCTCACTGCTGCGCAAACTTCGTGGGCCGCTCGACAGTTTAAAGGACATCGAAAGGAAGTGTGGTCAGTGTGCCTAAGTTCAGACGGCTTACTGGCTTTATCGGGAGGTAAACATGACGATCCCCGGCTATGGGATGCGGCAACAGGCAAGTGCATCCGGACATTTCAGGGGCACACTCATTCGGTGAGTTGTGTCAGCCTTAGTTTGGATAATCAATTTGCTCTTTCAGGTGATCTAGATGACGCGTTGCGGCTTTGGAAGGTGAGCAACGGAGAATGTCTTCGCGTCATCCAAGTTTACGTTATGGAAGAAGGAGAGCAGAAAGATCCTGGATGCGGTTATTATATTAATTCTATATGCATGACATCCGACAATAAGTATGCACTATCGGCATGGGGCGAGACGTTTTGTCTGTGGGATTTGGCAACCGGGGAACGGCTCCGAACTTTCGAGGGGCATACCGGCGAAGTTGAATCCCTTTTTCTGTCTTCGGACAACCGCTGGGTTTTATCGGGAAGCTCGGGTCAACACTACGGTGATAAAAATCTCCGTCTTTGGGAGGTGGTATCAGGCCAGTGTCTACGTGTTTTTGAGGGACATGCCGAAGGAATTAACTCAGCTTGTTTAAGCTTGGATAATCGGCTGGCCTTATCGGGAAGTGACGATAAAACCCTGCGCGTTTGGGATGTTGCCACTGGCGAATGCCTCCGCATCCTAGTCGGGCATACTGACCAGGTGAATTCAGTTCAATTAAGTTCTGATGGTGCCATAGCAGTTTCTGGAAGTGATGACGAAACCGTGCGCATTTGGGACGTCGGCTCTGCGCGATGCCTTCGTACTATAGATTTGCATACACGGGGCCTGAAACTTGCCGCTGCAAACTCTGTCTGTCTCAGCGCTGACAATCAATGGGTCATTTCGGGAAATAGCGACCATACCTTACGACTTTGGAATATACGGGGACTAATTTCCAATAGGCATGATTCTCTAGCTCCTTTCTTACTATGCCATGTTGTTACTGCTGAAGTCGCTTCTGATGCAAAATCACGTTTTGATCAATGTGTGCTTGATGGTGTCGCAGCATTAGCTAACCAGCGGTGGGATGAAGCGCTTAAGCACGGTAAACTAGCGCGATGTATTCCCGGGTACGAAGTCTCTTTTGAGGCCCTAAAACTGTGGAATGATGCTGGATTGCACTCCTTTCGCCATGGATTTCGCGCTGGGTGGGAATTCCTCAAACTCGAATGTCCCACCGGTGGTGTGAATTGCTGGCATGGAGTGGACATCGGTGGCGTGACATCCGTCTGTCTGAGTTCGGACAATCAGTGGGCCTTGTCGGGAAGTGCGGATAATCATCTCCATCTCTGGGAGGTTTCTTCAGGGAAATGCCTGCGCATTTTTGAAGGCCACGCCAAAGGAGTTACCTGCGTATACCTAAGTGCGAATAAGCGTTTGGCATGGTCTGGAAGTGATGACGGAACTGTTCGCGTTTGGGACACCGCCACGGGGCTTTGCCTGCGTGTCTTTGAGGGACATACAAACAGTATTGAGTCAATCTGTGTAACCTCGGATAATCGCTGGTTGTTTTCAGCAGGATGTATGGATGCGACCCTTCATTTGTGGGATGTGGCCACTGGTGATTGTCTGCGGACACTCAAGGGTACTCCTTACTCAACCATATCCATTTGTTTGAGCGCAGATAACCTATATTTGTTGACCGGAAGTTGTGCGCGAGTTGAAGAAATACTATTAGAAACGGATAAGAATTTGCGCTTATGGAACCTTACAACGGAAAAGTTGCATCAGCTCTCTAGGAGCGATTCCTCGAGAGGTGGTAGGGTCCATTGTCTGAGTTCGGACAAAAAATGGGTCGTTTCTGAAAAACAAACAATTCTAGAACTCTGGAGCCTCGAAACCGGAGAGTGTCACCGTGTTTTTGAAGGCCACAGAGGCGGAGTTAGTTCGCTCTGCATAAGCATGGACAACCGTTGGATTTTGTCAGGAAGTTGGGACAAGACGGTACGGCTCTGGGATAGCGCAACGGGGAAATGTCTGCGCGTATTAGAAGGCCATTCAAGCAATGTAACATCGGTCTGCCTAAGTTCGGATAATCGTTGGGCGCTTTCAGCTAGCAGAGATAATACTCTTCGACTGTGGGCACTCGATTGGGATTTTGAACCCCGAGCACAAGTTGAGTGGGATGATGGTGCACGCTTTGTCCTAACAAATTTTCTCGCGGTTCATATTCCGTATACATCTGCATTGTCCAAGTATCGAACGCCAACTGAACAAGAAATTACGCATGCGCTAACTCGCACGGGCACGCCTACGTGGAGTGATAGCGATTTCAAACAACTACTCTACACTCTCGCTTGCGCGGGCTACGGCTGGCTTAACCCCGATGGTGTGCGCAGGGAACTTGTGAATATGGCTGCAAGCTTTGAGGAAAACGCGCACTCTGAATTCCGAGAATCTTTCCCAAGATGAACAGTATCTCCGTTACCATATTGTGGTCCCTCGCCGAAAGCGAAGCTCTCTCGGGCGGATTTGAGACAATCACGCCCAGACATTTCTGGATCGCCTTGGGCAAGGCGGTTGATTTGGACGTAACCGCGTTTCTGAAGAACGCCAAGGAGGAAATCAAACAGCTTGAGCCCTTCATCGAGAGAGAACTTTCAACGGTGCGTCAGGTTCTTGCCGAGGCTGGCCTTCCGCCGCAGAAGTTTCGGCGAAGTCTGCGGGCTTCTCTTGGGCGAGGAGATCACTCCAACGGCCAACTGCCCATACATCGGTCGCAAGGCGTGAGAACTGCCTTTGGCCGCGCGGGCCGACTCGTCAAAGACGATGAATCCTACTTGTTGCCCATCCATCTCTGCTACGGCCTCCTGTCACTGAATGATCCTGCCCTCGATACGGTACTCGAGAGCTGCGGGAGTAGCGCGGTACGCGTGCAAGGGGCCATTAACGAGCACCTCGAGCGCTTGGCTGCAGTCGGGCGTGGCGAGGAAGGTGGGCCACAACCTGAAGCCCAGCAGGGCAATCCTCCTGCAAATAAGCCGGCGAAGGCCAAAAAAACTGCCCTGGGCCAATTCGGGCGAGATCTTTCTCAACTTGCTAAGGATGGCAAACTCTCGCCCGTTATCGGTCGTAAGGCGGAAATGCTCAAAATCGCCCAAGCTTTGCTCCAGACCAGAAAGAACAACATCATCCTGGTTGGAGAACCAGGCGTCGGCAAGACCGGCATAGTGGAGGGACTAGCCCAGCGAATCGCCGAGGGGAATGTTCCAGAGGGTTTGGTTGGGCTCCGTATCATTGAGTTATCCATGGCAATGCTCGTCGCCGGAACCAAGTACCGAGGCGAGTTTGAGGAAAGAATGCAGGCTGTAATCCGCGAGGCCACCGCCGATCCCAAGATTGTTCTTTTCGTGGATGAAATTCACATGCTGATGGGTGCGGGCCAGGCTTCTGGCGGTGCAATGGATGCCGCCAACATTTTAAAGCCCGCCCTTGCTCGCGGAGAAATCAAGATCATCGGCGCGACGACCACGGCGGAATATCGCCTGCACATTGAAAAGGATGCTGCGCTTGAGCGTAGATTCCAGACGGTTCAAGTTGAGGAACCGAGCCGGGATGACGCTTTGGAGATTCTTCGCGGCCTACGTCCCAAATTGGCCCAGGAGCACGGCGTGTGGATTGCTGACGACGCCTTGGAAGCCGCCGTTGATTGGTCAATCCGATACCTGCCTGATTTTCGGTTGCCAGATAAAGCCATCGATCTCATCGACACGGCGTGTGCCCAGGCCCGCTTTATGTCCTTTTCCAGAACGCCCGGTAAGGTTGGGGGTGAGACCATCACCCGCGAGCAAATTGCCAGCGCCGTGGCCCAGAGGTGCAAGATTCCAATCGGAACCCTCACGGCTGAGGAGGGCGCACGTCTCGGTGATATGGAGAAGGCTCTTGGGATCCGCGTCAAAGGCCAGGACGAAGCCATTCATGTCGTATCTGATGCCGTCCGCCTGGACCGGGCTGGCCTAAAGAATCCAAATCGCCCAGTTGGCGCATTTCTCTTCGTCGGTCCCTCGGGCACCGGGAAGACTGAATTGGCCAAGGCCCTCGCCGAATTCTTATTTCACACGGACCATGCCCTGATCCGGCTCGACATGTCGGAGTTCATGGAAGAACACTCTGTAAGCAAACTCATTGGTGCGCCCCCTGGATACAAAGGTTACGATGAGGAGGGCCAACTCACGGGCAAAATCCGCTCGCAACCCTACAGCGTCGTTCTCTTCGATGAGGTGGAGAAGGCCCACCCAAAGGTTCTCGACGTCTTCCTGCAAATTTTTGACGAGGGCGCGCTGACAGACTCCAAAGGGCGAAAGTGCAGCTTTCGGGATGCTGTGATCATCCTCACGAGCAATCTCGGAGCACAGCAGATCAAAGCGAAACCCAAGTTGGGCTTTGGGGCCCAGGTGGAAAAGGCGTCCGACCTCTCCGACCAATTTGCCAAGCAGATTGAGGAGGCAATCAAGAAACACATGAGACCTGAGTTGATCAATCGCCTTTCCGGAGTCGTGCAGTTTGATTTCCTGGAGCCAAAGCACATCCGCGAAATCGTAGACAAAGGCATTGACCTCCTGAACCAGCGGATGACTGAACGCGATGTTACAGTGTCCCTGGATGCGGACGCCTATGACATTCTCATGGCCCAGGGCTACAGCCAGGAATATGGCGCTCGGGAAATGGAAAGAACCATCGAGCGCCTAATCTCGAAGCCCCTGGCGGGAATGCTACTGGCCGGGGAAGTCCCGAATGGAACAAGGATCACGTGTGCGGCTAACAACGGATCGCTTCGATTCAAAAGGCAGTAACTCTGGTAACTAAATGCTACTGAGCGATGGGTCCCATTTCTCTGCAGTCCTATTGAATGTCATAAATAGAAGAAAGCGCGGCATCCAAGCTTTCGACGGCGTCGGTGAGACTGGAGGCAGCTGCTTCCATGCACTGGCCTGCTTCCCCCTGCTGCAGCCCTTCGGGGAGATTGTTATACTTCTGCTCCTCCTCGCTCTGCATTTCTTCAAACTGGGCCTTGATATTTTCAAGTTGCCCTGTCAGTTGGTTGATTTGTTTGCGCGTTTTTGCGTTCATATTATTACCTTTCTATTTCCCGATTGTAAAACACGCCAGGAATCAAAGTAACATTTAGTTTTAGGCGACTCCTCGATTAAGCTAGATGACAAGGTGCCTGAAAACACCTAGTTGACTACCCTATTTCTGGTCTTCGTCGTACTGCATCTCCTCCACTTCATTCTTGATTTCTTCCACTGTTGTTAGCAGATCATTCAAATATACCCTCGACTGTCATCGGCTCAGGGTCGGATGCAGGATGCGTAATCGGTTTTTTCGAGCTCGCGACGTACGCAGGGAATTTACGAATGATTTGAAGGATTCTGTCACATTCATCAAAGTCGGTAACCTGCGCCACAGTTCTACCTGTAAGCTTGCCTGCCATAACCATCAAGTGCCAGTCGCCAACTGCAATTCCGAGGATTCCTAGAGTATGCCCGGCTTTGCGTGGTAGTCCCATCTTGTCAAGAAAGGCGCAGAGTAGGTTCATTTGATTAAGATTGTCCTCGAGAGTCTTCACCATGCCTTCAATTTCCGCCTTCTTTGGCCATTTTGAAAAAAACACGGTTTCCGAGACATTAAAATCAGGCGTTTGAACTCCGACACCAATTTCAAAAGGGGATGGCGGGCCAATAACGGTTACATGGTGCTTAAGTGATGCCGCAAAAAAGGGTTTGGGTGAAATCTGGTCGAGAACCCGGGCTACCAATTCCTCCAACCCTAACGCCATGCATTCGATAACTATATCCGCTCTCTTAAGCCGTTTAGTAATGATGATCGGTGGATCTACAGAGGTGTCTTCCAAAGTGACGGACTTATGGTCAAGAGAAAGCGGTGCACCCCATGCTTTGCATGCGCCAACGGCGTCCTGTCTTTCTTGATCAGTCATGGGGCTACTCGAAATTGGTGTTGGTTTATAACAGCTACAAGTCAGCTCTCATTTCAATACTTTTCTCTGGAGATTTTTGAGCATCGGGACGGGTGTGGCCGTTCTCAACCCGTAAAATCGTCGCACTGTCGCCACACTTCGACCGAGGGCACGGGCCGTCTCTAGGACGGTGAAGAGATGGGTGTGTTCTTGACCGGGAAGCTCTGGCTGGGCTGGTTGGTAGAAATGCGCCCATACGGCCTGCTTGACCTGGGCAGTTTCCAAGATGATCCGGCCGAGGAAGACACAGTACTTCTGACTTACATGCGTTACGAACGCGGTTTCCTTGACGGAAGCTTCCCAAAAGGGTTACGGAGTGGCTGGTTTGGGCCAGCGTGACGCTCGGGCATGCTGCATAGCCTCCCTGCTCTTTTCCCGACGTATTCCAAGTTCCGTGGCGTTGACCGCAGGCGTCCTTTCCTTCTTGCAACCTCTCTAATAGCCGTATTCCTGGGGACAGAAATTATCGCAAATAATCGCAAATCGACCGTAGAAACATGGGGAAACATAGGCAAACAAGGATAATTACTGCGCGGAATTCCGCGCAATTCTTGGCTATCCCCTTTAACACAACGGTAATGCGATGGCTCCAAAGTCTACTGGATGAAGAACGTACTACCTGGCAAATGGGCGTTTTACGGTGATTTCATCTAAATATCGCAAAATTATCGCAAAAACCAGGATCACCTAACCGAGGAGGTTAAAGTTCTGAGCTTTTATAGAGCCAATTGTGCCCACGTCTATACTTAAGATCCCATGTCTGCCTTTGGTTTGCTTCGCTTGTCTGGCTGCGGCAGGCGAGCGGGTATTGTACGAGGTTCCAGAGCCTTCAGAATCTCAGTCCACCGGAATCGGACGCACCGTCTCCCAAGCTTCACATAGGGCAATCTTCGCCTGGCCATCCACTTATTAATCGCCGACTCCGTGACTTTGAGGCGACGTGCCAATTCCGCCTTTGTGAGAATGTCATTGTTATTTTCGTCCATTTACTTTTGTTTGGACGCTAACGTGCATTCGGCCTTATGCGCTCGGGGTGCGCAGTTCCTCTCGCTTCCTGCGAGAAACCTCAATGCGCTGATCTGCGGCATACCTTGTTTGGGCGGCTTTTTCTTCAGGTGTTAACTTCGCCCAACAATCTGCCTTGGCCTTGCGCATTTTTGCGGTCCCACTGTTCCGTTCTGCACGGGATTTCGACTTCCAATAGGCTTTAGCGCTTTCCCTCCGCTTCTCATTAGCGTGGGCTCGTTCGGCTGCGCGTTCGGGGTCGGAATCGTATCTTCGGCGTCCAGCGCGTCGCGCCTCTAGATTTTTGGCTTTTTGCTCTTCTGACAAATTCTCCTTCGACTTCGCAAGTGCGTTTTTTACGTTTGTTGCAGCCCGCTTTTTCCACTTCGTCAGGTGGGGATCCCAGGTAAGATCTTTGGGAGCCTTCATGTAAATGTACTTTTTGGCTTTCTCAGGGGTAGTCATACCAAGATAATGTTTTTCAATAGTCTTTGTGCCTTCCTCGTGACCGGCTTGCTCACGTACCCACGATTTTTGTTTATTGAGCGTCTGGACGCAGTGGTAAAAAAGATTGGTGAGATAGCTGTGTCGTCCTAGGTCTGCAGTAGCCTTTATATCTTTTCCTATTCTTTCTTCTTTAACCCCTAATTTGTCCGCAAAATATTTGGTGATGCCAAGGCGACGGTAACATTCAAGTCGCAACTTTGCCACGTATCCATGGCTATAGGTGTTAATAGGAGCATCGTTCAATCTGAGACGCTTGAAGCAGCGTACAATGGGAAACCAGAATGAATGGGCGGACGGGGTAAGATCAACCGGTCGAAATTGCATTCCACTGTCTATCGTTTTTTGACAGCAAATGATGACTCTACCCATCTTGAACAATCCGCGCTTGCCGAAACGAAAGTCGCTGATTTTAATGGGTTCGATGTCATCTTCCTCGCGATGCTCCTCACTCATTCCGCACGATCCTTCGCCAGGTCGTGCACCAAGGGTAAATTCTGCCAGGGTAGGTAGGAATGCCGGGCTGCCTTGATGATAAAGATACATTAATACCTTCATGGCCTGCTCGGGCGATAGCACACAGGTGCGGCATTTCTTCCTTTTCTTTTTGGACGCCTTTGGCTGGTGGCAAATAACCTTCCGTTGGTAGGTCCAGGGGTTCTCTTTTAGAAGAGACTCCTTACTGTTCTGATACTGAGGTAGGAGAGCGGCCTCGTTCCATAGTCCACTCGCGGCATTAACACGATGTCGTCGGTTGCCGGCGCTTACTGTTTTTAGATACTCGTACACAATGTCGCTGGTGATTTGACAAGCATTGATATCATCTTTAATGTCTCGGAAAGGATCCAGTGGCTCTGGAGTGACATGCTCCTTCACGTAAGCAATGAGGCTTGTTTCAAGTTTTGTGATTTCGCCCTTTCGGTAGTGCTTTGAAGTTAATCTGATTGTTTCGCAAAGAGTCTTAAATGAAACTCCCTTTTGAATATCGAGGAGTTGCTTGGTTTGCTCTTTGAAAAACTTGTCCTGTAATATCAAAAGATTGCTTTTGAGATTACTATTGGCAAAGTCAGGTCCGATTGTTGCGAGCTCTTCGAGTCCATTGGCAAAGATCCGGAGAACTTCACTTTCCTGTCCTGCCATTCCATGTTTCTTGAAAATTATACCGATCGATTCCTGAATTGGGTCGCTGATTAGCGGTTTTAACGACACGTTATCCTCTCGAATCGACTGCAGTTTAAGAGGTATCTTTGCCAGGTTGTTTGGGTCTGCGTATGCCGGAGGCTTGTATCCAGGCTTTCCCTTAACTGTGAGGTACCATCCGAGCTTCTTGTTATAAATGTACGGACAAATTCGTACGTTATTATCGACTACATGCCCGTTGATCCAATTGAAAAATTGCTTTTGAACGGTCGGCTTCCTGGCGTTTTCAAGTCCCACCGTTCTGATCAATGCAGCCACATGCTCTTCAGACGCTCCAGGGATAGACAGGGGTACAGTATCTTCCCGACCGTTGTCCTCCAGACCGCTGATGGTTATTATGTTGGAGGCGACGCGCTCTTCGATACCGGCTTGGGTATGAGTAGTGATCTCCGCGCCTTGGCGTACCTCAGCCTTGAAATTACCGTGGCTCATCAGGTCCCCCCTCGTCACCGGAATGGATATCGCCGAGTACGCCGACGTTAAAGCGGGTCAACGCCTCTTCGACGGCTTCGGGACTAAAGCTCACCGCCCCGGTAGCATTCCTCGAATGAGGAATAATGCCTTGGGTGACCCACTCTCTCACGGTCTCCACCGAGACATCGTGGATGGCAGCCAAAGCAGTAGCAGTAATCCAGTCCTGAGTGATAGCAAAGTGATTCACGTATTTTTGTTTAATGCCAGTTCGGTCAAGTTTTGGGTTGGCATCGCTTGCGCGGAAACGCACCATGCCGGATGGGAATTTCCGGTATCTGAGACGACCTGACGCCATCTGGTAATCGATGGATCGTCTACTGCGCCCGCTGAGGGCGCAAAAATGCTCCTTACCAATCCACTGGGGGACGGTATGCTTTAATCTATTTAGGCCTACATCCTGCCGCATCCCTATTGTAATAGCAAAGCCTGAGACCCGGCGAATGGTACATTTTTGAGAAAATGAATTTATTTTCTCTAAGTAATGTGGAACCGCAAGAACCGGAAATTTCGGTTTAGAGATCACCACCAGAGTCCGCGCCAGTTTTGGAGCCGGAGATGTCATGTTCCGCATAAGAAGGTCGTTTTGAGTCCCGGGCTGTTATTTTAAAAAGCGTCAGGCGTGTATTGTATTAGCGCGATCAGGTAATCAGACTTAAGAGTTGCGGAGTGGGAACTGTGCCCTATTTGGCGACGTATCTTATGCTTGGCCTTCGCGTCAAATGGGATTACGTTCAAATAGGTGGAACACGTCTGACGGACGCAATTACGGATATGGCGGAGATCGATTTGGTTGTTCATATGGTGTTTTAGTTTGGGCGCAGTTGAAATGCGCTAGTACTACTCAATCAAACTTCCAACGTTCGGTAAGATTATTCTGGAACAAAGTTTGTTAGGAAGAGTCCCTATGACGGACCTTAATCTTTTTCGTTTAATTCAGTGCCGTGTGCGCTGGGGATATTTGGTGGCCTGCGGGCATTTTTTCATGCTTCTGACATTAAGAATCTCCACTTTCTGCGGCCTGCGAACCTGTATAACGGGCTAAGTTGAAAACCACCATATGGTGATAAGGGGGCCAGACGAACCGGCTCCAACAATTAATATTCGTTAAGAAGTTCGCTTAGAGACAAAAAAGCTAGAGCTTCTTGCGTAAGAATCTCCACTTTTTGCGCCCGCTGTCCTAGGTATAATGACCTACTACCCAAAAGTGCATATCACGATATGGGCAGCACAATCGCCCGATAGGTTTGCTATTAAATGTAAGAAAGGGCTGACGTAACTCTGGAATTACCGATTACCCAGCCGATGAGACGGCGGTGTATGCCGGACTCGTAATGCGCGATGAAATCAGCATGGGAAAAGTCGAGCAGTGAATGCCCCACCTCATGCTCAAGGTATAGCTGGGTCATATAGCGCTTCTCCTTTTCTGTCACCGGCAGGAGCTCCCGGAAGGCCTTGAATGTTTCGACTTTCAGTCCTCCGTCCGACAGAGATTTGTATAGGCCACTTTCTGACATCTCTAACATATTGGCCAGATACCGCATGGTGAGGCGCTTTCGCCCAATACTAACCTGTTCTGAACCGTAAGTTAAACAGCGGACGAAATCAGGCCAGGTTCTTCCAAGCTTCGGCCAAGCAAGAGTGAATGCATCATCTGGATTGTTCATGAATGCCCGGTACCATTGCTCGCAATCATCAGCGTACTGGTGGTAAACATCCTCCCGCAATACAGCTTCGCCCCATCGGATGCATATCTCGTCGCAGTCGAGCGGATTTTTTTGGATCGCGTCCGCGCTGATAAAGGCCTTGATGGCCTGGCGCGAGACAGCATGGCCAGCACGCAATTCCTTTAGGGTGGTAATTTCCACTTTACCCTCAAAATACTCTGCCCTCTTATCGTCCAACGAAGGAGCCGGTGTTCGGAATTTTAAGATATTATGGACCGTGGTGGCAAACTCACCCCGATAGTCCCGAGCTGGCGGCTTATGCCGATCCGGCTTCAGGTCGGATGTGGCCGGTGCCAGCGCCGAGCTGACAGTCGATCGACAGTCGAACTCGGCCTGCTCTGTTGACGCGGATTGGGGTGAAGGACGATCCACTCTGATTTTATATCAGAGTTCACAGTCTTCCGAAGCCCGAGATTCTAACTATTTTACGGTATCGGTTTCTTCTTTTTTGGAGGAGGGGTAGGAGGGCACCCCCCAATTGCCATCAAGGCTAAGGTTGTTAATTGGATTTCAGACAAGGCTGGTAGCTGCTGACGCGCTCGCCTTTACCCAAACTTAGGGGGCGGAACAAGAGTGGACACCCAGGACATTTTAACGCTAGAGCTTATAGTAGGCCTTGCCATCTTCTTGCGAAATGGGGACTTGCCAGCAAAGCTGGCAGGCCTTCGTAAGTTTGTGTCGCAAAAAATTGCTCCCTAACTTTATCTGACAAAATAAAGAACCCTCGTCGAAATAAGCAGACAGCATGTGATCCCTAAGGTTCTGACTGGCCATTCATTCCTGCACCGTTCGCGGCATTAGGGAGGGCATACTCCAGGTCCCACGCGAAAGGTGCTTTCTGGCCCGTGATTCTTTTCCAGCGGCGTGATTTCGCGTCGAATCGGAAGTAGTAGGTTGAAGTACTTGTACAAAATTCATTGGCCAATTCCATATCGACGACCAAGACCACGGACGTAAGCCACAGCAGAGAAGATTGGCAGGAGAACGGCGGTTGCCCGGGTTTGCTGTAACCGTTGGTAATGATAAGGTGGCCAAGTGCGCGGGTGACTCGCGGCGCGAGCCGTCTCCGGCTTGTGAATTTTGCCCGGTTAAGCAAACGCATATGAATCTTGAGATTGGATTGTGCTTCCGCATCTGGGATGATTGGTGCCATGAATTCAGTCCTCGGTGTTAGGCTCTACGCGTTTATTCCGTAGGTTTTCTTCGGCTTATTGCCTTCATTTGGTTGGTTGTTTGACGGAAAAAGGAGGCAGGGTATCGATGGCGTCGCGCAATGTCTTCTGGACGAATTCCGTGTACTCGTCGTTGACATCTTTCGAGAGGTGGCCGATAAGCCTTTGGCGGATTTCCTGAGAAACGGACGAATTTGCCAAGTCGCTGTTGAAAGCCTTGCGCAGTGAATGGAATCCGAGCGAGTGAACCGTCCGTCCCTTTTTGCCCCGAGGGGCCTTGGACGTGTATTTGATGCCGGCTTTGTCCAGAAGTGCCCGGAAAGTAAGCGACAGGCCTGACTCTCCCTCAACCCGCATTTGGGAAAGCCGTGGGAAAATGGGACCCGATTTATTCGGGCGGCTCTCCAGATAAGCCATAAGCTGCGAGTGAATCGGCATGTAGACCTCCTTTTTTACCGCCGATCTTTTTTGCTTGGTCGGCTTGTACTTCAACGTCTTGGCCGTGTAATCCACCGCCTCGTGCACGAATCTCGCGCAATCGCCCAGGCGAGCCCCGACGAAATAGCCCACTAAGATTAAACCGAACCACTCCTCGTCATGGGTGGTTTCAAGGAGAAGCTGAACTTGCTCGCGCTTGAACGCTTCCTTAATTCCTTCCTCCTTCGGAATGAGCGTGATGGCGTCCGCGCGATTACAACGGATGAGGTCTTGAGCGACGGCCGCGTTTAGACAGCCCCTGATCGTTTTCAGAAACAGGTTCGCGGAAGCGACCGATAGACCTGCTGAAATCTGGCTGTCACGGAAAAGCTTGATGTCATCAGAGGTCAGCTCAGACAAATCATCCTCCGCCTTGGGACCAAGGTACGTGAGGAAATCACGAACCAGCGTTTTGTACCTCTCACCCGTCCCTTTGGACTGGGAGTCCTCTTTGTCACTCGACCAGTACTTAAGCCAGCGCCGGATGGTGTATTCTTCAATGGTTTCGCAGCCGGTGACGGAAGCAATGTTATTGAGGAGCGTGCGGAGATAGGCCTTCTTCCTCTTCTTGCGGCGATATTTATCGGCGACATCCTGAAGACAGATTGCAATCAGTTTGGCGGCGTTCTTGTCCTCCTCCCCCGAACTGACATAGACCCGCTTTCCGTTTGCGTTGCGAAAGCAGATAATCCAGTATTTTGTGTGGGGATGTTGGTGCACGCTGGCCATATTTTTTTGTCTTGGAACTATTAGGAAGCCCCTTGGTCTTTCTGGTCCGCGTTCGCCTGCCGCTCCGCCAAATAGTCCATGTACTCGAGCGCCGATTGGACGGAATAGAATCTCGCGCCAGAGGCTTCGCCCGGCTCGGCCAGGGAAACCGATTTGATCCTGGGGCGTCCGTCTTGATGAGGTTCCATGCCCTCATAGATCTGGCTGTGGTTGAGACCGGTGAACGGGCAGTGCTCCGCCGGTCGGCTTAACTTCGTGCTGGCGGGGAGGGGGACTCGTCGGTGCAGGCGCTTAACCAAGGCGTCTACTACCAGTTGCGCCCACTCGGCATCGCTTATCCGGGGGTTTTCGTCTTTGGCGGCTTCGGAGGCCGACCCCAGACCCTTCAGCGCCTGGAGGACGCTGGCCAACTGCTGAAATTCCGCGAGGTACGGAATGAGTTGCCCCGGCGCTTGGGGCGCGAGCTTGGTTTCGGGCGGTTTCTGGGTGTTCACGTCCACCCATCATAGTTTCTTTTTCGAGCCAAGGAATATTGTCAACCAATTGACAAAGTGGTTGCTACCCTTCTTCTAAGTGTTGCTAATAAAACGACAACTTATCTGCCTGACCTTAGGGTAGTGAATGCCCCATGCCCCGATGGCCCCCGAAAATAGTTCAGTGCCGGTGAGACAACCACCAAGTCTGCTCAGAGGTCATACCTTCCGCTTAAGATTGGGGAAACAATTAATCAACAGTTCGACGGGGATGCTTCGCCTAAAATGTTGTCTATGAATTGACAAATGTGAGATGCGAAATTAGAGTGTACCATGCGTCGCGCCATGGTTTCCACGCCCCGCCTCGACAAGCTACGGGCACTCTTGCTGCCGTGCCTGGACCGCCGGGGAGCGGCATCCGAGCTTGCCCGGATGTGGTCGGCGGGCGGTAAGGATAAACGCCAGCAAATCAGCGTCTGGTTTAAGAGGGGAGAAGGTCGGCCGATGGCGGTCCCTACGCTGTTGGCCCTACAATTTCTGATGGCCCAACCGGAATGGCAGGTAGAGGAGTTTTATGTGCCGACTTGGGATGAAATGGTTAGGATCGTGATCCCGTTGTTATCCGCCCGTGGGATGGCGGCCGACCTGACACGATTCTGCGCCCGAAAGCCGCACGATATCTCGCGCTACTTCTCGCGACAGCCGAACCGGCGGAGGGAGCCGGAAGGGGAAGTGGCCTTGGCTACCTTGGACTGGCTCACGCGGTGGCGCGTCGAGCGCTCTCTGGCAGAAAACGGGGACAGACCGATGCCGTCGTCCGCAGTCTGGGACGCGCTCGAACGAGCGTTCGAGTTGGAGGCAAAATTTAGGAGCAAGCGCGAACAGGACGAAGGACGGCCATTTTTCTTTCCAGGCGGTGCTCTTTTTGACGAAATGATTCCTGGAAGTGGCCACGAAGGCGGCCCGTAGATAGACTGAAAGCGAACCTTCAGAAGAGATAAACTATGCGTTTCCTTTTTTGGTTGTTGGTGTTTCTGGCGAGCTGATTTCTCGATATTTGACAACTGCCTCGCGCTCGATTGCCGCAACGTCAATCTCAAGATAATTCTCCTTCACGTAAGTCAGAAACGCCTTCAACGCCACGCTAAATGGCCCAGCCGTCATTGGTAGGCGCTTGCAAAGTCGGCCTTGCCGATGAGATCGTTCAACATCTCCGGGCATGTGAAAGTGTAGCTCCTGTCCATTATTGGAGGTGTCCATTTCAATGCTGAAGCGAAGACATCGATTCCATGCCCGATGGAGATTCGCAACAAGCTCGCCCAACTTTGGGTCATTGAAGTGATAACCGGACGCCTGGACGACGTTGTCGAGATAATCACAGAAATCCATACCTGAAAATGTTAAGCGATTGAATGATAACCGCTCGATGAAGTAGTCGAGCAAGTGGGGTGGCGTACATCGTAGTACCGCTTTCAGCTGCGCCACGTCTCGTTCTCGACGAATCTCAGCAGGAGATTTTGTTTCCGCGAGTTGTGGACGGGGTGGATTTTTTTGAGCTATCTGCTGGAGCTCTCGTACAAAGAACGCTTTCAGGTTGCCAACGGCATTTTTGATGTCGCCCGTGCAGGCTGGTGTGGGCTTACCTTTAGCGTCAAAATCGCCCTTGCAAGTGTATCCGATGGAGAACCGGCCGCGAACGTCAAAAGGCAGGTCTTCGGGTTTCATGCCGTCAGCTTTATTGAAGACGCTATAAACTCGGTCCCATCCAAGTACACGAATGGCGTATCCGAATTCAATGGCGACGTTCGGATTACAGAATCGTCGCTTTGTACCGTCCGGATTAACAGTTTCCGTAATGGTCGTGATGTCGCAAACAAATGCGTCGGCTGTACGGATTTTATCGAAAATCGAGGCCGCGATGTCAGGGCTTCCGGTGCGTTCCGTAATTGCCTCGTCGATGGAAACAACGACTTCTGAATTTGGATCGGCGGTAACGGCTGACGCCGCCTCCGTCAGTGCCGTTCGGATTAAGAGCTTGTGCGTATGCTCGGACATGTCGGACTGCCACGAATAGAAGACTTTGAAGGGGGTTTTGGGCATATCGGCGGTTAAGTCCAATTCGTAATCGTAGGACGAATCGAGTAGATTGTCCCTACCGAAACAAATTTCAATGGGAGAATACGACGTGAGCGAACTGAAGCTGATGAATCTGTGCTACCGATGCGTGAAGGAGTCTTTCTTAAGCCAAGAGATCAAGACAAACGGTCTAGACCTCGAGTGTGCGTATTGCAACCAAGTCGCACCAAGTCTCACGCTTGGCGTCCTCGCCGAACGGATCAATGAGGTTTTTGATCAACACTACGTCCGAACGTCGGACCAACCCAATGATTGGCAGTCAATGGCGCTCCGAGACAAGGAGTCGTCTTATGAGTGGGAGCGCGACGGCGAACCCGTTGTCTACGCAATCATGAATGCGGCGAAGATCCCTGAACTCGCAGCACAAGACATTCAACAAATCCTCGAAGAAAAGCATTCCGATTTCGAGGCGATGACCATGAGCGACGAGACCGAATTTGCGAGCGGTTCTTCGTATGAGGAAAGAGGTACGGACATCCAGGCATGGTGGGAACTTTGGACTACTTTCGAGAACTCATTGAAGACGGAGGCGCGGTTTTTCAGCGATGGAGCAGAAAAATCACTGAAGTCAGTTTTTTCGGGAATCGACTCGATGTTGACCGACGATGGCAAGACAATGGTCGTCGATGCCGGCTCAGGCACTCAATATGAGTCATTTTTCCGAGCACGCTGTTTTCAATCTGACGACGAGTTGAAGAACGCCTTGCTCCGACCCGATTTGGAACTTGCTGGACCATCCTCGCGCAAGGCGAAGTCTGGGCGGATGAACGCGCATGGTATTTCGGTCTTTTACGGCTCTAATCGCGCTGATGTAGCAATCGCGGAAGTGCGCCCGCCGGTTGGATGCAAAGTGACCGTTGCGCGCTTTGAGGTAATTAGACCTCTTCGCCTTCTTGACCTTACGGCCCTTCGCAGGGCAACGGCTGTTGGGAGCCTTTTTGACCCCAAATTTTCGGCCGAGCTGGAACGCGCCATGTTTTTACGAACCCTCAGCCACGAGATTGTAAAACCCGTGATGCCGGACGATGAAGCATTCGATTATCTCCCCACACAGGCAGTGGCCGATTTCCTGGCCTCGAGTGCCGGGACGAAATTGGATGGCATCCTATTTCCTTCGGTTCAGGCGCAGGATGGCGCACTCAATGTAGTGCTATTCCACAAAGCTGCGAGGGTTACGCCGCTCGATATTCCCGAAGGGACAAAGATTGATGTGAGCGACGTGCATTACGGCGAAGAGGGCCGTGAAATTTATTACACCGTTTGGGAAAGTCTTCCGCCAAAGAAGTCCCCAGTGGCCGGCTCGCCAAAGGAAAAGACTTTTCGAGATGCGATCTTGTTAGCTAGCACCCTACTAAAGACATCGGATGGCGACGGCAGGGAGGCGGCACTTCGTATTGATACGACAAAAATCGACGTTCACCATGTTTGCGGGGTCAATTTTAAAACGGAAGCCTTCGATGTAACGCGGCATCGCATGGAGGACCGCGAAACGCCCTTTTGACCATCCGCTGGAACGGCGCGGCGGCTATCAACACTAATAACACGGTGATTTCTCCCAAAAGTGTTGGGACTTTTGTTGGGACATTGGAACCAAAATGGCCCGAAAAATCCCCTAACTCGTTGACGGACAAGAAGGGGAGCGGGTGACGAGACTCGAACTCGCGACATCAACCTTGGCAAGGTTGCACTCTACCAACTGAGTTACACCCGCATGTTGGCAAGGAAGGAAGGCTAACGAAGCCGGTGGCAGGGTTCAAGTCTTTTCCTGAAAATGCGCAAGCGCGCCTTGCAATCAATGCCGCCATGGCAGTAGCCTTCTGTTCATTTTTTCACCCCGCTTCACTGATTATGTTGCGCTCTCTCTCCCTCAAGCATCTTGCCGTGATTCTCTGCTCCTTCTTTGGGATGTTCGCGGTTCTAGCCCAAAATTCGTCCGCGCCGACTCAGGTTCCCTCTGCTGCTCCGACTGCTCCAGATACAGTTCCTGCTTCTCCTTCCACATCTTCCCCGGTTCCGGTTTTGACCCCAGCTCTGGAACCCGTGTTGGCTCTTGCCGTGGACCACGCCATTTTGCGTCTCGGCAAGGATCAGCCCGCCAAGACCGCCATTTCCGTCAAACCGCTGCACTTTCCTGACGGAGCAACCCTGACCTACGACTGGAAACAGGTGCAGGACGAGATGCTGCACGGTTCAGCCCGGATGGATGCCAAGCCCATTCACTTCAGCGCCACAGATTCGCAATCGATCGAAGCCACGTTTCCTGATAAGGGCGTGTACGAAATCCGCGTGACCGTTACGGATGCCGCGCACAACGTCTCGGCCAGTCGCAACACCTGGATCAATGTGTGGGATAACAAACCGGCATTGCAGGTCAATGGCCAGGCGGATCCTCTTACCATCATTCCCGGAATGACGCCGCCCAAGGTGCGGAACGTGACGCCGGAGCCCGGCCCTTTTGTGCACCCTCGGCTATATTGTTCCCCCGATGATTGGAAGGACATTCACGCTCGTGCAGTGGAGGGGCAGAGCAAGGTGGCCGCTGCCGGTTGGAGGCCCCTGTTCGACAGGTTCGATAAAGGCATTAATCCCAACAGCCCGGACGGCAAGTTGTTGGCTCAAATCGAAGCCTACGAGGATGCCGGTGGCCAGGCGCCGTTGCCCGACCTGACGGAAGGGCAGAACGATCCCAACGTTTGCGGCAAAGTCATAATCGGTCTTTCCCAGAACCTTGCTGGAGCCTGTTTTGAGCATTGGCTCAAGATCGATCCCGCTCAACCGCAAAGCGCGATCCCTCCGGAAGACTTGGCCGCCTGCAAAAAATTAGCCAAACAAGTTTCCCAATCTTATCGCTTTCTCTTGGACAATTCCTGGGATCGCAAGACCGGAAAGTTCAAGACGGATGCCGTCGGCTACATCAAAAACTTGGAATCTCCTGCCGAGAGGATCGAAGACACGGAAAGTTTTGCCGTCGCCTACGATTTCATCGCGCCTTGGATGACGGAGGATCAACGACGCGACACTCGCAACCTTCTCATCGCCATTGGCCGTGGCCGTAAGGGACCGGGACTCAATTCAGTAAACCATAACGTTGATCAATCCTCGCTGTACTGTCCGATTCAGAGGAACGGTACGTTTACCTATTGGGGCGAGCCTGCCGTGGTGACGGGGTTGGTGGTGGCGGGTGAGGAGTCGGGCGCGGATCCGATGGTGGTTCAAACGTTTCTCAATCCACCCAAACCGACTGACGAGGACAAAGCACCCACGGTGGATTACGATTTGGTCCAGCCGGTGGAATTTGATGGCGGCGGCAAGCTCCGGATCAGCCGTCCCTATCCTCCTTCGATCACCTGGCCGCACGCCCTCAAGTGCGAGGTCAGTTGTCTTCATAAAGAGGTGGCGACTTTACCGGACGACATGATTACGCCCTGGGGTTTTACCTTGGAACGGATCGCCTATTTCGGGTTTATCACGGAACAAACCTGGCCTACCGCTTATGTCTACACACGGTTTGGCGGGTTCAATCAATTTGTCGGCTGCCCCTACTATCAGACAGTAAATAATTTCATCTATACGCTTTACCCGTCTGGGGGCACGAATTCATCAACGTCATTCAGCAACAACATCGGCATGTACGAGCATCACACGGGCGGTGGAGATTACCGGCAGCAAATGATCCTCTTTCTCAAGCACATGTACCCGGATGATCCGGTGGTGGATTACGCCTACATGAGCCAAGTGCCGGATATGGAAAAAAGGGCTCACTTTCCCATCAATAGCTGCATTTTTGGCGTAGATCCCGTGATTAAGGATTATCATGGAGCGCTGGAGCCGATTGCCAAGTCCCACGAGTTGCCCTTGACCAAGCTGGATCCTCAACTAGGAATTGTGGCGATGCGCAGCGGTTGGAAGGACGACGATCTGATGGTCTATCTGGACGGAGGACATCCAATGTGGGGGCACATGAATGCTGAACATGGCTCGTTTTCGCTTCTGGCTCTGGGCCGGCACTGGTCCATTCCCAGCGGTTACCACAAGGTGCTGGGCAATTTTCAGTCTTTGATTCAGGTGCAAAATCCCGACTGGGCGGCGTGTCCCACCACGCAAGGGTACATGACGGAAAATCCGTGCTACAAACCGGATGTGCCGGATTGCGATTACTATTCCGGCTTTCCCACGCCCTCGGCCCACCTGCTGGAGGTGAAAGAGGCGCCGGATCAACATTGGTCCATGGCGGCCACGGATGTCACCACCTGCTACAACTTCACGTGCGGTGCGCCAAAGGACAAGCAGACTACCATCCAACAATTTGACCTGAAAGACTTCATGTATCCTGGTCTGGCGAATTATTGGCTGGGAATTAATTCGGAGTATGCCAATTGGTGGCACGCGGGCTTTGCGCCTGTGCCTGCCAGTTGCGCCATTCAACGGGCTATTCGCACAATTCTGTTTATGCGGGGAACGCATCCCTATTGCTTGGTGGTGGATGACTTTAAAAAGAACGACAAGCCCGCGAATTATCGTTGGACCATGAACGATAAAACCAAGATGAAAGATGAGAACCGGGTAACCGATCCCAAGGACAATTCGTTTTGTCTCACGATGGCTCCAGGTGCGACGCCAACGCAGGCTGTCCTGTTGAATCAATGGGATACCGGGGATAAGCCCGGGTTGCCTCGATTGCTGGTGCGGGACCTTTCAGAAAACGATAACAGCAGTCAGCCTGTGATGAGGATGCAACAGACCCATTTCCACCTGCCGGAAGCAAAGTACAGCCAGGAGGATACGAACGCTCTGGTGATCGAGCGGGATCAAGTGGTGGCCCCCCGGTTCAAAGTATTGCTATTTCCCTTCCGGACAGGGGATAAACTACCAACGACGACATGGAATAAGAAACGAACCGAGCTGAGGATTCATTTCCACGACGGCGCCGAGGATACGGTGGTGTTCGATTCCACCAATCCTGATCACAGGACCAGGGTGTCGGTAAAGTAAGTATTATATGGCGGACGTCATGCGCTGATGTGTGGGCAATCCACCGGGAAGACTTCTCTGGATTAAATTGTACGTGTCCCGAATGGCGCTAAGTTAAGCGTCGCATAGGCGGCGTTGTCTGCAATGCAAGGTCAGAATTCCCGTTGGGATTCTAGGCCCGGAGGGCCGTTGGACATTAGCCGGTGGTGACAACCACCGGTTAGACGATAAAAACAGCCGCCCCGGCGGGGCGATGGCTCCCTGCAGAGGCCGAAATTCCGCCGCCCTTCCAGGGCGGGTCTTGCTTCCATCACAGACCGGTGGTTATCACCACCGGCTAATGTCCTCCCAATCCTCCAGATTGGGACAGGATCATCCTAAAACCGCCTTAACTTAGCGCCATTCGTACGTGTCCCCATTTCCGCCCCTAAACCCGACTCGGCATAGACACATTTACGGCGCCACTTCGATCTTAACGGCTTTACCTGCTTCCACCGGCACCGCCACTTCCACACTGGCTGCGCCGAAGTAGGTGACCGCTTTCGCCGTGACAACCGCCCCGTTCGCCGTCACATGACAACCGGCGGCTCCCGGCAGAGTGGCGACGACCTGTACCGAGTGCCCATTTGGATTCTCCACGGTGTAGGTGGCGCCCTCGCGGGCCACGCTGAATCGATCCGTCCCCTGGGGGAAATCGTTCCAGGTGAAATCCCCGAGAGCAGGCAGCGGCGACCAGTAGAGCGTGCTCAGAGGAGCGTTATAGCGGACGCCCAGAAATTTGTGAAAGAACAACGTCGAGAACACCCCTTCGGTCCAACCCGCTTTGCCTATTCCCACCGCAGCACGGGTCAGGCGCCCATAGACCGCCGCATCGCCGCTGTATCCGTAACTCCACCACCACACGGAACCGTCAGCGTCAATCATCTTGCGATACTCGTTCAAACCGCCATGGTCGGAGAACAGGCTCGCCTCGTCCGTGTCCCCCGCCATCGCCTTGTTGTAACCCGGAGATGTCGTGGACGCTTTGCCCCAGGCCAAGCCGTACAGTTTCGTGGCGTAGTTCGGATTCGCCCTATTCATGGCAAAATGCATGGTGGAAAGGTAAAGCGGGTCATCGAACCGCACCAAGCCAAAGACGGCGGAAAGCGTGGTGTCCGATTCCTCGCCGTCATGAAACGGCTTTCCCGGCGTGCCGTCCTTGTGCATCGTTTCGTTCCAGTACTTTCCCTCGTTCCAGGTGACTGGACATTGGGTGAGCAGCGCGTTCTTCATCTGATCCGCCACACCAGAAACTTCCCTGGCCCGTACCGGATCGCCGTAGGCTTCCGCTAAGATTCGGGCGTAGCCGTTCACCCCGTACCAGACCGCGATGTTCGATCCCATGTGATAGTCCCCGCCACAGTTCCCATCTGAGATGTAATCGGAGGGGAACAGGAAAAAGTCCTTGTTGGTCTGCGAGGCGACCAGTCCCTGAACGATTTCATCCCACTTCCGCCGCAGTTCCGGATGCTTTTGGAAAAATGCCTTGTCGCCTGTCACCGCATAGTAATTTGCGGCCAGCATCATACCGGAAGCGGAGAGACTGATGGAGTGATTGATCCCGCCCCGGTGCCGCGTCCCGTGAGGGCGCACGCCATACTTCGTAAACCATTGGATCTCCTGCCGGGCCAGATTCGGGTCGAGGTAGCTCAGGGGCAGCGCGGCGTAAAAGCAATCCTTCATCCAGGTCATGCGGGTCGCTTCATAGCTGCCCCAGTTGCTGCCGACAAACTGGCCTCCACCCTCTTCATCAGGCTGCATGTCCAGGCTTTCCAGGGCGAGAATGACCTGGCGCTCATACAACTCTCCATAGAAATTGTCCCGCTTGATTTCCAACCGGCCGGTCAGGCTCCGCAGATAGGCGTCTGTCTGCTTTAATCTCGTTCGGGTTAATTCCCCGCCGCTTGCGGCGTTCTTTTCATAATCTGAAATTGTTCCCCAATACCCCGCTGCTTGCGGCGGGGTTCTTTATTCTCTCCGGGTAAATTCCCCGCCGCTTGCGGCGTGCAGTAAGTTAGCTGGGTGAGTGTCTATCTCCATAAAAGCCATAACGTCACGGTCCTGCTCTATCACTTGGTCTTTCCGGCGAAGTACCGGCGAGCGGTGATCGATGCGCAGGTAGACGAGGTGGTCAAAGAAGTGTGTTTGGCCATCGAGCGGCGATACCAGATCAAGTTTCTGGAAATCGGTACCGATGAGGATCACGTTCATTTTCTGGTGCAGTCGGTGCCGACTTACAGTGTGACCAAGGTAGTGACCCTGGTGAAGAGTCTAACGGCCCGAGAGGTGTTCGAGCGGTGTCCGCATGTAAAAAAACAACTATGGGGAGGGGAGTTTTGGACAGATGGGTATTTCGCCAGCACGGTGAGCAAGCACGGGAATGAGCGCATGATCGGTACTTACGTTAAGCAGCAGGGTCACACGTACAAAAAGCTTCATGAGGACTACCAACTGGTTCTATTCTGATTCCCCAATACCCCGCTGCTCCTATGAAGGAAGTCAAGGGTTGGTTTTAAGGAGATGAATTCATAGACATCGCGGATGAAGATGGTTGATGATTGGGTAACGGGTCCTCTTCCGTGGGCGCAAGGGTTTACTTCCTGGCCAGTCTCCTATCCGTGCGTTCCCCGGGGCGAAGCACAATATGACCGATGCGGTCATTTCAGGAAGAGGAACAGCGGCGGCGCTCCATCTTGCTTACGCGCGTGGGGACACCAGCGCAGCAGCGGGAACGAGCGGCCGCCAACCGTTCCAAAGGGTTTTAGATTGTAGCGAGGGTCATGCCGAGTTTTTCGGGGGTGGTTTGTCCGGTGTTGAGCCGCCAAAGATCGACGGCGAGTTGGCGGGCGATGGCGACGATCATTTTTTTGCGCCGGGGCCGGTTGGTGAGGGCCGCTTCCACCATTTTGTCCTTCCATTTTTTGACGGCGTGGTAGTTGGGTTGAAAGCGAAACATGCGCCAGGCCATTTCGATGAGGGCCTGACGCAGGCGGGGGTTGCCATGTTTGGTGATGGATCCTTGGCGGCGCTGGTTGCCGCTGGAAAACTCGCGCGGACAGAGTCCGGTGTAGGAGGAGACCTGGCGGCGATTATGGAAGCGCCTCCAGTCGCCGACTTCGCGATTGACGATGGCCGCGCTCAAATTTCCGACGGCCTTCGGCAAGGTTGAGCGCTCGACGCTGGCTTCCAGTTCGGCGCCCAACCCGTCGATTTGGCGTTGCAGTAAATATAGCACAGGACGCAGCGTTTGCAGGCGGATTTGGAGCCAGCCCGGCAAGTGAGCTTGGAGTTGGTTCCAGCGCAAAGGCCGCCACCAGGAGCCCGCTTCAAAGAGGCCCTGGGTGGCCAGAAGGCTGCGCCCGGTGATTTCGAGGGCCACCCGCTGCCGCAGCAGTTGCTGGCGCTGGCGGCTCACGCTGCGCTGTTGCTCCTGCTCCGGGGTGGGCACGCGCACCATGGTGAGGCTCTGCTGATTGCCTTGGACGTAGCGATCCAGCCGCAGGCACAACTCGTGGGCGTCGCGTCCGTCGGTTTTGACCCCGCGAAAACTCGTGTCGAGAATTTGAGCCGTGGTCACATACGACTCCACGCCCAGGGCCTCCAACCGGCGATGCAGGACAAAGCCAAAGCCGCTGGCCTCGTAAACGCTCACGATCCGGTGGCCCTGGGCCTTGAGTCGTCCCATCCAGGCCACCAAATCATCGGCATTGAACCGCTGAGGCGGCTTGGGTGTGGCATGGTCCCACTGAGCCACCACGACCACACTGGCCTGATGCACATCCAGGCCCATTTTGATCGTGGAAACCGCCGAGGAAGTGTTATTTTGGTTTTGCAACCGGTGGCCCGGTTGCCCGTCGATGTCAATCGATTGGTAGTTCATACGTTACTGGACGCGTGATCTACTCGCGCGTCCAGTAACCTTCATGCCATCTTGCGGCGGGGTTCTTTATTTGTGACGTGGCACAGATTTTCGGTTGGCTTTTGCGTGGTGCGCGGAGGCGGGGGCGCAGGGCGGTTGTCGGTGGCGAGTGGGTGGGGTTGAGAGGGGCCGCCGATCAAACGTCGCTGGCAGGCTTCCTGCTTGAAATGTCACATTTTCGTCCCGGTCTCAACTTAAGCTCGACTCCGCTTCTCTTACTGCTCATGTATTATCCCATCCATCGGTTATCCTCCCCACACGCTCCATGACTACTGAACACAAGATTACAGAACACCACAAATTTAGCGGCGCTCTTGGCACAACACCCCAAGCGGTTAAGGAATCGATTCTGTACCACCTGACGTTCAGCCTCGCGCATGATCTCCCGACGGCAACGAAACGGGACTGGTGGCTGGCCACGTCGAAGGCGATGCAGGATCGGATCATCGAGCGGATGATCGCCACGCATGGCCGTGCATAATCTCGAGGACGCGCGGCGCGTCTATTACCTTTCGCTGGAATTCCTCATGGGGCGGCTCTTCAACAATGCCATCTACAGCGTCGGCCTCTACAAGGAAACCGAGCAGGCGCTTCAGGAACTGGGGTTGAACCTCGAGGATTTGCGCGGGGAGGAGTACGACATGGGGCTGGGCAACGGCGGCCTGGGCCGTCTCGCGGCATGCTTCCTCGATTCCTGGCCACGCTCGACTATCCGGCGGTCGGCTACGGCATTCACTACGAGTTCGGCTTGTTCCGGCAGGAGTTCAGCCACGGGCACCAGATCGAACTGCCCGATGACTGGATGAGATTCGGCACGCCTTGGGAAATCGTGCGCCCCGAATTTACCCAGACGGTCGAATTGTTCGGCCACGTGGAAAATGTTTTCGACGACAAGGGCAACTACGTCCCGCGCTGGATGGACACCAGGAAGATCATCGGCATTCCCTACGATATTCCGATCCCCGGTTACGGAACCAACACGGTGAATTTCCTGCGCCTGTGGGAATCGCGGCCTTCGGAGAAGATCAACCTCGAGGCTTTCAATCGCGGCGGTTACAGCGAGGCGCTGGCCGAGAAAACCCAGAGCGAAACCGTCTCCAAGGTTCTCTACCCGAACGACAAGACCGAAGCGGGCAAGGAACTGCGCCTGATCCAGCAATACTTCTTCGTCTCGTGTTCCCTGCGCGACATCATCCGCCGTTTTCGCAGGTTTCCCCGCACCTGGAGCGACTTCCCCGACAAAGTGGCCATCCAGCTCAACGACACCCACCCCGCGCTGGCGGTCGTCGAGCTGCTGCGCATTCTCCACGACGAGAACGAGCTTCCGTGGGACGAGGCCTGGGACATCGTCACCAAGACCTTGGCCTACACCAACCACACCCTGCTGCCCGAAGCGCTGGAGAAATGGAGCGTTCCGCTTTTCCAGAAAGTCCTGCCCCGCCATCTGCAACTCATCTTCGAGATCAACAAGCGCCTGCTCGAGGCCAGTCGAGGCCGCCTACCCCGGCGATGCGGAAAAGAAGCGGAACATGTCGCTCATCGAGGAGGGCGGCGTCCAGATGGTCCGCATGGCCAACCTCGCCGTCGTCGGCAGCCACTCCGTCAACGGCGTGGCGGCGCTCCACACCGAACTGCTCAAGAAGCACCTCTTCGCCGATTTCGACGCGTTTTATCCGGGCCGTTTCAACAACAAGACCAACGGCATCACGCCCCGCCGCTGGCTCCTGGCCTCCAACCCGCGGCTCTCCGACCTGATCACCTCGAAGATCGGCGACGGCTTGGGTCAAGAACCTCGATGAACTCCGCAAGCTCGAGCAATGGGCCGACGATCCCGCTTTCCAGAACGACTTCATGGCGGTGAAGCACGCCAACAAAGTCGATCTGGCCGAAATCATCCAGCGAGTCATGCGGCGTCGCGGTCAATCCCGTCCGCCCTGTTCGACGTGCAGATCAAGCGGCTCCACGAGTACAAGCGCCAGCACTTGAACCTCCTCCATATCCTCGCGCTCTATCGCCGCATCCTGCAAAATCCGAAACTCGACGTGCAGCCCCGCGTCTTCATTTTCGCGGCCAAGGCCGCGCCCGGCTACGACCTGGCCAAGTGCATCATCAAGGCGATCAACGCCGTCGGCGACAAGATCAACAGCGACCCGCGCGTGGGCGACAAACTCAAGGTCGTCTTCCTGCCGAATTACCGCGTCTCCCTCGCCCAGCGCATCATCCCCGCGGCCGATATTTCCGAGCAGATTTCCACCGCGGGCAAGGAAGCCTCCGGCACCGGCAACATGAAGCTCGCCCTCAACGGCGCGCTCACCATCGGCACGCTCGATGGCGCCAACGTCGAAATCCTCGAGGAAGTCGGGCCGGACAACATCTTCATCTTCGGGCTGACCGTGGACCAGGTCGAGGCGCTCTGGGCCAAGGGCTACCATCCCTACGATTATTACAACGCCGACGAGGAACTGCGCGCGGTCGTCGACTGGGTCGGCTCGAATTACTTCACCCCCGATGAACCCGGCGCGCTGGCCCCGCTCAGGCACAGCTTTCTCGACGGCGGCGATCCCTATCTCTGCCTGGCCGATTTTCGCGCCTACAGCGACGCGCACGAGAAGATCGACGCGGCTTACCGCGACAAGGCGCGCTGGGCCCGGATGGCGATCCTCAACACCGCGCGCGTCGGCAAGTTCTCCAGCGACCGCACCATCCACGAATACGCCCGCGACATCTGGAAACTTCCCCAGGTGCCCCTCTGAAAAATGGTGCGGCGGCCGGAGCCTGTCGTGAGCAAAGCCGAAGGAGCCGTCGCTCGATTTTTGACGGCATGATATCATTTTGCAATGAAATCTGGTCCTTATCCTTCTGTCATCCTGAGCTTGTCGAAGGATCAGCCATCAGAGGATGCAGCGTAAACAACCGGAAGCTGATCCCTCGACAAGCTCGGGATGACGGAATTGTTTTTACCAAATTACATTCCAAAGTGGTCTGATACGTTCCAGACTCACCGCGCGAGCGCTTTCCGGATCGCGTCGAGCGAGAGCGTATTCATGACATCCTCGCGGCGCAGCCAGCCTTTGCGGGCCATCGTGACCCCGTGGCGCAGCATGGCGAACTGCGCGACCCGGTGCGCGTCGGGATTGATCGAGCACTTCACGCCCTTGTCGCGCGCGCGATGCCACCAGCGCCAGTCGAGGTCCATCCGCATGCTGCTGCAATTGAGTTCAATCCACGTCCCGGTCCGCGCGGCGCAATCGATGATTCTTTCGAGGTTGATCTTGTACGGCTCGCGCTGCAACAGCAGCCGTCCGGTGGGGTGGCCGAGCATGGTCACGTATTCATTTTCCATCGCGCGGATGACGCGCGCGGTCATCTCCTCCTCGTCCTGGTTCATGGCGTTGTGGACCGAAGCAACGACGAAATCGAGCCGGGCCAGGACATCATCGGGAAAATCGAGCCGCCCGTCCTTCAGGATATCGACCTCGCTCCCGGCGAAGACATGGAAGTCCCTCATCTGCGAGTTCAGTTTCGCAATCACCTCGATCTGCTCCGCGAGCCGCGCCTCGTTCAAACCGTTGGCCTGAAATGACGACTTCGAGTGGTCGGCGATGCCGAGATAGTCGAGACCGAGTTCGTGCGCCTCGCCCGCCATTTCCGCGAGCGTGTTTTTTCCGTCGCTCCAATTCGTGTGGCAATGGAAGGTGCCCCGCAGTTGCGTCCACTCGACCAGGCGCGGAATTTCCCGCTTCTCCGCCGCCTCGATTTCCCCGAGGTTCTCGCGCAGTTCCGGCGGAATATATTGGAGCCCCAGCGCGGCGAAAAGCTCCTCCTCCGTGCGGCAGGGGATCAGTTTGCCCTCGCTCTCGTCCTCGTCATGGGCGCCCGTTTTTTTTCCCGCGCCGATTTCAAACAGCCCCCACTCGCTCATCTTTTTGCCCTGGGCGATCGCGCGCTGGCGCATGGCGACGTTGTGCTCCTTGCTGCCGGTGAAATGGTGCAGGGCGTAGGGATATTCCTTGTCGCTGACCACGCGCAAATCGGCGGAGATGCCGCTCTTGAGCAGCACGCTCGACTTGGTCGGGCCGTGATTGGTCACCTGCTTCACCCACGGCAGCGAGATGAAATAATCCATGACCTCCGCCGGACGGCGCGAGGAGGCGACGAAATCGAGGTCCTTCACGACCTCGCGTCCGCGGCGCAAACTGCCCGCCACGCTGAGCTGGACGACGGCTTCGTGCGCGCGCAGTGCCTCGCGGATTTCCTCCGCCTGCGCCCACGCGTCGGCGTAGAGAAAGAGCTTGGCGTAATCGCGGGCCTGCGCGATGCCCGCGAGGAGCTTTTCCTCGGTCTTCGCGCCGAAGCCGGGCAGTTCCCGCACGCGGTGCGCCTGGCAGGCCGCCTCGAGTTCCGCGACGCTCGTGACGCCGAGCTTCTCGTGCAGCGCCTTGATCTTTTTCGGGCCGAGCGCCGGGATGTCCATCATCGCCAGCAGCCCCTCGGGAATCGAGGCGCGAAGCTCGTCATAATACTTGAGATGGCCGGTCTTGACCAACTCGGTGATTTTTTGATGCAGCGCCTCGCCGATGCCGGGGAGTTCCTCGAGACGATCCTCGGCGACGAGTTGAGCGAGATCGCCCTCGTAACTATCGAGCGCGCGGGCGGCGTTCGTGTAGGCGCGCGCCTTGAACGGGTTCTCGCCCTTCAACTCGAGCAGGACGGCGATTTCCTCGAAAATGTCGGTGATTTCGGATTTGTCCATGAAGGGAAAAATTAGCGCGGTTTGCCGCCGCGCGCACCTTCTATTCGCCCGCGTAAAGATCGGCCCGGGCGCGCTGTCGGCGCAGTTCCTTCGCATGGCGGTGCCGCGCCTGGATGCGGTGATCGGTGATCAACTCGCCGATGATCTGCCCGGCGACCATGACGACGCCCAGCACCGGCATGACCAGGAGCAGGCCGGCGATGCCCGCCACCGCGCCGCCCAGCAGGATCATCAGCACTGTGACGAGCGGATGCATGTGCAGGCTGCGGCCCACCGTCAGCGGCATGAAAACAAAATCGTCGAGCAATCGCACCCCGACAAAAAGTCCCACGACTTCATACGGCAGCCAGTGATTGCCGGGAAAATCATGGGCCGCCACCAGGACGACCAGGAGGCCTCCCCCGATAGAACCGAGATAGGGAAGCCACGCCATGACGGCGGCCAGGGCGGCGAGCAAAAACGGCGCGTTGAGGCCGAAAAACCAGAGGCCCGCGCCCAGCGAAACGGCGTCGAGCGCGGTCAGGGCGAGCAGGCCCTGGAAATAGCGGCGCAACTGGTCCTCGACCCGGTAAAAGAGATAGAGCGTCCTTTCAAAGTACGCATTCGGAATGGCCTGCATGAGAAAGCGCTTGAAGCGGGGGCCGTCGAGCAGGAAGAAATAGGTGATGTAAGGCACCAGAAGCAGCGATGGAATCCAGTGGACAAGCTCCAGGGCGACGTCGCCGGAATACTTGGCCTGCAAATTGGCCACTTCGTTCTCCAGGTCCTCGGCCGGCGCGACCGGCGGCGGAGTCGGCGTGGACGGCACGACTTCGCTGCTCACAAAACCGAGATTTTTTTGGGCGGGAGCGGCGGATGCGCGGCCGGGCTGCTTGGGCTTGAGGAAGGGCAGGTACGTGTAGAGCGTCTGCCGGGCATTCAGGACAAGCTGGTAACCGACCTGGGTGTAGTCCTTTATTTTATTCGGCAAATCGTGAGAGGCCGCGGAGACTCTTGGCGCGACGCTGAAGCCAACCGCGACGAGAACCACGGTGAGGAGCACGGTGACGATGAAGACCGCGCGGGCGCGGGTCATCCCGCGAGCCATGGCCGCGGTGACCAGCGGCGAGAGGAGGTAATAGGCCACCACGGCCAGCAGCACGGGCATGACCAGCCAGAGCGCCGTCTGGAAGACAACCAGCAGCAGGCAGGTGGTGGCGATGATGCCGAGCCAGACAACGGGACCGGAAACGAGGGCGCGATTCATGGCGAAATCCTACGCCGCCTCGTGACGGCAGTTGGGGTTGCCGACCGCCTGGCGGAGCCGCGCGGCAAGCACCTTCGCCAGTTGAAAGGAAATGTGCGAGGCGATGGCCGAATGGGTCTTGAGCAGGGAATAAAAGTCAACGCGGAACAAGACGACGATCCGCGCGTCGTCGATCGCGCGGGCCTGGGCGGTGCGGACGCTCTGGTCGAGAAGGGCCACTTCGCCAAAGAACGCGCCCGGCCCCAACTCGACCAAAGGCGCATCCACATGGTCCGGAAGAGTGATCTTGACCCGCCCGCTCAGGACGACAAAGAGCCCCTGGCCTTCCTCGCCCTGGTCGAAAATCACTTCCTCCGCAACATACCGACGCTCGTGCATGAGGCTGTTGACCATGGCGAGATCGCGCATCGACAGGTCCTTGAACAGCACGACGTTCTTGAGCAGTTGCAGGCGCGGGTCGCGCGTGGGCGTGAGGCCGAAGTGCATTTGCCGGGAGGTTATGGAAAACTCGCGCGGCTGTCGAGCGGCGGCGACGCCGGCGACACGATCCAAAGACCATGGACGATTCCATAAACGCCCAGGACGAGCGGAATGGCGCCCAGAACATCCCAGACGTTGTGAAAATGAAAGGCGACCAAGGCCACGCCGAACGGGACCAGAAGAGGAAGGGTGATCGCAAGGGTCCATGGCCGCAACATGCCGAGTGACAGCGCCACGCCGAAGCAAAAGGTCATGTGGCCGCTGGCAAACAGGCGGTGCGCGGGCCAAAGATCGAACACGCGATTGACATGCGCCAGGACGATGGCGATGAGGAGCGCAACCAGGGCGCGCAAAAGAAAGCGGCCCTTCGCGGGGACATTGGTTGAGAGGAGGCAGGCCAGGAAAACCAGCGCCATCACATGGGGATAGTAGTAGGTCAAAAGGACGGCCATGGCCATGAACCTACTTTCCCATTCTTCCTTCAATAAGTCACAAAAAATGAGCGGGGCCGTTGGATGATTAGCGCGCCGTTTTCGGCGGACGCGACCGGCGCGGCTTCGCCCCAAAGCCGGTCATGAGGCCAAAATAGATGCCGATGCAGGCGCCGACGACGACGTCGGAGGGATAGTGGCGATCAAGCTCCAGCCGCGCCCAGACGACGCCGAGCGCGAATGCGGTGGTGAGGAGGCCGAGCGGAAGGTCGGTCACGAGCAGCGCGGCGGCGGCGCCGAAAACCGAGGCGGCATGGCCCGAGGGGAAGCTCTGGTACCCGCCGCGGAAGGCATGGGTGAGGCCGTAAAAACCGTCAGGCATGCGCGCATCGGGACGGGGGCGTCCGAGTGTCAGCCGGAAAAAATCATCGAAAAGCCCGGCCAGCGTCGCGCCGAGAAAACAGATCACCGCGACCCGCCGCCACGCGCTGCTCTTCGTCCCCACGCCATAAAGCCAGATGGCCAGGGCGAGAGGCACGTTGTAGGTCGGGTAATCGCCCCAGGTGCCGAGGAACCAGGCGATCTGGCGCGCGGAGTGTCGATGCCCGCGGCACCACCAGTGGACTGTCTCCAGCAGTTGCCGGTCATGGGGCCAGATCAACGCGCCGAGCGCGAAGGCCGCAGCGAACACGCCGAGCGAGAACATCATCCGGGAGCGGAAGAGAAACCAGGATCCGCGCAGGATGGCGCGCCCCTGGGCCACGCTGGCGATAACGAGGCGCGGCGCGCGAAAAGTTTTAACCTTCACCGCATGGGTTTAGCACGGCTTTCAAATTGCGTCATCCTGAGCGTTTCGTGCGCATGGTTGTTTGGTGGCCCGGACAACTCGTTGTCCGGGTGGCCGCAGGCCACAGGAGGTCCCCGGAAAGTTTACGGAGTTATCGTCACGCCTACCATCTCGCCTCGTTCATAAAATCGCGCTGAACTCCAATCCCATTCGACCGCCTAGTCCACGAGACGAGCTTCCACGGGATTATGGTGCATGTACTCGATTTTCTCATTCCTCTTTTCATCCGACTCGACGTTGTAATCGTAGAAACGCGCCTGCCAGATCGGACACCCTTGGGTACAAAGCTGTTCATAGTGTTGTAGCTCTCGCTCAAAAAATCGCCGGATGCGATAGGAACTTGTCTTTTTCCAAATCTGCACAAAAGGGCTGATCTTGAAATTTCCCTCTCCGGAAATAAGAGCGTGAACGTGATCGGGCATGACGACAAAGCCCGCGCAACACGCACGTTGCGTCACAAGGCATTTTTGCAGGACCTCCAGGACGATGTCCCGGGTCTCGCCTGAATCGAGAAAACGACGCCTTTGATAGGTCGAAAACGTCAAAATTGATCCTGCCCGGGGAGATCAAGGATTTGTCGCGCGGGCATAAGTGGGCAGGCATCGGGGAAAGCGGAAAGCACTTGCGGTGTCGACGTTTCGGGCAACCTCCTGTTCGCGCGGAATGGCCCGCGCGAACCCGGACAACAAGTTGTCCGGACCACCAAAAGGATCCGGGCCACCGGCTACTTCTTCGCCAGCAAATCGCGGATTTCCATCAGCAGTTTTTCCTGCGTGCTCGGAGCGGGCGGGGCGGCGGGCGCCTCCGCTTCCTTGCGCTTGAAGCTGTTGATGGCCTTGACGACGAGGAAAATGGCCGCCGCGATGATGAGAAAATTCAGCGCGGCCTGGAGGAAGTTGCCATAGGTGATGGCGACCTCGGGCTTCGTCACCTTGCCGGCGGCATCGACGACGGCGGGTGCAATTGTCGCTTTCCACGAACTCACATCGACGCCGCTCATGAGGTAACTGATCGGCGGCATGACCACATCCTTCACCAGCGAGCCGACGATCGCGCCGAACGCGCCGCCGATGATTACGCCGACCGCGAGATCGACGACGTTGCCGCGTGAGATAAATTCCTTGAATTCCTTGGCCAGGCTCATGGCAGGTAACTAAGCAGACGGCCCGAAATGGACAAGCGATTTTTGCTCCCAAACAAAAGCTTGCCTCCTCCGGCGCTTTGGCCTTTACTAAAAGACTGCGTTTAATAGCCCGGCTTTGGCCGTGCGGCGCGGAGGCAACCTTTAACCCTACTCCGCCTAGGTTGGAATCACAATTCCCGGCGGTTTCTGTTGTCTTTAGTTAGTTAGGCCCGGCTCGTCAGGCCGGCCAGACCAAGCACCCGGCGCTCCAGCGCCCCATTAAATCACATGAGCAGCTCCACCATGCAAGAATTGTTAGGCAAAACGATGAAGTCGTTTTCCGAAGGCAGCATCGTCAAGGGACGCGTCCTGCAAAAGCGCACCAACGAAGTCCTCGTCGACATCGGCTACAAGTCCGAGGGCGTCATCAGCCTGAGCGAATTTGAAGACAGCGAACCGCTCGAAGTCGGCAGCGAAGTCGAAGTTCTCCTCGAACGCCTCGAAAACGACGAAGGCATGGTCGTCCTCTCCAAGGAAAAGGCCGCGCAGAAACAGAACTGGGAAAAGATCGTCAACATTTTCAACAACGGCGGACTCATCACCGGCAAGGTGAAGGCCGTAGTCAAGGGCGGGCTCATGCTCAACGTTGGGGTCGAGGCCTTCCTGCCCGGCTCGCAAGTCGACATCATCGCGCCGAAGGACCTGCGTATTTACGAGGGCAAGACCCTCGAATGCAAGATCGTCAAGCTTAACGAAGAGCGCAAGAACGTCGTCCTCTCCCGCCGCGAATTGATCGAGGCCGAACGCGCGGACAAGCGCTCGAAGCTGCTCGGCGGCATCGAAAAGGGCGGCACGGTCAAGGGCACGGTCAAGAACATCACCGACTTCGGCGCGTTCATCGACCTCGACGGCCTGGACGGCCTGCTGCACATCACCGACATGAGCTGGAGCCGCCTCAATCACCCGAGCGAAATGCTCAAGGTGGGCCAGGAAATCGAAGTGCTCGTGCTCGACATCGACCGCGAGAAGGAACGCGTTTCCCTCGGCCTGAAGCAAAAGACAATCAATCCGTGGGACCAGATCGCCGAGAAATATCCGGTGAACATGAAGGTCAAGGGCAAGGTCACCAACCTCGTGCCGTACGGCGCTTTCGTCGAACTCGAGCCGGGCATCGAGGGCCTCGTCCACGTCTCCGAACTCTCCTGGACCAAGCGCATCGCGCGTCCCGCCGACGTGCTCACCCAGGGCCAGGAAATCGAGGCCGTCGTGCTCGGTGTCAGCAAGGAAGACCAGAAGGTTTCCTTCAGCGTGCGCCAGCTCGACACCAACCCGTGGGAAGTCGTCACGGGCAAGTACCCGACCGGCACGCGCGTCAAGGGCAAGGTGCGCAACCTCACCGCCTACGGCGCGTTCGTCGAACTCGAAGAGGGCATCGACGGCATGATCCACGTCTCCGATCTTTCCTGGACCCGCAAGATCAACCACCCCTCCGAAATGCTCAAGAAAGGCGACGACATCGAAGCCGAGGTGCTCGAAATCGACAAGGCCAACCAGCGCATTTCGCTGAGCCTGAAACATCTCTCCGACGATCCGTGGAAGTCGATCGAGGACCGCTACAAGATCGGCGACCTCGTCACCGGCAAGGTCAGCAAGGTGGCCAGCTTCGGCGCCTTCATCCAGCTCGCCGACGAAATCGACGGCTTGGTGCACATCTCGCAGATCAGCAACGACCGCGTCGAGAAAGTGAAGGACGTGCTCAAGATCGGCCAGGAAGTTTCCGCCCGCGTCATCAAGGTCGACAAGACCGAGCGCCGCATCGGCCTCTCCATCAAGGCCGCTGACTATACGCCCGAACAGATCGAACGCGAGAAGGAAAACTACGAGGCCCTCAAGCCGGGCGAAGAGCTCAGCTCGATGGAGGCCGCCTTCGACCGCGCCGAGGAAGATTACCGTCCCGGCGACGCCAAAAAGGCCAAGTAGGCGGCCGCCGCAGACACATAGCCGCTGCCGTGAGGCGGCGGTGCAGTCTGTAGCGGCGGTCTATGACCGCCGGGTAGCCTTCGCACTCCGTGCGACGGTGCGTTTTTTTCCTCGTTCCCAAGTACAGGAACGAGGGGAAAGGCTGTCCTATCCGTCCCATTCGTCCCATTCGAATTTCCGGGCCAGCAAATATGATGTTTTCTGGCACGAAACTTGGTCTAGGGTAAAGGCTTTATGGACTACGACCTCATTGTGATTGGCGGCGGCCCGGCGGGTTATGTCGGGGCGATCCGAGCGGCCCAGCTTGGGAAAAAAGTGGTGTGCGTCGAAATGGAACGCGCCGGGGGAACCTGCCTCAACTGGGGCTGCATCCCGACCAAGGCGCTGCTCAAAAGCGCCGAAGTCAAGCAGCTCCTCGGGCATGTCGGCGACTACGGCCTGTCGCTTTCGGGCGAAGTGAAATTTGATTTCGCCAAGATCATGGCGCGCAGCCGCGGCGTCTCCGACCAGATGGCGAAGGGCATCGAGTATCTTTTCAAAAGCAAGAAGGTCGATTACGTCGTCGGCAAGGCGCAAATCCAAGCCGATAAAAAGGTCGTCGTCACCGGCGCGGACGGCAAGACGCAGACGCTCACCGGCAAGGCGATCCTGATCTGCACCGGCGCGAAAGCGAAGGCGCTGCCCGGCATCAAAGTCGACGGCGATAAAGTCCTGACCAGCCGCGAGGCGCTGGCGATCAAGACGCTCCCCAAGTCGATCATCATCCTCGGGGCCGGCGCAATCGGCTGCGAGTTCGCCTATTTCTTCAACGCGTTCGGATCGAAGGTCACGATCATCGAAATGCTGCCGCAAATTCTGCCCGTCGAGGACGCCGAAGTCGCGGAACTTCTCAAGCGGAGTTTCACCAAACAGGGCATCGAAATCTTCACCGACACCAAGGTCGAAAAGACCGAAGTCGGCGACAAGGGCGTCAAACTCACCGTCGCCGGCGGCAAGACCTTCGAGGCCGAGCATCTGCTCGTCGCCATCGGCGTCGAGGCGCAGCTCGACGGCCTTCTCGGCCCGGGCCTCAAGCTCGAATTGGATCGCGGCTATCTCAAGACCAACGACCGCTACGAGACGTCAATAGCAGGCATCTACGGCGCGGGCGACATCATCGGGCCGCCGTGGCTCGCGCACGTCGCCTCGCACGAGGCCATCGAGGCCGTGGAAGGGCTGTTCGTCCCCGGCAAGAAGCCGCACAAAGTGACCGTTTTCCCCGGATGCACCTACTGCCAGCCGCAGGTCGCCAGCATCGGCCTGACCGAAAAGGCGGCGAAGGAAAAGGGACTCAAATACAAGGTCGGCAAATTCCCCTACAAGGCCAGCGGCAAGGCCGTCGCGGCGGGCGATTCCGAGGGCTTCGTGAAACTCATCCTTGGCGAGCCGCACGGTGAAATCATCGGCGCGCACATCATCGGCGCGGACGCCACGGAACTCATTGCCGAACTCGGTCTCGCCATCAACCTTGAAGCCACCACCGACGAACTAAGCTCGACCATCCACGCGCACCCCACGCTTTCCGAAATGGTCCACGAAGCCGCCCTCGCCGGCGAAGGCAAGCCGATTCATATCTGAGTTTTCGCACGGAGGACCGCGGAGGGGGATTTGGCGGCCGTTGCACTCCGTGCCACGGTGCAGTGCAGTTGTGGCGGCGGCCTATGACCGTCGCTGCATCCTGGTGGGTCAGGCTCTGTTGGGAAATAAGTTCCGCCGCTGCCAATTCCTCTGGCCGAGGTGCGGTCAATCCCGGGCTTGTCGATGAATCCATCATCCAGCAACATGGGGACGTTATCGAAAACGTTCTTCCCGCTATGCATAAGCTAAGCGCCCTCGGCAAGCGCTGGGTGCAGGCCTCGCCCACGGACGGGGCGCTCGATCTCGCTCGGGCGCTGAATCTGCACCCGCAGATCGCGTCGCTGCTCTGGCAGCGCGGGTATCGCGACCCCGGCCAGGTCCGCGCGTTCCTCGATCCGCGCCTGCAATCGCTCGGCGATCCCTTCCTGCTCACCGACCTGCGCCGCGCGGCGGAGCGGATTCTCCAGGCCGTCGTTGCTCGCGAGAAGATGGTCATCTTCGGCGATTACGATGTCGACGGCATCACCTCCAGCGCGCTGATGTGGCGCGTTCTCCGGCGGCTCGGCGCGGATGCGGAGACCTTCCTGCCGCTGCGCATCGAGGAGGGCTACGGACTCAGCCAGGAGGGCGTCGAGCGGTGCGTCGGGGAGCACCACCCCGCCGTCCTGATCGCGGTCGATTGCGGCACGACGGCGGTGAAGCAAGTCGCGTGGCTGCGCGAGCGGGGCATCGACGTGGTCGTCATCGATCACCACGCCCTGCCGCCGGAGCTGCCGCCCGCCCATGCGCTCGTCAATCCGCAGCGGGACTGTGTCGGGCAGAAAGGCGCGCTCGATTATTTCGCCAGCGTCGGACTCGTCTTCAAGGTCTGTCACGGTTTGCTCAAGCTCGCCGGCGAGGGGAATGGCAAAATCGATTTACGGGACTATCTCGACCTTGTCGCCATGGGCACGGTGGCGGACATTGTCCCGCTCGTGGAGGAAAACCGCATCCTCGTCCGGCGCGGCCTGCGCCAGCTTGAACACACCCTCTGGCCCGGACTGCGCGCGCTGATCGAAGTCAGCCAGGTCAGCTTTCCGGTCACGGCGCAGGACGTCGGCTTCCGGCTCGGGCCGCGTCTCAACGCCAGCGGACGGCTCGGCGACGCGATGCTTTCGTTGCGGCTGCTTCAGACCGATGACCGCACCGAGGCCGGCCACATTGCGTCCGAACTCAACCGCAGCAACCGCGAGCGCCAGGCGGTGGAAATGGAGACTTTTCTCCAGGCGGAAGCGCAGTTGCAGGAAACGTACGACCCGGCGCGCGACTGGGGCATCGTCCTCTCCGGCCGGAACTGGCACTGGGGCGTGATCGGCATCGTCGCCTCGCGTTTGCAGAAGCGGTATCACCGCCCGACCATCGTCATCGGCGTGAACGACGAGGGCATGGGCAAGGGGAGCGGCCGCAGCATCGACGGCATTTCCATCGTGAAGGCGCTCCAGGATTGCGCGGAATTCCTCGAGCTTTTCGGCGGGCACGACATGGCCGCCGGACTCAACATCCGCGCCGGGCGGGTCGACGCGTTTCGCGAGGCGTTCTGCCGGCACGTCCGCGCCCAGGCCGGCGACGATGTTTTCCAATCGACGCTCGCGTTGTCGGGCGCGCTCTCGCTGCCCGAAGTGAGCGACGAGCTTTTTCGCAAGTTCGACGAACTCGCGCCCTTTGGCCGGATGAATCCCGAGCCGGTCTTTCTTTTCGAGGAGATTTCCTATACCCGGCCCGCGCAGCTTTTCGGCAGGAACCACGTGAAGCTTTTTGTCCGGGGCGAGCGGGGCGAAATCGAAGCGGTCGGATTCGGCCTCGGCCAGCACGACTGGTCGCAGGCACCCGCCCGCCTCGCCGGGACGCTCGATTGGGACGATTACCACAACCGCTTGCAGCTACGGATCGCCGATTGGCAGGTGGGGTGAAATTCAGCGCGAAATGGAATTTCGCGGGGAACAGGAGGCGTTCCCAACTTGGGAACGAGGAAAGCAGGCATTATAGTGCGACGGTCATAGACCGCCGCTACATTGAATGGATGAAGAGAAGTTGCCTGCGCTTTACGGTTCCCGTTTTCATCGCGGCGATGGGGGTGTCGGGTTGCGGAAAAATGGAAAAGGCTGCTCCGCTTTCAGCGCCGCCTCCATTGCCCTCGGTGCCGCCCGCCCCGGCGGTTGTCCAGGTCGCGAAAACGGTGGAAGAGGAAAAGGCGGCGCGCGGTTTCCAGGCGATTGCGGTTCTCGAAGGGTCGGGCAGCACGGAGGTTCACGCGCGGGTCGCGGGCTATTTGATCCGGCAGGATTATCAGGAGGGGGCTTCCGTGAAGCAGGGCGATCTCCTTTTCGAGATGGATGCCCGGCCTTTTCAGGCGGCGCTCGATCAGGCGAAGGCGAGCCTGGCCGACAAGCAGGCCCATTCGGCGAGCCCCGCCGAGATTGATGCGGCGCGCGCGGCGGTGAAAACGGCGCAGATCAATCTCGGCGACACGAAAATCGCCGCGCCAGTCGGCGGCGTCGCGGGCGGGGCCGGACCCGGCGCGGGCGACTGGATCGAGCCGGGGACGACCTTGACGACCATCTCGACGGCGGACCCGATCAAGGCAATCTTTACTTTGCCGAAAAAGTTTTACGTGGATAACTCGGACCGGATCGGCAAGGTTCTTGCACTTTCGCCGGAAGCCCGCCCGGAATCGATCGAATTGGCGCTGGCCGACGGCACGCGCTATCCGCACATGGGAAGGTGGGATTCCATGGGCAGTCCGGCTTCGGCTTCGATGGGGCCCGTTGCCTGCGCGCTTTTTCCCAATCCCGACCGGGCGCTGCGTCCCGGCCAGTACGTGAAAGTTCGCGCGGGCAATCCTTAATCAATTGTGCTAGGATAATCTCATGCCGGCCGAAACGAAAAATTACGACCTGGTTATCCTGGGTGGCGGTCCGGCGGGCCTTGTCGCAGCCTCGATGGCCAGGGAGCATCAGAAGAGCGTCGCCCTGGTGGACAATCATCACGAACTCGGAGGCGCCGGCGTCAATACCGGCACCGTCCCGAGCAAGACCCTCCGCGAAACGGCTTTGGCCTTGTCCGGGCTGAAATCGCGCAAGCTCTACGGGGTGGACCTTTCCTTGCGGCGGGAGGTGACGATCGCCGACTTCCTCGGTCATGAGCAGCACATCAAGGCGATCTTCAATGCCGTTCTCGCGCAGCGGCTCGAATCCGACAACACGGGCGTTTATTACGGAACGGCGTGCTTCGTCGACCCGCATACGGTCAGCGTGCGGCTCAACCCGGGCGCATCGGCGGCGGACTGGCAGCCGGTGGCGGGCGAGGACATTCTCCTGCGCGGAGAAAACATTTTGATCGCGACGGGATCATCGCCTGTTCGGCCCGATCTCTTCCTCTTCGGCAAGGGCGAGATTTACGATTCCGACACGATCCTGCAACTGGACCGGATTCCCAACACGCTGGCGGTCATCGGCGCGGGCGTGATCGGCAGCGAGTATGGCTGCACGTTCGCCGCCCTCGGGGCGAAGGTCGGCATCATCGATGGCCGCGACACGCTTATGCCCTTTTTGGATGCGGAGGTTTCACAGGCCCTGACCGGAGCGATGGAGCGCGGCGGGGTCGTCTTCCACTGGAACGAAAGGGTCCTGCAATGCGCGGTTGCTGAATCAGGCGCGGTGACGCTGAGCCTCTCCTCGGGCGCGTCGCTGACCGTCGATGCGGTGCTGGTTGCGGCCGGGAGAAAGAGCAATACCGGGAGCCTTAATCTGCCCATGGCGGGGGTGGCCGCCGGCGAGCGGGGGCTTATTCCGGTGGACGGCGACTTCCGTACGAACGTGCCGCACATCTACGCCGCGGGCGACGTGATCGGATTTCCCGCCCTCGCCTCGACCAGCATGATGCAGGGCCGCCGCGCGGCGTGCCGTGCCCTGGGCTTGGAAGTCAGCGCCATCGCCCCCCTTTTGCCCAACGGAATCTACACGATACCGGAAGTCAGCATGGTCGGGGAAACGGAGGAGTCGCTCAGGAAACAGGGCGTCGACTACGTGGCGGGCTTTGCCCGATACAAGGACAACTCGCGGGGCCGTATCATTGGCGATCAGGACGGCTTTCTCAAACTTCTTTTCCTCCGCGACAACATGAAGCTGGTGGGCGTGCACATCATGGGAGAGCAGGCCACCGAGATCGTCCATATCGGCCTGATGGCGATGCTGACGGGTTCCACCGCGGAAATCTTCGTCGAGGCCTGCTTCAACGTGCCCACGCTGAGCCAGCTTTATAAAACGGCGACGCTACAGGCGATCCGAAAGGCGGGGTAGCCGCCCTCGAAAGGGGGTGGCGCGCGAGGCCGCCGCCTGACGGCGGCGATTCACCTACAAAAGGCCCTTCGTGCTCGGAATGCCTTTGACGCGCGGATCGCGGCGGACGGCCTGTTCCAGGGCGCGGGCGAGGCCTTTGAAGACCGCCTCGACGAGATGGTGCGTTTCACTCGAATAGAGGACCTCGACATGCAGCGTGAGACCCGCCTCCTGTGCGAAGGCGCGAAGAAATTCGACCGTGAGCTGCGCCGGGAAATCGCCCGCCTTGAGCCGGTTCAGGTTAAGCCCCTTCGGCGCGCGCCAGACGAGCAGCGGCCGCCCGCTGAAATCGAGGGCGACGCGCGCCAGCGTTTCGTCCATCGGCAGGTGGAAATTCCCGTAGCGGACCAGCCCCTTCTTGTCGCCGAGCGCCCTGGCGACGGCCTGGCCAAGCACGATGCCGGTGTCCTCGACCGTGTGATGGAAGTCGACCTGCACATCGCCCTTGGCGAGCACGTCGAGATCGAAGAGCGCGTGTTTCGCGAAAAGCGTCAGCATATGGTCGAAGAATGGAATGTCCGTGGCGATCTTCGATTGGCCGGAGCCATCGAGAGCGAGCTTGACGATGATGTCGGTCTCACCGGTCTTGCGGTGGATCCGGGCGTAACGTGGTTTGGTCATGGGCATTACTTCGTGTCTTCAGGATCAAACCGGATGGCCACCGAGCGGGCGTGGGCGTCGAGTTGCTCCACCGCGCAGAAAGACTCGATGTGGGGCCGCACGCGGTGAAGCGCGCGCTGCGGATATTCGACGAGGCTCGTGCGGCGGTAAAACTGGTCGATGGTGAGGCCGGAAAACGCCTTGGCCGCGCCGCCCGTCGGCAGCACATGGCTTGGCCCGGCGATGAAGTCGCCTGCGGCCACGGGCGAGAAATTTCCGATGAAGATGGCGCCCGCGTTGCGGATGTGCGCGGCCCACTGGCGCGAGTCCTTGATGGCGAGGCTGAGGTGTTCCGGCGCGAAATCCTCGACAATGCCGATGGCCTCGCCGACGTCCTCGACCAGGACCAAGGTGCAGCCCTTTTCGAGGACTTCGGCGAGGTGCTTGCCGCGCAAAAGCTTGGGCGATTGTTCCGCCAGCTCGCTCTCGACGGCGGCGAGAAGTTTGGGGCATGTCGTGAGGAAGAGAATCTGGCTGCCCGCGCCGTGCTCGGCCTGGGCCAGCATGTCGGCGGCGATGAAGTCGGCGCGGGCCGTCTCGTCGGCGACCACGGCGATTTCGCTCGGGCCGGGCAGTTGGTCGATGGCGACGGCCCCGACGACCTGGCGCTTGGCCTCGACCACATAGGCGTTGCCGGGCCCGAAAATTTTCTGGACGCGCGCGATGTTCGGCGTGCCGTAGGCCAGCGCGGCGATGGCCTGCGCCCCGCCCACTTGGTAAATTTCCGTCGCCCCGGCCGAACGCAGGGCGTAGACCAGGGTGTCGTTGACGGGCGGCGGCGTGGTCACGACGATCTCGCGCACGCCAGCCTCCTTAGCCAGCGGAACGGTCATCAGCGCGGTGGAAACCAGCGGCGCGGTGCCGCCGGGCACATAGATGCCGACCCGTTCGAGCGGATCGAATTTCTCGCCGACGATCGCGCCCTCGCGATTCGTGCGCGACCAGTTGCGGGGCTTGCGCAGCTTGGAAAAAGCCGTGACGTTTTTCAGCGCGTACTCGACCGCGTCGCGCACCGGCTGCGGCGGCTGGGGCGTGCGGGACGGCAGCAAAAGCGACTTGTTCGTGATGTCGACCCCATCCCATTTCTTCGCGTACTTCACCAGCGCGTCGTCGCCTTCCTTGCGGACCGTGGCGATGATTTCGGCGACGGCGGCCGCGCGGGCCGCCGCGGGCTCCGCATGTCGGTTGAGCGCGGCGATGTGCTTCGCGAAGTGCGGCTGGTTGTAACGGTAAATGCGCCAGGGTTTGGTGGTCATGGAAGCGGGGGAATTTTGACGGAATTAACGGAATTTATCAGGGGGAGGTTTTTGGGACAGGAGTAACAAGATTAACAGGATTGGGGAAGGCAGACACAAGTCCTATAAGTTCTATGTGTCCCATGAGTCGCATCATTCCCATTCGATGGTGGCGGGCGGTTTGGAGGAGACATCATAGACCACGCGGTTGATGCCCTTCACTTCGTTGGTGATGCGCGAGGCGATGCGTCCGAGCAGGTCGTGCGGGAGTCGGACCCAGTCGGCGGTCATGCCGTCGTGGCTCTCGACCACGCGCAGGACGCAGGTGAAATCGTAGGTGCGTTCGTCGCCCTGGACGCCGACGCTCCGCACCGGAAGCAGCACGGCGAAGGCCTGCCAGACCTTGTCGTACCACTTCGCCGCTTTCATTTCCTCGATCACGATGGCGTCGGCTTCGCGGAGAATGGAGAGCTTCTTGGGGTCGATCGGGCCGAGCGTGCGCACCGCCAGGCCGGGACCGGGGAAGGGGTGACGCCAGACGATTTCCCTGGGCAGGCCGAGGGTTTCGCCGACCACGCGCACCTCATCCTTGAAGAGCTGCCTCAAAGGCTCGACGAGCTGGAACTTCATGTTCTTGGGCAGGCCGCCGACGTTGTGGTGGCTCTTGATCATCGACGCCGGGTTGTCCCCGATGGCGACGCTTTCGATGATGTCGGGATAAAGCGTGCCCTGCGCGAGGAACTTCGCCGCGCCGATTTTTTTCGTGGCGCGCTGGAATTCCTCGATGAAGATGCGTCCGATGATCTTGCGTTTGCGCTCGGGATCGGCGACGCCTTTGAGCGCCTTGAGAAAACGCGGCCCGGCGTTGACCGTGAGGAGCTTGAGCTTGAGATGGCGCCCGAAGACGTCCTGCACCTTTTCGCGCTCGCCTTTGCGCAGCAGGCCGTTGTCGACGAAGATGCACTGGAGCTGGTCGCCGATGGCCTGGTGCAGCAACGCCGCCGCCACCGCCGAATCGACGCCGCCGCTGAGGCCGAGCAGCACGCGGTCCGTGCCGACCTGATGGCGGACGGCTTCGCAGGTCGATTCGATGAATCCCTTCATGGTCCAACTGGGCTCCGCGCCGCAAATGCCCAGCACGAAATTGGAAAGGATTTCCGTGCCGCGCGGCGTGTGGGCGACCTCGGGATGGAACTGGAGGCCGTAGAGCTTGCGCTTCCGGTCCTCGATTGCCGCGTAGGGCGAGTTGTCGGACGTGGCGATGGCGTGGAACCCCCTGGGCAGCTTTTTCAGGCTGTCGCCGTGGCTGTTCCAGATTTCGAGCTTCTCCTCGAGACCCTGGAAGAGCGGCGACGCTTTCGAGACGCGCAGATGGCCCCGCCCGTATTCGCGGCGCTCGCTCGGGGAGACTTCGCCGCCGAGCCACTTGCCGAAAAGCTGCATGCCGTAGCAGACGCCGAGGATGGGGATGCCGGAATCGAAAATGCGTTCGTCCGGCTGCGGCGCGCCCTTGGCGTAGACGCTGGCCGGTCCGCCGGAAAAAATGAGGCCCGAGGGACGAAGGCTTTTCAGGACGCTGGCGGGTGTGTCGTACCGGACGATCTCCGAGTAGACGTTCAATTGCCGCACGCGCCGAGCGATGACCTGCGTGTATTGGGAGCCGAAATCGAGGATGAGAATCTTGCTGGTCATGGCTGCTGAATTTTTGACGGAATGAACGGAATTGGGAAGGGAACACTTTTAGACAGGATTCAACGGATTAACAGGATTTTTGGGGATTTTTTGCTGAAGGCGCGCCTCCCCGGGAGCGTGGGCATTAAGCCACAGGGTGTAGCCGCGTTGGTGAGAGCGCGGGCTTTATACGGAGGCTATGCGCTTGACGGCCTTCATGAAGATCGCTTCCTGCCCGCTTTGCGCGCCCGGGCAACAAGTAGCCCGGGCCACCCAAATCCTTGCATGTCACGGAACGACTCCTAGATTAGGGGGATGGATGCGCCTGTTCGTCTTCGCCTGTATCAATATGCCTACAGCCCCTTTTGCATTCCCATCGAGTTGGTATTGCGCCATTCCGGAATTCCGTACGACTTGGTGAATTTGCACGCGGGCGACCCGACGCCGGTCATTCAGTTGACCAGGGGCGACTATTATCAGGCGCCGGTGTTGGAGGACCTTTTCAGCCACGAGGTCATCTATGATAAAAGCGCGGCGGGCGACGACGTGCCCCGTTACATCGACAATCTCGCGCCCCTAATGCGCCTTTTCCCGGCGGAAGTCGAGGGCGAGCACCGGATTCTTCTTCACTACATCGAGAACGAATGCGAGTCGCACGGGTTCAAGGTGTGCGATGCCTATTGGGAGAAATGGATCAAGAACGATGTCGAGCGCGGGCTTCACCGGCGCCACAAGGAGCGCAAATTCGGCGTGGGCTGCCTGGACGAATGGCTCCGCAACGTCAACAAGCTGATCGAGGCTTTCCATCGCGCCATCCAGCCTTTCGAATTGATCCTCGGCGGCAAGCCGTTTCTCACCGGCGATGCAGCCGTCTATGCCGACTATGCGCTGTGCGGTGTGATCGGAAATTTCCTATTTCCGGGCGTCACCGCGCTGCCGGAGAGCGCCCTCATGCTCGAGGCCTGGTACACCAAGATGCGCTCGGGCAATTTCCGCAGCCCGCTCGACGAGGTTCAACTCGCCTCGCAGGGGCAGTTCAACGAACGCGCCGGCCAGTACGGGAAGTCGCATATTCTCGCCGACATCGCCGATGTGGAAATGGTCGTGGACGATTTGAAATTTCGCCCCGGCACGCTCGCGCTCGATGTCGCCACGGGCAACGGCCACACCGCGATTTTCCTGGCCGGGAAGGGCTTCCAGGTCACGGCCAGCGATATTTCCAGCGGCATGCTGGACCAGGCGAGGAAGCTTGCCGCCGAAAAGGGCGTGAAGGTCGACTTTCGGGAGCATTCGGCGGAGAAGCTTCCCTATCCGGACAACACCTTCGGCCTCGTCACCTGCCGCGTGGCGGCGCATCACTTCAGCTCCCCGGAAACCTTCATCCGCGAGTCGGCCCGCGTGTTGAAAACGTATGGCTATCTCGTGCTGATCGACGGCACCGTGCCGGACGATCACGTCGAGGCCCACGAATGGATGGACACGGTCGAGCGGTTGCGCGATCCGAGCCACGTCCGTTTCGTCACGCCCAATGCGTGGCGCAAATGGTGCGTGGACGCCGGGTTGACCGTGACGCGCTCGCAGGTCGAATCCTTCAAGCAGCCCGACTTGAACTGGTATTTCAACGTGGCCAACACGCCGCCGGAGAACCGCAAGAAGATCCTCGAAATGCTGGCGAAGGCCCCCTCGGCCGTCCGCGAGCTTTTCAAGATCGGCCAGGAAGAGGGCAAGATCATCTGGTACTGGCGGCGGCTGACGCTCGTCGCGGGGAAGATATAGGTAGCGACCGCAGTCCCTTGCCGTCCCATTATTTCAGGGACGCGATGGGACTGGCCTCCCGCCCTTTTCCAGTCAAAGGCCCAAATATCTATTGCGCTATCGCACAGGAATTCGCGTCCCTACCCGGAGACTCCGCGCGATAACTCCCGCCCTGCTGATCGGCGAGACGTTGAAGGAGCCGCTCGTCCCCTGTATTCGGACGGGGGGCGATGCCGACGATGGTCAGGCCGGGGCAATGCCCTTGCGGCCCGAGGATGTCGCGGCCCTTGATCGCGAGGTTCATCGCGGAGATGTTCAAATCGCCGTCGGTCACCAGCACGAGGGCGCCCGTGTGAAGCTGCACTGCGCAAGCGAGGCCAGCGGGCAGATTCGTGCCGCCGCCGCAATCGACATCGCGCATGATGAAGCGGACGGCCGCTTCGCGGGTCGCGTCATTGGCCGCCACGAGCGGGCCGCTGGCGCGGGCGCTCTGGGCGTAAAGGGTGATAGCGAAAGGCGTGCCGTCTTTTAGCGCGCGGACCTGGCGGGCCAGCGTTTGCCGGGCGAACGCCAGTCGGGTTGAACCGGTGTAGGGTTCGTACATGCTGCCGGAAATATCGAGGAGGAAGACCACGCCATCCGCGCCGTTGAGATGAGGCGCGGGGCTGGGCGACAAGACCGCCTCGGGCGAAAGCGCCCGGATGTGGGCATTCGGATTCGCCTCCAGCGCCAGAGCCGGGGGCGGCGTCGCCTCAGGCGGGGTCTTTTCGACCACGGGTTGAGCAGGGGAGGGAAGAGCGGCGGTCGCGGGCGCGGAGATCGTCGGGACTGCGGGCTTGGCCGAAGCCGGTTGACGGAACGGGAGGATGGGCGTCTCCTCGGAACGAAGCACCATGACGGTCGCGGTCGGCGCTGTCACCTCGGACGAAGCAACAGCGGACACCGCCGCCCAGTGAAAATAGGAAAGCCCGATTGCCGCCGCCACGCTGACATGCAAGGCCAGCGAGATGAGCAGCATCAGGGGAAGGCTTACGCGCACAAATTTAATGCTAGCTAATTTTTATATAAAGTCATGTAAAAACTAAGGGTTGCCAGGAGCGGGGGAGCTATTTCCGCGCTTGACGTTTCCAAATGTAGATACACAGTGTAGATATGACGACGGCCAAGCTTTTCAAGCATGGAGGCAGTCAGGCGGTGCGCCTGCCCAAGGCCTTTCGCTTCGAGGGCAGCGAGGTTATCATCGAAAAGCGGGGGGACGCCGTTGTTCTTAAGCCGAAGGCTGCGACCTTTGGCGACGTGATTCGCGAGTTGCAGGAGAAGTTTCCCGATGCCGAAGAATTCCCGGAAATCGAACGGCCCAAGAAGCACGAACGTCCGATCCTCAAATGGTAATTCCGGGCCATGCGCTACCACCTTGATAGCAGCGCTTGCGTATCCGCTCTGCGCCTTCCGGTTGGACAAGTCCCTCCCACTTTCGAGCATTGGGATGCGAACAACACCGCGATTTCCTCGATCGTTGCGGCTGAACTGGAAGTGGGCATCCACAAATCCTCGATGCCGGAAATCCAAAGGGCGAGGCTCAATCTATTGTTTGCCCGCCTGCGGATAGAATCTTTTGACGAATCAGCAGCCCGCCATTACGGCGAAATCCGGGCTGAGCTGGAGAAGCGAGGTGCAGTCATTGGTCCGCTTGACATGCTCATCGCCGCGCATGCGCGCAGCCTTGGGGCCGCGCTTATCACGGCGAATGTCCGCGAGTTCAGGCGGGTCCGGGGGCTGAAGGTGCTGGCGTGGAAATGATCGGATTTTGACAGGAGGAACATGAAGCCCGATGAGGGGGAATTTTGGGACAGGATTAACAAGATTTACACGATTGGGAAGGGAGACAAAAATTAAACAGGAGGGACAAGAGGCACGTGAAGAAAAAACTCCCGGTTCCTAAATCTCATTTTCATGTCCTTCATGTTCCTCCTGTCTAAAAATCAGCCTGCCTTCAATCCTGTTAATCTTGTTAATCCTGTCAAAAACTTCAGTGTTCCCCGCGCCGCGCGAGTCGCCGTGGAGAAACAGCCCTGGATCAGATAACCGCCGGTCGGCGCGTCCCAATCGATCATTTCCCCCGCGCAGAAAATCCCAGGGCGGCGTTTCAACATGAGATCGTCGTCGAGTTCCTCCCAGCTCACTCCGCCCGCCGTGGAAATCGCCTCCTCGATGGGACGCGGCCCGCGCAAGGCGAGGGGATAGGCCTTGGCCAGCGCGGCCAGTTCCCCATCCGACGCGAAAGGAGCGCGAAGCTGAAGGAGCGCGGCGGAAACCCTGCTGAGACGCCAGGCGCGCACGGCTTGGTCCGGGAGCTGACTCCCCTTGGCGTGGCGTACTTTGGCGCGGAGATGCTCCACGGTGAACGAGGGCTTCAGGTCGATCTCGATTTTGGGCTGCGCCATCGTCCTCAATGCCCGGCCCAACTGGTAGATCGCGCCTCCTTCAATGCCATATTTGGTAATGAGCAGTTCGCCCGCGACCGATTGACCGCTTGCTTTGATCACCACGTTCTTCAGCGGCAATCCCTCCACTTGGGCGAGAAAATTTTTCGGCCACGCAACCTCATAACCGCAATTGGCCGGGGCGAGGGGAGTGACGCGAATGCCCGCCTGGGTGAAGAGCCGGACCCAGGCGCCATCCGAGCCCGTCTGCGGCCACGACGCGCCGCCCAGCGCGAGGATTACCGCGCGCGTTTGCAGGATCGCCGCGCCGTGGGGCGTTGTGAACTCGACCTCCCATTCTTCGCCTTTTGCGCGAAATCCCCCCAGCCCGTGCCGCGACCGAAAACTCACGCCCTGCCTGCGCAAGCGCTCGATCCAGCGGCGCAGCAAGGGCGCGGCCTGCTTGGTCATGGGGAACACGCGACCGCTTGTTCCGACAAAGGTCTCGATGCCCAGACCTTCGGCCCAGGCCCGAAGATCGCTTGGTGAAAAGCCAGCCAGCAGGCTTTGCCAGCGCTCCGCTGGACCGCTATACCGTGCCAGAAAATTTTCCATCGGCTCGGAGTGGGTCAGGTTCAGGCCACCGCGTCCCGCAACCAGGAATTTGCGGCCGACGGAAGGTTTGTGATCGGCCAGGACCGTCCGGAGTCCCGCCGCCGAAACGAGTTCCGCCGCGCGCAGTCCGGCGGGACCTCCGCCCACGACCAACACATCGCACTTCTCGCAAGCCATATTCCTGCTAGGGTCTCGTCATCCTGATCTTTCGGCAAGCCCGAGACTCAAGAGAGCGAAGCGATAATATGCCTTTACGTCACGAACAGGAAATTTCCAACCCGGAGGCCAAGCGCATTTGGGACTCGTTCCAAAAGGAGATGATTCCGTATCTCCTCTCGCTTTTGCCCGATGACCTTTTCACGCCGGGCCGCGAACCGGAGCTGTTCGCCGCGCTGAACAAGGCGCTTTACGACAAGTACGTCGCGGACGGGGCCCATATTCCGCAGGACATCCAGTACCGGTTGCAGCTCGATATTTGCAGCCTGATGCCCGTTTTTGCCAGCCTGAAGAATCCGGAAGAACTTTTGAAATCCGTTTTCGATCCTGAAAAAACCGCGCCCGGAAAGGCCCCCGGCACCGGTTTGCTTTCGCCACCGGTGATGAGCGGAAAAATCCTGGCTCTCGGCGAAGTCGCCGCCTATCGCGAGGGACTTCGGAAACGGAGCCGCATGGTCGTGGCCACCAATGGCTGCTTCGACCTGCTTCACGTCGGCCATTTGAAGTACCTGACCGAGGCGCGCGCGCTGGGGGATTTCCTTTGGGTCGGCCTCAACGGCGACGCTTCGGTGCGCGAACTGAAGGGGCCGGGCCGTCCGCTGGCGCCTGAGGCCGACCGCGCGGAACTGCTCGCGGCCTGGCGCATGGTCGACGCGGTGACGATTTTCCCGGACGTGCGCGCGACGGCTTTCCTGCTCGCGGTGCAGCCCGACGTTTACGCCAAGGGCGGCGATTACACCGTCGCTTCGCTCAACGCGGAAGAAGCCGCGGCCTTGCGCAAATGCGGCGCGCGCATCGAGATCGTGCGGCTCGTGCCGGGCAAATCGACCACCGATCTCGTCAAAAAAATGGCGACATGATCCGCGTCGAGAACGCCACCAAGCTTTACGGCCGTGCCGATGCGGACGGCGCGGCGGTCCACGCGCTCAACGGGGTCAGCCTTCACATTGCGCATGGCGAATTCGTGGCCGTAATGGGCCCGAGCGGTTGCGGCAAGAGCACGCTGCTCCATGTGCTGGGCGGACTCGACGTCCTGACCAGCGGCGGGATTTACCTCGATGGCGAACCGGTCCACCGTCTTGACGAGGCGGGCCTGACCCGGTTGCGCCGGACGAAAATCGGCTTCGTCTTCCAATTCTTCAATCTGCTGCCGACGCTGACGGTGGAGGAAAACGTGCGCCTGCCCGGCCTGCTGCAAAATCTGCCGGCGGAAAAAATCGAGAGCCGTTGCGCCGATCTGCTCGCCGCCGTCGGCATGGAGCATCGCGCGCGGCACCGGCTGCACCAGCTTTCCGGCGGCGAGATGCAACGGGCGGCGCTCGCGCGGGCGCTGCTCATGGAACCGCGGGTTTTGCTGGCGGACGAGCCGACCGGCAACCTCGATTCCGAAGCCAGCGCGCTCGTCGTGAAACTTTTCCGCGACATCGGCGAGCGTCACCGCACAACGATCGTCATGGTCACCCACAGCCGCGACGTCGCGGCCGCCGCGCATCGCATTGTCGAAATGCGCGATGGGCGTGTGGTCTGAAATGAATCCAATGGGACTTATAAGACTCATAGGACCTATACCGTGTGTTGGTTTAATACCAGCCTTTAAGACCACGAAGGTATGAAAGGATTGGGTCGATTTCGACTTTGCCCACAGTGATGTCCCCGCACGATGTCGGTTTATTCCACGGGGGCGTTGATCTCGATTTCATCGTAACGATTGATCCGGTAGATGATGAGCGAAACGAGCCAACTGACGACGAAGACGCCGATGATGAAAAAGCCAATCGTGCCGAAGTTGTCGTTCAGGGAGTCCATCATTTTCCAGAAGGGGCCCTTCATTTGAAACTGATTGCCAACCAGGCCCAGCACCTCGATCCCGCCAATCAGCAACGCCACCAGGATCGAAACAAAGGTGATGGTCATGTTGTAATAGAGTTTTCGGAGCGGCTTGACGAAAGCCCAGCCATAGGCCCCGAGCATCAGGATGCTGTCGGTCGAATCGATCAGCGCCATGCCCGCCGTGAACAGGGTTGGGAAAACGAGGATCGACCAGATCGGAAGCCCCTTGGCGGCCGCGGTCGCCGAGATGCCGAGCAACCCCACTTCGGTTGCGGTATCGAAACCGAGGCCAAAAAGAAAGCCGACGAAATACATCTGCCAGCTATGGTCGACCAACCGGAATAAACCCCGGAAGATGCGCCCGAAGAATCCGCGCTTGGCGAGGATCAGGTTGAGGTCCTCATCGACATATTGCCCGCCGTTTTTGACGTGCTGAAAGGTGTGGTAGATCGAAATCAGGATGATGATGTTGGCGATGGCGATGGTTAGAAGGAAGAAGGCGGAAACACTGGTGCCAATGATTCCGCCGATGGACTCCAGGGATTCGAAACGGTCCTTCAGGGCAAAGGAAGTCAGGGCGATGGCGACCGACAACCCAAACACGATGGTGGAGTGGCCGAGGGAAAAGAAGAAACCGACGCCGACCGGTCGTTTGCCCTGCTGCATCAGCTTGCGGGTCACGTTGTCGATGGCGGCGATATGATCGGCGTCCACCGCATGACGAAGGCCGAACGTGTAGGCCAGCATCGCCGTTCCAAGGAGGACCGGATAATCACGGAAGGAAAGCAGGGCCCAAATCCACGCTCCAACATTCACGCCAAAAAGCACGGCGTACATCGTCAGGATCCGGCTCTTCAAGTTCAGGGGGGCGGCAAGGAACTTTGAAGAAGCACTCTCGGAAGACGGCGCGGTCGTTGTCATGGGAAGCCCGCAATAGTTAGTTTCCAATTGCCGGCCTGCAACTGATAATTTATCCCCTATGCCCCCTCCACCCTCGGATGGCAAATGGAAGTGTCGTGCTATTTTCCCCGAATAGGATACATCTGGGGAATGGCCCATGACCATCCGCATCATCATCACAGTCCAGAGGAACAGAGAGCATTGCAAAACCGCCTGCGCAAAATAGGAGGCCAAATCCGGGCCATCGAAACGATGGTCGACGAACACACGGACTGCTCCGAGGTTCTCGCCCAGGTGGTTTCCGCGCGAAAAGCCCTCAAGTCCTTCGCCGAGGTTCTCATCAACCGGCACACTGAAAGCTGCATCGACGGGGCTTCCGATCCGGCGGAAGGCCGGCGTCGCCTCAAGGAATTGGTGACCGTGTTGAAGCGTTATGTCGAATAAGCCGCACCTATTGGGAATCGTTGCCCCCGCAAAAGAAGCGGCGGCGTCCAACACATGTTTGTGTTGGCAAACATCCGCGGGAAATCCGCCCTGAGAAAGAAAATTTGTAGCCTTTCGCGCGTCGGGATACCTTTCAGCATGTCAATTGCCACCCGCACCGGGGACAAGGGGAAGACGAGCCTGATGTATGGGCGGCGGGTCGAGAAATTCGATCTGCGGGTGGAGACCTACGGTACGGTCGATGAGTTGAACGCCGCGCTCGGCATGGCGCGCGCGCAGGCCGGATTGCCCCTAGTGAAAACGGAGCTGCTGCTCATCCAAAAGCAGTTGGTTGCGCTGATGGGCGAACTGGCCGTCGCGCCGCAGGACGCGGAGCGTTACGCGAAGGACAAGTACCCCAAGCTGGCCCCGGAGATGCTTCAGCATCTCGACGACCTTGTCGCGAAAATCGAAAAGGAAAAAATCACGTTCGAGGGCTGGGCCACTCCGGGCGCGAGCGTCGCTTCCGCCGCCCTCGATGTCGCCCGGACGGTTTGCCGCCGCGCGGAACGGCTGGTGGCGAAGCTTGCCTCATCGAACGAGATCGACTTCCTCGTCATCCGCTATCTCAACCGCCTCTCGGATTTGATCTGGCTGTTGGCGCGTTATACCGAGACGCTGGCGGGGTAGTCTACTGGTAGCCGCCGCACGCCGGGCGGCGGTTCAATTCGGGTGGCCCGGACTACTTCGTTGTCCGGGCGCGCGAGGGACACATCCCGCGCGCGCAGGAAGCGAAGGCTGAAATCCTATCGGTCCTGTTAGGAACAGATTTAACTCTTACGGGGTAGAATCCCTGGGGCGCCCTACCCAGGGTAGCCGCTGCGCGGCAACCCTGGGCTGAGTGATTGCAACCCTTACAGGGTTGCCCGCCGCCCAGCGTGCGGCGGCTACCTTGGCTTCTCTTGGTAGCCCGCGATCTCCGAGCGCGGGCCTTCTCGCACCGCCGCCCGGCGTGCGGCGGCTACCTTCCCTCGGGCGAAGAAGCGCCGAGTCCGCCCAGGGCCGCTCGGGCGTTGTCCCGCAAATCCTGGATGGCCCGCCCAAGGTCGGCCTGGCCGAACACCGCCGTTCCCGCGACGATCACTTCGGCCCCGGCACGAACCGCGGTCCCGATGGTGTGTTCGTTGAGTCCGCCGTCAACCTCGATGTCGTACCTGAAGCCGCCTTCCCGGCGCCAAGCCGCGGCTTGCTCCACTTTGGCCATCATCTCGGGCATGAATTTCTGGCCCCCGAAACCGGGTTCGACGGTCATGATGAGCAGGCGGTCGATGGCCCCGAGGTAATCCTTCACGGCGGAGAGGGGAGTTCCGGGTTTGAGCGTGAGGCCGGCGGTGCGGCCGCGGGAGATGATTTCGCCGATGGCCGTCCGAATGTCATCCTCGCACTCGATGTGAAAGGTGATGTTGGCCGCGCCCGCCTCGACGAACGCGGCGATAAATTTTCGCGGCCTCGATATCATGAGATGCACGTCGAGCGGAAGCTTCGTATTCGCCCGGATCGCCTGGACGATGGCGGGACCGAAGGAGATGTTCGGCACGAAATGGCCGTCCATGATATCGACGTGAAGCATATCGGCTCCGGCCTTTTCCACACGCGCCAGGTCCGCGCGCAGGTCGCCGAAATCGGCGGCGATCACCGAAGGGGCAATACGTACCGGGTTCATGAAAACGGTCAGTACACCCGGGGCAACCGTGCGGCGGCAGCGCTGTCCAGAAGCCAGATTTTTGCGCCGTCGAGGGGCTGCACTTGTTGGACGGGATAGACGGCCTCACGGCGATTCCCCACCAGGACTTCATGGAGCATGTCCGCCTTGTCCGCGCCGGCGACCAGAAGCAAGACGGTGCGGGCGGCATTGAGCACCGGCAAAGTGAAGGTGATGCGCGTGGATTTGAACTTTTCCACCCAGTCGGCGACAACCCAGCGTTCCCTTTCCTCCAGGGCCTTGCCGCCGGGAAAGAGCGAGGCGGTGTGACCGTCGGGTCCCATCCCAAGGAGAACCGCATCGAAGCGGGGAAATTGGTTCAGCCGAATCCCCTGGGTAAAGAACATATGCACTTCCACGTCATAATCGGCCGCGGCCATGTTGGCATCCGGCAGTTCGGTGCGGACCCGATGGACATTGGCCGCCGGCACCAGGCCGGACGCGAGCAGCGTGCTGCTGACCAGGAGATAATTGCTGTCGAAATGGCTGGGGAGCACGCACCGCTCATCGCCGAAGAAGAGGTGGGTGCTGTCCCACGGAAAATCCCGGAAATCGGGATCGGAGGCCAGCACGCTGTAAAGCTTCCGCGGAGTCGAGCCGCCTGCAAGCGCCAGGGTGAAGAGCCCGCGATCCTCCACGCTTTGATGCGCAAGTCGGACCAGACGCGTGGCGGCGGCTTTGGCCAATGCATCGGGATCGGGATAAACCTGGCGGGATTCCTGGCCCATGGCCTTAAAGGCTGTCTGAAAAGTCAGCGCAGGTCACGCCGAAAGGGTTTATTGCTGGGACAAGCACGATTTTGTCATGGGGTGAACCTCCACTTGCAGCCAAGGCAGCGAGTAGTATAGTTAATTATACCCATATAAGGACAACGCTTATGTTCCCGGAACGTTCCATTCCCTACGAGCCTCCGTTTCTCGGCGTTCATCAGTTAAGCGCCAAGGAAAAGCGGATTTTTGAAGCTGAAAAAATTCGTCAGGATTTTATCAAAAGCAAAAGGCTTCCGAGCCTCTCCTCGTCCATCTCATCGCCCATCCGGGAAGCTCGTTGAACAAGGGTCACTAGCAGCAATCCCCGGTCGATGTCGTGGAGCCGTTTGCGTTCGCCCTCGTGCTCGGCCAACCATTGTGGAAGCGGCCCGCTCATGCCGCCTCCAGAAGACCCGCCGTGCACGCGGAACGGCAAAATTCGTACACGCTTCCCTGTACACGCTGCTTATTTTGAGTGGCTTTTGAGAGTGGCCCGGCAAGGATTTGAACCTTGGACCAAGTGATTAAGAGTCACCTGCTCTACCGCTGAGCTACCGAGCCAATGCTGACGACTTTCCAAATCTGGTTCGGCATAAGTCGGGGCGCTACTATGCAAGAGCTTGTGAAAAAGGCAAAGACATTTGGAGGAGCTTGGGCGATCCGCGCTTGGATGCGGCCCCAATCCCGTTACTCATCGCGGGCGGCGCGGCCGAGGAGATTTTTCACCGCCTTGCCGGGCGGCATGTCTTCATAGAGCACGGCGTGAAGTTGGGTCACGATCGGCTTGGAGTCGGCGGGGATCGCGTTATTGAGATGCACCGCGAGCGTGGTGGGAAACCCCTCGCAGACGCCGCCGAGCCGGGGCAAAATTTCCTCCACCGCAAGGCCCTGTGCCAGCAAGCTCCCGAAGCGGAAATTGCGGCTTTGCTCGCTGGTGGCGGTCAGCATGAGATCGCCGATGCCGCTGAGCCCGGCGAACGTCTCGGCCCTGGCGCCGGCCTGGACGCCGATGCGCGTCATTTCGGCCAGGCAGCGGGTGAGCAATCCGGCCAGCGAGTTTTGCCCGAGCCTGAGCCCGAGGCACGCGCCGCCCGCGATGGCATATATATTTTTCAGCGCCCCGCCCAGTTCCACGCCGACGAGATCGCCCGAGCTGTAGGTGCGGAAACTCGGTTGGTGGAAAATGGCCTGAAATTCCCTGGCCAGTTGTTCGTCCTGCGCCGCGATAGTGCAGATGGCGGGAAGACCGGCGGCGATTTCGGCGGCGAACGTCGGCCCGGAAAGGGCGGCCACGCGCGGCTCGTTCCAGACGCCGGCGATGATCTGGCTGACGCGCTCGCCGGTCTTGATCTCGATCCCCTTGCTCAGGCTCAACACCGGCACGCCGGGCGGCGGGAAATGCTCCAGCGTTTCGCGCACATGCTGGACCGGCAGCGCCACCAGGACGTAATCGGGCCGGACTGCGGGCCACGCCGGGTCCGCGTGCCCGACGAAAGTCACCCGGTGGCCCAGCCGTTCGACGATTTCGCCGATGGCGGAGCCCCACGCGCCGTGTCCTAAAATAAAAATGTTCATGGAGCGTTTTTTTTCCTCGATCCAAATTCGATTCGAGATTCCGTGCCGGCCAGCAATCGTTGGATATTGGAGCGATGACGCCAAACGGCAAGCCCTCCCGCAAGCGTCGCCAATCCAAAATAAACCCATTCGCAGGGATAAAACCAGGCCGCCGCGGGGGACAGGACGGCCGCGGCCAGCAGGGAGCCGACGGAAACAGCGCGGGAGATCCGTGTCGCGAGGATCCAGACCAGCAGGGCAACCGCGAACACCGGGGGCATCAGCGCGGCCAGCACGCCCGCCGACGTGGCGATGCCTTTGCCGCCTTTGAACCCGAGCCAGGGCGTGTAGTTATGGCCGATGATCGCGGCCAGCCCGCAGACCACCAGCAGGAGGGCGACGGACCAGGAACCGGTGTTCGGAAAGCTGAGCGTCCGCAGCAGGTAGAGGGGCAGAAAGCCCTTGAGGAAATCGCACGCAAAGGCGGCGAGGCCCCAGCTGCGGCCCATGACCCGCCACACGTTGGTGGCGCCGATGTTTCCGCTGCCGTGCTTGCGGATATCGAGACCGCGCGACCGGCCCATGAGATAACCGGTGGGCACGGACCCGATCAGGTAGAAAAAGACCGGCCAGAGCCATTGCCAAGCATTCGGGGTCATGTCGTGTTCAAAAGAGGCTGTCCGAAAAGTTGGCGCGGGTCACGCCGAAAGGATTTTTTCCCTGGGGTCGGCGGCAAGCAGATTTTTTCGGGAAGCATGGTCTTTTTCCCGCCGGGCGGCTGCAGGCCTCCGTGGTGATGGTGCGGAAAGACCTGCGCTGGGAGATTGTGGGCCACCGCGAAATGCGTGAAGGTTTTCAGACGCCGGAACGTCCAACTTGGAGGATGCTGAAGGCTTTTCTCGCATTGGATGAACGCACGGGTTTTCCGTGGAAAGGTTTGCTGATGCTGTCGGCTTGCGCGTGGGCGCTTCTGGCCACGCCGATGCGCGGGCAGGATGACAATGGCGCCGCGCCGCCTCAGCCCGACACCGCAGCGGATGATGCCATTGGCGCGCCGGAGGGCGGCGCTTCGTTTCAGACTTTTTACGATTCCCTGGGAAGCCAGGGCACGTGGGTCCAGAGCGGCGAGTACGGCTACGTCTGGCAGCCGCAGGTCGACGATCCGAACTGGGCGCCCTACACGGCGGGGCATTGGGTTTACACCGATGACGGCTGGACCTGGGTCTCCGACGAACCCTGGGGGTGGGCGACCTATCATTACGGGCGCTGGGTCAACCTCGACGGGACCGGATGGTGCTGGGTGCCGGGTTATACGTGGGCCCCGGCCTGGGTGAGCTGGCGTTACGGCGGCGGCTATTGCGGATGGGCCCCGCTGCCGCCCGACAGTTTTGTGGGGATCGATTACTCCGATGACGGTTCTGCCATCGGCGTCGGTTTCCATATCGGCGGGGATTGCGACGGCTTTTATGGCATCGGCGCGGGTTGGTACCATTTCCTGCCGGTGACTTGCCTGGGCTACAGGAATTACCGCGGCTTTTACCGCGACCGGCACGACAACTACGCGATCATCAATCGCACGACGAATGTCACCAACATCAACGTCACGAGGAACGCAAGTGGCGGAAACGCCGGCGGGGCAACCACCGGCCCCTTTCACCAAGTCACCGTCGGCGGACCCATGCTGGCGCAGGTCAACGCCGTCTCCCAAACGCCCGTTCCATCAGCGAGCTTGGTTCGCGCGAATCAACCGGGCGGCGGCGGCGCGCTGACGGACGATTCCCTGGCGTTGTACGCGCCCCGGGTGAATCCCGGCGCGACGGGGCAACCCTCCCGCGTGGCGGGGTCGATTGGGCCGGCGACGATCAATCGCGGCATCGATATCATGAGCCCGCTCGCGGTGAATTCGCGACTGGCGCCTTCTCCCGCGTCGGACGCCCAGGTGCGGCAGGCGCGCATCGCCCGGGATCATGCGCCCGCCGGCGCGAAAGTTGTCACGGACCGCGAGTCGGTGAGACCGGTTCTCCAGGCGCCGCTGACCTCGCTGAAGCCGGTGGCGAGGCAGGTGACTTCGTCGCCCACGTTCAACACGTCTCCGAAGTCGATCTATAATACGGAACGCGCGCCTTCGGCCCCGGGCATCGCCCCGACGGTGAGGACCTATCCTCAAACCGGTGAAGGAGGAGGCGCTCCACCGCGCTTCTATCCGCCGGGCGCGGTTTATCCGCCGGAGTCCCGCCAATACGTGCGGCCGACGGCCCCCGCACCTTCTTCGCCAGTCGCCTCCGGGACTCATCCGAGCGCGGGTGTGTATTCCGGCGGGGGCGGCGGGAGTTCGAACGGCGGTGAAGGCAGTCACGCCGGGTCAGGTGGCAGGGAGAATTCTCATGCCGGCGGGGCCAGTGGAGGCAGTTACCAGCAGCAGGGGCAGGGGCACTGATGGGTGGCCAGACAACAAGTAGGGCATTTTAAAATATCGTGCACGGTTTCATGCCCGGGCCACCCGAAGAAGACACCGTCGCGCGGGAAGCACTCTCGCCTCGGCGCGGAAGGGGTGTATGATGGAATTAAGCAGGAACCCTCCACGATATGTCCCAAGCCCCCACGCGCGTTTTTCTCATCCGGCACGGCGCCACGATCCTGAGCGCCGAAGACCGGTTCGCCGGCGCGACGAATGTTCCTCTTTCCGATGAAGGACGCCGGCAGGCGGGCCGACTGGCGGCCCGTTTGAAGGGGGAGCCGATCGCTGCGGTCTATGCCTCGACGATGGGGCGGACGATTGAGACGGCCCGGATTTTGGCGGAGCCGCATGGATTGGAAGTGCAACCAAGGGAGGGGCTGCGGGAAATTTCCCATGGCCAGTGGGAGGGGATGACCCGCGTGGAGGTCGAGGAACGGTTCCCCGACGAGGCCTCGGAATGGGAAAAGGACCCCTATACCTTCGCCCCCGCCGGTGGAGAGAGCGGCTTGGCCGTGACGGCGCGCGCCTTGCCCACGCTGATCGATTTGGTGCGGGCCCATCCGGACGGAACGATTTTGGTCGTGTCGCACAAGGCGACGATCCGGCTGCTGCTCAGTTCGCTGCTCGGGTTCGATCCGCGCCGCTACCGTGATAATCTCGACCAGAGTCCGGCGGCGTTGAACATTGTCGACTTTAAGGATCCGACGCGCGCGCGGCTGACGCTTTTCAACGACACCTCGCACTACACCGATGCCGGCGTTGCCATTCCCGCGGTTCCCGCGGCGCGTCTTTCCAAGTGGTGGAGCGAGATGGAACTCCGGCAGCCCATCTGAAGCGGGCCCGCGGCCGGGCGCGCGTGTGAGAATGGAGAAGGGTTTAGAACCGCGCCTTGAAGCCGCCGATCACGCTCTGGGCAAAATAATCCGCGGCCCCGACATCGACCAGGTAGTTGAGATAAAGCGCCATCGAATTGCTCAGCGTGGCGGTCATGCCGCATCCGATAAGGGCGCTGTCCCGGCTGGGCGCAGCCGTCTGGATGGTGAAGGGGCCTGAGCCGAAGTCGCTGAACGAGCTGGTAATGCCGGAGCTGCTGTCGAGGTATTCGTGCTGCCACATCGCGGTGATGTTGGGTTGGAGGAGGACGTCGCCGGTATTGGTCTGGAAGATGACGTGGCCTCCCAAACGGCTGCGGAGGCTGTCCACGCTCTGGCTGCCGACGTTCAGATCGAGTGGGGCCGCGCCCGTTTCCGTGAAGGAGTCGATGTCCAGATGGGTGTAGGTGACTCCGGCGGTCGGCCCGACGACCCAATTCTTAGCGGGATGAAAGTCGTATCCAAAATCGAGGTCGCTCACGTACTGCTGGCCGGTGGGGTGGCTGTTGGCCGTCAGGCCGGCCAGGCTGATTTTCCGGGTGTTGGCGTAATTATTATAACCGAAGGAAAAAAGGCCGTTGGCGTAAAAGCCGTGATCGAAGTAAGTGGCAAAAACGCCGGGCGAATAGCTGTCGACAGTCGTTGTGCTGCCGTTGGAATCGGTCTTCGCGGAGGTATGGTTGTAATCGAAGAGCACGCCCGCCGCCAGGTGGGACGTCATCCGAAAAGCAATGCCCGCGGTCGCATCCCCCGCGGTGTAACTCGCCTTGGAGGAGGGAGCATTGGCCAGGGAGTGGTCTTGATTTAGGGTGGCCAGAACAACGTCGCCACCGATGAACTCGCTCATGCGGGGCGTCTGCGGGCCCGAAGGATTCTGAGTGGCCATGTACGGATTCGGACTATCGGAAATGACCTGGGTGGAGGAGTTCCAGGCGGGCTCGGCCGAAGGCGAGGGCGTGTTGCTTCCCCCGCCCGGATAGTAATTAACGCCGTTGGGGGCGGGCGGATGATAGGGGACATCATTTGCGGCGAGGAGCGAGCCGAGCGAGCGGCCCAGCCCGTTGTTGAACGCCGGAGACACGACGCTGATCGCGCTGGTGTCGAGGCCTCCGTAGCCGGCACGCAGATCGGCGCACACGCCGTTCATCCGTCCGGCCAGGAAGGTAGAATTCTCAAAGCTGATACTCCGCGCGTATTGCAGGCTTTGGGGAGAGAGAGAATCAAGGAGGCCTGGAATTGAGCCTGGACTCGCGTTCACAAGATTATTGAGTTGCGTGCCAAACGGCAGTGTTCCCGCGGTAAGGGGGACATCAATCGCACTGGCGACCTGGGTTTCATTATAGGTGAGGGCGGGTATCAATCCCAGCGAGGCGGCTTGCACGATGCTCCTCTGGGAGGTGGAGATATCCAGCGTGCTGGAATTGGGCATGGTGAGCGTTGAGGTAAAGAGCACGCCGTTCTGGGCTGAAGTTGTCAAACCGCCGGCATCGTTCACCTTGCCGTCGCCGCCGATCGTGATCCCGCCGGGGGCGCTGACGATGGTGGTGGGAGCGAGGTTTCCGCTGCCCGTGACATTGATGAGGCCGGACAAGGCGGCGGTGGTAGTCGTCGTGAATCCGTCGGCTGTCACTCCATTGGTGCGGATGTTGAGAACGGTGGTCGACGGAACGTTGGAACTCAACGATCCCGTGATGCCAAACTTGGCGCCAATGGCGCTGGTCAACGGAAGCCCCAGCGTTCCGGTGTTGCTTACGTTACCCCCCGCGCTCGTGGCGAAGAGAGTGCCGCTGTTCGTCACGGCGCCGCCAATGCCGGCGGCGTCGTTGAGCATGCCGCTGTTCGTCACGGCGCCGGAAATGCCACCGCCGGCCGCATTCGTGATATTGATCGTGCCATTGTTTGTTGCGGCGCCACCTAGATTTTGGGCGTTAAGGGTGAATCCGGTGGTGACCGTGGTGAGGCCGGTGTAGGTAGCGGTTCCGGCAAAGGTGACGACGCCGGTGGTGGGAATGTTGGTGCCCAAGGGGAAACCGGCCAGCGGTGCGCCTCCAATCGTGACCTTGCTTCCGCTTGCCGCGGGGGATTCATTGATACTGCCGAAAGTGCCGCCGTAGAGCTGGAGGGTGCCCGCGGCGGCGGTCTTGGTGAGATTGACGGATCCCGTGAAATTGCCCGCGTTTAAAATCACCAGGGGATCTCCCGCCGCGTCGAATGCGGCGTTGAGCGTGCCGTTGCCGCCGAGGCTTCCGACGAAAGGAAGAGCCGCCGTCAAGGTCAGATTGGCTATGGAACCGGCCCCGTTGATATTAAGGGCGCTGGAGGCTGCGATATCGGCTCCTCTAACGTTCAGGACTCCATTGGTGATCGTGGTCGGCCCGGTGTATGAATTCGCCGTCACATTCGTAAAATTGAAGGTGGTGCCGTTACCAATGAGAGAAATTCCACCCGCACCAGAAAATGGAACGGTTATATTGTAGGTGGTTAAAGCAGCCGCACTCGCATCGATGGTGGAGGTGCCGCCGGTAAGAGTGCCAGCCATGCCATAAAAACCGGTTGGGGCTACGCCGGGGGTTAGCGCAAGGGTGCCGCCGCCAAAGTTTAAAGTCCCGCCGCCTCCGCCGATCAGGTCGCTCTCGTTGACGGAGATCGTGCCGCCATTCAGATTCAAGGTTCCGGAGATGCCGGTCGAAAAGAAAGTGGCGCTGCCACCATTCATATTATAGGTCGCTCCCCCATTAATGGAAAACAAATGGGCGTTCAGGGTAGTGGCACCCGATTGATTGAGTGTACCTCCACTGTTAATGTAAAAAATACCTTTGAAATTTGCCGAGCCACCGCTGAGATTATAGGTGCCCGTGCCAAATCTGCTGAGGTAGACCTGACTGCCTGATGCGGCGATAAGAGAACCTCCACTTTGATTTAGGACGCCGGTTGCACCAACAGCGCCGCCCACGTCGAATGGTTTGGAGCCGCTGATGTTGAGGCTGCCGGCCTTCAGATTGTATGTTCCGGTGCTGCCTGCCGCGTCGCCGATATGCACGGTTGCCGTTCCCAATATATTGACACTTGAGCCGGCGCCATTTTGAGTGATGGCGCCGGTGCCGCCCGCGCCTACTTGCAGATCGGCTCCTGAATTAAGATTGAAGGTGCTGGCGCCGGTGATGGTCATTGTGCCATTGGAACCAGTCCCGGAACCCAGGGCGATAACGGGGGAAGTTGGCGAACCGGTTTGAAGCAGTGAGCCGTTGGTAAGGTTGTAGGTTCCCGATCCTCCCGCGTAGCCGATGTAGAGGAGATTTCCGGTGGTAACGGTTGAACTGGTGGTTGCGGCCCCTTGTGTTACCGTGCCGACCGATCCAGTGCCCGAGCCAATATCCATTTCGTTGATCGTACCGGGCGCGCCGGTCGCCGGATCAAAACTGAACCCTCCCGATTGGATGTTATAGGTGCCTGAACCTTGATAATCCGAAAAGATGCCGTTATGGATGTTATCGCCGATGACCGTCAGGCCTTGGTTGACAAGCAGGGTGCCTCCGTTTTGGTTATAGGTCACGCCGCCTTCGACGACAAAGTCGCCAAAAACAACGCCTCCAGTCCCACTGGCTCCGCTTCTGCCGGTCACGGTTAACGTTGTGCCGATATTGAGATCAACGCTGGTGGTGGTGTTCTGGAAATAGTTGGCAATTTGCAGCCCTGCCACGAGATTGGCCGGCGGTCCGGCGGCAATCGTGACTGTTCCGGAGGAGCCTGTCCCTAAAATCGCGCCCGCATTCTCGTCGGCGTCGATCAAGACAATATCAGTGCTGTTAGGGACCCGGTTGATTCCTCCGCCGGTGGAGCCTAAAAGAGGGGAAAAATTGCTGGTATTCCAATTCAAGGTTGTATTGAAGCTTCCGGTCGGACCACCGACATAATAGAGGGTGGGTGTTTGTTGAGCCGACGCATAGGGCGCAAAGATGGCGACCGCCAGAAAAACAATACTTCTTGGAAAAAGTTTCATTTCGCGCGTAAGCTACTGAAAACCTTCAAGTAAGCCAAGATAAATTTACATTTAAGATGGGATTCTGCCGAGGCTAAATTGCCCTGTGGCATCCGGCTCCATAAGGGCGGGGTGGACGTCGGGATCCCGGCGACGGCGCGGAAAGATCCGCGTTCGCGGTTCGCGGGCTGCCAACAGAAGACGGCGGTTATCCGCTCTTGCGAGATAAAAAAATGCTTTTTGCCGGCGCGAGCCGGTTTATGGTGGGCGCGGATGAAAATCGCCTTGCTTCACTATTCCACATGGCCGGAGATGGGCGGAGTGGAAAACGTCGTTCGTGATCAGGCGAACATGCTGCTCAACGCCGGACACGAGGTGACGGTTTTGACGGGTAACGGTCTCGATACGGGCGAAGGCTATGACTTTGTCCTGCTGCCCGAACTTGCGCCCGATTTCGAATTGAACAAAAGCGTGCGCGCCGTGCTCGATCGCGGCCAGTCGGACCAGAATTTCGCCGTGTACCGCTCGGTCCTGGTGGAAGCGCTGGAGGCGGCCCTGGCCGGCGTGGACGTCGCATTCGTCCACAACATCTTCACCCTGCCTTATAACCTGGCCTGCACGCGGGCGCTGCATGACCTCGCCCCCCGGCACAAGATGGTCGCATGGACGCATGATCTTACGGCCGCAAATTCCGATTTCGCGCTGCCCAACCCGACCCAGCCGCCGTGGAACCTGATGCGGACGAGTTCGGCGGACGTGACTTACGTGGCCGCATCCGATTTGCGCGCCGCGGAGATAAGATCCCATCTCCAGCCTCCCGTCGCGCCCCTGCTCATTCCCAACATGGCCGATCCGGTGCGCCTTTTTGGCCTGACGCCCGAAATGCGGCCGACTCTTCCGGCGCTGGAGATTCCCTGGCGCGATTTTGTTTTCCTGCTTCCGGCCCGCGTCATGGTGCGCAAGAACATCGATTTCGCCATTGAAGTCGTGAAGAAGCTCCGCGAACTGGACCGCAATCCCCTGCTGCTCATCACCGGCGCGACAGTCCCCAACAGCCCGGCATCGGAACATTACGGCGCGTTTTTGCGCCAATCGCTGCCGGAAGATTTGCAGGACCATGTATTCTTCCTCAGTGATTATTTTCTCGTCCAGGACGACACCTTGCGCGATCTTTATCTCGTGTCGGACTGCCTCCTTTTTCCCTCGACGCAGGAAGGCTTCGGCCTGCCGGTCCTGGAGGCCGCGCTTCACCGGATGCCGGTCTGGTGCCGGGACATTCCCGCATTCAGGGCCCTGGAAGGGTCGGGATCCTTTTTACTGGACGATTTGGCGAAACTTCCCGAAGCCGTCAACTGGCTGGAAGCCCAATCCCCGTTCCGGCAACAACGCCGATGCCGCCGCTTGTTCGATCCGGCCATTGTCTACAGCCAATACTACGAACCCCTCCTCAACTCCCTTATCCCCAAAAAAACATGACGATCCAGGAAATCCCCTATGCCGGTTGGAAGCGCAACTTGCGCATCCAAGGTCAAACCACGGAACTCATCATCACGCTCGATGTCGGGCCGCGCATTATCCGCTACGCCTTTCGCGATGACAAAAATGTCTTCGTCGAATTGCCCGGGCAAATGGGCGGCGCGGGTGAGAAGGATTGGATGATCCGGGGAGGGCACCGTTTCTGGACCGCACCTGAAGGCGACCACTCGTACGAATTGGACAACGGCCCGGTGACCTGGAAAAAGCTTGGCGAAGCGGCGGTGGAAATCATCCAGCCCGCGAGCAAGGCCTATGGCTTTCAAAAGACGATGCGCGTCGAATGGCTCGATAACGAGCTGGTGCGGATCACCCATCTCCTGACAAACGCGGGAAGCAAGGCGCTCGACGTCACGCCGTGGGCGCTTTCCGTGATGTCGCCGGGAGGGGTGGCGCTGATCCCGCAGCCGCGACTGGACCTGCATCCTTCCGAATTCCCCGACGGCCGCGCCGCCAAGCCGGAGGACTTTTTACCCAATCGCGAATTGATCCTCTGGCCGTTCACCAACCTCTGCGACGGGCGTTACGCTTACAGCGAGCATTTTCTGCGCGTGATCTATCTGCCCGAACGCCCCGCCACGAAGCTCGGGCTGAAACTCCCCACCGGCTGGGTGGCGTACCAGAATGGCGGCGTCGTTTTCGCGAAACACCTCAGCTACGACCCGGCGCTGCCCTATCCCGATCGCGGCTGCAACTTCGAGATATTCACCAACATCGAAATCCTGGAACTCGAGTCGCTCGCCCCCGGCCTTCCGCTCGCACCCGGTGCGACCTGCGAGCATATCGAGCATTGGCGCCTGCACAAAACGTCAGCCGACCTCCGCGGCGAAAAAGCCGCCCTGAAGTTTTTTGACGCGCTGCCAGAAATAAGCTGATTCCCCAGAGTTTACGCTTATAGGACGTATGGAACTTATAGGACCCATAGGTATTCCAAGTTCCATGGGTTGTGTCCCTCATTTTTTATCCGGGGAACTTTTTCTTGGCGTCTCTTCGCGCTATCGGGTAGGTTGAAGGCTTGCGGTCAAAGGGCGGGGTAGCCAAGTGGTAAGGCGCGGCTCTGCAAAAGCTGTATGCGTCGGTTCGATTCCGACTCCCGCCTCCAACTCCAAGTTGCTATTTTGCAACGGGTTGCAGATGCCAGAGGAGGCCAGTGCCAGTGAAAGTGCCAGTGAAATCATTACCGGGCTACTACTCAACCATTACCCCTGTAATACCCGGCAATCACTCGCGACGACGGGCTTCGCTGCCCGTTTGGTGTAGCTGATACACCCAAAGCCGCATTCAGTCTCATAAGCTTCGGACAAAATGAAAGTCTGAACTTATGAAACGTCGCTACATCCTCTACCGTCGCAAGCGCGGCGGCATGTTCTACATCGAAGACACCGAAACCCGGAAGCAGGAAAGCACTGGCACGCGGAATCGCGCCGAGGCCACGTCGCTGCTCAACGCCCGCAATGAATCCATCCGCCAGCCGCATCTGAATCTCCAGATCGCGAAGGCATATCTGGCCGGAACGGATTCAGGCGTCGCGACCCGGACATGGCAGCAAGCCCTTGAGGCCATCATCGAGACCAAAAGCGGTGCAACCCAGGATCGGTGGCGGCAGGCAGCCAAACAAGCCGCGTTGGACCTGATTCGCCATCGCGTCATTCTTGAAACGCAAGGCGAGCACCTGCTCGCCTGCCTCAAGGCGGGCACAGTCAGCACGAATGTCCACCTGCGGAAACTCCACAACTTCTGCCTTTCCATGAACTGGCTGCCGTGGCCGATCATTCCCAAGCGCCTCTGGCCGGAAGTGCGCTTCAAGGAAAGACGCGCCATCACCAGCGAAGAACATCAGCTCATCATTGAGCGGGAAAAAAACCCGGAGCGGCGCAGATTCTACGAACTGTGCTGGCATCTTGGCGGTTCTCAAACCGACATCGCCAATCTCAAGGCGGAGGACATTGACTGGCCCAACCAAACCATCGCTTACGCGCGGCAGAAAACCGGCAGTCTGGCCATGATTCATTTTGGCCCGGACATTGAAGCCCTCTTGCGGCAAATGCCGACGACCGGGCCGTTGTTTCCCTACCTGCAATCGGTTCGCTGTGGCGACCGCGCCACGGAGTTTCACCAACGCTGTGTGGGGCTGGGAATCAACGGGGTTTCGTTGCACTCCTATCGTTACGCTTGGGCGGAGCGGGCGAAAATTTGCGGCTACCCGGAGCGGTTTGCACAAGAAGCCCTCGGACACAACAGCAAGGCCATTCACCGTGCCTACGCCCGCAAGGCGCAAGTCAGACTGCCTTCGCTGGAAAGCTACGAAAAGCAAAACATGACTGGCCGCATCATTCCGTTGCTCCCACCCCTGCCAAAGCCCGAAGCCAATGGTCACTCGTTTTCGGCGGCGGGTTAAATGTCCGGCTTTCCAGGAATCGCCATAGCCGCCTGCGCCGGTGGAAAAAATAATCAAACTATTTTTCACCTTGCAAACATTGAATGAAAATGGTGTCGAAACTGAAAACCAGCCAAGTCGCCCCGCGTAAAATCAGCGTGCTTTTGTGTCAAGCGCCGGTGGTTACGGTGGTTTTGTTCAATGTTTGCAAGGGTTCGGCCACTCAATTCGCCGTTCAACAAAAGCGCGCCTGATAAAATGGTGGCGTCGTTGAATGAATCAGCGACACAACTAGAAAAGCAAAATATGGAAACAACTGAAATGACGGACACACTCAAAAACATCAACACAACTCCACATCTTTGCCGGAGCAAGGTGAAACAAACCGCGCTGGAAATTGCCGCCGCCATCCGCCCGGCCAATAAATTCAGCCGGGTGGGCATGAGCTTCGTTGAACGCATCGAAGCAAAAGTCCGCGTTGCCATCCGTGAGGAAGTCAGGATTCATCCCAGCAAAGGCAAGACACTTTTATGATGCGTCCACCCGACGCATTGAATCGCTTGCCTCACGCGCGCCCGCGAGCCTGTTGCTTGCGGGCGTTGCGTTCCCGCCAGTAGCTGGCGATGGCATCGCTGGCGCGGGCGAGCCATTTCTCGTCGCGCCGGACTTGTTCCAGCGTTTCCGTGGCAAAGAATTTCGTGCTGTTGCGGGCGGGATGGCCGAGCGGTTTCAACAAACCTGCGGTTACGAGCCGGGGAATCTCGTGCGGTTCAAAACCAAGAAACCACGCCGCCTGATTTGCGTCGAGCCGGGCAGGAACGACCTTCCAACTGAGAAATTCCGTTTGTTGCGCGGTCACATTCATACGGTGGTGATGACTTATGGATGGGTTGGTGGCCGCCCTTGCGAGCGGCGGAACACGGGCATGATCTGGCCGGCCTTCAAATCCTTTAAGGTCAGGCCGGGCAAAATATCCGTCACCTCGACCTTGAGCGCGTAAGCCAGAACTGGAATATAAACCGCCGGCACCACGGCCCGGCCGGTTTCCCAATTGGCAATCATGTCGCGCGTGATCGGGGCGTGAAAGGCGCGAAGCCAGACGGAAAGTTCGTCCTGGGAGCGATGCTGCTGGCGGCGAAGCTGGCGCACGCGCAGTCCGATTTGAGAGTAGATGGTCGAGTTCATACTGGAATGGCCGCCCCGTGAGCCGGGACAAATGGGTTTGAGTTTATTTTTCGCTTTGTCATAACGTGTTTTCACCGGGCCAATTTGCCTCGGCCTGTCCTTGCGGGTATTTTACTGCCTCCCTATCGAAAGGTGCGAACTGTTCACGGAATTCACGCCGCAGCCAATGACTTCCGGCATCGGTATTCAGGAGCCGGCGCAATGTTGCGCGGCCCTCACGCAAGCGGAGCGAGACAAGATCAACCGAGCGATTGAGCTTGGCGGCGATTTGCCGACGGGTGAGTCCGCCGAAATAATACCACAGGATGACTTGGCGATAATTCCGATTCAGGGCGCGAATCAGGGCCAACAACAGAGTGCGGTTGTCATGCCACACGAGGTTCTCAAACGGATTATTGCGGTCCCTTTCACTGCTCACATGGGCGAAACGGCAGGGCTTGCGGTCGAAATTCCGAAGCACGGTGTCCAGCGCCAACTGGCGCGTGGCGAAGTCCGTTCGGACCGCACTTGCCGGTTTTATGGGTTTGTCCGGCTTTGGCAGCGGCAAAAGCGCCGGGAGGGAGAAAATTTCCGCCGGGTTAAAACCGGGCAGCAAGTCGTTTACTTGGGCGTTGAGGGAATGGGCCAGAAAAGGGACCAATCGCGCCGGAATTTCAATCCGGGAGTTTTCCCAGTCGGCAATCACGGTTGGTGTGATTGGCACGCCCAACTCATGGCAGCGATTTGCGTAGGCTTGTTGGGATTTGAACCATTGCTTGCGGAGCGCACGAAGACGCTGGCTCAGGTTATGAACGGGTGGATTCATACGGTGACGGCCACATGGTGTCTGGGGTGCTTGACCCGTTTGGAATTTTGGGTTTCAGCAATTTTTTCCTCATTACCGCCGTCGGTGGCTTCCGCCTGGCTGGGAGCCTGATTCTTGGTGAGGTCGAGTTTTTCCTCAATCTCACTCTGGCGCCGGGTCAGTTCCTGAAAGCGGTCCTCGCGCTCAAACTTCGCGCCGACCTTTTCACCAAGCTCCTTGACGCGCTTGTTGGCGTCGGTGATGTTGGATTCCTGCCCGTCGAGTTCAATGCGAAATTTGTCACCCGACGTGTCCTGCCGGACGCCCAAGTCCTGCCGCAAATTGGCAAGGCGACTGGTGAAGATTTCGGCGTCCTCGTGCGAACGGCGGAGATTGGAACGGATGCGGTATTGTTCCTCGGCGTGGGCGGAACGCAACCGGGTGAGGCGGATCAATTCCGCGTCCACCTGGGCCTTCTCAATCACCAGCGGGTTGCCTGATGCGATAGCCTTCACCTCGGCGTAGGTCAACGCAGCGGAGTCCAAATCTTCAAGCCGCCGGATCGTCATGTCGCCACTCATCACCTGCGCGATGAACTTCGCCTTCGTCTCCAACGTCTGCCACATATAGGCGTCAAAGCTGCCCTCGGTGACGTAACGGAACACCTGAACGACGGCATTCTTGTTGCCCTGCCGGAGAATGCGCCCTTCGCGCTGCTCCACGTCCGCCGGTCGCCACGGCGCGTCGAGGTGATGCAGGGCAATCAACCGCTCCTGCACGTTCGTCCCCGACCCCATCTTCTGGGTGCTGCCGAAAAGCACGCGGACTTTGCCCGCACGCACGTCACGGAACAGCGTCAACTTGGAAACGTCCGAGTCGTATTCCTGAATGAAGGCGATTTCGTTGCCGGGGATGCCAAGCCGTTCCAACTTTTGCGCCATGTCATTATAGACGGAGAAGCCTTTGTCTTTTGGCGTCGAGAGGTCGCAGAACACAAGCTGTGCGGAACGCTCCGGCTTGGATTCCTGCCAGATGTTGAAAATCTTTTCGACGGCCAGATTCACTTTGCCCTGCGGTTCGTCCGGCGCGGTTGGTTTCATCAAACGAAGATCCAAAGCCGCCTTCCGTCCCTCGGACGTGATTTTCAGCATATTATCTTCGCTGGGGTCAACGCGGCCGTTTTTCAATCGCTCGGCGCGGGCGGCAAGCGATTGCACGAATTCCTTAAGCTCTCGGTGGCCGGCGCATTGCGGATGGTCGGTTTTTCGCCGTCCAGTTTCGGGCGCGGCAGATTCAGCATCGCGGCGGTCTGCACGTCGGCGGACTGGCGGAACATCTGCATCAATTCCGGCACGTTGATGAAGCGCGCGAAGCGCGTGTTCAGCCGGTAGCCCGCTCCGTCCGGCGAAAGTTCCATCGCCGTCACCGGCTCGCCGAACGTCGCCGCCCAAGAATCGAAATGATGCAGGTTGTGTTTCTTCAGCTCGTCATGCTGAAGATACCGCTGCATGGTGAACATCTCGGCCATGCTGTTGGCGATGGGCGTCCCGGTGGCGAACACCACGCCTCCCCCGCCGTTCAACGACTGGACGTGCCGCACCTTCAAAAACATATCGAACGCCCGCTCGCTGGCCGTTTGCGGCAGACCCGGCAACCCGCGTCATTTTGGTGACGTAAAACAGATTCTTGAAATAGTGCGCCTCGTCCACGAGCAGCCGGTCCACGCCAAGTTCTTCAAAGGTCAACGTGTTGTCTTTTTTGTGTTCGGCAGCCAGCGTTTGAAGTTTGGCTTCGAGCCGCTTCTTCGCTTTTTCAAGTTCTTTCACCAGACGGCGATTGGAACTGTCCGCGTGCTGGCGCTTGATCATTTCCAACTCGTGAAGCTGCTCTTTGAAGAACCGTTCCTGCGTATCGCGTGACAGCGGGATGCGCTCGAAGCCGGAGTGTGTGACGATGACGGCATCCCAATTGCCGGTCGCGATGCGGCTGAAAAGTTTCTTGCGGTTCTGCGACTCGAAATCCTCCTTGCCGGCGGCCAGGATGTTCGCGCCCGGATACAACGTCAGCAACTCGGTGGAGAACTGGCCGAGCATGTGGTTGGGGACGACAAACATCGGCTTGCCGGAAATGCCCAGCCGTCGCGACTCCATCGCGGCGGCGACCATCGTGTAAGTTTTGCCTGCGCCAACGACGTGGGCCAGCAGCGTGTTCGGCGTTTGCAAAATGCGCCAGACCCCGGCCTTTTGGTGTGCGTGAAGTTGAATCGCACCACTCGCGCCGGGCAACGTCAAATGGTCGCCGTTGAACGTGCGGACGCGCGTGTGATTGAACGTGTCGTTGTAGAGGCGGCAAAGCCGTTCCCGCCGTGAATCATCCGACCAGACCCACTCTTTGAAACGCTCCTTGATGCGTTCCTGTTTTTCGCGCGCGGCCTCGGTGGACTGCGCGTTGACGACGGGTTTTTTATCCACCGTGTCATAGACCGTGGGGGTTTTGAGATTCAGTGCGTCTTCAATCAATTCGAGCGCCGTGTAACGGTCGGTGCCCCAATCCGTCGTGTTCGCGGTCGCGCCGCGTGCTTCCCAATTCGGATTGATGTGCCATGCACCGAGGGCGTGGATGTGTCCGATCTCCACGCCAGACGGAATGTTGAGCAATTCATTTGTGAACTGCTGCACGTCTTCGGGTGGCAGCCAGGCTGCGCCGAGCCGCACGTCAATTTCCGTGGCCGCTAAATCCGCTGGCTGGACGGATTTCAATGCCTCGACGTTCTCGGCAAAGCGCGGGTCGGTCACTGACGCTGCATCCGCAACTGAAAGTTTCTCGCGCACGTTGCCGGAAAGATACTGGTCGTCGGTTTCCCATTGGTTTGTTTGCGGGTTCAGAAAAATGATGCCTTTCAAGTCCGGCAAGAATTCCTGCACCGGTTTGTTGAGCAAGTCGGCCATGTGGTCGAGGTCAACGCAACCGTGTTCGTTCAAGGTGACGAGCAACGCCTCCTTCGGCGTGGCGACCGATTCAACCGGCTGGCGGTGATGAATCGTGCGTTCGGTGAAAATCGTGGCCTTGGTTGCCCGCTTCGTCTCGTCGTTGTAGTTCTCCAGCGAAAGCAGCAACGGCAAATCGGGGTCGCCGTCGAAGGCGCGCTGGTTGGCGCGAACATTCACCGGACCAAAGCGCCCGACAAAACGGTCGTAAGCCAGATTAAGTTGTTGTCTCGTTTCGAGGACACGTTCCTCGGTGCTGCCGTCCATCTGCGACCGCAGACAATCCCGCACCGCATCCCGCACCGGAATCAAATGACGGATGCGGGAGCGCATCTCGCTGGGCAAATCGGTGAGCGGGCGCAAAACATTTTCCTCGCGGATGCAGACCATGCCATCATGCAGACAATAGGCGTTAGGTTTTACGAAATCGGGCGCGGGAATCGTTTCTTCAATCGTCGGTTCGGCGATCTTGTGCGCCTGTGCCTGATAAATATAGGAGAGACAAAGAAAGCCGAAGCTATGAACAACATGGTAAAGTTGACCGAAGACAATTTTGAAGCGGAAGTCATTCAAGCGGCCACTCCCGTGATCGTGGATTTTTACGCGCCGTGGTGCGGACCGTGCAAGATGCTCGCGCCAATCTTGGAGCAATTTGCCGGCGAGTTCACGAGCCGATTGAAGTTCGCCAAGGCGAACGTGGACGAGACGCCGGAGCTGGCCGCGTGCTTCGAGATCACTGGCGTGCCGACGTTAATGCTGTTTCGCCATGGCGAGTCCGTGGATACAGTTGTCGGATTTCCCGAACCACGGCAGATTAAAGCGTGGCTGAACAAGGCGGCAAACGCGGTCGTCAACGCCTGAACATGAAACGCATTATGATTCTGCGCATCCTTGTTGGAGTCATCGTCGGCGGCTGCCTGGGTTTTGGGTGGTATAAGCTCGTCGGTTGCTCCACCGGCAGTTGTCCGCTCACCAGCAATCCCGTCATCAGCACAATTTGCGGCGCGGTTGTCGGCGCGCTGGTTGCGGGCAGCTTTAACTGAACAAAATCAACTCACACAAACTCCATGAAAATGCAAATGATCATCCGCCGGTTTGCCGGCACATTCATCCTCTTGAGCCTCGTGCTCGCGCATTACCACAGCCCGAACTGGCTCTGGTTCACGGCGTTCGTTGGCTTCAACCTGCTGCAATCGTCATTCACGAATTTCTGCCCGCTGGAAATGGTGTTGAAAAAGCTTGGCGTGAGCGGGTCTTGTTGCGAAGGCGAAAAATCAGGCGGCTCCTGCTGCGGAAAATGAAACAACAACTGGCATTTCCCGCGCTGCGTCAAGCGCTCGCGTTGCCTCAGCTTGAAAACGGGTCAACGACCCATTGATATGAAAACAGTTGTTAAAAAACATCCCTTCCTTTTTTCTGCCGTCGTAATGACCATGCTCGCATCGGCACTGTGTTTCACCGGTTGTGGAGCGAAACCTGAGAACACTAAGTCCGATTCATCGAATTTGCCGGTGGCTCAAGTCCAGGTTCAGACCGTCGAAAACAAACTCCATTCCACGACCGAGGAAATTGTCAGCACGGTGCAGGCCAAGCTGCATGCAACGTTGGAGGCGAAGTTGAGCGGGCGCATCGAATCCATGCCGGTGGTCCTGGGGCAGTCAGTCAAAGCCGGTGAAGTAATCGCCCGCCTTGATGCGGCTGAAATCAAGGCCCGCCTTGATCAGGCCGAAGCTTCGCTGGCACATGCCGAACAAGACTGGAAGCGCATGTCCACGCTGTACCCACAGGGGGCCGTCACGCGAGCGGATTATGACGCCGCCCAAGCACACTACCTGGAGGCTAAAGGCGCGGTGACGGAGGCCAAAGCAATGATGAGTTATGTGGCAATCGTCGCGCCCTTTGACGGCGTGGTGACGAAAAAATGGGCCGACACGGGCGATTTTGCAGCGCCAGGCAAACCTTTGATCGACATCGCAGACCCGTCGGCGCTGCAACTGGAAGCCAACGTGCCCGAGGCCATCGCCTCACACATTCAAAAAGGTATTCACCTCACCGCCCACGTCGACGGCGTGAGTGGAGAGTTAACCGGCACAGTCAGTGAAATCGCCCCGGTTTCCGATCCGGTCAGCCGGACATTTCGCGTCAAAATCGATCTATTGCCAACACAAGGTTTAATGCCTGGGCAGTTTGCGCGGCTGACGGTGCCGTTTGCGGAGAGCCATTCGTTGCGCGCGCCCGCGTCCGCCGTGATTCAACGTGGTCAGATGGAATTGGTTTTCGTGGTGGCGAATGGACGCGCGCAATTGCGCATCGTCAAGGCCGCCAATCGCATCGGCGACGAGGTGGAATTGGTTTCCGGCGTCGATGCGGGCGAACAGGTGGTGGTGGACGGAGCCGCCAATCTGGTTGACGGCCAACCTGTGACGGTCAAACCGTGAAAGCCGGTCACGACAATTCATCGGGCGCGCACTTCGGCATCGCCGGACGCATCGCGCAAGCGTTCATTGATTCCAAACTCACGCCGCTGGTGATCATCGCGTCGGTTTTGCTTGGCCTGCTCGCGGTGTTGCTGCTGCCGCGCGAGGAAGAGCCTCAAATCAAGGTGCCAATGGTCGACGTTTTGGTCTCCATGCCGGGCTCGGGTGCCAAGGAAGTCGAGGAACGCGCGACGCGCCCGATGGAAAAACTGCTTTGGGAAATCCCCGGCGTCGAATACATCTACTCGACTTCGAGCGAAGGCCAGTCGCTGGCTATCGTGCGTTTCAAGGTCGGCGAAGACATGGAGGGCAGCTTGGTAAAGCTCAACCAGAAGCTGCAATCGAATTACGACAAAATTCCGCACGGTGTTTCGCCTCCGCTCATCAAGGCGCGTTCGATTGACGATGTGCCGATCCTGGCGCTCACATTTCACAGCGCTCATTACGATCATTTGACGTTGCGCCGTCTCGTGGCACAGGTCGATGACGCGGTGAAGCAGGTTCCACTCGTCGCCGAAACCACGATTATCGGTGGTGAGCGGAGGCAACTGCGAGTGTTGCTCGACCCGGCCAAACTGGCTTCCCGCAATTTAAGTCCTGTCGGTTTGATTCCGATGTTGCAACAGGCCAACCGGCAATTCGCCGCCGGTGGCCTGACCAGCAACAACAAGGAAGTCGTGGTCGAAACCGGTGCGTTTCTGACCGGCGCCGAGGACGTGGGCAACGTGGTCGTCGGGGTGTCCGGCGGCAAACCCGTTTACCTGCGCGATGTGGCAACCATCATGGATGGCTCGGAAGAGCCGTTGCAATATGCGTTCTTTGGTTCAGGCGCGGCTAATGGAACGGCGGTTGATGAACAACCGGCTGTCACCTTAAGCATTGCCAAGCGACCGGGCGCGAACGCCATTTCGGTCGCGGAGGAGGTATTGAAAAAAGTCGAAACGCTCAAGGGCCATATCATTCCCGGTGAGGTGCAGGTGACTGTCACGCGGAATTACGGGGTGACGGCGGAGGACAAATCCAACGAACTGCTCTGGCACATGCTCATTGCGGTTGTCGGCGTTTCGTTGCTCATTCTGCTGACGCTGGGCTGGCGCGAATCGCTCATTGTCGGCATTGCGATTCCATCCACGCTCGCGCTGACCTTGCTGGTGTTTTACCTTTATGGATTCACGCTGAACCGTATCACGCTCTTTGCGTTGATTTTTTCCATCGGCATTTTAGTGGACGACGCCATCGTCGTGATCGAGAACATCGTCCGCCATTTCCACCTGCCAAAGAGCAAGGGACAAAAGTGGCCGGCCATCGCGGTCGAAGCGGTTGACGAAGTGGGCAACCCGACCATTCTGGCAACCTTTGCGGTAATCGCCGCCGTGCTGCCGATGGCGTTTGTCGGTGGTTTGATGGGACCCTATATGCGGCCCATTCCCATCGGTTCCAGTGCGGCGATGTTTTTCTCGCTGGCCATCGCTTTCATTGTCACGCCTTGGGCGAGCATCCGCATTTTGCACTGGGGCAAAAAATATTCCAGCCTCACGCAAGGCATCGCGGTCGTGTCTGAAAGTGACAAACCGCAAGCCCACGTTGTCCCCGAGGAAAACTATTTTACCCGCCTTTACCGCTGGTTCATGCGACCGCTCATTGCGCACCCGCTCTTGCGGTATCTTTTTCTTGCCAGTCTCGTTGGGCTGTTGCTGCTTTCAATGGCGCTCGTCGGCATTGGCTGGGTAAAGGTGAAAATGCTGCCGTTCGACAATAAAAGCGAGTTTCAGATCATCCTTAACATGCCGGAAGGCAGTTCGCTCGAACGCACCGCGCAGGCCGCGCGCGAAATCGCCGCCACCGTGCGTATGGAGCCGGAGGTAACGGATTACGAGGTTTATGCGGGGGTGGCTTCGCCGTTCAACTTCAACGGTCTGGTGCGCCATTACTTCATGCGGCGTGGCGCGAACGTCGCCGACATCCAGATCAACCTGCTTCCGAAGAGCGAACGCCAGGCGCAGAGTCACGATGTTGCCAAGCGGGTTCGTCCGCGCGTCGCCGCCATTGCCGCGAAATATGATGCGCGGGCGGCGGTCGCCGAGGTTCCACCGGGTCCGCCGGTGCTGCAAACGCTTGTCGCCGAGATTTACGGGCCGGATGAAAAGAGCCGTCTGGCGCTTGCTCGGAAGGTTATTGATATTTTTCACAGCACACCGGGAGTCGTGGACACGGACTGGTATATCGAAGCCGACCAGCCAAAAACGCAATTCGTGATTGATAAGGAAAAGGCGGCGCTCAACGGCATCAGCGCCAATACGATTTCCCAAACGCTGCGCATCGCCGTCGGCGGCGAGTCGGTGGACTTGCTCCACATCCCGCGCGAAAAGGAGGATGTGAACATCGTCCTGCAACTGCCGCTGGCCAGCCGGACAAGCCCCGATGAATTACTCGCCTTGCGCGTCCGTTCCGGCGACGCCAACGCATTGCCAGAACCGGGCTCGGCCAATGGTGCGCCGCCGCTTGTGCCATTGCGCGAGCTCGTGACGATTGAGCACGCCATCACGGACAAAAGCATCTACCACAAGAATCTCATGCCCGTGACCTATGTCATCGGCGACGTGGCGGGTGTAGTGGAAAGTCCAGTTTATGCCATCTTGACAATGAATGAGAAATTGCGGGCGCTCGACTCGCGCGAATTTGGCGGGAGCGGGGCAACGTTGGAAATTTTCAATGCCGTCCAACCCTTCACAGATCAGGAACCGGCGCTCAAGTGGGATGGCGAGTGGCAAATCACAATTGAGGTGTTCCGCGACCTTGGTGTGGCCTTCGCGGAGGTGCTGGTGCTGATTTACATCTTGATGGTCGGCTGGTTCCGCTCATTCCTCACGCCGATGATTGTGATGGTGGTGATTCCATTCTCGCTGGTTGGCATCCTTCCCGCGCATGGCCTGTTGCACGCCTTTTTCACAGCGACTTCAATGATTGGCTTCATGGCGGGGGCGGGCATCGTGGTGCGCAATTCAATCATCCTGGTGGACTTCATCGAACAACGCCTGCGCGAAGGGATGCCGCTGGACGAGGCGGTCGTCGAAGCGGGCATGATCCGCTTTCGCCCCATCCTGCTCACCGCGCTCGCGGTGGTGATCGGCGCAACGGTGATCTTGTTCGACCCTATCTTCCAAGGGCTGGCCATTTCCCTGATGGCCGGCGGAATCGCTTCCGTGCTCCTTGCGCCAGTGACGGTGCCTCTTCTTTACTTCATGGCTCACAACCGCAAGTAAGAAGTGAACCTTGCAAGAGAATTTTTCATTCTTACGTCAAATGCTTGCCAATCATGCTACTATATTGCTTATTAGTGATATGAAGGCAGTGAAAAAGCCAATGACCGACGCTCAACTGAATGAGGTTGCCAAACTCCTTGCGGTTCTTGCGGACAGCTCCCGGTTGCGTTTGCTCCAACACTTGATGGAACGCGAGCAAACGGTGACCCAATTGATTGAATCGACCGGCCTCAATCAAGCGAATGTATCCAAACACCTTGGCATGCTCCATCTCCACAGGTTCGTAGAGCGCCGGAAAGATGGTAATTTTGTCATCTATTCAATCAAAGATCCGACTGTGGCCAAACTTTATGAACTGATGCGGGCACGAATGAAGCTCGAAGCAAGTCGGTTCATCCAAATGATGCGTTGAAG